>NZ_CM170667.1:0-3394353 GCF_057369435.1 Empedobacter sp. EJD.6dd
GTGTGGGAAAAATGCTTGTCTTTTATCAAGGACAACATTGCGGAAGATGCATTCAATACTTGGTTTGTTCCGATACGTCCGGGCAAACTAAATAATAATGTTTTAACAATACAGGTACCAAGTAAATTTTTTTACGAATGGTTAGAGGAACATTATATCAAAATTTTAAAAAGTGCCTTACAAAAAGAGCTTGGTTCTGATGCGAAATTAGTATATAGTATTTTGATGGATCAAAAGTCGCAAGGACGTGAACCATTTACTGTTCGTATTCCAAGTTCGAACAAAGAAAAACCTCGCCCACAAGAGGTTGAAGCACCGCTTAATTTGCAAGCTGGTAAAATGATGAATCCTTTTATCATTCCTGGTTTACAAAAATTAAAAATTGATTCACAGTTAAATCACAATTATACATTTGGTAATTTTATAGAAGGAGAATCAAATCGATTAGCTCGTGCTGCCGGTCGTGCGATTGCCAAACGTCCAGGAGGAACATCGTTCAATCCACTTTTCATTTATGGAGGAGTAGGATTGGGTAAAACTCACTTGGTACACGCAATAGGCTTAGAAGTAAAAGATTTACATCCAGAGAAAACCGTTTTGTATGTTTCTACAGAGAAATTTACTCAACAATTTATTGAAGCTGTAAAAAATAATAATCAAAATGATTTTATTCACTTTTATCAAATGATTGATGTTTTGATAATGGATGATATTCAGTTTTTATCTGGAAAAACAAAGACTCAAGAGGTTTTCTTTCATATATTTAACCATTTACATCAAAGAGGAAATCAGATTATTTTGACTTCGGATAAATCTCCAGCAGATATCCAAGACATGGAAGATCGTTTGATCTCTCGTTTTAAATGGGGATTATCAGCAGATTTGCAAAATCCTGATTATAATACGCGTCTTTCTATTTTGAAACAAAAATTAGAAAATGACGGAATCGAATTTCCTGATGAAGTGATGGATTATATTGCTCAAAATATTGATACAAATGTTCGTGAACTAGAAGGTTCATTAAATTCTATAATTGCACAAGCAACATTGAATAAACGTGAGATTACGTTAGATTTAACAGCGCGAACTTTATCAAAATTAGTACAAACTGCTCGTAAAGAAATTTCGATTGATTATATTCAAAAAACAGTTTGCGAATATTTTAAAGTAAAGATGGAAGATATCCAATCTAAAACACGTAAACGAGATGTTGTACAAGCTCGTCAATTGGCGATGTATTTTGCGAAACAATATACAAAAGCGTCTTTGGCAAGTATTGGTACACAAATCGGTAAACGTGACCACGCAACTGTTTTACATGCATGTAAAACTGTGAAAAATTTACAAGAAACAGATAAGCAATTCCGTGGTTATATCGAAGATATTTCGCGTAAAATTGCAGATTAATCTATAAATACTTTTTCAATGAAAATTTTGATGGTTTGTTTGGGTAATATTTGTCGTTCTCCGTTGGCAGAAGGTATTTTACAAGCAAAGGTTGGTGACAATCATTTGGTAGATTCTGCTGGAACTGGTGATTGGCATGTTGGTGAACAGCCTGATAGACGTTCTGTAGCAGTTGCTAAAAAATATGGAGTTGATATTTCTGATCAACGTGCAATGCATTTCAATCCAATTTTTTTCGAAGAATTTGATTTGATTTTTGCGATGGATAAACAAAATTCTATCGATTTGCAAGAATTTGCAAAAACTGAAGAAGAGCGACAAAAAGTAAAATTAATTCTAAAAGAAGGAACAGGTCTTGCTCACAATGTACCAGATCCTTACTACGATGGTGAAGAAGCTTTCGAGCATGTTTACCAACTATTAGATGAAGCCACAGATGGAATCATCAAAAAATACAATCTTTAAAAAATAATTATGAATACGGCTAAAGTTTATTTGATTCCTTCACTATTAGGTGAAAGCGAACACAGTAGAGTATTGCCTTTATACAATCTTGATATTATTCGTTCGTTAACTACTTTTGTGGTTGAAAATGAGAAATCTGCTCGAAAATTTATCAAACAAGTTTGTCCAGAAAAAGCACAAGCTGATTTAGATATTTATATCCTAAATAAAGATACAGAACCAGAAGAGCTGTTCGATTTGATTAAATTATTAGACAAAGGAATTTCTTTGGGTATTATCTCCGAAGCAGGTTTGCCTGCTGTTGCTGATCCAGGTGCGCAGTTGGTAAAAGTGGCACAACAAAAGCGTATACAAGTTGTGCCTTTGGTTGGTCCTTCTTCTATTTTATTGGCGTTAATGGCTTCTGGAATGAATGGTCAAAACTTTGCTTTTCACGGTTATTTACCAATCGATAAGACCGAACGTAAAAAGAAATTAGCACATTTAGAAGCTGAAAGTTCGAAGACTGGAATTGCTCAAATTTTTATGGAAACGCCTTATCGTAACAATCAAATGGTAGACGATTTAACGAAGATTCTTCGTGCCGAAACTAAGATTTGTGTCGCGTGTCATATTACATTAGAGGACGAAGATATCCGAACATTATCTATTAAAGAATGGAAAAATGAGAAGTATGATTTTCATAAACGTCCTGCTATTTTTGTGATGCAAGCTTAATATAATTTAAAAAATAATAGATCAACACTTCGTGTTTCTTTTCGCGAGTCGTTAATCTAAAGTATATCAGAAAGCCAACTTTTTCAAGTTGGCTTTCTGATATAATCATTTTTTGTAGTGGAAATATTATGTAATGTTTTTTAAATGTAAAGAAATATATCATTAGAGATTTTCAGAAATGTATATAAACAATATTGAGAATGTTTATCAAGTGATGACATATTAAAAAAATCAACTTTGTATTGAGTCACCTGACTCCTCCATATTTGTAATAGGAAGGTTTCACTTTGAGATAAACTTAATTCTTGTTTAGGATTTTTATATCCTTCAATACTATCTTTTTCATAATTCAAATACCAAAATTCTTCAAAATTACTACATAATGGTGTTGAAAATGAATAACTCCATAATTCTTTCAGTAATTTAATTCTAGTGAGATATGAATATCTATTCCTAATATTTAATTTTATTTCTTGGATATTTTCTTCATAATACTTAATAGATTCTATTAAATATTGTTTGGTAATATAATCTGAATGAATTCTTTTATGTTTAAAATCAATTTTTAAATTATTGTGGATTAATTCATTTCTTCTTTTTTTTATTTCTTCAATTATATTTTGATTAGAAGGTTTATCTATTTTTAATACTTCATAAAACAGTTTAGATAATTTCCAATATGGAATGTTATCAATGTAATTTGATATTATATGCTCTACAAGAGTAAAATCATCATTTTCGCTTAAAATAGATTTATCTACTTCTATATTCTTGTCTGTTATTTTTTCAGGTTGATACTTTAAATAATGTTTAATTATTTCTTTTTGCATTGACTCTACATAAGAAACAAGCATTAGAAAATAACCATTAATGTCTAAATTTGATTTTTCAGTAAGTAATGCAATCTTGATATCCTCAAGTCTTTTTTGTGTTGCCGTAATAGGCATCAATAAGTTTTCAATATAAACAAGTTTTGGCTTTTTCATTTGAGAAAGAGAAAGGTGTTTAGTTTAAAATGTCATAAATCAAATTTACAGCTATTATTTCTGATTTAAAGTTTAATGATAAAGCAAAATCAACCTATATTTAATCTAAAATCAACCAATATGAGAAAAATAGAACAACTTTTTGATGAATATGGAGAAAGTCATAAAAATGCTACAAACAAATTGATTCATTGGATTTGTGTGCCATTGGTAGTATCACACAAACTGTGTAAGAAGAAAAGTTATTCTGAAAAATTATGAGCCTTACAGCTCAAATAATTTTTCGGAGATAACTTTTTATTATTTTTAAACGTTACATAGTTATGATCGACAAAGAAGATTTATTAAACAGTAAGGATTTTTACAAGTCCTTTAAGAATGGAGAGGATTTAACATCTTTCTTCAAGGAGCTGCACAAGAAAGCAGTTGAACATATGTTGGATGCTGAACTAGATAGTCATCTAGACAATGAAAAACATGCCAGAAGCAAAGATGGAAATTATCGAAACGGACATGACTCCAAGAAAATAAAATCCGCTTTTGGTGAATCAGAAATTAAGGTTCCTCGTGATAGAAAAGGCAGTTTTGAACCTGCTTTAGTTCCTAAAAGACACAATATTATCGATGGTTTAGAAAATATTATTATTTCATTTTATGCCAAAGGAATGAGTGTTTCGGACATCGAAGAACAGATTCGCGAGATGTACGATTTTGATATTTCAACATCAACAATATCACGAATTACTAACGCTGTTGCTAGTGAAGTTGTTGCTTGGCAAAACCGACCGTTAGACGATTTATACTTGATTGTTTGGATGGATGGAATTGTTTTTAAAGTTCGAGAAAATTCAAAAGTCATCAATAAAACCATTTATTTAGCCGTTGGTTTAAACCGAGAGGGAAGAAAAGAAGTGTTAGGCATGTGGCTTGGAAAGAATGAGAGTTCCAGTTTTTGGATGAGTGTTTTGACCGATTTAAAAGCTCGTGGTGTTGAAGATATTCTCATTACAGCAACCGATAATTTGAACGGATTTACCCAGACTATTCGCTCTGTTTTTCCAGAATCGCAAACTCAAATTTGTGTAGTTCATCAGATTAGAAACGCTTGCAAATATGTGGTTTGGAAAGACAGAAAAGAGTTTTCTGCCGATATGAAACACATTTATACAGCACCCAACAAAGACGCCGCAAAAGCTGCTTTGGACGATTTTGCAACAAAATGGGAAAGTAAATATTTGTACGCCATTCAATCCTGGAGAAATAATTGGGATGAATTAACCGTATTTTTTGAATTTCCGCTAGAAATCCGTAAAATCATTTACACCACTAATTTAATTGAAAATCTAAACGGAAAAATTAGAAAATACACTAAAAATAAAATGTCATTTCCTACCGATGATGCTGTCTTAAAGTCTGTTTATCTGGCACTCAAAGAGTCCACTAAAAAATGGACTATGCCAATCCATAATTGGGGAATTGTTTTAAACCAATTTATGCTTATTTTTGAAAATAGGCTCAGATTATAAAATCTAAGCCCTAACTTTTCTACTTACACACTTGATGGGATAGTGTCGTGCCATTAATTTTTTGGACGATTCTTGGTTTTGTTTCTTATTTCCCAACGCCACATTTTTATATTCCAGCTTTTGGTTACATTAGTATAGCTTCAATAATAGCTATAGTATTGGTCTCAATATTTTATTTCAGACTATCGTTTGTAGTTGGTATTATCATGATTTTTGTAATGCTTTTTATGGAATTTTTTATCTCACGATGTAATTTAGCATTTGGTTCAAAATCATGGATTATCTATTTAGTAGTTTTCATCATTACATGGATTTTACAATTTATTGGTCATAAAATAGAAGGGAAGAAACCAAGTTTTCTGAAAGATTTGCAATTTCTGTTGGTTGGTCCTATTTGGTTATTAGGATTTATTCTGAGAAGAGTTGGTATAAAATACTAATTATTATTCAAAAAGAATTTAATCATTTATTACATGTCTAATATTTTAACAAGGAAACCACCAATGCATGTAAAATAATTTTCCATTTTTAATGAAAATTTTAATATGTCCATCTGAAATATTATTCTCATCCTCTCTTAATTGAATTACTTGTAACTTACCTTCATTATAAACATCTATTGTACCAATATTATTTACTGAATTTGGAAATAGTTTTTTAAGTTCTGTAATTGTTGTTTGTGAGGATAATTTTTTTCCTTTATATAAGATGAAATTATTTTTTGAAAATCTAAATTCATCAACTGCTAATTTATTTTTTGTGTTTTCAAAACGAGAACCATCTTTATAATAGTATTTATCATTCATGTCTTTACTTCCATCTTTATTTTCAAAAATATAAGTACAAGGAGCTTCTTCTGACATCAACTTTATACTATCAGCTTTACCAAAAACATTTTCAAAATCTTTTTTAGTAAAAAATCTTTTAAGTTTACCATTAAAAAGAATGTCATCTGTTTTCATGACTTCATTAGGATGATTTTCAGATTCTGAAATTTCCGTATTTATATTTTGACTTGTATTTTCTGGATTATTATACATCTTTTTACATGAATAAAAAAATAGAATAACGATGGTAATAATTAATCTCATAGGTTAGTTGTAATTATTTAATAATTAGTGATTAAGTTAAGATTTTTATTTATTATATTTTGAAAATTATCTATTTCTTACTCAAAATTTCATTCACTTTTTTCACAATAGCTTCTGATAAACGACTAAAACCTAAATCATTTGGATGAATTCCGTCTGTAGAACCTTCGTTATCCGAACCGATTAATTGATCACCTTTCAATAAATACAAATCCTTTACACCTTCTTTTACTAAGGCTTCGTATTGTGCGCGATAGGCTTGATTTTGTCTCATCATATCTTCGTGAGCAATTAAATCGAATTTACTCATTGGTCGAATCAAACTTTCTACCATTAAAATTGGAGTTTTAGGATGATGTTTTCGTAATAATTTGACAAATGGAATTGTTCTGTTTTTGATTTCTTCGGGTGTACTATTGGGTACGCAATCCAAAACAAATACATCTACATTTTGAATATCTTTGATCATTTCAGCTAACTCAATTTCGATTTTTGCATTTCCACTCAAACCAAGATTAATCCATTCATAACCTGTTTTTCGAGTTAAAATTGAAGGATAATTCATTCCTGGTCGACTTGCTGAAGCGCCTTGCACGATGCTTGATCCATACACAACAATTTTCTTTTTATATGAAATTGGTTGATTGATAAAGTTTGCATTTTGATCAATTCCAATTTTCAACTCCGTGATTTCATTCCAAAGAGGTAAGTACAATAAAAATTCTTTTTCTGTTTTTGATAAATTCTTGACAATATCATATTCACTTTTGATATTTTGCTGATTTGGTAAAGCTGCACCTGCAAAAATCCACTTTCCATTTTCTTTGATATATAAATCTAATCCACGAGCCATTATTCCAGTCATATTAGCACCCAAATAAGTAGAACGAGTTGTCCAATCCAATTTGATTTGTGATGTATTAGATTTGAAAGAAACATATAAACCTGCTGGTGCTGAAAAAAGTGTTTTTACTTTCTCGGGAAGATTGGTGTATTTATTTGTGTCAATTCTGTGATAAAAAGGGACGTTATTAAATGCTTTTCCTTGAATCGTAAATTCTTTGTTCGTAACGAATTTTATTTGTCCAAATGCATGAAATGAACAAATGATAGAAAATAGAAGCAAAAATTTTTTCATAGTTTGTAATGTTGAGGGTATAAAATTAAAAAAAGACTTCCAATTTGGAAGTCTTTTTTCGTTTCATGTGTTGTCTTAAGCGTGTTTACACTTTCAGGTCTGTATGAGCGCCTAAAAGTGCTTTATTTTCTTCGATAATTGGATCAACTAAATCTTTTAAGAATTCTTCTGTTTGTTCAGAAGCAAATCCTGTAAAGTTTTTCGGATCTAATAATTCGACTAATTTCTCTTTGTCAATTTTTACATTTTCATCAGCAATAATACGCTCAATCAAATCGTTTGATTTTCCTTCCATTTTCACTTGTCTTGCAGCTTCCATAGAATGTGTACGGATGATTTCGTGTAATTCCTGACGATCTCCACCATTTTTAACACCTTCCATAATGATATATTCGGTTGCCATAAATGGTAATTCTTCAGCAATATGTTTCTCGATGATTTTAGGATAAACGACTAAACCATCTAAAATATTGTTCCAAATGATTAAAATTGCATCAATCGCTAAAAAAGCTTGTGGTACTGCTAAACGTTTGTTGGCAGAATCATCCAATGTTCTTTCGAACCATTGAGTAGACGCAACCATTGCAGGAGAAGTTGCTAAAGACATTACGTACTTCGCTAATGAAGCGATACGTTCAGAACGCATAGGATTGCGTTTATATGCCATTGCAGAAGATCCAATTTGGTTTTTTTCGAAAGGTTCTTCAATCTCTTTTAAATTTTGTAATAAACGTAAGTCATTCGTAAATTTATGAGCAGATTGTGCAATGTTTGATAATAATTCTAATGCTTGAGCATCAATTTTACGATCGTAAGTTTGTCCTGAAACTGCAAAAACATTGTTGAATCCGAAACGTTCAGATAATTTTTTGTCTAATGTTTTTACTTTTTGGTAATCTCCGTCAAATAATTCTTTGAAAGAAGCTGCTGTTCCAGTTGTTCCTTTTACACCACGAAAACGTAAAGTATCTATTCTGAATTCTAATTCTTCTAAATCTAATAATACAGATTGTAACCAAAGTGTAGCACGTTTACCAACTGTTGTTAATTGTGCTGGTTGAAAATGTGTAAATCCTAACGTCGGTAAATCTTTGTATTGACGTGCAAATTTTGCTAAACCATCAATTACATTGATTAATTGTCCTTTGATATGTTGAAAACCATCACGAATCTGAATCAAGTCGGTATTATCACCAACAAAAGCAGAAGTTGCTCCTAAGTGAATAATGGCTTTTGCACTTGGTGCAACGTCTCCGTAAGCGTGTACGTGAGCCATAACATCGTGACGAAATTTCTTTTCGTAAGCTGCAGCAACATCATAATCAATATTTGTTGCATTGTCTTTTAACGCTTGAATTTGTTCATCTGTAATATCTAATCCAAGTTCCTTTTCAATTTCTGCTAAAGCAATCCAAAGTTGTCTCCATGTTGTGAATTTTTTCTCAGGAGAGAAGATGTATAGCATTTCGTCGCTACAATATCTTGATTCTAAAGGATTTTGATACTTGTTCATTGTATTGTTTGTTTTGTTTTTTAAAATTTTTTCAGAATGGTTTGCACATCTTTCACGTAATATCCTTCGAAAAGATAAGCATGAATTAACAAGGGAAATAATTGCGCGATTGGCAAACGTTCTTCATAATTAGATTCAAGCGGATGACTTTCGTGATAAGCATCGAAAAAGACATCGTCAAATCCTCCAAAAAGTTTTGCTATGGCAATATCCATTTCACGATGACCATAATAAATTGCAGGATCTATAACTGTAAACTCGCCTTTTGAATTTGCTAAAATATTTCCATTCCAAAAATCACCATGTATTAATGCTGGTTTTTCTTCTGGAAAAATAGAAGACAATTGTTTACATAAGTTTTCTGCAGATTTTATTTGTTTCGAAGTAATGAGTTGTTTGTTTTGCAACAATTTCATCATTGGAATAATGCGATTATTGGCATAAAACTCACTCCAAGTTGTTGTAAAACTATTTGGTTGTACCACAATTGCGATGTAATTATCTTCTGACAAACCAAATTGTTTGTTTGTATTTTGATGAAGTTTTGCTAACTTTCTTCCTAAGTTTTCCCAATTTACAACAGTTGGAGTAGAAGACTCTATCCATTCTAATAATAAAAATTGAAAATCTTTTCCAGCTTCGCCAACATTTACCACTTTCGGAACCGAGAATGTTTTTGTTTTTTTGATCGCTTCTAAAGCTCGTGCTTCTTTTTTGAAAAGATTAGGAAAGTTGTTAGCGGAATTAACCTTTAAAAAATATTTTTTATCAAACGATTCTAATCGAAAAGCATCATTTATATCACCACCTTTTATCGGGACGATAGAATCTATACCTAAATTCAATTGTTTTAATCGTTCTAAAATTTCATTCATAAAAATATCTCATAAAGTTATAGCCTAACAAAAAAGTCAGGCTATACTATAAATTTATTAAAATAAAGTTGTTCTAATAATGTTTTGAGAACGCTCTGGTCCAACCGAAACTAAATAAACTTCGATTCCTAAGTATTTCTCAATATAATGGATGTAATCTTGCGCTGTTAAAGGCAATTCATCAAAAGATTTAGCATTTGTAATATCTTCTGTCCATCCTGGTAAATCTTCGTATTGTGCTTCGTAAGAATCTAATTTGTTTGTAGAAGAAGTAAAATAGTCAATAATTTTTCCGTCTTCTGTTTTATATCCTGTACAAACTTTTATGGTGTCAATATTAGACATTACATCTAATTTAGTAATTACTAAGTGTGTAATTCCATTGATCATACAAGCATGTTTCAAAGCAACTAAATCTAACCATCCTGTTCTACGAGGACGTCCTGTTGAAGCACCAAATTCGTGACCAACTTGACGAATTTTTTCTCCTAATTCATTATCTAATTCTGTAGGGAATGGTCCGTTACCAACACGTGTACAATATGCTTTAGAAACTCCGATTAAATTTTTTAATTTTGTTGGAGGAACTCCAGCACCAACACAAACTCCACCTGTTGTAGGAGAAGATGATGTTACGAATGGATATGTACCAAAATCGATGTCTAACATCAAAGCTTGTGCACCTTCGAATAAAACGTTTTTACCTTCGTCAATTGCTTGGTTAATTTCTAACTCAGTATCAATAATACGATCTTTTAAGCGCTCACCGTAAGCTACATATTTTTCGTAAATTTCTTCAAAAGTTAAAGGATCTTTTTCGAATAATTTTTCGAATAAAGCATTTTTAACAATTAAGTTTTCTTTGATTTTTTCTTTTAAAATTTCTGGATTTAATAAATCAATTGCACGAATACCAACACGAGCTACTTTATCTTCGTAACAAGGTCCAATTCCGCGTTTTGTTGTTCCAATTTGATCTTTTCCAGCAAATTCTTCACGATATTCGTCTAGTAAAATGTGATAAGGCATAATGATATGCGCTCTTCTCGATATAAATACGTGGTCTGTAGATAAGCCTCTTGCTTCTAACTTTTCAATTTCTGCAAAAAATGCTTCAGGATTTACTACGACACCATTCGCAATAATACATTTTCCTTTACATTGTAAAACTCCAGAAGGTAATAAGTGTAATACAAATTTGTCATCGCCTACATATACTGTATGACCAGCGTTGTTACCACCTTGGTAACGTACAACATAATCAGATTTTTCAGCTAATACATCTGTGATTTTTCCTTTTCCCTCGTCACCCCATTGAAGACCGACTACTACGTGTGTTGACATATTGTTTGTTCGTTATTTGTTTTGGAATAAAAATGAAACAAATCATTTCTTTCTTGGTTCACTGCAAAGGTAATTTAAACCTTTTCTTAAACAAATTTTATACTCAATTTAGCGTGATTATTTTTCAATATTTTGTTAATAAAATTCAAGTCTAAAATTAGCCGAAAAATAACCGAATCCATTCAAATAAAAAGCGTAATTTTACAAACTTTTACACCAAAAATTTCCATATGAAAATTGAAATCTGGTCGGATATAATGTGTCCGTTCTGTTATATCGGAAAAAAACATTTTGAACAAGCTTTAGAGCAAATCCCTTACCAAGATAAAATAAAGGTTGAATGGAAAAGTTTTCAGTTAAATCCTGATTTATCGAAAACTGAAATTACTTCCGTAAATGAATATTTAATTCAAGCTAAAGGAATTTCGGAAGAACAAGTTTCGGCAATGAATAATCAGTTAGCTGAAATGGGAAAAGCAGTTGGAATTGATTTTCAACAACAAAATTCTAAAGTTGTAAATACTGGAGATGCTCATCGATTGATTCATTTTGCGCAAGCGAATGGAAAAGGATCTGAAGCAGAAGAAATACTTTTTAAAGCTTATTTTACAGAAGGTAAAAATGTAGCTGATTATGAAGTTTTAGCTGAATTGGGAGAAGAAATTGGTTTGAACAAAGCTGAAATTCTGGATATGCTAAATTCTGATGCAAATGTTTTTGAAGTTGCTTCGGATATTTTAGATGCACGTAATATTGGTGTTACTGGAGTTCCATTTTTTGTGATTGATCGCAAATATGCTCTTTCTGGTGCTCAGCCAGTAGAATATTTTGTTTCAGCATTGACACAAGCGTACGAAAAAGATCACTTATCAGCACCTCAAGATGGCGCTTCTTGTGATATAGAAGGTAATTGTGATTAAACAATTTTTAAATAAAAACAGAAAAGGACTTCAGTTGAAGTCCTTTTTTATATCGATTGATAATTTTCTAAATAGTTTACAATTTTTTCTGCTAACTGATTTTTATATAAATTACTATTCAGCGTTTCAGCATCGTCTTTGTTACTTACAAAACCTAATTCAATTAAAAAAGTAGGGACTTTAGAATCTCTTAAAATTTTGAAATTTGCTTTTTTCAAACCTCTATTTTCTATTGAATTTATACTGATTAATTGTGCTAATTCATTCCCGATTTTTTCTGTATGCTCATCTGTATTATCTTTTTTGATAAACACTTCTGCACCTTTCAAATCTTTATTCATAGCATTATTTAAATGCAAAGAAATAATTAAATCAGGATTTAATTCATTCATTTTATCAACGCGAGATTGCAAATCCATGAAATCATTTCCATTTCGAGTTAAGACAACATTAATGTTTTTATTTTTTGCTAAATCTTGAATTTTCTGAGCCAATTCTAACGAATATTCGCTTTCGTTGATTACATTATTTTTCGATCCAACATCATGTCCGCCATGTCCAGCATCAATTACAAAAGTTTTTGAGCTTTGTGCAAATAAAGCAGAAGTTGAAAACAAACTTGTAATTGCGAGGTAAAATAATTTCTTTTTCATTGATTATTTTTTACATTATCGTGAAGATAATCAAATATATACGAAATAAAAAAATCTCAGAGTATTTACTCTGAGATTTTTTTTATGACTAATTCTTTAAAGCGTCAAAAATTTTATCTGCTATTTTGAGATAATTATCTTCGTTTGTCAAGATTTTTCGGTCATCACTATTTGTTAAATATCCAATTTCAATCATAATAATTGGCACTTGCGAATCGCGTAATATTTTTGCATTAGATTCTATTATTCCTAAATTTTCAAAACCTAAAGTGCTGATGTTTTTTCCGATTTTTTCTCCAAGTTTTTTTGATTCTTCATAAGTCGGATTTAATGGAGATAGATGAATTTCTGTTCCTTTCTTAGAGTCCTTTACATCGTAATTTGCATGAAGTGACAAAACTAAATCTGGTTTGATTTCATTAATCATTTTCGTACGATTGGTATTGATAATTTGTTCATCGCCCTTGCGTAATAAAACAAATTCTACATTATCAAACGGATTTTTCTCTTGAATAATAGTTGCAATTTTCAGTGCGATATCTTTCTCTTGAAATTCATCACGCTTTACACCAGTATCTGTACCTCCATGTCCTGCATCTAAAAGAATAACACGTTTTGGTGAAGAGATTGTATTGTCAACAAAATTTGTTTGCGCAAAAAGACCTGTTGTTATAAATAAACAAATGATCTGAATTATTTTTTTCATGGATAATAAGATTAATTTGACCAATAATTAGCAAGAACTGTGCTTTTTTTTCAAAATAATTGGTTAAAAAATCTTTTTTTTAAAATATACCACGTGCTTTTATCTCTAAATATTTATTGATAAGGTTAATAGATAATTCTTTTGGTTCGCAATAAATGGTTAAAATTCCGAATTGATGAAGACGATTAATGATTAATTCTTTGTCGTAATTAAATTTTTCGGCAATTGTTTGATCGTAAATGTCAGTTGTAGTCTTTGCTTTCTGATGATTTAATTTTTTTAATTCTGAATTTTTGAATAAAATCAAGACGACAACATGCGACTTTTTAATTAATTTTAAATAAGGTAATTGACGTTCTAAACCATCAATTGTTTCAAAATTAGTATAAATAAATAGCAGCGAACGTTGCGTTAATTTTCGTTTGATATAAGCATATAATTGCCCAAAATCACTTTCCAAAAAATCTGTTTGTACATTATATAATTTTTCCAAAATCAATTGCATTTGATGATTTTTTCGATCTGCAACAATATGATCTTGAATTCTTTTATTAAAAGTAATTAAACCTGCTTTTTCATTTTTTTGAAGCGAAATATTTGCAATAACTAAACTCGAATTGATTGAATAATCTAACAGTTTTAAACCATCAAACGGCATTCGCATTGTTCTTCCTAAGTCAATTAATGAATAAACGGGTTGAGATTTTTCTTCCTGAAATTGATTCACCATCAATCGATTTGCTTTCGCTGTAGCTTTCCAATTTATCAAGCGATATTCATCACCAATTGTATAGTTTTTGATGTTCTCGAATTCTGTATTTGTACCAATTTTTCGAATTCTTTTCATTCCAAATTGATTCTGAACTTGAGCAGTTGAATATAATTGAAATTGTTTGAGTTGTAAATAAGATGGATAACATGCAATCGCAATTGGTTCGTTAATTTTTACTTTTTTCTCAATCAATCCAAAAACAGAAATAAACACGTTTGTCATTCCAAATTTATAAGCACCTCTTTCAGTTGGACGAATCTTGAAATCAAATCTAGTGTTTTGACCACTTTTAAATCGTTTTGAAAACTGAAAATCTCTCAATTGTAACTGTAGAGGAAACTCTTCGATAATTCTCATATTTATAGAAAACTGATAATGATTCGTAACAAAAAGTTCCATATCATTATCATCACCATTTGAAAATCGTTCGGGATAATTTCGAATAATTTCAATTGAATTTTTAGGAATATAAATCAGTAAAATTTCTATAATAACGCTAACAATAAATAGGAAAGTGACAATTTTTGCTATCCAGAAAATAGGAGGTAGGAAGAATGCAATCACATAACAAAATGCAATAAAAAGTCCCGCATAAAAAAAGCGATTAGTAAGAAATAAGCTTTTGAAAAATTTCATTAACGAGGAATTTCTACACGATCAATAATTTGCTGAATGATATGTTCTGTTGTAAAACCTTCCATTTCTTTTTCAGGAACCATTACAACACGATGTCCTAAAATTGTATGTGCAATTTGTTTGATATCTTCTGGAATCACAAAATCACGTCCATTTACTGCAGCATTTGATTTTGCAGCATCCAATATCGCAATAGAAGCACGTGGCGAAGCACCCATATACAATGTTTGATCGATTCTTGTTTGATGAACGATAGTCGCAATATAAGTAATCAACGCTTCGTGTACGAAAACAGATTTTATTCGGTTCTGAAATTCGATGATTTCATTTCCAGAAATTACTTTTTCTACCAACGATTCTTTGTCAATACTTTTGCGTTCTTGTTGTTCTTTCAACAATTCAATTTCACTTTCAAGAGAAGGATATTTTACATAAATCTTGAACATAAAACGATCCAATTGCGCTTCTGGTAAACGATAGGTTCCTTCTTGTTCGATTGGATTTTGTGTTGCGAAAACCAAAAAAGGAGCTTGTAATGGATAAGTTGTTCCGTCAACTGTTACTTGTCTTTCTGACATCGATTCGAACAAAGCAGCTTGCGTTTTGGCTGGTGAACGATTTATTTCATCAATTAAGATAATATTCGAAAAAATAGGTCCTTGCTTAAATTCGAATTCATTTATTTTTGAGTTAAGGATAGAAGTTCCAATAACATCAGAAGGCATCAAATCTGGCGTAAACTGAATTCTACTAAAGCCAGAATCGATTGTTTTTGCCAATAATTTTGCCATCATTGTTTTTGCAACTCCTGGCAAACCTTCTATCAATGAATGTCCGTTAGATAATAAAGCCAAAATCAATTGATCAATTACATCATCTTGTCCGACGATTACTTTTTTCAATTCATTTTTTACTGCTTGCATTTTATGTTGTACATCCGAAAACTCAATTCTATTTTCGAATGGTTGATAAGTATTTTCGTAGTTCATTAGATATTTGCTTTTTGTTTATAGTTTTCGATGATTTGATAAACAACTTTCAAATCGTATTCATTTGGTTGATTTTTCTCGTAAATATTTTTTAATATCGTAAAATTTTCAAGGCATTCTTCTTGACTTAAATTAGCCTTTTGAGCTACAATTTCGATGAATTGTTTATTGATAATATTATCTGTGTCAATTAAAAATGTTTTTCTCAATTTGTATAAAAAATAGTCAATTTTCTTTGAAATAATATCTTTTACTTCGCCATTTTCTTGGTACAAAGATGAAATTGTTTTGGCAAATTCTACTGTATGGTTTTCTTCTTTCGTGTAAATTGGAATAATGCGTTGTTCGCGTTTACTTCTAAAAATTAAAAAGAACAATAATAGAATCAATAATGTTATCCAAGCTGCTTTCAATGCAGGTTCTGCCATAATAAAACGCATCATAGACGAACTTCCTGCATAGGTTTTCGATGTGTTGTACCAAAAAATAGTTTTTCCTTTTAATGGTTCTAAAACTGATTTTGCGTAAAAATAGCTATCTTCATTTAGTAAATAATAATTCGAAAAATAAAGAGGTTCAGCATGATATAAATAATAACCTTTGTAATTTTTTGGTTTAATTTTCAGGTAATTAGGATAGGTTTTATTTTCATACGTAACGGATCCAATCACTTCAGAATCACTTGTGATTTCACTAAAATAATGATGATCAACCTCTTTTTTCTTTTTTATTTTAAACGTTTTGTCTGTTTTTAGTTCAAAATCATTTTTGATGATTTGCGTTTTGTTATATAATAAATCTTCTTTTATTATAGTTGAATCCGTTGTAATCGTATCCGCTTCAAAACTTTCTTCATATCCATTCGAATCATCACCGAAATTATCATAATAATCGGCGACCATCACGATTCCACCATTTCTTGCAATATTACTTAAAAGGTTTTTCGAAACAGTATCGAAATAAACTTCTGATCCAAGAACAACTACAGCATAATCTTTTGCTTTTTTTGGATCTATTTTTAGCTCAGAAAGTTTTTCTAAATCTTGTAGTTTTCCATTCGACAAATGACCAAGTTCCTCATGAAAAATAAATAAACCATATGGATCTTTGCTATTTTGGAAAAGATTTACTTCCCACGATTTTGGTAAATTGTAACGTAGTTTAGAAGCTGAGAAAATAAATATTCCAACCAATAAAATTGCGCCAAATAGAATGCTTAATTTCTTTTTCATATGGCTAAATTTTGATTAAATTGGTTAAAAACAGATTTAAATTCAGTATATTTTTTCTCGTCTAATAGAAATTCTCCAAACCAAACTTGATTAAATATTTTCGTATTTTGATTGAAAGTAGTTCGTGTTTTTTCGTCTTTTATTTGATTGATAAATTGCTGATTGGTCTTTTTAGGATCCCATTCAATCCATCCTTTTTTATCTAAATTTTGTAAGTTTTGATAATGTAAATATCGAATCGCTAAGGCATAATTTCCTTCTCTTTCAGCTTTTTTAATCAAAGAATTTAGATTAACCTCTGCCAAATTTTCTTCAATAAAAACAAAATCAGATTCTTCGTAGATTTTTTTCGAATTTCTTTTTAATATTCCACCATTTTTATAAATGCGCGTTGCTATAAAAACTAGAAATAAACCAACAGCAATATAAAAAATAATTTCCCAAGGTAAATAAGAGAGAAATCGCGTTAATCCTTCTATAAATTTAGTTAATAAACCTGGCTCAAATTCTTTTTTGGGTTTTGGAACATCATTATAATCAAATTCTTTTCCACTATATTTTTCTTTAAGTGCTTTAAATTCTGCAGTTTTTTCTTGCGCAAATACAAGAAGTTGAACGAATAATAATGTAATCGTCAAAAATAGTCTAAACTGTTTCATTCGATTCCAAAATTTGGTTAAACATTGAAGATTTTTGTCTATTTTTTTGAATTGGATAAATGATATAATACCACACAATTAAAATCAAAGAAATTAAAATAACCGAAAGGCTAAGTACAATATTTACATCGTATAAACGTGTGATAAATCCTTCGATAAAACCTGCGATAATAAACATTGGAACTGTACTTAATAAGATCATTACAGCTTCTTTTGCTTTTATAACAAGTGATTTTTTTCGAGATAATGTTTTCGGAAACATAAATCCATTTCCAAGCATTAATCCGCAAGCTCCTGCAATAATAATCACTGAAATTTCGATAGTTCCGTGCATCCAAATTGCGCTCATTGCTTTACCTAAAACACCTTCTTTAAAAAACATATAATGAAAAGCACCTAACATAATTCCGTTTGAAAATAGAATATATCCAGAGCCAATACTGAAAAATAATCCCAACGTAAAGGCTAAAAAAGCAACGCGAATATTATTTATTGTAATTGCTAATGTAGAACCTGTTTGACTTCCGGATTTATATATTGCTGCTGGATCACCTTTTTTGATATTCATTAATGTTTCGTCAACATATTGATTACCTAAAATTAATCGCGTAAAATCTGGATCGAAATGAGAAGATAACACACCGATTAATACAGCTAAAGCAAAAATTAAAAAAGAATACAACAACATTTTATGGTTTTTGTAAACAACATTTGGTACATCTTCTTTAAAAAATTGAATAAATTGATTGCCAGATGTTCGTTGATCCTTATAAACTGATTGATGAGCGAATAATGCCAATTCGTTCAAATAATCTTTCGTTTTACTTTTTGGATAATAAGTTTGAGCAAACGCTAAATCATTCGTAATTTCGATGTAGTTTTTTGCTAAAATATCTGGATGAACATCAATTTTATTTTTTAAATTATGTTCAATATCAGACCATTTAGCCTTATTTTTATCAATAAAATGCGCTTCTCTCATAGTAGAGTAGTTGTTAGTGAACCAAATATATGAATAAACTTTTAGTCAATACACCACAAAACGTGCAAATCGCTTATAATATTGCGCCTCTCGGAAAACGATTGCTGGCTTATATTATCGATATGATTATTCGAATAATATTAGTCTACGCATTATCCTATTTTTCTGAATTTGTACCAAATAGAGACGATTGGTTTCGAATGGGAATTTATAGTGTAATTGGATTCGTATTTTTACTTTATCCTTTGATTTTAGAGATTTTGATGAAAGGTCAAACCATTGGAAAATGGATCATGAAAATTCGTGTCATACGAATGGACGGAAATCGTGCTAATAATTTTGACTATTTTTTGCGTTGGGTGATAGGTATTGTAGAATTATTTTTATTTACAGGGCTTATTGCTTTAATTACAATGATTGTCAATAAAAAAGGTCAACGTTTAGGTGACATCGTTGCTAATACGTGTTTGATTGATTTGAACCCGAAATTAGATTTATCACAAACAATTTTTGCTGAAGTTTCAGAATCGTATAAGATTCGTTTTCCCGAAGTTTATCGCTTATCTGATCGTGATATCAATATTGTAAAAGAAAATTTCACATCTGCTTTGCAGAATAATAATTATGATATTTTATTGAAATTAACCCGAAAATTAGAGGAGATTATGGATGTAAAAAGCGATGGTTTAGGAAATATTGATTTTATTCAAGTCGTTATTCAAGATCATTATCATTATCACAAAGACAAGTAAGCTGTATCTTTGACCAAAATTTAAAACATAATGAATTGTCCTTGTTGTTCAGGAAATGAATATGCAACTTGTTGTGAACCTTTTCATTTAAACAAAGAAAATCCGAAAACTCCCGAAGAGTTAATGCGTTCGCGCTACGCAGCTTTTGCACTGGTTTTACCAGATTATTTAGTTGAAACGACACATTCTTCTACGCAAAAAGATAATAATTTTAGCGATATCGAAGATTGGGCAAAATCGAATAAATGGTTAAAATTAGAAATTGTTTTTGCAAAAGAAAATAAAGTTAGATTTAGAGCTTATTATCAAGACAAAAAAGGTGAAATCTACGAGCACGACGAACTTTCTACATTTGTACAAGAAAACGGCAAATGGTTTTATGTAGATGGTGAGTTTTATTAAATATAAAAGCCTCTTTATTAGAGGCTTTTCTTTATTTTTTTAATTGAGCAACTTTCTCCCAAGAAGGATCGATATCTAATTTTACAGCAAAAT
Source organism: Empedobacter sp. EJD.6dd (assembly GCF_057369435.1). Lineage (NCBI taxonomy): Bacteria > Pseudomonadati > Bacteroidota > Flavobacteriia > Flavobacteriales > Weeksellaceae > Empedobacter > Empedobacter sp. EJD.6dd. Next base: position 19,859 of record NZ_CM170667.1, read on the forward strand.
AAATATTGTCACCTTTTTGTTTAAATGCAGTTCCTTGCGCCATCTCTGCTTGAATTTGTTTAGGAGTTAATCTAAACATAGCTCCAGTCGCAGGATCTACGATAAATCCAATAATTCCGCCAACCATAATATTTCCTAAATACCACGCATTAAATTTCTTTGTGATTTTAGTTTCAAAAGGCTGATATCCGTCTAAAACAATTTTAACATCATAATTGTTTTTACGAGCTAATTTTGTTTCGATTGGTGTTTTTCCTAACTCAACTTCGTTGATGTATACTGTTGCTTCTGATGGTGTACTTGCGAAGCTAACTTTCTGTTTAGAACCAGAAATAATTGTTGCGCAGCTTGTTAAAGATAACAATCCGCCTGCAAATAAAGCAATTGTAAATTTTCTCATGTGTAAGAGGTAATAATGTATATACGTTAATTATTTTCCGCAAAAATAGTTGAATAAAACTTTTACACAAATTTTATTTTAATAAGTAATTTATTTCTATAGTTTTTTCAATTTATCATGAATTTCTAACGCATAAATTTCAAGAAATTTCTCATTATATGGATCATGATCCTTGTACCCTTTATTTATTAAATCTAAACTTTTATTATAATTTACTTTAGCTGAATCTTTCTGATTAGTAAGTCGGTACGTTTCGGCTTTATAATAATAGGCTTCCGCAATATTTTTATCCAAAGAAATTGTTTTGTTGTAAAAGTCTATAGCTTTTTCATAATTTTTTTGATCCGCTTCTATTTTTCCACGATACGTATACATTCTTGGATAAACATTATCTGGATTTTTTTCCGATGCTACAAATTTGTCATAATAAACAACTGCCGAATCGTAATTTCCTAAACCTTGATGACAAATTCCCATCAAAAAATAGATATTTTCACCCCAAGGATATTCAGTAGTTTTTGATAATTTATCTAATCGATGAAAATCTTTCAATCCATTTTCGTAATCTTTAAATCTCAACTGTTTTATCCAGCCAGCATAACCTAAATAATCTCTAGGGTTCATTTCAATAACTTTATCTAATCGTCGCATGCCTTCTTCATTTTCGCCTCGTTTATTATAGGCAACCGATGATTCCCATAAAATTTTTTCATTTTTTGGATTCGTTTTTATTAAATGATCTAGCATATATGCTGAATAATAACTTCCTTGGGGACCAGCAGCTAAGTCAAATTTTGTTTTTAGTGGAGAGAAAAAATATAAATAGAAACAAAATAAACAATAAATAAAAATAGGAATTGCTATGATTAATTTAATCGTACCAAAAATAATTCGCCATGTTTTTGACTTAAAAAATGTCTTCAACTTTCCCATCTTTTAATTTTATTTGAATTTGATAATATGAATCTTCATCTTTCCCATTCCAATCCTTTAATTGCTAAATAATTGAAACAATTTTCTTTTGCAAATCGTCAGAAATTTCAACCTTTTTATAATCTTGATTAACAGCTTTTTATTCTGAAATAACCAATTTCATTTTTACAATTAATTACAAAACGTACATTTATATTTCCAGAAAAATTAGGGAAGTTTAATTGATGAATTGGTTCAGAAATTACTTTTCGTATTCCATAACGTTCAGTTCTATAACCTGCATCAGTACTATAATATTGATAAATTGTAGAAGAACAAGGCTCGAAAGAAGTACCTTGGTCGATAATTTCTTTTTTATCTATGTTTCCAACTTTTGTTTTGAAAGAAAAGTAAAAAAGTACAGCTAAAAATGAAGCTGCAATAATGGTTAAATAAACAAAGTAATTAATGTATTTCATTCGGTCTAAGATATATAATTTTAAACAAAAAAACTCAATTCTATGAATTGAGTTTGATGAGATTTTATTTAAAATACTGTTCGGCTTCGATAACACTTTCTGGTCGACCAACATCGATTAAAATTCCGCCCGAATGATCAAAACCAATGATAGATTCAGTTTTCATCAAGTTCATATAAACTTTCATAATAGAAAATTTACCAGTTTCGGTTATTTTATTGAATAAAGTTGGATTGATGATATGAACTCCACTAAAAGCTAAATCATTTAAGTCATCTAAAGAATCAACAGCTTTTATTTCTTCTTCCGTTTTCAGATGTCGCCAACCTTTTAATTCTTTTTGTTCATTGAAAAATAATTTTCGAGACGAATTTCTATCCGAAACAGCTAAGGTAACCAACGCACTATTTTCTTGATGGGCTTTGATAAAATTAGTTAGATTTAGATCGGTTAAAATGTCAACATTCATCACCAAAAAATCTTCTTCAAAATTAGCTTTTGCTTTTACCAAACCACCACCAGTTTCAAGAACTTGATCAGTTTCGTCTGAAATAGAAATTTCAATTCCGAAATAATTATTTTCTTCTAAAAACTCAATGATTTGATCTGCAAAATGATGCACATTTATTACTATTTCATCAATTCCGTAAGATTTTAAATATTCGATATTTCGCTGTAAAAGAGGTTTTTCATTTACAACGGCTAAAGCTTTGGGATGATTGTCTGTAAAAGGTTTTAAACGAGTTCCAAGACCCGCTGCAAAAATCATAGCTTTCATCTTAATACGCTTCGTTTATCCAATTTTTTTCTTCTTGTACAACATGATGTAAAGTTACTTGCGCTTCGGGAAATTTTTCTTGAATATGTTTCGCTGTAGCATCAGCAGAATAAACCGAACGATGTTGTCCGCCTGTACAACCAAAATTGATTTCTAAATTCTCGAAACCACGTTGCAAATAATCTTCGATTGAAATATCAATTACTTGAAAAACACCTTCCAAAAAAACGGCGATTTTAGTTTCAGTTTCTAAATACTTTTTAACGTCTTCGTCGCGTCCTGTTTGTGTTTTATATGCTTGTATTCGCCCTGGGTTTAGAATTCCACGACAATCGAAAACGAAACCTCCTCCATTACCTGTTGGATCTGTTGGAATTCCTTTTTTATATGAAAAACTACGAACGTTGATGTTTAATTTAGCCATTTATTTTATGATTTACACGCTCTAACGTTGTTGGAAGAACGAGGATTTTTATAATATGTTTTAATTCTGGATAATTCTGTAAAATAGGATAATCGATAATTGATTCAAGATTTTTTAGACCAAACGAAATACTGTCTACAAAATGCTTTTTTTGTTCAATCAAACCTCTCAAACCATATGCGCCTAAAACTTGTAAAAGTCTTGCAACAACACAATATTCATACGATTGACGAAAATCTATTGGAACCAAAGTTGGAATTTGTTTCTGCAATTGTTCGTAATAAAATTCGTACAATTCTTTCTTAAAATCGAAAGGTAAATTGGCTTTTGCTTGCCAAATTAATGAAACCAAATCATATACAACTGGACCATACAAGCCGCCTTGATAATCGATAAAATAAGGTTCGTTTTGATAAATCATTATATTTCGCGTCTGAAAATCTCTGAAGACAAATCCTTGTGGAGAAAGTTTATCAAATTGAGAAGCAAAACGATCAAAATCTTTGATTAATTTTCCTGCATTATAATCAATTCCTAAAACATCTAAAAAGTAAAAATTAAACTGGAATAAATCCCTCAAAATTAATGTTTTATCTAGTTTTGGATACGAAAATGTATGGTTGAAATCAATCTGATTTTTTCCTTGAATTTGAGCAATTGCTAATTTTTCTAAAGTTTTATAATAATAAGGTTTTGCTTTTTCAAGATCATTCAACACAAGATTCATTAATGTTTCATCACCTAAATCAGTTTGTACATATGTTTTGAAATCTTCTGAAACTGAAATGATTTCTGGAACATTATCAATTACTTTTTTTAGATCTAATGAAAACTGAATGAAAACTTTATTCTCTTCTATATTTGTGCTTTCTGCCAAAATATATGATTTATTTTGATCAAAAAATCTCGAATAAATACGCGAAGAAGCTCCACCTGAAAGTTGTGTTAAACTTTCGATTGCTTTTTGAGTGAAATTTTCTTGTAAAAATTGAGCAGTATTATTGTTCATCAGAATATTTTGCGAAAGTTACGCATATCAGAAATGATTTAAAAATATTTGTTTGTTGTAACCTTTTTCAAAAAATTGCATCTATTTAGAAAATAGAAAACTGATATGAAAAAATAGCACTTATTATCGCAATGATTTCGTTACAATCATGTATTACAGTAAAAGTGAATGCAGATGTAGATTCGAATAGTTTTTATGCAAAAACAACAAATCCAAATATTAAATCACAAGGAACTTTTTTTGAAAATGGAGTAGGTGATTCGAAATGGTCAAATTCAAATGGAGACAATTGGACAAAAGCAAAATTTGAAGATGCTTCTGGAACGAGTTATATTAAATTGAAAGTTTCTAAAAGTTTAACGGCTAATTTTCATTCGAATATAAGAATTGAGGGAGAATTACATTTTGAGGTTGTGGACAAAAATCAGAATGTTTTATTCACGCGTCATTTAACAAACTCGAAAGAAGAAAATTTCACACTTGATTTACCTTCAGGTGAATATCAAATCCGTTGGAAATCGACAAATGCTACAGGAAGTTATTTTTTGGAATGGAAAGAGGAAAAATAACATAAATTTTAGCAAATTTTTAAGTTAAATAATTCGTTTTTTGATGTAATTTTAGAAAGATATTTAAATAAATAATTATGTCATTAATCGATGATTTGAAATGGCGTTATGCCACAAAAAAATATGATCCGTCTTTGATTGTTGAAGAAGAAGACGTTAAAAAAATTGTTGAAGCGGCTCGTTTAGCACCAACTTCATCAGGTTTACAACAGTTTAGAATTCTTGTGATTAAGAACAAAGAATTACAGAAAAAAATAGTTCCAATTGCTTACGATCAGCAAGCAATAGAAGATTGTTCACATTTATTAGTATTTGTTGCGTGGGATCGTTATACGGAAGATCGTATTGATGCGATTTATGATTTTACGACAGATGAACGTGAATTACCAAGAGGGCGTTTTGGTTCTTATACAGATAAATTGAAAGGAATTTATTTGCCACAAAGTCCAGAAGAAAATTTTGCACATACAGCACGTCAGGCTTATATTGGATTAGGTTTTGCTCTAGCGCAAGCTGCTGAATTGAAAATTGATAGCACGCCAATGGAAGGTTTTGATAATGCTGAATTAGATGATTTACTTGATTTGAACCAGAAAGGAATGAAGAGTGTTTTATTACTTCCTTTAGGGTACAGAGATAGTGAAGATTGGTTAGCTCCGATGAAAAAAGTGAGAAATCCGATGAAGGATTTTGCAACGAAATTATATGAATAATTAAAAAAGGATTGAGTTTTCTCAATCCTTTTTTGATTATATTTTTTTTGAAATTATACAAAAGCACTAAACCCTGTGATCGATCGACCAACAATAAGCGAGTTAATTTCTTTTGTTCCTTCGTAGCTATAAATAGCTTCTGAGTCTGCTACAAATCGAGCAACATCATGTTCTAATAAAATCCCATTTCCGCCCATTACTTCTCGAGCTCTCGAGACCACATCTCTTGTTCTCATTGTACAAAAAACTTTTGCTAAAGAAGCATGTTCGTCTAATAAAATACCTTCGTCTTGCATTTCTGATAATCTAAAAACCAAGGTTTGCATTGCCGTTAAGTTAGATAACATTTCGACTAAATGTCCCTGAATCATTTGAAAAGAAGCAATAGGTTTACCGAATTGTTTTCGAGTTCTAGTATAATCTAAAGCGCTTTCGTAAGCTCCTCTTGCACAACCAGTCGCCATCCAAGCAACTCCTGCACGGGTCATTCGTAATACTTTTCCTGTATCTTTAAAAGAGTTAGCATTCTGCAAACGATTTTCTTCTGTAATGAGACAATCTTTTAGTGTGATCAATCCATTCTGAACAATACGTAAAGCCATTTTTCCTTTAATTTTTTCAACGGAAAAACCTGGATTGTCTTTTTCTACAATAAATCCTTTTACTTCTCCATCATCTAAATCTCTTGCCCAAATAATAACTAAATCAGCAAATGTTGCATTACCAATCCATTTTTTTTGCCCATTCAAAATCCAACCTTCAGTAGTTTTTTTACATGTCGTGGTTAAACCTCCAGCCGCTCCAGAACCAACTTCGGGTTCAGTTAAACCAAAAGCACCAATTTTTTCAAATTTCTGCATTTGAGGTAGCCATTTTGCTTTTTGTTCTTCAGAACCGCAAATGTAGATTGAGCCCATTGATAAGCCAGATTGCACACCAAAAAAAGTAGCGATTGAAGCATCAACACGAGCCATTTCCATTGCTAAGACACCTTCCATGATAAAAGGTAAATTTGGACATCCATAACCGTCGTAAGTAACGCCACAAATATTAAGTTCTTTAAATTTAGAAATTAATTCGAAAGGAAATTGATCGCGGAGCCAATAATCATTAACAATTGGTTTTACCTCTTTTTCCATAAACGCTCTTACTTTTAGTTGTAATGCTCTATTTTCTGGACTAAGGGTATGAAAAACATCATAAAAATCTCCATCAATTGGAGGTAATTCTTTTTGTTTTTTGTTTGGATTTAACATTTTCATCATGCCTTGAAGTTGTTTATCATCAAGTTTTGAAAAGTTTTCCATTAATAAAGGTAAATCTACTTTTTGTGAAATTTTATTTAACTGTTCTAAATCAACAGACTTTAGTAGATGAATGATATTTTTTAAATTAGAGAATGCTCCTGACATAATTTGTTGGTTTTAAACAAAAAAATATCAAAGAGCATTCCTAAAATATTATGTTGTAAGAAAAAAAATTAAGCTTTAGCTAATTTTACTTTCAAATTGTCTAACATTGTAGTTGTCATTTTATCAATGTCAAATTTTGGAGAGAATCCCCAATCTGCTTTTGCAACAGAATCATCGATAGAAGATGGCCAAGAATCTGCAATTGCTTGACGGAAATCTGGAGCATAATCAATTGTAAAGTTTGGAATAAGCTTTTTGATTTCTGCTGCTAAATCTTCTGGTGCAAAACTTAATCCACCTAAATTGTATGATTTAAATTCTCCTAATTGTTTTGGATCAGCTGACATTAATTTAACAATTGCATCAATTGCATCATCCATATATAACATTGGTAAATAAGTTCCTTCTTTTAAGAAAGATGTATATTTTCCGTCTTCGATAGCTTTATAATAAATGTCAACAGCATAATCTGTAGTTCCTCCGCCTGCAGGAGTTTTCCATGAGATAAGACCTGGGAAACGAACAGAACGTACGTCTACATTATGGTTTTCTTGATACCATTTACACCAATATTCTCCTGATAATTTAGAAATTCCGTAAACAGTAGATGGTGTTTGAATTGTATTTTGAGGTGTATTGTCTTTTGGAGTGTCAGGTCCGAAAACACCGATAGATGATGGCCAAAAGATTTTATCGATTACTTTATCTTTCGCTAATTCTAAGAAAGTAAGTAATGTGTCCATGTTTAATTTCCAACCGAACATTGGATTTTTTTCAGCTGTACCAGAAAGAAGCGCGGCTAAATGATAAACAGTTTTGATATTATGTTTTGCAATGACTTCTTTTATTCTTTCTACATCCATTACGTCAATTACTTCGTAAATTCCATCGTAATCAACATCTTTAGGATCGCGTATATCAGAAATAATTACATTATTTTTTCCATGAATGGTTTTTAATTTTTCGGCTAATTCAGAACCAATTTGTCCTAAAGCACCGGTGATTAAAATCGTTTCGGTTTCCATTTTAAAAAGTTACTTTTGTTTGTGCCCAAATTTAAAAATTTTCTATTGAATATTAATATGATAAAATAATATTTAGAGATTAATACAGAATAACCTCTATTTATGTTAAATAAATGAAACTTGATTGTTCTAATTAGAATTTTTTTCTGTTTATGGAAGTCATTCCAAAAAAAAAATCTTGAGCAAAATTGCATTCATTGTTTATAGAGCATGTGATTTTATTTTGAAATCGTTAAAAAAGAGTATAAAATCTCCTTAACATTTCTGAACTTTATTTAGTAGATTTGTAACAAAGGTCGATGAAATATCGACAAATCGTATCAAAAATACTTAGTAGAAATATGAAAAAACAACTATTTATTGCTGCATTTGCTTGTACGTCTGTCTTAGCAATTGCACAAGAATCGTATCAAGCTTTCAATCCAAATTATATGGATAAGTCAGTTCGTCCACAAGATGATTTATATAATTATGTAAATGGTAATTGGATGAAAATCACAGAAATTCCTTCTGATAGAGCAAGATGGGGGAGTTTTGACGAGTTGAGAGAAAACACAGATAAAGTGTCGTTGAAGTTGGTAAAAGATTTGTTGAATAATAAATATGCACAAGATTCTAACGAACAAAAAATATCTGATCTTTACAATGCTTATACAAATATGGATGCGCGTAATTCAACAGGTTTAGCACCAATTCAGAAATATTTTAAGCAAATCGACGCAATCCAAAATTTAAAAGATTTACAAACATATTTAACAGAAGTTACACCAATCGGTGAGAACCCATTTTATGGAGTTTCTGTTTATACTGATATGAAAAACAGTACGCAAAATGCTGTTTATTTAGGAAGTGTTGGATTAACGTTAGGTAAAACGTACTACCAAAAAGAAGATGCTAAAAACACTGAAACTTTAGCAAATTTAAATCAATATATTGATCAAGTTTTTCCTTTTACAGGATCTAAAACACGTGATTTAAAGGGACCAAAAATTGTTGCTTTCGAGAAAATGATGGCTAAATATATCAAAACAGTTGAAGAAAGTCGCGATCCAAACAAATCATATAATTTAATGACATTAACAGAAGCAGGTTCTTTTTCTAAAAATGTTGATGTTGTGAAATTTGTTAAAGCTTTTGGAATTAATCCTGATAAAGTAATTATTCGCGAATTAGATTATTACAAAAATTTAGATAAAATTATTAATCAAGAGAATTTACCAATTATCAAAGATTACTTAAAATTCAAATTGATTGATTCTTTCTCTAATTCATCTACAACAGAATTAGAAAAAATAAATTTTGATTTTTATGGTAAAAAATTATCTGGTCAAAAAGAGCAAAGAGCTTTAGATAAAAGAGGTTTGGCTTATGTGAACGGAACGGTTGGTGAGTTGTTAGGACAAATTTATGTAAAAGATAACTTTCCACCAGAAGCAAAAGCGAAAGCACAAGAATTGATTAGTTATTTATTTAAATCATTTGATATGCACATCAATAATTTGGAGTGGATGTCGAAGGATACAAAAGTGAAAGCGATTGAAAAATTAAATAAATTTACAGTTAAAATTGGTTACCCTGATAAATGGAAAGATTATTCTGGATTTAAAGTTAAATCAATTAAAAACGGTGGTTCTTTAATTGAGAATAATTTAGCATACAGTCAATGGAGATTTCAAGATAATTTGAAAGATTTTGGAAAACCAGTTGACAAAACACGTTGGGGAATGTCTCCACAAACAGTTAATGCTTACTTTAATCCAACAAATAACGAAATTGTATTTCCGGCAGCAATTTTACAAGCACCATTCTATGATTATAGAGCAGATGCAGCTGTTAACTTTGGTGGAATTGGAGCAGTTATTGGTCACGAAATCTCTCACGGATTTGATGATTCAGGAGCAAAATTTGACGGAGACGGAAATTTGGTTAACTGGTGGACACCGCAAGACGAGGAAAAATTTAAAGCAGCAACAGGTGCTTTAGCAAAACAATATGATGCTTACGAACCAGTAGCAGGAACTCATGTAAACGGAATTTTTACATCTGGCGAAAATATTGGAGATTTAGGAGGAGCTTCTGTTGCTTTTGATGCATTACAAATGTATTTAAAAGACAAAGGAACTTACGGAAATATTGATGGATATACGCCTCAACAACGTTTCTTCTTATCTTGGGCAACAATTTGGAGAACAAAAGCTACAGACGAAGCATTAGTAAATCAAGTAAAAACAGATCCACATTCACCTGGATATTACCGTTCTTTTGGACCTATCATCAATATTGATGCGTTCCACGAAGCGTTTAAAACAAAACCAGGAGATAAATTGTACAAAGCACCAAAGGATCGTATTAGAATTTGGTAATATGCTTGGCAAAATTATTGATTGGATAAAAAATAGAAAAAGAGTTATTAAAATGACAACAGTAGAAGCAATAAACAATGCTAATGTAACATTAGTAGACGTTCGTGAACCTTATGAATTAGAAACGGAAGGATTTGTTCCAAATGCAATCAATATTCCATTAGGAGAAGTTCCTACGAGAGTAGAGGAATTCAAAGAAATGTCTAGACCAATTGTTGTATTTTGTAGAAGTGGAAACCGTTCTGGTCAAGCTGCACAATATTTACAAGCACAAGGAGTAGAGGATATTTTTAATGGAGGAGGTTTTCAGGATGTTTTAGATGTTTTGGAAAAATAATTCGTAAATCATTATTATTTTATAAAAAACCGATAAATTTTTATTTATCGGTTTTTTTTATTTTATTGTATATTAGATAGATATTCGTTTAAGTTAAAATAGTTGAAAATTATTTAAAAAAAAGTGAAAATAATGAGTGACCAAATAGGAATAGGTGTGTCTTAATAATGAAAGCAGTTAAAATGTCAAAGGATCCATTAGAACATTTAGATGATGACATTTTGGTGTATAAGATTGTCGAAACAAAAAATCAACATTTGTTTGGAGTATTATATGATAGGTATGCTCATATAGTTTACAATAAATGTCTAAGTTTTGTAGAAGATCAAGCCGAAGCACAAGATATGACACATGATATATTTGTTAAGTTGTTTGTTAAACTTAAAACTTATCAGTCAAAATCTAAATTTTCAACTTGGTTATTTTCTTTTACATATAATTTTTGTGTCAATCATATACAACGCAAAATAAAAGAAGAAAGAAAAAAATATTCGGTAACGGATGATTTGATTGATAATTATAATGAAGAAATAATTGATGATAAAGAAATTTTTGAATTAAAAATCGAAAAACTAACCCAATCTTTAAAAAAATTAGAGGTAGAAGATAAATCTATATTACTAATGAAATACCAAGACGAATTTTCTATAAAAGAAATTTCGGAGACTTTAGAGATTGGTGAAAGTGCAACAAAAATGAGATTAAATAGAGCAAAAAATCGTTTACTAAAAATATATAATGCTTTGTAAAAATGGAAAATCCTTTTAAGACTATACTAGCCAACGAAAAGCTTCCAGATACAATAAAGCAAAAAGTAATGGATGATGTTGCTTTAATTAAACTATCATTGGAAGTAGCCGATTTGGTTTCAGTAAAATACCCAAGTACACTTGGAAATTTCTTTGGAATAGGCAAAAAGAAACCAACCAGCCAATCGAACAAAAAAGATAAAGAAGATAACTAGAATAAAGAATATGAATATAGGTTTAAATTTTAGCTTGTTAGAGAGTTTATATCAAGAAATGGTACTGATATTTCCTAAAGTTGTAGGTGGTATTGTATTTATCATATTGTCTTATATCTTGCTAAAATTAATCTTAGTTTTGACCAAATACATTTTAAAATTATCTAAGATAGATAAATTAAAAAATGCATTAAATAATAGCGAAGCGTTGAAAAACTCTTCTATTGAAATAGATCCGGCCAAGATTATTGTTCAATTTGTAAGATTGTTTATCATCTTATTAATTATCATTATAGGTTCAGATATTTTTGGATTAACAGTTGTTTCAAATCAAATAGGACGGATTGTAGATTATTTGCCTCAATTTTTTAGTGCGGTGTTGATTTTTGCAGGAGGTTTTTACTTAGCAAATTATATCAAAATGTTTTTGAGAAGTCTAATCAAATCAATTGATTTTAATGGAGCGAATATTATAAGTAATATAATTTTTTATATCATCCTTATTTTTACAATTATTACTTCACTAAACCAAGCTGGAGTTAACACAGATTTGATTACAAATAATCTATCATTGATTTTAGGTTCAGTGTTTCTTACATTAGCCATTGCATTTGGATTAGGTTCTAAAGATATTATTTATAGATTGTTATTGTCTTTTTACACCAATCGAAATTTTGAAATTGGACAAAAAGTAATTGTAGAAGACAATGTAAAAGGCGTGATAATTGCTATTAATAATATATGTATGACCATACAAACAGATAACGAAAAAGTAGTGTACCCGATAAAAGTAATCACAAATAAAAAAATACGAATTATAGAAGATTAACCTTAACCAAACTAAACCTATTTACTAATTATTAACCCAACCAAACGAATTACTATTAAAAATCAAGCCGACTTTTAACCTACCAACCAAAAATCGTGAAAGCTCAAGTCTTTTACAACCAAACAAACCTTTCGATTTAGTAGAAAATAATAATATCACTTTCTATTATCTATTAAATCAAACTAAACCAAATTTACAAGAGACCAAACCAACCAGAATGGTCTCTTTTTTTATCTTAAAAAAATAATCAATTAATTATAAAATTAGTTGTACATTTGCACCTCATTACATAATAATTATTAAACAATATTGGCATGTACTTAACATCAGAAGTAAAAAGCGAAATTTTCGCAAAGCATGGTAAATCTGCAACAGATACAGGGTCTGCAGAAGGACAAATCGCATTATTCACTTATAGAATTAACCATTTAACTGGTCACTTAAGAAAGAATATCCACGATTATAACACTGAAAGATCTTTAGTTATGTTAGTTGGTAAGCGTAAAGCATTATTAAACTACTTAAAGAAAAAAGATATCACAAGATACCGTGCGATTATCGCTGAATTAGGATTACGTAAGTAATTTTAAACACAATATAAAAGGGCAATTCCGTAGAAATTGCCTTTTTTTTTGTTATAAATCAAAATAAGATATATATCTTTATATAATGCAGTTAAAGCAAACGGCTTTGACTTTAGACGAATTAAATACTAAGAAGACGAATGATTCCACAGGCGATCACAGAAAAAATTACTCTTTCAGACGGAAGAGAAATCACAATCGAAACAGGGAAATTAGCTAAACAAGCTGACGGATCTGTGGTTGTACGCATGGGCGATACCATGTTATTAGCTACAGTTGTAGCAAACAAAGAAGCGAATCCAGGTGTAGACTTTTTACCTTTAACGGTAGATTACAGAGAAAAATTTTATGCAGGAGGACGCATCCCAGGAAACTTCTTCAGAAGAGAAGCAAAACCATCAGATGATGAGGTTTTAACAATGCGTTTAGTTGACCGCGTATTGCGCCCAATGTTCCCAGAAGATTTCCACGCTGAGGTTCAGGTAATGATTTCTCTTATTTCTTATGACAAAAACGTAATGCCAGAAGCTTTAGCTGGTTTAGCTGCATCAGCAGCCATTGCAATTACAGATATTCCTTTCACATTAATTTCAGAAGCTCGCGTTATTCGTTTGAATGGTGAGTTGATGATTAACCCATCAAAAGAACAATTAGAACAAGCAGATATCGATATTATGGTAGGTGCTTCTAAGGATTCTGTTGTAATGGTAGAGGGTGAAATGAGCGAAATTTCTGAGCGTGAAATGTTAGACGCGATTGAGTTTGCTCATGCGGAAATCAAAAAACAAATTGAAGCGCAAGAAGCTTTAGCAATTAAAGTAGGAAAATCTACTCCAAAACGTGAATATAGCCACGAAACACACGACGAAGAAATCCGTGAAAAAGTTTGGGCTTTTGGATACGATAAATACTATGATATTGCAAAACATCCATCTGATAAACATGAAAGAGGTGAAAAATTTGCACAAGTTGAAGCAGATTTCTTAGCTCAATATGCTGATGACGAAGAAGAGTTGGCACGTGTAACTCCTTTTGCTCATATCTATTTCCATGATGTACAAAAAGAAGCAGTTCGTCAATTAATCTTAAACGAAGGAATTCGTTTAGATGGACGTGATCCAAAAACGATTCGTCCAATTTGGTCAGAAGTAGATTATTTACCTTCAACTCATGGTTCTGCAATATTTACACGTGGAGAAACTCAAGCATTAGCTACAGTTACTTTAGGATCTTCTAAAGATGCAAATATGGTTGATGGAGTTGTTACAAACTTCGACGAAAAATTCTTTTTACACTATAATTTCCCTCCATTCTCAACAGGTGAAGCTCGTCCATTAAGAGGAACTTCTCGTCGTGAGGTAGGACACGGAAATTTAGCTCAACGTGCTTTAGCTCAGATGTTACCAGACGATTGTCCTTACACAGTTCGTATCGTTTCTGAAGTATTAGAATCTAACGGTTCTTCTTCTATGGCAACTGTTTGTGCAGGAACATTAGCAATTATGGATTCAGGTTTACAAATGAAAAAACCAGTTTCAGGTATTGCAATGGGATTAATCACAGATACAAAATCAGGGAAATTTACAGTATTGTCTGATATCTTAGGAGATGAAGATCACTTAGGAGATATGGACTTTAAAGTAACAGGAACTGCAGATGGTATTACTGCTTGTCAAATGGATATTAAAGTTCAAGGTTTATCTATGGAAATCATGGAAACAGCCTTATTACAAGCAAAAGAAGGTCGTGAGCATATTTTAGGTAAATTATTGGAAACATTACCAGCACCTCGTCCACAATTGAAACCAAATGCACCAAAAGTTGTTGTAGTTGAAATTCCAAAAGAATTTATTGGAGCAGTTATCGGACCAGGAGGAAAAGTAATTCAAGAATTACAAAAAGAAACAGAAACAGTTATTGCAATTACAGAATTAGAGACAACAGGTCGTGTTGAAATTAATGGTGTAATTCAAGAAAATATCGATCGTGTTATCGAAAGAATTAAACAAATTGCATTTGTTCCAGAAGTGGGAGCAACTTACCATGCAGTTGTTAAATCGATTAAACCATTCGGTGCTTTTGTTGAGATTTCTAAAGGTGTTGAAGGTTTAGTTCATATTTCTGAATTAGAACACAGACGTCTTGAAAAAGTAGAAGATTCTGTAAACATCGGTGATAAAATTGATGTTAAATTCTTAGGTTACGATGATAAAAAGAAAATGAAATTATCTCGTAAAGCTTTATTGCCAAAACCAGAGAAAACAGAAAAACCTGCTAAACCTGCAGAAAAGAAAGAGGATAAGCCTCAAGATAATACAGAAGCTTAATTAAGTTTTTATAATAATTTATAAAGTCCGGGATTTTCTCGGACTTTTTTTGTTTACATTTATTGTATGAATAAAATATTCGCTTTATTGTTTATCATGTTAAATGTGCAAGTTTTTGGTCAAAGACAAGTAGAAGTGATAGAATCTTATATTATAGATCAAAACATAGAAAATAAAATATCTGAAAATGTGATTAAAAATGAACGATTTAAACATATTTTAATTAATATTTTAAATTAATTGTTGAAGAGGATATTTATGATGAAGAATTAGAAAGTTTTCTAATTGTAAAAAATGAATTTGATTTAAATAATATTCATTTATTAAATTCAAAAAAGCATAAATTTTTATTAGATCATATAAATAATAAAAACACTAAAAGAGAGTTTTCAAATGTGATCTTCTCTAAAAATGGAAATTACGCTATATTTTATGAAGATGAGAAATGTAAAGGTTTGTGTGGAGGAGGAAATTTAATTTTGATGGAGTTAATTAATGGAGAATGGAATTTTAAATCAGTAGTATATTCTTGGGTGGGGTAAATACTATTAGAAAGTAAAGCTTGAGAATTTTCTTGTTTTTTTAAAAAATAAATTATTTTTTTATGTTTGCAATATATAAATACAATAATATGAAAAAGAAAATATTATCTCTATCATTAATTATTTTAGGATTAATGAGTGTTAATGCACAAGAAAAAGGACATTTTAAAGCAGGAGCACATGTAGGTATTCCTATTGTTAACATAGACTTTGGTTATTCTGTTAATTTAGGAGTTGATGTAGCTTATGTTTGGAGATTGAATAAAACTGTAGAATTAGGTGTTACAACAGGTTTTTCTAATTATTTTGGAAAAGATGAAACGCTTAGTTTTATGGGAAGTTCATATACTATTGAATTTGATGATGTTCAAATTATTCCAGTCGCTGCAACAGCTAAATTCAATTTAACGCCTAAATTCTTTTTAGGAGCAGATCTTGGATATGCTTTTTTATTGAATGATGATTCCAATACTGGAGCAATATATTATCAGCCTAAAGTAGGCTTGGATATTAAGCAATCAGAAGTTTATCTTTCATATAAAGGAATGGCTAAAGATGGGACAGGAATAGGTTCTATTAACTTAGGATATGCTTATAATTTTTAAGAGAAATATTACAGTATAAAAAACCATTTTCTTTATATGAAAATGGTTTTTTATTTATTCTATTTTCAAACCTAAATGTTGTACTAATCCAATCAAATTCTCTTTTGAAAAAATGGCTCCTTTCAATTGATTTTCATTAGGATTAATCCTAAAATTATAAGATGTTTTTAGATTTGCTTGTTTTAAATTTGTTTGATCAAATATTGCGTTCGAAAAATTACAATTATTAAAGTAAGAATTACTTAAATCGGAATAAGAAAAGTCAACATTTTGTAAAGAACAATCTATAAATTTCGACTTTTTAAGTGGTAATTGATAGAACGAAGAATCGTTTAAAATGCATTGATTAAAACTAACATTTAACCCAAATTGATTGCATTCTTCTAAATTAAAACCAATCATTTTACAGTTTTTAAAATCAACTTGCTGAAAACTTGTATTGATAAGTTTTGTGTTGCTCAAATTACACTCTATAAATTCGCAATTGATAAATTTTGCATCGCTCAAATCTAAATTATTGAAATCGCAGTTTATAAATTTACAACTTTCATAATCTCCAATTATATCTTGAATTTCAGTAAAATTTTGTTGAAAAAATTCTTCTTCGTAATGGTAATTGATTTCCATCGTTTATTTTTTTACAATTAAATTTTTTAGTGCTACCCAAATAATTATAATGATCAGATCAATATATATAGCCACTTTTTGTTGATCAATAAGTGAACATAAATTTTTGCCAGTAACAGAAGAAATACACGTTTCTACTCCGTTTGTTTCGTATTTAATACTTACCATTGTATTGATAATTAAATAAAAAACAAAAGGAATAATAAGAATAAGTAGAATTAAAATAATGTTGTAATATCGTTTTGGTAGCATATTAATCTTCGAATGTAATTTCTATTTCTTGACCAAATTGTAGAATATAACCATTATTGTCATATATCGCAAACTCGCGCATATCCCATTCAAATGTTTCAATTTCGTACACAATCTCGCAATCATTTTTTACTTGGTTCCACAATTCATCTACATTATCCACTACAAAATAAAAAGAACCTGTAAAAGTTGCTTGTTTAAAATCTGCACCTTCATTTGGATAAGCTAACATAATTTCTACATCATCTTTTTGCAAGCATGCCCATATCCAATCATCATTTTGTTCCACAATTTTAAAACCTAATTTTTTATAAAATTTTGTTGTTTTCTGTAAATCTTTCGTCCAAATTATTGGGCGCAAACTTTTAAAAGCCATGTTTTATTATTTTGGTTAAAATTACTTTAATTTTTCTTAATTCTCAATTAGCTTTTAGATGATATATATGACTGAGTTGATGTTTTATAAGGAATTACAAAACTATTTCCATAAAAAAACTCCTAACAAGTAGGAGTTTTATGACCAATTCGTAATTGATTATGGATTATATTTTTTGTTTAAGGCTTTCAAAATTGCCCAAGTCTCAGCATCTACAACACCATCATATTTTTCTGGACGGAAATGCATTTGAAATGCAACAATAGCATTTTTCGTTTGTGTATCAATTATTCCATTTGTAGGAACATTGTAACCATATTTTTTAAGATCAGTTTGTACCTGCGTAATAAAAACCGAGCTTGTTGTATCCCAAGGATATTGAGGCATAAATAAATATTTGTCAGTATCATCGTACCAAGCACCAACACCATAATCTGTGTACAATTTTTTCCATGGGAAAAGTGGACCTGGATCTGGTTTTCTACCAGGCGCAATATCAGCATGCCCCACAACATTAAAAGGAGAAATATTGTAACGTTTTATAATATCTTGTGCTAATTCACCTACTTTTTTGATTTGATAATCTGGATAAGGTGTAAAATTTGGAGATGCATCTGTGCCTTTATTTCCAAGATTAACAATTTCTATTCCGATAGAAGAGAAGTTTAAATTGTCTAAACCTTTCCAGTTACTTACTCCAGCGTGCCAAGCACGTTTTGTTTCGTCAACCAAAAGATTAATCGTCTTATCATCATAATCATTAACCAAATAATGTGCACTTACATCTTTTTGAGTTAATACTTTTAACGATAACTCTGTATTGATAGCTGTGTAATGCAACACTAAAAATCGTACACGTTCGTCTTGCGAAATAGATGGATAATAATCAGTTGTTACTTTGTACTTGTCAAGCTTTGCTGCTCGAGTCATTTCCGGTTGATCTGTTTTTGAATTGATGATGACTGTATCACGAATTACTTTTGTAATCGTTTTTGGTGGAACTGTTTTAGTTGCACAACTAGCCAAAATAAAAAAACATGAAATAGCCGAAAATACTAATCCTTTAACATTCATTCTTTTAGTTCTAAATAGTCTTTTAAGTAGCCAAAATTAAGCCAAATATTTTAATATTTTTTCAAAAAAGACTTGTTTTGCAATAAAAGTCAGGTTATATTTGCAACCGCTTTATGAGACTAATGTAGTCTTATTTATAAGAGTAGGAGAGGTGCCAGAGCGGTAATGGAGCAGATTGCTAATCTGTCATCGGGAAACCGATGCCAGGGTTCGAGTCCCTGTCTCTCCGCTTTTTTAAAGCGAAAGAAAAACACCATTCGGGGTGTAGCGTAGCCCGGTCATCGCGCCTGCTTTGGGAGCAGGAGGTCGCAGGTTCGAATCCTGCCACCCCGACGAATTTTAGTAATAAAATTTTGGATTGGTCCAGTAGCTCAGCTGGATAGAGCAACTGCCTTCTAAGCAGTAGGTCTCAGGTTCGAATCCTGACTGGATCACAATCTAATAAAAACCCATACTTATAGAAGTGTGGGTTTTTTGTTTATACATTGATTTTTTTACTTTTATTAAATGACGGTACTGCTTAATTTGGAATATTAAAAATTGTTTTTCTAAAATCACTCGAACTGACGAATTTTAATTCAAAAATGCACAATAGGGAGTATGAATATCATATTTTATACGATTAAGGTCTACATTCATCAATTTTTATGCAAATCTTGGAAGACCAATTCTATCATTGTTTTTTTCTCAATGTTCTAAAATATAGCCATCTTTTGAATAATCTTACCAATTTCTATTCATAGCAAATACAATTTTCTTATTCGAATTATATTCTTGTGTAAAAATCAATTTATGAATTATATTCTTGACAAATCTATTCATCTAAATATAGTTCTGAAATTTTGATTATTTGCTGAATTACAACTATATTCAATCCAAATTGGTAAGACTTATAAGGCAGAAAAACTGCAAAAAAACGAATAACTTTGCACCACTTAAAATCAATATTAGTAGTCGGGAAAAGGGTATAAAAACTCGAATTACTAATAAAAAATGAATTAAATATTAAAAAATGAGTGATAACATTCAAGAGTCTAAAATAAAAAGAGGATTAAAAGCCCGACACCTTTCCATGATTGCTATTGGTGGTTGTATCGGAACAGGATTGTTTATGGCGAGTGGAGAAGCTATACAACAAGCCGGACCTGGAGGTGCTCTATTAGCTTATGGTGCAATTGGTATCATGGTTTACTTTCTAATGACTTCTTTAGGTGAAATGGCTACTTATTTACCTGTTTCGGGTTCATTCAGTACATATGCTGCTCGATTTGTAGATCCATCTTTTGGTTTTGCTTTGGGCTGGAACTATTGGTTTAATTGGGTTATTACAGTGGCTGTAGATATATCTATTGCAGCCTTAGTCATATCATATTGGGAACCTATGCAGTTTCTACCCGCTTGGGGTTGGAGTATAATCTTTTTTGCCATTATATTCTTGCTAAATACCTTGTCTGTAAAAGCCTATGGCGAATCAGAATATTGGTTTTCTTTTATAAAAGTAGTGACTGTAATCATTTTTATCATAGTAGGGTTGCTAACCATTTTTGGAATAATGGGAGGAGAATATATTGGATTTAAGAATTTTACTATTGGAGATGCTCCAATATTGGGGACAAGTTTTGATGGTAAATTACTTTCAGTTTTAGGCGTATTCTTAATTGCTGGTTTCTCCTTTCAAGGAACTGAGTTAATTGGTATTACAGCAGGAGAATCAGAAGATCCAGAAAAGAACATTCCAAAAGCCATTAAACAAGTATTTTGGCGTATTGTAATCTTCTACGTATTAGCAATATTTATTATTGGATTAATCATCCCTTATACAAGTCCGCAGTTATTAGGTGCAGACATTACAGAAGTTGCTAAATCTCCGTTTACATTAGTATTCGAAAGAGCACATTGGGCGTTTGCAGCTGCTTTGATGAATGCTGTAATTCTTACTTCAATTTTATCAGCAGGTAACTCAGGTTTATATGCTTCTACACGTATGTTGTATGCCATGGGTAAAGATGGATTAGCTAACAAGAAGTTAGGACGTGTAAACAAACAAGGTGTACCTATATTAGCTTTATTAGTTACAGCTGGCGTAACACTACTTTTATTTTTCGTACAAAATACACACGAAAATGCAGTAAACCTTATTTTGGCAGCATCTGGATTAACTGGTTTTATTGCGTGGTTGGGTATTGCAATTAGTCACTACCGTTTTAGAAGAGCGTATACTGCACAAGGAAAAAACGTAAACGATTTAGTATACAAAGCGAAATGGTTTCCTTTCGGACCTTTATTTGCATTAGTGCTTTGTATCTTGGTTATTATAGGACAAGACTCAGAGCTTATATTCAAAGGTGTATTTGATTGGAAAGGAGTGGCGATTACGTATATGGGAATTCCATTTTTCTTGTCGTTCTATTTATACCATAAGATAAAGTACAAAACAAAACTAATTCCCTTAAAAGAAGTAAACTTAGATAAGGACTAAAATATATACTGATATAAATTAAAATTCTTTCAGAATTCTATTCGAAATATTTTGTGAAGGTATAATTTAAAAATTATGGGAATTAATTTGCCAAACTCTTGTCAAGATCACCCAAAAGTTGAATTAGAAGCAAAAATAGTAAAGCTGAAAAACTAAAGGTAAAAAATATAAAAAAGCTCTTATCAATACTGATAAGAGCTTTTAATTTATAGTTTGATGCGTACTAAAAATCGTCTTCAATAATTTCCTGCACACGTCCAATCTGTCCATCCATTAAACGAACTTTTATACCGCGATGATGATAAGGGGCCGAAGTTAATAAGTCTTTTACAATACCCTCTGTCAATTCACCAGTTCGTTGATCCTTTTTCAATACAATATTAACCAGCATACCTGGTTTTATATTTGCTCTTGTTTTGCCATCCATAACACAAATATCATAAAATAAATAAGGCCTCACAAATAAAATCAAGCCCTTTTGTATAATTTGCTGTCAGATTAATAACCTTTATTAGTTGAAATAATTTTTCCCTTTTTCACTCAATTGTTTAAAATTAATTGCAGGAATAGATGGATTCAATTCAGATTTGAAATCTGTAACACTCGGCGTTTCAAAAAAATCTAAATCATATAAACCTTCTTCTATAAATTGACAATCATCTGTTAAAATATAAATTTTAGGAAAACTTGGTTTACGCTCTATTTTTACTTTTTTAATGTTATTCTGATCCGTAAAAACTTCTCCTTTCTTTGTGTTTGCCATAGTTTTTAATATTTTTCAAAAATAAGTCTAAATTTTTAGTTCTCATATTTCCAACTGAATCCGTCATTTATATATCTTGGAAAAAGATGTAAATGAAAATGTCCAATATCATTAAAATATCCGCCATTTTGCATAATGGAATACCCATCTATTGGATACTCTTTTTTTAGTCTTATTAATAATGATTTCGTAATGTTCATTAAATGAGAAAGTTGTTTCTCATTTAACTCGTCTAAATCAAATATATGCTCTTTTGGAATAATTAGTAAATGACCTTTATTAATAGGATCTATGTCTAAAATTGCAATAAATTCATCATCTTCATAAATTGTATCTGAAGCAATTTCTTTATTAATGATTTTGCAAAATACACAGGTGGCTTGTTTCATTTAAATAGATTTAATCTATCTAAAATAATAAAATATTTCTACCTTCGTTACAAATAAAACCACGTGAAAAATACAATACGAGTACTAATATTGTTCTTTTTTATAGGACTTTCAAGTTGTTTACCGACCAAAATAGTTTCTGAACCGAAAGTTGTTACAGCAGAAATTAACGATTTATCTGGAAAATGGATTGTTAATGATGGAAGTGAGTATATTATTTTTGAAGATGCAACGAAAAAAATGGTCCTTAAAACTGCTTGTGGAATAATTACAGCAGATTATACAAAAATTAATCAAGCTCTTATTTTTAATCATTTAAAACAAGTGAGTTCTGATTGCGAAATTCCTCAAAATTTGATTCAAAATTTGCAAAAAACAGCATATTTTAAAGTAAAATCATCAAATCAAATCACTTTTTATGATGAAGCTCATCAAGAAAAGTTAACTTTGAATCTAATAAAATAAATCACAATTAAAATTTATTATGCTTAGCATAATTTTTTATTAAATTTGTCTAAATTTCTAATGTTGAAGAAAATTTTTAGTTTTCCGTTATCTATAATTTTTTACATTTTTTATGGATTAACGTTGTTGGTAATGCATGTTGTGCAATGGTTATGTTATAATTTAGGAGGTTATTCTGCTCATCATAAAAGTGTAAAAATAATGAATGGTCTTTTGGTTTTGTGGACAAAGTTTTTAGGAACAACTTACACGTATAAAGGGCATGAAAACTTAATAAAAAATGTACCATTAATTTTTGTGAGTAATCACCAAAGTATGTATGATATTTCTCCTTTAGAGTATGATTTGGCTGATTATCATCCAAAATTTATTTCGAAGATAGAATTAGGAAAAGGAATTCCGAGTGTATCGTACAATTTAACACATGGTGGTTCTGCATTAATAGACCGTAAAAATGGTAAACAAGCCATAGAAGAAATAAAAAAATTAGCGCAATACATTCAGAAAAATAATTATTCGGCGATTATTTTCCCTGAAGGTACAAGAAGCAAAAATGGAATTCCGAAAGCTTTTAAAGAAAATGGTTTGAAAGTTTTGACAAAATATGCTAAAGACGCCTATATTGTTCCTGTTACGCTTAATAATACGTGGGAAATTGAAAAATGGGGGAAATTTCCGATGTATTTAGGTGCGAAAGTAACGATACAATATCATCAACCCTTAAAAGTGAGTGAGTACAAATTTGATGAACTATTTGAACTTACCGAAAAAACTGTAAAAAGTAGTATAACCGCATAAAATAATTATATGTCAATAAAAAATGTTCGCCTGGAAGTAATGCAATTTCTTGAGAAAGATATTGATGCTTATATGGATAAATTCTTAGTTCCAGCCGATAAAATTTGGCAACCAACTGATTTTTTACCGAATTCGCAATCTGACTCTTTTTTTGATGAAATCAAAGAATTGCAAGAGTTATCAAAAGACTTACCAGATGATTTCTGGATTACGCTGATTGGAGATACAATTACTGAAGAAGCTTTACCAACATATGAATCTTGGTTAATGCAGATGGATGGAGTTGTAGATGAAGAAGGAAATTACTTAGAAAATGGATGGGCTAAATGGATTCGCCATTGGACAGGAGAAGAAAATCGTCATGGAGATGTGTTGAATAAATTTCTATACTTATCTGGACGAATTAATATGAAAGAAGTTGAGATTACAACTCAACATTTAATTAACGATGGATTTGATATTGGAACGGCACACGATCCGTATAAAAACTTTGTGTACACGAGTTTTCAAGAATTAGCAACATATGTTTCGCATAACAATGTTTCGGCAATTGCAAAAAAATATGGTGCAAAAAAATTATCGCGTATGTGTAAAATTATTGCAGGAGATGAAATGCGTCACCATTTAGCTTACACAGAATTTGTTCGTCGTATTTTCGAAGCTGATCCTTCTGAAATGATGTTAGCTGTTCAACATATGTTCAAACTTAAGATTGTAATGCCAGCTCACTTTTTAAGAGCTTCTGGAGAAGAAAGAGGAACTTTGTTTGATTCTTTCTCTGACGCTGCACAGCGTATTGGTGTGTATACAGCCTTTGATTACATCGATATTATGCGAAAATTAATCGAAGCTTGGCAATTGGATAAAATATCTGGATTGAATGCTGAGGCAGAAAAAGCAAGAGATTACATTATGAAATTCCCAGATAGAATGGATCGAATTTCTCAACGAATTGTAATTCCAGAAGTTGGACCACAATTTAAATGGTTAGTTCCTGCTACATCTAAATAGATTTTTTAAGATGAATTTTAAAATAATTCTTTTATTTCTTTTTTTAATTTCATGTTCAAATAATGATAACATAAATTATCCATCTGAAATAAATGATATTAAAGAAGTTGTTTTAGAGAGAGTAGATAAAAATTCTAAAGGAAAATTTGCAGAGATAAAACAATTGAATGATAATGAAATAGAATTACTTTTAGTTACATTAAATAAATCAAAAGAAATAGATTCTAAAAATTTTATAGAAGATTTTCAAATTATATTTTCGACCACATCTGGAACAAAGAGAATTATGGTAGATGGTAATAAAATAAAAGATTTTAATAGTGATAAAGTTTTTCAAATAAATGAGGTTATTTTTTTAGCTAAGTTCTAACAAAGAAGAAATTAACATCTAATTAAAATCATATAAAAAAGAGGCAATTCAAACATGAGTTGCCTCTTTTTATTTAGTAACTTTAACCAACAAAGAAATTAAAAACAACAACTTATGGACGATTTTATTGCTGCCAGAAGTCAAATGGCAATGTCATTAGCCTTTCACATTGTTTTTTCGTGTGTAGGAATGGTGATGCCTTTTATGATGGCAATTGCTCACTACAAATACCTCAGAACTAAAAAAGAAATTTATAAAGGATTAACAAAAGCATGGAGCAAAGGAGTTGCAATTTTGTTCGCGACTGGAGCAGTTTCAGGAACAATGCTTTCGTTTGAGTTAGGATTATTGTTTCCTAAATTTATGGAACACGCTGGACCAATTTTTGGAATGCCATTTTCGTTAGAAGGAACAGCTTTTTTTATTGAAGCGATTGCGTTGGGTTTCTTTTTGTATGGATGGGATAAATTCAATAAATGGTTTCATTGGATTTGTGGTGTAATCGTTGGAGTAAGTGGTTTAGCTTCGGGAATTTTAGTTGTAGCTGCTAATGCTTGGATGAATTCCCCTTCTGGTTTTGATTTTGTAAATGGCGAATATCTTAATATTGATCCTGTAAAAGCAATGTTCAACGATGCGTGGTTTTCTCAAGCTTTACACATGACGATTGCTGCTTTTTGTGCCACTGGATTTGCGGTTGCGGGTTTACATGCTTATCTTATTTTAAAAGGTAAGAATGTGAATTTTCATCGAGAAGCATTCAAAATTAGTTCTGTGTTGGCTATTTCTGCAGCGTTGTTAGCACCATTGAGTGGAGATATTTCTGCAAAAGATGTAGCTGAGCGTCAACCAATAAAATTAGCTGCAATGGAAGCACATTTCAAAACAGAAGAAAGTGCTGCATTTGTTTTAGGTGGAATAGTGGATGAATCGAAAGAAGAAATAAAATACGCGATTAAAGTTCCGGGTGTATTGAGTTTCTTGGTTCATTCAGATTTTAAAACACCTGTTAAAGGGTTAGAAGAATTTCCGAAAGATGAGTGGCCTCCTGTTGCAGTTGTACATTATGCATTTCAGATTATGATAACATTCGGAATGCTGATGATGGGAATCGCGATTATCTATTTGATTGCTCATTTTATAAAGAAAGATTGGCAAACCAAACGATGGTTTTATAAATTATTTATGATTTCAACTCCATTTGGATATATAGCTTTGGAAGCAGGTTGGACGGTAACAGAGGTTGGTCGTCAACCTTGGATTATTTACGGAATTATGCGCACTGTAGATTCTATTACGCCAATGCCAGGAATTCAATATTCGTTTTACATTTTTACATTTGTATTTATTACGTTGTCTATTATTTTGGTTTTCTTAATGAATCGTCAAATACAAATGGTTGCCAAACTTTATGATCCAGAAGATCCAAATTATAAACCAGAAAAACATTAAATATGATTTACGTAGTAATAGCATTTTTGTGGGTTGCAATCTGTTTGTACCTAATTTTAGGAGGAGCAGATTTTGGTGCTGGAATTGTCGAATTATTTTCTGAAAAGAGTTATAAAAAACGTACACAGAAAATTATGTACAATTCGATTGGTCCTATTTGGGAAGCGAATCATATGTGGTTAATCATTGCCATTGTGATTTTGTTTGTCGGTTTTCCTAAGGTTTATGCAGATGTATCCAATTATTTGCACATTCCGTTGGTGATTATGTTGCTTGGAATTATTGCGAGAGGAACATCGTTTACATTTAGGAATTATGATGCAATTAACGATAAATGGCACAATTTGTATGATGTGATTTTTACTTATTCTAGTGTTGTAACACCATTGTTTTTGGGAATAATAGCAGGATCTATCGTTTCGGGAAGTATTGATGATAATGCGCTATCGTTTCAAGAAGCTTATGTTTTTTCATGGTTGACTTGGTTTAATTTTTCGGTCGGAATTTTCACAGTTGTAATTTGCGCTTTCTTAGCATCGGTTTATTCTATTCAAACTGTAAAGAGTGATGAGGATAAAATGATTTTAAGAAAGCGTGCGAAAATATATACTGCGTTGATTTTTGTAGCAGGTGCGTTGGTTTTTGCTGTTTCAGTTTGGAAAAACATTCCATTGTTTAGTTGGATAACATCAGAAATTTATGGATATATAGCAGTTATAATTGCTTCAATTTCTATTGTATTATTGCTAATAGCTTTAAATCGAGCAAAAGATTCGTTACTAAAAGTATATGCAGGTATTATTGTCATGATGATTTTATTTGCAGCATCTTATTCTCACTTTCCAAATTTAGTGTTATTCAAAGATGGTTCAACATTATCTTTATTGAAAGATTATGGCGCTTTGAGTACGATAAGTATGTTAGCTTGGGCATTGTTACTTGGTTCGATATTTATTCTACCATTTTTATTTTACTTGATTTATTCGTTCAATCAAAAACAAAAAATATAAACCAAAAAACCACTTCGATTTGAAGTGGTTTTTTAATTTTAATTATGTTTCGCTTGCCATTCGGCAATTTCTTGCTCATTTAGCAAACAATTATTCAATTCTTGTGTAATTTTTTCTTTATCTACACCTTGACCAATAAAAACAAGTTCAATCATACGATCACCCCATTCTTTCGACCATTTGGCGTCAATCGTTTTTTGATTAAATTGATACGCTGCAAACTGAATTCTTTCGTCATATGGCATCGAGCACCACCAAGCTCCCGCAGGATCAATTCGGATACTTCCACCAGCTTGACTTAAGAAAATTGCTTCATCAGGACGATTAGCTAACCAAAATAAACCTTTCGAACGGTAAACGCTTGCAGGGAAATTATCATTCAAATACGTTAAAAAACGTTCTGCGTGAAAAGGTATTTTCTGACGATAAACAAAAGAAGTCATTCCATATTTTTCTTCTAAATGATCGTGGTGTTCATGTGTACAATGCGCTCCACATTCGTGATCATGATGATGATCGTGATGTTCTTCTTTTTCTTGCTCTTCCAATAATTTTACCCAAGCATCCATATCTTGAATCTTCTCGAAATCAAATAGATTCGTATTCAAAATTTCTGTCAATTCAACATGAGAAAAACTTGCAGGAATTAGTTTAGCTGTTGGATTTAATTTCGTTACAAACGTTTCAATATTCAACAATGTTTCTTCGTCAACCAAATCCATTTTATTTAGAATAATCACATTCGAAAATTCAATTTGATCGATCAACAGATTCACAATAGGACGATTATCTTCTCTATTTTCTGTAAAACCTCGATCAAAAACATCTTCATCTGTACCTAAATTTTTGAAGAAATTGTAAGCATCAACTACTGTTACCAATGTATCTAAACGAGCAACTTTTGGTAAATCTATAGTTCCATCAGGCGATACAAAATCTAACGATTGTGCAATCGGTCCAGGATCAGAAATACCAGAACTTTCAATCACCAAATAATCATATTTACAAGATTTTGCTAACTTTTCGATTTCAACGATTAAGTCTTCGCGCAATTCACAACATACACAACCATTGCTCAATTCAACCAATTTTTCATCAGTTTGAATTAAATCATTTTCACGAGATACCATTTGAGCATCTATGTTTACTGCACCCATATCGTTTACGATAACAGCAACTTTTAGTCCTTTTTTGTTGTGTAATATATGATTGAGAAGTGTCGTTTTTCCGCTTCCAAGAAATCCAGAAAGTACCGTTACAGGTAGTCTATTTTCCATAATTTATGCTTAAAAATATGTTACAAAGTTACGTTTTTATCACGCAAATTTTTGTGCGGCATCATCTATAAATTTTATAATGTTCTGTTAAGAGTTTAATGAAAAGTTATTTATGTAAAGATTTTTTTTATTTTTGTTTAAAATCATTCAAAATAATGTTTATCAATAGTGTTATCACGCTAATAATTATTTCAATCGTTCTTGAAATTTACCTGTATTTTAATTTTAAAAAATTCTTTCAAAACAAATACTTTCTTTTCGTAAATGTACTTTTATGGGTGCTTGTTTTAGCTAATTTTGGTTATAATTTAATCTTTTTCGATCGAAATGTAGGTCAAACACAAATGACAATGTGGGCAACAGGTTTGTTTATGTTGTTTGGATTTCCTCGTATAATATTATTTCTTTTTTTCTTTATTCAAGATGTTTTTAGAGGATTTGGTTGGTTATTTAATCGAGCAACAAATCGTCCAACGAAAGAAGATTCATATTTACCTTCTCGCCGTAAATTTGTGATGATATCTGGATTAACAGTAGCTTCTATTCCTTTTTTTAGTTTGATTTATGGAATGACTTTAGGAAAATATAACTTTAAAGTTATCAAGAAAAAGTTGGTTTACGAACGTTTACCAAAATCGTTTGATGGTTTCAAAATCTTACACATTACAGATATACATTCGGGAAGTTTGGACAACCGAGAAAAGATAGAATATGCTGTAGATTTAATCAACCAACAAGAATTTGATGTTTTATTGTTTACAGGAGATATTGTCAATAATTTTCATTGGGAAATGGATAAATGGTACGATGTTTTTTCGAAAATAAAACAAGCG
Source organism: Empedobacter sp. EJD.6dd (assembly GCF_057369435.1). Lineage (NCBI taxonomy): Bacteria > Pseudomonadati > Bacteroidota > Flavobacteriia > Flavobacteriales > Weeksellaceae > Empedobacter > Empedobacter sp. EJD.6dd. The sequence goes on from NZ_CM170667.1 coordinate 49,307, forward strand.
CCACATGGTAATTTTGCAGTCTTGGGAAATCACGATTATGGTGAATATTCGGATTGGAAAACAGAAGAAGAAAAACAAGATAATTTTGAGAAAATTAAAGCTATTTTTCCTAAAATTGGAATGAAATTATTATTGAATGAAAATCGATTTCTTACAAAGAATGGTGAAAAAATAGCGTTGATTGGCGTTCAGAATTGGGGAACACGATTCAAGAAATTAGGTGATATTGATGCAGCTTCGAATTATGTAAATGCAGAAGATTTTAAGATTGTGATGTCGCATGATCCTTCGCATTGGAACGAAATATTGAAGAATCATCCCAAACATTTTGATTTGACTTTATCTGGACATACGCATGGAATGCAGTTGGGAATTGAAGTTCCGAAAATTGGTTTACGTTGGAGTCCAGCGCAATATATTTACCCGCAATGGGCAGGTTTTTATGATTTCGAAGGTAAAATAATTAATGTAAACAGAGGTTTTGGTTATCATTTTTATCCTGGAAGAGTAGGAGTTTGGCCGGAAATTACTTTAATAGAATTAAAATCAGTATAAAATATATGGAAAAGCAATCAAATTTTTGGTTGCTTTTTTGATGTACATCAATTCTGAAAAAAGATTTTTATCGGATATTGTCATAAAAAAAGAAATAATATGAATGAAGAATTAATTCCTTTACAGGTTGTAAAAAATGAATCAACTTCTCGCTTTGAGTTAAATGTTGATGGATGCATCGCTTTTATAGATTATAAACAAGAAGATGATATCATCAAATTGATTCATACCGAAGTTCCTGAAGAATTAGGAGGAAGAGGTGTAGCAGCTGCTTTAGTTGAAAAAACATTGGTTTATTTGGAAGAGCATAAAAATTCGTTATTTCCTTATTGTCCTTATGTTTTTGCTTACATTAAGAAACATCCAGATTGGAAACGAATTGTTCATCCTAAATTTCCGAAATATAACGAATTGTAATCGGTTAACGAATGAGATTATAACAAGAAATGCGACCCGATAAAGGTCGCATTTCTTGTTATATTTTGAAAAGCAATTTATTTAAGCTTTGTGATGATCATCATCGTGAGTGTATGTTTGCTCAATTGCAACATGTCCTTCCCACTTGTCTACAGCAACCGTAGATAAAGCATTTCCAAGAACATTTGTCATCGAACGAGCCATATCACAGAAGTGATCAATAGGCAAAATTAAAGCAATTCCTTCTGGAGGAATACCAAACATAGAACAAGTTGCTACAACTACAATTAAAGATGCTCTTGGTACACCAGCAACACCTTTTGATGTTAGCATTAAAACTAATAACATCAAAACTTGTTTCTCGATAGGCATATGAATACCATAAACTTGTGCGATGAAAAGTGATGCAAATGTCATATACATCATTGATCCGTCTAAGTTGAATGAATAACCGAGTGGTAAGGTGAATGATATAATTTTCTTTTGAGCTCCGAATTTCTCTAATTCTTCTACTAATTTAGGAAATACCGCTTCTGATGAAGTTGTAGAGAAAGCAATTAATAAAGGAGCTTTGATATGTCTTAATAAATCAATAACACGTTTTCCTAAGATAAAATATCCAACAATTATTAAAACTATCCAAAGAAGTAAAATTCCTATTACAAAGGCAATTAAGTATTTTACATATAAGGCAAAAATTCCGAATCCGTATGTTGCAATAGCAGCAGCAATAGTTCCTAAAACTCCTAATGGTGCAGTCCACATAATGTATCCAACCATTATCAATACGATATGCGAAATTTTATCTAATGCTTTTGTGATCATTTCACCTTCTTTACCATAGGCAGCCATTGCTACTCCAAAGAAAATAGAGAAAACGACGATTTGTAATATTTCATTTGTTGCAAAAGCTTCGAAAGCAGATTTAGGAATCATGTGTGTAATGAAATGTTCTAGCGTAAGAGAGGCTTGACCTTTCAATAAATCTTGAGCAGAACTTGCATCCATTTCTATATTAACTCCTTCTCCTGGTTTCATGATATTAATAACAATGGCACCAATCACCAAAGATGTAAGAGATGCTGTAATAAACCAACCCATTGCACGTCCTCCAACACGACCAACCATTTTCATATCACCCATTTTAGCAATACCTACAACTAAAGTTGAGAAAACTAATGGCGCGATAATCATTTGTATAAGACGAATGAAAATAGTACCAAGTAATTTAATATTCGTTGAGAATGTTTTAATAAATTCTGGAGATGTGTTATAATGTACATAACCACCAACAGCTACACCAATTAATAGGGCAATGATGATAGCTATAAAAAGTTTATTGTTTTTCATTATGCGATTTTAAACTTTTCCAAAACTACTATTTTTTAATATATTATTAAGAATATAAATGAATTTATACGCCAATTAAATTTAAAACCCTTTATATGTACTATTTATAAAGGGTTTTATTATGGTGTATTGAGTACTATTCTGGTTGTTTAAACGGAATTTCTTGATTTAGAATTTCTTCAATTAGTGCTGACATTGGTTCTTTAGAATTTTCGACTATCGAATAATCGATGGTGGTATTCTTATCGACAGATAATTTTATCAATTCTTTATTAGGGAATTTAATCGGATAAATGCATAATTCAATTTCTTTATTCAGATTTTCTTTGTTCGCATAAAATAAATGCGCGTAGAAGATTAATTGCAATTGTTTCGCTTTGTCTTCTTTTTGATAAACCAATTCTATTTCTTCCGTTTTAACTGAGATCTCTTTTGCATAGCCTGTTTTATAATCTATGATTCGCAATTGATTGTTTACCAAATCAATTCGGTCGATAACACCAATTAATTTTACAGTTTTACCATTAGTTAAAGGAAAGTCAACTTCATGTTTTGATTCTAACGATCGAATAACAAATTCATTTTCTTTGGCAGTTTTTACATCTTTTGATAAAACACCATCTACAATTCGCTCCGCAATTTTATAAATCAAATAATTAGGACCTTTATCCAAATGTCCATCTTTATATTCTTTCTGAAAATGTTCCTGTAAAGCTTTATCCTTTTCTTTCTCTATTTTTTTGAAATCATTTTCATGTAAAATATGTCCAATAAAAGGCGTGTACAAATCTTCTAAAGCGCCATGCACAATGTTTCCCAAAGTTCTTGCACTTACAGTTTCTTCGGCTTCTTCTACTTCTTTTACATTGAAAACTCGTTGCTCATAAAAATCCAAAGGATTACGTAAATAGGTTGAAAGTGACGAAGGAGAAATTCCTTTTGTAGCCCAAGCCCAAAGTTTATTCATTGTTTCGTCTGTTTTTGGAACAATGATTTCTTTCAAAGGTTTAGTGACAAAACTTGGCGCAGCAAATGTTTCTTTTACATTATGATTACTTTCAAACTTTATTTGAGCTAAAAAGCGAGATTTTTCTCCAGAACCCATTCCATCAGCTTCTGTATCATAAACAAAATAGGCATTTTTTGCACGTTGAATCAAACGATAAAAGTGATAGGCATAAATAGAGTCATTTTCTGTAAACGTATTCAACTTCATTTGTTTTCGAATATCATATGGAATAAACGTATTATTTTGTCGTCCTAATGGCAAAATTTCGTCATTTACAGAAGTCATGATAATATTATCGAAATTCAGTAAACGCGTTTCTAATAATCCCATTAATTGCAGACCTTGTAATGGCTCTCCGATAAAGGAAATAGATTCAGAAGAAACGATTTTATTGTACAATAAAAATAGTGTTCTATAATCTTTGATGTCGTTTACTTGAAGTAAATTCTCATGCAATTGATTGAAAACTTTCTTAAAAAAGAACAAATATTCTTTCGTCAACAAATCATTCATAGATGAATGATGTAATAAATCGTCCGTCCAATTTTTTAAATGATGAATAAATTCTGTAATACTTGATGGAATATGAAAAATAGTTTTGAAAATAGAATCTTCTAACGCACTTTGAATTGATTTTTCTGAATTAAAAATTCGATTCTGAGAACGTATTTCACCAATTAGTTTGCGGCTTTCTTCAGAACTAAAATGTGATAAGGTTTTATTTTCGAGAATTTGTAAGACGTTTTTGAAATAAAACATCGTTCCTTTTCCTAATTTCTCGCGGTTCATTTGTAACTCAAAAATTGATTTAAAAAATTGAGCCAATGGAACAGAACGCAAAGGAATTCCCATCGAAATGTTTAGATGTGTAATGTTTTCGGGTAAAGAATTTAGAATTGCAGGTAAAATAGATTCATCAGCTAAAATTAAAGCTGTATTTTTTATTTCATCTTCGTTGAGATTTCTGATTAAATCTGCAATATATTTTGCTTGTCCAACTTGTTTTGCAACACCAATTGTATGTAAGTTTTTGGGTTTAGAAAATTCATCTACTACCCAATTAATCGGCTTAATTTTTTCTTTGTATTTTCTAAGAAAAGAACCAGCTTCTTGATTCGGATTTTCGTAATAATATTTATCTGCATCCCAATATAAAGTGGCTAATTTTTCTTTTTCTAATCTAAAAATTAGTGCTTGTTCAGCTTTTGTCAACGCATTAAAACCAGCAAAAATATAATGAGAAGTTCTGTTTTCGACGATTTCATTTACTTTTTCGCTCGCAATTCTAAAAACCATTCCAGCATAACCTTCTTTCGAATCAAGTAAATCTTGTTGCAATTGAAAGTATAATTTTGAAACAATTCCCCAAAAAGTCAAGTGATTTTGAATGATTTCATTTTTACCAATTTCAATTTTTCCATCTCCCCATTGATTAATTCTTTCAACAGAAACCAAATAATCCAAAACCTTGTTTGCAGGTTGTAAAGAAGCATCAATGTCATCAAAATCTTTTAAAACAGTTGGTCCCCATTTGATGAAATCTTCAAAAGAATCAGGTTTATCAACGATTTTCTTATAAGCTTGATAGGCTTTGAACCAAAGGTTAATTCCAGAAATAATTTCTAAACCAGAGAGTTCGCTCATCAACTCTTCGATACTTTTCATTTGAGGAAGAATAATATTTTGCGATTGACGCTGAAATTCTTGTTTAAAGAATAACATTGGACGTTTTCCTGGTAAGACCAAAGTCGTATTTATAAAATTTGTTTGATTATGCAATAAATCTTTTACAACATTTTCTATGAATTGAGCCATTTTAAAATTTTCTTACGTTGAATTGTTGTAAAAGTAAGGTTTTTGAAAGACAAAATGTGGCGTTGTTATTTTACTTCATGAACTTTTTCTTGAAATAATTTTTCAAAAGTTTCAGTGATTTTATCTTCAGACATTTTTGTAGCAACAAAATATAATATGAATCCAAAAAATAACATCGGAATAGAAATTAAAGGTAAAAAATTATGAATTCCATTAGTGATAATTTGAAAAAGTGAGATTATAAAAAATAAAGTCACAGTACTTATCCAAACAATGAAAAATATTGAAACAAAAGAGTTTAATTCTAAATTGTAAACAATAGTGGTTTTATTGTCGTTGGTATTGAAATGACCAATAATTTGAGGATTAAAACTATTTCGTCCGCTAATCGTTTTCATCAAATTGAAATGATCTTTATAAACTATTCCTTCAAATTCATATTTACTTTTAGAAAAACGAATTCTTTTTTCTTCTGTATTATCATTCAGTATTTTAAAAACCTCTTGTTCAGAAAGGTTTGTCGTTATTTGATATTTTTTGTTTTTGAAAAGCATAAGTTAAATATATAAAAAAAGCGACTAATTTAGTCGCTAATATAATATTGAATAAAATAGATGATTACTTAATCACACCTAATTCTTTACCAACTTTAATAAAAGCAGCAATTGTATGATCTAATTGTTCTTTTGTATGTGCAGCTGATAACTGAACACGAATACGAGCTTTATCGCGAGGAACAACTGGAAAGAAGAATCCGATGACATAAACACCTTCTGCTAATAATTTATCTGCCATTACTTGAGATAATTTTGCATCGTACAACATAACTGGAACAATTGCAGCATCACCTTCTGGAATATCAAAACCAGCAGCAACCATTTCTTTGCGGAAATATGCTGCGTTCCACATTACTTTATCACGTAAAGTAGTGTCTTTATCTAGCATTTCTAAAACTTGTAAAGCAGCACCAACAATTCCAGGTGCTAAAGAGTTAGAAAATAAATATGGACGAGATTTTTGACGCAACATTTCGATGACTTCTTTTTTACCAGAAGTAAATCCTCCCATTGCACCACCCAAAGCTTTTCCTAAAGTAGAAGTTATAATATCTACACGTCCCATAACATCATTATGTTCGTGTGTTCCACGTCCTGTTTTTCCAATAAAACCTGTAGCGTGAGAATCATCAACCATAACTAAAGCATCATATTTATCAGCTAAATCACAAACTCCTTTCAAGTCTGCAACTATACCATCCATAGAGAAAACTCCATCAGTTACAATGATTTTGAAGCGATGATTTTTTTCTGAAGCAGCTATTAATTGTGCTTCTAAATCAGCCATATTATTGTTTTTGTAACGGTAACGAGCTGCTTTACATAAACGAACTCCGTCAATAATAGAGGCATGGTTTAATTCATCAGAAATAATAGCATCTTCTTCTGTAAATAAAGGTTCGAAAACACCTCCGTTTGCATCAAAAGCAGCAGCATAAAGAATTGTATCTTCCATTCCTACGAATTCAGCAATTTTCTTTTCTAATTGTTTGTGAATATCTTGTGTTCCACAAATAAAACGAACAGATGACATTCCATATCCGCGGTCATCTAACATTTTTTGAGAAGCTGAAATAACATCTTTATGATCAGATAATCCTAAATAGTTGTTGGCACAAAAATTAAGCAATGTTTGACCATTTTCTAATGTAATTTCTGCACTTTGAGGAGAAGCAATGATTCGTTCTTTTTTGAACAATCCTTGTTCTTCTAAATCATTTAATTGAGTTTGTAAATAGTTTTGAAATTTATCGCTATACATAATAAATCACTTTTTGTTTTGATATGTTTCATACAAATATAAATGTTTGCGGGCATATTTTTCGTATTTTTGTGAGATATAAAAATTTAAATTAAGTGGATTTTATTATATTATTTTTGTTCTCGGTACAATATTACTTTTTAGCTAAGTTTTTTAAGAAGAATAAAGTTAAAACTATTTTGAGTGTTATCGGCATGTATTTTTTTGGAATTGTTCTATTAGTATTTGCATTAGTTGCACTTAAAGTAACTGGTATAATTGATATTGATATCATGAATCCTGTTGAATTGAGTAAATCAAAATTTGTTTGGATTGGAGAAACAATTATTTTTCTATTTATTGGTGTTTTCTATTACTATCATCTTAAACGTAAATGGACAATGGAAATGTTTTCTGCTGATATCGAAAAGCGCAAAGAAGAAATTTTACAGAATATAGAAATTAATCAAAAAATAAATCCAGTTAAAATGGATGTATATTGTCATTTTCATACTGTTAATGAGAAAAATATACATTTAGTTCAACCTTTAGCAAGAGACATTTGGAACGAATGTTATAAGGATTTATTAGTGCAAGATCAAATCGATTATATGATTGATATGATGTACAATAATGATAAAGTAAATGAAGGAATTGCAGCTGGAGATGTTTGGGAGATTTTAAAAATAGACAATGTTCCGTCTGGATATTTACATTATAAATTAGATGAAAATAACACCATATTCTTGTCTAAAATTTATCTGAAAGAATCTAATCAAACCAAAGGAATTGGGCAATTAATGTTGAATAGAGTAGTGGATTTTGCGAAAGAAAAAGCCGCAAAAGCTGTTCATTTAACTGTCAATAAAAACAATGCTAAAGCAATTCGTTTCTATGAGAAAAATGGTTTTAAGAATATCGAATCTAAAACATTTGATATCGGTAATGGTTATATCATGGATGATTATATATATCAGAAAACAATTTAAAAAAATAGTAAAGTCGCTTTATAGCGACTTTTTTTATTCTAATCTTATTACCAATGCATAATTGAAATTTTGCTGAGGTTTTTCTATTGCTAGATAATTTCCGTTTATTTTCCATTTAAGTTTATCCTTATAACCTAAAATACTTACTTTCTTGAATTTGAAATCATCAGGAATTTTAAAATTAAATTTTTCTGGTAGCATTAGTTTTTCACCATCTGATAAATAAAATATATTCAATTGATTTTTATCTTTATTGAAGGTGTAATAGTAATTATTTTCATTGAAAGGAGGTATTGCTCTCGTTTTGAAAATTGCAGACTCGTTGATTTTCATCCATTCAGAAATTTCATCCAATCTGTCATAGGCTATTTTATCAAAATCTCCATTTGGTCCAGGGGCAATGTTTAGCAAATAATTACCTCCTCTGGATATTATTTTAACCAAAGTTTCAATAATTGTTTTTGTTGATTTGTATTTATCATTTGGAACATAAGAAAACGAATCGCCCATTGTAATACAACTTTCCCAAGGAATATGCAGAGGTTTTTCGGGAATTGCTTGTTCGGGTGTTACATAGTTTTCCCAATTTGCTGCAACAGTACGATCTACGACAATTATACCAGGTTGATTTTTACGAACCATTTTACCAATTTTATCCATGTCAATATCTTGTTCAGTTTGGATATTTTTTTGCCATTCAATACGAGGGTCTATTGTTGAAAAAGGTCTTACCCAACCACCATCTAACCAAAGGATATCAACTTTTCCGTAATTGGAAGTGATTTCATTTAATTGATTGTAAGTATATTTTTTGAAATTTTCCCATCTGTCAGGATGTTTTTTGGGATCATAATTTACATTTCGATCTTTTGGAGGAAAATAATCCCACCAATAATCATTAGAATGCCAATCAGGCTTTGAAAAATAAGCGCCAATTTTGAATCCATTTTGACGAAATGTAGAAAACATTTCCTTTGTTATATCTGCTTTTGGATTTTTAGAAAAAGGTGTATTAGGAGAAGTTATTTTATAATCAGATTCTTTTGTGTCAAACATTGCAAAACCGTCATGATGTTTGGTTGTAAACACGACATATTTCATTCCTGCTTTTTTTGCTGCTTCAGCAAATTTCTTTGGATCAAATTGTGTAGGATTAAATGAGGTTTGCAATGCTTCATAGTTTTTAACATAGTCATTGTATGTTTTTCCATATTCAGGATTTCGTTGTGTCCAACTTTCATCTTCAGGACAAATACTCCAACTTTCTACAACTCCCCATTGGCTGTAAGTTCCCCAATGCATAAATAAACCAAATTTTAAATCTTGCCATTCTTCAAGATTTTTTTGAACTAATGGATCTGTTGGTTTTATATATCCTTCTGAAACGTTATGTGCTTGTCCAAATAGTAAAGAGGATATTATGAGAGTAGAAACAAGAAAATATTTTTTTTTCATGTGTTAATTGTTTACTCTAAAATAGTTATATTTTTTTATCTTCATAAAAATTATACTTATGAAAAAACTAATCTTTACATTTTTGCTCGGTTCAATTTCGTTATTTGCTCAAGAAAAATTACTTGTGAATTATGAATTTACAAACGAGTTTGATTTGAGTAATCAAACTGATAAAGAAATGATTCAAATGTATAAAGATGCTGCAAATAGAAAAGTTGAATTTCAGCTGATTCTTGATAAGAATGAATCTGTTTTTAAAGGGATAGAAAAAATAAACAATAGTCAAGAAGAACAAAAAAGCTCAATTTCTTTTGCGAAACTAGGTGATATATATTACAAAGATTTAAAAAACAACGAATCATTAAAATATACCGATTTTAACGGAAGAAAATTTATCATGAAAGATACCATTTCAACTCTTCCTTGGACTTTAACAAGAGAAACATCAAAAATATTGGGTTACGAAGTAAAAAAAGCTACAGTTGTTATAAAAAGTAGGACATATGATGCTTGGTATGCTCCAAGTTTAAATTTCAAGAATGGACCTGCTGAATATGGTGGTTTACCTGGATTAATTTTAAAACTTGTTATTACCACAGATTCGAAAAAATTACCAAGGAAAGATATTTATCAAGTAACTAGTGTCGTTTCAAATAATAAATTAAAGATAGATAAACCTACAAAAGGTGAAATTATAACACAAGCAGAATTTAAGAAAATTGCAGATCAAATGCTTCAAGATTTGATAAAATCAAGTGAAAAAATGGATAAGAAAATAGACTAATAAAAACCGGACTTCTACTTAGAAGTCGACACTATCCCATCAAGTGTGTAAGTAGAAAAGTTAGGGCTTAGATTTTATAATCTGAGCCTATTTTCAAAAATAAGCATAAATTGGTTTAAAACAATTCCCCAATTATGGATTGGCATAGTCCATTTTTTAGTGGACTCTTTGAGTGCCAGATAAACAGACTTTAAGACAGCATCATCGGTAGGAAATGTAGTGTATTTTCTAATTTTTCCGTTTAGATTTTCAATTAAATTAGTGGTGTAAATGATTTTACGGATTTCTAGCGGAAATTCAAAAAATACAGTGAGCTCATCCCAGTTATTTCTCCAGGATTGAATGGCGTATAAATATTTACTTTCCCATTTTGTTGCAAAATCATCCAAAGCAGCTTTTGCGGCGTCTTTGTTGGGTGCTGTATAAATGTGCTTCATATCGGCAGAAAACTCCTTTCTGTCTTTCCAAACCACATATTTGCACGCATTTCTAATCTGATGAACTACACAAATTTGAGTTTGAGATTCTGGAAAAACAGAGCGAATGGTCTGGGTAAATCCATTCAAATTATCGGTTGCTGTAATGAGAATATCTTCAACACCACGAGCTTTTAAATCGGTCAAAACACTCATCCAAAAACTGGAACTCTCATTCTTTCCAAGCCACATGCCTAACACTTCTTTTCTTCCCTCTCGGTTTAAACCAACGGCTAAATAAATGGTTTTATTGATGACTTTTGAATTTTCTCGAACTTTAAAAACAATTCCATCCATCCAAACAATCAAGTATAAGTCGTCTAATGGTCGGTTTTGCCAAGCAACAACTTCACTAGCAACAGCGTTAGTAATTCGTGATATTGTTGATGTTGAAATATCAAAATCGTACATCTCGCGAATCTGTTCTTCGATGTCCGAAACACTCATTCCTTTGGCATAAAATGAAATAATAATATTTTCTAAACCATCGATAATATTGTGTCTTTTGGGAACTAAAGCAGGTTCAAAACTGCCTTTTCTATCACGAGGAACCTTAATTTCTGATTCACCAAAAGCGGATTTTATTTTCTTGGAGTCATGTCCGTTTCGATAATTTCCATCTTTGCTTCTGGCATGTTTTTCATTGTCTAGATGACTATCTAGTTCAGCATCCAACATATGTTCAACTGCTTTCTTGTGCAGCTCCTTGAAGAAAGATGTTAAATCCTCTCCATTCTTAAAGGACTTGTATCCTTACTGTTTAATAAATCTTCTTTGTCGATCATAACTATGTAACGTTTAAAAATAATAAAAAGTTATCTCCGAAAAATTATTTGAGCTGTAAGGCTCATAATTTTTCAGAATAACTTTTCTTCTTACACAGTTTGTGTGATACTACCTAGAAGTCCGGTTTTTTATTTTTCTCTTTCGATAACATATTTCACCATTGTTTCCAATGAATTTCGAAATTCACTTTCGGGAAATTCGTATAGTATATCTAAAGCCTCTTGGCTATATTGTTTCATCATTTTTTGCGTGTACTCAATTCCGCCATGATCTTTCACATACTGAATAATTTCTCGTACACGTTTTTTGTCATTGTTGTAACGTTTTACGGAATTGATCAACCATTTTTTATCCTTTTCAGATGCTGTGTTGATCGAATAAATCAAAGGTAACGTCATTTTTTGTTCCTTAATATCTATTCCAACGGGTTTTCCAATTGCGTTAGAAGTCGTATAATCAAATAAATCATCTTTAATCTGAAAGGCAATTCCAACCAATTCTCCGAAACGATGCATTTTCTTAGCAACTTCTTCCGAGCAACCAACAGAACGAGCTCCAGCTTCACAACAAGCTGCGATAAGTGTCGCTGTTTTCATTCGAATAATTTCGAAGTAGACATCTTCTGTAATATCAAGTTTACGTGCTTTTTCGATTTGTAATAATTCACCTTCCGAAATTTCTTGTATTGCTACGGAAACAACTTCAAGCAAATCAAAATCTTTGTTTTTTGTTGAAATAATTAAAGTCTTTGACAAAAAATAATCACCTACTAAAACAGCAACTTTATTCTTCCAAATTGCATTAAGCGAGAAAAATCCGCGACGCAAAGTACTATCATCTACAACGTCATCGTGTACCAAAGTAGCGGTATGAATAAGCTCGATAAAAGAAGCTGCACGATACGTACGCTCTTGTACTTCTCCGTTTAATTTTGCAGTCAAAAAAACAAACATCGGACGCATTTGTTTTCCTTTTCTACGAACAATATAATTTGAAATACGGTCTAAAAGTGAAACGTTACTCTTCATCGATTCGAAGAATTTCTTTTCAAATAATTTCATTTCCTCCGCAATTGGAGCTTTAATCTTATCTACCGTGTTACTCAAAATTTAATGTTTTAATTCGTAAAATTATTGATGCAATGTACTATTTGCTTAGCGTAAAATCCTTTAAAATTAAATTCTTCGCCACTAATGCAAATTTTATTATCTTTTGGGTTAACAGAAATTCCTTCCAATTGTCCCAATTGTGTCGTAAATCCCAAAGGTAAACTTATTTTTTTAACTTGAGAAGTGAAGAATAACTGATTGTTATCCTGTGGTAAATCAAACCAATTGATAAATGCTAATGCCTCTTTTGTGTAACCTAAAAGATAAATCCCTTTGGTCGGACTAGTTACATCAGCATCAATATAAGCCGCTGTAACAGCGTAATTGGTTTTAAAAATTTCTAATTTTTTGGCTGCGTGTTTTTTTGAAGAATCAATTGGAACAACATAATGTGTCGTTTCCATATTTGACCATTCTTTTGTAAAAATATGCAACTGATTATCATAAATAAAAAAAGCTTCAGCATCCCAATTCGTTGTCAAATTTTTGAACTGAAAATTATCTTGTTCTGGATAATAAAATTCTATTTTCTGAGCTTTAAATTGTTGATTAGATTGAGAATAATCGATTTCTTTTTTATCGATAAAATAAATAGCTAAGTCTTTTCTTTTGCCCATATTATTTCCGAAATCAGCAAAATAAATTCGATTATCGTCCGAAGAAATTTCTTCCCAATCAGTATTAGCCACATTTGTAATAAAAATTGTATTGAGGATTTTACCCGTTTCTAAGTCAAAACGATACAATTCTGGTTTGTTTCCAGAATCATTTAAACCCCAAAAAGAAGCCATATTTTTATCTTCTTTTTCATATTCTAAAGCTGATATTTCGTTCAAAGTTGATGGTAAGTCGTAACTTTTCATCTGATAATCATCGATAGAAATTGTATCGATATTTTCTACTATTTGAGCGAAAGAAGTTTTAGATAGAATCAAAAATAAAAATATGGCTAAATATTTCATTTGATTATTTTTTTAGGCATTTCCAGTTTTATTGGCTAATTGTCCGCAAGCTGCATCAATATCTTTTCCACGACTACGACGAACATTTACCACAATATTATTACTTTCTAATGCTTTTATATAATTATCAATTGCTTGTTCCGATGCTTGTTTGTACATTCCATCCTCCTCAATTGCATTATACTCGATAATATTAATTTTTGAAGGAACTTTTTTACAGAATTTCACCAATGCATCAATGTCTTCTTTTTTATCATTAACACCACCCCAAACAATATATTCGAACGTAATTCGTAAACCTGTTTTTTCGTACCAATATTGTAAACTATCCATTAAATCTGTTAACGGAAATTTCACAGTAAAAGGCATAATTACATTACGAACTTCTTCACGAGCCGAATGTAATGATACAGCAAGATTTACACGTAAATCTTCATCAGCCAACTTTTCAATCATTTTCGGAATACCCGAAGTAGAAACTGTTATTCTTCTTGGAGCCATTCCCAAACCTTCTGGCAACGTAATTTTTTTGATAGCAGAAATAACTTCGTTATAATTTAACAAAGGTTCTCCCATTCCCATAAAAACAATATTACTTAAAGGACGATTAAAGAAACGTTTACTCTCATCATCAATAATCACAACTTGATCAACGATTTCGGCAGCCGTTAAATTTCGCATACGTTTTAATTGAGCCGTCGCACAAAATGTACAATCTAAACTACAACCAACTTGAGATGATACACAAGCGGTTGTGCGTGTATCTGTAGGAATTAAAACAGATTCTACTATGTTACCATCATGAAGCTTTACAGCATTCTTGATGGTTCCGTCGTTAGATTTTTGTAGAAGATCTACTTCAACTGGTTGAATTTGGAAAGCTTCTCCTAATTGCTCACGTAGCGCCTTAGAAATATTCGTCATGTCATCAAATTGATGCGCATTCTTTTTCCATAACCATTCGTACACTTGTTTTGCGCGGAATGATTTTTCTCCAATCTCTTTGAAATAATCTTCAATCTCAGCTTGTGAAAGCTTTCGTATGTCTTTTTTTGTTGTATTCAAACTGATCTTATAGGATTAACATTGCATCTCCGTAAGAGTAGAATTTGTATCCTTCTTTTACAGCTTCGTTGTACGCTTTCATTGTTAAATCGTGTCCAGCAAACGCAGAAATCATCATAATTAATGTAGATTTTGGCGTGTGGAAGTTTGTAATCATACAATTTGCAATTGAGAAATCGTAAGGTGGGTGAATAAATTTATTCGTCCATCCATCAAAAGCGTTTAAGTGACCATCAGCAGAAACTGAAGATTCGATAGAACGCATAGAAGTTGTACCAATAGCACAAACTTTTTTCTTTTCGTCAATTGCTCTATTTACTAAATCTGCTGTAGCTTGAGGAATAATTACTTGCTCAGATTCCATTTTGTGTTTAGATAAATCTTCAACTTCAACAGCCTGAAAAGTTCCTAAACCTATATGTAATGTTAATTCAGCAAAATCAACACCTTTAATTTCTAAACGCTTTAATAAATGTTTAGAGAAATGTAAACCAGCTGTAGGCGCAGCAACTGCTCCTTCGTGTTTTGCATAAATTGTTTGGTAACGTTCTGCATCTTCTGGCTCAACGTCACGTAAAATATATTTTGGAAGTGGGGTTTCTCCTAATTCTTTCAATTTTGCACGGAACTCTTCATAAGAACCATCAAATAAGAAACGTAAAGTACGTCCACGAGAAGTTGTGTTGTCTACAACCTCAGCAACTAATGTATCATCATTATCAAAAAATAATTTATTTCCGATACGAATTTTACGTGCAGGATCTACCAAAACATCCCATAAACGAGTTTCTGCATCTAATTCTCTTAATAAGAAAACTTCGATTTGAGCTCCAGTTTTTTCTTTATTACCCATTAAACGAGCAGGAAAAACTTTCGTGTTGTTGCGAATCATCACATCTCCTTCATCAAAATATTCGATAAGATCTTTAAATTGTCTATGTTCAATTTCTCCGGTGTCACGGTGAACAACCATTAAGCGAGCTTCGTCTCTGTTTTCAGAAGGGCGATCTGCCAAAAGTTCTTCAGGTAAAGTAAAGTCGAAATCGGAGGTTTTCATTTTCATAATTGTACAATTTTTTGCAAATATACGACCTCAGCTACCCCTTTGTCAAGTGAATTGAGGTATTTTATGAAATTGATAACGTTTAAATGTTTATTTTTGACAGCTAACCTGCTTTATTAAGCAGATTATATAACTTAGTTTAAATTGATAAATGAAAACGAAACTACTTATTTTGTCAATGGTTTTTACACTTTTTAGTTGTAGCAAATCTGAACAGAAAATTGAAGAATTTACTGAAATAGAAAAAATTGATTCTGTTGCAGCAAAAGAGTCACCTGAAACTGAAATTCCAAAAGAATTGGTAAAAGCTCCAGATTTTTCATTAACTGATATTAATGGAAAACGATTTGATTTAGCTGATTTTAAAGGAAAATATGTTTACATTGACATTTGGGCAACTTGGTGTGGACCTTGTAAAGTACAAATTCCGTTTATGAAAGAGTTGGAAAAGCAATTTCGTGATGCGCCAATTCATTTTGTAAGCATTTCTTTGGATAAGGAAGAAGATAAACCGATTTGGGAAAAAATGGTTAGAGAAAATCAGATGTCTGGTGTGCAATTGTTTGCTGGACGAGAAAACAATTTTGGTTTCGATTATCAAATACAATACATTCCGACGTTTATTATTTTAGATAAAGAAGGAAATATTATGATTGATCGTGCGCCAGCACCAATGGATTATCAAACAAGAGAGATTAATCAACAATTAGTTGATATTTTCAAGATGATGAAATAAAAAAAAGCTTCCATTTGGAAGCTTTTTTGGTTTATTGAACTTATTATGCTCTAATTTTTGTTTTCAAATTAATTCGTTGACCAATTTTAGGTTGTTCACCTGGCTCCATACGATTTAGTTTATATAGGTTGTTTACTTTTACACCAAAACGTTGTGAGATAGTATACATATCATCACCTTCCTGTACTTTGTATGAATAATCAGAACCTTTTGTTTTCTTTTTACCGAAAAATACAATTTGTCCATCTTTCAATTTTGAACCCATCTGAATTTCATTGAAATTTGCAATATCCGAAGGAACCTTATTGTATGTTTTAGAAATTGTAGCAATTGTTTCTCCAGCTTGTGCAACAATGTAAGGAATATTATTTTTGTGATTTTTAATTCGAGTTGTAGGATTTTGAGGACGAGTTTCATAAACAACAGTTTTGTTATTTACAATAGGTTCATTTTTCTCTATAACATTATTATTTGGTTGATAAGAAGCTAAAGTTATCTCTTCCTTGATTGATTTTGGTTCATTTTTCTTCTTCGCTTTCGAAGAATTATTAGCCATCATCATATCATCTTGATTATTATACAAGGTGTATAATTTAGCGTAAACTTCTTCAGTAGAAATTTTATCAAATTGATCTAAATTATATTTTTCGATTCTAGAGATTAATTTAGATGCATATTTAGGATCTGTTGCATATCCAGATTTCTTTAGCCCATGTGCCCAAGCATTATAATCAGTCGGATCTAAAACAAATAATGCTTTGTAATAAGGTCTTAACGCTAAAAATTTGGAGTGATCTCTGTAACTTTCTTCTACAGAACTATAAGAGCGGAAACATTCACCTTTTGCATCATCATCATGATAAATTCTCGGTTTATCTAACGACCATTCTTCTGGTCCTTTGCATTTTATTCCAAAATGATTATTGGCTTGATCGGCTAATTTACTTTGTCCGCCACCAGTTTCTAATAAACCTTGTGCTAAAGTAATACTTGCCGGAACTTTGTAAAGTTGCATTTCTTCAACAGCTAAAATAGCATGTTTTCGAATGTAAGTTATGTCTCTACTTTCTTGTGCTTGCGTCGAAATTGTCAACACTAAACTAAAAACGTACAACAATTTTTTCATTCTATAATATTTTTGTTCTTCTTCTTTAAAAGTTTGTTCATTCCTTCAATTCCCTGTAATCCACCAGTATGAACAATGAGAATTTTAGAATTGTCACTAAAATAATGATTTTTAATTAATTGAAAAATACCAAAAACCATTTTTCCAGTATAAATAGGATCCAATTGAATATGATTAATTCGCTTGAAATCATTTACAAAAGTAATTAATTCATCCGAAACTTTTCCATATCCGCCAAAATGATACTCATTAAAAATAGTAAAATTCGATTTATTTGTCAATTTTTCTACTTCATTTTGGATAAAATCTCCCTTTAAACTCGGAAAACCTAAAATTTTTTGGTGAGGTTTTGAGCTTTCAATCAATCCAGCAATTGTTCCGCAAGTTCCGATTGCCGAAGCAATAAAATCATATTCGAAACAATCATCGTACAAAATCTCTTCGCAACCTTTTATCGCAAAATCATTTGTGCCTCCTTCTGGAATAACGTAAGTATTTGGGTATTTAGTGTTTAAATGGTTGATAAATTCTAAATCATCTTTTTTTCGATAATCTTCTCTCGAAATAAAATGTAATTGCATTCCACATTTTTGAGCAAAACGTAACGTAGGATTTTCATCTATTTTATCCTTTAATTCTTCTCCTCGAATAATGCCGATAGTTTCGAAATGATGTAGTTGACCAGCTGCCGCCGTTGCTGCAATATGATTGGAAAAAGCACCGCCAAATGTTAGTAATTTTTTGAAACCAAGTCTTTCAGCTTCTATGAAATTATATTTCAGCTTTCGGTATTTATTTCCAGAGATTTCGGGATGAGTTAAATCTTCTCTCAAAATAGAAAGTTGAATATTCTGAGATGTTAAATGTGTAATATCAATCTGTTGAATTTGAGCTTTATATTCGTTCCAAATCATTTACAAATATTTTAGGAAACTATAAAATTTTCGTTCTTTTAAGTAATTCAAATTGTGTTCGTTGGCATAAGCTTCACGCTCAAAACTAATATTGCAATATGCTTTGTGTTGATCGCGATATTGGATTAATCGAATTGCATACTCAATCAAATAAAAAGGATAGAAAAAAATGATCAAAAGTTCGAGTTGCTGAATGATATGAATGGTTTCGTGATTGATTAAAACTTCATCATTTTTCAGTTTTTTATCTCTCAAAAAAATGAAAGGAAAAATGGTAATTCCAATAAAATTCTTTCGGAATAAATGACTCAAAACAACTACAAACATGATTTAGGTAATTCGATTTTGTTGCAAAATTAATCAATCTGAGAAGATATTGATTTAAAAAGCATTAAAAATCGTAAATTTAGAGGAAGTTTCACAAATAATTATCATACCAAAATTAATGATAGTTTATAGATAAAAGTTGTAATTTCACAGCATTAGAAATGAAAAAGTTTGAAGAAGGAGATTATTATTTATCTCCAGAAGGTTTCAGAATATTTACTGAACAATATCTAAAAAGAAGAGGATATTGTTGCAAAAGTGGATGTAAACATTGTCCGTATGGATACGACAAAAAAACAGATAAAATAAAGAATAAGAAATAATTATATGAAAATAACATCAACAGTTTTGGCTTTGTTAATAGGGAGTTGTGCTTTTGCGCAAATGAAATTTCCTGCGGTAAGTTCTCATGCTGAAATTGAGCAAAAAGTAGGTTTGACAGAATTTGAAGTTGAATATAATCGACCAAATGTAAACGGAAGAAAAGTGTTTGGAAAATTGGTTCCGAATGGAGAAGTTTGGCGAACTGGAGCGAATGAAAATACGGTCATCAAATTTGATAAACCAATCAAAGTGAATGGACAAGAGTTGGCTGCTGGCGAATATGCGTTGTATAGCATTCCGAACAAAGAGGAGTGGGAGGTAATTTTTTATAAAGACACGAAAAACTGGGGGAATCCGAAAGAGTGGAAAGAATCGAATATCGCATTGAAAGTGAAAGCTCCGTCGACAAAATCGATGAATAATAAGACAGAAACGTTTGAGATTCGTTTTACAAATGTGACGCAAAAATCAGCTAATTTGGTTTTAGCTTGGGATAACACAACGGTTGTTTTGGATATTGAAACGAATACAATTAACGAAGTTTTAAAAATGATTGGAGATCAATTGAATGAAAATTCTTCTGCAAGAGATTTTTACAATTCAGCAAACTTCTATTATTCGAATAAATTGGATCGAAATCAAGCGTTGAAATGGGTTAATACAGCTTTAGAAAAAGATGCAAATGCGCCAGATTATTACAAAGAATTGAAAGTTAATTTGGAAAAAAATAAATATTAATTAAAAATCCCTTCAAAAATTTTTGAAGGGATTTTTTTATTGAGTAATATTCTTCTTTAAGATAATTTGTAGGTAAGAAAACATCAACGCAGTTGACCAGCCTACCATCATAATTCCGTTTATAGCTTCTAATCCAGCCATAATTTTCCATTCGCTATCAATCACAACATCACCGTAACCAACGGTTGTAAAAGTGATTAATGAAAAATAGATTGCTTCTTGAAAACTATATAAATTGTCAATATTTGGATTGAAATAAAAAGTAGCCGCCCAAATTGTACATTGTGCACCGTGCAATAAAGTCAAGAAAGATACTGAAATTGCCATTTGCCAAAGCACTTCACTAAACGTTAATCGTTGTTTTTTGAGATTAAATTTATGTAGATATTTTAGCGAATAAACCGTAACAGTTGATTGTAAAATAACATTTACACAAATAATCAATACGCCAAAACATATAATTAGAAACATATTTTTATCAATTATAGATGAGTACAAAAATGTAAAGAATAAAATTTATAAAACACTTTTTGAAGCGAAAAATTTCGTAAATTTAATAAAGAAGGAAAATCTAGATATCCTAAATATTTGATAAAATCTGGATTAATAAAGCTTTATTACTAATTTTGTAACGCTAAAAATACATATTTCAACAAATGAAAATTAATTTTAAATATATTTTGATGTGTTTCGGAGTAGCTACAATTGGCTTGACTTCGTGTGCTTCAAATAAAAGTTCGAAAAAAATAGTTTATAAAAAAGTGGAATCTAAACAGCCTACAAAACCTGTAGAATCTATACAAACAACTATTCCTACTACACCAAAAACTGAAATTCCGAACAAGAAAGATGAGGTTTTTACGGTGAAATTACCAGAAGTAAATCGTGAATTCCGCGCGGCTTGGGTGGCTTCTGTTGCAAATATTAACTGGCCTTCTAAAAAAGATTTAACGACAACGCAACAAAAAGATGAAGCGATAAAGTTGTTGGACATGTTAGAGGCAAACAATTTTAATGCAGTTATTTTTCAGGTTCGTCCAGCAGCAGATGCTTTGTACAAAAGTAATTTCGAACCTTGGTCTTACTTCTTAACTGGAGAAGAAGGAAAAGCGCCTTCTCCATATTATGACCCATTAGAGTTTTGGGTGGAAGAAGCGCACAAACGTGGAATTGAGTTGCATGTTTGGTTAAATCCTTACAGAGCGCATCACAGTAGTGGAGGACCGGTGACAAGTGAGTCGATGGTGAAAAGATCGCCAAGTAATGTGGTGAGATTGAAGAACGGTATGTGTTGGTTTGATCCTGCTGACAAAAAAACGCAAGATCATGTTTCGGAAGTTGTTCGCGATATCGTTTCACGTTATGATATTGATGGTGTTCATTTTGATGATTATTTCTATCCATACGCTTCTTATAATGGAGGTGCAGATTTTCCAGATAATACGACTTGGAACGTTTATAAAAACAATGGGGGGAATTTATCAAGAGCAGATTGGCGTCGTCAAAATGTGAATACAATTATCGAAAGAATTTACAAAGAAATCAAAGCAGAAAAACCTTTTGTGAAATTTGGAATTAGTCCTTTTGGAATTTGGAAACCAGGTTATCCTTCTGGAATTACAGGTTCTTCACAATATGATGAATTGTATGCAGACGCAAAATTATGGTTGAACAAAGGTTGGGTTGATTATTTTTCGCCTCAATTATATTGGCCAATTAATTCGACAGGACAAAGTTTTCCTAAATTATTAGAATGGTGGAAATCAGAAAATACACATAATCGTCATCTTTGGCCAGGTTTGAATACGGTTGAGGTAAAAGTTTCGGATAGAACAACTGAGATTACGAATCAGGTAAAAATGGCTGGAGAAATCTTACAAAATAATGTAGGTGTTATTCATTGGAGTATTGCTGGTTTAACAAAAAACCCTTCGATGTTGAGCTATTTAAAAGAAGGTCCATATAAAGCAAAAGCTTTGGTGCCAACTATGAACTGGATTAAGGCAGATCGTTTGGCAAAACCAAGTTTGTCTGTAAATGCAAAAACATCAGAAGTTGTAATGAATTGGAACGATTACAAAATGACATCTAATGTTTCGAAATGGATTTTATATATACGTTACAACAACGATTGGGAAACATCTATTTTAGATCGTACGAAAACAAACCAAACGATTCTGAAACATAAAGACGGAAAAAGTTTAACAGCAGTTGCATTAAAAGCTGTTGATCGTTTAGGAAACGAAAGCGATTACGTTGCTGAAAGAATAAATTAAGAGTAAATATCTTTTAAAATATAAATCCTCAACAAAAGCTGAGGATTTTTTTATTTTCGTTTTTTCAAGATATAATAAAGTGCATCATCATCATTTTCTTTTGATGTGTACGCAAACTGAAATTCATATCCATTTTCTGACATAAAATTTAGTGCATCAATCATCGAATTAAATTTGATTGTATTTCCTTTTTCATCTTTAATTTTTAGACCGTTTTTAAATGAAATTGATTTTGTTTCTTGTCCGAAATCTAATCTTATATTCATTTTTGTACTCAAACCTCGTCCAGTTCCAATAATCTGAACATAATCAACATTTATATCTTTAATCGGAACATCATTTACAGTTTGTGCAAACGAAAAACTTCCGAAAAGTAATCCCAAAGTAAGTGCTATTTTTTTCATAGTTATTTAAATTTTGATAAAGATATTTATTTTCAAATAAAACAAAAAAACCGATTCATTTTCGAATCGGTTTTTGGTATAAATTATTGTTTTTGATTTATTTTTCTAAACCCCAATCAACTGCAAAAACGGCTTGTAGAGCTGCGGTTTCTGTACGGAAACGTTGATGTCCAAGACTAATTCCTGTAAAATTATGTTCTTCAGCAAAAAGAATTTCATCTCTCGAAAAATCTCCTTCAGGTCCAATCATAATCAATATTTTCTGCGGATTATTTTCTAAAACTGTTCGCAAAGGTGTACGCTCAATATCTGCTTCGCAATGCGCAATACATTTCGTAAAACCTTCAAAATCCTGTTTGATAAATTCATTGAATTTTGTCAAATCATTTATTTTTGGTAAATACGCTTTCAACGATTGCTTTGTAGCAGATTGAACTATTTTTTCGATTCGCTCGATTTTAATATTTTTTCGTTCCGAATGAAAAGTTTGCAAAAAAGTAATTTCGTCAATACCAATTTCAGTTGCTTTTTCTAAGAAAAATTCCAAACGTTCCATTGTTTTAGTTGGCGCAATCGCAACATGTAAATAATAGTTTTTTTGCTCGAAATTTGTTTTTAAATCAACAACTTTTCCTTCAACAGCCTTTTTAGAAATTTCTGTAATTTCTACTTCAGCCAAATTTCCTTTTCCATCTGTTACATGAACCAAATCGCCTTCTTTTCCGCGTAAAACTTTTGCAAAATGATGACTTTCTTCTTCGTTCAGAATGGCTGTATCGTGATGAATTTCTCCAAAAAATAATTTCATTAAATATGGTATTTCGCTACAGATTTCGCTGTGTTTTCTGTAAATATTTCTTGATCAAATTTTAAACTTCCAACCATTGCAATCATTGCAGCATTGTCAGTTGTATAAGCGAATTTAGGAATAAAAGTTTTCCAACCAAATTCTGTTTCTCCGTCTTTTAGTCGTTGACGAATTTCAGAATTTGCCGAAACTCCACCTGCAATTGCAATTTGTTTAATTCCAGTTTCGTCTGATGCTTTTTTTACTTTTTCCATCAAAATATTTACGATAGAACGTTGAATAGAAGCACATAAATCGTCCATATTTTCTTCGATAAAATTAGGATTAGCTTTGACTTCTTTCTGAATAAAATATAAAATTGAAGTTTTGAAACCACTAAAACTAAAGTTTAAACCTTCTATTTTTGGTTTAGCAAATTGGAATTTTGTTGGATCTCCAATTTTAGATTTTTTGTCGATAATTGGACCTGCAGGATAAGGTAAATTTAAAATTTTACCTGCTTTATCAAAAGCTTCACCAGCGGCATCATCTATCGTTTCGCCTAAAATTTCCATCTCAAAATAATTATTGATTTTCACTATTTGAGTATGTCCTCCAGAAACTGTTAAACATAAAAATGGAAAAGTAGGTTTTTCATCATTGGCATCTTCAATAAAATTTGCCAAAATATGCGCTTGCATATGATTCACTTCAATCAACGGAATATCCAATGATTGACTAAAAGATTTTGCAAAACTTCCGCCAACCAAAAGCGAACCCATTAATCCTGGACCGCGCGTATAAGCAATTGCTTTAAGTTCTTCTTTGTTAATATTTGCCTGTTTTAAGGCTTGATCTACGACGGGAACAATATTTTGTTGATGTGCTCTCGAAGCTAATTCTGGTACTACGCCACCATATATTTCGTGAATTTTTTGGCTTGCCACAACGTTAGAAATAATTTTATTTCCGTCAATAATTGCTGCGCCTGTATCATCACAAGAAGATTCTATGGCTAAAATGTAGTTTTTATCGCTCATAATTCCTTGTAGAATAAAATTTATAACTTATTTTTACCCTGCAAATATCGTAAATTTAAACCATTGAAAATAGTCAGACGAATAGGAAGATTTTTATTGTCGTTGATTATACTTGTTTTAACGCTTGTTTTAACAGTAGCAATCGCAATACAAATCCCTGCTGTACAGACAAAAATAGCCCATTTTGCGTTAGAAAAATTAAATAAATCGTTGAATACACAAATGTATGTAGATTCGGTTGATATTGATTTTTTTGGACGTATATATTTCCATGGCGTGAAGATAAAAGATGATCATAAATATGATTTTATGAAATCGAAAACCTTGGAAACGACAATTGATCTTTGGTCACTTTTACCAGGAATCAAAAAAGATCATATCAATTTGAGTGAGGTGAAATTGATTCAGCCCGAAATTCGTGTGATTACTTACAAAGGAGATTCAGTTTCAAATTTTATCAAATTTGTCAATGGTTTTAGTTCTGATAAACCAAAAGATCCAAAAAAGATTTTCAAATTAGATGGAGATTTTATTTTAGAGGACGGAAAAGTTTCAATTGTTAATCAAAATTCTGGAAATGTTTGGTTGGATTCGAAACAACTAAATATGACGGTGAAAAAGTTTCGATTAGTTGATTCTGATATTACAGCCGATTTAGAAAATTTTTGTTTTGTTGCTACTCGCAATAAGGAAACATATAACGTACAAAATTTTACAGGAAAAGTTCATTATTCTAAAAAAGAAATTCGTGTTGGTAATTTAAATCTACGAACGGATACTTCTGTTTTGAACGGGAATTTATTATTGAGTTACGATCAGCCTTCAGACATGTCTGATTTTAATAATAAAGTTCGTTGGGATGTTTTCTTTGATAGAGGATCTAAAATTAATTTTAAAGAAATTCGCTATTTCACCGATTTATTTGACAAAAATTCTTCTGTTGATGTTTATGGAAAAGTGAATGGAACGTTGAATAATTTAACATTTACAGATTTTGAACTGAAAGGAGAAGATAATTATGTTGGTGCTTCTCGTTTACAATTGCAAGATGTGACACATGGTTCTTCGTTGAGGTTTTCTACGAGAAATGCTAAGATTAACACATCATATCAGAGAATAACAAAATTACTTCCGACTTCTATTTCAAAGAAAATTCCAAATCTGTTGACGCGTTTCGGAAATATAAATTATAGAGGAGATATTTCATTGAATCCTAATCAAATTGATGCGAATGGTTATGCTGTTTCTGGATTGGGTGATGCAGATATAAAAGCACAAATTAGGAATTACAAAGATGTAAAATCGTTAATTTATAAGGGAACTTTAGATGCGAAAAATCTTAATCTTCGTCAGTTAACAAATGCGAAAGATTTGGGTTATGTAAGTGGAAAATTTAGATTTGATGGAAAAGGAACTGATCTAAAAAATATCAATTTAAATTTAGATGGAAATCTTCGATACATTGATTTAATTGGGAAAAGATATCAAAATATTACGGTAGATGGCTTGGTCAAAAATTATCAGTTTAATGGTCTGTTTGACATCAAAGATCCTAATCTGAATGCGCAATTGAATGGAAAAATAAATTTTAGTGGAAAACCATATGATTTTGATTTCACTTCGAATATTCGTCAAGTTAATTTAGATTTTCTTGGTTTAACGAAAAATTTAGGTGTAGTCGTTCGTGGTGATGTTACGGGTAATTTTCAGTTAACGAATATTAACGATTTACGAGGAAATATTGATGTCAAAAATCTTTATTTCCGTTCTAAAAAAGATACGCTAGAATTGGCTCATGTCATCTTAAATTCTGAAATTAATGGTTCGCATAAAATTATGACATTAGATGTGCCAGATTATATGAAAGCCACTGTTGATGGACGATTTAATATTACAGAAGTTGCAAATGTGATTAATAATTCGCTTGTTAACTTGGTTCCTTCTTTCCGACATAAAAAAGTTTCACCTAATCAAGCATTTTCTTTTGATGTTTATGTGCAAGAAAATTTATTAAAATATATTGATCCATCGATTTCTATCGAGCCAGATACACATGTTAAAGGTTATATTGATGGAACAAAAAATCAATTGGAAGCGACATTGGATACACCAGGTATTAAATATGCAGGAATTCAATTGTTTCAGTCGAATGTCAATCTAAATACAATTGCAGAACTACCAACACTGAATGCGAAAATTGATAGTATGAAAGTGAGTGGAGTGACGATTAATGCGATTAATGTTAATTCGATTCCGAAAAATGATACCATGATCGTGAAAACAGATTTTAATATTGGTCGAAAAAATCCAATTTTATTTAATCTGAATCTTTTCCATACAGTTCAAAATAAGAATGATTTAATTTTTGGATTTTCGCCTTCAACGATTCAAATTGATTCGACACAATGGACAATTAATCATTTAAATGATGCAAACTCTAACCGTGTTATTTTTAATCGAATTAATAAATCTTTAAAAGTTGAAGATTTATCATTAGAATCTGAACAACAATATTTAAAAGTTAGTGGATTGTTTAATAATAATGTAGATTATAATTTTAATGCTGATTTTAAAGATCTGCATCTCGAAAAAATTATACCTAAAACATTGTTGAATAATCTAAAAATTGTCGGTATAGCAAATGGAAATGTAAATATTGTCCGAACGAAAGAAAAGTTAGAACCAACTCTTGAAGCTAAGATTGATCAATTAGGATTAAATGATTTTGAACTCGGAAATTTGACGCTGAAAGGTGGATACAATGTTGCGGATAAACAATTTAATTTTGAAACAAGTTTACAAAAAGAACAAATTCAATCATTGGTTGCATATGGGAATATTATCAATAAACCTACAGGTCCAGAGTTGGATGTGGATGCTAATTTTGATGAATTTCATATTGATTTCTTAGAAGGATTTTTGAAATCTGTTTTCTCAAATATGCGTGGAACGCTGTCAGGAGATTTAAAAATTACAGGTCCAGTTGATTTGCCTAATCTAAATGGAAATATGATGGCGAAAGATCTTGGTCTGAAAGTTAATTTCTTGGGAACGGATTATTTGTTTGAAGGTGAAAATCAATTGTTTGTTTCTAAACAAGGTGCAGGACAGGGTGTTATCATGTTAAACGATATTGAGTTTAAGGATATTTCTTACAATACAAAAGGTAAAGTAGATGGAGCGATTCTATTTAGAAACTTGAGTAAATGGGGTCTCAACTTAGAGTTTGATACGGATAATTTATTGGTAATGAATACAACTATAAAAGACAATGAGTTGTTTTATGGAAAAATATTCGCCAAAGGAAATGTGTCTATGTTTGGAGCAGTAGAAGAGTTGGAGATTGCCGGTGATGCAACTGTTGTAGGTAATTCGGAACTGACGATTAATACTGGAAGTACAACGATTGAATCTGAAAATAATTTGGTTCGTTTTGTTCCAAATCAACATTTAGATGATAAAACGAAGAATAATCAAGTAAATGCACCAAAAGGAATGTCGATTGATGTTAATATTAACGCCTATCCAAATGCAATGGTGAATTTGATTTTTGATGCTGCAACAAACGATAAAGCAACAGCACGAGGTACTGCAGAAAATCTTCGATTCTTGATGAACAAAGCTGGGCTTAGTTTAACAGGTGTTTATAATATAGAAAGTGGTACATACGAGTTTAGGCAATTTCCTCTGATTCCAAAAGATTTTAAAATTAAAAAAGGATCTTCGGTACAGTTTGCAGGAAACCCACTTGATGCGACTTTAAATATTACAGCGGAATATCAACGTTCAGTTTCCAATGTAGGCGATTATTTAGGTGTAGGATATTCTCAAATCTATGATGCAATTCTTTCCATTGATATTTCCGAAACACTTAAAAAACCTATTATAGATTTTGGTTTAACAATTCCAAATGCTGGATCAGATATCAATTCGCAGTTGCAATCAAAGTTCCGTTCTAATACAGAAGAACAAATGCTTCAGTTTAGTTATATTTTATTGACAGGTAAGTTTGGTGATGCTTCTGCTGTACAATCTGGAGTTACAAGTACTGCTGCTGATATTGGTTTATCGACAATAGCTGGAATGTTATCTTCTATTGCTAATAATGTCGATATACAAATGGAATATGTAGGTGGAAGTGCACAATCGGAAACAAATGATAAAATTAGAACTTCAGTTTCTTATCGTGTCAATAACCGACTTAGTTTACGAGGGTCATACGGAATTGCAGTAACAAATAACCGAAATGTACAAGAGAATTTTGATGGGAATTTTGATATTTCTTATGATATTTCAAGATTAAATAATGGTTCACTTATACTAAAAGCATTTACAAAACCAACAACTTTTGGTTTGTTACCAGGTATGGAAAATAATTTGAACCAAAGTTTTGGTGTCGGAATTCAATACAACAAAAGTTTTGATACGTTCAGAGGTTTTATAGGTCTAGACGAAAGTAAAAAGAAAGCTAAAGTTAAAGCTAAAGCAAAAAATGTAGAAAAGAGACAAGAAAAGTTTGATTCGATTATACTACCGAAACAAATTAAAATAGAGAGCAAAAAAATAGATTCTACTTCTCAAACTACTAAAGATACAGTAAAAGTTACGTATCAAAAACCTGCGCAACCTAAAGTGCAACAAAAACGACGGGGATTAGTCAAAATTAAATAAAAAAAAATGAGTTTATTGTGGTTAGACAATAAACTCGCGCAAACAAACAAAAGTGATTAGTTCTTTCTTTTCTGAACTATTATTATAACAAAAGTAAAATATTAAATAAATCATTAAAAAATATTTTGAAGTTTGTTTGTTTTATTTATAATTTTGCTAAAAATTAATTCGATTTTTTATTAAAATAATAATAATAGTCAAAAATTAGGAAAATGAATTACATAATTGATGATGTTGATAAGAAAATTTTGATGTATTTGATTGACAATACAAGAATGCCATTTACAGAAATTGCAAAAAAAATGAATGTTTCTGCTGGTACTATTCATGTGCGTGTCAAGAAATTAGAGGAGGCTGGAATCATCAAAGGAACTACACTAATTACAGATTATGATAAAATGGGTTATCAGTTTGTGGCATATGTAGGTTTATTACTTACAAAAACAAACAAAACTCAAAAAGTGATAGATGAATTATACAAAATTCCTAACGTAACAGTTGTTCACGTTGTTTCTGGGAAATATAATATTTTCTGTAAGATACGTGCGAAAGACACTTCAGATGCGAAAGACGTTATCTACAAAATTGATTTAATCGATGATGTTTTAAGAACAGAATCTATGATTTCTTTAGAAGAATCTTTCAATGATAAAAACAGATTGATGCATTCAATCTTTCATTAAGAAAAGTTCAATTTTTTAAATCATCCCACAAAATGACAGACGAAGAAAAAGAAAAATATTTTCAGGTCGCTCTATGTTCAAGTCTCGTGCTTTTCGGGTTTGATGGAGAAGATCTAAAAATATTGGTTTATAAAAAACTGAACGATCCTTTCAAAGGAGCTTTGGTTTTACCAGGAAAATATATAGCGCCAACTGTTAGTAATGATCAAGCTATTCACGAATTATTGATTGAAAAAATAGCTTACGATGAGCATCAAACTTATATCGAGCAATTAAAAGCATTTACTAAAGTATTTCGTAATCCTTTAGGTCGCGTTGTAAATGTTGCGTATTATGCACTGGTAAAATTAACGCCTCAAATAGAAGAGAAAGTAAAAACACAAGGAGGAGAGTGGTATGCTTACGATCGTGTTCCAGACTTAGCTTTCGATCATAATGAGATTGTTAAATATGCAAAAGAACGTGTGAAACGTCGTGTAAAACGTCGTCCAGTAGGATTTAATCTTTTAGGTGATGAGTTTACAATTGCACAATTACAAAGTTTATATGAGAAAGCGTTGAATAGAGAATTAGATAAGCGTAACTTTAGAAAGAAAATCTTTAACTCTAACTTAATTATCGAAACAGGTAATACAACTGATCCTAAACAACATCGTAAAGTATCAAAATTGTATCGTTTTGATGAAGAGAAATACGAAAAATTGAGTTTGAAAGGATATGATTTCTTATTTTAAAACAAAGCTATGACAGATCAAAAAATAGAACCAAATCAAGAACGTGATGATATTTTTGACACTAAAGTCTTAATGTCTGATAATACAAAAACCAAAGATTTAGAGCACAAAGGAAATAAAAAATCTTTTCTTTTTAAGTCTATGATATTTATAATGGTTTTTTTGATTTTGAGTATTCTTTATCGTGGTTATCAGTTATTGGTTACAAATGATTATTTGTTTCGCCAAATGTTAAATGAAGATGCACCAGAAATGCCAAAATGGTATCCAATCGCAACAATTGTTTTAGGCATTATTGCATTAATTGGAATATTCTTAGTAAACACATATAAAAGAATTGGTGTGTACATGGTTGTTATTTCTCTATTTGTTTCGGCAGCTATGCAGCCAGAATTTATGGCAGATGGAACACTATTTACAATGTTTGCCTTATTTGTGTTTATAGGTTATGGTTTAGCTATCATCTATCCATATTGGAACAAATTCAAGTAATAAAACTCAATAAAGTATAAAAAAGAGGTTGCAATTAATTGCAACCTCTTTTTTAATGTCAAATTATTTTGAATTAATATCATTCAATATGAATATTTTAAAGTCTATAATTGATTAAGTTGGTAAAAATTGTTATAAAATAAAACGAATATGTGAATTTAACGGCTATATTTGTCTTGTGTGGAAAAATGTAAATTAAAGGTACAAAATGGATTGTATTTCAGTATTTGATATGCTCAAAATTGGCGTTGGCCCTTCAAGTTCTCATACTTTAGGTCCTTGGCGCGCAGCAGAAGCTTTTTTG
Organism: Empedobacter sp. EJD.6dd; assembly: GCF_057369435.1. Classification (NCBI taxonomy): domain Bacteria; kingdom Pseudomonadati; phylum Bacteroidota; class Flavobacteriia; order Flavobacteriales; family Weeksellaceae; genus Empedobacter; species Empedobacter sp. EJD.6dd. The sequence continues at coordinate 80,495 of NZ_CM170667.1, forward strand.
AAAGAATTAGAAGCTGCTTCAATTTTTAATAAAGTTACTCGTGTTCGTGTAGATTTGTATGGTTCTTTGTCATTAACAGGAAAAGGACATGCAACAGATTATGCGGTTATGTTAGGATTAAGCGGAGCAAATCCAGAGTATATTCCAGTAGATGATATCTCATCGATAATCAATACGATAAATAGTGACAAACAATTAAATTTGGGAAATAAATTTTTAATTGAATTTAACCCTACGACTGATATTGTTTTCAATAGAGAGTTTTTACCTTTTCATGCAAATGGAATGACGTTTACAGCTTTCTATGAGAATGAAGAATTAACTTCAACATTTTATTCAATTGGAGGAGGTTTCATTACAAAAGAAAATGATGACTCAATTAATACAGATGTAACATGTGCATTTCCCTATTTATTTAATACTTCGACAGAGCTTTTAGCATTTTGCGAGAAAGAAAATAAATCGATTTCAGAAATCATGTTCGAAAATGAAAAAACAATTCGAACAGAAGACGAAATTCATCATGAATTAATGCGTGTTTGGAATACAATGTTAGAATGTATGTATATAGGTTGTCATACAGAAGGTACATTACCAGGAGGATTAAACGTAAAACGTCGTGCCTATGATATGCACAAAAATTTGGTTGGAACAACTCCATATTCTAATCCTCAGGAATGGATTACATCTATCCGAAAAACAAAAGTATATTTTCGTCAAATTCTAAAATGGGTAAGCTGTTTTGCACTTGCAGTAAATGAAGTCAACGCTTCGTTAGGTAGAGTAGTAACAGCACCTACAAACGGAAGTGCAGGAGTAATTCCTGCGGTACTTATGTACTATTTAGTGATAGAAAATCATAAAGCTGGGCAAAAAGAAATTGAACAATTTTTAACTACTGCAGGAGTTATTGGCTCTATTTTCAAAAAAGGAGCGACTATATCTGCAGCGATGGGAGGTTGTCAAGCAGAAATTGGAGTATCTTCAGCAATGGCTGCAGCAGCTTTATGTGAATTAATGGGAGGAACACCAGCTCAAGTAACTATCGCAGCTGAAATTGCAATGGAACATCATTTAGGTTTAACGTGCGATCCAATTGGCGGATTAGTTCAAATACCATGTATCGAACGTAATACAATGGGAGCAATAAAAGCTATAAACGCTGCAGAATTGGCATTAGATACTGATCCTCTAAATGTAAAAGTTCCTTTAGATAAGGTAGTAAATACAATGTGGGAAACTGCTAAAGATATGAATAATAAATACAAAGAAACCTCTGAAGGAGGTTTGGCAGTTGCAGTGAATATTGCGGATTGTTAGTAATGTATTTATAGTCAATGAAATAAATATTTGTGTGTGATTTGTAAGGATTGTGAAAGTGTGTTGTGTGTTTCAAAAATAATCCTTACATTTGCACAGCCTTTTAGAAATAAGGTACGGATGTTAAAGAATATTCATTTAGGGATTTTTTAGGCTGCTCAGCCATTTAATTTTATTCTTTCATATCTGTTGGTTAAATAATTTAAAATAAAACCGGTGATATGAAACATAAATGAATTTCATTATCTCGGTGTCGTATCTAACATGATTACATTCAAAGAATTAGGACTTCAAGAAGATATCCTAACTGCAATTGAGAAAATGGGATTCGTTACCCCATCTCCAATCCAAGAAAAAGCTATTCCTCAAATCCTTTCATCAGATCAAGATGTTATTGCATTGGCGCAAACTGGAACAGGAAAAACGGCTGCATTCGGGCTTCCGATCTTAAATCAATTATCTACAGATTCAAAATCAGTTCAAGCAATTATTTTATGCCCAACTCGTGAGTTGTGTTTACAAATTGCAAAAGAATTAGAATCTTTTGCAGCAGATACACGTGGAGTACGTGTACAAGCGGTTTACGGTGGTGCTGACATCGTAAAACAAATAAGAGGTTTAAAAGATAATCCACAAATCGTTGTAGGAACACCAGGTCGTACAATGGATTTAATTAAACGTGGAGCGTTAAAAATCAATGATATTACATGGACAGTTTTAGACGAGGCTGATGAGATGTTGAACATGGGATTCCGTGACGAAATCGATTCTATCTTAGAAACTACTCCAGAAGAAAAACAAACTTTATTATTCTCAGCTACAATGCCTTCAGAGGTTCGTCGTATTGCTTCAGAATACATGCACAATCCAGTAGAGATTGCTGTAAGTAAAGTAAATACTGCATCTAAAAATATCGAGCATCACGTTTATTTAGTACGTTCATCAGATCGTTACTTAGCTTTAAAACGTTTAGCCGATTATTATCCAAATATTTATGGTATCGTTTTCTGTAGAACACGTCGCGAAGCGAAAGATGTTGCAGACAAATTGATGCAAGATGGTTATAATGCAGATGCATTACACGGAGATTTATCACAATCACAACGTGATCACGTGATGGAAAAATTCCGTAACCAAAATATTCAAATCCTTGTAGCTACAGACGTTGCTGCTCGTGGAATTGATGTTAATGAGTTGACTCACGTAATCAACTTTAATTTACCAGATGATCCAGAAGTTTATGTTCACCGTTCAGGACGTACAGGTCGTGCAGGTAACAAAGGTATATCTATCATCATTTCAGGTGGACGTGAAGCGCGTAAAATTAGAGATTTAGAAAAATTAATTGCTTCTAAAATCGAGCCTAAAAATGTTCCAACTGGAGCTGAAATCTGTGAAAAACGTTTAATTTCTTTAATCGATAAAATTGAAAATATCGAAGTTGATGAAGAATTAATCGAACCATACATGGAAACTGTAAACGAAAAATTAGCTAATATTGATCGTGATACATTATTGAAACGTTTCTTAACAGTTGAATTTAATTCGTTCTTAGAATATTACAAGAATACAAAAGATATTACTTCTGAAGGAGACCGTGGAGATAGAGCAGATCGTACATCTAACCGTCGTGGAGGTCGTGATTTCTCAAGATTCTTTATTAATATTGGTCAAAAACACAATTTACGTGTTCCAAATTTAATTGGTTTAATTAACGAACAAACTCGTAACCGTAACATCGAAATCGGAAAAATTGAAATTTTACGTAATTTCTCTTTCTTCGAAGTAGACACACAATTCGAGTCATTAGTTTTAGAATCTTTCAAAGATGCACAACGTGATGGTGTAGATTTAGATGTACAAATATCTAAACCAGAACCAGGACGTGGTGGAGAACGTCGCGGAGGAGATAGACGTGGAGGAGATTCTCGTGGACGTGGATTTAGTAGTCGTCGTGATAATGATCGCGAAAGAAGTGGTGGTTACCGTGGTGGAGACCGTGATAAAGGAGGAGATCGTGGTGGTTACCGCGGAGGAGACCGTGATCGTGATAGCCGTGATAGTAGAGGAGGAGATCGTGGTGGTTACCGCGGAGGAGACCGTAACAGAACAGGTAATTCAAGAAGAGGTAGAGATTAATATATTCTCAAAAAATAATATTAAAAAGGATGATTTTTTAAAATCATCCTTTTTTTGTGTTTAAAAATTTGTGCTTGAATTGATAAATTTTTTATATTTATTCAAAACCACAAATAAATGACAGTAAAAGAATTGTTTAATTCTATTCGAACTTCAATCGAAGAAGAAAACTTTGAGCAGTTAAAAGAGATTAAAATTTTTAAGCCAGAAAAATTTAATTGGGTTAGAGATATTTTTGAAACATACAATGTAGCTCAATTAGGAAAACAAAAAGCATTGATTTGGAAATACAATAATCAACGTGAAGATTATACTTTTCAAGATTTATCAAACAAATACAATCAGTTTTTAAACTTTTTACGAAATAAAGGAATTGTTCAAGGAGATAAAATGTTTTCTCAAGTTCCATTATTACCAATTACATGGATAGGATATTTAGCGGCGATTAAAGGTGGTTTAATTATTATTCCAGCAGCCACAACTTTAGAAGCTCGTGATTTAATTTTCCGATTCGAATCTTCTTTTCCAGAAGTTGCTTTAGCAGATCAAGCGAATGCATCTAAAATAGATGAGGCTGAATCTAAATTTGATAATAAAATTACCGTAAAATTAATTACAGAAGGAGAAAGGGAAGGGTGGATTAATATCAATGAATTATGGAACGAATTTACCGAAGCAGCAGCAGCAGATACAAAAGCTGATGAGGATTTATTTTATTTCTTTACATCTGGGACTACAGGGATGCCAAAAGTTGTGGTGCATACGCATTATACTTATCCGCTAGGAGGATTTACAACTTCTTCATGGGTTGGAATGAAACAAGGTGATTTACATTATAATATATCGCAACCAGGTTGGGCAAAATTTTTCTGGAGTAGTTTTTTTGCTCCTTGGAATATGGGGGCAACGATTTTAGGTTATCATGCAGATAAGTTTGTGTCAAAAGAGCAACTACAAACGATTCAAGATTTAGGAGTAACAACTTTTTGCGCACCACCAACAGCTTTACGCGTTTTGATTTTAGAAGATTTGAAAAGTTATCAGTTTAAACTTCGTCAATGTGTTGCAGCTGGAGAACCACTTAATCCAGAAATTATCGATGTATGGAAAGAAGGTACTGGAATTACTATTCGAGATGGTTATGGTCAGACAGAATCTACTGCAATGATTGCAAATTTACCGAATGAAAAAATAAAATATGGCTCGATGGGTAAACCAGCATTTTTATATGATATTGTAATTGCAGATGACGATGGTAATATTGTACAAGATTGCGAAGAGGGAAATATTTGCGTTGTACATAATGAGGAATCTATCAACGGAATTTTTAAAACATATCTTATTCAAAAAGATAAAATGTCAAAAGTTTTCAAACATAGTTTATATTATACAGGAGATAAAGCGTATAAAGATGAAGATGGTTATGTTTGGTTTGTAGGACGTGATGACGATGTTATAAAAGCATCAGATTTTAGAGTTGGACCTTTTGAGGTTGAAAGTGCTCTTTTAGAGCATGAAGCAATTATGGAAGCCGCTGTTGTTGCAAGTCCACATGCCTTACGTAGTAATGCAGTAAAAGCTTTTGTGATTTTAGCTCCTGGATATGAAGCATCAGAAGAATTAGCTAAAGATATTTTCAAATATACTGAAGAACATTTGGCGCGATATAAAATTCCGAGAATTGTACAGTTTGTAGAATCTTTACCAAAAACAATTTCTGGAAAAATACGCCGTGTCGAATTACGCAATCAAGAAGCGAAAGATAAACAAGATAAAATTAAAATTCTGAACGAATATTTTCATGAGAAATATTAGTCATGTTTAAAATTTTGACTAGTCCTTAAAAATAAATATAGATTTGCAGGACTAGTCAAAATCTCTAAAAAGCCTTAATCGCTGTTCTTTTTCCGTGATAGAAAAGTATTTTCCAGTGTTCGGTTTTTGCATCAACTTCCCAACGCAAACGATCTTCCATTGCTTTTACACCATCAATATCGTTTTTGAAAGCGGCATGATATTTAAGATAATTCAATTGAGGTAGATTGTCAGCTCCATAAAATACAATTTCATCATTTTCTTTGATCCAAAAAACTTGTTGAAAAGGAACATGACCGCCAGTTACATCGAATTTAATATTATCCGTTATATTTCCACTATTATCATTCATCCAAATAATATTTTTGAAAGATTTTAGTTTTTCTAAACGTTCGTAATTATAAGAATTATTGGTTTGAGAAATAGCGTATTCATATTCACGTTGTTGAATATAAATTTTAGCATTTGGAAAATTGCATACAAATTGTTCGCCGATCCAACTTCCAATTCCGTTGATATGATCTTTGTGTAAGTGCGAAATTAAAACTTTTGTAATTTGATTTGGTGTAATATTTTGTTCGCGTAATTTTCTAAGAATAATAGGTTCACAATCGATTTCTTCTCCAAAACCAGTATCAATCAAAATATTTTCATTTTCGATTTGTACCAAAAAAGGTCTAACATTAAGGTAATATCCATTCTCAGGTTTTCCCTCAATTATATCTTGACTTTTAAAGTGAAATTCCTTTTTCTCATCAACATGATAAACTCCTTCAAATAATGGAATAACATTCATTTTCTTTCAAACTTTATACAAAGGTATTTCTTTAAATGTTTTCAACAAAAAAAGGCTTCCAAAATAGGAAGCCTTAAAAATTATTGTGATTCAATTCTTATTTTACAATTGTCATTTCATCAACGATGTGTTTTGCTCCAGCAAATTTATCAACAACCCATAAAACATAACGAATATCAACAGAAATCGTACGTTGTAATTTAGGATCGAAGATTACGTCACCAGCCATTGCTTCGATGTTTCCGTCGAATGCAATACCGATTAATTCACCTTTACCATTCATTACTGGAGAACCAGAGTTACCTCCTGTAATATCATTGTTTGATAAGAAATTTACGTGTAAGTATCCATCTTTATCTCCATATTGTCCATAATCTTTTGCTTTCGCTAAATCTAATAAACGTTGTGGATTTTCGAATTCTTCGTCACCTGCAATGTGTTTTGCAACAGTACCTTCTAATGTTGTAAAGTAGTTAGAAGCAACATCTGGTTGACGTTTTGGATTAGTACTTTTTGGTAAATTTTGGATAGATCCGTATGTTAAACGTAACGTAGAGTTGGCATCTGGATATAAAATATTTCCAATTTTAGACTCACGTAATCCTTTTACTAATAAACGGAAGTTTTTAGAATAAGAATCATTCAATTTAGCTTGCTCATCAGTTTGCTTAGAAGCTCTTTCTACTAAAGCGTTTGATAAAACATATAAAGGATCTTTTTTCAATACTTCTACATCTGGAGAGATTAAGAAATTCTCTACTTGTTTTTGATCTGCGAAGAAACTTCTTTCAACAGCATCATTTACATAAGCTGTAAAGTTCTTGTTATTTTGCTTCGCTAAATCAGCAACATAAGGTGCTAAACCAGCTTCGTTCGCTTTAGAAGCATAAAGATTTAATTGAGCAGCCAATAAATCTTTTTCTAAAGGTAAGTACATTTTTTCGTAGTATGCGTTGATCGCATTCTGAATTTTAGGACGCATTTCGTCACGTTTTGCATCATTCGCTGCAGCATAGTTTTCTAACGCTTTACCGATAGAATAAGGTGCACTTGCTAAAGTAGAATAACGTAATAAAATATTGATGTAATTGTTATGACGCGCATCTAAATTTGTTTTAGCATAATAGTTATTCAAGTTAGAAACAACATCACCATATTCAGCTTTGTTTGCTCCTTTTTGAGCCCATTTATTGAATTTTTCTTCTTCTTTTGTTTTCTTCGCAACAGTTCCATGAAGTTTTAAAGCTTCAATCATTCCATCACGATTTTTCCAATAGTTCGCAACTCCAGCATATTTAGAAGCATAATCAATGTTTACTTTTTGATTTTTCTCCATATACTTTTTCATCTGATCCATTGTTACTTTAGAAGCTTCAACCCATGCAGGATAAGCGTACTCTACATTTTGAGCAACACCTTGCGCAGGCATCCAACGATTTGTACGACCTGGATAACCTAAAATCATAGCGAAATCATTTGGTTGGTAACCTTTTAAAGAAACTGGTAAATGATGTTTTGGTTGTAATGGAACATTGCTTGTAGAATAAGCAGCAGGATTTCCATCTTTGTCACCATAAACACGGAACATAGAGAAATCTCCTGTATGACGTGGCCATTCCCAGTTGTCAGTATCCCCACCGTATTTACCGATAGAACTTGGAGGAGTTCCTACTAAACGAACATCTTCGTAATCTTGGTAAACGAAGTAGTAATATTCATTTCCTTGGAAAAAAGAACGTACAGAAACTACATATTTTCCGTTTTCGCTGTTTTCTTTTTCAATTTTAGCAATCTCTTGGTTAATCGCTTTTTCACGATCTAACTCAGACATTTTATCATTTACAACACCTAAAATACGTTTAGAAACATCATCCATACGAACAAAGAAACGTACTTTTAAGCTTTTTGGTTTTAACTCTGCAGCTTTATCTTTCGCCCAAAAACCATCTTTTAAGTAATCATGTTCAGGAGCAGATAATTCAGCTATCGCACCATAACCACAGTGGTGATTTGTCAAAACTAAACCTTGACCAGAAACCATTTCAGCAGTACATCCACCACCAAATTGTACAATAGCATCTTTTAAAGAGTTATTGTTGATACTATAAATTTCTTCAGAAGTTAATTGTAAACCTTGTTTTTGCATATCACGGTGATTCAGACGTTCTATGAACATCAAGAACCACATTCCTTCGTCAGCTTTCACTTTAAAAGGAAAAAGCATAACCACTAAAAGTGTGGATAATAAAATTCTTTTCATTATTGTTTGTCTTCAATTTTACGAAATGCTAAAATAATTGATTATCTGAAGTTCTCCTAATCTTTAAGTATTTAATGGAGATTTATTGTGGCTTTTTGAATAAATTGTTTCAATAATTAGTTATTACAGAACGAAAAATATTTTTTTAGATTGAATAAGTTTAATGAAAGTAAGTGAATTAGAATTTGATAGATAAAAAAAAAGACCACTCGTTAGAGCAGTCTTTTATAATTTATTAAAATGATAATTTTATATATTTTTTGAATTTGCACAGCTATAATCAACTGGTCCATCGTTTGGAATATCTTTCAAAATATCTAATAAATAATCCCAGAACTTTTGAACTGAAGCAATTTCTACTTTTTCGTCAGGTGAGTGAGCGCCAGTAATATTAGGTCCGAAAGAAATCATATCCAAACCAGGATAATTTGTTCCGATAATACCACACTCTAATCCAGCATGACAAGCAACTACTTTTGGTTCTTCTCCGAATTTTGAAACATAAATACCTTTCATCAATTCTAAAATTTCTGAATGTGTATTCGCTTTCCAACCTGGATAAGAACCTGAAAATTTAACTTCAAATCCTCCTAATTCGAAACCAGCTTTTAAAGTTTCAGCTAATGCTTCTTTACCAGATTCTATTGAAGAACGAGTTAAACATAATACACGAATATTTCCTTCAATTACCTCTACACGAGCTACATTATTAGATGTTTCAACTAAACCATCAACATCAGGACTCATTCTGTAAACTCCGTTAAAGGCAGTCATTATTGTTTGAATAATCACCTTAGAATCTTCAACAGACATTACAGAAGTAGCTTCAGTAGGCTCTAAAGTAATGACCATTTTAGGTTCTTTTGTTTCATATTCTTCGATGATTTCAGCTCTTAACGTTTCGTAAGCAGCTTTGAAAGCATCAACTTTATCTGTAGGAATTACAATTTTAGCCCAAGATTCGCGAGGAATAGCATTACGCAAACTTCCGCCTTCCATGTGCGCAATTTGTAAACCAAATTCAGTTCCAGCATTTAAAAGACGAGCAATTAATTTGTTCGAATTTCCTAATCCTTCGTGAATTTGAATTCCAGAATGTCCTCCATTCAAACCTTTTAAAGTTAAAATAAAAGTAGATCCGTTTATAGTTTCAGCAGTATATGATTTAGTAGCTGTAACATCAATACCACCAGCACAACCAATGTCTAATTCGTCATCTTCTTCTGTATCCAAATTCAAAAGAATTTTTCCTGATAAGAATCCAGCTTTCAATCCTAAAGCACCTGTCATTCCAGTTTCTTCATCAATCGTAAAAAAAGCTTCGATTGCTGGATGAGGAATATCTTTCGATTCTAAAATAGACATAATTGTCGCAACTCCAATCCCATTGTCTGCTCCTAAAGTTGTTCCATTTGCAGTAACAAACTTCCCTTCTTCAATGTACATTTCAATTCCTTGTGTGTCGAAATCGAATTCTACATCATTATTTTTTTGACAAACCATATCCAAGTGCGATTGCATCACAACTGTTTTACGGTCTTCCATTCCTGGATAAGCAGCTTTTTTGATTAAAACATTTCCTACTTCATCAGTTTCGACAGGTAAACCTAAATCTTCACCAAATTTGATGATGAACTGACGTACTTTTTCTTCTTTTTTAGAAGGTCTTGGAACTGAATTTAATGCTGAAAAGTTTTTCCAGATTGCTTTTGGTTCCAAATTAAGAATATCGTTATTCATTGTTTGTTTTTTATTGTTCTTCAAAGTTACGGAATTGAATGGAAATTGTTAAAAGAAAGGAATTTTAATTTTTATTGATTCGTCAACCAACCTTTTGAGTTTTTCCTGAATCATATAATTAAGAAAAAAACAATAATGCATGTGATTGAATCTTAAAAAATCTTATTTTTAAATAACGCTATACTATTATGAAGAAATTGACACTATTTGCTATTCTTACTTTACTCAGTTCTATTTTACTGAATGTTTTTGTATTTAAGAAAATACCTGAAAAGGATTTTCAGCAAATGATTGCAGAAACGAAGCAATATAAACATCAAATCAATTCGATTGAAATGACTGAACAAAATAATCAAGATTTAGAATTTTTGAAAACAGTATTAAAAGATAATCGTATTGTTTTTTTGGGCGAAAGTGCACATCAAGATGGACAGACTTTTAAAGCCAAAGCTCGTTTGATAAAGTATTTGCACCAAAATTTGGATTACAATGTTGTTTTGTATGAGGCTGGACAATATGATATGTGGATAAGCAACCAAGAAATGGAAAAAGGAGCTTTAGGTATCGGAAAAGATTCTATAGCTGGACTTGGTATGTTCAATTTTTGGTGGGATAATAAAGAAACTCAACCTCTAAATAACTATTATTTACAATCGAAGAAAACAAATAATCCAATTACATTGGGAGGTTTTGATATGCAATATTCTGGTACTTTGCTAGCACGTTTTAATTCAACTAATAAATTAAGCAGAGAAAAATTATTAAAAATTTTTTTAGATAAAAACTCTATCAATATTAATAGGTATCCAATGTTAAAAAGAGAATACAATTTTCTTGGACTTTTTAAAATTAAAAATGTATTTGAAGAGAGTTTTAATAAAAATGAAAGACAAATTTTTTTCAATGAATTAGACTATATTTCAAAACGTATTTCAAAACTTCCAAGAACTGATGAAACAAGGATTTATTCACGTTATCTGAAAGACATTAAAAATGATATTCAGAAAAATTTGATGTATAAATCTGGAACAATGAAGAGTATGCAGTTCAGAGATTCTTTGATGGCAGAGAATTTAATTTATCAATTAGATTCTCTTTATCCCAATCAGAAAGTAATTATTTGGTCGGCGAATGTACATGCTTACAAAAAATATTATCCTAATAATTTTAAACCATTGGGACAATATATCAAAGAAAAATACAAGAATCAGTCGTATGCAATTGGTTTTACTTCGTATGGGGTTTATAATCCTCTGAAACAAATAATTAATGCACCGAATAAATATGCGGTAGAGAATGCATTTCATCAACTTAATCAACCTTATTTCTTTTTAGATTTTCATGAAGTTCCGAATCAATCTGTTCTAAAATCTGAGTATTATTCAGTTATAGATCAAGGAATAAATTTCAAAGCAAAATGGAGTGATTTTGTAGATGGAATTTTTTACATCGATGTTAATCAAGTACCAACATCACTAAAAGAAGAGAAATAATGAAAAGTATAGAAATAAAAGATTTGAACTTTAGTTTCGGATCAAAACAAATATTAAATCAAGTTAATCTTAATGTTCCGAGAGGAAGTATTTATGGTTATTTGGGACGAAATGGCGCAGGGAAATCGACAACGATTAAGTTACTTTTAGGATTATTGAATTCGAATGAAGATTCTATTTTCTTGAATGAGTTGAGTATCAAAAAACATCCAATTGAGATTCATGCTTTATCAGGAAATTTGATTGAAGCGCCTTGTTTTTACACAAAATTGACCGTTTACGAAAATCTAAAATACTTAGATGTAATTTATCAAAAAGGCGAGGAGCGAATAAGTGAAGTGTTAGATTTGGTTGATTTATTGTACGCGGCGCATTATAAAACATCTGATTTATCGATGGGAATGAAACAACGATTGGGAATTGCAATTGCGATTTTTCACGATCCAGAAATTTTGATTTTAGATGAACCTCTTAATGGATTGGATGCACAAGGAATTTATGAAATGAGCGAATTGTTTTTGAGGTTGAATGCAGCAGGTAAAACGATTTTTTTATCAAGTCATATTTTGATTGAATTAGAACGAGTTGCAACGCATATTGGAATTATAGAAAATGGAAAGATGATTTTTGAAGGTAAAAAAGAAGAATTGCTCGGAAATGTTGTGCGTAAAGTTGCCATAAAAATTAATAATGCAGAGAAAGCAAAATTACTTTTCGGAAATGGAATAATTGAAGATAACGTCATTCATTTGGAAATTGAAAACGATGATGATTTTCATCAAAAAATTCAACAATTAATTCAAAATAACATTGAAATTTATGATCTTCAGTCTGAAACAGCTAATCTTGAACAAATTTTTATTAACCTAATTCAACACTAAAATGACAAATACATTTTATAAAGCATTTGCTTCCGAACGATATAAATTATCGAAAAACAAAGAAATTTTTGGTGTTTTATTTTTACCTACTTTAGTCGTTTTAGTCGTTTTTTTTATTTAATTTATAAAGCTCCTTTAGAAGAAATAGGGGAGAATCCATGGTACAGTTTTTTAGGACGCTATGTTTTTATGTTTTTCTACATGCTATTTCCAGTTTTAATTGCTGTATTTGTACATTCATGTTGTGATGTAGAGTATAAGAACAATAATTACAAATTACTATTTACTCTGCCCATTTCACATGTTAAAATTTATTTAGCCAAAGCTTTATTTATTTTAATTATTGTAAGTTTTTCAGTTGTTGGAGCTTATGTATTTTTTCTATTAAGTGGATATTTATTACAATTTATAGCACCAAATTATGGTTTTCAAGATTTTGATTTTAGAGAAGTAACTTTTTACACTTTTTTCAAATTATGGATTGGATGTTTAGCTGTATCTATGATTCAATTTGCTTTAAGTTTATTCTTCAGAAGTTTTATTTACCCAGTAGGTTTTTCTTTATTTGCAACTGTTTTTTGTTCTGTGATTAGTAGTAAAAAGTTTGCAGATTTTATTCCTTATTCAAGTTCTCCAAAATCATTAAACAATTTAATGTTTCAAATTACAACTTTAGAAAGGTTAGATTATATCAACCTTATATACATTGTTCTGTTTTTAGGATTGAGTTATTTTGTATTTATTAGAAAGAAAAATTTATAATAAAAAATCCTGTCAAAATTTTGACGGGATTTTTTAAAGTTAGATGCTTAATTATCTTGTTGAAGGCATTGGCGATTCTTTGTCTACAACTGGTCTGTTTTCAGCATTTGCTAAAATCCAAATTGTATTAAAAGCCAACTTCGTTCTACGTGTCAATAAATCATATTCGATTTTATCTGGCGTATCACCTGGTTTGTGGTAATCATCGTGTACACCATTAAAGAAGAAAACAGACGGTATGTTATGTTTTGCAAAATTGTAATGATCAGAACGATAATAGAAACGGTTTGGATCGTCTGGTGTATTGTAACGCATATCCAAATTAATTCCCAAACCATCGTTTGCTGCTAAAACTGCTTTGTGTAAATCTGAAGATAACATTTCCGAACCAATTACATACACAAAATCTCTTGTTTGCTCGTTGTGTTCATAATCAACACGACCTATCATATCGATGTTAACATTTGCAATTGTATTTGCTAAAGGAAAAATTGGATGATCTGAATAATATTTAGAACCTAATAAGCCTTTTTCTTCTCCAGATACATGTAACAATAAAACTGAACGTTTTGGACGAATTCCTTTTTTCTCTGCTTCGCGAAAAATACGCCCAATTTCCATTACAGCAACTGTTCCAGAACCGTCGTCATCAGCACCAGGGTATAATTTACCATCTTTAATCCCATCATGATCATAATGCGCAGAAATCACAACAATTTCTTCTGGCTTCTCAGATCCTTCAATGAATCCCATTACATTACGCATTTGTCCTTTTACTCGACTAAAAGTAGCAGCAGGAATAATTTGGAAATAATTATTATTAGGTCCATTAATGCCTAATTCTTTGTAATAATTAGAGATATAATTACCCGCTTTTATTTCACCTTCGGTACCAGCATTTCTACCTTCCATATCAGGTGCAGCAATGATGTATAACTGCTTTTTCAATTCTGCTTCAGAAATTTTATCTGTATATTTTACAAGACTTTTTTGGTATTTCTCTTGGGAAATTGGTTTTGTAGAATCACAACTTACTAACGTGGCCGCTATCGCAATTGCAAATAAAAATTGTTTCATGTTAATTTTTTGAATTAAATTTAAAATTAATCTAACAAAGCAGAATAAAAAAGAAATTTGAATAAAAAACCAATATTTATACGGATTCTATCCGATTTTGGAATTGACTTTTTTATATTTGCCCGTTTTTAAATAAATTATGTCACAATTATTCAGGAAGAAATCGGTTGATCAGATATTATCCGATGCAGAAAAAAATCCAAACTCATTACAAAAATCTTTAGGAGTTACAGATTTAATAAGTTTAGGAATTGCTGCTATTGTGGGAGCAGGTATTTTTAGTACAATTGGTTTAGCTGCTTATAATGGAGGACCTGCGATTTCATTACTTTTTGTTTTTGTAGCTTTTGCTTGTGTTTTTACTGCATTGTCTTATGCACAATTTGCAAGTACAGTTCCTGTTTCTGGTTCTGCATATACCTATAGCTATGTTGCATTTGGTGAATTGTTTGCGTGGATAATAGGTTGGGCTTTAATTCTTGAGTATGCTGTTTCTAATATGGTTGTAGCTATTTCATGGTCCCAGTATTTTGTTTCCATGTGTGAGGGATTTGGTATTCATATTCCGAAATGGTTGACAATGGCACCTCAATACGCAACAGAAGCTTATCAAAATTCATTGGAAGTAGGTGTAGATAAATTAACAGGTATAGAAAAAAATGCGTTAGAAGCTTTTAATACAGCGCCTAATATTGGAGGTGTACCAATTATTTTTGATTTACCTGCAGGTATTATTACAGTTTTGGTTACCATTTTAGTTTATATTGGTATTAAAGAATCTAAACGAGCGAGTAACATTATGGTAATGATTAAAATAGGAATTATTTTAGCTGTTATCATTGGAGGAGCTTTCTTTGTAAAACCAGAAAATTGGATGCCTTTTGCGCCTAATGGTTTAGGAGGTGTAATGGGAGGTGTTGCTGCTGTATTCTTTGCATTTATTGGGTTTGATTCTATCTCGACAACTGCAGAAGAATGTAAAAACCCTCAGCGTGATTTACCACGTGCTATGATAGCTTGTTTAATCATATGTGCCATTCTGTATGTTGCTATAACATTAGTTTTAACAGGTATGGTAAAATATACAGATTTAAATGTAAAAGATCCTTTATCATATGTTTTTCAATATGTAGGATTTGATCATATGGCTGGTATTATTTCTGTTACGTCAGTTATTGCCATTACAAGTGCTTTATTGGTATTTCAATTAGCTCAACCTCGTATTTGGATGACAATGTCTCGTGATGGATTGTTATCAGAAAAATTTGCTAAAATTCATCCCAAATATAAAACACCATCTTTCGCAACAATAGTTACTGGTTTTGTTGTAGCAGTTCCAGCATTATTTATTAAGATGGATTTCTTTGTAGACTTAACTTCTGTAGGGACATTCTTTGCATTTATTGTAGTTTGTGGAGGAGTTTTGTATATGGATAAAACAGGATTGTCAGAAAAAGCAAAGTTTAAAGTACCTTATATCAACGGAAAATACATTGTAGGTTTAGGATTTATTGTAGGGTTAGTTTTATCGTATTTCTACGGAAATGAATCTTTACAAGAATGGAAAAACCTTGGAGCAAATGTTTTGATACATAAATCATTGGTGATCGTATTTTGGTTGGTTTGGTTTGTAATTAGTATACTTAGTTACAAGCATAATTTTTCATTATTTCCAGTCATCGGAATATTGATTAATTTATACTTAATGAGCGAATTAGGAGCAAGCAATTGGATTATCTTCATAATTTGGTTAATCATTGGTTTAGCGATTTACTTTACGTATGGCTATAAACACAGTAAGTTGAGAAAACAAAATTCATAATAGTTTTAAAAGCGATTCAATTTTGAATCGCTTTTTTACTTATTTTTATTCAAGTATGAAGGCATTTTTAATCAACTTAATTAAAACATTTTTTTTTACATTAAGCTCTTTTATATTCTATTTGGTTTTCCATTTTGGATTAATGAATTTTTTTTTCTTTCTTCCAACAAAGAATAAGAAGTTATTACAACTTATGAATTTATTCGAATTTAAAATAGAAAATCATACAAGTTTTGAAGATTATTTATTCGTTTTACAAAAAGAATTTAAAATTATTGAGTTTGTTTTAATCGTATTTATATTGCTAGTTCTTTATCAATTAATATTTAAAATAATAATCAAATGGCGAATAAGTATTTTTAAGAAAAGTGTAAAATATTATATAATTTCTTATATAGTTATCTTAATTATTTCTACCATTTTTAATTTTTATACTGATCTAAAATATATTAGAAAAGACAATTTGAATATTAAAGATTTTTATAATAATGAACATGTTTTATATTATATTA
This sequence comes from Empedobacter sp. EJD.6dd, assembly GCF_057369435.1. Taxonomy (NCBI): domain Bacteria; kingdom Pseudomonadati; phylum Bacteroidota; class Flavobacteriia; order Flavobacteriales; family Weeksellaceae; genus Empedobacter; species Empedobacter sp. EJD.6dd. Next base: position 97,112 of record NZ_CM170667.1, read on the forward strand.
ATTATGATATTTTTTCTTATTCAATTGGTTTTACTTTACTCTTATCTATTTTAACGGCTTCTATATCTTTATTTTTTTATCCATCTAAGAAATTTTGATATTGAATTTATTCATTCAAAATCTTGGATAAACTTCTTTATTTCACCTCAAAACTTTACCTTTGCTCAATAAATTTGACGACAAATGTTTAGAACTCATACTTGTGGTGAATTAACACAAGCCAACATTAATGAAAAAGTTACGTTAAGCGGTTGGGTATCAACTCTACGTGATAAAGGTTTTATGATGTGGATCGATTTACGTGACCGTTATGGAATCACACAAATCATCTTAGACGAAGAACGTTCTTCGAAAGAATTATTTGAAACTGCTCGTCATTTAGGACGTGAGTTCGTAATTCAAGTTACAGGTACTGTAATCGAAAGAGCTTCAAAAAATCCAAACATTCCAACAGGAGATATCGAAATCTTAGCAGAAAATATTTCAATTTTAAATGAATCTGCATTGCCTCCATTCACAATTGATGATAATACAGATGGGGGAGAAGATATTCGTATGAAATATCGTTATTTAGATATTCGTCGTAATCCAGTCAAAAATAAATTAATTTTCCGTTCTAAAGTTGCGCAAGAAGTTCGTAAATATTTAGATGCACAAGATTTCGTAGAAGTTGAAACACCAGTTTTAATTAAGTCTACACCAGAAGGAGCACGTGATTTTGTAGTTCCATCTCGTATGAATCCAGGAGAATTTTATGCTTTACCACAATCACCACAAACATTCAAACAATTGTTAATGGTAGGAGGTTTAGATAAATACTTCCAGATTGTAAAATGTTTCCGTGACGAAGATTTACGTGCAGATCGTCAACCAGAATTTACACAAATTGACTGTGAAATGTCGTTTGTTGAACAAGAAGATATTATGAATGTTTTCGAAGGATTAGCAAAACATTTATTACATACTTTCAAAGGTTTAGAATTTGGAGATTTTCCTCGTATGACATTTGCTGATGCAATGCGTCGTTACGGAAATGATAAACCAGATATCCGTTTCGGAATGGAATTCGGAGAAATTACTGATTTAGCTAAAGGTCATGATTTCAAAATCTTTGATGAACAAGAATTAATCGTTGGTATTGCAGCAGAAGGATGTAATTCTTATACACGTAAAGAAATTGATAAATTAATCGAATGGGTTCAACGTCCACAAATTGGTGCTACTGGTTTAGTTTGGGTTCGTTGTAACGAAGATGGTACGTATAAATCTTCTGTAGATAAATTCTATTCGCAAGATGATTTGGCTGCTTGGGCAGAACGTATGAATGCAAAAGCCGGTGATTTATTATTGGTAATGTCTGGTAACACGAATAAAGTTCGAGCACAATTATCTGCTTTACGTATGGAAATTGCAGAACGTTTAGGCTTACGTAATCCTGAAGTTTTCGCTCCGTTATGGGTTGTAGATTTTCCATTGTTAGAATGGGACGAAGAATCTGAACGTTACCACGCAATGCATCATCCATTTACTTCTCCAAAACCAGAAGATATGGCGTTAATCGATACTAACCCAGGTGAAGTTCGTGCAAATGCTTACGACTTAGTTTTAAATGGAAACGAAATTGGAGGAGGATCTATTCGTATTTTCGATAAAAATATTCAAGCAAGAATGTTCGAGTTATTAGGATTTACTCCAGAGCAAGCAGAAGCTCAATTTGGTTTCTTAATGAATGCATTCAAATATGGTGCGCCACCTCATGGAGGTTTAGCATTCGGATTTGACCGTTTTGTATCTATTTTAGATGGTTCAGAAACAATTCGTGATTATATCGCATTCCCTAAAAATAATTCGGGTCGCGATGTAATGATTGATGCGCCATCAACAATTGATCAAACACAAATGGATGAATTATTTATTGCTTCTACAACAGAGAAATAAGAGAAAAAATAAGAACATAAAAAAGGTCTGAAATATTTATATTTCAGACCTTTTTTATTGAAAATTCAAAACAATTTAGTTCATATTAATGATAAAATCTTCATTTAAGATTGTTGATTTAATAACCTTTATAGACTTTGAAAAAGATAATATATTATCGATTGTAGATTGTCTTGGTTCAATATTCTCGGAGTAGAATTCTATCATTTTTAAAACTTATTTATTCTAAAAACGCTAAATAGATAAGTTTATTTTTTAATCAACTGTTAAAATAATGTTATTATTATCGATCACCTTTCTAAGGTTAATAATAGCATAACGCATTCTTCCTAAAGCAGTATTGATACTTACATCTGTTTCTTCAGCGATTTCTTTAAAACTCAATTCTTTAAAGATTCGTAATTCTAAAACTTCTCTCTGATCTTCTGGTAATTGTGTAACCAAGTTTCTTAAATCATGTTCAATCTGAGATTTTATAATTTTTGTTTCAGAGCATTCATCACAAATACCAATAAAATCAAAAATATTATATTCTTCGTTGTATCCAACAGTTTCACTAACGGTCGGCATTCTTTTGTTTGATCGAAAATAGTCAATAGTTAAATTGTGAGCAATACGCATAACCCAAGGTAAAAATTTACCTTCTTCGTTATATCGTCCCCCTTTTAGGGTAAGGATTACCTTGATGAAAGTGTCCTGAAATATATCTTCAGTTACATCCTTATCTAAGACTTTAGAGTATATAAAACTATAGATTCTTCCTTTGTATTTCTCTATCAATGTTTCTAAAGCATTTTCATTACCTCTCAAATAATCTTGGATTAGTAAAGAGTCATCTTCATAGTTCATAGTAGCAATTGTTAATTATAAAGTAGAGTTAAATCTATAGGCTGTTATTTTTTTGTTTATCCAAATATAGTTAAACAAATATTTGCTACAAGTTTTTTAACATAATTATTCATAATTTTTTTTAAATTTTTCTTAAAAAAATAAATAATTGTTAATTTTTGCTATTATGTATAATAATGTATTGGCTTTATTGTAGATTTAATAAAGCTATAAAAAAGAGATAAGTATAAATTAGTTTAGATGAATAGTGCTCTTAGAACTTAATTTTTTAGTTTTAACATTTGATAAGGTTTTCGAGAAAGCTAATATCTTATCAATTGTTGATTTTTTTGGACCTATAGATTGTAATTGTTTTTTCATATTAATCTTTTTTATATAAAATCAAATATTAGTCCATAGTATATTAATAAAATATAAAAAAATAAAAGTCTTCTCAATTTGAGAAGACTTTTGTAAAATAAACTAAGTTTTTAATCTTAAATTTTTGCAATGTGTTGTACTAAATCAACCACTTTGTTAGAGTAACCAATTTCGTTGTCGTACCAAGCAACTAACTTAACGAAAGTAGGGTTTAACATGATACCAGCTTCTGCATCAAAAATAGATGTTCTTGTATCACCTACGAAATCTTGAGAAACAACAGCATCTTCTGTGTATCCTACGATTCCTTTTAAATCTCCTTCAGCAGCTTCGCGCATTACTTTTTTGATTTCATCGTAATTTGTTTCTGTTGCTAATTTAACTGTTAAATCAACTACTGAAACATCAACTGTAGGTACACGGAAAGACATTCCTGTTAATTTTCCGTTCAATTCTGGAATTACCTTTCCTACTGCTTTTGCAGCTCCTGTTGAAGATGGAATAATGTTTACCATTGCACTTCTACCACCTCTCCAATCTTTTGCAGATGGTCCGTCAACTGTTTTTTGAGTTGCAGTTGTAGCGTGAACTGTAGTCATTAAAGCTTCAACAATTCCGAATTTTTCGTGAATTACTTTTGCTAATGGAGCTAAACAGTTTGTTGTACAAGAGGCATTAGAAACAATAGTGTCTTCTGCTGTAACAGATTCGTGATTAACCCCCATTACGAACATTGGCGTATCATCTTTAGAAGGACCTGTTAATACAACTTTTTTCGCTCCCGCTTCAATGTGTTTTCCAGCTGTTTCTTTTGTTAAGAATAAACCTGTAGCTTCAACTACGATGTCAGCACCAACTTCGTCCCATTTTAAGTTTGAAGGGTCTCTTTCTGCTGTAACTCTAATTGTTTGTCCATTAACAATTAAGTTCCCATTTTCTACTCTAACTTCTCCGTTAAATTTACCATGAACTGAGTCATACTTTAACATGTAAGCTAAATAATCAACATCTACTAAATCGTTAATACCTACGATTTCAATATCCTCTCTTTCAATAGCAACCCCAAATACAAGGCTACCAATTCTTCCGAATCCGTTGATTCCAATTTTAATTTTTGACATAGTATATATAATTTCCCTTTATATTTTAAATTTGACTAGATTGCTAAAATATTAGCAACTTTGATTAATTCCATATCGATTTCGTTATGTTTTTTAATTGCTTCATCGATAGGTGTGAAGACAACTTTATTTGAGCGGATACCAGCCATTAAGTTGGTTTGACCTTCTAATAAACCTTCTACAGCGGCTATTCCTAAACGACTTGCTAAAACACGATCATGACATGATGGAGATCCTCCACGTTGAATATGCCCTAAAACAGTTACGCGGATATCATATTCTGGATGACGATTTTGAACTTGTTTTGCTAATTCGAAAACTCCACCTAATTTTTCACCTTCTGCAACGACAACAATACTCGATTTTTTTCCAGATTTTTCTGAACGCTCTAATGAAGAACATAATTCTTCAACACTATCACGTTGTTCTGGGATTAAAATATCTTGCGCTCCTGAAGCAATTCCACTGTTTAAAGCAATAAAACCTGCATCACGACCCATAACTTCAACAAAAAATACACGATCATGTGAAGTTGCAGTATCTCTTAATTTATCAATTGCATCTATTACAGTATTTAAAGCAGTATCGTATCCTATTGTAAAATCTGTCCCGAAAATATCGTTATCAATTGTTCCTGGAATTCCTATGAAAGGAACACCAAATTCTTTGTGAAAAATGTTTGCACCTGTAAAAGAACCATCTCCACCAATTATAACTAAAGCATCGATGTTATTTTGTTTAAGATGATTGTAAGCTTTTTGACGACCTTCAGCAGTTTTGAACTCTAAAGAACGTGCAGTTTTAAGAATTGTACCACCTTGATTAATAATGTTTTTTACTGAACGAGGTCCAAGCTCAATCATATCATTGTTTATCAAACCTTCGTAACCTTGACGGATACCTACAGACTTGATATCGTAGTACTTACATGCTCTTACTACGGCACGTAAGGCCGCATTCATTCCTGGCGCATCACCTCCAGAGGTTAATACACCAATTCTTTTTATATTGTTTCCCACGTTTTTTCCCTTTATTAAAATCAAATATAATAAAAAAACAGAATATTATTATAAAAGGTAGTATTAAAGATAGATTAATCTTCGTTTACAGGTTTTAAAACACCATCTGCAAAATCTCGTTGAAGAATCACAGCAATGTATAAATCTTCTCTTGTTCGTTTTGGATCATAGGTTTGCTTCAAGTCAATATCAAATGCGCCACTTGCTGCTTGGTAAAGAAATGCATTTAATCCACCACGTAATTCTTTAATAATATCGTATGTAGTTTTATCAGTTTCTTTGTAAATTAATTTGGTTAAAATTTGTCCACGAGAACTTGACATATTTTTTAATTGATTCTCAAATTGGTCAGCCAAATCTTTTTGTCGGGATTTTATAAAACGCTTTTTCTCACGTTTTTTATCCATTGTCTGAATGGTGTCTGAAACATAATTATATTCTCTTACTGTAGTTCGTACATATGGCCAAACATCACGAACACGTTTTCTTAACCATAAATAATATTTTTTTTCTAAATCTGTTTTTAGTTGAACTGAATAAAATTTTGATTCATTCAAATGAATTGTATCAAAAGGGCTAAAAGATAATTCATCAAGATTTAATGAATCATTTTTTATTTCTTGAGAAGGATTTTTTCCACCTAAATCTAATCCAAAAATTTGAGCATTTAGATTAGAAAATCCAAATATTGAGAGCATTAAAGTTAACTGATAGATAAAATATTTCATACTAGAATTAGTTCAAAAATTGTTCCTAAAATTAGTACATTTGTTAGATAAATAAACTAAAATGAGTACAAATAATTTGTTTGATCAACAATCGTTGGATTTTTTGACGAAATATTTAAATACAGCTTCACCAACTGGTTTTGAAAGTGAAGGACAGAAAGTTTGGATGGATTATATTAAACCTTATGTAGATGAAGTAAGAACAGATAATTACGGATCTGCTTATGGAGTTATCAATCCTGAAGCGAAATATAAAGTGGTAATTGAAGCCCATGCGGATGAAATTTCTTGGTTCGTAAATTATATTTCTGATGATGGATTGATTTATGTGATTCGAAACGGAGGATCAGATCATATGATTGCGCCTTCTAAAGTTGTAAATATTCATACAAAGAAAGGAATTATAAAAGGAGTTTTTGGTTGGCCGGCTATTCATTTACGTCAAGCAGGAAAAGATGAAGCACCAACGCCAGATAAAATTTGGATTGATACAGGTTGTACTTCAAAAGAAGAAGTTTTAGAACTAGGAATTCATGTTGGTTGTGTAATTACTTATCCTGATGAGTTTTTTACATTGAATGATCGTTATTTCGTTTGTCGCGCAATTGATAATAGAATGGGAGGGTTCATGATTGCTGAGGTTGCCCGCAAATTAGCTGAAAATAAAGACCAATTGGATTTTGGATTGTATGTTGTAAACGCAGTTCAGGAAGAGGTTGGATTACGTGGGGCAGAAATGATTACACAAACAATCAAACCAAATGTCGCTATTATTACAGATGTAACGCATGATACAACTACACCTATGATTACAAAGTCGAAAGAAGGAGAACAGAAATGTGGAGACGGTCCAGTTGTGTATTATGCGCCTGCTGTACAAAACAATGTACGTGAGTTAATAATTGACGCTGCTGAGAAAAATAATATTCCTTTCCAAAGAGCTGCAAGTTCTCGTGTAACAGGTACAGATACTGATGCTTTTGCTTATAGTAATGGCGGTGTTCCGTCTGCTTTAATTTCGTTGCCATTACGTTACATGCATACGACAGTTGAAATGGTTCATCAGTCTGATGTAAAAAATGTAATTGAATTGATTTATGAATCAGTAAAAACAATTAAAAACGAACAAAGTTTTAAATATCATAGTATTTAAGAATTGATTTGACTAGTCCTAAAATAGCTTGACAGTTATTAAATAAAATTTATATCCGAAGGAATTTATTTTCTTCGGATTTTTTGTATCATATTTTATGTTGTTTCCATTTTAAACCTTAAATAAGGTTTAAGTTTATGATAAAATTAATTACTAAAAACTTTTTTCTTGAACAAAAAGAAGATAAGATTATCGAAAATATCCTCACAACTTTATCACTGCGAAAGACAAATGTGGGATAGATTTATTGTATGCTTTTGTAGTTTGATGACTGATGAGCATTATAATTTTTTGATTTGAATCTTACATTATACTTCCGAAAAATTAATCAACAATCTTTAAGTTCGTTGAAAGCGGTTTTTTTCATTATAATTGAAAACGAATATTTTCACGAGAAATATTAGTCATGTTTAAAATAATAGCACAAAAAAATGCCTTACATTTCTGTAAGGCATTTTTATAAATATTTTTTTATAGTTTTTCTTCTATATATTCCTGTATTTTACTCGTAATAATAGGTACTGCTATCATAATCAATCCCGAAATAACAATTTTTGTTATTCCTTTCATTGGATATTTTTTGGAAGCTCTATCTCCAGCCCAATTTAATGCACTTTCAACTTTAGAAGAAGTGAAACTTGTATCAGATTTTAAACTGGTTACAAGATTAACTGCTTTGTTGACAAATGAATTTTCGTGCTTGTTTTCGGCAACTTTCATTTGTAATTTTAGTTTTCGTTTTGCCATTCGCAAATCGTCTAAATTTTTTATCGCAGATATTTGTTCCTTATTCTTCATCCTCGTCTTCGTCATCATCATGGTTAGACATTGCTTCCATAGCGTTTTCTACGGCAATATTTGTCAAGAAAAGTTTTAATTTCTTTCTAAATAGAATAGAAAATACCATCATTAAGAAATAAATTCCAGTTACAGCAAGAAAACCTAATCCTGTATCATTAAAATAACCTCCTAAAATAAATCCTAATGCTAAACTTCCTAATAGTAATAGAAATAAAGAAAATACGGCAATTATTAATACATAAATACCACTCGCTAACATATTACTCAGCGAATCTACGAGATCATATTTAGCTAAAGTTATTCTATTATTAATATAAACTTTTAGTTCATTAAACATAAAAATTGATTTAGTTCAGACAAATTTAATTATAATTTCTTAGGATTATTGCAAAAACGAGATTAAACTCCTACGTTTTCTTGAAATTCGTCTTTTAAATCTTCTTTTGTTTGGTTAGCTTTAGATTTTAAATCTTTTCCAGCTTCTTTAGCTTTAGAAACAAATTCATCTTTTTGCTCAGCTAATTTTGCTTTAACTTCTTCTAATTTAGCTTCTAATTCTTTTTTAGTTTTTTTCGCTTTATCAGAAAAATCATTTGCGTATTTGTCTAACTCTTTTTTGTATTTGTCAGCTTCTTTTCTTAATTTTTTACGCGTGTCTTTTCCTGATTCTGGTGCATATAATAAACCTACTACTGCTCCTATTGCTGTTCCGATTGCTAAACCTGCCAATAATTTAGTTGCATTATTTAATTTACTCATAATAAAGTTTTTTTTGAGATTAAACGTTTTTTATATTTACACTTTAAAATTACAAAAACAATACCAAAGAATTAAATTCAAAATTAAAAAATTACAATAAATGTTAATATTATCTGAAAAATCACAAAATATGCCAGCTTCTCCTATCAGAAAGTTGGTGCCATACGCTGATGCAGCAAAACAAAGAGGAACTAAAGTTTATTATCTAAATATTGGTCAACCGGATATTGAATCTCCAAAAGCTGTTTTAGAAGGATTGAAAAATTTTCCATCTAACATTATTTCTTATACACATTCAGAAGGAACATTAGAATATCGTCAAGCATTGGCAGATTATTTCACAAATCGTGGAATAGATTTAACTCCTGAGAATTTTATTGCTACTTTAGGAGGATCTGAAGCGTTATTATTTATTTTTGGAATTATTGCTAATCCTGGGGATGAAATTATTATTCCAGAACCTTTTTATGCAAATTATAACGGATTTACTTGTGAAAATGATGTAAATATTGTTCCAGTTCCATCTACGATCGAAAATAATTTTGCTTTACCAGCTGTTGAAGAATTTGCAAAAAAAATTACGGATAAAACACGTGCAATTTTAATTTGTAATCCAGGAAATCCGACTGGTTATGTATATTCGAAAGAAGAATTAAATCAATTGAAAGATTTAGTTTTAGAACATGATATTTATTTGATTGCAGATGAAGTCTATGCAGAATATTTATACACAGAAGAAGAATTTACATCAGTTTTAAGTTTCCCAGAATTAAAAGATAATGCAATTGTAATTGATTCTGAATCGAAACGTTTTTCTTTATGTGGTGCTCGTTCTGGAGCATTAATTACACGTAATAAGAAGTTCTTAAAAGCCGCTATGTTATATGCGCAAGCTCGTTTAAGTCCAGTTGAAATTTCTCAGTACATTGCAACATTAGCACATAGAAATGTAGGAACTTATTTTGAAGATTGTCGTACAGAATATTTAAAACGTCGCAATACTTTGGTAGAAGGTTTACAACAAATTCCAGGTGTTGTTTGTCCAAATCCAAAAGGAGCATTTTACTGTATGATTCAATTACCCGTTGATAGTGCAGAGAAATTTGCAATTTGGTTATTAGAATCTTTTTCATCAAATGGAGAAACTGTGATGTTAGCACCAGGAGCAGGATTTTATTCAACTCCAAATTCAGGAATACAAGAAGTTCGTTTGGCGTATGTATTGAAAGAAGAAGATTTAGTTCGTTCTGTCGAAATCTTAAAAGAAGCTTTAGAGCAATATCCTGGAACAACACGATAATTTAGAAATACGAAATTCGTTGAGTTTCTTATCTAAATAATAAATTCTGTCAGTTTGAGCCTGTCGAAAACAAATTAAAGCTTCTTCGACAAGCTCAGAATGACAACAATAATTAGAAATAAAAATTTGAAAATGGATATCATCGAAAATTATTCATTAAAATTATATAACACATTCGGAATAGAAGCGAAAGCAAAGTATTTTGCTGATGTAGCAACTATTCAAGATTTACGAAAAGTATTGGTTTTTCGTCGTCAAAAAGATTTGCCTATTTTATTTATAGGAGGAGGAAGTAATATGCTTTTTGTAGACGATTTTCCTGGAATTGTGTTAAAACTGAATTTGAAAGGAATCGAAATTATCAACGAAGATGACGATTTTGTGTACGTAAAAGCGCAAGGAAGCGAAAATTGGCACAATTTCGTTGAATGGACGTTGCAAAATGATTTCGGAGGATTAGAAAATCTTTCGTTGATTCCTGGAAATGTAGGAACTGCACCGATGCAAAATATTGGAGCGTATGGCGTAGAAGTAAAAGATTATATTGAAGAAGTTCAAACATTAGTTTTAGAAACGGGTGATGAGCGAACTTTTACAAATGAAGAGTGTCAGTTTGGTTATAGAGAATCTGTTTTTAAAAATGAATTGAGAGGTCAATTTGTATTAGTTGCAGTTACGTTTAAGTTGACAAAGAATAATCATAAGCTTCATGTTGATTATGGTGCAATAAAATCTGAATTGGAAAAGGAACAAATTTTTGATCCAACGATTCAAGAGATTAGTGCTGCTGTGATCAAAATTCGTCAAAGTAAATTACCAGATCCTTCGCAAATAGGAAATTCGGGAAGTTTCTTTAAAAATCCTGTGATTTCTAACGAAGAATTTGTTGAGATCGAAAAACTTCATCCAGAAATTTCTCATTTCAAAACTGATTCAGGTGTAAAATTAGCTGCTGGTTGGTTAATAGAACACGCTGGTTGGAAAGGAAAACGTTTTGGTGATGCGGGTGTTCACGATAAACAAGCATTGGTCTTGGTGAATTACGGAAATGCTACCGGACGCGAAATATATGATTTATCTGAACGAATTATAGAAGATGTGAAAACCAAATATGGTGTAACATTAGTCAGAGAAGTAAATATTATTCAATAATTTAAATCCCGCTTTTAGCGGGATTTTTTTGATATATTTAGTAAAACTAAATCTATGAATAAATTTATAATATTTATTTTAGGGTTCATTTTATTTGGTTGTAATAAAGAAGAGTGTGTTTATGATGATTATTTTATAAATAATCAAATAGAGGAGAAGCCTATACTTCTTATTGTTTCTGCAAATAATTCATGTGATAAATTGTATTTAAAAGGTAATTTTTATTTTAAAGTGAAAAACTACAATGTAAATAATAAAATATCTATACAAGATAGCTTTTATTCATATTCTTCTCAAAATAATCAACTCATTTTTGATTTTAGTGATAAGAAAAGAAATGGTTCATTAATATTGGATGATTCAACAAAGGTTCAACTTAAATTTTTTATGGATATTGAATTTAAAAATGAAAAATTTAGATTGTTTAAGATAGATGATGTGGGAAATTATTATGAACTTAATTTATCTATTGTTTTCGTTGTGAATTATAATAATGGAATTGTTGGTAGTTTTATAACAGGAAAAGAAAATAATAAATGGTTGGTAATTAGATACAAAGGTTTTGTTCCAAATAAAGATTATTTCTATTCAATATTTCAAAAAGCGCAGTTATTATAAATCTTGATAATTAACTCGGTCTTTTTATTCTTCTTTATTAATTTTTAATTTAGAAATACCAAGAATTAAGATAATTCCAAAAGATATATATAAAAGTTTTTCAAGAATATTTGTTACTATATTTAGTTCATAAAATGAAATACCAAGGTAGTTTTTTATAGATAATCTTATTATTGATAATAGTAATATAGAAATGGTAATGAAAATTAGATTATTACTAAAACTTATTTTTTTTCCGTGAGCAACAATAGAAATAATTAATAATAAAATATCGAATACGAAGTGAAGGACTATAATTACTTTAGTATATAAAATTAAAAAATCTGGATCCATATTTATTTATAATTTCTAATAATCTCTACAATTTTATCCAAACCATCCGTTAAAGCAGCTGGACCAGGTTGTAAAATCAATTCAGATTTTATTTCGTATAAATGGTTATTCTGAACCGCTTTTACGCTTTCGAAACCAAGACGTTGTTTTACTTTTTCAGGCTTAAACATTTTACCACACCACGAACCAATAATAATTTCAGGATTTCGTTCTATTACCTGTTCATCCAACAAAATACGGTCTTTAGCTAAAGCTTTATTTTTAAGTTCAGGAAAAGCTAATTTTCCACCTGCGATTTCAATCAAATCATTTACCCAAGCGCTTCCAGAAATAATAGGTTCGTCCCATTCTTCAAAAAAAACTGTTGGATGATAGGGAAGAAGTGAAGCTTGTTGTTTTATGGTTTCAATTCTTTTTTCATAAGATTCAACTAATTCCAATCCTTTATCTTGACAACCAATTAAAGAAGTAAATTGAATAATCATATTTAAAATTTCTTCAACTGTTCTGTGATTAAAGATAAACACATTTACTCCTCTTTTGATTAATTCTGCTGCAATATCAGCCTGTAAATCAGAATAACCAATAACCAAATCAGGTTTTAAATCAATGATTTCTTCAAATTTTGCATCCAAAAAAGTCGAAACTTTTGGTTTCTCTTTTCTTGCTTGCGGAGGACGATACGTAAAGCCACTAATACCTACTAAACGATGTTGTTCGTTGATATTATACAAAATCTCGGTTCCTTCTTCGGTTAAACAAACAATGCGTTGTGGATATCGATTTGAAGACATTTTTTAGTGATATTAAATTGAAATATAAAGCATAAAAATAAGAAATTCATACCAGTATTGCATGATATGAATTTCTTTTAAAATTATTAGGAATAAAATTTTAGTTCACTAAAACACCAAATTCTGATCCAGCAGCATAATCTTGTCCATTTTGGGAACTTAAAGCTGTAAAACGAATGTATCTTCCGCGAATTGGTTTGTCAAATAAAATTGTTTGTAGTTTAGTGTTTTTTTCGAAAGAACCTTCCTTAATCGTATTGCTCCAGTTTTTACCATCTAAACTAATTTGAATTTTATAGTCTTTGATATTTCCATTGACACCATCTTGGCGAGGTAAGTACGTAAATCCTTTCATCATTTTAAATTCTCCTGCATCAAAATCAACCCAATGCGGATATTGAGCAACTGTTACAGAGTACATGGTGTGCCAAATAGAGTTTAGATTTCCATCAACCAGATTTGCAGCATCTCCTTCGCCAGTTTCTTGACTTGACGCAAAAACAACTTGTAATGGAATTGTTTCTATTTTTGTAAATTTAGACGAAACTTTGATATTTGGATTATTCCTATCCCAAGCAAGTATAGTGTTAGTGTCTCTTAATTTGAAAGGTTCTGTATACTTCGTTTCTTTATGATTTCCGATTTTATAATACAAATCTGCGTTTTGATTTTGGCTCATAATTGTAACTTCTCCAACTTTATTGCGCGTAATTACAAGTGGTGAATCTCCAGCTCCTTTTACTTTTGTTTGAGTAGAATAGTTACTATTTTGAATTGGGCGAATAATAAACCCAAAAATTGTCGCATTTGGTTTTACACGATCTTGTTCCAATGGCGGTCCTTGTCCACAACTGTTTCCTCCTAAACCTGTAACACCCGCATCTAAATGCATGTATGTTCCATTACTTTTTGGTAATTTATGTGGATGAGAAGCTAAAGTTAATTCTAATTCGCTCCAAGGTAAAACAGAAGTCGACATTAAATCTTTACTTACAAAAACAACTCCATTTCCAGAAGCATCAGTTAAAGAACTCCATCGTACATCTTCGTTGTTACTCATACTTTGTGGATTTGGCCAATTTACAAATTGATCTTTCACTGTACTTTTATGTAACTCGATATTTTGAGCTGTTTTACGATCGGCGTAATTATTAATTGGACCACGTCCATAATAATTATAGTTACTTAAATTTTCTGGCAATTTTAGTTCATAGCCTAAACGTGCTAATGCAACAGATTCATCATTTGAAGTAATACTTGATGATAATTCGATAGAACCATCTGCATAAATTGTCCAAACTTGATTTGAAGTGAATTTGAAGTCATTTTCACCCAAAGTTTGATCTTTATGTTCTTCTAGTTTAAATTTTCCAGATGTACCTCCTAATAATGTAGCACTATTTGGAGCTTGAGATTCTACAACGTAAGATAAAACAATAACTCCGTCTTTTCTTGCGTACGCAGTAGATGATAATACATGATGTTTTAGATTGTGTAAACCTTTTTGAAACCATTGTTGATAAGCCCAGTTATCATTATCCATTGGCGCTCTAAATGCATCTAATTTTGGACCTTCACCATCTTTGATAATCGTTTGATTATTGTAATTTAAACTATAAATAGTTCCGGTTTGGTTATCAAATTTTACAGAAAAACCTTTACCAGAAATCGTTTTGAATTTTTCAGTATCTGTAACTTTAACCTTTTCTGATTGTTGAACTTCTTCAATTGTAGGAATTTGTTCTGCGGCTTTCACAAAAATTTGTTCTTCCATTTGAACATAATCTTTTTTCGCCCACAATTGATCTTGATTTAGCTTGAATTGAATTTTTACAAAATATTCAGATGTAGGTTTTAATTTTGATTGATTAATTGGTAGGCGAACGATTTGTTTTTCTCTTGGTCCAATGATTTTTTTAGGTCCAATAAAAGCTGTACTTCTTTCAATTTCAATTCCGTCTTCATATAAAGCCCATTCTGGTGTAAAATCTTCCAAAGAAATAAAATAGTTTTTATTGAATATCTCAATTTCACCATTTAGAATATTTATTGGTTTTACTCCAACATTTTGGTACACTTTTTTTACTTCCCAATATGCAGGTTTTTCTTTTCTATCAGCGAAAATTAATCCATTATTTACAAAAGTTCCATCATTAGGTTTGTCACCAAAATCACCACCATAAGCAAGAAATTTTTCTCCAGTTTCTTTATCATAGTAATACATTGCTTGGTCTACCCAATCCCAAATTGCACCACCCATAAAGAAGTTAGTCGATTCCATAGCTTCCCAATAGTCAATCAAATTTCCTGAAGCATTTCCCATTGAATGTGCATATTCGGAAATATGGAAAGGATATTTTAAATTATAATTTCCTTGTACAGCATTACGAACCCAGCTAATAGAAGGATATTGATTAGATCCCATATCTACAATTGCATTGTTACGCTCATATTGTACTGGACGAGAAGTGTCTACTTTTTTGATCGCATTGTAAGCTTCAACAAAATTATTCCCAGGTCCAGCTTCATTTCCTAAAGACCAAATGACAATAGAAGGATGATTTATTGTCGCATGAACCATTTCTAAATTTCGTGCAACGTGTGCATCTTTCCATTCTTTAGGATGAGATAAAGAAGCTTCCCCGTAATAATATTGATGACTTTCTAAATTAGCTTCATCCTCTAAATAAATACCATATTTGTCACATAAATAATACCAATACGGATCATCTGGATAATGTGAATTACGAACATGATTGATATTCGCACGCTTCATTAGCTGTATTTCCTCTTCCATTTGTTGACGAGTCACAACTTTACCTTTTTCAGGATTTGTTTCGTGACGGTTAACACCTTTCAGCTTCACTGTTTTTCCATTTACATAGAAATAACGTCCAGCTAATCCAAATTCATCATCTTCGGACTTAGTATCCTTAATTTCAACTTTTCTAAACCCAACATTTGTCGAAATAGTTTCGATTGTTTTGTTTTTAGCATCTTTTAATTCTCCAACTAATGTATAACGATATGGACGCTCGGCAGACCAAAGATTTGCATTTTTCAGTTTTAGCGTTTGCTTGTAAATAGAAGAAGAATTAGGATCGATTGTTACAGCATCTGAATTGAAAATATATTCTGTTGTAGCTACTTTTTCGGTTTCGTCACTATATAATTTATTTTGATAAAGTGTGTAAGCAATTTTATAACCTTTTGCAGCTTTTTTAGTTAAATTTTGGATATCAGCCGAAATATTTAGTTCACCATCTTTGTAGTTATTTGTAACTTCAGGAATTGCAACAATATCTCTAATTTGAACTTTTGGTTTTGAAGTTAACGAAACTGTACGGAAAATTCCTGGTAGTCGAAACATATCTTGCGCTTCTAAAAATGAAGCATCCGAATTTCTGTAGACTTCGACAGCAACAGAATTTTCTCCTTTTTTATTAAGAAATGGTGTGATATTAAATGATGCTAAATTTCGAGAGTTTTTGGAGAAACCAACATATTTTCCATTAATCCATAAATAGAAAAATGAATCTACACCATCAAAATTGATGAAAATCTCTCGTCCATCCCAATTTTTAGGAACATCAAAAGAACGTTTATACGAACCAACTTCGTTTCGGTAAATATAAGTTGTCCAATCTTTGTTAGGCTCTCTCATTACACCACCTCTCCAATCATCAACTTTTACAGCGTGTTGAAAAATAACTTTTTGATTGACATAAATTGGAACACCATATTTTAAATCTCCATTTTTCTGGATTCCGAAAATATTCCAACTCATTGGAACAGGAACATCGTCCCAAGTAGAGGTGTCAAAATTGTTTTCGTAAAAATTTTTAGGTCTTTCGTCAGGTGTTTTTACCCAATTAAATTTCCAAGTACCGTTTAAATTCATCCAATATGGACTATTTTCTGGTAAAAGCTTTACAGCTTGATTTTGATTTTCGAAAGAGAAGAAATAACTCTTAGGTAATTCTTTATTAAAGGATAAATTCATTGGAGATTCCCATTCGTTACCGTCTGGAGAATCTTTAGATCCATAATTGAAACCACCTAAACTGTGAGTAAATGGATTTTCGATTGTGGAGTTTTGAGCAAAGCTCGCCTGTACAAGAAGTGCAGTTGCAAAAACTTTGCTGTACTTTGTAATAAGATTCATTTTTCAATAAGCTTTTAATTCACATGTTCTAACAAAGATAGATGTTGTTTTTTAAAAGCTGTCACATAAAAAAGACTTGTTTTAGGGCTATTTTAAAAAGATATTTATATATTATTAAACGTTTTAAATTACTTTCTATCGTGATGAAAGTTGAACAATTAAACATTTTTAGAGCTGTTTAATTAACCATTCTTCAATAATTTTAAAGGATTCTTCATATTGTTCAATCCAAGGAAAATGGCCAGATTTATCAATTATATATAAATCTGAATTTGGTAAAGCATGATGTAGTTTTTCTACCTTTTTAGGAGAATTATTAGTGTCATATTTACCATTGATAATTAAGATTGGAACTTTTATTTGATTGAATTTAGGTTGATAAGGAATGTAATTTTTTATATTATGTTCAGTTGAGTAAGAATTCACTTGATTTGAAACTTCTCTTCGTTTACCTATTTTTATTATAGAATCATAAATAGGTTTTACTTTTTGAAAAGAACTTTCATCATAACACCACCATTTAAGAGGAGCATAAGTCAAATCTCTACCCAAAGAATCTGTTTTAGTTTGAAATTTTAACATATAATCCCAATCATTCACAACTTGTTGAAACCATTTTTCTGTATTCTTTCGTTTCATTTCAAAAACTTTTCTATCCTCAATAATTTCTTCGTAACTATCTATGTATCCAGTTCCAGAAAGAATCAATCCATTTACATGTCTAGGATAATCTACAGCATATTGCAATGCTAAAGCACTTTGATCTGAATGCCCAAATAACCAAACCTTATCAGAGTTTAATTTTTTTCTTAAATCATTAATTTCTTGAATTAGAAATTTATCTTGATATTCATCATATGTAGGAGGAGTGTCAGATTTTCCTATTCCACGTGCATTATAATAGACAACAGTAAAATATTTTTCTAATGGTTGAAGTGAGCCTTCATATGCTATTTTACCAGAAGTAGGATGCCCTACAATTAAAAGAGGTCCTTTTCCTTTTATTGTATATTCTAAATGATACTTTCCAATTTTATTTAAATATGTGCCTTGTTCGATTTTTGAATGATTTGAACATGAAAATAAGAAAAATATAATATAAGCAAAGCTTCTCATGAAACTAAGATAAGTAAAAAAAACTTTCTAAATGAAAGGTTTATATATTACAAGAAAATCATAGCTTGAACGGTAATCATATCATCCATATTTTTTGGTTGATCAAAAGATTTTTGATATTCTACAGAAATTTTAGCATTTTGTCCGTCCACATACCAATTTCCACCAAGTTTTAATTCATTTGCAGGTTTTATTAATCCTTTAAAATCACGATAAGAATACGCAACATAAGGCTGAATTCTATTGCGGAATTGACCTTCACCTTCTTTTATATTTTTAGGTAAAAGATAACCTACATGACCAGAAAATTGGTTTCCATTACCTACAACATTTCCTTGTAAATAATTATCACCCATTTTCGAATTTTGGTATTTTAGATACGCAGTAATTGATGAAGACTGACCAATAGGTGCATCATAAAAAGCGTCAACAGCGATGTGTGTTACATTTTTTCCAACTAGTTGATCATTTTCTTTCTTAACAATAGCTTTATTCTGATTAAAGAATCCAGCTCCAATGTTAAATACTTTTTTTGTGCCTAAATACGTTCCAACTCGTGGAGGTAACATATTCGATTCTTGATCCAAAAATTGATAATCAAAATATCCAGAAATAGCATATTTTCCTTCTTGTAGAATAGCTTTACCTAAATATTTTTCTTCTCCATTTTCTAGCTTAGTGTTTGAGTTTCCGACTAATGTATTTGTAATAGCATCGCTTAATTGTAATCGATAATTTAATTTTCCTAATCGTCCTTTTGCAAAAATACCTAAATGACTTCCAAATTGGTCAGATAGACCTAGAGTAGAAGCATCGGCACGATTATTATCTAATGTTAACATATTAATCGTACCTTGTCCATTACCACGAGAAATTCCACCAATATTAGCTAATCCCGCACCAATATGTAAATTGTCTGTAACTTTGTATTGACCATACATTTCATGTAAGAAAAGAGAAACATCAGAACTTTTTCCCATTGGAGAAAGGTTATTATCATAAATTCCGTTTGCACCAAAATGGGTTACAATCATAAAGCGATCATTAACTTGAGAATATGCCATTATACGTGCTCTTTTTACTGAAAAACCATCATTTTGATGCTTTCCTTCATAATCTTGAAACCAAGTTTGTCCCCAAAACATAAAACGTATATATTTATTTCCTTCAGGATTTAATTTTATAACCATTCCGCCATCATATTCAGAAGCGAATTGTGCATTAGTAGTAGAAAGGCCAATTGTAGCCAAAATACTGGCAGCGAATAATATTTTTTTCATCTTATTTGAAGTATTATGATAGAATTAGAAAAAGTAAAAAAGAGACTTTATAGTTCAATTTTTTATACATTTAAATGTGCTGCAAGTTAAAAATAGTTAAATTGATATAATTATTAAAATTTATCAATTGTTGTCATAAAAAGTAACTTTACAACAAGTCTTTATATTAAAATTGAACAAAATATGGTTAAATTATTTTAACA
The DNA here is from genome assembly GCF_057369435.1 of Empedobacter sp. EJD.6dd. Classification (NCBI taxonomy): domain Bacteria; kingdom Pseudomonadati; phylum Bacteroidota; class Flavobacteriia; order Flavobacteriales; family Weeksellaceae; genus Empedobacter; species Empedobacter sp. EJD.6dd. Next base: position 116,801 of record NZ_CM170667.1, read on the forward strand.
TGATTTTAAGGTTTTGGCATAATTTGTGTCCTTTAACTCGTAAAATCAACAAATTATGAAAAAAGTATTTTTAACATTAGTGCTTGGAGTATTTGCAACTTCAGCATTTTCACAAGAAATTAAAACTCCTCAAACTTCTGCTAATGTTGGATCAACACCGATTAAACAAGGAAATTGGTTAGTAGGAGGATCAATTGGTTCTTTAGGATACTCTTTTGAAGGAGAAAACTTTAATATTAACTTAAATCCACAAGCAGGATATTTTGTTTCTGATGGAATTGCAGTTGGTCTTACAACAGGATTTGGTTTACAAACTGTTAAAGGAGGTGATAATATTTACCAATATAAATTAATGCCATTTGCGTGTTATTATTTTCCAGAAGGAGCAAGTTCTACAGGACGATTCTTTGGACAAGGTGAGGTTGGTATAACAGGAGCTAAAAGTGGTGGAGTTTCAGATACATCATTTGGTTTTGGGATAAATGCAGGTTATGCACACTTTGTATCGAGAAATGTAGCGTTAGAAGGAATGGTTGGATATAATTATTCAAAATCTAATTTAGCAAACGCACAAGCACAAAATGGTTTAGGGATAGCTGTAGGTTTCCAAATTTATTTGGGGCATAATTAATGAAAATAGAATAAATAAAAAAGCAGGTTAAATTTTTAATTAACCTGCTTTTTTATTTATTCTATTTTCAAACCTAAATGTTGTACTAATCCAATCAAATTCTCTTTTGAAAAAATGGCTCCTTTCAATTGATTTTCATTAGGATTAATCCTAAAATTATAAGATGTTTTAGGGCGGGACAATTAATATAAAAAGAGCCGCTTTTATAAGCGGCTCTTTTTTGGTTATTTTTTAATGATTAATTTTTGAGAATGGCTAATTTTTTCGCCATCTATTTTAATCACATAAACTCCATTTGCTAGGTTTGATACATGAATAGATTTTTGATGAGCAGGATTGTAATTTAAATCTTTTACCAAAATGCCTGTCATGTTATAAATTTTAATATTGTAATTTCCTTTTAAAGTTTTAGCATTAATAAAAATTTCATCTTTTGCAGGATTAGGAGAAACAATTAGTTGTTTATCCTTGTTGATTTCTGTTGTAGTAAGTTCACATTCTTTTGGGACGTTAAAATTTTCAACTTGATCATGAAGATCTGGATTAGATTCTCCAGTATTATTATACCAAGCACCATTCAACCCACCAGGAGAAGCATTAATTCCTAAACCTCTTTTTGCAAAAGAATTCCAAATTAAACATTTATTTTCTCCACCTGTTTGTACTTCATCAGCGGCTAAAATAGCATCACGTCCATCTATAAAAGAAGGGTTACATTTTTGTAATTTCATTCCATCCATTACAAGTTGTAAAGCTCTTGCTGTTCCACTATTTTTATCTGCAGTAATATCGTTATTGTAACCATATTTTTCTACATAATTCCATGTTAAATCCCATAACATTGTAGCCCATACAAAACCTATACTATGAACATCTGGAGCTGTACCAATTGTTACTCCAAACATACTTGCAGGAACTTCCATTCCGTTTGTTTTACCATACGTAAAATTGTTAATATTAAAATCAGGAGAATATTTTGCTGGTCGAATACCTAAACCTGTTGTTTCTTGATTAACTGCATAAGAACCAATACCTCGAGGTATAGTTTTATTATCTGTAGGTTTTAAAGTAAGCATTAAGGCTAAATAATCTGACCAACCTTCGCCCATTTGTTCATTAGATTCAGTGTACATTAAACAACTACCATCTCCTAAGCCTGTTAAACGATTTGAAATTCCATGTGTATATTCATGTGCAATAATACCATTATCTAAGCTGCCATCAGGTTGAGCTACTGAAGAAAAGTCTTTACTAAGTGTTACATTGATATTTGAATAAGTGTTTAAAGCAGTTACTAATTCTTCACCTCCTTTATGATCAATAAGAACTGAATAATATGCTGGAGCTTCTGGATCAAGCGCTCCAGAACCAAAACTGCCGATAGTTTGTGAATCTGTCGCATTGTAATAAATAATTGCTTTTGCACCAGTATTAATAGCATTGATATATTTTTCTTGAAAAGTACAGTCACCTCTTTTTATTAGTGCAATTTTATCTTTTAAATTCTCAGCATTTGTTATCTCAGAGCATCCATTTTCTGGTAATGCAACAGCAATATCTCCAGTAATACCTTCTTTTGGAAAGTCTAAAATATCTGCTGGATAAGCAGTGTTAGTAGAAAAATTTTCAATTTGTTGAGGAGAATTTACTTCAATTCCACTTACAAATTTGGGCGACCATAAATACATTTGCATTTTACTAGGATTACCATCACTACCTACTTGGAAATTTGCGTTATTGTAACCTCCACCATCTCTAGCCTCTGCAATAACAAAATCGTTTTCTTCACCACCCTTGTTGTTATTATTGAATTGAAAATTTCTTGCAGTTTCTGTAAAACCAAATTGATAAGCAATGTCGTGTAAGACATTATTCATATAAAATAGATTGGTAATAGATGCATCTCGATACGTTGAAACTGGAGAATTTATGTCAAACGAAAAATCAAAGTTTTTATCAGTTCCACCATGAGCAAGTTGACTAAGATCCATTAGATTATCTTTCCCTTCTTCGTCTGAATAAGCAACAACATTATTTCCTACAGTGTATTCTTTAAGATCTTCAAAATCAGGATTTTTTGTGTCATTCCATCCAAAAGGGGCAAAAGAATCATTAAAAGGTTCGTTTACAATACTTCTATTTCCAAAAGTTGGAGCTTCAACAGGCAGTTTAAAAACATTATATTTTGCACCAACATAAGTTCGACTGTTTATTGATTTATTTAAAGGAAAAGCAACAGTTTTTTTTGCATTTTCTGAATCATAATCTTGTGAAAGAAATAAATCTTGTTTATGGAAATGATCAAAAATAGTTGTGTTTAATTGAAATAAAATTTCAGAATTATTAGCATCTACAATTGCTAACCAACTATTAGAGGTGCCTTTTTCATTGAATGTAATTTTATAGGCTAATCTGGCTTCATTTTCCTTTTGAAAATAAACTAAGTCAGTTTTGATATTTTCAGATGGATTATTTTTTAATAAGTTTCTCGGGGTAGTTTCTCTATTTGATTTGTAAGACGAACTGTCTTTTAATTTTATAGAATTTGCAAAAACTGTAAAAGCATTAATTTCGCTAATGCTTGGTTTAGCTTTAGCAATTTTATTAACATTAATTGTATTACTAAATCCATTAGCAACATAATTTATCTTATTTTTTTTAATAAAGAAAGTTGCTGATTTACTAAATAGAGGAATACCATCAATTTCTTGTTGCACGACAACAACATCACCTTTTAATGATTCTGAAGTATCTACATTCGAAATTTTAAATTCCTTTAATTGGAAAGGTGTTTTTGATAAACTGTTTTCATTTCTAAAATATGCAGAGATGTTTTCTTCATGAGTCTGTGCGTGTACAAATGCAAAAGATAGAAGTGTTGGAAACAGGAGTAAAGCTTTAAATTGATTTTTTTTCATATTATTTTATAGTTAATTATATTTTTCTAATTTAATAAAATAGATGAAATCTTATGTAAGTATTTCAGAATTGATTGATATTTAAATAATTATTCTAAAAAAACAAGTTTTAAAGAAAATCATTTTATAAAAGAAAAATTAATAAAATAATTAACTATCGTTCGTTAGTTTTTTAATAAAGTAAATAAAATAAAAGAGTGAACTTATTATTTTATTTAGCATTATGTTTTTCTAATAATTGTTTTATTATGAGGAATTATATATTTTTTTTGATAAAAAAAAATGAAAGAAAATTACTTTATTGATTATAAACAGATTTTAAAATAAGAAAAGCGCTCAAATAGAGCGCTTTTTATTTATTTCCCTTTTTTTCGGGCTTTTGCTTTTTGCTTTTGTTGGCCACGATTTTTAGGTTTTGATTTTGGTGGTTTACGTTTTGTAGGACCTCCTAAATTCACCTTTTTATTTTTATCTTTTTTCTCGTGAAATGCTGCACCTCGTTCTTCAACTTTTACAGTCGTAAGTGCTTTCATTTTTACAACATCTTTTTCAAACTCACGTTTTACAGGATTTATTTTTACTTCATCTTCTGGGAATGGAAGTTCTTCTATCTTTTTATTCATCAACGCTTCGATTTCATCTAAACGTTCAACTTCTTTTTCTGAAAAGTAAGAAATCGCTTCACCTTTTTTATCTGCACGACCCGTACGTCCAATTCTGTGAATGTATTGTTCGGGAACTTCAGGTATTTCGAAATTGATGACGTGTGTAACATCCGGAATATCCAAACCACGCGCCATGATATCAGTTGTGATTATTCCACGGTATTCATCTCGAGAAAAGGCTTCCATCGTTCTTAAACGATAATTTTGAGATTTATTTGAATGAATTACACCAAATTCATCTGGATAAATTTCGTCTAAATGATTAAAAATTAAATCAGCATGTTTTTTATTGTTTGCAAAAATTAATACTTTTTCAAACTTCGCTTTATCTTCTAATTGATACGTAACTAAATTTAATTTTGTATTAAAATTTTCTACTGGAATTGCTGTTTGCGAAATTTTTTCTAATGGTGTTCCAGAGCGAGCTAATGAAATTTCGATTGGATTTTTAAAATATTCGTGCAACATGTCATCTACTTGATCAGTCATTGTTGCAGAAAATAGAATATTTTGACGTTTGTCGCTCATCATTGTAAATAAATGAATCAATTGTGGACGAAAACCTAAACTTAACATTTCGTCAAATTCGTCAACTACTAATTTTTTCATTTCTTTGAATGATAAAACATTATCAATCGCCAAATCCAATATACGTCCAGGAGTTCCGACCAAAATATCAAGTCCTTCGTACACCAATAATTTTTGAGTGTTAATGTTTACACCACCATAAATTCCAAGAATACGAACATTAATAAATTCTGTTAATTGTTCTAAAATATCTGTAACTTGAACAACTAATTCGCGTGTCGGAACCAGAATAACAATTTTTGGTTGATTCGTTTTAGAATATTGATAAGTATTTAACAAAGGCAATAAATAAGCCATTGTTTTACCTGTTCCAGTTTGAGCAATTCCCATTATGTCTCGCCCAGAAAGAATCGGTCTGAACGATTTTTCTTGAATTGGAGTAGGGTTTGTGATATTCAACTTTTCTAAAGCTGAATTCAATTGTTTTGTTAATTCGAAATCCGCGAATGTAGCTTTCATTTTGCAAAGATAAGTTTTCTTGACGAATTCTTAAAAACTCAAGAAGCAATCCGTTCAAATTCGTTGAAACTTCGTACTTTTGCATTTCGATTAAGTAAAAAGGAATAAAATGAGTTTAAAGCAATACATCACACAAAATGTTTTAGAAGCAATTCAAAACGTTTATCAAATTAACCCTGAATCTGTTGAAATTCAGTTCACAAGGAAAGAGTTTGAAGGTGATTATACATTGGTTGTTTTCCCATTAATCAGAACTTTGAAAGGTAAACCAGAAGAAATCGGTACTAAAATCGGTGAAAATTTGGTCGAAAATAATAAAATTACAGCATTCAATGTTGTAAAAGGTTTCTTGAATATGAGTTTAAATTCAGCAGAATTTTTAGAAAACTTTGCTCAAAATGCTCAAAATTCAACTTTCGGAATTACAAAAGTTGATGAGAATTCAAGAACTGTAATGGTAGAATATTCTTCACCAAATACGAACAAACCACTGCATTTAGGACATGTTCGTAATAATTTGTTAGGTTTTTCTGTTTCTCAAATTATAGAAGCAGCAGGAAATAATGTAATCAAAACACAAATTATCAACGATCGTGGAATTCACATTTGTAAATCGATGATTGCTTGGGAAAAATTTGGAAATGGTGAAACGCCAGAATCTACAAATATGAAAGGAGACCATTTGGTTGGAAAATATTATGTAGAATTTGATAAACATTACCGAGAAGAAATCAAGGAATTGATTGCCCAAGGAAAATCGGAAGATGAAGCAAAGAAAGAAGCTCCAATCTTCTTAGAAGCACAAGAAATGTTACGTCAATGGGAAGCACATGAACCAAAAGTAATTGAGCTTTGGCAAAAAATGAATGGATGGGTATACGATGGTTTTGCGAAAACATACAAACGTCTTGGTGTTGCTTTTGACGAATATTTATACGAATCAAATACGTATATTTTAGGAAAAGATATTGTTGAAGAAGGTTTAAATAAAGGTGTTTTCTTTAAAAAAGAAGACGGTTCTGTTTGGATTGATTTAACAGCAGAAGGTTTGGACGAAAAATTAGTTTTACGTTCAGATGGAACATCAGTTTATATTACACAAGATTTAGGAACGGCTGTAGAGCGTTTCAAAAATAATCCAACGTTAGAAGAATTAACGTATGTTGTGGGTAATGAGCAAGATTATCACTTTAAAGTTTTATTCTTAATTCTTAAAAAATTAGGTTTCTCTTGGGCAGATGCTTTACATCATTTATCATATGGAATGGTAGATTTACCAAACGGTAAAATGAAATCTCGTGAAGGTACTGTTGTTGACGCAGACGAATTGATGGTTGATGTGTATGAAACAGCTAAAGAAATTTCTGAAGAGTTAGGTAAATTAGATGGTTTATCGGAAGATGAAAAAGCTGAATTATACGAAACGATTGCAATGGGCGCTTTAAAATATTATATATTAAAAGTAGATCCGAAGAAACGTATTTTATTTGATCCAAAAGAATCTGTAGATTTTAATGGTAATACAGGACCATTTATTCAATATACTTTTGCGCGTATTCAGTCTTTATTGAGAAAAGAATCTCCAAAAGAGTTTAATGTAAATGCAATTGAATTGAATGATGCAGAAAAAGAAATTATTCGTGCATTATATGATTTTGAAGATACAATTAATAAAGCAGCTTCAGAAATGAGCCCAGCATTAATAGCAAATTATGTGTACGAATTGGTGAAATTATTTAACTCATTCTACCAAAATAATCCAATCTTGAAAAATGATGATGAAAATGTGAAAAATTTCCGTTTATATCTTTCTCAATGGGTTGCCAATACAATTCAAAATTCATTACGTTTATTAGGAATAGGAGTTCCAGAAAGAATGTAATTAATTATAAAAATAACAAAAAGCCTCGTTTTATGCGAGGCTTTTTTTAACTTTACACAATGAAAATAGGAGATTTACTAAAACAAAAAGATCCAAACGATAAATTTAATTTGAAACGTTTTCATGATGCACAAAGTTTTGTGTATGATGAAATTTTGATGGAAGTACATGCAGGTAAAAAACATTCGAATTGGATGGTTTTTATGTTTCCACAAGTAGATGGTTTGGGATCGAGTGATTCTTCGAAAGAATTTGCAATTTCTTCTAAAGAGGAGGCAAGAGCGTTTGTAAAAGATGAAGAGCTTTGGGAGAATTATCTGGAAGTTTTATCAGTGCTGTTAATGCGTCACAAAGGAACAATGCCACAATTGATTTTTGGAAAAAATGACGCAATGAAACTGAAATCAAGTTTAACGTTGTTTAATTTTATTGTTCCGAAAGAAAAAATTATAAAAGATGTTTTGAAATTTTTCTATGCAGATCAAACGGATAAAAAAACATTGAGTATTTTGAAACAAATGAATAAATAGAATAAAAAAATCTCGCAATTGCGAGATTTTTTTATTTAACACATTATTATTTAACAACAATTTTTGTTGAAGAATTTCCTTCGTTTGATTGAATATTTACAATGTAATTTCCGCTTTTTAAATCGAAACTTGTACTTTGAGAAGCATTGAATGATTTGATTAGATTTCCAGAAAAGTTGTAGACATTTATTTTTGCATTTTTACTTTTTAAATCAGAAATATAAACTTTACCATTTGAACTGAAAACTTTTGCTACATTTTTAGTTGAAAGCTCTTTTGTTCCTAGAGTTGTAGTTGTTCCTAATTTTCCGTCATAAACTTCAACTTTATAAATATTTAATGCTTGATCACCACCTAAATAAATAGTTCCTTCACCACCTTTATATTCAATGTAATCGGTTGTGATATTATCACTTCCATTGACATCAATTTTACTAATTACTTCTTTTCCATCAGTAATATATAAAGTTCTTGTGCCAGAAGAACTTCCAGATTTAAACCAAACTTTAATTTTAACTGGTTCTGTAACAGAGAAAAATAAATATCTTTTTGTAGGAACTAAAAATGAAGTTTCTGTAGATTCGTAACTTCCTCCATTCAGTTTTAGTCGTTTACTTCCTTTCCAAGTGTCTGGAAATGTTGCGTTATTACTTTCAACAACACCCATGTTGGTAACACTTGGACCAGCAAAAAGACCTAGATTATCAATCACTTTAGTTTCTGAATAACCTGTTGGTTCGTTGTTCCAAGTACTAAAGTCCCAAGATTTTGTAAGTGTTTGTGCATTTGCACTCAATGTCATTATCGTTAAAGATAATGCAGAAAAAAGTAATGATTTTTTCATAAAATAAGCATTTAATTATAATTAATATTAATGTAATCGTTTGCATAAAATTATATTAATTATTTGGAAAAACAAATAAATTATTATTTTTTAGTGTAAAAATGACGCTATTGAATAAAATAGTGTAAAAAAATATTAAAATATTGATTGGATATGAGATATAAACGATTTATTTTATATTTATTTAGCTGAAAATTTATTAATATTGTAAAGGTTACAATAAAAAAAGATCGTTTTATGATTTTTTGTAATCGATTACAATAATAATATAACACTATTTATGAGAAAAGTTTTACTAAGTGCATTTGGCATGTTTAGCATGATTAATTTATCAGCTCAAAAAGCAAATGTTACAGAATCAGTAGGTTGGTTAGAATCAGCTTACGTTAAATGGAATCCGCCAGCTGAGAATGTGGACAGTTATAATGTTTATTATAGCGGAAATGGAATCAATAATAAAAAGATTGATACACAATTAATCAGGAGCTATGGTAATTATTTTAGAGCAGATATTTTAGGTTTAAGTCCTGGAGAGTATACTTTTAAAATAGTTTCTGTAGTAAATGGAGCTGAAAAAGAAAATGTAGAAACAACTAAAGTTACTGTATTAGCGCATGATAGAAATGGATTTGCTCATAGTAATAATAGAGTGCCAGGTGCTTATAATTTAGATGGAACATTAAAAAAAGATGCTGTTGTTTTGTACGTATCAGAAGATAATAAGAATTCTATTAGTCTTAATGTTACAGGCGAAAATAGCAATCCGTGTGTAGGTTTACAGAATATTTTAGATGGTTTCAAAAAAGGAAAAGATACTCGTCCTTTGGTTGTGAGGTTGATCGGAAATGTTACTGATTTCTCTTATATGTTGAACGGAGATCTTGTCATAGAAAACAATAATAATAGCGGTAGTTATATAACATTTGAAGGTGTTGGTGTTGATGCAATAGCAAATGGTTGGGGTGTAAGAGTCAAAAATGCTTCGAATGTTGAAATTCGTAATCTAGGATTTATGTTGACTAATGCGGCAGAAGGTGATAACATTAGCTTGCAACAATCAAATGATTATATATGGGTTCATAATAATGATTTATTTTATGGTTTTCCTGGAAAAGATGCCGACCAGGAGAAGGGGGATGGCGCTTTAGATGCTAAAAAATCGGGTTACATTACTTTTTCATATAACCATTTTTGGGATAATGGAAAATCAAGTTTACTTGGTTTGAGTGAGGCAAATACAGTTGGAGCTTATGCGACTTATCATCACAATTGGTTTGATCATTCAGATTCTAGACATCCACGTGTAAGAACATATACTACCCATGTTTATAATAATTATTATGATGGAATCTCAAAATATGGAGTTGGTTCTACGATGGGGTCTTCAATTTTTGTTGAAGGAAATTATTTTAGAAATGCAAAATATCCAATGCTGATTTCTAAACAAGGAAGTGATATAGCGTCAAATTCGACGGGGACTTTTTCGAATGAAGATGGCGGTGTGATAAAAGCTTACAACAATTATATAGAAGGAGCAAATTCATTTTTAGCTTATCATCCATCAACAAACCCAACACAATTTGATGCTTATGTAGCTTCTGTAAGAGGAGAAGTTTTAGATGCAACAGTTAAAGCATTAAAGGGTGGTGCTATTTATAATAATTTTGATACAAATTCTACTTTTTATGTGAAAAATTTGATTGTAGATGAGCCAACTATTGCAAAACAGAAAGCGATGAAGTACGCAGGTAGAGTAGAAGGAGGTGATATAAAATTTACTTTTGATAATTCTGTAGATGATAAATCGTATGGTGTAAATCAGGCATTGATGAGTTTATTGAGAAATTATAAATCGTCTCTTGTGTATGTACAAGGTATAGAATCAACTCCAGTAAGTACACATACATTGCAAATACCTACAAATAATGATCAAACTGTTTTACCAAATACAGCTATTGAAACGATGAATTTTGTTTGGGGAGGAACTGCAACAGATGTAGAAGTTACAGGTTTACCTGCGAATGGAATAGAATTTACGAAAAATGTTTCAACAAAAACTTTATCAATATTTGGAACACCAACTGCAGATATGAGCTTTACAGTAAGAACAATTGGAACAGGAACATCAATTTCTGCAACTGGTACTATTTCTATTGAAACTGATGAAACAAGTGCAAGTATAGAAACTCATAATTTTACGACTAATGGAATAACGAGTAGTTTTTATATTTTTTCTGGAGCAGCAAATATTAATTCTACAGATGGAAATGCAACTTATGATGAGTTGACGTTTACAAAACGCCTTAAAATAGAATCTGCAACTATGATTAGTTATACAACTAAAAAAGTATCAACTTTAACATTAGTTTTTGATCCAAGTTTTAATGGTAAAATAAAATTTAATGCGGTGAATTATACAGCTAAAGATGGTATTGTTATTATTGAAAATGTTCCTATTGGAGAAAATAAAATAACAAAAGGGGACACAACAAATTTATACTATATTAAAACGGAATTCGAAAAAGAGAACTTAGCGACAACGGGTGCTAATGTGAAAGATGTCTCTTTAGCTATTTATCCGAATCCAGTTATAGATAAGTTGATTATTAGTTCATCTAAAGATCAAAAAATTATCAAAATAAGTGTTTTAAATGCTTTAGGTCAGGTTGTTAAACAGATCGATAATGAATCTGTAATAGATATGAGTAGATTAAAAGTTGGTGTTTATTTAATTCAGATCGAAACGAATATAGGAGTAGAAATTAAAAAAGTAATTAAAAAGTAAGAATTAACTCAATAAAAAAATCTCGCAATTGCGAGATTTTTTTATTCTATATAGTTTTAAGAAATTATTTTTTTATAATTTTCTTTGTAACATCTTTTCCATCAATTGTTGTTTTCAACACATAAGTACCTTTTGGTAAAGCTGAAACATTGATTTGTTTTTGATCAGAGTCAAGAACTTTTTGTCCTGCCATATTATATAAAACAGAAGATGAAACTTGACCTTTTGTTTCGATATTGATAACATCTGTTGTAGGATTAGGGAATACATCAAATTTAACAGAATTTGCTACCTCAGAAGTTCCTAATTTTGGTAAAGATATAAGGAATGATACAGCTCCGTTATCTGTTCTACCTAAACCGACAATCTTTGTTCCGTCTTTTGACATTCCTAACGGTAAAGCAAATGTAATTCCTAAATCATCAAAACCTAATGATTTAACATATTCATTTAATTCAACACGTCCTGTTTTTTCTGTCCAAATAAATCCTTCTCCCATAGTTGCAGGTCCAGGCCAAGGTCTGTAAAATCCAACAATAACACTTCCGTCTTTATTAATTGCTGTAGCAGCACCATTAAAATAGAATCCTTGTTTTGGATGCTCTATTTTTTGAACTCCTGTTTCTTTACTATAACGCATGGCAATATCTTCACCATCAGATCCGATCATCCATTTTCCATCACCAGAAACTCCTGCAAATTCTAAAACTTCATAACCTTCTTGGTCAAGTACTTGATGTCTAACACCATCTTCCCAGTATACACCCCAACGATCCCAATCAGTATCATGCCAACCAACTACTATTTTACCATCATCACTGATTCCGTTTGCACGTGAATAATAGTCACCGTCCGTTTTTAATGCTACCATTCCTGTTTCTTCAGTCCAAACGACACCATTAAAACTTCCTTCTGGAGTTGCAGCTAAACCAGCAATATACTTACCATCAGCACTCATTCCCCATACAGAACTTGTTTCACTGTCCATACTTGCTCCTAAACCACCTAAATATTTCCAAGAATTAGAATTGATATCATATATTGACATTTGGTTAATTCCAGTAGCTGGATTTGCTACCATTACAGCAATTTTTTTACCATCAGCTGTAACGAGAGGGTGTCCTCCGTTTGTTGTGTCAGCTGCTAATTCTCCTAAAAGTTGAATTCCTTTTTCAGGAGTCCAATAATAATTATTTTCTACAGTATTTAATGTAACAACTTTCCCATCTTCAGAAACACTATATGCTGTTTCACCTGCTCCAACTACATAAACTTGTGCACTAGCATAACTTGAACCTGCAAATAAAACTGATAAGAACGCAATGCTTTTAAGTTTTGAGTAAATTTTTTTCATAATAAATTTTGTGTTAATTAATTTCTTTTATAAAATTAGAGTAAATAGTTTTAGAAGTTATTGATTTAAATTTAACTGTATTGTTTTCTTAAATATTAAAATTTAAATGATTTATAATTAATTAATTATATAAATTAATGATCAATTGATTTTAAGGAAATTCATTGAATTAATTTATATAATTTTATAAGTGTAATTGGTTGTTTTAAATAAAAATGCCGAAAAGTTTATTTTCGGCATTAATAATATTGTTTATAAACAATTATTTTTTGATAATTTTTTTTGTGTTTTCAGTTCCGTCAATAATCGTTTTTAAAACATAAGTACCTTTTGGTAAAGAAGAAATGTTTAGTTGCTTTTGATTAGAATGAAGAACTATTTGTCCAGTCATATTGTATAAAACTGATGAAGAAAGATTTCCTTTTGTTTCAATGTTTATTACATCACTAGTTGGATTTGGATATACTGAATATTCAACTTTATTTACTTCTGTAGTTCCTAATTTTGGAAGTGAAATCATGAAAGAAATAGCCTGTTCAGTTGTTCTACCAATTCCTACAATTTTAGACCCATCTTTTGATATGGCAAAAGGTAGCGAAAAAGTGATCCCTAAATTATCATAACCTAAACTTTTTACATAATCATCAAGACTAATCTTTCCTGTTTTTTCTGTCCAAATAAAACCATCTCCCATCATTGCTGCTCCGGGATAAGGTCTATAAAATCCAACAATCATACTTCCGTCATAATTTGTTGCAGTTGCTGCGCCTACATAAAAAGGATCTGCATTTGGGTCTTCTATTAATTGAACTCCAGTCTCTTCACTCCATTTCATGGCGTATTCGAATTGAGATCCAAGTAACCACTTTCCATCACCAGAAACGGAACTAATTTCAAAAACGGGATCTCCGTTTTTATCTTTTATTAAATGTTGAACACCATCTTTCCAATACGCTCCCCATCTTCTTCCATTTTTATCATCTTGCCATCCAGCTATAATAGACCCATCTTCACTTATAGTATTTGCTCTTGAAGCAGCATTTGTAGTCGTTGAACCTAAATCAATTAAACCTGTTTCTTTTGTCCATTTTACAGCATGTCCATATCCATTTGCAGAAGATGCTAAACCAACAATAATAGATCCGTTTCCATTCATTCCCCAAACAGAACTTGTATCATTGTCAATTACTTTACCAAGTCCTCCTAAATAATTCCACTCTTTTTTATCTAGATTATAAGTGGCGATTTGGTTAATTCCAGTTAATGGATCCATAACATTTGTAGAAATCATTTTCCCATCAGCGGTAACTGACGAATTTCCTCCATTATATGTGCCAGGAACAATTTCTCCAAGAGGTTGTACACCTCCGTCTTTCGTCCAATAGTAATTATTATCTAGACCAAAGAGAACAACAACATTACCATCATCAGATACGCTTGTTGCATATTCGCCATTTCCTATAACGTAAACTTGAGCATTTGTTTGTGTACTTGTTAACATCAGAGTAGCGTAGGCAACTCCAATTAATTTTAAGTAAATTTTCTTCATTTTATTATGTGTTAATTAATTACTTAAAATTAATTTTAATTTAATTAGCTATTAGTTTATCATATTTTATTGTATTTCATTCTTTTATTTTAAAGTTTAAAGTGTTGTTTGTTAATGTTTTAATTTTGTTTGTTGGTTTTTGTTTTTTAATGAAAATTCTTTGTTTTAATGTTTGTAAAATTTATTAAATAATGAATTTTAGCAAAAATGTAAGACCAACTAAGTGACTATAAATTGTTTAAATTCGAGTGATTTTATGTTTAATTAATTAGTTTAAACGTGTTTTGTCGTCGATTCTAAACATATTTCACCGTAAACACATTATTGGTTTACTTTTTGTGTAATTCCACGAAATAAAATTAGGGAATAAAGAAAAGGAATACTATTTTTGGAATATGCAGCTTTCTACAAAACAAAAGTTTTTTCAATACATCAAAAAAACAGTAAATTTTTTCCAGAATTTATTGAATCTCTTAAAACTTGTTTTAACAGAGAGACAATTTTTATATTTATCGTGTATATTAGTTGCGATATCATCTGCATTTGCGGTAATTGTTCTTAAAACATTTGCGCATAGCGTTTTTCAATTTACGCTCTACATTAATAATCTAGTTAAACTTCCTTATATTAATAGTATACTTCCTGTGATAGGAATTTTGTTAACTGTTTTTGTAATTCAAAAATTTTTAGATGGTTCAATAGAAAAGGGAACTTCTCAGATTATGATTGCGGTTGCAAAAAAATCTGGAATAATGCCTAGAAAACAAATGTATGCTCAGATTATTACAAGTTCCTTAACTGTTGGTATGGGAGGTTCTGCAGGTTTAGAATCTCCAATTACTATCACTGGAGCAGCTTTTGGATCAAACTATGCTCAATATTATAGATTTAAATATAAAGAACGTACACTTTTATTAGCTTGTGGTGTTGCAGCTGGAATTGCGGCGGCATTTAACGCGCCAATTGCGGGTGTTTTATTTGCTATAGAAATTGTTTTGGCAGATATGAGCGTAACTGCTTTCATTCCATTGTTGTTATCATCTGCAACAGGAGCTTTGATTGCAAACTTAACCTTGAAAAGTAATATGCTATTATCGTTTCGATATGCGTTGGGATTTGATTATCATAATGTAATTTTTTATGTAATATTGGGTGTTTTGGCTGGATTTGTTTCGGTTTATCATGCGAGATTATTTCGAAAAGTAGAACATACTATTAGTAATTATTCGGACAATGTGTATTGGCGTGCAATGGTAGGTGCTGGAAGTTTAGCAATTTTAATTTTCTTTTTTCCAACACTATTTGGTGAAGGATATGAAAGTATTAAATATTTAGCAAATGATGAAGCAGGATTTATTTTGAATAATTCACTTTTAGAAAATTTCAAAACAAATCAGTGGATAGTTTTAGCATTTGTGTTGGTTACTGTTTTGATTAAGTCTATTGCAACAGGTTTAACATTGGGAAGTGGAGGTAATGGAGGTAATTTTGCTCCATCATTATTTGTAGGTTCTTATCTTGGCTTTGTTGTAGCTAAATTTTTTAATTTGATTGGTTTCAAAGACGTGCCAGTAGGTAATTTTACGGTTGTTGGAATGGCTGCGGTTTTAAGTGGTTTATTTCATGCACCCTTAACGGCTATTTTCTTGATTGCAGAAATTACAGGTGGTTATGGCTTGATGATTCCATTAATGATTGTTTCGTCGATAAGTTTTGCGATTTCTAAGCGTTACGATAAATACTCGATGGATATCTATGCAATTGCCGAAAAAGGAATCGTATTTACTTCTGATAAAGACCGTAATCTTTTCAATAAAATTGATTTATTTTCCATTTACATTAAGAATATCAAAACATTGACAGTTTATGATTCTATAGAGGATATTAAAACAATTTTTTCTACGACTACGCAAGATTTTATTCCAGTTCTTAATGAGGATCAATCGATTCATGGAATTATTGTTTTAGATAATATTCGTTCTTTTATTTTTAATAAAGATTTAGAGAATAAAAGCTATTTAGAATGCATTACAGAAGCTACATCAACTTCTATTTTTACGAATGCGGCGAATGTAATGAAGATGATGGAAACTAAAAAAATAGACTATATTTTGCTAACGAAAAAAGGAAAATTTGAAGGATATGTTACCGAAAGTTTATTATTGGAAAATTATCGTTCGAATTTGAATAAACTTCGAATAGAATAAGTTTTAATCAACTTCTTTGCTAAAATTATCGTTGAAAATCAAATCATAATTTTCGTATTTCTTTTTTAGTCGTTGTTTAGCTTTTTTAACAGAGTCGTTTGTTATTCCTATTAATTGAGCTATTTCTGAATTGCTTAAACCTAATTTTAAAAGGTAAATAATTCTCAAATTTGATTCAGTTAAATCAGAAAAATTATTGTTTAAATAATCAACAAAATCTCGTTGTTCATTTTCAAAAACATGTTTGAAATTGTTCCAATTTTCATCTGTCATCAAATGCGAATTTAATAAATTAGAAAATGCAAGTTGTTGTTCTATTTTAGAGAGATTAGAACTTGAAAGGTTATTAATTTCAGTATTTAACGTTTCAATTTGCTCGTTTTTTTCTTCTAAGTATATTTTATAAGATTCTAAAGTTTTATTGGCCTTATTTAAACGATTTTCTGAGTTTAATTTATCATTTTGAAGTTTAAGAACTTTGTTATCATAAATAGAATTCTGAATCTTTACTTTTCGTTTGAAAGTAAGAAAAATAAACAAAATAATGATTAATAAAAGTGATGCGATTAGAATCAGCGCGTTTTTTAACAACGTTGCTTTTTCATTTTTCACTTTTTCAGTTTCGTACTTATAATTAAAATTCTCTTTCTGAATATCCCAATTGATTTGATTAATCACATTTTCACCATCAGCATTTTTTAATGCTTTTTCCAATTCACTTAATCTTCGTCTTGCTTCAAGTTCTTCCGTTATGTTTTGTTTTTTTATAGAAATTTCCAACAAAAGAGTATAAACTTCTTTTTCGTAACTGTTTAGATATACTTTTTCTTCAGCATATTTTTTTGCTTCTTTCAAAGTTTTTTCAGCTTCATCAATTCTGTTTAATTGAAGATATAATTCACCAAGTTTGATGTTAGCATACATCAAATTTCTATAATTATTTAGTTCTCTAGAAATTTCGATGTCTTTTCCTAAATTTTCAATCGCAAGGTCATATTTTTTATCATGAATATTTATAACAGCAATATCTCCCAAAGCTTTGGCATAACGTATTTTGTCGTTATTTTTAAGTCCAAATTCTTTCGTTAAATTAAAGTATTTTTTTGCTTCAATAAAATCATTTTTTTCAAGTTTAATATGACCTATTGCATTAAGAATTGTTCCATATTCAGTGTCATTCTTATTGGTATATTTTAGAGCAGATAATATATATTTTTCACTTTTATCCAATTCTTTTACATTCATAAAGAAAAAACCATTTTTTTTAAAAATATCACTTTTTTGAAAAAGTTGCTTTTCGTGCGTATGATCAAGAAGTTTTGAAGCCTTCATAAAATAAGGATAAGCTTTTTGATATTGACTGAAAGTATAATAGTAATAACCAAATTGTGTATTAACCCAAATTTGCATATCAATTAAATCTAATTCTTTTGCAGTTTTTTCTGCAGATTCAAAAAGAGATTGACTTTTAGAATTAATCTTATCAAGTTTTTCTGCGTATATATTTGCTAAATAAACTTGATAAATAATATTCAGATTTTTTGAAATATAAACACTTGTTTTTGAGTTTAATAGTTTGAAATTTTGTTTAAGTTGAATAGAGTCTTTTACATCTTTATTTTGATTAATCACATATTCTAACATAACTAAATCTTCACTTTTTCGACTAGCCGAAAATGAAGAAAAAAACAATGTATTACATAGTATAAGAGTAAAAAAAATAAAGAATTTGTACATGTATTTTTCTTTTTTTCAAAGATATATGGAATAATTAAATTATTTAAAGGAAATAACTTTAATTAAAAAACATTTTAATATATTGATTTTTAATTAATTGAGATTTGTCCACCACAATGTCCACCCTTGAAAATTGATTTTTATTTGTGATAATTCTACTTTTGAATAAGTAATTACAATGATTACTAACACCAAAACTATTAACTAAAAAGATTACACTCTCAACTACTTAAACCTATTACAAAATTATTCCAATTTTTTTTCCTCTTTAAGTCTCCTTTTAGAGGAATTTTTTTTGAATTATTTTCTTCGTAATTTAGTCTTAGAATTTTTAAAATGGAAAGATTAAAGAAAATAAACTACTCAGTGTTGGATTTGGCTTATGTGAGAGAAGGGGAGACATTAAATCAAACATTTAAAAATACATTAGAAAATGCAAAATTTGTTGATGAATTAGGTTATAGCCGCTATTGGTTATCAGAACATCATAATATGCAAAATGTTGCAAGTGCAGCAACTTCTCTATTGATTGGTCATGTAGCAAATGGAACATCAAAAATAAAAGTAGGTTCCGGAGGTATTATGCTACCCAATCACACTGCATTGTCAATTGCAGAGCAATTTGGAACTTTAGAAGCACTTTATCCGAATAGAATTGATTTAGGTTTGGGGCGTGCGCCAGGAACAGATCAACTAACTGCTTCTATTTTGCGTCGTGGTGATAATTTTATGAATTATGATTTTGAAGCTGAAATTAAAAATCTGCAACAATATTTTAGTACAGAAAATAAAGAAAGTAAAGTTCGAGCAATTCCAGGTGAAGGAGCAAATGTTCCACTTTATATATTAGGTTCTAGTACTGATTCTGCATTTTTAGCAGCAAAATTGGGATTACCTTATGCGTTTGCTGGTCATTTTGCGCCACAACAGTTTTATAATGCTGTTGAGATTTATCGTTCGCAATTTCAACCTTCAGAGTATTTGAAAGAACCTTATACTATTGCCTGTGTTAATGTAATTGCTGCTAATACAGATGAGGAAGCGCATTATTTGTCAATGTCTATGTATCAAGGTTTTTTGAATATTATTACAGATAAACGTCAGCCAATTGTTCCTCCAGAAAAAACACAATTAGAATTAGCTTCTCCTGAGCAAAAATATATGCTAAAAGGGATGACAGCACTTTCTTTTATTGGGTGTAAAGGTGCATTGTCTAAAAGTTTTGATGAATTTATTTTTGAGTCAAAAGTGGACGAAATTATGGTTTCGACGAATGTTTATGACCAAAAAGCGAAAAGAAAGTCTTATCAAATTATAAGTGAATTGTTTCGCTAAATGAAAACTAAAAAATCATTATCAAAGGTTGACTATTATATGATGTTTATTGATCAGTTTAAAGATCAGTTTACACTTATTCTGATATTTAATCTTATGGTATTTTTTGTGGCAAATCATTGGAGTTACCTTGTTCCAGAGGTTTATCTATATGTCAGTCATAAAGATTTTTTTAACTTATTTAGAGAGCAATTTGTTCCATCAGCTTTTTTCGAAGTCTTAGCATATACATATTTAGGTTCATTATTTATTCATTTAGGAACATATAAATTGAATAAAAACTGGATTTTTCGTCTAAATGCTTTACTACTAATAGTGGTAACTACTTATTTTTGGACAATACCTTCAAAACTTAGTCTTGTAATGGTGATAGAAAAAATGCATTCTTATTTTATTTTAGCTATTGTAGGTCAATTTGCTTTGTATTTGATTGTCGGAATCGATTTTTTTCACTTGATCAAAAATAAAAGAAAACAGCCCAAAATCAATCATTCTTAATTATATTTGCCAAAACTTAATTTTTACAAAAATCAAACTATGTACTCATTTGATAAATTTCACGAATTAATTGCCGAAACAATCGATAAAAATCCATTTTCTAAAAATCCAGAAGAGTTATACGAACCAATGGATTATATTTTGAATATTGGAGGTAAAAGAATTCGTCCGATTTTGACTTTATTGGGAACAGATTTATTTGGTGGAGAAGTTGAAAAAGCATTGAAACCTTCGTTAGCAATTGAGTTTTTTCATAATTTTTCATTGATGCACGACGATATTATGGATAATGCGTCTTTAAGAAGAAGTAAACCAACGGTACATGAAAAATTTGGATTAAATACCGCAATTCTTTCTGGTGATGCAATGTTGGTAAAAGCATATCAATATTTAGAAGATTTAGAACCAGAATTATTTAAAAGTTCTACAAAATTATTTTCTAAAACTGCTTTAGAGGTTTGTGAAGGTCAACAATTGGATGTGAATTATGAGACGAAATTGAATGTTTCGTATGAAGATTATATTCGAATGATTTCTCTTAAAACAAGTGTTTTACTTGGTTGTGCTTTAAAATTAGGTGCAATGATAGGAAATGCATCGGAAGAAGATGCAGAGAAATTGTACCAATATGGGTTGAATTTAGGAATCGCATATCAATTAAAGGATGATTATTTAGATGTTTTCGGAAGTCTTGAACATTTAGGTAAAAAGCATGCTGGTGATATTTTCGAAAATAAGAAAACGATTCTTTATATTTCTGCTTTAGAAGCGGCAAACGAAGAAGAAAAAGAAGAATTATTATATTGGTATAGCTCTAATACGGATAATATCGATAAAGTGTATGCGGTAGAAAAATTATTCAGAAAACTGAATGTTAATCGTAAATTATCTACGTTGATTAGAGAGTATACGAATAAAGCACATACTTACTTGGATCAAATTAACGTTCCTGAAGAACGTAAAAAACATTTGAGAGAATTAAGCGAAGTTTTAATTGATCGTCAAGGATAAAAAATGCAATTTCGAACGACTTTTCAAATTCAAGCTTCTGATTTTAAGCTCTATCATCAACATAAAATATTGACGATAGGATCTTGCTTTTCAGATGAAATTGGAAAACGTTTGACCGATTTAAAATTTGATGGATTAATTAATCCTTTTGGAGTAATTTTTAATTCAGTTTCCATTCAAAAATTAATCGAAAGAAGCATTCATAAAAAATATTTTACAACAGCAGATGTACATCAAAATGGAGAAGAGTTTTTCTGTTTCGATGTACATTCGTCGTTTAATGCACTTACAAAAGAGGAAGTTTTAGATGAATTAAATTCAACATTAGAGCAAGTTTATGAATTTATTTATACTTGTGATGTTGTGATGATAACTTTGGGAACATCGTGGATTTACGAATGGAAAAATACCAATCAAATTGTAGCGAATTGCCATAAAGTTGAGGCTAAACAATTTGAAAAAAGATTATTAACGAAAGAAGAAAATCTAAAATATTTGGAATTAATTGTTTCAGATTTTAAGAAAATTAATCCAAAGATAAAAGTGATTACGACTGTTAGTCCTGTCCGTCATACAAAAGATGGAATGGTAGAAAATAATGTAAGTAAAGCGAGATTGTTGGATGCTTTATATCAATTAAATATTCAAGACAATCATGTTGAATATTTTCCATCATATGAATTGGTTTTGGATGATTTAAGAGATTATCGTTTTTTTAAAGAAGATATGATTCATCCTTCTAAACAGGCTGTTGATTACATTTGGGAAAGGTTTTCAGAAACTTATTTCGAGCAATCAACCCAAACAATTATTCAAAAAATAAACAAAGTTATTTCAGCGATTAATCATCGTCCTTTTAATGAAAAATCAGAAAGTCATCAACGATTTATAGAAAAAACAATCATGTTGATGAACGAATTAGAAAAAGGAAATCAACTTGATTTTTCGAATGAAAAAGAATTTTTAAGATCAAAAATAAAACATGTTAATTGATACACATACACATCTATATTCGGAGCAATTTGAAAATGATATAGATGAAGTAATTGCGCGAGCAAAAAAAAATGGAGTAGAGCGATTTTATTTACCTGCGATTGACAAAAGTTACACGGACAAAATGTTGACATTAGAAGCTCAATACCAAGATTCGATGTTTGCGATGATGGGATTACATCCGTGTTCGGTTCATCCAGATACAATAGAAGAGGAGATGGCGCATGTTCGCGAATGGATTGATAAACGACCTTTCAAAGCGATTGGTGAAATTGGAATTGATTTATATTGGGAAAAAGAATTTCTGAAAACGCAACAAGATGTATTTAAAACGCAAATTGAATGGGCAAAAGAAAAGAATTTACCAATTGTGATTCATTGTCGTGATGCGTTCAACGAAGTTTTTGAAGTACTAGAAGAAGTAAAAGACGAAAAATTATTCGGAATTTTTCATTGCTTTTCGGGAACAAAAGAAGATGCTCAACGTGCGATTGATTTTAATTTGAAATTAGGAATTGGAGGAGTTGTAACCTTCAAAAATGGCAAGATTGATCAATTTTTAGGTGATTTCGATATTAAACATATTGTTCTCGAAACAGATTCGCCTTATTTAGCACCAGTTCCATATCGTGGAAAACGCAATGAGAGTAGTTATTTAAAACATGTTTGCGAGAAGTTGGTCGATATTTATCATAAAACACCAGCTGAAATTGCATCAATTACAACAAAAAATGCGTTAGACATTTTCGAACGTTAGGAAAAATCAGAATAGAAAAATTATATTTGCAAAAGAAAACCTTTGACAAGATGAAATACAAAAGAATATTACTTAAATTAAGTGGTGAAGCATTAATGGGAGATTTACAATATGGTATCGATCCAAATATGCTGAAACAATATGCTCAACAAATTAGAGAAGTAGCAGAGCTTGGTTGCGAAGTGGCAATCGTAATCGGAGGAGGTAATATTTTTAGAGGTGTTCAGGGTGTAGCTTCTGGTATGGATCGTGTACAAGGAGATTATATGGGAATGTTAGCAACAGTTATCAATAGTATGGCGTTGCAAGGAGCATTAGAAGACGCTGGAGTAAATACTCGTTTACAAACGGCTATTCGTATGGAACAAATCGCAGAACCATTTATCAAAAGAAGAGCAACGCGTCATTTAGAGAAAGGTCGTGTCGTGATTTTTGGTGCTGGAACAGGAAACCCTTATTTTACAACAGATACAGCAGCAGTTTTAAGAGCGATTGAAACACAAGCTGATGTTATTTTGAAAGGAACTCGTGTTGACGGAATTTACACTGCAGACCCAGAAAAAGATCCTACAGCAGAAAAATTCGAAACAATTTCTTATCAAGAAGTTTACGATAAAAACTTAAAAGTAATGGATATGACAGCTTTTACTTTGAGTGAAGAGAATAATTTGCCTATTATTGTATTTGATATGAATACGGATGGTAACTTGAAAAAATTAATTTTAGGAGATAACGTAGGTACTCTAGTAACAAATAAATAAATCCCGAAATGGAAGAATTAGATATTATTTTAGAAACGGCTAAGGAACAAATGCAAGGTACTGTAAGTCACTTAGAGGTAGCATTTGACAAATTAAGAGCAGGTAAAGCAACTCCTGCAATGTTAAGTTCAGTTCGTGTTGATTACTACGGAAGTTTATCTCCGTTAACTCAAATTGCAAATGTAAATACACCAGATGCAATGACATTGAGTATTCAACCGTACGAAAGAAATTTAATTGGTGAAATCGAAAAAGCAATTATCAATGCTAATTTAGGTTTTGCACCTTCTAACAATGGAGATTCTATTATTATTAGTATTCCTCCAGTAACGGAAGAGCGTCGTAAAGAGTTAGTTAAGATGGCAAAAGCAGAAATGGAAAATGCAAAAGTATCACTTCGTAATGCTCGTCAAGATGCTAACAAAGCGCTTAAAAATGTAAAAGAAGCTTCTGAAGACATGGTAAAAGATTACGAAACACGTGTACAAGGATTAACAGACAAATTTTCTAAGAAATTAGAAGAAGCTTTATCGAAAAAAGAAGCTGAAATCATGAAAGTCTAATCTTTCAAGAAAAAAAAATATTTTAAGGCAGCGTTTCGCTGCTTTTTTTATTTATTTGCATAATCAATTTCAAAAAATGAAGAACTATATATTCCTGCTAAATTTCTGTATTTCAATCGCCACATTTGCTCAAATTAAAGTGAGAGTATTCGATGCTCAAGATGAATTTCGATTAACAGGAGCCAACATTTACAGTGATACTAAACAATTTCTTGGCCAAACAGATGATTTAGGAGAATTGGATATAAATGATTCTGTTCATTTTATAGATGTGATAAAGAATGGCTACTTCACAGAAAGTATTCAAACCGATGGAAAGAAATTGGTCGAAATTATGATGAAACCTTCTTTCATTAGTTTAGATGAGGTTTCGTTCACAACGAATGATTCTGTAGGTCGTAATATCATTATTAAGGCGATTCGCAATCAATCCAAAAACACAATCAGAAACGGAGGAAATATTTTTTTAAAATCATACACAAAATTTTGGAGTACAGTTAATAATGACTCGATTCCGTTTATCATTCAACCTCAAAATCACAAAGATTCTATCAACAATCAATGGAAAAAATTGTTAGATAATAGTCACTTATTTTTAGGTGAACGAGCGATGGACCATAAAGTTTCGAAAAGATTGGGATTGAAAAATATTGTACAATCTTCTCGTATTTCGGGTATGCGCTCTCCGTTGTACGAATATTTGGCAATGCAACCAATAGCATTTAATTTTGATCAAGATAAAATCAATTTTTTCTTCAAAGGAATTATAAATCCAATAAGTAGAGAAGGTCTTTCTCATTATCGTTATGGTTTCAAAGAAGATATTTTTATTGATGGTCGAAAAACGGCTGTTATTAGTTTTTTTCCATCAATAAAAACAGAGAAACGTCAAATAAAAGGAACACTTTGGATTGATGATAAAACATTTGCTTTAATCAAATTCGAAGGAGAAAATACAAGCGCAAATTATGTTGCAGAATTAGAAGCAGACTGGAAATTGAACAATGGAACTTGGATTCCGAATCAACAGAAATACCGTATGGAGGCTGGAAATTTCAAGATTACAGAGAAATTAGCTGGTGATGATTTTATTGATAAAAAAGAAAAAATTTGGATTAATCTTGAAACAACTTTTAAAGATATTCAAAATCCTGCGCATTTCAAACGCAACGAATTTTTAGGTTACGAAGACGAAATTTCTTTTCAGAATATGGGCGAAAAGAAATGGGATAATGTGATGGAAGATTATCGAGACGCTTCTTTGTCTAATAAAGAGCGAAACACATACACAACAATAGATAGCATTAGCGATAAATTTAAGTTAGAGCGTCAAATGAAATTGATGCGAATCATCAATTCGGGCGGAAAATTATCGTTAGGAAAAGTTGACCTTGATTTGACAAAAATCTTAGCGTTTAACGATTACGAAGGATTTCGATTAGGAGCAGCTTTTAATACAAATGAAAATTGGAGCGATAAATATTCGTTGAATGCATATTCAGCTTACGGTTTCAAAGATCAAACCTTTAAATATGGTTTTGGTGGAGATTATTATGTAAATAAGCCTTATTCAGGTAGAATTTTCGCAAAATATTCACAAGATGTTTCAGCTTCTGGAAAAACACCAATTTTATTACAATCGAATTATACTCGCTTAATTAGTGGAGCATTTAGCAATATTTATAACCACGAATATTTTTCATATAAACGTTATTCTTTTGGTTATGAACAAGATATTTTCAAGAATGTAACCTTCAATATTTCGGTGAATTACGAAAAACAACAAGCAGAATTTGATTATTCATTCCTGAACAATAATGGTTGGTACGATTTGTATAACACGCAATTAGCGATTCGTTTTGCGCCCAAAGATAAATTTATTAGAACTCCTTACGGAAAAGTGACAGTAAATAGCGGTAAATCTGTTTTTTATGCGACACTTACGAAGTATTGGGATATCTTCAATTCTGATTACGATCCACTTCGTATAAATATATCTTATTTTGATGTTTTTGATACGAGGATAGGTAAAACAAATTTCAATGCAAATGCGGGTTGGGTTGAAGGAAAAATGCCATTGATGAACTTGTTCGAAGGACAAGGAAATGCAAAACGAAATGATTTTGCAAACTTTGGAGTAGGAGGTTTAACAAATTTCGAAACAATGCGTCCTGGAGAATTTTATTCGGATCGATTTGTATCATTTCAGTTGAAACATATTTTTGCTGGCGTTAAAGTTGGAAACAAAATTATTTTCCCTCAATTTGTTTACCGAGGAGTTTTAGGTGATATGAAAGATAAAGCAGATCATCAAAATTTAGATTTCAAAACATTGAATAATTATTACCATGAAACAGGAGTTGAAGTAAATAATTTAATTTTCAAAACATTTGGTTTAGGAGCTTTCTATCGTTTAGGAGCTTATTCAGAAGAAAAACTCCAAGATAATTTCTATTTAAAATTAACAGTTAATTTGAATTTCTTGTAGGATAAGTGATTAGAAAAACGAATTATAATAATTTTAAGTGTATGGATATTTTAAAGAGAATGAATAAAATTATTTTGATAATAACTCTAATTTTTTCTTCTAATATATTATTATCACAATCTATTCTTGAGATTGTAACTCAAAATGAAAATTTTATAGTTTCAGCTGAAAAAATTAAAATTGGAAATTATGTGAATAGAGTTTACTTTGATGATATTTCAGGTATTATTGATGAAAATACATTTAAAGAATTTAAAGATGAAATAATTAGTAATGAATTTAAGTTTGAAAAAAAATGGAGTATAAGTGATTTTAAATCAAAAGTATATTTATTATCTGAAAATCAAAAAATTGATATAGATAGTATTAAATATATTATTAAAAAAAGAAATTTGAATACTTCATTTCTTAAACAGGTAAAGAAATTTAATAGAGGAGATGTTTTTTATAAAAATTTTCCTTTATCTCTATCAGATATAATATATAATAAACTGAATAATAAAGCATTAATTGTATTGATTAGAGGGAATAATGGAGGTGAAATAAAATATTTTGAATTAATTAATAGAAAATGGACTTTTATTTCTAATATTAATAATTGGGCTTATTAGAAAAAAGATTCTTCATAATATTATGTAGTTAGAATATTTTCACTTCAAAAAATAAACTAAAATCAAAAATCCTTTACATTTTCATTGAAATTGTAAAGGATTTTTAGGTTGGTTAAAAAATATTCGCAAAAATTATGCCTATAATTTTTATAACTTTAAATAATAACTAAATTTGTAAGGATAAATTAAAAAATTATGCAATCGTACGGAATTAAAGCCTTATTAGAAAAAGGCAAGGATTTGTTGCTACAGGAAGTAGTTGTAAATGGATGGGTAAGATCGTTCAGAAGTAATCGTTTCATCGCGTTGAATGACGGTTCTACAATTAATAATATTCAAGTAGTAGTAGATTTCGAAAATTTTGACGAGTCAATTATAAAACAAATTTCTACAGCAGCCTCTTTGCAAGTAAAAGGTGAGGTGGTAGAAAGTGAAGGAGCAGGTCAAGAGATTGAAATCATTGCGAAAGAAATCAAAATTTTAGGAACAGCACCTTCTGATGATTTAAAAGGAACTATTTTACAACCAAAACAACACAGTTTAGAAATTTTGCGTGAGCAAGCACATTTACGTTTCAGAACAAATGTATTTGCAGCAACTATGCGTGTTCGTAATGCGTTAATGTTCGGAATTCACAAATATTTCAACGAAAGTGGTTTCGTTTACATCAATACACCTATTATTACAGGTTCTGATGCAGAAGGAGCAGGAGAGATGTTTCATATCACAAACTTGGATATGGAAAACTTACCTAAAAACAAAGAAGGAAAAGTAGATTATTCACAAGATTTCTTTGGTAAAGCGACTAATTTAACGGTTTCTGGACAATTAGAAGGAGAAACTGCAGCAATGGGATTAGGTAAAATTTATACTTTTGGACCTACTTTCCGTGCAGAAAATTCAAATACTTCTCGTCACTTAGCTGAATTCTGGATGATCGAGCCTGAAGTTGCTTTTTTCCGTCTAGATCAGAATATGGATTTAGCAGAAGACTTCATGAAATCTGTCATCACTTATGCAATGGAAACTTGTAAAGATGATTTGAAATTCTTGGCAGAGCGTTTTGATAAAGAACAAAAACAAAAACCAGAAGCAGAGCGTTCTGAGTTAGGTTTAATCGAACGTTTAGAATATGTTTTAAACAATAAATTTATTCGTTTAAGCTATACAGAAGCAATTGATATTTTAAAAGATTCTAAACCAAATAAAAAAGGTAAATTTAAATATCCAATCGAAGGTTGGGGAGCAGATTTACAATCTGAACATGAGCGTTATTTAGTTGAAAAACACTTCAAAACGCCAGTTATTTTATTCGATTATCCAGCAGAAATCAAAGCATTCTATATGCGTATGAACGATGATGGAAAAACTGTTCGTGCAATGGACGTTTTATTCCCAGGAATTGGAGAAATTATCGGAGGTTCTGAGCGTGAAGAGCGTTTAGAAGTTTTAGACGAAAAAATGGAAAAATTCGGAATTGATAAAGAAGAATTATGGTGGTACCGCGACACAAGACGTTTCGGTTCTGTACCACATTCAGGTTTCGGTTTAGGTTTAGAGCGATTGGTTTTATTTGTAACAGGAATGGGTAACATTCGTGATGTAATTCCTTTCCCAAGAACACCGAATAATGCTGAATTTTAATTAAAAATATTTTTACGGATTTATGCTTAAATATTGTAACTTTAAGCTAAATCCGTTTTTTATATAAGCCAAAACCCAAAATATGTTAAAGCAGGAATTAAATTTAAAATTACAACAAAAACTATCGCCACAACAAATCCAATTAATGAAGTTGGTTCAACTTCCTACGGTTGCTTTTGAACAACGCGTAAAGGAAGAGTTGGAAGAAAACCCTGCTTTGGATGATCAGTCTTCTGAATATGATGATGACTATGGAGGAGAGCAGGAAGAATGGGATAATCAGAATGATGACTATGGCGATGAGCAAGTTATTGATACAAGTGATATCAATATTGATGATTATTTGAGCGATGACGATATTCCAAATTATAAAACGTATACTAATAATTATAGTGATGATGATGAAGATAAGTCTGTTCCTTATGCACAAGGAGAGAGTTTTATCGAGTTTTTGACATCACAATTGTATACATATCGATTAACGTCGGAACAGTTTCAAATTGCTGAATTTATTTTAGGAAATATTGACGATGATGGTTATATGCGTCGTGATGTAAAATCTTTGGTAGATGATTTAGCATTTTCACAAAATATTTATACTTCGCCAGAAGAAGTTGAAAATTTATTGTTGAATTATATTCAACGAATGGATCCAGTTGGAGTTGGAGCACGCGATTTACAAGAATGTTTATTAATTCAGTTAGAGAATAAAACACAAACTGAAGCAGTAGAATTGGCGGAAAAATTAATTTCAGAATCTTTCGATGCATTTACTAAAAAGCATTATTCAAAATTGATGGCGAAATATGATGCAGATGATGATGAATTACGCGATGCAATTGCTGAAATAGAACGTTTGAATCCAAAACCAGGAAAATCATTTTCAAGTAGTAGCAAAATTGTAGAGCAAATCACGCCAGATTTCACGATCAATATCAACGATGGAGATTTAGAATTATCATTGAATGGACGTAATGTTCCCGAATTGAAAATATCGAGTGCGTTTGCCGAAATGTTAGATACGTATAAGAAAACCGAGAATAAATCAAATCAACAGAAAGAAGCTGTTATGTTTGTAAAACAGAAACTAGATTCTGCAAAATGGTTTATTGATGCGGTTCAGCAACGTCGTAATACACTTTTGTATACGATGGAAGCGATAATGAAATTTCAGAAAGAGTATTTCTTAACTGGTGATGAAACGAAAATCAAACCAATGATTTTGAAAGATATTTCGGACCGAATCGGAATGGATATTTCGACAGTTTCTCGTGTGGCAAATTCTAAATATGTTACAACACCTTACGGAACATTTTTAATCAAAGATTTGTTTTCAGAATCGTTAACAAATGATGATGGAGAAGAAGTTTCTACACGTGAAATTAAGCGTATTTTACAAGATGTCATTGCGGATGAAGATAAGCGTAAACCTTTAACAGACGAAAAATTAACCGAGATTTTGAAAGAAAAAGGTTATCCAATCGCACGTCGTACAATTGCAAAATACCGCGAACAATTAAATATTCCGGTTGCGAGATTGAGAAAAGAGATTTAAAATATACAATTACAAAAAAAAGAGCTTTTTATAAAGCTCTTTTTTTATTTTTACCCCAAGTTGTCATCCATTCAAAATAATCTTCTTTATAAAGATTATCGTTTAATTGATTGATTATTCTTCCTTGTTTTTCTTTGTTTAAATCATCATCAATCACAGAAAAATTTAAGAAAATTTCTTTTCCAGTTAATTTTGAAAAGAAATTAGTTTCTTTTAGTTCTTGTAAAACTTTGACACAAATTTCATTTAATTGATTCTGAAATTGATAAAACCAATCTTCGTCATCGTCATGTTCATCTGCAATAGTTTTACAAATTTGATTAATTTCATTAAAAGAATCTTTCGCTCCTAAATAATCAAACTTCCATTCAGAAGGTTCGTATTTGTAATAATGAAAGTCATCTTCATCAGAAACAAGCTCCAAATGATCTGTAGAATTTGCAGAAGGATGAATAGCTATTTCTGAATCATTGTTGCATAAAGCAAATGCATATAGGTCTTGAGTTGGATTTTCGTTATAAATTTCTAAAAAGGCTTGTTTGGTTGATTGAGCTAATTTATTCTTAAATTCATTAAAATCCATTCATTTATATTTTTTAAAAACGTTTATTATATTTTTTTGAAATGTAGTAAAATTCTTTAAATATTAAAAGATTGTTAATTTATTTTTTTGCGTCAATCTTATATTATTTTAGCATAATGTGTAACTTTTTTAAAATCGAAGCGTCAATATAGAAAAGAAACATAATATGTCAAAACCACTTATTCCATTTTTTATTTGTGCCACAACAACACTTTTTGCGCAACAAGAATACAAAGGAAAATTACAATATACAAATCATACAGCTGTTGCTTTAGTCGATATTATTGTTTTGAGAGATGAACAACTTGTTGATGAAATTTCTACTGATGAAAATGGATTTTTTACAATTGATTTGATAAGTGGAACTTATACATTTAGAATTGAAGATGGTGGAGTTCTGATTCATTCGCAAGAAATTAACTTTGATCAAAACCAAGATATGGGAATTATCATTATTCCTAAAAATGAAAACATTGCTTTAAAAGAAACAGTTGTTACAAGTCAAAAAAGATTGGTTGAAAAGAAAGTAGATCGAATTGTTTTTAATGCAGATTTAGCAGAAGGTGCAAAAGGAGGTGACGCGCTTGATTTGTTGAAATTAGCACCTCGTGTAAAAGTAGATAACGATGTAGTTTCTATTATAGGAAAAAGTAATTTACGTGTGATGGTGGATGATAGAATGTTAGAAATGTCTGGAGATCAATTAATGAATTATCTAAAAACACTTCGAGCAGATGATATCGAAAAGATAGAAATAATTACAAATCCGCCAGCTAAATACCAAGCAATAGGAAATAGTGGAATTCTGAATATTGTTCTGAAATCAGGGAAAAAGGATTCGTGGAATGGTTCGTTAGCATCTTCTCTTCAACATTATAATAAACCTTATTGGAACAATAGTGCTAGTTTTAATTACCGAAAAAATAAATGGACACTTGTTACAAATGCTTATTTTGGTTTTGGAGAATTTGATGGATTAGGACGATCTGATATTTATTTTACAAAGACAAATGAAGTTTGGTCTGAAATTGAACGAAACAAAGGAAAAAACAAAAATGCGGGAGGAAAAGTTGGTTTAGATTATCAAGTATCAGATAAATTAACAACAGGTTTTACGGTTGATATATATACAGGGAATCGTGATAATCGTGGAGAAACAAAAACTCCGATACATACACTTGATACTAACGAGCTAAAAAGTTATATTATGAACGACAGAAAAGGATCTGGAGGTGATACAAAATATAATACGTTGAATTATCATGTCATTTATAAAATGGATACGATTGGTAAAAAACTAACGTTTGATTTTGATTGGGTTAACTTTACGAACAAAACAACAAGTAGTTCTTCTAATCGATTTTTTAATGCACAAGATGTAGAAAACACCTCAGATTTTCAGGCAAATAAAAGTTTATCCGATCAACAAGCAAATAATTATAGTTTGAATATTGATATGGAGTATCCAATTAATAAATGGAAACTAAATTATGGTGGACGTTATAGTTGGACAAAAAACGATAGTGATAATTTGTTTTATTCTACCACATCTGGTTCTCCGATTTTTGATCCAAATCAAAGTAATGGATTCTATTATAATGAAAACATTTTGGCTTTTTATGCTTCTGTAGAAAAAGATATCACCGAAAAATGGTCTGCTAAAATTGGTTTACGTTACGAAAACACAGATGCTAAAGGTTTTTCTCCGCAAGCCAATCAGCACGATAAATATAAATATGATGGATTATTCCCAACAGCGTATTTAATGTATAAGGCTTCAGATAATCATTCTATTAGTGTAAATGTTGGTCGTAGAATAGAACGTCCTTTTATGGGGCA
The DNA here is from genome assembly GCF_057369435.1 of Empedobacter sp. EJD.6dd. Taxonomy (NCBI): domain Bacteria; kingdom Pseudomonadati; phylum Bacteroidota; class Flavobacteriia; order Flavobacteriales; family Weeksellaceae; genus Empedobacter; species Empedobacter sp. EJD.6dd. Next base: position 149,588 of record NZ_CM170667.1, read on the forward strand.
ATTAAATCCATTTAAAACAATCTATTCTCCTTATTCTTTTGCGCAAGGAAATCCAAATCTGAAACCTTCTTATTCATATAATTATGAATTGGAATATGCTTATAAAGATTTAGCTGTTACAACCTTATATTATCGTAATTCTACAGATGAAATTAATCAAATTGCGATTGTAAATCCAGAAGAAAATACGCAGAATTGGATTCCTTATAACTATGGAAATTCTGAGAGTTTTGGTTTAAGTGAGAACCTGAATTTTAAACTTTTTAAATGGTGGAAAGTGAATGGTGCGGTTGATTTATTTTACAAGAAAACAAAAGGAATTATTCCAGAATATAATTATACACTTGATGGATTTAATGGTGAGTTTAGAGTAACAAATAATTTGGAATTGAATAAATCAAAAACATTGTTGTTTAACCACACGACTAATTATACGATGAAAGGAATGGATGCTATGGCAAGAAGTCGTTCAATGTGGAGCACAGCTTTAGGTTTACGCGCATTATTTTTAGATAAGAAATTAGAGTTTTCTTTTAATGTTAGCAATGTTTTCAAAGATAGAGCTTGGCAAGATCAGAGTTATAGTAATGACACTAAATTTGTTTATACAGGGCAATCTACTCGCTATTACAGAGTAGGTGTAAGGTATAATTTTGGTAAATCGTTTAATATCGAACAATCAAAAAGTAGTTCTGAGAAAGGAAGGTTGTGAAATTTCAAAAATCAAACCCAATATCGAGTGAAGATATTGGGTTTTATTTTTTATTTTGAGTTGATGATTTTCTTATTTCTTTTCCATTTTATAGAACAATAAAATAACAAAACTAATCGCAAACGAAACGCCCATTGCAAGTGCAGAAGCTTTCATTCCGCCAGAATATTCAATTAATAATCCATAAATAACTAAACCTAAAAACAAAGCGAACTTCTCAAATACATCATAAAAACTAAAATAGGTTGTTGTATCTTCTGTTTCAGGTAATAATTTGGCATATGTAGAACGTGATAAAGCTTGTAAACCTCCCATTACCAAACCAACCATTGCAGCCATAATATAGAATTGTGTTTTGACATTTGGATCATTTTTATTGATTAAATAACCAATGATACATGTTATAACCCAAATAAAAATACCGATAAGTAATGTCTTTTTATTTCCGATTTTTCCAGAAAGAAATGAGAAAAACCATGCGCCTAAAACAGCTTCAATTTGAATTAATAAAATTGTCATAATCAATTCCGAAGATTCCATTCCAATTTCTGAACTACCAAACATTGCAGCCATCAAAAAAATGGTTTGCATTGCTAAGCTATAAAAGAAAAATCCAGCTAAAAATACACGTATGTTTTTGTATTGGTTAAGATCTTTGAATGTGTTTTTTAGATTTCTAAAACTTGATTTGATGATATCTTTTGGAATCTCGCGATCAAATTTATGATTAGGTAATTTACTCAAAGCTATCTGTCCAAATCCTAGCCACCAAATACCTGTTAATAAGAAACTTATTCGTGTAAACATACCTTGTTTTTCTTCTGGTGCAAATTGTATCATCGCCAAACAAATTGTCAATAAAATAACAGAGCCAATGTAACCAAACATATAACCTTGAGCCGAAATTTTGTCCATTTTTTCATCAGATACAATTTCTGGTAAATAAGCATTGTAGAAAACTAAACTTCCCCAAAAACCTATACTAGCAGTAATATTGAGTAGCAAAGCCAACCAAACTAAATCGCTAGATGTAAAGAAAAACATTCCGATACAAGAAAAAGATCCTAAGTAGCAAAAAAAGCGAAGAAACTTGATTTTATTTCCGATTAAATCTGCAATTGATGATAAAACTGGAGATAAAACGATGACAAAAAAGAAAGCAATTGCCAACGAAAAATTAAATGCAGATTCTGGTAAAAGTCCTAAAAATTTAATAGGGTTATTATTTACATCATACGTCATTGCAGTATAATAAACAGGGAAAATAGCAGAGGCAATTACTAAGGAATGAACAGAGTTTGCCCAATCGTAAGAAATCCAAGCTCGTGTCAGTTTGGGATTATCTTTTGTATTCATAAATTTTTATAGTATTGTTGGTTAAACTTAAGAATAATTTATTAAAAATAATGTTTCGAAAAAATTAATTGTTTAATCTTCTATTCTTTCAGTTCAAATTTGGTTAATTTATTGTCTTTGTAACAATAGAATTCATAACTATCTTCTCCAATTTTGAATACTTTTTCAAGGTGAATTTTATCGTAATTAACAGAAATTTCATTGTATTTTTTAAATAGTTTTTCAGGTAATTCATTCGGTTGAATTGGTCGCTCAATTTCAAACTCTCCATCCAAAGAATATTCCAATACAAAATCACTATTTCGCCATTTTAATGTAGTTTCATTTTCATCACCTTTACTTGATGTTGTAAGGTGAACTTTATCTTGTTGAATTATTTTTTGAGAACTTGTATAAAAAAGGGTAACTCCAGAGATAACCATCGCAGCGTAACCTATTTTTCTGAATGTGAAATCATTTAAATAAGGAAGAATATATTTTATAGTATACGAAGAAATAATAGATGCTACGGCGATTACGATTCCAAAAATAAGTGCATTTTTTGAGTATAAACCTAAAATGATGTAAATAATTAATTTGATGAAATGCAAGATAATTTCATTGGCAGCACGCGTAGCAATAATTTCTTCTTTTGTTAATCCATATTTTAAATAAAATCGATTAAATAATAATCCAATTGCACCTGTAATTCCAGAAACAAATCCTGCTAAAAAACCAACTATTGCTAAGACATATTTTGGCGAAGGTTTTTCTTCTTCGTCTTGTTCTTTTTTGTTTAAGAAAAGTTGTGGAACATTTGATATTAATAAAATAGCTACTATAATTTGCAAATAAATTGGGTTGATAAATTTAATTAAATAGGCTCCAATTAATACTGCTGGAATTGAAAATGGAACAAACCAGAAAAATATTTTCCAATGAACAAATTTTCTAAATGCAGTAATACGAGAAGCTGAACTTGTAAAAGTTCCTATTGTTAGAGAAAATGGAACAACAGAAGTAGGAATGACAAGATTGAGAATTGGTATTAAGATTAAACTCGCGCCACCACCGCAAATTGCACTGATCCAAAAAGCTATAATAGCTCCAATTAATAAGATAAAAATGTTAAAAACCATCTGTTATTATTTATTTACGAAGTAAATGTACAGCGGTCTGTGATATTAATTTTTAAAAAAAAATGAAATTAAGCGAATCTTAAGTTTTATAAAATCAATTGATAAAAATGGTTTTCTGGATAAAGAGTTTGGGAAATATGTTTGAAACCGTTTTTCTCCAAAACTTTACTAGACGCTACGTTTTGTTTATTTACCCAAGCTTCAATTATGATAAATTTCTTGGTTTTTAATTCATTCAAAATAATTTTTACAACTTCTGAAGCATAACCTTTATTCCAAAATTTTTCATCAATAGAATAACCAATAATTGCTTTGTTTTTTATTGGTTGATACATTATTGTACCAATTAATGTTTCAGATGATTTTTCAATAATGCCAAATCGAAATTCATAACCATTCAATTTCTGTTCTTTCGCTTTTTCAAGCATTTTATATGAATCATCCAATGTTTTCATCGGAGGGTTTTCTCTATATTTCATGGCTTCAGCATTCGAATATATTTCGAAAAGTCGTTTAGCATCTGAGTCTAAAAGATCTCTGATATAAAATAATTCGCTTTGCATAGATTGATTTTTAAAACGTAAAAAGCTAAACAATTTGTTTAGCTTTTTACGTTATTTATTAAATAATGTATTTCCACTTCCTTGTGGTGGAGTAACTCCTTTAGTATTTGTTCTCTCCTTTATTGGTGGAAGTGAAGGTGAAATGATCTCTTCTTCAATTTCTTTTGTTTTATTAAGAGTTGGAGAATTGTTATTTGTATTATTATTTGGGATATCAGGAATAGTTGTTTTTTTCGGATTTCTCAATTTATCCAACAATTTTTTTGCCTGTTTAGCTTCTTCTGTTCCATCATACGCAGTTGCAACAACTTCTAATGCTTGCTCAAATTCTTCCTGACTTGCAGTTTGCTTTAGTGCATAAGCATTTAACAAAACAAATTTTGCGATAATAATCTCCGTAGGGAATTTAACAATCGCTTCCTGAACTTTTTTCTTTACATCTTCATATTTTTCTTCCTTATATAAGTCATATGCAACTTTATAAGCTTCTACAGCTTCTTTCGTTTCAGCAGTGATGTATTCAACCTCTGGATTCAAAATATAACCTGCATAAATGGTATTTGGGTAATTTGTAAGAATTTCTTCTTTGTATTGATTTTCTAATTTTTGATCACGATTTTTATAAATACGATACAATTGATACGTTGCTTTCAGCTTTACATCTTCCGATTTTGGAGGAGTAGCAACTAACGCTTTCAATTCTTTTCCAGCCAATTCGCTGTTATTAAAAGTGTCAAAATAACCAATTCCTAAAGCTAATTGCGTTGTATCGCGTTCCACTTTCAAATCATCTAATTTCTTAGGTGTTGTTGGAATTTGCTCTAAATAATAATCAATTTCAAAACGTCTTGGATTTCCAGCAGAAACTTGTCCAGTTAATTCAGCTTGTTTATCTTCGATAACTGTACTAATTGCGTTAGAATTTCTCCAATTATCTTTTAACGAAATTCCACCCCAAACTCGCTGAAATTCTTGTTGTCCAGATGATTTTAAACCTTGATTATAAAAGTAAAATTTACCTTTGTCTACATTATTAAAACTTGAAGTAAAACTTGCTGTTTTGGTTTCTAACTGAAATGTTTCCATTTCTTTTCGCTCTTCTTCTGCTTGTTTTTCTTCTTTTTTCTTTAGTTTATCAATGTAATCTGTAAAGAATTTAGTTTGTTCTTCTCTTGGAAGTTTAGCAATTTTAAGAATTGAATCATTTTTCTGAACCAAATAATGTTTTTCCATTAATTTTTTCAAAACATCATTACGTTTCTGAATTCGAGTTTGATCTTCCTTTAAATTATAAGTTGTTTGAGCCGAATCGTAATAAGCCGAAGCATAGACATAGTCGTTTTGCTTGAATTTGATGTCTCCATAGTTTTCAAAAGCACGACCACGAATATATGGGTCAGACATTGGTTCTTTCAAACTCAATTTTGCATATTCTACAGCATCGTCCATTTTATCTGCACGAAATGCCATTTCAGAAATTCCGTAATACAATTCGTTTTTCTTCGAAGTGTAAATACCTTTCTTCGAAATATCAAGTAAATTCTGTTTATAATTTGCGTAGTTATTGATTTTTGGATCATAATTAGCTGCAATTGCCAATTGCGATTTAATTTCCATATCAAATCCAGGACTCATTTTATATACCTGCGTAAAAGCTTCTCCCGCTTCTTGTTGTTTTCCAAGTCGCGAAAAAACTTGTCCCATTGTATAAAATAAACGGATACGTTCTTCTTTATTTGACGAATAATATTCTGCTTTTTGCAAAGGATCTAAGGCTTCTTCGTACTTTTTTTGATCGATTAAAAATTGCGCATATGTACGAGCAATCATTGTTTTTAGTTCTTTACTTTTGTACGGATCACTTTCGTATAACTTCTGTAAATTTTCTGCACCATCAAAATAGTTTCCACCTTTTATTTCAGCAACTGTTTTATAAATATTTGCTTCTTGTGCGTATTTAGAATCTTTGAAATTTTTGACAACATAATTTAAAGCATCAAGTGCTTCAAAATACTTTTGCTGATAAAAAAGAGATTTACCAATCAATAAATAAGCGCGTCCCATCAAAGGATTATTTTCTTTTCCTTTGATCAACATTGAATGTTTTTCGATGGCTTTAGAAGCTTTTGCTTCAACAGCTGCAAATCCGATAGGTTTTTCTACTTTATCTTGATTATTGCGATTTCCACCTCCAATTCCAAAATTAGGTGTATTAAATCCTCCTAAATTAGCAGAATCCGAAACAGAAAAATATTCTATTCCAACAGGTAAAATCTTCGAGTAATTTTCTACATAATTTGTTTGCAGTTCTGTGTTCTTTTTATCTAACTCATCTTCAGCATTAAATACTCCATTAAACCACGACGTCATCTTATGATATTGTCGGTTTTTGAAACTATTTTTTTGCGTAGAACAGCCGATTAAAAAACTTGCGGCAAATATACTCAGTACAATCTTTTTCATGATAGCGAATAAAAACAAATCTACAATAAAACGTTCGATTAGAAAAAATCTTGTATCCTTCGGAAATTTAAGATAATTTTATATGGAATACCTATAATTTAGAAGTTTGGTTTGATGGAATGATTATAAAATGATTCCTAACGATTTAGCTTTAATACGATTACTTATTTCACTAAGAAAAATCATTGCAATTGTTGTTAAATTATTAAGAATATTCATTTAAATTCGACGAATAATAATGTTTTAAAGGAACAGCATGAAAGCTTTTTTAGCGAAAATTTTTGCAAAATACATTGTCAATAAAGAACAAAAGTGGATAGATCGTCCATTAGAAACACAAGACAAAATTCTAAAAGAATTAATTGTTGCTGCAAAAAATACAACGTTCGGACAAGATCATCATTTTGATGCAATAAATACGTACGAAGATTTTAAAGCTAATGTTCCTATAAACGATTATGAAGGTTTAAAACATTATTTTGATGAGGTAAAAGAAGGGAAACCTGACGTTCTTTGGCCTGGTAAACCACTTTATTTAGCTAAAACTTCTGGAACAACTTCTGGTGCAAAATATATTCCGTTAACAAAAGAATCTGTACCAACACATATCAATTCGGCAAGAAATGCTTTATTGTATTACATTAACGAAACGCAGAACTCAAAATTTGTCGATGGAAAAATGATTTTTTTACAAGGAAGTCCAATTCTTGAAGAAGAAAATGGATTGAAAGTTGGTCGACTTTCTGGGATTAGCGCTCATTTTGTTCCAAATTATTTACAAAAAAATCGTTTACCTTCTTATGAAACAAATGTTATAGAAGATTGGGAAACAAAAGTAGATAGAGTAGTGGATGAAACCGTGAAAGCTGATATGACATTGATTTCTGGTATTCCGCCTTGGTTGATTATGTATTTTGAACGATTGATTAAAGTTTCAGGAAAAGATAATGTGCAGTCTATTTTTAATAATTTAGAACTAATGGTAACAGGAGGTGTAAATTATGAGCCTTATCGCGAAAAAGTAAATCAATTGATTGGTAGAAAAATTGATTGTATTCAGACTTATCCAGCTTCGGAAGGATTTATTGGCTATCAAAATACGCAAAAAAGTGATGATTTATTACTTTTATTAAACAATGGTATTTTTTACGAATTTATTCCAGTTGATGAGTTTTTTGATGAAAAACCAACGCGTATTTCTTTAAAAGATGTAGAAATTGGAAAAGATTATGTGCTTATTCTTAATACAAATGCAGGTTTGTGGGGATATAACATTGGCGATACCGTTCGTTTTACGTCAATCAAACCATATAAAATTGTCGTTTCAGGACGAATTAAACATTATACATCAGCTTTTGGTGAGCATGTAATTGGTCATGAGGTGGAACAAGCCTTACAAAAAACGTTAGAAAAATATCCAGCAAGTGTAAATGAGTTTACAGTAGCTCCGCAAGTTAATCCAACAGAAGGTTTGCCTTATCATGAATGGTTGATAGAATTTGATCATCAACCACTAAATATCAAAGGATTTAATCGTGAATTAGATAAACAAATGTGTATTCAAAATACTTATTATAATGATTTGATTACTGGAAATATTTTGCGTCCACTTGTTATTTCAGAAGTAGAAAATAATGGATTTCAGACTTATATGAAATCGATTGGTAAGTTAGGAGGACAAAATAAAGTACCACGTTTGTCGAATAATCGCGATATTGCAGATGAATTTCATCGACTTAACTTAATTCAGAAAAATTGAATACACACACAACAACAGATAAAATGATTTACAAAACCGTAAAAAGTTCATTGGTAACTTTTTCGCAATTAATGCTTCCATCGCATTCCAATTTCAGTGGAAAAATTCATGGTGGATTCATTCTTTCTTTACTCGATCAAATTGCTTTTGCCTGTGCTTCAAAATACTCAGGAAAGTATTGTGTAACAGCATCTGTGGATAGAGTAGATTTTTTAACACCAGTAGAAGTAGGTGAGTTATTGACACTAAAAGCGTCGGTGAATTATGTTGGGCGTACTTCTATTGTCGTAGGAATTCGCGTAGAAAGTCAAAACATACAAACTGGCGAAATTAAACATTGTAATTCGTCTTATTTTACAATGATTTGTAAAGAAGAAAATGGTGAAAAGGCAGAAGCTCCTAAATTAATTTTGAAAAACTTGAACGAAGTTCGTCGTTTTTATAAAGCGTTACATCGTATAGAAGAGCACCAAAAAGCCAAAGAGCAAGTCAAAAATTCTATTGATTATAAATCGAAAGAATTGATTGATCATTTGTTGGACAATCACTATGTAAAAATAGAAATCGAATAAAATATAATTTTAAAACTCAATTCAAAAAAGAATTGAGTTTTTTCATTCTTATAACCTGTATAGAATGAACTTTTTGACTTTTGTCCCTTATTTGTCCACCGCATAAATTTTAATATGGTATTTATATTCGATTAATTTGTTAATATTTCAATTATCAATTTATTAGGCATTGTATTTGTAATATTAATTCTCATCATCTAAACAAATTACAACTTAAAAATACTTGAATGAAAAATTTGATTAAATTATTTTTAGTAACTATTTTTTTTGCATCATCTGTAACCACGTTTGCTAACCCAACCAGCGTTAGTAATAATCAGTTAATACATACAAACTTTGTCAATAAAGAAGCTAATAAAGCATCAAATCCAATTAATCTTTACGGTGCAGTATTATTTTTAGGAGCTGCAGTATGTGCTTATCGTTTTCGTAAGAAAATTATTTAAAAATCTATTTTGTTAATCAAAACTTCCTAAAGAAATCAATTTATTTACCTTTGCTGAATGAAATATTTAATTTTATTCGCAATCATTTTAATCTTTTTTTTGATTTATAAAAGATTAAGTTCAAAAAGGGACGAATTGAAAAAAGTTGAGTTAAAAGAACAAAAGTGTATTTTATAGAAATTAAAAAATCAATTCAAAAGAAAGAGAATAAAAAGGAAATAAATTTGCCTTATCATTTTTTGATTCCTTCTATCACAAAAAGAGATAATACAATTGAATTGTTGATTTCTATTGAAAATTATACAGATAAAACAACACGAATAGATTTAAAAGAAGCAGTTTATTTTTCTAATGAGTTACAACAAGCATTCAAGGCAGATGTAACTTTTTATGGAGAATTGAGTATGGGAACAAATGATATTTTATTGAAAAATACTATTTTACCAGATTCTCATGTGATTCGAAATATCTACTTTTTTGACCACGATCTTTTGATTTTTGATGAAATGGATTATGTCGAAATTGTATTAAAAATCAATCAAGAAGTTTACACTTTAAGAAAATATCTTTACGAATCAAACTTAGATTCGATTAAATTCATACAAAAATCATAGTACACGAATTAGATACTATGCTTATTTTTGCAATCAAGAATTAGTTTATATGAAACATTTACAATTGATGTTAGGAAGTGTAATGCTTTTTGGTTTGACAGCTTGTCAAACACCAAAAGTAGCTATACAAGAGCAACAAAAACCAACTTCATCTCATAGTTTACAAGTTGATGGAAAAATATATGCAGCTTTCTTTCAACAAAGAGCAGCAGAATATCAAGCATTAAGTCAACAAGCTTATAACGTTGCTAAAATGCGTTTGGATGAAGCAATTGCAAAAAAAGGAAATAAACCATTGGCTATTGTAACAGATATCGACGAAACCTTTTTGGACAATTCTTACTATGCAGTAGAGATGGCGAAGCAAGGCAAAATTTGGACACAAGATAGTTGGGCAAATTGGACTTCGAAAGGTGTAGCTACACCATTAGCAGGTTCTTTAGACTTTTTTCAATATGCAGCAAGTAAAGGAGTTCAGATTTTTTATATCACAAATCGATACGAAGTAGAACGTCCTGGTACATTGGCTAATTTACAGAAATATAATTATCCTTTGCAAAGTCCTCAAAACTTGATTTTAAGAAGTAAAGAAAGTAGTAAAGAGGCACGTCGTCAAAATATTGCAAAAGATTATGATATTGTTTTATTATTAGGAGATAGTTTAACAGATTTTTCTAGCTTATTTGATAATCACAAGTCTGAGAAAGAAAGAGGTGCAGCAGTTGAAACTTTAAAATCGGAATTTGGAAAACGATTTATTGTTTTACCAAATGTTGGATATGGAGATTGGGAATCAGCAATTTTTGATTATAAATATGATTTGACCCAAGAGCAAAGAGACTCGATCATATACGATGCGGCAAAGGAAATGCCAAGTAAATAATATATAACCTCTCAATTTTGAGAGGTTTTTTTATTGAGACACTATCCCATCAAGTGTGTAAGTAGAAAAGTTAGGGCTTAGATTTTATAATCTGAGCCTATTTTCAAAAATAAGCATAAATTGGTTTAAAACAATTCCCCAATTATGGATTGGCATAGTCCATTTTTTAGTGGACTCTTTGAGTGCCAGATAAACAGACTTTAAGACAGCATCATCGGTAGGAAATGACATTTTATTTTTAGTGTATTTTCTAATTTTTCCGTTTAGATTTTCAATTAAATTAGTGGTGTAAATGATTTTACGGATTTCTAGCGGAAATTCAAAAAATACAGTGAGCTCATCCCAGTTATTTCTCCAGGATTGAATGGCGTATAAATATTTACTTTCCCATTTTGTTGCAAAATCATCCAAAGCAGCTTTTGCGGCGTCTTTGTTGGGTGCTGTATAAATGTGCTTCATATCGGCAGAAAACTCCTTTCTGTCTTTCCAAACCACATATTTGCACGCATTTCTAATCTGATGAACTACACAAATTTGAGTTTGAGATTCTGGAAAAACAGAGCGAATGGTCTGGGTAAATCCATTCAAATTATCGGTTGCTGTAATGAGAATATCTTCAACACCACGAGCTTTTAAATCGGTCAAAACACTCATCCAAAAACTGGAACTCTCATTCTTTCCAAGCCACATGCCTAACACTTCTTTTCTTCCCTCTCGGTTTAAACTAACGGCTAAATAAATGGTTTTATTGATGACTTTTGAATTTTCTCGAACTTTAAAAACAATTCCATCCATCCAAACAATCAAGTATAAGTCGTCTAATGGTCGGTTTTGCCAAGCAACAACTTCACTAGCAACAGCGTTAGTAATTCGTGATATTGTTGATGTTGAAATATCAAAATCGTACATCTCGCGAATCTGTTCTTCGATGTCCGAAACACTCATTCCTTTGGCATAAAATGAAATAATAATATTTTCTAAACCATCGATAATATTGTGTCTTTTGGGAACTAAAGCAGGTTCAAAACTGCCTTTTCTATCACGAGGAACCTTAATTTCTGATTCACCAAAAGCGGATTTTATTTTCTTGGAGTCATGTCCGTTTCGATAATTTCCATCTTTGCTTCTGGCATGTTTTTCATTGTCTAGATGACTATCTAGTTCAGCATCCAACATATGTTCAACTGCTTTCTTGTGCAGCTCCTTGAAGAAAGATGTTAAATCCTCTCCATTCTTAAAGGACTTGTAAAAATCCTTACTGTTTAATAAATCTTCTTTGTCGATCATAACTATGTAACGTTTAAAAATAATAAAAAGTTATCTCCGAAAAATTATTTGAGCTGTAAGGCTCATAATTTTTCAGAATAACTTTTCTTCTTACACAGTTTGTGTGATACTACCTTTATTGAGTTATCACAAAGAATTTCTATTGTCAATACCTAATGTTGTGTAAATTATTTTCAAATGATATTTTACTGTATTTTCTGAAATATACAAATTTGATGCAATCTCTTTATTTGTAAGACCTTTTTTTACGAAATTGATAATATCTAGTTGTCTTTCAGAAAAGTTATATGCAGATAAATTAACTTTCTTTTGTGTATGAGTATTATTGATTAAATCGGATAATTTGATACGCATTCGTTCATTTTCATTTTCAACTAACTTTCTTTTTTCTTTGTTAATTTTATAATATTTGAAAAGAACTAAAAGTAAAATTATAAGAATGCTTGATATGATAGCTAAAAATAATTTAATATTTTTTTGATTTCTAACTTCAAGATCATTTCTTTCATTGATTATTTCTTTTTCGAGGTTTTGTAATCTTCCACTTTGGTTTATTGCATCATAATCTGTTGCAAGATCATTTACAATTAGTCTTGTTTTATATGCTTTTTCCCAATTTTCATTCTGCGCATAATACCATGTAAGAGATTCATACATATTTAAGATATATAACTTTGTGTTGTATTTTTTTGCATAGTATAAACCACTTTCAAAAGCTTCTAATGCTTTTTCATTATTTTTTATATCAGTATATAAATGTAAAAGTTTACGGTATATATTGGGTAAATCTTTGGGCGATTTTTGCTTTAAGATTTGTACAGCTTCGTTATATTCTTTTTCTGCTTGTAAATAATTTTTATTGTTGATATTTATTGTTCCTAAAACAGATATATAAAAAGCATAAGTTTCAGCATTTAAATATTTTAAATCTGATTTATCTACTTGTTGAAGTAATTTATTCACATTCTCATATTTTAGAGAATCAAATTGAATAAAAATACGTTCAATTAAAATTCTAATTTCAACTTCTTTTTTATGATTAGGGTCTTTTAAACCGAATTTTTCTGCAATGTTTAAATTTTCTTCAGCTTCCGGATAGTTTAATAGTGTTTTATAGGTAATATATTTAAGCAAGTATGTTTGGTACAAATCATAGTTGGTAACATTTTTAGAATGTATAATACTATCCAATTTTAGAATAGACTTATCATAAGCTCCAATTTGATTAAATTCTTCAATTTCTTTCTTTAGAATTTCGGAATTTACTGTATTTCCAAACCCTACCTGGGTTAATAAAATTAGAAGTATTAGAAAAAAATTCTTTCGTAACATATTATTTTTTTAATGATAATCAATAAAATAGATTGACTACCTGTAGGTAGTATTTCAAAAACTACCCTTTAACTATACTTGCAAAAATAGGAATTTTATAAGGGAAAATTAACATTTGCAAAGAATTTAATTCAGACATAAATCATAAGCTAATTAGATAAATGTAACAAAATATGAAAAGTATTTTAACTCCCTTATTAATGTTGTTGTGCAACTTAATTTTTGCCCAAAATTTGGATTACAAAAATTTAAAAGAATTTATAGGTAATCGTGTAAATGAATTAGAAGAACATTATTCTATTAAAGCTTCTTCTACAGAAGATAATTTTGGAAATCTAAAAGTAATTTATACTGCTGTAAATATAAATCCTTATATGCTTAATATGGAAGTAGAAACAGAAGGAAAGAATATAAAGCGAATTATTGTGAAAAATTTAGAAAATAAGACTCATTTTTTCAAAAATATAGCACAAGAAATAGAACAGGCTACTCCAGTCAAGAAAAATTACAAAACCTATTATATTTCATTGGTTAAGAATTCTACAAAAAAGAAAATTTATCAAGATTCAATTGAACAATTGATCGAAGTTTTAAAGAATCCAAAAACCGATTTAACTCAAAATTACGGTCTTTTAGAATCGAATGCTCTTAATACTACTATAACTATTGATAATGCGGAAAGCATTTTGACAATTAACTAAATCAAAAGTATATACAATTAAAGGAAATTAACAATGAGAAACATTTTTATTTTAGGATTAGGTTTGATGGCTTCATTAGCTTTTGGACAAGTAGATAAAATCTACAAACATTCAGGTGAAATTATTGAGGGACAAATAAAACGTGTAGGTGAATTTACAGTTGAATTTACATATGACGGAGAAGATGCAATTCAATCTTTGAGTAGATATTCTGTAAATAAAGTTTTTTATGGAAAAAGTACACGTATTGAAGATGTTTCTGATAAAATTGAAATTACTGATGACAAAGATTGGCCAAAAGTAATCATCTTAGAAGATAAATCTTTGGTCGCAGGATTAAAAAAAGGTGATGATTTGAAGTCTAAAACAGGTATGATCAATTTTAGAACTGGAAATGGAAAAGATGAACGTGCAGAGAAAGTTTTAAAACAACAAGCAGCAGATGTAAGATGTCCATTTATTTTATTATTATCTGATAAAATGGCTGGAAAATCAGCGAAAAAAACAGGTAGCTGTTACAAATACCAATAAACGGGTTACTTACTAAACTATATAATGTACTATTAATTATTTGATGAATAAGCCGTAATGTGTATTGCGGCTTATTTTTATTCGTTAAAATAAAAAGAAAAATAGTGTTAACTAAAAAGAGAAAAAGAACAACAAGTTTTGGTTCAAAAAAAATAAATTATTTAGATGTTATCATTGTAGTAATACTTATCATTGTTACAATTTCATTAATCATCAATTATTTAAACTAATTAATTACTCAATACTACTTTACCTTTTCTTTTATCCATTTTGCAACTGGCTTCTCGAAATATTCAAACGTTAAAGCGCTTAAAATTAAAGCTACAATAAAATAAATGCCAATTTTAGCGAAATCATTTATTGCAGGTAAATACTGATTTCCATATTTTATGACAATCATGTGAATCATGTAAAAGGCAAAACTAATTTCACCTAAATAAACCAAAGTTTTATGTTGAAGAATTTTCGAAAAGAAACCTTTTTGTAATGCAAAAATCAAAACAATTGCAACCATAGGAATCCAATAATAAATTCCGTAACGGAAAGCTCTTGCAACATCATTATGAAAGTAAAAGAAGAGGGTTAAAACTATAATTGCGACAAGTTCGATGATTGTACCTTTAGAAAAACTAATGTTAGAATCTTTTACTTTTTTGTAAATCTGACAAGTAATTATTCCTAAAATAAAATCTAAACTTCGTACAATTGGATTAATGTAGAAAATTGCTTTTTCTAATTTCATATTTGTTCTAAAATAAGGTTCAGCAAAGATAATAAGCGGAATTGCTAACAATAAAATGTATTTTAGCTTTGGAAATTTATGTAACCAAACTACGTAAAAAGGAAACATGAGATAGAAAAATAATTCGGTCGAAATACTCCATGAAACATTATTAATAGAAAAATAAAAATCTTTTATCGGAAAATAAGATTGCAGTAAGAATAAGTTTGCACCTGCAATATCCCAATGAAAATATCCTTGCCAAACATTTAGTATAACAAAAGGGAGCATTACCGCAAATGTTAAAACATGTAAAGGATAAATTCGAGCAACTCGAGCAATGTAAAACTTCTTTTTATCGAAATTTGGATTGTCGATGATTTTCTTTTCGTAATTAAGTGCCAAAACAAATCCACTTAAAATAAAGAAAAAGCCAACACCAAGATAGCCTTCGAAAAACACATTGTTTTTAAGATAATTGTACCATGCTAAATCTGTTTTTACAAACGTTAAATGACTTAAAAAAACAACAAAAGCAAAGAAAAAACGTAATGAAGTTAAGCTATTTAGCATTAGTCAATAATTTTGATTTCCATTTGATAATATTCATCGAACATGTGAATAAATTCGTCTAATTTACTTTCTCGCACAGAAATTGTAAACATACATTTATCCGAAAAATGTTTGTCTTTTATTTCGCCTTCCATTCTATCAACATTTCGTTCCACAATTCCTTGTTGATCGTAATTAAAAACCATTTTTACACGTTTAGAAACAAAACGTTCTACAATTTTAGCTTCTTCTAACACAACTTGCGCCGCATACTTGTATGCTTTTACTAAACCAGGAATCCCTAATTTTGTTCCACCAAAATAACGTATCGAAACAATCAAAATATTCGTTATTTCTGCAGAAAGTATTTGATTGTAAATTGGTAAACCTGCCGAACCACTTGGTTCTCCGTCATCATTAGCTCGATGATTTTTTTTATCAATTCCCAAAATATAGGCATAACAATGATGATTAGCGTCGGGATGAATTTCATACAAATTATCTAAATATAGCTTGATATCATCTTCATTTTCTACCGGATAAGCATAGTTGATAAACTTGCTGCCCAATTCTTTGAAAATTACATCCTCTACAGGTTTTTCTATTGTACGATAATTGTCCGTCATGTTGTATTGAAAAGTTCTGCAAAGATAGTTTAAATAGTATTTTTAAGGAAAAAAGGTTTTATATTTATGAGAGATGAAAAGGAATATACTATTAAAATTGAAAAAATTTATTTCAGGGTTTTTAATTCTTGGTTTGATTTATTATGTTTTCCAATTTCATTCTCAAAAAGAAAAAGATTTGATTACAACTCAAATTTTGAATGATGTGAATATCAAAATAACTAATCTTTCAGAATTTGAAGATAATATTGAGTTTGATTCTGAATATTTGAAATCATTTTCGTTATTCGATAAACCTTCAGTTTTTTGTCAATTGTTAATTTCAGAATTAAAACAACAAGTTGGTTATAGAGGAAGAAATAATTTGAAAATTCTTAATCAAAATAATGTACAATCAATGTTTGATTTATCTATTTCTGAACCAATTATTTCTGGTAATTCAGAATTAGTAATTATTAAAATTACTACTATTTGTAAATCTCTTTGTGGCGAAAGTATTGTGTATGTTTTTGAAAAGAAAGACGGAAAATGGAGAGTGAAAAGTCAACATTTAATTTGGATAAGTTAATCTTTAAAATAAAAAAGAACCCTATTTCTAAGGTTCTTGTATATCTAATCTATTTTCGAAAATATTTAATTCATCATTCAGAAAGCGATGTTTTTCAGTTCGTGTTCCTTTTAATCTCGGAGCTAAAATTCCTTCGTTCCAAATAGTGTCAGAACTCAATATACGCGCTTCGTCCCACAAATTATCGTCAATGAAATGCTGAATGGTATCACTTCCACCTTCAATAATCAGAGACTGAATATTATTTTCGTACAAATAGTTCATCACTTGTGGTACGATTTTTTGTGTAAAATCTAATTGTACAAGCTCTAAATTTTCTTGAGATAAGGTTTCAATAGAATTGAAAATTACCGTAGGTTGTTTTTGATCAAATAAATGGAAACTTCTCGGAATAGCTAAGTTTTTGTCTATCGCAATTCTCAAAGGGTCATTCCCATACCATAATCTCGAATTTAATTGTGGATTATCGATCAACGATGTGTTTTTTCCAACCAAAATAGCTTGTTCCTCTGTTCGCCATTTATGCACCAATTGTTTGGTATATTGATTAGTAATCCATAATTGTATATCGTCTCGTCCCATGTATCCATCCTCTGTTTGTGCCCATTTTAAGACAATGTATGGACGCTTTTTTTGATGGAAGGTGATAAAACGTTTATTTAGATCAATACATTCTTTCTCTAAAATACCCAAGGTAACATCTACACCATTTTTTAACAAACGCAAATAACCTTGACCATTTACCTTTGCAAAAGGATCTAATGTTCCTATAACAACCTTTGGGATTTCTTTTTCAATGATTAAATCAGCACAAGGAGGCGTTTTTCCATGATGCGAACAAGGTTCTAAAGTAACATATAAGGTACTTTCTTTTAATAATTCTGGATTTTTAACAGAGTTGATAGCATTTACTTCTGCATGTGGACCACCATATTCGGAAGTAAATCCTTCACCAATAATTTTATTGTTATGTACGATAATAGAACCAACAAACGGATTAGGATATGTTGTTCCTAACCCGTTTGTTGCAATTTGTATACAACGAGCCATATAATGCTCATCGATAGATTGTTGTGTCATGTTTAAAAATTATGCATTAAAATCAATATTGAATAATGTTTTCAATTTGATTTCTGCTTCAGTTAATTTTTTACGTTTTTCGTCAATTTGCTTGTAAACATCTTTCAATAAAGGATTGTTTTCATTGGCATTTGAGAAGAAATGTACATTATTATCCAATTGATTAATTTCTTTTTCTAATTCCTCAATTGTTTTACGTGTTTTTCTAATCTCATCATCCAATAAATTACCGTTATTTCCAGATTTCACTTTATTGACAAAAGATTGTAGCTTATAATCATTCAATTCATTTTTAGAAAGATTTAAAGCTTCTAATTTCTTTTGATAAACATCTGCAAACTCTTGGTTAATTGATGTCTTATCTGCAGGAACTTTACCTAAATTTGTCCAATTATGCTGAATTTCTTCTAATTGTTTCAACGCTTCTTCTTTGTTTTCAGAAATCGTTTGGTTTTTGAAATCATCTAAGAAAGCTTGTTTATTGGTAAAGTTATCTTCAAATTTTTGATTCGCTTGTTCGTGACGTTTTTTGTAACGATCAAAAAATTGATTACAAGTATCTTTGAACTCTTTCCAAATTTTATCAGAATTTTTTCTTGGTACATGACCAATTTTTTTCCAATCATTTTGGATTTTTTTAATGACTTGTACTGAAGCATTCCAATCTGTGCTATCCGTATGTTGCTTGGCAATTTCAAGTAAAGCTAATTTCTTTTCAAGATTAATCTGTTGTTCAGATTTTAAATCTTTGTAGAAATCATTTTTGATATGATTAAATTCTCTTGTAACTTCTTTAAAAGCTTCCCAAGTTGCGGAGTTTTTTTCTTTTGGCACACGACCTAAAGAAATAAAATTCTCACGTAAAGTATTGACTTCTTTTATTGCTTTTTGCCAATCACTGTGTGATTTACTTGTTGAAGTTGAAGCAATTTCTTTAATACGAGCAATAATTTGAGATTTCTTTTCTAAATTATCTTTTTGCTCTTGTTTTATTTTTTCATTCAATTCACCTTTACGATCATGAATTTTATTTGTCAATTCTTTGAATTTTTGCCACGTTGGTTCGCGCAAATCTTCTTGCACAGGAACTGCTTCTTCTTTCCATAAACGGTGAAGATATTGTAGCTCATTCAATGCTTTTTGTACATTATTTTCTAAGACTAATTCTTCTGCACGTTTAATGATAGAATAACGAACTTCAAGATTATGTGAATAATCCAAAGTTTGCAATTCTTTGTTCATATCTAAATAGGTGTAGAAATTATCTAAATGAAAAAAGTAATTTTTGAATACGTTTTCGGCATTTTTACTCGGAATTCTTCCAGCATTGTGCCAACGCGTTTTTAGTTCACGAAATTTCTTGAACATTGAAGCTGAAGAATCGTTTTGTTCTTGATACAAAGCTTTTAATTGATCAATAATTTCTAAACGTTCTTTCAAATTATCAGATTCCTTTTTTTCGTTTTCTTTATGAAAAACTGCCAATTGATTTTTGAAATCGTTGTAAACGGCATTAAATTTAGCTTTGTATGATGTTTCGTATCTAAAATCTAATTCATCTCCACCTTCATTCAAGAAAGCTTCTTTTTTAGTCGCTTCATCTTCATCTAATTTGTTTTTGAATGCATCACGAATTTGATTAAAATGTTCACGAATATCTTGAACATCATATTTGCTCAAGAGATTTTTGGCTTCGTTTATTAAGACATCAAAGCTAAAAGTTTCGTAATCTTTGAACGATATATCGCTTACTTTTTCTTGATTTGCTAACTCTTCGGTTTTGTATGTTTCCGTGTTAGAGTTGTTTGTAGGTGCAGATTTAGGTAATTGTTCTCCGTCTGCATTTTGCAGGTTATCCAATTCAGTATTCATAAGAAAATAAGTTTTGTTTCTCAAATCTAATAAAATTTGAGGACAATATCAAGTCTATTATGAACGATTATTCCAAATTTCCCAAGCTTTTTCGGCTTGTAAAACCAACATTTCATGTCCATTTTTTATTTTAGAACCATTATGTTGTCCATTTTCTAAAAATTTTGTCAATGGTGGATTGTAAATTAAGTCGTACAATAAATAATTTTCGTTAATATATTGATAGGGTAGAAGCGGTGCATTTTCTACATTTGGAAATGTACCTACAGGTGAGCAATTTACAATAATTTGATGTTGAGAAATTATTTCTTCATTTAAATCATCGTACGTTAATTGATCTGCTAATCTGGTTCTCGAAACAATTTTATACTCAATTTGTAATAAATCAAGAATATAATAAACCGCTTTTGCAGCTCCTCCATTTCCTAAAACTAATGCTTTTTTGTGATGAGGTTCTAAAAGAGGTTCTAACGAATGATGAAAACCATAACAATCTGTATTATGACCGATTCGTTTTCCATCTTTTATTAAAACGGTATTCACTGCACCAATTGCTTTTGCTTCTGGCGATAATTCATCCAAAAATGGAATAATTTCTTGTTTATAAGGAATTGTAACGTTAAATCCTACTAAACCTTCGGTTTTGAATACGTTCTCTACTTCATCGATATGCTGTAAATCAAAAACATTGTAGACAGCGTCTACAATGTTTTCGTTTTTAAATTTTTCAGCAAAATAAGATTTCGAAAATGAATAAGAAATATTTCTTCCGATTAATCCAAATTGTCTCATTCTTCTGTTTTATTTTTATTGAATTGAGCCTTCACGATTCGGATTATTAATGGCATATTTGCCAATAAAATGATTCCGAAAATGAATTTTTCTAAATTATTTTTTACAATGTCAAATTGACCTAATGTGTGACCAAGTAGCGAAATAACACCTACCCAAAGTACCGCTCCTATAAAACTGTACGTAATAAATGTACGATAATTAAGATTGGTAACACCACAAATAAATGGAATAATGGTACGAACAACAGGCATAAAACGAGCAATAATAATTGCTTTTTTACCATTTTCGTTAAAAAATTCTGTTGCTTTTTCGATATGTTTCTTTTTAAGGAACCATGAGTCTTTTCGACCTAAAATCCATCCGCCAAATTTGCGTCCAACATAATAATTTACGTTATCACCAAGAATTGCTGCAACCATCAATAATGGAATAATATATTCGATATGCAAATGGTTTTGTTCATCGCTTGCGGCAATCATTCCAATTGAAAAGATTAGCGCATCTCCAGGTAAAAAAGGCATCAAGAATGACATGATGATTAAGCCTGTTTCGGCAAAAATAATCAAGAATAAAATGACATATATCCAATAACCGTAATTATTGATAATGTCCATTAATACCTTATCTGGACGTTGAACAAAATTGGTGATAAACTCAATAATAGATTGCATTTTCTATTTTTTTATGCTCTAATAATATCTGCTCCAATCGCACGTAAACGTACATCGATATCTTCGTAACCGCGATCAATTTGATCGATGTTATGAATAACTGTTTTTCCTTTCGCAGAAAGTGCAGCAATCAATAAAGACATACCGGCACGAATATCTGGTGAAGTTAGTTCGGCACCTTTAAGAGGTGTTTCATGATTAAGACCAATTACAGTTGCGCGGTGTGGATCACATAAAATGATTTGCGCTCCCATGTCGATTAATTTATCTACGAAGAATAAACGAGATTCGAACATTTTTTGGTGAATCAATACACTTCCTTTTGCTTGAGTTGCAATTACCAAAATGATTGATAATAAGTCTGGTGTAAATCCTGGCCAAGGCGCATCCGAAATGGTTAAGATAGAACCATCAATAAAACGCTCGATTTCATAATGATCTTGAGCAGGAATATAAATATCGTCATCACGACGCTCAAGTTTGATTCCTAATTTTCTGAACACATCTGGAATAACACCTAAATTTTCCCACGAAACATTTTTAATGGTTAATTCAGATTTTGTCATTGCAGCTAAACCAATCCAAGATCCAATTTCTATCATATCTGGTAAACATGTGTGCTCAGTTCCTCCTAATTTTTCAACCCCTTCAATCGTTAAAAGATTAGAAGAAATTCCAGAAATTTTAGCACCCATTCTGTTCAACATTTTACATAATTGTTGAATATAAGGCTCACAAGCGGCATTGTATATTGTAGTAGTTCCTTTTGCAAGAACAGCAGCCATAATAATATTTGCAGTTCCTGTTACAGAAGCTTCTTCTAATAACATATAATTTCCTTGCAATCCGTTTTCGTCGACTTCTACACCGTAGAAATCTTCGTCAGGATTGAAACGATATTTTGCTCCTAACGAAAAGAAACCTTCGAAGTGTGTATCTAAACGACGGCGTCCAATTTTATCTCCACCTGGTTTTGGCATAAAAGCTTCTCCGAAACGAGCTAAAAGTGGTCCCATTAACATGATTGATCCACGTAATGCAGCACCATCTTTACGAAATTGTTTTCCTTTTAAATAATCTAATCGTAATTCGTCGGCTTGGAAAGTGAAATCTCCTTTTCCATTCTTTTGTGTTTTTACGCCTAAATCTCCTAAAATTTCAATCAAACGATTGACATCACGGATATCTGGAATATTTTTAACACGAACTTGTTCATTGGTTAATAAGACCGCACATAAAATTTGTAGTACTTCATTTTTAGCACCTTGTGGAGTAATTTCTCCTTTCAAAGGTTTCCCTCCCTTTATTTGAAATGTAGCCATTTAGTTGTATTAAATAGTTTTGATTTAACCTTTATTGTTTCGAACGTTTTGGTTTCGATTATTGTTATTTTGATTTTGATTATTTCGGTTATTGTTGTTAGAACGATTATTCGAATTTTGGTTATTGTTTCGATTATTGTTCTGATGATTGCGATTGTTATTTTGGTGGCTTCTGTTATTTTGATTATTGTTTGAATAATTGGTATTGTTATTATTCAAACGTTCTGGAGAAACCAAATGATCATCTACTTTTCTCAAATCAATTTTACCATCAGATAATTCGTACAAATGATTAAAAATAACTTGATCATCAACTGTGTCTTTGTTCCATAACAAATAACATTTTTTCATGTGATTGGCAATTGCAAAGTATAAACCTTCACGTTTTTCGCCTTTTTCCCATGTAACAGCAACATCTATCATTTTTCGGATGTTGTTTCCGTAATATCTGTACTTATAGATACTTTGAGGATAAGCCACTTTATTTGGTTTACTGTTTACAGTATCTTTTTTTGTTGGAATTGGATAAGGAGATTTTACATCCAAATCAAATTCTGCCATGATAAAAAGCTGATCCCAAAGTTTGTGTTGAAAATCTGGTACATCGCGCAAGTGAGGGTTTAATTCTCCCATTACTTCGATAATAATCTCAGCAAATCCATTACGTTCTGTTTCGTCAGTTATTGTTTTACAATGATTTACCATTTCTTGAATATGACGACCATATTCTGGAATAATCAATTGCGTACGAAGTGTATTATATTCCATTAAATTTTCTAATGTATTGGTTACAAATTTACAAAAATCTATCCGATTATTCGAGTAGAAATAGGATATTGATTGCTAATTTTTTATTAAATTATTATTCTTTTAAAACGGCTAAAATCAGAAGAAGATAAACCGTTGATTTTTTCTTTAATCAATTTTCCTTTAATAAAGTTTAGTATTTGTGTTGCAAAGGAAAATTAGGTAAAAACCTTTTTGATTGTCAACAAATATAGTATTTTCTTTTTATACAAAGAGATTTCGATTTTCTAGCTAAATAATTTTTAAGAATAATTGTGTTTATTTATTATAGATTTTACGAATTCAATATTTCAAGAATTAACAACTTATTATAAAGTTCGTTTTAATAATTATTAATAAAGATTTTTTTCTTTTCAAGTGTTTCACAATGAAATTTTTATTTGTGTTCTTCAAAGTAAAAACAGTTAATCATATCATAAAATTAATCATTTATCAAAAATGATTAATTTTTTAAATAAATGAATACTAATTGATTAACACTTATTTCCATTTAAAATGTCTTAAAAACGTCATTTCTTTTGTCACGTTTTTGAACATTTATACTCTATTTTGAATAATCCTTTAGGTAAAATCTTGTAGTACCTTTACACCCGAAATGAAAGCGATTAGTTACATAGCGGCTGTACTTCTTTTATTTGTTCTGTTATTTAATGTAAACAAAACAAATCATAATCGTACGTCTAAAAATGTCGAAAATCTAACTTCAAAGTTTCAGGATTCAGAGAAAGTGATATTTAGTACAATCATAGAAGAGTCTAAAACGAATGATTCTTTAATTGACGAATATATCAATGCAGATTTTAAATTTAATTTTAATCAACAAATTTCTGTCAAAATTTTCTCTAATTTATTCTCTACTTCAACAAATGAAATATGCCTGTTAAGGCATTATGTCTACGGATTACCATTTATATAGAAAAACTTCAACTTTTCTTATTTATACGACATTTCTAAACTTTTTCTTGTTTAGGAAAAGATAGTTTATACAAAAAAATAAAAAATTATGCACGAATTAAGTATTGTCCAAGACATATTTGATACGTTGAACGAGCACTATGATTCTAAGATAGAAGATATAGAAAAAGTTCAAATTACAGCTGGACTTTTGTCAAATGTTCAACCAGTTTTAATTCAAAATGCATTTGATGCATTTATAGCTGAAAATAAAAATTATAACGAAATCGAATTAGAGGTTTTGGTCAATGAAATTGTTGCGTACTGCGAAAAGTGCCAAAAGAATTTCGAAGTCAAATATCACAAATTCGTTTGCGAAGATTGTTCAACACCGTCCAGTACAATTGTCAAAGGAAATGAGCTTTTCATTTCGCAAGTTATCTTTAAAAATAAATAATCATTTAAACATATTTCAATTATGTCAACAAATACACAAAATCCAAAAAGTCTTGGGAATAGAGTAGGATCTGTTCAATGCGACAACACAACTTTACATTTATTAAAAGCGAACGATTATGTTGCAAATGCAATTCGCGAGCGTTTAAAAGATGTTTGTATTATTAATGTTTGTTCTTCTCCAGGATCTGGAAAAACAACATTGTTGCAAGAGATTGGAAAACGCTTAGGAAAAGAATTGAATATTTCTGTTTTAGTTGGAGATCCAGAAACTGAGCGTGATGCAGTTCGTATGCGCGAGGTAGGAATCAATGCATTGCAAATTGTAACTGGTGGTATGTGTCACATCGAAGCGCAAATGATTTTACAAGCGTTAGATCATATTAATTTAGATGGAACAGATTTATTATTCATCGAAAATGTAGGGAATCTTCTATGTCCATCTGCTTTTGATTTAGGTGAAGATTATCGTGTTACACTTATTGCTACAACAGAAGGTGATGATAAACCAAAAAAATATCCACGTATGTTCTTAACAAGTGAGTTGATGTTGGTTTCAAAATCAGATTTATTGCCATATGTACCTTTTTCTATCGAGGCTGTTACGAAAGATGCAAGAGAGGTTAATCCAAACTTAGAAGTACAAACAATTAGTACGTTGAATGGAGAAGGAATTGACGAATGGTGTCAATGGTTGAAAGAGAAAGTTCAGTTGAAAAAAGAAGCTGCACAACAAAAATAATACATCGAAGAAATGGAAAATCAGTTAGTAATTATAGATGATGTTCAGTCAAAATCTGAACAAGTAGAAAATGTTTCGGATCAATTAGCTATTGAATGGTTTGAGATACGAAAACAAAAAATTACGAGAAAAACAACGGCTGGTTTAACATTAGAACTTCGATTACAAACTAAAAATGAGTGGCAAAACGGTGATAGATTATTTCATGAAAACAAATTAATAGCTTCAGTATATGTCAAACCTTGTTTGTGTATTCAGTTTTCTGCATTATCTAAATCCGATGCCGCTGATTTTTGTTATTTCGTAGGGAATCGTCATTTACCTATTTATTGGAAAAATGATGGCGAAAATCAACTTCTACTTCCTTATGATGGACGAATGTTTGAGCAACTTTCTGCTCGATATCAAGACAAAATACAACTTGTCGAAGAACAATTAACCAGTGAATTTTTATTAAAAAATTTGGTAAAAAAATAAACTATGAATTGTAAAATATTTTATCGTATAACACTTCTTTTATCTCTTTTTACAGTCATTCAAAGCTGTCATTCTACTTCAGAAAACAAAGAGCAACATGCAGAAATAAAAGCTGAAGATAGTCGAGGAAAAATAGTTTCGTTACCAGAAGAAGCGAAACGAGTTATTGTACTTTTTGAACCTTCTTTGGATGAAATTTATATGCTACATGCAGAAGATAAAGTTGTTGGAATTCCACAACAAGTTTTTCAGAATGAAGGTAAGTACGAATTCTATGCAAAATTAGATGAGCGAATCAAAAATAAAACAATTGCTACGCCAACTTTTGGAGGTGGATCAAGTAATATGGAAACAATTGTTGGTTTACAGCCTGATTTAGCTATTGTTTACGAACAAAATATCGAAACAATTCAACAATTAGAAGAATTAAATATTCCTGTTTTTACAGTTTCAAGTTTAAGTCAAGATAAGATTTACAAAGAGCTGCTTGGAATGGGAATTTTATTAGGAAAAAAACAACGTGCAGAAGAAATCGTTTCTTATGTGAAAGCTGAAGCTGAAAAGTTAAAAACTCCTGTAAACGAAAAACCTAAAAAAGTGTATTATGCTTGGTCGAAAGGGCGTATTTTTTCAACATCAGGAAAAGGAACTTTGTTAGATTTAGCAATTAAATTATCGGGTGCAGAAAATGCTTGTCCGTTAGAAATGGAATCGCCTAATGTTGGTGCAGAATCTATTTACAAATGGAATCCCGATTTGATTGTTTTATGGAATTCAAGCCTCGATGAGGTTTATCAATTAGAAGAATTGGCAGCTTTACCAGCGGTAAAGTCAAAACAAGTTTTCGCGATGAATCCCGCTTTTTATTACGATCCGCATACGGTTAAGTTTTTATTGTTTTCTAAACAACTTCGCAATTGGTGTTATCCTTCTGCTTATTCGTTTGAACAATTAAATAAGGAGGTACAAAATGATATGATACAATTGTATCAAAAACAAGATTTATACAAGTAAAATGCGTGCTAAATTGAAATCTTACGGTCTACTATTGATTTTACCACTAACAGTTGTAATACTTTCTATGACAATGGGAGCAACTAATTTTGTTGGGTTTTCAGAGTTGGTTCGTTATAGTTTAACAGCAATTAGTAAGTTATTTTCAGGAGATAGTAATTTGCCTCAATCAAGTATCGAAACAATTTTGTGGCAAGTTCGTTTACCTCGTATTGTATTAACATTTATTGTAGGAGCAGCTTTGGCTTCTTCTGGAAATGTTTTGCAAGCTATTTTTAGAAATCCAATTGTAGATCCCTTTACATTAGGTATTTCTTCTGGTTCGGCTGTTGGTGCAGCTTTAGCAATGGTTGTACCCGTTTTATCTATCAATTTATCTGCATTTGTTTTTGGGGTTTGTGCTGTTTTATTAACGTATTTAATCTCTAAAACAAGCGTTAAAAGTTCGTTGATCAGTATGGTTTTATCAGGAATGATCATCTCAGGTGTTTTCACAGCTTTTCTAACATTGTTACAATACATCAGCGATCCGTATAAATTGCAGGCAATAGTGCAATGGACAATGGGAAATTTACATACCGCTTCTTGGGATAAAGTTGAAATGGCATTTTATCCAATTTTTATCGGCTTAGTAATTATCATTCTGTTACGTTGGAAATTGAATTTACTGTCTTTGGGTGACGAAGAAGCACTTGCAGTTGGTGTGAAACCTGGACTTTTGAAAGTGATTTTGATTGGTGTTGCAACTTTAATTACAGCCGCTTGTGTTGCTGCAGTTGGTGTTATTAGCTTGTTTGGATTAATTGTTCCACATATTAGCCGAATGTTTTTTGGACCCAATAACGAAAAAACAGTTTGGGCAAATATTAGTATTGGAGGGACACTTCTTTTAGTGATAGATGATTTTTCGAGAACGGTGATGCCTTTCGAAATACCAGTAGGTGTTTTTACAATGTTAATTGGCGCGCCAATTTTTATTTATTTGATGAGAAAAAATGCAGCAAATTGGAACTAATGAAAGCAATTGTTAACATACAAAATTTGTCGTTTACGTATGGAAAAGACAAAATTCTGAACGATGTAAATGTCAATTTTTCTGAAGCAAAATTATCTGTCGTAATGGGTAAAAATGGAAGCGGAAAATCGACGTTGTTTAATATCATCGCAGGTTTGGAGAAGAAATACGACGGAAATGTTTTCATTGGAAATGAAGAACGCAAAAAGATAAAAGTTGGAGCGTCTTTGCTTCGTTTAGGTTTTATGACTCAATTTCATCAAACAACTTTTCCATTCAAGGTTTTTGATGTTGTGATGACTGGTCGCGCTTCTTTTTCAAGATTTTCTCCAAAGAATGAAGATTTCAAAATT
Source organism: Empedobacter sp. EJD.6dd (assembly GCF_057369435.1). NCBI lineage: Bacteria > Pseudomonadati > Bacteroidota > Flavobacteriia > Flavobacteriales > Weeksellaceae > Empedobacter > Empedobacter sp. EJD.6dd. The sequence goes on from NZ_CM170667.1 coordinate 177,890, forward strand.
GTCGAAGAAATGTTAACGAAGTTTAATTTGTGGCATTTAAAAGACAAAGCGTACACTTCTCTTTCTGGTGGCGAAAGACAATTGGTGTTGTTGTGTCGTGTTTTGGTACAAAATCCTGATGTTTTGATGTTAGACGAACCAACTAATCACTTGGATTTACATTATCAAGTATTGGTTTTGGAAACGTTGCAAGAACTTGTTAAACAAGGAAAAACAGTGCTGTGTGTAATGCACGATCCTAATTTAGCATTTATGTATGGCGATCAATTTTATATGATGAAAAATCATCAGTTGGTTGATTTAGAAAGTTATAATCAAGAAGAAATTAAAAATATTCTGCAAGAAACCTATCAGTTGCCTTTGTTGAGTTTAACACATCAAGGAAAGCAATTGTTTGTACCACAATTAAAATAAAAACTACAATGAAAAATATAATTATTACACCTGTTGAAATTCATCATGTTGAGGAGATATTACCTTATGTAATCGAGTTTAGACGAGAATTATTCCCAACATTGGATCCAAGAATTGTTCCGAAAGATTTATTGCATTTTGTTTCAAATTACATCGAAAACGAAACTGGAATTTTTCTTCAGGCGCGTGATGAAAACAATAAAATTATTGGTGTTATTGGTATGATGCCTTTCGATTATCGTTTTCCTCATCTTTCTGTTGGAAAAGAAAAAACAGTGGAGGTTGCTCGTTTGTTTGTGGAGCCCGATTATCGCAGATTTGGATTAGGAACAAAATTATTTCAGGAATTAGAAAAGCAAGCTTATCACAAGAATATTCATCGTCTTTATTTACATACTCACCCAAGTTTGACAGGTGCTTATGAATTCTGGTTGAGACAAGGTTTTGATTTAATGCTTTTCTGTAACGAATCTAACTTCCCTACATATCACATGCAAAAAGAGATCGGAAATCTTGAATTAAAAAATAATATTTCTCAAAATGAAAAAGTCTTTCATGTATAAAATTATAACAGTAAGCTTTTTGATATTTCTTGGAATTACCGGAAATGCACAGCAAGTAAAAATAATTTTCGGTAAAGTTCTTAATCAGGAAGATCAACCAATTTCGAATGCTATTGTTTCAATCGAAAATGAATCATATACAATAGAAACAACTGAAAATGGAGAATTTAAGTTTGATAAAGAATATCCACTTCCATTAACAATTTCGATTATGGCTGATGGATTAAATTCGACAGATTTTGTTATTACAAAACAAAATTGGAACGAACAAACTGGTCTTAAAATCTATTTATCAAAAGAATCGACTCAATTAGGAGAAGTATTAATTAGTTCAGATAAAAAGAATTCATATTATCAACATACACTAAATTTTGATGGTAAATTGAATGGGAATTTAAAAGATTTACCACAAACAATTAGTATTGCCAATCGCCAATTGATGGACGATAAACAAGCGTTTAAAGTTTCGGATATGGTACATGATTTATCAGGAGTTAATCAGGCATCTTCTTACGATGATTATACATTGAGAGGTTTCAGTAGTGGCTATGGAAACGGCTTGCGTTTGGTAAATGGTTTACGTTCTGGTTTTGGATATGGTACAAGTTATTTTAATTCGCCATTAACGATTAATTTGGAACGAATTGAGGTTTTGAAAGGTTCGGGAGGAACTTTATTTGGTGATATTGCGCCAGGAGGAACAATCAATTTAGTTACCAAGAAACCACTTGAAGATTTTAAAGGAGCTGTCAGTTTTTCATCAGGGAGTTTTGAAACGTTGCGTACAACATTAGATATTGGTGGACCATTAAGTACTAATTTATTTTATAGATTGAATGCGGGCTATCAAACAAGTAAAACGTTTAGAAAAAATAATAATCAACAAATTATTTCTGTTGCACCATCTTTTACTTTCAAACCTCGCAAAGGAACACAAATTGATGTGGATTTGACGTATGATAATTTTGATGGTTATTTGGATCGCGGAATGGGTATAAAACAAACAGATTTATATGCCATTAATCGTTCTTTTACATTGTCTCAACCGTCAGATTTTTTCAAAACAGAAACATTTGCATTTCGAACAAAATTGACACAAACTATTTTAGATAATTTATCATTAACTTTAAATTATTCGAAATCTATTTATAAAGAAAAATTAAATGAGCACAGAACCTTAAATAGTTTTGCTGATGCGCCTTACAATACAATTGTAAACATGCGTTTCCTTTCTCGTGAAGCAACTGATTATACAGATAATGCTGTTGCTTTTTTGAATTATAAATTGCAAAAAGGACAAGTAAAACAAAATATTATTTTTGGAGTTGATTACGCACAATACAAACCTGATGCAGATAATCAGCAAAAAGAAGCGAGAAGTAAAGAAGTAAACGGAGAAATTGTTCCATTGACATTTGATTTGAACAATCCGATTTACGAAACAAAAGATTTATCTTCTTACAAATGGTTAAAACAAGCGTCTTTCCCATTCTTAAGTTCTTACAAAACAACAGGTGTTTATGTACAAGATCAAGTGAAATTTAACCGATTAGAAATGTTATTTGGTTTACGTTACGAGCATTATACATCAGAAAGTGCAGATCCAAAAACGCCTTATTCAGCGACTCAAAATACTTGGTTACCTCGTGTTGGATTAACGTATAAAGTGACACCTACGATTAACTACTTCGCAAATTATTCGCAAGGTTATGTGCCAATTGCAGCAGACTATGTAGCGAATTATAAAAACTATGGTGCGGATAAACCATTTAAATCAGAAAAAAGTTTTCAAGTTGAGACAGGTTTTAAAACAGAATTCTTCAAGAAAAAATTACAGCTTGATTTAGCGCTTTATCAAATAGAACGAAATGATATGATGGTTCCGATAGGACAATTGAGTGATGTAGGTTTCCCTGTTTACCGTCAATCGGGTAAAGTTTCTTCGAAAGGAGTTGAACTTGATTTACGTGGTCAATTGCATCGTAATCTACAAATGAGTTTGAATTATACGTACACAGATACAGAAGTTAAATCGTCTTCTGTAGCATCGGAAGTAGGTATGCCTTTGGCAAATGCACCGAAAAATATGGCGAATGTATGGTTAAAATATTCAGTTTTACATGATACGTTCAAAGGTTTAGGATTTGGGCTTGGCGCTTCTTATGTAAGTGAAAGACGTATGGAAAATTCTGTAGGAAAAGATGCACAAGGAAATGCGAAGTGGGGATTTTTACCAGATTATACAGTTGTAAATGCGGCGATTTACTATGATTTGAATCCGTTAAAAATTGCTGTTCAGTTTAATAATATTTTCGATAAATATTATTTCCAAGGCGGAATTGATTACACACGTGTTTTCCCAGGTTCACCAAGTAATATGATGGCGACATTAAGCTATTCATTCTAATATTAAAAATAACAAAACAAGATAAATGATTTCAATTTCACGCAAAATAAGTATAGTTGCTGCTTTTTTATTTACACTTACAAATAGCTTTGGGCAGCTGAGTCCTCCAGGTTTAGGAAAAGCTAAAACGGCTTCTTGGGCAGCTTTCGGAGTGCAACACAAATTAGATTCTACAGGGAATAAATATGGAGTTGCATATGTTGGAATGGGGCGTAAAAGTTCGCCAGATAATTATAATCCAGTTGATAAACCAGCTATTTGGGTATTAAATTATGAGGTTTACAATAAATTCAAACCAAATCAACAATATAGTTATGCGGTAAGTTATCGTCGTCAAAATGAATTTGATTCTGAAGCGCCTTATCACAAAGAAGGAATAGAGCAGGAATTTAGAGTTTATGGGCGTTATGCTTATACAGTAAACTTTGGAAAGTTTAAATGGAAGAATACGATTAGACAGGAATTTAGAAAATTCTTTGATGCAGATTTCAATAAAGTTGATGAAAATTTTCAATTAAGAACTCGAGTTAAGTCACAATTAACGTATCCACTTTCAGAAAAGAACAAGCAATCTTTAGCATTAAGTGCTGAAGGATTATTTGCGACAAGTTATATGAACGATGTTGACAAACATTGGACAAAGTATGCGTACAAAGAAACACGTTTGGGGCTTTATTATATGTTCCAAATTCCAAATTCTCCATTAACGATGGATATTGGTTATGTTAACAATTTGATTAGAAACTATTCAGAAGCAAAATCGGGTGTGCATTATGTTGCAGTTGATTTGGTTTGGAAACTTCCGTAGGAATTAAATAATTGATTATTATTAAAATAAGAGTTTTTTTAACAATAATTAAACGTCTGAAAAACAGTTAAATAAAGATGTTTGTGTGAAAGTTGAATCTTGTTGAAAAAGATTTTAGAATAGTACAAAAAAAGTAAATTGTCACGTTTTTGAATATTTATCGGATTATTTAAGTAATAAAGGTCTAGACTAAAAATTCTAAATTTACATCAGAAATGAAAAAGGTATTTTCTATATTATTTATAACATTATTTATTACTGCGGTAATAAGTATATCGAAGATTTCTCATTCGAGAAATTATATCGATGTTAATAGAGAACACCCAGAACAAATAGATTGTGGAACTAAACTTAATGTTCAGTTTGATAACTTCAATTTATTATCAGCTGATGAAAGTAAAAACGAATTAGAAGCTTTTACGTTTGACTATGATTTATTTGTTACGTTTTTGACGACTTATTTTCATCAAAAACTATCGCAAACATCTTTACAAATTGTACCCATACAAATTGGTAATTACTTACCAAAGTACATCTTATTTCATTCCTTGCAGATAGATTATTAATCTTTTCTACTACAATTTATATCTAAAATCTGAAACGCTTTTTTATTAAAAGCGGCAATAATTATTGTTTGTAATTATAACAAAAAATGAACATCCATTTAGGTTTGGATGGACTAAACATATATCTAATTTTTAAAAAATAAAAAAATGCATTTAACACCGCGCGAGTTAGAGAAGCTAATGCTACACACTGTTGGTGAGCTTGCTTTAAAAAGAAAGGCTAGAGGAGTAAAATTAAATTACCCAGAATCTATTGCACTTATCAGCCATTTCATTTTGGAAGGTGCAAGAGATGGAAAACGAGTTGCAGAATTGATGCAAGAAGGTGCGAACATCTTAACTGTGGATGACGTAATGCCAGGAGTTGCAGAAATGATACACGATGTACAAGTAGAAGCTACTTTTCCTGACGGAACAAAATTGGTAACAGTTCACAATCCTATTCGTTAATCCCTAAAAAAAAGAAAAATGATACCAGGAGAAATTTTTGTAAAAGAAGGAACAATCGTTTGTAACGAAGGTAGAAATACAGTAAAAATTAATGTAATTAATACAGGTGATAGACCAATTCAAGTTGGGTCACATTTCCACTTTTTCGAAGTAAATAAAGCGATGCTTTTTGATCGTGAGATTGCTTTCGGGAAAAGATTAAACATTATTTCAAGTACAGCTATTCGTTTTGAGCCAGGAGAAGAAAAAGAAGTTGAATTAGTAGAAATCGCTGGAGATAAAAAAATGTACGGATTCAGCAATCTTGTTCAAGGTTCTGTTGACTCGGAAGAGCAAAAACAAAAAGCATTAGAAAATATGAAATCTCAAAATTTTAAAAGTCTTTAAAAATGAGTTTACAAGTAGATAGAAAACAATACGCAAATATTTTAGGACCTACAACGGGAGATAAAGTTCGTTTAGGAGATACAAATCTTATCATCGAAATCGAAGACGATTTTGGGCATTATGGTGATGAGTCAATTTTTGGAGGAGGAAAAACTGTACGTGATGGTATGGGACAAAACTCTACAAAATTACGTGCTGAAGGTGTATTAGACCTTTGTATAACACGTGCAATTATTATTGACCACTGGGGAATTGTAAAAGCAGATATCGGGATCAAAGATGGTAAAATTGTAGGAATTGGTAAAGCTGGTAACCCAGATACAATGGACGACGTTACTGAAGGAATGATTATCGGTGCTTCTACAGAAGTACACAATGGTGCTGGAATGATTGTAACTGCGGGTGGTATCGATACGCACATTCACTACATTTCTCCACAACAAATTAATACTTCTTTATTCAGTGGTATTACAACAATGATTGGTGGTGGTACAGGTCCTAACGATGGTTCTAATGCAACAACAGTTACACCAGGTAAATTTAATATTCAAAAAATGATGGAAGCGACTGAGTCTTTTCCAATGAACTTTGGATTTTTTGGTAAAGGAAACTGCGCAACAGTTGAGCCAATTGAAGAACAAATTGAAGCTGGAGCTTTAGGAGTAAAAATTCATGAAGACTGGGGAGCAACTCCATCTACAATTGACGCTGCTTTAAGAGTTGCTGATAAATATGATGTACAAGTTGCTATTCACACAGATACATTAAATGAAGGTGGTTTCTTAGAAGATACAATGGAGGCGATCAACGGTCGTGTAATCCATACTTTCCATACAGAAGGAGCTGGTGGAGGTCACGCGCCAGATATTATCAAATCTGCAATGTATCCAAATGTATTGCCAGCTTCTACAAACCCAACACGTCCATATACAGTGAACACAATTGATGAGCACTTGGATATGTTAATGGTTTGTCACCACTTAAGTAAAAATATCCCAGAAGATGTAGCATTTGCTGATTCTCGTATTCGTCCAGAAACTATTGCTGCAGAAGACATTTTACATGATATGGGAGTTTTCAGTATCATGAGTTCAGATTCACAAGCAATGGGACGTCCAGGTGAGGTAATTTCAAGAACTTGGCAAACGGCAAGTAAAATGAAAGATCAACGTGGAGAAATCGCAGAAGACAAAGGTCATGACAACGATAACTTCCGTGCAAAACGTTATATTTCTAAATATACAATCAACCCTGCAATTGCTCATGGTATTTCTGAATATGTAGGGTCTGTTGAAGTTGGTAAAATTGCCGATTTAGTAATCTGGAAACCTGCAATGTTTGGTGTTAAACCAGAAATGATCTTAAAAGGAGGATTTATCGCAGGTAGTAAAATGGGTGATCCAAACGGATCTATTCCAACTCCGCAACCAGTTATTTACAGAAATATGTTTGGTTCTTTTGGTAAGGCTGTTCAAAAAACAAATATCACATTTGTTTCTCAAGCTTCTATCGATAATGGAACAATTGCAAATTACAACTTAAACAGAATTTTCTTACCTGTTAAAAACTGTAGAAATATTGGTAAAAAAGATTTGATTCACAACGATAAAACACCACAAATCGATGTGAATGCAGAAAACTATAAAGTATACGTAGACGGTGAATATATTACGTGCGAACCATCGGAAACTGTTCCGTTAGCACAATTATACCACTTGTTCTAAATCTTAGTTATAAAAAGGGCTCGGAATAATTCTGAGCCTTTTCAAAAAGAATTTAATGAAATATTAATTCAGGTTTTTAAAGTAAAAAATGATAAACTTTAATAAAATAGTTTTTTCCATCTCAGTAGTCGGAATGTCGATGTTATCAGGAAGTATGAACGCACAAATATTGGGTGGAACAAGACTAAAAAGTGATGAAGACGGACCAAAAGGACAATTTATGGTATACGGTTCATTGGATTATTCTAAAATAACAACTCCTACAAACAGTAGCAGTACAGTTTCTAGTGCACCAATTGGATTGGGATATTTTATCAACAATAATGATCTTATTGGGGTAAATTATGCGTATACGCAAAATGTTGTCGACCATAATGTTGTAAACAAATTAAATGAAGCTGGAATATGGTATAGTCCGTCATTATCGCTTGGTAAATACTTCTTGTTAATTGCACAGTTTGACGCACATTATGTGTGGGGACAACAACTTGCAACAGCTTCTACATCAATGGAAGATTTTAACGGATTTCGTTTACGCGCTTACCCAATGATTGGTGTAGTTGTAGGCGGAGGTTGGGGATTGAAATTCAAATTTGCAGAACTTTCAATGTTACAAACCAAAGCAAAAGAAGGATGGACAAAAAGCCATGTGGCAGGAATCAGCGGTTCTACGTTTGGAGTAGGAATTTCTAAGAATTTTGATTTTAGCAAAAAATCAAAACAAGATGATAATTAACGAAAGAATTGGAAATATCGCTCAAAATCCGACAATAAAGTCGATTGATTATGTTGATTTCGATTGGTACGAAACGTCCAAAAGAATTCAACGTAAGAGAACAAGAGCAGGAAAAGATGTTGCCATTAAGTTTCTGAAAGATAAACAACGATTGCATGATGGTGATATCCTTTTTATGGATGATGAAAGTGCAATTGTTGTTAATGTCTTAGAAACAAAAACAATTGTTCTTTCTCCTCAATCTATGCTCGAAACGAGTGCAATTTGCCATGAAATAGGGAATAAACATATGCCACTTTATAGTCAAAATGATTTATTGCTTATGCCTTTCGAATTAACGATTTTCCGTTGGTTAGAATCGGCAGGTTATCAACCAGAAATTCAAGAACTAAAACTCCTGCATTTACTAAATGCAAATGTAGATCATCATCGCGATAATAAAGTAGGAGGTTCATTGTCTACAAAAGATCTGAAAATAAAATTATCTAAATAAGATAAATAATGAAACAAGAATTTTTAGCAAGTTTATTACATATATCTGATCCTACTTTACCGATTGGTGCTTATACACACTCAAACGGATTAGAAACATATATTCAGAATGGAATTGTCAATAACAAGCAAACAGCACAAGAGTTTGTAGAAAATATGATGAAATATAATCTGAAATATAATGATGGTGCTTTTGTAAAATTAGCTTACGAAGCTACTCAAAATTCGGATTTGAATGAAATTCTGAAATTAGACGAAGAGTGTTCTGCTCTTAAAGCGCCAAAAGAAATTAGACAAGCAAGTCAGAAATTAGGTTTGCGACTTATCAAAATTTTTAAGCGTCGTGTAGCGTCTGAATTTGTAGAAGAATATGAGCGCAGAATAAAACAAAATGAAGCGTATTCTAATTATGCAATAGTTTTCGGAATTTACACAAGTTTATTGCAAATTCCACTATACGAAGCATTATTTGCTTTTTATTACACTTCGGCTTCAGGTATTGTTACAAATGCAGTAAAATTGGTTCCTTTGGGGCAATTGGACGGACAAGATTTAATGTTCGATTTGTACGAAACAATAGCTCAAACAGCACAAGAAACAATAGAATTAGATAGAGAATATGTTGGGTTGTGTAACACATCTTTTGATATTAGATGTATGCAACACGAACGTTTATACTCTCGTCTATACATGTCATAAATTTTAAACACAATATAAAATGGAAAATAGAAAATACGTTAAAGTTGGTGTTTGTGGACCTGTAGGTTCTGGAAAAACAGCTTTATTAGAAAAATTAAGTCGAAAAATGTTTGGTGACTACAATTTAGGAGTTATCACAAACGATATTTTTTGCTCAGAAGATGCCAAATTCATGGCAAAAAACAGTCTTTTACCAGAAGAAAGAATTATTGGTGTAGAAACAGGAGGTTGCCCTCACACAGCGATTCGTGAAGATGCAAGTATGAACTTGGAAGCTGTTGATGAGTTAGCAGATCGTTTTCCAGATATCGAATTAATTTTAATAGAAAGTGGAGGAGATAATTTAGCTGCAACATATAGCCCAGATTTAGCTGACGTTACAATTTTTATTATTGATGTAGCAGAAGGGGAAAAAATCCCTAGAAAAGGTGGACCTGGTATCCAACGTTCAGATTTATTAATCATCAATAAAATAGATTTAGCTCCACACGTAGGTGCAAGTTTAGAAGTGATGGAAAGTGATACAAAACGCATGAGAAATGGAGCGCCTTTCGTTTTCACAAACTTAAAAACAGAAGAAGGTTTAGATGGCGTTATTGGTTGGATTAAAAAATATGCACTTTTAGAAGAAATCGAAGAACCAAATCTTTTAAGATAAGATGGAATGTAGATTAGATATTGTTGCAGGATACAAGGAAGGAAAATCTTACGTCAAAAATTTGTATGTAGGTAAACCCTTCCGTGTAGTATCCGTTGGACAACGAAAAACAGATAATAAACTTTATCAAATGACGATGACTTCTTCACCAGGGATTTTGAATGGTGACGAATATATTCTGAATATTGATGTAGAAGACAATGCAGCACTTCAGTTGCAATCACAATCGTACCAACGATTGTTTAACATGGATGACGAAGCAACACAAAAGTTAACGATTAATATACACGATAATGCATCGTTTGCGTATGTTCCACATCCAGTAGTTCCGCACGAAAACTCTAATTTTAAAAGTAGCGCTGCAATTACAATTGGTGATAATAGTCAAATTGTAATTAGTGAGATTATTACGTGTGGACGTAAACATTCGGGAGAAGTTTTTAAATTAAAACGTTTTCAGAATTTGACAGAAATCTATCATCAAAATAAATTAGTTGTAAAAGATAATGTCTTAATTCAACCCGATTTAATTCCAATCAGTAGCATTGGTATTTTAGAAAATTACACACATCAAGGAAGTTTTATTTTCTTTAGTACAAAACCAGAAACAGACAAAGTAGCGTTAGTAGAAACGTTATTAGAAACATCAAAAAAACATACAAATGTAGAAATTGGTATTTCAGTTTTAGACGGAAACGGTTTCGTAATAAGAGCTTTAAGTCAAGGAGGAGAGGCAATGTACAATTACTTTTTGGCTACCCAAGATTTACTTTGGGAATTATAGAATAAATTAAAAAAACATGGACAAAATTTTAACGAAAGTTCCATTCGTAGATCAAGTTCTAAAAGGTTTAGGACAAATTATGTTACAAGAAAACAGTATCACAGGTTTATTGTTTTTAATAGGTATTTTTTTAGGAAGTATAGAAGGGGGAATTGGTGCATTAGTATCTACTGCGATTGGTACAATTACAGCAATCTTACTAAAATACAACAAAAAAGAAATCAATGCTGGTCTATACGGATTTAGTGCAGCCTTAGTAGGTGTAGCTTTAACAATAATGTTCGACTCTACTTTTCTTTTATGGATATTGTTGGTAGTAGCTTCTGCTTTAGCAGCAATTATTCAGCATTTTTTTATCAAAAGAAATATTCCAGTTTTTACTTTACCATTTATTTTGATCACATGGATTTTAGTTTTCGGAATTCATCATTTTACAACAATAGGACCTGCTAGTGTAAGCGATGCACAACCATTAGTAGAAGCCAATGATTTTTTTACATCTACAAACGGTTTCGGAGAAGTAATATTTCAAGGTGGTCCATTGTCTGGTATCATCTTTTTTATTGCTGTTTTTATTGGTTCGCCAGCTGCAGCTTTGTATGGTTTGGCAGCTTCAATCTTTAGTGCAGAAATTTCAAATTTATTTGGAGAACCAGTAGATCAAATTCATATGGGATTATTTGGTTTCAATGCTGTTTTAACAGCTATTGTATTTGCTGGAACAAAAAAAATAGATGGTTTTTGGGTTTTATTAGGTGTTTTTATTACAGTTTTGATTGATGTTTTAATTGTTAAAACCAATATTTTGAGTGAATTTGGAGGTGTACTCACTTTTCCATTTGTACTTGGAACTTGGGTTACTCTTTGGTTGAAGAATATTGGAAATAAGATTTTCATTAAAGAAAATAGCAACTAAAAACTTAATCAAATAATTTGGCATAAAATTCGGAGAATAACATAATAATAAGAACGATACAATGGAAATTTTATCAAATTCACAATACAAAGAACTTTTTCTTAATAATCTTACAGATCAAATTTTAGGAAACAATGCGGATATCCAGTTGTATCGATTAGAATATTATTTGAAAGGCATAAAAATGCCTGTTATTCCGTATAGAACATCGTTCAATTTTATCATTTTTGTAACCAAAGGAAGCATTAAACAATATTTAGAAAATCGTGAATATTGTGCAAAAGAGAACGAAATTATTTTTATAAAACAAGGAACAATTACAGCAACAGTCGAAATGTCTGACGATGCCGAAGGTTTCTTTTTAGCATATGAAAATCATATTTTATCAGAGTTAGAATTACCTAAATATAAATCGAGTATTTACTTAATGTCGCCGTTTCTTACGTTAGATAGCTTAACATTTAGTACGATTAATCAATTACTGATTTTAATGGAACAAGAGATTTTTATCAATAATTTTGGTTTAAATGATATTGTTATCGCTTTGTTACACGTTATTTTGTTAAAATTACTCAATCACGAGTATAATGAAATACCAAATTCTACTACACGTCCAATGGAGCTAACGCTACAGTTTAAAGATTTGTTGTTTAAACATCATATCGAAGAAAAAAGGGTTACTTTTTATGCTGATAAGTTATTTGTGACAGAAAATTATTTGAATAAATGTGTAAAAGATGTTACTCAGAAAAAACCAAAACAATGGATAAATGAAACTGATATTAATTATAGTAAAGCATTATTACATTCTAGTAAAAGAATAGCAGAAATCGCTTTTGAACTTAATTTTCAGACAGCATCACATTTTACGCAACTATTTAAAAAAGTTTCAGGAATGACGCCAAAAGAATACCGCGAAAAAATTTGGGATAAATCTATTTAATAAATAGAAAAGTAAATAAACAAGAATAACCTTCGATTAATTATAATGAAGGTTATTTTTTTTTATAATTAAGACAATTCTTGTTGCTCTAATTTTTCAATCAATAAAGCTTTTGCATTTGTAAGAGCATAATCTTTTGCTTCTGCAAACGAAATGTTATATTTACGCTCAAGCGACTGAATATCTTTTGGTAAGTCACTTAAAATTTTTTCATAATAATTATCCAACATTTCTGAAGTTGGCATTTTGAAATCAATTTTTAACTGAAATCTTCTTAATAAAGCTACATCTATAATATGAGGATGATTTGTAGCAGCAATTAATAAAGAATTTTGAGGCAAATAATCAATCAATTGAATGACTGTATTCACTAAACGACGCATTTCGCCAACATCTTTGTCGTCATTTCCACGTGCTTTTCCAATTTGATCAAATTCATCAAGAAAAAGAATAGCTTTTTCGCGCGCAGCTTTATCAAAAAGCATTCTAATATTTTGTGATGTTTCACCAATTCTTGACGAAACAATATTACTTAAATTCAGAATCAATATTGGTTTTCCGATTTCATTTGCAATAGCTTTTGCTGTTGTTGTTTTTCCACAACCAGAAAAACCATGCAATAAAACTTTGTTATTAACAGGCAAATTATATTTGCTTAATTCCTCAATATATCTATGTTCCTTGATTAATTGTTTTACTTGCGCAATGTTTTGCTCATCTAAAAAAACATCATTCAAAGAAATTTCTTCCTTATCATCAACAATCAAATCGTAAATATTCATGTCAGGTAATTTAAGGTTCAAAATTAAACTATTTTAATCCGAAAGTCGATTTTTAGCACAAAAAAAGCTTCAGAATTCTGAAGCTAAAATTTTATACCATCATATGAGAACTAATTGCAATTCTGTTCCAAGCGTTGATTGTTGTAATTGCAATAATTATAATTGCAATATAATTTTCAGAAAAATGACTCAAAGCTTTTTGGTATGTTTCTTCAGACAAACCATGTTGACTAATATGGGTAATCTCTTCTGTCATCGCTAAAATCACGCGTTCTTCTTTTGTAAAAAGAGTTGTTTCTCGCCAAGCATTCAATAAAAAAATACGTTGATCTGTTTCTCCAAGTTTCATTGCATCTTTTGTATGCATATTGATGCAAAAGGCGCATCCATTGATTTGCGAGGCTCTTATTTTAATTAGTTCTAAATGTATTTTTTCTAATTCAGAATTCGCTAAAAAATTCTCTAAACCATACATCGCTTCATAAGCTTTTGGTTCAAGTTTTTGAATGTTTAATCGTGTATTCATTTTTTTAATTTTTAACAAAGTTCGATGATTGTTCATGCAAAAAAGTTAAACTAGTTTAAGAAAACTCTTTCTTTCTAATTTCACTCAAATATTCGGGTGTGAAACCCAAATAAGAAGCCAATAAATATTGCGGAACACGTTGTAAAAACTCAGGGAAATTTTTCTTGAAATGAAGATAAAATTGCTCTTTTGAGAATTGTTTTAGATATTTGGAACGCATTTGCGCAGCTGCATTTGCTTTTTGATAAATTCGCTTGAAATACAAATTAAACATAGGAAATTTTTTACATAAAATATCTTCATTCGTTTTACTCATTTTCAGTATAGTCGAGTTTTCAACTGCTTGAATTGAAAATTCAGAATTTTGTTGATTGATATAGGAAAACAAATCTGTCATCCACCAATTTTCTATTGCAAAATCTATGGTTTGTTCTACGCCTTTTTCATTAATAAAGAATAATCGAATACAACCAGAAGCAATAAAATAATTGTACTTACAAACTGAATTCGCTTGATGAATAACTTCTTTTTTCTTCACATGGAATTCTTCAAAATATTTGATCGATTCAGAAAACTCTACGTCTGAAATTGAAGTATAATTTTGTATATGTTTCTTTAAATTTTCAAAAGAATTATTCATTTTAGAATTTTATTAAATGCTTCTTAAAATTATTGATTTGTTTTTGAATTGGCTTAATTTAAATTAATAGATTCTATATGAAAAAGAAAAATGGAGTGTAATTTGCTTGAAATGAATTATTGACAGAAGATTAAAAAAATCTGCAAAAAATTGTCATTATTTTTTACTTTTACGAACCAAAAAAATAACAATAATATGGCTTCAGGAATATTTGCAGTATTGGATGATATTGCAGCTTTAATGGATGATGTAGCGGTAACAACTAAAGTTGCAGCGAGTAAAACGGCAGGGATTTTAGGTGATGATTTGGCTGTTAATGCTGAAAAAGCAACAGGTTTTCTATCATCAAGAGAAATTCCAGTTTTATGGGCAATTACTAAAGGTTCGTTTATCAATAAACTAATTATTGTTCCAATTGTTTTGATGCTGAATCATTATCTGCCAGAAGCAATTAAATATATTTTGATTTTAGGTGGTTTTTATTTGGCTTTTGAAGGTGTTGAGAAAATTATCGAATTTATTTTTCATCGTTCAAAGAAAGGAACAGAAGTTATTCAAGAAGATAAAGTAGAAGACAAAAAGGAAGTTTCAGAAAAATCGAAAGTAAAATCTGCGATTATTACCGATTTTATTCTTTCTATTGAAATTGTAATTATTGCTTTAAGTACAGTTTTAGAGCAACCGATGATGACACAAATATTAACAGTTTCTTTGATTGCGATTTTAGCAACCATAGGTGTTTACGGAATTGTAGCGTTAATTGTTCGTATGGATGATGCAGGATTTAAATTAATCAAAGCTTCTCATGATAAAGGAGTCGTGTCTAAATTTGGTCACTTTTTGGTTGATGCTTTACCATATGTTATCAAAATTTTAGGTTTTGTTGGAACAGTTGCTTTGTTATTAGTTTCGGGTCAAATTTTTGTTCACAATATTGATTATATTCATCATATAATTCCAACAGCCATTCCAGCAATGATTAGCGAAGCTTTAGTAGCTTTGGTAGCAGGTTTATTAGTTGTATTGATTGTAACGATTTTTAAGAAGGTTTTTAGCTTAGGAAAAGCGCATTAGAATACAGAAAAACATAATTTCAGAAAATAGGATTGATAACATTATCAATCCTATTTTTTTGTTTATAGATTTTAATTCATGATTATTTTCATTAATTTAATTTAGAATAAATAAAAATAAAATATAAAAATCGATTACATTTGCTTTTATTAATCATTAGACTAATTCTAAATAGTAAAAATAAAAACAAATGAAGAGGTGCTTTTTCTTATTAAGCTTACTAACTACAATCACTCTAAAAGCCCAAGAGAATGATTCGATAACGAATCATTCAACTATCAATTTAGAACAAACAGTTATTTCTGGGCAATACAATACGCAATCCGTAAAAAAATCTATATACGAAGTAAAAGTAATTTCTCAGGAAATGATCGAAAGACAAGCAGGAAATACACTTGCAGATGTTTTAAATCAAACACTTAATATGAACATTTTTCCGAGTTCTTCTACAGGGAAATCTAGTGTTAAAATGTTTGGTTTAGATGCTCAATATTTTAAGATTTTAGTAGATAATATTCCATTAATTAACGACGAAGGTTTAGGCAGTAATACTGATTTAACTCAAATTAATTTGGACGATATTCAACAAATAGAAATTGTAGAAGGAGCTATGGGAGTGGAATATGGTGCAAATTCTATCGCTGGAGTAATAAATATTATTACGAAAAAGGGAGGAAAGAATAAATTCGATATTTCGGCTACTTTACAAGAAGAAACGATTGGAGATGAGTACAATTGGAAAAATAAAGGTAGACATATACAATCCTTGAAAATCGGGCATAAATTTTCAGACAAAATCTACGCTAATTTAAGTTTTTCACGCAATGATTTTCAAGGATTTTTTGATCAAAAACAAGGTAAGAATTATGCAAGCAATAATGGTTTAAGAGGTTACGAATGGTTGCCAAAGGAACAAAACGCTGCTAAAGCATTTATTCAATACAAAAAAGATAATTATCGTTTGTTCTATAAGTTTGAATACTTTAATGAAGAAACTAAATATTATGATCCCAATCCTATATTTATAGAAAATGGACCAACAGCTACAAAAGATTATTTTGGAAAAGATAAAGTTTACACAACAGATCGTATATACAATCATTTAAATGCTTCTGGTAGATTTAGAAAAGCGATAAATTATGATGTTTCATTTTCGTATCAAGAACAAAAAAGAAAATTGAAGTCATACAATTATGAAATTCTTGAAGGTAAAGAACATGATGTAAACAAGTTTGAATATGAAAGTCGAAAAGTATATTATTCGAAAGGAATGTTCAGTAATTTTATTAATAAAAATGATTATTTCGATTTTCAATTCGGTTATGAAATCGATCAAACAAAAGGTTTTGCGTCAACTTCTGCTGGAGAATTTTTTCAAAATCCGATAGAAAGAAAATTAGGAACTTATGATTTTTTTGCTTCTTCTGAAATCAATTTATCAGATAAATTTTCGTTTCGCCCAGGTACTCGTATTATGCTTTCGGAGCAATTTGACACGCAATATGTAATGAGTTTGAGTGCAAAATATATGTTTGGAAAACAATGGGAATTGCGTGCAATTGTAGGTACTTCACCACGTTTGCCAAATTATGATGAAATGTATTCGTATTTCGTAGATGTTAATCATAATGTACAAGGAAATGAAAATCTAAATCCAGAGAAAGGTGTTTCTGCTTTTTTACACCTAAAAAAGAACTGGAAAATAGAACCTCATACAGCAATTGAACAAAAGGTTTCGTTGTGGAAAATAAATTTGAAAGATAAAATTGATCTAATTGTTGTTGAAGAATCTCCACTAAAATATCAATATCGAAATATCGATTCGTATGATGTGCAAGGATTAACTTATTTGAATCAGTTTAAATCGAATCAATTTTCAGGAGGTATTGGTTTTACATTAACAGGAATTAAGCAAGATATCGATGAAGCAGAAGCTATTAATACAGTAAAAAATAAGTACTTCTACTCAACACAGGTTAATGCCAATGTTTCGTATACGTTGCCAAAATGGAACACTATTTTTTCAGTTTTCTATAAATACAATGGTGCGCAAGAACAATTTGTCCTAAAAAATAATCCGTCAAATACTTCTGAGCAAATTTTAGTTAAAGGAAAACAAGATGCTTTTCATTGGATGGATGCTTCTATAAAACAAAGTTTCTTTAATAAAAAACTTGATTTAACAATTGGTGCTCGAAATCTGTTTGATGTAAAATATTTAAACAGTACTTCTGGTAATGATGGGGCACATAGTCAGGGTTCTACAAGCGTGTTGTATGGTTATGGACGTTCGTATTTCGCAAAATTAACCTTCAACTTAGGAATTAATTAAATTAAAAAAACATGAAAAAAATATTTATTTATACCTTATTATTAAGCTTTTCTTTTTTATGGTCATGTAACGAAGAAAGTAATCCAATAGGACAAGATTTTGTTGTTGCTTTTGAGAAACAAAGCATCGATTTTAGTAAAATTGATCACGAAGAAACAATTAAACTAATTTATTCTAAAGTTGCTGAACAAGATGGTGAAGTGCACATTAAAATTACTGAGGATAAGGCAACTTACAACGTAGATTATTCAACTTCTATTTCGGCTACAAATAACGAAATTATAGTTCCAATTAAAAAAGGAGAAACGTCTACAAATTTTACGTTCAAAAATTTAATTTATCCTTTCGATCGATCTGATAAATCAATTCAGTTTGAAATCACTAAAATTGATTATCCAACAGCTATTATCCAAGGATATACTTCAACAAAAATCTCTTTTGAAAATTCGATTGGTGGAACAATAGATGTAGAAATTGGCGGACCAAATCAGCAATTTCAGGTTTATGTAGATTTAAGTAAAGAAACACAAACTAAGGTGAAAAGGGATTCTTGGGATTTAGGTTTTTATAATGGAACTTATTTCCGAGTTGAATTGAACTCTTCTATTTATATGGCAGCAAAAGCATTAGATGAAACCGATTTATCTAAAGTGAGTAAAGCTTCAGTTGGTAAATTAATTAACGAGGTTGCTGTTGGTACATTTACAGATACAAACAAAGATTATATTGATCATCCTGCAGGAGATATTTTGCAAACGGCCATTCCAGAAATTAAAGAAACAGATAATCCAGTTTATTTATTGAATTTAGGTTATGAAGTAGGTACAATGACTCCAGCCGTTGGTTCTGCAGCCGTTGCCGGAAATTCTCGTGGTTGGAAAAAAGTGAAATTTATCAAAAAAGACGAACAATATCTTATGCAATATGCAGATTTGGATGATACGACATTCACAGAAAAAGTGATTTCAAAAAACTCAACGCATAATTTTATTCATTTCAGTTTTGCTACAAATGAAATCGTAAATGTAGAACCACCGAAGTTAGATTGGGATTTAAATTTTACAGTTTTCACCAATCTAATTGCAGGAAATGGATCGTATGGATATTCTGATTATGTGGTTAATAATATAAAAGCTGGTGCAAAAGCTTATCGTGTAGATGTAACAAATGAAATTACTTATGATAATTTTAACGAATCTATGATAGATGAATCAAAATTTATGAATGATCAACGTGCAATTGGTGATTCTTGGCGTCAAGTAACAGCTCCTCAAAAATTATTTGCAGATCGATTTTATATCATCAAAGATGCAGAAAACAATTACTATAAAATAAAAATGTTAGCCTTTCTTAGTACTTCTGGTGTAAGAGGTTATCCAAAATTCGAATATAAACTTATTAAATAACATACTCATTATTAGTGGTTAGAATTTGTCAATCCGAGTCATACGGGTCAGAGTGTAATTTCTCGGATTGACTGTTCTAATTCTAGATTAACAATTAAAAAATTATTAAATCATGAAAAACAAATTTACACTTTTAGCATCAATCATTCTAACATCTGTTGCAATAAATGCTCAAACCATAAAAGGCGAAGTTACTATGGGTGCTGGTTATGCAAACGATGTCTATTACGGATTGGCAAATCAGACAACTCAAGTAGAAAATAGAACTGATTGGGATATTTCTTTTTTTAGAAAATCGAATATGTCTACCGGAATTAGAGTAAACGATGGCGCAGGGATTGAAGTTTACGAAGCGTCGAATGATGTCTCAAAATGGAATAGTATTGATGTAGCTAATTTATCTACCTGGACAGCATTGTATAATTCGGACAAAGATTGGCAAGAAGGTGCTTTTAATAATGGTTCTGCTACTTATGGTTGGGGAGAATATAGTATTGCAAATCATTATGTAAATGGATCTATTATTTTTGTATTGAAATATGCCACAGGAGAATATGCGAAATTGAAGATAGATAATTTTGCAGCTCCTTTAGGTGAATATAATTTTACCTATTCTAAATTGGTAAATGGAACGTGGTCTGCGGATACAAAAGTTACTTTAGCTCACAAAACAAATCCAAACAACTTGTTTAATTACTATAGCTTATTAACTGATAAAGCTGTGAATCCAGAGCCTGAACAAAGTAAATGGGATCTAAAATTTACAAAATACATAACGCCTCTTACAACAAATGATGGTGATGTTGTGATGTATTCTGTGACAGGAGTTTTACAAAGTGATGTAATAAAAGTTGCCAAAACAGAATCTGGAAATCCTACTGATGATACAGCGTACAAAACAGATATTAATGCTATTGGATATGATTGGAAATCGTTGTCTGGTTGGTCATATGTTGTAAAACCGACGAATCATTTCATCAAAAGCACGTCTACGAATCAAATCTATAAATTAGTTTTTAAAACATTTGAAGGAACTTCAACAGGAAAATTAACATTTGATTACGAAAACGTAACAGACAATTTAGGAACAACAGAATTATCAAAAACAAAATTTGAGATTTATACAACATCTCAACTAAAAACAATTGGTTTGGTGTATAATTCGCAAGAAGCAAAATCGTCTCCACTTAACATTCAAATTTATGCGATGAATGGACAATTGGTTCACCAAGAAACGTATCAACCAACATCGTCATTCACAAATAAAACAATTCAATTAAGTAAACTTTCGGCAGGAATTTATATTGTAAAAGTACAATCAGCTGAAAAAGTTGAAACGAAAAAAATAGTTTTAAAATAAGGTTTTGAGTACTTTATTTTGTCTTTTGTGGTAGGTCGTCTGTAAAGGCGGCCTTTTTTATTGTTATTGTTTTTTTTATCCTTTTTTATCATTTAAAAATTAGAAAACATCAAATAGCTTTATATTTAATTTACTTTAGCAAATTTTTATTTAAAACAAGCCTGTTTGTCCTTTCCTATTATAATAGGAGAATTAAAACAACCCTGTTTGTCCTTTCCTATTATAATAGGAGAATTAAAACAACCCTGTTTGTCCTTTCCTACTATAATAGGAGAATTAAAACAAGCCTGTTTGTCCTTTCCTACTATAATAGGAGAATTAAAACAATCTTGTTTGTTCTTTCCTACTATAATATTTAGATAATACAGTGTTACTTTGTTGATTATTAATAAGTTTTGAAAATTATTAAAATTCAATTAACTTTATTGGTAATGAATATAAAGTAAATTACCAATCTAAAAAAACTACACTTATGAAAATTAATTTAGGACAACTTAGTACAAAAAACCTTGCGACTTTAGCCGAGCGATTAATCAACTCGTCTAAATCTGGGAAATATGTTATTATAGAGAATCATCCTCTCTTATTATCCTTAGAAAATTCTTATGCGAATTATGATGCTGTTTACACAAAATCTACGTTTAGTGGAAAAGGCAAAGATGTTGCGCAGTTAGATAAAGAAAGAGATTTTCTTTTTAGTAGCCTGAAAATTTATTTGTCAAGTCATAGAAAAGTAGTCTCCCTGCCACACTATGAAGAATCAGCAAAATTGTATGAAATTTTCAGAAAATATGGTTTAAATTTAGATAGATTGAGTTATTCGGAAGAAACAGCTCAATTAAAAAAATTGATTGAAGAGTTAGACAAAGAAGTTAATCAGAATTATATGTCTAATCTTAATTTATCTACTGCATATGATGAGTTGAAAGCGAAGCAAGAAGAGTTTGAACTTACTTTTGCACTACAAGCAGAAGCAAATGCAGATCTCAGAAAATTATCAAGTGCATCATCTTCTCGCAAAGAATTAGAAATTAAGTTGAGGGCTTATATTAATCTGATTACTGCAATGAAAAATGTACCCGATTGGTCTAATCTGTATCTCGATTTGAATGAAATTGTAAAAGCTGCAAAAAACAGTTAATAAATGATAGAATGACATAGAAATGAAAAAAAAACTCCTTATTATTTTTATTAATAAGGAGTTTGATATAAACTAAATGTACTGTTAATTAGCTTAATTCAACTCAGCAACAATTTCGCGCCAAGTATCTAATTCAGGAATACCAGGTTTTCTTTTTCCAAAGAATTGAACGATAATTTCTCCCTTGTCGTTAAAAACTTCTATCGCCGTTACAATACCATCTTCAGTAGGTTTTCTAACAACCCAAGTAGATGCTATTTTTGTCATATCCAAATGCATATTAAAATCTGGATCTAAGATATTGAACCAGTTTTCTTGCCACATGGTACGTTTTATTTCGCCAGTATGAATTTGTATATTTCCTTTATTTCCAGTGAAAACCATAATTGGCGTTTGTGTTTCGGCAGATTTTTCTAAAAACTGAACGATTCCTTCGTTAGAAATTTGTTTTGCATGATAATCTGAAGGAGCCAAACGTAATGCTTGTGTTCTTGTAACTCCAAATTTACGTAACATCATAAAGAAGTTGTGTGTGTCTTTTAGATCAACCCAAGCTTGTTGAAAACCTTCGATATCAATTTCGTTATCAGGTTTTTCAATTACATTATTATCGATGACTTCTGTTGCAGGAATTGTTGTTTGGTCTTCGTTTTTGTATTTCTCAACCAAAGTGTCAAATGTTTCTGCATTACTTTGTGGAACCAAATATATTTTATGAATTGCTTCTCCATCTTTACCAAAAAACTGCAAACTTTTGCGATCTCCATGTTCAGATTTTTCGATAACTGCGAAAGCTGTTTTCCAATGATTTAAGAAAATACGCATATCAATATCTTCTCCAACAAAAAGTTGTGCATGAGGCGAAGAAAAATCTGGATTTAGATAAATTCCTTTACGTTCGTGTACACATTCGTTGTTACGTGTAAGTGCCATTACTTTTCCAAGTGATTCTATTTTTTGTAAAATAGCAGCAAATTCAGGTTTTAATTTTGTGACATTGTCGCCCAATTGTGTTGCTAAAAGCTCCATTTCGCTAACTCCTAACTCTTTTGCAGCGTTACGAATTCTAATTTTTGGTTGATTTGTTTTCAAATCATTCCATTGTTGTTTTAAATCTGTAAGTGTGTTCATTGTAATTGTTTTTTTACCGAATAATATAAGTGGCTTTTGGTCGATTGGATTTTTACAAATTGTACAAGGAAATCTGTAAATTTTGGAAATAATTTCTGGTCGGAAAACCTTTTCTGGACTGTCTTGATAAACAATTTTTCCTTTGTTCATCAGAATCACTTCATCAGCAAATTGAGAAGCCAGATTAAGATCGTGCATAACCAAAATCACTAAATTTCCTTTTTCTTTAAAATCATTTAGAATTTCTAATAAATTAAATTGATGAGAAATATCTAGATTATTCAGTGGTTCGTCTAATAATAGTAGTTTTTGATTGACTTCATTCTCCAGTTGTGTAAATACACGCGCCAAATGAACACGTTGTTTTTCGCCACCAGAAAGATGAATGTAATCCCTGTCTTTTAAATGATTGATATCGGTTTTGGTCATCCAATAATCAACCGCATTGATGTCTTTTTGTTGAGGTGAATTTTGGAAATATGGATAACGTCCCATCAAAACAACTTCCTTCACTGTAAGCGGAATATCAGTTGGTTGATGTTGAGAAAATTTGGCTTTATGTTGAGGTAAATCTTCTTTTTTCCAATTTTTTAGAGCAATGTCTTTTAGTCGAATTAGATTCGCATTTGGTTCAATTTCATTTGCAATATAGCTTAGTAAAGACGATTTTCCAGCGCCATTTGGTCCAACGATTGCAATCATTTTTCCAGCTTCTGCATCAAACGATATTGTATCTAAAATCTTGAATGATTTGTATTGATAATTGATATTTTCTACCGCTAACATTACAATGATTTTTTATAATTCATTAAAATTGAAATAAATACTGGCGCTCCCATTAATGATGTTAAAATACCGATTGGTATTTCGGATGGAGCAACCAAAGTTCGGCTAATTGTATCTGCTACGATAACTAATATTGCGCCTAAAAAAGCAGATAACGGAAGAATAATAACATAATTCGATTTGAAGACTAAACGCAAAATATACGGAACGATTAATCCAACAAATCCTATTGTTCCTGTAAACGAAACAATTGTCCCAACTAATAAAGCAGAAAAAACGATGATTTGTCTTTTTGTTTTCTCTACGTTAATTCCCAAATGTTCAGCATCTTTTTCGCCTAACATCATCGCGTTTAATATTTTTCCTTTTCCTATTAAAAAGTAGAAACTGATACTAATAACAATTCCTAAAATTAAGATTTTGTTCCAGTTAGCACTTGCAATACTACCTAATGTCCAAAATGTCAGATTGCGTAATTCTTCTTCTGTAGATAGATACGTTAATAGCCCTGTTGCAGAACCACAAAGTGCAGAAATTGCAACACCAGCTAATAGTAATATAGTGATATTTGTTTTTTGATGATGTGAAGAAATTTTATACACAAAAACAGTGGAACACATGGCGCCAACAAATGCCATCAAACTAAGTAATGAATAATGAATGATTTCTGGAACAAAATCTTTGATATAACTTCCTAAAACAATTGTAATTGCAGCAAACAAAATACTTCCTGATGTAATCCCAATCAAATCTGGAGAAGCCAACGGATTTTTAAAAATTCCTTGTAGGCAAGTACCTGCTACAGCTAATCCGGCACCAACCAATATAGACATAATAATACGAGGAAATCTTAAGTCGAAAAGCACATAATAATCGCTGTCATTGATTGCACTTCTATTGGTAAATGCTTTATTAATAATAGATAGGATAGATTCATTAAATTGATAAACACCTAAAAATAATGCAAAAATTGCGATTCCTAAGATGCTTATACTTAACAATGAAAGATGTATTCTGATTTGCGGATACATATTATTTTAGACTTTTTTATTTTTGAAGTAATTGATTTAATTCTGCTGCTGCTTGACCAATTCGTGGTCCAAATCCAGAAACCAACTGACCATCCATTGCAATAATTTTTTTGTTTTTTCCAGCATTTGTAGAAGAAATACCTTCTAATTTTAGAACACCATCAACACCGCCAATACTTTCTAATCCTTTGTCAAACATCAAAATATAATCTGGATTTGCTTTTACAACAGCCTCTGGCGTTAATGGTTTAAAATCTTCAAATTCTGTAATGGCATTTTGTCCTCCAGCAATTCCAATAATTTTTTCCATTGGTGTATTTGTTCCTGCAACCATCAAATTTCCCGCTCCACGCGCGTAGATGAATAATACTTTCGGTTGAGTAGTTAAAGGTTTTATTGCTTTTAAATCTGTATCAATTTTAGTATTAATAGCATCAAAATCTTGTTTATTTAGAGAAGTTGCAACCGTTTTTACTAACTCTTTTGTTCCTTCAATCGAATACTCTTGTTTGATAATCTCGGTTTGTATACCAGCATTTTTCAATTGTGCAATTTGTTCTGGATTCAAGTCTTTGTCCGTTGCATATACTTTGGTTGGTTTTAATGCTAATAAAGCTTCAATTGATAACGAGCGAACATGTCCTAAATCTTTTGCCTTTTCTTTTACAGAAGTAGGGTAGGTACTTGTTACATCTACACCAACCAGATTATTTTGTTCACCTAAATCTGCTAAAACTTCAGTAATTGCTCCGTTTAATGAAACGATTTTTTCATTCGAAACTGTTACTTCGCTTTCTACTTGATTTGTTGAGTCATTGTTTGTTTCTTTATTTGTACAACTTGCTAATAAAGCTAGGATTGCAGTCGAAATAAATATTTTTCTCATCTTATTTGTATTAAGTCTAAATTAAAATACAAATATTAGGAAAAACATTTGATTGAACAATTTTTATTTAGAATAATTTAAAATAAAAATTCAAAATAGATATTTAAAATTATAAGAGTTGATGCCTATTCTAATATTATAGAGGTATTTATAGTGATTTGTTAATAAGATAATTTTATTTTTTTATTGTATCTTAGAAGAATAAAACAAACATACTATTTATGAAAATAAAGGCATTAATCGCACTTTTTTTTCTCTCTACCTCATTTACACTTGCTCAAACTGAACAAATTTTAATTGAAAATGTTAGGATTTTAGATCATCAATCTAAATCGTTAACAACTCCAATGAATGTTTTGATTTCAGATCATAAAATTCAAAAAATAAGCTCGTCTAAAATTGCTACGAAAGAAAGCGAATTAGTAAAGATTAATGGATCTGGTAAAACATTGATGCCAGGTTTAATTGATGTTCATGTTCACATGGTTTTTGGTTCTCTCACAATGGCTCAAATGATGTCGCCTGATATGTCAGAAGAAATGTTGATGAATAAAATAGGTGAAGCTTCTCACAAAATGTTGATGCGTGGTTTTACTAGCGTTCGTGATGCAGGAGGTCCAATCTTTCCATTGAAATTAGCAATTGATAAAGGAAAAGTTAATGGACCGCGTATCTGGCCTTCGGGAGCAACAATTAGTCAAACTGCTGGACATGGAGATTTTAGAACACCTGAAGAACGTTCGCGTCGTTTTTTTGGTAAACCATCTCGTGCAGAGCTTTTAGGAGCAACTTTTATAGCAGATGGACGCGATGAAGTTTTAACAGCAACAAGAGAAAATTTACGTTTTGGAGCAAGTCAAATCAAGCTAATGGCAGGAGGAGGAACTTCATCAGCATATGATCCTATTGATGTTACGCAATATACGTTTGATGAAATGAAAGCTGCTGTTGATGCTGCTGAAGATTGGGGAACTTATGTGATGGTGCATGCATACACGGCAAGAGCTGTACAGAGAGCTGTAGAAGCTGGTGTTAAATCTATCGAGCATGGACAAATGTTAGATGAAGAAATATTGAATTTACTTGCTAAAAAAGGAGTTTGGTTGAGTTTACAAAACTTAATGGATAACAACGATAATATGGATGCTCAACGCAAAGAAAAACGTAAACCAGTTTTAGAAGGGCAAGATAAGGTTTGGCCATTAGCAAAAAAGCTAGGTGTTAAATTGGCTTGGGGGACAGACTTTCTTTTTGAACCTGAATTAAATGAAGAACAAAATAGTTATATTTTACGATTACAGAAATGGTTTACAAATGCTGAAATTTTAAAAATGATTACACAAGATAATGGAGAGTTATTGCAACTTTCTGGTTTAAGAAGCCCCTATCCAGGAAAAATTGGCGTGGTCGAAGAGCAAGCTTTGGCTGATTTGTTATTGGTTGATGGAAATCCGTTGCAAGATTTATCACTTATTTCTAACCCAGATAAAAATTTCTTAGTTATCATAAAAGATGGTCAGATTTATAAGAATATAATTAAAACGAAAAAGTAGAATTTACATTGAATAAACTAAAAATAGGTTGACTTTTCAACCTATTTTTAATAGAATTAATATTCTTCTACAAATTTTGGTTGTGTTGCTTTATTTCCAAAGAAAGTCAATATGAAAACGCACAATAATAAAAAGTATAATGAGTAACTCCATGTTGAATCGATAGCATATAATTTTCCAAAAATAGGAGGACCAAATGCAGCAATTAAATAGCCAATAGATTGTGCCATTCCTGATATTTTAATCGTTCCTGTCATTGTTTTGGTTCTCAATGAAAAGAATAAAATTGATAAACTAAATGCAAAACCTCCTGCAATTCCTATAAGTATAGCACTTAGAAAACTAAATTGAGCTTTAAAAATAATTAATATCAGAAGTCCGATACAATACAAAGCAGAAGTAATGTAAATCATAATCGTAGGATTTTTCATTCTTGATGCTAAAATTGGGCTAAAAAGCATTGCAGGTAACATCGCTAATTGCAAAACAGAAAATACCCAACCTGCATTTGTCTTTGTCATTCCAAAATCAATTAATAACGTTGGTAATAAAGCGACTAAACAATAGTAAATTAAAGACTGTAATCCCATAAATACACTAATATTCCAAGCTTGTTTTGAACGAAAAATATTAAATGAAGTTTGTTTAGATTGAACTGTATTATGTTCTGTTTTTGATTTATTTCTTAATGCATCAATAGTTGTGATAATAAGTGCTAAAACACCACCAATAATCCAAATTCCTAACGAACCTTTCCAACCTGAATTCGTCCAATTTCCAATTGTAATACTTAAACCAGAAGCCAATGCAGCAATTAAACTCATCGCAACAGAAAAAACTCCTGTCATAATTCCGATTTTATCTGGGAAAATATTTTTAATATATGCTGGTGTTAAGACATTTCCTATACAAATTCCCAAACCTAATAAGAATGAACCAATGTACAATGTTGTAATGTTACCATAAATTCTGATTAATAATCCAATGATTAAAATGATTAATGAATAAATCAATCCATGACGAATATTCATCTTGGCAACAGCTTTACTAACTAAAATAGAACATGCTGCAAAAACGATTAGTGGAATAGAGGTAAGCAAACTTGCTTGAAAGTTATCTATTATCAGAACCGATTTTATTTCATCTAAAATTGGACTAACTGCAGTAATAGGCGCGCGCAAATTGGCAGAAACTAAAATGACGACAGCAATTGCAATTCAAATACTTTTAGAATGATGTTGATTTTTCTCCATTGATTGAATATTTCTTTTTCAATTACAAAATTAAGCATGTCGTTTTTATTAATTTTGCCATAAGTTATATCTAAAACGACAAAAAAAATAGATCATGAAACAGTTAGTTGGTGAATATTCAAATAGTATGACGACCAATACATATGTTTGGTACGAAAAAAATTGGCAACATGATGAAGATCTTCATTCGCATGATTATTTTCAATTAAATTTTGTTGAAGAAGGTTATCAATATTTTCATATCGAACAAAAGATTTATTTGGTTCCACAAAATCATGTGATTTGGATTCCTGCAAATAAAATGCATCGCACAACTTCTGACGCAAAAACGGTTAATCCGATGTTAATTTTATTTAAGAAAGTTCTTGATGATGCTTTTTTTGATTCGATTCATGTTTTTGTAGCACCTCCAATACTCAAAGAAATGATGAGATATGCTTCGAAATGGAATAAATTTTTGATAGAAGAGAAGGAGCAAAGTACTTTTTTAGAAGCTTTGTTGTGTAGTTTACCATATTTTTTCAATCATCATAATAATTTAGAATTACCAGTTCTTGTTGATACGAGATTAATTCCTGTAAGTGAATACATTCATTTGAATTATATGAATGATTTTAATCTAAATGATTTAACAGAAAAAGCGAATATGTCTACAAGAAATTTACAACGTATTTTTAAACATGAAACAGGAATTACACTTCAAAAATATATGCAACTTATTCGAATTTTGAAAAGTATAGAATTAATTGATGCCAATAATTTTACGTTGAGTGAGATTGCTTATCAAGTAGGTTATAAAAGTCTATCTGCCTTTACATCTTCTTATTTTTTGGTAACTAAAATGAAACCAAAACTAAAAAAGGCTTTATTGTAAAATCAATAAAGCCTTTTTTAACTGTGTAAATTTATTCTCCCAAAAGTACACCCGAAATATTCCAGTAGCTAAAACTACCACCTTCTGGCTTTCCTTGAGGAATTTTAACTTGTATATTATGTTTTCCTGCTTTTAAATTTCCTAAATCTACAAAGTAAGGATTGGTAATTGTACCCGGACACCAATTAGAACGACTATAATCTGAAGAAGACAAACCATTGTCAAAATTGCCAGAAGCAGGATTGTAAGCACGATATGCACCACAATCTTGTCGCCACGGAACAATATTAAAAATCTTTTGACCATCAAGGAAAATACTATTTTCTTTTGGAACAAATTCGTCTCCATTTTCCCAACCTCCATGTCCAGTTGTTGTGAAACGCAATTTTGCATTGTTGTAATCTTCTTTCAATGTAAATTCTACTGTAAATCCATTTGGATTATCAAAAAGTGAAGGATATTCTTGACCTGCCATTTCCATAACATTTGTTGTATTAAAAATTGGTAGGACTTTTTTTGTTGGTATAGTAGAAGAATTGGATGGATGAATTGTCATATTTGCAGAAATAGTATGACCATCTTGATCATAATTACCAATAAAGAAACCAATTAAAATTTCTTGATTAGAAAGTAAACTTTGAAATTCTGTAATTTCTTGACGGTATTTGGCTTCTGTTTGCCATGTTTGATTTTTCAGTTGAATATGATTGAATTTATTAATTCCAAATGGCGTGAAAAAACGCATGAATTCAATTGTTGGGGAATAATTTTCTGTTAGAAAATAACCTTGATATTTTTTACCATTCGTGCCAGAGAAAACTGGTAATTGATTAATTCCTTTTTGTAAAGCATCCATAAAAGTAATTTTAGAATCACGTGGAATCAAAAATACAGAACCAGTTCTATCATAAGCATCTCCATTAGATTGTTGCGTAACATTTAAGAAAACTTGACTTCCTTCTTTTATTTGAGGCATTTTAATTTTTCGAACCACAACAGTTCCATTTGCAAAACGATAAATTGAATCATTTGAAGAAAAATTGTTACTAAAATTAATTTGTTGATCAGTTAAAAGAGGAATATTTACAAATTTACTTTTCCAAATAATGTCTTTATATGTCAATAAATCGACTGGTTTTTGAAGTAATTCTTTGGTTATAAATTCGCTTGGAATAGGCTCTTTTTGTCTTTCGATTTTAGAAGCGCGAATTGTCATATTGTTGTTACGTGTAAATTCTAACACAAATCCCAAATTCATTCCAACCATTGTTGGAGCTGCATTAATGTCCATATTGTCGACAAACCAAACATCGATGGTATTCGAATTAATTGATGTAGTTGCTTTTTTACAACGCAAACCTAAAATTCGTTTTGTTTCTTTCGAAATTGTAAAAACAGATTTATTAAACGAAACAGAATCATTAGAAATGATAGAATGAATAGAGTCAAACTGTGTTACTAACGAAATAATTGATGGTTTTGTTTTTGTGTAATAAAAAGTTTCGTCAGGATATTTTGTAGTGTTATTAAAGCTTTGTTGCTTCCCGATAATAGTTTCTTTTGTATTTGCTAATACTTGTATTGGATTACTTTCTTCGACTTTCTTTCCGTTCGAAAATCGTTCATAGGTAATTTTGTATGTTTCTTGTGCATTCAAAACAATAGCTTGAATACAGAAAATAATAAGAAGAATTGATTTCAATTTCATGTGTGATAAAATAAAAAAGGTTTACAAACGAATTGTAAACCTATAAAATTATCTAATAGTATGAAAAATATTCTTACACAAATGCATTAATTCCTGTCACATCTGCGCCTGTAATCAATAAATGAACATCATGTGTTCCTTCATATGTAATAACAGATTCTAAATTCGCAGCATGTCGCATCATAGGGAAATCACCAACAATTCCCATTGCACCAATAATTTGACGAGATTCTCTTGCGATATCTAAAGCCATTTTTACATTATTGCGTTTTGCCATAGAAATTTGTTCTGGCGTTGCTTTATTTTCATTTTTCAATGTACCTAATCGCCAACATAATAACTGTGCTTTTGTAATTTCTGTTATAAATTCGGCTAATTTTTTTTGTTGCAATTGAAAAGAAGCAATTGGTTTCCCGAATTGAGTTCTTTCTAATGAATATTTTAAAGCTGAATCATAACAATCAATAGCAGCGCCAATTACGCCCCAAGAAATTCCATATCTAGCCGAGTTTAAGCACGATAATGGTCCACGTAAACTATTTACTTCTGGTAAAATTTGGCTTTCATCTATTTTTACATTTTCAAAGACTAATTCACCTGTTTTAGATGCTCTTAATGACCATTTGTTAAACGTTTCAGGAGTAGTAAAACCTTGCATTCCGCGCTCTACAATTACACCTCTTATCTTTCCTTCTTCATCTCTTGCCCAAACAACAGCAATATCACAAATTGGTGAATTTGTAATCCACATTTTTGCTCCGTTTAATAGATAATGATCTCCATTTTTTGTTAAACGAGTTTCCATTCCGCCTGGATTAGACCCGTGATTAGGTTCTGTTAATCCAAAACTACCGATGAATTCTCCCGAAGCTAATTTTGGTAAATACTTGCGTTTTTGTTCTTCAGATCCAAATGTAAAAATTGGATACATAACCAAAGAAGATTGCACAGATGCAGCAGAACGAACAGCAGAATCGCCACGTTCTAACTCTTGCATGATTAATCCATAAGACATTTGGTCCAAACCAGCACCTCCATATTCTTCTGGGATATATGGACCTAATGCGCCAATTGCACCTAATTTTTTCATTAAATCAGGAATGTCTTTGTGATGTTGTGCAGCATCATCTATAACAGGTTTTATTTCGTTGTCCACAAAATCTCGAACAGATTGACGAATTAATTTATGTTCTTCGGTTAATAGATCATCAATCTTAAAATAATCTGTAGTTGAATTCATTTTATGCGGTTTTATTTTATTAAATCTAAAGATTATTCAGTAAATTAAAAATTATTCTGAATAAAATTTATTAAAAATTTTAATTTATGAAACTTTTGACTAATTTAGGTAAAAGTTAAAACCACAAAATAACACAAAAAAATGATAGAAAACGAATTAAAAGAATTGGGTATTTCTTCCGAAAATCTCGGAACATCGACGGGAAGTACTTGGTTTGGAAAAGGTGAAGAGCTTTCTTCTTACTCGCCAGTAGACGGAAAATTAATTGGAAAAGTAAAATCATCAACAAAAGATGATTATGAAGAAGTCATCACTAAAGCTCAAGTAGCTTTCAAAGAATGGCGAATGATTCCTGCTCCAAAAAGAGGGGAAATAGTTCGTCAGTTTGGAGATAAACTTCGTGAGAAAAAAGCTTCTTTGGGAAAATTGGTTTCGTATGAAATGGGAAAATCCTATCAAGAAGGTTTAGGGGAAGTACAGGAAATGATTGATATCTGTGATTTTGCAGTTGGATTATCACGTCAATTATATGGTTCGACTATTCATTCAGAACGACCTTTGCATCGTATGTACGATCAATATCACCCGCTTGGTGTTGTTGGTGTTATTTCAGCTTTTAATTTTCCTGTAGCTGTTTGGGCTTGGAATACATGTTTGGCTATGGTTTGTGGTGACGTTGTCGTTTGGAAACCGAGCGAGAAAACACCTTTGTGTGCAGTAGCATGTCAACATATTTTAGCAGAAGTTTTAAAAATAAATGATATTTCTGAAGGAGTTTCTTCTTTGGTTATGGGAGATAAATCGATAGGTGAGTTGATTGCTCAAGATCGTCATGTAGCATTGGTTTCTGCAACAGGTTCTACACGAATGGGAATTGAAGTGAACAAAGTGGTTGCAGCTCGTTTGGGTAAAACAATTTTAGAATTAGGTGGAAACAATGCGATTATTGTTTCGCCAGATGCTGATCTTAAGATTATGCTAACTTCGGCTGTTTTTGGAGCTGTTGGTACGGCAGGACAACGTTGTACAACGACAAGACGTCTTATTGTTCACGAGTCGATTTATGATAAAGTAAAAGAGTCGTTAGTAAATGCTTATACACAAATAAAAATAGGAAATCCATTGGATACGGCAAATCATGTTGGTCCATTAATCGATCAACAGGCTGTTGAAATGTACGCAAATGCTTTAGAAAAGATTAATCAAGAAGGAGGAAAAATAATAGTTGAAGGAGGAGTTTTAGAAGGAAATGGCTTTGAAAGTGGTTGTTATGTGAAACCTGTTATTGCAGAGGTTGAAAATCATTTTGAAATAGTTCAACACGAAACTTTTGCTCCGATTTTATATTTAATCAAATATTCAGGAGATGTATTGAATGCAATAGAAATTCAGAATAATGTGGCGCAAGGTTTATCGTCTTCGATCATGACAAATAATCTACGTGAAGCTGAATTATTTTTAAGTCAACAAGGTTCTGATTGTGGTATTGCAAATGTAAACATTGGTACTTCTGGTGCTGAAATTGGTGGAGCTTTCGGAGGCGAAAAAGAAACTGGTGGTGGACGAGAATCTGGTTCAGATGCTTGGAAGGCATATATGCGACGACAAACGAATACAATTAATTATTCGACAGAAGTGCCTTTAGCGCAAGGAATTAAGTTTGACTTTTAAATTTAAAAACTATGAGTACAGTACACGAAAGATTAGCAAAACATATATTGGCAGACGGATATCCAATCGTTATGGATATGGACAAATCGCATGGTTCTTATGTAGTCGATGAAAATGGAGTAGAATATTTAGATTTATTTTCGATGTTTGCTTCGACAGCTATTGGTTATAATCACCCACATTTGATGGCTAAAATTGATTTTTTAGGAAGAAATGCAGTGAATAAACCTGCAATGTCAGACATATATACAAAAGATTACGCTGATTTAATTGATACGTTTGAGCGTGTAGCAATGCCAAAAGAATTACAGTATTTATTTTTTATATCTGGAGGAACTTTGGCGGTTGAAAATGCATTAAAAACAGCTTTTGATTGGAAAACAAGACTTAACTTTTCGAAAGGAATAGAGAAGGAGGCAGGTGAAGTAATTCATTTCAAGCAAGCATTTCATGGACGTTCTGGTTATACATTATCGTTAACGAATACAAAAGATCCACGTAAATATGAATATTTTCCGAAGTTTGATTGGCCAAGAATTGATAATCCAAAACGTATCTACCCAGTTACAGAAGAAAATCTTTGTAAAGTTGTTGAGTCAGAAAATAGAGCGGTAGAGCAAATAGAATCAGTTTTAGAACAACGAAAAAATAAAATTGCTTGTATTATCATAGAGCCGATTCAAGGTGAAGGAGGAGATAATTATTTTAGGAAAGAGTTTTTTCAGAAATTAAGAGAAATCTGTGATAGAGAAGAGATTTTATTGATTTTTGATGAGGTGCAAACAGGTATGGGAATGACAGGTAAAATGTGGGCTTTTCAACATTACGATGTTATTCCTGATGTTATTTCGTTTGGTAAGAAAACACAAGTTTGTGGAATTTTAGCAAATAAAGAAAAGTTGGATCAAATTCCGAACAATGTTTTTAAGGAATCAAGTCGTATCAATTCAACTTTTGGAGGGAATTATATTGATATGTTGCGTTTCAAATTAATTTTAGAAGTTATCGAACAAGAAAAATTAGTAGAAAATGCGGCGGAGAAAGGAAAATATATTTTATCTAAACTGAATGAGATTGCAAAAGAAACGAAGAAAATTCATTCTGTTCGAGGATTAGGATTATTCATAGCATTTGATTTTTCATCAGATTCGGATCGGTCAACATTCATTAAAACTTGTTTCGAAAATCATATGATTATTCTGCCATGTGGAGAAAACTCGGTACGAATGCGACCACATCTCAATATTTCACAAGAAGATACTGATAAAGCGATAGAAATTATTAAATTAGCATTAAAATAACCTAAAAGAGCAACCAAAGTGAGGTTGCTTTTTTAATTTTATATTTGATAAAACTAAAATATGATAGAGTCTTTTTTCTTCGATTTTGATGGAACATTACAAGGTTTTGAAAATCATTCTTTAAGTGATTCAGCAATCGAAGCATTGAAATTATTAAAACAAAAAAACAAAAAAATATATATCGCAACAGGAAGAAGTTTGAAAGATATGCCCGAAACTATTTTTGAACATGGTTTTGATGGATATATTAATAATAATGGAGGAATGTGCTCGGATAGAGATAGAAAAACATTTTTTACCGAATATATTAATCCAAAGGATATTGAAGCTTTGTTAAAATATGACGAAGAAAATCCAACTGTTTTTTCGTTTATGACTTCTGATTCTTTTTCGATAAATCGTGTGAACGATAAGATAATTAAATCATTTAGTCATTTTGATTTGTCTGTTCCAGATGTTGTTGATCCAAGAAATTTACCATTTGATAATGTGATGCAAATGAATCTTTTTGTGGATGAAAAAACAGAAAAAAATATTTTAGAAAACGTGATGAAAAATAGTGTAAGCACGCGTTGGATAGAGTACTTTGCAGATGTAAATCCAAAAGGCATTAATAAAATGAAAGGTATAGAACGAATGGCAAATCGTCATCTGTTGGATTTGTCTAAAACAATGGCTTTTGGTGATGGAGGAAATGATATCACTATGTTGCAAGGTAGTAAAATTGGAGTCGCAATGGGAAATGCGAACGAAAATGTAAAAGAAATCGCCGATTTTGTAACAACTTCTGTTGATGAAGATGGTATCTGGAATGCTTTAAAACATTTCGAAATTATCTAAGTTTTACTAATCAAATCTATAAAAATCCAACTTCGGTTGGATTTTTTATATTTCACAATGTTGTGTTAATTACATATTCTACTATTGTAGAGTTTTAAAATAAAAATTATTTTAGATTATTATTAATTAACAAACTAAAAAAAAATGAAATATTTATTGGTTATTATAAGTTTTTTTTCAATTATTGCTAATGCTCAAGAAGGATTAGAGGTTGAATATGAGGAAGTTTCTATTCCGAGATTAATTGGGAAAGATGGAAAAGAAGAAAAGTTAGAAGATGCATTTATCGCAGCGCTTTCTGTTCCGAAGAATTATGTATTACAGATAGAAAATGGACGAAGTGTTTTTTCTAAAATTGAGAGAATTAATAACTCTCAAGGAAATGCGACTGTTACACTACTAGGAATTATTAGTTATAATTTTGAATTAGATTTCACTCAAAATCAATTAAAACAAGAATGGATGATAGAGAATAAGAAATATCTTGTTACTGATACCATTTCTACAC
Source organism: Empedobacter sp. EJD.6dd (assembly GCF_057369435.1). Classification (NCBI taxonomy): domain Bacteria; kingdom Pseudomonadati; phylum Bacteroidota; class Flavobacteriia; order Flavobacteriales; family Weeksellaceae; genus Empedobacter; species Empedobacter sp. EJD.6dd. Next base: position 214,480 of record NZ_CM170667.1, read on the forward strand.
ATTACAAATATGAATTGACGCCAGATAAATCTACCTATTTAGGTTTTGATGTTAAACAAGCAGTTGTTAAGTATGATGAGAATAACAAAATGGTTATTTGGTATGCACCGAGTTTACCTAAACGTTTTGGTCCAAAAGAATTTATCAATTTACCAGGTTTAGTATTAAAAGTAGAATCTGTTCAGAACGGAAAAATTGATCCATCTTATTCTTTAAAAGCAACTTCTGTTGTAATGAAAAATAATATTGATTTTAAGAAATTATTCAAAGCGAAAGAAATTACAAAAACGCAATTCGAACAATTGAAAATAGATTACGATAAACATAACTCGAACATACATCAAGGTGTAGATAAAAAATAAGAAAAGGATTTCAAATCGAAATCCTTTTCTTATTTTTTATTAATTGATAAGCTTATTTATCAATAGATCCCATAACACGTTGCATAAAAGTATTTGCAGCAGTACGCTCGTCCATACCTTCATCCATCATTTGTTTCATTTCCATTGCTCCGCAAATGTTAGAAATCATTTCACCAATTACTTCTTGTTCTGGCTCTTTTACAGCAGGAGAATCAGCATAAACTTCCAAAACTTCTAAAGCTGTTTCCATTGCTTCAATAGAAACATTTTTTGCTAAATTTTTAAATACCGGCAGCTTCATTGATCAATTCTTTTACAGCATCAATTTTAGATGCAGTTACTTGTCCTACATTAACTCCTCCTTTGAAAACTGCGAAAGTTGGTAAATTTGGAACTTCAGCTAATTTTCTTGATTCTACTAATTTCTCAGCATCAACATATAAGAATTCTGCTTGACCTTCGTATTCAGCCGCTAATTTTTTGAATTTTGGTTTTACCAAACGGCAGTTTCCACACCATCCAGCACCATATTGTACAATTACTATATTGTTATCAGCAACTACTTGTGCTAAGTTATCTTGTTCTAATTCTGCAAACATTTTTTTAATTTTTAAAGTGTTAAAAATTGGATATAAAAAAGGCTGTCTAAGGTATTAACTTAGTGATTTTATATTGAAAATAAATCAGTTAAAAATCTTCTGTCAAAATTTTAGACAGCCTCTTCGTGAATTTTGAAATTCTAAGATTTCAAATTATTTTTAGTGAGAAGCTAAATAAGAAGCAACACCATCTTTAGTAGCGTTCATTGCATCTTTTCCTTCTTCCCAGTTAGCTGGACAAACTTCACCGTATTTTTCTACATGTAAAATAGCGTCTAATAAACGTACATACTCATCAATGTTACGTCCTAATGGTAAATCGTTGATTGTTTCGTGACGAACAACACCGTTTTTGTCGATGATGAAAGTACCACGGTAAGCAACTGGAGCTCCTTCAAATTTTAAAGAATCATTTTCTTCATTGTAAACATACTCACCAGCTAAAACTCCGTAATCCATAGCGATAGTTTTTGCTAAGTCAGCAACGATTGGGTAAGTAACACCTTCGATACCTCCGTTATCTTTAGCAGTGTTTAACCATGCTAAGTGTGTTTCTTCTGAATCACAAGAAGCAGCAATTACAACAGCATCTCTTTTTTCGAATTCAGCTAATTTAGCTTGGAATGCATGTAATTCTGTCGGACATACGAATGTAAAATCTTTTGGGTAGAAGAATAAAACGATGTTTTTTTCTCCGATTGGCATTGAAAAGTTTTCTACGATTTCGTCTCCATCAATTACTGCTGGCGCTGTGAATAAAGGCGCTTTTTTTCCTACTAATGACATAATTTTAATTTTTTATATTTTGTTTTTTACTTCTCGATTTGATAAAACTTGTAATAGTTTTTATCTCTTTTACTGATGCAAATTTAGACTGATATTTTAAACTGTCCATATATTTTCAATTTCAAATATAGATTAAACTATAAATTATATTTATGATATATGATTAATAATAATTATTGAGTTAATATTTTATTGAAATTCAATACAACAAGCCTTTTTATCTTATCTCTACGCTAATTTACGAAGATTATTTACCTTAAAGAATGATATTGCTTATGTTGATGATTCTTTAAAATGAATTAAATTTTATTTCTATATTAGTAGAATAATAAACACTATAAAATGCTAAAATATTTATTTTTAATACTTCCAATAATTGGATTTGCCCAAGATGCTATTCGAGTAGAATACGAAGTGAAACAAGAATTTGATAGAAGTTCGTATAAGAAAATATCAGTAAAAACCGAAGAAATGCTTGTCAATTCTGAGAATAAACGATATTATTTTGAGTTATTTGTAAATGCTACAAATTCTAATTTTGAAAAAATAGAACGTATCAATAATGAGCAAAATCGAGGAAGTTCTTTTGGATTATCGAGTGATATAGGTTCTAATATCTATAAAAATTTTAATACAAAAGAATTGTATGAAAATAGTGAAATGAAACCCAAATTATTTATCAAAGATTCCATCCAAACTTTCCCTTGGATATTGAGTAAAGAAGAGTCAACTATCTTAGGTTATAATGTAAGAAAAGCAACCTATACTAATCCAAAACAAACAGTAGAAGCATGGTATTCAACAGATTTACCTTTTCGTGATGGTCCTTCTCGTTTTAATGGATTACCAGGTCTTATTTTACAAGTAAAATTTGCGTCTTCATTTTCGAATGTTACTATAAGTGCAATAGATATAAAACCTTACATAGGGAAGATCGAATTACCAAATAAATCGAAAAAAGTTACAAAGGAAGAATATGATAAGGAGATTGAGAAATCGATGGGGAAATCTAGAGGAATAATAAATCAAGGCGTAGAGAAAGATTAAGATATTAAAGCGAAAAAGGTTAGTGAATTCACTAACCTTTTTCGTTTTATATTTTTTTACTTTTTCCTTCAATATATGTATTGAAATTTTTTCCATCCATCGAAATTTCAAAAACTGTATTTATTTCTTTGTTTTCGAGTAATTGATAAGTTAATTTAAATGTTGGCATTTTTGCAATAGTTTCACTTAAAAAAGTGATTGTTTTTTCAGAATACGAAATAGAGTAATTGATAATATGTCCTTCATTATCAAAATAAATCGCTTTCGATAATTTTTTATTTTCATCCAAATAAACGATCATTAAATCCTTATGTATTGTTTTGTTTTTCAAGTCTTTTGAAGGATATTCAGAATGACTTTTTCTTACAATTACATTTTGATCTAATTGATATTCGAATGAAAAAACACCTTTTCCTTCTCCAGGTTTCCCGTTACCAATTCCTTCCCAACTTCCAATTAACCAATCCCAGTTATTATTCGTTTGTGCGAATGCAAAATTAGTAATGTTTAGGAATAAAATTATGGCAATTAATTTTTTATAAATCATTAATATATTGTGTATTATTTATATTGCATAAAGCAAACTTCTATTATTTCATCTGCAAAATTACAGTTGCTAATTTCTACTGGAACCGTATTAACACCTGGTTGAACAGTATAAACACTCGAATTTTTTGTGTAAATTTTTGAAGCATTTTTAAACTTAAACTCAAAAATACCTTTTTCATTCATCATTCCACGATTGTTAATCGTAACGGTGTACTTACAATTATTCAACGTTTTGTTCCAGCTTGTCACATCAATTGTAAAGGAGCATGAGTAATGTTTATTGTCATCTTCCTGCCATAAGCAAGACTGAAAACTCAATAATAAAAAGAATACACTAAATTTTATAAACTTCATTGACATTAATTTGGGTTGTAAATAAGCCGTAATTTACAAAAACTGTATCTTTTTTAAACTTATCTATTGTTCCAACACTCGATGATCCATGAATTTTTACACGATCACCAACTTTCAATGCATCAATTTTCTTCTTTGTTTCAGCTTTTTCTTTCTGCTCAATCACTTGTTTTTGTTGAGAAATTGTCTCCGAGTTTTCTTTTAATTCACGCTTAACTTCTTTCTCTACAATTTTTTCAATTTTCTTTAATTGTTGAACTTCTTTCGTTTTTTTCGAATTTTCCATTTCAATTAATTTCAGAAAATTAGAAATCATTTGTTTTTTATTCTTCGTTTTTAAATAAGAATCAGCCATATCCGAAATACGCTCACCTAATTTCAAACGCTTTTGTTCGCGATCATATAATTGTTGAAAATCGTATAATTTTTGTTGAATTTTTTCATTCGTTTGTTCTAATTTTTCATTGTGCTCAATATTGGTTTCACGTAATTCTTCAACATGATCTTTTGTTTTCTGAATTTCGAATTTCTCTTGTTGAAGTTTCAAAATGGTTTTATCCAAACTCACTTTTTCACTTTCTACTTTTTTCTTTGCACGATTGATTAAACGGAACGGAATTTTATTTTTCTCGGCAACTTCAAACGTAAACGAACTACCAGCTTGACCTATTTCTAAACGATAAAGAGGTTCTAAAGTTTTTTTATCAAATAACATGCACGCATTTATGGCTTCTGGTAAGCTTTCTGCACTCAATTTGATATTGGTGTAATGCGTTGTAAAAACACCAAACGAATTTCTTTCATAAAACTCTTCGAAGAAAACTTCTGCCAAAGCACCACCTAATTCAGGATCAGAACCAGTACCAAATTCATCGACTAACAACAATGTTTTATCATCCGCATTTTTTAAGAAATAAGACATTTGTTTTAGACGATAACTATAAGTTGATAAATGATTTTCAATTGATTGATTGTCTCCAATATCGGTGTAAATTTGATCAAAGAAACCAAATTGACTTTCTTCTTTTACAGGAACTAAAATTCCACTCTGAATCATCAATTGCAATAAACCAATTGTTTTCAAAGTGATAGATTTTCCTCCAGCATTTGGACCAGAAATAATTATAATGCGACAATCTTCGTTAATTTCTAAACTTTGTGGAATCGTTTTTTGTACTTTTCTTTTATTGTTTAAAAATAAAACAGGATGGTATGCATCGACTAATTTTATAATTCGACTTTCAGAAATTTCGGGTAAAATTCCATTAATTAAATAAGCATAATTTGCTTTAGCTTGTGTAAAATCAATATATTCTAAAAACGTTTGATATTCTTCAAGATTTGGTTTATACTCGGCAATTTGAGCTGTTAAATCCAATAAAATCTGAATAATCAAATGTTTTTCTTCTTCTTTTAATTCTTCCCATTCACGACGTGGATTTTGAACACTTTCTGGCTCAATAAATGTAATTGAACCTGTTTTAGAAGTTCCTAAAAACTGCCCTTTTACACGTTTTCTTAATGCTGATTTTACTGCTAAAACGCGTCGGTTTCCAATAACAGATTCACGTATATCATCCAAATAATCTGAATGATAGCTCATCGATTTATTAAATAATTCGGTAATTCGACCATTCAAATGACGAAGTCTATCACGAACAATTTTTAATTCTGGACTTGCATCATCTTTTATTTCTCCAAACTTATTAAAAACTTGATCGATTAGTTTTACGATATTTTTTTCGTAGTTAATCGTTGCTGCTTTATCAAATAAAACTGGTGTATATTCTTGAAAAAGAGTTAGATATTTCAAGATTTCTTTTACTTGAAGTGCATTTGCCTTAATTTTAAAAAATTCTTCGGCAGGCAAATAATAATTTTCGATTTCTAATCGGCTTAGATTTTCATCTAAAATATAGTATTCCGAAAAAGGAAATCGATTTCCAGTTTCAAAAGTTTTTAAATATTCATTAGTTGTTTGAAGATCTTGTACCAAATTTTGGTGATCTTCGTAAGGTTTTAGTTGAAAAATAAATTGTTCAATCTTTTCTGTATAAGCAAATTCTGCGATTTCTTTTTGAATCGCATTAAATTCTAAATCTTTTAAAGTTTGTTCTGATATTTGCATTGATACAAATTTACGGATAATTTTGTTTTCATAAAAAAACAGTAAATGGATATAAAATTAGGGTCTACATGGAAAGATGTTTTAAAAGATGAATTTAATAAAGATTATTTTATACAACTGATTGATTTTGTTGAAAAAGAATATCAAACAAAAACAATTTATCCTCCAAAAGAGCAGATTTTTTCTGCTTTTAATTATACATCTTTAGAAAACTTAAAAGTGGTAATTTTAGGTCAAGATCCCTATCATGGAGAAGGACAAGCAAATGGTTTATCGTTTTCTGTTGCAGATGGAATAAAATTGCCTCCAAGTTTACGTAATATTTATAAAGAATTGAATGATGATTTGGGATTTGAAATTTCTACTTTGGGTAATTTAGAATCTTGGGCAAAACAAGGCGTATTACTCTTAAATGCTACTTTAACTGTTGAAGCTTCTAAAGCAGGTTCTCATCAAAAGAAAGGTTGGGAAGAGTTTACAGATGCTGTGATACAGCAAGTTTCAGATAAAAAGGAAAATGTAGTTTTTATATTATGGGGAGCTTATGCACAAAAAAAAGGGGCAAAAATTGACCGCGAAAAACATTTAGTTATCGAAACTGCTCACCCTTCTCCTTTAGGTGCTTATAGAGGTTTTTGGGAAAGTAAGCCTTTTTCTAAAACAAATAAATATTTAGAGAATAGAAATTTAGTACCTATAAATTGGGAAATAGAAAAGTAGATTACATTGTCATAATTTTTTGTAAATAAGAGTTAAACATTTGTGGAGTATTGACGTTTATATATGGAATTTTTTCTGTTATTTTTTCTATTAATGGCTCATAACTAGCAACGAAAATAGTCGAATTTGGATACTTTTCTTTTATAATAATCAAATAATTAGTCAATAGTGAAACATCATAATCATCATTTATATATATTATGACATGTGAAATTATAAGGTTTTCTAAAAATTCTGATATTGATCGTAAACTTTGATTTTCTCCCAAATAAATACCTTTTTCATTGTTCATTTTTAGATAGAGATAAGCATAGAGTAATTCCAAATCATGCATTTCTCCCTGAGGTAAAAATAATAACCATTTTCGATCATTTTTTTCGGTATAATATATTGATTTTATTAAGTAAAAAAGGTGCTTTCGAATGAGGTTTTTTGAAAAGGAAATGGAAGATTCTTGAATTGAATAATTAGTTAAAATTTGAGACATTTTACTTAGAAATGGAAAAACAATTTCGTTACAACAAATTCCAATACCCAATTTTTTGAAACATATTGTTAAGATAGTATCAAACGATTTCGCATCATAAGAGAAACAAGAACAAATCAATAATTTAAGTAAGGGATGATAATTTTTGTTTTTTTGCAAAAAGTTTTGAATCTCAAATTCGCAAATAACTTGTAATTCTGGTATAGATTTTAAACTTAAATTTTCGACAGAATTTTTTTTATTTGATTCGTTTAGAAAAGAGATTATTATTAATTTTTTAAAATTTTCATGGGTAAATAGAGTGTTTTTGTCAATTTTATCTTCTGTAAAAAACTTATACTTTTTATTCCATAAAATAATCATCTGTTCACTTAATTCAGAAAATTCGGAAAGATTTTTTAAAGTGTAAGTATTCATATTGACGTATTTGAGAGTGATAATAAAGTTAATTAATTTTTATCAAATTTTCACATTAAATTTTGTTTTTTTATTAATTTTTTAGATTCAAAAGTTACAAAATGATAATTTAAAGGCTAAATTTTGGTCTAAAATTATAGTATCTTAGCAAGAGTCATAAAAAAACAAAATCACAAATAAATGTCACAAATTACTCAAGAAGAAAAGAAAGAAAAGTTTGTACACCCTATACAAGAAGCCTATCTTCCTAAAAACAAAGTTCGAATTGTAACAGCAGCAGCTTTGTTTGATGGGCACGATGCGGCTATCAATATTATGCGTCGTATTATCCAATCTACAGGCTGCGAGGTTATTCACTTAGGACATGATAAATCGGTAGAAGATGTTGTAAATACAGCCATTCAAGAAGATGCGAATGCCATTGCAATGACATCATATCAAGGAGGCCACAACGAATATTTTAAATATATGTACGATTTGCTTCAAGAAAAAGGAGCAGGTGATATCCGCATTGTTGGAGGTGGAGGAGGAGTAATTCTTCCGTCAGAAATTAAAGAATTGATGGATTACGGAATTACACGTTTATATTCTCCTGATGATGGACGCGAATTAGGTTTGCAAGGTATGATAAACGATATGGTTGAGAAAGCTGATTTTCCTACAGGAGCTTTAGAATTACCTGAAGGAAAAGATGTCTACCAATCATTAGAAGATAAAGATATCACAACGATTGCGCGTTTAATATCGTTGGCAGAAAATCGTGAAGAAGACTTTTTAAAAGCGTTTGATTACGATAAAGTAGCGGATAAATCTGCGCCCGTTTTAGGAATTACAGGAACAGGTGGAGCAGGAAAATCGTCTATGGTGGACGAATTAGTGCGTCGTTTTTTAATTGATTTTCCAGAAAAATCTATCGCATTAGTTTCTGTAGATCCATCAAAAAAGAAAACAGGAGGCGCTTTGTTAGGAGATCGTATTCGTATGAATTCGATTAACAATCCTCGTGTGTATATGCGTTCGTTGGCAACTCGTCAATCAAATTTAGCATTGTCAAAATATGTGGAAGAAGCAATCCAGGTTTTGAAAGCTGCGAAATATGATTTGATTATTTTAGAAACTTCTGGAATTGGACAATCGGATACTGAAATTTTAGATCATTCAGACGCTTCATTGTACATTATGACGCCAGAATTTGGTGCTGCAACACAATTAGAGAAAATCGATATGTTAGATTTTGCTGACATTGTTGCGATTAACAAATTTGATAAACGTGGTGCTTTAGATGCGTTACGCGATGTGAAAAAACAATACCAACGCAATCATAATCTTTGGGATGTAAACCCAGACGAAATGCCTGTTTTTGGAACAATTGCATCTCAATTCAACGATCCAGGAACCAATCAATTGTATAAATCTATTATTGATAAAGTAGTCGAAAAAACGGGAGCTGATTTGAAATCGACTTTTGAAATTACAAAAGAGATGTCAGAAAAAATCTTTGTAATTCCGCCTTCTCGTACGCGTTATTTATCTGAAATAGCAGAAAATAATAGAGGTTACGATTCTAAAGTTGTAGCTCAGAAAGAGGTAGCACAAAAATTATATGGTTTCTTCAAAACAATCGAAACACTTTCTGGTAAAACTCCAGCAATTACACATCACGGAATTGAGATTTCTGGAACTGAAAATGCAGATTTAGTAAAAGTACTTTTGGCAGAGTTTGATAAATTAAAGATGAATTTAGATCCTTTTAATTGGGAAGTAATTACGACTTGGGATGAAAAGGTAAATAAATATAAAAATCCGGTTTATACGTTTAAAGTTCGTGATAAAGAGATTAAGATTAAAACTCATTCTGAATCTTTATCGCATTTACAAATTCCTAAAGTTGCATTACCAAAGTACGAAGCTTGGGGCGATATTTTACGTTGGGTTTTACAAGAAAACGTTCCAGGAGAATTTCCGTTTACATCGGGATTATATCCATTCAAACGTGAAGGAGAAGATCCAACGCGTATGTTTGCAGGTGAAGGAGGTCCAGAAAGAACCAATCGTCGTTTTCATTATGTATCGAAAGGAATGTCAGCAAAACGTTTGTCTACGGCTTTTGACTCGGTAACTTTGTACGGAAATGATCCAGGTCATCGTCCAGATATTTATGGAAAAATTGGGAATGCAGGAGTTTCGATTTGTTGTTTAGATGATGCAAAGAAATTGTATTCTGGTTTCGATTTATCTCACGCAATGACATCAGTTTCGATGACTATTAATGGTCCGGCACCTATGTTGTTAGGTTTCTTTATGAATGCCGCAATTGATCAAAATTGTGAAAAATACATCAAAGAAAATGGTTTAGAAGCTGAAACTGAAGCGAAAATTAAAGCTATTTACGAAGATAAAGGTTTAGAAAGACCTCGTTACAATGGCGATTTACCAGAAGGAAATGATGGTTTAGGATTGATGCTTTTAGGTGTTACAGGAGATCAGGTTTTACCTGAGGATGTGTATGCTGAAATCAAGAAAAATACGTTAGCACAAGTTCGTGGAACAGTTCAAGCAGATATTTTAAAAGAAGATCAAGCACAAAATACATGTATTTTTTCTACTGAATTTGCGTTGCGTTTAATGGGTGATGTGCAAGAATATTTCATCAATCAAAATGTTCGTAATTTTTATTCTGTTTCTATTTCGGGTTACCATATTGCAGAGGCAGGAGCGAATCCTATTACACAATTGGCGTTTACATTGGCAAACGGATTTACATATGTGGAATATTATTTGTCTCGCGGAATGGATATCAATGCGTTTGGACCAAACTTATCGTTTTTCTTCTCGAATGGTATCGATCCAGAATATTCAGTAATTGGTCGTGTAGCTCGTAAAATTTGGGCAAAAGCCTTGAAAAATAAATATGGAGCAAATGAGCGCGCACAAATGTTGAAATACCATATTCAAACATCGGGTCGTTCGTTACACGCACAAGAAATTGATTTCAACGATATTCGTACAACGTTGCAAGCGTTATATGCAATTTACGATAACTGTAACTCGTTGCATACGAATGCGTATGATGAAGCGATTACAACGCCTACGGAAGAGTCTGTGCGTAGAGCTATGGCTATTCAGTTGATTATCAACAAAGAATTAGGTTTAGCGAAAAATGAAAATCCAATTCAAGGTTCGTTCATTATTGAGGAATTAACAGATTTAGTTGAAGAAGCTGTTTTACAAGAATTTGATCGTATTACAGAGCGTGGTGGCGTTTTAGGAGCAATGGAAACCATGTATCAACGTTCTAAAATTCAGGAGGAATCATTGTATTACGAAACGTTGAAACATAATGGATCTTTCCCAATTATTGGTGTAAATACGTTCTTAAGTTCTAAAGGTTCGTCAACAGTTGTTCCTGCAGAAGTTATTCGTGCAACAGAGGAAGAAAAACAATTCCAAATTAAAACGAAAGAAAATTTACATGCAGCAAAAGGAGAAGAAGAAAAAGTATTACTTGAAAAAGTGCAAGAAATTGCAATTCAGAATGGTAATATTTTCGAAGCTTTGATGGATGTAACAAAAGTATGTTCACTTGGACAAATCACTGATGCGTTGTTTAACGTGGGTGGTCAGTACCGTAGAAATATGTAATTATTATAAGTCAAAAAGTCCCAAAAATTTACTTTTTGGGACTTTTTTAATTTAGAAAACATTATTTATTCTTTTATTTTTTTTCCAGTATAATCATAACTTCCATCTGCTAAACTAAACTCTCTTTTTCCGAAATTACTCGAACTCGAATAATTTGAATTAATAAATTTTGTAAGTTTTTCATTCTTTAAATTAATTAATCCCAAAGTTGATTCAATATAAACTGGTGCAATTCCATAAGAAAAAGGACCTCCAATTTTACTGTATTGAAATGGAATTATTGTTTTATTTGTTTTATCTACAAATCCCCATTTATTGTTTTTTTGAACAGCAAACAAATAATCTTTTGGTAAAAGATCTACCATGTCATTAAATGGTTTTGCATCATCATATTCAAAAGGAACAATTACTTTTCCATTTTGGTCTAAAAAGCCGTATTTATTATTCTTTTTAGCTATAAAATAGCCTTTATCTGCATATTGAATTTCATCTATATTTTTAACTTCAATGATGGTAGGAGATAATTCATTGATAATATAATAGTTATTGTTAGATTTTAATAATGCTAAATTGAAATCCTTATCAAACTCATATTTATCGACAGTCATTATTTTTTTATTGTTCTTATCAATTAATTCGAACTTAGATTCGTCATCTTCTTTTACAATCGCATAATTAGTTGATAAAACATCTAAACTATAATATTTTAAAGGAAGCATTTCCAATGTTTTTTTATCTAAAAAATAATATTGATCTAAACTTTCGAAGAAATTTTCGTTAAGTGAGTAATAAACTTTCGGTATTTTTTTTAGCAATTTAAAATTCAAATCATAAATCAATGTATTATTTGCGTCATTGTTTATAAAATAATTTTGTTGTTGACTATTAAAAAGTGTTATTGGTATTTTTTTCTCATACATTCCATCTTTATAATACATAATCAGCTGTTTTATTGGAGCACCAAAAGTATAGGTAAAATATTTTTCATTTGATGAATTATCAAAAGTTTGTGAAACTTCATCGCTTAATATTTTAATTTCTTTGATGTACTTTTCCATAAACTTAGCATGTTCTATTTTTACATCTGCTTTACTACGACTAATAATATTGTCTAATTTTTCAATAAATTTTGCGATAGTTTTACTAAGAATATCTGGATGGATAGATGTTGTAGAGGAACTATTATTCGAAATTCGTTTATTAGTTGTTGTTATTCCTTGTATGTCTTCAATGTCTAAATTGATTGCATTAGTTTTTAGAATAATTGATATGTCTGAGATTCTTAGAACTTCGAAGTTAAAATTATTAATAGTTGATTTTTGGTTTTCTTTTACAATGATATTAATACTATCTATATTTTTTATTGCAGAGAAAACGAGTTCAGCATCTATTTTAGTGATGGATTTTTTAGGTCTTAAATCAGTAGAAAAATTTGAATTTATATTAATATTTTTCTGAATGATTTCTGTTGTTCCATCGTGATAATAGATTTTTTTTGGAAAGATTTGTGGAGAATTATCTAAAGAACGGTAAATATTTGGGTCTTTTCTTAATCTTATATTTAATAATCCTTCATTATCTATATAATTTACAAAACTTAAATTTACATCACTATTTTCTTTAGCATTTAGGTCAAAATCTTGTTGATTGAATTTATATTTTATCGAATTAGCCGTAATAGGTTTTCTATCTTTTTCATCATTTTTAAAAAAATAATTTAGATATTTATTGAATGTTTCAACATCATTTTCTAATAATTTAATAAAAGATTGATTGGTTTTTACAGTGTGATATCTTTCAATTTCAACTTGGGCAAACGTAAAATTAAAAGTTAGGATTAACAGTAGATTGATTACTTTTTTCATCGGATTATTTTTAGATCGTTAGTATTTTGGTCAATATAAAAATAGAAGGAAAAATCTTTGGAGAAATTTTTTCCTATTGCTTTTAAACAAGAAGTTTTATCTAAAGCTTCTAAATAAGCTAATTTTCCATCTGTGCTAATATGTAATTTTGTTTCTTGTGCTACAGTTGTTTTAAAAGTAGAATTAATAATATTTTCTAATTCGTTGTAAAAATCAAATGATTTTGTTTTACTTATGTTATAATTGTAAGTGTAATTTTCTAATGTTGAATCATATAATAATTTCGAAAGTTTATTGATATCTTTTTCTAAAATAATTTGTCCAAAATCTTGATAAAATTTTAAAATTTTTTGCTCAAGATCTTTTTCTTTGCGCAAATCTTTCCCATTCGACCAACCTTTCACTTCATAATCAACTTGTGGAATAAAGGTATATTCAGCTTCTATATTTTTCATTCCATATTTGTAAGTTCCTGTATAAGAACTGTATCGTATATCACCCTCTTTTATCGTGTCTGTAACGTATTCTTTATTATTGAAAGCAATTTGTTCATCAATTTTTTTATCGTTTGCTGTAGCTTTTTCAAGACTAATTGTTATAAAAGATTCTTTAATAATATTTTTTCGAGGATTATCATTTTCGTCTACACCAGGTTCTATGATAAATTTTAAATGAATTGGTGTTTTACTATTTAAAATAAATTGATTAAGATAAATATTATCTTCATTTATAAATCTATATTGACCAATTTTCGAATATAATGGTAAACCATTGAGATAAATTTTAGGAGAAACTTGAAAATAATCCAAGTTTAAAAAATAGTTTTTTCCCATTAGATTATTCTTAATTTCAGAAGAAATTTTAGCTATAGGATTTGTTGATACTTCTTTAAATATAATTCTCAAAGTTGAGGTTGTATTTTCTTTTAAATTGGCATTTTCGTCAACATCTGCAGTGAATTCTATTTTTTGATCGATAAGATTGATTGAATAGATTTTATAACTGTAAGAATCCGAAATAATTATATCATTTGGAAATGTTTTTTGTAAATAATCAGCAACTTTTATCGTCGAACCTTTTGATTCTTTTTTGATCGCAAATTGAAGTGAATTCTCGTAGAGAACAATATTTTCTACAGGTATTTTATTCCAAAATCCTTTTTCATACGTTTTATAATCTCCATATGCAAAATCAGATTTATTATCTGTGTTGTTAAAGTATGATTTGACTTGTTCTAAATTTTTTAGTTGACCAAAATCAATTGTGTTTTGAGCAAAAGTATTAGATACCATAAAAATGACAGCTAATATAGATTGAATAAGTTTGGATGATTTAATTTGATTCATTTAGGTAGGATTAGATTGATTAAATAGTATTTTAGTAAGATCGAAAAAAAACTTCATTTTGTGCTTTTTAGGTAGTATATTGATTATTAAATATATAAAATAATTGTAATATTTAGCATAGTTTTTTTAGAGTTGAGAATTTATAAGTATGAATGCGAAGATTCCTTCTTAATCAAGAATATACATTTTTCTATTTTTTAAACTTATACCAATTCTATTTCCAAACCAATTAATGCTTGTTTTTCCTTCATAGATTAAACCTTCAACGAAAACTACTTTTGGATCTTTTAATACTACAAATTGATTTGCAATAGATGTTATAGTTCCTCTATAAAATTTAGTTTTTACATTTTCATCAAATTCACTTTTCTTTTCGCTTTTTTCTAAAGTTGCTTGGTCTATATGTAATGTTTTGATGAGTTTATTACTCAACCAAAACGAATTATTTCCTGCGCCAGAATCCAACAAAACCTGAATTTTATACTGATCATTTAGTGTAATGTAAGTAAAAATATCAGTACTTTTATCTGCGTATGTTGATAATTGAATATCAAAAGATTTAGCGTTTATATCCTTCGAAAAATTAGTTAATTCGATTTCATTTTTAGTATAATCAATAATAAAATCTGTATCTCCAAACATTTGAAGAGATATTAATCCATCTATTTCTTTTATATCTATGTTGTACGTAGAATATGGGATTTTTTTAAAGCTTTTTCCAGCAAAAACTACTTCATTATTTTCAAATAAAGGAGCATCAATTCTTTCACCAGTTGCTCTGTATGCAGTAAGAAAATTGTAAGATTCTTTTTGTTTTAAATCGTTGACAAAATTTTCAAAAAATAAATTGATTCCGCCACCAGTATCAAAAATAAAGTTTCCTTCTTTTCCGTCAATAGTTGCTTTTGTAATGATATGTCCAGAAGGTAATACCTGAATTGGAATTTTTTGTGCAAGTAGTTGCGGAACTAAAATGATAGAAAGTAATGAGATAATTTTTTTCATAAAAATGTAATTTCTAATGAGTTTTTAAGTTACAAAAAAATGAAGAAGTTTTTTTATTAATTAGAAAAAATAAAGAGCGAAATATACGCTCTTTATTTTACAACCTAACCTAATAACCCTTATATATTAATTATGGATATATGTATAAATTAATTCGAAATTTTAAAAATTACGAATCACTCATAAGAGTGGTAAAATTAGATGTTCTATCTGTTATATAAATTGATGTAGATCAATAAATAAGGATTTATAGTTTTTTAGTAAAATTAAATGTTTTACCATTTTGAATTAATTTCATTGTTGATCCATTTTTACCAAATTCAATTTTAATTTTTGCTGGAGGAAATTCAAAATTTGTTGATGATATTGCAGTTAATGGAAATGCAGATTGTCCAGTTGCTTGTCCCATAAAAGTATCATTTTCAATAAAAAACTTGATTGAGATCGGAATTTCATTCGAAGAATATTCATTTGAGTATTTTTCTAAAATATTTGTAGAAATGTCAACAGAAATTAACTTTTTAGGTAACTCAATTTTTTTATTGTGTGTTGCATTATACAAATTCTTTTTAAGAAAATCTCCCGATATTTCGTTTACATTTTGAGTAATTGCATAACAGTAAGTTGTATTTTCAAAGCAAAATGTATACGAACTAAACCCATCAATTCCTCCATTATGTCCAATTCCTATCAATTCGTTTATTTTGTCATTAAACAATCCATATCCAAATTGATTATTAATTGTTGTCATCTGTTTTACTAAACTTGATTTTACAATTTCTCCTTTTAATAGGGAATAATAAAATTTATTTAAATCTGTAGGATTAGAAACCATAACTCCAGCTCCAAGTGGAACTGTCATAGAAGATTCTGGCAATAAATTGTATTTGTTGTTATAATAATTATAAGATTTTGCTTCATTTTTATCTGCTAAAATTTTTCCTCCAATTTTAGTGTTTTCTAATTTTAATGGCTTAATAATGTTTGTTTCAACTAAATTTTGATACGTTTTTTTAGAAACATCTTCGAGAATGAAACCTAATAAAATGTAATTCGAATTTGAGTATTCTTCTTTTGATCCAGATTCAAAATTAGACTCTAATGCATAGATTTTTGATAATAATTGTTCTTTTGTTTGATCTTGTAAATACCATTCAGAAAAATATTTGGAATTTGTAAGATTAAAAATTCCAGATTGATGTTGTAATAAATGTCGAATACTTATTTTATCTGCATTTTTAACTTTTGGATAAAAGTTAGAAAGTTTTGTTTCAAGAGTTAATTTACCATTTTCAATCATTTTCATGATTAAAGTTGCCGTAAATGTTTTTGTAATAGAGCCAATTCTGAATTTAGTTTTTTTATTGTTAGTTAAATTATTTTCATAATCTCTATTTCCAAAAGAATTAGAATAGGTTTCTTTTCCATTTTCAAAAATAGAAACGCTCCCAGCGCCAATCTTTTGTTCGTTCAGCGAGATAAACAAACTATCTAAGCCTTGTTTATTAAGGTTTTGTGCTAATGAATAAACCGAAGCTAGACATGCAAAAGTGATTAAAAATTTTCTCATAGTTTTTGTGGTATTATTAGTGCTAAAATTGTTGTAGAAAGAATTAAAAGAAAGACAACAGCAACGAATCCTACTATTTGTTTAATGTTTTTCATATTCGTAACTGTTTTAAAACCGATAAAAAGATAATAAAACATGACCACCATAAAAAAGATCGCGATAAATGCTACAATTAGTATAACTGTCATGATAGAAGCGTCTTGTAAAACAGTTAAATTGTTTGACAAAACTCCTTCTGTAACTTTATTTATTTTGTTATTAATAAATGGGATAAAATCTGTGATAAATACAACGTAATAAGCAATTCTTGAAATTAGAACTACATTTACAATATCGATGATACGCGTTTTTGGATTGATAAATTTCCCATATAGAAAGAATAAAAGTATTGCTATTACTACATTTCGCGTGTTTTGGTATAAAATATCTACAAATGAAAATTCGATATTCACTTTTTTGATACTCAAAAAATCCGGAAAATAAGAATCAGCCAAATTACAGATATACGAAAATAAAATATGTGCTATTAATCCAATAATCAATAATAATTTATCGTCAAAATAAGCAAACGGATTAAGAATTTTTTTGAGCATTTTTTAATGTATTTATTGTGTTAATTAATTCATCTGGTTGATCACAACTTATCAAATATTTTACATTTTCTAATTCTATGGCAATCAATTTTGATCGATCTTTTATATTACATCTGTAATTATCCATCGAAATTCCAATCAATCCATAAACGCCTCGTGCGCCAACAATCATCAAATTATTTTGAGACTTTCGCGAGATTGATTTTATTTCATGTATAGGAATAGTAGTTGTTTTTATTTTAGAAATAATATAAATATTATTCAAATCAACTTTAATTTTATTTAATGAAAATAAATAGCAACCAATAATTATAGGAAGTACAATTGCCCAATATAAATAAAGAGTCGGATTTAAAAATCCTTCATAATATGAGACAGAAAGTCCAACTAATAGTAGAAATGTTATCAATAAAATAGTCGTTATTTTAAAAAATGGTGACATCGAAACAGAAAATTCTTTATTCATCTGATATTGTATTTATTTTATTTATTAAATCGTCAACTTTATTACGCATCGTTGGATAACTTACATCCATTTGTTTCGCCATATATTTTAGACTTCCAGAATTTAAAAAGAATTGCATGATAAAGTTTTGTTCTTCAGTAGATAGCTTCAAGAATAATGGTAATTCGTAATTTCCGACGACTTGTGTTTCGCAATTGTTACATACCAATTTTTCTACAGCTAATTCTTCTGAACAGCTTGGACATATAACAGGTAATTTTTTTGACATGATAAATAAAATTAAAATTAACTTTAATAAAATTAATTATGTATTTAATAAAATCAAAATTTAAAATCATATTTTTACAACTTTAATTTTATTGATACATTTGCAGCCTAACATTTTAGGAGAATGAATTTTAAGAAATTAGCTCTTGCTGCATTGGCGATTGGGACTACAGCTTATATTGTTAATCATAACAAAAAAGATATTAAATATAAACCAGCTCAAAATTTTGATTTAGGTGGATTTTTAGGGCGTTGGTACGAAATTGCTCGATTAGATAATAAAGTGCAAAAAGGTCAAACAAACGTAACACATCGTTTTAATTTGAATGAAGAAAGTGGTTCATTGGAAATTATTGTGCGTGGATATGCGGCGAAGAAAAAAGGGTGGAGTAAAATTGAAGGAATTGCAACTCAAGATATTGAAAATGTAGGATTGTTTTCGACAACTTTTTTACCAATTTTTGCAAAAAAAATATATGTAATTGATTTTGATAAAGAGTATAACAATGCATTAGTAGCAAGTGAAGATTATAAGAAATTATGGATTTTATCGCGTAAGAAAGAAATTTCTGACAAGGTAAAAGATCGATTTTTAGATTCGGCTAAGAAAGTAGGTTTTGATCCAAGTAAATTGATTTGGCCTTCTCAAGTTCCAATTTCGAAATAATTTAGTTTTAAGACATAAAAAAAACCTCGCGATGCGAGGTTTTTTTATGAAATTATTTTAGGTTTTTCTTTTCCCAATCAATCGGAAAATCACAACTTTGATATTCTTTTCCAATTTTAATATAAGCATCGCCAACCTGACGTTTTACCCAATCCATTAACATTGTACGCTCTTTATCTTGAACAGCAAATTTTTGGATTCTATAGTAATCGTCTTCATAGTTGATTTTGTGTGCTGGATAGAATTTATTAATTTTTAAAATTCTTAATGCTTTTCTATTTTCAAAATCATCTTCAAAAACTTGAGAAATATCTCCTTCGTTTAGTGTTGCGATTGCTGTAAACATTGGTAGAGGTAATGCCATTTTTTCGAAACGATCGTCCCCAGAATTTTGATTCATGATATTTCCTGAGTTAAATTTTGTGTATTTATCATCAGAAAATCTTAAAGCTGCATCTTTGAAAGTCATTTTACCATCATTAATTAATACTCGAATTGAGTCTAATTTGTTGTTAGCTGCTTTGATTTCTTCTTCTGTAGGTTTCAATGTAATCAAGATATGACGTAAGTCTAATTCTTGTCCACGACGTTTTTCTAACTTGATAATATGGTATCCAAAATCGGTTTTGAATGGATCAGAAACCTCTCCTTCTTGTAAGTTAAATGCAACTGCATCAAATTCTTTTACCATTTTACCACGAGATACTTTTTTGTATTCACCTCCGTTACTTGCAGAACCTGGATCTTCTGAATATAAAATTGCTTTCGTTGCAAAAGAAGCACCTTCTTCGATTTCTTTTTTAATCTCTTTTAATTGATTGACAATTTTTTGTTGATTTTCTTCTGAAACCTGTGGATACATTACAATATGGCTAATAGAAACCTCGTCTTTTACATCTGGTAATTCACCTTTATGTTTTTCGAAAAATAAACGAACTTCTTCTGGTGTTGCATCAGCACCTTTTACAACCATAGTTCTTTTTTCGCGAGCATAAATATTATCTTCTACAATATATTTTGTTTCGTTTTTCATTTCCGCCATTGTACGGAATCCGAAATAGTCTAAGATTTGTTTTTCTCCACCAGCTTGTGCTACCCATCCTTCGATTTGGTTGTTTAATTGTCGAGTTACCTCGTCTTGTGTCACTTTAATTAAAGTATCTTGTTTTGCACGGTCTACCAAAATTTTATCTAACATAATGTCGTTTAAGAAATCACATTTGTCATTAACTTCCATTCCTTGTTGTTTTGACATTAAGTAATCACGATCAACATCAGACTCTAATACAATCTGATCTCCGACAACAGCAGCAATACCATCTACTTTAGCAAGACGTTTTGGTGTTGGTTTTGCTGTTTGTGCAAAAGTATTTACCGTAAACAATGTTGCAATTAACAACATCATACTCGATTTAAATTTCATATACTTTAATTTCTATTTTAATATTCTAAGCTTGATAAAATACTTATCAATGAGCAAATTTAACTTTTTTTGTTAAAGTCTAACATATTTTAATTTCCTTTAACAAAAGAATTGATTTTTTAGTTTATTGTTAAGACTAAATTAATCCAAATGTTCGAAGCGAAACATTCCACGCAGATTCAAAATCAAAAAGGTTTAAACCATGCTTTTCTTTGTGTTCATTTGCAAAACTAATTAGTTTTTCGGTAGGCATATTTCCTACCATATCACTTTTCGACATTGGACATCCGCCCAGACCTTTTATAGCGCCATCAAAACGACGACAACCATTATCATAAGCAGCTTTTACTTTTGTATGCCAATCTGTATAAACCGTATGAAAATGTGCTCCAAATTCAATTTCCGGGTAATGAGGAATCAAATTTTGAAATAAATCTACAATCGTTTTTTCATCAGCTACGCCAATTGTATCTGATAAATTGATTGAAGAAATTCCAATATCAGCCATTTTATTCGACCATTCTTTTACTATTTCTTCATTCCACGTTTCGCCATAAGGATTACCAAATGCCATGGAAAGGTAAATTAACATATGTTTACCATTATCATTCGCAATTTGATTGATTTCTTTTACTATTTCAAAAGCTTCTTCACGGCTTTTGTTGGTATTATATTGCTGAAAATTTTCTGAAATAGAAAAAGGAAATCCAATAATATCTACTTTTTCGTGTTCTGCAGCTTTCATTGCACCACTTTTATTAGCAACTACAACAGATAATTTCGACTTCGAATTTGTTTTATCAATATTATCTAAAACTTCTTTGGTGTCAGCCATTTGCGGAATTGCTTTTGGTGAAACAAAGCTTCCACAATCTATTGCTTCAAAACCAACAGTCAATAATCGATTTAAGTAATCGATTTTAGCGTCGGTCGGTATAAAATCTTTGCGTCCTTGCATCGCATCACGTGGACATTCAATAATTTTAAAAGTTAGCTCACTCATTTTTTTGGTTTATTTGCGCCTTAAAGGTAGATAATTTACTAATTTTGACAAAAATTAAAACGCAATGCAAACAGAATGGAGAGAAAAGTTGGTAACACGCTTTTTGAAATACGTTAAAACTTATACTGAAAGTGAGGCTTTCTTAGATAAATTTCCAAGTACAGATTGTCAATGGGATTTAGCAAATTATTTAGTTGAAGAATTAAAACAAATCGGTTTAGAAGATGTTTCAATTGACGAAAACGGATATGTTTTTGGTTATGTTCCATCTACTGTAGATCATGAAGTACCTACAATTGGTTTTGTTTCACATATGGATACATCACCAGATTTTTCTGGGGAAAATGTTCAGCCTCAGATTTGGGAAAATTATGACGGTGGTGATATTAAATTGAACGAATCAATGATTTTATCACCAAACGAATTTCCTGAATTATTACAATATAAAGGTCAAACAATTATTACAACTGATGGTACAACATTATTAGGTGCTGATGATAAAGCGGGTGTAGCTGAAATTGTAACAGCAGCAGAATATTTGATCGCGCATCCAGAAATTAAACACGGACGTATTGCGATTGGATTTACACCTGACGAAGAAGTTGGTCGTGGTGCAGATTTCTTTAATGTAGAGAAGTTTGGTGCAGAATGGGGATACACAATGGATGGTTCTGAAATTGGTGAGTTAGAGTACGAAAACTTTAATGCGGCTTCTGGAATTGTTACAATTAAAGGAAAATCTGTTCACCCAGGTTATGCAAAAGATAAAATGATCAATGCTTCTAATATCGCAATGGAATTTGCAGCGCAATTACCAAACGATGAAGTTCCTGAATTAACGGATGATCGCGAAGGATTTTTCCATTTAGCTAAGATTACTGGAAATGTTTCTGAAGCAAAAATGGTGTACATTATCCGTGATCACGATATGGAACAATATGAAGCACGTAAAGAATTATTCTTACAAATTGCAGCTGATATTCAAGAACGTTTTGATCACGAGGTGATTACAGCAGAAGTTTCAGATCAATATTTTAATATGATCGAGAAAGTAAAAGAAAAATTCCAATCTGTAGAAATTGCAGAACAAGCTTTAAAAGATTGTGGTGTAACGCCAAACATCAAACCAATTCGTGGAGGTACAGATGGTGCACGTTTATCTTTTATGGGATTACCTTGTCCTAATATTTTTGCTGGTGGTCATAATTTTCATGGACCTTATGAATATGTTCCAGTAGAATCAATGGAAAAAGCAACAGAAATTATTGTTCGTATTGCAGAATTAACTGCGGAAGGAGCAAAATAATAGTTACAATATAGCTTTAAAATAAAAAGTTTTCTATTTTGGTTTGAAATTTGTGTTAATTTTCAAAGTCTAAAATAGAAAACTTTTTTTATGAAAAATATTGTTTTGTGCGCTGTTGCATTATTTGGTTCATCATTTGCTTTTGCGCAAGAGGAAATTAATGTTGGAGATTTTAATATTTTAAAGGTTTATGATAAAATTCCTGTAGAATTAATTTCTTCGAATAAAAATCTTGTAGAGGTTGATGGTGTAAATGCTAGTGATGTGCAAGTTGAAAATAATAAAGGAGAACTGAAAATTAAAATGACAGGAACTAAGTTAATGCAAGGAGGAGAGGTAACGGTTAAGATTTATTATAAATCGTTGTACGAGATTCAAGCAAGTCAGGGTTCCCGTATTTATTCGGACGATGTATTAAAATCTCAATCATTAAATTTAACTTCAAATGAAGGTTCTTCAATCAAACTACCTGTTAATACAAGTAAATTAGAAGTTAAAATAAATTCTGGTGCAGAAGTTATTCTAACAGGAAATGCAGAATTTCAGACTGTTGTAGCAAATTCTGGTGGAAAATATTATTCGAAAACCTTGAAAGCAGAGAACTCTACACTTACGACTAATGCAGGTGGATTCATAGAAACAACTTCTACGAAATCTGTTGATGCAAAAACGAGAGCAGGTGGAGTAATTGATATTTATGGTGACCCTAAACAAAAAAATCAGAAAAAACTTGCTGGGGGAAAAATTAATTTTAAATAGTCTTAATGATTTATTAAAATAAAGTTTTACAAAGGTTTAGCATTGCTAAACCTTTTTTTATTAAAATATTTATAATTAATTAATTTATAATAAAATTATTATATATATTTGCTACACAAACCCTAAACTTACTATGAAAAAGATTTCTACCTTCTTTTTTGTACTTTTTCTTTTAGTGTGTACAAATACGTATGCACACGTAGGTAATGGAATAGATTCTCTGAATCTAAAAACAGATACTGTTCTTACAATTGTTAATAAAACTAAACTTTATATTGTACCTGGGACTACCATAAAACTTGATAAGCAAACTGAAAAACAAGTTGAAATTGTAAAAGTAAAGGTTTCACCAAAAAAAGAGAATTTAAAAAATAATTCGTCGATAGAATTAGCAAAGTTTAAAATACCTAAAAAGACTGAAAAATTAGAACAACATCTTAAGGAACTTAGTAAAAAGCCCTTGGTTGTAAAAAATACATATACTGCAAAATCTACTACGCTTTCAAAAGGAGACTCGTCTGATTATCCTATTATATCACAGAGTTCTAATCATCATGATTTGAAAAGTATTTGGATAAATCAAAAAGAAAAAATTGGCTTTTTCTACATAGTCAATAAAAACATACGTTTATAAACTACAGCTGAAAATATATTGAATAAAGCAATCAATAAGTCTTTATTCTCTCGCCCTCCACCAGCTATTGCTTAATTTTTTATAATTAAGTAAACAACTTACTTATTACAACTATTTATTTTATAACTCGAGGATGTCATTTTTATAAATGATCTATTTCTCGTAGAATATTATTTTTTAATCAATAGAATTATATGAAAAAAACTTTACTTAGCCTAGCTTTTATAAGCTTAGCGTATTATTCTCATGCACAAGTGGGAGTAGGAACAAACGATCCAAAAACTACATTAGACGTTGTAGGTAAACCTGCAGATACAACGACTCCTGATGGTGTAACAGCACCACGAGTTACGTATGCACAATTAAGTGCAAAAGATGCTATTTATGGTGCTGATCAAACAGGAACTATAGTTTATGTTACTGCTCCAATAGCCTCAGGAACACCTGCAGGTAAAACAGTTAATGTAACCAAAATTGGTTATTATTATTTTGATGGGGCATTTTGGCAAAAATTTACACCAGATGCAGCTGTACAAGACCTACGTTTTGTAGGTGACAAGAATCACGTTACACAAGATGCTGGTGTAGGCTCTAATGGTACTTCTTTGGGTACAGGTAGTAATAATATAGCTATTGGTGATTATTCACAAGCTTCAAAAGTATCTGGTAATTTTAATATAGGTGTTGGTTCGTATAGTTTAGCGTCTAATACAACAGGTAATAATAACGTTGCCATAGGTTCGGATGCTCTTATGTCTAGTACAACTACTATTGGTAATGTAGCTATAGGTTACAAAGCATTAACCAATACTACAACAGGTAATAGAAACGTAGCTATAGGTAGTGATGCACTTAGTAGTAATATTACTTCAAATGAAAATACTGCTATAGGTTCTGGCGCTCTTTTAGCTTATGATGAAGCAATAGTTTCTGGAGGAAATACAAGTTTGGGAAATGGTTCTGGTATGGCCCTTACAACTGGTTCACAAAATACAATTGTAGGTAATAGAGCATTACATTTACTTGTAACAGGTGCTGATAATACAGCTATCGGTTCTGATGCTTTAACAAATTCTACAGTTTCAAATGGGAATACTGCAATAGGTAGATTAGCTAGTCTGAATTTAAAAGGAAATAACAATACTTCTTTGGGTTTACAAGCACTGAACAACTCTTATGCATCAAATTCAGGTAACACTGCAATTGGGTATTCTTCAGGTCAAGCTAATAGTAGTGTAACAGGTCTTACGGCTACAAATGTTACTTTTTTAGGATCAGGTTCACAGATTGATGGTAGCCTAACAACAGGCACAATATCTAATGCTACAGCTGTAGGTTCTGGTTCAGTAGTTAGCACAAGTAACACTGTTATTTTAGGACGTGCAACAGCTACTGGTAACACAGATAATGTTGGTATTGGTGTTACGGCACCTACAAATGCATTACACGTAAAAGCTGCTTCAAATCCAGTAAAATTAGAAGGTTTAGTTACAGATAACACAGCTCCTAATTTAGTTGTAGCTGACGGTACAGGTGTTTTAAATGTAAATCGTCAGCAAAAAGTGGACATCTAAGACCTAAAATTTAAGCTAGTGTTTTAAAAAGCATTAACTTTAATTATGGCAAATTCAAAAAAGAAAACTCCTGAAAAATTTGTAAAAGATATTCGTCAAAACACAAGACGAATATTTACAGCGGAACAAAAGATTTTAATTGTGATGGAAGCCTTACGTGCTGAGATTTCAATAGCTGAACTTTGCCGCAAATATGCTATTTCACAATCTCAATTTTATAAGTGGAATAAAGAATTTTTAGAAGCTGGTAAAAAACGATTGTCTGGAGATATTACACGAGAAGCAACAAGTGATGATGTAAGTGATTTACGCAAAGAGAATCAGCTTTTAAAAGAGATTGTAGCTGATTTAGTTGTTCGCTATGATATCGTAAAAAAAACCTTGGATTCGTTGGATTAAAGACAAAATTCAAGAAATATATGCGATTATCAGCAAGTGAAAAACACGAAATCATACAGATTGTAACTCGATCAGAAATTGGGGTTAAACGAACTTTAGAGGAGTTTGGAATTGCCCGAAGCACCTTCTATAAATGGTATTCAAATTATTTAGAAAATGGTTTTGAAGATTTAGAATCTAAACGCCATTCAATTCATCGAAAATGGAATAGTATTCCTGAATCTCAGAAAGATTTAATTGTAGAATTAGCTCTAGATTATCCAGAGTTATCTGCTAGAGAACTGGCTTTCAAAATGACTGATGAATTAGGAATTTATATTTCAGAATCGAGTGTTTATCGAATATTGAAGCAACGAGATTTAATTTCTGCTCCCAATCATATTTTAATTGTAGCAGCGAATGAATTTAAAGATAAAACAAATTTTGTTCATCAAATGTGGCAAACCGATTTTACTTATTTTAAAATTATTGGATGGGGATGGTATTATTTGAGCACAATTTTAGACGATTACAGTCGATATATTATTCATTGGGAATTGTGTAGCTCCATGAAAGCTGAAGATGTGAAAAGAACTGTAAAAACAGCAATTGAAAAAGCGAAATTAAAGACGAAACAGAAACCAAAATTATTATCGGATAATGGACCTTGTTATGTGTCAAGTGAATTAAAAGATTACTTGAAAAATACGCAAAAAATGAAGCATGTAAGAGGAAAACCACTACATCCACAAACACAAGGAAAAATCGAAAGGTATCATAGAACAATGAAAAATGTAGTGAAATTAGATCATTATTATCATCCTGATGAGCTGAAAGAAGCTCTAAATAAGTTTGTAGAAAATTATAACAATTCTAGGTATCATGAGGCTTTGAACAACCTTACACCTTCGGATGTTTATTTTGGTAGAGCAGATAAAATTTTGGAACAAAGAGCAATTATTAAACAACAAACAATTGCAAAAAGAAGGCAGTTGTATTTTCAAGAAAAAATAATAAATTTATAAACCAAACACTCTCTTAATTTTTAGAAAGAGGTGTCTAAATTATTTTGACAACGTACATACCAATCAACCCAATTTGGCAGCGCCAGATATCGATTGGGTAGAATTTGTTCGCGATTTTGAGAGTAGAAAAAACATGGAAACCATCTTAGCACGCATCAACAATGTATTAGACAAAGTATACAATGCTAAAATATTGCACGATTTTGATAATTATCAAGTTGCTTTAGAAGATTATTCTTATACAACCTACAAAGCAGGTAGCTCGGCAACAGGGTATGAAACAAAACATACCGATATCAAACAATTTTTTGTTAACAGAGGAAATCCTCCAGTAAATAAAATAGTACAAACAGAATAATAAAATCTGATTAACACCAAAAATAGTAGCCCTTGGGCTACTATTTTTGTTTATAAAGATTATTTAACACGTTTTTTACTAAGCTAGCTTGGTTCTTTTGTAAGCTGGCTTGGTTCGGGACGTAGCCAGCTACGTCTTTGACGAGGAATTTCACGTTCGTAACGTGTCCGACATGGTTCTTAACGTAGCTGACCACGTCTTAGACGTAGTCAGCTTGGTTCAGAACGTATCAGACTACGTCCTGAACGTATAGAACGAATAAAAAAGGAAGTTTTTATTATTTGCGGTACGCTAATATTTTATCAATTCGATTACCATCTTTGTCTACAATTTCTAACGTCAAATCGTCTACATCTACTTTGTCGCCAACATTGGGTATGGTTTCGTATTTATCCAAAAAGATTCCTGCAACAGTTACATATCTATTTTCGATATCTTCGTCAATATCAATTTCAAAGAATTTCTCGAACTCGTAAATAGAGAATTGCCCATCTATCAACCATGTACCGTCTTCTCGTTCTACAATTTCGTAATCTTCGTCTTGGTTTTCTGGTGTATCGCCAACCAATTCATCCAAAATATCATTTATGGTTACAATACCCGCAGTAGTTCCATATTCGTCTAAAATAATGGCGAAATGTGCTTGCGAATTTTGTAACATTTCTAATAATGGATAACTAAACAAATTTTCGTTAACGAAAATCGGTTTATGAATAAACTTTTTTAGGCTAAAATCTTCTTTACTTACGCCAAACATATCTTTTAACTTCAAAATCCCGACGATTTCATCCAAATTATTGTTTTTCGTAACGGGATATGCAGAGTATTTGTTTTTCTTGACTTTGGCACGAGCTTTTTCATAATCATCAGAAATGTCTAATGAAGCAATTTCTGAACGATGTGTTGCTAAGGTATTTACACGACGATCTCCAAGCTCGAAAACACGTTCTAGAATTTCGTGTTCTTTTTCCTGAATTTCGCCACCTTCTGTACTTTCCTTAATAATATTTTTTATTTCTTCTTCTGTTACCACTTCGCTACCATCATCTTTGATTCCGAAAAGTTTCAAGAAAAAATCATTTGTAGCTGTTAACAACCAAACGAAAGGTGAAGTGATAACCGATAGCCATTTCATTGGTTTAGATACAATTGTAGAAACAGCTTCTGGGAATTTCATTCCTAAGCGTTTAGGTAATAATTCTCCAAAAACGATTGAAAAGTAGGTGATGATAACCACCATAATAATAGGAGAAAGTGTTTTTGCATACGGAGCTAAAAAGGGAATGGTTGTTAAAAAATTAGTTAAATCTGTTGTTAATTTATCACCAGAGAAAACTCCTAACAAGATACCAATTAAGGTAATTCCGATTTGAACTGTAGAAAGAAATTTATTTGGATTATCTGCTAGTTCTAGCGCGGTTTTAGCACCAGAACTTCCTTTCTTCATTTGATTTTCTAACTTGAATTTTCTTGACGAAACAAGAGCCATTTCTGACATCGAGAAAATTCCGTTCAATAAAATCAATACAATTAGTATAACAATCTCCACTTTTATTTTATAATTTTGATAAAAATAAACCAAAATCTAATACCGATCATAATGTCTCAATTTAATATTATGAAATTTTCTTATTTAATTTTACTTGCATTTATGCTTAATGCAGGATGTGCCTTTGGAAATAGTGATCAAACTCCTTCTGAAACGGATACGATATCTTCAACTTTTACAACAGCCGATTTGATTGGGAAAGGAAATCCTACAATGGTTGGAAAAGAATATAAACTGTTACCTGAAGTTGCAAAACAGTTTGAGTTGATGAAAGCAGATGCACAAAAGGCTGGTTTTACAATTAAAGTAATTTCGAGTTATAGAAATTATACGTATCAAAATGGAATTTGGGAGCGTAAATACAAAGCTAATCAAGCAAAAAAACTTAATGCAAAACAAAATATCGAAAAGATAATCGAATATTCTACTATTCCTGGTACCTCTCGTCATCATTGGGGAACAGATTTAGATATTATAGATGGAACACGAGGAGTTCCTGCAGATCCGTTAAATGAAAAGCATTTTAATGAAGGAGGATCGATGTATAAATTTAAACTTTGGTTAGATGAAAATGCCTCGAAATATGGTTTTTACTTGGTTTATACCAATCAACCAACGCGAAAAGGATTTAAATACGAACCTTGGCATTTTACATACAAAGCAATTTCTGAACCGATGTTGCAAGCTTATAAAAAGCTTGATATTAAGAAGGTATTACAAGAAAATAAACTTTTAGGAAGCGAAAATTTTACGGATGATTTTATCGAAAAGTATAAAAATGAAAACATACTTGATATAAATCCTGTTATAAAATAGTTAAAGCTCCTTTTGGAGCTTTTTTTGTGGTATCTTTAGATAAATTTAGAAATAGTTATTTTTTCGATGAGGTTAGTATTTTTCATAACGATTTTTTTGAGCATGAATCTGGTGATTTTTGCAAAGGGAACGGTTGTGAAAGATTTTGATGGAGATGGTAAATTTGATAAAGTTTCGATTAATTTCGAAACGAAGAAAATCGAATTTATTTTATCAGGTTCAGATTATGAAAAACAAAGTAGTTTAGCGTTTAGTAATTTAGATCGAAATGCGACGGTTGAAGAAACCAAGAAAGGTTTTAAGCTAACCAATACAATTAGAGATGTTGTTTTTACGTCTTTTTTTAGATACAATCGACAGACGAAGAAAATAGAATTGTCTGCTATAAAACGTGCAATTGTTTCGGATGATTTTACTAAAGAAAATGGTGAATCATCTTATTCAACTTCAACAAAAGAATTCGTCGCAAAATGGAATAGTGTAGATAAATCATCGAATAGAGTGATTGCTTTACCTATACTGAAAACTAAAATTGATATTGAGCCAATTAGTTTGGATAAATTCAATGATGTTTTTCTAAATAAATTTAGTCAACAAAGTCTAGCTTTTTATAAAACTGAAATTTCAAAACAGAAATAGTTATTGGGTCAAATCAATTGTTCTGAACGTTAGGTTGATTCGTGGAGAATTTACTTTTTTGGTAGGAGGTAAGCGATGTAACCAATAATCTTGTGTTTCGTCTTTCATCACTAATAAACTACCGCTTGCAAGAGTTAATGAAACAACTTCTTTTGTTTCTTTGTGTTTAAACCCAAATTTTCTTTCAGCACCAAAACTTAGTGAAGCAATTGCACCATGACGTTTTAATTGTTTTTCTCCATCACTATGCCAAGCCATACCTTCAGAGCCATCGTGGTATAAATTGACCAAGCACGAATTATAAGTTTCATTTGTTTTTTGTTCAACTAAATTTTTCAATTTCAGTAATGTTTCATTCCAATGTAAAGCAGTTTTGGTTATTTTGGAATAGGTATATGCAAATGGAAAATCACCATACCATGCAATTTTACGTTTGGTTTCAATTAATTTTCCAAAAATTATAGCTTGATCAGGTTTCCATTCAATTTCATCAAGTAGAACAGTATAATAATTATAGGCTTCTTCATCACTCATAATTTGACCAAAATAATTTACAGTACCATCCTGTGGCAATAAATTTTCTGTTCCGGTAAATAAGTCATTAAATAAATCCATGATGTAAAATGATGATTTAAAATTATTTCCAAATATAATTTGGAAAATAAAAAAAAAACAATAATTTTATTAAAGTTAAGGTTTAGTTAAATATGGAAAAAATTAATGTTAAACACCCATTTTTTATTTATGTAATAAGTTTTGGTTTAGTTGGTGTCGCTGGGTTTACGAAAGTGTTGAATTTTGAATCAGCAGATTATTTGATAAATACTACATTTTCAATATCTGTTATTTGTTTAATTTATGCATTAGTTCGTCTAAAAAAGTCAAGAAAAAATTATACTGATTTAGCTGATTAAAACATAAAATTAAAAAAAGCAACGATTATTTCGTTGCTTTTTCATTTAAATACTGTTCAAATTTTAATCCTTTTATATTATAAGGATCAAAACCTTTGTATAAATCGTTTAATAATTGCATGACTTGAAAATAAGTAAACAATGCAGAATATGAAGCCTGCTCTTGGTAAACAGGGATTTCGACTAAAAATAAAAATCGATCATACTTCGAAATCTGAACAGTATTCCCATCTTGATTAATCAAACCAATATAACTTCCGTCATAATCTGGTAGGTTATGAAAAATCTCAACAGCTTGTGATAAACTACCTTCCAAAGGTAATTCAGTTTCGACTTGTAAGTCGTCAGCGTAATTTTCAAAGAATATTTTCACAGTGCAAAAATAAGAAATTTTAATCTATTTTTAGGAATTCCTTTTTTTTCGCTCTAGAATGATTAAATTAGCATTCAAATTATGGAAAAAATGAGTTACGACATTATAGTTATTGGAAGTGGTCCTGGTGGATACGTAGCAGCAATTAGAGCAGCACAATTAGGTAAAAAAGTAGCAATCGTAGAAAAAGCAGAATTAGGTGGTATTTGCCTTAACTGGGGATGTATTCCTACAAAAGCTTTATTAAAATCTGCACAAGTTTTTAAATATTTAAATCATGCAGAAGATTTTGGAATCAATTTACCTTCAGATATTTCATTCGAATTCGGGAATGTAGTTTCTCGTAGTAGAGGAGTTGCAGACCGTATGAGTAAAGGAGTTCAATTCTTAATGAAGAAGAACAAAATTGAAGTGATCCAAGGTGAAGCGAAAGTTTTACCAGGTAAAAAAGTAAAAGTTACAGCGGCAGATGGTTCTGTAAGTGAATTATCTTCAGAAAATATAATTATTGCAACTGGAGCACGTTCTCGTGATTTACCAGCTTTACCTCAAGATGGTAAAAAAGTAATTGGTTACCGTGGTGCATTAGCAATGGAAAAACAACCGAAATCTATGATTGTTGTTGGTTCTGGTGCGATTGGGGTAGAGTTCGCTCATTTCTACAATACATTAGGAACAGAAGTTACAATTGTAGAATATTTACCAAGAATTGTTCCTGTTGAAGACGAAGATATTTCAAAACAATTACAATTATCTTTAAAAAAATCTGGAATCAAAATCTTAACGAATGCAGAAGTTACAGGAGTTGATACTTCAGGAGATATAGTAAAAGCTACAGTTAAAACAGCAAAAGGAGAAGAAGTTCTTGAAGCTGAAGTAGTTTTATCTGCTGCAGGTGTTGTTCCAAATACAGAAAACATTGGTTTAGAAGAAGTAGGTATTGCAACAGAAAGAGGAAAAATTGTAATTAACGATTTTTGTGAAACTTCTGTAAAAGGATACTACGCAATTGGTGATGTTGTAAAAGGAGCAGATTTAGCACACTTAGCATCAGCTCAAGGAATTTTATGTGTTGAACATATTGCAGGTGAAAAAGTAGAACCTATTGATTATGGAAATATCCCAGGTTGTACATATTGTTCACCAGAAATTGCATCTGTTGGTTTAACAGAAGCAAAAGCTATCGAAGCTGGTTACGAAGTAAAAGTTGGTAAATTCCCATTCTCTGCAAACGGAAAAGCTGTTGCAAATGGAGCTGCTGATGGTTTTGTAAAAGTAGTTTTTGATGCAAAATATGGTGAATGGTTAGGTTGTCACATGATCGGAGATGGTGTTACGGAAATGATTGCTGAGGCAGTTGTTGCTCGTAAATTAGAAACGACAGCACACGAAATTATGAAATCTGTTCATGCTCATCCAACAATGGCAGAAGCTATTATGGAAGCGGTAGAAGATGCATATGGACATGCAATTCATATCTAAAAAATAAAATTAGAATTTATAGTAGAAGCAGCCTTTTGGCTGCTTTTTTTTATTTTATCAAATCGTTAATTTTTTACCTACTGTGTATTGATTTAGTTTTTTAACTATCTTTACATAAATAAATTAAAAATAAATACAATATGAAAAAATTCTATTCTTTAGTAGCAGTTGCTGCTTTATCAACATTATCTTTTGCGCAAGGTTCTGAGTCATTCGAGACTCAATCAGTATTAACTTCGTCATATTTAGATGGATCTTTTGATGGTGAAACAACAGGAGTTAAAGTAAGTTTTGTACACTCTAGAAACGAAGGTTTAGGAACAGCTGATGATAGCTCTATACAATCAAAAGGTATAATGTTAAGAAGAGCTGATGAGCCTAGTTCTGTTGAGTTCTCAATTCCAAATGGAGTAGGAGACTTTACTTTTTCTTACAGAAAAGCTTTTACAGGTGGAGTTCCAAGAACTATTGCTGTTTATGTTGATGGTGTTCAGGTAAATGCTATGACTCCTTTTGGAGAAGGATCTGGAACTCAAACTACAGTTTACACTTCAACAACAACTATTAACAAAGAAGGAGCTGTAAAAGTTAAAGTTTCATTTGCAGGAGGAACAACTGTAGGAAATAAACAATTTACAGTAGATAATGTAGTTTGGACTAAATCATCTTTAGGATTAAATGATTTAGAGGCATCTAAAGCTGTTTTTAATACAGTATGGGGAGCAGACGCATTATTTTCAACTAAAGACAAAACTACTGTAGAAGTTTACAACATGAACGGACAGTTAGTGAAATCTTTCGAGGTTAAAGGTGTTCAAAATGTAAACGTTTCTTCTTTAGCTAAAGGAACTTACGTTGTTAAAACAACTTCTAACGGGAAAACAACTTCTCAAAAAGTAGTAAAAAAATAAGGAATAATTATTCTTAATCTAACAAAAAAGCGATTCAGTAATCTGAATCGCTTTTATTTATTCTTCTAATTTCTGAATCTTAAAACCTGCATCGGTAACGGCTTCAACAACTTCTTCTTCATCTTCGGTTGTTACCACAGTCAGTACTTTTCTATCATCAGAAGTATCAACATTCCAATTGTCCTCTCCAACAGCTTCATCCAAAAATGGTTTTACAGATTTGATACAGCTGTCACAATTTATATTTGTCTTGAATTTTAATTGGCTCATAACTTTACAATTTAGACTCAAATTTATAAAGATTTCATAAGATTAAAAAAACGTTTAAGTAATATTTGATTTCGAAATTTAAATAAAAATCAATGAAACGTAATTTAGATGTTGTGGTAATTTCGGATGTGCATTTGGGAACTTTCGGTTGCAAGGCGCAAGAGTTGTTGGCTTATCTACAATCAATTAATCCAAAGAAAATTATTCTCAATGGTGATATTGTTGATATTTGGAATTTCAAGAAAAGTTATTTTCCTGAAACTCATCTTCAAATTATTAGTTATTTGCTAAACTTGTCTGAAAAAGGTATTCCAATCGTTTATATTACTGGAAATCATGATGAGTTATTGCGTAAGTTTACGACTATGCGTTTTGGGAATATACTATTGACGGATAAATTTATGTTGAAACAAGACGATAAAGTCGCGTGGATTTTTCATGGAGATGTGTTTGATGCATCAATTCAACATTCTAAATGGATTGCAAAATTAGGCGGTTGGGGGTATGATAAATTGATTCAACTAAATTACTTTATCAATAAATGTTTAGAGTTTTTTGGAAGAGAACGCTATTCTTTATCTCAAAAGATTAAAAATTCGGTTAAAAAAGCGGTTAAACATATCAATGATTTCGAACAAACTGCTGCTGAATTAGCGATAGAAAATCAGTATGATTATGTGATTTGCGGTCATATTCATCAACCACAATTGCGAAAAGTAAAAACTGATAAAGGAACTTGTGTGTACATGAATTCGGGTGATTGGATCGAGAATTTATCCGCTTTAGAATGCATTGATGGAAATTGGTCGGTGTTTTATTTTGAAGAACACAAACATACTTTAATGCAAAACTTAGAAGAAATCGAGTTTAATTATTCGTTAGATGAGTTGATTGTTTCTATTCTCAATAAAAAGTAAATGAAAATTTTATATGCTTTGCAAGGAACGGGAAATGGACATTTGGCGCGAGCACAAAAGATGTTGCCTATTCTTGAAGAATATGGAAAATTAGATATTTTTATGAGTGGTAATAATTCGCAATTACAACTCGAAAATTATCAATTTAAACATCACAAAGGTTTATCATTATTTTATAATCAGATGGGGAAAGTTTCATATAAACGAATTTTGAAGGAGAATAGTTTTAAATCTTTTTGGAATGAAGTGAATCATTTTCCAATTGAAAAATATGATTTAATTATAAATGATTTTGAGCCTATAACAGCGCATTCGGCTCGAAAGAAGAAGAAAACTATTGTAGGATTAAGTCATCAAGCATCACTTTTATTTGATGAAACGCCAAAAGTGAAGAACAAAACAGGCGAAACGATTATAAAATATTATGCACCAACTTCTAAATATTATGGTTTTCATTTTGAAGAATACAATGATTCGATTTTTTCACCCATTATTAGAGATAAAATAAGAGTACTAAATCCAAAACAAGGCGATTATTATTTGGTGTATTTGCCAAGTTTTCATCCAATAGAAATTATTGAAAAGTTATCGTTTATCAAAGATTCAAAATGGAAAGTTTTTTCTCCCTTTATCAAAGAATATTCGAAACAATTTAATGTAGAGATTTATCCAATTGATGAACGTCTTTTTACCAAAACTTTAGAAAATTGCAAAGGAGTTTTGTGTGGTGCTGGTTTCGAATTGCCTGCCGAAAGTATTTATCTTAAAAAGAAGCTTTTTGTGATTCCGATCAAAGGTCAATACGAACAATTGTGTAACTGCGAGGCTTTAAAAATGATTGGCGTTGATTATTCATATGATTTGAATGTCCAACAATTGCAACGTTGGGTGGATTCGAATAAAATTATTGAGAAAGATTTCCCAGATCAAGCCGAAGAAATCATTCAAAAAGTAATTTTTGAAGCGTCTCATTAATTATTTTTCCAGAATGCTGGCGTAAATAAAACTAAGATTGTATAAAGCTCTAATCGACCTAAAACCATTAAAAAACAACATAATAATTTTGCACTATCCGTTAAAGAATTCATTGAGGTACCCGGACCAAATTCGCCAATTCCCGGACCTACGTTTCCTAAAGTGGAAGCAGTTAATGTTAAAGAAGCCAAAATATCTTGGAAACTCATTGTTATACCATAATTTAAAAGAGCAAATAAAATAGAGCTTACAATCCAAGTAAACATAAACATAACAAAGAATGCCATGACGTGGAAAACGATGGACTGATTTAATGAACGATTATTATAACGTACAGGAATAATCGCATTTGGATGTAAAATTCGTTTAAATTCAATCCAACTATTTTTTAATAAAATGACGTGTCGAATAACTGTAATTCCTCCGGAAGTTGACCCTGCTGAACCTCCAATAAAGAATAAAGAGAAGAAAATAAGTGTGGTTACAGTTAGCCAACTTGTGTAATCTTCCATTGCTAAGGCCGTTGTAGAGGCAATAGAAACAACATGAAACAATGAACTTCTGAATGAATGTTCAAAATTAAACCAAGAATAAGTTTCGACGGAATAATTCGGGTAAATATTGAAAAATAACACAACGAATACAATAAATGTTACCACGGCAAGTAAACCTACCCACCAACGGAATTCCTCATTTTTCCATACTTTTTTGAATTGTCCTTTAATCAATAAATAAATCAAAGCGAAATTTGTTCCTCCTAAAAACATCATCACAATCAATACATATTGAATAAAAATGTTGTTATTCCAATACATTAAACCTTCGTTTTTAGTCGAGAAACCTGCTGTTGCAATCACGCTCATAGAATGGTTTGCTGCATCAAATAAATTCATTCCTCCAAAGTAAAGTAACAAGGCAAAAAATGCTGTTAATCCTAAATAAACTAACCATAAATTTTTAGCTGTTTCAGTAATTCGAGGATGGATTTTATCAGTGTAAATTCCAGGTGCTTCTGCCATAAAAAGCTGTCGTCCACCAATTCCAAGGAACGGTAAAATGGCGATTGTCAAAACGATGATTCCCATTCCGCCAATCCAATTGGTTGTACTTCGCCAAAACAATATACTTTTTGGGAGACTTTCTACATCATCATAAATAGATGTTCCGGTCGCTGTATAGCCCGAAACAGTTTCGTAAACAATGTTGACAAAACTAAAATTTTCATTGATGATATGATCGTATGGTAGTAAAATTAAAGAGGTTACATAAGGTAAACAGCCAGAGAGTATCAGGAAAAGCCATCCAACACAAACCACGATATAACCTTCACGTTTATTAATATGTTTTCTTCGATCTCGCGTAAAATACATCATTGCAGCTCCAGATAATCCTACTAAACTACCAGAAAGTAAAAATGGGTAGAGTAGATGATCATTAAAATAAACGCTAACACATGTTGCAATAAACATGAAAAGCGCATTTAATAATAGTAAAACACCCGAAAGATTCAGGATTACTTTGATGTTAAGCGATTTCATTATTTAAAATATTTAGTCACTTTCGGAATTAAATTCGCTTGGCTAAAAACAACAACATGATCTTTTGGTTCGATAATGAAATCCTTTGTTGGAATAAATCCATCATTTCCACGAACTATTCCGGCAATAATTGCACCTTCTTTGAAAGGGAAATCGGATACATGTTTATTTGCTATTTCAGAGTTTTCGTGAATTCTAAATTCTAAAACTTCCGCATCCAAATCTGAAATTCCAGTAACATCCATCACAGAACCTTGACGAATATAACGGAAAATACTATCAGCTGTTAAAAGTTTTTTATTGATAAAAGCGTTAATTCCAACTTCTTGACTAAGATGAATATAATCGATATTTTCGACTAAAGCAATCGTTTTTTTAACACCTTTAGATTTTGCCAAAAGACACGACATAATATTGGTTTCTGAACTTCCTGTTACGGCAATAAATGCATCAGAATCAGAGATACCTTCTTCTAACAACAATTCTCCATCTCGACCATCTCCATTGATAATCAAAATGTTATTTAAATCATCTGCTAAATCAAATGCTTTATTTCGGTTGATTTCCAGTAGTTTAACATTGTGTTTGTTGTCTTTTAAAAGTTTGGAAACTTTTACGCCGATACTTCCTCCTCCCAAAACAATTACATTTTTGAAATACTCTTGTTTTTTTCCAAGGATTTTATAGATTTCTAAAATTCCAGCTTTTTTAACAATAAAATAAACGTGATCGTCAATTTTAAATTCTGTTTCAGCTTCTGGAATAATAGTTTGATATTCGCCACGTTCGTTGCTTCGAATAATTGCAATTGGCATCAAAAGATTGTCTTCACCACCTTTTGTTGTCAAATACATGTCTTTATATTTTTTGTCCAAAATCTTACAATCCTTATCCAAAACAGTTCCAACCATAAATAATTGTCCGTTTGCAAATGGATGCATCGCATTGAAAGCAGATTGTTGAACAAGAGAATAAATTTCGTCAGCAGCTAATTTTTCTGGACTAATTAACGCATCAATTCCCATTCTTTGCACCCAAATTTGATTTTCTTTGTACAAAAATTCGGGATTAGAAATGCGTGCCAATGTACGTTTTGCTCCTAAATCTTTGGCAATTGAAGCACTTGTAAGATTGGTATTTTGAAGATGAGTAACAGATATGAAAATATCAGTATCATCAATTCCAACTTCTCTTAAAGCTTTGAAAGATGTGATGTCGCCACGATATGCCATTACATCTAAAGAATTTTCGATCATCAACAATTTATCTTTGTCCATGTCCATGATGACAATGTCATTCATTTCATTGGAAAGTAATTTAGCTAAGTGAAAACCAACTTCTCCAGCGCCTCCGATTAATATTTTCATGAAAGAAATTTAGTATAAAACTATTTTGACGTTTCTTTTTGTCCCATTAACATTAGAAACGATTTTAAGAATTCGTCTAAATCACCGTTCATCACAGCATCCACATTACCTGTTTCTGTTCCTGTTCTAACGTCTTTTACCAATTTATATGGATGCATGACATAATTACGAATTTGAGAACCCCATTCGATTTTCATCTTATTTGCCTCAATTTCGTTACGTGCAGCCATTTTCTTCTCTAATTCTATTTTGTATAATTCAGATTTTAACATCTCCATTGCACGTTCGCGATTGGCTAATTGAGAACGTTCAACTTGACAAACCACTACAATTCCTGTTGGTTTGTGTGTTAACTGAACTTTAGTTTCTACTTTATTTACATTTTGCCCTCCAGCACCACCAGAACGAGACGTTTGTAATTCGATATCAGCAGGATTAATTTCAATTTCGATTGTGTCATCTACAATTGGCGAAACATAAACCGAAACGAAACTCGTATGACGCTTTGCATTACTATCAAAAGGTGAAATACGCACTAAACGATGAACACCGTTTTCTCCTTTTAGATAACCAAAAGCAAACTCTCCATCAACTTCTAATGTTACAGTTTTTACACCAGCAACATCACCCGCTTGGTAGTTTAATTCTTTTACTTTATACCCATGTTTTTCAGCCCACATCAAATACATACGCATCAACATCGATGCCCAATCACATGATTCAGTTCCACCAGCTCCGGCTGTAATTTGCAGAATTGCTCCAAGATTATCACCTTCTTCTGAAAGCATATTTTTGAACTCAACATCTTCTAAAAGTTTAGCAACAACGTTATATTGTTCCATTACTTCTTCATCTGTAACTTCACCTTCGCGGTTAAACTCTACTAAAACTTCAACATCATTTACAGCATTTGCAATTGTTTGATATTCTTCGATCCATTTCTTTTTTCCGCGTAAAACTTTCATAAATGCTTCAGCTTCTTTCGGATTGTTCCAAAATTCAGGAGAAGCAGCATGTTCTTCTTCATTCTGAACTTCAATTTCTTTTTGCTCGATTTCCAAATATTCGTGCAAATCCTGTGTACGTTTTTGGATGTCTTTTAGTAATTCGTTATTAAACATAATTGCAAATGTATAAAAATAGGAGATTTTAACGTTAGGATATTAAGCATTAATCACTTTGTCATCTTTTCCGTTCCATGATAGAATTTTATAGGTAAAACCTTCTTCAGTTTTGATTTCTTGATCTTTCAAAACTAAAAAAGTATCATCCCAATCTTCATCTTCGTAACTCACAACCCAAAACAATTCATTGTAGATTAAACCTTCCAAAATATAGATTAACTCTTCAACAGAATCTACTTCGTACGTAGTAAAAGGATAAGAAGTCTTGATCCAAATCTTATCATCTTCTGAAGTCTGAATATATAAATCTCCCAAAGTAGATTTGTACTCGTTTTCGATATGAAATTCTAATAATTCTGTTTCTTTTTTGTTAAGTTCAGCTAAATCTGGTAAAGCTTCTATTATTTGATTATATATAGTGGTTGAAAAATCGTTCATCTCTCTAAAAAATTAGCTTGCAAAAATAAGCGATATTATCTAATTCTGACACGATATTTGTTTTCTATGAATCGAAAGAAGTTAAATAGCTTATATTCAAACTCATATCCGTAATCGACAGTAGGATCCAAATCTATACTAACAGCATATAAATCTGGATTGTAAACCATTGGTTGCATGTGACGTTGATTCCAAATCATTACGTATTGCCGATTTTTTTGTTCATAATATTCCTTTGAATAATACTCTTTTGGTAAAGCAACTGTTTTTAAATAAACATCATATTGTGGATCAAATACAACAATGTCATAATCGCCATCTTCGTTTGGTTCAAATTTTAATGAGTTTCCATCTTTATTTGGAACTGTATTTTGAGATGATTGGGTTGTAGAACAAGCAAAAAATAAAAGCGGAAGGCTTATTAATAGGATTAGCTTTTTCATAATTTTTAATTTGATTAAATTTACTAAAAAATAACGATATGTATACGATTTTGCATAATTCTCGCTGCGGTAAAAGTAGAGAAGCTATAAAAGTTTTAGAGGAATCTGGAAAAGAATATGAAGTGAGAGAATATTTAAAACAAACCTTATCTAAAGAAGAATTGAAAGAAGTTTTATCTAAATTAAATTTGAAACCTATGGATATTGTTAGGACAAATGAAGAAGAATGGAAAATAAATTTCAAAAACAAAGAAATGTCTGATGAAGATATATTGGATGCAATGGTTGAATATCCTAAATTGATTCAGCGTCCAATTGTAACAGATGAAAAAAGTGGAGTAGTAGGACGTCCAAAAGAATTGGTCGAAAATTTTATTAAATAATTTGGTTTAATAATTGTTAGTATTTCTAAAAACTAAACATAAAAACTATGAAAATTTTAGATGCATTAACAAAAAATCAAACCGAGAAAGGAACAAAAATAGGATTATTAACAACTGCTGCGACTACAGGTGTGACTGTTGCTAAATTCTTAGGAAAACGTTCTATTTATGGAATAATTGGTGGTATTGCTGTGACATTAGCTGCTGACTATATTCGTAAAAAATATGAAAAGAAAATAGAAACTGATCATTCAGAAAATACTTTGGAACAATAAAAAAAAATCGCCTTTAATTTATAAGGGCGATTTTTTTTATAACCTTACATGATGATTTTTGTAAAAAATTTATAATCTTTTATTTGAAGTTATAAAATAGTTGAAAATCATCAATTTACGACAATTTATTTTTTAAAATATTGGTTTAATCTTTGATTATAAAAGAGATAAATGTATATTTTTTTATTTCATTTATAATAATCGTATCAAAAAACCAATAATGTTGTTAAAATTCACATCAAAAGGAATTTACTGTATTCCTGGTAAATTTTACATTGACCCATGGAAACCTGTAGATTTAGCTATTATTACACATGGTCATGCTGATCATGCGCGTGTTGGTATGAAGAAATATTTGTGCCATCATTTTACAAAACCTATTCTTTATTCTCGATTAGGAAAGGATATTGTTTGTCAAGGCGTTGAATATGGTGAGGTTATTACAATAAATGGGGTAAAAGTATCTCTTTTTCCTGCTGGTCATATTATTGGTTCTGCTCAAATTAGGATGGAATATAAAGGTTATGTTTCTGTTGTTTCTGGGGATTATAAAGTTCAAAATGATGGCTTGTCAACACCCTTCGAAGTTGTAAAATGTAACGAATTTGTTTCTGAAAGTACATTTGGTTTGCCTATTTATAATTGGCTTTCTGTTAAAGAACTAGAAAATCAAATGAAAAATTGGGTTTTAAAAAATATCAACAATAAAAAAACGTCAGTTT
Organism: Empedobacter sp. EJD.6dd; assembly: GCF_057369435.1. NCBI lineage: Bacteria > Pseudomonadati > Bacteroidota > Flavobacteriia > Flavobacteriales > Weeksellaceae > Empedobacter > Empedobacter sp. EJD.6dd. The sequence goes on from NZ_CM170667.1 coordinate 256,946, forward strand.
TTATTGGTTATTCATTAGGCAAATCTCAACGAATAATGAAAGCTTTAGAGGAATTTGGTGAATTGAATGTACATTATTCAATTTCTAAATTAAATGAAGCTTATGAGAGTGTTGGTGTGAAATTACCAGCTTATAAAACAATAGATTTAAGAGAAAATAAGGAAAAGTTGAATGGTAAAATTATTATCTTACCTCCAGCATTGGTTGATAATCCAATCATGAAGAAAATTCCAAATCTCGCATATGCCATCTGTTCTGGTTGGATGCAGATTCGTGGTGCAAGACGTTGGAGAAGTGCTGATGCAGGTTTTGCTATTAGTGACCACGCAGATTGGCAAGGTTTAATTTCTGCAATAAAGGCTACAGAAGCAGAGAAGGTTCATATTACACATGGTCAAACTGCTGTTTTTGCAAAGTATTTGAATGAAATAGGAATTGTCGCAGATGAGGTGAAAACTGCTTATGGAGATGATGATGAATTGATTCAAAATGAAGTTTCATGAGAGATTTTGCTAGTTTGATAAATGCATTAGATAGCACAAATAAAACGTCTTTAAAGCAAGAAGCAATTAGTGATTTTTTGAGTATAGCTTCTTCTCAAGACAAATTGTGGTTTTTGGCTTTATTTACAGGTAAAAAACCAAAAAGAAATGTCAATTCTACTTTGTTAAAAAAATGGGTAATGGAAAAAGCTCAAATTTCTGAATGGTTATTTATCGAATGTTATTCCGCTGTAGGTGATTTAGGTGAAACAATTTCTTTGCTATTACCAAAACCAGAACATCATTTAGAACTTTCCTTATCACAATGGATGGAAAAAATAATAGAACTAAAAGATTTAACAGAAATTGATAAAAAATCATTTGTCATCAATGCATGGAATAATCTTGATTATATGGAACGTTTTATTTTTAATAAATTACTAGGAGGAAGTTTCAGGATTGGGGTTTCTTCTAAAACTCTTGTCAATACCTTGGCTAAATATTATCAATTAGAACCTAGTGCAATTGCTCACAGTATAATTGGAGAATGGAACCCATTAGAAGTAGATTTTGAATCACTCATAAAAGGAAAATATATTAATACGAATTTATCTAAACCATATCCATTCTGTCTCGCATATGGATTAGAAAAAGATTTAGAAAATTTAGGCTCTGTAAATGACTGGCAAGTAGAATATAAATGGGATGGTATAAGAGGACAAATAATAAAAAGAAATAACGAAATTTTTATTTGGTCGCGAGGAGAAGAATTAATAACCAATCAATTTCCTGAAATAATTGAAGAGATAGTAAAATGGGATGGAGATTTTGTTTTAGATGGAGAAATTTTAGCTTTTAAAAATAATAAAGTACTTAATTTTAATGAACTTCAAAAAAGATTGAATCGAAAATCGTTATCCAAAAAATTAATGGAAGAAATTCCCGCTGTTTTATTTGTTTATGATTTATTAGAATTTGATCAAGTTGATTATCGTGAAAAATCATTACAAATAAGAAGACAAAAATTAGAAGAAATAGTCACTAATAATTCTTCAGGAATAGTTTTTTTGTCACAAAAAATTAAGTTTGAAGAATGGAAGCAATTAGATGATATTCGACAAAATGCACGAGAAATAAACAGTGAAGGTTTAATGCTCAAATCAAATCAATCAATTTATCACACCGGTCGTAAAAAAGGTGATTGGTGGAAGTGGAAAATTGATCCGTTTACAATAGATGCTGTACTTATTTATGCACAAAAGGGTAGTGGTAGACGAAGTGGTTATTATACAGATTACACTTTTGCAGTGAAAAAAGAAGGTAAATTAGTTACCATTGCAAAGGCATATTCTGGTCTTACAGATAAAGAAATTCAAGAAGTTAGTAAATTTATTTCAAAAAATGTGATCGAAAAATTCGGTCCTGTTCGAACTGTAAAACCCGAATTAGTTTTCGAATTAGCATTTGAAGGGATAGGTTTTAGTAAGCGACATAAATCTGGTGTAGCACTACGATTTCCGAGAATACTACGTTGGCGAAGAGATAAAGTAGTGGATGAAATAGATGACATTGAAGAGATAAAAAAACTTATAATGTGATGCAAAAGTTTGAAGATTCTCAAGGTTTTAGAATTATACAAAAATGGTTAAATGAAAAGGAAATAAAACCATTTTCGTTTCAAAAGACAACATGGTATCGCTATACTAACGGATATTCTGGCATGGTTGTCGCACCAACCGGTTTTGGAAAAACATATTCTGTTTTTATTGCTGTACTAATTGATTTTCTTAATCATACATCTCAATACAAATCAGGTTTAAAATTAATTTGGATAACACCACTCAAATCTTTGGCAAAAGATTTAGCTCTTGCAATGCAAGAAGCGATTGATGAAATAGGTCTTGATTGGACAGTAGATGTAAGAAATGGAGATACAGATTCTAAAAAGAAGCAACAACAAAGCAAATTAATGCCAGATGTGCTCCTCGTTACACCTGAAAGTCTACATCTTTTGATGGCACAAAAAAATAACCAACAATTCTTTAAACATTTAAAATGTATTGCTGTTGATGAATGGCACGAACTATTGAGTACCAAACGTGGTGTAATGGTAGAATTAGCCTTAGCTGTTTTGAAATATAGATATCCTAAATTACAAATTTGGGGAATTTCAGCTACCATTGGTAATTTAGAACAAGCAATAAATGTATTAATTCCAAACGAGAAAAAAAGAACGAAAATCATAGCGAAAGAGCAAAAGAATATCGAAATTTTAGCTGTATATCCACCAGAAGTAGAAATTTTACCTTGGGCAGGGCATTTTGGAGGGAAATTAGCAGATGAAGTTGTCAAAATTATTTTAAACTCTCAATCCACTATTATTTTTACCAACACCAGAAACCAATCTGAAATGTGGTATCAGCTATTGTTAAATACTTATCCAGATTTTGCTGGTCAAATAGCGTTACACCATAGTTCTATAGATGCATCAATTAGGTCTTGGGTAGAAGATAATTTGAATTCAGGAGCTCTAAAAGCAGTTGTTTCTACTTCTTCTTTAGATTTAGGAGTAGATTTTAAACCTGTAGATACTGTAATACAAATTGGCTCTAGTAAAGGAATTGCTCGATTTATGCAACGCGCAGGACGAAGTGGACATTCTCCTTTCGAAACTTCAAAAATTTATTTTGTACCAACACATTCATTAGAATTGATTGAAGTTTCAGCATTAAAAGAAGCTGTAAGAAAAAAGGTTATAGAGGCAAGAGAACCATTGGTACTTACGTATGATGTTTTAGTACAATTTCTTGTCACATTAGCTTTAGGTGGAGGTTTTTATGCAGATGATTTATTTGTCGTTATACAATCTACTTATGTTTTTTCAGAGTTAAATGAGGAAGATTGGAAATGGTGTATTTACTTTATTACACAAGGAGGTAAAATTGGAAATAATTACGAGGAATTTCATAAAGTTATCAAGGAAAATGATGGTAAATTAATTGTAGAAAAAATAAGAATAGCAATGCTTCATCGAATGAATATAGGTGTAATTGTAAGTGATTCTATGCTTAAAGTTAAATTTATTTCTGGAGGATATATTGGAATGGTTGAAGAATATTTTATCTCTAAATTAAGAAAAGGAGATAAATTTATACTGGCTGGGCGAGTATTAGAATACCTGATGATAAAAGAAATGACAGTCTATGTAAAATCATCTAAAGGTAAGGCGATTGCACCTAGTTGGTTAGGAGGTAGATTACCATTGTCATCTAATTTGAGTTTCTTTTTGCGAAAAAAATTAGCTAAATCATTATCTCCAAATTCTAAAGAAAAAGAATTAAATTTTTTACATCCTTTGTTAGTGGCTCAAAACGAAAATTCACATATACCTCAAGAAAATGAATTTTTAGTTGAACAAATTAAAACAAGAGAGGGATATCATTTGTTTTTTTATCCTTTCGAAGGCCGTTTAATCCATGAAGTTATGGCTGCGTTATTAGCATTTAGAATTTCCAAATTATATGCTATAAGCTTTTCTATGGCTATGAATGATTATGGATTTGAATTGTTTTCAGACAAAGAAATTATATTATCTGAATTAGAATTACACAAGATTTTATCTAAAGAAAACCTTATGCAGGATGTGATAAGCAGTGTAAACGCAACCGAAATGGCAAAAAGAAAATTTAGAGATATAGCTGTTATTGCTGGAATGGTTGTACAAAAAATTCCTGGACGACAATTGAATAATAAATCTTTGCAAGCTTCATCAGGAATCATTTTTTCAGTTTTAGAAGAGTATGATTCAAGTAATTTATTATTAAAACAAGCTTATACAGAGGTTTTTAATCAACAATTAGAAGAGCCACGATTAAGAGCTGCTTTTGATAGAATTCATAGAAGTAACATTATTTATATTCACTCAGATCATTTTACACCACTAAGTTTTCCTATAAAAGTTGATAGTTTAAGACAATCTCTCTCAAGCGAAGATTTAGCAACTAGAATAAGAAAAATGCAAGAGGCAAATCTGAAAAAGAGCACGAAAAATAAAAGATGAATTTAATAGAAAAATCAATTATTGTTAACGATCAGAAATTAATTTTAACTAATGAACGAGTTGTTTTTTGGGAAAAAGAAAATGCATTAATTTTATCGGATTTGCATGTAGGAAAAACGGCTCACTTCCGAAACAATGGCATTGCGATTCCTGTTGATGTTTTGCAACAAGATTTACTAAGATTATCTTCTATTATTAATCATTATTCTCCTAAAAAAATTATTATTGTTGGAGATTTAGTTCATGCTAGTAGAAATTCTGATTTAGATTATTTTCGCGATTTCTTAAAACAATTCTCGACAATTAAAATTCTATTAATCAAAGGAAATCATGATCGTGTTTCAACTAATTTTTTAAAAGAAATTGGTGTGTCAGAGTTTCATTCTTTTATTGAAATAGATCCATTTTTATTTAGTCATGAATCTTTACAATCTCATCAACAATTTACTATTTCTGGACATATACATCCTGGCATTAAGCTTAAAACATCTATACACACCTACCTTAAATTTCCGTGTTATATTTTGACTAATTCTCAATTGATTTTACCAGCTTTTAGTTTATTTACAGGGCTAGATACAAAAAATCATCCTGATAATTCGGTTTATTACTTTTTTAATGAAGAAGGAATTTATACTTTTTAACCAATAATTTAATACTATTCAGAATAGAAATTATTACTTATTATCAAGGCTTTATTGTACATGTTAATTTTTAAATAATCCTATTTTGTTATTCGATCAAAACCAAAAGTTTTTAAACGATCATCATTTTTATTAAGAATAATATTTTTTAAAACCTGAGCTGCAACCATAGAAAATGTAATTCCATTCCCTCCATAGCCTAAAGCAAATAGAGTACGATCTCCTTTTTTCCATGCTCCCATATAAGGTAAACCATCATCAGTCGAACTAAATGTTCCGCACCAAGCCATCTCAGTTTTAAATTCAATAGTAGGATATAGATTTTTGAATTTTCGTTCTAAAATTTTGACCTTAGTACGAAGTAGTTCATCTCTTTTTTCAGGATTTTGAAAATCTTCATCTTCACCACCAACAATCAAACGGTTATCTTTTGTAGTTCTCATGTATAGATATGGTTCTGCAGTTTCCCAAATTAAACTACGGTTTGGCCAAATCATTTTTTCATCAATTGGAGCAGAACAAATAGCATAGGTAGATAACAAATTCATCACTTTTTTAGGAAGGAATTGCCCTGCTTCAAATCCAGTTGCAACAATTACATATTTACACGAAACAGTATGACCATGCTGTGTGATGAGTTTGCAACCTTTTTTAGTTTCTTGTATTTTTTCAACTTTTGTATGCGTGTAAATTTTTAGATTGTGTTTTTGTTGATGATATTTCAGTAAATTAATCGCTCCTTTATATGCATCCATTTGAGCTGAGGTATCATTTTGTAATGCAGCAATTCCGTCTATGTTTTGATATTCTTTTAATTGTTGTGCATGCAAATATTTTACAGGTAAGCCAACTTCTGTTCTTATTTCAAACTCTTTATCTAATAACTCAACACCAGCTTTATTACTTGCCAATAAGACTGTTGGAACTCTTGTAAAATCAGCATCAATATTTGTTTTCTTAAAAATAGTTTCAATATCTGTAATTGATTGTAAGCAATTAAAATAAGCGTCGATAGCAATTTTTTTGGGAACTTTATGAATTAATTTACACAAAGGTGTATCAATTTCATATTGTAATTGTGCTGTACTTGCGGCAGAACTTCCAGTAGAAATAGTTCGTTTATCAATTAATGCACATTCTATTCCTGCTTCGCATAATTCATGAGCTACTAATGCACCTGTAATACCAGAACCGATTATAGCAACATCAATTTTAAAATCATTTCGAAGAGGATTGTATAAGTCAAAAAATTCATTTTTAACAATCCAATAAGGTAATCCAGAATGTAAATCCATGTTTATTGCGTTAAGTGGTTTAGATAAGATAAACCTTAAAAATCAAGCCAAAAATAGTAAATCTCTCTTGTTGGGTGAAATAATTTTGAAAATGTTAAACATTTAAAAATGTGATAATTGGCTTGATGCTTGTGATGAATTAGAAGTTAATCTATTAGTTAGATTATAAAATCACTTAAAAATAGAATTATGACTAAATTAAAACGAAAAAATTATAAACTGAATTATATCGATTATGGTGATAAACTTGCTCAACCCGTTATTTTGATTCATGGTTGGCCACTTAGTTTACAATCGTGGGAATATCAAATTCCAAAAATTGTAGAAGCTGGTTTTCGTTGTATAGCTTATGACCGAAAAGGTTTTGGAAAATCGTGTGCAACATGGGATCGTTATGATTATGATGCATTGGCAGAAGATCTACACGCGTTGATTGATGATTTGCAGTTGAAAAATGTAGTGTTAGTAGGTTTTTCGATGGGTGGAGGAGAAGTAGTTCGCTATATTGCGAATTACGGAAACAAAAATATTTCAAAAATTGCTTTAATTAGTTCAATTATTCCTCTAGTAAAACAAACTGATGATAATGAGCATGGCGTTCCGCAAAAGGATTTAGATCACATTATTCATCAACTTGAAACAAATCGATTGGAATTTTTAGAAGGTTTTCATAAAGGCTTTTACAATCATGGTTTGTTAAAAAAATCTGTAAGCAAAGAGCAATTAGATTTTGATTTTTCTGTTTCTTCTCATGCTTCACCTATTGCAACTCTAAAAGCTGCACGCTCTTGGATAGATACAGATTTTAGAACTGAATGTAAAATGATTGATGTGCCAACATTAATTATTCATGGAAAAGATGATCAGACTGTACCAATAAAAACTGCAGGAGATCAAGCTTCAAAATTGATTACGAATTCGACTTATATTGTTTATGAAGATGCTTCGCATGGTTTGAATATTACTCATAAAGAGCAGTTGAATATGGATTTGGTAGAATTTCTGTTGAATATAGAACTCCAAAAAGATTAGAATATGAAAAATTCGAGTAAAAAGATAATCTCCGGAATAGCAATTGCTGGTTTAGGAGGAGTTTGCTATGCGTGGTTAAATTTTAGAAAAGTAAAAATACCAACTTATGTAACCGTTGTAGAAAATTTTGATGCACAACAATATATGGGAAAATGGTATGAAATAGCACGTTTCGACTTTAAGTTTGAAAAGAATTTGAATCAAGTTACGGCAACTTATTTTCTGAATAAAAAAGGAGTGATTGAAGTCCATAACCGTGGATTTGATGACAAAGAGAATAAATGGAAAGAAGCACATGGAAAAGCAACTTTTAATGGAGAAGAGGGAAAAGGTGCGCTGAAAGTTTCATTTTTTGGACCATTTTATTCAGGATATAATATTGTGATGATGGATCCGGTTTATGAAACAGCTTTAGTTTTTGGAGAAAGTCATGATTATATGTGGATTTTATCTCGAAAGAAAACAATCTCAGAAGAGGTAAAACAGAAGTATCTCAACTATGCAGAAGAAAAAGGTTATGATATTTCCCAATTAACGTGGACAAAGCAAGATGAGTAGTTATTTTGAATAGTAGAATTCCCTAAATTAAATTTTACATCGAGAGAATTCTACTATAATTAATTTATTTTTCTAATAAAGCTATCTAAATCAGTTTCTTTAGTAAGTCCCAATTTTTGTTTTAAACGGTATTTGGTAACACTCACAGTTTTGGGATCTACATTCAAAACAGATGCTATTTGAGTGTTATCCATATTCATATAAATATAAGCTGCATATTTTATATCAAGATTTGTAAGCTTTAAAGTTGCTATTTCGTTCAAATTTTTGAAAAAAGAAGGGTGTATTTCTTTTAATATTTCTTGAATATTATTCAAATCTTTTTCAATAAGTTGTTTGTTTTTTAAATAATTATTTAGATTAAAATCTTTATTATTTTTGATGTTGTTTTTTAAATCATCTAAAAAAATACTTTTTTGTTCCAATTGAATAGACGTGGCTAAAACTTGTTTTTGATACTGCTCTTGTTTCAATTCAGAAAGTTCTTTTTCCATTCTCATCTTTTCTTTTTCTGTTTCAAGAAATTGAGTTCTTTGTTTATTCATTTTTTGACGGTAGTTAAACATAAGTATTAAAGCTATAATACTTAAAATGGATAAACCAACATACCAAGAATAGGTTGTTTTCTGTTGTTTCTGTATCTTCAGTATAGCTTTTTTCTCATCGTTATGTATAATGTTTGATGCTTTATAAATGTTTAAGTTATGCTTTTTTTCGCTCATTTTTTTATCCATATTTTTCTGAAAATAAAATGCAGAGCTGTCAATTTTTCCTAATTTGGAATAAGCCATTCCTAATAATTCATCGGAAGTATAATAAGTGGTTTCGTTGGAATTATTTCTTAAAATTTTAATAGCTTCTCTATTTTCCCCTTTTTTTATAAAATACAATCCTTTTACACCATTTAATGCTTCTTTAACTTTAATCAACAATGTTTGATATGGAATAGACTTGTAATTATTTTCTGCAAATTGAATATATTTATCTGCAGAATCTACTTTATTATTTATTAAAAATATTTCTGCAATATTAATATTACTTGCTATTTTATTTGCACTATCTGAAGAATTGAGCGCTTTTTTATAATAAAATAGTGCTGAATCATATTTTTCTTGTTGAAAATTGATATTTCCAATATTGATAATGGCTCTATCTATAAGCATTTCTGCTTTTGGTTTATTATCTATTCCATTTGCATGATTAATAGCTATTTTAAACCTTTTTTCTGCTTCATCATAGGAGTATGCATTATACAATATAAACCCTTTTAACATATTAATATAAGCCATTGATTCTGAATAATCTTTCGCGTTTTCTTCTGCTAAAAATAAATATTCACTTCCTAATGGTGCATTTCCTAATTCATAGTAACAGTTAGCAATTGAAAAATATGCTTTTGTTAAAACTTTATTATTATTTACTTGTTGAGATTTATTAATAACCTTTTTATATATAATAAGAGATTCTTCTATTTTACCATTTTCAAAAAGTTTATTTGCGTGATTATTTAAACTATCAATTTGATTATTAATAATTATTTCTGATTCTTTATCTTTTTTACACTGAAAAAGCGAAATGATAAATAGAAAAAACAGCATTTTTTTTATCATAGGTATAAAACTTAATAGGTAGGTATTGGTATGAGATTAATACAAATATAGTAATAAGTTAATTTTTAAAAAGACTTTCATTTAAAACTTGTTAAAATATAAGTTGCTGGTTTTTAAGTTGTTAAATTGTGGTGTATAGATTTTGTATAGACGATTTTTTTGTTTGTATAGATTTTGAAAGCCCAAAAGTAGGTATGAAAATGAATCAATTTTAGAATTTTGGTCAAGTAATTAATACATAAAAAATTTAACGAATAAAATTATTAACCAATTCTAAAAACTAAATTTATGATTAAAAGAACATTTACAATCGCATTTACATTAGTATCTATTTACTCGTTTTCACAAGTAGGTATTAATACTCAAAATCCACAAGGATTATTTAATATAGACGGTAAGTCAACTTCTGAAACAACAAACCCAGTATCCGGTATTCCTACTGCTAAACAACTAACAGATGATTTTATTGTAACTAATAATGGAGCTACAGGTATAGGTACTTTACCAAATGTATATGCTATGCTTGATATTGCATCTGATAATAAAGGATTACTTGTTCCTAGAGTTGAATTGACTTCTAACACTATGGATTTGAATGCTGATGGAGATAATAATGTGTCAAATCAGCCTCAAGGATTATTAGTTTATAATAGCGGTACTATTTTACCAAAAGGATACTATTTCTGGAATGGGATCGAATGGAGAAATATTGAAGATTCAACATCTGTAAAAGGTAAAGCAACTGTTAATTGTGTTGCATCTACAATAGATCCATCTCAATCTATTGATGGAGCTACACCAAAACCAATTATTTCTGGAAGTATTATAAAAGTACCTTATTCTGGTGGTAACGGAGGAAAATTTGTTGGTGTTTCATTAACATCTATTGGTAATTCTAATATTACAGCAACAATTGCAGATGGAAAACTAGAATATGGTTCTGGTTATCTTGTTTTTGCTGTTCAAGGTATACCTAATGCTTCACAGTCTTCACCAGTAGGAATCTCATTTGATTTGACTCCTTTTTTTAATGCAAATACAGATATAACTGGTTGTAAAGATGTAACAGTAGGTACTCAAGTGAATGCAGATTATAAAGTTGTAGCTGTAATGGATTATATGAAGTTTGTAACAGATCCAGATTCAGGTGTAAAAGGTTTTACGGTTGATGCCACTTCACCAGATGGATTATACACTATAAAAGTATTTTTAAGACATTCTTTACAAACTGCTTCAGCTACGGCAACTAATAATACAAACAGAGCTGATAGTGGTTCAGAGAATAATGTTCTATTAAGAAATAATTCATCAACCTCAAAAACATTAATGTGGAATTATTCAACTTTTTATGGAGGGCAAATTACTGATGCTGGAGGAAATTTAATTGTTCCATCTCAAATGCCAGGAGGTGGATCTGGAAATACATGGAGCAATTTATCTACTAACAATACTGGTGCATGGGGAAATCCAGGCATTTATAATGCAAGTAGTAATGGACCAGAATATAGATATTATTCATGGATCGACACATCTTCTACTACTAAGGTAGCCTATATTGCAACTGTAATGGCAGGAATGGACCCATCAGCAAATAATAGAGATATATTAAAACAAAAAGTATTTATTAGAATTGAACAAATTACAGGTCAATAAAATCGCAGTAATGAATTATAAAGATATTCATATTGGTGAAATGTTAAAGATGTTGGTTGCAGAACGAGAAATTGATCTTCCTCGTATCTGTAACTTCTTATACTGTACAGAAGTTGATATACTTAATATGTACTCATCAAAAAGTATTGATTCTGAATTTCTTTTGAGATGGAGTAAATTGTTAGAGTACGATTTTTTTCGAATTTATTCTCAACATCTCATTTTATTTTCACCAATAAGTGTAGAGAATAAAAAAGAAAATAAAACGACGTCTTTGCCTCAATTTCGAAAGAATATTTACACAAAAGAGATGATTGATTTTATTTTAGAAAAGCTCGTTAAAGGTGAAATGACCAATAAAGAAATTATAAAAGAATATAACATACCAAAAACTACTTTATACAAATGGATCAGCAAATACAAAAAATAATTCCTAATTATCAACGAATTTTTCAAGATATTTTGAATGAAAAGTTTCCAGAAAAGAAAGAAATTCTTCAAAAAATAATTGGACAAAAGAGCTTTACTTCTTTTGATATTATCAAGATTAATCAAATGATTTTTGGAAAACCAAATTTTGATCAGTTTTCAGCAAATCAAAAACATCGGTCGTATAGCAAAACTGATATCTTACAAATATTAGATTTTCAACAAAAATATAAGTTAACGAATTCAAAAGTTGCCGAACATTTTAATGTAAGTCGTAATTCTATTACGAAATGGAAGAAAATTTATTTGTAAAACTCATAACTAAACTAAAATATCTCCTTCATTCAAAATGTGCTTTAAATGAAGGAGATATATTGTTTTATTCCGCTAAAGGATTGATTTTATCTGCAACAGGAAATTCTTGACCTGTTTGACCAATTGTTTTATTTAAATCAAATTTAGCAGCATCAGACATATTAGCTCCACCAGCTAATTTAGCTTTATCTAGCAAGTCTAAAGCTAATTTTTCTTCTTCACGTTGTTCGGTTACTAACCATTGTAAAAAATTCCAAGTTGCCCAATCTTCTTCATCCATACTCATTTTTACAATTTTGTAAATAGATTCTGTGTTTTCAATTTCTTGTTTCAAAACAGCTTCAAAACATTGTAAAACATTTTTTGGTTCGGGACCTGGTTTTTGAATAGCTTCTATTTTTACACTACCACCTCGTTCTTGTATATATTCTATAATTTTTGCCATATGCACACGTTCTTCTTGTGAATGTTTCATCATAAAATTTTTAATACCATCTAATTGGTTTTCATCTGCCCAACAAGCAAGCATCAAGTAAATTTGAGCAGAAAAAGCTTCAAGCGTAATTTGTTTATTTAAAGCGTTTTGTAATGTTTTTGAAATTCTAGTTGTATTCATTTTTGTGATTATTTAGTTATGATATTTTAGATTGGAATTTTCAGACCAAACCAATCATAGAAATGTTAATACTTTCTAAAATATTGATATTTAGAGTAAATTTAAATAATTCTAGTTTATTGAAGAGATCATTTTAGTTGATTTTCAAGCACATGTAAATAATAATGGTATTAGGGTCTACTTTTGCTGACCATTTACAATTCTTGAATATAATAGGATTTATATTTTCGTTTTCAACATCACACAATGATTAGTATTAAAATAAAGATCTTTTTCTTTACTTTTTCTAAAGTACAATTATCTTCAACCTTAAAGAACAATATATAATTTAAAAATTTCTTTACTAAAAATATGACTTCAATCATAAATATAAGCATTAGATGAAGCTATTTTCGTTCATGTTAATTCATACATTATGAAAAAGATGAAAAAATATCTAACAAAAACTTATGATGAAATTCCAAAACAAAGGGGAGGTGGCTTTCATGATACAGAAAGTAATAGGTATTTTAATGATAATGGATTAATTGATGATTGTTACCAAATACTAAGATGTAGATTTCTTTCTATAAATAATTGGAAACATTTCTGTGGTGAATCTTCTGCTGATTTTAGATTGTTTGATCAAAGTGGAGCGCATGTTGATCGTTTACCAATTGTTGGAGATTACATACGAATTGATATTCCAGGACCTGGAACTTTTGGTGAAAATGGATTTGATTGGGTAAAAATAGTATCAATTTGCGAGCAAAAATCTATTGATTACAATCAAGCAAGTTTGTCTTTTATTTGTTCCCCTTCTAGTTCTCCAAATAAAAAAAATAGGAAATTAATTGCTCATTTTTATAGTAAAAAGTCGACCTCAACTTTTCGAATAAGCAAAGATAATAATTCTATTAAGGTTGCAGTATATGGTAGAAATGAACATCCTAATTTAAGTCATACAAATTTTATCAATTTTTTTAGAAACTTTATTATTGCTTTAGGAGGACTGTTTGGAATAGCTAAATTAGAATGGAAATGTTTATGTGATGGCTTAATTAACTTCTAAATTAAAACTGAAATGAGAAATACATTTGTGTTAATAGCAATCATTCTAATAATTTTCTGGGGATTAATATACTTTGGATTAGGTATTAGCTATCATGGAATTGTACATTTTCTATTATTTATGGCTTTTATTTCGTTAGTATTACGACTCCTTATTGGTAAAAATCAAGGTTAAATTAATTACTTTTACATATCACACTTATTAATGTTTTATTCTTTTCTAATACCTGCAAAGTATTGCGGGTATTTTTTTATTATATTGATTTTAAGATTTATAAATGTTTTTAAACGGATATGATTTGAATCATAATATCACAATCTTTATGTGAATAATTTAGCATAGAAAGAAATCTAATTAGTATTTCAATAAAAGTTAAATCCAATTTGCTACATGAATAATACTAGTCTATTTATGTAGTAAATTACAAAACTACAATTATGAAAAGGAGTAATTCAAACAATCACAATTCGCACAACAATTCAAGCAATGCAAAATCAACATTAGAAGAAATCTATCAGCTGGGTTATGATCATGGTTTTAATGATGCTTCGCAAGATGAAGACTATGATGATGATTTTTCTGATTATGAAGAAGATTATGATGATTTTGCAAATGGTTATCAAGAAGATAATTATGATGATGACGATTATGACGACGATTATGATGACGATGATTATGATGACGACGATTACCAAGACAATAGAAGAAATAACAGAAGAAATATGCCAGAAAGAGATAGTATGGGTCGATTTGTTTCTTCTAATAATCGTTCTTCTGGTCGTGGAAATCGTTCTTCTTCCTCACAATCTAATAACCGAAGATCATCTTCTAATTCCTCTTCTCGTAATAGTTCTTCTAGAAGCGGAAACAGCAGAAGTTCGGGTAGTGGATCAGGAACTTCAAAAAGAGGTTTTGCATCTATGAGTAAAGCGGAACGTACACGTATAGCTCGTATGGGAGGTAAAGCATCTCATGGAGGAGGACGTTCTTCTAATCAACGCGGGCGTTCTTCAAATTCAAGCCGTTCAGGTTTTGGAGGTAGAAGAAATGGTTAATTGTTTTAAATTGCCTCTTTTAGGAGGGGCAATTTTTATTAAAAAAAATAAATAATTATGGCAAAGAAAGAGTCTCATCAATTTGATTCAATGGATAAATCAACCGATAATAGCGATGATAAAATGAAAAAGTCGGCATTACATAAATTCTTTATTTCAGCACTTCAAGATATATATTATGCGGAGCATGCATTAGTAGACGGATTAGAGAAAATGCAAAATTCGGCTACTACAGAAGAACTGCAAGATGCTTTTGAAGATCATCAATTACAAACTAAAAAACATATCAGCCGATTAGAAAAGATATTTGGTTTGTTGGATGAAAAGGTTGAAAAAAAGGAATGTGAAGCGATTAAAGGATTAATAAAAGAGGCAGATGAAATTATTAAATCCACAAAAGAAGGTACAATGACACGAGACGCAGCTCTAATCATTGCAGCTCAAAAGATAGAGCATTATGAAATTGCTACTTATGGTGGTTTAGTTCAATTGGCAATTACAATGGAGCATCATAAAGTAGCTGAGTTGCTCGAAAAGACATTGATTGAAGAAGAAGAAACGGATGATAACCTAACCGATATTGCTGAAACTTCAATAAATTTTGAAGCTGAAGAAGAAAATTAGTTCTGTGATTAGATCTCTTATTAATATTTATTATGAATAAATGAAAAATAAGAGATCTTTTATATGAAAAGCATTAAACCGATAAAGTTTAACATATTGATTCATCGTATGGTATGTTTATTGAAAACTTTGCATATGTTATTTTCTCTCAACTCCTCTTAAAAAATTACAAACCACAAAAAATTAACACTATGCTAATTAATGAAAAATTATTGTACAAATTTGGAGCGGAAAGAGTCGCTTATAAAAATGGAGAAAATATTTTTAATGAAGGCAGTCATCCATGTTTTTATTATCAAATCATAGTAGGAAAAGTAAAACTTAATCATTTTAATGACGAGGGAAAAGAATCTATTCAAAATATCCTTTTACCAGGTAATAGTGTAGGTGAATGTTTTTTGTTTTTGGAGAATGTATATCCGATGAATGCAGAAGCATTAGAAGATACAGTTCTATTGAAACTTAATAAAAGCTTTTTTTTAGATTTATTAAGTTCAAATCCCTACTTGTATAAAGAATTAAATCGATGCATGTCAGAAAAATTATATCATAAATATCTGATGATGCAGAACAATTCCATTAATAGTCCGATTAATAGATTAAAGGGATTATTGGATTACCTAAAAAATGATACGGTAGAAATAAAAGCGCCGTTTTCTTTTAAAATTGAACTTACACGTCAACA
This sequence comes from Empedobacter sp. EJD.6dd, assembly GCF_057369435.1. Lineage (NCBI taxonomy): Bacteria > Pseudomonadati > Bacteroidota > Flavobacteriia > Flavobacteriales > Weeksellaceae > Empedobacter > Empedobacter sp. EJD.6dd. The sequence goes on from NZ_CM170667.1 coordinate 273,055, forward strand.
ATTAGCAGGTTTAACAGGAATGTGTGTAGAAACTGTAATTCGAACAGTTAAATTAATGGAATCTCAGAATATGTTAAGGTTACAAAAAGGAAAAATACTCTATTAAGAAGAATTATTTAACATCCTAAAAAAACAACCATTATGTTTCCACAATTTAAAGAATTTTTTTTATCTAGCCTACATATCTTCGCTTATATAGCAATGCTTATAGGAGGGTGGATATTTTTATTTTTTTGGCTCAAAAAAAGAAAAAAGAAAAGAAATAACAGAAAATAACTTGATTATTTTATTAGCCGATTATGATTTATAAAATTATAATCGGCTAATTTTTTATTAATTATATACTTTCGAACACTTCACTTATATTTCGAATTAATTCTTGTTCTTTTTGGACTTTATAATAAGAAAATTTTGAGTAAAAACGAATTAACATATTTTTTGTAAAAAGAGTTCCTTCATCTGAAATATTGTTTTGATTAATAAATTCAAGTGCACCTATTTTATATTCTGCGATTAGTTGATTAAGAAATTTTTTTTTATGGAAACAATTTGTCATTTGACTAATTTTATCAATAGATTGAATGATAAATGGAGGATCAATTAATAAATGTGCTGTTGTTGATCCGAATATAAATTCATGAATTAAACTTAAAAATTCGTGTTCAGTCTGAGTTGTTTCTAGTTTTAGTATATGCATATCTTTTTTTAACCATTTATTATTTCTCCTCCATTTGGATGTAGAATTTGACCACTAATAAATTGTGAATCATCACAAGCTAAAAATAAAAATGAAGGGGCTATTTCATTAGGCATTCCTGCTCTTTTCATTGGTGAATCAGTACCAAAATTAGCTACTTTCTCAGGATCAAAGGAAGAAACGATAAGAGGCGTCCAAACTGGACCTGGAGCAACAGCATTTACTCGAATTCCTCTCGCCATTAAATTGGATGATAAACTTCTAGTAAATGAAACAATAGCTCCTTTTGTAGCAGCATAATCAATTAATTTAGGACTTCCTCTATATGCAGTAACAGATGTGGTATTTATAATAGAACCACCTTTTTTCATATGCAATAAAGCGTATTTTGTAATCCAGAAATAAGAAAAAACATTATTTTGAAATGTTTTGCTTAATTGCTCACTCGATATTTTTTCTAAAGATTCACTTTCCCAATGTAATGCTGCATTATTTACTAAGATATCTATTTGCTTAAAATTATCGATTGTTTTTTCTACAGCAATTAGACAATTTGTTTCATTCGATAAATCTCCTTTTATGAGTAAACACTCCCGATTATAATTTTCAACTTCTTTTTTTGTAGCCAACGCATCTATTTCTTCATTAAGATAAGCGATTGCAATATGAGCACCTTCTTTTGCAAAAAGTAGAGCTATAGCCTTACCTATACCACTATCTCCACCTGTTATCAAAGCAATTTTCCCAAATAATTTTCCTTTTTTAGAATATGCAATAGGCTCTGTTTGAGGAACAGGTCTCATTTTTTCTTCAACACCAGGTCTACTTTGATGTTGTTTTTCATTCTTCATTTTTTTCATATAGATTATTTAAAATAAAAAAATTAATAGACGATTATTATTGAAATGATCGATTTTTATTTGTAGATAAAGTGTGTATTAAGTTGAATTTTTGTATTAATTTTTCACTCATGCATTTGCATAGAATTGAATACAAATGCGGATGTTTTTCTAAAAGAGCGAAAAATTTACTTTTTTCTAATTGAATAATCTGACAATCTTCTATTGCTTGAATTGTAATTGAATAAGAATTATTGGTAAATAAAAAAGCTTCTCCTAAACTTTGTCCTTTTACAAGCATAGATTTTAAAACAATTTTTTCTTGAAAAAAGTTATTTCTAATTGCTTTCCCATCTAAAATTTGAAAATAAAATTTTGCATATTTTCCTTTTTTCACAATTGTATCACCTTGTTTATACGTTTCTTTCTCACCTCCAAAATCAAACAATAATTTGTCGCTAATTAACATAATAAGTCGTTTTTAATAGTTAGTTAAAGTTAACAAGAGCATACAGCTCTATTTATGAGTGTAATCATAATGAAGAATGCTTTTTTTAGTTTTATTGATATGAAAATCAATTTGATATACATCTATTTTATTGAAGTACAATATGATCGTAATCATAATCTTTGCATTTTTCACTATCTAATTTTGAAAATATAATGACGAAGTCGATTGTCATTGTGTTTTGTCTAATCACAAAAAGATATTTTATGAGAACTATTGCAACACTAGTACTCTTATTTGCTCTGACAACTATAAGTTGTAGAAAAAAAACAAATGAGATGGTACCAAATCATTCAGATTCAATTATCATACACGATAGTATACTATCAGGTGAGTTCCCGGTGACTCCTGACTCAGCTGATACTATTCTTCTGGTTGATAGTACATCTTATGATGTGGATTCAATTAAAAGAAGTCGATAAAACATCTATTTGTGTAAGGAGAATTTCTATTAACGTAGGAATTTTCCTTTTTAATACTTAGATAAATAATCGTTTGATTTCACTAATTATTTAATTTATTAATTATGGAGGGAGGTTCGTTACTACAAGAAAATGGAGTTCAAATTACAATATTTTTAGTATTTGCCATTATTTTCTCAGGATTGCTTATTATTATTTTTAGACTTTTAGGAGTTTATACTATAATGTTAAAACGTAAACATGCGAAGGAAATTAATAAAGAATTCGAGAATCTGACAGAAGAAGAACTTTTTAAAATTAAAGAGCGGGAAATTGAGTTAAATGATGAAGTTTCAGAAAACAATCTTTCTACTACATATAAAGTTTCCGATGAAAAAGGAATTGTAATAAATGTAAATGTAGTTGAAGAACTAAGAATTTTTCCAACTAAAAAACGAACATCTTCTTTTCAAAAATATATTTCCGAAGATTTATCCAAACTTATTTTATATTTTTTAGGTACTGCAACTTTATGGTTAATTATAGGAACAACATTTGGACTTTATTTAGGAATAAAATTTGTTGTACCAGACATTGATCACGTAAGTTGGTTAAGCTTTGGGAGACTTAGACCATCCCATACAAATTCTGTTTTTTGGGGTTGGGCATCTTTAGCAATGTTAGGTTTAGCCTATTATGTTATAGCTAGAGTTAGTAATAAAGAAAATTATAATCTACAATTAGGTTATGTATCTCTTATACTCGTTAATTTGGCTGTATTAATAGGTACAGTATTTCTACTTGCTGGTATTAACAATGGAGGTGGTGAATACAGAGAGTATATTTGGCCAGTAATGGGGATGTTTGCTCTAGGAGTAGTATTTTCACTTTATAATTTTTTCAAACCAATAACAAAGCGTAAAACGAAAGAAATCTATATTTCAAATTGGTATATTGTATCAGGTACAATGTTTATTGTTGTTGTACTAATCGTTTGTTATTTGCCATTTTGGCAAAATGGTATGGGAGAAACTATAATGCAAGGTTATTATATGCATCAGGCGATAGGAATGTGGTTTATGATGATTAATCTAGGGTTAATGTATTATTTTCTTCCACAACAACTTAATAAACCAATTTATTCTTACAGTTTAGGTATTTTAGCCTTTTGGACTCATACATTATTTTATACATTAATAGGTACGCATCATTTTATTTTTAGTGCAATTCCATGGAGTATACAAACAACTGCAATTGTAGCGAGTGCAGGAATGTTAATACCTGTTGCAGCAGGTACTGCAAATTTTTTATTGACATTTAATGGAGCATGGTATCAATTAAAAACGAGTTATACTTTACCATTTTATTTTATGTCAATCATATTTTATTTTACGGGTTCTTTTCAAGGAACAGTAGAAGCATTCAGGTTTACCAATTTATTATGGCATTTTACAGATTTTACTGTTGCGCATTCTCATTTAACAATGTATGGTATTATCACCTTTATGCTATGGGGATTTTGTTATACGTTAGTTCCTAGGCTCACAGGAAAAGAACCTCCTAAGTTATTAGTGGGTATTCATTTTTGGTTAGCTTTAATAGGCTTATTATTTTATGTCATCGCACTTATGATTGGAGGAACAGGAACAGGTCAATTGTGGATGGATAAAAAACCTTTTATACAAGGAGTAATTAATATGGCACCTTATTGGTTATGGCGTGCTATTGGAGGAACTATGATGTGGATTTCACATTTTATTTTTGCTTATAATTTTTATAAAATGCTCAAAAAGAATGAAAAGGTTATCATACCCATATCACCTTCTGATATTTTAGCTGCTAAAAAACAGCATAGTGAAAAAGAGTATAATCCATAAATCATTTAGTATGTCATTTTTTAACAATCATAAAACTTTATTTGGCGCTGCGCTTGGATTATTTCTATTTCTAACACTATATATTGCTATTATTCCAGCTTTAGAAAATCAAAAGATTAATCAACCCTTACCAAGACAACTTAAAGAACTAACACAAGAAGAACAAGCGGGTAAAATGATTTATATCGCAAATGGATGTGTCGCTTGTCATACACAGCAAGTGAGAAATGTAGAAATGGATAATGTATTTGGAAAACGACCAAGTATTCCTGCTGATTACGCAATTAACAAAAGATTAGATCTTTGGAGAAATACTGCAAATTTAATGGGAACAGAGCGTACAGGTCCAGATCTAACCAATGTCGGAGAAAGGCAACCCAGTGTAGATTGGCATTTAATACATTTATATCAACCTCGAGCAGCAGTTGCTCAATCTATAATGCCAGCTTATCCTTATCTTTTTATTGAACGTGATTTTTTACATAAAGATGATATAGAAGTTAAAGTCCCAGAAAAGTATGTAAAAAGAAATAAAAAGATCGTTGCTACAAAAGAAGCCTTACAGTTAGTTGCCTATTTAAAATCCTTGAAACAAACAGATTTTACTGACGAAAGTTTAGTTCCTGATTTCCTATACAAGAAAAAAATTGTAAATACAGGTAAAAACAACGATTCATCAAATTTACCAAATGGAGAAGAATTATATACAGCTAATTGTGCAACCTGTCATCAAGCAAATGGAGAAGGAGTTCCAGGAGCATTTCCACCTCTAAAGAATAGTCCAGTAGTAACAGGAGGAGCTTTAGAATTATATGTAACAATAATTATGAAAGGTTATGATCCACGTCCTGAATATGCAACTATGCCTGCAGTGGGAGAGAATGCAGGTTTTACAGCCGAAGATGTAGCGGCTATAATAAATCACGAACGCTCAAGTTGGGGAAATAATGCAAAAAAAATAACAGTTGAAGAAGTGCAAGTCATTTTGGATAAAATAAAATAATATGGATAAAAGAGCTAAAATTAGTCTGAGTGTGGTTGCTATACTCTTTTCAACTGCATTATTTGCATGTGATGCTTGTCAATTACAACAGCCCAAAGTAACAAAAGGGTTTACCCACGGAACAGGACCTCAAAGTGATTGGGATTGGTTTATTGTGGTAATTGTGATTATAATAACAATATGGACTTTTTTACTTTCTCTGAAGTATTTATTAAAACCTGGAGAAAAACAAGATTACCATATAAAGTATTCATTTTATTCAGATAAATTAAATAATTATGACGAAAGATAGAAGTAAAGTTTTTTTGTTTTTGGATGATGAAATACAACCAATTGCAGAATTGGAAGCACCAACTGTTTTTGATTTAGATACTAAAAAAATGGTTGACGGAGAACATATATTAAAAATTATTAGTCAATCACCTTCAGGATCAGAAGGAATTAAGAAAATAAGATTTACAGTAAAAAATGGTCCTTCAATACAAGTTGAAGGATTAAAGAATAACGCAAAACTAAATGGAACAGTCTCACTTATGATTAATGCTTACGATAAAGGTGATCAAAAAAGTTTTTTAATTAATGGTAGCGAAACACCTAAAACTATTCCTTATTGGATATGGATACTTATACTTTTGTTTATCGGATGGGCTATATATTATGAGATTACAAGTTATGCTGTTTAAAAAAACAATATAAATCAATAGTTTAATTTAAACAGATATAAAATATATTTATTTAAATAGTTTATTGTTATTATAAAGCTGCTTTTTTTATCATTTTAAGAAAAAATGGCACTCTAATTGATTTATTTCACAATAAATTTATAAATAAAATAAATAACAATAAAGCTCTAGGTTTTGTGTTGATTTTATTTTTTCTTATTACGTTCTATTCGTCAATTCTAATTCATTAATTAATATCAGCATATGAAAAAATCAAAAAAATCAAAAAAATCAAAAAAATCAGAACAAATGAGTCAATTTACAATTGATAATTCGAATCAAAAATTGACAACTAATGATGGTGTCTCTATCTATGATAATAATAACACCTTAAAAGTTGGAGATAGAGGACCTTCCTTACAACAAGACCATATATACTTTGATAAATTGGGGCATTTCGATCGAGAAAGAATACCTGAACGAGTTGTACATGCTCGAGGTAGTGGAGCTCACGGAATATTAGAAATACATGAGGATATAAGTGAATATACATGTGCAAAATTTCTTCAAAAAGGTAAAACGACTCCACTATTTATTCGTTTTTCAACCGTTGCAGGATTTAAAGGATCTACAGATTTAGCTAGGGATGTTAGAGGATTTTCTGTAAAATTTTATACAGAAGATGGTAATTATGATTTAGTTGGAAATAACATTCCTGTATTTTTTATTCAAGATGCTATGAATTTCCCTGATTTAATACATGCTGTTAAGCCAGAGCCAGATAAAGAAATTCCCCAAGCTGCTTCAGCGCACGATACTTTTTGGGATTTTATTTCATTAATGCCAGAATCTGCACATATGATAATGTGGGCGATGTCTGACCGAGCAATTCCTCGAAGCCTTAGAATGATGGAGGGGTTTGGTGTACATACATTTAAATTGATTAATGAGAAAGGTAAAGCAACTTTTGTTAAATTCCATTGGAAACCTAAATTAGGAGTGCATTCTGTTGCCTGGAATGAAGCTCAAAAAATATCAGGATTTAATTCTGACTTTCATCGTCAAGATTTATGGGAAGCTATTGATGAAGGAAATTTTCCGCAATGGGATTTAGGTGTTCAGCTAATTCCTGAAGAAGATGAATTAAAATATTCTTTTGACATCTTGGATGCTACGAAATTGGTTCCAGAAGAATTAGTTCCTGTAAAAATCATTGGAACGATGACCCTTAACCGCAATCCTGACAATTTTTTTGCTGAAACTGAACAAGTAGCTTTTGATCCAGGTAGAATCATTCCCGGTATTGATTTATCTGATGATCCTTTATTGCAAGGTCGTATTTTTTCGTATATGGATACACAGAATTATAGATTAGGTGGAGGAAACTTCCATGAAATTCCTATTAATAGATCATTAAACCAAAAGCATAATAATCAAAAAGATGGAACAGGGAGAATTGATATACTGAAAGGAGGAGTTAGTTATTTTCCGAATAGTAAAGCTTCTGGTTGTCCTTATCATGCAATGTTAAAGGGAGAGGAAGGTTTTCAATCTCATGAACAAAAGGTAGAAGGGAAGAAAGTAAGGGCTAGATCTGATTCTTTTGCTGATCATTTCTCGCAAGCAACTTTGTTTTTTAATTCTCAATCGGAGCCAGAAAAGCAACATATTGTAGATGCTTTTAGTTTTGAGCTGAGTAAGGTTTCTGATCCAAAAATTAGAGAAAGACAAATCGCGATACTTTATCAAATTGATAAAACTTTAGCTCAAAAAGTAGGAGATAATCTTGGTATAATACCTCCAAAAGAATTGGATGAGTTGACATTAAGTTTTGTAAGGCAGAATCACCCTAATTATCCCTTGAAGCCTAAAAAACAAGAACTAAAATCTTCAGATGCGCTTAGTATGAAGGTAAAAGAAGGTGAAGGAAATATTAAAACCAGAAAAGTTGCCTTTTTAGTGGATAATGGTGTTTCTAAAAAAAGTGTAGATCAATTAAAAAAAGTATTAGAACAAGAAGGAGCTGAAGCGGTATTAATTTCATCTAAAGTGGGCGAATTAACCTATGAAGAAGGAAGTAAAGAAAAGATTTGGCATAGCTACCGTACAGATCCATCTGTTTGTTATGACGCCGTTTATACACCATCAGGTAAATCAATAGAATCTTTAAAATTGAATCCAGATTATTATGAATTTATTAATGATTCTTACAGACATTGTAAAATCTTATTATTTGCAAAAGGAACTGGTTCTTTAATGAATAATTCATTTGTAAGACCTGATAGAGGAGTAGTTTTAGAAGATGAAAATGAGGATTGGATTGCAGATTTTATTGAGGCAATGAAATTACATCGTATTTGGGATCGTGAAGAAGAAAGGAAGGTTCCTTCATAATAAAATGTTTAACGTGATATAAATATAAAATTTAGACGAATGATATTACAACTTAGTCCTACAATACTTGTTGATACCCCTATTGGTAGAGGTCATACTATTTTTATAATTGATTATGGTATGCATCAAAATTCGTGTTGGGTTGTAACGATGGAAAAAAATGGCATTGTAAAACATTTTGATAGCAATGACATTATAGTTTGTACAAATTTTACTTTTCATATCAATGAGGAGAAAAATTGTTTTAATCACAATTCAGAAATAAAAAAATAAAAATATGGGAAATGCACAATCACCAAAAGAAAATTTACAAGGAAACATTGCAATTGAAAAAATAAAATCAATTGCCGAAACCGCTAGAACTTGTTTTTTTAGTACTAACATTGGAGAAAATTCAACTAGTCGACCAATGGCTTTACAAGAAGTAGATGAAAGTGGTAATCTTTGGTTCTTAAGTAGTATACATTCTTTAAAAAATGAAGAAATAGAAAAAAATCCTCATGTGGAATTATATTTTATAAATAATTCAAAATATGAATATATTTTTCTAAAAGGAAAAGCATCAATCGTTCAAGATAAAGCTATGATTGAAAAATACTGGACAAATTTTGCGAATGCATGGTTTGATGGTAAAGACGATCCAAATGTAAGTCTTATCAAAGTTTCTCCTTATGATGGTTATTATTATGAAACAAAAGATAACAAACTTATTGCAATGTCTAAAATGATTTTTGCAGCTGTTACTGGTACTACAATGGAAGATGGTGGTATTGAAGGTGAATTGAATGTATAAATTAATTAATCTACGGAAAATACATTTGGGTACTTAATTATTGATTTTTTTGAAATAAATAATGCTTCTATTAGAAACGAAATCATTATAAATATTTACAAGAATTAAAATCAAGAGTATTGATTAATAATCAAAGCTTAAACGAAACTATACTGCGTTTTTAGGGAGTAACATAGTTTTAAATTTGATATACTATTATACTAATTTTTTTAAAATTACAGCAAATATGGAACATAGAGAAGAAACATCGTTAATAACAAAAACAATAGTAATAACTGGGGCATCTAGTGGTGTTGGTTTAGCAACAGCAGAACTATTTGCTAAAAAAGGATTTAATATTGTATTAGTAGCAAGAGGTATCGAAGGTTTGGAAAAAGCTGCTAACGATTGTATTGCTTTAGGAGGTAATGTTGTTTATAAATCTACAGATATGTCATTGTCTAAAGAAGTAGAGGATTTAGTTCGTTATAGTCTTAGTCAATTTGGTAGAATTGATATATGGGTGAATAATGCAGGTGTTATGGCAAGTGGAAAATTTGAGGAAATTCCTATGGACATAAACGAACAAGTAATCAAAACCAATTTAATGGGGTATATGCATGGAGCGTACTACGTTTTACCCGTTTTTAAAGAACAAAATCAAGGCATTTTAATTAATAATGTTTCCATTGGAGGATATATGCCAGCTCCATTTAGTTCGGTATATTCGGCAACTAAAACAGGAATAAAAGGGTTGATGAGTGGTTTACAAAGTGAGTATAGTGTGTATCCCGAAATTCATATTTGCAACGTTTATCCACAAGTTCAACAATCTACAGGAAATATGCATTCCGCTAAATTCTCAGGTTTAGATTTTAAAATACCTCCGTTTGCAGCCGATCCTAAAGATACCGCAAAGGTGATATATAATTTAATAGACAAACCTAAAAATGATACCTTTCCAGATGCAAGTTCATACTTAATAAAGTTTATTCATGGTATATTCCCGCAAACATTTACCAATTTAGCAACTGCAGTAATGAGACTAATGATGAAATTTAGTAATGGTAAGGATAACGAAGGCAATATTTTATATGCATCTTCAGATCCGCATCAGATTTATGGAGAAACGAGTATTCCTGTTCCTTCAAAATCTACTCAAAGAATAGTCTCTTTAGGTATATTAATAGGTTTAGGATTGTATACAACCACAAGGATTAGAAGAAAATACAAATAGGATTATAAAACACTTTATAGCAACAAATTATTAACTAAAATATATTCATATGAAACCAGAACATTTAAATTCAGATTCAATTCAAAGCTTATTGAATGAATTATATAATCGAGCTTTTGAAAAAGGTTACGAGAAAGGAAAAAAAGAGTTCTCAGAAAATTGTGAGACAGATCCTCGTGAAGGTGTTATTATAAGTGAAGGAGGTGATATAGAGAAAACTGCTGAAATACAGATGTCTAATCTAGAAAAATTAGAGGTAGTAGAATATATAAAAAACAAATTGTTTGATATATTAAATGATTAGAATGAAGCATTTTAATTAAAATATTTCAATTCAATTCCATCAAAAGAAGCAAAAACCATTGAAGGAAAACTATCTAAATGAAAACTATTTCCTTTGTTGTCTATGCCAATAGCTCCTGCATATCCATTAAACTCTTTAAGTTCTTCAAAACTTTTAGTAAATGCAGCTTCAATGCTCATACCATCCGAGACTCTTGTTACAATTTTAGCAGCCATTGCGCCACTTACAATATCTTCACCAACGCCAGTCATACTAACACCGCAAGATTGATTGGCGTAATTTCCAGCAACAGTAGCAGAATCTGATACACGCCCTGGTATTTCAAAACCTTTTCCTCCAGTTGATGTAGCCACAGCAATATTATTATCGCCATCTAAACAAACACATCCAACTGTACTTGTTTTCGAAGAAATTATTTTTTCTTCGAATTCTTTTTTACGTTGTTCAGTTTCAGGATTAAAATACTCGAATCCATGCTTACGTGCAAATTCTATTGCTCCGCTACCAGCCAAAATACGATCATCGTAAGTCATTAGTTTCTCTGCAACTAAAATTGGATGTTCAACATTTTCTATATTAATAACACCAGACATTTTAAGAGTATTCCCATTCATTAAAGCGGCACTTAATCTTATTTTTCCATCCGATTGAATTTGAGAACCTAATCCTGCATTAAATAAAGGGTCGTCTTCTAATAAACTTACTGTATATACAACAGTTTCAACTGCTGTGTGTGTTGTTAAATAGTCGTACCCTTTTTGAACTATTTTAATTAAAGCATTTTGTTTTTGAAATTTAGTTTCAGGATCGGTTAATGATTCTGAAAAAAAACCACCGTGAATAATTAGTTTCATTTTATTGATTATTATATTGAGAATCTTTGATTATTATTTTATTTTGATCAAAATGAAAAACATCATTTCGTGTCATCACATGAGAAATAATATGGCTGATTGAAATTGGATATCCAATTTCGATTTGAGAAAGACTAGTATCTAAAATTTCTCGCCCATCAACCAAAATAACTGAACCAGAGCCTATTGCTGTCATTTTATTGTTGTTGTCGCTTATAATTAGCCCAGTATCTTCACTTAAACCAATTCCAATCTTCATGGGATTTCCTGTAACAGCCTGAAAAAGGCGTCCAATTCTTCCTCTTTGAATAAAATGAGTGTCAACGATAATAGAATCTATTAATCCAAGACCACTGTTCATCTCAACAGCTCCTTTTAGTAATGCATCAGAACTTGCTCCTTGATAGATCATACTAGATGAAGCGGCTGCTGCTCCTGCTGAAGTACCTGCATAAATAAACTCTTCATGATAATATTTTTGCAACAGTTTTTGTTGAAAAGGTGTACCTCCAATAGTTGAAGTAAGTCTCAATTGATCTCCTCCACTAAATAATACAACATCAGCTTCATCTAATCGTTTTAACGATTCTGGTGAAAGCGCATCTAAACGTGTATTTATATCCAAATGTTCAACATTGTGTGCATCCAAAAGACTGAAAGCTTTGATATAGGCTTCAGCAGCAGTTTTAGGAGATTGAGAAGCGGTGGTTACAATTTCAATTCTAGAATTTTCTTTGTGTTTTGCTTCCTCAAGAATCTTTTTTAGAATACCATTTTGATAAAAGAAATCATTGAGAATTTCCTCACGTGGTAAATGCGTTGGTAAGGAATCAGCAGTATTTATGCCACCTCCAACAATTATTAATTTTCCTTTAATACTCATCATTATTGATTTTATAACTTCAATTTAATTAATATTAACTGGACAAGAGGAGAATAAACCTTAAAATAATGGTAAAATAGTGTTAATAAGGGAAAGAGGTCTAGTTCTTGTAATCATTTACTAAATTTTTTAACACTTACCACATATGAAAATAGAAAATATATCGATTTTAAAAGGACCAAATTTTTGGAGTATCAAGAGAGAAAAACTAATTCAAATGCGATTGAATTTAGGTCGCTTAGAACAATTTCCAACGAACAAAATTGAAGGATTTGCTGAACGAATAGAAAAAAGGTTACCATCTATGTTTTCGCATCGTTGTTCTGAAGGGGTAGCTGGTGGTTTTTTTACTCGTGTAAAAGAAGGAACTTGGATGGGACATGTAATTGAGCATATCGCATTAGAAATACAAACCCTAGCAGGTATGAATACAGGCTTTGGCAGAACTCGCGAAACAAATACGCCAGGTACTTATAATGTTGTATTTGCTTATCAAGATGAGCAGGTAGGGGTTTATGCAGCGAAAGCAGCTGTTAGAATTGCAGAAGCATTAATATCTAATTCGTCTTATTCCATTTTAGATGATATTAAAAATATGACTAAAATATGGAATTCAAATAAACTCGGTCCTTCTACACAAAGTATAATTAATGAAGCAGAAAATCGAAAAATACCATGGACACGATTAAATAATCATTCTTATATCCAATTGGGATATGGTAAAAATCAAGCTAGATTAGAGGCGACAATTACAGATAAAACCAACTATCTGGCTGTTGAGATTGCATGTGATAAATTTCGAACCAAACAATTATTAAAGGATGCATTTATTCCTATCGCTGAAGGTGGTATAGGCGAAAATGAAGAAGATTTAAAAAAAATAATAGATAAAATAAGCTATCCAATTGTTATTAAACCATATAATTGTAATCACGGAAGAGGAGTAACCACCAATATAAATGAATATGAAACTGCTGAAAAAGCATTCCAGAATGCACGAGAATTTAGTCAAAAAATAATCGTAGAAAAATTTGTAAAAGGGTATGATTTTAGAATATTAGTTATCAATAAAAAAGTAGTTGCTGCGGCTAAACGAATACCTGCTCATATAATTGGAGATGGAAAACTTACGATAAAAGAATTAATTCAAATTGAAAATGAAAACCCAAAAAGGGGGGAAGGTCATGAACAAGTTTTAACAAAAATTAGCATTGACCATCATACAATTTCATTATTAAAATCAAAAAACTACGATCTACAATCTATACCCAAACGTGCTGAAATAATTTATTTAAAAGCTACAGCAAATCTCAGTACAGGAGGAACATCTATTGATGCAACTGAAGACCTTCATCCTGATAATATTATCATAGCAGAGAAAATTGCTAAAGTCATCAATTTGGATATATGTGGTATTGATATCATAGCATCCAATTTATCCGAATCTTTGTATAAATCTGGTGGAGTGGTAATAGAAGTAAATGCAGCTCCAGGATTTAGAATGCATATAGAACCAACAAAAGGAATTTCGCGCAATGTAGCTTCTCCCGTTTTAGATATGCTATTCCCTTTTCAAAAATTACCAACTATTCCAATAATAGCAATTACAGGTACCAATGGTAAAACAACCACCACTCGTTTAATTGCACATATATTTAAAAATACTGAAAAAAATGTAGGTTATACAACATCCGACGGTATTTATATCAACAATCAGCTAATGGAGAAAGGGGATACAACAGGTCCTATTAGTGCAAAAAAAATATTGAATGATCCAACAATAGATATTGCTGTTTTAGAAACAGCAAGAGGTGGAATTCTGAGAGAAGGACTTGGGTTTAGTGCTTGCGATATTGGTATAATAACCAATATTACAGAAGATCATTTGGGATTAAAAGATATCGATTCTTTAGAGCAATTAGCTAGAGTAAAATCTGTTGTTGTTGAAAGTGTGAAAAAAGACGGTTGGGCAATTTTAAATATTGAAGATTATTATTCAATGGAAATTTCAAAGAAATTAGCATGTCAAATAGCATATTTTTCATTGGATGAAAAAAGTAAAGAAGTTCAAAAACTTATAAAAAAAGGAAATATAGTCGCATTGTATACACAAGAAAATATTGTAATACAGACAAAAAAAGAACGAATAGTTGTTGCGAATATTTGCGATATACCGTTAACAATGGATGGAAAAGCTATTTTCATGATTCAAAATGTTCTAGCTGCTGTATTAGCAGCATATATATCAGGTTTGCATGTTCCCCAGATTACGAAAGCGTTGAATACTTTTTTCCCAAGTCCAGATTTAACACCTGGTAGAATGAATATTTTTCAGTTCAAAGAATTTAAAATATTAATCGATTTCGCACATAACCCTGCGGGATACACAGCTATAAAAGAATATTTGTCTAAAGTGGAAGCAAATAAAAAAATTGGAATTATTTCAGGTGTAGGAGATAGAAGAGACGAAGACATACAAAAGTGTGGAAAAATAGCAGCTGAGATGTTTGATTATATTATTATTCGACAAGAACGACACTTAAGAGGTCGAACAGAAAAAGAAATTATACAATTGCTTGTAAAAGGTATTCATGAAGTTCAAGAGGATTTTCCTTATGAAATAATTCCGAACGAAATTGAAGCGATAGAACATACAATAAACAAAGCAGAAAAAGATGATTTTATAGTCGCACTTAGCGATGCTGTTTCCAATGCTATAGAAGTAGTGCAATTTCATATGAACAAAAATTCCTAAACAATTTAAACTATAAAAAGTAAATGTTTAATTAAAATCAAAATTTATGAGAAATCTAATTTCAATTATTGCTGTAGTATTACTTATTTTGTGGGCTATAGGTTATTTCGGATTCGGCCAAGCAGTAGGTCAATTTATTCACATATTACTTGTGCTTGCTATCATAGCTTTATTGTACAGATTAATTACAGGGCGAAAACCTTAGTGTTAAAAATAATCTGAAAGAATTTTGATATATTCTTTCAGATTATTTTTTAATTTAATGATTGCTAAAAAATTGACATTTAGATTAGGTTTAACTAAATCTAATCTTTCATTTTCCTTTAAAACTTTTTCCTCAAGCACTTCAAGGAATGTTTTTTTGGCACTTTGGTTCTCCTAAAATCTACTATAGAATCAATTGAAATGATTGAAGATGAATTTCCAACGTGTTTGATGTAATTCGTACAATTTAATTAAATGCCCCAAAAAGTGTATAACTTTTTAGGGGCATTTTTATGGATAATAAATTGTACAAAGTATTATTTTCTTTTATCAGAATACAATATTATTTTAGCGTAATTTAAAATTAAGTCATCTTATCATGGATAAATTATCATTATAAGAGATTCTATCTTTCGTCATACCAGGATTTATTGTAATTAAACTAGTAGATATCTTTAGATTTTTATTATTTGGAAGTAATAACCTATTTTCTTCAGATAATATTGGAGATAGTTTAATTCTTTTTTGTGCATCATTAGTAATAGGAGTAATCATTCATGTGTTGACAACACAAGTAATTTTAAAAATGCCATTTCTAAAAAAGCTTGTTTACACTTCTGTTAAGGATGCAGAATTAGGAGAGTATTCTAAACTTATTATTCCTCATTTAAATGAAGAGTATGCAAAATTGAGAAAACATGATTCTAATGAAAATACAAGCAATCAACCGACTGATTATTTGTTTGATTTTGCTTACTATTATTTAGAAGTAAATGATAAAATAACTCAAGTCAAAAATTTTCAAAGTTTGTATTTTATGTTTAGAAACTTTTTTACAATAGGCTTGATTTTAGTTCCAATTTTATTGTTTACGATATTCTATAGTTATTGCAATGAATTGAATCAAACCCAAAATCTTGGATTATCACTTTTAATAGTTTTTATTGGTCTACTTGTCAATATTTATGTAACAAGATGGCTAATGTACGTTGTCAAAATAAATGGGACACCTCTTTCTAAAAATTAAGAGAGGATTTGGTTTATAAATTTATTATTTTTTCTTGAAAATAAAATTGCCTTCTTTTGGCAATCGTTTGCCGTTTAATAATTGCTCTTTGTTCTAAAATTTTATCTGCTCTACCAAAATATACATCTGAAGGTGTAAGGTTGTTCAAAGCCTCATGATACCTACAATTGTTATAATTTTCTACAAACTTATTTAGAGCTTCTTTCAGCTCATCAGGATGATAATAATGATTTAATTTCACTACATTTTTCATCGTTCTGTGGTACCTTTCGATTTTCCCTTGCGTTTGAGGATGCAGAGGCTTTCCTCTAACATGTTTCATTTTTTGAGTATTTTTCAAGTAATCTTTTAACTCACTTGATACATAACAAGGTCCATTATCAGATAATAATTTTGGTTTCTGTTTCGTTTTTAATTTCGCTTTTTCAATAGCTGTTTTTACAGTTCTTTTCACATCTTCAGCTTTCATTGAACTGCATAATTCCCAATGAATAATATATCGGCTGTAATCGTCTAAAATCGTGCTCAAATAATACCATCCCCATCCAATAATTTTAAAATAAGTAAAATCTGTTTGCCACATTTGATGAACAAAATTCGTTTTATCTTTAAATTCATTCGCTGCTGAAATCAGAATGTGATTGGGCGCTGGAATTAAATCTCGTTGCTTCAATATCCGATAAACACTCGATTCCGATATATAAATCCCTAATTCATCGGTCATTTTAAAAGCCAGTTCTCTAGCAGATAATTCAGGATAATCCAAAGCTAGTTCAACAATCAAATCCTTCTGAGATTCAGGAATACTATTCCATTTACGATAGGTTGAATGACGTTTTGATTCTAAACCTTCAAATCCATTTTCTAGATAATTTGAATACCATTTATAAAAGGTGCTTCGTGCAATCCCAAATTCCTTAAAAGTTCGTTTAACTCCAATTTCAGAGCGAGTTACAATCTGAATAATTTCGTGTTTTTCATTTGCTGATAATCGCATATATTTCTTGAATTTTGTTTTTAATCCAACGAGTTCAAGGTTTTTTTTTACGATATCATAGCGAACAACTAAATCCGCTACAATCTCTTTTAAACGCAGATTTTCTTTGCGTAAATCACAGACATAATCACTTGTTGCTTCTCGTGCAATATCTCCAGATAATCGCTTTTTACCTGCTTCTAAAAATTCTTTATTCCACTTATAAAATTGAGATTGTGAAATAGCATATTTGCGACAAAGTTCAGCTACTGAAATCTCAGCACGTAAGGCTTCCATCACAATTAAAATCTTTTGTTCCGCTGTAAATATTCGTCTTGTGTTTTGACGAATATCTTTTACAAATTTTTCAGAAGTTTTCTTTTTTGAATTTGCCATAATTAAAATTAATGCTTTTAAAAACACTATCTTAAATTTTAGGTCTTAAATGTCCACTTTTTGCTGACGATTTACATAATATTGAACTAAACCTTCGATTCCGTTCAACAGGCTTTACTTCACTACTTTTTATTTGTGTTTAGTGATTTCAATACGTCTCATGCCCTACAAGCAAGACAAAGGCTTAGTTATTATATGATGTAGATTTATTAAGAGTTACATTTTTTTTTCTATCCCAAGCTAAATACTTTAATACTTTAATTTTTAAAATAGAATTTTCTATTTGTTTAAATCTACTTTTATCAGTTTTAGCGATTTTAACTATAGTATATTTTCTTTTGTCAATGGTTTCTGAATTTATAAAATCTAAATATTCATTTACACAATCATTATCAATCATAATAATTCCACCACCATACTTATGTCTATCTTCACCATTTTTTTTAACTCCAGAAATCCAATATTCTTCACCAGTTTCTATGTCAAAATGATTTCCACTGATACCTGCTGTTTTGAGTTTCTTAAGAGCTTTGTTGTCAAAATAAACTGTTTGTCTGGATTTTGAAAATTCTGCGTAACCAATCCAAGCTAAGCCACTATGACCTTCAGATTTATTTTCAATGTACATTATTTTTGGCTTCATACTTTCGAGATTCATTTTAGCAACTATGAAAATTACATCATTGTTTTTTTACGATAATACTATATCTATTTTTCGTAATACTATCCCAAACATACAACAACCATTTCACAATAAATTACGGTTTCACGTAAAAACAAAAAACCTCCTTAAAATCGTTTTTAAAGAGGTTGTTATTTATACTATTTTATGTTCTTGAATCTAAAATAGGAGTTGTGCAACAGTTACTTATTTTAGCAGAAGGTTTATAGTATCTCTCCTAGATCAATTTTAAATTCGTAATTTCGTTTAGACAATATTTTTGAATTTAAATTTTCAAGCGAATAAAAAAATGATTTCTAATGAGATCGTTTTTTTATATTAAAATAGTTTTTTTGTAAATAAAGTATTTATAAAGAATCCTGTACCTTGCCAATCACTACTAGATCCTGATTCAGTACCAATTAAATCAACTCGAGCAACAGTTAGTGTTAATCGGGTCTTTCCGTCAACTTCTGAAAAACCACCAAATGAAACAGTAAAAACATCAGGAAAGCTCGTTGTATTTCCTGCTGTCAAAATTGGGTGTAAATTCGTAAGATCAAAAGGAGCACCTTGATATTCATAAACGATCGTCATTCTACTCGGTCTAATATATGTATTTGCACTTAAAACCCTGGAAGTAGAACTTGATGAAATAACCCACCAAATATCGGTTCCAGTTCCAGAGTCATAAGCTGTTGAGTTATGATTTGAAATATTTGCAGAAAAATGAGGTATTTTTAAAGTTGTACCATAAATACTTACATTTGGTGCGTAAGGTTGGGCAATATACGATAAGTCCCATGTAGCAGAAGTAGAGGCTGTATTTGTATTATTTACAACTTCTACATAGCAACCAGGTTCTATAATAAAGCTTGTAACAGGTACGCTTGTTGCTCTTATCAGATTTGATCCTGATGCCTTAACAGTAACTCGTTTGGTAGTAGCGTTTTTAATTCTGTAAATACGCCCGTTAAAACTACTTGTTCCTGCTCCTATAACAGGTAAAGTGATTGTGGCATCATTTCCACCATTATATGTTACATAATAGTCATTAATTCCTAAAGTTGTATTAGTCGTAATTTCTTTAAAAGCAGTTTGTAGAGATCCTCTTACATCTAAAGAGCTATTTGGAGAATTTGTTCCAATTCCTACCTGCGCAAATAAAGATATACTAAATAATAAAGATAAAAATGAAATTTGTTTTTTTATAAAATATTGATTGAGTTAAAGATACGAAATTATGAATATTTGTATCTATAAAACAAAATGTTTATGTTAAATTTTAAAAAATGTATTTAAAATTATATCATTTTCGTAAACAAATATTTTTCTAGTCCTTAATTATAATTTAGTAAAACCATTCATTATATAAAATAAATCAGAGATTTTATATTCAACAAAGTCTTCTAATTGCCATTTAAATATAGAACCTTTTTCAAAACCTCCAATTTCTTTAATTAATTTTTAATACGTATAACTATTATATGTATGAACCCATATATTAGAAATATTAAAATCTAAATACATTGATTAATTTTCTTGTATTATTATAATTTCTAATTAAAGTTTTTTTATAAAAAACGAGAGGCTTATAAAGCTCATTTCAATAAGAATCTTTATAAGTTTTTAACCATTTAGATATCGTATTTCTACTTAAATTAAAATAGTTAGCTACTTCTTTTATGTTTAATTTTTTATTTTTTTTATATTTTAAAATAAAAAAAATTTCTTCTTCTGAATAACTTCTAAATTTATTATTTTTACTACTTGATTTATTTCCAAAAATTAATTTGTTTAAAGTAAGAATATCAAAAATAGTTAGATTTTTTTTTGATAAAATTTTAGTACATAATTCTTTTTTTTCAGGAAATAGGTCATTTAAAATATCTTCAAAAATTAAATTATAATTCGGTCTATTCATAGTTAAATTAATTACTATATTTTTTTATCCATTTGTATAGAGTAGTCTTAGGTATGTTATATCTTTTTATAATTTCATAGGGGGTCATTTCTTTTGAAGTTATTTTAGAAAGTATATAATCAATAATTTCCTGAGTATATACATTCTTTTTAAAATTTGGTAAGGAAGTTTTTATAGTATTTTGCAACTTGTTTTTATTATCTTTGGAAGAATGAAGTATTAAATGTTGTGTATAAATTCTGAAGAAATCGTAATCTAAAATTTTTGAAAATTTAAGGATTAAACTACTTTCTAATGAATCTTTTTTATAAATTTCTAATAATTCTGTTTCAGTTATTTTTAAAAAATTGCATAATTTTTTAGTGTCGCAATCTAACTCTTTGATTCTTTGTTCAATTATACTACCTAAATGTATTTTATAGAATAAACTCATTTTATTGTATTAATGATTATACAAAATGTAGTATTGAGAGGTACAATTTAACTATAAAATTTAACTAAAAAAAGATTTTAACTATTTGAGAAAAGAAATAGAGTTGAGTCTAACAAAATATAATTATAACCCGTTGTGCATTTTGATTAATAAATAATAAAGTTGTTCATTTGATTGAAAATCAGTAAATTGTTTTAAGTGCAAAACATTTACAATGAACAACTTACTTGCAAATTACGAAAGAATATTGGAAGTTCTTCGAAAAATATCAACTGATACACTTTTAATTTACCAACGTAGAAGACCTAAACTTTTTGACTTAGAGCTCATAAGTCTTGTCTTAACCGCTGAATTTATGGGTATTGATAGTGAAAATCATTTATTTCGAAATCTTCCTAAAGCGCTAAGTTGTAAAATTGAACGTAGTATTTATAATCGTAGAAAACGAAGATTATCAGAGCAAATTAATAGTATTCGTCTCAAACTAGCGAAAGAATTTAATGAATTTGAAACTTGTTTCATCGTTGATAGTATGCCGTTGGAAGTATGTAAAATAGCAAGAATTAATCGCTCGAAAATTTGTAAGGAACATCAGTATAGTACGCCAAATAGAGGTTTTTGTGCTTCTCAGCAAATGTCCTTTTATGGATATAAACTTCATGCTATTTGTTCTTTAAATGGTGTTTTCCAGAGTATTGACATCAGTCCCGCATCTGTTCATGACATTCATTTTTTGAAAGATGTTAAAACTCAAATGTATGATTGTTTGCTACTTGGAGACAAAGGGTATTTGTCACAAACAATTCAAATTGACTTATTTAATGAAGCTAATATTCGATTAGAAACACCGAAAAGATCCAATCAAAAAGAGTATAAACCTCAGTTTTATCCATTCAAAAAGTATCGAAAAAGAATTGAAACTTTATTTTCTCAACTATGTGATCAGTTTATGATTAGACGAAATTATGCAAAGACTTTTGAAGGGTTTAAAACCAGAATTCTAGCTAAAATTACTGCTCTTACTGTGGTTCAGTACATTAATAAAACATATTTTAATCGAAATATTAATAATCTAAAAACTCAAATTATTTAAAATGCACAACGAGTTATTTTAATAATAACTTAGATAAGTGAAGAATCGATAGAGAAAATATTTCCAAAACACTTAAATAACCTATATTATTGTTAATTCAATTAAATACTTAAGGTGAAACTCTAAATAAAATGATTAATAAAATCAGTTAATTCTTCTAGTATATTATGGATTATTTTTTAGAAAGGTTTTAGGCAAATTAGATATGATTCCATTCTCTATAGATTGGTTAATGAAAAATTTCTTTTTATAATAAATGTTAAAAATTAAAGTAATTATTTTAAAATCAGTATCTTTAACTTAATTAACTAATTAATATGATTATGAGACGAGTTTTATTTCTATTTCTCGATCATTTCTCATCTACTTATGTCTTATTGTTTTGTTTTGTTTCAATTTATACTTTTGCCAATAATTTTGAAATAAAGGAGAATAATGATTCTATTCCATCAATTTCAAAAGTTTTAGTCACAATAAAAGAAAATACTACTTTTTACATTTCTAAAAATACAATTATATCTAATTTTGAAATAAAGAATTCTATTATTCACGAAAAAAAAATAAAACAAAGAAAATCAAAAGAAAAAATCAAAAGAAAAAGTTCAAGTAATTCGAAGCTTAAAAAAAACAGAAATAATCATTATAAATTATCTAAAATTAAAAATAGAAAATTATTCTATTTGCCCTATAAAGAATCAACATTTTTCAATAATAGCGAATCAATCCTTTTAGGACTTTATCCTGTAAATTCTTTTGATATAGTTATTTTTTATTCGAATTATAAAAATAAGAAAAACGAATTTAAGGTTATATTTAAACTCTCAACTTATAATTATTTTTATTGTGATTATTCTATTTGTTTATCTCATTTAGAAATACGTTCACCTTCATTGTTTTTTTAATTAATTAATATTTCTACTGCCAATCAAAGATCTATTAATTAAAAACTACTATAAACATGAAAAATATTATACAGAATTTTTTTCTATTTTTTATAACTATACTATCTAATTTGACATTTGCCCAACTTAATTGTAATGTGGAAACTAAAATTGTAGCTCCAAATTTTTCACCATCTATTGTTTCGCAAAGAACGGGCTTAACTGGAATAGTAGTAGGTTCTATCACCAATGCAAGTAATGTTATAAATAGTAATACAGATGATTACGCTTCAATTAATATAACTTTAGCAGCAGCAGGTACAGCTACTCTATCTGTGGCAAGTGATCAGCAATTTGATGCAGGACATTTAGCAGGATTTGAGATTTCAAATACAAATTTGTTGAATGTTAATCTATTGGGAGGAATTTCAATCAGAACTTATTTAAAAGGTATAGAACAAGAAACATCCACTGCAAATAATTTGTTATTAAATTTAGATGCTTTAGGTAGTACGTCCAGAGGTGTTATTGGTTTCATTACAACAAAGGCATTTGATGAAGTTCAATTTAGAGTATCAACTTTATTGGATGTTAACTTATTAGGTAGTACACAAATCTATAATATGATAGTGAAAAAAATATGTGTAGGACCTGCTCCAGCTTGTAATGTAGATACTAGAATTGTGGCTCCTGCATATCCGGCAGTTGTTCAACAAGTTCGTACAGGAACAGGAGGAGTATCTGTTGCTTCAGTAAGTAATTCAAATAATGTTGTGAATAGTGACATAAATGATTATGCTTCAATTAACGTAACAGCTTCTTTAGCAGGTACAGCAACTTTATCTGTAGCGACAAGTGGTCAACAATTTAATGCAGGGCATTTTGCGGGATTTGAAATCTCGAATGCAAATTTGTTAAATATTAATCTATTAGGAGGGATTTCAATCAGAACTTATTTGAATGGAGTAGAGCAAGAAACATCAAATTCAAATAATTTATTATTAAATGTAGGTGTCTTAGGTAGTGCACCTCGCAGTGTTGTAGGCTTTATTACAACAAAACCATTTGATGAAGTCCAATTTAGAATGTCAACGTTATTGAGTGTTGATCTGTTGGGTGAGACAAGAATTTATAATATGATTGTCAAACAATTCTGTGAGGGACCTGCATTTGTATGTAATACGAATACATTAATAGGGAAGAATCAGTATCCGGTTAGTATTGGTAATAATACAGGGGTTACAGGTATTGCAACAGTCGGTAATATCGTAGATATTGATCATATTTTGGATAACGATCCTTTAACGTATGCCAGTATTAATATTCCAGTTGGAGCACTTAGTACAGCTACAATAGCTATACACAAACAATTGACACCCTTTAATGCAGGAACGTATGTTTCTTTTGATGTAGAATTTACAAGTCTGATTAATGTAGCTGTTTTGCCTAAGTTCAAAATTCGTTTATTAAGAAATGGAGCTCAGGTAGGGATTGAAGAAGGAAGTAATTTCCTTTTAGGAGCAAATGTGGCGACAAACATTCGGAAAACACTAGGATTCAAAGCAACTGCCATATTTGATGAAATACAATTAATTTATGAACAACCAGTGGGAATTTCATTAGGAACGGTTAAGATATACGATTTATATATCATGAATCCATGTCAAAATCCAATTGATTGTAGTATTAATAACTCAATTGAAAATACACCCACTCGTCCTGTAGTCATAAATCAATTCAAAACAGGACCAGAAGGACTCGCTTGTGTTTTATGTGGAGTGGATAATGCGCAAAACTTAATTACTCCATCAGCTACAGATTATGCCACGTTAAACATGAATGTTGGAGCTGGAGGAACAGTAGGAATAAGTGTACTGGATCTAACGAATAGGTATCCGAGTGGTACCTACGTAGGATTTACGATAGAAGATGTGCCTTATCTTCTTCAGGCAGATGTTTTAGAAGGCTTTTTTGTTAAAACATATTTAAACGGAGTTTTACAAGAGGTAGCGAATGATGCAAGTTTACTGGATCTATCAATCATATTATCAATTGGAACAGGAAAGAGAAATTATGGATTTCGTGCGACTAAGCCATTTGATGAGGTCAAATTTGAGGTCTTTTCTTTAATAAGCGCTTTTAATAATATCAAAGTCTACAATCTCAAAATTGACGCAAGTAATCCTACAGCAAATGACGGGAATCTAATTTGTCAAAATAATGTATGTGTTAAACAAGGTGACTTTTCAACTGCAGGTATACCATCCACAGGTGTAGGAATATCGTCTTTAGCTTCTCCAAGACCAACGTGGCCTGGCGATGTACCAAATGCGTTTATTGTATTAGAATCTAAGGATAAAGGTCTTGTTATCTCGAGAGTATCTAATCCAGCGAATGTATTGCAACCACAGGAGGGGATGTTAATTTATGACACTAGTGCAAGTTGTATTAAATTGTATAATGGAGCGACTTGGAAATGTATTTCAAAATCTTGTAATGAATAACCGTTTTAATTATGAAAAATCTTGTTTATATAATTTTAGTTTTAGGTGGTTTTTCTCAAGCGCAAATAGCGATAGGAAAAACAACCGTTGTAGGATCAAACACTTTGTTAGATTTTGATCAAAGTCCTACAAATTCAAAAGGCATTATTTTACCTGCAGTAACTAATGCTACAACTGTTGCACTAACCAACGGAACATTTGTCTATGATATTAATACAAAAAAAGTACGCATGGTTGAAAATAATGCATGGAGAGACCTAAGTGATACAGGAAATACATCAAATCTTATTTCCAATACATCCAATGATGTAGGGAATGGGGTTGTTTTGGGTGCTGAAGTTTCAGCAACAAAAGGTATTTTAGTATTAGAAGCTACGAATAAAGCGATGATATTGCCAAAAATAGCGAATCCTCATTTAACAGTTAAAAGACCGTACGCGGGAATGATGTGTTATGATACAGTGAGCAAAACACTCGCTGTTTTTGACGGTGCAAATTGGAACTATTGGAAGTGAATTAAGTAGCTTTTAAATTTACATGTTTTTATAACCCAATGCTATTTTAATAGTCATTGGGTTTTATAAATAATACTTATTCAATATATTTTTTATAAGTAAATCGGAATTGTTTTTAAGTTGAAGTGGTATTAAAACAAAATCTCCCAAAATATATATTGGGAGATTTTTTATAAATAGGTTATTATATTATGATTGAACGCAAAAAATAACAGCTCAATTAAAATGTATTTTTTTATTTTCTTTCTTCGACAATCCTTCGACCTTTGTTCGACTGTTGTTCGAGAAAACACCCTTTTTCTCGAACCATTGTCGAAGGATACTCGAACAAACCCCGAATAAACTGGCTATATTGTCCTTCAAAAAGAATAGATGATAAAATAAGAAGTATGCCTTGTTGTGTAAAACAAGAACCTCCTTAAAACGGTTGCTGAGCTTGTCGAAGTATTAAAGAGGTTGTATATTTTATTTGAAAGATTGAGTGTGTAATATTTACCTATGTTAGTCGTAGTGTTTTAAATAGAGATATATACAGAAAGCATTATTCCTTTGTGAAGTTCAGTTAAATATGAGGTATTAATTTCAGAAATATTAATCATTTCACTTGGTGAATAATTTACCATCATAATTTAGCTGTTATAATCCCAAAATTCATGCAGTGAGTTGTTTAAATATAAATTTAAAGCAAACTTTAAATCATCATTCTTAGTTATTTCGAGAATTTCATTTGTTAAGTCAGGTTTAAAAGACCAAATCCAACATAAAATTTCATCTTCCGAAGGGGAGTTATTGTCTGGGATAAATTCAATAAAACCATCATTAACTCCAATTGTATTTACAACAATACAGTTTACAACAGATAATCTTTCATCGAAATTTTTAAAGTCAACTATTTCTTCAAAAGGGATTTCGTTCGGATAATTTTCGATTAATTCTTTAAGCGTCTTGTTTTTCATAATGCCGTAAATCTTTATCTTTAAACGAAGTAAAATATAGTATAGTTAAAACCATCTATATTTTTTTATACCATTCCAAACATACAATAACTATTTAACAACAAATTACGGTTTCACGTAAATAAGATTGTAACGCTCTATGTAGCTTTGTTGTATCAAGAAAATTAATTGTGATGGGAATATTTGATTTTTTAAAGAAGAAAGAATTTGATAAAATTTCTGAACTCGAAAAAAAGATTATTAGTTTAGAAAATAGTAATTCTGAATTGAACTCTAATCTAACTAGATATAACGGAATAGTAGATGTAGAATTCTATATAAAAACAGAAAAAGAAAAATTTGACGCATTAGATATAGAAGTTAATAATCAACTTGTTTCGAAAAAGAATGATTTAGATGAATTAAATAATAAATACCTCAATTCGCTAGATGTCTATAAAGATTTAAAATCTAAGATTTCTATTTATGAAAACCAATTAGATTTAGCTGAATTTGGATTATACGAACCTTTGTTCGATTTCGAAAAATCAGACCAATATAGGTACGAACAATCATCTATTAGAGATCGACAAAAACATTTAATTACCGTTGATAAAGCTTGTGTATGTGACACAACTTGGACTATAGATGGGAGCGAAGCCAAAGGAAGAGCTGCTACAAATAAGTATATAAAATTTCTATTAAGAGTATTTAATGGGGAATGTGACGCGTTATTAGGTAAAGTAAAATGGAATAATATCAATCAAATAAAAGAAAGAATTAAAAAATCATTTACTGCTTTAAATAAATTAGGAGAGGGACAGCATGTGAGAATAACGAATGATTATTTAGAGTTAAAATTGAAAGAGATTATCCTCGAATATGAGTTTCAATTAAAAAAACAACAAGAAAAAGAAGAAGCTAAGGCAATTCAAGATGAGCTAAGGGAAGAAGAAAAAGCAAAAAGAGAATTTGAGAAAGCTCAAAAAGAAGCAGAAAAAGAAGAAGCCTATTTTCAAAAAGCTTTAGAAAAAGTAAGAAAGGAGCAAGGGACTAATAATTCCGAAGAATTAAAATTACAAATAGAGCAACTCGAAAAAGAATTAGAAGAGGCAAGGTTAAAAAAGGAAAGAGCTTTATCTATGACTCAGCAAACCAAGAGAGGACATGTGTATATTATTTCGAATATTGGTTCTTTTGGAGAGAATGTATTTAAAATAGGAATGACAAGAAGGTTAGAACCTTTGGATAGAGTACGAGAATTAGGAGATGCCTCAGTTCCATTTCGATTTGATGTTCATGCCATGATTTATAGTGATGAAGCCAGAACCTTAGAATGTGAATTGCATAAAGCTTTTGCAGATAGAGCTGTCAATTTATTTAACTATAGAAGAGAGTTTTTTAATGTAACTCTTTAAGAAATTAAAGAAAAGATAGTAGAGTTAGGCTTTGAAGCTGAATTTATAACAGATGCAGAAGCTATGGAATATAGAGAATCATTACTACTAAAAGAACAATCAACTATAGAATCAATTGAAATGATTGAAGAAGAATTCCCAACGAGTTTAATGTAATTCGTACAATTTAATCAAACTCACCAATTATGATAAATATCTAAAAAATTATAGGATAAGAGCTTTTTAAGCATTTTTGATATAAATCTTAGTTTTATTCATTCTTGATGCGGCCAAAATATTATAACAATATTGTTATAGAGATAAATATTTAAAAACACTAAACTTTATAAGTAATTATTAGATAGTTTTATATGTAGAACTTTTGTAAAAAATCAAAGGTTTTACGGTTTTACGTTTTTTTCATTTATACGCTTTCGTTAACTTTAAAACTTTAAACTAAATTAGCCAATGTCTTTCAACGAAGATTCTCGAGTTAAAATACCTGCTATTCTGCATTTTATGCGATTAGGCTATCAATATATTTCTTTAAAAAATCAAAATAGGATAGAAGAAAATAATATCTTTCCTTCTATTTTTTTACCGAAAATTGCCCAGTTAAATAATATTTCAGAAGGTGAAGCACAAAGACTTTTAGATGAAATTAATTTAGAATTGGATTTTGAGGATCTTGGAAAAAAATTCTACGAACGTCTAATATCAACTTCGGGTATAAAATTAATTGATTTTGAAAATTTTTCAAACAATGATTTTCACATTACAACCGAATTAACCTGTAAATCTGGAGATGAAGAATATCGTCCAGATATTACAATTCTTGTGAATGGAATTCCATTAGCATTTGTCGAAGTAAAAAAGCCACACAATAAAGATGGCGTTATTGCTGAGCGCAGACGCATCAATGAAAGATTTGCCAATAAACATTTTCGACGTTTTACGAATATCACTCAATTGATGGTGTTCTCGAATAATATGAATTACGAGGACGGAATTGTTGAGCCTATTTTTGGAGCTTATTATGCAACTTCTACGTATTCTAATATTTTATTTAATTATTTTAGAGAAGATTTAGACTATCCCGTAAAAGAAAGATTGTCAGAAGTTACCGATGCTAAAGAGTTGGAAATTTTGAGAGATAATAATTTGGTTGTTATTAAACATAACCCTGATTTTATCACTAATAAGAATGAAAATAGTCCTACCAATAGAATTCTAACTTCCCTTTTTAGTAAAGAAAGATTGCAGTTTATTTTGCAATTTGCGATTGCTTATGTTGAGGAAGAAGATAACGGTAAAACGGTTCAGCAAAAGCATATTATGCGTTATCCACAAATTTTTGCAACTCAGGCAATTGCTGCAAAGATTGATTCTGGACAGAATAAAGGTATCATTTGGCATACACAGGGTTCAGGTAAAACGGCTTTGGCTTTTTATAATGTAAAACATTTGACGCATTATTTTGCTAAGAAGCAGATTATACCTAAATTTTATTTTATTGTTGACCGTCTTGATCTTTTGATTCAGGCTTCAACAGAATTTTCCAATCGTGGTTTAAAAGTAAATCAGGTCAATTCTAAAGCAGATTTTATTCAAGATTTACAAATTGTTGGTGCCATTCATAACGATAGTGGTAAACCCGAAATTACAGTTGTTAATATCCAGAAGTTTTCTGAAGATGCCACAGTTAAAAAGGATTTAAACTATGACATTAATGTTCAAAGGATTTATTTTTTAGATGAAGCCCATCGTTCCTATAATCCGAAAGGAAATTATTTGGCAAATCTTATTAATTCTGATAAAAATGCAATCAAAATTGCGCTTACAGGAACACCTTTATTGAAGGAAGTTGCAAAAGAGTATGATTCTAAACTTCTTTTTGGGAACTATATTCATAAGTATTACTACAATATGTCTATTGCTGATGGATATACATTAAGGCTGATAAGAGAACAAATTGAAGGTAATTTTAAAATGCAAATGCAAAATGTAATTGATGAAATTAAAATTTTGCGAGGAGATATTTCAGCAAAAGACATTTATAAAAATACCAAGTTTGCAGCGCCTTTATTAGATTATATTTGTGATGATTTAATCAAATTTCGCATAGATCAGCAAGATGCTACTTTGGGAGGAATGGTGGTTTGTGATTCCGCAGATCAGGCAAAAGAATTGTTTCGATTGTTTCAAGAAAAATATGGAGAACAAGAAACAGATGCAAGTTTGTTGATGGTTGCCGAACCAAAAGAAAAATACGGTTTGAAAGAAGAACCCAAACTCACAGCTTCTTTAATTTTGCACGATGAAAATGATAAAAAAGTTCGAAAAGAGCTTATAAAAGCATATAAAAAAGGACACGTCGATATTCTGTTTGTTTACAATATGTTATTGACGGGTTTTGATGCAAAGCGTTTGAAGAAATTGTATCTGGCAAGAGTTATTCAAGATCATAATTTATTACAGACACTCACAAGAGTTAATCGTCCCTACAAAAAGTACCAATACGGTTATGTTGTTGATTTTGCCGATATTTCTAAGGCGTTTGATCGTACCAATAAACTCTATTTTGACGAATTGCAAGAACAGTTGGGAGATGAAATGGAAATGTATTCTCATCTCTTCAAATCTGAAGAAGAGATTAGACAAGAAATTGAGGAAATAAAAGATACATTATTTCACTATGATACTCAAAATAAAGAAATATTTTCTCAGCAAATTGCTGAATTACACGACAAGCAAGAACTTCTAAAACTTGTAAAAGCATTACGAACTGCAAAAGAATTAAAAAACTTAATTGCGTTGAATGGCTATGATGCTTTAAAAGGTTTAACAGATTTTGAACTTCTCAATCGTTTATTAATCGAAACTCAAAATCGATTAGACAATCTCAATCTTGTAGAAAGCATCGGAAACGAAGAAGCGAGCCGTAACCTTTTAAATGAAGCCTTAGAGGATATCATTTTCCAGTTCGTGAAAGTCGATGAAAGTGAATTGGTGCTTGCTGATGAATTTAAAGATATTCTACGAAAAGCAAGAGAATCTTTACAAAACAATTTTGACCCATTAGATCCTGAATTTGTAAGCTTAAAAGCCGAATTAGAGCGAATATTCAAGAAAAAAAATCTTAGCGAGGTTACCCAAGAAGATATGGTAGAAAATATGCATCTCCTTCAAAAAATCTATGATCAAGCTAAGGAATTGAACCGTAAAAATGCTTTACTAAGAGCGAAATATGATAACGATGACAAGTATGCAAGAATACACAAACGTTTATCGGAAAAAGGAACTTTAAATACAAAAGAATTGCAACTTCACCGAGCATTGATGCAGGTAAAATCACAAGTTGATGAAATTATCAGCAATCAGGAAGAAATGGTAAAAAATGAAGCATACTTCAAAAAATACCTTCTAAAATTGGTTGTTGATGAATTCAAAAAGAAAGAAAATATTAATATTGATTTTCCAACAACAGAAAAAATAAATCAACTAATTTCGCAAGAATATTTACAACAATATCAGTACAGATAATGACTCAAGATATAAACTTTATAACCAAAACAAAATCTTTAATAGATAATCTCAAAAGCGTTTGTGCCAATTATGGGCTTGGAAACGACGGAAATGAATTCAAGATTATTACGCAAATATTTCTCTACAAATTTCTTAATGATAAATTTCGTTACGCAGTAAAAGAAGAGCAACCTAAATTGGTAGAAGTTGAAAATTTTTCAAATGCACTTCGTGAAATGAGTGATGATGAGTATCAATTTTTACTCGCAAGTTTAGATCCGAATATTCCAAGATTAAAGCCAGAACACTTGATTTCACATTTGTTCGCCATTCAAAATGATAGTGATTTTGGAAAAACATTTGACGATACTTTGAGACAAATATCTATCGAAAATGCGGATGTTTTTTCGGTAAAATCATTTAGTGGTGCAAAAGATACTTTGTTTGATGAGCTTACTCAGTTTATTTCGGATGCTTCTCAGCGAGATGCCTTTGCAAAGGCATTGATTAATAAATTATTTGAATTCTCATTTGAAGAAATGTTTGTTCAGAAATACGATTTCTTTGCAACCATTTTTGAATATTTGATTAAAGATTACAATACAGACAGCGGTGGGAAATACGCAGAATATTACACACCACACGCTGTTGCCCGAATTATGGCGCAAATCTTGGTTCCAAACGAAGCAAAAGGTGTGAAATGTTACGACCCTAGTGCAGGTTCGGGGACTTTATTAATGAGTTTAGCCCATCAAATTGGTGAAAAGAATTGCACTATTTATTCAGAAGATATTTCACAGAAATCGAGCAACATGTTACGATTAAATTTGGTTTTGAATAGTCTTACACATTCAATTCCGAATATTATTAAGACCAACACTATTGCACAGCCTTTTTATTTAGATACGAAATTTGATTTCATCGTTTCTAATCCACCTTTTAAATTAGATTTTTCTGATTTTAGAGATGATTTGGAGAAAGATGCCTTTAAACAGAGATTCTTTGCTGGAATTCCAAATGTTCCGAAAAGTAAAAAAGAATCGATGTCGATTTATCTCTTGTTCATTCAGCATATTATGCACAGTTTAAGCGAAAAAGGACAGGCTGCTGTTGTTGTTCCAACAGGTTTTATTACTGCTCAAAGTGGGATTGAAAAGAAAATTCGTGAAGGATTAATCAGTAATGGTTGGCTTCGTGGTGTGGTAAGTATGCCAAGTAATATTTTTGCAAGTACAGGAACCAATGTTTCGGTTTTGTTTTTTGATAAAAGAGCAGACAGTGAACATATTATTTTGATGGATGCGTCTAAATTGGGGCAAACCGTAAAAGAAGGTAAAAACCAACGTACAGTTTTAACGCCTGAGGAAGAAGCTAAAATTGTAGAAACTTTTAATCAAAAACAAGTTGTTGAAGACTTGTCTGTTGTCGTAACAAAAGAACAAATTGCAGAAAAGAATTATTCTTTTTCTGCGGGACAATATTTTGAAGTGAAAATAGAATATGTAGACATTACACCAGAAGAATTTGCAGCAAAAATGCAAGATTTTGAAAGCAATTTAAAAAGTCTTTTTGCTGAAGGAAATGCTTTGGACATAAAAATTCAGGAACATCTTAAAAGTTTGAGGTATGAGTGATTATATAAAATTAGGAGAATTAATAAAATCAATATCCAAAACTCATAAGTTTGATAAAGAGAATCTTGTTTTCTTGAATACCTCAGATGTTTTAGAGGGTAAAATATTAGTTAATAAATATATGCCTGTTTCTGAAATGAAAGGACAGGCAAAAAAGACAATTAAAAACGGAGACATATTATACAGTGAAATAAGACCTAAAAACAGGAGGTACGCTTATGTGAGAAATATTGATAATGTAGGTGATTACGTGGTTTCTACAAAACTGATGGTTTTAAGAAATAATTCTGAACGATTGAATACAGATTATTTATATCATTTTCTAACTTCTGAAGAAGCTGTGAATTATTTACAAAATAGGGCAGAAAACAGAATTGGTTCATTCCCTCAAATTACATTTGAAATATTGAAATCACTGAATATTTGGTTGCCAAATATTTCCACGCAACAAAAAATCGCTACAGTACTTTCTGCATTAGACGATAAAATAGAGCTCAATAGTAAGATAAATGATAATTTATCTTACTATTTTATTCAACTTTTACCTGCCCGTTCATCAGCATAGGTAAAAGCCAATCCCGAAGTGTGCTAAGTTGTTGGTTTTGTATTGTTCTATTTTTTATTGCTTTATCAAAATTTTGAACTTTGTATTCAAAATTTTGAAGAATATTTTTCCGCGGATAAACTAATTCTAAATTATACAGTTCGTCTTTTGTCAACGATCCAAAAGTAGTTCCTACAGAATTTAAATAGTCAAACTTCTTCTTAAAATAGTTCATTTGATAAATTAAAAATGTTCCAAAATTATCTTTACTATTTATAGCTGATAGACCTCGTCCAATACAGCAATTAGATAAAGCTAAATTCATGGTTCCAATTGGAGCCCTTACACTTAGTAGAATATCATCTTCATAAGCGAATCTTGTTGGTAGAGTTGTATAAACTCTGTTTTCAGGAAAACGCCAACCGAAATCAGTTGAACCTTGAAAAAATATTATTCCTTCTTTATTTTCGTTGTAAGATTCACCTGAAGGAGATTGCCCCATCGTAATATTAGCAATTTCACATAAACTCTTCACTTCCCAACCCTCAGGAATTTCCCTTTTCAAAACATCATTCCAAATCATCTTGCCACCACTTGATTTATAGGGTTTTCCGTTTTCATCTGGAAAATCAAACTGCACAAACCAATAGTCGTACAGCAATTTTGCCATACGCTCTAAATTATCATTTATTTGATTGTTTAAATCAATTTTATTGTCAATATCGCTTAGGATATTGGCAATTTTTTTTTGAATATTTATTTCTGGAAGAACTATTTTTAAATTATAGTAACTATCAAAGGTCATACTTGGAACTCCAGTTCCTGTATTTAGAATTTTTAAATCTAATATTTTAAGGTAGTTATATAGAAAATAAGGTTCAACAAGTTGGTCATTAATTTCTGTATAATACAATGTATCAACCGTCCAAAATGGTACTTTTGAAAATTGAATATTGTGTAAACTTCCTTTTCTTGGGAGCAAAATACTTGGTTTATCATAGAGATATTGATTCCCAAAACGCATTAAGCCTCCACTTCCAAAAATTGGAATATCACCTTTCAAAATGTTTTTGTGATCTTTTCCATTTCTAATGGTTAACAACTGCCTTAAATTGTATATCTTCATTTCTAACTAATAAATTTTCGGTGAGCAATTTTCACATTCGCCTGATTGACCATAGCATAATGTAATGTTGTATCAATTTTAACATGTCCCAAGAGTTTCTGAACCTGTTCAATAGGCATTCCTTTATCGATCGCCATAGTTGCCAAAGTTCTTCTGAATTTATGAGGATGAACTTTATTAATTTTCGTTTTTTGTCCCAGTTTTCGCAAAAAACTTTCAACTCCACCAATTGAAAGTCGTTGATTAGGCTTTGATAAAGAAACAAATAAAGCCTCGTTGTCATCGTTTCTGGTTTGAAGATATTCTTTGAGGTGAATCTTAGTTCTTGCATCAAAATAGACTTCACGCTGTTTATTTCCTTTACCTGTAACGATACAAGAACGCTCGTGGAAATCAATGTCCTTTCTATTTATTTTTACAAGTTCGCCGACTCTTATTCCCGTTGAGATTAGCATTTCAATAAGTGTTAAATCTCTTACATATTTGCAATTATCTCTAAGTATTTCTATGTCTTCATCACTTAGTACCTCCTTTATAATTCTAGAGGTTTTTACTTTATGAATCCTTCTTACAGGACTTTTTAAAATGTAATCCTCATCTTCTAACCAAGAAAAAAAACTTGAAAAAATTCTACGAATGTTATCTATGGTAACCTTACTAGAGTTTTTTATTTCTTG
The DNA here is from genome assembly GCF_057369435.1 of Empedobacter sp. EJD.6dd. Lineage (NCBI taxonomy): Bacteria > Pseudomonadati > Bacteroidota > Flavobacteriia > Flavobacteriales > Weeksellaceae > Empedobacter > Empedobacter sp. EJD.6dd. The sequence continues at coordinate 308,693 of NZ_CM170667.1, forward strand.
ATATTCTGAAAGATAGGATCTTAAATCATTCGTAGATATTTCTGTGACTTTCTTTTTTAGTTTTTGGAAAAGAGTGTCTATGGTACAGAAGTAATATTTTAACGATTTTTCAGAACAGCCTTCCACTTTTTTTGAAGAAATAAATAAGTTTAAAATGCTTGTATTATCTGTTTTTAATTCATTTTCAGTTTTATTCTTTTGAGTAACCTCCACAGAATGAAAAGATTGATTTATCACCTTTTCAAGCATCATTAACTGTTGAAAGTTTAAAACTGTTTGCATGGCATTCATTATTTCTTGCTTTACTAATTCCTTCATTGTTCTTATTTTTTTCTAAAATTTTGAAGTGGCAAAGGAATGAAAAACAAAAATAGCCATACTACTACAATAAATGATAATTTAGAGCGTATGGCAAAATTGCTGTACGACTATTGGTTTGTGCAGTTTGATTTTCCAGATGAAAACGGAAAACCCTATAAATCAAGTGGTGGCAAGATGATTTGGAATGATGTTTTGAAAAGGGAAATTCCTGAGGGTTGGGAAGTGAAGAGTTTATGTGAAATTGCTAATATTACGATGGGGCAATCTCCTTCAGGTGAATCTTACAACGAAAATAAAGAAGGAATAATATTTTTTCAAGGTTCAACTGATTTCGGTTGGCGTTTTCCTGAAAACAGAGTTTATACAACTCTACCAACAAGATTCGCTTATGAAGATGATATTCTACTAAGTGTAAGGGCTCCAATTGGAACCATGAATTTAGCTTTATCTAATTGCTGTATTGGACGAGGTCTATCAGCTATAAATAGTAAAGATAATTTTGGAACATTTTTAATTTATCAAATGAACTATTTTAAGAAGAAGTTTGACTATTTAAATTCTGTAGGAACTACTTTTGGATCGTTGACAAAAGACGAACTGTATAATTTAGAATTAGTTTATCCGCGGAAAAATATTCTTCAAAATTTTGAATACAAAGTTCAAAATTTTGATAAAGCAATAAAAAATAGAACAATACAAAACCAACAACTTAGCACACTTCGGGATTGGCTTTTACCTATGCTGATGAACGGGCAGGTAAAAGTTGAATAAAATAGTAAGATAAATTATCATTTATTTGATTGTTTAAATCAATTTTATTATCGCTTAGGATATTGGTAATTTTAGGTTTTATACTTTTCCAATAAGAGCTATTTTTAGATTATTGTATCTATGCTCTTTAAATAATGTTTTTTTACATAAAATAGAGTTTAGCTTCGTGTAATTAACTCAAATATACACAGCTCTTTAATGAAAAACTACGGTTTCACGTAAAAATAAAAAACCTCACTAAAAAAAAACTTAGCGAGGTTATATATTTTATTATTTTTTGTCTTCAATATTATTGCAATACATCTCATTCATTCGGGCAAGACGAAAGCTTAGTTATTAGCTGATGTTTTTTTTCATATCTAAGTACAAATCATTTGACGCTTTAAAACCTGATGTTCCATAGTTATCACTATTTATAGTACCATCCATAGTTGATAAATTGGTTAATCTATTGAAGAAGAAATCATATGTCAAAGTTTGTTTTGATAATCCTTCAATAAACAAGTCTTTAAAAAGTTTGATGATTGCGTTATACCCAGTTGTCTTACTTAAAAGAGAGTTATCATTTAACCAATCTTTTTCTAGAACAACACTAAGTGCTTTAAAGTAGTTAAATAATATTTTATAAACAGAGTTAAAGTCTTTATTCTTATAAAAGTTCCAAAATATATATTTTTTAGTGTCGTAAATAAAAGTTTCAAAGGATGGAAATTTGTTTTGTGTTTTAGTAAGTTCATTTTTAATTAGATAGTAGTCATTATCCGGAAATGTTAATGCATTCAATGGTTTTACAAATGCAGATAGAGATAATATACCTTTATTTGAATTTCTCAATAATTTAATGCTATTAAACCAAGGTGATCCTGAATCATAATTAAATGATTGAGCTACTTCAATCATCATTTTAATTGGTGTATAAACTTTACTCTCTAATTCTAAATTAAGATTATGAGATGGATCTACTTTAGTTTGCTGAGAATTAATTGTTGTAAATATTTCAGCTTGCTCATTTGATTCTAGTCCTACATAAATAGAAATAATTAATTTAAAGTTTTCTATTTTATTATCCCTAAACCCTTCAACTCTATGTTGTCCATCTATAATACTGAAAGTGTTTTCATCAATTAATAATTCTATGGAATTATCAGTCTTCGATAAGATATATTTACTTTCTGTGTTTAAAATAATAGAATTGGGAAAAGTAGCTTTATCAGTAGATAAATATTTTTTTATTTGCCTAACCTTTTCCTCTCTAAGTTCTCGTTGTATTCCAATTACTTCATCATTTTCTTCAATTCTTCTTCTATCAACAACAGACATTTGAAGTAATAATTGTGGATCAATAGAGCTAACATATATTTCACCAATTTTTTGGTGAACTTTAATTGATTGTAAAGTTATTATATTACTCATATTGATACATTTTGTCCGTCTACAGTTGTTGAATTACTTTTTCTACTCTGTTTTGCTTTAAGTTCACTTAGAGCTTGAACTTCGTCATATTTTGATATTAAAAGCAATATTATTGAGAATGCTAATGTTAAATAAGCTCCCCATTCGTAGACACTTAAATCGATAAAAGAGTTATTTAATTCTACTTGTACTAAACTTAGAACATATAAAGCTACAGACGTTAAAATACAAATTATACTACCAACAAATGTAAACTCTCTTTTTTTTTCATTAAGATAAAATAGGTGCAGTAAGGATGTAATGATACAACTATTTGTTGCTATAATAATTGATATTACTGAAATATCAATTGAGAAATTGGCTTTTCTCATTGCCCATAAAATCAATATATTTAGAAGTGGAATTATGTATGAGATTACTAACCATATTAGTGATTTCTTCAAGACCTTTCAAATGTTTTTTAAAAACAATAATATTCTTTCTTTATTAGTTATTTCCATTTAAGACTAGTAGTTAATAAAATATCAGCTAACATATTATTTTACGAAGTAAAATATAGTCAAGTTTAGTAAAAAACATACCTATATTTTTATTTCGCCAAATAACAAATATATAAAATAATCTAATTTATAACCATTATTGTGCAAAAAGAAATAACCTCTATAAAAATGCTTTTATAGAGGTTACTATTTATACTATTTTGTGTTTTTATACCTAAGGAGTTGTGCAACAGTTATCCATATTAGAGGCTGTGCTAAATTTCATTTAATTCTTTTCTCATCAATTCGATAATTTCGTCAGTAATGTTTTTAATGATCATTCCTGCAATTTCAATATCTCGTTGATTATCCTGCATTTTTATTTGATTATTTGACAACATTAATGGAAGTAATTCATTCATCGATTTGTTAGCTGCTTCCATTGATTTATCATATGCTAAGGTTAATAAATCTAACTTTTTTAAGATTTCATCGCTGGCAATTATCCTAATCGTATTTGTTTCTTGTTTGATTCTGATCAAGTCTTGGTTAGAATCAAACATTAACTTTTGTATTTTTTTAGAAAAAACTGAAATAGCATTAGTTTCATCTTTTTTCTTATTTAAAGAAATTGCTTTTAAATAATTACGATTAAATTCATCTAAAATAGGAAGAAAATTTTCTTGTGTTTTAAAGTTGTTTTCATTTGAAAATTCGTCTAAAAGCTTGAAAAATTTAATATATTGCTCTTTTTTACTTTCATATTGATATCGTCTTTTCGATATATCTAATTGATGCTCTTTTTTCAGTTCTTCCAGTTCTTTACTAAATTTCGATTTTATTTTTTCTGTTTGTTCAACTAGCTTTTTATTTTCCGAAATCTGAGCTTTTAATTTCCCTTTTTCAGTAAAATAGCTTTTAAGAGCAATTATAAATAAACCTAAAATTGACAGAAAAGTAATTGAAAATATTTCATAATTATTAATTATAAAATCCTGTATTAAATCCATAAAGATGATTTCATTAAAAAGGTTTGTTTTCTTTGCACGAATTTTAATAGCATTACCGCTTACATTGTTTTTTACGAAACTAAAACTATAGTAGTTTCGTAAAAAACTCTTAACATTTGCATTTCTTATAAAGAATAAATATATAAACAAAATTAATTTATATACCTTATTGTTTAAATAATATTGGATAACAAAAAAAGCTTCTTATTAGAGTTTTTATTCATTATTATATTTATTAAAATCAAAATCGAAATCTAACAGAATTTTTGGATGAACATTCAAAGCTTTAGATATTCGGATTAAATTACGTATAGTTAAGTTCGTTTTTCCTTTTTCATACTTATTAATATCGCTTGAATCAATTCCGCTTAAATATTCTAAATCATCTAAAGTTTGATTATTTTTTTCTCTAAGATATGAAATTTGCTTTCCTATTTCAATTAAAAATTCATCTGTTATATCCATTTCTTCAGTATTTCAAAGCAAATTGAGATTATTATTAAAAATTTCTTTAGGGATATATCCCTATAATTAAAAAATATTGTTATATTTGTATAAGCGAATTGATAATTAGACTTTTAATAGTCATAATTAAAACGATGTAATCTCGAACCGAAACGACCAATTTTCTATCGAGAGTATCGTGAAATCGCTCCATGTCTCTAAAGTTTTGTACTTTCGCATACGGCATGGGCGGTTTTCACATATGCTTTAGGTAGAAGCTTAAATTTATTTAAGCAGGGTTTGGTCGCCCTCGGTACTAAAGTGTGGAGCCGCCTTGCTTTTTTTTGCAAGTATATCTTCATACTCGAGAAACATCGTTCCATAAAACCCAAAACACATGAGAACGAAACAATTTCCATTCATCCGTAAAAAACCGCCCGACAAAGTCTGTTTGTTTTAACCATTCTTTTAAAGAACAATCTTCCGTTTTTATAACATTTGACGGAACAGCAAAGGGGTGTCCTTTCTTTACACGCTCTCTATCAGAGCCTCGCTAATGAGACTTTGACAGTAACTGTTATACTTTTATTTTTCGCACCTTAAAAGTAAACCCTTTATTGCCATTTTCCAAATTTATTGGGCTCTGCTACCTTTTTGTTTGTTGTATTATGTAAAAAGTAGAATGTATTATGTATTTAAGATTAAGATCAAGAATGAGATTCTTCGACGGGCTCAGAATGACAAAACTCATTGTAGAAAGTGAATGTGAATATTGAAAAAGGATGAAAAAAATCCGACGATTTAGAATCGAAATGTAATTCAACTCTAAATTATTGGAATAAAAAAGTTGAAGTGTCTGAACGAAGTGAGTTATCAACTTTATGGAAATAATTTATTTCGTTGAATCATTGAGAGACTACTGTCGGCATCTTTTTTTGTTTCGTTTTTTGGATGGGCAAAAAATGAAAAGAAGATTTCTCGAAATGACAGAATATTAGAGAAACAACATGTTAAAAAGTGTTAAAATCCTGTATCGGTGTATATCCAAAATGACACTTTTCTGTATCGGTTGTGTATCGGCGCTATATCCATTCTGTATCCATTGTATATGCGTTCCGTATGGTTTGTTCGTGGTTCGTGTATCGATGTTGAGTTGTAAAATGTATTAAGTAAAATGTACAATGTAGTATGTATTTGAAAAAGGATTAGAAAAACGTCATATGATTTGGAGGCGATTGTCAAAAAGTTGAGGGGCATGGTTAAAATGTTTTACTGTTTGCGTAGCAAATGATTTAAAATATTGAATGGCTGAAACTTATTTTGACCGTCGAAAATCAAAGACTTGATGTTTTGTAATCACATACTCTGTTAGCACAGACTTTGCATTAAGGTAAAAGTTAGAAGAAAAAAATGAAAATAAAGAAAAGACATTTCGATACTATTTTCTTTTTCTATGAAACGAAAATCACTCAATGTGACAGCAAGAAAGAAAAACACGTAAAACGTTAAGCGTATAACGTAAAACTTAATAAAAAACCCCTTTCCCAAAAACAAAGTTGGCGCGATGTACTGGAAAAGGAGTGGCTTTTAAAACTAATGTTGAATTAAAAAACTTATGTAAAATTATGAAAGAGTAAACAGATTCACACTCTATCCCCCGAAGACACCCTAAGAAGAAAGTAAATGATCTTCATAAAGTGATTAGTGTTAATTTTTAGTTTTCATTTATTAATGTAATTTTTAAAACTGTCGGAGGGGGAATTTCTTTTTAAGAGGCATATAAAAAGGCACGCGCGCGCGAAAATAGATTCTGCACTTCGAGTGCCTCAGTGCCCGTATTAAAAGTGATAATGAATTTGAATATTGAAAAGGATGAAAAAATGTCATATGATTTGGAGGCGAGTGTCAAAAAGTTGAAGAGAATGGTTAAAATGTTTTACTGTTTGCGTAGCAAATGATTTAAAACATTGAATGGCTGAAACTTATTTTGACCGTCGAAAATCAAAGACAAGAGTTTTTTGATTACTTTTTTGCTCTCAAAAAAGTGATAGAAAGATTCTGCACTTCGATGCTTCGACAGGCTCAGCAACCGAAACTCAGTGCCCGTATTAAAGTGAATTTGAGTATTAATAAGAATAATACGTAAAACGTTAAGCGTATCACGTAAACCGTAAAAACAAAACCCCTTTTCCCCAAAACAAAGTTGGCGCGATGTACAGGAAAAGGAGTGGCTTTTAAAACTAATGTTGAATTAAAAAACTTATGTAAAATTATGAAAAAATTTTACTTCAAACTCAGTAGGCAGTCATTTACTGTATTATTGGGATTGTTTTGTGCTACACCCCTATTTGCACAAACAGGAAAAACCGTTACTGGAACGGTGAAAGATCAAAACCATTTGCTTTCTGGCGTGATAGTAACAGAAGAAGGTACACAAAATAGTGTACAAACTGATGAAAATGGACAATACTCGTTGATTCTAGAACAAGAGAATGCAAAGCTTATTTTTGAGCAATTGGACTTTCCTATTCGAGAAGAAGAGGTTAAAAATCGTTCTGTGATTGATGTTTTTTTAACTTCTAATACAGAAGGTGTAAAATTAGATGAGGTTATTGTAAATGCAGGATATTACGCCGTAAAAGACAAAGAACGAACGGGGTCTATAGCACGTGTTACCGCAAAGGAAATTGAAAATCAACCTGTGAATAATGTGCTTTCTGCCATACAAGGACGGATGTCCGGAGTAAGCATTGTTCAAAATACGGGTGTTGCAGGAGGAGGTTATGACATTCAGATTCGTGGTAAAAACAGTTTGCGTCGAGAAGGAAACGAACCACTTTATATCGTGGATGGAATAGCCCTTGTGACGTCTAATTCCTCTAATCTTTCAGGAACAATTTTACCTTATGCTTCTATAAATCCACTCAACACCATCAATCCCAATACTATTGAAAGTATCGAAGTTCTGAAAGATGCAGATGCAACCGCTATTTATGGTTCTCGTGGTGCTAATGGTGTGATTTTAATAACCACGAAAACAGGTAAAAATAGAAAAACTGAACTTTCCTTTACTTCGAGTTATAGTATCAGTAAAGTTGCAAGTAAAATGAAGCTAATGAATACAGCTCAATACTTAAACATGCGAAAGTTGGGATTTGAGAACAGTGGAATTACAACTTATCCTGCTAATGCTTATGATGTAAATGGAAGATGGGATGAAACTCGTGAAACAGATTGGCAAAAAGAATTAATTGGAGGATTAGCAATTGGATCAAATCATGAAATCGGATTAAGTGGTGGAAACGAGCAAACAGCTTATGTTTTGAGTACAAAACATCAAGAACAAACGACTGTTTTTCCAACTGATAATGGGATTAAATCCAATTACTTTAGTGCAAATATCAACCACAAAAGTAAAGACCGAAAATTAACATTTCTTGTCAATACATCCTATAATCTCCAATCGAATACATTGCCTACAACAGATTTAACCACTAAAGCATTGCGTTTAGCACCAAATGCTCCAAAACTATACAATGAAGATGGAAGTTTAAATTGGGAAGGAGGTGCATGGTCAAACCCTGTTGCTGCATTAAACTCAATATACAGAAACGACACAAAGAATTTATTACTGAATGCCAATTTGAGTTATCAAATTTTTAATGATTTCTCTATCAAATTAAATGCTGGATTAAATGATTTAAGTTTTATAGAAACTTCTATTCGTCCTCATACACTTTATAACCCTGCCAATGGTATAACAAGTGCGAATTCTACTTCCTCTAAAGGTACGAATCAATCATTTTCTTATCTACTAGAGCCTCAAATTAATTGGAACAAGCAATTGAATAAATTTACAGTTGATGCTTTAATCGGCGCAAGCTTCCAAAAAGCAACAAGTGATCAATTTAGAGTAACAGGAACGGGCTTTTCTTCTGATGAATTGATTTACAATTTAAGTGCAGCAAAGACACAAACCATCAATCAAAATTCTAAAGTTGAGTACGCATATACGTCAATGTTTACTCGATTTAATTTCAAATACAATGATAAATATATCCTTAATTTGACCGCTCGTCGAGATGGTTCAAGTCGTTTTGGAACCAACAACAGATTTGCAAATTTTGGAGCAATTGGAGCCGCTTGGCTTTTTTCAAAAGAAAACTTTCTCAACGATTCATCTTGGTTGAGTTTTGGAAAATTAAGAGGAAGTTTTGGAATGACTGGAAGCGATCAAATTGGCGATTATCAATATTTAGACACCTATACGATTGGTAGTACAAAATACGATGAAATTGTTGGTATGGCTCCGTCTCGTTTGTACAACCCAAATTTCAGTTGGGAGAAAACTCAAAAAATAGAAGCAGCTTTAGAACTTGGCTTTTTGCGAGATCGACTGAATCTTTCGATGGCGTATTATCAAAATAAATCAGGGAATCAATTGGTTGGAATACCATTGCCAGGAACAACAGGTTTTTCATCCATTCAATCAAATTTGAATGCAGTGATACAAAATACAGGTTGGGAAATTGAATTGGATATTCATCCCATCAAAAAGCAGCATTTCAAATGGTCAAGTAGCATAAATTTAAGTATTCCAAAAAATAAATTGGTGTCTTTTCCTAATCTTGAAGGTTCTACTTATGCCAATACGTATATGATTGGAAAATCCACCAACATTCAAAAACTTTATCATTATGAAGGAATTGATCCTGCGACAGGTTTGTATCAATTTAAAGATTATAACGGTGATGGAGTTATTTCTCCAATTGATGACCAGCAAAGCATCAAAGAAGTTGGTATGAAGTATTACGGAGGTTGGAACAATTCTATTCGATACAAAAATATTGAATTTTCCTTTTTATTTCAATTTGTAAAACAAACCCAATTCAATTACGATGCGAATTATTTAGCACCAGGTTCATTGAATAATCAACCGATTGAAATGTTGAATTCTTGGTCATCAGCTAATCCAAATGCCGCTTATATGTTTTACTATACCACTGGAAAAGCAGATTGGAATAAACTAAGTGGGTTGATTAGTCAAAGTGATAAAGCTGTTTCAGATGCCTCTTACATTCGATTGAAAAACATTACCATTAGCTATCAACTTCCATCAGACAAAACTTTTTGGAAAAATGCGATGATTTATTTCCAAGGACAAAATCTTTTGACCATTACAAATTATTTCGGATTAGACCCCGAGTTTGTGCTTACAGGTTTTCTACCACCACTCAAAACCTATTCTTTTGGATTACAACTTAAATTTTAAACACATGAAAAAATATACTTTATTATTCGCTGGCTGTTTGCAAATCTTATGTTTTAGTTGCGAAGAGTTAATAGATGTTGATTTACCTACTACACAAATCAATACACCTATGGTTTATACAGATGCTGCAACAGCAAAAGCTGCATTGGCAAGTTTATACAGTGCTACACGAGACGATTCTTTTGTGAATGGAGGAATGTATGGAATTGGTTTTATGACAGGAGTTTATACGGATGAACTTACAAGTTATTTGAGTGATAGTCATAATTTAAATGCTTTTTATGACAATCAAATTCTAGCCACTAATTCTGCTGTTTCAAAATTATGGGACAGTTCATATAAAACAATTTATGGCATTAATCTTTTCATTGAAAACATGCGTAAAAGTACTTCAATCAGTAAAGAAGATAAAAATACGATGATTGGTGAAGCGCTGTTTCTTCGAGCGTTACACTATTATTATTTGACAGTTGTATTTGGTGATATTCCGTACACAACGACAACAGATTATACCATCAATAAAACATTAAACAAGACGCCAGTTTCTCAAATTTTCGTACTAAATCAAACAGATTTAGTAGAAGCTTCTATCTTATTAAAAGAAACTTATCGTAATCAAGAACGGATTTATCCGAACCTATATGCTGCTAAGCTTTTATTGGCTCGTCAATATGCTGAATTAGAACAATGGAATAATGTTCAAAAAGAATTGAATTCGATTCTGAATTCATCCAATTATGGATTACGAAATGAACCGAAAGAAGTTTTTAACAAAAGCTACAAAGGTGTCATCTGGCAATTAAAACCTGATACTGCATTAAAATCAACTTTTGAAGCTGATTTATACAATTCAACAAGTTTTCCACCTTCCTCAGCTTCGATATCGAATCAAATCATTCAAAAATTTGAAACGACAGATCTAAGAAAAACACAATGGATCAAGACTATTTCCAATACAACATCGATTTACTCTTTACCTGCTAAATACAAAAACAAGAATGGTGAGAATAGTACAGAATACAGTAATGTTATGCGCATTGAAGAAGCTTATTTTCTTATGGCAGAAGCTCAGATAAACAATGGGAATATAAATGCAGGAATTGAACTTATCAATCAAATACGTGAACGTTCGGGCTTAAGTAAAATCAATAAAAATCGAACCAAAGAAGAAGCAATTAATTGGTTATTGGAAGAGAAAGAAAAAGAGTTTTTCTCAGAATTTGGTCATCGATTTATTGATTTAAAACGAAATAATCGATTAAATCAATTGCAATCAATTAAACCAAATTGGAAATCGTTTCATAACGTTTTGCCATTACCTCAGAAAGAACTATTACTTAATCCAAATCTTAATCCACAAAATGAAGGCTATTAATTTAATATCCATTGTAACCTTACTTTTATTTAGCCCTTTTTCTTTAAAAGGGCAGAATATAATTGATGAAGGTATTTTCAAACCTTTCGTTCAAGATTTTACACCTTATGATAGTTGGGTGATTTACAGTAAATTTTATCGAAATAATCCAAATCAAACCGTTTTATACCATCAGCCATCGCATAAAATTATTTCATCTCTTTCACAAAATGCACGTTTCTTTAATCAAGATGAAATTGTTCAATTCAAAAAAGATTCCTTATCGATTAAAACGATCAATTTAGAAGATCTTTTTTCTATTTCTGATGTCATTAAATATGAATTGTGGTTAAATAAAACTGAAATCATTGCACAAACTAAGCAAAATGAAGTCCTTTTTATTGACAATCATAAAAAAATATGGAACCAATTTTCAAATGTAGTCAACTACGAGGTAGATAAACATTCAGAAAAAATACTTGTTATAACCAGTGAAAAGAATGACGATGTAACTACTTTTAACTTGTTTTATGTTGATGGATCTTCAAAACAAACAATTAAAATAGGTTCTTTTACTACTCAACCTCAGGTGTTGAATTGGGGAAATAACAACTATCGTTTTCTAATTCGTGTGGATAATAAGCTGTATTGGTATAAAAGTCCAACATCAACTCCAATTATCACGATTTTACCACTTCAAGTTGGTCAAACTTTACAACTAATCAAGACTTTTATTAGTCATGATGATGAATTGGCCTATTTTATCTATTACACATTCGATGAAACAAAACAAAAAAAGAAAGGTGAACTTGAAATCTGGAAAAGCAATGATTTACATTTGGAAGAGAAGAACATAAAAGCACCTCAATTAGAAAAATTTCAAGTCTATTGGGAATTAGAGAAAAATGAACTAACATCATGGAAAGATGATCATTTTCCAACGCTTTTATTTTTCAATCACTCAAAATATTTCTTGAATTTTAATCCATTTACTTATAAAGATTACATCAAAAATAATACAGATCTAATACTTTATTTATTTGATCGTCATACAAAAACTCGAAAACAAATTACCAATAGGATTGAATATCCTAATGAAAATTTGAGTTATAGTGAAGATGGTCATTCTATCTTATTTAAAGAGCTTAACCAAAAATTTTGGAAGATTTATGATGTTGAGAAACAACAATATTTTATCATTTCTCATCAATTAACACAACCACCAATTTGGTCAAAAGAAAAGAGTAAATTTTACTTTTTTGATTCCAATCATTTTTATAGTTATAATTTAAAAACAAATGAGGTTACGTTAATTCAGTCCTTCAAAAGTCAAATGCCGCTTCGTTTTCAAGTCTTAAACCAAAAAACGTATTCTGATCAAGTACAACATAATGGTGATTTTGTAAATCTCAGAATGTTTGTACCAGATGATGTCGTTTATATTGAAGTAAAAGATACTAAGGATAATTCAACAACAATTTATTCTTACAACTCAATAACTTTAGTTTTTCAAAAATTAGTTCATTCTCTTGACAGGTTGAGTCAATATAAGATTAATTCTCAAACATCTTCTATTTATTATAGAAAAGAGAATTTTAATTTACCTTATCAGTTAGTTTATTCCAATGGTAAAAGCGAACAAATCATCGATCAAAATATAAAGAAAGAAGAGGAATTAAAAAATCACCGTTCACAAGTTATCTACTACAAAGGCTATAATGGTGAAAATCTGAAAGGGGTTTTGTTGTATCCGATTAATCACAACCCATCCAAGAAATATCCATTAATTGTTGATATTTATGAAAAAAAATCTAGTGTTGCTACGATCTTTTATGAAGAAACGTATGAAAATCCAATTGGTGTAAACCCACTTTTGTTTAATTTAAATAATTACTTTTATTTTCTAGCTGATCTAGATTTCAAAAAAGGAAATCCAGGAAAAAGCGGGTTGAAAATCGTTCTTCGAGCAGTAAAAAAACTGAAAGAAATTCCACAAGTAGATCTACAAAATAGTGGATTAATCGGTCATTCATTCGGGGGATACCAAACAAGTTTTTATCTTACCCAAACAAAATTTTTCAAAGCAGGAGTCGCTGGAGCTGGAATCCATGATTTAACAATGGAATACTACAGCTACAATTACAATTTTAGTCAACCAGGTTATTGGCGTTTTGAATCACCACAATTTAATATAGGTAAACCCCATGCGGATGTTCCAAAATTATATCAAAAAAATTCGCCTATATTATATGCTAATCAAATGAAAGCACCTTTGCTTTTATGGACTGGAAAAGAAGATTACAATGTTTTTTGGCATCAATCAATTCAAATGGCAAATGCGCTTAGAAGATATAAAAAAGAACATGAATTATTATTGTATCCGAATGAAGGACATAGTTTTATTCTACAGAGTAATCAAGTAGATTTAACAAAAAGAATAATCGATTGGTTTAATACTTATTTGAAGAAAAATAAAGAAACAGAATAAAACAAGAAAGGTATGCCTTTAGAGGCATACCCATTTTTATTTAATTACTAATACGATACAAGGGTGTTACACAAGATGTTTCAGATAATTCGTTTAACTGATGAGAAACATTGTCCTCATCTGTCCACGTACACAATTGACCTGGAACATCACTACATTCAGCCTTAGGAATACATTCTACTGTTTCTTCGTCAAAGTAGTATCCCATTTTATTGGCTGCGTTTTCTTTCTTCGCTTGATTTGTAGCGAAAGCCGCACCAGTCCCCATTAATACAATGACAGCTGGTAAAATAATTTGTTTTAAATTTTTCATTTTAATGTGAATTTTAGTTTTGCCTACTTTTTTACAGGTTTTCGGCTTTTCCTGTTTTAAACTGATCGGTTATAGCCGGCTTTAGTTTATAAACAATCAATTCATTTCCAATTAGTACATAAAAATGAGAATCAGTCACTAAAAAATCAGAAAGTTTGTTTTCTTCGCGATGTTGTACAGTAAAACTTCCGATATAATGCCTGCGATCTGTTCGGTATACATCAATAACATCCACTTGTTTCCACTGTTTTTGGGATTCAAATTTTCCCATAAGTTTAGAGATATTAAACAAGAGATGTCGATGTGCAACCATTTTTTTATTCACTAATAATGGTGGAGCGCTCATTTTATTTTTTCCATCCGATAGATGGCTAACTTCAATTTTTGCTTGACGAGTAGTATCAATCGTATTTAATTTGTGTTTGATGTGTAAATCTTGATCCATTACAATAAATTGATTGCGGTAGTAATAAGTATAAACCAACTCATTTGTATATGAATCAGAAACCAACAATCCATCTGTATCAAAAACACCATCAATTTGTTTTTCGAGTATAGTTGAAATCAATTCTATTTTTGGCTGTTTGTTTAAATTCAGCTTTCCTAAAATCTGCGTATTCGTTGTGCTACTTTGAGTACGAATAGCAAATTTGGTAGAATCAATCACAACCAATTGATTGAAAAAAGCATCATTTAAACTGATGGTTTCTGCATGTAAATTGGTTAATTTTCCTTTGTAAATAACAGGAACTGTTCCGTCGTACAAATAAAAGCTACCATTTTTGACACGCATCATAATGGATTTAAAAGGATGATCTTTATAGTCCAAATCAATCTTTTTGGAAATGATTTGATCTGTATTGGTATCAACACTCGTTAAAACAAGTGGAGCAGTATAATTACCTAAATACAGCGTATTATTTTCATAACCTGCAAAATAGTAAGAATTAGCGCCTAAATCAATCGCTTTTTCTTCGATAATTGGATGTTGTAAATACCTTCTTGTAAAATTATTTTCTTGTTTGATAATGTGTTCAGATGTAAGAAATAGCATAATGACACTTCCAACTGAAACAATCGAAATACTAAAGAAAGTAACGAATAGTTTCCGATTATTTTTTTGAAATATTACTCTTCTACCCAAGTAAATGGCAATTAGAGCTAATCCAACAAAAACGATATTGAAAATCAAATGTTCTGTCCATCCAAGTTTTTCTAGAATTCCGCCACAAGAACAAGGAACAAAATCACTGTAATTAATAATCAGGTAGATATAAACTGTAAACGCGAGCATCAAACCATAAGAAGCATACAACCCAATTTGTTGTGTTCGCTTGATACAAAGTAATAATACAATTACAATTTCTACAATAATTACGGCGTAAGAAATAAATCCTGCGTATGCACTTAATAATGGTGATTGTGCCAATTGAATTTGAAAATTTTCAAAATCCATCAGTTTACTCACTGCAGCATAAATAAACAAAATAATAAATAGGTAGCAGATGAGCGTTTGTATAAACGGTGCAATTTTTCTCATCTTTTAGTAGTTTTAATTCTTAAAAAATAAATTTCTAACATCTAACATTAGTTTTCATCATCAGCCCGATTCATGTATGGATCTTTATCACGAGGAGGATCGTTTTTATAAGATACACTATCCTTAATATTATCTTTAGAAGAAGTAATTGTAATACGTTCTGAATGATTCGGGGTTTCAGTTAGAATATTTTCATCTTCTATACAGCTATTGAATACAAAACACCCAAGTACAATTAAATAAAAAGATTTCATAGTTTCTCATTTTTAAAGTTTGTACCGAAATTAGGTTCAGCGCAAAAAATAGGAGGTATGGTAACACGTCAAAAATCCAAAATGTATGTTTAATTTATAAATTCATACACTACAGTTTTTAAGAAAACAGAAATAACTGTCAAGCTGATTTCATTTCAGCTTCTTATTACCGTCAGTCTGTGTTACGTTTGCAAAACGTTGTATTATATACTTTAAGAACACTAAATTGAATGCGATTCTGCACTTCGAGTGCCTCAGTACCCGTTGTTAAAAGTGAATTTGAATATTGAAAAAGGAACTAAAAGTCCGACGATTTAGAATCGAAATGCAATTCAATTCTAAATTATTGGAATAAAAAAAGTTGAGGTGTCTGAACGAAGTGAGTTATCAACTCTATGGAAATAATTTATTTAGTTGAATCATTGAGAGTCTACTGTCGGCATCTTTTTTTGTTTCGTTTTTTTAGATGAGTAAAAAAATGAAAGTAAGAAATAAGTGTTACCTGAGCCACACCGTGGCTCCTCCTTTTAATTTCAAATGTTGTTAAAAAGAGAATTTTGAATATTGAAAAATGAATTAAAACTCCGACGATTTAGAATCAAAATGTAATTCAACTCGAATTATTGGAATAAAAAAGTTGGAGTGTTTGAGCGAAGCGAGTTGCCAACTTTATGGAAATAATTTAGCAAGTTGAATCATTGAGAGTCTACTGTCGGCATCTTTTTTTGTTTCGTTTTTTTAGATGAGTAAAAAAATGAAAGTAAGAAATAAGTATTACCTGAGCCACACCGTGGCTCCTCCTTTTAATTTCAAATGTTGTTAAAAAGAGAATTTTGAATATTGAAAAAGGAACTAAAAGTCCGACGATTTAGAATCGAAATGTAATTCAACTCGAAATTATTGAAATAAAAAAGTTGGAGTGTTTGAGCGAAGCGAGTTGCCAACTTTATGGAAATAATTTAGCAAGTGAATCATTGAGAGTCTACTGTCGGCATCTTTTTTTGTTTCGTTTTTTTAGATGAGTAAAAAAATGAAAGTAAGAAATAAGTGTTACCTGAGCCACACCGTGGCTCCTCCTCTTAATCTCAAATGTTGTTAAAATTGAATTAGAATATTGAAAAAGAACTAAGAAACCGGCATTAAAACTCTCACGTTAAGAAAATGTTTTGAATGTAACGTTAAAAAGGTTTTAGCCCGTAGCGTTTTTAAAATCTTTAGTGAAATGATAACATTTTTAGTAGAGAGGTTTACAGCCAAGTCTTGCTTGTGACGAGTCTGCCGAAGTATTGATAAGTTAGAATTATACATATAAAATTACATTGTTTTTTAATAAGCTCGGATATTATTTTTAATATATAGTATAATAATATTCTTTATTTGTTTTAAAATAGTATATTTGTAAACTAAATATTGTATATGAATTTCCAATTAATCAAAGATGTAGTTGATTTAATAGAAGAGTTTGAAAAAGAAAATACGTGTAATGCTAATGCTTCTATTGATGATTTTAAAAAGTGGATTATTTTAAATAATCATCTAGAAAGTTCTTGTGATGTTCCTCATTGGATCGGAAAAGAGAAAATGAGATCGCCTGAAAGTGTTATAAGTACATTACTTGTTCATATGAATAGGTATGCGAAAAGTTATTCAAAATCTGCTATTATAGGATCGGATTTTTCATCTCAAGAAGATTTTATTTACTTAATCAATTTAAAGGCATTTGGGGAGATGACAAAAATGGATTTGATAAAGAAAAATGTGCATGAAAAACCAGTAGGGATGCAAATTATAAATCGACTAATTGCTAAAGGTTGGGTAGATCAAGCTTCATCTGAGCTGGATAAAAGAAGTAAAGTTATTCAAGTTAGTTCAGTAGGTTTAGAAGTTCTTGAAGAACAAATGGATAAAATTAGGCTTGCGACACAAATTGTAGCAGGTAATTTAACTTATGTTGAAAAAATGGAATTAATAAATCTACTTCATAAACTCGAAGAATTTCATCAAGCAATCTATGAAAAGAATTTTGAAACAGAATCTCTATTAAAAGAGGCTTACAAACATATTAATTAAATACAACTAGTATGAAAAAGAGTATATTTTTCTTTCTACTTATCTGTTGTTCGTTGTTTTGTTTTTCGCAAACGAAAACGTATCAATTGTCCAGCCATATTTTAGATAACTCTACAGGAGAACCTGCACCATCTGTTTCAGTTACATTAGAGAAAATGAATGTGGACAATTCGTGGACTAAGGTAAGTACACAAATAACAGATAAAGATGGTAGAATAGGGAATTTTTTACCTTATGGTCAGAATAATGACGGTGTTTATAAACTCGTATTTCATATTCAATCTTATTTTGATAGTAAAAAATTGCAAACATTTTATCCTTTTATCGAGATTGTTTTTCGTATTAAAGGGAATAAGCATTTTCATGTACCATTGACTGTATCTCCTTATGGTTATTCTACATATAAAGGAAGTTAAAAACGAGATATGAAAAAAAGAATAGCCATTATTGGATCTGGATTTTCTGGTTTATCAGCTGCTGCTTATACAGCAAAAGAAGGACATGAAGTACATGTATTTGAAAAACATAATCAGCCAGGCGGAAGAGCAAGACAATTAAAAACAGAAGAAGGTTATGTATTTGATATGGGACCTAGTTGGTATTGGATGCCAGATGTTATACAAGATTTCTTTGAGGATTTTGGTTATGCCACTTCTTCTTTTTTTGAATTGATATCGTTAAATCCTCAATTTGAGATGATTTTTTCTAACGAAAAATTAGATGTACCTGAAAATTTTGAAGCACTAAAAGAAACCTTCGAAAAAATAGAGAAAGGAGCTAGTTTTCAATTAGAAAACTTTATGAAATCTGCCAAATTTAAATATGAAGTAGGAATGAAGGATTTTGTACATAAACCTTGTACTAATTGGACTGAATTTGTATCTATTAAAATTGCTAAAAATGCTTTGAAATTGGATTTACTTTCTAATTTCAGAGCATATGTTGCACGATATTTTAAAGATAAGAAATTGAGAGCTTTGATGGAGTTCCCAGTTATATTTTTGGGCGCATCTCCTGAAAAGATTCCTGCATTGTATAGTTTGATGAATTATGGCGGTTATGTATTAGGTACTTATTATCCTAAAGGAGGTTTTTATCAGCTGGTATTAGCAATGAAAAAAGTAGCAGAAGAACAAGGGGCGCACTTTCATTTTAATTGTAATGTTGATAAAATAAATGTAAAAGATAAAAGTGTAAGTTCACTTGTAATAAATGGTGAAATCTATGAATTTGATGAAGTGATTGCTTCTTCTGATTATCATCATACAGAAACACTTTTGAACGCAGAATATAGAAATTATACGGCTGACTATTGGGAAGAAAGAACATTTGCTCCATCTAGTCTGATTTTTTATCTTGGTTTTAATGAAACTATTCCGCATTTAAAACATCATACACTATTCTTTGAGCATGAATTAGATCTACATATAGATAGCATATACGAAAAGAAAAGATGGCCTGAAAAACCTTTGTTTTATGCTTGTTGTCCATCAAAAACTGATCATTCTGTTGCACCAGAAGGGAAAGAAAATTTGTTTTTGCTAATGCCGATTGCAACAGGAATAGATGACAATGAATTTGTGCGTCAGAAGTATTTAATGGAAATGCTTTCACGATTAGAAAAGCATACAGGTGTTGTAGATTTGCAATCTAAAATTGACTTTAAAAGAAGTTATTGTGTCAAAGATTTTGTGTCCGATTATAATGCTTATGGTGGTAATGCTTATGGATTGGCTAATACACTTAATCAAACAGCAGTACTAAAACCTAAAATAAGAAATAAAAAGCTAAAGAATTTATTTTATACTGGTCAGTTAACTGTTCCTGGACCAGGAGTTCCTCCCTCTATTATATCTGGTAAAATAGTGGCCAATGAGATCAACAAAATAAAAAATTAAATCCGTATGAAACAATTATTTGATGAGCTTTCTTATTCGGTGAGTAAGATGACAACTCAAAAATATAGCACAAGTTTTTCTTTGGGTATTCTTGCCTTAAAACCTTCTATTCGATCGGCTATTTATGCGATTTATGGTTATGTAAGGTTGGCAGATGAAATCGTAGATAGTTTTCATGGATATAACAAAGAGAAACTTTTAAAAAGATTGAGAAAAGAAACTTTGCATGCATTAAATGAGAGGATATCGCTTAACCCCATCTTACAATCATTTCAAGAGACTGTAAATAATTATAAGATTGATAAAGAGCTTATCGATCAGTTTTTGAGTAGTATGGAAATGGACTTGCAACAAATAGAATATGACTCGGACTTATACAAAACCTATATTTTAGGTTCTGCTGAGGTAGTAGGACTCATGTGTTTACAGGTTTTTACAGATGGTAATAAAGATAAGTATGCAGAATTAAAACCTTATGCGATGAAATTGGGCTCTGCTTTTCAGAAAATTAATTTTCTTCGAGATTTAAAAGAGGATTATCATATTTTGGGAAGAACTTATTTTCCGAATGTGGATATAAGTGGTTTTGATAATAAGATAAAATACGCAATTGAAAAAGAAATAGAAGAAGAATTTGATGAAGCGTTGATTGGGATTAAAAAACTTCCAGCTTCTTCAATTTTTGGTGTTTATCTAGCATATAAATACTATCTTTCTTTGTTTAAGAAGATCAAAAAAAAATCATCCAAAGAAATTTTAAATGGAAGAATTAGAATAGCTAATTCTGAAAAAGTTTTTGTTGCGTTTAAAAGTTACATAAGATATAAAGCTGCTTGGTTATGATTAAAATGTTAGGGTTTCTCATGGTGGGATTTATAGGTTTTATAAATCAAACTGAGGTAGTTCTAGAAGAGCTAAGGGCTAATTATGCTAAGTTATCTAATGACAAAGAATTATGTGCAAATGTAATAGTTGAATTGGACCATATAAAAAATATATCTGCTATTTATTTGGGGTATTTAGGTGGTGCTCAAACAATTAATTCCAAGCACGTGTCTAATCCTTTAAATAAACTTAAAACATTTAATAAAGGTAAAAAGAATATAGAGGAGGCTATACGTATAGAACCTGAAAATTTAGAATTGCGATTCATTCGGCTATCGATACAAAAAAACGCACCCTCATTTTTGAACTACTATTCAAAGGTTGAAGAAGATACGCAAATCTTATCGGAAAACAGGCATAAAATATCGTCTATAAATTTGCGTAGAAATATTGAAAAAATTTTAAACGAATAAGTGATGAAGTACCGTTTGTATAGAGAACAACAGCTGTATTGTGATATTGATACAGCTTGGCGATTTTTTTCTTCTCCAATGAATCTTTCGGAAATTACACCAAAAGATATGGCTTTTACAGTTTTGTCAGAAGATCAGGATCAGCCAATTTTTGAAGGTATGCTCATCAATTATAGTGTGTCACCACTATTGGGTATTCCTTTGAAATGGCAGACAAAGATTATTCAAGTAGATCTGCAGCAAAGCTTTACAGATTTTCAACAAAAAGGACCATATAAATATTGGAAACATTTTCATGAATTTATTCCCAATGAAAAGGGGATTTTAATGAAAGATACAGTAGAATACGAGCTTCCTTTTGGAGTTTTTGGAAATGTTGTTCATTCTCTTTTGGTGAAAAAAAAATTGAATAAAATATTTGATTATCGTCATCAAGTCTTAAAGCAATTATTTAATAAGTAGGTGTATGAATTTATTTTTGGTGTTGCTAGTATTTGTGTTTATGGAGCCTGTTACATGGTTTATTCATAAATATGTGATGCATGGATTTTTATGGTTTCTCCACAAAGATCATCATGACCATAGCCATAAAGGATCAGTTGAAAAAAACGATTATTTTTTTGTGATATTTGCGATTCCGACTATTGCTTTGATGTATTTTGGTTCGCTCAATAGTTATAATTACTTATTTTTTGTTGGGGTAGGAATTATGCTATATGGTATGGCTTATTTTTTTGTGCATGATGTTTTTATTCATCAACGACTGAAATGTTTTACTCGAGTAAAAAACCCTTATTTTATGGCTCTACGAAGGGCTCATAAACAACATCATAAACACCTTAGTAAAGAAAATGGAGAATGTTTTGGATTTCTTTATGTTCCTTTCAAATATTTTAAAATGTATTTTAATTCTACTCAAAAATGATGTCTTATACTTATATTTTGATTTTATTTTTTACAATAATTATTTGTTTCTTATCATCCTTTGATTCTCGTATTCTTTTTCACCGTCATTTTGGAGCCTTTTTTAAGGCAGCACTTGTTGTAGCTGTTCCATT
This sequence comes from Empedobacter sp. EJD.6dd, assembly GCF_057369435.1. Taxonomy (NCBI): domain Bacteria; kingdom Pseudomonadati; phylum Bacteroidota; class Flavobacteriia; order Flavobacteriales; family Weeksellaceae; genus Empedobacter; species Empedobacter sp. EJD.6dd. The sequence goes on from NZ_CM170667.1 coordinate 330,676, forward strand.
TATTGCATGGGATATTTGGTTTACATCTAAAGGAGTGTGGTGGTTTAATACAGATTATACACTTGGTTTTTTTATAGGAGGTCTACCTTTAGAAGAATGGTTGTTTTTTATTTGTATACCATTTTCGTGCATATTTACCTATTTCTGCTTTGATAAATTTTTTAAATTAGATTGGCTTTCCTGTTTTAATAACCTGATTGTTTTTTTTAGTGTGATTGTTTGTTCAATCGTCGCTTTACTTTATTATGATAGAATTTATACCCTATTAACAGCTGTTATAACATTGGTTGTTTTACTGTACTTACACTTTGTTCGTTGTGTAGATTGGATAGGAAAAGCTTCGTTTGTTTTCACTATTCTTATGCTTGGTTTCTTTCCTGTAAATGGTATTCTAACAGGTACAGGATTAGAGTCGCCAATTGTAAATTATAATCCTGATGATTTTTTGGGAATCAGAATGGGAACTATACCAATAGAAGATGCTGTGTATGGATATACGCAATTTCTTTTAGTTCTCTATTTTTTTAAACAATTTAAATCAAAATCTCATGAAAATGAAAAATAAAATACTATTGAAAACAGCTTGTATAGGATTGTTAATATTTTCCAATTCATGTTCCTCTATTCCTAAAAAGGCAGAAGCTGTTCGAAATTTTGAAGTTGATCGATATTTAGGTACTTGGTTTGAAATCGCTCGTTTAGATTTTCGTTTCGAGAAAAACTTGGATAATGTCTCCGCTAACTACACTTTTGATAAAAAAGGAAATCTGGTGGTTTCAAATAGCGGATTTAATAAGGATAAACAAGTATGGAAGCAAGCTATAGGTAAAGCAAAATTTAGAGACGGTAAGCAAATAGGAAAGCTAAAAGTAAGCTTCTTTGGACCTTTCTATGCTGGATATAACGTAATTGCTTTGGATGAAAACTATCAATATGCATTGGTTATAGGTAAAAATCTAAATTACTTATGGATTTTGTCTCGGACGAAAGATATTCCAGATAATATTAAAACAAACTTTCTTGCATTAGCTTCAGAAATTGGTTATGATATATCCAATTTGATTTGGGTAGAACATAATCGAAATGATAATCCATTTTTAAATGAAAAATAAAATTTCCATTTTTTGGTTTCGAAGAGATCTTCGTTTAGAAGATAATGTTGGGCTGTACCACGCTCTTTCATCTGGAATTCCTGTGTTACCTATTTTTATTTTTGATGAAGATATTCTACGACAACTGGATGACAAGAAAGATAGGAGGGTGGATTATATTCATCAAGCGCTTCAAAATATTAATGATCAATTAAAATCCTTTGGGACAAGTCTCCATGTATATTATGGTGATCCTTTCAAAATTTTTCAGCAACTTTCTACAGAGTTTGCTATTCATTCTATATTTTGTAATCGTGATTATGAACCTTTGACAATTAAAAGAGATACTTCGATTTACAATTATTTTAAGTTATATAACATTTCGTTTAAAGCATTTAAAGATCAGGTAATTTTTGACAAGAAAGATATTTTAAAGAAAGATAGTTCTCCTTATACAGTATATACGCCGTATGCAAAAAAATGGAAACAAATTTTGAAAACAGAAGATTATAAATGTTATAAGCCTGATTACAGTAAATTTTTGAAAACAGAATTCAAAACGATTCTTTCACTGAAAGAAATTGGTTTTTTAAAAACATCAATTTTATTCAAACAGCCAAAGCTAGATAAGGAAATTATTCAAAATTACCATAAATATAGGGATCATCCTGCTTTACAATGTACGACCCAATTAGGTATAGCTCTTAGATTTGGAACGATTAGTGTACGAAAATGTGTTGCGTTAGCGATAGAGCTAAATGAAACATGGCTCAATGAATTAATTTGGAGAGAATTTTTTATGCAAATACTCTACCATTTTCCATATGTTGTTCACCAACCTTTTAAAGCTAAATACAATGAAATAAAATGGAGAAATAATGAACAAGAATTTAAGCTGTGGTGCGATGGAAAAACAGGTTATCCTATTGTAGATGCAGGAATGAGAGAACTTAATCAAACTGGTTTTATGCATAATAGAGTAAGAATGATAACTGCAAGTTTTTTATGCAAACATCTACTCATCGATTGGCGGTGGGGCGAGGCTTATTTTGCGTCAAAACTAAACGATTATGATTTGTCTGCAAACAACGGAAATTGGCAATGGGTCGCTGGATCAGGTTGTGATGCAGCTCCTTATTTCAGAGTCTTTAATCCAACACTTCAGACAGAAAAATTTGATAAAGAATATCTTTACATCAAAAAGTGGGTCTCAGAATTTGAAACTGATGATTATCCTTCTCCTATAGTTGCTCATAATTTTGCTCGAAACAGAGTTTTAAGCATTTTTAACGAAGCATTTAAGAAGTAAAATGAAAGAATAATAATGATTTAAAATATTAAACGATTATAATATATTTTTCCACATTTTCTGCTTCTGAAGAATTAATTTCAAAACTTCACTAGAAGGTATCTACATCCATACTGAAATTTCAAGCTGGATTCAATTATGCACCTTATTGTCTTTAGTAAAAGTGAGGTTTGTAAAAACTTTCTATCAAAGATTTAGATTAAAAAAAATTAGTAACCATAAAAGTAAATAAATTGAGTAAAAAAGGAATATTATTAGTTAATTTAGGATCACCTAAATCTACATCCGTAAATGACGTAAAAGAGTATCTTGGAGAGTTTTTAATGGATGAAAGAGTTATTGACTATAATTGGATTTTAAGAACACTTTTAGTAAAAGGAATTATATTAAACACAAGACCTTCAAAATCCGCACAAGCTTATGAGAAAATTTGGACAGATGCGGGATCTCCTTTAATAGTCATTACTGAAAAAATAAAAAATAAATTACAAAATATTGTTGATATTCCTGTTGAAATAGGAATGAGATATGCTGAGCCTAGTATAGAAAATGGAATTTCTAAACTAGTTGAGAAAGGTGTAGATAAAATTGTATTATTTCCATTGTATCCTCAATATGCTATGAGTACAACAGAATCTGTAGTTGTAAAAACAGAAAAAGTAAGAAAAGAGAAATTTCCATCTATTAAAATAAATTATGTGGAACCATTTTATAATAAAGATATATATATAGATTGTCTTGTTGAAAGTATAAAAGACAAGTTTTCGAATGATTTTGATGGGCTGTTATTTTCTTACCACGGTATCCCAGAAAGACATATTTATAAAACAGATCCTACAAGGACTTGTAATTTAAGTGACTGTTGTGATAGAGAATTTAATCCAAGTCATCAATTCTGTTATCGTCATCAATGTTTTGAGACAACAAAAAAAGTTATAGAAAAATTAAATTTATCTCGCGAAAAAACAATTGTTTCATTTCAATCTAGACTAGGAAAAGATAAATGGATTGAGCCATATACAGATTCTACTTTAAAAGTTTTACCATCAAAAGGAATAAAAAAATTGGCAGTTGTTTGCCCTGCATTTGTATCTGATTGTTTGGAAACTCTAGAGGAAATAGCAATGGAAGGAAAAGAAATATTTATTGATAATGGGGGAGAAGCTTATGAGTATATTTCATGTCTAAATGATAATGATTCATGGATACATGTAATCAAATCTTTATGTGAAGAAAAAATAGATGATTTTTATTTATTATAATCTTAAACATTTAACAATTATAGATTAAATTCAAATATTCTACATAGACTTTTAATTGTTATAAGTGATTCTATAATGTAGGGTTATTATTGTGGGTACGTCCTGTAATCTTCCCCAAAAAAAAGCTACGATTACAGTTGTAGAATTTTCTCTCTTTATACTTGGTATCCGTGCTATAAAAAAATAGAAAATAAGTTCATTGAAATAAAATAGTATCATGTCAACAAAATACAAAGCAACCGATAGTAGCAGTGTATATTTTATAACCATAACAACAGTAGAATTGTATAGATAAAGTCACGGATTGCAAATCCGCGACATCGGGATAAATTAATAAAATATGGTAAAACGAGCAATGGAAACCAACGTTATAAATGTAAAAATTGTCAAAAAACAAGAGTTGAAATTTATAGTTACAATGCTTATCTCACAACAATAAATTACAATATTGTTCAGCTGACAAAAGAAGGTTTGGGTATAAGAAGTACAGCTCGTTATTTAAAAATCTCAACAACCATGGTGTACAAAAAGTATTCATATTTTAACGAAATATTAGTAATATCCGATAAAAGAATCAGTCTTATTTATTACAATTTAATATTATTGGTTAAATAATTCTTGATTTGTTTTGCTCTTTAATGATATAAATAATTTGTTTTTGAATCCAAACAGGTACATATTTCAATTGCTTTTAAATAACCTGTTCGTCTATGTCAAAGTACAGAATTTAATATTTGTATGAAGTAAATAAATTAAAATAAAAATTTAAAATCAAGTCCCTTATTTGGTTTAATTACTTTTTCAAATTTTTCAATTTCTTCATTCAGTTGAGAAGAGTATTCTTTTTTCATAAAATCTCTGAAAATAGATATGTCATCTTTTTCTCTAGTTTCAATTAAAGCCTCGATATAATCTACTTTAGATTCTGAATTAACGATTGCTAGAGGGAGGTTGTAATATTGTTGATGTAAATCGTCAGCAAAAAGTGGACATCTAAGACCTAAAATTTAAGCTAGTGTTTTAAAAAGCATTAACTTTAATTATGGCAAATTCAAAAAAGAAAACTCCTGAAAAATTTGTAAAAGATATTCGTCAAAACACAAGACGAATATTTACAGCGGAACAAAAGATTTTAATTGTAATGGAAGCCTTACGTGCTGAGATTTCAATAGCTGAACTTTGCCGCAAATATGCTATTTCACAATCTCAATTTTATAAGTGGAATAAAGAATTTTTAGAAGCTGGTAAAAAACGATTGTCTGGAGATATTACACGAGAAGCAACAAGTGGATGTAAGTGATTTACGCAAAGAGAATCAGCGTTTAAAAGAGATTGTAGCTGATTTAGTTGTTCGCTATGATATCGTAAAAAAAACCTTGGATTCGTTGGATTAAAGACAAAATTCAAGAAATATATGCGATTATCAGCAAGTGAAAAACACGAAATCATACAGATTGTAACTCGATCAGAAATTGGGGTTAAACGAACTTTAGAGGAGTTTGGAATTGCCCGAAGCACCTTCTATAAATGGTATTCAAATTATTTAGAAAATGGTTTTGAAGGTTTAGAATCTAAACGCCATTCAATTCATCGAAAATGGAATAGTATTCCTGAATCTCAGAAAGATTTAATTGTAGAATTAGCTCTAGATTATCCAGAGTTATCTGCTAGAGAACTGGCTTTCAAAATGACTGATGAATTAGGAATTTATATTTCAGAATCGAGTGTTTATCGAATATTGAAGCAACGAGATTTAATTTCTGCTCCCAATCATATTTTAATTGTAGCAGCGAATGAATTTAAAGATAAAACAAATTTTGTTCATCAAATGTGGCAAACCGATTTTACTTATTTTAAAATTATTGGATGGGGATGGTATTATTTGAGCACAATTTTAGACGATTACAGTCGATATATTATTCATTGGGAATTGTGTAGCTCCATGAAAGCTGAAGATGTGAAAAGAACTGTAAAAACAGCAATTGAAAAAGCGAAATTAAAGACGAAACAGAAACCAAAATTATTATCGGATAATAGACCTTGTTATGTGTCAAGTGAATTAAAAGATTACTTGAAAAATACGCAAAAAATGAAGCATGTAAGAGGAAAACCACTACATCCACAAACACAAGGAAAAATCGAAAGGTATCATAGAACAATGAAAAATGTAGTGAAATTAGATCATTATTATCATCCTGATGAGCTGAAAGAAGCTCTAAATAAGTTTGTAGAAAATTATAACAATTCTAGGTATCATGAGGCTTTGAACAACCTTACACCTTCGGATGTTTATTTTGGTAGAGCAGATAAAATTTTGGAACAAAGAGCAATTATTAAACAACAAACAATTGCAAAAAGAAGGCAGTTGTATTTTCAAGAAAAAATAATAAATTTATAAACCAAACACTCTCTTAATTTTTAGAAAGAGGTGTCTAAATTATTTTGACAACGTACAATCAAAACGCCTTATACTTTAAAAATCAAGCGTTCGACCTATAAAAGTAGAGCCGTTTTAAGTGTTGACCAAATCGCTCTACTCTACAGCAATTGCATCAGCTTAGAAGAAACGATGATTTTAAACCTGTGTTATGGTTGTGGTTTAAGACGAACAGAAGTTGAAAGGCTGTGTGTAGAAGATATTCATTTAACTGAAAAACGCTTATATGTTCGAAGTGGAAAAGGAAAGAAAAGACGTGTTATTCCGCTTACAAAAAAGCTTGTAGAGGATTTTAAACTTTACCAGGATAAAACAAAAAAAAGACGAAATGATGAACCAATTTTACTGCTCAATTCAAACGGAAAACCAATGAGCGGAAACAAAATTTATACAGTTTTTTGTGGTGTTTTAACTCGCTGTGGATTAGATAAACAGGGATTTAGCTTACATAATTTACGTCATAGTATTGCATCTCATTTACTTGAAAATGAAATGACCGTGGAAATGGTTCGGGATTTTTTAGGACATGATTTACTGCGTACCACACAGATTTACACGAAAATTAAACCGTATGACTTTAGAAGATTATCTTGAAAAACAGCTCAATAAAAGTACCGTTAGCAATTATTTATATGAAATCAATCGGTTCAAAAAATACGCTCCTAATCACGAAAAATGCCACTATCCACAGTTGATGCACTACGTCGGGATTTTACGGAATCGTTATCAACCTAAAACCATTAAACGTGTGGTCTACGCCCTTCAAAAATACTATGATTATCTGATTGAAATAGACGTTAGAAAAGACAATCCTGCTCACTTTATCAAGCTTCGGGATGCCAAACCAACAGCCGTACAATTACAGGATTTATGGACGGATAAAGAACTGAAAACCTTACTTGAACCACGAAAAGAACGTTACCCTATTTTAGCCAAACGCAATCAAATTATACTGAGTTTATTCGTTCATCAAGCCGTTTTGGTCAAGGAAATCACCCAAATTCTACTCGAAGATATCGACCTCGAAAAAGCAGAAATCTACATCCGTGAAACAGGCATAACCAACAGCAGAACCTTACCCTTAAAAGCAGAACAAATCCTTTTATTTTATCAGTATTTACAGGAAGATAGACCCGAATTAGAGCGTACAAAACAGCCGTACTTTATCCTCAATAAATTAGGAAGTCCAACTACTTCAGACGATATTAATTACCTTTTATCGACTTATCAAAAACAATATGAAAAACGATTAACTTCGGTTAAAATCAGACAAAGTGTGATTACCAATTTACTCAGTCAAGGACATAATCTTAGGGCGGTTCAACTATTTTGTGGACATAAATTTTTAGACACCACAGAGAAATACAAACAATCTGGAATCAAAGCCTTACAAGATGCTATCGACAAGCATCATCCTTTACAATAGTCTTTTTTCTTTCAATTGAAAAAAACTACAACAAAACAAGTCATTTTTCGGATTATTTTGGCTATTTACGAAGTGCAAACATAAAATAAATTATAGGCTGACAATGCCTATAATGAACGGTATTTTATGTTAAATAGCTTACCTTGTTTTTTGCTGGCGTAAATGAACGGGGAGCGCGGAGTGAATGTCTTTTTGTATCAAAAAGCAGGACAGCAAAAAAGAAGGGAAAAATAAAAACCGAAAAATGGCTTGGCTTATCCTTTAAAAAATCTTTTTTTTCAATTGAAATTTATTATATTTGAATGATAATGAGGCGTTCATTAAAACAGATGTAGAGCTGAAAATTTGAAGTGTATAGGGATGTAGGAATACAAATACAACGGTAAAGAACTACAAGAGGATCTAAGCTTAAACTTATACGACTACGGCGCAAGAAACTACGACCCTGCAATTGGACGTTGGATGAATATAGATCCTTTAGCGGAAAGTTTTTATGATGATTCTCCTTTTACTTACGCTCTTAATAACCCTGTTTACTTTATAGACCCTACAGGAATGTCTTCGGAACCTAACGATGTAGAAGAAACCGATTGTAGTGTAAAAGGTTCTTGTGTTCAACTTGCTGAAGTTGTAGTTACTGCAAAAAGTAATAGAAGTGATTTTTTTGGATATAACTTCGGTAGTACCAATCTTCGAAATAATTCTAATGCTCTACATAGAGCTATTTATACTACTCCTGCTACTAAAGATATTGATAATAGTATTAATGAAGTTGTAAAAATGGCTAACCCTGCTTTTGCAGCAGTTCTCATAGCAGATGATCTAAGTAAAGGCAAAGAAGTTGAAAAAGAAGAATATTTAGCTGTTATTCCAGCTTTTAGAATTTTTAAAGTAACTAAATACGGTACTATTATTCAAAAAACTATACCTGTTGTTCAAAAAAGTTTAACAAAAGCTGGTAACATTATTGGAAAAGGAGGATACACTGCAGCTGGAAGAGCTTTAATGAAACATAGTTCTAGAATAGATAGTAAATTTCCTAAAGCTATAGGTAGTAGGGAGGCTATTAATTCTCAAGGAGAAGCTGTTTTACAAGGTATTATTTCTCATCCTAATGTTGAAAAAGTAATAAGACATCATGCTAAATTTGGAGAGATAATGGAGCTAAGAGTTCCTGGAGGTCAGGGAGTAAGATTTACATCTGATGCAAAGAAACTTATAGGATTTTTAGAGTAATGGAAAAATTTAAAATAGAAATAACAAGTGTTCCTGATAGAGAAGAACTTGTAGCAGAGATTTGGTATAATGAATTTTTAATTTGTGAAATAAATCAAGAAAGTGAATTCTTAGAGATAGAATTTTATATTGATAATAAAATATCATTTAATTTATATAATTTTCTATCTATTTTAGAGCAAGCAAAAAAAAAATTAGTAGGTGATTAACATAAATAATGATTTAGAATATGGCAATATAACAACACATTATTGGTCGTGTTCCAAATGTGTTGTTATCTCACAACATATTAATTCACAATAAAGCAAAAGGCAAACATTTGTTTGCCTTTTGTTATTTTATAAAGTTGCTACATTTTTATTCAAGAAATCCTTAAATTTTTTAGTGGTTAGCATTTTTATTTTCTTATTTTTATAGAGAAGTTCTTTGAGGGCGGAGCGTTAAAAAATGTTTTGTAAAGATTTTTAGCGATCGAGCCAGATTGTTACGAGAGATATAAGATTAATTATGTCTACAATTACACCGATCATTTTGATTCATGAGTGAAAAGCTTTGATAAAGTTTTTCATGAAATGACCCGAGCGAAGCGAGTGTACGTTTAAGCTACCAAAAAGAAGCAAATGGTTCGTTAAAAGTATTAGAAGAAAACAACTATTATCCATTTGGGTTAAAACACCAAGGATATAACAATACAAATCTTGCAAATGCTAACTATAAGTACAAATACAATGGCAAAGAACTACAAGAGGAACTAAGCCTAAATCTTTACGACTACGGTGCCAGAAACTACGACCCTGCCATTGGACGTTGGTTTAACATTGACCCGTTGGCAGAGAAATCAAGACGTTTTTCTCCCTACACTTATGCTCTTAATAATCCTGTCTACTTCATCGATCCTGATGGGATGATGGCGGAACCGCCAACAGGATGGGCAAGCGATTGGGAAGATGAAACAGGTAAATATGTTTATAATGAACAAAATGAACTACATAGTCGTTATGTAGATGGAGAATTTCAAGGATTTTACGATGCTGGACAAATAGAATTAGAAACTGCCGTCGTAACAGCGAAAGGTGAAGGCTCTACAGATTCTGGATTAAAAATAGATGAAAAGAATTATAATTCAGCTTATAGTCCATACAATCCTGATGCTGTCAGTTTTTCTTTTAATTTTGGTGTAAATGCTATATTTTTTCCAACGAATGTCAACTTACAATTAGCTATAACAGGAGGTGATTTTTCTATTTTAGCTGGAGGTGATTCTGGTGTTGGTGTTAGTTTTGATAAAATAGGTTTTGGTCCTTCCGCTTCTATGAATTTTCATGATAATTATGGCGGAAATAAAGATGTTTTAGACGGTTTAACTGGTTCTGATGTTACAACTTCTGGAAGTTTAATACTTGGTGGTAGTTATAGTACATCTGTAAAAACAGATTCTAAGGGCGTTCCTATTTTAAAGAACGGACAACCTGTAGAAGCTACAAGTGGTGTCAGAAGTTATGGTGTAAATTTAGGTACAAGTGTAGGTGGAGGAAGATCAATTACAAAATCATATGAAATATTCAGATTATCAAAATAAACTATTTAGAGTTTACATCTTATTTAATTTTCTATTATTATTTTCTTGTTCTAATAAAGCTGATTGTGCTTTCTCAGCTAAATTAAACGCTGATAGTGAATGTACAATAATAGTAAGTAAATTACCTTCTACTGTATTTTTTGATGCTAAAGGTATCGATCCAATTACCAAAAAGGAGTGTAAATGTTCAGAAGGAGATAGATGGTGGACACAATATAAAGAAGAAATAGAAATAGGAGACACTATTATCAAACGAAAAGGAGAACTAACGTTCAATATCCACAAAAAAGATACGATTATTTCCCATGAATGGGAATGTGAAGGTAAAACTTATAATTCGGACGGAACTATAAAAGAAGTTCTTAAAAAACAATAGTACAAAAGGCAAACCAACGTTTGCCTTTTGTTATTTTATAAAATTTTCTCAAATTATATCGTTTAACGCAAAAAATAATACATCTAAATAAAGTTGTGTTTTTACTTATCTTCTTCGACAATTCTTCGACCGTTGTTCGACTGTTGTTCGACAAAACAACCTTTTTCTCGAACCATTGTCGAAGGACACTCGAACAAACCCCGAATAAATTGGCTATTTTGTTATTATAAAATATAGACGACAAAATAAGAATTACACCTTATTGTGCAAAACAAAAAAACTCGCTTAAAAACACTTAGCGAGGTTTATATTTTATTGTTTTTTGTTAAGTGATTTCAATACATATTATGCCCTTCTGGTAAGACGAAAACTTAGTTATTAGTGGGAATCTTTTTTATATTTCAGTTATAATTCGTCCGCTATATGTTGAATCAGAATTAAAAAATAAATCTGGTGTTCTTATTTCTATGTTATTAAATTTAAATACGAAATGAATTTTATAAAAATTTACTATAGGTTTTTTATTTTGAATTTGAATTCTAAGAGGTGATTTAGGATAAACAAAAACAGGATTTTTAAGTTCAATAAATTTTTTATCAGGTTTCTCTAAAATAGTTGATAAATCGAAATTAATTAAGATCTTTTTAGTTGGTAATAGTATACCATTTGGTTTGGGTGGAAATCCAGCTCGAGCAACCGCAAGTGCTTCACAGACGCATTCAATTTCATTTAATAAAATTGTATTGTCTGAATTATTAATAAAACTAAAGTCAAAAGTAGGTAATTGGTTTCTTCCTTTTATATTTTCAAATTTAAATAATCTTTCGTTTACTTTAGATTTTCGATAAACTGATTTGTTTAAAACTTCGATTCTAGCAATTTCAATAGAATTATTTCTGTATGAATAATACTTATTTACAATATTATGAAAAAGAAATATCTCACTACTAATTTTAGTCCAACTCCACATTTCAATAGTACAACCTATGTTATTAAATAATAAAGATGTATTCAGATAGTCTTGAATTAAAGTATCATTTTCAATAGTAGTTGCTATAATGATTTTTTTAGGTTTAAACCCATTTAATAAAATATTATTTATATCATTAATTATTTCATTAAGAAAGTTGATTTTTGTTCCTCGTTTATTTAGGTTTAATGTTCTTAGTTTACATTGAATAAATATATTAAGCTCATTTGAAATAACATCTATTCCCTTTTGACTTTGTCCTTTTCTACCATAGAGATTAAAACTTGTAGAATTATATAAACTATTGGCTAAATCACACACTAAATTTTCAAATACTTCAGGACTTTTGGGAATAGGAAGTTCATATATCATTATATTTCTGTTTGTTTTAAGATTGCCACTAACATTTTTTACGAAGTAAAACATAACATAATTCCATAAGAAAAGCAGCTATATCTACATTTCGTAAAATGCAACCTTAAATATACAAACAAAACTACATTGTATACCTTATTGTGTAAAATAAAAAACCTCTCTAAAAATGCTTCTAAAGAGGTTACTATTTATACTATTTTGTGTTTTTTATAGTTTTTACTACTTCGCATTTTAAATAAGCACAAAAAAAGCAGTAATCATATAAAATACTGCTTGTGTAGTTTAAAACAAACTTAGATAACTCCATAAGAATTAAAAGCTAACTTCGGTGAGCCTGTCCTGAGTTTATCGAAGGGTTCAACAGGCTTTACTTTACTACTTTTATTTGTTATTTGTATTCAGTAATTTCAATACTCTCATGCCCTCAGGGCAAGATAATAGCTTAGTTATTAGGTGAAATACAATTTTATTTTGGTAAATTGTTAAGTTCAATATTTAAATCATTTAATTGATTACTAATAATTTAGATATGATTTTTTTCGTTTACAATCGAATTATTCATGTCTTTCTTTAAAGTATAAATGATTATTTCTGTGACCATTATTTAAATTTTTGTTCGTGTTCTATTAACCATTTTTTACGTTCTAAGCCACCACCGTAACCTGTCAATTTACCATCTTTACCAATCACACGGTGACATGGAATAATAATTGAAATCCGATTATATCCATTGGCAGAAGCAACTGCTCTAATGGATTTTGGATTTTGAATATTTTCAGCTTGTTGTTGGTAGGTTGAAGTAGTTCCGTATTCAATTTTTTGTAAATAATTCCATACCAAATTTTGAAATTCTGTTCCTGGCGTTTCAAGTTTTACGGTAAATACTTTTCTTTTTCCTTCAAAATATTCAGTGATTTCTTTTGTAGCTTGTTTTGTGTGCTCATTTTCTCCTGCTATGATTGTTGCATTTAGATTTTTTTGTAAGTCCTTAAATTCAGTTTCTAACATTCTTCGGTCAACAAATTCGAGTAAACAAACACCATTTTCAGTTGCACAAACAAACATAGGACCTAAAGGTGTAGTAAACCGACTGATTAAAATTATATTATCAAAAATCGTTTTTGTTGGAGAATTCCCCAATATTTTTTTGAAAGTATATCCAAATCCACTTAAAGATTCGTAACCAGAATCAAAAGCTGTTTCTGTGGTGTTTTTTCCATTTTTTAATTCTTGAAAAGCGACATTAATTCGATACATTCTCTGATAAGTGTGAAAAGTCATTCCATAATTTTTATTAAACCATCTTCGTATGATTTCTGGACTTATGTCCATCTGACGAAGTTGATAGTCTTTGATTTTTGATTTCGGATTTTCTTTTACCAATCGAATTGCAGTTTGTACATCTTTTGGGGCTTCATTAGTATTTTCTGTTGGTTTACAGACTTTACAAGGTCTATATCCATTGTCTAAGGCATCTTTAAATTCAGTGAAAAATTCAACATTTTCTTTTTTAGGTTTTCTTGCTCTGCAAGTAGCAATACAAAATACGGAAGTCGTTTTTACTCCGACAAAAAATATTCCTACAAAGTTTTGCTTTCTTTCAATCAAAGCTTTGTAATAATCGTCAATTTTTTTTGTTTCTGTAATGCGCATTAAAAAATTGATTGAAAGGATTTTTGACTTAGTATTTCTTCATTTTTAATTTTGAAATAATTATACATATTATCAAAAATAAAATTTCCCATACTTATTCTTTTTACACCAATCTCATTTAATTTGTCAAAATCTGGTAGATTTGGCATACACATTACATTGATTGGTAATTGTGTACAATTTACAATTTCAGAAATTTCAGAAATCTGTTCAATACAAGGTACAAAAATTCCATCAGCTCCTGCAATTTCATATAATTCAATTCTTCTTTTTGTTTCAGCTATTTTATTAGGTATATTTAATAAAAAAGTATCTATTCTTACATTGATAAAAATATTGTTGTTTAATTTCTTCAGTTGTTGTTTAATCTCAGAAATTATTTTAGAAAAATCTTCAGCTTTTTGTAGAGATCTTGTTTTATTAACAAAACTATCTTCAATATTGATTCCGACTACGCCCATATCTGAAAGATTTACAATATGATTTACAATTTCATCAGGATTTCTGTTATAACCTGATTCTAAGTCCACTGAAAATGGGATTTTGGTATTTGAAATAATTCTTTTTACAATATATTCTAATTCAAGAAAACTGATTTCTTCGCCATCTTGGTAGCCAAGCATAGATGCAATTGCAGAACTTGATGTGCCGATTGCTTTAAAATTTAATTCTTCAGCAATTTTGGCACTTTGTACATCCCAAACATTTGCAATTAATAATGGTTTGTCCTGATTGTGTAAGTTCTTAAAGTTCATATTTTATAATTTTATTCAAAGTACCGAAGATGAAATTATGTACACAACCGAAAATTGGACGAGTATTTTTTATGCTTTCACATAACATCGTAATTTACGAAGTAAATAATATAAAAGTTTCATAAAAAAATAACTATATATACATTTCGTATAGAAACCAAATATACAAATAAACCTACATTGTTCACTTTATTGCGTAAAACTAAAAAACTCGCTTAAAAACTTAGCGAGGTTGTATATTCTTTTCTTTGAAAGATAATTACCAATACTTTATATTATTTAATAGTTTGATATTTTTTTTCAGCTTTAAAAATTCTGTATTCCAAATTCCAATCTTTTGGAATAAAATATGGGATAGGAAAAGCATAATGATAATCTTCTAAACTTCTGTAATAACTATATATTTTCTTTTTTACTTTAGTTTTATCTTTATTACAATCTCCATTGTAGCCTTGTACTATTTCTACGCCTTTAATATCAAAAATATAGTAAGGAAATCTTGAATTTGAAATACCATAACCTTTTTCAATTTGATTTTTATTAAAACTAAATTTAGAATTTGCACATTCTACTACTTCAGATATTATACTGAATGTGATTTCAACTTTATAATCTTCAGGGTTTTCAACTTTAGGTAAAATAAAATCAACTCTTTTAAAATCAACTTTAGGTTGTGGATAATTTGGAGTATTTTGAGAATAAAGACTTAAAGATAAAGTCGTTAAACATAAAAATAATATTTTTTTAATCATAATGAGATTATTTATTTTATGTAAAACCCAAATATACAAACAAAACTACATTGCATACCTTATTGTGTAAAACAAAAAACCTCACTAAAAACACTTAGAGAGGTTATATAAATTATTGTTATTATTATACCATAATTTTGTTCTCCGGGCAAGATAATAGCTTAGTTATTATGTATAGTACTATTTACGCGCTTACTGGCGTATTGATTATGAAGTTACTTATATCTTTAATGGAATTAATATAGTATGTATAATAGGATAGACTTGTGCCTCTTTTTATAGAAAGTAAATGTTGATGAGGTTCGATAAATAATCTGTTATTTAATATATTAACTATATATTTCTGCTTTGCCGCAGTACTTTCATGAGCAATATAATCTCGAATAACTTTCATTTGATTAATAATATTTGAATAATTGGGGTCTGTTTTAATTATATCAAATGGATTGTTTGTAAAAAAGCAATCAGAAATATTTTTAATAACCTCAAAATGATTTACAAACGATCTATTTTCTTTTTTTATAACTTTATTTAAGTGTTCTAAATCATCAAAAGTTAATCTTCTTGGTGGACAATATCCATGAATACTTGAATTTCCTATAGCATAATTCTCAAATGAATCTGAAAGAAATTTTTCAAATTTTATAAATATTTTAAAAAAAGCTAGTTCATATAAGGAACTATCAATTGTTAAAGCTGATGAGAATACAGCGTTCCACTTATCAATTTCATCAATTAAATCTTGGTTATTCATTCTAATCCATTAAAAATTCTGAAAGTATTCTTACTCTAGTTATTCTTTCATCTTTACTCGTAGTTCTTGTACGATGATATTTTTCAAATTCTAAAATATTATGTGGTGCATTTTCAGAATCATATTCAGCATTTAAAAATTCTGATTCAAACAGCGAAAGTTTACTTATGAATGAATTAATATTAGTATCAAAATTATGATTATCAAATTTTGGATTTCTAGGAATTGAAACATCTAGATTACCAAACAATTGATGGTTAAGCGTTACAAATAAAGTCCAAAAATAATTTTTACGATAAAATATTTTTGAATTAAATAACTGGTTATAAAAAATACTTTCAATGATGAAGAAAATGCGATTTAATTTTTCCTCAATTAAATCTTGATTAAGAAATTCTTTGTCATATTTTTTATAAGCCGATTCAGTTTTTGTATTACTGTCAGTGACAATACCATCAATTAAATTAATAACTAACGAATTCATAAAGTCTACATCTGCCATTCTACTTAAGTCCTTATCCTTGAAAATTTTCTTATCAATAAAAATATTTTTAAAGTCAGATGATTTTCTTAGAATGAAAACTTTAAATTCACCCCAATATTGAGCGTTTCTTAACTCTTGTTTATTTAATGCTATATTGTTTGTATTTAATCTAGCAAACATTTCATATATTTTAGAGTCGTCTTTAAGTTTTACAATCTCGAAACTTATGTTATAGTTTAAAAAATTTTCCTTTTCAGCATCTGGAAGTTCAGTATATGTTAAGTTGGCAAATTCTTTATTATGTGATTTTTGGATTTTAAACTGATTATCGAAATATTCTAAAATTGCAGTAATACGTTGTTGACCGTCAATTACTTCTCTAAAAGTCTTTCTAGTTGCTATGTCGATTTGTTGTCTAATGAAAATTTGAGGAATAGGATAGCCTCTTAATATTGTATCTATTAAATAAGATTTTGCATTTAGATTCCAAACTTTATTTCTCTGATATTTTGGTGATAATATTAATTCGCCATTATCTTTCCATGAAAGAATATCGTTAATTGAAAATGACTTAGTATCTTTTACTTCACTCATAAATTTGAGGGGTTATTTGTATTATACATAACATTTTTTTACGAATACTATAGATTTAGTTTCGTTTAAATAACAAATATACAAACAAAACTAATTTATAACCATTGTTGTATATATAAATAATTGAATAAAAAAAGCTTCATCTGAAGCCTTTTTATTTATTTAAATTAATTATTATAATATTTATTAAAGTCTTCAAAAAAATCTGACAAGCTAATTTTTTCATACTTTAAAATTAAAGCTATAGTAGATAATGGAATATTGTACCCATCTCCTTTAGATATTTTACTAATTGTTGAAGATGTTACTCCGACTGCTTTTGCGTATTTATTTTGGCTATTATTATTGCTTATATTATTAAAATTGGATAAAAAGCGAATCGTGATATATTCACATAATTTTTTATTGAGGTTACTTTTATAATCGTTTTTTTCCATTTTGTTTAAAAAAAAGTGTTCGCTATAGCGAATAGTTAAAAATTATTATTATATTTGTATAAGCGAATTGATAATTAGACTTTTAATAGTCATAATTAAACGATGTAATCTCGACTCAAAACGACCAATTTTCTATCGAGAGTATCGTGAAATCGCCCCATGTCTCAAAAGTTTTGTACTTTCGCATATGGCATGGGCGGTTCTCACATATGCTTTAGGTAGAAGCTTAAATTTATTTAAGTAGGGTTTGGTCGCCCTTGAGTCTAAAGTGTGAAGCCGCCTTGCTTTTTTTCAAGTATTTCTTCATACTCGAGAAACATCGTTCCATAAAACCCAAAACACATGAGAACGAAACAATTTCCATTCATCCGTAAAAAACCACCAGACAAAGTCTGTTTGTTTTTTCCATTCTTTTAAAGAACAACACTCCGTATTTATAACATTTTTAAAACACGGATCGTAAAGCAAAGGGCTATCCTTTCTTTACACGCTCTCTATCAGAGCCTCGGTAAGGAGACTTTGAAAGCATTCGTTTTATCTTTTTTATTCGCACAATAAAAGTAGAACGTTTAATATCATTTTCCAAATTTATTGGGCTCTGCTACCTGTTATTTAGATGTGAGACGTGAGATTTTAGTATTGAGATTTGTAAAAAAGTATCATAATTTGAATATTGAAAAAGGATGGAGAAACCGGCATTAAAACTCTCACGTTAAGAAAATGTTTGAGTGCAACGTTAAAAAGGTTTTAGCCCGTAGGGTTTGTGAAATCTTTAGAGAAGTGAAAACATTTTTAGTAGAGAGGTTTACGGCCTTGACTTTTTGGTTACTTTTTAGTCAAGTAAAAAGTGACATTAATGAAAAGGAATACCTGAGTCACATCGTGACTCCTCCTCTTAATCTCAAATGTTTCTTTGGATGCTCAAAAAATGAAAGGAAGAGATTCTGCACTTCGAGTGCCTCAGTGCCCGTGTTATAAGTGAATTTGAATATAATAAGAATAAAAACGTAAAACGTTAAGCGTATCACATAAACCGTAAAAACAAAAACCCCTTTCCCAAAAACAAAGTTGGCGCGATGTACAGGAAAAGGAGTGGCTTTTAAAACTAATGTTGAATTTTAAAAAACTTATGTAAAATTATGAAAGAGTAAACAGATTCACACTCTATCCCCCGAAGACAACACAAAGAGTATAAATGATCTTCATAAAATGTATTAGTGTTAATTTTTTTCATTTATTAATGTAATTTTTAAAACCTGTCGGAGGGGGAATTTTTAAGGAGGTATAAACAGGCACGCGCGCGCGCGAAATAGATTCTGCACTTCGAGTGCCTCAGTGCCCGTATTAAAAGTGATAACGAATTTGATTATTGAAAAAGGATGAAAAAATCGGCATTAAAACTCTCACGTTAAGAAAATGGATGAATGGAGCGTTAAAAAGGTTTTAGCCCGTAGGGTTTGTAAAATCTTTAGTGAAGTGAGAACATTTTTAGTAGAGAGGTTTACGGCCAAGTCTTTTTTCGTTAGTTTTTTTGACGAAAAAAAGTGACATTAAAGAAAAGGACATTTCGATACTATTTTCTTTTTCTATGAAACGAAAAATAACTCAATGTGACAACAAGAAAGAATAACACGTAAAACGTTAAGCGTAAAACTTATAACGTAAAAACAAAACCCCTTTCCCCAAAACAAAGTTGGCGCGATGTACAGGAAAAGGAGTGGCTTTTAAAACTAATGTTGAATTAAAAAACTTATGTAAAATTATGAAAAAATTTTACTTTAAACTCAGTAGGCAGTCATTTGCTGTGTTATTGGGATTGTTTTGTGCAACACCATTGTTGGCACAAACAGGAAAAACCGTGACTGGAACGGTAAAAGAACTTCAAGTCCCGTTAGTGGGCGTAATGGTAAAAGAGGAGGGAACCAATAATTCTACTTTTACCGATGACAATGGACAGTATTCGTTGACTTTACAACAGGATGGTGCTAAACTAATTTTTGAGCAATTGGATTTCCCTATTCGAGAAGAAGAGGTGTTGAATAGAAGCGTGATTAATGTACGTTTAACGAAAGAGGAGGAGGGAATTCAGCTGAAAGATGTGGTAATAAATGCAGGGTACTACTCCGTAAAAGACAAAGAACGAACGGGTTCTATTGCACGTGTAACGGCTAAGTAAATAGAAAATCAGCCCGTGAATAATGTGCTTTCTGCCATACAAGGACGGATGGCAGGTGTGAGTATAGTACAAAATTCGGGTGTTGCAGGTGGTGGGTTTGATATCCAAATTAGGGGACGAAATAGTTTGAGAACTTATGGTAATAGCGGAATTGATGGAAGTCTACCATTGTATATAATTGATGGAATTCCTTACGACAATAGACGTAGTATGAGTGATAATTCTATGTCTGCAAACATTTTACCTGGAAATAGTATAAGTCCTTTGAATGCAATAAATCCGAATGATATTTTAAGTATAGAGGTTTTAAAAGATGCAGACGCTACTGCTATTTATGGTTCTAGAGGTGCAAACGGCGTAATTTTAATTACCACAAAACGTGGAGCGAGCGGAAAAGTAAAATTTACATTTAATACATTCTCTTCTTTAAGTAAAGTTAATCGTTTTGCTAAATTAATGAATACCTCACAATTTAATTATGTGAGAGAAACAGATTCACACTCTATCCCCCGAAGACAACTCAAAGAGTATAAATGATCTTCATAAAATGATTAGTGTTAATTTTTAGTTTTCATTTATTAATGTATTTTTTAAAACTGTCGGAGGGGGATTTTTCTAGGAGGCATAAACAGATAAGCGCGAAAAATAGAGATGAAATTCTAAATTGAATTTACGATAATAAGAAGATAATTAGAAGTTCATTATTTTATTACGTTCATTTTTGTCTTGACACAAAAACGAACCAAAAAAGTCAAGTCTGTGCTTACAAGTCGGTCAATAACGGCTACTCGCTAAATGCTTTAAATCATTCGCATATGAAATGCGAACAGTAAATCATTTTTAACGCTCTTTACGCCCAATTGACACTCGACTTTTCAGCAATGACGGTTTTGAAATTTGTTGTTAAAAGTGGATTTGCGTATTGAAAAAAGAATTAAATATCCGACGATTTAGAATCGAAATGCAATTCAACTCTAAATTATTGGAATAAAAAAGTTGGAGTGTGTGAGTGGAGCGAGTTGCCAACTTTATGGAAATAATTTATTTAGTTGAATCATTGAGAGACTACTGTCGGCATCTTTTTTTTGTTTCGTTTTTTTGGATGAGCTTCCCCGAAGGGCATATGAATACCGACAATAAAAATAGATAAGTAATGAATAAAAAAATGAAAGGAAGATATTCTGCACTTCGAGTGCCTCAGTGCCCGTATTAAAAGTGATAATGTATTTGAGTATTGAAAAAGAATGAAGAAAACGTCATATGATTTGGAGGCGAGTGTCAAAAAGTTGAAGTAAATGGTTAAAATGTTTTACTGTTTGCGTAGCAAATGATTTAAAATATTGAATGGCTGAAACTTATTTTGACCGTCGAAAATCAAAGACAAGAGTTTTTTGATTACTTTTTTGCTCTTTTCCCCGAAGGGCATATGAATACCGGTAATTAAAATAGATAAGCTATGAATAAAAAATTGATATAAAGTACTTTACGTTCATTTTTGTCTTGACACAAAACGAACCAAAAAAGTCAAGACGGCGATTTTCGACGTTCAATTACCATCTCACGCACTAAAAAGATTAAATGATTCGCATACGCTCACTAATCTTTTTTACGCTTGTTTCAATGGATTGAAACTCGTCTGCAAATCGTATGTCGACTCTAAAATTCGTTGGTAAAAAATGAATTAGAATATTAATAAGAATAATGACGTAAAACCTTAAGTGTAAAACGTATAACGTAAAAAATAAAAAACCTCCTTTCCCCAAAACAAAGTTGGCGCGATGTACAGGAAAAGGAGTGGCTTTTAAAACAAATGTTGAATTAAAAAACTTATGTAAAATTATGAAAAAATTTTACTTCAAACTCAGTAGGCAGTCATTTGCTGTATTATTGGGATTGTTTTGTGCAACACCATTGTTAGCACAAACAGGTAAAACCGTGACTGGAACGGTAAAAGAACTTCAAGTCCCGCTAGTGGGCGTAATGGTAAAAGAGGAGGGTACCGATAATTCCACTTTTACCGATGATAATGGACAGTATTCGTTGACTTTACAACAGGATAATGCTAAACTAATTTTTGAGCAATTGGATTTCCCTATTCGAGAAGAAGAGGTATTGAATAGAAGCGTGATCAATGTAAGTTTTACAAAAGAGGAGGAGGGAATTCAGCTGAAAGATGTGGTAATAAATGCAGGGTACTATTCCGTAAAAGACAAAGAACGAACGGGGTCAATTGCACGTGTAACGGCTAAAGAAATTGAGAATCAACCTGTGAATAATGTACTTTCTGCTATACAAGGACGGATGGCTGGCGTGAGTATCGTACAAAACTCTGGAAATGCAGGTGGAGGTTATGACATTCAGATACGTGGACGAAATAGTCTAAGACGAGAGGGAAACGAACCACTTTATATTGTAGATGGTGTACCAATAGCATCATCTATTAATAGCTCTTTAAGTGGAACTATACTGTCTGGAGCAAGTATTAATCCTTTGAATACAATTAGTACAAGTGATATTGAAAGTGTAGAAGTCTTAAAAGATGCCGATGCAACAGCTATTTATGGTTCGCGAGGTGCAAACGGCGTAATATTAATTACAACAAAAAAAACATCTAAAGGAGGAATTAGAGCACATGTAGAATCTTCTATGTCAATAGGTAAATTGATTAATAAATTGGAGATGATGAATAGTGCTCAATATTTAGAAATGAGATATAAAGCATTTGCAAATGATGGCATTTCTATATATCCCACTAATGCGTATGATATAAATGGAACATGGGATCAAACACGTAATACGGACTGGCAAAAAGAGTTAATAGGTGGTAATGCTTTTACAAATCAAAATACATTAGGTATCTCTGGCGGAAACGATAATACATCTTTTATGCTTCAAACCAATCATAGAGAAGAAACAAGTGTATATCCAGGTAATTTTCGATATAAAAAATCTACAGTATTATTAAATATTAATCACCAATCAACTAATCGTAAATTTCAACTTATAGGACAAACTTTATATGGAGTGTATTACAATAATTTACCATTAAATGATTTGGCCAGAACAGCATATACGCTTTCTCCAAATGCTCCAAAATTATACAATGATGATGGAAGCCTAAATTGGGAAAATGGAACATTTACAAATCCATTAGCAAATCTAAATGCCGAATATTTATCGAAAATAGAATCCTTAAACTCTTCCATTCAAATGACTGTTAATTTATTAGGTAATTTGGATTTTGTGAATCAATTCGGATTTAATAAATCGATAAATAATGAAAAAAAAATACAACCTAATACGATTTATAACCCAAATTCAACATCTGGATCTAGTAGTAAATATTCCTCACTTTACTTAAGTAACTATGATTTAGAATCCTATGTTATTGAACCTCAGTTAAGATATAAAGCTGAGTTAAAAACAATTAAAATGGACGGATTAGTAGGAATGAGTTATCAGAATCAAAATGGAGAAACATTGGACATGAATGGGAATGATTTCTTATCCAATGATGTACTGAAAAATATTTCTGCCGCCAATGTCCAAAAAATATCCAATCATAGTATAACTGAATACAAATATTTGGCTTATTTCGGACGTTTTAATATTAATTATTCAGATAAACTTTTTCTAAATATAACTGGTCGTCGTGACGGATCAAGTCGATTTGGACCCAATAACAGGTTTGCTAATTTTGGTGCAGTTGGTGCAGCTTGGATTTTTTCGAAAGAAAATTTTATAAAAAATATCAATTGGATTAATTTCGGTAAAATCAGAACAAGTTATGGTACTACTGGTAGTGATAATATTGGCAACTATCAGTTCTTAGATACGTATACTTTGCGTAATGCGGTTTATAATGGAAGCTTAGGACTTGCTCCAACCAGATTATATAACCCTGATTTTAGTTGGGAAAAAACAACAAAATTTGAGACAGCTTTAGATGTATCATTTCT
Source organism: Empedobacter sp. EJD.6dd (assembly GCF_057369435.1). Classification (NCBI taxonomy): domain Bacteria; kingdom Pseudomonadati; phylum Bacteroidota; class Flavobacteriia; order Flavobacteriales; family Weeksellaceae; genus Empedobacter; species Empedobacter sp. EJD.6dd. The sequence goes on from NZ_CM170667.1 coordinate 354,301, forward strand.
AAACAATAAACTAAACTTCTCCTTGTCTTGGTATACTAATTTGTCTAAGAATCAATTGGTGGGCATACCTCTTCCTTATACAACAGGATTTAATACAATTCAAGATAATTTGAATGCTAAGGTTAGAAATAGCGGTCTAGAAATAGAATTGAACTCTAATTTGATTCACAAAAATAAATTCAAATGGTCTACAAACTTTAATATAACATTTCCAAAAAACAAACTAATCGAATTTCCAGATTTAGAAAGTTCAACCTATGCCAATAGTTATATTATAGGATCGTCTACCTATATCAAGAAAGTATATACCTACACAGGAATAGATCAAAATACAGGTTTATTTACTTTTAAAGATTATAATTCAGATGGAGCCATATCTTCAATAGGGGATAAAAAGGGGATTGTTGATTTGCAACCAAAATTTTATGGTGGATTAAATAATACCATAACATATAAGAATCTGTCTTTAAGCTTCTTATTTCAGTTTTATAAGGGGTTGAATTATAATTTTATTAGTAACAGTGGTTTATATGGACATAATTTAAATTTACCTGTAGAGTTCTTAGATAGTTGGTCTACCGATAATCGAACAGCAAAATATCAAGCCTATACAAGTGGAAACCGCTCAGAGGCTTTGAGTGCATTTGGTTTTTATAAAGAAAGTGACCAAGCTATTACTGATGCATCTTACATAAGACTTAAAAATATAACAGTCAATTATCAACTTTCTCTAAGTAATAAGTTACAACTTAATATATATGCTACGGGAACCAATCTTTTTACATATACTAATTATTTTGGTTATGATCCTGAATTTTTAAATATAGGATTTCTACCTCCTTTAAAATCAATTTCTATTGGAACCAAATTAACTTTTTAAATCTATTTGTTATGAAAAATTTAAATATCATTTTATATATTTTTTTACTCAATCCTATTTTAAATAGCTGTGAAAATTTATTGGAGGTTGATCTTCCAAACAATCAATTAACAAGTGCAGTAGTATACAATAGCGATGAAACAGCCCAAGCTGCATTATTAAATATTTATGGTAATCTTAGAGATAATGGTTTGTTCTCTGGTCAAATGAAAGGAGGAACAATAGTTTTAGGGCTTTATGCTGATGAATTGAATAATGTATCGACAGATTTCAATTTGCAACAAATAAATTCATTGACACATAATTCTCGAAATACCTCTTTTTCTTACTTATGGAGTAAAAGCTATGAACAATTATACATGATTAATTTTTTTATAGAGAATATTCAACTAAGTCAAACGATTTCTACAAAAAATAAAGAACAATTCTTGGGAGAAGCTTATACTTTACGTGCTTTAATATACCTCAATTTAAATCAGCTTTTTAATGAAATTCCTTATGTAAAATCTTCCGATTATAAAGTGAACAAACTAATTAAAAAAAATAATCAATCTCAAATTAATGATTTTATTGAAAGTGATTTAAAATTAGGAGAATCTTATTTTGATAAGTTACCTGTATTAAAAGATAAATCGAGAATAAATAGATATAGTAACTATATGGTGTTCTCAAAATATTATTTGCTAAATAAACAATGGGATAAAGCATTGTTGTATTCTAGTAAGATTATTAATTCAGGTGATTTCAAACTAAATCTAAATTTAGATTCAGAATTTAATATTGCTAGTAGTAGTTGTCTATGGAGTTTGGATGCATCAACAATTAATGGAAATACTTTTATAGCACAAGTTTTTATACCATCATCGTATCCATCAACAACAGTTATCTTAAATAACGAGTTTGTGAATGAGTTTGAAAACAACGATTTAAGAAAAACAAAATGGATGAATACTGTAACAAATGGTACGATAACACAGTATTACCCCTATAAATATAAACAAAGGTCAACTACAACCAATAGGATAGAATCGTTAATAATATTCAGATTATCTGAAGTTTTTTTAATAAGATCTGAAGCTTATTTTAATTTAAATAGAACAGAGGAAAGTCTGAATGATTTGAACTTGATAAGAACACGTGCAGGTTTAGTTTCTATTAAAAATGACGAGGACATTTATTTATCTATTTTAAAAGAGCGAAAATTTGAACTGTTTGCTGAGTTTGGAACCAGATTATTAGACCTGAAAAGAACAGATAAATTAGGATTACTCCAAAATATAAAACCTAATTATAAGAAACATCACGCTTTTTTTCCTATTCCTGAAAATGAAATTTTATTGAATCCTAATCTAAATCCTCAAAATGATGGTTATTAAAAACATATTAATAGTATTATTATTAGTACCTGTAATGACATTTTCTCAAAATTTAGAACAATACAAATATTTCCTCCATCACACTGACAATAAGGGTGATAATCTGTTTTATTATAGAAAGAATGTTACTGCGAATCAATTCGATTTGTGTATATCTAATTCTAAAAAGAATAAATGTTTTGATAATATAAATAAGGATAAAACAATTATATTAGAAAACGAATCTTTCATTATTGATATAAATGGAACTTATATATATTACGAAAATTTTGATAGCGATGGAGTAGAACTAGTGGGATATCAAGAATTGTATTTGTTTAAGAAAAGATTAATAGGCAAGCTAAAAGATAATAATGAATATGTAATAATGGACTATAAATTAAATATCCTCACTAATCTAATAGCAGAAAATGCGATTATAAAACCAGCAATATTTAATGGTCTATATTTTACCGAAAAACATCCTAACAACAAGTTAATAGACTTAAAATACTATAATTTAGAAAAAAAACAAATCGATAGTATTACATCTTATGATTCAATGGCTACGATGAAGGATATCAATGGATTTTTAACAATTTCTACAAACACTAATCATTTAATTATAAATTTAATAAATAGAAATAGAGTAATACAAATGGATGATTTTTCTAAAAGTATTAAATACATTAATTCAATCAGTGATTCAGTTTTAGTAATAAAAACCAATAATAAAGTAGAAAATACTCAAAATATAAAACCAGATTATGAACTATGGGATTCGAGTGAAAAACTACTTTATACGGATTTATCTAAAAAAGAAACATTAACGAATACTTCAGAATCAACCTTTGTTTTTAATAGCGTTAAGAATAAACTTGTGGAAATTCCAAATTTTGACCATGTTAATTCAATGTATGCCAAGAATCAACATTATTTTTTAGGATTAGATAAGGATAAATGGTTTACGTATTCTAAATACTATAAAGAAGCGGATATCTATATCTATGATTTTATAAGAAATGAAAAAGAATTGATTATTGAAAAATTCGAATTATTACCTAACTCTATTGTTTTATCTCCATACAGCAGGAAATTTCTATATTTTAAAGATAAAGATTGGTATTGTTACGATGTAGATCAAAGGAAATCGTTTAACCTTACTCAAGGTAATCTTGTATTTGAAGAAGAGGATAAATACAGAAACGATCAAAGTTTAATTAAGCCTTACTGGTTATCAGATAAAATGAGCGTTTTGATTATTCATCGAAATAAAGCGTTTATTATTGACTTAAATAAAAATAAGATTCTTTATAAATTCGATAAAGATGATTATAATAAAATAGCACTAGAAGATCGATTTTACAATGCTGATAGAATGATTGATATAGATAAAAATGTGTATTTAGTCGGTTATAGAGATGTAGGATCAACAATCTTTAAATTACAAAATTATAGTTTAATAAATGTGCTTGATAGTGAGATGAAAAATTATAATTTATTACCTTATTCAAAAGGATTCTATAATATAGTCGAAGACAATTTGATATACCCTTCTATTCAAAAATATACGTTGAAGAGTAAAAATATAAAGGTAATTTATAAAAATGAAGAAAATAATTATGAATTAAAAAAGCCATTATTCGTTTCATTTAAAGATTCATCAGGGGTAACTTTTAAAGGAATTTTATATTTCCCAAAAAATTATAACCCAGAAAAGATATATCCGACCGTATTTCATATATATGATAAACAATCGTATTTATACAATAATTTTCTATATCATAATTATGGAGATGATAACGGGCTTAATTTATTACATCTATTAAATAATGGGTATATGGTGTTTTTGCCAGATCTTCATTTTATTGACGGTATCCCTGCAATATCGGCTGTAAACTCATTGAATAAATACATAGATTATTTTAAAGAAAATTTAAAATCTGTTGATTCTAATAAATTAGGAATTATAGGTATATCATTTGGCGGTTATTTGACTAATTTTATTGTCGGTAATGATTCAAATTTTAAAGCAGCGGTTTCAGGATCAGGAATTAGTAATTTAATATCATTTTATAATTCTATAAATAATTCGTTTAATATGCCTCGATTTTCGATGTTAGAGGATAATCAAATACGAATGAAATCATCTTTTTATGATGATAAAATGAGGTATTTTAATCAAAGTCCAATTCATTTTTCTGATAAAGTAAATACACCTTTGTTATTATGGGCGGGGAAAAATGATAATCATGTAGATTGGAATAATTCGTTGGAAATGTTTTTATCTTTAAAAAGATTAGATAAACCAGCTAAATTAATATTATTTACAGATGAAAATCACGTTATTAAAAAGGAGAAAAATAAACGAGTATTAAGGGATATGGCTTTAGAATGGTTCAATTCTTATTTAAAATAAAAAGGAAGGGGAGTATTCCCCTTCCATCAATATCTAATGATTTTTATATAAAATAATAGGACAACTTGTGTCATTCACATTATTTTTTCCAAATAATTCTTCTGACATTGAAGTTGTACATATCGTACCAACATCAGTTGTACAGTCTTGATTCTCTGTTACTAGTACACAATTCTGATTATTATCAATTCGATATATAGGATCGCCTGGATCCCATCCAACTTTCTTCGCTTTGTTTGTGGCAAAAGCAGCACCAGTTCCCATTAATACAATGACAGCTGGTAAAATGATTTGTTTAAAATTTTTCATTTTAATGTGTTTTTTATTTACCTACTCTTTTTAAAATAGATTTTCGGTTTACTCTATTTTGAATTGTTTAGTTACAGTAGGCGCCATTCTATAACCAACCAATTCATTACCTATTAATGCATAAAAATGAGTATCGGTTACCAGAAAATTTGATATCTTTTTATTTTGTCGATGATGGACATAAAAGCTACCAATATAATGGTTTCGATCAGTTTGATACATATCAATAACTGATGCTTGCTTCCATAATTGTTGGGATTCATATTTTCCCATTAAGTTTGATTCGTTAAACAAGATGTTTTGATACGTATTCATATTTTTATTCACTAATAGAGGAGGCGCACTCATTTTTTTTGTTCCATCTTTTAATGTAGTTAATTTGATATGTACTTTTTGTATGGTATCTATAGTACTTAATCGATGCTGTATTTCTAAGTTTTCATTCATTACAATAAATTGGTTACGGTAGTAGTAATTGTATATGATCTTTTTATTGATTGGATCATGGTTGAGTTGACCATCTATATCAAATACACCATCAATTTGTTTTTCAAGAATATTGTTTTTTAATTTAACTTCATCTGTGTCTAAATGAATTAAACCTAAAACTTGATAATTCAATTTATTACTGTGTGTTCTCATTGCAAAATGATTGTTTCCTAATGGAATAAGTTGAGAAAAGTAAGCTGTGCCTAAACTAATTAATTTAGCATGGTAATTAGGTAAACGTCCTTTAAATATAACTGGGACACTACCATCATAAATATAAAATTCGTCTTGAAATACTTTAAGACTAATAGATCTGAAATTAAAATCTAATTGATCTAATTTTATAGCTTGCATATCAATTTTAGTAAGATCCCTATCAATACTCGTAATGATTAAATGAGATGTGTGATTTCCTAAATATAGCGTATTGTTTTCAAAACCTGCAAAATAGTAAGAATTAGCACCTAAATCAATCGCTTTTTCTTCGATAATTGGATGCTGTAAATACCTTCTGGTAAAATTATTTTCTTGTTTGATGATGTGTTCAGATGTAAGAAATAGAATAATGACACTTCCAATTGAAACAATCGAAATAGCAAAGAAAGTAACGAATAGTTTTCGTTTAATTTTTTGATAAATTGCTGATTCCTCCAAGTAAATAGCAATTACAGCTAATCCAACAAAAATAATATTGAAAATCAAATGCTCTGTCCAGCCAAGCTTTTCTAAAATTCCACCACAAGAACATGGGACAAAATCACTGTAATTAATAATCAGATAGATATAAACTGTAAACGCGAGCATCAAACCATAAGAAGCATACAACCCAATTTGTTGTGTTCGCTTGATACAAAGCAATAATACAATTACAATTTCTACAATAATTACGGCGTAAGAAATAAATCCTGCGTATGCACTTAGTAATGGTGATTGTGCCAATTGAATTTGAAAATTCTCAAAATCCATCAGTTTACTCACTGCTGCGTAAATAAACAAAATAATAAATAGGTAGCAGATGAATGTTTGTATAAACGGTGCAATTTTTCTCATCTTTTAGAAGTTTTAATTCATAAAAAATAGCTTTTTAACATCTAACATTTAATATCAGTTTTCATCTTCATCAATAGTTCTCGTATAGGGATCTTTATCACGAGGTGGGTCGTTTTTAAAAGGGATGCTATCCTTAATACTATCTTTAGAAGAAGTAATAGTAATACGTTCTGAACGAATCGGGGTTTCAATAAGAATATTTTCATCTTCTATACAGCTATTGAATACAAAACACCCAAGTACGATTAAATAAATAGATTTCATAGTTTATTATTTTTAAAGTTTGTATCGAAATTAGGTTTAGCATAATAAATAGGAGGTATGTCAATGCGTCAAAAACATAAAATGCATGTCTAATTTATAAATTCATACACTTCAAGTTTTTAAGAAAACAGAAAAAACTGTCAAGCTGAATTCATTTCAGTTTCTCATATCGTCAGTCAGAGTGGCGTTCTCAAAACGCTGTATCGAAGACTTAGACGATGATAACGAATGACAAAACCATTGTTAAAAGTGAATTTGAATATAGAAAAAGAATAAAGAACTGGCATTAAAACTCTCACGTTAAGAAAATGTTTGAATGGAGCGTTAAAAAGGTTTTAGCCCGTAGGGTTTTTAAAATCTTTAGAGAAATGACAATATTTTTAGTAGAGAGGTTTACGGCCTTGACTTTTTGGTTACTTTTTAGTCTGTTCCCCGAAGGGCATATGAATACCGACAATAAAAATAGATAAGTAGTGAATAAAAAAATGAAAGTAAGAAATAAGTATTACCTGAGCCACACCGTGACTCCTCCTTTTAATTTCAAATGTTTTTGTGTCAAGACTTTCTCGTAGGGCATATGAATTCATTTAAAAACAATAATAACTCATGAATAAAAATGAAAATAAGATTCTTCGTCAAACCCAGAATGAATCTAAATAAATCGTCAAGCTGAATTCATTTCAGCTTCTTATTATCGTCAGTCAAAGTGGCGTTTACAAAACGTTGTATCGAAGACTTAGACGATAATAATGAATGACAAAATCCATTGTTAAAAGTGAATTTGAATATTGAAAAATGAATTAAAAATCCGACGATTTAGAATCAAAATGTAATTCAACTCGAAATTATTGAAATAAAAAAGTTGGAGTGTTTGAGCGAAGCGAGTTGCCAACTTTATGGAAATAATATAGCAAGTTGAATCATTGAGAATCTACTGTCGGCATCTTTTTTTGTTTCGTTTTTTTAGATGAGTTTCCCCGAAGGGCAAATGAATACCGACAATAAAAATAGATAAGTAATGAATAAAAAAATGAAAGTAAGAAATAAGTATTACCTGAGCCACACCGTGACTCCTCCTCTTAATCTCAAATGTTTTTTTGGATGCTCTTACCCGAAGGGCATATGAATACAAATAATAAAAATAGAAAAGTAATGAATAAAAAATGAAAGTAAGAAATAAGTATTACCTGAGCCACACAGTGGCTCCTCCTTTTAATTTCAAATGTTTTTGTGTCAAAACTTCCCCGAAGGGCATATGAATTCAATATTCATAAAATAATATAGTTCATGAATAAAAAAATTAAAAAAGAAGAGATTCTTCGACAACCCCAGAATCACAAAATCCATCACGAAAGAGAACGAAGAAATTAATAAGAAAAAACAAACAAACCTTATTTCAAAATTTTAATTTTGCTTACCACATTACCACATTACCACATTACCACATTACCACATTACCACATTACCACATTACCACATTACCACATTACCACATTACCACATTACCACATTACCACATTACCACATTACCACATTACCACATACTCCCAACATCAAGGCAAGATGAAGGCAAGATGAAGGCAACATAGTGGCAGTAGAGTGGCAATAAAGTTGAGGTAATAAAAAAGAGAAGTTTTACTTCTCTTCTTTATTCATCATTTAAGTTTCTTTGAAGTAATCGATTAGACTTATATACTCAAAGACACTCAAAACTAAAGAAATTCATAGAACAATAAAGATTACAACAGGTATATTTTATAAAAAGAATGTATAATTTATAAATTATACACTTTTAAACGATTAAGTACTTAATAAACGATTTAATATTTAAAATAAAGTATTTTAGTAGTAATCAATAGATCTATATCATGAAAAGAGTTGTAATTTACACATGCATACTCTTACTACTACCATTTATATCAAAGGGTCATCAAATTGATTCTTTAGCCTCAAAAGATAATACTTATTTAATCGAAAGATTGGATGCATTAATACAAGAAAAAAATCATCCAAATGCGATGCTATATGTGCAAGCGTATATAAGAAATGCTAAAAAAGAAAAGGATAAGCTAAATTTGTTTTACGCCTATAAAGAAGGAATCTTTTTTTCAAAGGAATTAAATATTCAATTAGAATATGCAGATAGTGCAATAATTATTGCACGAAAATTAAAAAACAAAGAATTAGTTGCATCAGCTTTATTATCAAAAGGATTAGCCTATTACAAAGCAAAATATTATAGAGACGCGTTGCAAAATTACTTAAATGCTGATCAGGAGTTAAAATATTCAAAAGACCAGTATTTATTACATAAAGTAACGTTTAACATGGCGATGATAAAAATAAAATTACATCAATATAACCAAGCAGAAGAATTGTTACTTAAATGTAAAACCTTTTTTAAAACAAAACCAGAGAACAAAGATTACCAAGCCTATTTATTAAATACAATATATCAATTAGCATGTCTCCATCAAGAAGTTGGTAACAAAGCAAAAGCGAAAGAATTTAATCAATTAGGATTAAATAAAAGCAAAATTGAAAACAACGAATTTTTCTACAGATACTTTACAATAAATAAAGCAATTGATGAGTTTTTAAATGATCAATTTGAGACGGCTATTCATATATTATCGACTAAAGAAGATATTTTAATAAAAACGAATGATTTTAATACACTAACCAAAATCTATTACTACAAAGCAAAGGGATTTGATAAATTGAATAATCAACAACATAAAATATTATATTTTAACAAAATAGATAGTATTTTCAATGAATTCAACTTCTTAGATATTAAATACAGATCGATATACGAAAACATTTTAGATGAGGCATTAGCAGCTTCTGATACGAGTAGGCAGCTATATATAGTCAATCAATTACTAAAAATGGATGAGTTAAATTATAAGTTAGATGCAGAAATGATACAAGTTGTGTACAAAGAATACGACACAGTGCAATTACTTAAATTAAAGGAAAAAATATTGAATAAGTCTCAAAAATTATATTACGTATTAGCTACGTCCTTTACTGGAATTATAGTATTGATCGTAGGAATTGTAAAAACGAGAAATAAAAATAAATATTTAATCGAAAAATACAATCTGTTTATTGAAGAATCTACTCAATCAAGTTATAAAGAACGGAAACCATCGATTAAAAATGAAGATGAATTGAACAAAGAGGCATTTGAAAGTTTATTGTTAAAATTTGAAGAATTTGAACAAAATAAAGAATTTTTAAACCCTAATATAACAGTGGTAAGTTTAGCAAAATCTTTTTCAACGAATACCACTTATTTATCAAAATGTGTAAATCAGTACAAAGGAATTAATTTTTCATCGTACATCAATCGGTTGAGAATAAAATTTATTACTGATTTATTGCAAGAACAGCCACAATACCTTAATTATAGTGTAGGGGCATTAGGAGAAATAGTAGGTTATATGAATCCAAGACAATTTTCAAATGTATTTTACAGTGAAACAGGTTTACGACCTTTAGATTTTATAAAAATTCAAAAACAAAAAAATAACGAGAGTATATAATGGTTTATTAATGTAATTTATTGACATACAGGTGCTAAAAAAGACTTAGCTATTGCTTTAAACATATTGCTGTTGCAACTTTACAAAACCATTGCGCAATGGAGATCAATGTTTAATTTAAAATTTAAAAAAATGGCAAAGCAAAAAGGCTTTTTAAAACTTAGAGGTTCAATCGGAGATTTAAACTTCTACAAATCAAAAGATGGTTATATGGTGAGAGAAAAAAGTTCTATAGACCGTAATACCATAATGAGTGATCCGCGTTTTCAGCGTACCAGAGAAAATATGCAAGAATTTAAGAATGCAGGTACTGCTGGAAAAACATTACGAAACGCATTCAATGCGATCATAAAAAATGCAAAAGACAGCAGATTATCCAGTCGTCTCACAAAAGTAATGCATGGTATCCTAAAAGAAGATACTACAAATGCTCGTGGACAAAGAAATGTACACAAAGGAAATCAATTATTGATGAAAGGATTTGATTTTAATGCAGGGGCATCATGGTTAAAAACAGTCTTAATTCCGGTACAAGTAGAAATAGAGCGTATTTCTGGTGAAACAAAATTTACATTAGAAGCATACAAACCCTTAGATGTGATAATAGCACCACAAGGAGCAACCAATTATCGTTTTGTAGCAGCTTCTACAGAAATTGATTTTGAGAAAAACGAATACATTACAAAAACATCGTATACAAACTATTACCCATACGATGAAGTAGAGGTGAACGATGTAGAATTGTTAAACAATCTTTCTCCAAATTCAGAGCATACAATCGCTTTAGCAATTGGAATCGAATTCTATCAAGAGGTGAATACCGTTTTGTATCCATTGAAAAATGGAAGTTTTAATGCGGCACATTTAATCGAAATCAATTTACCATGACGACAATTGTAGTAAAACGAACGTATTATCCAAATGGTACAAATGGTAGCTTATTCCTCAACGATAAGTTTATTTGTTATACTATCGAGTTACCATGGAAAGAGAACGAACCACGCAATTCATGTATTCCAGAAGGATATTATGCAATCCAAAAGAGAAGCTCACCAAAATTTGGTCAACATTTTCTGATTGCAAATGTACCCAATCGTTCATTGATCTTAATTCATCCTGCCAATAATGCAAAAACAGAATTGAAGGGATGTATTGCTCCTGTAACAAAATTAACAGGTGAAGGGAGAGGAGAGTTATCAAGAAAAGCATTTACAAAACTTAAAGCTTTAGTAAATGATAAACTTGATCGTAATCAAAAAGTAAATGTAAAGATTAAAAATAAAGAATATGACAATTCTTAATCGTTTTACAGCACCTACACCTAAATTGTTCCAACGACTACGAAATGTTGGATTAACCTTAGCTGCAATTGGAGGTGTATTAATAGCTGCACCTATTGCATTACCAACAACAATTATAACAATAGGTGGTTACCTAACAGTTGCTGGTGGTGTTTTATCAGCAGTGAGTCAATTAACAGTAAACGACAAAAACTATAGTAATGATGATGAATAATAGTAATACATCGCTAATTGTTGGGACAATAGGAGGAACTGTGACAAGTTTGGTAGCGACCATTCAATGGGAACAACTTGTTTATACGATTTGTATGGGAATAGTTGGTGCAATTTGCAGTTATGGAACATCATATTTATTGCATAAGAAAAACAACCCCTTCGACGAAGATTAAGTGTATGATTAGAAATAAGATTTGGTAATCTTAATTTATTAATGTAAATTTTAACAACATTCATTTAAGTTTCATTGAGGTAATACTAATTATTACAGAAATGAAAAATAACGAATTACAAAGAATGGTGATTTATCCAAAAGATGTATCAATTATTACGGGAAAGGGGTATAGGCAAAGTCTACGCTTACTCAATAGAGCCAAGCAGTTAATCGGAAAAGAAAAAAGTGACTTCCTTACATTTGACGAATTTTTGATTGCTTTTAAGATGAAATCGTAAAACCAAAAAATGAAAAAGGTTCTCAATTAAAAATTGAAAACCTTTTTCTATATTATATAATTTCTAATAAGTATTATTTGCCAATGCAAAACTTGCCAAATATCGTCCCAAGAATATCTTGGTCAACATCTATTTCTCCTGTAATATGACCTAAATAAGTTAATGCTTCACGAATGTCCATGGCTAATAAATCGCCAGGAAGTCCCATGTCCATACCTTGTTTTATTTTTCCGATTTGTGAAAGTGTATTTTGCAGTGCTTCTAAGTGACGCGAATTGGTTACAATCGTGTCATCTTGATTGCTTCCTTTTAATTTGATTTGATGGATCAAATTTTCTTTTAAAGCCTCGATATTGTAGTGGTCTTTTGCCGAAATTTCTAAATGTACAACATCTTTAAACTCCTGTTTGATAGCATCAGAAATGGATGATTCGTTATTGTTTACATCTATTTTATTCGCTACATTAAACAAAATTTTACCACGTCGTTGCAAATCATCTAATTGATTGGCAATTTGGTTATCTGCTGTAATATTCGCATCATACAAATAAATGATAATTGTTGCATGGTCAATTTTTTCAAATGTTTTTTCTATTCCAATACGTTCGATACTGTCACCAGCTTCACGAATCCCTGCGGTATCAATGAAACGAAATCCAACACCGTCAATATAAATAGTTTCCTCGATTGTATCTCGTGTTGTTCCTTCAATGTCCGAAACAATGGCACGTTCTTCGTTTAATAAAGCATTCAACAAAGTAGATTTACCTGCATTGGGTGCTCCGACAATAGCAACAGGAACTCCATTTTTAATCACATTTCCAAATGCAAAAGAATCAGCTAAACGTTTAAGAATCGATTGTAATTGGTTTAATAAATTATAAAATTGCGATCGATCTGCAAATTCGACGTCTTCTTCAGAAAAATCCAACTCCAATTCCATCAAAGCAGCAAAGTTGATCATCTGTTCTCTCAAATCTTTGATTTGATTCGAGAAACCACCACGCATTTGTTTGATGGCAATTTCGTGTGATGCTTTCGAGTCCGAAGCAATCAAATCGGCCACAGCTTCTGCTTGTGTTAAATCCATTTTGCCATTCCAAAAAGCGCGGAATGTATATTCTCCTGGATTGGCATTACGAATGCCAATTTTATTTAATAGTTCTAATACTTTTTGTTGGATATAAATTGAGCCATGTGTCGAAATTTCGACAACATCTTCACCTGTATAAGAATGCGGATTTTTGAAAATAGAAAATAGCGCTTCATCAACAATGGTATCGCCGTCCATCACATAACCCAAATGTATAGTATGAGAAGAAGCTTCATTCAAAGATTTAGTAGCATTAAATTTTGATTGATAAATCTGAGCAACTTTAGAAATTGCTTCTGGTCCAGAAATACGAATAACCGCTATAGCGCCCATTCCATTGGCTGTTGCCAATGCACAAATTGTATCGTTGTTTAGCATATTGCAAATTTACAATTTTATTGGGAGAGATGAAATTATTTGACAAATCTTAATGAAAAGTTAAAATATGATTTTTCAATCATTTTAAATAAGTGTTAACGTTATAAAAAAACAATATATTAGAGTGTTTTTAATGGTGTTAACATTTATTTATGTTAATATTTTCTTATGATATTTCTTTCAAATGATTAAATTTGAATGCCCTTACCTTATGAAAATTCAATTAGAAATAATTGAATTTTTGGAACTAATATTTACAATTATTACTTAATCAATAAATGATTTAGTGAAAATATCTTATAAAATCAGCAGTAATAACTATTACTGCTGATTTTTTTTATTTCGAATTGTAGCTCGCTCTCACTGTGATCTGAGCAGTTTTTTGACGAGATGTAGTATTAAGCGAACCACCAGCTGAGTATTCCTCATTATCATTTTTACCTGTAATCTGAAAGATTCCCAAATCAGCTTGTTTTAATTTTCCTAAGCTCGAACCAGATTTTGTGGCAATATTCTCTGCACGTTGTTTAGCATTTTCAGATGCTTGCGCAATCAATTCAAGTTTTAAATCTTCTAATTTCGAATAATAATAATTCGGATTAGAAGAACTCAATTCAATTCCTTGGCTTATTAGTGTTGAAATTTCTCGTGATGCTTTTTCAATTTTATCCAATTCTTTTGATTCTATCGTCGCATCTTGCGAAAGATTATAACCTGTAAATTGATTAATTGAATTTCCGTTTGCATCTGTTCCGTATTGAAAATCTTTAGAAATGTTAACGGCTTCAAAAACAATCTCATTTGGCTTTATTCCTTGTGAAATAAGAAAGTTTTTTACGACTGTTTGATCTTCTTTTAATTGATCAGAAGCCACTCTCAAATCAAAATCTTTGCGACTAAATGTTGCACGCCATTTAACTAAATCAGCATTAAAATCCTTCAAGGCATTTCCTGTCACATTAATCGATTCGTTGCTACGGAATTTATATTTGTAAGCGTTTCCTAAAATACAAGCTGCAGCAATCAGTCCGACAGCTAAAACAGAAGCAACAATAACTGAAAATTTATTCATAGTAAATTGGTTTTCAGTAAATATACGAAAAATGAAAAAATAATGATTCACTAAAAATAGTGAGCTTTAAGCCAATAATATAGGAAAATCTTGGTCAATAATAAAGATCACTAAATTTCCTTCAGAATATTCAATTGTAATGATATCATCGGTTGCTTTATTTCGTGTTCCGACGCGAGAAAGTAAGTTCAAATCTTCTTTATTCAGTGGATACTCCAAGCCTTTTGTGATAATGTTTTTGCATTCAGGAAAGGGGAGAAGTGAGATTGTTTTTCCAAAATAGCCTTCTAATTTAGTTTCTTTTTCGGCAAAAAAGTATTGACTATAATTGTCAAAAAATAAAATATTTATTTTGTCTTTGAAACGGAAAGCTGCGTTTAGATTTCCTAAAAAATGATCTTGTTGACGACCGCTTGCTCCAAAAACATCAACATTTTTGAAACCCTTATCCAAAATTAGTTGCAATGCTTTTGCAAAATCTGTATCATTTTGATCAGGAGTAGAAATAATTTCTATTTCTTTTGGGAATTGATTTAATTCGAACGAATCAAAATCGCCCGAAATAACATCGGGAGTTATGTTTATTTTTTGTAAATAACGAAATGCTCCATCTGTACAAAAAATCATGTCATAATTCGCTGTATCAGGTAGAATTGTTGGCACTTCACCATTTAAAAATAAGAGTGCTTTGTTATTCACCTGGAATCCATTTAATTTCTTCGTGATTATTGTCTGTTGCAATTTTGCGACCTAAAACAAATAAATAATCAGAAAGTCGATTCAAGTATTTTTGTAATTCTGGACGGATTTCTTCTACTTCAGCTAAACCAACAGTTAAGCGCTCTGCACGACGACAAATGCAACGCGCAACATGTGCATGAGAAGCTGCTTGATCTCCTCCAGGAAGAATAAAATGTGTCAATTGTTCCAATTGTCCTTCCAAATCATCAATCCAATCTTCTAATTGTACAATATCTTCTTCAGAAACTGTTTTCGGAATACGAGGTTTACCATTTGCTAAATACAATTTATCAATTGGAGTTGCCAATTCAGCTCCAAGGTTGAATAAATCTTTTTGAATGATAATAATTTCTTCTTCTAATGCAGGATCAATTTCATACGAACGAATTAATCCTAAATAAGAATTTAATTCATCAACTGTTCCATAAGAATCAATCTTTAAACTATTTTTAGAGACACGAGTTCCTCCATATAAACCTGTTGTTCCTTTGTCTCCTGTTTTTGTATATACTTTCATTTGATTTCAACTAATATTTACCGAAGATAAGAAATTCTTAAACATTTTTTGGTAAAAGAGGCTTAGTAAAAAAGTGATATCCGATAGCTACGATAACTAAAATAACTGTGGTGATTATCCAAAGTGTATTAAATCCATAATCGGTAGCAATGTGAGTTCCTAAAAATGGCGAAACAATAAACGCGATTGCAACAGACATTCCGTTTAGTCCCATATAAGCACCTCTGTTGTTTTTTTGCGAACGAAAGGCTGTTACGGTTGACATTAATGGCAATACAAGCATTTCTCCGATGGACATTAATCCAATTGCTAAATATAACATTCCCAATGTATGACTAAATGTAAAAATGAAATAACTAATAGCAGTGATAAATGATCCAAATACTAAAAGTTGTGTAACGGAGAATCGTTTTTCAGTGTAATGAATCAATAACATTTCGAAAACAACAATCAAAATTCCACTGAATCCCATTAACAATCCAATTTCTGTTTGTGTTAAATGCACGACATCTTTGTAGAAAAGAGGAAGTGTATTTAAGATTTGGAAAAATGCAATAGAAAATAAGACACAGAAAAGATTGAAGATTAAAAAAGGTGTATCTGTATAAGCATTTCGTTCTTTTTCTTCGACAATTTTTTCAGTTACTTCTGTATTAGCAGCATTTCGTTCTTTTCGACCTTTAAAAAAAGCCACAAATACAATTCCTGCAATCAAAGCAGCACCAGCATTACAATAGAATAATAAATCGTACGAATAATTGGATAAAAATCCACCCATTGATGGTCCAATTGAAAAACCTAAGTTAACCGCCATTCTGTTTAAAGAAAATGCACGTGTTATGTTTTCTTTTTTAGCATAACGTGTGATTGCTACAGAGTTTGCAGGTCGAAACATTTCGCTCACAATACTTAAGATTAACATAATTGCAGCAAAAGAGCCTACAGTATTGAAATAAGGTAAAACCAAAAACATTGGAGCACTCAAAAATAAACTGATGGCTTGCACTTTAAAGTTTCCAATTTTGTCGGTAATCCAACCTCCAAGCCAAGAACCGATAACAGAACCAACTCCAAAACAGCTTAAAACAATTCCTGAATTTTCTAATGTAAATCCTAATTCGGAAATCATATAAATTCCTAAAAATGGTAAAACCATCGAACCCATACGATTCAATAACATAACGATTGCTAACATCCAAGATTCTTGGGAAAGTCCGCTATATGCGTCAATGTATATTTTTAGAATTTTTTTCATTTCCTTCTTTTTCTTTAAACGTTACAAAGTTAAGTTCTTTTTTTGCAAAAAATCGTTTATTTATCAAGGTTTCTGATATTCTTTGATTACTTTTGAAACCACTAAAAAACAAATCATATCATTATGCTGTTTTATAACTTCATTCTTAAGGTTTTAATTGTCATAAATGGCTTGGGAGCTGCATCTGGACTGGTTGTAGATAAATACAATGTTTACACTATCTCTGATGACGATGCACACTTGTATGTCTACAATAAAAAAAATAAAGAGGTTGAAAAAATAGATTTAAATCCTGAAGTAAAATCAAAAAATATCAACAAAAAAGATAAACCAGATTTCGAGGCTATTACGAAATATGATGACCATCTTTATATTTTAGGTTCAGGCTCAAAGGAAAATCGTTTTGATTTGATCTCATATAATATCAAAACTAAAAAAGTAGAAAATAATAACTACAATCATCTATTTGATGAATTTCTAAGTGTTTCTAACTTATCTAAAAAAGATTTTAACATCGAAGGTATCATCACTGATGGTCATTGTACTTATTTTTTTAATAGAGGAAATGGACCTGCAGCTGTGAACGGAATTTATAGAGTAGGAGGGAAAATTAATGATTTGAAAAATAAACAAATCGAGTTTTTTCCTATTGTTTTACCAAAATTAAATAATGAAACAACAACTTTTTCGGATGCTATTTTAGTAGATGGAAAAGTATTATTTACAGCAACGGTAGAATCTAAAAGTACAACTCAGTTTAATGGAGAAATAAAAGGATCTATTATCGGAGAGTTAGATTTGAATACAATGGAGGTTATGCGTTGGCAAAAAATATCTGACCACAAGAAAATCGAAGGTTTAGCGTTGTATAGAGAATCTCGAAAAAATTATACTTTATATTTGTGTGAAGATAATGATGATGACTCTAAACAAGCTTCAATTTATATTTACAAATACCAAAAGGAAATCTGATTTTAAGAATAAAGAATTTCGAAATACGGACATCGATTTTCGATTTATTCTTAAAAAATTGTGAAAGTATTTTCAAGACTATTATATTTGTCCGTCAAAATTTATTTATCAATTAAACATTATGCGAGGAAGATGGCTCATTGCAGCATTTGCAATTATTTTAAGTCTCTTGTGTATCAGACAACTAAGTTATACTTGGTACACAACTAAAGTGGAGCATGAGGCGGCTCGTTTAGCGAGTAAGCCAGAAGACGAACCAAGAATTTTAGATAGCTTGGCTCAGCATCCTCTTGATTTAGGAATTATTAAGTACGATTATGCGTATGCCAAAAACAATGAAATCAATTTAGGATTAGATTTGAAAGGTGGTATCAACGTAATTTTACAAGTTTCTGAAAGAGATTTAATCGAGAATTTATCTGCGAAAACTCAAAATCCAATGTTGGCAACAGCCTTGGACGCAACAGATAAAGCTCAAAAAACAAACGGTAACGTACCTTATGTAGAATTATTTTTTCAAGAATTTGATAAAATAAAAGGAGGAACAAAATATGCAGCTGCAGATTTGTTTGGAAACAAAAACAATGCAGATAAAATTGCATATAATGCGACTGACGATCAGGTAAAAGATGTTATTCGTAAAGATATCGAAGCTAAAGTTGCAACAGCTTATGATGTAATTAGCTCTCGTATTAATCAATTTGGTGTTGTTGAGCCAGTAATTCAACGTTTAGGTGATAAAGGTGATGGACGTATCTTGGTCGAATTACCAGGTGTTTCTGACACAGATCGTGTAAAAAAATTATTACAATCTACAGCAAAATTAGAATTTTGGCAAGTTGTTCGCCAAGATCCTACAGTTTTACAATATTTCTCTAGTGTTAACACAGAAAAATACAATGTAAAAAACGAGAAAGGGCAACCAATCAAAACTTTAGCAGAAGTTATGCAACCAGCAGGTTCTAACGCAAGTTTTGTAGTAGATGTTAAAGATACAGCTGTTGTAAACCGCGTGTTACAAGACAAAGGTTTTGTACCTGGATTACCAGCAAATATTAGAGGATACAAATATTCTTGGGCGAATAAGCCAATGGATTTAGGAAGACAAGCAAATGATAAATCTGCTCCTAAATTATTAGAATTTTATGTTTTAAAAGGTAAAAATGGAACGCAAGAACCATTAATCGAAGGTGATAAAGTAGTTTCTGCTTCTGCAGAGCGTAATGCAGGTTCTATTACAAATGAACCAGTAGTTTCTATGCAAATGAATCCTGCTGGAGCACAAGAATGGGCACGTATTACAGATGAATTAAAACCATCTGCAGTAGATCGTAATGGTCAAGGTGTTGCAATTGTGTTAGATAACATGGTTTATTCTGCACCAAACATCAAAAACCAAATTACAGGAGGTAACTCTCAAATTTCTGGAAACTTTACATTAGAAGAAGCGAAAGATTTAGGTAATATATTACAAGCAGGATCTTTACCAGCTTCATCTAAAATTGTTTCTGCCGAAGTTGTTGGTCCATCATTAGGACAAGAAGCTATTAATAGTTCATTAATCGCTTTTGGTTGTGCATTTGCATTGGTATTAATCTGGATGTTATTCTACTACAGTCGTGCAGGTATCTATGCGAACGTTGCTTTAATCATTAACTTATTATTCTTATTAGGATTCTTAGTTTCATTAAAAGCGACATTATCTTTACCAGGTATCGCCGGGATTATATTGACGTTGGTAACAGGTATGGACGCCAATATCTTAATTTACGAACGTGTAAAAGAAGAATTAAGAAAAGGAAAATCATTGCGTCAAGCAGTAGATTTTGCTTACTCTTGGAAAGGTGCTTTCTCTGCAATTATCGATGCGAACTCAACATCATTTATCACAGCATTAATTTTATTCTTCTTTGGTAAAGGACCTGTTGTAGGTTTCGCAACAACGTTTATGATTGGTATTTTTACTTCTACATTTACAGCGATTTTTATTACTCGTTATTTCGTAGAAGGACGTTTAGCAAAAGGAAAAACTGTTCCTTTCTACACAAGTTTTACAGCGCATTGGTTACAGAATATCAAAGTTGACTTATTAAAAACAAGAAAAGTATCTTATGCTATTTCGATTGTTTTAACTGTTGTTGCATTGATTTCTATCTTCACAAAAGGATTCGATATGGGTATCGAGTTCCAAGGTGGACGTACATACACAGTTCGTTTTGATAAACATGTAGATCCTCAGCAAATTGCCGATGATTTAGGAGATGTATTTGTTCTAGATGGAGAAAAAATGATTCCTCAAGTAAAAACTTACGGAGGTCAAAATCAAGTGAAAATTACAACAGCTTACAAAGCTGATGAAGATGGAACAAATGTAGATGACGAAATTAAAGACAAATTATATACAGGTCTTAAATCTTATTTGCCAACAAAAATGTCTGAGAAAGATTTTTCTGAAGACAATGCAACGATTGGTTTAATGTCTTCTGCAAAAGTAGGTCCTACAATTGCTGATGATACTACAAGAGCTTCTTATATAGCCGTTTCTTTAGCATTGGTAGCAATTTTCTTCTACTTAATCATCATGTTTAAACGTTGGCAATTCTCATTATCAACTATCATCGCATTAGCGCATGACGTGATTATCGTATTAGGAGTTTTCTCTTTATTAAAAGGAATTATGCCTTTCAACATGGAGATTGACCAAGCTTTTATTGCAGCGATTTTGACTGTAATTGGTTATTCGATGAATGACTCGATTATTATCTTGGATCGTATTCGTGAGAACTTAACAGTTGAGAAAAACCATAACTTGTACGATATTATTAATATTTCTACATCAGAAACATTATCGCGTACAATTAATACGTCTTTGTCAACCTTCTTAATTGTATTGATCATCTTTGCATTTGGTGGAGAATCAATCAAAGGATTTATGTTTGCGAAATTGATCGGTATCGTAATTGGTACATTCTCATCTATTTTCGTTGCATCTCCTTTATTGTATGACTTTACTAAGAAAGGTCAAATGAATAAATAAGATTCAAATTTTAAATAAATTTTAAGAAAGCCATCAAAGAAATTTGATGGCTTTTTTTCTTTTACTCGATTTAGATTTTATACATTTGTTTTGTGAATAGTTTAGTAATATACCCAGCGTTTTTAGACTTCCAGGAAGTCGTGATTATTATGGTGGTTGCCGTTGTAATTTTTGGACCAGATAAAATTCCAGAAATTGCTCGTGGTTTGGGAACTGCTGTACGTAAGTTGAAGGAAGCTTCTGAAGATATCAAACAAGAAATTATGAATCCAGTTCAGGAGATAGATCCAACGAAAGAGATTCAGAATTCGATTAAAGATTTGAACCCAATGAATGAAGTGAAAGATTCTTTCCAAAAGATTAATCCTATGGAAGATTTTCAGAAATCATTTGATGAGGTTCGTAATCCGGTAGATGAAATTCATTCTGCTATTCATCAAGATAACACTGTAGAAGCTGCTTTAAAAGATACAGATGCACCTACGATGAAACCTTTAGATTTAGCTCAAGATTTAGATATTCCTGAAACAACAGAACCAATAATAAATGATAATGTTCTAGAAACTGTAGAACCAATTGTAGAAGAACCAACGATAGTGGAAGAGCCAAAATCTGTTGATGAAGCGTTAGGTTTAGGAGGATCAGTAAGTAGATAATGATACAAGATTTTTTTGATTGGGATGTACAAATATTTTTGTATTTCAATAATTTAGGGATAGAAAGTTGGGATTGGTTTTGGTTGTTGGTAACCAATAAAAAAACATGGATTCCGCTTTATGCAATTTTTCTAATTTTGTTGTACATTAAGCTAGGTTGGAAAAAAACTTTATTGGCAGGGGTTTGTGTAGCGTTAATGATTACGTGTGCAGATCAATTTACCAATATACTAAAAAATCATTTTCATCGTTTTCGCCCTTGTTACACAGAATCTATTCAAGGTTTATTTCGCCCAATAGATTGTGAGGGTAGAGGTAAATATGGTTTTACATCCGCACATGCTTCTAATCATATGGCGATTGCAATTTTTATGGGAATTGTATTAAGACGTTATTACAAATGGTTACTTTATGTCTTAATTGTATGGGCATTAATGGTTGCTTACAGTAGAGTATACGTTGGTGTACATTTCACGGGAGATGTTTTTTTCGGAACATTAATAGGTGTATTTTTCTCTATACTATTCCTAAAAGTTTATTATTACTTAGAGAAAAAATATTTGATAAAGAGTTAAAATTAAATAGAATATATATTAAAAAAGTCTATAACAATTTGTTATAGACTTTTTTAATGAATATAGCTATTTATATTTCGAATAATAATTTTATTGTTTTCTTCTTTTGTTTTTTCAAGAACAAGAGTTAGAATTTCATTAAATAATTGTGTTTCATTTTTAGAAGGTGTATATATATCTGAAATTGTAATTAAATCTAAGTTATGGTAGAAAATATTAATTTCAGAATTCATTCCGTCAATTCCAATATTAGCTTTTCGGTTTATTTGTTTTTCTGAAAATTTATTTAATATAGAAATTATTCTATTTTTTTCATCTTTAGTAATTTTAGAAGTGAAAGGAATTAATTTAGGAAAAGGGTTTTCACTTTTATTTTTTTCTCCAACTTCTAAAAAGGGTTCTTGAATAATAATTAATGAATTATTATAAAACGAAATTGTTTGGTTTTTGAAATCAATTAGTATTTCACCGTTTTGATGAAAAGTTGGAGAAAACTCAACTTTTAATAGATTATATTTTTCAGTAACCTCTTCATTTTTCTCATTACAAGAAATACTGAAAATCAATAAACTAAAAATCAACAATAAATTATACTTCATAACTTGTTATAATTATGTAAAACAGAAATGCAGTTAATTAATATTCTAGTCCAATTTCTTTGATTTTTTCTTATTTTTTTTAGCTTTCTTTTTTGCCAAAAAAGAATTCAAATCATCGTCAATCTCTGTCGAATCTTCATCTCCTAAAAGATATCCCCAAGGTTTTAATTCGGTTACATTATCAAAAACAATTTTCATCAAAGCAAGTATTGGAATAGAAAGTAACATACCCATAATTCCCCAGGTCATTTCTCCTATGACTAATCCTATAATTACAATCAACGAGTTGATTTTAACCTTAGAACCAACAATTTTAGGCATCACAACATTTCCATCAATCGCATGAATTGCAATAAAGGCAATTAAGACGAAGAATAGTTTTGAAGTGGACATTGTTGCAAAAGTGATAATAAGTGTTACAATCAGTGAAATAATGATTCCTACATACGGAACAACGTTAAGAACACCCGTTAAAATAGCCAATACAAATTTATATTTAAGCCCAAGAATAGAAAAAGCAATAAAGGCTAAAATAGAAACAACGAGCATTTGTAAAAATAAACCAATCAAATATTGTTTTACCATTCTTTGTATTGAAGTGATTACATTATAAACCTGATCATGTGTGTTCGAATTAAAAGCATAATAAAGAAATTTTACCAAATGACGACGGTAAATTAGTAAGAAAACAATGTATAAAAAAGTGAACAAAACTGTAACAGCCATTGAGGAAACAATAGAAATAACTTTTTCTATGACAACTGTACTTGTCTCGATTGTAGTTTTAACATTCTTTGTCAAATATTCCATTTGCGCGTGCGAATTAATACCAAATGTATGATGAATCCACTTTTGTAAATCAATAAAAGCTTCTATGATTTGTTTTTGAAAAGTTGGCCATTCATTTGCTATTTCTGCCATTTGAATAGCAATTAAATAAAAAATACCTAAGATAAAAGCTGCAAATAATAACGTAGTGATAATACTTGATATAGCGCGTGGAATACGTAAATATCGTTCGAAAAACGAGCATACTGGTGCTAATAAGATCGAAATTAAGAAGCCTAATATTAATGGAACTAAAATTCCTTTACCTATTATTGAAATAAATGATAAACAAATGATTGACAATAATGTGCAGGTTAATTTTAAATAAAAAGGCCATTTTCTAATGACTTCCATAACTTTAAGTGTTTTATTTTGACAATTATTGAATTAAGTTTTATAAATATAGTTTTATTTCTTAAGATTTTATTTGATTATTACGTTTATTTTAATAAAAAAACCACGTTATAAAAACGTGGTTTTCAAAAATATAATCAAGAAAATTATTTTTTCTTTGTTTTGTTGCTTTCGTCAACAATTGTCATTTCATTAATCAAACGTTGCGCATTCGCATATTTGTCAACTACCCACAAAATGTAACGAGCATCAACCATAATATTACGACAAATCTCTGGATCGTAATTAAGATCAGACATCGTTCCTTCCCAAACACGGTCAAAATTCAATCCGATTAATTCTCCTTTTGCGTTTAAAGCTGGAGAACCAGAGTTACCACCAGTTGTATGGTTTGTTGCGATAAAGTTTACAGGTAATTTCCCTTGCTTATCAGCATATTTACCATAATCCTTTTTATCATATAAATTTACCATTTGTTTTGGTAAATCATACTCATAATCTCCTGGAATATATTTTTCCATAACACCTTCCATGTGCGTTACAGGCTCATAATAAACCGCATCGCGTGGTTGGTAACCATCAACTTTTCCGTAGGTTACACGTAATGTAGAATTCGCATCTGGGAAGATTTTTTTATCTGTAAATACATCCATTTGCGCTTTCATATACGTACGCATCAACTTGTTGATTTTATCTTGATTTGCTAAATAAGTAGGCGTTACTTTTGTTTGATTTGCATCTAAAACTAAACGAATTTGAGCAATTAAAGCATCTTCTTTTAATGCTTTGATAAATTCAGCATCGTTTTCAGCTAACGCTTTGATATTTCCTAAAACAGATTGTCCGTTAATTTTTTTCGTTCCATTAATCACCGAATTTCCTAAAGCCGTTTTGATAGTTGCTGCAGTTGTATTTGGTAATAAATTTTGTGGAACAACTTTGAAATAGTTATCCGCTAAATCAGATGAAATAGTTTTGTCTAATTCTGGATTATAATCTTTGTGCATAGACGCAACTGTATTCAAAGCTTTTGCTTTTGTTTCAGCGTAATTTTTTTGCCCCACAGCATTCAAAATATTATTTAATGTCAAAGCCATTCTAAACGTTTCTGAGTTAGAGAAGAACGTTTCAGAATACATTGTATATGCTAAATTGTAATCTTGATTTACTTTGTTTACATCATTTAATTCAGAAATAATAGAAGCATATTGCGTTTTTAATTTTGGATTTTTCGCAATACGATTCATGAAATCTTGCTCGTGTTGTTGACGTTTTTCAACAGCTTTAGAGCGATTAAGTCCTAAAACTTCACCAATCCATTTTTTGTGCGCATTCGAAATACGTGCTTGTTTAGATGCATAAGCGATACGAGTAGCATTGTCTTCGCGCATTTTTTTATCGATATGTGACAACGCAATTGTACGTACATTGATACGCGCAGGATTGATAATGTCTTTAATTTGCTCGATAGAAGAAGCAGGTAAATATTCGTCCGTTGTTCCTGGGAAACCATAAACAAATGTGAAATCGTTTTCACTGATTCCCGAAATATTAATCGGTAAGTAATGTTTTGGTTTGTAAGGAACATTCTCTGGCGAATAATCTGCAGGTTTGTTGTTTTTGTCAGCATAAATTCTAAATATAGAAAAATCTCCTGTATGACGTGGCCAAACCCAGTTATCTGTATCGTTTCCGTATTTTCCAATAGCAGAAGGAGGAGCTCCAACTAAACGAACATCTTTGTACGTTTCTGTTGTAAATTGGTAATATTTATTTCCTTTGTAAAAAGGTTTGATAAACACAGATTGATAAGATTCTGTTTTACTTTTCGAATTAAAATCTTCGATGTTTTTTTTGATGATTTTGTTACGTTCTTCTTCTGTCATGTTATCAGTAACACCTGTTAGAATTGTAGTAGTAACATCTTTTATATCAACAATAAAAGTAGCTGTTAAACCATCGTTTGGTAATTCGTCTTTCAACTCCTTAGCCCAAAAACCATCTGTTAAATAATCATTTTCTAAAGATGAATGCGCTTGGATTTCTCCATAACCACAGTGATGATTAGTTAATAATAAACCATTTGGAGAAATAACTTCAGAAGTACAACCGCCACCAAAGTGAGCAACTGCATTATTGATACTTTTATCTCCTGTACTAAAAATGTCTTTTGATGAGATTTTCAATCCCATGTCTTTCATTTCCTTTTCATTCAATTCTGTCGGAATCCACATTCCACCACCTTGTTGTGCAAAAGCATTGAAACTTGCAAACAAAGCCATTAAAATAGATCCTTTAACGAATAATTTCTTCATTTTTATTTGATTATTTTTTTCAATCGATTTCTTAGAATTCCAAAGATAAAGATTTTTATTCAATCGTTATAGAATTACTCAAAACCATTGTTTTTAGTGAGATTATAAAAAATAATTTCGATTATTTTTACAATCAAAATTTAGCTAAATGAAAAGAATATTAGTAGTTGGTTTAATGGTTTTAGGATTGCAATCATGTACAATAAAAGAAGAATATGTCATAAAAGAGGATGGAAAAATTGATTATAGTTATTCTTTAAATGGCAACGACCTAAAATCATTTATTCAGGATGAGTCAGGTTATAATACTCTTTTGGACGAAAAAAAAGAAGTTGTCGAAGAGTTGAAAAAAGGTTTAACAATAGAAACTCTATTCAAAATAATGACAGATAACGAAGATTTTTTGAAAGATAAAAGAAGTAATGCAATCAATTATTTTGAGGAAAATAAGTTAGCATTCGAGAAGTTTAAACACCACAAAGTGTTTGTAGATTTTAATGAGTTAACTTATTCATCAGTATTAATCTCGAAACCAACTTCGATAAATAAGGAAAGTAAAGAATTGAATGATTTTTTGTTTAATTTATTTATCGCGATTGATAATCCGTTTAACACGAATTATTTAAATAATCAGAAAAATATAAACACGAATAGTGTTGAAATTGTATTCAATAAAAATGAATATGAAAAATTAATTAAAAGTCTAACAAGTAAATTTGATAGGAGAATGGAGGATAATATGATGTTCAATAAGATGTTTAATTATCAATTGATCATTCATGCACCAAATAAAATAGTAAGTAGTACAAATGAAGAAGCTAACTTTTCTTTGGATCAAAAAACGATCAAATTAAATTTTACATTTAACGATATTATTTCTGGTAAGAATAAATCAGCTAAAATTACTTATTAAGTGCTTAGTTTCGTAAATTTGACATTCGAAACACATTGTGAAATGAAACAAATTGTCGAGTTCCAAGATTTAGGAATGAACAGAGATTACCAAGAAATTTGGGATTATCAAGAAAGTCTTTTAGCAGAAAATATAGCCGTAAAACAATATAATAGAGCACAAGAAAAGGAGGGAAATACTAATTTTAGAAATACAAAAAATCATTTACTTTTTGTAGAACATCCGCATGTTTATACACTTGGAAAAAGTGGTCATTTAGAGAATATGTTAGCTTCGAGTGATAAGCTAAATGAAATTCAGGCAACATTTGTTAAAACAAATCGTGGTGGCGATATTACGTATCATGGTCCACAGCAGTTGGTTGGATATCCAATTATGGATTTAGATAATTTCAAACCAGATATTCATTTGTATATGCGAAATTTAGAGGAAGTAATCATCAAAACAATTGGTGAATATGGCCTGAAAGGTGTTCGTTCGCAAGGTGAAACTGGTGTTTGGTTAGATGTTGGTCGTCCTTTTGCTCGTAAGATTTGTGCAATGGGTGTTAAGGCTTCTCGTTGGGTAACGATGCATGGTTTTGCGTTAAATGTGAATACAGATTTGCGTTATTTTGAATATATTGTTCCTTGTGGAATTCAAGATAAGGCGGTCGCATCATTAGAAAGAGAGTTAGGATATCAAGTGGATATGGCTGAAGTAAAAGCGTTTACAAAGAAACATTTTTCCGAAGTTTTTGATGTCGAAATTAAATAAGATAATTCAAAAATATCATTTATTTTTAAGGACCGTTTTTAACGGTCTTTTTTATTGCATAATGAGAAGCTTATACATTCTATTTTTACTTGTCTCTATATATTCCAAATCTCAATCGTTTGCGCCGATAATCACGAATTATTCAAAGAGCGAATATTTGGGAGAATCGCCTATTTGGGATATCACAGAAAATCAAAAACAAGGAAAAATTTATTTTGCGAACAACCGAAATATATTAGAGTATGATGGTAATTTTTGGGAAAAATATTCGCCCAATAGTTTAACAATTATTCGTTCTGTTGTTTCTATTAATAATGTGGTGTACTCTGGTGCTTTTAATAATTTTGGTTATTGGAAAACAATAGAAGGAAAAAAAACATATATTTCTATTTCAGATCAATTCAAAAGTTTTGAGGGATTAGAGCAAGAAGAAATCTGGAAAATATTTTATCACAATCATTCTATCTATTTTCAATCGTTTAATTATCTTTTTCAGTTTGATGGTAAATCTGTTAAACGATATAAATTACCTGCACTTTCTTCATACGTTTATTTAGTTAATGGAAAAATGTTAGTGGCAACAATTTCTAAAGGTATTTTTGAGTTTAAGAATGGTCATTTCGAACCGTTTTTTGAAATTAAAAAAGGCAAATCAATTGTTATTCATGGAATAGAAAATTATAGAGACGATTATTTGGTTGGTACATTGACAGAAGGGATTTTTATGTACAATAAAGCGTCAGGATTACGAGAATTTAATGTTGAATTCAATAAAATGCTAAAGAATTATTTGGTCTTAAAAATGATTCGATTAGATCATCAATTGATTATTGGAACGTCAAATAATGGAATTTATGTTTATGATTTAATCAAAAATACATACAAAAATTATAATCAAAATTCTGGTTTAATAAGTAATACCATTCAAAATATAAAAATAGATTCAAAAGGAAACGCTTGGCTTGGAACGGATAAAGGAATCTCGAAAATTGAATTAAAAAATCAAACACAACTTTTATATGATTACAACGGGCATTTGGGAAATGTTTTTTCGTTTGATTTTTATCAAGATAATATTTTGTTGGGAACCAATCATGGATTTTATACTTACTCTAAAACGACTAATCACACAAATTCTGTTATAGAAAAAGGGTTGATTTGGAATGTTTCGAATATAGATAATACGATATATGTATCAGATAGTTGGGGAACATATATTTATAATGGACGTTTGAACCAAATTTCTTCTACAAATGGAGGTTTTAAATTGGTAAAGCAAGGAAATAAGCTTTATCAGTCTTCTTTTACAGGTATTAACGAGTATCTACTTGGAGCTGATAATGTATCAACAAAAGTTTCTAATCTTACAATTCCAATTATTGATTTTATTATCGTAGAAAACAAAATTCTTGGAACAGGGAAAAATGGAGGTTTATATGTTTTTGATATTCAAAAACAAACAGCAAAAGAGATATTTTATCAGCATAAAAAATTAGTAAATCCACAAATTATTGTAGGAGATAAAAAGATTTTTGTGTTGATTGATGATCAAAAGTTAATGCGATATGATGTCAATAAAAATTTATTTTCAGAAGAAGTTTTAGATTCTAAGTTAAAGAATATCAATAGAATTCGTTATTTGTCAGAAAATAGATATTTGGTAGAAGCAGACAATATTTTGTATTATTCTAAAATAGAACAAAATAAATTGATCCATTATTTGATTCCAAAAAAATTGTACGATGGTAAATTAGTTGATGATAATTTGACTGCCAAAATGAATGATCAATTTCTATACATCAATCTTGAAAATGGTTTAGTGAAATATGATTTGAAATCAATTCGTCGTGAGTTGCCAAAAGTTAAAATAAAGGCAAAAATCAATCAAACTGTTCTTGATGATCAACCAAATATTGAATATTCGAATAATTATATTGATTTTTATGTTTCGATTTTGAATGATGATTTTGCAAATTATCAATTGTTTTATCAATTAAATGATTCTAAAATTTTACCACTTAATCAACCAATTATCAATTATAAACAATTAGAAAGTGGTTCGTATCAATTGTCAATTTATGCGTTAAAAGATGGGAATTTTGTTGAGTTAAATCATTTTGATTTTCGTATCAAGAAAATTTGGTATTTATCGAATTTGATGGTATTGTTTTATATTTTATCGATTGTTGGATTTATTTTGGCAATTTACAAATACAATCGTATGAAGTTGAAACAGAGTTTTAGAATCAAGCAAAAACAATTTGAGTATGAATTGAATTTGATGGAAATGAAACATCAACAAGAGTTAAAAGAGCTTAGTCATAACAAGGAAAAGCAATTGTTAGAATCTTCGTTACAATCTAAATCTACGGAACTGGCAGGGCAAGCTTTGAAATTAGCTAATCAGCGTGCAATGATAACAGAAGTTAATCAATTGTTTTCGCAATTAGATGTTAATGAAGAAAATAAAAAATTGAAGAAAAAATTTGAAAAAACATTTTCTGAATATAGTTATAACAGAAACGAATGGCAAAATTTTGAATTAAATATTCAGGAAATTCATCAAGATTTCATCAAAAAAATAACCATTCAATTTCCTAATTTATCTGCAAAAGATATTAAGCTTTGTGTTTTTCTTAGAATGAATTTATCTACGAAAGAAATTGCACCTTTGATGCATTTAAATTACCGCTCGGTTGAGTTGCAACGTTATAGATTGCGTAAAAAAATGCAAATTCCTTCGGATATTAACTTGAATAAGTTTATGATTAATTTTTAGCTTAAATAATTAAAAAATCTTCGCGATAAGGGCTGAAACTATCAATCAAAACACCTTCTTCCAAACATATTACACCATGTTCTACATTTGGTTGTGCAAAAAATCCATCTCCTTTATGAAGTATTTTTGTATTTTGATCAATTGTTACACGAAAAACACCTTCTGCAACATAAGTTATTTGCGAATGAAAATGCTGATGTAAAACACCAATAGCATCTTTTTCAAATTTTACAATAACCATCATAATTTGAGAATTATAACCGACAAATTGACGTTTAACACCATTTCCTAAATCTTCCCAATTGGTATTTCCATCAAAAAATAAATCTTTTTTGTAATTCATTTTAGTTCGTTTTTACAAATTTTTCGAAACCAATGTTTAATTTAATCAACTCTTTCCAAGCAAGTTTAGAAACTTCTTCTGCACCAAGTTTAGAAAGATGCGTATCATCATTTTTACCTTTCGGATAATATTCAACTTCATTTGGTGAAAAGTGTAAATGCAATTTTTTAGAATTTTCTGGACCATATTTTAGTTCCAATTTTTCTGTTAAATATTGCATATCAACAAAAGGAACTTGCAAGTCTTTTGCAACATTTCTCACAATTAATGGATACAAACCATGCGTATCGACTAAAACACCTTTTTCATTAAAATTTCTACGAACAATAGAAGTCATTAAAATCGGAATTGCACCTTTTGCTCTAGCCTCGTTTACATATCGTTCTAAATTTGCTCTGTATTGAGTTGTAGGATTTGTATATCGAACAGAATCCTCTATTTTTTGATCATTATGTCCAAATTGAATAATCACAAAATCACCTTTTTTTACTTGTTTAATCACTTTATCCCATCTTCCTTCAGTTCTAAAACTTTTTGAACTTCTTCCATTTGTCGCATGATTCTGAATTTCAAGATTCGAATTAACTAAATTTGGTAAAAGTTGTCCCCAACCATGTTCAGGATTTTTTGTCGGATTTTCTTTATTTGCCATCGTCGAATCTCCAACTAAAAAAAGAGTTGGTTTTTGCGCAAATAATAGGCTAAAGATTAAGCTGAAAATAAATGATAAATATGTTTTTTTCATGTGATTAATGTTTTGGATTCCAACCATCAAATATATTTTCGATCGTGTATTTTTTTATTTCTTTTTCGGTTAATTGATGCGACCAATTTGCTCTTTTTTGAGGATTATTTCCTAAACCTTTACTTTTATATTCGGCATAATAAGCTGTTTTCTCTTTATCAGGAAACATTGCATCACCCTTCCATTCGTTCCAACCAATAGGAAGAATATGTTGACCCATCGTTGTATTGATAAAAACGGTTTTAGCAAAAGGGCGCCAAGGTCTTCCTAAATAAACTTTGGTAATATTTTTTTCTGCAATAAGATGACAATCGAAAAATACATAACCAAATTCACGCTCTTGATGCGTTGCGGCAGCTGTGATAAACGAATTCGCTAAACTTTTTACCGTGCAATGTTCAAATACTGCAATTGCTTCACCGAAAATAAAATCTGTTGTCCCCTCTATGTAACAATTTTGATAATATTGACGGCTTCTATTTGTCGCTGTGTACAACGTATCTTGACAGCCCAATAAACGTATATTCTTTGCAATAAATTTATCACCTTCTACATGCAATGCAACCGCTTGTCCTTGATTACAACTTTCGTTTTGTATGGTTAGATTTTCTAGTTTGATATTATCTGCTTCGACTAAAAAAGTGTAGGAATTAAAAGTTGTCATTTTTTGATTCGTCACAAGATCTATTTTCCCAGAATAATCATTATTTGTAACGATAGTTTTCGTTGAATCTTCTCCTTTGATTGTTATTTTGTGTTTCCATGACGGAATTCTTACTTTTTCATTATAAACTCCATTCTTTACAAGTATTAATGCTTCATCAGGTCCTAAATCTCTCAATGAATTAATCGCTTCTTGTATGGTTGCGAAATCAGCTTGCGAATCTTTAGAAACTGTAATTGTTTTGTACTGAGCATTCGCTTTAATCATTACAATATATAAGCAAAAAAATAAAATCAATTTGATTACTTTCATTGGTTAAATCGTTTCGTTAAAAAATCAATAATATATTTTTTTGTCGTTTCAAACCAAGGATGCATTAGCCAAAAAGAATGTGGTGAATTTTCTATTTCGTACGCTTCGTTAAGAATATTGTAGTTGGTTAATTTTTTCATCATATCATCTCTTCCAGCTCTAAATCTTGGTTGCGAACTATTGATAAATAGAGCAGGAGGTGTTTTAGTTTGAACAAATTCTAATGGTGAAGCGTCTTTCCACACTTGTAAATTATCATCTTTCCAAGCGTTTAAAAAATAAGCTGCATATTGACCTTCTTCCGCTTCGGGATGTACAAAAGAAACAATTCCGTCAATATTGATAATTGCAGCAATTTTATTCGATTTTACACCATAAAGTGTTGCTAATTGAGCACCAGCCGAAGCACCAAGAACAACAATCTTTTTTTGATTGAGGTTATATTTCTTTCTATTTTTTATCAAATAATTAACTGCAGCATCTATATCTTCAATCGGAGCAGGGTATTTTGCAACATCACTTAATCTATAATTAATTGCCATTGTAACAAAACCAGCAGAAGCAAGTTCCTGAGCCATTGGTTTTTGATTTTCTTTACTGCCCGAAATCCAACCACCACCATGAATTAAAATAATAGCAACCGAAGGTTTTTGCTGAGTTTTGGGTTGAAAAATATCTGCTTTTAATTGATGTTTTTCTTGATAAATAATATTCTCAAAAGAGTTGATATCCTTTATATTTCTAATAGAAATAGGTGTGATAAATGGATAATTTTTCTTTAGTTTTTCGTAAGTCGTTTCTATTGTATAAGGCGAAGCCTTCGGTCTCTCAATTTGACCGAAGGCTATCACCGTATGAATCATAAAAACAAACAAAATCTTTTTAATTGATAACTGCATTCTTTTTGACTTCTTTAGAAGTTGAAATGTATTTTTTATCAAATGCTTTTGGTAATTTAATCTTTTCAGATTCATTCCCAAGTATCTTTATTTCTGGAGTTGCTGATGTATTTTTGAATTCTGTTGAACTTAAATCTACATTTTTACTGTTGTAAATTGTTACAGCTTTTCCGTCTTTGTAATTAAATTTTACATTTTTTAATTGAATTCCATCTGCATCGATAATGCTTAACGCTTTCTTAGTATCAAAAGTTGAATTTTCAACCACAATATTTTTAATATTCATTTCAGCAAGTCCCATGATAAACAACGCTTCGTGAGAACTTACGACATTAATATTTTTGAAAAATATATTTCTGATAGTTGGAGTTTCTTCTGTTACAGGAACTTTCTTATCATTTCTTTTTTCATCATCTGCATTTTGATCATCTTCTACAATTGGAGAATTTCCTTCATAAAACATATTAAAACCAATTGCTTGTGCAGGAATGTTAATCATATCAATATTAGAGATATAAATATTTTCGATTAAACCACCGCGTCCACGAGTTGTTTTGAATCTTAAACCAATATCAGTTCCAATAAACGTAGCACCAGAAACATGAACATTACGAACACCACCAGACATTTCACTACCAATTACGAAACCACCATGTGCATGATAAACCGTATTATTTTTGATGATCACATTTTCTGTTGGTATTCCACGATCACGTCCATCTTTGTCTTTTCCAGATTTGATACAAATTGCATCGTCACCAACATCAAATGTATTGTTGTAAATCAAAACATTTTTACAAGATTCTAAATCTAATCCATCACCATTTTGAGAATACCAAGGGTTTCTAACATTCAAATTGCGAATAATTATATTAGAACTCATTAAAGGATGAATGTTCCATGCAGGAGAATTTTGAAATGTAGGTCCGTCTAAAAGTACACGATCCGAATTAACAATACTCACCATTACTGGACGTAAGAAATCTCTAACTTTGATTAAATCTTCTTTACTAATCTTATCAGGAACATTAAAATTAGAACTACTTATGTATCCCAATTTAGAACCTTCGCTTGGAAACCATATTTTTTTATCATCAGATAAAACACCACCAGATGCAACTAATGTTTTCCATTGAGAATCGGTCATTTTACCTTTCTTTACAAAACGCCAAGCATCACCATTTCCATCAATAGTTCCTTTACCTGTAATGGCAATATTTTGTGCATTTTTAGCAGATATAGGAGAAACAGTGCGTGTTGTATTAAGCCCTTCGAAGCTTGTTTCTACCAAAGGATAATCGTTAAAATCTTTACTAAAAATTAATAAAGCACCATCTTCTAAATGTAAATTGATGTTACTTTTAATTTCGATAGGACCACTTAACCAAATACCTCTTGGAATTACAACTTTTCCTCCGCCTTTAGCACTTGTTTCGTTAATTGCTTTGTTAATTGCTTCGGTATTTTTAAAAAGCCCGTCTGCTTTTGCACCATATTGAGTGATGGATACCGTACGATTTGGAAAAGATGTTTCCTGCACTCTTGGCATATTAAACTCAATGTTTTTATAGATGTTTTCGTCTACTTGAGCAGAAGCATGAGTAGAACAAACAATCGACACTGCAACGGCAAGTATTTTGATGTATTTTTTCATTAGTAAATGTTTTTGTTTTGGATAATATTTTTAAATTCTTTGAAAACTAGAGCAGCGACAGCTTTAGCACCAGCTATTTGAAAATGTGTATTGTCTTTTTGACCATCTGGATAAGCATCGTACAAATTTGCGCCGAAATTCATGAAATAAGTAGAAGTCACATAATCTTGACCTTTTTTAGAAAAGAAATTCATTGATATTTGATTCAAATCTAAAAAAGCTACATTTTTTTCTTTTGCAATTTCTTCTGCGACAAATGGATATTCGCCATGTACATTTTCTAACTTTCCATTTTTCCAAGGATAATTTCGAGCAACTGGACTAAGAATAATTGGAATTGCACCTTTTTCTCTCGTTTGATCCACATATAATCTCAAAAACTCTTTGTAACCTTCTAAATTTACAAATCGTTCTGGTTTATCTTCTGCGGCATCATTATGTCCGAATTGTATTAAAACATAATCACCTTTTTTCAATTGTGTATAAACTTCTCGCCATCTACCTTCCTGAAAAAAAGTACGTGTACTTCTTCCACCTTTTGCTTTATCGTGGATGATAATATTTTTATTCGCTAAATGTTTGACATTTTGAACACTATCTTTTACGAAAAATGGTTGAAATTCTTGTCCCCAACCAGCAATTGGGTATCTATTTTTCATGTAGCTTTTTCCTGGATTATAATCTCCAGTGTAATCTGCAACTGTCGAATCTCCAATTAAGAAAATTGTTAATGATTTCCCTTTTTGAGCGTAACTAAATGAACAAAATAGAAAGAAAAATGTTGAATATAAAAAAGAGTTTAATTTCATTTTTTATCGTTTTTATCAATTCTAAACCATTCAAAATCTGCATAACCACCACGTTTTGCTTCTTGAGAACTTATGCTGTATAAACCAACTTTAGCTCCAATCCATTTTCCTGGTTTTGCCTGAAAAGTATCTCCAATTGGTGTAAATTTCTTACCATTTTCACTGTAACTAAACTGACAAATTCCGTTTGGTTCGCTAATATTTACTTTCAGATATACTTCATTTGTTGATAGTTTTATCTCAGATAAAATTTTCTCTGCATTGTTTTTTTCTGCTTTTTCCGCTCGAATCAATTGTAAATAATAACCATCTTTTTTATTTGTTATAACCAGCGATTGATAATCTGTTCCCATAATCAACAATCCAGCAGTTTTGCCTTCTGTTGCATCTTCTTGAACTAATTTAACTTTAGTAGAAGCTGTAAAATTAGGTGCAGGAAATTTTTGGGTTAACAAGTTAGGAACCGCCCAAAGGTTATTTGAATTTTCAGGAACTTTTACAGAAAATAATCTTAAAAAATTTTGATTAGCTAATTTGCTGTACCAAACAATATTAGGATTAGCACTCCATTGCCATTGCAAACCAATATCATTTCCATCAAATTCGTCTGTTTCGGGTGGAGTTGTAATTTCAGTTTTATTAGAAATTAATGGTTTTTTGTACGTTAAAACAGGTTCTCCAATTCCATTTTTATCTTGGTCAACACCTATAAAAGGCCAATCATTTATCCATTTCATTGGTTGAAGGTGAACGATTCTTCCATAAGTATCAGCATCCTGAAAATGATAAAACCAATCCTCTCCATTTTTTGTATCAACCCAAGCACCTTGATGAGGTCCATTGATTTTAGATTTTCCTTCCTCTAAAACAATTTTTTCTTCATAAGGACCATAGATATTTTTTGAACGTAAAACCAATTGCCAACCAGTAGCAACGCCACCAGCAGGAGCAAAAATGTAATAATATCCGTTTCGTTTGTAGAATTTTGGACCTTCGACTGTTGGATGATTTTCGTGTCCATCAAAAATATGTTTTCCTTTATCCAAAACTTTTGTTCCTTCGGCATTCATACGTTTGATGGTTAAAAGACTTTTTACACCAGAACGGCTACCAGCCCATCCATGAACGATATATGCATTTCCATCTTCGTCCCAAAAAGGACAAGCATCAATTAAACCTTTTCCTTCTTCAACTAAAACAGGATCTTCCCATTTTCCGAAAGGATTTTTAGTTTTCACCATATAGATTCCAAAATCTGGATCGCCCCAATAAATATAATATTCGTTGTTATGAAATCGGATACTTGGTGCCCAAACACCATCGCCTCTTTTTGGAGTACTGAAATGTTTGATAGGAAAAACATCGGGTAGGGCATAGTTTACTAATTTCCAATTTACCATATCTTTTGAATGTAAGATTGGTAATCCTGGTGCTTCATTAAAACTTGAAGCGGTCATAAAAAAATCATCACCTACACGAATAGCATCTGGATCAGAATAATCTGCATATAGAACAGGATTTTTGTACATCCCATTTCCAAGATCTGAAACCCAAACGTTTGATTTCTGCGCATGTATTGGCAATAAATTTAATCCTAATAATGATAGGAGAATTAATTTTGATTTCATGGCAATTAACGATTTAACTCTAATGAAGCTAATATAAATGGACCTGTTCCTTTCGGATCATTTGCTCTAATTGGTTCGTTGATATAATATTCGTACGAACCATCTCGGTAAGGTGTTCCACCTAATCCTGCAACAGAACAACATTTTTCTAAACTAACAATACCTTTTTCATCAATGGTAATAAACTCTTTTAGCATGCCCTCATATCCTTTTTTAGCAGTTGACATGTATTTTTTTGGCAGATAACCTTTGTTGGTCCCTTTTGCTAATGTATAAACAAACATTGCAGTTCCTGTAGATTCTAAGTAATTTCCAGCTCTGTTTCCTTGATCTAAAACTTGATACCAAGTTCCCGATGAATGCTGAACTTTTACAATAGCTTCTGCATATTGATTAAGGTATTTAATTAACTTTTGATGACCTGGATGTTCTTTTGGTAAATAATCTAAAACATCAACTATCGCCATTCCATACCAACCCATTGCACGCGACCAAAAGTGTGGAGACAAACCAGTTGTACTATTTGCCCATTTTTGTTCTTTACTTTCGTCCCAACCATGATAATATAATCCAGTTTTTGGATCGCGGTTATACTTTTCGATTAAATCGAATTGAAGTACAATTTTATCAAATGATTTGGTTTGCTTTTCTCCAGATTCGAATGTTTTTGCATATCGAGCATGATAAGGTTCGGCCATATATACACCATCTAACCACATTTGATGCGGATAAATTTGTTTGTGCCAATATCCACCCTCTGAAGTTGTTGGTTGCTCTGCTAATTGTTTATCCAAGGTTTGCATTGCAATCTTGAATCGTTTTTCGTTTGTTTTTTCATATAAATCGAAAATAGCATCCCCAGATTTAATCATATCAAGGTTATAATTTTCGAATTTATACGTTTGAATTTTACCATTTTCATCAATCATGCGATTGGCATAATCGTAGATATAATCATAAACAACTTTATTATTTGTTTGTTCATAAACTTTGTACATGGCATCTAAAACCAATCCGTTCGTGTAGCTCCATCTTGGCTTTTTCTGAAAATCTAACAAAGTAGGATCTGGAAAACGAATAGTTTCTGAAATAGCCATTCTTTCTGACCATTTTAGTTTTGGATTTACTAAAAGTTCTGAACTTGTTTTTTTCTGACTTGAACATGAAATTCCAGAAAATAAAGTTATAGCACTTAGCGTAATTGTAATTAGTGGTTTCATGTTATTTATAAATGATTGTTTTTTTGTAATTGAATTAATTTAGAATTTAAATCATTGTAAAATTCTGTTTCATTAGTTATTCCATTTGGTTCTTGTTCCCAAGCTGCCAAAATGTAATATGTCATTGCTTTTGTTGTAGGTTTGAAAACGACTAAATGATCATCTTTTCCATCAATAATATTTTCAACTTCCGATGTTTTATAGAAAATTGCCATTCCAAGTAAATCTGTTTTAGTTGCTAAGGTTTGTGCACCATAAGTTGCGATATATCCCCAAGATCCGTCAGTACTTTTCTTTTGTTGTAATGGAATTTCTTTAAATTTTACAATTCCAGTTGTTAAACCATTTGTAAGAGTAGAAGTTTTTAATTCGAATTTAGAAAAACGATCATATGGATAAATCGTAACATTTGCGATAAGATCCGTTGAATGATTCGTTGTTTTCCATTGTTTATAATCGACTTGAAAACCAGATGATTTTTTGGTATTATAAATTTTAGCAGTTGTTTTTTCTACATTTTCAAAATGTTCGACTTTATTATCTACAAGACGCCCAAAACCTCCAATTCCTAATGATTTACCAGCCTTTAAAATATCTAATCCCCATGGTTGCATATTGTGATAAGAATCGAAACCATCTTGTCCAACTTCTTGTAAAACTTGATTTTTAACTGTTTTTCCGAAGATATCTACAGCATTTCTCCAATCTAAATATAAACGAAATCCTACATTTTGATTTTCCCAACCAGGACCTTCGTAGCGAATGTAAAAAGTATGATCCGTATGATTTGGATGAAGTGTATGTTCTTGTACATTTCTAAAAGTTCCGCCTTCATATTCTTTATGTCCTCTTTTTCCATCAACCCATTTACCACCTTCTTTCACAGAAATTTCGGCATATGTTAAGCCTTCTTGATTTTGAACTGAATGGTTTTGTTTGGAGCAAGAAAATACTGCGAATGCGGCAAATACGATAGAATACGTTAAATTTTTCATTGTTTTATGCGTTTTTTGTTTATAAAATCCAATCTCCTAATACATTATTTCTTGATAATGAAGCTGCTTCTTGATTGGTTAATTGATGACTCCAAGTAACTCTTTTACTTAGATTAATACCAGTCGATTTATACTCGACATAGCGAGCGGTAGATTCGTTAGAAACTTTTCCCCAATTATGCCAACCTTCTGTTTTGATCGATTGGTCCATTTGACAATTAATAAAAGCTGTATGAGCAAATGGGCGCCAAGGTCTTCCTAAATAATGGGAATCTTGATTGTTACCTGTTATTTTACAATTCTCGAAAATAAAACCGTATTTCTGATCTTCTGTCGTTGATGCTGCTGTAATGTATCCTTTCCCTTTATTATTAAGCTGACAGTTCTCGAAATAGGCAGTTGCTGCCCCAAAAATATAATCGACAGTTCCTTCGATATAACAATTGTAAAAATATTGTCTACTTCCACTTTTCACTAAGTACAAAGTGTCTTGATTTCCTAAGAAACGACAATTCACAAACTTCACTTTATCTGCATCTACACGAACAGCTACTGCTTGTCCAACTTCACCAGCAGAGTTTTCGAATGTGATATTTTCTGCAGAAAAATTTTCTCCAAAAATAAAAAACGAAGCAGAACCAGATGTACCAATTTCTTGCCCAATATTATTTAGTTTCGAAGCATAATCATCGTAAGTGATAATCGTTTTGTTTTGATCTTCTCCAATAAAATTAATCATTGTCTTAGACGGAGGTAATGTCAATTTTTCTTTGTAAATACCATTTTTAATCAAAACTTTAACTGGAACTCGACTAAAGTCGGGTAGAGCTCCAATTAATTCTTGAATGGTTTTGAATTGTCCAGTACCATCTTTTGCAACAATAAAATCAAAATCTTTGACCTTGTTGTTCGCAGAATTTATTTTTTCAGAAACCAAAGATTCGGCATAGATTTCTAAGTTAGTGTATTGACTTGATAGATTATATCCATTTGCATCATTCACTCCTACTTTTAAATTGTTTCTTTTTTCCCATTCGTCATCCATACCATCTTGATCGATATCAGTAGGAACATTATATGTTTTAAGAGTAGGAAAACCTCCAACTTGTGCTTGACTATCAATTATTCCAGTAGTGTTTTTTGGATAACCATTTGTAAGATATCCAATTAATCTATTATCTACTTCATCGCGTTTTAAACTTGCACCAACATGTGCCTGAACCATTTTAAAAGCGTTTTCAGCAGTATGTGTGATAACTTCATTTTTACCAAATTCTAAATCAGATTTAGCTTGTAAAGGATTATCTGTTTGTACACCGCCATTCCAGTTATTTGCAGAAATATCAGTGTAACCTTCTACATAATTTCCGTTGACATAAAACTTGCCATAGGGAACAGAAGGATTAACAATTCTATTTTTATGTTTTGAAGCAGGTCCAGATTTGAAATAATTATTGATCAAATTATATTTTCCGTTTTCTCCTCCATAAATAGAATTTGCACCCCAGTTAAAAATTACATTGTTTCTAAAATCAACCATTTCATCTTCTGGATTAGCAGTAGATTCGGAACCGCTAAAACGTGGATTTCGACTATTGTTACTCATGATTAGATTATGGTGGAACGTAGCAGGTTCACCGCCCCAAATTCCACCGTAACCATGAGCTCCTTTTGAATGGACAGAATTATTTAGAGCTTCTGAAATAATAGACCATTGAATTGATAAATTTTTGACACGATAAAAAGATAAATTTTCGTCTGTCGACCAACTTATAGAACAATGATCTATGATTATATTTTTTGAATTACGACCACCTAAAGCATCACCTTCAACTTTTGCCAAATCACCTAATCGAAATCTCATATAACGAATAATAACGTTATCTGATTTGATGGTAACAGGATAATTAGAAACTGTAATTCCATCGCCAGGAGCAGTTTGTCCAAGAATAGAAATATTTCCGTTATTGATATCCAAAGGAGATTGTAAAACAATAGTACCAGATACTGCGAAAACAATTGTTCTGCTTAGTTTTTTCTGAATACCATATCTTAAACTACCTTTTCCATTATCGTTTAAGTTTGTGACAATATATACTTCTCCACCACGTCCACCAGAAGCATACCTGCCATAGCCTTCGGCTGAAGGAAAAGCAGGTACATTCTGTGCAAATAAACATGAGTGAATTAGAAATAAAACTGTGATTGTGATGTGTGATTTCATTCCTTATTTTTTATTTAGTACCACCATCTTGGATCTCCAAT
Organism: Empedobacter sp. EJD.6dd; assembly: GCF_057369435.1. Classification (NCBI taxonomy): domain Bacteria; kingdom Pseudomonadati; phylum Bacteroidota; class Flavobacteriia; order Flavobacteriales; family Weeksellaceae; genus Empedobacter; species Empedobacter sp. EJD.6dd. Next base: position 396,962 of record NZ_CM170667.1, read on the forward strand.
TGCACCACCTGTTGAAGAGGCTGTTCTAAGAGGAGAATTAGCTGGTAATGTAAAATCAATTGTTGTGTTTGTCCAATTTAATGGATTTTCTTGATTATTAGAATTTGTAACACCAGTTGTTGGAAAGACAAGTTTTTGTAAATCTGAAGGTTTTCCATTTGTTAAATTATAAAAATTATTAAATGTAAACACAGCTGTACTTGATGTTGCTAAACGAAGTAATAAATTGTTTGATAAACTACCTCCAACTCGTGGCGAATTTGCGATGATATTGTTCGTGAAATTCACTTTGATTGGTACATTATTGTTGTCTAATAAAGGATAAACAGAACTTTGTCCAAAACTATTTATTGTACAATTGTTTACATTAATAGTTGCGTTAGCTGATGGAGAAGTTATACTTTCTCTGTATCGAATAAATAAATCTCCAACTTCAGTAAAAGTCGAATTTTCTACATTTACTTGGTTGAAAACTAACTTGTCTAAATGTAAGAATCCGTAAGATGAAGCTGGGAAATTTCTAAAGAATGAATGCTTAATTTCGAATTTATCCATTGTATATCCACTATTAGGACCTCTATTGGCTCTAAAAGCAGCTGTACTAACACCATATACAACACAGTTCTCGATCAATACACTTTCGAAATCAGCTTTAGCTCCGTTACTATTACTACTTGTTAAATTAACTAAATAAGCAGCATTATTAGGTGTTCCATTAAGTTCTAAATTTCTTAAAACTAATCCAGCTCCAGAATCGTTTAGTGTAAATTCTTTAAACGCAACTTTAGTATCTGAAGGGTTAGAAGTTGTTCCAACTAATGAAACTTTTTTACCATTTAGAATAATTAATTTGTCACCAGTGTCATAATTTCCAGGATTAAGACCAATAATATCGCCATTTTTAGCATTGTTTACTAAAGCAATTAAATCGTCACCAGGATTTGCAATTACCGCATAATCTGAAGAAGCTTTTGTTGTAAAAGATCTGAAACCAACACTTGTATTTCCTTTGTAAATATCTACGTTGTATTTTGTACTAGGATTTAATCCTTTTACAGTTTTTATTCCAGAAGCAGCTTCAGCAGCTGTTATTTCGCTTGTTACTACACCTTCTGTTCCGCCATCTACTTGCGATGCAGGCACAAAAACTAATTTTGTAACACCGCTTGTAATATCCCATGATAATGTAATTTCTTTTTCTAATACATTAGGATCGTAGATAGCGTGTAATATTTGTATTCCCGTAATTTTAATACTTTTACTTGTTGACCAATAAGATTCTGGTCGATCATTAAATGCATTTGCTTTTACACGAACAAACAAATTTTTTCGAACAGGAACTTCTTGATCTGTAATTATAACTCCGGCACTATCTGTTACTTTAGAAAGTAAGATCTCTTTTGGGTTAGTAAACAAAGAATCGCTAGAAACTTCTGTTGTATATTTTATTGCATCACCCTCTGTGTATAATGATGCTTTCCAAGTCACTTTAGAATGCGTTTCTCCATTTTCTGCATTTAAAGAGAAAGGAGTAAACATTCTCATTGGATCTGTAGATTCTGATTGCATATCATCATCTGTACAGGCTGTAATTACGGCTCCTGCACAAAGCAAAGTTCCGATAAAGTATAATTTATGAATCGTTGTTTTCATTGTTTTAGAATTTAGTATCCGTAATCTTGCTTTAAGTTGTAATTTGTATTGATGATATCTTGATAGATAGGTAACAATTCTGAATGATTTGGTTTGTAATATTGCATCCAACCTTTTCTTTCGTCATTAATCATAGTACTTACCATTGCTGATTGCCAGTTAATTCTTGTATAACCAGTAGGAGTAGAGGCAACAGAAGGAGTATAGAAAATTGCACCTTTGTCTGTTCCTACAAAATAAGTATCTAAGTTAAGAACTGTTTTTTGTGCATTTTGAGATGGATCATAGCTACCAATTTTGTAATAAATGTATTTTGGTACATTCGCGTATTCTCCTGTTCCGTCTAATAAACGTTGTAGTTTTCCTCTTGTTTCTGTTACGGCTTCGCCTAAAAGATTCCATCTAATCAAATCGTATTTACGGATAGATTCACCTCCGAATTCTAACAAACGCTCGTGAACAATTTCTTTAAAGAATGCTTGATATCCACCAACATTAATCGCTGGCATTTCGCTTGGATTTTGACTAAATGCTCTTGCTCTTACTTCCCTTAATGCTTCGATAGCACTTGCAGTTGGACCTGCATTTAATTCGTTTTCAGCTTCTGCATACATTAATAATACATCTGCAAAACGCATAACTGGCCAATTGATACCAAGATTTTGAGAAGGACCTGTAATTTTAGTCCAAGATTTTCTGAATTTTCCGTCAGATAATGCGTCAATTTTAACTACTTGTGATAAATCATCAGCATTAATTTCGAAAACATTTATCGTCACATCACGACGTTGATCATAACGATTAAACTCATAAAAATAAGTTGGTAAAGCGTTGATACCTCCACCACCGTTCCATTTAGAAGCTGTGTTGTGACGTAGACCATTGTAATAACCTAATTTACTATCAGTACGTGCATTTCCACCGAAAGCACCAACTTGGAAAATCATTTCGTTTGTATTATCCATACGACCTTCGTGTATAGCACGGAAAACATCTTCGTAATTAGGATTGATGTTATGGCTACCACGTTGTTGCATAATATCAAAAGTTTCGTCTCTTGCTATTTGATAGTATTTTGTTGCATTTTCGCCTTTTTTCATTTCTACTGGACTTCTTCTTAAAGAATAACCAGCCCTAGCTAAAGCGATTCTTGCTCTAAGTCCTTTTACAAATGCTTTTGTGATACGAGTAGTTGGATCACCAGATTCTGCGCGCCAAGGAATAACTTTAGAAGCAGTTTCTAAGTCAGCTAATAAAACTTCGTAAACTTCATCACGATCAGTTTTTGGAAGAAAAATATGTTCGTACTGAGAAGATGGTTTATCTTGAAAAGGAACATCTCCAAAGTTTCTGATTAATTCGTAATAGTATTGTGCACGTAAAGTCAAAGCTTCTCCGTAAAATCTATCCATTAATTTTTTATCACTATCGCTTCCTGTTTTATAAACAGTAGAATTTGGTATATTAAAAATTAAAAGATTGGCACGTTCTATACCTGTGTACAATTGTCGAAAGGGTTTGTCTAATTCAGGATTCGTAGCACATGCAGCGTACATACTAATTCCACGTCTATCATTACAACTATAATCACCAGAAGTTTTAAAATCATCTGCTGCTTGTCCATAAATAGAAGAAATACGGTTTCCGTATCCGTTATCACCAGCTAATTGGTTATAAACAGCAATTACTGCTGAATAAGTATAATCTGTATCGTTATAAACTTCTACTTCTGATATGTTAGATGGGCTACTTACATCTAAAAATTCTTCACACGAATAGGATGTTAATAAGACTAAACTTACACCTAATATTTTTATGTATTTTTTTGTTTTCATTTGAGTAATGGTTTTAAGGATTAAAAAGAAACATTGATACCTGCTAAGAAAAATCTACTTCTTGGATATGCCGCATAATCTACACCTGGTGTAAGTGGGCTTGTTCTTCTTGTATTTGCTTCCGGATCATATCCAGAATAACCTGTAATTGTAAATAAATTATTCGTAGTTGCGTAGACTCTAAATTTGCTAATGAATTTTGTTTTAGCTAACATAGATTCTGGTAATGAATAACCAATTGTTAGGTTGCTTAATTTTAAGTAAGAACCGTCTTCTATCGCATAAGAATGTAAGATGTAATTCCCAGTTGATGGCGACCAAAAAGTAGCATTTGCGTTAAGTGCTGATAATTGTTCTGGATCATAAACACGGTTTCCGTTGTCATCAAAATTACGCCAAGCACCAGCAACTTCTTTCAACATATTGTTGTCTTTGTACTGATAATGCGTTGTAAACTCCATTCTATTGGCATTATATACTTTATTTCCAACAGAAAATGTAAAGAATAAGCTCAAATCAATATTCTTATATTGAAATTGTTGATTAAATCCTCCGTAAAATTTAGCTTGAGAATTACCTAAAACAGTTTTGTCTTTGTCATCGATAATACCATCGTTATTTAAATCTTTTAATTTTAAATCCCCAGGTTTTGGACCTTTAGCTCCTAAAGCAGCTGCAGACCCATTTGGAACACCATCTTTTAAAGTGTATTGTCTTGTTGAAGGATTGTAATTAAAATCTTCTACTTTATACCATCCGTCATAAACATATCCATAGAATTGACCAATAGGCTTTCCGATTTCAACTTTAAAATCTTGAATACTATTTACCCAACCTGAAGATTGATAATAATATTGTAAACCTTCTCCAGTAACATCTTTTCCTAAAGATTTGATGATATTTTCGTTATGAGAAATATTGAAGTTTACATTCCATTTAAAATCACCTTTCTTCACGATATCAGCACCTAAAGTAAACTCAATACCTTTATTTTCTGTTTCTCCAGAATTTTGATATTGGTATTCATATCCTCCTGTTTGAGGCACTTTAGCTAATAATAATAAATCTTTTGTGTTGGTAATATAGGCATCAATAGATCCGTAAATTCTTTTGTTAAATAAACTATAATCTAAACCAATATTTTTAGAGATTGTTCTTTCCCATTTTGTATTTTCATTTGATAAACGCTCATTTGGCGCTAAACCAGGAACAACCGCATTATCAAAAGAATAACCCCAGTTACTAGAACTATTAAAGAATGTACTGTATAATAAAGGCTCGATTCGATTGTTTCCTGATGTACCATAACTTAAACGTAATTTTAATTCATTCACCCAAGAAGAATTTTTCAAGAAATTTTCTCTACTCATATTCCAAGCGAAAGAAGCTGATGGAAAATATCCCCATCTATTACCTGGAGCAAAAACACTAGAACCATCAGCACGTAGTGTTAATGTTAACATATATTTTTTATCGAAAGCATAGTTTGCTTGTCCAAAAAATGAAGCTAAACGATCAGGAGCAGTTATAACAGTTGTGTATGGGTCTTGTACCATTCCTGTAGGAGGAACTGCACTTTGTGTATTTCCAAAAGCTTGTTCTGCGGTAATGTTTTTAGGTAACCATTTGATATATGCTCTATCAGAACTACCGTCTGTTTTTACAATTTCTTGTCCAATCATTACATTCAATTTATGTAAAGCGCCAAGTTTTGGTGTATAGTTTAAAGTGTTGGAATTAGAAATTCTTTGACTTTTATAACCACGCATATCTACAACTGGTAAGTTAGCATTTGAACGAGCAACATTTGTAATATTTCCATAGAAATAGTTGTCTTGACGATCATTTTGTACATAACCAAAAACAGATTTAAATGTCAGCCCTTTTACAATTTCCCACTGAAAATATCCATTCATAAATAGATTTTGTCTTTCGTCTTCTCTAACTTCATTGTTAGCAAGTAAGACAGGGCTTGTAAGGTTTGTTTGAGCAAAGTAATCTGGATCAAAAAAGTCTACAAATGATTCGTTTCCAGCTCCAACAAAAGGCTGATAACGAACTGTATTTCTTAATTTGTTGTTACTTTGAGATCCTGTATTAGACGTTCCACTTCCTTCTACAACATCTTTGCTGTATCTAAAGTTAATACCTACTTTTACTTTGTCACTAACTTTATGATTCATTTTAAAATTAGCCAAATGTCTTTTGTAGCCAGAATTAATCATAATTCCATCTTCATTTAGGTAATTTAAATTTAAACTGTAATCGGTTGATTTATTACCGCCTACAACAGAAATATTATGATTTTGAGAAAAGGCCTTTCGACCAAAAACTTCGTCTTGCCAATCTTTGGCTTCCATGCTTTTGTAGATATCTAAATCTTTAAATTCACCATATCTATTTCTGAAAGCATTTGCTGATTGCTCATCGCCGCCTAAGTTATATAATTCGTATTGATTTCTTACGAATTCGTAAGGTGACATGACATCAAGTTTATTTTGAATTTCTCTGAATCCTGTATAATTTGAATAGGTGATTTGTGTAGGAAGATTGAAACCACTTTTTGTTGTAATTAAAATAACTCCATTTGCTCCACGAGCACCATATATAGCAGTAGAAGCAGCATCTTTTAAGACATCTATACTTGCAATTTCTTGTGGAGATAAAATAGATAATGCATTTTCTACTTGTATTCCATCTACAATATATAAGGGACTATTATCTTGTGTAATCGATGTACCTCCACGAACTCTAATACTTACCTCAGAGCCAGGAGCGCCTTCAGAAACACCTACTTGTACACCTGCTAAACGACCTTGAATTGCTTCAGCAGCAGAATTAACTGCCATATCTTTTATTTGATCAGAATTGATACTCGATACAGCACCTGTCAACTCCTCTCGACTAACAGTGCTATATCCAATTACAACAACTTCATTCAAATTCTGACGTTCCGTTGCAACTTGGTCTCTTAATGTAATGTCAATATTACCTTTTTTGTTTACCGGAATAGTTTGTATTTCGTAACCATCATAAGTAATGGTTAATGTAGAATTATCAGGAACAACGATTTCATAAAAACCATTTTCATCCGTAATTGTTTCATAAGTAGTTCCATCTACATAAATATCTACTCCAGTAAGCGGAGAATTATCAATAGATGATTTAACTGTTCCAGAGACTTTTATTTCCTCTTGCGCAAAACTCGCAATTGGTAGAAGCAAAAGCGTGAATAATTTAATTTTTGATATCCTCATGTGTGTGGTTTTGTATTTCTATAGTATATGTTAGTCAATAATCTTTTTACTAGCTTATTTTTTTATTAATTAATGTAATCGATTGCAATATTAAACATATAGGTGTACAGAGGACACTAAATTAAAACTATTTTTTAAAAATAAAAATATTATTTAATAAAAAAACAATAAATATTAAAAAACATGTAAACATCTGTTAATTAGTTTTATAAATGATTACTTCTTGCTCAAAACTTTGGATTTATAATTTAACTAATCTAATGAAAATATAATTATTTAGCATAATTGTAAATAATGTGATTGAAGGAACTTTATTTGTAATCGATTACTGAGTGTTTAAATATTGTATAGGATACAATATATAATTATAAAAAAATATGTTCCTTTATTAAGGAACATATTTTATAAATGAGAAGAAATTTAATAGTAATTAACTATAAGTATGCAGGGTTTTGTTTAAAATTTGGATTTTGATTTAGATCTAAAGCATTTTGTGGGATTGGTCTCAAGATTTTTAATTCACCATTGTTACCATTAAAATTTGATTGTTTTATCAAAAAGTTATGTTTAGAAGCTCTTTCTACTAATTTTCCTGTTCGTTTCAAATCAAACCAGCGATTATATTCACCTAACATTTCTCTTGCTCTTTCATCAAGAATAAAGTCGATGTTAAATTGACCAGCATTAATAGGAGTAACACCAGCTCTTCTTCTAACTTCATTTAGACGTTGTAATCCTGTTGTAGAATTTCCAAGATTTAAATATGCTTCAGCTGATATTAAATAGGTGTCTGCTAATCTTGATAAGATAATATCTCTTGTGTTCGTAAATTTTCCGAAAGGAGCAGATGGATCATCAAATTTCTTTACAGGAATAGTTTGGTAATCAGCGCTTGGATTATGTTCTGCTCCATATGTCCCGTAATTATGATATTCAACTCCTGGATGATTCGCTAAATAAGTCGCTTTATAAGCTGCATTATTTGCAAACCATTTTGGTTCATAATAATGTTTAACAGTTAAAGAATTATGGTCGCTTACATCGAAGTAATCAAAATAGCGTTCATATACTTCGCTCATAAAAGTTGCTTGGTATCTGCTGTCATCTTGTGTATACAAATCCATTGCGAATTGAGTAGGGCATAAGCTATATGTACGATAAGGAGCTTTTCCTGCTACTTCCGAACCACCATGGTATGGACCGAAATAACTGCTTTGTGCATGACCTAAGTTAAAAGGATCAGTACTTGCAGATGCAGCACTATATTGAACAGAAAAAATTGTTTCGTTATTGATTTCATTTCCAGGCTTCCATAATTGTTCAAAGGATAATGAAAGTGCTTGACCTCCAATTGCTGCGTCTGCATATTGTGCTGCTAAAGTAAAATCATCTGTTGAACCAAATTTTTCGTACCCACGAGTTAGATGTACTTGAGCTAGTAAATGTTGTACAGCTTTCTTATTGACATGTCCAGTATAAGCTGTATTTCCAACTAGTTTTAATGCATCTTCTAATTCTTTAATTATAAATTGATACACTTCTTGTGTAGATGTGCGTTCAAAATTTAATTGAGGTGTATTGATGTATTCTGTAACTAGACTTACATCTCCATAAGTTTGAACCAGTAGAAAGAAAGAATTTGCTCTCAGGTATTTTAATTCACCAATTTGTTTTGGAAGATTAGATGAATTTGCTGTTTTATCTGAATAATACAATGCCATATTTGCAGTTTGTATAGCTGTATAACATGATTTGTATAGTTGATCTACGCCCTCAGATGAGCCGTTTAGATCTGTATATTGACTTAATCCAGGTGGTTCTGCCGTACGACCTCTTGCATATAAATCTGTACCAGCAACGAAAAGCCAAGGTTCTTTTCCATAGATATTTTTTAGTTGTGCATAATTAGCATTCACTAAAGAAGTGAAACCATCAGCGGTTGTATAATATTGTTCTGCAGATACATTTGAAAGATTTTCTTCTTCTAAAAAATCACTACACGAATATGATATACTTAAGGCGAATAATAATATAGCTATTTTTTTCATTTTCAAATAATTTTAAAATTTAACGTTTAATCCTAATTGATAAGTTACAGAACTTACTCTTCCAACACCAAAGTTCGCTGTAGCCCATTCTGGATCGTAACCATCATATTTTGTAAAAACAAATGGATTGATAACATTCGCATATATTCTCAAAGAGTTGAATAATCCTATTTTTGATAAAGTGTTTTTATCAAAAGTGTATCCTAATGCAATGTTTTTCACTTTTACAAATGATGCATCTCTGTAATAACCAACTTTGTTGTTTCTCCAATATGTTCCTTCATTGTAAGGTTGCGGAGCTGTGTTTGAAAATTGAGAAGGTAAACCTGCTTGATTTGTTGGTACAAACCAATCCATATCAATTTTTGATCGTCCTCTATCATAGACGTTTGTGAAATTTTCGTGAAAAGGAGAATAGGCTAAAACACCTTGATTTGTAATTAATGAAGCTGATAAATCAAATTGACCTACTTTTAGTGTTGTAAAAATACTTCCAGACCAATCTGGATCAGAAGATCCTAAAATAACACGATCATCAGTTGTTATTTTTCCATCTCCATTTATGTCTTTTACTCTAGCTTGACCAACAGTTTGTCCATATTTTTTAGCTTCAGCTTCTTGATCTGGTTGCCAAACTCCGTCAAAAACATAATTATAATATGAATTAATTGATTCGCCTATAAATAAGTTGTTTCCGATATCATCGACTTCGTTTTGCCCATAAATTGATTTGATTTTGTTGACGTTTTTAGAGAAAGTAAACGTAGTTTCCCAACTTACCTTATTTGTTTGAATGATTTTAGCTGTTAAAGCAGCTTCAATACCTTTGTTGCTTACAGATCCAATATTTCCGTTAATGTACGTCCAACCAGTTTCGTAAGGTAATTGTTGTCTCATTAAGAGATCATCTGACAATTTATCATAGACATCAATAGATCCTGTAATACGATTTTTAATAAAACCAAAGTCTAATCCAATGTTAAACTCTCTAGTTTTTTCCCATGTTAAATATGGATTAGCAATTTTCCCTGGTAACCAGCCATTAGCAACTGTTCCATTGTAGTCGTAAAAATATTGTTCCGTCAAAAGATTGGTCGTAGAATATGGTTCGATAATATTATTTCCCGTATACCCCCAACTTGCACGTAGCTTTAATTCAGTAACAACTTTACTTGATTTTAAGAATTCTTCGTTATTAATTTTCCACGCAACAGCTGCAGAAGGAAAACTATCCCATTGATTTCCTTTAGAAAGTAAAGAAGAACCATCCCAACGCACAGAAACTGTAAATAAATATTTGTCTAATAAGGAATAGTTTGCTCGTAAAGCGTAAGAAGCAAGTGATTGTTTGATGTAATTAGAACCAACATTGTATGAATCTTGTGTTCCAGAACCAATGTTATGATAACCAGTATCAAAAGGAATATTTCTAGAGCTAAGTAAAGTAGATTCGTATCTGCTTTGGTAAATACTTTGTAAAGCTAAAATATTGAATTGATGAATGTTGTTAATCTTGAAATTAGCATTAACTTGATTGTCCCATGTATAATTAAATCGTTCTGATTTATTGATTTGCGCTGAAGATAAATTGTTGTTGCTTGCTCCTACAGATGTCAAAGCACCCCAAGATTCACCTTTACGTCTTGTATCATAATTAGCAGAATAGGTTGTTTTAAGTGATAACCAGTCTAATGCACGATATTCAAAAAAGAAATTTCCAATTCCATTCCATCTACGTGTTTCATTTATTGTATTTCTAATTTCTAATAAAGGATTGTATGTAGATGTTTTATCGATAATAAAAACTCCTTGTTGATTTGTTAATTTACCAGGTAATGGAGCGAGTTCAGAGCTTTCATATTGATACGGGTTAAGGAAAGGATTTAATCGAAAAGCCTCTTGCATTGCAATATCAGATCCATCTTGTTGTTCAGTTAATGCGACATTAAGATTAATTCCGACAGAGAATTTGTCATTAATTTTATGATCTGCACCAAGATTGACTGAGTATTTGTCTAACGCCTCATTTTGCAAATTTCCTTTTTCCTTTTGAGCACCAAGACCAATGTTGTAACCAATTCCATTCTCTGATCTACCAGATAGATTAACAAAATTATTTTGAGTTATACCTGTTCTTAGAACGGCATCAAACCAATCAAACGTTTCGTTTGCATTCACGCGTCTTAATAGTTCAGTATTTCGAGTTCCTACAACTGCAGTGTAAAGTGTTTCCGGAGAAACTTGTCCAGTAATTTTATCTTTTCCAGCTGTTGCAAGGTATGCAGATTGATGATAATACCACCACTTCTCACCATCCATCATTTTAGGTAGACGTGCAACATCTTTTACACCATAATAAGTATCATAAGAAATCGTAAATTTTCCTTTGGCAGAACTACCATTTTTAGTTGTAACAATAACAACTCCATTAGAACCCCTTGATCCGTAAATGGCTGTAGAAGAAGCGTCTTTTAGAATGTCAATTCGGGCAATATCTTGTGGATTTAAAAAATCAATATCTGATGTAGAAACGCCATCTACTACAAAAAGCGGTTTGGCATCTGTATTCATCGAGTTGTTACCTCTAATTACAATATTGTATCCATCACCAATTCGACCTGTAGAAGTAGAAATTTGCACACCAGGTACATTTCCTTGCATTGCTTCCATAGGGTTTGTCATGCTTCTTTCTGTTAGTTTAGAAGCGTCAATAACACCAACGGATCCAGTTAAATCAGATTTTCTTGCTTTTCCATAACCAATAATAACGACCTCGTCGAGTGATTTGTTTTCATTTTCAATATCATTGGGAGATAATGCAATATTAAAATCTTGTGTTGTTTTTATTGGAATTTCAATGGTGTTGAAACCATCATAATTAATAGTAAGAATTGCATCCTCAGGAACTTCTATTTCGTAAAAACCATTTTCATCTGTGGTTGTTTCATACGATGTTCCATCTACATAAATTTCTACACCAACTAATGGTGTTCCGTTTTCGGTTGATTTAATAATCCCAGAAACTGTTTTATTATCCTGAGCAAAAGCAGCAATTGGTAGGAGTAATAAGGAAAGCAACGATATTTTAGACTTCTTCATAAAGTGTTTTTTTGTGTTTTGATTTAAAAAAAGTGTTAATTCATGTATAAAATGTATTATTAATAAATAGTGTTATCGATTGCATTATAGTAAATAATGAACTGTTTTTATTGATATAATGAAACTTTTACACAATATATAATGTAATCGATTGCTTTAAATTTTAATTTATAGTGTATTGTAGACACTAAAATATAATTAATTTTTATTCTTTTCAATTTTTATTTAAAAAAATCTTAAAAAAAATACATTTAACTTTGAATATGGAAGTAAGAATACTATTTAAGCCATTGTTTGTGCAGTTTTATTTTATTTTTATGGAGATCAAATTTATAGTTGAGAATTTTAACAAGAAATAAAGTATATTTGTAATCGATTACAGATACTATAAGATATGATAATATTTTAAATTAGTTGTTGTAACAAGTACATTATTAAAATACTATATTAAGAATTAGTATATATTTACCTGATAATTTTTTATAACGAATTAAACTTTACCTATTTATATGAAAAAAAGTGCTACGATATATGATATTTCTGAGCAATTAAATATTAGTGCAGCAACGGTTTCTCGAGCTTTAAATAATCATCCAAAGATTAGTCAAAAGACGAAAGAGTTGGTGATGAAGACTGCTAAAGAGTTAAATTATAAGCAAAATACTTTGGCTCAAGCTTTAAAAAGTGGAAAAACTCATAACATTGGAATTATTGTACCATATATCAATACTACTTTCTTTTCGTCTGTGATTAGAGGGATAGAGGAAGAGCTGTCTCCTCATGGTTATCATGTTATTATTTGCCAAAGTCACGAAGATGTTGATTTAGAAAAAAAACAACTTAATACGCTTTTAAATGCTCAAGTAGATGGGATTTTTATGTCAGTTTCTAAAACAACAGAAGATACATCGCACATAGAAGTTGCAAAAGAATCTAATACACCTGTTATTTTCTTTGACCGTAAAAAAGATATTTCTGGTATAAGCACCGTAACAATTGATGATTATAAAGGAGGGTATTTAGCTACAGAACATTTGATAAAACAAGGTTGTCGAAAAATTTGTCATTTATCTGGAGATTTACGATTAGAAATTTATCAAAATCGTTACAATGGATATATTGATGCATTGAAAGATCATAAATTACCATTTAAAAAAGATTACGTTATTCCAATTAAAAGTTCGACCGAAGATGGAGTAGAAGCAGTAAAGAAACTTTGGGAATTGAATTCACCACCAGATGGAATTTTTTCTGCCAGTGATTATGCCGCTTTGGGTGCATGTCAACAATTGAAGAAAAAAAATATTAGTATTCCAGAAGATGTTTCGATAATAGGTTTTAGTAATGAACCGTTTACGCAATTTATGGAATTACCAATAAGTAGTGTTGATCAGACTCCAGATGTAATGGGAAAAATTTCCGCCCAAGTATTCTTAGAATATATGAACGAAAATTTTTCAGGGATAAGCATAGAAAAAAAGGTTGTTTTAAATCCTCAAATTCTTATTCGAAAATCATCGAAACGAAAATAAGTTATAAAGAAACACCTCTTTTCCAAGGGATAAAATCGTTTTGATTTAGAATCTGGGCTTTAACTTTGATTTCACCACTTGCAACTTTTATAATATAATCTAAAAGTTCGTCAGCGGTTTCTTCAATTGTTTTATCGCCCGTAATTATTTCTCCAGTATTGAAATCAATAATATCTGGCATTTTCTCTTGTAAAGCTGTGTTCGAAGATATTTTTACAACAGGAGCAACCGGGTTTCCTGTAGGAGTACCAAGTCCTGTTGTAAACAAAACCATATTAGATCCAGTTCCAACTAAAGCAGTTGTACATTCTACATCGTTTCCAGGAGTACAAAGTAAATTTAAACCAGGTCTTTGAATATATTCTGTATAATCTAAAACATCTTGAATAGGAGAGGAACCTCCTTTTTTAGCTGCACCAGCAGATTTCATAGCATCTGTAATCAATCCGTCTTTTATATTTCCTGGAGAAGGATTCATGTCAAATCCAGATCCCGCAGCAACAACAGAAGCTTCAAAATCTTGCATCAGTTGTAAGAATCTTTCAGCATCTTCTTCATTTACACAACGGTTAATCAATTCTTGTTCTACACCACATAATTCAGGGAATTCTGATAAAATTGTTGATCCACCTAAAGCAGCCATTATATCTGATAAATAGCCTAATGTTGGGTTTGCAGAAATTCCAGAAAAACCATCAGAACCACCACATTCTAATCCTAAAACAAGCTTAGATAATGGAGCAGGTTGACGCTGAATTTCGTTAGCTTTTTTAATAGCTTCGTAAGAATCTTTAATAATTCCATTCAGCATATTATCAACTGTACCCGATTTTTGTTGCTCGTAAACTATGATAGGTTTTTGATTGTTCGGATTGATTTTATGTAAAGCTTTTTTAAAAATATCAACTTGTAAGTTTTGACAACCAAGACTTAAAACTGTTGCTCCAGCTACATTTGGATTGTTGACATATCCTGCTAATAATCTTCCTAATGCTTCAGCATCTTGTCGAATTCCACCACAACCACCTTGATGTGTGACAAATTTGACATCTATGTTTTTGAAAACTTTTGTATCCTGTTCAGTCGTTTCTTCTTGTTCTTCTTCTGTATTTTGAATAAGAGAACGTAATAACAATTGATGTTTAGAAGGCTGTTCGAAAAGTAATTCTTTTTCGAAAATATCTTTTAGAATTTCTACATTTCTATTTTCGCAAAATACCAAAGGAAAAAATAACCAAATATTTTCGGTTCCAACTTGACCATCTTCACGATGATAGCCCATAAAAGTCTTCTCTTTCCATTTGTCTACATTAGGAGCAGTCCATTCTGTTGTAGAAGTTTTTTTATCAACTTTAGCGCTTTGATGTTTTACATTTTCTGTCGTGATAACTTCACCTTTTTTGATATCGCAAACTGCTTTACCAACCGTAATACCGTACATTGTAATGGTGTCACCAGAAACAAAATCTACAGCAGCAAATTTGTGTTTAGCATTGGTGTCCTTTACAATTTTATACTCTAAATCCTCAACAAATATTGTTTCATCTGCTTTTAAATCAACTAATGCAACAATCACATTATCTGTAGGATTTACTTTAATCGCTTTTTTCTGCATTTCTATTAATTTGTTTGATTCATATAAAGATCGTATGATTTTTCGATTCCATATTCATCGATTAATTGAAGAATATTTCCAATTTCTGATGATAATTGATCAATTTTCGTTAAATCTTGATCCCAAAATTCAACATTATTTAATGCTAATTCGCTTATTTGCTGATAATCAGTTTGAGCCCAAATAGTTTTAAATGTATCTAAAATTGTTTTATCATCGTTTAATGGTAATTTTTCATTGTTCCATTCACCTTTATAAAAACGAATTAAACAAGCCAAAGAAAATGTAATACCTTTTGGTAATTGGTTAAACTTTTCGACATAATCAATTAAACTTGGTAAAACACGTACCTTAAATTTTGATATAGAATTTAACGCAATACTTGATAGATAATGCTTGATAAAAGGATTTCTGAAACGATCAAAAACATCTTCTGTATAAGTAACAAGCTGTTCTTTTGGTAAATCTAAGATTGGAATAATTTCATTGTAAAGAATATTCTTAATGAAAGCTCCTGACACTGTGTTATCGATTGCATTTTTTACAGTATCTATTCCTAACATAATAGAAAAAGGAACCATCGCTGTGTGAGCACCATTTAAAATACGAACTTTAGAAGTGCGATAAGGTTGAATATCTTTGACAATTAAAATTTGTTCATTCGCTTCTTTAAAAGGAATTTTTTCTTCTAGTTTTTCATCACCTTCGATTGCCCAAAAAAGAAAAGATTCTGAAACGACAATTAACTCATCTTCATAATCTAATTGATCTGTATATGTAGATAAATCATCTTTAGGGAATCCTGGTACAATTCTATCTACCAATGTATTATGAAAATTATTTGATGTAATTATCCAAGTGATAAAATCATCTTCTAAATTCCATAATTTAGCATAATCTAAAATATGCTTTTTTAATGTTGTAGCATTATTCTCAATCAGTTCGCATGGAATAATGGTTAAACCTTTTGCAGGACTTCCATTATAATACAAATACCTCTCGTACAAAAAGGCAGTCAATTTTGCTGGAAAATTTTCGTGAGGAGCATTTTCTAAACTATTTTCTTTTTCATCGAAAACAATTCCTGATTCTGTTGTATTCGAAAAAACAAACTGCAATTCATCCTCTTTTGCTAATTTTAGAAAAGCTTGATAATCTTCATACGGATTTATTGATTTTTGTATTGAAGAAATTACTTGATGATTGTCAATAATTTCTCCTTTTTTAATTCCTCTTAGGAATAACGTATACAGATTGTTTTGATCTTCGAATGTATGAAATGAACTTCCAGAAGGCGTAACTTTTATGTTTGCGATTCCTGCATTAAAATTGGCATCTTTATTCAGTTTATCGATTACATAGTCTGTAAAAGCGCGCATAAAATTTCCACCTCCAAATTGAATAATTTTTATAGGAAGTTCATTTTCTGTATTATATAGTTTTTTATTTAATTTTGTTTTCAAGTTATTAATTTTGAGTAAATTATTTTATGACTTTATACTTTGGTACTAATAATTTCATGACAATCCAAGCTGTTAGATAAGCAACTCCACAAACAGTGAAAATAATCATATAACCTTTGTTAATTCCGTCTACAATGACAGCTCCAGATTTTTCTAAATTAATTAATAAATCATCAGGTAATCTTTCATTAAGATATTGAGGATACTTTTCTAATAAAGGAGTTCCGTCAATAGTTGTCCAGTTGATATGAGAATAATCAAACAAAACACCAGAGGTTTTATTGATGATAAATGAACCTATTCCACCTGCCATTCCTCCAATACCAACGATTGTTGCAATTGCACTTTTAGGAAACATATCTCCAACGGTTGAGAAAATATTTGCTGACCATGCTTGATGAGCCGCTCCTGCAATACCAATGATAATAACAGGAATCCAAAAAGATGTTGCACCTAAAGGTTGTGCTAGCAGAGCTAATAAAGGGAAAAAAGCAAAGATTAGCATAGAACGCATTCTTCCTGAATAAGGATTCATATTTTTTTTGTCTACAAAATATTTCGGTAACCAACCTCCGATGATCGATAATAATGTAATTATGTAAAGTAAAAATAGCGGTAAAGCACTTTGTGTACTATCCATTCCATAAACAGAGCTTAAATATGCAGGTGTCCAGAATAGATAGAACCACCAAACACCATCAGTCATAAATTTACCGAAGATGAAAGCCCATGTTTGTTTGTATTTGAAACATTCTGAAAAAGAAAGTTTACGAACTTCTGTTGTTTCTGTAGAATCTTCTTCTACATCTTGTTGAATATAATTTAATTCGAGTTGATTTACTTTTGGATGTTTATTTGGTTCATAGTATAAATACATCCAGAATCCCATCCAGATAAATCCTAATGCACCAATGATAATGAAGGCCATTTCCCATCCCATAGATTTTGCAATGAAAGGAATAGTAAGCGGTGCAGCTAAAGCACCAACTGTTGCTCCTGCATTGAAAATACTAGTAGCGAGTGCTCTGTCTTTTTTAGGAAAATATTCTGCTGTAGCTTTAATCGCTCCTGGAAAGTTACCTGCTTCTCCAATTGCTAAAATTAAGCGAGCAAAGATGAATAAACTTACACTTGTTGAGATGATTAAAGATGTATCGCTTACTTTTTCTAAAATTTCTTTTGCTCCTGCAAATCCAATTAACCAATTATCAGTAATAAGTCCAGCAGTTGCAATTCCACAAAAAGCATGTAAACAAGCTCCGATAGACCAAATTGCGATGGCATATAGAAAGCCTTTTTTTGTACCCATTCGATCAATAAATCGACCTGCAAATAACATACTTACAGCATAAAATATCGAAAAAAGAGCAGTGATATTTCCGTAATCATTATTGTTCCAATGAAATTCTGGAACTAAATAATCTTTCCACGTTAATGATAAAACCTGGCGATCTAAGTAATTTATGGTTGTGGCAACAAATAATAAACTGCAAATAGTCCATCTAAAACTAGTTGGTTTAATGGAAGTTTCGTTTTTCATTTAGTGTGTTTTTGTTTTGTTATTTTGACTTGTATTTTAGATTCATTTTGGACTTAATTCTTTGAAAATTTCTATTGATTGACGAACAGTTTTTTCTATTTCTTGATAATCAAATTGATTGTTTTCATTTTTTGTAAATAATTGAGATCCCATTCCTACGCAATATGCTCCAGCTTTTATCCAAGTTGTAATACTTTCTTTTGTAGGCACAACACCGCCACTTGGCATAATATTAGTCCAAGGCATTGGTCCATTTACAGCTTTTATAAAATCTGGTCCGCCAACTTGGCCTGCAGGAAATATTTTTACGATTTCTGCTCCTAATTCTTCTGCGTATGAGATTTCAGAAACAGAACCACATCCAGGCATCCATGAAACTTTTCTTCGGTTACAAACTTTTGCTACTTCTGGATTGAGAGTAGGAGCAACAATAAAATTAGCTCCCAATTGAAGATATAATGACGCTGTAGGAGCTTCTAGAATTGAACCAATTCCTAAAATTAATTCTGGTAATTCTGTACGAGCATATTTGTTTAATTCTGCAAATACTTCGTGCGCAAAATCGCCTCTGTTTGTAAACTCGAACAATCTTGCACCACCATCATAACACGCTTTGACTATTTTTTTACAAACCTCAATATCTTCATGGTAAAAAACAGGAACAATTCCAGTTTCTTTTGCTTTTAAAGCGACTTCTATTCTTGTAAATCTTGCCATTTTTATCGTTTAATTCGTCCTCCTAAATTTCCATTTACAACTTCTAAGATATCCTCAACAGATGCTAAGTTTGTATCTCCTAAAATTGTATGTTTTATCGCACATGCAGCATTCGCAAAGTTTAAAGCAAATTGATCATTATGATTAATCAAGCCATAAATTAAACCAGCAGCAAAAGCATCTCCAGTTCCGATTCTATCAACAACATGATTGATTTGAATTTCTTCTGTTTCAAAATACTCGTTATTTACCCAAGCTCTTCCTTGTGTCGCTTGTGAACTCGCATTATGACCAATTCTAATTTTATCGAATACTTTATGTATAGAAGGGATTTCTTGTATTAATGTTTTAGATGCTTCTATGAAATCATTTTTATCTGAAGAAAAATCTGTTCCTAAAATTTCATTGATTTCATTTACTCCACCAATAAAAATGGTAGAGAAACCAATTAATTCTTTTAAAACATCTTGCCCTTTTTTGCCATAATTCCACAAATTACTTCTGTAAGCAGGATCTGTAGTTATTTCAATTCCTTTTGAATAAGCAATTTGTAATCCTTCTTTTAATGTTTGGTAAGCAGTTTCGGATATTCCAGGAGTAATTCCTGTCCAATGAAAATAAGTGCAATTTTCTAATGCTTTTTCCCAATCAATTTCATTTGGTTGTATCATAGAAAAAGAACCATTTAGTCGATTGTAAGCAATTCTACTTGGTCTAACATCAGAACCAACTTCTAAAAAATATAAACCTAAAGGATGTTCATTTTTTTGAATAAATGATACGTCAATACCTAAACTTCTCATGTATGAAATAGCTGCCTCACCAACGAAATCGTTTGAAACATTAGAGATATGCTGAGTATCGCATCCAAAAGTTGCTAAAGAAGCAGCAACATTCATTTCTGTACCTCCAAAAAAGAATTCGACTTCTTTACTTTGTTGTAAAGTTTTATGGTTTGCAGGAGAAATTCTCATCATAACTTCTCCGAATGTCAATATTTTATTGCTCATAAATATTTTTAAAAATCAAAATATTCTTTTGCGTTATGGTAACAGATATCAGAAATTGTTTTTCCAACTAATTCTATATCATTTGGTAACTCGCCATTTGCCATTTCTTCTCCGAATAAATTACAAATAACTCGTCTGAAGTATTCGTGTCTTGGGAAAGATAAGAAACTTCTCGAGTCTGTCAACATTCCAATAAAGCAACTTATTAACCCCATATTTGATAAAGCATTTAGTTGTTTGATGATACCATCTTTTTGATCCAAAAACCACCAACTTGATCCAAATTGAACTTTTCCCTTGATGCTTCCATCATTGAAATTTCCAATCATCGTTGCAAATATTTCATTATCAGCCGGATTTAAGTTGTATATAATCGTTTTAGTTAACTTATCATTTCCATCTAACTTGTTTAAGAATTTTGAAAGATTAGCAGCTTGTTTAAAATCTCCAATAGAATCCCAACCAGTATCAGGTCCTAAAACTCGATGCATTCTTGCATTATTATTCCTTAAAGCTCCTAAGTGATATTGTTGAATCCAACCAAATTGATGATACGTTTCACCTAAGAATAGGAGTAAAGCTGTTTTAAATTGCTCAATTTCTTTTGCATTTAATTGTTTTTCATTTCTTTTTGCTTCAAATATTGAATTGATTTCATTAGCTGTAAACTCTTCATAAGAAATGTTGTTTAAACCATGATCACATAGTTTGCAACCGATTGCATTAAACGCTTCAATTCGATTGTACAATGCATCTTTTAGTTCTTGAAAAGAATTAATTTCAAAACCAACAACTTCTGCAAGTTTATTTATATATGAATTATAATCTTCGTTTTCTATTAAAATAGCTTTATCAGGACGAAATGCAGTACTTACTTTTACAGCAAAATCACTTTTTTGTAATGCAATATGGTGTTCTAAAGTATCAGTTGGATCTTCTGTTGTACAAACGGTTTCTACATTTACTAAATTCAATAAACCTTGACAAGATTTATCTGCTTGTTGTAATTGATTAGAAGTATTATCGAAAATTTCTTTCGCATTATTTTCATTTAACAATTCATTTATTCCGAAATATCTTTTCAATTCTAAATGAGTCCAATGATACAAAGGATTTCGAAGTGTATGCGGAACAGTTTTCGCCCATGCTTCAAACTTTTCTAAGTCAGAGGCATCTCCAGTAATGTATTTTTCATTGATACCTAATGTTCGCATTGCGCGCCATTTGTAATGATCTCCAGCTATCCAAACTTTCGATATATTTTCGAAAACACGATTTTCTGCAATATCTTTTGGAGATAAATGATTGTGGTAATCTATGATTGGAAGTTTTTCTGCATAGTTGAAGTACAACTCTTCTGCGTATTTGTTCTGTAATAAAAAAGTATCTGTAATAAAAGATTTCATATAAGTTTGTGATTTTATTCGTTTGCAGGTTTACCAATAGTTGCTAAAATTCCACCATCAACGTAGATAATTTGCCCATTAACAAAATTACTAGCTTCAGATGCTAAGAAAACTGCTGTACCAGCCAAATCTTCAGGATTTCCCCATCGACCAGTTGGTGTTCTATTGATAATAAATTCGTTAAATGGATTACCATCTACACGAATCGGTTCTGTTTGAGAAGTAGCAAAATAACCAGGACCAATTCCATTTACTTGTATATTGTGTTTTGCCCATTCAGTTGCTAAATTTCGTGTCAACATTTTAAGACCTCCTTTTGCAGAAGCATAAGCCGATACGTTATCTCGTCCTAATTCGCTCATCATCGAACATATGTTGATAATTTTACCAGCTTTACGCTTTATCATACCTTTGGCAACTAATTGTGACATAATGAAAGGTCCAACTAAATCGACATCGATTACTTTGCGGAAATCTTCAACATCCATATCCAAAGCAAGTACACGTTTGATAATTCCTGCATTGTTGACAAGAACATCAATTTGTCCATGATTATTTTCAATAAGTTCAACTTGCTCTTTCGCTTTTTGCTGATCTGTTACATCAAATATATAGCCTGTAGCCGTATATCCTTTGTCGTTATAATATTGTAAAGCTTCTTCTAATTTCGAAGGTGTTGTACTTGTAATAATTAACTCAGCACCAGCTTGTGCTAAACCTTCTGCCATTGCTAACCCAAGTCCATGTGTAGCACCAGTTATTAATGCTTTTTTTCCAGATAGATCAAATAAATTCATAGTTGTTTTATCTTAATTCATCTGTATTAACTCCATCCATATCACTATAATCCATATTTTCTCCGGCCATTCCCCAAATAAAAGTATAATTTGAAGTTCCTACACCCGAATGAATAGACCATTCAGGAGAAATAACAGCTTGATGATTTTTTAAGAAAATATGACGTGTTTCATTTGGTTGCCCCATGAAGTGACTAATTGTTTGTCCTTCTTCTAAATCGAAATAGAAATAAGCTTCCATTCTTCTTTCATGCGTATGTGCAGGCATTGTATTCCATACACTACCAGGATGTAATTCGGTCATACCCATTTGTAATTGACAAGTTTCTAAAACACTATTGACAATTAATTTATTGATTGTTCTTTTATTAGCGTATTTAGAATCACCAAGTTCAACTATTTCAGCTTCATTTTTAGTTATTTTTTTGGTAGGAAATGTTTGATGAGCAGGAGCAGAGTTGATATAGAACAAAGGTTGCTCATTATCTATTTTATCGAAAACGATTTCTTTATTTCCTTTACCAATATATAAAGCTTCTTTGTTATTTAATTCATATGTAGTTCCGTCAACAACAACTTTTCCTTTTCCACCTACATTAATAATTCCTAATTCTCTTCTTGCTAAGAAATAATCTGCCTTTAAATCATTAGTTGGCTCTAGTTTTAAAGCTTGATTAACAGGATAAATTCCGCCAACTATTAAACGATCATACATAGAGTATACAAGTTTTATTTGATCAGCTAAAAATAAATCAGGGATTAAAAAATGTTCTCTTAATTCATCCGTCGTATATTTTTTTACGTCCTTTGGATGATGCGCATACCTAAATTCAGAATTTATCATATTGTAAAATTAATTTAATATAAAATGTAATCGATTACATTTTGTGTTTAAAAAAATACATCTGATTGATGTTTTGTAAAAGTATTAAAAGTTTTTTAATAACGTATATAAAACACCATAAAAATTTATTTTGTTTTAAAGCGAGTTGTTTATTTTATTTAATAACTTGTAATATAGATTTTTAAACTTTAGTTTATTGTTTTGTCTTTTTAAAAAATAGTTTTGAAAATGAATCTCAACCTATACTATTATTAATTTTTTAGTTAATGATGTACAAATAACGATAAAATTCTAATTTGATACGTAATAGTAGAGTGGAAGCAACTTTAAAGTTATTGGATATGAATTATTTTAGAGTTCTATAAGTTGTGTAATTAAATTTAAGTAAGATTTTGCCTAAATCTTACTGATTTCTTTATTAGTGTTACTATAACGTTATAGATTATATAAGGAAATGCAAATTTTGTTTATATTTTATAATAAAATGCTTCTAAAATATTTTATAATTTCGGAATTAATTATACATCATAACTACATCATTATAAAAATTTAACATAGCTAATTTCTTTATATTGAATACTTAATATTTTTGTTAATCGGAATATAAATGTACTAAATTTAATCTTTGTTAATCAAGTGTTAAAACATTCTATTTTTGGATTAACCATTTATTAAAATAGAATGAAAAAATATTTTTTTCCATTATTTATTCTCGGGTCTTTCTGTGTAAATGCCCAAGTTACTAACGATTCTATACAGTATCAAGATCCTTTCGAAAGCGATTCTATTATACTAGATCAAGCGGTTGTGGTTGGATACGGTTCTGTAAAAAAATCAGATTTAACATCTGCTGTTTCCTCTGCAAATGCAAAAGATATTACCCAAATTGCAAGTACTACAGCAATGCAGTCTTTACAAGGAAAGCTTGCAGGTGTAAATATTATTAATACTGATACTCCAGGTGGAACGCCAACTGTATTAGTTCGTGGTATGGGTACAGCTTTGGGAGGTAAAGCTCCTTTGTATGTTGTTGATGGATTAATTGTTCCAAATATTAACAATATTAATCCAAATGACATTGAAAAAATTGATGTTTTAAAAGATGCAGCATCTTCTGCTATATATGGAGTTCGAGGTGCAAACGGTGTAGTGGTTGTAACAACTAAACGTGGTAAAACAGGGAAAATTAGAGTTAATTATGATTCATATTTCGGCGTAAGAAATACAATGAATATGGTTGAAATGGCAGATGCTAATCAATATATAACATACTTTAATGAACAAAGAAAAGCTACAGGTGGATCTTTAATTTCTACAAATCAACGTTATAATACGAATTGGTTTGATGAAATGTTAACGACTGGACAACTGATAAGCAATAATGTTTCTTTGGCTGGAGCTGGGGAGAATATTAATTATATGTTCAGTATCAACAATTTCGAAGAGAAAGGGATTTTAGAAGGTAATAATTTTAAAAGAACAACTGTACGTAGTAATAACGATTACAAATTGTTTGATGGAGTCTTAAAAATTAAACAAAATGTTAGTGCTACTTTTTCAAGAGAAGTTCCTAAACCATACGGAGCATTTGATGTTGCTTATCGTCAATCACCTCTTGTTCCAGTTAGATATGATAACGGAAGATGGGGATTACCTATTTTTAATACAACTACAGGAGAAGTAACATATGTTGCAAAACCAGGGGAGGTGACAAGTAATTTGAACTCTCAT
This sequence comes from Empedobacter sp. EJD.6dd, assembly GCF_057369435.1. Taxonomy (NCBI): domain Bacteria; kingdom Pseudomonadati; phylum Bacteroidota; class Flavobacteriia; order Flavobacteriales; family Weeksellaceae; genus Empedobacter; species Empedobacter sp. EJD.6dd. Next base: position 421,509 of record NZ_CM170667.1, read on the forward strand.
GGTAATCCAATGTCTACTTTATTCTATGATAATCAAAAAGCTAATTCTACTACGCTTCAAGGAAATATTGAAGCTGAACTAAAATTAGCAAAAGGTTTAACTGTAACTTCTCGTGCTGGAGGAACAAAATATTGGTATAAATACAGAGAATTTAATCCAATTAAAGAAAGATGGATTGCAGGTAATCCAATTAGAACTGCTGCAGAATTTGAAGGATTAAAAGCTAAAAATCCAGCGAGTTCTACATATATGAATAACTCTTTAAATCTAAATAATGTAGAAACTTTTAGATGGTCATGGGAAAATTTTGTGACATTTGATCGTAAATTTGGAGAACATTCTTTTAATGTTGTTGCAGGAGTTTCTGCTGAAAAAATGGGTATTGGTCAATATTCAGATATCACAGTATATGATGTTCCTGATAAAGAACAATATTGGTCAGCTCATCATGCTTCTGGACAATACAAAGCTGCAATGGATCAGAATAATTACACCCCAATTGCTTATGCTTCTTATTTTGCACGTTTACAATATAATTTTGCCAACAAATATTATGTTTCTGGTATTATTAGAAGAGATGGGTCAAGTCAATTTAAGCAAAATGAAAAATTTTGGGGAACTTTCCCTTCAGTTTCTGCCGCGTGGAATATTTCTAATGAAGAATTCTTAAAAGATAGTAATGTAATTTCTTTCTTAAAACTTCGTGGAGGTTGGGGACGTCTAGGTAATGCAGATGTGCCATATAACTACACAACAATTTCTACATCGACTGGTAGTGATAATGCGAATTATGTTTTTGGACCAGGTCAAGATTTAATTTATGGAGCGTATATCGGTTCACCTGCTTATGATATTTCTTGGGAAATTGTAGATGAATGGAGTGCTGGTTTAGATTTCGAGTTATTGAAAGGTAAATTATCTGGAAGTTTAGATTACTACAACAAAACAACGAAAAATGCCATATTAAATATTAAACAAATAGGATCATCACCTTACGAAAAAGATTTTTATGACCATGCTGCTGAAGTTGTAAATCAAGGTTTTGAAATTGCGTTGAACTATCGTAATGAAACAGCTGGAGGATTTAGATATTCGATAGGAGGAAATTTTAATTACAACGAAAACGAAGTTAAATCTGTGAAACCAGGATATTCAGGTATGACAGGAGGTTCTTTAGGAAATGGACAAATTGCAAAACGTTTAGAAGCTGGTCAGCCTCTTGGATCTTTTTGGTTGTACGAAGTAGAAGGTGTATGGCAAACACAAGATGAGATTAACAATGGTGCTCATTTATCTAGTGCTCGTCCAGGACATTTACGTTATAAAGACCAAAATGGAGATGGAGTTATTGATGATCGTGATAAAAAATTCATGGGATCATATATTCCAAAATATAACTACGGAATTAATGTTAGTTTAGAATATAAAAACTTCGATTTAACGATTAGTGGTTATGGAGCTGGTGGTAATAAGATTTACAATGGTATCAAAAACACACGTTTAGGAGGAGAAAATATAACTGTTGATATGTTCAATGATCGTTGGACAGGAGCTGGTAGTACAAATTCTCATCCAGGAGCTGAACGTGACCAAATTGCTTCTTCTTATTATTTAGAGAAAGGTAATTACTTCAAATTAAGTAACATGACAATAGGATATAATTTTAGAGATAAAATTGATTTTATCAGAAACCTAAGATTATATGTAAGTGCACAAAACGTATTTATGATTACGAAGTACTCAGGATTTACACCAGAATTAACTTTAGATAATGTAAAAGGAAAACGTTACGACGGAAGTCCTTATGGAACAACAGGTATGGATTTCTCTGCATATCCAAATGTTAGAACATTTTTAGTTGGATTAAACGTAGAATTCTAATCTAGAAAATTTTAAAAAAATGAAAAAAAATATATTTAAAATAGTAACATTAGCTTCTATTCTTTCAATTGGAACATTAAGTTCTTGTACAAGTGATTTTTTGAATGTTGATTCTCAAGAAAATATAGCGATAGATGATCAAGCATCACAATCTCCAGAAAAATATGTGAATGGTATTTACGGAATGTTTACAGATTGGGATTATGCATTCTCTTGGTTAGGAGTTACTGAAATGATTTCTGATAACGCAGATAAAGGAAGTTCCTCTACAGATAATGGTGGAGATAAACGTGATTTGGATGAATTATTACACAGTTCTACAACAGGTTCTATCGAAGCAATGTGGAAACGTTTTTATAAAACAATTGGTAGAGCGTCATATTCTATAAAATATACGACTGAATCATCAATCACAGATGCAGAAAAAAATAGATTAATTGGAGAAGCTAAATTTTTAAGAGCTGTTTCTTACTTCTATTTAGTACGTATGTTTGGAGATACTGTTATTCAAGAATTAGATGTTCCAGCAAGTTATTCAGTTCGTAAACCAAAAGCAGAAGTCTATACATATATTGAGGCTGATTTACTAGATGCAATTCAAAAATTACCTTTCAAAACAGAATATGCAGCAAAAGACTTAGGTCGTGCTACAAAAGGTGCAGCTCAGTCATTATTGGCTAAAGTATATTTATATCAAGGAAAAAATCAACAAGCGTATGATATGGCAACAACTGTTGTTAATTCTGGTATTTATGATTTAGAAAGTGATTATGCAACTACTTGGCGTGTTGTTTCAGAAAATGGAAAAGAATCCGTTTTCGAAATTCAAGCTCGTGGTGATGCTGTTGCTCATGGTGTTCAACAATATTCAGAAACTCAAGGTGCTCGTGGTACTGGAGGCTGGGGCTGGGGATTCAATGTTCCATCTCAAAATTTATTAGATGCTTTTAATGCGGAAGGTGATGCTATTCGTCGCGATGCTACAATCATTTTTAGAGGTGAAACTTTATATGATGGTCGTTTAGTTCCAACTTCGGTAGAAAATCCGATGTACAATGAAAAAGCATATTCTAGTGCAAATTTAAATGCAGCTGATGGTGATAAAAATATTCGTGTGATTCGTTTCTCAGAAGTTTTATTGATTCAAGCAGAAGCAGCGAACGAAATTGGACAAGACGCTCTTACTCCACTTAATCGTGTTAGAACACGTGTAAAGTTAGCTCCAGTAGCAAGCATGTCTAAAGATCAATTACGTTTAAAAATCTGGAATGAAAGACGTTTAGAGTTAGCATTTGAGCACGATCGTTGGTTTGATTTAGTTCGTACAGGTCAAGCTAAAGAGATGATGGCTAAAAATGGAAAAACTTTCGTTACAGGAAAACACGAATTATTCCCAATTCCAAATGGACAAATTATTCAAACTCCAACAATGACTCAAAACCCAGGTTGGTAATGATTAAATTAAATAAAACAATAGTTACTTGCGCTCTTTTATGTGGCGCAAGTACTTTTGCTCAAACAAAACAAGAAAATAAGCTTTTAGATAAAGTTCAAAAACAAACCATTCAATACTTTTGGGATTTTGCTGAACCTCATTCTAAATTAGCTCGAGAACGCTTTCATCCTGATGGTTTTTATCCAGAAAATGATTCAAACATCATTACAACAGGAGGAACAGGATTTGGATTAATGAGTTTAATTGTTGGTATTGATCGCGAATTTATACCAAGAAAAGAAGCAACTGAACGAATTTTAACAGGATTGAAATTTTTACAAAAAGCAGATCGTTTTCATGGTGCTTGGCCACATTGGTTGAATGGCGAAACAGGAAAAGTAAAAGCTTTTAGTACTTACGATAACGGAGGTGATTTGGTAGAAACTGCATTTCTTGCTCAGGGTTTAATTTGTTTGAAAGAGTATTTCAAAGATTCTAAAAATGAGAAAGAAATAGAGGTTGCTAAATTGGCAGATCAACTTTGGAAAGAAATCGATTTCAATTTTTATACACGTGGCGAAAATGTATTGTATTGGCATTGGTCACCAAACTATGAATGGAAAATCAATTTCCCTTTAAAAGGATTTGACGAAACAATGATTACTTATGTTATTGCGGCGGCTTCACCAAATCATTCTATCAATTCAGAAGTGTATTACAATGGTTGGACTAGAAATGGAGAAATAAAATCGAATGATTCTGCTTATGGAGTTCCATTAATTGTAAAACATAACGGAGTTGATAAAAATGTAGGACCTTTGTTTTGGGCACAATATTCTTTTATAGGACTTAATCCAAATAATTTGGTTGATGCAATCGGTGTTGATTATGGTAAAGTAGTGAAAAATCAAGCAAAGATTCATTATTTATACAATCAACAAAAAACGGAGAGTTTCAATAAGTACGGAAAAAACATGTGGGGATTAACGGCAAGTTATACGTTCAATCCTGATGGAACCGAAGGTTATACTGCACATTCTCCAGTAAATGACAATAATGTAATTACAACTACAGCAGCATTATCATCTTTTCCTTATACACCGAAAGAATCAATGGATTTCTTAAAGTTTATTTACGAAAAACAAAACAAAAGCTTAATCGGAATTGCAGGACCTTATGATGCGGTTGATGTAAAAAATGATCGAGTGATTACAAAATATTTGGCGATAGATCAAGGAACAATTTCACCAATGATAGAGAATTATCGCTCTGGATTATTGTGGAAATTGTTTATGCAAAATGAAGATGTACAAAGAGGTTTAGATAAATTGAAATTCAAAACAACAGCCTCGAATTAAAATCAAAAAAATGAAAAAACTAATTTATTCAATTGCTTTCTTAGGATTAGCATTCAATGCCTATGCGCAAAAAATAAAATTTGATAAATCGAAATCGAAATCAGAGTTTATTGATTACGTAATGGGTCAAATGACGATTGATGACAAAGTAGGGCAGATGGTACAATATACCTATGATGGAGGTGATGTTACAGGATCTGCAATTGATAAAAATTATATCAAATACACAAAGCAAGGTATGATGGGGTCGGTGTTTAATGCAACGACAACAGATATTACCAAAAAATTACAAAAAATTGCTGTTGAAGAAACACGTCTTGGAATTCCATTAATTTTTGGATACGATGTAATTCACGGTTACGAAACTATTTTTCCAATTCCATTAGGAGAAGCTTCTTCTTGGGATTTAAAAGCAATTGAAAAATCTGCTCGTATTGCTGCTGAAGAAACTGCTGCTGGTGGAGTTCATTGGACATTTGCTCCTATGGTTGATATCGGTTTTGATCCTCGTTGGGGACGTGTTTCTGAAGGAGCTGGAGAAGATACTTTCTTGGGAAGTAAAATTGCAATTGCTCGTGTAAATGGTTTTCAAGGAAAAAATTTATATGATTTGAATACCGTTCTTGCGTGTACAAAACACTTTGCTGGTTATGCATTAGCACAAGCCGGTCGTGATTATGGTTCGGTAGAAATTTCTGATCGTTTTTTAAGAGATTATATTTTACCTCCTTTCAAAGCAACTGTTGATGCTGGTTCAGGATCTTTTATGACGTCTTTTAACGAAATCGGAGGTGTACCTTCTACAGCTAGTAAATATTTGTACGATCAAATTTTACGTAAAGAATGGAATTACAAAGGTTTTGTTGTGACAGATTATACAGCTATTCAGGAATTAGTTCCTCATGGTGTTGCTAAAGATTTGGAAGAAGCGACATTAAAATCTGTTGAAGCTGGTATCGAAATGGATATGATGAGTGGTGCTTTTCTTAATCATTTACCAAAATTGGTCAAAGAAGGAAAAGTAAAACAAGATGTGATTGATACAGCTGTTCGTAGAATTTTAGAAGCTAAATATGATTTAGGTCTTTTCGAAGATCCATACCGCTATTCAAATGCAAAACGTGAAAAAGAAACGGTAATGAAACAAGAATTCTTAAACGAATCTCGTGATGTTGCGCGTAAATCAATGATTTTGTTGAAGAATGACAAACAAATTTTACCACTTAAAGAATCTCAAAAAGTTGCAGTAATTGGACCATTAGTAAAAGATGAGAAAAATATCATCGGAAACTGGGCTGCACGTGGAGATCGTTACGGAAAAGCGTGGTCTGTTTGGGAAGGTTTGAATGATGTTTTAGGTAAAAACGCAAAAATTACTTACGCACAAGGAACTGAAATCAATACTACTAAAACAGATGGTTTTCAAGAAGCGATTAATATTGCTAAAAACTCTGATGTAATTGTTGCAGTTATGGGAGAGAACGAAAACCAAACAGGTGAAGCTGCTTCTCAAACAAATATTGATTTACCAGGAAATCAAAAAGAATTATTAAAAGAATTGAAAAAATTAGGTAAACCAATCGTTTTAGTTTTAATGGCTGGTCGTCCGATGACAATTTCTTGGGAAAATGATAATATGGATGCTATTTTATACGCTTGGTATCCAGGTACAATGGGAGGTTTAGCAATTACAGATGTATTGTACGGAAAATATAATCCCTCGGCAAAAACACCAATGACATTCCCTCGTTCAGTTGGTCAAATTCCAATTCATTACAATCAAAAAAATACGGGTCGTCCATATTTAGGAGCGAGCGATGCAGAGCAAAAATATAAATCTCGTTACACAGATTCTCCAAATTCACCTTTGTTTCCTTTTGGTTATGGTTTAAGCTATACTACGTTTGATTATAGTAATTTAAAAGTGAACAAATCAACGATGAAGAATGGAAAAGATGAAATCAAAGTGACTGTAAATGTAAAAAACACAGGAAACTATGATGGAGAAGAAGTAGTGCAATTATATGTTCGTGATTTAGTAGGAAGTGTTACACGTCCAGTTCGCGAGTTAAAAGGTTTTGATAAAGTGATGATCAAAAAAGGAGAAACAAAAACAATTACGTTTACATTAACTCCAGAAGATTTGAAATTCCACGACATCAATATGAATTATGTTGCTGAAGCTGGTGATTTCGACATTTTTGTAGGTGGAAATTCAGATGCGACACTTAAAACAAGCTTCACATTAGTTGATTAAATTCCTCATATATAGTTAGAAATTTAATTTTATTTCTCAACCAAGTAAGTGCGAAAGTATTTACTTGGATTTTTTACAAAATTCACACATGAAAAAATATATTAGTTTAAGTTTAGTTTTGATTATGACATTGGTAGGTTTTGCACAACAAAATCTATCAGTCATGTCATACAATATTCGATTAGCGTCTGTAGATGATGGTGCAAATCATTGGAATCTTCGCAAACAAAAGTTAGTTGATTTAATTAAGTATTACGATGCAGATTTTATCGGAGTACAAGAAGCACAAGTGCCTCAGTTAGATTTTATCAAACAAAATAATTCGAGTTTAGATTTTATTGGATCTCCTCGAAATGAGGATAAAAACTCAGAGTATTCTGCTATTTTCTACAAAAAAGATCAATATAAAGTTTTAGAACAACATACATTTTGGTTATCAGAAACACCAGAAAAAATGTCAAAAGGTTGGGATGCATCTTATTATAGAATTATCACTTACGGATTGTTTCAAGATAAAAAAACGAAAAAAACATTTTGGATAATCAATACACATTTTGATAACGATGGAAAAATTGCTCGTCAAAAATCGTTAGAAATGATTGATAATTTAATTCAAAAATTAACAGAAAAGAAAAACGTTCCTGCATTTTTTATGGGAGATTTTAATATGAATCAAAACGATGAATCTGTTAAATACATTCAAAATAAATATTTAGACACTCGTCTAAATGCGCAAATGGTTTATGGACCAGATTTTACGTGGACAGATTTCAAATTTCATGAAAAGGGAACAGAAATTTTAGATTACATTTTTTACAAAAAGAATGCGAAAGTAACGTGTAAAAGTTTCAATACAATCGATGATTTCTACGATTTCAAATATCCATCAGATCATTTACCAATTTTAGCCAAATTTATAATTCAATAATTATGACAAAATCACATTTAAAATATCCTGTTATTGCAGCTTTACTGTTAAATCATTTTGCAGTGAATGCGCAAGACTTTAAACTTTCGAATAAGAAAATCGAGATTTATACAACTGCTAAAAATACGAATCAACGTATCGCAAAATCTACAGATAAGTTAGCTGTAAAAAAGTTTCCACAACCAAAAGAAACAGATATTGCAATTTTTATTGATCCAAAACGTAAATTCCAAAAATTTGAAGGAATTGGAGGAGCAATTACAGACGCTTCGGCAGAAGTTTTAGCAAAATTACCAAAGAAATCGCAACAAGAAATTATCAAAGCATATTATAACGAAAAAGATGGAATTGGTTATTCTTTGATTAGAACAAATATCAATTCTTGTGATTTTTCGAGCGATAGTTACACCTATGTAAAAGATAACGACAAAGATTTGAAAACTTTTGACATTGCACATGATCTGAATTATAAAGTTCCGATGATTAAAATGGCGAAAGCAGAAATGAAAGATAATTATCGTTTATATGCAAGTCCTTGGAGTCCCCCTGCGTGGATGAAAACTAACAATAGTATGTTGAAAGGAGGTTCGTTGAAACCAGAATATTACCAAACTTGGGCAAATTATTTTGTGAAATTTGTCGAGAATTATGAGAAAATTGGTTTACCTGTTTGGGGAGTTTCTATTCAGAATGAACCAATGGCGACACAAACATGGGAATCTTGTATTTATACGGCAGATGAAGAACGTGATTTCTTGAAAAATAATTTAGGTCCAACATTTCACCAAAAAGGTTTAAAAGACAAAAAAATTATAGTTTGGGATCATAACCGAGATTTAATTTATCAACGTGCTTCGACAATTTTGAATGATCTAGAAGCTGCGAAATATGTTTGGGGAGTAGGTTTTCACTGGTATGAAACATGGAACGGAAGTTCAAATTTATTCAATAATGTAGCATTAACTCACGAAGCTTTTCCAAATGTAAATTTAATTTTTACAGAAGGTTGTAAAGAACAATTTGATTACAATCAAATGGGCAATTGGGCTTTGGGTGAAAAATATGGTTACAATATGATTAACGATTTTAATTCTGGGACAGTTGCTTGGACAGATTGGAATGTTTTGTTGGATGAAAAAGGTGGACCAAATCACGTAGGAAATTTCTGTTTTGCACCAATACATGGAGACACTAGAAATGGACAAGTTACGTATACAAATTCGTTTTACTACATTGGTCAATTTTCAAAATTTATTCGTCCAGGTGCGCAAAGAATTGCGGCATCGTCTAATCGTTCAGATTTAATGACAACTTCTTTTGTAAACAAAGACGGAAAAGTTGTGGTGGTTGTAATGAATCAAACAGATAAACCTTACCAATATAATTTATGGATAGAAGGAGAAGCTGTAGAAATCAATTCGCAAGAACATTCAATTAGTACAATCATTATTTCGTAAAAAAATAGAATAATTAAAGGGAAAATTATTTATAGTAAATTGCTTGACAAATTGACAACGTAAGAAGTTAAAGTCAAGCAATTTTTGTTTAAAAAAGAAGTTAGAAATGAAATATTTAGTTGCCTTATTTTTAATGATAAGTTATACATATGCGCAGAAAACGGTAGTATATGATAAAAAAAATAATTTAGCGTTTGATATATATTATCCGAAAAATTATAAAGAAAATCAGTCGTATAATGTATTTGCTTGGGTGCACGGAGGTGGATTTTCGGGAGGAACAAGAGCAGATAAAGAAGAAATTGAACGAATGAAAGATGCGCAAGAAAGAGGTTTTGTAGCTGTTTCTATTTCATATAGATTATTAGCAAACTCTTCGGCTGGTTTTGGGTGTGATTTACCAAAGCAAGAAAAGTTGATGATTTTTAAAGAAGCCTCTTTTGATGTTTTAACTGCGTTGAACTATATTCAAACTAATTCGAAAGAACTAAAATTTTCTATTAATAAATTAATTTTAGGAGGAAGTAGTGCAGGAGCTGAGACGATTTTAAATGCATATTATCTAAGAGATTTATGGTACGGAAATCAATTCAATCATATTAAAATTGATGGTTTAGTAAGTTATGCAGGAGCTGTTGTAGATGAACGTTATGTTACAAAATCGAATGTTTTACCAACTGTTTATGTACATGGTTTAAGCGACGATGTTGTACCAGCATATAATGCTACTCACAGAAGTTGCTTGGATAATCAACCAGGTTTTTTTCCATTAAATGGTTCTGCAACTTTAGAAGATTTGAATAGAAAATACAGTCAAGCATCATTAGCCATTTTCTCTAATTCGGGAAAACATGAATGGTCTGGATTAAGAAAACAATATTTAGATGATGTTTTCAATTTTATTAATCAATCAATAATTGGAAATAAAAAGGTAAATAATCGAATGATAATTGATTAGAATTACGAATTTTATTTTTCGTGATCTTTTTGAATAATTTTGAAATACCTTTTGGTAATTTAAAATATAAATAACATATATTTATAGGCTGGTTGCGGTAGCAACTAGAGCCAATATTAAAATTTTTTTATAACAAAACACATGAGTCAATCACAAAAAACAAATTGGGGTCAATTTATTCCATTGGTTACAGTATTCTTCTTTTGGGGATTTGTAGCTGCAAGTAACGAAATATTAATACCTGTTTTCAAAAAATCTTTTGATTTATCACAAGCCGAAAGTCAATTAGTAGCAGTAGCATATTATATTGCTTATACAGTAGGTGCTTTAATTTATATGGGCGCTTCTTTATTAGCAAAAAAAGATTTAATTAATAAATTTGGATACAAAAATTCATTAGCTTTTGGATTATTGTTATCTGCAATAGGAACGTTATTTTTTATTCCTGCAGCTAATACAGGATCTTTTCCATTGATGTTAACAGGTTTATTTACTGTTGGTTTAGGGTTTTCTTTACAACAAACAGTAGCAAATCCGTTAGCAATTGCTTTAGGTAGTGCTAGTACAGGTTCTCAGCGATTAACATTAGCTGGAGGAATTAATAATTTAGGAACAACAATTGGTCCTTTAATTGTTGCTTATGCAATTTTTGGTGCTGATGGAGGCGGAGAAACGAGTTTAAGTATAGAAGCAGTAAAGATTCCTTATTTATGCTTAGGATTAGCGTTTTTAGCAGTAGCAATTTTTCTTAAGTTTTCATCATTACCTTCTCATCCTGAAGAGCAAGAAGATTCTGCAATTTCTGTTTCAAAATCAGATCGTTCTTCAGCATTAAAGTATCCACAATTATTTTTAGGAATGATTGCCATTTTCTTATATGTAGGTGTAGAAGTTTCTACGGTAAGTAATTTACCAGCATATATGCACAATGAGTTAGGATTTGATATTAAGGGAGTAACACCATATGTGTCGTTATACTGGGCAAGTATGATGATTGGACGTTGGGGTGGTGCTGCAGAAGCATTTGGATTAGATAAAACGAAAACAATGATTTTGAAATTCGTAGCACCTTATCTTGCATTTGGAGTATTCTTATTTGTTAATTTCATTGCGGGGCATGATTTACAACCTTTTTATTTATATGCAGTTATCATTTTTGTTATGATTTTAGCTTCATTATGGACTGAAGGTAATCCTGCTAAAATGTTATTAACTTTTTCAATTATTGGAATCATTGCTTTAATCATTGGAATGAATACAACAGGATTAGTATCTATTTACGCAATAACAAGTGTTGGTCTTTTTTGTAGTACTTTATGGCCTTGTATTTTTGCTTTAGCTATTAATGGTTTAGGAAAAAACACTTCACAAGGAAGTAACTTCTTAATTATGATGATTATGGGAGGAGGATTAGTTAGTGTTTTTCAAGGATATATTGCAGATTTAACAACTGTACATTCAAGTTATATTGTTTGTATTTTATGTTTTGTTTATTTAGTATTTTATGCAATAGCAACACCAAAAATTTTACAAAAACAAGGAATCAATCTGAATGATGTTAAATCAGAAGGAGGACATTAATTATAATAATATATTAGGTATCAAAAAAATCCACTCATTTGAGTGGATTTTTTTGTTGAAATATAAATACTACTGCTTAATAATTTTCTTCGTGTATTTTGAAGATTCATTATGAAGAGAAATGATGTAAACTCCTTTTGGTAAAGTTTTTAATTTCAAATTTACAGATCTATTTAATTCATCAAGACTTCCAGTTGTCGAAATTAAAGTTTGCCCAGAAATATCAATCACATTTAAATTGTAATTTCCTTTGGCATTTTGAATACTAATTTTGATGCTCGAATCATTTTTAATTGGATTTGGAACAATATTAAATTCAGTATTATTCATCAGTTCATTCGTTGATAAATTTGTTGGATAAACTAAAATTTTTGCTCCATCAAAACCTACAGCATATACTTTTGCTGCATCAGTTGGGTAATCAACATATGTATTTTTAAGCTTTAGATCTCCAGTTCCTAAAACCGAAACTGATAACAATTCATCTTTTGCATTATATGTTTCATATGCAACTGCATTTGGCCATTTAGCTATTTCTACCAACAAGAACGAACCATTTGCATTTGAAACCAAAGACGAACCTTCTCCTGTTTTTCCAGAAAGTTTCAATTTATCTTTGTAGATATTTACATTAAATGAATTTAAATAATGTATAACAGGCGAAACTGGTTTTGGATAATTTTTAGATTTGATGTAACTCTTAGTATCATCAATCATTTCTTGCGTTATTGTGATGTTACTTACTCCATAATCATCAATATCTGTATTTACAGGTGTGAAGAAACCAATATTTGTAAAGAAATCAGTCAAATCTTCTTGTACTGCATCAGCCAAATCTTTCGCAAAATTCATATTATTTTGACCAGAAGTTAATTTAGATGAATCTCTATTTCTTGCTTTTTCTGCCGTATAAGCAAACCAATGTGCGTAATCAACACCATTTACAGATGTTACCGTTGTATTCGTTAACTCATCAGACATATCTTGGTCAAACTCTAATAAAGCCGCTCCTTTAGAAGCTCCAGCCAATTGATAATACAGACTTAATTGCCAGAAAGGAATTAATTTTCTGAAAGGCATATCTCCTAATCCGTTAAAATCATTATAGCTTTTTTTATTAATTAACGTATGTTTTAAAAATTCACCATATCTGTTTCCTACTATTTTGGGATAGTTATTAGAATCTCCAATTTCTGCCTCTAATCTCAAATAATTGACATTTCCGTTTTGTTTTATCAAATTGTAAACTGCCCAAGCTGAATAAATATTATTCGTAACTTCTGTTGTTCCTACCCATTTTAAATCTGGGCGAACTTGGTTTACATGGCCTAGTTCATGCGCAATTCCCCAAACATCCATAGCTGTTGGTGAAGCTGAGTTTGCTGCTCCCCAAGTTAAATCTAAATGAGCTCCAGTTCCTCCTGCAAACCAACCTCCTTTGCTCTCTGTGTAAACCAATTGTTTGGTTTCAAAATTTTTGTTGTATTTAAAGAATCCCATCAATTCCCTTTCAGATTTGGTAATCATATCATATTTATCAATTAAGGCTTGTGGAGACTTCGGATTGTATAAATTGACTGGAATTTTATCAATAATTAAATGAGTATAATGTCCCATAATATCAACTTTAGAGTATACCCCATTATTTACAATTTCTTTCCATTTTTCTGCTGTTGTTTGGTAAGTATTATATACTCCATTTACAATTCCCGAAACAACATTCAATTTTATTTTAGGCAGATTCTTTTCATCAGAATAATAAGAAACATAACCTAAACCATCGTTTTTCATCTCAATAGAATTCAATCCATTTAACAAAGGATAACTAATATCAGTAACATTGGCTTCATTAGCAGAATCTCTTACTCTCAAATAAACTGTTTGTCCCACTGGAATGCCACTTGCAAAAACAACTGCTGTTTTATTTGCTGAAAAAACAATTCCTGTAGGATTTTCGTATGCATTATAATTCCCAACTTTGAATTCTTTGTTAATTGATGCAATTGTTTTGTATGATTTGTGCTCGTTTAAACGATCTTCTTTTTTATACTTGTTATCTAACAAACATTGAGCTAATGATTTTACAAAAGGTGAAGTTGTAATTCCATCTATTGTTTGTTGATTTACACCTGTGTTTAGTTCAGAAAATAATTCGTCTTTAAAGATTGAAGAATAAGCTTTTGGATCAAACTTATTTGGATTATTTTTATAAAATTCTAATTCAGCAATACTCGCAAAATTTCCTTTACCATCTAAAATCTCTAACTTAATATTAAGCGGTTTAATTTGTGAATTAAAAGCTACTTTTCTTACATCTCCACTTTGAGCAAAATCTTGACTACTTAATTCTACATAAGTTGGATTTGAGGCAGTATTATAACTAATTTTTACTTTACCTAATAAACCATTAACTCCACCATCATTCCTTGGATAATAAATCAGATAATCTAAAGGTGTTGTACCATCAAAATTATAAACCAACGAAATAGGAAAAGCTGTAGAACTTGTATTATAATTAGAATGATACAAAGTTTGATAATCTCCATCAAATGATTTATCGATATTCTCTTCTGTTTGGAAATTTGACGCAGAAGAACCAGCAGCAATAGGAGCTATTTTTATATCCTTATAATTAGAAAATTCATCTGTAGCTATAACACATTCAGATTTTATTGGTTCTAATTCATTTGACGAATAAAACTCTACTTCAGCAGCACTAGAAAAGTTTCCTAAAGCGGTATTCACTTTTATTCGAATAATTGCTGGATCAATAATTTCTTTGTCAAAATCAAACTTTTTTGATGTATTATCTCCAGCCCATGCTAACGGTGTTGTAGTAGCTGTTTTAAAAACGGTTGGAGCATCTTTCGTCGAATATAAAATTTCTACATTTGTCCAAATTCCGTTTGTACCAGATTGTCGAGGAAAGTAAATTAAAGATTTTATACTTTTTACTTGATTAGAAAAAGTAAAATCTAATTGATCTGGAATTCCTACTTGATTCCATTTAGAATGATACATGGTTGTTAGAATTCCATCTGCACTAAAAGCTGCCTCATTTCCTTGTTGAGCTTCCTGTTTAGAGATCACACTAGCTACTGGCATCTTATAATCTTGCGCAAAAGAATGCATACTAAACATCGCCATGCTTAGTAAAAAATAATTTTTCTTCATAAATAATTATGTATTAATTCATATTGTAAGTAAAACAAGTTAATCAATACCTTTTATTTATAAAAGCTTAAAAATCAATTTAAAAAACATTTAACCATATGATAAAAAATAAAGAATCTCTTTCTAATAAATTAATTTTAAGAAAGAGATTCTCGGTATTAAAGACATAATAAATGAAAAGTTTTTACTCCTGTTTAATAATTTTATTATTAGTTCCTTCTATTATTTGTGGTAATTTTCCATTTTTAGAAAGCGCTTTTTTATAATATAATCTATTTCCTTCTCCTGCAACTTCAGCAGAAGTTAAGCCATTTACTGTAATTGTATTATTGGTACCCATAATTTCTACCTTTGTACAATCTCCTTTCAATTTGATAATATGACCACTTCCACCAACTTCAACTTTTTGACCTTTACAATCAAGAGTTTGTCTTTGATTATTACCATCAATTTCAATTTGAGCAAAAGATAAATGACCAATAAACAATAAAATTGCTGTTACAAATAATTTATTCATTTTCATATATATATATTTAAGGTTGTCTTTTATCTAGCAACAATCGTGCATAATCACGCAATAAAATCTAACTTTACAAAAATTTAACAGAATGACTTTAGCTGAGTTAAAGCAACTTTTTATTTTCGAATTAGATTCTATTTATGATCATGATGAAGCAGAAAGGATTTTTTTAATTTATTTAGAAGACAAATTTGATTTACAATTTAATCCTTCGAATTTTATTGATTTTACTTCAGAAATTTCGAATGATATTGCACAATTAAAAAAAGGAATTCCTATTCAGCATATTACTGGAAAAGCTTTTTTCTATGATAATTTCTTTTTTGTAAATGAAAATACCTTAATTCCTCGTCCAGAAACAGAAGAATTAGTTGAGTTAATTAGAAATGATTATTCACAAAATAAAGATTTATCAATCATTGATTTAGGTACTGGAAGTGGTTGCATTCCTATTTCATTGGCAAAATTATTTCCGAATGCAAAAGTTGCAGCTTTAGATATTTCAGAAAATGCACTAAAAATTGCGAAACTAAATGCCAAAACATTGGAAATAAATATTGATTTTTATCAAAAAAATTTATTAGAGGACATTTATCTAGATCAAAAGTTTGATATTATTATTTCAAATCCACCCTATATTCGGAATTTAGAAAAAGAGGAAATGCATCAAAATGTTTTAAATTTTGAACCACATTTGGCATTATTTGTAGAAAATGATGATGCACTTATTTTTTATGAACGAGTAATTAAATTCTCTAAGAATCATTTGTCTAAAAATGGTACTGTTTATTGTGAAATTAATCAATATTTAGGCCCAGAAACCAAACAATTGTTTGAAAAAACATATCAATATGTTTCCATTTTCAAAGATATTTCAGGAAATTATCGTATGTTAAAAGCAACTAATTTACAATATTAAAAGTCATTTTTTCGTTTATGTATCATGTATTACAATTTTAAGATTAAGTTTTCTATATTATAAAATTTGGTATCAAAATTGTTAGCTTTGATTTTAGTATTAAAACAATTAAATAAACAACTATGAAAAAATTATTTGTATTAGTGGCAGTTGCTTCTTTATCATTTGCTACTTCTTGTAAACAAGAATCATCAAAAACGACTGAAACTAATGTAACAGTAGATTCTTTAGCAAACGACTCAACAGCTGTTGTTACTGAAACTACAACAACTACAACAACAGTTTCTGAAACTGAAGCTAAAACAAAATTAGATGAAGCTAAAAAAGCATTAGATGAAGCAAAAGCGAAAGGAGACAAAGCAGCAGAAGCTACCGCACAAAAAGCGTACGATGATGCAAACAAAGCATGGGAAGATGCTAAATCAGCAGTAAACAATGCAGCACAAGATGTAAAAGACGGTGTAAATAATGCTGTAAACAAAGTTGATGAAAAAGCTTCTCAAGCTAAGGAAGATATCAACTCTGCAGCTAAAGATGCGAAAGCAGATATCAATGCTGCAGCTAAAGATGTAAAAGCTGAAGCAAAAGAAGCTGGAGAAAAAGCAAAAGAAGGTTACAACAACACGTTAGATAAATTAAAAGCAAAATAATTTAAAAAATATTATTGCTAACTTAGCCTTGAGATTTCTCAAGGCTATTTTTTTATGTTAAATTTTAGAGAAGCATCTAAAGCAGATGCTGCATCAATCTCAGAATTGATGATGTTAGCAATGGATAAAATTGTGTACGATTTTATTGGAAAAACAGATTATGATGAAGGAGTTTTATTCTTGAAAAAATTAATCGAACAAGAAAATAATCAGTATAGTTATCAAAATACAATTGTTGTTGAATATGTTAATCAATTTGCAGGAACTACGACTTTTTATGATGGATCAAAATTAGATGAACTCAGAAAACCTGTTTTAGAATTATTGAAAAAAGATTATAATCAAGAGATTCATCCACAAGACGAGACGCAAACTGGGGAAATTTATATAGATACAATTGCTGTTTCAGAAAAATTTAGAGGAAAAGGAATTGGATCTAAAATTTTAGATTATTTGATTGAGGAAATTGGTCAAAAACAAAATAAAACGTTAGGCTTGTTGGTTGATTTTACGAATCCTAATGCGAAAAAATTATACGAAAGAAAAGGTTTTGAAGTTGTAGGAGAAAAAATGTTGATGAATGAAAATCATGAACATATGCAATATAAACCTTTTAAATAGACAAAAAAAGAGCTTGATTAAAGCTCTTTTTTTATTTCATAACACCTAATTGCGTTAATATTTTTTCTTCGTAAGGATCAATCGTAAACTGTTCAAACTTTACAAACTCTTTTCCATCTTTCAAATAACCCAATTGATAATTTTGTCGAATAACTGGTTGATTTTCGAAACTTTCTAAAATAGGTAATTCAGAAACAGCTTCTAAAACCTTTTCATTTGTTGTAGAAATTAATCCAAAATGCATCAAATGATTATCTTTTGATAAAAAATAAGGAAAATAAGCCAATATATCTGGTCGGTCTATTTTTAATGATGTTTCTTCGCCAAAAGTGGCAAAATTTTGATCGACAGGAGTTAAATATTCGTACTGAAAATCAATGATCAACTGATTATTATTATCAATTATTCCCCATTTTCCGTTCTTTTCAACTCCAGCTAAACCAGCTCTAAAATCTGTACATCCATCGTAATCAAACGGAATTGTAGCTTGATTTAATAAATCAATAAATCCCCATTTTCCATCTTTTTTTACAGCACAAACATTTTCAATAAAATCGCTTGTTAACTCATATTCAAAGGGAATTAAAATTTGGTTTGATTTTGTTATAAAACCCCATTTATCATTCTTTTGAGCACTATATGCATTAACTGTTGTTAGAACAAGTTTTTGATAATCGAATGGAATAATTACATTTCCTTCTTTGTCTATTAAACCAAATTGATTTTCAATAGATATTGGTGCCAAATTATTACGATCAAACACTGTTAACTCTTCAAAAGTTGTAGTGTCCTTATGAACGAAATCATCAAATTGATCAGTATCTTTTGGATATATTTTAGTCATATTTATATAATTCTTGGCAAAATTAAAAAATCAAAAATGAATAGATTACATATTCTTTTTAAAATATCCGATTTTAAGTGTTTTTTGTAAATTTAATTCTTATTTTTGTGTGAAAGCTTAAAGTATAACCTATGAATATTTTTACTAAATTATTTTTTAGTGCAACCATTATGTCGAGTAGCTTTGTTGTTGCTCAACAAGATAGCATTAACATCACGAATCTTCCGACCACAATAAACAAAGATTATTCTTTTGATGGTATTTGGAAAATTTCAAATGATGGAACAACTTCAAATTATAAAATTTCTGGAGGAAAATTAACGAATTATTCAAATAAAACAAGTCAAACTTTATTTCTTGATTTATATTTTGTTCCTTCTAAATCTTCTGTTGATTTGTATGATTTACCTAACAAAATTACTACAAATGCACAATTGGGTCAGTTGGAAGGAAATGGAACAAGTTTCAATAATGTGATTGTAACATTTAAAGCTTCTGATATACAAACGTTGGCACAAGGAGATTATACGCCAATTTTATTGTTAAAAGAAAGAGAATCTAATAGCATCTTAAATTATAAAGTTTTAAGTAATAAAATTTCATTAGAATCAAATAATATTCTGATTGATAAAGTAGTAGAAAATGTTAGTTTGCCTCAAGTAACATCTCAAAATACATTAGCTTCTACAAAAAATATTGATGCAACATTAGCCGATATTTACACTCCGGTAGAGAGTTCGTTGGATATAGAAAATGCAAATAAAAAAGTAAAATTAGCTGGAGTTTGGAAATTAGAAATTGATTTTAATACGTTAATGGTTACAGTTGATGGAATTAATAATTCAATTCAAAATTTAAATTCAAAACCTACAAATAAGCTAAAATTATTGGTTTATTTCTCAAAACAAAATATTACTGATGTTAAAGAAATAGATGGTTTCGAATTAATGAATTTTGATGTTTTCCCTGTTTCAGGAAATACAAAAATGGAGAAATTAACTTTTACCTCTAATATTACAAAGTTAGTTCCTGCAGGAGAATATTATCCCATTTTAGTATTAACAGAGAAAAATGCTGAAGGAAATTATATTATCAAATCTACTTTAGGTTTAGGAGAAAAATATATTTGGAAATAATTTCTAAATCATATATAATATTAAAAGCGAAATCTTATGGATTTCGCTTTTTTGTTTGGTATAAAATATAAATCAATTCTACATATTTACTATAACTTATCGTTCCCTCTTGGTTATTTGCTTTTAAAAATTGATTATTAAGTTCCGAAAAAGTATCACTTGTTTTTCCTTCATACTTCTTATAATAGTTCATTTCAGCCTTACGATCAAGTTTAATTTTAGGATGCATATTCTCTAATTCCATTTTAACAAAATACGGGTCTGATTTATAAATTGCACCTAAAAGTGTGTAAATACTTTTGTAATAAACAGAATAATTAATTTCAGGATTAGTAGATTTTGAACCCAAATAATACGCTAAAAAATTAGCTTCACTTTCTGATGCAAATCCCATTTGATGCCCATATTCATGAAAAAGCGTGGCGGGTTGTTTTAGATTTGTATTGTATCGATTTAAGTTTGCTTCAATAGTAAAAGGATTATAATAACCCAAAATTCCCATGTAGTTTTGCATTTTCGAAATCAACGATAATTTGAAATGAGGATTTTCTAAAAGACGATAATTTTTCAACCATTTTAATTCTTTTATAGATGATTGAAGTTTATAAAATTCTTTGTTATAATCGTTCAATTCCGATTTAAATTGAATAGTTGTAGTCGAATCGGAATGTTCAATCACATTTCTTGCTGTTAATGCTTTGTCTAATTCGGTGCAATAAATTTCTTTGAGAATTTTTGGCTGAATTACAATTTCCTTCTGATCAAAAGTTAATGTTTCCTTTTTATACATCACGCCCCAAGCAAACATGTAAATGAAATAAATACAATTAATGAAAACTAATAAATGGAAAAGTTTTAACGAAATTAGATTCTTTGAATTGATAAAACTTTGAATCAATTTGAAACCTAAAATTAGACCTATAATTCCGATTAATAAATAAAATACTTCTCCAAAAGGAAATTCAACTGAATTTGTAATTTTTGCAATACAAGCAGAAACAGGAAATGTAATATGATTGATGATAAAATCATTCACACTTTCGATTGAGAAAAGAATTGAAAAAAATACAATTTGAAGAACAAAAATTATAAACGCAATAATGGTTTTATTCGACTTCTTTTGCATATTGATTGGCAATGTAACTGACATAAATTAACTGAAAAGTATGGTAAAGCATAATTGGAATTAAATAAATTCCGATATCTCCCGTGAAAATGACAGCAGCAATTACCGAGCCATGAACCAAAGATTTTTTTGTTGCACAAAATTGAATCGTAATATCATCTTCTCTATTAAAATTCATTTTCAAAGCAATCCATTTGGATAAATTGAAAAAGATAAAAAACAGCGCAATTACAACAATAGAAACAATTATAAGTGGAAATAAACCCAATTTATGGAATAATCCATCCAAAAATGTATGACTGAAACTATTGTAAACGATTAAAACAATGGTCAATTTATCTAAATTTGAAAATTGTTTTTTGTATTTATTATAAAAGAATCCTAGATAAGGTTGTAATAAAGCACCAACGAAAACGGGTAAAATAATTTTTAATACCAAATCTAAAAAAGTTCCTACTAAATCAAAATTACCATCATTTTTTGATAAAAATAAACTCATCCAAAGAGGAGTAATCACAATCCCTATTAAGCCTGAAATACTTGCATTAAAAATTGCACTTGGTATATTTCCTTTTGCAATAGAAACCATTACAACCGATGATGAAACTGTACTTGGTAAAGTAGCAAGATAAAAAGTTGCCACATAAAGCGTAAAATAATCTGGATAATTATTTATAATTGGATAAAAACAGAGAACAAGTAGTGGGAAAAAAATAAATGTAAAAGACTGAATTAACAAATGCATTTTCCAATTAGATAAATCCTTAAAAACTTCTTTCCAATTTAATTTCAAACCATAAAAGAAAAATACTAAAATAACACCTATGTCTATTATCGTATTGAGGCTAATGTTTTTAAATGACCACAAACTAATGTTTGGAAACAAGTAGGCAATTAAAATGGCTATAAATAAAAAAAGAATAAATGGATCTGGTAGTTTATTTAAAATTCTCAAAATCAATAAAATTTAAGCAAAAATAACAAATAAGATTGAAAGCAATTTATAATTATATAATACTTTGAATGTGAGTCTTTATATTGAATTCAAATAAATTACGATATTTTTAAAAAACATATGTATTTTATATTATATTTGTTTTAATAAACCTAAAATCTAACAAATGAACAATTGCCTACAATGCAATCAAACACTTTTTGGTCGCAAAGACAAGAAGTTTTGTAACGACTTTTGTCGTAATTCTTACAACAATAATCTTAACCGAGATAAAGTTGAGATTGTTCGAAACATTAATAATAGATTAAGAAAAAACAACCGTATTTTAAAAACTCTAATTGAAGAAGGTACGCGTTCTGTCGATAAAAACGAACTTAGTCTAAGGAACTTTGATTTTAGATACATTACGAATATAGATGAATCTAAAAATGGTACAATTTTTTATGTGTACGATGTTGGTTATCAAAAATTAAACGAAGAAAATTATTTATTATTTCAGGAATAAATTTTTATTTTTTTATTGAAAAAAGCGTGTTAACTAGTTAACGCGCTTTTATATTTTAAAAAAGTTTTAAAAAAGCATATTTCTTTTCAGTTTTGTCAGTGCAATAACTTTCTAAAATACCTTAACTTTGCGCCACGATGAAAAAAGATATCAATCAACTAGATCCAAAGGAATTTATCCTCATAAAAGGTGCAAAACTGCATAATCTGAAGAATATTGATTTAGCGATACCAAAGAATAAATTGGTTGTCATTACTGGAATGTCTGGTTCTGGTAAATCTACGTTAGCTTTTGATACGTTGTATGCAGAAGGTCAGCGTCGCTACGTCGAAAGTTTGTCGTCTTATGCGCGTCAGTTTTTAGGAAAATTAGATAAACCTCAAGTTGATTATATCAAAGGAATTGCTCCTGCGATTGCGATTCAGCAAAAAGTAAATTCAACAAATCCACGTTCTACAGTTGGTACGACAACAGAAATCTATGATTATTTGAAGTTGTTGTATGCACGTATCGGAAAAACATATTCGCCGATTACAGGTGAATTGGTTCAGAAAGATTCGGTAACTGATGTGGTGGATTATTTGAAAACTTTTGAAACGGAAACAAAATTTATTCTTCAAATTAAATTGGTTGTTCCAGAAGAGCGTACGTTTTCGGAACATTTAAATATTCTTCAACAACAAGGATTTACACGTATGAGTGTAGATGGAAATCAAGTAAAGATTGAAGATTTAATTTCGTTTAATTTCGAACCTCAATCCGAAAATGACGTTCATTTAGTCATCGATCGTATTGCTTTACCTACAGAAGACGAAGAGTCTTTTTATCATCGTTTAGCAGATTCTATTGAAACCGCATTTTTCGAAGGTAAAGGTGATATTTCAGTTGTAAATGCAGATAATAATGCAACAAAGTATTTTTCAAATAAATTTGAATCAGATGGATTGATTTTCAATGAACCAACTACTCATTTTTTTAGTTTCAATAATCCTTATGGAGCTTGTCCTACTTGCGAAGGTTATGGAAAAGTAATTGGAATAGAAGAGAATCTTGTTGTTCCAAATAAATCGTTGTCAATTTACGAAGATGCAGTTGTAGCTTGGAAAGGAGAGAAGATGAGTGAATGGAAAAATCATTTTATTAAGCTTTCTCAGAAAGTAGATTTTCCAATTCATAAACCATATTTCGAATTATCCGAAGATCAAAGAGATTATTTGTGGCGAGGAGATTCTGATTGGGAAGGATTGGATGGTTTCTTCAAAATGGTAGAAGAAAATACCTACAAAATTCAATATCGTGTAATGTTATCTCGTTACAGAGGAAAAACAACTTGTCCGACTTGTAAAGGAAAGCGTTTGCGTAAAGAAACAAATTTCGTAAAAATTGCTGATAAATCAATCAGTGATTTAGTTGATTTACCATTAAATGAATTGAATAACTTTTTTACAAGTATCAAATTTAATGAGTACGACGAACAAATTGCTGGTCGAATTATTTATGAAATAAAATCTCGTTTAACATTTTTATTAGATGTTGGTTTAGAATATTTATCACTTAATCGTGCTTCGAATACATTATCTGGAGGAGAATCGCAACGTATCAATTTAGCAACTTCGTTAGGAAGTAGTTTGGTTGGTTCGATGTATGTTTTAGATGAGCCTTCGATTGGTTTACATTCACGTGATACGGAAAAAT
This sequence comes from Empedobacter sp. EJD.6dd, assembly GCF_057369435.1. Lineage (NCBI taxonomy): Bacteria > Pseudomonadati > Bacteroidota > Flavobacteriia > Flavobacteriales > Weeksellaceae > Empedobacter > Empedobacter sp. EJD.6dd. Next base: position 445,509 of record NZ_CM170667.1, read on the forward strand.
TCATTACCATTTTACATCGTTTACGCGATTTAGGAAATACTGTAATTGTTGTAGAGCATGACGAAGATATCATGAAAGCTGCAGATTATATTATTGATATTGGTCCAGAAGCCGGAACAAATGGAGGAGAAGTAGTTTTTGAAGGTACGTATGATGAATTGATAAAAGCAGATACATTAACTTCAAAATATTTGAACGGAAAATTAGAAATTGAAGTTCCTAAAAAACGTTTAAAATCGCCTAATTATTTAAAAGTTATTGGAGCAAGAGAAAATAATTTAAAGAATATTGATGTTAAATTTCCATTGAACGAATTAACTGTGATTACAGGAGTTTCTGGTTCAGGAAAATCAACGTTAATGAAAGATATTTTAGCACCAGCTGTTCAACGTCATTTCGAAATTTTCGGAAATAAAATTGGAGATTTTGATGAACTTGTTGGTGATCTAAAGCAATTAGAAGGAATCGAATTAATTGATCAAAATCCAATTGGTAAATCTTCGCGTTCAAATCCTGTGACCTATGTAAAAGCTTACGATGATATTCGAAATTTATTTGCTTCTCAGAAAGCGAGTAAAGTAATGGGATTTCAACCAAAGCATTTTTCGTTTAACGTAGATGGTGGTCGTTGTGACGCTTGTAAAGGCGAGGGAACAATTACGATCGAAATGCAGTTTATGGCGGATGTTGAGTTGGTTTGTGAAGATTGTCATGGAGAACGTTTCAAGAAAGAAATTTTAGAAGTTAAGTTTGAAGGTAAATCAATCTCTGATATTTTGAATTTAACAATTGATGAAGCTATTGACTTTTTTGCAGCACATCAACAAAATAAAATTGTAGAGAAATTAAAACCTTTACAAGATGTTGGTTTAGGTTATGTGAAGTTAGGTCAGTCGTCGAACACGCTTTCTGGTGGAGAAGCGCAGCGTGTTAAATTGGCATTTTTCTTGACAAAAGGAGAAACGACAAACAAAACCTTATTTATATTTGATGAACCATCTACTGGTTTACATTTTCATGATATTCAGAAATTAATTAAAGCCTTAAGAGCATTGATTGATTTGGGACATTCGGTTTTTGTGATCGAACACAATATGGATATCATAAAAGTGGCAGATTGGGTGATTGATCTTGGTCCTGAAGGAGGAAAAAAAGGAGGTTTCTTGGTAGCAGAAGGAACGCCAGAAGATATTATAAAAAATAAAGAATCTTATACAGCACAATTCTTGAAAGAGAAATCATAGTTTAAAAAACTAAATAAAACCGAGTGTATCTCGGTTTTTATTTTGCCGTACACTTTGCATAATGATAAACAGGAAAATTACAAGAATTCGCAATAAAACATAATTCATTTGCTTTTTTATGTAATGAATTAGCTAAATCAATTTGTGTAGGATCATCAATTACAACTTCTGGAAACAGATTAACGTGTACAATTTTTCCACTTCCATCAGGATTTACTTGCAAAGTAGCTTCTGAATTATCAGTATAAGAAATTACATCAATTTTATGTTGAGCACAACAATATAAATACGACATCATGTGGCATGAAGTTAAACTACTTAATAACAAATCTTCTGGATTATATAGATTAGGATTTCCCTTAAAAGCTTTTGCAGCCGAAACGTCCAATTCGGGTTTTCCATCGATCAAAATATGATGACTTTTACTATAAAATTTACTAGTACGATCGGGAGAAGGTTCTTTCTTAATCCAATTTAATGCAACTTTAAATAGATGTTTCAAGCTTTAATTTTTTATCAAAAATAAACTATAAAAAAAACACAACCAAGAATCCTTTGTTGTGCTTTTATTAATAATGAATTATATTTAAAATAATAATTTATTTTGCTTGCTTATCAATTTCATTTTGAATGATTTTCCAATCATATAATTGAAAAGTTTTTCCATTGCTCATTGCGACAAAAAATCCTTTTTGAAATTTAGTTCCGAAATTAAAATTTACAGCATCAGCTCCATCACATTCTATTGTAGAAACTGGAATTTTAGCAATTAATTTGTGTTCATTCGGATTTGTAGGCTCTCCTTGTCTTTTATAAACATTAAAATAATTTGCTTGTTGATCAGAAATCAAGATGTAACCATCTTTAGCTGAGGTTTTGTAAATCGCAATACCTTCGTGATCTCGTTTAAAATCATTTTGTCCAAAAAAAGCTATTTCTTCGTTTCCTTTTTTAGGATCAGCATAATATTTTCTAATTCCTGCTGTTTCATCTGCATAATAAATATACCCTAATTCTTCATCAACTGCGATTGCTTCAATTTCTTTTTTGCCAGAATAATTACCAAATTTTCGAACCAATGTAGTTGTAATTTGACCATTCTTTTCTTCAAGAAGATATTGATGGATATATTCGCCACTTGGCCCTTCTTTTCTTCCTACAATTGCATAGATTTTATTGTCTTTACTTTTGTATAATGCAATTCCCATTGGATCTCGTTGAGCTTCGTTTTCAAATACATCAATTCCTCCATTGTCTATTAATTGGAAATCTGGTAAAGAAACAATTCTGATTTTGTTACTTGCTCTTTCTGTCGTAACAGCAATATCTATTTCTTTTCCTTCAAAACTAAATCCGTAAGCGACATCTACATTATTTGGACGATTGAGTGGAGTAATTTTATGAATAATTTCACCATTAAGATTATAAGCATATAATCCTCCTGTATCTTCTTGTTTATCTGTTCCGATAATCATAGATTTTTCTGGATTTTTTTTATCAATCCAAATCGCAGGATCATCAGTGTCATTTGGTGTTTGTTGAGTTGTAACAGTTGGCTTTAATGCATTTTTTGGGATGGATGCTAATTTGGAAGATTCACACGAAAATATACTTCCAATTACTGATAAAGTGATGATTATTTTTTTCATACTATTTTATTTTAGAAATCAAATTTTAACCCCATTGTAAAACGTGGTTGATAATACTCAAGTTGTTTAGTTTGGTTTGATACGCCTTGGTAGTAACGTAATGGTTGATTGGTTAAATTATTTGCTTCTGCAAAAATTCGTAGGTTATTCGAAAATTTATAAGAAGCGTTTGCATCTATAAATAGTTGTTTGTCGTAATAACTATCTTCGAAAGCATTTCCTCCAATTTCGTCTAAATAAGCTGCCGTATAATTAAGAGAAACTCTTGCTGTAAATTTTTTATTCTCAAAAGATAATGATCCATTAAACATATGTGGAGCTGTTTTTGGTAAATCAAGATCTTCTCTCACATCACCGTCTTCATTTGTTATTCCTTTGGCTTTAGAATCGGTGTATGTATAATTTAAATACACACCAAGATGTTTGAAAAATTCTCCTGGAATAAAATCTAATTGACGCTGAAAAGCTATTTCGAAGCCATAAACGTTTACATGATCTCCGTTGCGCGCTTGAGTCATTTTCCAGTTTTCTCCGGCTGGAATAGGATTAGCAATATCAGGAAATAATGCATCGAAATTACTGCTTGTAAATGTATTGTTTTTATATGTGTATATAAAATCATTTAACTTTTTATAAAAGAATCCTCCCGAAACAATTCCAATATTTTCAAAATAATTTTCTAACATTAAGTCGTAATTCATTGCATAAGTAGCTTTTAAATCAGGATTTCCTGCGTATAATTCTGAATCTTCTTTTAAAACGCTTACGTATGGAGCTAAACTATAATAATTGGGACGAGCCAAACTCGTTGTAAATGCAGCTCTAAGAATAAAATCATTTGTGAATTTATGTTTCAAAGAAATACTTGGAAGTATGTTTGTATAATCATTTTTATGATTAATTTCTCCGATTAAATCTTCTTCATCTTGAACATAATTACCCGTATATTCGATAGACGTATTTTCTACTCGAACTCCAAGTATTACAGAAGTCATCGTAGATAAATCTTGATCCCAACGAATATATCCAGCCGAAATATTTTCTTTTGCTTTATAATTTGACGCTAAAAATTCAGACGGTTCTAAATTAGCATTAAATAATGATGGATTAGAAAGTGCTAAATTTCCTAAATTTTGATTCGAGTAAAAATAGCCAGCTTGATATTTTGAACCTGGGTTAAATTTTGAACTGCTCCAATCTACAGGATTTTGAGTATTTAAATTCCCCAAACCATCTATACTTTCGTATGAATAATAAATATTGTTTCGTTCTTTATTCTTTAAACGTAAACGCCCACCAAATCGTAAACGCCCTTTTTGGTTATCGATTACACTAAAAGGAACACGGAAATTTAATTTTGCTCCAAATTCTTTTTCACTTGTATAATCATGTTGTTCAGACAAAGTTCCGACTTTGTATTTAGATAAATCTTCTGTAGATGTTGTAGAAACTAATGGATAGTTTGGATCGGATAAATCTTCTGTAAAACTAACGTTTTTTGTTCTAAAATCGATATAACGTTCATTTGGTCTATCTTCGCTTGCTTTAGAAAAAGTTACCGCCCAATCCATATCAATTTTTGGAGATAACAAATGTTCTCCTTTTAAAGAAATATTATAAACTCTTTGATCTTCTAATCGTGCATTTTTATTACGATTATTATTAATACCTCCTTTTGTTTCTCTTCTTATACTTCCTTTGTAATTGTTTGTTTTTTCGTCGTATTCTAAGTCCTTATAAGTAACTCTATATCTATTTTCTCTATCATCTCGCCAGTTATAAATTGCAGATAAATCTATTCTATTGTTTTCATTGAATTGATAATCAGAAGACAAAGAAATACTTCTTCTTACACGTTGAATATCATATTTTCGAATCTGGAATTCTGATAAATAAGTTTTATCTCCATCTTTTTCCCAAACAGTCTCAATATTATCTGAACCAAAATTCTGAACTTGGTAACTTGCAGAAGCAACAACCCCTAACTTTTTATCAAAAAATCTATTTCCATATAAAAAAGCAGAATTGTATAAACCTTTTTCACGAATTGGGGCATAACCTCCAGAAGCTGTAATAGAAATTCGTTCTTTATTTGGAACAGCACGTGTAATCAAATTCACAGCTCCACCAATTGCATCAGCATCCATGTCTGGTGTCAAAGTTTTGTTTACTTCAATTGTAGAAATCATTTCCGAAGGAATCAAATCCATTTGTACGTTACGGTTATCACCCTCTGCAGAAGGAATACGATCTCCGTTTAACATAACAGAATTTAATTCAGGTGAAAGACCTCTAATAATTATATTACGTGCTTCTCCTTGATCATTTTGCATCGTAATACCTGAAACACGTTTTAAAGCTTCTCCAATATTAGAATCTGGAAAACGACCAACTTGATCAGAAGAAATAATATTTGTAATATTTCCATTGTTTTTCTGTTGATTTAATGCTTTTGCTTGACCTTTCAAAAAATCACCGATTATGACAACTTCATTTAATTCTCTACTTCCAGCATCTAAAGAGAAATTGATTACTGCAGTTTTATTTTCTGAAACTTCTATTTGTTTAGATATAGTTTCATAACCTAAATAATCAATATAAACAATGTATGTACCCGGATTTAGGTTTAGGAATTGATAATTTCCATTTTGATCAGAAATTGTGTATTTGTTTGTGTTTTCAATTCGTAGCGTAGCTCCTGGTAGAGAAAATTGATCAGTAGCATCAATAATTTTTCCAGAAATCACACCATTTTGAGCCAAAACCATAGGTCCTAACACAAATAATGTGAGTTTTAATAAATGTTTCATGGTTCAATAATTTCAACAAATGTACATTTGCAATATATCCTAATTGTTAAATCATCATTATGAAATATTTAACATTTCAGAAATAGTTTTTTAATGATTGATCTAAATTATTCAATCTTTTATTTTAGAAAAATAGTATGTAATTCGACATATAATCTACTTTTTTACTAATTATAGCTGGTTTCAAATGGTTACTTTTGTATCGATTATAATTAAACAAAATGTCTTTTTCTAGCTTTATCAATACCAATCAAAAACTTAATATAAAAAATGAAATTTTAGCAGGGTTAACTGTTGCGATGACAATGATTCCTGAGTCGCTTTCGTTTGCAATTTTAGCAGGTTTATCTCCATTAATCGGATTGTATGGAGCATTTATAATGGGAATTGTAACGGCAATTTTTGGTGGTCGACCAGCTATGGTTTCGGGTGGAGCAGGAGCTACAGTTATTACGTTGATTGCATTAAATGCTACTTATGGTGAACAATACATCTTTGCTGCAGTTTTATTAGCAGGAATTTTTCAAATATTAGTTGGCGTTTTTAAGCTTGGTCGATTTGTTCGTTTAATTCCTCAACCTGTGATGTATGGTTTTTTGAATGGATTAGCTATCGTGATATTTATGTCGCAAATAGAACAATTCAAATCAACTTCTGCAGGAATTTCGGGTTGGCTAACTGGATCTTCACTTTATACAATGCTAGCATTAACATTAATTACAGTTTTAGTTGTTTACTTTTTTCCAAAAATCACAAAAGTAATTCCTGCATCTTTAGTAGCGATTCTGGTTACTTTTTTATTGGTGATAGGTTTTCATATTGATACAAAAACGGTTGGTGATATCGCAAGTATAAAAGGTGAGTTACCAAGTTTTCATATTCCACATGTTCCATTTACTTTAGAAACGTTGAAGATTATTTTACCGTATTCGATTATTATGGGATCGGTAGGTTTGATAGAAACTTTGTTAACGTTGACTTTGGTTGATGAGGTTACAGAAAGTAAAGGTTCTTCTAATAAAGAATGTATGGCACAAGGCGCTGCAAATATTACAAATGGTTTTTTTGGAGGTATGGGAGGATGTGCAATGATTGCACAAACTTTTGTAAATCTAGATGCTGGTTCGCGTTCTCGAATAGGTCCTGCAATTGGAGCAATAACAATCTTAATTATTATTTTAGTTGGAGCACCAATTATCGAGGAAATTCCAATGGCAGCTTTAGTTGGTGTAATGATGATGGTTGCAATTTCTACATTCAAATGGGGATTTTTTAAATTAATTACCAAAATGCCAAAATCAGATATTATTGTTAGTTTATTAGTTGCTGCAATTACAATTGTTTTACACAATCTTGCTTTAGCGGTTTTTGTAGGAGTTATTGTTTCGGCTTTGGTTTTTGCTTGGGATAATGCTAAACGTATTAGAGCAAGGAAATCTATAGACGAAAAAGGTAGAAAAGTTTACGAAATTTATGGTCCTCTTTTCTTTGGATCGACATCAACATTTTTAGAAAAATTTGAAATAAATTCGGATCCAAATGAAATTGTTATCGACATGAAGGAGAGTAGAGTAGTCGATATGAGTGCTATTGAAGCTTTACATACGATAACGGCTAAATATACACAACAAAATAAAAACGTAATTTTACACCACTTAAGTAAGGATTCTATCCGATTATTAGACCAAGCAAAAGGTGTTATAGAAGTCAACATTGAAGAAGATCCTACTTATAATGTAATGCCAAAATAAAATAAAAAAACAGCTTTATAAAGCTGTTTTTTTTATAAATATCGTTCGTTGATCACATTCATGTGATGAATAGCATGTCCAGCCATCACGTAACCTATTTTTTCGACAGAAAATTCTCGATCACCAACTTTACCTATTTTATTTAATGTAAAATCGTCAAAAGATTCGAATTGAAAATAAGTTGCTTTCATCAAATTAGTCCATTCCTTGATCAGTTCCTCAGGTTTACGTTTATCTGCACTAGAAACAGATACATAGGCATTTTCGTCAAAAAAATGAAGTGTTTGTGAATCTTCTCTTGCAATATGTTGTGCTCGAAATGAGAAAATACGTTCGCAATCAATACAATGTTGTATAACTTCTTTTATCGTCCATTTTCCATCAGCATAAGCATAATCCCATTTATCTAATTCAGTTACAATTGTCAATGTTTTTTTGATATCAGCAATACGGGTTTGTAAGGCATCTACAACCTCAATTCCGTCATAGATATTAATATAATTGTCATGATTTATTGTAGTCATTTTCTTGCAATTTTTTTACAATTTAAGCATTATTCAATCGATTTATTTTAAGTATTTGTTAAAATTGTATTTGTTTTTTTTCGAAATTAATTCCGATTTTGATAAAAAAATAGGATTCTTTTAGATATTCAAAATCTAGCTTTTGATTAATTTCTTTTCCAAGAAATCGTTGGTAAGTTTGATTTGGAAACTAATTATAAAAACATAGAACATAAGCAAATGATTTCTAACTTATCATATTCAAGTGGAGCGTCAAAATATCCTCTTTTAGGAGAAACAATCGGAGAAAATTTACGAAATACTGTTGCAAAATATCCTCAACAAGAAGCTTTGGTTTGTGTTGATCAAAATTATAGAGCTACATATACAGAGTTTTATTCTCAAACAGAACAAATTGCAAAATCACTTATTGCAATTGGTTTAAAAAAAGGAGATCGAGTAGGAATTTGGGCTCCAAATCGTGCGGAATGGACATTGTTGCAATATGCAAGTGCTCGTGTAGGAATGATTTTAGTGAATCTAAATCCTGCTTATAGAGAAAATGAACTTGAATTTGTATTAAATCAAGCTGAAATCTCTGCAGTTTTTGCTTCGTTAAGTTTTAAAACGAGCGAATATAAAGTAATGTTGAATAATGTTAATCACAATACACCAACTGTTGAACATATCATTATTTTCGAAGAAAATTGGGAAGATTTCTTAATTAAAGGAGAAACGATTTCTACTTCTGATATTCATCAAATAGAACAATCCGTTCAGTTTGATGATGCTGTTAATATTCAATATACATCTGGTACAACAGGATTTCCAAAAGGAGTTACATTAACGCATCATAATTTATTGAATAATGGTTTTTTTATCGGTATTCGATTAAATTATACACATCGAGATCGCGTTTGTATTCCTGTGCCTTTTTATCATTGTTTCGGAATGGTAATTGGGAATATGGCATGTACATCGCATGGCGCATGTATGGTAATTCCTTCGGATAGTTTTAGTCCGGCAAAAACATTAAATGCGGTAGAAACAGAAAAATGTACGTCACTTTATGGTGTTCCAACTATGTTTATTGCAGAGTTAGAATTACCCAATTTTGATCGATTCGATTTATCATCTTTAAGAACTGGTGTAATGGCTGGTTCACCTTGCCCAATAGAAATTATGAAGAAGGTACAAGCCAAAATGAATATGAAAGAAGTTTCAATTTGCTACGGAATGACAGAAACTTCACCTGTTTCAACACAAACAATTATTGGAACGCCTTTAGAAAAACAAGTTTCTACTGTAGGGACTGTTCAAGATCATTTAGAAATTAAAATTATCGATCCACAAACTGGTGAAATTTTACCACGTGGAATTGCTGGAGAATTCTGTACGAGAGGTTATTCGGTTATGCAAAAATATTGGAATAATCCTGAGGCTACAGCTCAAGTTATTGATGAAAATAATTGGTTGCATACAGGAGATTTAGCAACAATGGATGTAGATGGATACATTAATATTACTGGTAGAATAAAAGATATTATTATTCGAGGAGGTGAAAACATTTCACCAAAAGAAATAGAAGATTTTTTATACGAACATGAAGCTGTTTCTGATATTCAAATAATTGGCGTTCCAAGTATAAAATATGGTGAAGAAGTAATGGCTTGGGTAAAAATAAAAGAAGGTATTACAATTACAGAAGATGAGTTGAAAGAGTATTGCTTATCAATCGCACATTTTAAACGTCCAAAATACTGGAAGTTTGTAACTGAATTTCCGATGACAATTTCAGGAAAAATAAGAAAAATTGAAATGCGAGAAGTTTCAATTAAAGAATTAGGCTTAGAAAATGCACAAAAAGTCAAAACATCCTAAAAAAAGCATTAAAAAGGAATAAAAGTAGACTCAAAAATAATAATTTCAATTATCTTTGAGTCTATTTAATTTAGTATAAAATAAACGATATTAACGATGTCAAATATCTTATTAATTGAAGATGAACAGGCTATTCGTAATGTTTTGAAGAGCATTTTAATGGATGAAAATCCTAAATGGAATGTTGACGAAGCTGAAAACGGAGCTGTTGGGCTTGAAAAAATAAAAGAAAAAGAATACGACTTAATTATAAGTGATATAAAAATGCCTTTGAAAGACGGAATGGAAGTTCTGTCTGAAGCGATGGAATACAATCCCGATTTGACAATGGTTATGATTACAGGTCATGGCGATGTAGATTTGGCTGTAGATGCAATCAAAAAAGGAGCGTATGATTTTATATCAAAACCACCAGATTTAAATAAATTATTGACAACTGTTCGTAATGCATTAGACAGAAAATCTTTGATATCTACGAATAAAGAATTAAAGAAAGAAAATAAAGCTTTAAAGAAAAAAGTTGCAAAAAAATATGAAATGGTGGGTGATGCTCCTGCAATAGCAGAAGTAAAACAAATTATAGATAAAGTAGCTGCAACTGACGCTCGTGTTCTTATTCTTGGTCCAAATGGAACAGGTAAAGAATTGGTTGCACATCATTTACATGAAAAAAGCGAACGAAATACGAAACCTTTAGTTGAAGTAAACTGCGCTGCAATTCCTGCAGAGTTGATAGAAAGTGAGTTGTTTGGACATGTTAAAGGTTCGTTTACAGGAGCTGTTAAAGATAAACAAGGTAAGTTTGAATTAGCTAATGAAGGTACAATTTTCTTAGACGAAATTGGTGATATGAGTCTTTCTGCACAAGCAAAAGTTTTGCGAGCATTGCAGGAAGGAAAAGTTTCCCCAGTAGGATCTGAAAAAGAAATTAATGTAAATGTTCGTGTAATTGCAGCAACAAACAAAGATTTGCGTAAAGAGATTGAAGAAGGTCGTTTTCGTGAAGATTTATACCATCGTTTAGCGGTAATTATTATTAATGTTCCAGCACTTAATGACAGAAAAGATGATATCCCTGCTTTGGTAGAACATTTTGTTGCGGATACATCTAGTCAGAAATCATTTGATAAATCTGCATATGATGCATTAAAAGAATTGGATTGGACAGGGAATATTCGAGAATTAAGAAATGTTGTAGAACGTCTATTGATTTTGGGAGAAGATCCAATTTCGAGAAATGATGTTGAACAATTTGTAAAAAAATAGTCTATTCTCATGAAAAGGATTGGCTTTTTGCTATTAATCTGTAGTCTTATTCTATTTTCTTGTAAAAAAGAAAAAGTAGAAATGGATAAAAGTTCTGATGGATTATCTCATGAAGATGTATTATCATTAGAAAAAAATTCTGTTTTTACGAACGAAACCCTTGTTTATAAAGGTGTTTTTGAAGGAAAATATGATGGAGAAAAAATAGTATTAAAATTGGCTGAAAATCAATTTTCTGTAGAATATAAAGGTCAATCGTATGTAGGAGAATTATTCAAAAAAGATGATGGATCTTTGATGGAAATTGCTCCAAAAAAGAAGAAATTACCTTTTCAGTTTTTACGTTGGTCAGACAATTCAGAAATTATGATTCTGAACGAAGATGGAATGGCAGACGATAAAGGCGAAAATTATTTAACCAGAATTTCAGATAAATGAAAATAAAATACTCATGGATTTTTAGCCTTTTAGCGATTTCATTTTTAGTGAGTTGTAATTCTAATTCAGGCAATAAAAATGAAGAGTTAGGAAACCGTTTTTTCGAAAATTATTCTTCTCGTACCGATTATAAAAAGATGTTATCCTTTTATAATGATAGTTTAATTTACGAAAATGTAGCTCAGTATTCAGGATCATCTACTGTTGAACCACGCTATCTATTAAATGAAATTATTCGTTGGAATGATAAAACGATGCAATATGACAACAATAAGTTAATGCAAGTAAAAGAATTGTTTACAAACGATTCGATGATTATTGCGAATGGAGAATTTTCAGCATATACATATAACGGAATGAAATTTCCTTCGATGAAATTTACAACTTATTTGTATTTGGATAAAAATTCGAAAATTAAAAAACAAGTAGATTGGTTTAATTATCCAATCGAAGATATTATTGAGTTGTATCAATTACAACAAAGTCAACAAAAAATAAAATTAGATCAATAATAATAGATAAATCCAGTTAATTCATTTAACTGGATTTTTTAAAGTTTATAATTTATGATTCGATTAGCTGAAAATCACGATATTCCACAATTAAAAGAAATGATGGTGAAACTATTATCTCATCATGAAGAATTTAATCAATTATATCAACTTGATTTTATACACCAAAACGAAATAAGCCAATTTTTTGAGGATATATTAAATCAAGAAAATATAAACGTTTTCGTTGCAGAAATAGAATCTAATTTAGCAGGATATATAATTTGCTCGAAACATATTCGACCAAATTATTTTAAAATAAAATCAAAAGGGCGAATAGATTCTTTATATGTAAATCCTGCTTATCGTAACCAAAATTTAGCATCTAAATTATTAAAGGAAGCAATAAATTTCTTGAAAGAACAACCTTATATTGAACTTGAATTTACAGTAGAAAACCTATCAGCTAAAGGATTTTGGTTAAAAAAAGGATTCGAGATTCTTAATCAACAATGTGTTTTGAAACAAAAGTTTCTATGAGAAAAAAGCCATGAAACAAACCATCAAAGCAGTTATTCCTGTATAAAAAAGACCTAAAATAACGACATATCCTAATTTTTTATGCAACGAGGAAAAAAATCCAGGTAAATGTTGATTTTTGTGCTTGTTCTTTGATTTGAAAATAGTGTAAGCCCAAATGAAATATGTTAGCACTGCGCCAATTATATGCGACCATAATGTATTATGAAAAAATGTAGTTTCTAAATATGGGCTTTCTTTTACTAAACTTCCTGAACCTCCCGAAAAACGTATCGTTAGTTCTAATAAAATAACTCCAGTCACACAAGCATAAAATAAATTTTTCTGAATTTTTATATGTTGTTTATAATTTCCTTGTTTTGCTAGTTTTACTGCATATAATGCAATAAATGGAGCTAAAATTGATAAGATTAACATGCCATAAACAACAATTTCACTAATTGACATAATGTATAATTTTTGTTCAAATGTAGAAGTATGTCTTGTTGGGTACAATTTTTTTAGACGAATGCTAAAATTTTCACGACGAAAGTTAAACTAACAATAAATCCTTTTTCGTTACTTCGTTAAAAATTTATAGATGAAACAATTTTTTAAAAATCATCCAATTATTTACCATCTTTCTTCTTGGTTTATAATGGCTTTTGTTTTTTTTATAATTTTTCCTTTTACCTATCGTGTTGCTCTACCGAAAGAACACTATATCTATCATGCTATATTGTTGCTGTTTCTAATATTATTTTATTATCTCAATACACGTTTATTATTACCAAAAATAGAATGGAAGAAAAATGGATTTCTTTATGTTTTTACACTAACGATCTTAACTTTTTTTCTATTATTTTTGATGAATCAAATCGAGGAAATTCTTCAACTTAATCTAAAGATTCACCGATTATTACATCCTAATCAAATCAATAATAATAAACAGAATACGTTTTTTATTTCAATATATATATCAATCTTTTGTATCATTGTTTTTGGAGTTGGAACAACTTTACATCTTATAAAAAGTTGGAGAAAGGAAGAAAAAAAGAAACTTATTTTGAATGAACAGAAAACAAAAGCAGAATTGCAAATGTTAAAAGCTCAGATAAATCCTCATTTCTTTTTTAATACGTTAAATACAATTTATTCCTTAACATACTTTGATGTAGAAAAATCTCGTTTTGCGCTTCAAAAAATGGCAAAAATGATGCGTTTTGTACTAAATGAAGAACAAAATGAAAAAGTGCTATTGAATGATGAGGTTGTTTTTATTGAAAATTACATAGAATTAATGCGATTTAGAATTCCAGAAAATGTAAATTTAGTTGTAAACATTCATGTCAAAAAAACGGAGTTATTAATTGCTCCAATGCTTTTATTGACATTTATAGAAAATGCCTTTCAACATGGAATATCTACTTCTAAAGACTGTGAAATTAATTTAAAATTAAAACTTCAAAATTGTATTTTAATCTTGGAAACTAAAAATGAAATCTTTGAAAATAAAAAATTAAATCGTTCTAAGAATGTTGGGGTTTTAAATACGTTAAGACGGTTAGAAATCGTATATCCTTCTCGCTATCAATACGAAGCTTTAGTGAATGAAAAAATATATGAATGTAATTTAAAAATTAATTTGGAATGAGTTTAACTTGTATTGCAGTTGATGATGAGCCTTTAGCTTTGAAATTAATAGAAAATTTCATTCAACTTTCTTCTGATTTAGATTTATTAAAATGCTTTAACTCGGCTCAACTCGCACTACAATTTTTAGAAGAGAATAAAGTAGATAGTATTTTTTTGGATATTGAAATGCCTGAATTAAATGGTGTTGAATTTTCTAAACAATTATCAAAATATAATCCTAATATTTCTATAGTATTTGTTTCAGCTTACAGTAAATATGCAATAGAAGGTTTTAAAGTTTCAGCAACTGATTTTCTGCTAAAACCTTATAGTTTTGAAGATTTTCAATTATCGATAGAAAAAGTAAAACAAAAAAAATACTTGAAAATTTAATTCAACAAAATGATTTTATTTTTATTAAAATAGATGCTAAACAAGTCAAAATTAATCTTTCTTCTATTTTATATATCGAAAGTATGAAAGATTATCTGAAAATTTATACGGATGAAAAATCAACACCGTTTATTCCTTTGATGACTTTGAAAAAGATGAGAGAAATTTTACCTAAAAATTTTATTCAAATCAATCGTTCACAATTAATTAATTTCAATAAAGTAAATTCGTTTGGTAAAAATCAATTAATTATAAGAAAGAAAACGTTTAATTTATCAGAAAAATATAAATCTAATTTCGAAATGTATATTAAATAATAAAGCTCCAAAATAGGAGCTTTCAATTTATTGTTCTGAATTAAAATATACTTTATAATAAAACATTTTCTTTTCTTCATCAAAACCGCGTTCCAAATATTCTTCGGCTGCGTCAGGATTTGTCAAATCTAATTTGATGTTAATTTTTGTATCTAATTTTATTTCACTTTTAATTTTCTTAGATTCTTTCATCAAAGTAGGAACAGAAACCTCAAAAGATTCAACAAATTCTACACGGTTATTTTCGCTGTAATCTTTCTTATATTCTTTGAATTCGTCAATAATTTCAAATGGTTTAAGAACTTCTTCTTCAAAAATTTCGTTGGTTACAACTTCATTCGAATTTAGAACATTAATAGAGTTCGAAATAAATTCTGCTTGTTGTTTTTTATCCGTTTTGTCTAACAAGAAATCATTAGAAAAGTCATTAATCAATTCCATATATTTTTTAGTATGGTAATTGTTGTCTTTTATTAGATCAATTTCTAAGAAATTTTTCTTCCAATATTCCGATTCCACATTTTTATCATCGATAGAATAAACTCGGAAACCTTCGTCACGATAAGCATCAAGAATAAGACAAGCTTTGTCAATTCCTTCTAACTTATAACCCTTCCAAATGTTATAATCTAATCCTTTTGATTCGTCAAAACGCAAGAATTTCTTCTTGTTTTCTAATTTATAAATTCCAATTCCACGGCAAGGAATTCCATCAAACATCATATTTTCGAAAAGTGTGATAAAAACTTCACCACTTTTAATTTGCGGATGCAATGACTTTTCATATAAATGACTTAATACTTCTTGCGAAAAATCAATAAAATCAATCTCTTCATCAAACATTTGTTTGCATTGATTATACAAAACATTAAATTCTAATTTATCTGTATAATGTGTAAAGCGATTAATTTCGAGTGTTTTTTTGAATGGACTTAGTAAAAAAGGAACTAATTGTTCTTCTTTCGATTCGTCATATTCAAGTGTTTTATCGGCAAAAATATTGGCTTCTTCACGTACTTTATGTCCTACTTTTTGTAAACTGATAAAGGCGATATAAGCATTTTTAACGTCAATCATTGTTTTAATTTCTTATAAAACAAAAGTAATGAATTCAAAAATCAATACAAACCTTGTCAGGAATAAAATATTTAACAAAATTGTCAAACAAAATTGTAAAATTAAAATCTTGATTATGAATTTGTTATAAATTATTTTGATAATAATCGATTTTTTTTGAGATAAAATTTATAATTATGGCACGGAAATAGTATTAGGATAGGTATCTTAATTTATAAAAGGTTAGATGATGAAAAAAATTAGATTTACACTTTTAGGAGTAGCTTTTACAGCCATGTTAGCTGTTGGTGTAAATGCTCAAGATAGAGGTCAAAGAGGTGGTGAGAGAGGTTCTTCTTCAAGAGAAGTATCAAGAAGTCAAGGAAATGGACGCTCTGAGGTGGCTAGAAATGAGAATAGAACTAGTCGTATAGAAGGAAATAGAACAGAGAGAATAGATCGAGGAAATAATAATAACGATTCATGGAAAAATACAAGTTCTAGAACAAATCGTGTTGAGAGTACGAGAATAGATAGAAATAATACTGCCGTTATTGGAAGTAGACCAAGTTCTAATAGAGATAGTAATAATAGTAGAAATAACAGAGAGAATAGTCAAGGAAACCAAGGCAATCGATCTGAGAGTTTAAGAAACAGAGATTTTTATAATAATCCTGTTCGTATTAATTCAAGTTCTAGTAATTATAGAGGAAATCGTCCGGTATCAAATGTTAATGTAAAAAATTATCATAAATATAATTACAACAATTATAATTTCTACGGAAACAATGGTATTTATTATCGCCCTTATAATAGTGGTTATGTAAGATATATGCCATATGTAGGATTTAGAATTAATATTTTACCAGTCGGTTATGTGACAATTAATATTGGTAATCGTAATCCATATTATTTCTACGAAGGAGTTTATTATAGCCCAAATAGAAATTATTATGAAGTGGTTCAAGCCCCAATCGGTGCTATTGTATACGCTTTACCAGCGGGTTATGAAAGAGTAGATTATGATGGAGAATACTTGTATGAATTTGGAGGAGTATTGTACCAAAAAATTTATAACAGAGGATCAAGAGCTTATCAAGTTGTAGGTTATTTAGATTAGTATAGGTTTTAGTAGTTAATGTAAAAGCCCAAACATGTTTATGTTTGGGCTTTTCTATTGTAGCGAAGAGCAGAATCGAACTGCCGACCTCAGGGTTATGAATCCTGCGCTCTAACCATCTGAGCTACCTCGCCGAATTTTAATTTTTGCAAAGGTAAAATTTTTTAGATTTTATAACAAAACTTATTTTGATTTTCTTTGGTAGATACAATTCATTTTATATCTTGCGACTTCAATAAAATAGAATTATGCCAAAAAAGAAATATCAAGTAGAATTTTCAATTAAGTCTTCACCGTCTTTGCTATATAACTATATTTCAAACCCTTCTGGTTTATCGGAATGGTTTGCAGATAACGTAAATTCTCGTGGAGAAAAATATACTTTTATTTGGGATGGACACGAAGAATCTGCGTTTTTGATGAAATCGAAGCAAGATAGTTATGTTCGTTTTCAATGGGAGTATGATGAAGACACAAAATATTTCTTCGAATTGACAATTGTAGAGGACGATTTAACAAATGATGTTTCATTAGTTATCACAGATTTTGCTGATGAAGATGAAGTAGAAGAATCAAAACAATTGTGGGAAAGTCAAATTGAAGATCTTAAAAAAATCTTAGGATCTGTTTAAAATCTATTATTTTGAAAATTAACTTAGGTGGCGTTATTGTAGATCAAGCAAATGCAGAAGTAAGTACTCAGAACAGAGCTTTTCGAAATGGTGACGCTGTAAAAGAAATTTTACGATTTGTAAATGGTGAAATAGTTGATTGGGAAGATCATTATTTCAATTTAATGGCTTCTATGCGTATTTACCGCATGAATATTCCATTAGATTTTACACCAGAATTTTTTCAAGAACAAATCAATTTATTAGCAGAAGCAAATCAAACTAAATCAGGGAAAGTAGAATTTTTTGCTTTCAGAAATGAGGAAGAAGATTATTTAAAAGCATCAATCAATTATTTGATTTCAATCGAAAACAGTAATCAAGATTGGGAGTTTTTGGAAAACGAAAACGAGATTGATGTTTACAAAGATTATGCGATTAATACAGCTTTTTATTCACTTGTGAATACCTATCGTCCAGAAGAAAATATAGCAGAAATTTATCGTTTAGAAAATGATTATGCTGATATTATTCTTTTAAATGCGAACAAAAAAATGGCACGTTCTTTACGAGGAAATATTTTTGTGGTAAATGGAGAAACGATTCGTACACCGAAGAAAGAGGAAGGTGTAATAACAAGTGTTTTAAGAAATAACTTTATTACAAAGATTAATAAATCTGAAGAATTTAAAGTA
The DNA here is from genome assembly GCF_057369435.1 of Empedobacter sp. EJD.6dd. Classification (NCBI taxonomy): domain Bacteria; kingdom Pseudomonadati; phylum Bacteroidota; class Flavobacteriia; order Flavobacteriales; family Weeksellaceae; genus Empedobacter; species Empedobacter sp. EJD.6dd. The sequence continues at coordinate 463,888 of NZ_CM170667.1, forward strand.
GAAGAATCAGAGATTTTTCCTTTCGAAATTCAGAAAGCAGAAGAAGTTTTTGTTTTGATAGATGGAGTTGGAATTTTACCAATTACCAAAAATCGCAAAAAAGAATACACTTCAGATAAAACAAAATCGATTTTTAAGTATTTGTAAATCTTTAATCGATTAATTCATAGAAGGATCAGCGGGGGTGTTCAACCAAATTAAGTTATCACCTCCAAGCTGTTTCATCAAGTTTTTCCATAAATCAGCATCCCAAGGCTCAAAAATATCAAAATTTAAATCAGTTACAGTCCAAGAATTATTTTTTAGTTCGTTTGTAATTTGTTTCGGTGCCCAACCACAGTATCCAATGAAAAATTTTATTTCATGATCTGTTATTAAATTTTGATTGACTGCATCACGAACATCTTCATATACACCAGACCAATACAATTTGTCTGAAATTTTTTCACTATTTCTTATCAAATCAGGTCGCTTATGAATGTAGTAAATATTTTCTTTATCAACTGGACCACCTTCAAAAACGATTGAGCCCGATTCTATTTCAGAAACAAAAATACTAATTGGTATATGAGAAGAATGATTAATAATAAAGCCAATACTTCCAGATTCTAAGTGTTCTGTAATTAAAATAACACTTCGCTGAAAAATATCGTTACTTAATGTCGGTTTAGCGACCAAAATAGCTCCTTTTTTTATACTTTTGATAGACATTTTGTTTCGGTTTTATTGCGTAAAATCTTAACGAAATATAAGATTAGCTGTTTAAAAATATAAAATAATCATTAATGAAACAAGATTTAAGTTATAAAAGAAAAGTTTACGAAAAACAGTCGATGAATTTTGATTCGTTAAGAGAAAATCCTATCGAACAATTTAGAGATTGGTTTTTGCTAGCAGAAGAATCTGATGGAGTAGATGAAGCGAATGCAATGTCTGTTGCAACTGTTGGTGAAGATGGTTTTCCAAGAACTCGAGTTGTTTTATTGAAAAGATATACAGACGAAGGTTTTATTTTTTACACCAATTACAACAGTCAAAAAGGAAAGGCTTTATTAGAAAATCCGAAAGTGTGTTTATCTTTTTTCTGGCCTTTTTTAGAAAGACAGATTATAATAAAAGGTGTTGCTGAGAAAACTTCGGATAATAATTCTGATGGTTATTTCGAAACGCGTCCACGTAGTAGTCAATTAGGCGCTTGGATTTCTGCTCAAAGTTCTGTGATTGATGAGCATCAAGATTTAGCTGCAGAAGAATTGGAGTTAGAAAAAAAATACGAAGGAAAGGAAATTCCTCGACCAGCACATTGGGGAGGTTTTTTAATTCGACCAACTGAAATTGAGTTTTGGCAAGGACGCCCAAGTCGATTACATGATAGGGTTCGTTATGTGTTGCAAGAAGATTTTGATTGGAAAAAAGAGCGTTTAGCTCCTTAAAATATAACAAAAGCCTCTAATTAAGAGGCTTTTGTTTATATGAATTGTATAGTTAATTATTTAGAAAACTCTTCTGCAGTTTTACGAATAATCGCTAAACATTCGTGCAATTGTTCTTCGTTCATCACAAGAGGAGGAGCGAAACGAATGATGTTTCCGTGTGTAGGTTTGGCTAATAATCCGTTATCTTTCATCGCTACACAGAAATTCCATGCAGTTTCAGATTCTGGAGTATCGTTAATTAAAATTGCATTTAATAAACCTTTTCCACGAACCGATTTGAATAAAGGGAATTCTTCTGCCATTTTAGTGATTTCAGCTCTAAAAATTTGACCTAATTTTTCAGAATTATCAGCTAACTTTTCGTCTAGAACAACTTTTAAAGCCTCCATAGCTACTGCTGCAGCTAACGGATTTCCTCCATAAGTAGAACCATGTTGTCCTGGTTTGATTACATTCATCACTTCGTCATTTGCTAAAACTGCAGATACTGGATAAGCTCCTCCTGAAACAGCTTTACCTAAAATCAAGACATCAGCATTAATATTTTCGTGATCGATAGCTAACATTTTACCTGTACGCGCAATTCCTGTTTGAATTTCGTCAGCAATAAATAAAACATTGTGTTGTTTACATAACTCTTCACAAGCTTTTAAATATCCATCAGAAGGTACATTAACACCAGCTTCTCCTTGAATAGGCTCTACCAAGAATCCACAAATTTTATCAGCTTTTTTCTCTAATAATTGTTTCAATGCATCAACATCGTTGTATTCTACGGCTTCGAATCCACTTGTATATGGATTGAAATTTTTTCGTGCATCTTCATCATTCGAAAAAGAAATAATAGTTGTTGTACGTCCATGGAAATTGTCTTTACAAACAACAATAATTGCTTCACCAGCAGCAATTCCTTTCTTTTCATAACCCCATTTACGAGCTATTTTTAAAGCAGTTTCTACCGCTTCAGCTCCCGTATTCATTGGTAATACTTTTTCGAAACCAAATAATTCTGTGATAAATTTTTCGTATTCTCCTAATTCAGCATTGTAAAAAGCACGAGAAGTTAACGTTAATTTTTCTGCTTGCTCTTTTAATCGATTAATAATACGAGGATGACAATGTCCTTGATTTACAGCTGAATAAGCAGATAAAAAATCGAAATATTTTTTTCCATCAACATCCCAAACGTAAACGCCTTCACCTTTTTCCAATACAACTGGAAGCGGATGATAGTTGTGCGCTCCGTATTTTTCTTCTAATGCAATTAATTCTGATGATTTTTCCATGAATTGATTTGTTTTTGCTTGTTTGTAATCTATATTATTATAAAAAAACCGACATATAATGGTCGGCTCTATTTAATTTTCTAAATTTTTTTCAATTAATTGAATGTCTTTTCCAAAGAATTTTTTTGCAACTTTCGTTATATTATCTGTATGTACAGAAATATAAAATGTATAGGTTGCATTTACCTCTTTGCATGCCAATTTACCTTCTTTTGCTAATTGATAAATCACTTGATTTACGACAATTAAAGGAGAATTTACAATGTCAACTTTTCCTTCTAGTATATGATTGATTTCTTTTTCAAGATGTGTGTAATGTGTACAACCTAATATTAAAGAATCAATTCCCTCTAATTTTTTGTTTAGCAAATAAGTTTCTAAAACAGCTTTTGAAATAATTGAATTTGAAAAACCTTCTTCTATTACAGGGACTAGTAGAGGAGTTGACATTTCGACAACATTAATATGTTTATTACGACGACGAATTGCCTTTTTGTAAGCGGCAGAATTTACTGTAGCTTTCGTAGCAATAACACCAATTTTTTCTCTTAATTCGAAAGAAACTTTTTCCGCAACAGGTGAAATAACATCGATAATAGGAATATCTTTTCCAGCAGCTTCCCTAATTTCTTTCAATGAATTAGCTGTTGCAGAATTACATGCAACTAAAATCGCTTTACAATTATTTTGTATTAAAAAATTCGTAATGTCTACCGAAAATCGTGTAATCGCTTCTTTTGATTTTTCTCCGTAAGGTAAATTTTGAGTGTCACCAAAATAGATTAAACTTTCGTTTGGAAGCAGACGTTTTATTTCTTTTGCAAACGTCAAACCACCAACACCAGAGTCGAAAACACCAATTGGTCTGTTATCATTCATATCGCAAATTTAACAAATTAATCGATGTAAAATAACCTTGAAGCAATTCCATCTGCGAAAAATTTTGATTCTGGTTTCAAAATGATTTTATTTTCTTGTTGTTCAACAAGATTTTCATTTAGTAATTGATTAAGTTCATGATGAAATAAATCAATTAATGGTTGTGAAAATTCTGAATTAATTCGTTGTAAATCTATTCCATAAATTGTTCTTAATCCAATCATTATCATTTCATTAAATTGTTCTACTTCATTTAAAACTTCAATCTCTTGTGGTAGATTGTTTTGTCGAATGTTTTGTATGTATTTAGAATTATTAGCAATATTCCAAGCGCGCGATTTCCCGTTATATGAATGTGCAGATGGTCCAATTCCTAAATAATGAATTCCTTTCCAATAATTTGAATTGTGAAGCGAAAAGTAATTCTCTTTTCCAAAATTAGATATTTCGTATTGTATAAAGTTATTTGAAGTTAATGTATCAACTAACAATTGAAATTGTTCATTTTGACGATCTTCATCAACAGGTTTTGTGATTCCTTTTTTAATTTGATGATCCAAAATGGTTTTTTCTTCGACTGTCAACGCATAAGAAGAAATATGTGGAATATTTAAATTAATTGCTTTTCGTAAATTTTGCATCCACATTTCGTTTGTCGTTGTTGAGGATCCATAAATCAAATCAATGGTAATGTTTTCGAAACCAAAATCTTGTACCATTTTTATCGAATTTTCTGCTTCTTGTGCATTATGTGCTCGATTCATTAATTTCAAATCTTCTTCAAAAAAAGATTGTACACCAATAGAAAAACGGTTGATTGGCGTTGATTTTAAGAAATTAAGTTTTTCTTTGTTCAAATCATCTGGATTAGCTTCGAGCGTAATTTCTTTTAAATTTTGGGTAGAATAATTTTTATAAATTGTTTCGAAAATGCTTTCTAATTCTATTTCTGATAGAATAGAAGGAGTTCCTCCTCCAAAATAAATCGTTTCTAACGGTTGAGTTATTTCATTTTTTCTTATTTCAAGTTCTTTATTAATTGCCTCAACTAATATAGATTTATTCTGAAGATTTGTTGAAAAATGAAAGTCGCAATAACTACATTTCTGCTTACAAAAGGGGATATGAATATAGATTCCTGCCAAAATTTTTAATTATAGTAACAAAATTAGGCTGAATATATAATCTAAAAAAATGCATTTTTAAAAAACTGAAAAAAAATATTTAAAATTAGTATTGGTTTTGTAAATAAAACTTTTATCTTTATCAACGAAAATATAATACTATGAATAAAGGAACTGTAAAATTCTTTAATGAAGAAAAAGGATACGGATTTATTAAAGATGACGAATCAGGAAAAGAGTACTTCGTACACGTTTCTGGTTTGGCAGACAAAGTAGCTCAAAATGATAAAGTGTCATTTGACTTAGAACAAGGAAAAAAAGGTGTCAACGCCGTTAATGTGAAAGTAATCTAATTAATATATTATCTCAACATATTTCTTGTAAAGCGACCGGATTGGTCGCTTTTTTTATTTCAATTCATCACTATTTTCATAAAATTCTGCGTCATTAAGCAAAGTATTTACAAAATGATAAAGTCTTCCCAATTGAAATTTAGCCAATTGATGTCCGTATAAACTTGCTAAATATGTTCCTAAGCCAAGTAATAAAGCTATTGGAATACTCCAAATCCATACACTTTTTCCTTGAACTATATATTCGGATATAGCATAACATCCCAATGTCAAAATGATTGCGCAGCTTAAACCATATAAAAAAGCAAAAAATGTCCAAATACTCGGTTTTGGACCAATTATTCCTCTTACAACCAAATACTCTGGATGATCTTCATCTTCTTCTATTCGAATTTGTAATTGAGGATGCCAATATTTGTCTTTATCTTTCCGAACACGAATCATAGCAACTTCTTCGTTTGCATATCCACCATATTCTTGTGAATTTTCTTGTAAATGTTTTTTGATTAATTCGATAAATTCTGGCTTCGAAAGATGGGTATATACTTTAAAACGTGGTCGGCTTAAAAGCGATTTAATTGGAACTTTTTGGCTCATATTCTATTACTTTCTTTAAATTTACAACAAATGTTTAGATTATGACAAAAATCATTTCTGATACTTACGAGAAAATTTACGCAATCGTTCGTGAAATTCCAGAAGGAAGAGTCTCTACCTATGGTTTGATAGCCAAATATATCGGAGAAAAATTTTCTGCTCGTGTAGTTGGTTATGCTATGAAACACGCACATAATCGAGAAGATGTACCTGCTCATCGTGTTGTAAATAGGAATGGTCAATTGACAGGAAAGCATCATTTTAATCCTTCTACTTTAATGCAACAACTGTTAGAAAACGAAGGAATAGTAATTATAGATGATAAAGTAGTTAATTTTAAAGAAATTGTTTGGGATCCGAACGAATCTCATTAAAATCTGTAACGAAATCTACTTTCTTCTTACTAATTTTACAAATCAAATGATATAGAAAATGGAATTTTTATTGCAAGCCGAAGGTTTAACAAGAAAATATAAAGATAAAGTTGCTCTTAATAATTTTAGTATCAACATTCCACAGGGATCTATTTATGGACTTTTGGGACCAAATGGTGCAGGAAAAACAACTTTTATTCGTATTGTAAACCAAATTACTGCTCCTGATAGTGGTACAATTTTACTAAATGGAGAACCTTTGACAAAAAAATCAATTGGACAAGTTGGTTATATGCCAGAGGAGCGTGGTTTATACAAAAATATGAAAGTTGGTGAACAAGCACTTTATTTTGCTAAACTAAAAGGACTTTCTTCTGCTGAGGCAAAAAAACGAACTGAATATTGGTTTGAGAAACTTGGAATGATGTCTTGGTGGAACAAAAAATTGAGTGAGTTATCGAAAGGAATGGGGCAAAAAGTTCAGTTTGTTATTACTGTTATTCACAATCCATCTTTGCTAATTTTTGATGAGCCATTTAGTGGTTTTGATCCTGTAAACGCTCAGATTATTGCAAATGAAATTCTTGAATTGAGAGATCAAGGAACGACGATTATTTTTTCGACACATCGTATGGAATCTGTAGAAGAAATGTGTGATCATGTAGCTTTAATTAATCAATCAAATAAAGTATTGGACGGAACGATAGAAGAAGTTCGTAATCAATTCAAAACAGGGAAATTTGCAATTCAATTAGATGAAATCCATTCTGATTATCTTCAAAATTTAGCAAATGAATTTGATATTTCTGATATCAGAAATATCAATCAGCGAACAGAGTTTAATCTTTTGTACAATAAAGAAACTCCGACAAATGAAATTTTGCAAAAATTAATGCAAATTGGTCAGGTACATCAATTTCAAGAAATTATTCCTTCGATGAACGATGTGTTTTTAGAAGCTGTTAAACAAAGTTCAAATCCTAATTTTTAAGCTAATTATTCATGAAAAATATATTTTTAGTTGCACAACGTGAATTTTTTTCACAAGTTAAAAACAAAGCCTTCATTATTATGACCTTTCTTTCTCCTTTGTTGATTGTTGGAGCAGGAGCGGTGATTTTTTTCTTGAGTTCTGCAAATAATTCAGAAGTAAAAAATATTGCGATTGTTGATGAAAGTTCAGAGTTTGTAACTTCATTTAAATCATCGAAACAAATGATGTTCAGTATTTATACACCTCAAGAATTAAAAGCGATAAAAGATACGTTGAAAGGGAGTGAATACTTGAATGCGATACTTCATATCCCAAAAAATTCGGATGGAAATTATCAGAATATAGAAAAAAATACAGAATTAATTACCAACGGAAATCTTGGAATTACTGACCGTGAAAAACTTTCGAGAACAATAAGTGATAAAATTGAAAAAGAAAAACAAGCAAAATTAGGTATTGATAAAAATGCTTTAGAAGCTTCAAAATCTCGCGTAAACTTAAATGTTTTCAACGTAACAGATGGAAAAGAAGACAAAGGAATGGAGCTGAAAATAGGATTAGCAATGTTTTTAACGTATATCATATTTATGTTTGTGATGATATATGGTGTAAAAGTTATGCGTTCTGTTGTTGAAGAAAAAAATAATAGAGTAGTTGAAATTATTATTTCTTCAGTAAAACCCTTCGAATTGATGATGGGAAAAATCCTTGGAACAACAATGGTTGCCGTAACTCAATTTGCAATTTGGATTGGTATGACTATGACGCTATTACTTGCTTTTCCAGCGATTGCAGCTTCTAGAATGGATATGTCGCAACAAATGATGAATCAGGCTCAATTAGCAGAATCTAATCCTGATATGATGCAAAAAGTAACTGAAATTAGTGAAGTTTTGTTGACCTTTAATTATCCATTAATCATCTTTGTATTTATAGCTTATTTCATTTTAGGATATTTATTTTATAGTTCTGTTTTCGCTGCAATTGGTTCTGCAGTAGATAATGATACAGACACGCAACAATTTACATATTTTCCGTTAGTGCCAATGATGATTGGTCTTTATGGAAGTATGACTACGTTCGAAAATCCAGATGGTCCAGTTGCTTTTTGGTTATCGATGATTCCATTGACTTCGCCTATCTCAATGATTACAAGAATTCCATTCGATGTTCCAATTTGGCAATTAGCATTATCTCTATTCTTATTGTTAATTAGTACAATATTTATGGTTTATATGGCTGGAAAAATTTATCGAATTGGGATTTTAATTTATGGTAAAAAACCTACTGTAAAGGAAATGATAAAATGGATTAATTATAAGAATTAAGAATAAAACCGAAGTAGAATGCTTCGGTTTTTTCTTTTTCACTTACTTTTGATATAAAATACGACAAGATGATAAATTCAAATGATAGATTATTAGTGATTAGTACAAGTACGATTCACGGTTATAGTTTTTTAGAATATATAAAAGATGAAATTAAAGAATTTATAAATTCAGATGAAATTGTTTTTGTGCCTTATGCTAGACCTTCTGGAATTAACTATGATGATTATACACAAAATGTAAAAGAAGCTTTAGAAACTGTTGGGATTTCTGTAAAAGGATTGCATACTTTTGAGAATAAAAAAGAAGCAATTTTACAAGCTAAAGCAATTTTTATTGGTGGAGGAAATACATTTTTATTGCTTAAAACCTTGTATGAACTTGGTTTGGTAGGGGAGTTGAGAAAAGCAGTTCATAATGGAACGCCATACATTGGTACAAGTGCAGGAAGTAATTTAACTGGTTTGACGATTGGGACAACGAATGATATGCCTATTGTATATCCACCTAGTTTTGATGCGTTACAATTTTTGCCATTTAATATAAACCCTCATTATTTAGATCCAGATCCAAATTCTACGCATAAAGGAGAAACGAGAGAAACACGTATCAATGAATTTCATAAGTTTAATCATCAAGTTGTTGTTGGTTTGCGAGAAGGAAGTTGGCTGAGAGTAGAGAAAGGAATAGTGGAACTTAAAGGTAAATTATCTGCCCGAATTTTTAGACAAAATGAATCTCCAATTGAAATTGAACCAGGAATTTTGAAAGAAGAAATCTATACAATATAAAATAAATCCTCAACTTAATAGTTGAGGATTTATTTTATATATAAAGTAGCATTAAATTTATTTCAATTTCTTAGCGATATACATTTTTTCTGCTAATTGTACAGCTTTGTATGCATCAACAACACCTCCTGTAAGAGAAATGTCAGCTAAAGCAGGATTTTTATTTACAGATTCTAACAAAATTTGTTTGATATCTGTAGCAGTTAATTTTGGATAATGAGCCCAAACTAACGCTGCAACACCAGCTACAACTGGAGAAGCCATAGAAGTCCCACTTTCGTTTTTATATTCTCCTTCTTTATTTGGTACGGTAGAATAGATATCATTTCCTGGTGCAAAAACATCTACAGATTTTTTACCAAAATTCGAGAAACTCGCTTTTAAGTTGTTATTATCTATTGTATTTGCTCCAACAGTAATGACATTCTTAGCTACTTCAGTTCCTTTTTCATCATATACAGTAGGAAAGTGGATTTCATCATCAATATTTACATTTTCGTTTCCAGCTGCTTTAATCAATAAAAGACCTTTTTTCTCTGCATATTTAAATGCATCCCAAACAATTTGTTTATCTGGAGAATAAGCTTTTCCAAAAGACATATTCAAGATCTTAGCACCATTATCAGCTGCATAGCGAATAGCATTTGCAACGTCTTTATCGCGTTCGTCTCCATTTGGAACTGTACGAACTGACATAATTTTTACATAACCATTTCCTGCAATACCATCTATTCCGATTCCATTTCCTGCTTTTGCAGCAATAATTCCTGAAACGTGAGTACCATGTGTAGAATCAGGACCATCAACATCATTGTTTCCGTAGATACGTTCAGATTTATCTGCATAATTATCTCCAACAATTGGACGAGGATCTAATTCTGTATTCAAGTTGATTTCTACTTGTTCTTTGTAGTATTTTGCACCTTCAGAAATTTCACTTCCAACTTCTGTTAAGAAATCTTTCATCGATTTTCCTTCCCAAGCTTCTTTTGGAACCATTCCGAAAATAATCATTCCTTGTTGTGCTTCTTTAGATTTTGGTTGAAAAGACATCATGTTTTTTTCATTCAATTCTTTTTCTCCCCATTCTTTAATTAAAGCAGGAAATGCAACTTTAAAAACATCGTCCATTTGTACATATTGAGCTGCATTTTGCTTGGCTTCGGCTAATTTATTCTCAAACTCAAGTTTTATTTTTTGATATTCTTCAAATTCTTTTGGGAATTTCGTTTTGTTAGAAGCTGCATCTTTACTTTTCTCAAATAAATCGCGGTATTTTACAAAAAGACGTGTTAATTCTAATGTGTCTCCATCAACATTTTTACCATCCTTTCCACCGATAAAATTCCAACCATGTACATCATCTATATAACCATTTTTATCATCATCTTTTCCGTTTCCAGCTATTTCTTTCGCATTTGTCCAAATATTATCTTTTAAATCTGGATGCGTAATTTCAACTCCAGAGTCTAAAACTCCTACAATTAATTGAGATGGCTTACGTTTTTTTGATTCTAAATATTGAAGTGCTTTTTGAGTATTTACTCCATATACACCACTTTCTTCAAGAGAAGCATGTTGCCAAAATTTTTGATCAACCTTTGGTAATGGCAATGTAGTTGTTTCTTGTGCGAATGATGCTATGCCAAAAAACATGGCAACAGATATACTTAATAAGAATTTTTTCATAATTAATTTTATATATATATGTCGAGTAAAGTTCAAAATTGTTACTCGTTGAGTTTTGTTACAACTAAAATACAAAAAAGGCTCCAAAACTTGGAGCCTTCATATAATGTTATGTTAAAATTATTTCAATTTACGTTGTTTGTAAATTTCTTCAGCTTTTTGTACAGCTTTATAAGAATCTACAACACCACCTGCAACAGAAATATCTTTTAATTGATCGTTTTTATTTACTGTTTCCATTAAGATATTACGAATGTCTTCTGCAGTTAATTTTGGATAATGTGACCAAACTAATGCAGCAACACCAGCAACAGCAGGGGAAGCCATAGAAGTACCATTTAAGAAACGATATTGATCAACACCTGGATAAGTTGCATAGATTTCTTGTCCTGGTCCAAAAACATCAACAGATTTTTTTCCGTAATTAGAGAAACGAGCTTTTAAAGCTTTCGGATCTTTTGTAGAAGCACCAACAGTTAAAACAGATTTAGAAACAACATTTCCATTTCTGAAATTTGTTGGATAATGTACATGAACATCAATATCTTCGTTGCTATTTCCTGCCGCTTTTACGATTAAAACACCTTTATCAGAAGCGTATTTGAAAGCGTCCCAAACTAAATCAGCATCTGGAGAATAAGGTTTCCCGAAAGACATGTTTAAGATTTTAGCTCCATTATCAACTGCATAATAAATTGCATTTGCAACATCTTTATCACGTTCGTCTCCATTTGGAACCGTACGAACAGAAAGAATTTTTACATTATTTCCACCAACTGTTCCTTCAGAACCAATATTATTTCCTCTTACAGCACCGATGATTCCTGCAACGTGAGTTCCGTGTGAAGACTCAGGTCCATTAGAATCTCCGTTTCCGTAAAAACGTTCTTTTTTATCATTTGGATTGTCAACGTCTTTGCGATCTACTAAATCTAAATTTAAGTGAGAAGATAAAGCGTCTCCTTTAGCAGCGCGACGAGCAGAACCTAAATATGTATTGGCAACTTCTTTCATTGTTTTACCAACCCATTGTTCTTCTTTTAACTCTCCAAAAATCCATAATGCTTCTAAGATTTGAGAATCTGTTGATTGATAATTAGCTAAAATATCTTTAGACAATTTCGTATCACCAAATTCTAAAACCATTTTATTTACACCACCTTCAACTGCATTCAATTTAGATTGTGCAACTTGTTGGTTGTACTTTGCTTTTCCTACAGCGCTTAAATATTCTTTTTCAATTTTTTGAAATTCTGCATATTCAGTAGGATTTTTTGCAATTGCTGCTTGATTTTTTTTCTGATCGTAAGTAGCGTATTTATTTGATAGAGCTTTGTAAAGACGCGTTACCTCAGTTGTATCATCATTGTAATTGATTCCTTTAGCAGTTCCTAAAAAAGACCAACCATGAACGTCATCAATGTAACCATTTTTGTCATCATCAATTCCGTTACCTGGAATTTCTTTTGGATTTGACCACATGTTTGCTTTCAAATCTTCGTGAAAATTCTCAACACCGCTGTCTAAAACTCCTACAACAATTGTATTCGCTTTTCTTTTGTTATCTTTTAAGAATTGTAATGCTTGATCTGTATTTACACCATAAACACCAGTTTGTTCAACACCAGCATGGTACCATTTTTCTTTTGATACTTCTGTTGTTTGTGCTTGAGCAAACCCTAATGTAAAGGCAAATCCTAAAGCAATAAATAATTTTCTCATGTTGTTATTTTATTAAGTTTTTTAAATATACTACGGCGCTTGGCCCTTCACTAAAAAGTAAATCTAAGATACTCAAACCTTCTATAAACTCAAATTTATCATCAAAAACTTGTGCATATTCAGGTAAATTGTATTGTGGTGCCTTTTTAGCCGAAAATTGATTTCTGAAATCATATTCAGGAGTTAGATCTTGATAAGTTTCAGTTTTATTGATTTCTAAATCTAAGTTCAATTTTCTGTTAATGAAATCAATTGTTTTTAGATTAAAATCTAAAAGAAATTTTTCTTTTTGTTCCAATATTGGAATAATTTCATCTTCGTAATATTCGAAATACGGAGAACTTTGATAAGCTGATTTCAACGATTTGATGTGTTCTTTCTGCCAATCATATTCATAAGAAGGTTGTAAATCTTTGAATAGGCGAGTTCCATCGTGTAAAATTGGAATATTTAACATCAACTTACCATTTGCACCTAAAATATACATGCGATTACGGTAAGTTTGTTTTTGAAAATTTTCTTGAACTTCGATATCCAAAGTTTGGCTTTTTACCATTTCTGCATAGTAATCAATCGGTCCAAAATAAAAAGCTGCAAACGTATTTTTCATTCGTGTGTATTATTTTTCTGTATATAAACTGTGCATTACAATTTCTTATAATGCACAGTTATTGAGTTATTTATTATCGATTAACAAATCTTGTTTTTTAAAATTTGTTCTAAAATGATCTTAATATTTATTCTTCTTTTTCTCTTTACGAGCTTTTACAATATCATATCCAATCCAACCAACTAAAGCAATTAAAACATAAATTCCGTACGAAGTTTTTTCTGGATTATCATTATTGATTGATGTAAAGAAACGATTCCAAATAAATTTCTTAGGAGCAGCAGGTTCAAACATTCCGTTCATATTTGCCCAAATCATAATTGGTCGTCCAATAATGTGATCTTCTCCAACATAACCAAAGAAACGTGCATCTAATGATTGATTTCTGTTATCACCAACCATAAAATAGTAGTTTTGTTTGATTTCGTATTTGTTCGTTTTTTGATCATTAATAAATACATCAAATTTACCGTTTGCAGAATCAACTCTTAAAGTGTTGTTCTCGTAACGACGAATAATATTGATGTATTGCGCTAAAGTTTCTTTGTTAACGTCTACAACATCACCTCTTTTTGGGATGTATAAAGGTCCATATTGATCAGGATTCCAGTTTTTGTTAACAGGGAAAATTGTATTTGTACTATCTATTTTTCCATTTACAATATGTTCAGTTTTTTCTCCAACTGGTTGTAAAATAGGCTCAACAGAAACTACATTTGCGTTAGATTTCATTGCGGCAACATGTGCATCTGTTAATGCGGCAAACTGATAAATAAATGTTCCATCAGCTTGTTTCGCAGCGTTGTAATCTGTACTAATGATACCGAAATTATCATACAACAATTTATCACTGAATGGAGTTTTTACAACAACCATATAAGCATGTTGAACTTGAGCATCTTTTTTCGGGATGAATTTTTTATCATTAACATATAAAACACCATTACGAATCTGAACCGTTTCTCCTGGTAAGCCAACCAAACGTTTTACATACGCATCTTTACGATCAATAGCATTATAGATAGAATCTGTAGGGTAGTTGAAAACGACAATATCGTTCGATTTTAAATCTCTCCAACCTGGAATACGCATATAAGGTAAACGCGCTTTGTCAATAAAACCATCTCGGTAAATAAATTCTGAAAAAGGAATTCCGATTGGCGTCATAGGAACACGTGCTCCGTGACTTACTTTTTCAACAAATAAAGCATCACCAATTTTGATTGTATTCTCCATAGATCCTGTAGGAACAATCATTGGTTGAATAAACCAGTTGTGAACTAATGTCGCTAATACAAGCGCAAAAATTAAGGAAGAAACAAATGTAGGTTTACGTTTTTCTGGTCCTAAATATTTTGGATTATCAGAATAATTTACCGCAAAAATGTATAAACCTAGCGTCAAAACCATAATGACTTTGTCTTTGGTTTCGATTTTTCCGTAAGAATCTCCTAAATCAACAAACAATACTAACCAAAAAATAGGACCAACAATTGGCAAATAAAATAGAATAATCCACCATTTAGGACGATGAATAATTTCTAAACCTTTCCAGATATTTAGAAAAGGAATATAAGCTTGAATTGCTTGTTTTCCTGCATTTTTATATAATTTCCAAGTTGCAGCTCCAAAGATTATATTGGCAGTAATAAAACCAATTAACCAGTAAATTAGTACATGCATAAGTTTTTGATATTTAGTATTTTAATTTAGTTCAGTTCAAGTACATCTTTCATTGTAAAAACACCTTGTTTATTCCAAATCCATTCTGCAGCAATTACAGCGCCTAAGGCAAAACCTTTGCGAGAATGTGCTGTATGAGAAATTTCGATAGTGTCTACATCCGAAGTATATTGTACGATATGAGTTCCAGGAACATCTTCAATTCTTTTTGCTACAACAGGAATAATATCTGTTGCTTTTTCGTCCATAGACCAAGAATTATAACTTGAATGATCGATAATTCCTTCCGCAATTGTAATCGCTGTTCCAGAAGGTGCATCAAGTTTTTGTGTGTGATGAATTTCTTCCAAATTAATTTGATATTCGTTACGATATTTGTTCATCATTCGAGCTAAAATAGAATTCAATTCGAAGAATAAATTAACACCCAAACTAAAGTTAGAAGCGTATAAAAAAGCCGTATTGTTTGCAATAGCTAATTGATTAATTTCTTTTTGTTGATCTAACCATCCTGTTGTACCACATATTGTTGCGACTTTGTTCTCAAGTAATACTTTAAGGTTGTCGAAAGCGAATTCTGGTCTTGAAAACTCTATTGCAACTTCAACATCTTTTAATTCTTCTGGAAGAGGAGTACGTGATATTTTAAGTACAACATCGTGACCACGCTGAACTAAAATTTCTTCAATGGCTTTTCCCATTTTTCCGTATCCTATTAATGCAATTTTCATCTGTAATTTCTAAAATTTTAAGTTAAATGCCAATCCTAAAACTGGCTCTAATGTCATTTCGTCTTGAATGATTGTTGGTTTGAATGACATTTCAGCGTCATTACGAACTGTAAATAAATGCGCATCTACAGTAGCATCAACTACATTTAATAAATAAGCTAAAGCTGTCAAAGCAACGCTATAATCACGTTTTCGTTTGTAATCATCTTGAATAACTGCCAATTGCTCTGGAGATAAAATTCCAGAAAATTCGTTTGGAGTTCCTTCTCTTACCGCAATATATGCTTTTCGGTATTTTTTGTATAAATTATTGTAATAAATTGTAAAACCAGTTCCTGTTCCAACCAAACCTAAAGCGATTGGAGCTTTCCACCATTTCTTGTTATACAATTGTCCAGCACCAGGTAATATAGCCGAATATAAAGATGCTTTAATTGGACTTTTTTCCATCAAAACTTCTTTACTTATACTCATCGTATCTTTTACAATGACATTATTTTCTACAACCACTAAAGAATCAGTTTTAATTTGACCAAAAGAGAACGTTGCAGTAGCTGTTAATCCAAGTAAGAATGCTTTAATTTTCATTTAAGAATTTTCTTAATCGTTCAAACTCATCATCAGAAGTAAAATTTAAAATAATTTTACCTTTTCCATTATTCGCTCGTTTTATTTCTACTTTCGTTCTCAGAGAATTTGAAATAGAACTTAAGGCTTCTTTGTATTGAGAAGGTAATTCATCGATTGCTTTTTTCTCTGGCTTTCCTTCTTTTATAGATTTGATTAAACGCTCTGTATCACGAACTGATAAATTGTTTTTGACAATTTTTTCGTAAATATCAAATTGTACATCTGTATCATCAATTGCCATTAAAGCACGTCCATGTCCCATAGAAATCATTCCATCACGAATTCCAGTTTGGATGATTGGATCTAATTTTAATAAACGTAAATAATTTGTAATAGACGTTCTATCTTTTCCAACACGTTTACTTAATTCTTCTTGTGTTAACTTTATTTCATCAATTAATTGTTGGTAAGAAAGTGCAATTTCGATGGCGTCTAAATCTTGACGCTGAATGTTTTCGACCAATGCCATTTCTAGCATTTCTTGATCGTTTGCTAAACGAACATAAGCCGGAATTGTTTTTTTACCAGCCAATTGCGAAGCGCGAAAACGTCTTTCACCAGAAATTAATTCATATTCACCAGTTGGTTTTTTACGAATTGTAATTGGTTGAATAACGCCTAATGTTTGAATAGACGAAACCAATTCCTCTAAAGCTTTTTTATCGAAATTAGTTCGTGGTTGCCAAGGATTCGCGGTGATTTTTTCTAAATCTATTTCCAAAATGTTTCCAACCAATTTTTTAGCACCTTCATCTTGTGCTGTTTTTACAGTTGGTTCATCTTTTAATAGAGCAGATAATCCACGTCCCAAGCGATTATTTTTATTTGGCTTTGCCATTTTATTTAAACTGTATCGTTGTTGTTAATTAAAAATTCACGCGCTAAATTTAAGTAATTTTCTGCACCTTTACTTGCTGCGTCGTACTGAATAATTGTTTCGCCAAAACTTGGTGCTTCTGACAAACGTACATTTCGAGTAATAATTGTTTTGAAAACCATTTGCGGAAAATGATTGTTCACTTCGTCTAACACCTGATTAGAAAGGCGTAAACGAGAATCATACATCGTTAACAATAAACCTTCGATATCCAGTTCTTTGTTGTGATGTTGCTGAATTCCTTTTATTGTGTTTAATAATTTTCCTAAACCTTCTAATGCAAAATATTCGCACTGAATAGGAATAATGACAGAATCAGCAGCTGTAAGCGCATTTAGAGTAATCAATCCTAAAGAAGGAGCACAATCTATAATAATATAATCATATTGATCTTTGATTTCCGACAACGCAGTTTTTAACATGTATTCGCGGTTCTCGTAATCTACAATCTCAATTTCGGCAGCAACTAAATCTAAATGAGCAGGCATCAAGTCTAAGTTTGGCGATTCTGATTGTAAAATAGCTTTGCTTGCAAGTACTTCATTTTCCAACACTTCATAGGTTCCTGCTTCGATTTCATCCAAATCAAAACCTAAACCAGATGTTGCATTTGCTTGCGGATCTGCGTCAATTAATAAAACTTTTTTTTCTAAAACACCTAATGAAGCGGCAAGATTTAACGATGTTGTCGTTTTTCCTACGCCACCTTTTTGGTTCGCAATAGCAATAATTTTACCCATAATTTACGTTCAAAACGATTTCAAAAATACAATATTTAACCTTGCTAAACCTTAAAGAAAAAATAAATTTTTGAACAATTGTTGATTAATTTGAAGATTTAAAATTATTGTTCAATATTCTTTTTTGAGAAAGATGTAGATAATTGAAAATAATTTGCTCATTTGTTATAGGTTTCAATTTGTTTTATAATTTTTTGTGCTTGTTCAATATCAACTTTATAAGTTTCGTTTAAAGTATTTGTAGTTTGTTTGAATAAATCTAATTTAGTTCTAAAAGATGGATTACCTAATGTATTCGTTTTGAAATCATTTGCGCCAAGAATTTCTATTATTTCTATTTTATATTTATTAGATTCTTTTTCAATTTCAGTAGTTATGGACATATTCGTTTGATAATAAGACAAAATATCCTTTCTTAATTGACGATTTTCAATATTGCTAATTTTTCCACTTGATTTGAATCCTTCATAATTTGCTTCAATGTTTTTTCTTGTAGACAAAGATGCTTTTAATTCAATAGTTGGAATTAGTTTAGCTTGTTCCTTAGTTATATTTAATAATGTATTTAAACTTGCGTAAGTTTTTTCAGCAATAATTTTTTCTTCATTAATATTTTTTACATCTTGTTCTAAGTCTATTTTTAGATCAGCTAAAAAAGCTTTTGTTTCCTTTTGCTCTTTATTGTACTCATTTTTATTTGTAAGCCAAATAGAAACATAAACTGAAAAAACTATCACAATAATTTCAATCAAAATTCTTTTAAATTTTGATACATAAGTAGTTGTTTTTTTTGTAGATGTTTTATTTTCTGTATTCAAGGTTTCTTTTATTAGTTTATAGATTTATTAATCGATTGGAATTAAAATACAATATACAAAAATCTAATAATCATCAAAATTTTAATATTATTTTATCTTTTTAACAGAATTAAAAAACTTATATTTGCGACAATTATTTTTATAATTTTTTTAATTAAAAAAGTTAATGAGTTTTAACCTTTTATTCGAAAGCGTTGAAAATAGAAATAATCTCAACGCATTACTTTTAATGAATAGAAAAGAGTCTAAGAATTATTCTTTCCCTTTATTACTTCGCAATGTTTATTATGCGATACGTCTGTAATACCCTAAATTTTTTTTCGCAAAAAATTTTAGAATTATTAAACACACGTAACATTTATAAAGCATAATGAAAACTAAATACATAGATTTAATCACGCAATCATTTGACTTTCCGCAAGATGAATTTGAATTGGATGGAGAGTACTTAAAATTTAATGGAATTGACCTGAAAGCTTTGGTCGAAGAACATGGAACACCATTAAAATTTACTTATTTGCCTAAAATTTCGCAAAACATTCAGAAAGCGAAAGGTTGGTTCGAAAAAGCGCGTGAAGAGTTAAACTATGAAGGAACTTACAATTATTGTTATTGTACAAAAAGTTCTCACTTTCGTCACATTTTAGGCGAAGCATTAAAAAACGATATTCATATCGAGACATCTTCAGCATTTGACATTAATATTGTCGAAAATTTGATTGAAGAAGGATTGATTAATGATGATCAATATGTTGTTTGTAACGGTTTCAAACGTGAGGAATATGTAGAAAATATTGCTCGTTTGGTAAACAACGGACATCGTAAAACGATTACAGTAATTGATAATTACGAAGAAGTTGATTTGTTTTCGGAGGCAATTGAAGGGGATTTCGAAATCGGAATTCGTATTGCGTCGGAAGAAGAGCCAAAATTTGAGTTTTATACCTCTCGTTTAGGAATTGGTTATAAGGATATTGTTCCTTTTTATCAGACAATGGTAAAACCAAATGAACGCATTAAACTTAAAATGCTTCATTTCTTTATCAATACAGGAATTAAAGACAATTCATATTATTGGAATGAGTTGACAAAATGTTTGAGAGTTTATGTGAACCTTAAAAAAGTTTGTCCAGAATTAGATAGTTTGAATATTGGTGGTGGATTCCCAATCAAAAATTCGTTGAATTTCGAATATGATTACGAATACATGGCGAAAGAAATCTTGTTACAAATTAAAATGATTTGTGATGAAGAAGGAATTCCTGTTCCAAATATTTTCACAGAATTTGGATCGTTTACAGTTGGAGAAAGTGGAGGAGTAGTCTACAAAATTCTTTATCAAAAGAAACAAAATGATAAAGAATATTGGGATATGATTGATTCTTCTTTTATGACGACTTTACCAGACGCTTGGGCAATCTCAAAACGATTTGTAATGTTGCCAATTAACCGTTGGTACGATAAATACGAACGCGTTTTACTAGGAGGTTTAACATGTGATTCTGACGATTATTACAACTCGGAACAACATGTAAATGCGATTTATCTTCCGAAATATGATCAGGCAAAACCATTGTACATAGGTTTCTTTAATACAGGAGCATATCAAGATAATATTAGTGGATTTGGTGGGATTAATCACTGTTTGATTCCTCAACCAAAATATATTTTGATTGACGAAAATTACGAAGCAAAAGTATATTCAGAAGAACAAACGCATCAAGATGTGTTGAATACATTAGGATATAAATAATTAGAATTTTTAATAAAATAAAAACAAATAAAATGAGTAAAGGACCAATCAGTCAGTTTATAGAACATAACTATAGACACTTTAATGCAGCTGCTTTAGTTGACGCTGCAAAAGGATATGAGCAACACTTGTTAGAGGGTGGTAAAATGTTAATTTCTTTGGGTGGAGCAATGTCTACTGCTGAATTAGGAATTTCATTAGCGGAAATGATTCGCCAAGATAAAGTGCACATCATTTCTTGTACAGGAGCAAATTTAGAAGAAGACGTAATGAATTTAGTTGCGCATTCTCACTATAAAAGAATTCCAAACTACCGTGATTTAACACCAGAACAAGAGCGTGAATTATTAGATTCTCATTTCAATCGTGTTACAGATACTTGTATTCCAGAAGAGGAAGCTTTTCGTCGTTTACAAGAGCACTTAGAAAATGTTTGGCACGCAGCAGAAGAAAAAGGTGAGCGTTATTTACCACACGAATTCTTATACCAAGTTGTTAATTCTGGAGTTTTGGAGCAATACTATGAAATTGATCCTAAAGATTCTTGGATTGTTGCTGCAGCTGAGAAAAATTTACCTATCGTTTGTCCAGGTTGGGAAGACTCTACAACAGGAAACATTTTTGCGTCTAATGTAATCAAAGGTAATTTGAAAGCGTCTACAGTAAAATCTGGAATTGAATACATGATTTATTTAACAGAATGGTATCGTGCTAATTCTGATGGTAAAGGTGTAGGTTTCTTCCAAATCGCTGGTGGTATCTCTGGAGATTTCCCTATTTGTGTTGTTCCAATGATGTACCAAGATTTAGAGTGGACAGATGTTCCTTTCTGGGCATATTTCTGTCAGATTTCTGATTCTACAACATCTTATGGTTCTTATTCTGGAGCAGTTCCAAACGAAAAAATTACTTGGGGTAAATTAGATGTTGATACACCAAAATATATGATTGAATCTGATGCTACAATTGTTGCACCATTGATTTTTAATTATATTTTAGGAAACTAAAATAGAATATATTAAGCATAAAAAAACCACTTCATTAGAAGTGGTTTTTTGCTTTATATATGTAGATGATTAATCTTTCATAGCTTCACCAGCTTTACGGTGTGTAAATTTACCGTAAATGTGTCTTCTTGCAAAACGACTTGGTGAATCAGAATTTACCATTTTAATGTACGTATTTTTAGGAACACCGAAATACTCGTAATTATTTCCATCTAAATGTTCAACTTTCAAAATTTGTTCATCCATATAGAAATCATGAATGTTAGATTTTGTTGTTGTAGCTGTATATTCTTCTTTATTTTTTTCGTGCGTTTCAGGGTTTACACTTACCAAAAAATGATACGCTTCGATCACAACTTTACTTTTTTCTTCAGCTTCTATTTTACCAGCTTCGTCGTTTACAAATTTATCAGGATGCGCATCTTTCATCGTATTTCTGTAAATTGTTTTCAATTCTTTTAGAGTAACATTTTTATCAACTCCAAGTAATTTTCTGTGTTCTACAACGCTTTTCATAATTTTTAACCCTTTTTTCGGTTTGCAAAAGTACGGATTATTAATAACGAAATACGTTTAATAAGGATAAGTTTCGTTAATATTATGATAAATAATATTCTTTTTGTTGAGAATTTGATATTCAATTCCAATACTATCTTTATTTACAGAAATCAATTTAGCTTCTTGAATAGGTTCGTTTTCGTATTCATATCGTTTTGGATCATCAGAATTAATCTTTAAAGTTTTTGAGACTATTTCATTATAATTTGTTATTGCTAAATTGTTTACCTTTTCTAAAATGATGAATTTTGATTCATTTTTATTGATGAAAATACTTTTATTAGCTAAAACTCTTTTAGTTACAACGATTTTGTAATCAGAATTAAGTTTTATTGTTTGAAAAGTATCCAAATTAAATAAAAAACTAAGGATTGCAATAAACGGAATTGCCATTGGTAAAATACTCAATCCAATTAAGGCAAAAAGCAAAAATCCATAAATTTTAATATAGATTATTTTCCAAAATTTAATAAGGATGTAAAAGGTGAAAATAATCCAGGTCCATGCAAGGATTTGGTAGGTATATTCTCCTTTTAAATTCAAACCCATAAGATTTATGCTTAATAAAAATAAGATGAGAGCAACAGAATAAATGATATAGGTTTTGAGTGATTTAGGCATTTTGGTTATGATTTATTTTTTCGAATATACATTATTTATATGATTTAATCATTTTGTGTAAAATGAATTTTCTCGAATATTTTTGTAATTTTAAGCAAGCTAACAACAAATAAAAAAAAATGAATCTGAAAGACGTCCCTGAATTGAAAATTGCAATTCTAGATTTGCCTACTAAAGAAAAAGATAAGCTTCTTTTACGTCTTATAAATAAGGATGAAACTTTGGTAGAACATTTACATTTTCAGTTATTAGAAGATGAAAATTACTTACAAGAACGGGTAAAATTAATTTACGAAAAGATTGATTTACAGTTTAAAAAGTCTCATCACTTAATTAATCAAATTAATATTACGCGAAGCCATAGACAATTGTTATTGACTTTAAAAACGTTAAGTGGAATTGTTAATTATCATGTTCAAATCACGAAAGATAAAGTATCAGAATTTGAATTAAGAAAATATATTTTGCAAGAATCTTTTTCTCGTTATCCTTATTTATTTAATAAATATACAACAGGAGATAATGCAGAAAAGTTGTACAAATACCAAATGGGTCGATTAAAATTGATTCAATTACTTTTTGATAAATTTCACGAAGATCTAAAATATGATTACGAAGCTGAAATTTATCAATTAAATGATTTATTGAAGGAAACACAATTGAAAGATTATATTCTTCAAACTTAAACATAAAAGAGAAAATCGTTTTGATTTTCTCTTTTATATTTTTTAAAATATTGCTTCTGCTACTTTTTTGGTATTTGTAGAATTACTCATCGTGTAAAAATGTAAACCTGGCACTCCAAATTCAACTAATTCTTTACATTGATTAATACTCCATTCAAGACCAATTTCTTTAACCGCTTCTTTATCTTTTGCTTTTAGCACTTCCATAGCTAGAGATTCTGGTAAATCAATATAAAAATTTTGAGGAATTTTTGTCAATTGATTAAAAGTTGTTAATGGTTTAATACCCGGAATTATCGGAATATTAATATCCATTTCACGGCATTTTTTTACAAAATCAAAATATTTCTGATTATCAAAAAACATTTGTGTCACAATATAATCAGCGCCTAATTCAACTTTCTTTTTCAAATAATGTAAATCCATTGCAAGATTTGGCGATTCGAAATGCTTTTCTGGATACCCAGCAATCCCTATGCAAAAATCCATTTGATGAGATTCTTGTAAATCGTCATCCAAATAATTTCCAGTATTTAAAGAAGTAACTTGTTTTATTAATTCAGATGCGTAAGCGTGTCCACCAACTTCTGGAACAAATGTTTTCTCAGATTTGATAGGATCTCCACGTAAAACTAAAAGATTATCAATTCCTAAGAAATTCAAATCAATCAAAGCATCCTCTGTGTCTTCTTTTGTAAATCCACCACAAATCAAATGCGGAATAGCATCTATTTTATAATGATTTTGTATCGCTGCACAAATAGCAACAGTTCCTGGGCGTTTGCGAACTTGATAACGCTTCAGTAAGCCATTCTCTTTTTGCTTGTAAATGTATTCCTGACGATGATAAGTAACATCAATAAAAGCTGGATTTAATTCCACCAAAGGATCCAGGGTTTTGAACGTTGCATTAACATCTTGACCTTTTAATGGAGGTAAAATTTCTACAGAAAACAACGGTTTTCCATTTGCACGTTCTATATGTTCGGTAACTTTCATTCTTTTTTTATCGTTTAACGAAGTTCGAATCTCGAATTTCGATTATATGTTTTCTTTACTTGGGCGTTCCCTTCGGGCGGGCTTTTCGTTTCAATCTTTGCTTATCAGCAAAGGATTTTCACTTCAATCCCTAACGCAATTTTTCGAAGTCAGAAGTTCGAAACTCGTGATTAGTTGTCATTCTGAGTTTATAGAAGAATCTGACTATTTTCTAATTAAGCTAAATTTGGGCTTAACCAACGTTCTGCTTTTTCAACATCAATATTTTTACGTTGTGCAAAATCTTCAACCTGATCCATTTTAATTTTTCCAACTCCAAAATATTTTGCTTCAGGATTACCAAAATAATAACCAGAAACAGACGAAACTGGATACATCGCTAACGAACTTGTTAATTCGATACCAGCGTTTTTCTCAACATCCAAAATTTTGAAAATCGTTTCTTTCTCTAAATGATCGGGGCAAGCTGGATAACCTGGAGCAGGACGAATTCCTTTGTATTTTTCAGAAATCAATTCATCATTTGATAGCGTTTCATCTTTTGCATAACCCCAAACTT
This sequence comes from Empedobacter sp. EJD.6dd, assembly GCF_057369435.1. Lineage (NCBI taxonomy): Bacteria > Pseudomonadati > Bacteroidota > Flavobacteriia > Flavobacteriales > Weeksellaceae > Empedobacter > Empedobacter sp. EJD.6dd. The sequence continues at coordinate 488,733 of NZ_CM170667.1, forward strand.
CCGTTCTTACGTATTTGTGTAGATATTCTGCATAAGCTTCTGCTAAACGATCGGCAATTGCCTTAACCATAATAGAATTGTAATCGTCTAAATTCTTTTCGTAAGCTTTTGCAACTTCTTCAATCTCTTGACCAGCAGTTACGGCAAATGCACCAATATAATCTTGAATTGCAGAATCTTTTGAAGCGATAAAATCAGCAATCGAAATATTTGGTTGATTTTTAGATTTTTTTGCTTGTTGACGAAGTGTATAAAATTCTTCAATTTTATTATTATTCTCGTCAAACAATTCTATGGTATCATCGTTTATTGTGTTTGCTTTAAATAAGCCAAAAACAGCTTTTGGTTTCGCTAAATTCTCGTTGATTATTTTATATAACATTGCTAAAGCATCAACATATAATTCTTTTGCATTTGTTCCGACAATTTCATCTTCTAAAATCGCAGGGAATTTTCCGTGTAAATCCCAAGTTTTGAAAAATGGCGTCCAATCGATAAAATCTTTTAAATCAGCTGCATTCACTTGATGTGTAAAAACACCCAATTGATTTGGTTTGAAAGGTTTGTTTTCTTCGAAATTAAGTTGCAATTTATTAGCGCGAGCATCTTCAATTGTTAGGTATTCTTTTGCTACAGCTCTGTTTAAGAATCCTTCACGAATTTTTGTGTAATCTGTAATTGTTTCTGTAAACAGATCAGCTTGTTGTGAACCAATTAGTTTTTGACAAATAGTTACCGAACGTGAAGCGTCTAAGACATGAATTGCTTTATCATATTCTGGCGCAATCTTAACCGCAGTATGTGCTTTAGACGTTGTAGCGCCTCCAATCATTAAAGGAATGTCAAGATTAAGACGTTTCATTTCTTTAGCAACGTGTACCATTTCATCTAAAGAAGGTGTAATTAACCCAGAAAGTCCAATGACATCTACATTGTTTTTTTTGGCTTCTTCTAAAATTGTTTCGGATGAAACCATAACACCTAAATCAATTATTTCGAAACCATTACAACTCAAAACAACCGAAACGATATTTTTGCCAATATCATGAACGTCACCTTTTACAGTTGCCATCAATATTTTTGAAGGTTCTTTATCTGTTTTATTTTTTAGCTTTTCTTCTTCTAGATAAGGTGTTAAATAAGCTACGGCTTTTTTCATTACTCGTGCAGATTTTACAACTTGTGGCAAGAACATTTTTCCACTTCCAAATAAATCTCCAACGACATTCATTCCGTCCATCAAAGGTCCTTCGATTACTCGTAATGGCGATTGAATTTTATCTAAAGCTTCGGCAGTATCTTCATCTATAAATTCAGTAATTCCTTTAACCAAGGCAATTTCTATACGTTTTTCTAAAGGTAATTCGCGCCAAGCATCATCTTTTTTCTTTTCTTTGGTAATTCCTTTTAGATTTTCTGCAAAATCAATTAGTCGCTCTGTTGCATCGTCACGTCTATCTAATAAAACATCTTCAACGTGCTCTAATAAATCTTTTGGAATATCATCGTAAATCTCAATCATTTCTGGATTGACGATTCCCATGTCCATTCCGTGTTTGATTGCATGATATAAAAACGCTGTATGCATCGCTTCTCGAACTGCATTATTCCCACGGAACGAAAACGAAACATTCGAAACTCCACCCGAAACTAAAGCATGAGGAAGATTTTCTTTTATCCATTTTGTCGCTTCGAAGAAGTCGATTGCATTGCGTCGATGCTCATCCATTCCTGTTGCAACAGGGAAGATGTTAACGTCGAAAATTATATCTCTTGGATTAAATTTTACTTGATTAACCAAAATGTCATACGAGCGTTTTACGATTTCTATACGACGTTCGTAATTATCAGCTTGACCTTTTTCATCAAATGCCATAACAACAGTTGCAGCACCATAACGTTTGATTTTTTTAGCATGTTCGATAAATAATTCTTCTCCTTCTTTTAAAGAAATAGAGTTGACAATTGCTTTACCTTGAACATTTTTAAGACCAGCTTCGATGATTTCCCATTTCGAAGAGTCAATCATGATTGGTACTTTCGAAATATCAGGTTCAGAAGCAATTAATCGTAAATATTTTACCATAGAAGCAACGCCGTCAAGCATTCCTTCGTCCATGTTGATGTCGATAATTTGTGCACCACCATCTACTTGATCGCGGGCAACTTGCAAAGCTTCCTCAAATTTTTCTTCTTTGATTAATCGCAAGAATTTTTTAGAACCTGTAACATTTGTACGTTCACCAACGTTTACAAAGTTTGAATTTTCGCGTACAATTAATGGTTCTAATCCAGAAAGTTGAATTTTTACGCCTGACATGCTACATTAATTTTTCGTGGTTCATATTCTTTTGCTAAATCTGCCATCAATTTTATGTGATCTGGTGTTGTTCCGCAACAACCTCCTAAGATGTTAACTAATTTTTTATCTAAGAAAGGACGAATAAAATCGCGCATCATTTCTGGTGTTTCATCGTAACCACCAAAAGCATTTGGTAAACCAGCATTCGGATAGGCACTAACATAAAATGGCGCTTTTTCTGCCATTACTTCTAAATATGGAATCAAATCTGTTGCACCTAAAGCACAATTTAATCCTACTGAAACTAAATCGATATGCTCTAAAGAAATCAAGAAAGCTTCGGTAGTTTGACCTGAAAGTGTACGTCCAGATTTATCTGTAATTGTACCAGAAGCCATCAAAGGAACATTAATTCCTGTATCTATAATAGCATCTTGAATTCCAAAAAATGCTGCTTTTGCATTCAATGTGTCAAATATAGTTTCGACCAATAGAATATCTGCTCCAGCTTCTAACATTGTTTTCGCTTGACGATAATATACATTTGCTAATGTGTCAAAATCGACGTCACGATAACTTGGGTCATTAACTTGAGGAGAAATGGAAGCTGTCTTATTTGTTGGTCCTAATGAACCTACAACAAAACGAGGTTTTTCTGGTGTTGAAAATTCTTCACAAGCTTCTTTCGCTAAGCGAACAGCTTCTATATTTAATTCATCAACTAAATCAACCATATCATAATCAATCATCGAAATAATATTCGCATTGAATGTATTGGTTTCAATCAAATCTGCACCTGCAGCTAAATATTCGCGATGTATATCTTTTATGATTTGTGGTTGTGTTAAAACCAATAAGTCATTATTTCCTTTTAAAGAAGTGTGAAAATCTTTGAATCGTTCTCCGCGATAATCTTCCTCCTGTAAATTGTGCTTTTGAATCATTGTCCCCATTGCACCATCTAAAATCACAATACGCTCTTTTAGTATATCGTTTAATGTCATTTTCTATATTTTAAAAACCTTATGGGAAGAATTGTGAGGTAATTCCTTATCTTTCTCAATTAGAGTAGGATGTAGCACCCAACTTTACTTTGGGTTGCCAAGATATCTACGGGCCTAATCCCTCCATCTTTCTTCATAAGGTATCTGCAAAATTATTTAAAGTATTGAGAATAAAAAAATCAACAATGAAAAAAAAGAAGATTGAATTTGCTTAATAGAAATAATTTTTGTTTGAAATTATTTAAATTCCAAAATAGGTCTTTTTTGAATATTTGTTATGAAAATAATTCTTTAAATATAGATTTTTTTAGAAAAAATATTTTAATCAGTACTTTAAATTATCTGTTTTTAGAATTTTATTAATGAAAATGACTTTTAATGAAAAAAAGTTAAGATTTGTTTTTTCTTTTAAATCGATTTTATAGAAAAATATTTTCACATATCATATTTCATAGAAATAAATTCTAAAAACAAATATGAAAATTCATTGTTTTAGAAAATAGTAAAGAGTTGAAATAAAATTTATTTGGAAATATAGAATTCTTTCCCATAAATTTGCTGTCAGAAATAGTTCATTAAATATTACATTTTATCAAGAAAAGTGGAGGGAAATGGCCCAAAGAAACTTTAGCAACCTGATTAAATAATCAAGGTGCTAATTCCATCCTGTAAGGGAAGATAAATAAAGACGAAAAACCAATCATTCAATAATATTCTTTATTAAAATGGTTCAATTGTTTTTATTTACAATTGAACCATTTTTTTTTCTTCACTTTTTTCTGATAAAATCAATAAACAAAGAAATACATAAATGAAAAAAATAAATATCGGATTATTCGGATTTGGCGTTGTAGGAGAGGGGATTTATAAAGTTTTAGAAGAAAAACCACAATTAAATGCCGCTATTAAGAAAATTGTTATAAAAGATGCTACAAAACAAAGAAATGCACCAGCAAAATTATTTTCAACAAATGCTGATGATATTTTAAATGATGACGAAATAAATGTAGTCGTAGAATTAATTTCTGATTCAGATGCTGCACATGATATTATCAAAAAAGCATTTAACAAAGGAAAACATGTAGTAAGTGCTAATAAAAAATTGATTGCCGAGCATCACAAAGAATTACTTGATTTACAGGATAAAAATAATGTTTCGTTCTTATACGAGGCGTCTGTTTGTGGCTCTGTTCCGATTATAAGAAATTTAGAAGAATATTTTGATAATGATTTATTGAATTATGTTTCTGGTATTGTAAATGGTACGACAAATTACATTTTGACAAAAATGGCAAATGAAAATGAATCGTATCAAGATGCATTGAAAGCTGCGCAAGAAAGTGGTTTTGCAGAAGCTGATCCTACTGCTGATGTTGAAGGATTTGATGCAACAAGTAAATTAGCGATCATTACGTTGCATGCTTTTGGTAAAAAGATTGAAGTAGGGAATGTTATCCGAAAAGGAATTACATCTTTACAGGTAGAAGATTTTAAATACGCGAAAGAAAAAAACTATACGATAAAATTGATTGCTAATTCAAAAATCAATCATCAAACTGGAGAAATAACATCTACAATTTTACCAACTTTTGTTGATTTGAAAAAAACAATTGCGCTTGTAAACAATGAATATAATGGTGTTTTGATTGGAAGTTCGCTTTCCGATGAACAATTTTTATATGGAAAAGGAGCAGGACGTTTTCCTACATCTTCGGCTGTTTTGAGTGATATTTCAGCTTTGAAATATGATTATAAATATTCGATTCGTAAATATGAAAATCAAGAAGAAGGAGTTTTTAATCAAACAGGGAAAAAACGAATTTATATTGGATTTGAAAATCAAAACGATGATGTTTCTGAATTTTTTGATGAAATAGAAGAACGTTATCAAAGTAAAAATTACAATCATATTGTTGGTGTGATTGATATAGAAAAGCTCAAACAAAAAGAGATTATTGAAAACTCAACACTTTCGATTATAGCTTTTGAGTAAAATTTGTGATTATAAAGCCTCAAGAATTTTTTTTTTGAGGCTTTATTTATTTTATATCATCAAAATAAGTTTTCAATAAAATATGGATATTTTTAGCTTTTATTAAACCAGAATAAGTCATTTTTATTTCTAAATCTTTTGAGATTAATACCCAAAAAGGATAACTAATTTGTTCATTTTTATCAATAAATTCTTCTAAAAATGAATGAATTTTTCCGTTCGATTTATATTCTTTCTTTAGAAAAATAATAGGCTCTTTTGCTTCTGCATTTAATTCAATAAAATAAATTTTATTATTTAAAATCTGAAGTAATTCAACATCTTTTTCTATTTGTTTCTTTTGTATCATACAGTAACTACACCAATTTGTAGAAAAAAAGAGTAGAATTGGTTTAGGGTTCTCATCAAAAATTGTATTAAATTTTTCTAATACAATTTGAGCATGAAGATTTGATGTAATTAATAGTAAAATTAAATATTTCATGACTTTAAATTAAACCGAATACCTATAAAACCTCGAGTTCCTTGCATAGGTGTATAACTATAATCATTTGGCTCAAAAATTACATCATTTCTCCCTTTTGGTGGTGTAACACCATTTCCAGGTTCTCCAAACGGATCCCACCAACGCGCGATGACATCGCCTTTTGGTAAAACATTAAAAATATTTTTGATTCCACCATAGATTTCAATATTGTTTTTAAATGATTTACTTAATTGAATATTTGCAATAAAAGTTGGTTTAGAATATTCTGGACGATAGTCATTTTCAACGTGAGGTAACCTCATTTTATCATTATAATTAGTTGTGAAATCAAGCACAAACTTATTTCTGAATGTATAAGTTGCTAAGAAATTTCCAGACCATTTTGGAGCATGATATTGCACTTCTTTTACATTCTCCTCTTTTTTATAAACATCTATATAGGTAGTGCCAATTAGAATTTTTAAAGGAAAATCAAAAGTAGCATCAATGTTTAAAGAAATTCCTTTTGAAATAGCATGACCATTTAAATTATCATAAATAATTTTAGTTTCATCAGTATCTGTATCGGCAATAATTTTATTTGTAAAATAGGAGTAGAAAGTAGTTAAATCAAAATTAAAAGCTCCGAAACTAGTAGGTATTTTATAAACATAATTGATATTTACATTAAAAGATTTTTCGGGTTTTAATTCGTTTTCGAATACAACTTGTCTTGCTCCAGTTAATGCTCTGTGATCTTCTGTAAATACATTTACTACACGATATCCTGTTCCTAAACTTGCTCTAAAAATATGATATGTAGAAGGTGAAAATTTGTACGCAATTCTTGGTGAATGAATACTTTTATGTGTTTGATCGTAATCAAATCGATAACCGATTAAAAGTTTATTTGCGGAATTCAATGTCCATTCGTCTTGTATAAAAATTCCAGGAATCGGTGTGTTCATTGGATTGTTCTTGATAAGATTATTATCCACATCATATTCACCAGTACCTCGTGTATTGTCATCGTAATAGGTGTATTTAAAAGATGAACCTAATAAAATACTATGTTTACCAATTATTTTATCCCAATATGTTTGAGCAAAAAATACTTGTTGTTTTCCTTGATATGATTCGGGTCCATAAAATGAATTTTGTTGATGAAAATTATAAGAAAATTGTGTCATAATTTTTTCTTTTAGCGGTAATTGATACATTCCAATTGCTTCAAATCGATTTGTCATAATACTTTCTCCGTACATTTTGTCACTTCCTCTATGCAGTTTTCGTTCCCAATCCATTTCACCTCCCCAGCGATCTTCGTATAAATAACGAAGAGCTACAGAAGCAGTTCTACTCTCTTTTCGTTCAAAATCAAATTTATTAAAAAGTGAAATTCGGTCTTGAAGTGTAACATCGGTAAAACCATCGTTGTTAGTGTCTTTTTTATTTCCATATTTGAAATAATTAAAACCAAATAAAGCATTTGTTTTTTCGTTTAATTTGTATTTGTAACCACCATCTATATTGGTTTCTAACCATGATGTAGTGAAAAAATCTATTGATAATTTAGGTGCTGATTTAGGAGATTTTGTAATCACATTGATTATTCCACCCATTGCTTCTGTTCCATAAAGAGAAGATGCTGGACCTTTTACAACCTCGATTCGATCTACTAAAGAATTTGGAATTCCGCTCAATCCATAAACAGTTGATAAAGATGAAACAATGGGCATTCCGTCAATCAAAATCATAGTATAAGGACCTTCCATTCCGTTTATATGTATATCTCCAGTGTTGCAAACATTACAATTTAGTTGAGGTTGAACGCCATTTATTAATTGTACAGCATCGAAAAGTGAAGGTGAAGGATTTTTTTGAAAGAATTTTGCCGAATAAATTTCTATAGGAACTGGACTTTCAGATTTTCTGACGGCTTTCATTGTTCCTGTGACAACTATTTCATCTAAATTTTCGGTTGAATCCTTTCTGATTATACTGTCGTTTTTAATAAATTGAGCAGAAGAAAAGATAGATAATAGAGTGAGAGTTGTGCTTAAGATTATTTTCATAAGGATTAAATATTATTCAAATTAAAAAGTTAGACAAATCTAACAAAAATATTATTAAAAGTGAATTTAAAATATTTGTTTAATTTTCAACTATATTTGTTCTATGAATTCATTAGTCGAAGAGAATTACCTTAAAGCCTTATTTCATTTGTCAGGAAACGGCAATGGAGAAGTGAATGTGAAAGATTTGAGTAAGCATTTGGAAATAAAAATGCCTACTGTAAATAGTATGATGAAAAAATTAGCCGAAAAAGAATTGGTTATTTATGAATCATATAAACCACTTAGGTTGTCTGATAAAGGAATTTTGAAAGCTTCTTTAATTGTGAGAAAACATCGATTAACAGAGATGTTTTTGGTAGATAAAATGGGATTTGGATGGGAAGAAGTTCATGAAATAGCAGAGCAAATAGAGCATATTCAGAGTTCTTCTTTTTTTGATAAAATGGATGAATTATTAAATTATCCCAAATTAGATCCGCATGGTTCTCCTATTCCCGATAAAAATGGTAATGTTGAACAAATTAATTATAAAAAATTAGCTGAATTTAAACAAGGAGATTTAGTTGAGATTTGTGCTGTAACAGGTTCTTCAGATGAATTTCTTAAGTATTTAAATTCAAAGAATATTCAATTAAATGATAATATTAAAGTGCTTTCTGTAGAAGATTTTGATGGAACAATGACTGTTGAATTTCTTGATACAAAAGAAATTGAAACATTTAGTAATCATGTAACATCAAGATTGTTAGGTAAATAATGATTGTTCAATTAGTATTATCAACGTTATTAATCTTATTTTTTTTAGGATTTGGTTTTATTTTTCAACGATTATTTCCGAAAATAAATTCTTCAATTGCTTTCGTAATCTTAAACGGAATGATTGGAGTAGGGTTGATGAGTTTTTTGATTGCTTTTTTTCTACCTTAAAATTTGATTTATGAAATTACCTTGATTTCAATTTCAATTTTGTCGCTGATCTATCATCGTAGCGAATTAAAAAAATCACTTATAAAATTAAGGAATATTTCTACTTATTTTTATTTATTTCTCGTTTGTGGTTTATTAGTTTCTTCAACTTATCCATATATTTTAGATCATTTTGGCTATTATATTCCAACTATAAAATGGTTAGATTTTGCGGGTTTTGTAAAAGGACTTTCTAATTTTGAATGGGTTTTGGCTCAAAATAGTTTTTGGCACATTTTACAAGCTTCAGTCAACGAAAGTTTGGATATTTATTACCGACTGAATTTATGCTTATTCATTGTTTTTAATTTATATATTTTTGAATTTAAATATTATAAATTTCTTTTTTTTAATGTTTTATTCTTATTTTTCTTAAATACACCTTCACCAGACCTTCCAGTTTTTGTATTCTCAATCCTTTTGATTAATGAGTATTTACAAGAAAAAAATAAAGCTTCAGATTATCTATTTTATGCAACAATTCTATTTGTGATAAAACCAATTAGTATTGTTCTTCTTTTGTTTTTTGGAATAGAATATCTTGTTAAAAAAGAGTGCAAACATTTATTAAATGACAAAAATATTTATTTGATACTATTTGTAGCATTGTTATTTTGTAGTAAAGGAATAATAGTTTCTGCAAACCCATTATTTCCTATAAGTTTTACAGCTATAGAGAATCTTTCGTGGTCTTCACCTGAAAAAATGTATGAAATTTCAAATTTGAATGGAAAATTTATACCGCTTAAAGATTCTTTTACATTTGAAGAGGTTTCGAAAATGAATAGCGCAGAATATTTTAAAGCGATTTTATTTCAAAATTCAACAAGAACATACATTATTCTATTTATTTTTGGTTTAACATTTCTAACAACAATTATAAGTTTTTTTACGAAAAATTACTTTTTACTATTATTGGTTATTTGCTGTTGTATAAAACTAATAATAATGTTACTTATTTCTCCTCAATTCAGATTTTTACTAGATGTTTTAATCATAGATGGGCTTATATTTTTAATGTTATTTAATTTTAAAATTATTAATAAATATTCAAGAACTATTAGTTGTATTTGTGTATTGTTTTTTACAATTCTTTTAACGTTTCCTATGATGAATTTCAAATATTTTAGTAATATAAAATCATTTAGTTATTTGAAAAATATTACAATTAATGAGCTAATTTTTCCAGGTGATTATGGAGAACTTAAAGTAAAAAGTAAGAGCTTGGGTAATTTAATTTATAATTATCCAATAAATTATCCATTAATCTATTCTGCTCAGCCTCCATCTATTAGTAATTCAAGTTTGAATAGTTATTTATTACACAATGGTTATCCTCAACAAATAGATGCTAAAAATGTTAAAAAAGGATTTTATTTTGTTGAAATGAGTGAGAAAGAAAGAAAAAAGATATTTGATTTTTTAATTTCAGAACAAAAAAAACAAGCTAAATAGCTTGTTTTTTTATATTATTCTGCTTTTCCTTTTATTCTGAATATTTTTCGAGAGGATACAGGATCATTAGAAGTGACCGTAACAGATTTATTAAAATCTCCTGCTACAGTTCCACTTGAATATTTTATTGTAATATCAGCAGATTCTCCTGGAGCAATTGGATTTTTTGGGTAATCAGGAGCTGTACACCCACATGAACCAACTACACTTTTTAGAATCAAAGGTTTATCACCTGTATTTTTAACTTTCATTTTAGAAGTAACATCTGTATTCAATTTTATACTTCCAAATTGAATTTCTTCTTTTTCTAAACTAAGTGTTTGTGCAAATAAACTTGTAGCGCCTAATGCAAAAGCACCGATAAACATTAATTTTTTCATGACGATAATTAATTTATAATCAAAGTTAATTAAATATTACAAAAAGTCTGCCTTTTTTTTGTATTTTAGATACAAATTTAAATTTTACTAATATGAAAAGAATTTTTATATCAATATTTCTTTTATTCATAACTTCAGTTGATGCGCAAATGTCATCTACAGCTACTGTTAATGAATATAATTTGCAAACTATTGTTGCAGAAGTTAAGCAACAGAAATATAGTGAAGGAGTAACAAATAAAGACGAATATTTTGATGTGAATTTTTTACCAGCAAAGGTAGATGGTTTTAAAGAGAAGGAAAATTTTAGATATAATGCTTTATTAGATGATTTAGAATTTTTGAGAGATAGTTATTTATTTAAGATGAATAAATTTTCTAATCAAATTATAAGATTTGATAATGGGAAAATTCTTAAATATGTTAATTATATTGAAGGAAATACTTTAGAATCAAGGTATTTACAAGTGTTAACTCCAATTGAAGGCAAAATTGTTCTTTATAAAAATTTATCAATTGATGGAGTTGATGGGTTAGGTGCAAGCGGTTTAAATGCTTCTAATAAAAAAAATTATTTTAAACAAGATAAATTGCAAATTGGCTTTAATGATAAATTATATAATGTACCAAATTCCTCTAAAAAGTTCAATGAATTTACAGATAAGAATGTAGCTGAGATTGTAAGTACTAATAAACTTAATCTAAAAAAAGAACAAGATTTAATAAAGCTTATTGAATTACTGAATAAATAAACAAATTTTATATTATTTAAGAAATGTTGGGCAGATTGTGTAAATTTGCCCAAATTTGTTTTTAAGTCATAAATAAATAATGGAAATCGCATCAAAATATACGCCTACAGAGGTTGAAGGAAAATGGTATGAGTACTGGATGGAGAAAAAATATTTCAAATCTACTCCAGATGAAAGAAAAGCTTACACAATTGTAATACCACCACCAAACGTCACAGGAGTCTTGCACATGGGGCATATGTTGAACAATACAATTCAAGATGTATTGATTCGTCGTGCACGTATGCGCGGATATAACGCTTGTTGGGTACCCGGAACTGACCATGCTTCAATTGCTACTGAGGCGAAAGTTGTTGCGAAATTAAAAGAAGAAGGTGTTTCAAAATTTGATATTGGTCGTGAAGAGTTCCTTAATCATGCTTGGGATTGGACACATAAACATGGTGGAATCATCTTAGATCAGTTAAAGAAATTAGGAGCTTCTTGTGATTGGGATCGTACAAAGTTTACAATGGATCCAGATTTATCAGAATCTGTTCAGCGTGTGTTTGTTGATTTATATAACAAAGGATTAATTTATCGAGGTTACCGTATGGTTAACTGGGATCCAGAAGCAAAAACAAATATTTCTGACGAAGAAGTTATCTACAAGGAGAAAAATGGAAAGTTATTCTATTTAAAATATAAAGTTGTTGATTCTGATAAATATATCGTAGTTGCAACAACTCGTCCCGAAACTATTTTTGGAGATACTGCTGTTTGTATAAACCCGAATGATGAGCGTTATGAATGGTTAAAAGGACAAAAAGTTATTGTTCCTATCGTTGGTCGTGAGGTTAATATTATCGAAGACGAATATGTAGATTTAGAATTCGGTACAGGATGTCTTAAAGTGACTCCTGCTCATGATACAAATGATTATGAATTAGGTAAAAAACATAATTTAGAATTCATTGATATCTTTACAGATGACGCGAAGTTAAATGATTATGGAATGCAATACGCAGGAATGGATCGTTTTAAAGTTCGTAAAGAAATTGAAAAAGAATTAGAAGAAAAAGGTTTACTTGAAAAAGTAGAAGATTATAAAAATAATGTAGGAACTTCTGAAAGAACTGGAGTTGTGATTGAACCAAAAATTTCAAATCAATGGTTCTTGAAAATGACAGATTTAGCTAAACCTGCATTAGATAATGTAATGAATGATACAATTAAATTTCATCCAGCGAAATTTAAAAATACATATCGCAATTGGATGGAAAATGTAACAGATTGGAACATTTCTCGTCAATTATGGTGGGGACACCAAATTCCTGCATTCTTTTACGGAGATGGAAACGAAGATTTTGTTGTTGCGATGACAAAAGAAGAAGCTTTACCATTAGCGCAAGAAAAAACAGGAAATACAGCATTAACAATCGATAATTTACGTCAAGATGAAGATGCATTAGATACTTGGTTTTCTTCTTGGTTATGGCCAATTTCAGTTTTTAATGGAATCAACGAGCCAGAAAACGAAGAAATCAATTATTATTATCCAACACAAGATTTAGTAACTGGTCCAGATATTATTTTCTTTTGGGTAGCACGTATGATTGTTGCTGGATATGAGTATCGTGATCAATTACCTTTCGAAAATGTATATTTCACAGGTATCGTTCGTGATAAACAAGGACGTAAAATGTCGAAATCTTTAGGGAATTCGCCAGATCCAATCGAATTAATGAATGAATACGGAGCTGATGCAACACGTATGGGAATGTTGTTGACAGCACCTGCCGGGAACGATTTACCATTTGATGTTGAGTTATGTTTACAAGGACGTAATTTCGCAAATAAAATTTGGAATGCTTTCCGTTTGATTAAAGGTTGGGAAGTAAAAGAAGATTTAGATCAAACTTCTGCTCAAGCAAAATCTGTAGAATGGTTTGAGAATAAATTTCAACAAACATTAGCTGATATCGAACACAATTACGATCAATATCGTTTGTCTGATTCTTTGATGGCGATTTATAAATTAATTTGGGACGATTTCTGTTCTTGGTATTTAGAAGCAATTAAACCAACATTTGGTGAGCCAATTGATGCTAAAACATTTAATGCTACGATTTCTTATTTAGAAAATGTATTGAAAGTTTTACATCCATTTATGCCTTTCTTAACAGAAGAAATTTGGCAATTATTAGCTGATAGAACTGAAGATGAAGCTTTAATTATTTCTGAATATCCAGAAGTTACTTCTTTTGATGAAACAATTATCAAAAATTTTGAAAACACAAAAGAAGCTACAACAGCAATTCGTGGTTTACGTTCAGAAAAAGGAATGTCTCCAAAAGAAGCTTTAGAAGTTTTTGCTGACGCGCAAGCTGCTAATGAAATTTATGTAGATGTATTCTCTAAATTAGGAAATGTTTCTAATTTTAATACAGGAGATAAACCAGAAAAAGGTTTCGGTTTCCGTGTTGGAACGTTAGAGTTTATGATTCCAATGTCAGAAAATATTGATATAGAGTCTGAGCGAGAAAAATTACAAAAAGAATTAGAATACAATCAAGGTTTCTTAAATTCGGTTCGTAAAAAATTATCAAACGAAAAATTTGTTGCTGGAGCTCCAGAACAAGTTATTAATGCTGAGCGTAAAAAAGAGGCTGATGCATTATCTAAAATTGCTCAAATTGAAGAGCAGTTACAAGCTTTATAATTTTAATATAATATTTAGGATATAAAAAAACCACTTCATTTGAAGTGGTTTTTTATTGAAATCTTCTCAATTCAGTGGTGTTGAAATTAGTTAATTAATATAAAAAAATATAATACATTTATATATAATAAGTTATATCTGTTTATCTTTGTAATTACTTCAATTAAAAAATATAGTCATTTTAATTCAAAATGAAACTATTTTCACAAAATTTCACAAATCATTTTACAATTTTTGAATCTTCAATTGAAAATGCTTTATTATGGACGTTTAAAAACTAGATTATTCGAATGATTAATATTACTTCAATAGGTTTCTACGACTATATTCTTTACATTTGCGAACCTTTTTATAAAAATTAATGCAATATTTAGAACTACTTTTAATCGGTATTTTTACAGCTTTTATTGGATCGTCCATTCCAGGATTGTTGAATATGACAGTGGTAAAAATTGGTAAACAAGAAGGAACTAAAAGTGCATATACGTTTATGTCGGGGACAGCTATTACAATAGCAATTCAAGTTTTTTTAGCTATTTTTCTTGCAAAATTTATTGATTTTAATGAAGAAGTTACTAAGATTTTTAGAGAAGTTGGTTTAGCAGTTTTTGTAATTATTACCATTTACTTTCTATTTTTTGCAAAAAAACAAGATCAAAAAAAGAAAAATAAAAAACTAAAACAACAAGGTAATGTAAACCAAAAAAATAAGTTTATATATGGTTTGTTGTTATCTGCTATCAATGTTTTTCCAATCCCATTTTATGTTTTTTTAAGCGCAACTTTGGTTTCTTATAATGTTAATGTTTTTGGACAGCCAAATAGCTCTATTTTTGCATTAGGAGTTGTAGTTGGATCTATGATAATTTTTGGTTTGTATTTAAAAATTTTTAATTCAAAATCAGAAGAAAATTCATTTATTCTAAAAAATATCAATTATGTAATTGGAGGTGTTACAAGTGTTATTTCTCTTTTAACCATTTATCAAATTTTTCAGTAGAAATCAATTCAAATTTGGTTTTGGATGTGCATATTTTACCAAATATTCCATTACTTCATCACATTCTTTTCCTTCTAAAATATAACTTAAAATATCTTCGGTTAATTCATCAATAATTTGCGGATTAAATTCAAATTTCTTTGCTAAATCCACACAAAGAGCTTTTTCATTTTTGTGAATTTTTAAATCAACAACCATCAATAGAACTGTATCATATAAAAGTGTTAATCTATCTGTGAAAGTCTTTGGAAGAGCAAAATCTAATGTTGTATTTTCATTCAGTATATAACTAACTTCTTTGGCAGAAAGTTGATGGTATTTTGCAATGTCAGAAATAAGTTGAATCTCTTTTTCATTTAAATTTCCATCACTTTTTCCAATTATGAATAGATTTTTAATGTGATTTAATTTATCAATTAACGTAAGATTGTTTTTCATTTTTTGGTCTTATATCTAATATTAAAAAATCAATAAAATTTAGTAAATTAACATTTCTAAAATTCTAAGTGTGTCTGATTTTAAAACGACAATTGATACGATTTATGATAAACAAGTTAGGAATAAATTATTTATCCGAAATCTTACTGTTTTCCAGCGTAAAGAATATTTAAAAAAATTAGAAGAATCCATTCTTTTTCATCGAAATGATATTGAAGAATCCTTATTTTTGGATTTAAGAAAATCGAAGATTGAATCAGATTCAACTGAAATATTTCCTGTTTTGTCAGAAATTAGGTTGTTTAGAAAGAAATTAAATGGTTGGACTAAGACAAAATCTGTTTCCAATAATTTGTTGTTTTTTGGTTCAAAAGCTCAAATTCAGCCCGAAGCTTTAGGAAATTGTTTGATTATTTCACCTTGGAATTATCCTTTTCAATTGTGCTTGGTACATTTGGTGGCTTGTGTTTCAGCGGGTAATACTGCAATTTTGAAACCTTCAGAATTCTGTCCGAATGTTTCCAAACTTCTACATAAAATAATTTCAGAAGTTTTTGAAGAAAATCATGTTGCTATAATTAATGGTAAAGTTGATGAAACGAGTTATTTATTGTCAAAAAAATTTGATCATATTCATTTTACAGGATCTCCAAAAGTTGGTAAAATTGTGATGGAAGCAGGAGCGAAGCATCTTTCTTCTGTGACATTGGAGTTGGGAGGAAAGTCGCCTTTTATTATTGATGGAACAATTCCAATGCAAGAAGTTATTGAAAAAGCAGTTTGGGGAAAATTGATAAATTTTGGTCAAACTTGTATTGCTCCCGATTATATTTTGATAAAAGAAGAGTTGAAAAATCAATTTGTAGATAACTTTGTAAAACACGTAGAAATTGTTTTTGGAAAAGATCCGTCACAATCAAAAGATTTGGCAAGAATTGTAAATCTTCAAAATTATAATCGTTTAAAAAATTTGATTGAAGACGCATTAGATAAAGGAGCAAAAAGTCCGTATGGAAACAAATATATCGAAGATGAATTGTATATTAAACCAACTTTATTAACTGATATTCCAATTGATGCTAAGATTTCGGAAGAAGAAATTTTTGGACCAATATTTCCAATTTATACCTTTAAAGAAGTTGATGAAGTAACTAAGCATATTAACTTGAAAGAAAAACCTTTAACGTTGTATATTTTTTCTAATGATTCTATTTTTATTGATAAAATAAAAAAACAAACTTCTTCTGGATCAGTCGTGATTAATGAAACGCTGGTTCATATTTTACATCCAAATTTACCTTTTGGAGGTGTTAATCATTCAGGAATTGGAACGTCTACTGGTTTTGAGGGTTTTAAAGATTTTTCTCACTTGAAACCAATTTTGAAAGTGAATCGTTTTTTATCGCCTTCAAAATTTCTAAATTATCCCTATAATTCTACAACTCAAAAGGTAATTGATTTTTTGATAAAATATTTTTAAAATCATTTCAATCGATTTAATTTTATATTTGTTTTATACAACAATCAACGTTATTTTTGTAATTAAATCTTATAGAATTGTTATCAAAAAAGACAAAATACGGACTAAAAGCGATGGCTCATTTAGCCAGACAAGAAAGTAATAAGCCAGTTTTAATCGGACAAATTTCTGAAACAGAAGTTATTCCTAAAAAATTTTTGGAAGCTATTTTATTGGATTTAAAAAAATTGGGTTTCGTAAATTCTAAACAAGGAAAAGGTGGAGGATATTATTTAGCACGCGAACCAAAAGACATCAGTTTAGCATCTTTGATTCGTGTTTTAGAAGGTCCAATTGCGTTATTACCTTGTGTAAGTAAAAATTACTACGAAAAATGTGATGATTGCCCAAATGAAGGCGTTTGCACATTGAATAAAGTGATGGTTGAATTGAGAGATTCGACGTTAGAAATCCTTGAAAATAAATCTTTAGAAAGTTTAAAATAAATTATAGCCTGAGTCTTTCAGGCTTTTTTATTGGTAAATTTTATAAGAACTAAGATAAAAAGTATAACTCTTTTTAGAGAATTCTTCCTAATTTCGGACATTTGTATTTCATGAAAAATAAATCTATTCAACAAGAGTTTAAAGAACTTTTAGAATCTCATTCTTTTACTTCGCATCGTTATCTATTAGCGATAAGTGGAGGAGTTGATAGTATGATTTTGTTAGATTTATTTCGTCAAACTTCTGCTAATTTTCAAGTGGCGCATTGTAATTTTCAATTGCGTGGAGAAGATGCAAATGGAGATGAGGAATTTGTGAGAGAATATTGCGGAAAATTTAATATTCCGTTTCATTCGGTTCGTTTTGATGTTGCTGCTTATCAAAAAACGGGAAATTATTCGGTCGAAATGGCGTGCCGAAATTTGCGTTATGATTGGTTTGAGCAAGTTCAAATTCAAAATCGATTAGATGTTTTGGTTACTGCTCATCATTTAGATGATAATATCGAGACTTTTTTAATTAATCTTTCTCGTGGAACTGGTCTAAAAGGCTTGGTTGGAATGCAGATAGATAACGGAAAAATTTTTCGTCCACTTTTGAATTTTACCAAAAATGATTTGTTGCAATATGCAGAATCTAATGAAATAAATTGGCGAGAAGATTATACAAATGCAACAGATGAATATACAAGAAATAAAATTCGTCACCATATTACACCAATTTTAAAAGAGCTTCATCCGCAGTTTGATGAGAATTTCCTGTCAAGTTTAAATCATATCAACGATAATTATCAAATTATACAAAAGAGAGTAGAAGAGATTAGAACTAATTTATTTTCAGGGAGTAATCCGATTGAAATTAAGATTGATGAATTAAAAAAACTTCAACCTTTAGAGACTTTTTTACATTATTTGTTCGAAAAATATGGTTTTTCATCGAGTAAAGAACTCTTGAAATTTTTGGATGCTGAAACAGGAAGTGAAATAAAATCAGCAACTTATCGATTGATCAAAAATCGTGAAGAGTTGCTATTACATAAAATAGAAGAAGAAAATGAAGACGAAATAACGATTTTTGATGAGTTAATTGAAATCAATTCGTTAAATTTGAAGTTCGTGAAATCGATAAATCCACACGAAAATGCTACTGAAATAGTAGACTTTACATCAATTTTGTTCCCGCTTAAACTTAGAAAAGTGAAAGAGGGTGATTTCTTTTATCCAATTGGAATGAAAGGTCAAAAAAAATTGTTGAGTAAGTTTATGAAAGATTTGAAACTTTCTAAATTAGAAAAAGAGAAGGTAAGGTTGCTTTGTGACCAAAAAGATCAAATTATTTGGGTGGTAAATTATCGTTTGGATGAACGTTTCAAAACAACAGAAACAAGTAAAAACTTTTTAAACATTACAGTATGTTAAAGAAACTTTGGATACTTTTTTTGTTTCCAATTTTAGTCAACGCACAATTATTTAGTCCTGCAAAATGGTCGAGTTCGGTGAAGGAGGTTGGACAAAATGAGTTTGAAATCGAGTTAACAGGAAAAATTGATAAAGGTTGGCATCTTTATTCATCAAAACATCCTGATGGGGGAATAGGAATTCCGGCAAGCGCAGCATTTAAATCAGCTGCAAATGCAAAATTAGTTGGTGGAGTACGAGAAGTAGGAAAACGTATTGACAAATACAGCCAAATTTTTGAACAAGATGAAAAATACTTTGAAAATCAAGTAAAATTTGTTCAGAAAGTAAAGGTTTCAGGTGATAAACCAGTTAATGTTACGTATACGATCGAGTTTCAGATGTGTGATGCAGAACGTTGTTTGCCTCCAGATGAAACAAGTGGAACGATAAAATTAACACCAACTGCAAAAGTTGAAGAAGCAAAAACGGAAGAAGTTGTTGCGGAAACAAAAGATACAGTTGCAGTAACTGAAATTGTGCAAGACTCTGTAAAAGAAGATTCGGCAGCAGTTGTGACAACAACACAAGATAGCATCAAGAAAGTTGATGATTCGTTATTAGCAGATAATGAAAAAAGTGATAATGGCTTAATCACAATCTTTTCTTTAGGATTTTTAGGTGGTTTAGCTGCATTGTTAATGCCTTGTATTTTCCCAATGATTCCTTTAACGGTAAGTATGTTTACGAAACAAAGTAAATCGAAAGGAGAAGGAATTGGTAAAGCATTTATTTATGGTTTATCTATTATTGTAATTTACGTTGCTTTGGGATTATTAGCGACTGTAGTTTTTGGACCATCAGTCTTAAATGAAATGTCGACAAATCCGTGGGTTAATTTAGCTTTCTTTATCGTATTTATCATTTTTGCGGTTTCTTTCTTCGGAGCTTTCGAATTGACATTACCAAGTAAATGGGTAAATGCTGCAGATAAAGGTGCAGATAAAGGCGGATTAATTGGAATCTTCTTTATGGCATTCACATTAGCATTAGTGTCATTTTCTTGTACAGGACCAATTATTGGATCATTATTAGTACAAGCAACACAAGGAGGTAACTATTATTCTTTAATTGTGGGAATGTTTGGATTCTCTTTAGCATTAGCAATTCCATTTACATTATTCGCAATGTTTCCGGGATGGTTAAATTCGATGCCAAAATCTGGTGGATGGTTAAATACAATCAAAGTTTCTTTAGGATTCATTGAATTAGCTTTTGCTTTAAAATTCTTATCAAATGCAGATTTAGTTTGGCAAATGAATTGGTTACCAAGAGAAATTTTCTTAGCATTTTGGATAGCAATTTTCATCTTCTTAGGATTATATTTATTAGGTAAATTTAGATTAGAATTAGACTCTCCAACCCAAACGATTGGTGTTCCAAGAATGTTATTTGCATTAATTTCGATTACATTTTCTGTTTACATGATTCCAGGATTATGGGGAGGACCATTAAAATTACTTAGTGGATTAACGCCACCAATGACGTATTCTGAAGCGCCACGTGGTTTCCACGAAGGTGTAGGAGGTGGACAAGCAACAGCTAAATTTGATGATCCAAATATGGTTGCTGGTCCTCATGGAATTCCTGCTTTCAAAGATTTTGATCAAGCTGCAGCTTATGCAACGAAAGTTGGAAAACCAATGTTATTAGATTTTACAGGACATGCTTGTGCTAATTGTCGTAAAGTTGAAGAACGTGTTTGGAGCGATGAGCGTGTAAAGAAAATATTAGCTGAAGATGTTGTTTTAGTTTCTTTATATGTAGATGAAGCAAAAGAATTACCGGAAGATCAAAAAGTATTTTCTAAAGCGTTAGGGCGTAACTTGAAAACAGTTGGTAATAAATGGACTTCTTTCGAGATTGAACATTTTAATGCAAACGCTCAACCTTATTATATTTTGGTTGACAAAGATTTGAATCGTTTTTCAAAACCATTAGAAGCAGAACTTGATGTAGAAGTATACTTGAAATGGTTACAAGACGGTATTGAAAAATATAAAGCGAAGTAATTAATTACTATATTTTAAAAACAAAAAATCCACTCTTTTGAGTGGATTTTTTGTTTTTTTATATCTTAATTTTAAATAAAAAAAATCCCTCAATTTCTTGAAGGATTATAAATATTATTTGATCGATAAATCAATTACAACCATTCGTCATCATCTTCTGAATCTTCTAATTCAGCATCAATGAATTGAATGTAAAATGCAACAATTTCTCCTTTATCATTGTATCCAAAGTAAGCAGGGTAGATTCCTTCTCCAAAACCAGCCTGAAAAATTGGTGATTTATATTCTGTAGCTGGAATTGTCCAGTTAATCCAATCTCCTTCTTCTGATTGATATTTAGGATTATTTTTAGCGTTTTCTACGAATAAAGCATTGAAATAATCATCATATAAATTGACATCATTTTTACTTTCAAAATCATCAATAAATTTTACAAAAGAATCCTTTGCTTCTGCATCAACAATAGTAGCCAAACCACTTTCGATAGAAAAACCAAAATATTCACCTTCTTGTAATTCTTCAATCAATTCGATTCCTTTCATTGCTTCTTCGTAACGAACTGGCTTTTCGTTTGTAAAAGCAACTTTTACACAACCAATCAAGTTCTCAACTTCACCATCGTCTTCAAATTTTACGATACTTGCAGTGACAGGAAAGTTACCTTTTGGTGTTTCAAGGAAATAAGGATCTTTGTCCATAGATAAATATTCTCCCAAAGGATCATTCACAAAGATTTTCCCTGAAGGCAAAGAAACTTCTCCCATTTCAATTTGGTCGATTTCTACACCACCAATTTCTTTATCGGTAAAATATTTTTCTAAATCATTAGGAGCTAAAGTAAATTCTCTTTTAGATTCCCAAGTTTTTAACCATTCTGCTGTTGGTTGCATAAATTATTATTTTAAAGTGGTACAAAATTACATTAAATAATGATAGCAGTATGTTAGTGATTGATTAAATTATTTTAATTTCTTTTTCAATTCGTTTTTATCTATGTCATATTCTAAGTGCATAATTGAAATTAAATCATTTTCAGAAAGTAGATTGTTTTTGTAATAATTGATTAAAAAAGATTCTATTTTGGAAAAATCATTTAACGAATTTTGTTTAAAATAAGCTTCGATAAATTGGTTGTCTTTTGTCTTTAACGTAATTAAATTACTGATTCCATGCGAGCCTTGTGGATTTTCAAATTCACCAAATTCTTTTACTGCTTTTCCTTTATAATCATCATTGTCAATTACAATAGAAAATAAATTAGTAATCGGATAAAATTGATCTTTGATAGAAATTCCATCATTAGAAAATGTAAGTTTTCCATCAAAATTACCTTTCAATTCTGTTGTAGGTCTTTTAAAATAACCATTCCAATACGCAACAGCAGTTGCTAAAAGTCCAATAAAAATATAATAATAGGTCTGATTTTTAAAAACGTTTAATTCTAAAAACACAAAACTTATGACTGTAACAGCCAAAAAAGATAAAATAACCTTTACAATTTGCTTGTTACTTTTTTTAGGTTTTTTGGGTACAAAAATTTCAAAACTATACTTATCCATGAGCAATTTCTTTTCGAACTCTACTTAAACTTTCGGGAGTAATTCCTAAATATGAAGCAATCATCCATTGTGGTATACGAGAGAGTTGGTTAGGATAAAGTCGCATAAATTCTAAATAACGTGTTTTTGCTGATGCGCCAAGAAGTAAATTGATACGATCTTGTAAACTACGAACATGATTTTGAATCATTTTATTTTGTGCAGCCAAATAATTTGAATTTAAACTAATAATTAAATCATTCAATTTTTCGTTTAATAAAATGACAGTAGAATCTTCGATTGCCTGAATGTAAAACTTTGATTGTTGTTTACAAAAAGCACTATTACGATCACTTACAATCCAATTTTCTGTACCAAACTGTAGTACATGTTCTTTCCCATTGTCATCAATTGTGTATGATCGAATTACGCCAGATTCTACAAAAAAATAATCTTCGGAATATTCTCCTGGTTCTAAAATAAATTCATTTTTCTTATAATGTTTTACAACCAAAGCATTTTCTATTTTAGCCCATTGTTCTTCGGTCAAATCAATGATTGATGATAAATGTTTTTTATAATTTTCCATACATATAGCAGTATTCTACAAATTTAATAGAAATTAATTAATAAAAAATGTATCAAAAATTGTTACATTTAAAATTATAGTTTTATATTTGTACCATTAAATCATAAAAATGAATAATCTAAGATTTGCTACAGCAATCCATATTTTAGTTTTGGCTGAAAAATTTCAAGGACAATTAATTACTTCTGATTTTATTGCAGGAAGTATTAATGTAAATCCTGTTGTAGTGCGTCGTGAAATTAAGTTTTTGAAAGATGCAGGATTTATTGATTCGAAGAAAGGAAAAGAAGGAGGTGTTTTTCTGATTAAAAATCCGTCTGATATTTTACTTGGTGATGTATATAAAATTGTTAATCAAGAAAATGTTTTTGGAAGAATGAATCAAACGAATCCTGAATGTCCAGTTGGAAAACAGATGAATCAAAATCTTGAAATTTTATTTAATAATGCTGAATCTGATTTAATTAAAACGTTAAATCATAAAACTTTGAAAGAATTTTCTGCTGAATTTCAGTAAAAATTTTTATCTTTAAATGTAACAAAATTAATTACAATATATAAATCAAATAAATTATAAAAATGAAAGTAGCAGTTATTGGAGCCTCAGGTTTTGTAGGTTCGCACATTGTAGAAGAATTAGTAAATAGAAATCAATCTATCAAAGCGTTTGCACGTAATTTAGATGCTATTCCAGATAGTAAAAATGTAGCAAAAGTTGTTGTAGATGTAAATGATGTACAAACTTTAGCAACAGATTTGAAAGGAGCAGATGTTGTGGTAAGTGCATTTAATGCTGGTTGGGCAAATCCTAATATTTATGAGGATTATTTAAAAGGAGCAAAAGCAATAGAAGAAGCAACAAAATTAGCAGGTGTAAAACGATTGATTGTGATTGGTGGTGCAGGAAGTTTATATGTAAATGATCAAAAAGAATTGCAAATTGTGGATGCCCCAGGTTTTCCAGAAGAAATAAAACAAGGAGCTTTAGCAGCAAGAGATTATTACACTATATTGAAACAAGATAATGAGTTAGATTGGACAATGTTTTCTCCAGCTCCAGAAATGCATCAAGGGACTTCGGGAGAACGTAAGGGAACTTATAGATTAGGAAAAGATGTGCCAGTTTTTGATGCTGAAGGTCGTAGTATTTTGTCTGTAGAAGATGTAGCAGTTGTAATTGCGGATGAAATTGAGAAAGCAAATCATGTAAAAGAAAGATTTACAGCAGCTTATTAATTTTAAAATAAAATTTAAATAAAATTATTTTTTTAGGACAAAATTGTTGTTTTGGTATGATTTGTGAAAAATACAAATCAAATACAAGAATAATGAAGTTGTCAATAGCTATAGGATGTTTAATCTTAAGTTTGGGTTTCGTTCTCTCGGGCTCTTTTTTAAATCTTGACATATTTTTTAACCAACTACTTGGAATTGTTTTTCTGTTCTGTAGTTTAATTATGGGATATTTAGGATTTAATTTTTTGTTTGACTATTTAAATCATTCAAGATTAGTTAATAAAGGTTTAAAAGTAAAAGCACATATTATAGAAATAAAAAGAACTTTATTAGGGGAGAAACACATACCAGATTATATTGTAGAAGTTTTTTATACACATCCCAACACAGATAAAGTTTATTACACAGAATTTGAATATTTTGGAGATGTAAATTCAAATGAAATTTTAAAGAAAGGAAAAGAAGTGGATATTTTAATTGATCCACAAAATCCTGAAAATGTTTATTTCAAAAACGCCATATAAAAGGAACTAATTTATTAGTTCCTTTTATAGTTTTAGTAAATCTATGAAACAAAGAAAGCGCTTCGATTTCGAAGCGCTTTCCCTATTTAAAACTAATCTATTATTTAATGTATGTTTTATTTCCGTTTTCGTTGATGTAGTATTTTCCACCTCTTGGTCCAACATACACTTTTTTACCATTATAAGTTCCACCAGAAGTAGTTTTCGCAACAGTTGTTTGCTTTTTAGTTGTAGGAGTTGTTGCTTTTACTTCTTTTTTAGTCGAAACAACTTTTTTATCTGTTGTTGCTTTTGGCGTTTTTTCAACTTTATTAGAAGTAGCTACTTTTGTCTCTTTTTTTGGTTCAGCAATTTTTTTATCTGTAGAGGCTTTAGAAGCTGTATCCGCTTTTTTAGATTTACTAGTTGTTTTTACCGTTTCTGATTTAGTTACTTTTGATGGAGTTTTAGTTTGAGCAAATGCTACAGAAGATCCAGTAAGTGCAAATAAGCTAAGCGCGATAACTGTTTTTTTAATTAAGTTCATAGTGATTTTGTTTTGAATTGTTATTTATACTCAGTTAAAATTTATATTCAATATTAACCAAATTTTCAACCAAAACATTCTAAATAAACTTAAGGTTTACTTAAGATAAACTTATTTTAAATGATCTAATAACATTTCTGCAGTAGCTGGATTTGTAGCTAATGGAATATTGTGTACATCGCACAGTCTCAATAACATATTAACATCTGGTTCGTGTGGATGTTTTCCCATAGGATCTCTAAAAAAGAAAACCATATCTGTTTTGCCTTCTACAACACGAGCAGCAATTTGCGCATCACCACCTAGAGGACCAGATAGATAGCGTGTAACTTTCAATCCTGTTTGCTCTGCATATTTTCCAGTCGTTCCAGTCGCTATAAATGTGATGTTATTTTTGTTTAAGGCTTCTCTATGTTTCATCAAAAAATTTACCATTTCGGCTTTTTTTCCATCATGAGCGATTAATGCTATTTCCATATATTTTTTCTATTTAATCTAAAATCTTACTTTTGTACAAATTTAGTAGAACAATCTTAAATATCGATTTGTTTTAAAAATTATAAATAGTAATACGACTATGAAATTTAATTTATTAACAGTAAAAGAAATTGTAAAATTAACAGATGATGCAGTTCAGATCACGTTTGATGTTCCTGAAGAAATGCACA
The DNA here is from genome assembly GCF_057369435.1 of Empedobacter sp. EJD.6dd. Taxonomy (NCBI): domain Bacteria; kingdom Pseudomonadati; phylum Bacteroidota; class Flavobacteriia; order Flavobacteriales; family Weeksellaceae; genus Empedobacter; species Empedobacter sp. EJD.6dd. The sequence goes on from NZ_CM170667.1 coordinate 514,783, forward strand.
ACGATTACGATTTTTTACCTGGACAATATATCACGCTAAACATAAATGGAGAACGAAGAGATTATTCTTTATGTGTTTCTCCAAATGATGAAAAATGGAGCATTGGTGTAAAATCTCAACCAAATGGTAAAGTTTCGACTTATCTTTTCAATGATTTAAAAGTTGGAGATCAAATAGGAGTTTCAACGCCAAGTGGACGTTTTACGATTCCTACAAAACCAAATGAAAAACGTACGTTATTAGCTTTTACTGCAGGTAGTGGAATCACGCCAATTATGAGTATGTTGGAGTTTACCTTGCAAACAGAAGAATGGGTAAATTTTCATATTTTTTATGTAAATAGAGATGAAAATTCGATTATGTTCAAAGAACGTTTGACAGAATTGAAGCAAAAATATCCAAACAACGTCTTTATTCATCATTTTTATACGAGACAAGATCAGGAGAATTTCATTTACAATGGAAGAATTGATGAAAAGAAGTTTGATTTAATTTTAAATCAAATTATTGATATCAATGAAGTCGATGAAGCGATGATTTGCGGTCCTGAGGAAATGATCTTAACATTAGCAAAGAAAATAAACGAAGCGGGTATTATCGAAAAACATATCCATTTTGAAATGTTTAATCCAACAATTAAAACAGAAAATATTTTCACAAAACATGATGATGGACCACAAACCGTTCATGTTTCTGTAACGCTTGATGGTGAAACATCTGAAGTAACTTGGGATAGAGGAAAGAATTTGATTGACACCATGTTAGATGCAGGTATAGATGCGCCATATTCTTGTAAAGGAGGTGTTTGTTCTTCGTGTATGTGTAAGGTTACGGAAGGTGAAGTGCATATTGGTGACAATTATGTCTTAACAGATTCTGATTATGAAGAAGGTATGACATTAGCATGTATTTCTCGACCTAAATCAGCTACTTTAGCAATTGATTTTGATGATGTTTAAATACAAAATAATATAACTAAAAATGGCGAGGATATCCTCGCCATTTTTAGTTGTTATAATCAACTAATCTTCTTCATCAAACATCTCCTTGAACGAAATAAATTCTCTTCCGGGAAGTATTAGATTTAAAGCTACACCAATGATTGAAGCCAAAGCCATTCCTTCTAAAGAAAATAAATCGCCAATATGAATTGCTGCACCTCCAATTCCAATAATTAAGATAACTGAAGAAATGATTAAATTTCTTTTAATTTTGAAATCAACTTTATTTTCAATTAACATTCTTAATCCACTTGAAGCGATAATTCCAAATAATAAAATTGAAACGCCTCCCATAACAGGTGTTGGAATTGTACTTAATAATGCAGAAATTTTTCCACAGAACCCAAATAAAATTGCAAAACAGGCTGCACCAATAAATACATAAATACTAAATGCTCTTGTAATAGCTAAAACACCAATGTTTTCGCCATAAGTTGTATTTGGAGGTCCTCCTAAACAAGCAGCTATCATTGTTGCGATTCCATCTCCTAGCATAGATTTATCCAATCCAGGATCTTCTATCAAATCTTTATTTACCACTTTACTCAAAACCAATTGATGACCAATATGCTCTGCGATAGGAACTATTGCTACCGGTATCATTAAGAAAATTACATACCAAGAAAGTGTTGGTGTATAATCGACAAATGGAATTGTAAAATCTGGAATCATAAACCATTTTGCTTGTAAAACAGGTTGTAAATCAACTACACCCAATGCAATAGCAAAAAGATATCCACCAATAATACCAACTAAAACTGGAATAACGCTTAAGAAACCTTTACTAAAAATAGCTGTAATTATTGTGATAATTAACGTTACAAATCCAATTGTCACGTAAGTTAAATTGTATTCTCCTGTAGGATTATTCGTTACCATTTTGATTGCCGTTGAAGCTAATCCCAAACCAATTACCATAATAACTGGTCCAACTACAATAGGAGGTAAAAGTTTCATCAACCATTTTGTACCAGCAGTTGCAATAAACAAAGCAACTAAAGAATAGGTAACTCCGACTAAAAAACTACCAACTAAGAAACTTCCTGTTGCAATCCCGCTTTCAGGATTTGCTTCTAAAGCTTTCATCGCAATAATTGGATTGATAAAAGCAAACGAAGAACCCAAGTACGAAGGAACTTTTCCTCTTGTAATTAAGATAAAAACTAAAGTTCCGATTCCGCTCGAAATTAAAGCGATTGCTGGTGACATTCCCGTTAATGCTGGTACCAAAACAGTTGCACCAAACATTGCAAAAAGATGCTGAATACTTAGTAATATTCCTTGTCCCAGCTTTGGTTTTTCTTCGATTGCTAAGACAATTTTTTGGTCATTTTGTTGACTCATTTTTAAAAGAAATTGAAAATTGTTTTGTTTGAATACAAAAGTAAGTTAAATCGATAAATAAGTCGAGAAATCATATAACGATTTAGTCAAATTTTATAAGTGGAATAAAATTAGATTATCCGAAATTTGTTAAACAAAATCAATGAATTATGGAAACAAAAGAATTAAAATTCAAAACAAATATAAACTGTAGCGGATGTATAAGTAAAGTAAAACCTTTTTTGGATGGTTTAGAAGGTTTGGATTCTTGGGAAGTTGATACTGAAAATCCTGATAAAATTTTATCAGTGAAAATTTCTCAAACAACTGACGAAGAAATCATTGATACAATCGAAGAAGTAGGTTTTGAGGCTGAACTTCTTAAATAATTAATTTTTTAGATAAAATGACTTATTTTTTGTGATAATTTAAGTCAAATTAATCCCAAATTACTCTTGAGTTGGTTTGGGATTTTTTATTCTATTTTTTCTAAATTGTAAAAAGAAAAGTATGCCCATTCCAATTTGAAGGATAAATAATAAGATGATCCATGTATTCATTTTAGCAGCAAAATCTGATAATTGATTGTAAAGTAAATCTTCTTTTTCGATAGCATTTTCAGCAATTGATTTTAGTTGAAAAATATCGTTCGATTTTTCAACCAACATAATTTGTTCACTTTTGTAACTTGCATTTTTATTTGGAATAACTTCAATTTGATTCGCGCTTACAAAAAACATAAAAATACTAATAGATGTAGATAAAAATAACAGAAAATAATTGATGTATTTCATGGTTAGAAAATGTTTCGTAAAGGTACATTAACTTTTCTTAGCTTGCTGTATATGCGCTAAATGATGATTGCAATGCCAAGCATAAATCGCAAGATTTGTTTTTAAATCAATCAATTGATTTGTTTCTGGATGACGAAATTTTTTATCCCAATCGCTTTCAACAAAAGAATTTAACAAAACAGCCCAACGATGATGCAGCGCAATTAGCAAATTGATAGAAATGTTAACATCAAGATTTTTAGAATCTTCTAATTCCGCCCAAATATTTTCCTCGTAAGGTTTTATTATAGGAATATCTTCGGTTAAAGCCAGTTTAAAACGAATAAAACTATTCATATGGCTATCTGCACAATGATGCACAACTTGTCTGATAGTCCAACCTTCAGGACGATATTGTTGTTCTAATTCAGTTCCTGAAAGAGAGGTAATTTCATTCTGAATTTTTTGTGGAAATTCACGAATTGTTGAAATCCATTGTTCAATAGATTCCTTACTAAATGATGTTGGAATTTCAAATTTTCCAATCGGATATTTTAAATTTTCTAGTGTTTTCATTTTGTTCTTAAATTTAATAAATTTTACAACTATAATGATAAAAATTATTCTATTTTGTTAGAATGTGTCATTAACTTTGCAGCTTCAAAAAATTAATTGTGCTAAGCAAACGCATCATAAAATTTATTACGATTCTGATTATTTTTGTTATTCAGTTTCTGTTTTTATTGTCGATAATGAACGAAAGAATAGAACATTACCTTGTTCCTTACATTATTATTGCAATTTGTTTGCTTTTGGTAGTGGTTTATCGCAAATTTCCGCTGCATCATCACGAATACTCTTTTGATCGTAAAACGTTGGTTTTATGGATTCCTATTGCTGCAATAATCACATATTTGATCAATAATAAGTTAGGTTTAGGTGGTGTTTTTTCTGCAGGAATTATAGGAACTTTGGGCTCGTTTTTAACTAAAATTAATCCAAGATCTGATTATTTAAAACAAATTGCAGGACCAATTTATTGTGGTGCTTTCATTGGAATGACTTCCCTTGATTTTAAATATGTCTATTGGATGATTATTACGGCAGGTGTTTTTACAGCCTTGTTGTTTTTTGCTACAAAATCGTTATTTGTTGGCGTTGGAGGGAAATTAGGAACATTAGCTTTTATTGGTGTTTTGTTGAGTATGTTATTGTTTAAATTAATTATCGGCTAATGATTTTTCAATTTTTTATTTTGATGATATGCTCTATTGTTGCTTCTTTAGTCGCATACGAATTGAACATCCGATTTAAACAAGGACCAGTTCGTGCATCAGCAATGATAGCAATGATAGTAGGAGGTTTTTTCTACTTTTTCCCAACCATTTTACCCGAATTTTATACCAAAAATATTCCTTTGTATGTCATAGGAGGAACATTCATTGGTATGGTTTCTTCTACGATCAATATTAGTTACTTTTCATTGATTTTTTCGCCCATGTTATTTGCTATTTTACTTCATTACACAAGCAAAGTGTTTAATGGTTATGGAGGAGCTTTGGGAACAACAGCTTGTATTTCTTTAATGTGTACAATGGCTTTTCCAATTATTACTAAAAACAAAAAGGTGACGTATGGTTATCGATTAATTCGAATTATTTTTAAGAAAAGAAAACGCAATAAAATAATTAAACAAAAAGTTTAATCAAAACAATTGAAGATTATCTCTCCCAATGTTTTACTCTTCCAATAATTAATTTATATTATTTCTGTTTTTCCTAGCAATTCTAAATCGGTTGTGTCTACTTTTTTATTTAATTCTTTCGGATTTAAAAGAATTAAACTTGAATTTACGTTTGATTTTAATTGAGTTATTAACTCTAAAGGAAAGTCAATGAATTTCAAATCAAAACATCTATTTTTTTCAACACAGGCAAAAAATAAATAGGTCGAATTGACGATTAGGAAGAACTCTTGTTTTGTTTTTTCATGAAGAATTCTAATTTTATAAAAATTAGATGAATCGCTCGCATTCAAAATAATTTCAGTTTTTAAATAAGGATATTTAATTGCTTTCAGAATTTCTTTCAAATCATCAATAGTATAATTTGGTGTAGCGTCAAAACCAGTTATTCCTTTTTGTAATTTCATAAGTTGATCGTGTTAAAGTAAATTAAAATTACAGCTTATTTCATATTGAGTTGGTTGTTAGACTTTAGGAAATTGTTAAATTTAAAATAATTTTAATTGATTTATTCTATCGATTAATCGAATTGGTATTTACTTTTTCTATTTTATGAAAGGTCTATTTTTGAAAAAAATAAATTATGACTAAAAAAGGAAATCACTACAAAATTACATTAGAACAAACCGAATTATTAGATAAAGAGGCTGTATTACAAGCACCCATTGTATTGGATTTTATGAATCATGATGAGATTTTTAAGATTATAGAATTAATGAAAACAAAAAATCCTTTTGATAACGAAAATCAGGCTGTGGAGTTTGCAATTGGTTTAAAACTTTTTTTAGAAGTCGTGATGAAGAATAAAAATAATCCATTATTTGAAGAGTTAATTCCTGCTATTAAGACATTTATGCCTAAATTGAAATCAACTTTAAAATAAATTAAAATGAATTGGCAAAACGAACTTACTGAATTATTTGAAGCGAACTATCCGATTATTCAAGCGCCAATGTTTGGAGTTACAACTTCAGAAATGGTGGCTGCAGCTAATAATAGTGGCTGTTTAGGTTCGTTACCAATTGCAGATTTGGATGCAGAAAATTCATTGAAACGAATTTATGATACAAAAAAATTGACGAATAAATCTTTTGCTATCAATATTTTTGTGAATAATGTACCAGAAATTACAACTGAATAAAAATTTCAATATAACGATGTAAAAAATCGACTAATAGAAATCGCAAACCAACATAATTTTGAAGTTAATTTTCCTGAAATTGAAATGATCAAACCGAAAGGTTATCAGGAACAAATTGAAGCTATTATTCAAGAGAAATGTAAAATTTTAAGTTTTACATTTGGAAATTTGGACCTAAATTCTATAGAAAAATTAAAAGAAAATAATGTAACGTTAATAGGAACTTGTACAACAATAGAAGAAGCTATACTGTTAGAAAATTCGGATATTGATGTAATTTGTGTTCAAGGAATCGAAGCAGGAGGACATAGAGGAACTTTTGATCCGAAAAAATTACCACAAATTGGAGGTTTTTCATTGTTATCTCAAGTTAAAGATATGATTAAAAAACCGTTGATTTATGCAGGTGGCATATATGATGCAAAAACTCTTTTAGCTGCAAAACAATTGGGTGCAGATGCTTTTCAGATAGGAAGTTTGTTTTTATGTTCTAAAGAAAGTGCATTAAAATCGTTTGAAAAAGAACGATTAAAAAATGTAAAAGAAAATGAAATTGTTTTAACGAAAAGTTTTTCTGGTAGATATGCAAGAGGTATTGAAAATGAATTTATTCGTTTATTCGAAAATAGTAAATTTATATTGCCTTATCCTTATCAAAATAAGTTGACAAATTCGTTGAGAAATGCTGCAAAATTGAACAAAAATGTCGAATTTACCAATCTATGGCTGGGGCAGTCATTCAAACATTTTGAAGAAGATTCGACATCAAATCTTCTTCAAAAATTAATTTATTCAGTCGAAAATTACTGAAAGTTATTTCATTGATTTTTCAATTCTTCGGTCAGGAATTAGCCAAATTAGAGCTATAATTGCGTACACAGCTATCCCAATTTCTGGTTTTATAAATGCAAATGCAATTCCAACAAGATAACCAATACTCGAACCAATTTCTTTGATATTTTGGCTAACCGATTTTCCAATAATTGATTCTTTTCCTTCTTGTTTTACAGCTATTTTTTCTATAATCATAAATGCAACACTACTCATAAATAATACAAATCCATAGAAAATTACAGGAAAAGTAGAGTGGTAGTTTTCACCCATCCAACCAGTAGAAATCGGTAACAACGAAAGCCAGAAAAGTAAGTGTAAATTACTCCAAAGAATTCCACCATTTACTTTCGTAATTGCTTGAAATAGATGATGATGGTTGTTCCAGTAAATTCCTACATAAATAAAACTAAATAAATAGTTTAAAAATTTTGGTAAATAAGGTTTTAAGCTCATTAAATCATCTCCAATAGGAACTTTTAAATCCAAAACCATAATGGTAATAATAATAGCAAGTACACCATCACTAAATGCTTCTAATCTGTTGGTTGTCATTTGTGTTAATTGTTTTAAATAATTCTAAATCCTACAAATTTATTAATAATTATCATGTTATTATTCTTAAATGAAATTATACAAATAAGAAGTTGTTTTATTAATGTTGTAATTCTGAAATTATCTCTTATATTTAATTTATAATTTAAATGGTTTCTCATCAAAGGAAATAAGTTATGAATACTTTTATTGCAATTTTAAGAGGGATAAATGTAAGTGGTAAAAAGATCATCAAAATGGATGTTTTGACTGAGCTTTTAGAACAATTATCATTCGAAAATGTTACAACTTACGTACAAAGTGGAAATGCTGTTTTTTCTTCTAATTTAACAGATATCAAAGAACTGGCAGACTTGATTCACGATAAAATTGTAGAATCATTAGATTTTGAAGTTCCCGTTTTGATTTTGACAATTGAGAAATTAAAAAAAATTATTGAGAATAATCCATTTTTAAAAGATTCTGCTATCGAAAAAGAATTTCTACATTATACTTTTTTAGCAAATCAACCAACAGAAGTTAATGCTGAAAAAGTTGAAGATTCGAAAGCAGTAGATGAACAATATTTTATTACAGAAGATGTGGTGTATTTATATTGTCCAAATGGTTATGGAAAAACAAAATTGACGAATAATTTCTTCGAAAGTGTTCTAAATGTAAGTGCAACTACAAGAAATCACAATACAACTACTTCGTTGTTGCAACTTGCTTTAATGAGAGAGAATTAGGTTTTAGTAATATAAAAAAACGTCATTAACTTAAAAAATTAATGACGTTTTTATATAGTAAGAATGGAATTTATTCTGCTATTAATTTCTCTAATAAAGCATTAATTTCTTTATCATTCCAATCTCTAGTTTTTGTTTCTTTCAATACAACTTCACCTTTTTTGTTTAAGATATATGTTGTAGGAAATACTTTTGGCAGCATATTGATCGAAATAGGACTATTTGGCTCATAAACTGGCATTGTATAATTATTTTTCTGTAAAAAAGCATTAAAAACTGTTGGTTTATCTTGAATTGCAACCAATACAAATTTTACTTTTTGACCTTTTGCTTCATATAATTTCTGAATAGTCGGCATTTCTGCAACACAAGGAGGACACCAGCTTCCCCAAAAATTAATAAAAACAACTTCTCCACTTTTTTTGAAATCAACCAAGTTTGTATTAACAGCTCCGTTATGTCCAATTAAATCAATATCATAATCGCTATCCGATAATTCTACATCAGCACCTGCAATATGGCTATTATCTTCTATTTTATTTTTTAAAAAAGTTCCAATTGGTGTAAACATTATAGCAACTAAAGCGATTACAACAACTATGGCAAAAATAATTTGTTTATTTCCTTTCATGTTTTCTTTTAATAAAATCTTAGACAAAGATGCGAACAAATAACAAGTTGAACAAATTGAAAAACCTGATTAATTAGCTATATTTTCATCAATCAAATCTAAGATTTCATTTATGATATCTTCCCCTTTATTATCGTTGTAATAACGTTGTAAATCTTCGTGAAAATCTTCAGAAGAATATATATCAGGATTATTTTTGAAACGAGCTAACATCTCCATTCCTTCTTGTGGACGAGGACCGAAACGAAAAGCTTCTTCATTCTCCTCATTTACACCTATAATAATCGGGATAGATAAAGCACCGTTTGTTTTATATTTTTCCATTAATTCCATATTCTCATCACGTAGAATGTAATGAGTTGATACATTTAAGGCATTTGCTAATTTTTCTACAACTGGTAAAATTTGAGAAGCATCTCCACACCAACCTTCTGTAATAATTAATAATTTTAAATTATTTGGAGTAGATTTAATACGTGTTTCTTGAGCAGGATTAAATTTAAATGTTTTGAAAATTCTGTTCATACGTTGCAATCCTAACGCATAATATTGTACATATTCTTTTGGATCATCATTTTCAATTTCATTTTCTAAATCGTCTTCAACTCGTATAATATAATCTTCGTAAGCTAAACCTTTATTAATGTATTCTGTTAAATTCATTTGTTTCTAATTTTTTACAAATATAAAGCAATTCTGCGAGCTTATTTTGTAACAATCATGACATTGTTTGTCGTTAAAATTTGGTAAATTGCGACTTTCGAAAGTAGAGAAATGTACCAAAATCCATTAAAAAAAACGATAGAATATTTAAAAGGCGCTGGACCTGAGCGTGCTAAAACACTGCAAAGTGAATTCAGAATTTTTAGATATGAAGATTTGATACAACATTTTCCTTTTCGTTATGTTGATAAATCAAAATTTTATAAAATTTCAGAAATTTCTTCCACTGCTGCTGAAATACAATTGAAAGGTAAAATAGTTCAGTTAGAAGAAATTAATCAAGGTAAAATAAAGCGTTTAGTTGGAAAGTTTCAAGACGGAACTGGTACTTTAGAGTTGGTTTGGTTTAAAGTTTCTTCGTGGCAAAAAGAGAAATTAAAGAATGATCTTTTCAAAGAAGTTGTTATTTATGGAAAACCCAATCTGTTTAATAACAATTTTAGTATCACACATCCCGAAATAGAATTAGTAGAAGACGCGAAGAATATTCCGCTTGGTTTATTTCCTGTTTATCCTAGTACAGAAAAACTAACGAAAAAAGGAATTACAAATCGTGTACTTCAGAAAATGATGATGAATCTTTTTGCTGAAAATATTGATATTCCAGAAAACTTACCGCAAAATGTTATTGAACATTATAAATTAGTTGGTAGAAGTGAAGCGTTGAAAGCTATTCATTTTCCAAAAGATTTGACCGAATTAAATGCTGCCGTTCGTCGTTTAAAATTTGAAGAATTTTTCTTTCTGAACTTAGCTAACCTTTCTCAAAAAGCAGTTAATAAACAAAAAAATAGAAGTAATCCTTTTCCAGAAATTGGTCATTATTTCAATACATTTTACAACGAATATTTACCTTTTGAGTTGACAAATGCGCAAAAACGTGTGATCAAAGAAATTCGATTAGATCTTCGTCAACCAGCTCAAATGAATCGCTTATTGCAAGGAGATGTAGGTTCGGGTAAAACAATGGTTGCATTCTTAACGATGTTGATTGCAGTTGATAATGGTTTTCAAGCTGCTTTGATTGCGCCAACCGAAATTCTTGCTCTACAACATTACGAAAGTATTACAGAATTACTAAATGGTTTGGATGTTTCTGTTGAACTACTAACAGGATCAGTAACGAAGAAAAAGCGTCAACCAATTTTAGAAAATCTTGAAAATGGGAAGCTTAAAATCATCATAGGAACGCATGCTTTGTTAGAAGATAATGTAGTTTTTCAAAACTTGGGATTAGCAATTATTGATGAACAACATCGTTTTGGTGTGGCGCAACGTGCAAAGTTTTGGCGAAAAGCGAAACTTCCTCCTCATATTTTAGTTATGACAGCAACGCCGATTCCGCGAACATTATCGATGACAATGTATGGTGATTTAGATGTTTCTGTAATCGATGAATTACCAAAAGGGAGAAAACCTATTAAAACACTTCATAAAACAGATGCACATCGTTTGAGTGTTTTCAAATTTATGAAAGATGAAATTGCGAAAGGTCGTCAAATTTATGTTGTTTATCCTTTGATTGAGGAATCTGCAAAATTAGAATTGAAAGATTTGATGGATGGTTATGAGAGTATTTCGCGCGCTTTTCCGTTACCTGAATATGGAATAAGTATTGTGCATGGACGTCAAAAACCAGCAGATAAAGAGTTTGAAATGAATCGTTTCAAAATTAATGAAACTCAAATTTTGGTTGCAACAACTGTAATAGAAGTTGGAGTAAATGTGCCAAATGCTTCTGTGATGATTATCGAAAATTCAGAACGTTTTGGACTTTCTCAATTGCATCAGCTTCGTGGAAGGGTTGGGCGAGGAGCAGAGCAATCATATTGTATTTTGATGACAGGAGGGAAATTAAACGAAGTTTCGAAACGTCGTATTCAAACAATGTGTCAAACAAATGATGGCTTTCAAGTTGCTGAGGTAGATTTAGAGTTACGTGGACCAGGAGATATGATGGGAACGCAACAAAGTGGTGTGTTAAATCTTAAAATTGCGGATTTATCGAAAGATAAAGAAGTTTTATATGCAGCAAGAAAATGTGTCGAAATAATTTTGGCGCAGGATGCGACATTGTCTTCTTCAATCTATCAAAATACAAAACAATATTTTATCGATAATCACAAAGATAAAGTAGGTTGGAGTCAAATTTCTTAAAATTTAACATAAAAAAAAGAATCGATTTTAATTTTGGTATAATATGTGATTATTTAAAAATGAATATTAAACAATGCATATTATATAGAAACTTTTAATTTTATCAGTTGTGTTAAATTTAATTAACATTAAAATATTTATTTAACATAAAATTAGCGTCAACCAAAAAAATACAGATTATGATGTACACAAATTTAGAACTTATAAAAACTCCTCAAGGAGTAGAGGTTGAAGGAAACTCATTATGGAAGTTTAATCAACATTTGAATGTAATGATATTGCTCGCTAATGAATCGATAAAAATTAAGCCTTCTGTTTCGTTCCAACGATTTAGAAAAAACTAAATTATATTATATAAACCGCTGATACAGCGGTTTTTTTAATGTCTTTTTTTTAACAAAAATTTCTTTATAGTATTAATTTATTGATGTATTGTAAAATAATATATTACGGTTTTGAGCTTTTTAATTTATTGAAACTTAATTATTATAAAAATTAATTATATCTAATAGATTTTATAGATTTGATTTATAATTTGTCTAATTATAGTTTTGCGCTGTCTTAAAAGGATAACAAAATTAATAATTATGATAAAAAGAAGTTTAGTACTTAGTTTGGCTTTCTTGTCAACTATAGGATTTGCGCAACAATTAACTACAAATACAGGTTCTCCAGTAGGAGATAATCAAAATTCGAAAACGATAGGAAACAATGGACAAGTTTTATTGGAAGATGTTCATTTGATTGAAAAATTAGCAGCTTTTGATCGTGAACGTATTCCAGAACGTGTTGTACACGCTCGTGGTGCTGGTGCTTTTGGTGAATTTGTTGCAACTGCAGATTTTTCTGATGTTACAATGGCAAATTTCTTATCAGAAGCTGGTAAAAAAACTCCATTGTTTGTTCGTATTTCTACAGTAACACATCAACAAGGTTCTCCAGAAACTTACCGTGATCCTCGTGGATTTGCTGTGAAATTTTATACAGAACAAGGTAATTATGACTTGGTAGGAAATAATTTACCTGTTTTCTTTATTCGTGATGCGATTAAATTTCCTGATATGGTTCACGCTTTCAAACCATCTCCAGTAACAAACGGAGTTTCAGATGCAAATCGTGTTTTTGATTTTTTCTCAAATTTACCAGAATCAACTCACATGTTAACTTGGTTATTCTCTGATTATGGAATTCCAGCTAACTATAGACAAATGGAAGCGAATGGTGTACACGCTTACAAATGGGTAAATGATAAAGGAGAAGTAACTTATGTAAAATACAAATGGGTTCCACAACAAGAGGTTAAGAATTTATCACAAGAAGAAGCAGATAAAATTCAAGCTACAGCAATAGAACATGCAACTTTAGATTTACGTAATGAAATCGATAAAGGTAATTTTCCTAAATGGGATTTATATGTTCAGATGTTGAAAAAAGAAGATTTTGAACAATTAGATTTTAATCCAGTTGACGTAACAAAAATTTGGCCAGAATCTGTTGCAAAATTAATCAAAGTAGGAACAATGACATTGAATGAAAATCCTACAAATTATTTTCAACAAGTAGAACAAGCAGCTTTTTCTCCTGCAACGTTAGTTCCGGGAATAGAGCCTTCTGAAGATAAATTATTACAAGGTCGTTTATTTTCTTATGGTGATACTCAGCGTCATCGTTTAACTGGTAATTTTCAACAAATACCTGTAAATGCTCCAAAAAATAACGTAAAAACATACAATCAAGATGGTTATATGTCAACACGTGTACAAGAAGGAGATGTAAATTATCAACCATCTACAAATGTTCCAGAGGTTGTAGATAATGCAAAATTCAAATATTCTAAATCTGTTTTTAATGCTCCAACTTCAACAACACAACATGTTATTGATAAAGAGAACAATTTTAAACAAGCTGGTGAATTGTACAAATCTTTTTCTAAAAAAGATCAAGATAATTTAATTAAAAATTTATCTGATAATTTAAATTCAGTTAAGAATAAAGTAATTGTTCATAAAATGATTGCATTCTTTTACCAAGCAAATACAGAATACGGAACACGCTTGATGAAAGCTACAAATACATCAATGAATGATGTAAAACAATATTTACCAAAATAATATTTATTGGATTGGAGCTGATTGATTTTGGCTCCATGACTTTCTTTAATCAAATATCAAATCAACATGAAAAAGTTAATATATGCATTTAGTTTCTTTTTAGCATTTCAATATGTAAATGCACAAGATTTATTTTCAGCTGCAAGAGCTAATAATGTAAAAGAAATTGAACAATTAATTTCTGAAGGAAAAGATGTTAATACAAAAAACGAAAGAGGTTTTACTCCCCTTATTTTAGCTGTTTATATTCAAAACAAAGAAACTGTTCAATTTTTATTAGAGAACGGAGCAAATCCTAATGCGCAAGATAATTCTGGAAATACAGCTCTTATGGGAGCAGCTTTTAAAGGATATTCAGAATTGATTTCGTTATTAATTCAGTTCAAAGCTGATGTTAATCAAACAAATAATAGTGGTGCAACTGCTTTAATTTTTGCTGTAACATTTGGACAAAACGAAATTGCTCAAAAATTGATTGATGCAGGAACTGATTTAATTATAAAAGATAATTCGGGTAAAACAGCTAAAGATCACGCAATTTTGCAAGAAAATAAAACAATGATTGATATTTTATCACGATAACAATAGTTAATGAATTACATCCAATAATGATCTTGTTGGATGTTTTTTATTTAGCGATAAAAACTGGAATATCTACTCGATGTCGAAGTTTATTAATTGTTTCTCCAAAAATAAAGTCCATAAAACCTCGATGTCCATGTGAGCCAACAATTATTAAATCTGCTTTGTGCTTTTTGCAGATTTCTGAAATAGTATTGACACGATTATTATAACCCAATTCTATTTTAGTTTCATGAAAAAGAGGGCGAAGGATTTCAGCATATTGTTCCAATCGTTTCAAATCAGACTGAGCTTCTACATCATTTGTATGTTCTCCTGTATATTTCACAGAAGCACTTTCTACAACATGGACCAAAATTAGAGTAGAAGTAGAAGTTGCTAATTGTGTCGCATAATTAATTACTTTTTTATCTGTTTTCGAAAAATCCAAAGCAACAACAATATGGTTAAAATGTTGTTTTGAAATTTCTTCTAACGTAAATTTTTCAAAAGGTTCATGAATTTCTTTTTGACTAATTTCATTCTTTTTCAAGAAAATCGGAATGAAAAAAGTTAATAATAAAAGAATTAATAATCCAACTTCTAAACCAATAAGAAATATATTGAGCGAATACGAATCATTTTCAATCATCCATTTTTTGAATTCCTCATAAACCAATTGAGCATTCAAAAAAGAAATGATAAATGCAATTGACCATGCAAAAAATTTGGTTGTTGTATTGATTGCAAAATTTCCCATTTTTCCTTTGTCACTAACAAAATGAATCAACGGAATTACCGCAAATGCTAACTGCATACTCAAAATAACTTGACTAAAAATCAACAAAGAACCAACTTCTTTTTCTCCAAAAATTAGAATGACAATTACAGCGGGAACTACTGCTAAAAGACGTGTTAAAATTCGTCTCAAAACTGGGTTTATGCGTAGATGTAAGTAACCTTCCATTACTATTTGTCCTGCTAAAGTTCCTGTAATAGTTGAACTCTGTCCTGCTAAAATAAGCGCGACTGCAAATAATTTAGGTGCTAAATCCGTTCCTAAAGTTGTTCCTAAAAGGTTATAAGCATCACTAAGTTCGGCGACTTCATGAAAACCATTTTTATGAAAAACGGATGCAGCTAAAATCAAAATTGCAGCATTAACAAAAAAAGCTAAATTGAGAGCAATAGCACTATCCCAAAAGTTATATTTTAGCGCTTTTTTAATCGAAAAATCATCCCTTTTAATTTGTCTTGTTTGAACGAGGGCAGAATGTAAATATAGATTATGAGGCATAACGGTGGCGCCTATAATTCCAATGCTAATATATAATGCAGCACTATTTGGGATAGATGGAATAAATCCTTTTGCAACTTCACCAAAATCGGGTTTAGCTAAAAACATTTCAGTTAAGAAACAAAGACCTATCATTGTAATTAATCCAACAATAAATAACTCCATTTTTCTCATCCCTAATTTTTGAAGGTAAAGAAGTAGAAAAGTATCTAAAAAGCTGATTAATACTCCATAAATCATATCAACTCCGAAAAGTAAATTCAAGCCAATTGCCATTCCAAGAATTTCAGCCAAATCACATGCTGCAATAGCAATTTCAGCTAAAATATATAAGACGAGATTCATTCCTTTTGGATAGGTTTCGCGGTTACATTGTGCCAAATCTTTACGTCTTACAATTCCTAATCTCGTGCATAAGCTTTGAAGTAGCAATGCCATAATGTTACTCATCAATAAAACCCAAATTAAGGTATAGCCAAATTGGCTTCCTCCAGCTAAATCTGTCGCCCAATTTCCTGGGTCCATATATCCAACACTGATTAAATATGCTGGACCAAAAAAGCTTAAAATTTTTCTGAATTTCCCTTTTTTGATTTGTACACTTTCATGTACGTCTTCCAATGATTTTGATTGAGATTGATTTGACATTAGTGAGTTTTCTATCTCAAATTTACTGCAAAACCACTAATTCTAATTATTTTTTTTCGAACAGAGAATATAATTTATCTTTTTAGAAAATATCGTATATTTATTTTTTCAAAGAAAGCAGATGAACAAAGGATTGAATAGCTTTTTAACTATTACCAAAAATTACTAAAAAATGACGCCTCACGTTATTACAAACGAACAATTAGAAAAAGAGAACATCGAGATAACAAGACGTTATAAAGAGATGCTTCAAAACACATATGTTACCTTGTCCGACGACGATAAAAAGTTGGTTCGTAAGGCTTTTGATTTGGCTGTTGATGCACACAAAGATCAACGAAGAAAAACAGGCGAACCATATATTTATCATCCAATTGCTGTTGCTAAAATAGTTGCAGATGAGATAGGACTTGGAGCAACTTCTATTGCTGCAGCTTTGATGCATGATGTAGTAGAAGATACAGAATATACATTAGAAGATATTGAGAAGCTTTTTGGTAAAAAGATTGCAAAAATTATTGACGGATTAACAAAAATTGCCGTTTTAAATAAACAAGATGTTTCGATTCAATCAGAGAATTATAAGAAGCTTTTACTGACTTTGTCTGAAGATGTGCGTGTAATTTTAATTAAAATTGCGGATCGACTTCACAATATGCGTACCCTAGAAAGTATGCGCGAAGACAAACAGTTAAAAATCGCTTCAGAAACCATTTTTATTTATGCGCCTTTAGCTCATAGAATGGGATTGTATAATATTAAATCTGAATTAGAAGATTTAAGTTTAAAATACACAAAACCAGATGCATATTTTAATATAGAACATAAATTAACTGAAACAGAAGCAGAAAGAAAAAAATATATTGATGATTTTTGTAAAGTAATTTCAGAAAAGCTTGAAGCAGAAGGATTAGAATTTGAAATAAAAGGACGTTCGAAATCAATTAATTCAATTTATAGAAAAACAGTAAATCAAGGAATTCCTTTCGAAGAAGTATTCGATTTATTTGCAATTCGAGTTATTTATCGTTCAGATAAAAAGAATGAAAAGTTTTTAGCTTGGAAAATTTATTCGTTGGTAACGGATTTATTTATTCCAAATCCGAAGCGTATGCGCGATTGGATTTCTCAACCAAAAACTACTGGTTACGAGTCACTTCATGTAACAGTTATGGGGCCGCAAGCGCGTTGGGTGGAAGTACAAATTCGTTCCGAAAGAATGGACGAAGTTGCTGAAATGGGTATTGCTGCGCATTATAAATACAAAGAAAATGTTTCTGACGATGAAACGAAAGTTGATGAATGGATTCATCAAGTTCGTGAAATGTTGGAGCAAGAAGATACAAAAGATGCGATTGAATTTATGGATAATTTCAAATTCAATTTGTATTCAAAAGAAATCTATGTATTTACTCCCAAAGGAGATTTACATTCGTTACCCAAAGGAGCAAGTTCATTAGATTTTGCATACTCAATTCATACCAATGTTGGAGATCATTGTTTAGGTGCTAAAGTAAATGGAAAATTGTATCCATTGTCTCATCAATTGCAAAGTGGCGATCAGGTTGAAATTATTACATCAACACAACAAAAACCTAAATTAGAGTGGTTAGAATATGTTGTAACAAGTAAAGCAAGAAGTAAAATTAAAGCTTCTTTAAATTCAGATAAACGTAAAGTTGCAGATGAAGGAAAAGAAATTATTCAACGTAAATTAAGACATTTAAAGGTTGATTTTAGTGAAAATACGATCAATCAGTTACAGCAATACTTTAAGTTAAGTTCGAGCCAAGATGTGTTTTATAATGTTGCGATGGGAATTATTGACAACAATGATTTACGTAAATTTGCAGAACGAAATACAGGATTTACAGGTTTAATTAATCGTTTCAGAAAATCAACTTTCAATACAACTAAAAAAGAAGATATTTTCGTTGATAAAACAAAATTAGATAGTCTTGTTTTTGGTAATGATGAAGAGCGTTTAGATTATGAATTAGCGAGCTGTTGTAATCCAATTGCAGGAGATAAGGTGTATGGATTTATTACCGTTTCAAAAGGAATTAAAGTGCATAAAGTGGACTGTCCTAATTCGGTTTCGCTACAAGCAAATTATGCATATCGTATAATAAAAGCGAAATGGATTGATTCTTCTCAACAAGAATTTAAGGCGTTAATAGAGCTTCAAGGTTTAGATCGTGCAGGAATGGTGAGTGATATTACATTGGTTATTTCTAAAAATAATTCTTTGAACATGCATAGTATTAATTTGTCTGAAGATGCAGGTATTTTTGATGGAAAAATCACAGTTTCTGTAAAAAATAAAGCCGAATTAGAAAAAATTATGATGGAGTTAAAGAATATAGAAGGAATACAATCTGTAAAAAGGACTTATAAAAATTAATTTTATTCAAAATATTCATTAACTTTATTAAAATTAACGATTTATGAAAAAAATACTTTTAGCATTTGCATTTCTACCAATGTTGAGTTTTGCTCAAGAAAGTTCAGCAAATATTAAAAATATTAATAAACTTCATCGGAGTTCACAATCAATTACAGCATATGAAAATAGCAGACCAGCTTTTTTTATAGAGGGAAAACAAGTTAGTGAATCATTTTTTTCTAAAACTGATACAGCTTTAATTGATAAAATTGTTATCGTCAAAACAGACAAAAATTATCCTAATGGAAAAATTGATTTATTTTTGAAAAAAATTAAAGAATAATAACTAATTCATAATAAATTAACAAAAAGCTTCAGAACATCTGAAGCTTTTTTAGTTTTTAAAAATCTCTTAAACAAAGAAGTGCTTATAATTTGTTGTTTAAAATCTACATTATTAAAGGTTTAAATACATGTAAATAAATGTATTTGGTCTTATTTTTGTTAGCTTTTTTGACAAGAATTAACAAATCATTGATTTAATTTATTGTTAAATATTTGAAAAAGAATAGTTAGTTCTGTGTAAACCGAACTAACTTTTTTATATTTGCACGGTTTTACAGATTAAACACATTATGAATATAGAAAATCATGCATGTAATATGGACCTTTTTTGCAGTTTTAGTGCATTTTTGGAGAAGACATACAAGTTTCCTCCTTTGACTGCGAAATTGCAAGCATATATGGTGTTAGAATCTAATGAAGATGGTTTTACTTTTGAAGAACTTCTTGAAGTTTTTAATGTAAGTAAAAGTTCTTTATCAAATTCAATCAACTATCTACTATCCATGAAACATATCGAATACATTAATAAAATAAATTCTCGTAAACGATATTTTAGATTAAATTTTAATTATTTAACCGAAAAATTAGACTTTTTGTTTGAAATGATATCTCAAGATATAGTTTTCACAAATCGTATAAAAGAGCATAAAATGGCTAATAATACGCTTGCAAAAAATGCAGAAAATAGAGTAGTAGATATCTATTTAGATCATTTGAATCAAACAAAAGTATTATTAGATGAAACTATACGAAAAATCAATAAAATTCAACTAGAAAATAAGTAAAAGTAATATGAAAAACGTTAACGTTATAATGGTTGGTGCTTTGGCAGTAGCTTTGAGTTCTTGTGGTAAGAAAGACAATGCTTCTGCACAACAAGCACAAGGTCCAACACCATATCCGGTAGTTGATGTACCTACGAAAGTTGTGACTAGTTATGATGAATATCCTACAAATATTCAGGGTATTGTAAATAATGATGTTCGTGCTAAAATTCAAGGCTACATTACAGAAGTTTATGTAGATGAGGGACAGTATGTACAAGCTGGTCAACCTCTATTTAAATTAGAAACAAATGTATTGACTCAAAATGCAGATGCTTTAAAATCTGGAGTAGGAGCTGCTCAAGCTAATGTAAAAGCTGCTCAAGCTAATGTTAGTGCTTCTCAAGCTGCAGTAAATGCTGCGCAGGTAGAGGTTAACAAACTAACTCCGTTGGTTCAGAAAAACATTATTAGTAATGTTCAATTAGAAACAGCAAAAGCAAATTTGGCAAAAGCACAAGCTGGATATAATCAAGCGCAAGCTGCTTTAGGTCAGGCAAAAGCAGGAGTTACTCAAGCGCAAGCAACATATAAAGGAGCACAAGCAAATGTAGATTATTCTGTAGTTAGAGCACCTATTAGTGGAGTTGTTGGGGCGATTAATTCACGTCAAGGTACTTTAGTGGGACCTACAGATCAAACTCCAATTACAACAGTTTCTAACACGAGTAAAGTTTATGCTTATTTCTCTATGAATGAGAAAGAGTATTTAGATTTTATTTCTAAGTCTGAAGGAACAACTTTAAAAGATAAATTAAATAAAATTCCAGCAGTTGATTTAGTATTAGCGAATGGAGAAATTTATCCTGAAAAAGGACGAATTCAAACAGTAACAGGACAAATTAATCCAACAACAGGAACTATTGATTTCCGTGTTTCTTTTAACAATGAAGCTAGAATTTTAGCAAATGGTAATTCTGGGCGTATACGTGTTCCAAAGACATTTGTTGATGTTTTAGTAGTGCCAGAAGCTGCAACTTTCGAGCAACAAGGATTAACGTATGTATATAAAGTAACAAAAGATACTGCATATGCTACTCCAATTACTGTTGTAGAAAGAGCTAATAATATGGCTGTTGTAAAAGAAGGAGTGAAGAAAGGAGATAAAGTTGTTGCACAAGGGGTAGGTAAATTGAGAGATAAAACTGCAGTAAAACCAATGCCAGCAAACTTTGATACAATCGTAAATTCTACAAAAACAGTATTCTAACAGCTAAAAATTATGTTAAAAACCTTTATTGAAAGACCCGTACTTTCTACGGTTATTTCTATTATCATACTTATATTGGGTATTCTGGGGCTTACAGCGCTACCAGTTACTCAATATCCAGACATTGCACCCGCTACTGTGAAAATTTCTGCTTCATATCCTGGAGCGAATGCAAAAACAGTAATGGAGTCTGTTATTATTCCTATCGAGGAACAGGTAAATGGGGTTGAAGGAATGGATTATATTCAATCTACAGCTTCTAATAATGGATCTGCATCTATTGATGTAATTTTCAAACCTGGAGTTGATGGGGATATTGCACAGGTAAACGTGCAAAACCGTGTAGCGCGTGCTACACCGTTATTGCCATCTGAGGTAACTCGTTCTGGAGTTGTTACACAAAAACAACAGACATCTGCCTTAATGTTCGCATCATTTAGTTCTACAAATCCTAAATACGACGAAACATTTATTCAGAATTATTTGAATATTAATATTATTCCAGCATTAAAACGTGTAAGTGGTGTAGGAGACGCAACTGTTTTTGGAGCGATGACTTACTCGATGCGTATTTGGTTAGATCCTTCTCGTATGGCGAGTTATGGTTTAATACCTTCAGAAGTTTCTTCAGCATTATCTCAAGAATCTCTTGAGGCAGCAGCAGGTTCTTTAGGAGAAAACTCTGGACAGTCTTTCCAATACACAATTACATATTCTGGACGTTATAAAACAGAAGATCAATATCGTAATATCGTAATTAAATCTCTTCCAAATGGTGAGGTTTTACGTTTAAAAGATGTTGCTAAAGTTGAATTTGGTGCGCAATCTTATGCAGGTCGTTCTACAATGAATGGTGATCCTTCTGCTGTATTTGCTGTTTATCAAACACCAGGTTCGAATGCACAAGAAATTATTGTTAACTTAAGAGAAGAGCTTAAAAAAGCAGAATCTCAATTACCAGAAGGTGTTTCATACACAATTTTGATGGATACAAATACTTTCTTAGATGCATCTATCGAGAAAGTTGTTCATACAATGATTGAGGCATTCATTTTGGTATTTATTGTAGTGTATATTTTCTTACAAGATTTCCGTTCTACATTAGTTCCGTTAATTGCTGTTCCTGTTTCTATTATTGGTACATTCTTCTTCCTTAATTTGGCAGGATTCTCGTTAAACTTATTGACGTTATTTGCATTAGTTCTCGCCATTGGTATTGTGGTGGATGATGCCATTGTGGTGGTGGAAGCCGTGCATGCCCGTATGGAATCGCATCACGAATCTCCGATGGATGCTACAAAAAATGCCATGGACGAAATTTCTGGAGCAATTGTTTCGATTACATTAGTAATGTGTGCGGTATTTGTACCTGTTACATTTATCTCTGGTCCAACTGGGGTCTTCTATAAACAATTTGGTATTACGTTAATCGTTGCAATTTTAATTTCAGCTGTTAATGCCTTAACATTATCTCCAGCATTATGTGCGTTATTCTTAAAACCACATCAAGAAGGTGAACAAAAACGTAATTTTGTTCAACGTTTCTTTGATGCATTCAATGCTGCATTTGATCGTATGACTCATAAATACGGAAACTCATTCAAGTTTTTAGTAAAACATAAATGGATTTCTTTCTTATTAATTATTGTTAGTGGCTTAGGAATTTGGAGTATTGGTAAAGTAATGCCAACAGGTTTTGTACCAGCAGAGGATAATGGATTCATTATTGGTAATATCGAATTACCTGCAGGTGCTTCTATGGACCGTGTGTATGAAGTTGAAAAACAATTTCAGGATAAAATTAAAAATATTCCAGGAATTGATAAAGCAACAATTATCTCAGGTAACTCTATCATTTCGGGAGCAGGTTCTAACTATGGTATGATGTTTATTAAGTTAAAATCTTTCGAAGAGCGTACAACACCAGAATTATCAATTCAAGCAATTACAGGACAATTATTTAAAACTGCTGCACAAATTAGTGACGCGCAAATGATTTTCTTCCAACCACCAGCAATTCCAGGTTTTGGTATGTCCTCTGGTTTCGAATTAAAATTATTAGATAAAACAGGTGGAGAGATTAATGATTTTGATAAAGTAGCAAAGGAATATATTGGTGCATTAATGCAACGTCCAGAAATTCAATATGCACAAACATCATTAAATACAAATTTCCCTCAATACGAAATTGATGTAAACATTGAAAGAGCAAAACAATCAGGAGTATCTGTAAGTTCTATCTTCTCAACTTTACAAGGTTACATTGGAGGTTTATATGCAGCAGATTTTACACGTTTTGGTAAACAATATCGTGTTTATATTCAAGCATCTCCAGATGATCGTATCAATGAAATGAGCTTAAATAAAATGTTTGTTAAAACATCTACAGGAGAAATGACACCAGTTTCACAATTTGTGACATTAAATCGTGTATATGGGCCAAACTCTATTAACCGTTACAATTTATTTACATCTGCTAACATTACAGGAGCTGTAAATCCAGGGTTCTCTACAGGTGATGCTATTTCGGCAATTAATCAAGTAACAGAACAAACGTTATCAAGTTCTTACGGAACAGACTTTACAGGTTTAACACGTGAGGAAATTAACTCAGGTTCTCAAACAGCAATGATTTTTGCTTTATGTATCGTATTCGTATACTTTATCTTATCTGCACAATATGAGTCGTATGTTTTACCATTAGCTGTACTATTATCAGTACCTGGAGGGGTTATGGGAGCTTACTTATCTCAATGGTTGGCAGGTTTAGAAAATAATATTTATTTCCAAATTGCCTTAGTTATGCTGGTTGGTTTACTAGCGAAGAATGCGATTCTGATTGTTGAATTTGCGTTACAAAGACGAGCACATGGAATGACAATTGTTGCAGCTGCGATAGATGGTGCAAAAGCACGTTTACGTCCAATTTTGATGACATCTTTTGCCTTTATTCTTGGTTTAATGCCATTAGTTTTCGCAACAGGAGTTTCTTCTGCAGGTAACCGTTCGGTAGCAACAGGAGCTGCATTTGGTTTATTAATTGGAACAATTTTAGGATTATTTATTATTCCGATATTATTTATTGTATTCCAAACTTTACAAGAAAAAATCAAACCAATGAAATTTGATCGTCCACAAGAAGAAATTGAACATAATAATTCAATCTAATTATGAAAAAGTACAAAATATTTAATATTACTTTAATCGCAGCTGGATTGTTTGCTGTTCAATCTTGTTTCGTAGCAAAAGACTATAAACGTCCAGAAGCTGTTGTAAATGAAGCAAACTTTAGAACAGATGTTATTGCAAAGGACAGTGTAAGTGTTGCAACTGTTTCTTGGAAACAAATTTTTACAGATACTCAATTACAAGCTTTGATTAATCAAGGTTTACAAAATAATTTAGATATACGTTCAGCACTGCAAAATATTGCAGTTGCTGAGGCGTATGCTAAACAAGGAAAAGCGGGTTATTTACCTACTTTATCTGTTGGTCCAAAATATACTTTTACAGAAAGTTCTGTAAATACACAGTTTGGTGCTGCCATTGCTAATCAGGGTGGTAATAGAGCATCAAACCAATTTGAACTTTCTGGAAACTTGAGTTGGGAAGCAGATATTTGGGGAAAAATTAGAAGTAACCAACGAGCATCTGCTGCAACTTATTTGCAAACTATAGAAGCACACAAAGCTGTAAAAACTCAAATTGTAGCCTCTATTGCTAATGCTTATTACAATTTATTAGCGTTAGACGAACAAAAGAGAATTTTAGATAAAACCTTAATTAACCGCGAACAAAGTTTAGAAACAACAAAAGCTTTAAAAGAGGCTGGTAGTGTTACTGAGGTAGCTGTTAATCAAACAGAAGCTCAATTATTCAGCGTTAAATCAATGTTAGTTGATGTTGAAAACGGAATAAAATTAAACGAGAATGTAATGAGTGTTCTTTTAGGAACAAATCCTCAATCTATTAATCGTACAAATTTAGCTTCTCAACAAGTTGATCAAAAATTATCTGTTGGTGTTCCTGCACAATTGTTAGAGAACCGTCCTGATATCAAAGCTGCTGAATATGGTTTGATGAACGCTTTTGAAAATGTAAATGTTGCGAATGCAAGTTTTTATCCTTCTTTAACGATTTCAGCAACTGGAGGAGTGCAAGGAATTGATATCGATAAACTTTTTAGTGCACAATCAATATTTGCTACAGTTATTGGGAATTTAACACAACCGTTGTTACAACAACGTAAAATTCGTACGCAAAAAGAAGTTGCTTTAGCAAATCAAGAAAATGCATTGATTAATTATAAAAGCAAAATCTTAACAGCAAGTAAAGAGGTTTCTGATGCGTTGTATACATATGACGCTGCTGTTAAAAAAGCTGAATATAAACAAAAAGAATATCAATTATATAATCAAGCAATTACGTATTCTGAAGAATTGTTAAACTATGGTATGGCAAATTATTTAGAAGTAATTACTGCAAGAGACAATGGTTTAAATGCAGAATTGAATGTAGTTGATGCTAAGTTATCGTCTTTATCTTCTATGGTCGAGTTATATCGAGCTGTAGGAGGTGGATGGCAATAAACTTATCTATCTAATCTAATTAAACCACTCAAATTTGAGTGGTTTTTTTTTGCTATAATTTAAATATTTTAATTAAATTTATAAACAACCATTCCAATAAGCTACCTATGCAAGAGATGTTTGATTCTTTAATGCAAGAAAAAGTTGAATTCATAACTCTTTTAGGATTAATGTTATTCTCAACATTTGTCGCTTTTTTTCATTATATTATTTTAACGGGTATTTATAATTTAAAACTCAAGAAAACTTTTTTTCTCGTTTACCCAATTCTTCTATTTTTTGTGTATTTTATCTATCCTCCATTCATATATATTGTTTTTATTTTTCTCTTTATATCAACTTTTGTTATGGCATTTTTTGGAATGATTGTAGTTACTCCAATTATAAAAGCAAAGGAAAGATCCGAATTTAGATCCAAACAAAATGAAATTTCAAGGAAGAAAAATTCTCAACCAATAACCGAAAATACAAAAAAAGAAAATTGGGCTTGGAATGCTTTTAAAAGTATTTTGAGTACGTTATTTGTCATTTTTTGCTTCTTGAATTTTGGAATTTTAGGAGTTATTCTTAGCATGGTTTTAATTGGATTTTTTTCGAATAAAATTATAGGGAAAGCTAATCCAATGAAATTGCAACAAGATTTGCCTACTTCTAAAATAAATAGTGTAGCAATGGGATTGGCAGAAATTAAAGGAAAAATAAAATATGATGAAACAATTATTAGTCGTCTAAAAAGTAGGAAATGTGCAGGTTATATTTATTGGATTGATGAAATAGATCATGATAAAGATGGAAAAGAGACATTATCTCGTATTTACTACGATTCGCTCATAAAACCTTTTTATTTAGAAGATGAAACAGGGAAAATAAAAGTTATACCCGAAAAACTTGAAGTTAATAATTTCGACACAAAATCTTATCGTTCAAATGGAAAGCAATATTCAGAATATATTATTCAAGAAGATGAGAAAGAATATATGATGATTGGACGTATTGAATTACAGGGGAATGAACCCGTTATGGCTTATGATACAAACAAAAAAGTCTTCTCAATTTTTCCTTCATTACAAATTGAATTATATGATTATAAGGAAAAGGTTTTAAAGTTTCTAAGACCTTATTTCATTGCTTTCCTATTATGGACATCTTTTATTTTATCATCAAATGTTCGTCTTACATCAAACGGATTATCAGTTATTCCGCATCCTTATCTCAAGCAATTTTTTATGATATTCAAAAAAAATAAAACGGAAAATTCAGAAACTATAAATTTAGATACAGTAATCATTAAAAATAAATAATCTTATGGAAAATTTTTTAGCATTATTAATAATCGTTGTTCTTCTTTTTGTCTTTATAGGAAGTATCATTTCGATTTACAATCGATTAGTTTTTCTTAAAAATAATACGGATAAATCTTATGCAAATATTGATGTTTTGCTGAAACAACGTGTGGATGAAATTCCAAATTTAGTTGAAGTTGTAAAACAAAATGCAAATTATGAGCAAACTACATTAGATAAATTAACAAAATTGCGTACAGATTTTTTAAATGCAACTTCAACAGATGAAAAAGTAAATTTGTCAAATGAAATGAATAAAACATTGAAATCTATTTTTGCGATAAGTGAAAACTATCCAACTTTACAAGCAAATCAGGCTTTTTTAACTTTACAAAATAGAGTTTCTCAAATAGAGGATGCAATTTCAGATCGAAGAGAATTTTTTAATGATTCGGTTTCTTTATACAATACAGGAATTCAGTCTTTTCCGAATGTTATTTTTTCTAAAATGTTAGGTTATAACGAACGAAAATTTTTACAGATTTCTGAAGAAGAAACAAAATATGAAGGCGTAAAATTTTAGTTTATGTTATATAATATTTTGCATTACATAGATCAAGAAAAAGGAGTTATTGTTATGATATCAGCCTTTGGAATTATCTCTTTAGCAATAGTGATTTATTTTCTTGATGAAACTTTAAAAGAATTTGGACTTAAATATGTGTCCGAATTTTTAGGTAAATTATTTGCACTTCCTATTGGAGTTACTTGGATTGGAGGATTTGTAATTTCAATACTAGGAATTTCTTCAGGTATCAGTTCTCTCAAAATTTTATTGATAGAAGTAGGACTTTTCTTAATTGTATTGATGTTTAGTGCTATTAATTTTGATCAAATGTCTATTTTTTTAACTGATGGAACTTCACCTTTTAAAGATAAAATAAAAGAAAAATTAAAGGAGAAGTCCCAAAAACAAAGTTGATTATTCTGCCTTTAGAATCGAATCAAAAAACTCCTGAGAATCATTGTCAAAAGTTGGTTTTTGTAATAATAATTGTGATATTTTTACAATTTTATCAAAATCAGTTTGTTGAAAATATTCGCCAAAATGTTCGTTACAAAAATCACCAATATTACCTAAAACAACACTAACTTCTCCTTCGCTCAATTCTCCTTTTTGCTTCCAACGTTCGCGAAACAAACTTGCTGCTAAATAAGAAGAAATATCAATCAAATCATCTATTGAGATATCAGATCCGTTACGCAATTTAGCCATAATCATGGTATCCATATCGCGATAAATAACTTCTCGTATTGTCAATTCTTTATTTTCCATTTTATATATTCTAGCGCAAAATTAAATATTAAAATTTGGATCTACTTGGAATTTCATTAATTCTTTTGTTTTAGGATGTGTAAATTCTAAAGTTTCTGCATGAAGATGCAAACGATTTGCTTTTTTTCCATATAAATCATCACCAATAATTGGAGCATTTAGTCCCAAATTATGTGAAGCGTGCATGCGCAATTGATGAGTACGACCGGTAATTGGGTAGAAATAAATCAACGTTTTATTGTCTTTTCGTTTGATGACTTCGTACTTCGTTTGTGCTGCTTTTCCATGTTCATAACATACCATTTGTCGTGGTCTATCATCCAAATCTACACGAAGTGGTAAATCTATAAATCCAGAATCGTTTTCAATATTTCCATCTAAAAGTGCGATATATCGTTTTGACACCTTTCGCTTGATGAATTGTTGTTGTAGGTGTTTATGACTTTCTTTATTTAAAGCTAAAACCAAAATACCAGAAGTAGACATATCCAAACGATGAACGATTATTGGTCCAGTTGCTGAAGGAAATTGTTGTTGAATTCTCAAATAAACAGAATCTTTAATCTCAATTCCTGGAACAGAAAGAAATTCTTCAGGTTTATTGATAACAACTAAATCTTCGTCTTGAAACAAAATTTCTAATTCTTCAACGTTAGTATTTTGTTTCAATAATAAATTATCATTCAGTTCAATTCCTTCTAACATATGCCCTAAAATTGGTTCACATTTTCCTGTGCAAGCAGGATAATATTGCCCATGTTTTCTTACTTCAGATTTTGGTGAATCTCCCCACCAAAATTCAGCCATGCAAATTGGTTGTAAATCATTTTGAAAAGCATATTGCAGTAATTTCGGAGCTGCACATTCACCAGCTGCAGCAGGTGGTTGTTGAAACGCAGTTGTCGAGAATATTTCCAATAAACCTTTTTCTTGCTTAAACTTATTCAAGAATTGATATTGATTAAATAATTGATTCTGAAGTGAATTGGATTTAAATTTTCGTTCTTCTTTTAATGAATTGATTTCAAATTCATAAGTCTCAATTTCGGTTAAATATTGATTTCGTTCAATTTCGAGTTGCTCATTTAAAACTCTAAATTCATATTTATCACGTAAACTTTGTTTGATTAAATCATCTTCAAAAAGTTGAATTTCATCTTGAGATAAAGTCGAAGAAATGTTCGCACGTTGGGCTTTTCTATCTTTTTTATTTGATTTTAAAAGTAGTTTTCCTTGATCAATTTTTTCCTTATAATATAATTCAAAATCTAGAAAATCGTTTTTCAATTTTAAGTATTTTTTGTCCGCTTCTAAGCTTTCTAAAATTCGATTAATTTGATTCAAACGTTCTTCTTGTTCTAAGAAAAAACCGTTTTTATTCAACATATCAAAAACAGGCGGAACAAAAAGTTTATGTTGATTAGTATTGGCTAATTTTCCGGAAACACCAGCAAGATATCCTATTTCATTTTTATTGTTTCGAACAACTAGAACACCAAACATTTTGCCAATTGGAGTAGTAGAATCATCATTTGAAATTCCAAAATTATGTTCGAAATCGGTTTGATTTTCTAAATATTCTTGCACTTCCTGACAAGCTAATTTTGCAATTTCAGTAGGTTCATAATAAAAAGGATAATCAAACTTAACTGGAAGTTCGTAGTTGGAAATTGGGCTTTTAAAATATTGAAAGTAATAGGACATTTTATTTTTTGAAATCAGTACAAAGGTAAACGATAAGCAGTGATTTTTGAAATGATTATTTTATATCATAAAAAAATACAAAATCATGTTCAATGTTTAATAACAAATAATTTTTTTTAGTTGTTAATGAATTTTTATGAATTTCTTAAATAATAAAATTTAAAACACTGATAATAAAATAGATTAATAATTAGTTGTAATGTTTTTATACCTTCCATTTAACAGTTGTAATCTTTTTTTAAATATGTTTTTTTCTAAAATTTGCTCATCAAACTAAAAAAATCTAAACTATGAAAAAGTGTATACTGTGTATTGTAGTATTATTTTCTTTTCTTAATAATGTTAATAGTCAAGTAGGAATCAATACGGCAAATCCTCAAGGTATTTTTCATGTTGATGGAAGTAATGATAATAATAAATCTGGAACTCCAACTTCGGCTCAACAATTAAATGATGTTATTGTAACAGCTAATGGAAGTTTAGGAATAGGAACAACTACACCTACACGAAAATTAGAAATTGTATCGCCTACTTCTCCAGCTCTTCGTATACAAGATGGAAATCAAAATGTAAATTATGTATTGATGTCTGATGCAAATGGATATGGAACTTGGAAAGCTTTATCAAATGCTTTGCCTGTTGCTTTTCCATCTACGGGTTATAACGGTCCTATAATAGGAGGAAATAATAATCAATGGACAAATATAGAAATGAATTTACCACCAGGTAAATGGTTGGTATTAACAAATATTGTTTTAAATTCTACCACAGATCCTGCTAATGGAAAAGGAGCATGGGTGAGATTGTACTGGAGCGAATTAAAAACGGGTCCGTCAGGTGGTTTTTATGGTGGTTTTAACTCAGGTACTTTTATGTCTCCATTTGGAAATGCAATTGGAACAACCTTAATTGATAATACAAGTACTACTACAAAAAAATATTATTTATTGATTGGAGGGGTAGATATAGTTAATGGTTATACAGGAAATTGGAATAATCTTGGTAGCTCACAATGGACAGAAAATTCTATTATAGCTTATCCAGCAAACTAATAAAATCTCAAAAATGAAGAAAAATTTAGTTTATATATTTCTGATATTATTAATAGTTAATAATGTAGAAGCTCAGGTTGGGGTAAATACTAGTAATCCTCAAGGAAGTTTTCATGTTGATGGAAGTAAAGATAATCTATCAAATATTTCTAATCAAAAGAAATTATCTAATGATTTAATTATTGAAAAAAATACCTCTAATATTGGCTTGGGTAATTTACCAGAGAATAATGCAAAAGTTTCAATAGGTGTAGATGTAACTGTAAATTCAGAAATTGGTAAAGGCTTTCGTTTATTAGATGGTACCCAAGGTAATGGTAACGTTTTAAGTATTTTAAATAATCAGGGAGATATTGTATGGAAGAATAGAATTTCGACTGTAATAGGAAAGCTTGGAGTAGGTTATGCTGGAAGAGTGGATGCTAATGTTGCTTATACAGAAAGTTATATTGATCTACCTCCAGGTAAATGGTTAATACGATCGTCCATTATCTTGAGAGTTTCTGGTAATAATGGTACTTACAATGATGGTTTATTTGCACAATTAGCTTGGGCTGATAAAAATTCGGATGGTTCGTATGTTTCATCAATTGATGCTGAAAGTGGAAATCTTTTTGGAGGTGCATATTTAGGGGTTTATAGTTTAGCATTTGGTCAAACTATTATTAACAATACTTCATCAACGACTAAAACTTATTATTTAATTGCAAAAAAGCCTAAGATATGGGGAACTTTGTTATTGGATAAAAACTGGGTTAATTTGGGAGCTAGCACATGGGGAGAAAATGCTGTTATAGCATTTGCAGCTAACTAAAATTAATAACTATCATAAAAACCTATTTTAAATAAAAAGAGCTTGATTTTTCAAGCTCTTTTTATTAATCATTAATTGTATCTTTTTGTATAACTTTGGTTGTATTTGGGACTTTTCCATATAAAAAGTCGAGGTATATTTTGCTATAAGAATTAAAGAGTTGTAATAATCTAAAGTAATTTACATCGTTCAATTCAATTTTTGTTTCTGTATTTGCTAGTGCATTATCAATAAAATCTCTTATCTTGAATTTTGGTATTTTTAAATCGTTTGTAAAATAATCTTCACCAAAATAATTCTTAATTTTTGTTATCTTGTCGTATCTATCCTCATAATCTATCAACGCTTTTCGCTGTTTTGCTTTTCCAGAAAAAACATCATATAAACGTCCAATATCTAATCTTGTTAACGTAATATCGCCACTTAATAAACCAGCTTTTAAAGAAGAAGTATCTTTTATAGGTTTGATATCGGGGTTTATTCCAAGATTTTTATATAATTTAGTAACAACATCTTGTTTTTTTCCATTTTTAACATCCTTCTCAAGAATACCAGTTAATTTTTGACCTATAAATGCTGTATTTAATTGTATAGTTTGTACTGCTAAATGTACTACAATTGTTTGTTTATTAAACAAATTTGGTTTTAAAATAATTAAACGATTTTCATACCAATCAGATTTTATTTTTAACGTATCATTTATTTTTGCTTGAATAAGAAACGTTCCAGTAAAATTGGAAATTGTTGTATGGTTTGTACGTAAATTTGTAACATAAACGCCTTCTGCAGTATCATCAGAATCATCGATAATAATATTTCCTTGTACCCATTTTTCTTGTGCAAAAATGAAGTGAGAAAACAACAACATTAGAATGGTAAATAGTGATTTCAATTGTTTGTTATTAATACTTTTAATTAGTTGCACGAATATAAGTCTTAAAAAATTAGTACAGATTTTGTTAACGTTTATTGGCTTAACTTTAAAAATCTGTTAAGAATTATTAATTTTTACTTTGATTTAGTTCTTTTAGATAATCTTTTGCATAAGATTCTAAATCAATCATTATGGTGCCAAATTGACGACTTAAAACCTTATCTTGTAAAGGATAGCGCGCATTAACATAATATAAAAATTCTTCTATTTTATATTCTGGAATTTGCAATTGATTGGTATAAAAATCTGTTGGATAATAATGTTTAACCTCTTGTATAAGAGATAATTTAGTTTCGTAATTTCTAACTCGGCGTTGATCTCTGTAAAATCCGTTCATATGACCAATTAATCGAACAGGATTTAATACATCCATTGGTTTAAATTTTGCAATATCTCTTTTAGGTTCTAAATCACGTAAACGTTGATCAAGTCCCATTTTATCATACAAATCTGTCTTGCTATCTTTGTGATATTTTGGTTGTAGAGGACCTTTTCCAATAGTTGCACCACCTAATTCTATAGTTTCTATGTCTAAATGGGCTTGTAAAAATCCTTTGTTGTAAATATTTTGATTAACAACAATTTTTCTTGGAATTAAAAAATCTGCTTCAAACAAAATAGTGTCACCAACACTTGCCTGAATAGAATAATACCCAGAAGAGCTGGTATATGTTTTACTTTCTGATTTTAGATTCTCGATTCGAGCTCCAGAAACCGAAGATACATATTCGTTTCCTTCATCTACCATAACAGATCCTGTAATCAGTTTGCTTTGCGCAAAGCTAATAAATGGAATTCCTATAAATAGATATGTTAACCAATAACGCATATTAGATTTAACCTTTATTTTTTGTTTCATTTTTGACCAACGATAATTTCGAATAAATCTTTCTTGTTCGTGATCAACCATTTTTTTTGTTCCGTTAGCTTTTGCTTCAAAAAAACCTTTTAAATAGTACATTATATAAGAAGGTTTCTTTTTACGTAAAGCTAATTTTGTGCCAGCAATTAATGTAATCCAAAAACCATATCCTAATGCATAATATGCTGCTCCTTGTTTATAAAGCGCAGATTTATTGTAGCTAGCTCCAGTTGGTTTTAAATGTTTTATGTGCAAGGATTCGTCTGTAATTACTTTCCATCCGTAATATTTACATAAAAGTTCATCAACAGTATCCCAACCCATATGTGGACGTAATCCTCCAATTTTTTCGTAACATTTTTTTCGATATGCTTTAAAAGCACCACGAATATGATCTTTATCGGTTAGATTTTCTAAAATCCATTTTCCATCTTTCTCAATATACGCAAAACCTCCAACCATTGCAACTTCTTCGTCTTGATTAAAATGATGAAGAATAGTCTCGAAATAGTTAGCCGGAATATCCAAATCTGCATCTAACTTAACAATAATATCGTAATTAGTGTCAATTATTTCATAACCTTTTAAGAAAGCTTGTATTACTTTACTTCCTGGTTGGTGCTCACTTTTGGACACTATATTTATTAATTTTATAAAAGGATACTTTGTAGCAAATCCTTCTACTAGCTGTTGTGTTTTATCGGTTGAATGATCATTTACAACAATTACTTCATGAGGTAAAACTGTTTGATTAACGATAGATTCTAATGTAATAGTAATAAAATCTTCTTCGTTATGTGCAGGTATAACAATAGAGTATTTAGTAGATAAAGTCTTTTTTTCGTTCTGCGTAAACAGCATAATATCTTGGTGTAATTCTTCTTAATAAGGGTCTTATCCCCAGTTTATTTGATGGATGCGTCCATTTATGACGATGAATAACGATCCATCCAGCTTTTTCCATTAACATATCAAATTGCCAATCTTCAAATTCATGGAAATGTACATCCCTCGGATCATTTTGATTACGATAAGCAGGTGAAAACCACAAACGCATCGGGATAGAAGCTAACAACTTATCACCCGGTAGGTTTCGTAACACTTCCATTGGATTAACCAAATGTTCTAAAATTTCTAAAGCCGTTACAAAGTTAGCATCATAATTTTGCAAATCCTTATAATAATAGTCTAAATCGTCGCCATTTGTATTTTTTACATCAAAACCATTTTCAATCATTACTTCTGAAAAGGGATTTTTAATACCTAAGTCTAATATTTTATCTGTAGGTTTAGCAAACTGTTTCAGTAAAGCTAATGTTTCGTTGTATCTTTTTTGAGGATAAACTTTATACATTCTGTTAGTTGTTTTCGGATGATAAATTTAATCATCTATTTTAATATTGTTCGTTTCTATTTTAAAAAATTTTATTGCAAATTTGCCAAATGAAAACGATCGGATATTATCGATTAAGGAATAAAAATAAAATAGAAGGATTTGCAAAAGAAATTGATGGAGTAACTTATTTTAAAGCTTACAATGAGTTTTCTTGGCACGAAACTTCTTTATCGTTTGATACTATTGATATTGGAATAAATGTTTTAGATAAACGTAATAGACGATTATTTACCAATGATATTGTTTTGTATAAAGTATCTTCTAAACCTTTCTTGAGAACAGGATTTGTTGCATACGAACCAAATCGTAGAGAATTTGGTATTGTAGATCAAGAAAGCTTTCATTTTACACCTTTTTATATTGATGATTTATGTTTATTTGATACAGATAAATTAGAAATTATTTCGCACTTATTTACACGTAAAGAAAAAACTAAATAGAATAATTCGGATAGATTTTTGATTGCTTAACTTAAAATCTATTAACATGAAGAAAATTATTTTCCCAATTATAGTTGGTTCAGCAATTTTGTTTTCAGTTCAACTTATGAGTTGTAAAGATAGAACGGAAACAACTCAAGTATCTTCAAATTCAGAAATAGAGTCCAACAAAAAAATTGTACTCGATTTTTATCAACAAATGTTTGGTGACAAAGATTTATCCGCAGTTGATAAATATATAGCTCCAGAATATATTCAACATAATCCAAATGTAGCAGATGGTTCTGCTGCATTTAAAAAAGCAGCAGAAGGTTGGTTTAAAGGAGCTTCTAAAACTAAAATTGACGTTCAGCATATCGCAGCCGAAGGTGATTTAGTTTTCTTACATATAAAAAATACGAATCCAGATGGTTCATTAAAATCTACAATTGATATTTTTAGATTAAAGAATGGTAAAATTGTTGAACATTGGGACGTACATCAAGATGTTCCAAAAGAATCTGCAAATGAACATCCAATGTTTTAATTAATATTTTTAAGGCATTATAATTGATATAAAATATTATAACCACTTAAAAAGCATTTATTATGGGAAATCTTGTAACTACAATTGCTGTTATCCTACTTATATTATGGGCAATTGGATATTTTGGCTTTGGAGAAGCTGTAGGAAGTTTTATCCATATTCTGTTGGTTTTGGCTGTTATTGCAATTTTGTATCGCTTAATTACAGGTCGTAAACCTTAAAATATCTCCCGAGAGGGAGATATTTTATTTTATCATTTATTGATAATTGATTGAAATATATCTTTTTATGATAAATGTTTGCTTATTTTTTAGATTAACTAACTTCACT
The DNA here is from genome assembly GCF_057369435.1 of Empedobacter sp. EJD.6dd. Classification (NCBI taxonomy): domain Bacteria; kingdom Pseudomonadati; phylum Bacteroidota; class Flavobacteriia; order Flavobacteriales; family Weeksellaceae; genus Empedobacter; species Empedobacter sp. EJD.6dd. The sequence continues at coordinate 551,038 of NZ_CM170667.1, forward strand.
TAATTTTACAAAAAAATTAGTTTGTCTTTCCTTTTACAAGTTCATTTATCCAGCAAATCTATTTATTTTATAGCATTGATTGTAAGCTTAATTGCTATAATCGCATTAATCATTTTGAGTATTTTAATTAATAATGAAACTCAAAAAAGTAATGATGATTTTGTAATAAAAGGTTTTCAACGAAAATATGAGGCGGTAGAATTTGAATTCAAAAATATAGAAGAATATCAGGAAGTTCTAAAAAAGGTAGTAAAAAAGAGCAAGGGAAATAATGTTGCTGATCATTTTTCTGTTTTAAATGAATTAAACTCCAACCGAAAATTAATTCGTCATGATTGGTTCGCAATGTATGAACCTCACCTAAATAAATTGACCGACCATCAAATTTTAGCCAAAACGGTTAATCAACCAAAATTTAAAGAATACAAATCTATTTTTAAGGCAAAAAATCAAAAGATTGATAATTTTTTATTGAATTATAAAGATACTTTGTATTGGGTAAATTATGATTCGATTAAATTGTCTGATGGTAAAAATATGTATTATGGCTCTACAATAAATTTGTATGATTTATACAATTTCTTCACAACGGTAGATGCAACCTCTTCTAATTATATGTATGTTTTCAATAAAGACGGAATATGTATCACACATCCAAACGAAAAGTTTATTGGCAAAAACATTTTTGATTTTACAGATATCAAACCAAATGATACCATAACAAGTACGATACAATCTAATTTTCCTCAAGATATATATACGTTAAACGATGCAACATCAGAGTTTATAAAAGATACTGACATCAAACGATTTATAAAACCCTTGCATACCAAAAATTTTGATGGTTATATTGTTGTGAATCATTTACGCTATATAATTGATGAAAAGGTTGAACGTACTAAGTTTTATGTTGGATTTATATTTCTAGGAACCGTTTTTTTAATCATTATAATCTTTTTACTGTTCAATAAAATAACGTCTAAAACTTATCGTGAAAAAGCTGCGGTTATCGAAGAAAAAAACAGGTTGTTAATTGAAAATGAAAAAATTAATAATGCGAATACATTAACACAATTACAACAATTAAAGAATCAGATTAATCCACATTTTTTATTCAATTCGTTAAATTCTCTGTATATGCTAATTGGTTTGAACAAAGAAAATGCGCAAAAATTTACGATGAATCTTTCTAAAATTTACCGATATCTTATTGTTCCGCCGAAAGAGAATGTTGTACTTGTAAAAAAGGAATTAGATTTTATTGCACAATATATGGATTTGCATAAAAGTCGATTTTCGGAAGAATTGATTTTTGATTTACAGATTGAAGATCCTAAAAGTGTAGATAAAAATTTACCATATTTAGCATTACAGATTGTTGTAGAAAATGCAATAAAACATAATATCGCTACAATAGATCAACCTTTAACGATTAACATTAATGTAAAATCAGATTTGATTATTGTTAAAAATACTTTTCAGAAAAAAAGTAAAACTTTAGATAACGAAAAATTTGGTTTGAAATATTTACAAAAAATCTATCATTTTTATCAAGTTGACAATTTTTTGACTAAAGTAGAAAACGATGAATTTATTTGTTTTTTGCCTTATATCGAACCAAAATAACCATTCACTCCAAAAAAACAACCACTCACTCCAAAAAACTATTATTATAAAAAAACTGCGATTAAGTTTATGCCATAATTAATGATAATTTAACGTTTGAATGAGTCAGATTAAGGAAAGAAAGAATTATAAATTAGCGCTATATCTAAGTTTGGCAATGTCTTCGGCTGTTGTTTATGGTCAGAAAAAAGAGGATAAAAAAGCTGAAAAAGATAAAACAGAGAAAAAGGATTCAACTGTAACGAAAGTTAAAAAAATCGATGAATTAATCAAGAAAGGAACTTACAAGAAAGGTTTATTCAATACGATTCAAGTTAAGACGGATATTTATTTCGAGATTCCAGATAGTTTATTTGGACGCCAATTTTTGGTCGTGAATAAATTGTCTCAAGTTCCGATGGAAGTGAACGAAGCGGGCTTGAATAAAGGAATGAACTACGAAAATAAAGTGATTTCTTTTTATCATGATAAAGTTGCTAAAAAAGTGTGGGTTAAAACTTTAGTTCCACAAGTTTCTTCACCTAAAAATGATGCGATTACAGCTTCTGTAAAAGATAATTTTTCAGAATCGATTATAGAGGTTTTTGACATAGAAGCACAAAATAACGACTCGACAGCAGTTGCGATTAAAGTAAACAAAATTTTTGATGGAAATCAAAAAAGTTTTAACGACGTATTATCAAACGTAGGTTTAGGAGGTTCGGTTAAAGCAAATCTATCATATGTAGAAAATGTAAAAACGTTTCCAGAAAACATTGTAGTTAAGTCTCAGTTAACAACAAGTGTAAATGAAGGAGGGGTAGATTTGGCCGTAACCTTGGGTGTTACAAGCAATATTGTTTTGCTTTCGACAACTCCTATGCAACCTAGGTTAGCAGATAACCGTGTGGGATATTTCACAGAAAAACATTGGTTTTTTAATGATGCTCAACACAAAATGGAAGATCAACGTTTTATTACAAAATGGCGTTTAGAACCAAAAGATGAGGACAAAGAAAAATACTTGAAAGGAGAATTAGTTGAACCTAAGAAACCAATCATTTATTACATCGATCCTTCGACACCAAAACAATGGCGTCAAAAAATTATTGCTGGTGTACACGATTGGCAAGTTGCTTTTGAGAAAGCAGGTTTCAAAAATGCAATCATCGCAAAAGAACCAACTGCTGATGACAAAGATTTTGATATAGATGATGTGCGTTATTCAGTAATTACGTATGCGGCTTCTCCAAAATCAAATGCAATGGGACCTTCTGTTGTTGATCCTCGTAGTGGAGAAATTTTAGAAGCTGATATTATTTGGTGGCACAATGTAATGACTTCTTTGCATGATTGGATGCGTATTCAAACTGGTCCAATTGATCCAAAAGCAAGAGGAAATAAATTTAGTGACGAACACATGGGAGAAGCAATTCGTTTTGTGTCTTCTCATGAAGTAGGACATACATTTGGTCTGAAACATAACATGGGTTCTTCATTTTCTTACCCAGTAGAATCTTTACGCTCGAAAGAGTTTACAGATAAAATGGGTGGAACAGCACCATCTATTATGGATTATGCGCGATACAATTATGTAGCACAACCAGAAGACGGCGTTACTGCAATTACACCAAAAATAGGATTGTATGATAAATATGCGATCGAGTGGGGGTATCGTTGGTTTCCAGATCAAGAAATAGAAAAAGTATCTCTTCGTAAAATGATTGAAAAACATGAAGACGATCCAATGTATTTTTATGGTGAACAACAAAGCTATTTAAGTACAATAGATCCACGTTCTCAATCAGAAGATTTAGGTGATGATGCTGTTTTGGCAAGTGAATATGGAATGAAAAATCTTAAACGTGTTTCAGAAAATATTTTGAAATGGACGTATGAAGATGGAAAAAGCTATATCAATACAGGTAAATTATATTACCAAACAATAGGGCAGTGGGATTTATATTCAAACCATGTTTTAGCAAATGTTGGTGGAATTTACCTAAACAATACCTATTTCGGAATTGATAAAAAAGCGTACGAACCAGTTCCTGCGGATATTCAACGTAAAGCTGTTAATTATCTAAATGAAAACGTGATTAACTTACCAAAATGGTTATTCTTCAATGATATTTTAGATAAAACATATGCAATTAAAAATTCTCCAATGGGACCTTACGAGCAAACGCCGTATACATTAGCAAGAGAAATGCAATATGGATTGATTTATAATTTATTTACAGATGATCGTTTATTACGTCTTTTAGAAAATGAATTGAATCACCAAGAATTAAAATCAAACGAAAAAATATATACAGTTGAAAACTTATTTGATCAAGTAAGAAGTGCAGCTTTTGATAAAAAATCAAGCTTAACAATTCTTGAACGAATGACTCAAAAAAATTATGTTGATGCATTGATTGTTTCAACAAACAAATTATTTGAGAAAACAACTGTAGCAGGACTTACAATTGACCAAAATTTACAACTACCAACTATCTGTAATTATTTAGACGAAGAAAAAATGGCGCGTAACATTAACTATTCTTCTATGAAAAGAGTGTCAGAAGTGACAACCTATAAAAGAGCAGAATTACAACGCGTGTTAGCTTTGTTAAACAAGAAAAAGAATAATGGAGATGCGTCTACAAAAGCGCATTATGCTGATTTAATCATTCGTATTAAAGAAGCTTTAAAGTAAGATATAGAAATGAAAAAGACACTCATTCTTTTGCCTCTTTTTGCGGCAAGTATTGCGTTTTCTCAAGAAAAGAGAGTGATTACAGGATCGGTTCAAGATGAAAAATCGTTGGTTGGAATTGCTGGTGCATCTGTTAAAATTGAAGCTCAATCAATTTCGACAAAAACAGATCAAAAAGGAATTATAGAAAGTGTAACGGTCGGTACTGTTACAGATGAAGATGGTTTCTTTTCATTAGAAGTTCCTGCAGATACAAAATCTGTATTAATTAGTTATTTAGGTTATGATTCTAAATTAATTGAACTTTCTACAGATTTAACGACATATCATGTAAGCTTAAAATCTACTTCAGGTCAAGCTCTATCAGGAGATAATGATCTAAAAGAAGTTGTCGTAACGGGTTATCAAAAAATTGAAAAACGTAAGTTAACATCAGCAGTATCTACTGTAAAAATGGATGATATTCAACAAGCTGGTGTAGCAAGTGTTGATCAATTATTAAGTGGACAAATTGCTGGTGTAGCTGTAGCAACTGAAACAGGTTCTCCAGGTTCTCCAAGTAAAATTAGAATTCGTGGAACAGCTTCTCTTTCTGGTCCTCAAGATCCGTTATGGGTGATTGATGGTTTGCCATTAGAAGGAAATGATGTTCCAAATTTTAGTGATAAAGATAATATTGATCAATTACAAAACTTTTCTATCGCTGGATTAAATCCAAACGATATCGAAGATATTACAATTCTTAAAGATGCTGCTGCAACAGCTATTTATGGTGCAAGAGCTGCAAATGGTGTAATTTCGATCACTACAAAACGTGGGAAAAAAGGTGCTATGACGGTTAATTTTTCTGCGAATACATTTGTAACAGCTCGTCCAGATTTTGGTCGATTAAATTTACTAAATGCTTCTCAAAAAGTTGATCTTGAATTAATGCTTGCTGGTCGCGATGATTTAACGTATCGTACGGATAAAGGTGAAGTAATGCGTATTTTACAAAAGAATGGTCAACTTGGTGCTTTGCGCAATGGTGGTTTCAGTTCTTTAGATCTTACAACCCAAAATCAGATTAACTCTTTACGAAATAACACAACAGATTGGGGAAAATTATTGTACCGCAATGCAATTAATACGCAATATGGTTTAAGTATTTCTGGAGGAAATGATCGTTCTGATTATTATTTCTCTTTAGGATATTATGATGAGCAAGGAACTACTATTGGTACAGGTTTTGAGCGTTATAATCTTACTTTAAAAAATAATTATAAACTTAACGATAAATTAGATGTAGGGATTTCTATTTTTGCAACTTTAAGTGATAAAAAATCTTTTGTAACCGATGCAGATGCGTCTATCAATCCGATTAATTATTCACGAAATGCGAATCCATATTTATCTCCATATAATGCAGATGGTTCTTATCGTTATGATCAAGATATTGATGGATATGATGATCGTTCTGTTCCATTCAATTTTATCGAAGAAAGAGAAAATACAAATTATATATTAAGAAACCGTTCGTTAAAAGGTATTATTGATCTTAATTATCAATTAGCAAAAGGGTTAAAATTAACATCTCAATTTGGAATTCAATACGATAGCAACAAAACAGAAAAATACGCTGAACAAGAAACTTATTTTACTCGTAAAATGAGAGAAGGTACGCGTTACTATAAATCGGGACAATACTTGTATTTTTTACCTGACGGTGGAGTGAAACAAAATTGGGATAACGAATTTTTTCAATATAACTGGAAATTACAAGGAACATATAGTACAACGATTAATAATCGTCACGAAATTGACTTGATGGCTGGTACAGAAATTCGTCACACACAAAACGACACGACTTTAACACGTGCTTTTGGTTACAATAAAACGACGAAAACAGGTACTGCAATTGTGTTCCCAAATTCAAGTTCTGCATCTGATAAACGTTATGAAACGTACAGAGAAATGCCTACGGATGAAAATGCGTATGTTTCTACATTTGCAACAGCTTCGTATACATTAGATAGAAAATATACCGTTTTTGGTAGTGTTCGTTACGATGGTACAAATTTATTCGGTGTAAATAAAAAATATAAATACTTACCAATTTGGGCAGTTTCTGCGTCTTGGTTAGTTTCAAAAGAATCGTTTATGGAGAATGTCGATTTTATTTCGAATCTTCGTTTACGTGCTTCTTATGGTTTACAAGGAAATATTGATCGTAATACTTCACCTTTCTTTATTGGTGAGTATAACGATGCTACAATTTTACCTGGTAATAAAGAAGATATTATCAACGCGATTAATTTACCGAATGATTTGTTACGTTGGGAAAAAACAACCAATACAAATGTTGGGTTAGATTTAGGTCTTTTCAAAAATCGTATCAACCTTGCTGTTGATGTTTACAATCGTAAAGGAACAGATATGATTAGTATGCGCGAAACGCCATTAGAAACAGGTTTTGAATATACAATGGTGAACTGGGGTGAATTGACAAACAAAGGTTTTGAGATTGCTTTAACAACGCGCAACATTGATAAGAAAAACTTTAAATGGTCTACAACTATTAATTTTGCGCACAATAAGAGTAAAGTTCTTAAAGAGCAACAACGCGAAAATAGTTTACTTCCATCTCGTGAAGGTTTACCTATAAATGCAATTTTTGCTTTAAAAACAGCTGGATTTGACGAATATGGAAATCCAATGTTCTGGAAAGGTGATGAAAAAGTTTCTGCAAAAGATTTCTTTGCTTTATATGACTTATACGAAGATTTTTTACCAGGAGAAATTGTGGATTCTAAATTAACAAGCGAAGAAAAACGTAAATTATTTACTTATATCGGAGATCGCGATCCTAAATTTACTGGAGGTATTATCAATAATTTTAAGATTCATAATTTTGATTTAACGATTTCTGCAGCTTTCAATTTAAAACAAACTGTGATGAGGTCACCTTCTTATCGTGGAATGGAATTGGATCCGGGTCGTAATTATACACAAGATATTTTTGAGGCAGGTTCTACACTTCCAGGAATTACAAGTCCAATTGTTGGTGATAATGATAGCTGGATGGCGAATAAATGGTTTGCAGGAAACAACGCAAACGCTTATAATTTACTAGATATTTGGGCAAAAGAAATTAGCTATATGCGAATCAGTAGTATTCGTGTTGGTTATACTTTACCAAACAAATATGCTGAGGTTATAGGTTTCAAAAGTGCTCGTTTCAGTTTAGAAGGTCGTAATTTATTTGTGTTTAGTAATGGTTACAAAGGTTATTTTGATCCAGAAACTTACGGAAATATTTATGCGCAACCAATTGCAAAATCTGTAACAGTAGGAGTTAATGTTTCTTTCTAAATTTTAAAATCAAATGAAAAAAATATTTTTATTATTAAGCATAGTTGCAGTTAGCTTTACAGCAGTTAGTTGCGACAACTATTTGGATATCGAACCAGATGGGAAAGTAATTCCAAAAACGATAGAAGATTATCGTATGGTTTTAACGAATGCCTATTCAAAATATCCAACACACAAATCGTTGACAGCTTTACGCACCGATGAGGTTACATTGAACGAATATTCAAATGACTTTATTTCCTATCGTGAAATTGTACAATGGAAGGATACAAATCCAGATCAAATTTCAATTCAATTTCCTTGGGTTAGCTTTTATACAGTGATTTTTTATGCAAATCAAATCATTAATGAAGGACCAAAAACGATGGAAGATTCAACTGAAAAAGATCAATTATTAGCAGAAGCTTATGCCTTACGTGCATACGCTTATTTTGATTTGGTTAATTTATATGGAAAACCATACAATGCAGCTACAGCAGCTACAGATAAAGGAGTTCCTTTAAATCTGAAAGTTGATTTAGAAGCAACGCTTAAGCCATCATCAGTTCAAGAAGTTTACAATCATATTCAGTCTGATTTAGATCAAGCATCTAAGTTGATGAAAATGGATTCGCAATTAGCCGGATTAAACTATAGATTTTCGAATGTAGCTTTAAATGCCTTAGAAGCAAGAATTGCTTTGTATAAAAATGAATGGCAAAAAGCAATTGATTTTTCTGATTCAACATTAAAAATGAAAGGTGAATTGGTGAATTTGAACACAACAAAACAAGTTCCTAATCATTACACTTCTGCAGAATCTATTTTGGCTTTAGACAATACGTTGAATAATGCAATTCAGTATATGGCGTATGTTTCACCAGAATTGTTAAGCAGTTATGATACTCAAAATGATTTACGTTTCTCACTTTATTTTGAGAAAAGTGGATCAAAATATAAAATTATCAAAGGTGGAAATTCAGAATTCAAAACGTCTTTTCGTGTAGCTGAATTATATTTTATCAAAGCTGAATCATACTTGAAATTAAATAATTTAGATCAAGCAAAAGCAACATTGTTTTCAGTTTTACAAAATCGTTATACAGCAACTGGTTTTGCAAAATTACAAACTGAAATTTCTGCGATGAATTCAACTGAACTGATGAAGTTTATTTTAGATGAACGTTTCAGAGAATTTGCCTTAGAAGGTCAACGTTGGTACGATTTACGCCGTGTAGATCAAAAGCAAATTATACATCATATTTCTGATAAAGAATATATTTTACAGCAAAATGATGTTCGTTATACAATAGAAATACCACAAGCAGCTAAGCTCAATAATCCTCATTTATAACATTTTTAGACCGTCTTTATTCATCATTTAGACGGTTTTTTTATACTTTTGTATTCATGAAAATTGCAATTGTAGAAGACGAATTATTGGCTGTTACTTATCTAAAGAATTTGTTAGAAGAACAGGCTATTGTTGATGTTTCTTCGATTACAATTTTACGTTCTACTAAGCAAGCTACAGCTTTTTTTAAAGAAAATTCGGTTGATTTAATCTTTATGGATATTCATTTAGGTGATGGAAAAAGTTTCGAGATTTTTCAGGAAGTTGAGATTCTAACGCCAATTATTTTTATCACGGCTTATGATGAATATGCAATGAAAGTTTTCAAGCATTTCACGATTGATTATATTCTGAAACCCTTTGAAGTAGAGGAATTACATGTTGCTTTGCAAAAATTCAAAACCATTTGTACAAGTTTTGATATCGCGCCAACATTACAATCCATAACAGTTTTAGAAAATTCTCCATCTGATATTATGCGTCGATTTTTGGTTACTAATGGAAACAAATTACGTTCGGTAGAGGAACATGAAATCGCTTATTTTTTTGCTTCAGGTAAACATCTTTTTATGAAAACAAAAGATGAACAAACCTATATTTATGATGATACAATAAAGGATATTATAAATAAATTAGACGAAACTATTTTCTTTAAAATTAATCGAAAATTTATTGTTCATATTGATTCAATTGCAGAAATTATCAAACATTCAAGTCAAAAAATAGAAATTCATCTTCAACCAAAATCAGAAACTGAACAAGCTGTTTTTATTAGTAAAACTCAGATTAATAGTTGGATGGATTGGATGAATAGATGAAAAAAAATCTCCCAAAACAAGGAGATTTTTTTTATTCTAAATATTTTCTAACATCAAAATAATTTCACTTTCGATGCGTTGCATTATTTCAGATGAAATCTCAATTTGATGTTTAACATTTTCTATTGTATTGTAGGTTAATTCTCCCGTTTTCAAATTCAAATTATATTCAATTTGTCCTTCCCAAGAATTGCTCGATTCATAAAACGAAACCATTTCGAAAGGTAATCTTGGCAAAAGTTCACCAAAATGTTCTTCTAATTTGATTCTATTTTCTTGATTAATACTTAGTTTTTCCATGATTTAATAATCATTGCGTTAGCAGAGGTTTCATAGAAAATGATTGCCAAAAGTTGTAAAAACTCAGCATGATTTAATTTTCCAGCAACAACTTCATCCAAATTCATTTCATAATATTCTTCAATAGTTTTTGAAATCAATCCTTTAAAATTATCCAATGGTATATTTTGATCTTTCAACTCTTTCATCAAATAATTATCCGAAGCAAGAAAATTAGGACGTGTTGTAAAAATAGGAGATTTTCTGATGTTCAAGGCATTGTGTAATGTTTGCGAAATCAAAACGCCACGATCTAATTCTTCAAATACCCAACCTTTACGTATTCTTCTCGGATTATTTTCATAAAAAATATGATTGTGAAAAGCATGAATATGTTTTGCAATATCTGTATTGGTGTGTAAATAAAGAAATTGTAAAATAGAACTAAACAAATGATTCGAATTCAAATTTGCTGGATAATAAGTAAACAACAAAGGATAATGAAATAGAGTAGTGTACAAAGGCGAAAAACTATCAATAATGTTTAAGTTTAATAAGTTAATTCCTTCAAAATCTACTTTTTGATTCGTTTGATAATAAGTAATTCCAGCTAAATAAATATCCTCATAACTCAATTCAAATTGATTAAGATAAGCACCAATTTGTTTAAAAAAAGAAGTGTTTAAATTGTGATTTGTAATTAATTTATATTCTTTTCCTTCGAACTCTTCAATGAAATCTAATTTAAACTCAGACTTTAAATTGTCGTTTATAACCTTTTCAAAATCAAATGATTTATTTCTAATTTTATTAACGTAAATCTCGTTATAGGTATAAATAATTTGTTTAATTGGTGTTGTGTCTAAAGCTTCAAATGGATTAATATCAGCACTCGGCGTAGCATATAAGGTAGACAAACGACGAAACTCTTGCTGAATTTTTTCTTCTTCTACAAACATGTTCATCAATTGATTGGTATTTGCAGCGATTATACTTTCTCCTAAAAAAAATAAAATACCAGCTTTTAAATCTTCATCAAAACCACATCTTTCAAGGGTTTGGTCAAAGTAAGTTTTGAATGGACTTTCAGGATTTTGGCTCATATAGAATGCGTTTATTTTAACTTTTAAAAAGTAAAAGTATTGAATTTTTGAGGATTTAAAATGAAAAAACCTCTGTAAAACAGAGGTTTTAGAAATTTATTTTAAGAAATAATGTTAACTCGTTAAAATTCAACTGTTGAAGGATTCAATCCTGAGAAACCATCCGCAGGCATATCGTCAATAGCTTTTACATCTTCAGTACTCAAATTAAAATCAGTTGAATTGATATTTGCTTCAATATTTTTCTCTGATGAAGAGCGAGGAAGTGGCAAAATTTCTTTCGCTAAACAATAATTAATGCAGATTTGTCCTACAGAAACATTGTATTTATTTGCCAAAGAAACAATTAATTCATTTTCTAAAATACGTCCAGAACCAAGTGGACTCCAAGCTTGCACCAATAAATCGTTTTGTTTACAGAAATTGACTAATTCTGGCTGAGAATGGCCAGGATGAAATTCAACTTGATTGACCATAGGTTTAATTTCAGCTGTTTGAAACAAAGCTTTTAAGTGATTGATGTTAAAATTACTTACACCAATAGCTTTTGCTTTACCAGATTTATAAATTTCTTCGAAAGCACGCCAAGTAGAAGCATTTAATGCTGCCCACGTATCTGGAAATTGTGTTTCATTTGCAGGCCAATGAATCAAATATAAATCTAAATAATCTGTTTGTAAATCTGCCAAAGTTTGCTCGAATGCAGCTAATGCTTTTTCATAGCCACGTTCAGAATTCCAACATTTAGATGTGATAAATAATTTACTTCGATCTACGTTTTGAGATTTCAAAACTTCTCCAATTTCTTTTTCATTTTTATAAATTGCAGCTGTGTCGATATGTGTATACCCCTTTGCTAAAGCTATTTTAAGAGGTTCTGTTACTTTCTCTCCTTCCAATAACCATGTTCCAAATCCAATTGCAGGAATTTCTATTCCATTTGATATTTTAAAATTTTTCATCTGTTTACTTTTCTCAAATTTATCTCAATTCTATCAATTTCAATAATTAGATAACGTTAATTCTTATGTTAAAACTCATTTATAGAAATCTTAATTTTAATTGTTTGTTTCTAAAATAGTTCTATATTTATTCTCATAAAAATGATAGGAAAAAAATAAATTAGAATGACACAATTTACAGGTACGATTGAGGATTTTATGAATACGCATGAAGAGTTTATTAATGCATTGATTCTAAAAAAAATTAATCAACAAGTTGTATTAAATGAAGAAGAAGTTGAAGATATCCAGCAAAATGAATTTATTCAACAAAAGTTAGAAGATTTAAAAGAACATTTGACAGATTTATTTGAAAATGAATTTGGAGATTGGGAAATCACAATGGATTTAGACTCTTTTGAGCAAGAATTTGATAAACATTTCCAAATTTCGAAGCAAGAATTGGAGGATAATGTGCTGTTGAAGTAGGAGATGGAGCAAAAAAAGATTTTATATGTGGATTTTTCAACTTTAAGAAAATCATATAATGAAGTTAAACAGTTTTTAGAAAGGACAACTAATGAAAAAGTTGAAAATGTTGATGTTCTGATTGAGAAAGATTTATTTTTATCTGGATTAGATAATGAATCGCTATTGATAGAGTTTATAGAAAAATATGATATTGATTTTTCTAAATTTGATTATTCAAAACATTTTTTATCATAAGGAGAATTAGCGAATGGATTCCGAGCTGTCTTCAATATGGTTTTTCTTCCCTTATATTTTCTGTTTTGGTTAGTCAAAGAGTTTACTTTTGATTTGATTGACTTCAATAAATATTTGATTAAGATTGTGAAATTATTTTCAACTAATCAAAGAGAAACTCTTGATATGAGTTTTGGAGATTTACTAACTTCTTACATCAATAAAGAATATATGTTGAGAAACTCTGTAAAATTTATTTTGAAATAATCTTCTCCTACATTTTCATAAAATCTTCTTCTAACAAATCCTCTAAAGGACTTTGAGTTAACGATTGTGGTAAATTTCGAAAAGCAAAATTTCGGACATTCATTAAAAATTTGTTTTCAATTTGAGCAACTTTTCCAGCTAATCGAGAAGTGTCGATGATATAATGTGTACGTTTTAAACGACGTAAATTATAGTGCTCAAAAGCCAGCAAAATATCTGCGTCTTTTTTGATTAATTCATCATACAAAACACAAACATCTTCCACAGCCATACACGCACCTTGTCCCATATTTGGTGTTGTGGCATGTGCTGCATCACCAATTAATAAAACACGATTAAACGCATAATTGTTAATTGGTTTGATATCCATGATAGGAGTGGAGATTACATTTTTAGCGTCCGTTTTTTGTAACGTATTACGAATTTGTCCTGAATAATCTTTAAACTGATTTTTGATATCATTTAACGTGTAATTGTAAACTTCAGAATTTAAAGGTGTGTTTACGCATGCATACCAATAGATTTGATTATTGATAAGCGGAGTTAAACCAAAACGACCATTTGGTCCCCATGTTTCGATACTTTTCTTTGAATTATAACTTTTATCTTCTACAATAGCGCGCCAACAAATATAACCTGCATAACGAGGTGTAGATTGTTTTAATAATTGTTGACGAATTGTAGAATTTATTCCATCAGCTCCTATTAAATAATCACCTTCTGTAGAAGTTCCATCTTCAAAATGAAGCACAACTTTTTCAAAACTTTGTTCAAATAATTTAACTTTTTTTGACGTTTTAATTTTATTCGAATCAATTTTAGAAACTAAAAAATGATGTAAATCTGCCCGATGAATAGCAAAATTTTCGGTGTTGTAGTTTTTTCTTAATCGTTCTGTATCTGCTTTTAGAATTGTTTTTTCTTTCCAATCTTGAATTTCAAAATCTTCTAACATATGTCCTAATGGAGAAACTTCTTCTGCTAAACCAAGAATTTCAAACGCTTTCATGGCATTTGAAGCTAAACCAAAACCAGCCCCAATTCCACGAACTTCTGATGAAGCCTCGAAAATTTCGTAGTCATAATTTAAATCTTGTAAAACTTTAGCCAAAGTTAATCCTGCAATTCCTGCACCAGCGATTAAGAATTTTTTACTCATTGATCAAAATAAAGTTCAAAATTAATCATTCTACCATAAACCAAAAAGAAAAGCGAATCAATTTGATTCGCTTTTCAAAAGTTATTTAGTCGAAAACTATTGTTCGTTAAAATATTTGAAGAAATATGGAATAGTTTCGATTCCTTTATAGAAATTGAATAAACCATAATGCTCATTAGGTGAGTGGATAACGTCAGAGTTTAATCCGAATCCCATTAACACAGATTTTGTTCCTAATTCTTCTTCAAATAATGCTACAATTGGAATAGAACCACCAGCTCTTTCAGCTAAAGCTTCCTTCTCAAAAGTTTCAGCTAATGCTTTTTTAGCAGCAACAAAACCAGGATGATTTGTAGGTAAAATATAAGGTTTACCTCCATGATGTGGTTTTACTTTAACTTCTACAGAAGATGGCGCTAAAGTTGGGAAATAATCTGCAAATTGTTTTGTTACAACTTCTGGATCTTGTCCTGGAACTAAACGCATTGAGATTTTTGCATACGCATGAGAAGGAATTACAGTTTTTGCACCTTCACCAATATATCCACCCCAAATTCCATTTACATCTAAAGTAGGACGAATAGAAGCTCTTTCGATTGTAGAAAAACCTTCTTCACCTTGAATATCAGCAATACCTATCGATTTTTTGTACTCTTCTACGTCAAATGGAATTTTAGCTAAATCAGCTCTTTCGTCTTCTGTTAACTCAAGAATTGGTTCGTAAAAACCAGGAATAGTAATGTGTCCTTTTTCGTTGATTAATTTTCCAATCATTGTTGCTAAAACATTAATCGGATTAGGAACAGCACCACCATAAACACCAGAGTGCATATCACGATTTGCTCCTTTAACTTCAACTTCAACATAAGATAATCCACGTAAACCAACAGAAATAGATGGTTGCTCGTTTGAAATCATAGAAGTGTCAGAAATTAAAATCACATCATTTTTTAATTTCTCTTTATTGTTTTTAACGAAATTTACTAATGAAGGAGAACCAACTTCTTCTTCACCTTCGATCATAAATTTAACGTTACAAGGTAATTCGTTTGATTTGTTTAAAGCCTCAAAAGCTTTAACGTGCATAAACATTTGACCTTTATCATCTGCAGAACCACGAGCAAAAATTGCTCCATCAGGATGAATTTCTGTTTTCTTGATTACAGGCTCGTATGGTCCAGATTCCCATAATTCTAATGGATCAGCTGGTTGTACATCGTAGTGACCGTAAACTAAAACTGTAGGTTTTGAAGCATCAATGATTTTTTCTCCGTAAACAACAGGAAATCCTTCTGTTTCGCATACTTCTACATTGTCAGCACCTGCTTCTTTTAAATATTTTGCAACCATTTCAGCTGCATCATTTACGTCTTGTGTGTAGGCTGGATCAGCACTAACTGAAGGAATTTTAAGTAATTCGATTAATTCATCAAGAAAACGTTGTTTATTTTCTTGTATAAATTGTTGTGTATTGTTCATTTTTGTTTGTCTATGAATAATAGGTAAATTTAAAAATAAAATCTTGATTAGACTTTCTTTTTCTAAAAAATATAATTCTAAAACCTTTGTATCTTTGCAAAAAAATAGAGAATGATTTTATATAATACAACATTTATTGTTGAACAGGAAGTACATGACGATTGGTTTGAATGGATGAAAGCCGAACATATAAATGACTATTTGAAATCGAATTGTTTTATTGGAGCTCGATTAGGAAAAATTACTTCGCATATAGAGCCTGGAGCAACTTCTTATTCGTTGCAATTGTTTGTAAATGATGAATTGACTTTGGATCAATTTAAAAACAATTTTCTAACTGAAATTCAACAAAAAAGTTTACAAAAATTTGCTACAAAAGTAATCAGCTTTGTGAGCGAAATGGAACATATTGGAGATTATAATTAAAAAAAACTCGAGAATTTTCTCGAGTTTTTTTTAATTAATTTTTTTGAAAAATTACTTCAATATTCAATTCAATCCATTGTTTGGAATTAAAATCAAAATATGACTTTGTAATAGTTGTAGAAAGACGATTATTGTCTGAAATTTTTAAATTATTAATTGAAACATTTTTCTTATTTAAATCATTACCAATATAATTTTCTTCTACATATTTATTATCTTTTATAACGATTTCTTTATTTGAGATAGCAGTTGAAGTTCCAAAACCATATTTTACAAAATCTGCATAACCTTCAGGTGAACTTCGATAATCTAGGTTTATTATAGTTAATGGAAAATTAAAGTATATAGTATTTACTTTCGGTCTAACTTCTAAAAATCTCTCTTGTTTATCAAAAATATTAATTTCATCCATCAAATTAGTTGATGTTTTTTTATCATTGTTTAAATCAACTGGGATATTAGCTTTATAGGACACAATATTATAAGTGTCAACTACATTTTCTTCCGAAAAACCATCATCATCTTTGCATCCGAAATTGATGAAAATTAGACTTGAAGCAAGTAATAGTTTATAATTATTCATAAGTAATAGATTTTAGTAAATATAGAATATATATTGGTCAATTATTTTTTTAAATTTTAAAATAATTATTGAATTCAAATATTTCCAAAAAAAAATAGGAATCGTTTAAAATAAATTTTGACTTTTTTATTCTATTTCATTTCGATTTATTGATAAATAGTTATAAGTTTATATTAAACACAAAATATGATTATTTACTCTACGAAAAGAATTATTTGCGCATTTTTAGTTTTTGCTTCAACCAGTTTATTTGGACAATATGTCGGAATAATTCCTCAACCTAATGAAGTTCATCTTAAAAAAGATAGTTTAAAATTATCGAAAACAATTAATGTAGATTTTTCTAATCTTGATCAATCATCAAAAATTTATTTCGAAAATTACCTTAAAAATCGACTTCAAACTACTGTTATCTCAACTTCCAAAAAGAAATTTCAATTAATTTTTCAGACAATTCAATCGCCTTCAGAAGAAAATTATGAATTAGAGGTTAATAAAAAAGCGGTCATTATAAAATCTGGTTCCCAAAAAGGCTTTTTTCTTGGACTAAATAGTTTAATTCAGTTATTAGAATTTCATCAAAAAGAAACTTATTTTCAATTGCCGCAATTATCTATTATTGATCAGCCACAATTTGTATGGAGAGGATTTATGTTAGATGAAGCACGACATTTTTTTGGTTCAGAAAAAGTAAAGCAATTGTTGGATTGGATGGCTTTTTATAAACTGAATAAATTTCATTGGCATTTGACCGATGAACAAGGTTGGCGAATTGAGATTAAACAGTATCCTAATTTAACTAAAATAGGCGGAATTGGTAATTTTTTAGATCCAACTGCAGATGCTCGGTATTATACTCAAAACGAAATTAAAGAAATTGTGGCTTATGCTGCGGCAAGAAAAATTGAAGTTATTCCAGAAATTGATATGCCTGGACATGCAACGGCTGCCAATAGAGCTTATCCACAGTTTTCGGGAGGAGGAACAAAATAACATCCCGATTTTACATTTCATCCTGCAAAAGAAGAAACCTATCAATTTTTATCAACTATTCTTAAAGAAGTTTCATCTTTATTTCCGAGTAAAATTATACATTTAGGTGGCGACGAAGTAGCTTTTGGAAGTGAAGCTTGGTACAATGATTCTAAAATAAAAGCACTTAAAGAGCAATATAATTTTAGTTCAAATAAAGATGTTGAACGATATTTTATGAGGAGAATGGCTGATTCTATTTACAATTTAGGTTCTAATTTAGCTGTTTGGGATGAAATGGTTGATGCTAATTTACCAACTGATAAAACGATACAATATTGGTGGAGACACGATAAAAAAGAACAACTAGAGTTAAGTTTAAAAAATGGTTATCCAACAATAATTTGTCCTCGAATTCCTTTTTATTTTGATTTTGTTCAGGATGAAACACATAAATATGGACGTAAATGGGGAGCGGATTTTAATCCGATAGATAAATTATATCATTACGACTTTTCGTTTGCTTTTTCTTTAGAACAATATAAAGGGCAAATTTTAGGTGTTCAAGCAAATCTTTGGACTGAAAGAGTTAATAATGAAAATCGTTTAGATTTTATGATTTTTCCAAGATTAGCTGCTTTGTCTGAAACTGCTTGGACAAATAGCAAACAAAAAAATTACAACCATTTTTTAGAAGTTTTGAAAAAGCATACAACGATTTATAAATCACAAAATATTTATTTTTATGATTTATTTGAAAATACTCATCCAGAACCAAAAGTAGAAAACACCAAGAAAAAATATATTGATAATCCCAATTAATACTTATGTTAAACAAAATCTTACTTTCAACCTTCGTTGGGTTAAGTACCTTTCCTGTTTCTGCACAATGGAATGGACCTAAGAAGAAACCGACTGAACAAAAAGAAATAAAATACGGATCATTAACTCCAAAACATCGTACAGATGCTTCAATGGAAGCTTTTCGTAATTATGGATTAGGACAATTTATACATTGGGGAATTTATGCAATTCCAGGAAATGAATGGGAGGGTGTAAGCGCAAAAAAAGGTGCTGCAGCTTCTGAATGGATTAGAGCATGGAGTGGAGAAACAGCTCCAAAAGATTGGATAAATATTTATGATAATTTGTATAAACAATTTAATCCAACCTCTTTTAATGCAAAATCTTGGGCAAAACAAGCAAAAGATATGGGGGCAAAATACATGATTTTCACAACAAAACATCATGATGGTTTTGCACTTTGGCCAACAAAATATTCTGATTACAATATTACTAAAACGCCATATAAAAAGGATATTGTAAAAGAAGTGGTTGATGCTTATAAGGAAGCTGGTATTGATGTTTATTTGTATTTTTCTGTTTTAGAATGGAACAATCCAAACTATATGTACAAAGCTCCTCAAACAGCAGAAGAGAAGAAAAAATTTGATAAATTTCTGCAATATACTCGTAATCAATTGATCGAATTGTTAGATAATTATCCGCAAATAAAAGGATTTTGGTTTGATGGAACTTGGGATCAAGCTTGGATACAATCATATGACTTCACTTATAATCTTGAGAAAGAATTAAGAGAAAAACATCCTGGATTAATAATTGGGTCAAGATTTAGAAATGACGAGTTTGGATCAAGACATTTCGATTCAAACGGAAATTTATTAGGTGATTATGAGCAAGGTTGGGAAAGGAAGCTACCTGCAAAATATGAATGGCTTGATGGAAATGATTGGGATGCTGTCATGACAATTCCTCCAAATGGTTGGGGATATATGAAAGATTGGAGCGGAATTTATACGAAAACAAGTGATGATTTAATTGAATTATTAATGAAATCAGTTTCGATGAATGGGAATTTCGTTTTAAATTTTGGTCCTGATGGTTTAGGGAAAATGCATTCAGAGGAAGATAAGATTGCGAAAGAAATAGGTGAGTGGATGAAACTAAATTCAGAAGCTGTATATGGTGTGCGTCATGCAAATTTAGAAGAATCTAAATATGGTTATTTTACACGAAAACAAGATTATTTGTATTTAACAGTTTTCAATCGACCAATTAATGATATTATCAGAATTCCGATAGATAAAAAAGCGATTGAAATTCCTATTTCAGCTTCAATTATTGGAAACCTAAAGGAGTTGGAAATTAAACATTCTGATATTGGATATGATTTAGATAAAAATACCTATTATGATCTATTGCTTCCTAAAAGTTATAAATCAACAAAACCTTTTGTGATCAAGATGAAAATGGGTAAATCTTCTGATAAAACAGAAAAATTGATGGATGCAAAAATGTAATCGTATAAATATAGAGAATAAAAAATGCAGTAGTTTTCTACTGCATTTTTTATTTGTTTTTATCCTTCGAAACTTCTTACTGCATCTAAAGTTTTATTAATTTCAGCATCTTTAATTGCATCAGAAATAAACCAAGTTTCGTATCCAGAAGGAGCAATGTAAACTTCATTCGTTAACAAATGATGGAAAAATTTGTTGAATCTTTCATGATTACATTTCGTCACATCTGTAAAGTTTTTTATTTCTGTTTGTTCTGTAAAGAAAACAGACATCATTGAACCTAAACGATTGATATGATTTGGAATTCCTTTTTCTGCAAAGATTTTAGAAATTTCAACGTCTAATGTTTCTGTTGCGTTATCAATACGATTGAATAATTCTCTATCGTTATTAATGATATTCAACGTTGTGATACCAGCACGCATCGCAATTGGATTTCCTGATAATGTTCCCGCTTGATAAACTGGACCAAGAGGAGCAAGATGATTCATAATTTCGCGACGAGCAGCAAAAGCTCCTACAGGAAAACCACCACCAATTACTTTACCAAATGTTACGATATCAGCATTAATGTTTAAACGTTCTTGAGAACCACCCATCGCTTGACGGAAACCTGTCATTACTTCATCAAAAATTAATAAAGCTTCGTTTTCATCACAAATTTGTCTTAATCCTTCTAAGAAACCTTTTTCTGGAACAATACATCCCATGTTTCCTGCGATTGGTTCAACAATAATTGCCGCAATTTCGTCTTTATTTTGTTCGAATAAAGCTTTTACATCTTCCAAATTATTGTATTCTGCCAACAATGTATCTTTTGCAGTTCCTTGCGTTACACCCGGAGAATTTGGATTTCCGAAAGTTGCAGCACCAGAACCAGCTTTTATCAAAAATGAATCTGAATGTCCGTGGTAACAACCTTCAAATTTTACAATTTTATCACGATTTGTATAACCTCTTGCCAAACGAATTGCAGACATACAAGCTTCTGTACCAGAATTCACCATACGAACCATATCGATGTTTGGTACAACAGAAGTAATTAATTTTGCAATTTCAGTTTCCAATTCAGTTGGTGTACCAAAAGAAAAACCATTTTTCATTTGCTCAACTGTCGCATTCAAAACTCGTGGATCTGTGTGTCCAATAATCATCGGTCCCCAAGAATTGATGTAATCTACGTAAGCACGTCCATCTTCATCATAAATATAAGCACCTTCGGCTTTTTTGATAAAAATTGGCGTTCCTCCAACAGATTTAAATGCTCGAACAGGAGAATTTACACCTCCTGGAATATATTCTTGCGCATCTTTAAATAATGCGCTACTTCTTTGATACAACATAATATTTTACAAAATAGTTGCACAAATTTACTGAATCTTAAATGAATTAAGAAGTGATTTTGATTAGATTGTCAGTTTATGTGTGGATTTATTTTCTAAATAATCAATTAACGTTTTAATCAATTGATTTTCTTTCAAAATCGTTTGATTTCCAATCAAAAATAATTGTTCTTTTGCACGTGTTAACGCCACATTTAGTTTTCGATCAACATTTCCTTGATCATTCATATTCACCAATGCATTCAATTGCGAATGATAAGTCACCGCAAAACTATACAAAATTATATCGCGCTGACTTCCTTGATAACGTTCCACAGTATCCACAGTAATTTGTTCGTGATTTAGAATATTTGCTAATTCTAATTTCTGTTTTATTAATGCAATTTGATTACGAAATGGCGCAATAATTCCAATTGTTTTCTTTGGATCAAATGGTTTTTGATTGATTTCGTATAAATGAATAATTTCTTGCACAAATTTCACAATCAAATCGGCTTCTTGCACATTAGTCGAAGGCAAAAAAGGATTTTCGTCAACATTGATAAATGCGAAACGATTATTAATTATAAATTGATGTAAATTATTTGATTCATCATGATGTTCGAATTGTAAATCTGCGCGTTGACGATTTAAACTTTGCTTAACCTCATCATTCAAATTTGGAATATCGTAAGCAACATTTAATTTTCCATCATAAAAATAATTGTTTGGAAAATCTGCAATTTCGGCGTGCATTCTTCCTTGATAGGTTAATTGATCAAACGCATTTTCGTGATTGTTTCTTTCACAAAATTCGTACAAACGTTCAAAAATGGAATTTTTACGATTGATTAAACCTATGTTTTCTAATAATTCGTTATTCGTCTTTGCTAATTCGGGATTTTGTAAAACAATTGCTGGTAATTGTTTATGATCACCAATCATAATAAAACGCTCTGCTTTTGGTAAAATTCCAACAATTTGAGGTTCTAAAATTTGTGAAGCTTCATCAATAATAATTGTATCAAATTTCTTTAGTTTCAGAATATCTGTTTTACTCGAAATTGAAGCAACTGTAGAAACGAAAATACGTTGCTTTCGAACAATATCTTGAATTGTTTTTCTTGAAAATTTTTCACCTTTTTGTTCTAAATCTGCATCTTTTTGCTCGATAATTTTATTCAATAAATTTGAATGGAATTCAGGCGAAGTAGATAATTCGTTTCCAATTCGAATAAATTTTTGTTTAATTTGATCAGAAATTGCCGAATTTATTGATTCACATAATTCATCAACAGCACGATTGGTATACGCCAAAAGCAAAATATTGCATTCTTGCTTTTCGTAAATTTCTTTCACCAATTCTTTGATAATGATTGATGTTTTGCCTGTTCCTGGAGGTCCATTTAATAAGAAATAATCTTTTGCAGAAAGTGCTTTTTTCAGAATTCTTTTTTGTTCATCCGAAAGATTAGGATTATTGTAAGGATAATCCATATTGTTTCTTGGAACAGATTGCGTCAAAATCAGTTCTTTTTTGGCTTTAGAAGAATGAATTAATCCATACAAATTTCTATACATCGAAACGAAAGAAGAATCCATAAAATCTCGTTCTAAAGCCCATTTCCCTAAAGAATCAAACGAATCAAAAAAGTGCGTATTTGGTTGCTGATATCGGAAACGTAATACAATAAATTCACGTGAAATACTTTTGATAGTACATTTAAAAACCTGATTCGTTAAAACAGAATCTTTCGATTCATTTCTTGGATAAAGAATGCAAATATCACCTTCGCGAATGGAAATAAAATCGTTCGCAGGATTGGTTCTTTTTAATTTGATTTCGCGTTTTGGATCAGAAATATAATTTTCTACAATTTCTAAATCATAAATAATCTCGAAATTATTGTTTTTTTCTTCGAAAGAATTCAACCATAAACTCGCCAAACCGTTATTAGAAGTCGATTGTCCTAAGCCAAGTTTTGCCATGTATTGCTCCTTTGCAATAAAGTTGGTGAACGAATAGAAATACGCTTTTTCTAATGGCGAACTATTTTTTATTGGATAGAGAAATTTATCCAATTGTTCTTCTAATAACTCTTTGAAACGAGGATTAATTTTTCGTTTGATGAAATTAGCAGGTTTAATTGAATAGACAATTGATTCAATATCTGTTAACGTATGATTTGCTAATCGATTTTCGTTGATGATGATTCGATTTCGTAAATCAAAAATACGTTGAACACGTGCTAAACTTGGAACATCAAAACGTAAATTTCCTTGATAAACTTTAGAATAAAAGATAAATCCTTCGGTATTTTTTGTAACGTCCTTAAATTCTAAATCATACAAAACACCAATAATTTGATAATACAAAAATAACTGCGTTACATGATTTGGTTTTACACTTTTTCCATCGTCCGGAAAAGGAGCACCTCCAGATTTAAGTTCTATAATTTTATTTTTTGCTTCTGGATTGATGTCCAACAAATCCAAACGACCTTGAATACCATATTGTTCACACAGAAATGAAGGTTCTATTAAAGCTCGATCTAATGAAATATCATAAATAGGAAAATCTTCGGTCAATACTTTTTGAATACGATCAAAATGACCTTTTGCTTCTAAATAGTATTCTTTCAAATCTTGTGGATTCGTCAAATCATTGCACGCCGTATATTCTAAAGGATAATTTTTGAAATCGTTTTTGAAAATTTCATTAAAATCAGTGTTTTCAATATTTTCTGTCGAAAAATGATCAACAACTGAATTGGCAAAATTTCCTAATCGAATGTGTTTACTGTTTGGTGCTTCTTCAAATTTTTTCTGGACATAATGAAATTCTGATGTTCCATAATCCTGAAAACATTCTGCAATAGCAGAAATATCAACCAAATAATCAGGTTCGAGAATGATAAAACGCGGATGATAAATTCCTTCTTCATCAATTGTTGAATTGACTAAATTTAATTGCGCTCCAATCCAAAAATCTTCAACAGAAGTGAAGTTTTCATTTACACCATCTTCATCTATTTGAACTGTTATATTCTCTTCAGTTTCATTATCTTCATGATCACAAATCAAACAATCTCGCTTAATTTCTATAATCTGAACACGTAATTTTTTGATTCGATTTCGTGTCAGAATTTTGTTGGTATAAAATTCTTTTTCAGGAAAATAATACATTATTTCCGCAGGAATCATTATTTCATATATCGCAGAAATAAACTCTGCAACATATTTGTAATGAGTGAAATATTCGTGTTCTGTTGGCTCGTATTTCTCGCTCAAAATTCGTTGAGCTGTTTTACGGAACGAATGAATTTTAGTTGAAACTTGGTATTGATTACAGATAAACGAAAGTTTCGAGAAAAAGTTAGAAAACTGTAAAGCTTCATTTTTAGTTAATTCGAATGCAATGTTTTCAACCAAACGTTTTAAATCTAAATATTTAGAATTGATTGGTTTATTGGCAAGTTGAATATTTAAAACTTCATTTAGCAGTTGATTTCCTATTTCTTCTCGATTCACGGCGATTAATTTGGAGTAAAATTAATCAATTTTTTGAAGAAGTTTTTTGAATATTAATTCATCACTTGGCGACATTGTTTTTTTATGATTTACTGCAAAGTCAATGTATTTTTTTCCTCTTTTTTCGTTGCCTAATTTTGTTACAGCAATACCAAATGCTAATGAGTTAAGTAAATTTGTATTATGAATGATTGTTTTTGAAACTCTATTGTTTAACAAACTACAAACTTCTTCCCATTGTTCATTAAAAATTAAACAAACTACTCGTGTTGAGATAAAATTGACAGATTTAGTTAATTTATTTACTTCTTTTGAATATAAATCAGCCAATTCGTAGTTGTCATTTAAACAATAATAATACGAAATATTATTATTTACATATTGTTTGTAATGTATGTTTTCTTCCAAATTATTAAGTAAATAATCTATCTTGGGTTGACAATCTTTTGATGTATTATTACGGATATCTAAATAAAAATCTATAAAATGAGAATGAAAATCATTAGGCTTTTGCTCTAAAATTATATCGTTTATTTCTCTTAAATTTTCGTGTTTCTCATTGTATATTAAATAATCACGTTGTTCTTCAATTTCTGTAATTTGTGTTTTTTCGTCTTTATTTGTTATAAGCTTGATTATATTCAACATATCATTATTACCCGAAATCCCATTGTAACTATATTTAAAAGGAATAAATGTTATTAGAAATAAAATTACATTTGGAAACATAATTAGATAACCAATGATTCCGTTTTGAATAAAAATATTGAATCCAATTAAAATCATAATTCCATTAAAAATAAAACCTGCAGAAAAGATTAATAATCTTTTATATTTATTGAGATATGGATAATCTAAACTTATGTGTACTAAACCAGAATTGATATGATTATAAATTTTTAATTTGAAATTGGATATAACTTTTTCGTAAACAATTAAATCAAGAATATTTCCAAATTCTATCCCTAAAATTTTAGCGCCACATAATTTAGCAGCTAATAAATGAGAAATTTCGTGTCCAATGATGGAAATTCTGAATATTACAAAACCGAAAATAAAATAGTAAAACAATTTTACTATCTGAAAGTATTCTGGATTAATAAAATATAGAAATAAGAATGGTATAGAAATAAAGAAAAGCTTTTTAGGTACAATGGCAAAGAATATGTTGTAGATGTTATAGAACATAAAAGTTTATTTTAGATTTTAATATAGTTTTTAAATTAATGTTTAATCCCACGTTTTCCAATCTTCGCTCGTAAAAAACCATTTTTTCACCTTGTTTATTTTTTGCTAAATCAACTACCATAACCGCATGCCCATAAGGATTACCTTGTTGCAATAAAATATCTCCAATTTTAACCTCATCAAATTCTATCGTTTTTAATTGATTTTTTAGCGAGGCAGTATTGGCGTAACTGAAAACATATTCTAAATAATTCCAATACGTTTCTTTCGAAAAATCGCCTTTTGCATAATCTATATAATTACGAGGTTTTCCATCAGACAAAAAATTGAATGATATTTCATTATAACGTTTTTGTTGATATAAAAAATCTGCTCTCAATCTCATTGTAGCATCCGCGCATTGGTGTAAATCTTTGTTTCCGATTGGTAAATCAATTACAGCATTGTAAACATTTTTATTAGGTTTTTCTTTTCCATCATAATACTTAACTAGTGTTCCATGATCTTTTAATTGAAGTTGCTGCAAGAAATAACCGAAATCATTTTTATGATAAACTTCTCTTTGATAATCTTTAGGCACGGCATATCTATACAAAATAGTTTGTCCCTTCTCAATGATATAATTCTCAGCAAGAGTAGTTTGTGAATTTGTTTGAGATTTATTATCTAATGGAGTTGTTTTTTCATCTTTACAATTGAGAATGAAAAAAGGCAGTAATAATAAAATATATTTTTTCAATTTATTTAATTCTTAAATGTGAAACAATAACAACAAATCCATCAGGATCTAGAAATGAAATTCCATTTTCGTTCCAATACGGATTTTTAGCTTTGATAGGTTTTATTTCATTTAGTTTTAATCGTTCCAAAATATCATCATATTCTTCTTGTTTTTCTGGATAAAAAACCAAACAATCGTCTTCATCAAATTTGTGATTTACATTTTCGTTTGTAGTTGTAAATTCTAAATGCCAATTAGAATCTGTTTTTCCAATAAAAACACCATCATATCCATTATGATTTTGAAACTCTCCAAGGATCTTAAAATTCAAAATATTAGTATAAAAAGTTTCTATTTCTTTAATTCGATTGGTATGTCGAGCGACTCTAAATTGCATAAAAATCCCTATTATTATTGACTGAAAATTAGTATATTTTATTGAATTTTATGGAAATAATATTATAAATATTGAATTATAAACTAAATTAGTAAATGCTAAAACTTAATTCAATTTACTTTCTTACTATTATTGTTCTTGTTGATTAATACACAAAATTTTTGGATTCATGAAACTGGAATTTTCGCGATTATTTTTTATTTAATAGAACTTATTTTATTCATAGGTTTAATTATTTCAACAATAATAAAGTTGTATAAATATTTTGATGAGGATGAGAGAAATTTTAAGAAAGGAATACCTGTTTTTGTTGGTATTATTGTTTTGACTTTAATTTTTCTATATCCATCAGGATTAATAACTGATAAAACAATTTATGGAAAAGATAAATTAACTGCATATAGTATAGGTGTAGCTAGTTGCAGTACAAGCTTCAATTTTAAATCAGATAATATTTATATTGAGAGCTCGGTTTGTTTGGGTTTTACTCGAACAGTTGGTAAATATTATCTAAAAAATGACACAATTTATTTTGATACAATTCAGAATACACAATATAAATTTGGAACAATTAATAGAAAAGATTCGATATTAGGGCTTTATTTATTAGAATCTCCAGGAAATAATTTTGATACAATAAAGGTTGATTCTACTTTTATAAATAGAAAAATAGAAAATTCACAAAGTCATAGTTTTATTATCTCAGAAATAAATAATCTTAAATAAAAAAATCCGTCAATTTTGACGGATTTTTTTATGTTTAATAAACTTCTTCTTTTTTGAAGAAAACTGTGTCATTTCCTTTTCTAAATTTCAGTTCAGAATAGCGAATCGTGTAATCATCAGACATTCCGTAAGTTTCTAAAATAAAATTGTCTTTGAAACGATAATTTCTATTTGTTTTATTTCTTGCATTAGCACCTAATTCTTCTTTCAAGCTCAGTAAATTTGGAGAAATTTTGAAGCGAGGATAAGTTTCTATTCGTTTTATAATTGTATTGACATCGGCAGAATCCATTATCAAAACTGTTTCTTGTTTCATGTTTTTAATTCCAGAAATATCTGTCGATACGATTTTAGGATTTCCTTTAAAACCAATTCCAGCTTGATGTAAATCTGATATTAAATTTTCTTGCGAATACATTTGACTTCTGTAGCCATATTTTACCATTGGAATAACAATAATTAAAAATATTGCAAGCGAAATTATCATTGCAGCCTTGTTGTAGCCTGCCATTCGTAATCCATAATAAATAAATGGAATCAAAATCAATAATACGATTCCGAATATGATGACAGCAATTAATCCTGATTCCATTAGCCGTTAATCATATTTAAAAATTCATCTTCCGTCAAAACAACAACAGTTCCTATTTCCTCAGCTTTTTTCAATTTGCTTCCAGCTTTATCTCCAGCAACCAAGAAATTTAAATTTTTAGAAACAGCCGAAATATTTTTCCCACCATGATCTTCAACTATTTTTTGCGCATCAGTTCGATTAAATTTGGTTAAAGTTCCTGTAAACAAAAACGTTTTTCCTTCTAACGAATCTGACAAAGGTTTTGCTTCTTCACCAATTTCGAAATTTAAACCATAATCGCGTAAACGTTGAATCAAAACTTGATGTTGTTCTTCTTTAAAATAATCTTTTATTGATATTGCAATTTTTTCTCCTACATCAGTTACAGAAACCAATTCTTCCATTGTAGCATTCATCAAACGATCAATAGTTTGAAAATGTTTGACCAATTTTTTAGCAACAGTTTCACCAACATGACGAATTCCAATTGCATATAAAACTTTTTCAAAAGGTTGTTCTTTCGATTTTTCAACAGAATTGATAATGTTTTGAGCAGATTTTTCAGCCATTCTTTCTAATGGTAAAATATCTTCTTTTTTTAATGTATAAAAATCTGCAATATTATTTAATAGATTAGCTTTATGTAACAAAACTGCTGTTTCACCACCAATACTTTCAATATCCATTGCTTTTCTCGAAACAAAATGCTCTAATTTTCCGATGATTTGTGGCTCGCAACCATTTTCGTTTGGACAATAATGTTGTGCTTCACCTTCGTTACGAATAAGTTCTGTTCCACAAGAAGGACAATTTTTAATAAATTCAATTTCTTCTGTTCCTGGTTGACGAACATCTGTATTAACCCCCACAATTTTAGGAATAATTTCACCACCTTTTTCTACATAAACCATATCACCAATACGTATATCCAACTTTTTGATAATATCTTCGTTATGTACAGAAGCACGTTTTACAATAGTTCCAGCCAAAGAAACAGGCGAAAGATTAGCTACAGGCGTAATTGCTCCCGTGCGACCAACTTGATAATCGATACTTAATAATTCGGTTTCTGCCGCTTCGGCTTTAAATTTATATGCCATTGCCCAACGAGGAGATTTCGCTGTAAAACCTAATTCATCTTGTTGCGAAAATGAATTAACTTTTATAACAATTCCATCTGTTTCGTAAGGTAAATTTTTACGTTCAACATCCCAATAATCTACAAAGGCTAAAACTTCTTCTAAAGAAGTACATAATTTAGAAGTATTTGGAAGTTTAAATCCTAATTCATTTGCTGCGTGCAACATTTCCCATTGCGTCGTATAAGGTAAATTATTGCCTATAAAATAATACGGAAAACATTGTAAACCACGTTTTGCTACTTCGGTATTATCTTGTAATTTCAAAGAACCAGAAGCAGTATTTCTTGGATTTGCATACAATTCTAGCCCATTATTGGTACGTTCTTCATTAATCGATGCAAATTTATCCAAGGGGATTGTAATTTCACCACGCATATAAAATCGTTCAGGATAATTTCCTTTTAATTTTAATGGAACTGATTGTATTGTACGAATATTGTTTGTGATTTCATCTCCTTGTGTTCCGTCTCCACGTGTAACAGCTTGCGTTAATTCTCCATTTTCATATAAAATAGAAATTGAAGCACCGTCATATTTTAACTCGCAAACAAATTCTACTTTTTCGCCTAATGTTTTCTCAATTCGTTTTTCCCAATCTTGCAAATCTTCTACTGAATATGAATTATCTAACGAATACATTCTAAATTCGTGCGTAATTGTCGGGAAGTTTTTTGTGATCATTCCACCAACGCGTTGAGTAGGAGAGTTGACATCAAAAAAGATTGGATTCTCGTCTTCTAATCGTTTCAATTCTTTTAATTTCAAATCAAATTCGAAATCTGAAATTGTTGGATTGTCTAATACGTAATAATTATAATTATGTTGAGTAAGCTCTTCTCGTAAAGCTAAAATCTTATCTTGAATTTCCATTCTAATCTTGTTACTGAACAAAGATAATCACTTGTATTTATTCGAACAATTTTTAAAATAATTCGGATTGATTTATATTTAGGAATATTTATTGCAAGGTTTATTGAAAAAATAATCAACTATGAACAATTTATTAGAGGTTTTAGACACAAAATCAAAAGGATTCGAAAATACAGTTTCTATCATTACTACTGGAGCAGCAGCAGGAATTGCTATTTCGAAAGCTATTAATAAGAACGAAAAAATTGGAGCTGTTGTTGGCGTTGGAGTAGGGCTGTTGGTTTATGCGATGTTTAGTCCAGAAAACAAATTGAAAAAAGAAAATAAAAAATTAGAAAAACAAATTGAAAAAATTGAATCCAAATTTGAAAAATAATCTGTTTTTATACCTAAGTATTTTGACCTTTTTGGTGAGTTTAGCCTTGCCTGTGCATTGGGATTTAGATATTTTTTCTAATTATTTTAATACCAACAATCAAGAATATTTTGGTTATGTTTATGCGTATCTTGGTTGGATGACATTTCCTTATCTTGATTTTTTTTGTTGGATAGCTAATTTTACCTTGTTATTTTCTTGGATATTTTATCGTAAAAGAGTGAGTTTATATTTAAGTTTGCTATCAACAATTTTGATGTCATTTTATGGATTAAATCATATTACTCGTTTAGATATTCTAGAAATTCATGAATATGATTTACCACTTTTTGGCTATTGGATTTGGTTTCTTTCTTCCATTTTCATGCTAATTTATCATTATAAACAATATAAATTAAGAAGTCAAACTTTATAAGGTTTGACTTTTTCGTTTTACGAATATGATAATTTACTCTCGGAGCAATTTAGATACATTGTAATTATTAAGTTTTTAAATTTAATTTTACTTAAAATTGGTACATATTTTTAATAATAATGATAATTTCAATGTGTGAAAAACCTGTTTTATACCCATTTTCAGGTCCTTTTTTAAGTAAATTGAGGATTTGATAATTGATTTACGAAAACTATTAAATAATTCGTAATTTTTAGTAAAATAATTTATTGATAAAAAATAGAATTAACTCTATAAAATAAGTAGATATAAATTTGTTTTGTATGTTCAATTTAATATATTTGTGCATTGAATCTCTATAATAACCATAGAGATTGTATTTTGAAATGAATCAACTAAAAAATATATTAGATCAGGTTTTAAATGAATCAACTTTAGACAAAAAACTTAAGTTTTTAAATGATTATGTAGATCAAAAAATTGTTTTTTCAACAAGTTTCGGTTTTGAAGACCAAGTAATAGCACATGCTATTTTTAGTCAGAATTTAGATAACATTGAAGTTTTTACACTTGATACAGGTCGAGTTTTTCAAGAAACCTATAACACTTGGAATAAGACAGAGCTAAAATATAAAAAGAAAATAAAACCATATTATCCTCCAACAGCAGAACTAGAGTCTTTGGTTGGAGAAAATGGAATAAATCCTTTTTATGATTCTGTCGATTTAAGAAAAAAATGTTGTCATATAAGAAAGGTAATTCCTCTAAATCGTGCCTTAAAAAATGTAGATATTTGGATAACTGGTCTTCGGGCGGAGCAATCTAATAATCGACATGAAATGAAGGAAATAGAATTTGATACAGAAAGACAACTTTTTAAATTTAATCCATTGATTGAATTTACCACAGATGATTGTTTTGAATATCTTAAAAAAAATAGAGTACCCTACAATCCGCTTCATGACAAGGGTTATATAAGCATTGGTTGTTCACCATGTACGCGTGCGATAAGTGAAGGAGAAGATTTTCGTGCAGGTCGCTGGTGGTGGGAAGATAATAGTAAAAGAGAATGTGGTCTACATGCAAAGTAGGTTTCATGTGTTAATTTAATTTCAAGACTCAACCTTTATCTTTAGGTTGAGTTTTTTGTTTATTTTTACCTACAATTTTTAATATGGAAATAGAACAAATCCTTAATCAAATCTCAATACTTTCACCAACGTCTTTACAAAAAATGATTGATAAAACACAGTTAATCGAATTGTCTAAAAGCAATATTGTATTGAGTGCTGATAAAATTGAAAGAAAGGTTTATTTTATTAAAAAAGGAATTGTTCGTGCTTTTACAATAGACGATGGAAAAGAAATAACATTTTGGTTTGGAAAAGAAGGTGATTTAATTTTATCAATGAAAAGCTATGTTGAAAATAAATTGGGTTACGAAACAATTGAAACAATTGAAGATTGTGAACTTTTCGAAATTAATATGACGGATTTACAAGATTTATATTCAACAAATTTAGAAATCGCGAATTGGGGTAGAAAATTAGCTGAAATTGAACTTATTAAAACCGAAGAACGTTTTATATCCAGACAATTAGGAACGGCTATTGATCGTTACAAGAAATTATTAGAAGAAACTCCAAGTCTAATAAACCGTGTTCAATTAGGTTATATTGCTTCATATTTAGGAATTTCTCAAGTAACTTTAAGTCGAATTCGCGCCGAAATTTAAATCAATTATTTTTTAACATTTGTAAAAAAATACTCTCTTTTTCTGATTCATCTTTGCATAAAATATAAACGATATGAATTGGATATTATTGATTTTAGGTGGATTATTTGAAATCGGATTTACTTCATCTTTAGGAAAAGCTAAAGAAACATCAGGAACAGAAATGTATATTTGGTATAGCGCATTTGCTGTTTGTTTAGTAGCTAGTATGGTCTTATTGATTAAAGCAACACAAACATTACCTTTGGGAACAGCTTATGCAGTTTGGACTGGAATTGGTGCTGTTGGTACAGTTTTAATTGGAATTTTAGTATTCAAAGAGCCAGCAAACTTTTGGAGAGTTTTCTTTATTTTTACATTAATCAGCTCTATTGTTGGATTAAAATTTGTTTCAAATTAATGATAGCTATTAATATTATAAAAGTAGAGTTAAAAGATGTATTAAAACTACAAGAAATTGCAACGATTACTTTTAAAGAAACATTTTCTTCATCTAACTCACAAGAAGATATGCGAAATTATTTAGCAAAAAGTTTTTCACAGAATCAGTTAATGAAAGAATTAGAAAGTGAAAATTCTTTGTTCTATTTTGCAAAAATTGAACACAAAATTGTAGGTTATTTGAAGTTAAATTTTGCTCAGGGACAGACAGAAATAAATGATATGAATTCGTTAGAAATTGAACGGATTTATGTTTTAAATTCTTTTAAAGGAAATAAAATTGGTCAAACACTTTTCGAAAAAACTGTTTTTATTGCGAAAGAAATGAATTTTACATCTATTTGGTTGGGAGTTTGGGAGAAAAATACATCAGCTATCAATTTCTACTTAAAAAATGGTTTTGAAAAATTTGATCAACATATTTTTAAACTAGGAAATGATGAACAAATAGACTGGATGATGAAACTAAAATTGTGACAAATTGTCTTAATTTTACAGAGTTTTCTCAATAAAGTAAAGTGGTATTGTTTTTGACTTGTATCACGTAAATTAAAATTATGAATAATAGAGACTATACTTTCGAAGAAATACCAGATAGCTCACATAACGAGCAAGATTTTTATGCAAAATTTAGAGAAAGATTAGATGATGTACAAAAGTTTCCAGCTGATTACTTATTCAAATTTATTTATCCTTCGAGTGAGGAAACAATGAAAAAAATAAAAGATGTCTTTGCTGGTACAAATGCTCAATATGAGTATAAAGCATCAAAAAATAGAAAATATACTTCAATTTCTATTAATCTTTATATAATTGATGCTGATACAGTAATCAATTATTATAAAGAAGTTGCAAAAATAGAAGGCGTAATTATGTTATAGTAAAAGGTTGCAAATTGCAACCTTTTATATT
Source organism: Empedobacter sp. EJD.6dd (assembly GCF_057369435.1). Classification (NCBI taxonomy): domain Bacteria; kingdom Pseudomonadati; phylum Bacteroidota; class Flavobacteriia; order Flavobacteriales; family Weeksellaceae; genus Empedobacter; species Empedobacter sp. EJD.6dd. The sequence goes on from NZ_CM170667.1 coordinate 585,410, forward strand.
TTTAGAAAAGAGTAGGGGAGTTATAAAAGTTTCGTAAAATCTTTCGTTTCCAATAATTCTTTAAAAAAGGTAGTATCACACAAACTGTGTAAGAAGAAAAGTTATTCTGAAAAATTATGAGCCTTACAGCTCAAATAATTTTTCGGAGATAACTTTTTATTATTTTTAAACGTTACATAGTTATGATCGACAAAGAAGATTTATTAAACAGTAAGGATTTTTACAAGTCCTTTAAGAATGGAGAGGATTTAACATCCTTCTTCAAGGAGCTGCACAAGAAAGCAGTTGAACATATATTGGATGCTGAACTAGATAGTCATCTAGACAATGAAAAACATGCCAGAAGTAAAGATGGAAATTATCGAAACGGACATGACTCCAAGAAAATAAAATCCGCTTTTGGTGAATCAGAAATTAAGGTTCCTCGTGATAGACAAGGTAGTTTTGAACCTGCTTTAGTTCCCAAAAGACACAATATTATCGATGGTTTAGAAAATATTATTATTTCATTTTATGCCAAAGGAATGAGTGTTTCGGACATCGAAGAACAGATCAAAGAAATGTACGATTTTGATATTTCAACATCAACAATATCACGAATTACTAACGCTGTTGCTAGTGAAGTTGTTGCTTGGCAAAACCGACCGTTAGACGATTTATACTTGATTGTTTGGATGGATGGAATTGTTTTTAAAGTTCGAGAAAATTCAAAAGTCATCAATAAAACCATTTATTTAGCCGTTGGTTTAAACCGAGAGGGAAGAAAAGAAGTGTTAGGCATGTGGCTTGGAAAGAATGAGAGTTCCAGTTTTTGGATGAGTGTTTTGACCGATTTAAAAGCTCGTGGTGTTGAAGATATTCTCATTACAGCAACCGATAATTTGAACGGATTTACCCAGACTATTCGCTCTGTTTTTCCAGAATCGCAAACTCAAATTTGTGTAGTTCATCAGATTAGAAACGCTTGCAAATATGTGGTTTGGAAAGACAGAAAAGAGTTTTCTGCCGATATGAAACACATTTATACAGCACCCAACAAAGACGCCGCAAAAGCTGCTTTGGACGATTTTGCAACAAAATGGGAAAGTAAATATTTGTACGCCATTCAATCCTGGAGAAATAATTGGGATGAATTAACCGTATTTTTTGAATTTCCGCTAGAAATCCGTAAAATCATTTACACCACTAATTTAATTGAAAATCTAAACGGAAAAATTAGAAAATACACTAAAAATAAAATGTCATTTCCTACCGATGATGCTGTCTTAAAGTCTGTTTATCTGGCACTCAAAGAGTCCACTAAAAAATGGACTATGCCAATCCATAATTGGGGAATTGTTTTAAACCAATTTATGCTTATTTTTGAAAATAGGCTCAGATTATAAAATCTAAGCCCTAACTTTTCTACTTACACACTTGATGGGATAGTGTCTTAAAAAAGTTATTCGTAAATTCAGTTACTTTATGATGTACTTTATTTCCACTCGAAATACGATGAACACCTAGTTCACTGATTGTTTTATAAGAACTTAGTTTTGGAGTGACAAAAATATTAAGTGGTAAACCAACCTCATTTATTACTTTTTCTATATCAGATTTCTCTTCAATCAGTGGGACAAAAATTCCATCAGCACCAGCTTCTTTATATAATTTTCCTCTTTTTACCGTTTCATTTAATACCGCATTTACTTTTGTAGTATATGTATCAATTCGGGCATTGATAAAAATATCTTTATTTTTTGATTTTAAATATTCTTTGATTGATTTTATCTTTTTCTCTAAAATATTATCGTCAGATAATTTTCGTTTTTCATCATCTGTATTCCTATCTTCTAAATTAATTCCGACAACTCCAACATCTTCTAAAATTTCATCAAGCCATTTTATTAGATCATTTACAAATGATTGTAAGTATTTACAAGTGTTTGAAAACGTTTGTAAATAAATAAAATATTTATAAACAGGTATTTAAATAAAATAATTACATAAAGACTTCTAATTAAAATAGATATTTTACTTTAATAAATATAATTGAGCACAAACTTTAGCATCAGATAATGCTTCGTGATGATTAAGTTGAAGATTAAATTTTTGAGCACAATCTGATAATTTTGTTGGAACTATACCTTTTTGTTTAAAGATTCGATAAGTACATTCCCAACGATCAGATAAATTAAGTTGAGCGTAATTTAAATCGTAAAATTCCATGGTGTTTTTTAAAACTGAACGATCAAAAGCTTCATTATGTGCAACAACAATTTGGTTTTGTAAACGATGTTTTATTTCAAAATAAACATCATCAAAGGTAGGAGCATCAATTGTATCTTCTGGACGAATACCATGCACTAAAATGTTGTGATAATTGTATTGATTATGAGGTGGTTGAATAAGTGTATAATATTCATCTGTAATCACATTATCAGTTACAGTTACAGTTACAGTTACAATTCCGACTGCACAAGCAGAATTTCTATAGTTGTTAGCGGTTTCGAAATCAATGGCAACAAAATTTTGCATACGTTATAATTTAGTAGTGATAAAATTGATTATATTTTCTTGCTCTAATGGTGAAAACCAATTGACTTTTTCATCCTTTTTAAACCAAGTCATTTGACGCTTTGCAAAACGTCTTGTGTTCTTTTTGATTTCTTCTATAGCAAAATCTAATGTAGTTTTTTCTTCAAAAAAATCAAATAATTCTCGATAACCAACAGTTTGTAAAGCATTTAATTCTTTCAAAGGAAATAATGATTTAGCTTCATTTAATAAACCATCGTTCATCATAATATCAACTCTTCGGTTTATGCGGTCATACATTTCTTCACGAGGAAGTTCTAAACCAATTTTTATTATGTTAAATGGACGTTTGCTTAAATCTTGATTTCTGAAATGAGAGAAAGGAAAACTTGAAGATCTGTATATTTCTAAAGCTCGTATTACCCGTTGTTTATTAAAAATATCAACTTCTTCATAATAAATAGGATCGACTATTTGTAATTCTTCTTGCAATTTTTCGATTCCAAATTCTAAAAATTCTTGATTTAAATTTTCACGAATTGCAGGATCTACATCAGGAAATTCATCAAAACCAACTGAAATTGCTTTTTCATACAAACCAGATCCGCCAACCATTACACAAATATTATTTGTTTTGAAATAATTATCTAAAAAACTCAATCCATCACGTTCGAAATCACCAACCGAATATTTTTCATGAATAGAAATATTTTGAATAAAATGATGTTGTATTTGTGCTAATTCTTCATCAGAAGGAACCGCTGTTCCAATTTTCATTTCTTTGAAAAATTGTCTACTGTCACAAGAAATAATTTCGGATTGAAAATATTTTGCCACTTCTATTGCTAAACTCGTTTTACCAATTGCAGTTGGTCCAACAATAGAAATTAAGGTTTTATTATTTTGAATTTTTTGCATATTTTATGAAATCGCGTGCAAGATACTTCGATATTTTATGAAAAGAAAAAGCTTCTATTAGAAAATAGAAGCTTTGTAAATTATATGGCTAAATGATTAGTCGTTGAAATGGTATAAGAAAACAACATCCGCTGTATAAGCAGGTTTTGGATTATCTTTAATTTCTAAATTAGCTTCAATCACTACTTTTGCAATTCCTCTTAAGTTTGTAATTGATTTCAATTTTGCTGTTAATCTCACTTCACTATCAACTAAAACAGCTTGTCCGAATCTTAAACTTTCAATTCCGTAATTAATTAACATCTTGATATTACGAACTTCTGCAATTTGATCCCATAAATGAGGAATTAAAGAAAGCGTTAAATATCCATGTGCAATTGTTTTTTTGAATGGTCCTTCGTTAGCCGCTTTTTCTGGATCTGTGTGAATCCATTGATGATCTATTGTAGCATCAGCAAAACGATTAATTTGTTCTTGATTTATTGTATGCCAATCTGATTTTCCGATTTCTTTTCCTTCAAAAGCTTTGTACTCATCGAAATTATTGATAATTACCATTATTCGGGTGTTTTAGTTTTTAGTATTGTTATTGCTCAAATCTAATAAATAATCGGCAGATAATAAACTTTATTTATACTTAATCTGACAGTTTGAGGGAATGATAAATAAAAAAATCCGACTGAGTAACTCAATCGGATTTTGGATACGTATTTAATTTATTGTTAATCAATAATTTTTGCATCTTCAATATCGGCATAGGCATTTTGGCTATCTTTCCATGCAAGATATTTTAGAACTTCTTTATTAAAATATTTCATTCCAAAAAGTAAAATACCAAAGTCATCAATCAAACCAAATGGTCCGAAAAGCGCTTCAGGAATGATATCAATTGGCGAAATAATGTACAAAGTTGCTACAAATCCAAGAAACAAGTTCATATTGTCAGGTTTATAACTTCCATTTTTGTAATCACCTAACATTTTGAAAAATGCTTTTACTTTTTCTAAAAAAGATTTGTCTTTTTGAGCTGCCATTGCAGCTGCTCCCGCGACTTTAAAGAATTTTGATTTTTTCATTTCACAAAATATATTTTTAAAACGTATTAGGTATTACAAAGTACATGCCAAAACAATTTAATTGCTTATCTGTCACCTGAAAACTTTTTGTTATAAGATTATTTTTTCTTCTTCTGTTTTATAATTTTAGCATTCAATATTCTATCAAGGTTTGGATATCTTTCTCTCATCAATTTTGTACTGTTAAAAATTTCCTCATCATTCATAGTTTGTCCTGCATAACCATCGTATAAACTTTCTACGACATTCATTCCATTGACAACTTTTCCAAAACTTGGAAAACCTACCACATCATTTGAATTGATAGTATCCAAACGATGATTATCTTTAAGATTAATAAATAAATCCAGGTCTCTTGTATTTTTTCCAGCGCGTGCGAAACTCAAAGCGCCTTTAAAATTTCCTGCCACAACAGGTTCATCTTCTACGATAAACTTTTTCCATTGATTAGAAACAATTGTATCTGTATTACCAAATTGTGCAACGAAATTAGGAACAACGCGATAAAAAGTTCCATCTTTGAAAAAATTGTATTTAACTAATTGATAAAAGCGATCAACAGCTTTTGGCGATAATTTTCGTTCAACTTCGATATCTATATTCCCTTTTGTTGTCTCAAATCGAGCGACAAAATTCTCTGGAGCTTGTTTAGTTGTCCATTTTTTATGAAAAACAGTTTTAGAGGACGAACAAGCTGAAAGAGTGATAAGCGTGCAGAATGCTAAAGTAATTTTTTTCATGTATTAATTTTGTGATTTAAACTTAAACAAAAAACGACACTTAGGTATAAGTGTCGTTTCATTATTTTTGTAATTCTTGCTCAATTTTAAAAAACCATTCCGTTTTTTGATTATAAACTTCCGCTTCCGCAAGCATATAGTGCGCTTCTTTAGTCTCTTCGTATTTTACACGATCCATTGTTTCAGGATTGAAAGGTGGTAATGGTTCTACTTCTGCACTAAATGTTTTGGTATGACCTTTATATGTAAATGTTTTGGTGATAATTTCTTTTTCCATCGTCTTTTAATCTTTGGTAAAAATACAAATTTTGTAAAGGAGAATTCGCTTTCGGAATAATTTAATTTATTAATCATAATTTTTCACTTTATATGAATGATTAAAATAATTCTAATGAACATTATTAATTGAAATGATTTAGGCAATATTTTGTAATTTTGAACCATATTAGAATTTGAAATTAAAATGGATTTACACGACCAATTAAAAAATTTATTTCCTGACCATGTGTCAGAACCAGAAGAAAATCAAGAGGTTGAAAATGAATTGTGGATGCAAGATGATCCATTAATTTGTAAATACGAAAAACGTAAAGGAAAACCAACAACTGTCATCGAAGGATATACTGGCGCTGATGAAGATTTTAAGCAATTAGCAAAAGAAATCAAGGTATTTTTGGGTGTAGGAGGAAGCTTTAAAGATGATTCTATTATTATTCAAGGAGATTATCGTGATAAAATTATGACTTTCTTGAAAGATAAAGGATTTAAAGTGAAAAGAGTAGGTGGTTAATAATTTATTTACCATTTTTACAGATAAAGATTGTATATTGTTCCCTTATTTTTAATTATAAAATCATGAGTAAAGCAGCATCAGAATTAGTTTTAAATGCAGACGGAAGCATTTACCATTGTAATATAAAGCCTGAACATTTAGCAGACACAATTATAACTGTAGGTGATCCTAATCGTGTAGAAAAAGTTTCGAAACACTTTGATACGATAGAACATACAGCTTCTAAAAGAGAAATTGTAACACATACAGGAACGCTAAACGGAAAACGTTTAACAGTCATTTCTACGGGAATGGGAACAGATAATATTGACATTGTTTTCTCTGAATTGGATGCTTTGGCAAATATTGATTTAGAAACTGGAGAAATAAAAAAAGATTTCAGAAAATTATCATTTATTCGTTTAGGAACTTCTGGAGCTTTGCAGGCAGATATTCCTGTTGATAGTTATGTACTTAGTTCTCACGGATTAGGTTTAGACGGACTTTTACACTATTATGTTGAAAGCGAAGCTGTGATGAATAAAGAGATTGAAGATGCTTTTATTAAACATGTGGATTGGTCAGCAAATAAATCTCGTCCATATTTCGTAGAAGCTTCTAAAAGTTTATTGGATAAATTAGTTTCTGAACAAACAATTCAAGGAATAACAGCAACGGCATGTGGTTTTTATGGACCCCAAGGGCGCCATTTGAGATTGCAACCAAATCCAGCTGATATCAACGAACGATTAACTTCTTTCAACTATGATGGATTAAGAATTTCTAACTTCGAGATGGAAACTTCTGCAATCTACGGTTTAGCAGCAATGATGGGACACGAAGCATTATCAGTAAATGCAATTGTTGCAAACAGAATTTTAGGAGAATTTAGTGCAGATTCTTACAAAATAGTTGATGCAATGATTGAATATTCTTTGGATAAATTAACAAAGTAATATCATTTAAATTATAAAAGTAAAAAGCTCGAGAATTTTCTCGAGCTTTTTACTTTTATGATAAAATGTATTTAATTCAAATTCATTAATTCTTTTGCTTGATTAATTGCTGCATCTGTTAATTCTGAACCAGAAATCATTTGTGCAATTTCTTCTAAGCGTTGTTGTTGTGTAAGTTCAATAACATTTGTTTTTGTGGTTTCTTCAATCACTTCTTTGTAAACTTTTAACTGATAATTCCCTTTCGAAGCGACTTGTGGTAAATGCGTAATCACTAAAAGTTGCATATTCTCTGCCATAGATTGCATCACTTTTCCAGTTTCGTTTGCTACTTTTCCAGAAATTCCTGTATCAATTTCATCTAAAATTAATGTAGGTAAATGTTGATGCGTTGCCAATAATTTTTTGATGGCTAACATCAATCTTGAACGTTCTCCACCAGAAACTGATTTTTCGAACACACGAGGTTCCATTCCTTTGTTAGCCGAAAATAAAAATAATACTTCATCTTTTCCAGTTAGCGTAAAATCTGAGGTTTCGTTTAATTGAATTGTCAATTGCGAGTTTTCCATTCCCAATTGAGATAAAGTGTTTAGTATATTTTTTCGAATAATTTCAATCGAAGAAATTCTATTTTTTCGGATTTTTACCGATTTTTTGTCAAGTTTTTCTGAAATAGAATTTAATTCTTTAGTTAAGTGAATAATTAAATCACTTAAATTGTCAAAACCAGAAGTTTGACTTTCTAATTCTTCACGTTTAGTAATTAATTCTGAGACCGTTGTTACATTATGTTTTCTTAATAATTTATGAATCAAATCGTAACGATCTGTGATTTCTTGTAAACGTTCAGGATTAATTTCGGTAGATTCTATCAAATGACTCATTTCACCAGAAATATCTTGTAATTCAATTTTAGAAGATATTAATCTATCATAAATAGAATTATACTGCGCATTATAATCTGAAATTTTATTCAATTTATTACTCGCTTCATTCAATTGGGAGATAATTCCCATTTCTGGATGCTCAAGGAATTGATAAGTTTCATTCAATGTAGAAATAATTTCTTCTACATTTGATAACGATTTTATCTCGATTTCTAATTCTTCAAGTTCATCATTTTTAAGAGAAGCATTGTTTAATTCCTCCCATAAATGCAACTTATACTCTAAATCTTGTGATTGATTTTCGAGTGAGTTTTGTGCGTCTTTTATTTTTTTCTTAGTTGAAATGTATTGATTAAAATCCTTTTTGTAATCTTTTAAAAGCTCTTTGTTTTCTCCGTAAATATCTAACATCGATAATTGAAAATCAGCTTCAAAAATTTTTGGTGTATTAAACTGAGAATGAATATCAATTAATAATTCGGATAATTCTTGTAAAATAGAGACTTTTACAGGTGTGTCATTGATAAAAGCACGGGATTTTCCAGAAGGTAATAATTCTCTTCGAAGAATAGATTCGTCTTCATAATCTAAATCATATTCTTCAAAAAAGTCATTCAATTCTAGGTCTTTGATATAAAAAACTGCCTCGATAATACATTTTTCTTCAGCATTTTTCAATGCTTTCAAATCAGCACGTTCACCCAAAACTAACTTCAAAGCTCCTAAAAGAATAGATTTACCAGCTCCAGTTTCACCTGTTATAGTAGTCATTCCTTGATGAAAATCAATTTCTAATTGATCGATAATTGCAAAATTATTAACGCGAAGTGTTCTTAACATTTACTTTTTCATTTTATTCCAATATGTATCGTTGTACTTTGGAGCGATAGAATTTAAAATTTCTTTTAACTTTTCAATATTCACTGATGAAGTCTGTCCTCCAGTAAATATCTGACTAATTTCGCTATTTTTTGCTGTTAAGAAAAGTTCTAATGGATAAAATTGAGAAAAATTTCCTCTTTGATAAAATTCTAATTGCAACAATGTATTTCCAATTGCATTTTTACCTCTTAATTCATTTTCTGCCATAATATCCAAACCATTTCTGTGGTATTGATAATTGATATTACGCAGTGTTGAATTATCTGATTTTAGAATATTGTTAATTAAAGAAGTACGAGATTTTAAACCATCCATTTCACTCCAACCAGTAAAATTATTATTTGCTTGTGCAAAATCTGAAATCTTCTTAGCTGTTTTAAAATATTCAGTTCCGCCTTCTTTTGTAAAGGTGTCTGCATCATAGCCTAAAACTAAATAAACGTAATATGTAATAACATCTGTTAAGTTTTTTCCACTAAATTTTCGATCATTGAAGATTAATTCTTCAAATTCCTGGTACTGAAACGTAAAATTATCATCCGATAAATTAAGAACAGGTGTATAATAAGTTGAATTGAACACTGGTCGACGAGATTGTACTAAAATAGAACCTTTTAGTCGATTTCCTTCTCGTTCTTTTATGTTAATTACGAAACTAGCTTCAATTCTTTCGTATGTTTTTAAACGATCATTTGTCCATTTGGTTGAATTAATAAACGTTGTCAATGATTTTTCTAAGGTTTGGTACATTTGTGTATTTGAACCTTGAACCATTGAATAATCAACTTTTACATCAGCAATCAGATTCTGAGAAAGAGCTGATACCGCTAAACATGTCGAAAAGAAAATTGAGGCTAATTTCTTCATTATATTGTTATAATTTATTTAAAATAACATTCAAGATATCTTCTGCAACTTCTGCTTTTGACTTCGCTTCAAATTGTTGCATCGATAAATCTTTGTCAATAATTGTAATTTTATTTGTATTCTTCTGAAAACCAGCTTCTTTGTCTTGCATCGAATTTAGAACAATAAAATCAAGATTCTTTTTGGCTAATTTTTTCTTTGCATACTCTTCTTCATTGTTTGTTTCTAATGCAAAACCAACCAATAATTGATGTGTTTTGATTTCCCCTAACGATTTTAGAATATCAGGATTTTTCACCAATTCGATGATTAAATTATCATCGTTTTCTTTCTTAATTTTTTGTTCAGCCATTTCTTTTGGACGATAATCTGCAACAGCAGCAGACATTACAACTACATCAGCGTCAGCAAAATTATCGTGCATTGCATCGTACATATTACGAGCAGAAACAACATCAATTCGTTCGATAGGATAACCTACAACAGATTCGTGACTTGGCCCGCTAACCAAAGTAACTTTCGCTCCTAAGTTGGCAGCAGCTTTTGCAATCTCAAATCCCATTTTTCCTGAAGAATAATTACCTATAAAACGAACAGGATCTATGTTTTCGTATGTAGGACCAGCAGAAACAACTACTTTTTTTCCAAAGAGTGGAAGAGTAGTTTCTATTGAACTTTCTAAAAACGAGATAATGTTTTCAGGCTCAGCCATTCTACCTTCACCAACTAATCCACTTGCTAATTCGCCAGCTTCTGCAGGAATACAAATATTTCCGTAAGACTCTAATTTCGAAATATTTTCTAAAGTTGAAGGATGTTTGTACATATCCAGATCCATTGCAGGTGCAAAATAAACTGGACATTTTGCAGAAAGATAAGTAGCTAAAACTAAATTATCACAAGTTCCGTCTGCCATATGAGAAAGTGTATTCGCTGTACAAGGTGCAATAATCATATAATCAGCCCAAAGTGCATATTCAACATGATTATTCCAATCGCCTTTATCGCCGAAGAATTCCCATTCAACTGGATTTTTAGAAAGTGTTGAAAGTGTAAGAGGAGTTACAAAATTATGTGCTTCAGGAGTCATGATAACTTTTACTTCTGCACCTTTTTTGATAAGTCCTCTAACAAGAAAAGCGGCTTTGTAGGCCGCTATTCCGGCAGAAACTGCCAAAAGAATTTTTTTACTATGTAAAACAGACATTATTTATCCTCATTTGGATTTCTGTAATATACGTCGTTGTCTAACCATTCCTTAACCGCAATAGAAGTCGGTTTTGGTAATCTTTCGTAGAATTTTGAAACTTCGATTTGCTCTCTATTTTCAAAAACTTCTTCTAAAGAATCTGTGTGTGCAGCAAATTCATCCAATTTCTGAATTAATTCAGTTTTCATTTCTTGGTTGATTTGTTCTGCTCTTTTACCCATAATTACAATCGATTCGTATAAGTTTCCTGTTTTCTCATCGATTTTATTACGATCATAAGTTTGTGTTGTTGGTGCTGCACCGATATCCTTGAAATTCATAATGAAAGAATTTTATATATTTTACTATTATTTATTATTTTGCTCTTTGTTTAATTCAGCTTGTTCAGCTTCAAACTTTTTTCTTGACTCATCTAAGGTTGCCAACTGTTTTTTAGTTTCAACTAAATCTTTGTCAACTTTTTCCATTAACTTATCAGCCTCTGACTTAAATTTAGTTTGAGGATAATATCTAGTTAATAAAAGATATTGCGTTCTAGCATCTTGCAAACGTAAATCTTTGTTCTCTAAGCGAGAAAAATTTAACGCTAATTCTGCTTTAGAACGTAATGAATACATCATTGCTTCTTCACGAAATTTAGAATCTGGGTATTCATCAATCATATTATCAAATGATACACCAGCAGCTTTATATTTCATAGTTTTAAAATAAACTTTTGAAATTTCGAAAGATTTTAATTCTAATTTCTGTCTAAGCTCTGTAATATAATTGTTTGCATCTGCTACCTGATCAGATTCTGGATACGCATTGATAAATCCTTGCAATTCGCTGATTGCTGTATAGGTACTTGTTTGGTCCAAATCATATTTTGGTGAATCTTTGTAATAAGAAAACGCTGATTTGAATAAAGCTTCTTCAGCACGACTATCCATTGGATATGCACCTGCAAAACTTTTAAACTGATGTCCTGCCAAACGGAAACTTTTCTCATTAAAATTTCCTTGTGCCATATTGTAAGCAATATCAGCCGCTTTTTCTGTCCCTACAAAAGATGTTGATATTTTTTCATATAACTCGTTTGCTAAGTCATATTTACCATCTTGATATAACTGAGTAGCTAATGTAAAGATCTCATCTTTATCTGTACTTTTCATCGCTTTGTTGTAGGTCTTGTTACAAGACACTAAAGTAGCGCCAATTAAAACTAGTAAGCTTAGTTTTTTAAACATTCTGCAAATTTAATAAAATTTGAGGACTAAAGTATAAAAAATTATTTTCTTATCCTCTTAATAAAATCTCAAAGTTTTGATTTATTCCGCTGTTGCGTCTACATTTAATGTAACTATATCACGATCAAACAGATATAAACCACCTTTATCAGAACCGATCATTTCTAACTTATCTAATATATTTCTTGCTAATTTTTCTTCTTCAATTTGCTCAGAAACATACCATTGTAAGAAATTGTGTGTTGCATAATCTCTTTGTTCTAATGTAAGTCCAACAATTTCGTTAATAGACTCAGAAACAAAACATTCATGCTTTAAAATAGCTGTAAAAATATCTTTTAAAGTCGAAAAATCTTGTTTTGGCTCCTCAATTTGTGGAACAAATGCTTTTCCGCCTCTTTCGTTAATAAATTTAATTAATTTTAACATATGCATGCGTTCTTCGTCAGCATGTGAGTATAAAAAGTTTGCTGTACCTTCTAAACCTTTCACTTCTGCCCATGAAGCCATTGCTAAATATAATTGAGAAGAATCTCCTTCTAGTTTTATTTGTTTGTTAAGCGCGTCTAATATTGTATCTTTTATCATAGCTTTATTTTTATTAGATGTTAGATAATAATTGGTTAATTTTTGTTGTCAAGTTTGCAGATGCAGGAACTAAAGGTAATCTTGTAAAAGGTTTACAAACACCTTTGTTGTCTAATACAGCTTTTATTCCACATGGATTTCCTTCTTCGAAAATTGCACGTGTAATTTCGACAACTTTGTAATGAGCATCATAAGAAGCGTCTACTTCTTTGTTTAAAGCTTTTCGAATCATATCTGTAAATAATACTGGAACACCTTGTCCAATTACAGAAATAACTCCAGATCCTCCAGCTAACGTCATTGGTAAAGCAAATTCGTCATCACCAGAAATGATATGAAAGTCTTCGCGCGTATTTTTACGAATAATATCAGTTGATTGTAAAAAGTCTGGAGAAGCTTCTTTGATTGCAACAATATTTTCGAATTCATTAGCTAAACGAATAGTTGTATCTACAGCAATATTAGATCCAGTTCTACCAGGGACGTTATACAAAATAATTTTAGCATCTGTACTTTCTGCTATTGCTTTATAATGCTGATAAATACCTTCTTGATTTGGCTTATTGTAATATGGAGATACTGTTAATATAGCAATATAATCACTTAAATCTGTTTCTTGGTATTCTTTAATTACTTCAGCCGTGTTGTTTCCTCCAATTCCCAATACCATCGGAACACGATTAGCATTTGCCTTTTTTATTGTTTCAATTACTTGTTTCTTTTCATCTTTTGTAAGTGTTGCAGCTTCCGCTGTAGTTCCTAAAATAACTAAATACTCAACACCACCATCGATACTGTAGTTAACTAATTTTTCTAAAGCAGCATAATCTACCGTACCATCTTGTTGAAAAGGCGTAACCAAAGCAACTCCTGTCCCAATTAATTGTTTCATCTTTTATAAATGTTATTAAATCTATTACTAAGTAAAATTCGGAATTATATCTTGAATAAGCAAACGATAGTATTAATCTATAATTGGTCTTAGATAAAATTCAAAATCTTTCAAAAATAACGATTAATTTAAAGGAATAAAATTAAATTAAGCCAATATTTTATGATTTTACTTATAAAAAAAGCCACTCAAAACGAGTGGCTCATATTATTTTCTAACTTTAGATTAGTTAAATGTATATTTAAATCCTAAAGAAAAACGACCAGCTTCGAAGTTTGATTCGTTAGTTAAATTCCACCAAGGTTTCCAATCGAAATGGAAAGCTAAAGGAGCAGACGGAATTTTATATTCTAAACCTGCTTGCGGACGAATCGCAACATAAGTCTTATCTTCATATTTCCCTCCATCAACAAAAGTTAATTGAGGTCCAACTCCTACATACCATCCTAATCCGTTAGTACCAGAAAATGGTTTATTATATGTATAATCAGCACCTAAAACAGTAGCATGATCTCCAAACATTACTTGTATGTTACCAGCATTTTTACCATCAAACGAGTGTTTAAATTGTGGACCAACAAGCGTTTCTCCATCTCCTAAATCTACAACAACACCTAAAGCATTTTTATAGTTTTGAGCATTTACTTGAGAAATTCCTAATGCCATTACAGCAACTAATAATACTTTTTTCATTTTATAAATTTTTCAGTTCTAATTTTGTTATGCCAAGAATTTTACAAAAAGCATGCAAATGTTACGCTAATGTTAATTTTTAACATTTGAATAATTAATTAAATTCTACTATTAAGTTAATAACCAGAGGTATAAATAATTAATTTAAAATGATTCTAAAGTTTATTCTTTTCAATTCATGTGTTCAAAAAAGTTAATTTTGTACAAACAAAACTAGAATGATTAAGACGGTAATTTTTGACATGGATGGTGTAATTGTAGATACAGAACCAGTACATAAATTTGCGTATTTCGAACATTATAAAGAGCTAAATATTAAAGTTAATGAAGAATTATTTGCAACATTTACAGGACAATCTACGAAAAATGTATATCAAATTCTAAAAGAAAAATTTGATTTAAAAGAAGATGTAAATAATTTAGTTTTAAGAAAGCGTGCTATTTTTAATGAAGCTTTTGATACAAAACCTGATTTGTATTTAATAGATGGTGTGGAGAATTTAATAAAAGATTTATATGCGAATGGAATTGAATTGATTTTGGCATCTTCGGCTTCAAAAAGTACAATTGATCGTGTATTTAATCGATTTCATTTAAATCAATATTTTACACATAAAATTTCGGGAGAAAATTTTCCAAAATCAAAACCTGATCCTGCGATTTTTCTTCATACAGCTGATTTAGCTAAATCTGAACATACTGAATGTCTTGTTATCGAAGACAGTACAAATGGAGTAGAGGCAGCTTTTCGCGCAAATCTTTATTGTTTAGGATACAAAAGTGTAAATTCTAAGAAGCAAAATTTAGAAAAAGCAAATTCTATTTGTGATGATTTCAATACAATTAATGCAACTGATATTATTAAATTAAAATAAGCGTTACAATTTGTAACGCTTATTATATTATAAAACTTTTATTTCGAAGACTTTTTCATCATTCAAAAAACCTTCTAATAGATCTTTTGAATTAATTTTTGAAACACCAGCTGGAGTTCCAGTAAAAATTAAATCTCCTTTTTTTAATGTAAAATATTTAGAACATTCAGCGATTAATGTGTTGATATGGAAAATCATATCTTTTGAATTTCCTGTTTGTACATTTCCACCATTTCGATCTAATTTGAAATTTAAATTTTCTAAATCAAAATTTTCTTTAGGAAAGAAATCCGAAGCAAAGGCTGAACCATCAAAAGCTTTCGCAATTTCCCAAGGAAAACGCTTCTCTTTCAATTCTTGTTGCACATCGCGCGCTGTAAAATCAATACCTAAACCAATCTCAGAAAAATAACGATCTGCAAATTGCGGTTGAATCATTTTTCCAACACGGTCTATTTTAATCACAATTTCTGTTTCGAAATGAACTTCTTTTGTAAAAGTTGGAATCACAAATGGAAAACCTTTTCTCAAAATTGCAGAATCAGGTTTCATAAAAAACATAGGAGATTCTGGAATTGGATTATTTAATTCCTTTGCATGTTCAACGTAATTACGTCCTACACAAATAATTTTCATTGCTTAAAAACCGTTTTGTAATTTGATTCGTGTAAAAACTTTCTTCGTGTATAAAGGGAAATCAGCATTCTGAATCCATGAATAATAACCTGGATCTTTTGCAAAAACATCTGTTACAATTTGCCCTTTGTATTTACCAAAAGAAATAATTTCTTGATCTTTATCGTTGTATAAAATAAAACCAGCTAAATCAGCCGTTTTACGTTGAGAAGAAAATTCACTCAAAAATTTGTTGTCATTTTCAAGTTCGTCATATTTCTCTATTTGCGCCATCAAAACTTCGTAAGTTGCAATTGTATCAGCTTCTGCAGAATGCGCATCAATTAGATCTTTATCACAATAATATTTATAAGCTGCACTTAAATTACGAGGTTCCATTTTATGATAAATCACTTGCACATCAATTGGACGATGTTTAGCTAAATCGAAATCAAATCCATTACGTAATAATTCTTCAGCTAAAAGTGGAATATCAAAACGATTAGAATTATAACCAGCTAAATCAGAATCTTTGATTATTTCCATAATTGCAGGAGCAATTTCTTTAAAAGAAGGTGCATCAGCAACATCTTCGTCAGAAATTCCATGTATCAATGTTGTTTCTGGCGGAATTGGAATTCCTGGATTAACTTTCCATGTTTTAACTTCTTTTGTTCCGTCCGTAAAAGCTTTTACAATAGAGATTTCAACGATTCGGTCTTTCGAAACATTTGTTCCTGTTGTTTCTAAATCAAAGAAACAGATATTTTTAGTTAATTTCATTTTATAATTTCTTTTCTGAAAATGATTGAGAAGATGATATACAATAAGATGATAAGTGGAATTGCTGCAACTTGCAACCAAGCCACTAAACCAATTGTAATGATTAAGAAAATGTATTTATAATAATTTTCTGCCCAACCCAATCCTTTAAATTTTAAGGCAAATAATGGTAAATCAATAATTAATAGAATACTAAAGACAATAGAAACAGCGATTAATAAATAGGTATCAATTTCTGGATTGATGATTTGTCCTTTGTTGTAATAGATTGAAAATAATGAAAAAATAAATAAAGTATTAGATGGAGTTGCTAATCCTTTGAAATAGCTTGCTTGATCTTCATCTAAATTAAATTTCGCTAAACGCAAAGCAGAAAACGCCGGAACTAAAAACGCAAATAATGAAATAGCAGAAATTTTTAAGTTCTCATTTTCATAAATAAAATCAGTTGAAAGATGATTGAAAATTGAAAATAACATCAATCCCGGAACAACTCCAAACGAAATACAATCTGCCAAAGAATCTAATTCTTTTCCGATAGGACTACCAATATTCATTAAGCGAGCAACCATTCCATCTAAGAAATCGGCAACTAAAGAAATCAGCATCAAAACCATGACAATTGTAACCGTGGTAGTTGTGATTTGAGCATTACTCGAAATCATAAAAATAGCTGATAATACACCACACGAAAGGTTAAGTAGTGTTAGAAAATTTGGAATTGTAAATAATTTCATAATGAATTTTTCAAGACAAAAATACAAACAAATATTAATCTGAATCCTTTTTGAACACAATAAAACCACTAATTTTGAGTTTTTATATTCGTAATTCATCAATTTTGAAAAAAACATTCCTTTTATTATCTATTCTTGCAAGTCAATTTGCTTTTTCTCAAACTGCACGTAAATATTCAAACGAGTTTTTGAATATAGGTGTAGACGCACGCTCATTCGCAATGGGAAATGCAGTTGTAGCAAATATTGGAAATGCAAATGCAAGTTATTGGAATCCGGCTGGATTAACGGAAATCACGTACGATTGGGAAGCTTCTGCAATGCACGCAGAATATTTTCAGTCAATTGCAAAATTTGATTATGCAGCAGTTGCTATTCCGTTGAGAGAAAGTAATTCTACAATAGCTTTTTCGTTGATGCGTTTTGGTGTTGATGATATTTTGAACACGACAGAATTAATTGATAATCAAGGAAATATAAATTACGATAAAATCTCTAAATTTTCTACAGCAGATTACGCTTTGACGATGTCTTATGCAGGAAATGTCTTCAATAATAAAGACATTCAGTTTGGTGCAAATGCCAAAATAGTTTACCGCCATATCGGGAAATTTGCGCAAGGATTTGGTTTCGGATTAGATCTTGGTTTACAATATCGTACCGATAATAAAATGTATTTTGGTTTGATGGCGCGTGACATTACAACTACTTTTAATGCGTGGAGTATTAACAAAGAAAAAGTAAAAGAAATTTCTATTGATGAACCAAGTAATGAAGGCGAGCCTACAATTTTGAATGATTTACCAGGTGAAAATATCGAGTTAACAATGCCAAAATTACAATTTGGAGTTGGAAAACGATTTGATTTTAATGATCGTTGGTCGCTGTTAGGAGAAGTTGACATGAATTTTGAATTTCAACAAACAAATGCTGCAATTTCTGGAAAAGGCTTTTCAATTTCGCCACAGGCTGGTGTAGAATTAGCTTTTGATGATATGGTTTTTGTTCGAGGTGGATTGAATAATTTGCAAAAAATTGAACAATTTGACGGCAAACAAAAAACTCAAATTCAACCAAATGTTGGAGTAGGATTTAAGTACAAAGGAATTTCGATTGATTATGCTTTGACAAATTTTGGTGATAGTGGAATAGGATTGTATTCTAATATCTTCTCTGTTCGTTTCGAAATGGATAAATGGAGATAAAAAAAATATCAAAATTGAAATATTAGGCATATTGTAAAATAAAAGGTTTAAATTTATTTGAACATTTAATATTTTATAATTTACACTAAATGAAGTTAAGATACGCTTTACTTACAGCCATTTTTCCGTTTTACTTATTTGGTCAAGAAATATATCCAATTCCAAAACAATTAATAAACCAAAATCAAAAAATAAGATTTGAAGGTGTAAAATCAAAACAAATTCAGTTTTCCGATTTTCAGTCAAACAAAGGATTGAAAATTAAATATAAAAAAAATCATTTGATTCTTCAAGAAGGATATAAATTGATTATTTCTCCAAAAACAATTCAAATAGAATACTCTTCAGAACGCGGAAAATTCTACGCAGAAAAAACGCTTTATCAATTATTAGAGCAAGCAAAAGTTGAGAAACAAATTCCTTTAGTTACGATTTCTGATCAACCAGATATAAAATACAGAGGAGTTGTAGAAGGTTTTTATGGTCAACCTTGGTCTCATGAAGATCGAATTTCTCAGTTGAAATTTTATGGAGACAATAAACTAAATACATATATCTACGGACCTAAAGACGATCCTTATCATTCATCACCAAACTGGCGAGAAAATTATCCGACAGATGAAGCAAATAAATTAAAGGAATTGGTTGATTTTGCAACAAAAAATCATGTTGATTTTTATTGGGCGATTCATCCTGGTCAAGATATAAAATGGAATAATCAAGATCGAGATGCTGTTTTACATAAATTCGAGAAAATGTATCAATTAGGCATTCGTCATTTTGCAGTTTTTTTTGATGATATTTCTGGGATTGGAACTGATGCAAATAGACAAGCTGAATTATTAAATTATTTGCAAAAAGAATTTGTCGATAAAAAAGATGATATTGGTGCTTTAATCATGTGTCCAACAGAATACAATAAGGGATGGTCTAATCCAAAAGAAGGGACGTATTTGGATATTTTAGGAGATAAATTAGATCCAAAAATTCATATTATGTGGACAGGAAATACTGTAATTCACGATATTACAAATGAAGGTCAAAAATGGGTAAATAAACGTATTAAACGTCCATCTTTTGTTTGGTGGAATTTTCCTGTTAACGATTATGTTCGAAATCATTTATTATTAGGTTCAGCTTATGGTTTAGATAAAAATAATAAAGATGAAATGTCTGGTTTTGTTTCTAACCCAATGGATAAACCAGAGGTGTCGAAAGTTGCAATTTTTTCTGTAGCAAATTACAGTTGGAATTTAAAAGCTTATGATGATAAAGAGTCTTGGAATGTTGCAATTAATCGTTTGTTTCCAGAAATAAAAGATGAATACAAAATCTTTTCGTCTCATAATGCAGATCCTGGTCCTAGTTATCATCAATACAGAAGGGAAGAATCTGCAAATATCAAATCAATTTTAGAGAATAAATTAATCGAATTAGACAAAGAAAATATAACTCCTTTTTCGCTACAAGATTATACACAATTAAAAACTGAGTTTTTAAAATTTTCTCCAGTTTCAAATCAAATATTAAAAAATGCAAAGAATCAAAGTTTATTGAAGGAAATAAAACCTTGGGTTCAATTTTTTGGAGTTGAAGGTGAGGCTGCATTAAAACTTTTAGACGTTTATCAAGCAGAATCTCTTGATAAAATGTATCAAGAATTTTTAGCGTTTCAGATGTTGAAAAATAAAATGATCGAAATTGACTCGAAAGAAAATCGTGGACACAGCCAACCAGGAATTGTAACTGCAAGTAGATATGTATTACCTTGGATAGAAAAATCAACAATTTTAATACAACAAAAATTAAAGTCTGCAGGTTATAAAATTCAAGAATCGTTGAATCAACCAAAAGGTAAAGTTTTTACAACTATTGAACAGCTACAAACTTTGCCAATCGTAAATGATGTAGAAACAGGAAATAGACCTTTGCAGGTCTTACGATTAACAAAAACGTTAGAGTATATTCCGATGAAACCGAATGATTACATAGGAATAGAAATTACATCGACTAATACTTTGAAAGAGTTTAAATTTAGAGCAGAAGATAAAATTGAAGAATTAGAAATTCAATATAGTCAAGATGGAAAAAATTGGTCAAAACCAAAAACAAAAGAAACAAAATATATTCGTGTTTTGAATACTTCAAATAAAACCATTTATTTAAAATATAATCAATTTGATTTGATTTTTGAATAAACAAAAAAGACTGCAATTTGCAGTCTTTTTTATATAATGTATTTATAATCTTGATTTTATTGTACTGTTTGCATCGTCAATTTGTCTTGTTTTTTTCAATTTTTGGTTTCCGAATTTATAAGATAAACTAATAGAAAACTCTCTATTATATTGTTTTTGCCAAACATTATTGAAATTTCCATTTTCTTGTTTTCCGTTAATTGTTGTGATATTGGTATTGAATAAATCATACGCTTCAAACATCAAAGTCCAGTTATTCCAAATTTTCTTAATATTTACATCAAAACTATGTTGTTTACCAAGTTTTCCAAGTTCAATTTCAAATGGTGATAAATACCAATAATTAACTCCTAAAAACCAATCTTTTTTAGAGGAAAGTCTTATTGTATTATCTAATTTAAAATAAATATTTGAGGATTGACGATCCACAACATAAGTTGAAAGTTTTTCTTCAAAACCTGGTTTTGGAATATATGTAGGATCACTGTTTATCGTTCCTCGATACGTTTGATACATATAAACAAACATATAATTTGTTGACCAAATTCCATCAAAAAAACTTTTATTCATTCCAACTGATAAATTTAACGACTTTTTGTTTCCATAATTCATTCTAATGTAGCGCAAAAAGTCTGTGATTTCGCCAGTTTCAAGATTTTTGATTGTCCCTTGTAAAGGTAATTGGCTTGTTGCATCGTCAATATACTCGAATTCTGCATTGACAAAATATGTGCTTTTGTATAAATAATTCAACTCTTGTTTATAATATTTTGAACTCATCATAAACGGGTTATTTTGAATATAGTTTGTTTGTGTAATATAAATACGAGAAGGATTTAATTCCCAAAAAGCTGGTCTACGAACTCGACTTGAAAAAGAATAACTTAAATTGTGATTCTGATTAATCGAATAGTTTAAAGATAAATAAGGTAAAATATTGTTGTAATTATTTTTGAAGGAATTATTCTTATCAAGTATATCTCCAACTGTTTTAGTGATTTCTAATCGCGTACCAATTTTCCCAGAAAACTTTTCAGAAACTTGTTTTTCAAATGTTAAATATAATCCAGCAATATTTTCTTTGTATAAAAAATGATTACTCAATGTTTCATCTGTTATAAAATTGTCGTTGATAAGATTCTGTTGTTTTGTATCATTATCTGTTTTTGTAAACGTATAATTACCTCCAAATAACCATGTGTTTTCATTCTTTGTTTTTAATGTATAATCTGCATTAGCGCTAAAATTGTTAATAATTTGAGGTACATTTTGTCTGAAAATTTCGATGTTTTCATTGTCTGAAGGAATTGTCGTATTTGTACTTCTCATTTCTCGTTTATAATTAAGAAAAGAAGCGTTTGTCACCAATTTACTTCCCAAACTATCTATTCTTACTTCATGATTTAGGTTAAATGAATGATTTCTTGTTTGGGCATTTTCAAGGTTAATGGTTTGGTTTTTAAATTCGTGATTGTAATAATTATCTAGTTTAAATTTAGAACCAAAGCTTTTATTATATCTAAAATTATATGTTAAACCAATATTTTGATTTTTAGCCAATTCATAATCAAAACCAATGTTTCCACCAATATTTGTATTTGGATCATCTACAATTCCTCTCGATTCATTGATAAAATGTTCATTTCCATTCGATAAAATATTCTTTTCACGCGATTTATTTTTACCTGTATAAATTCCCGAATTAATTGCTAATTTATCTTTTCTATAATTTAAGCCGGTATTCAATCTTTGACTATTAAAAAAAGATTGTTGATCTACAATTCTGACATTTCCATTAAAACCATTTGTGGTTGTCGTTTTCATTACAATATTAATAATTCCTGTATTTGCCTCTACAGAAAATTCACTTCCAGGAGTTGTTATAACTTCTATTTTCTGAATATTCTCAGAAGGTGTGTTCTTCAACATTTCTATAACAGCTTCGTTATCCATGTTAGATTTTCGGCCATTGATGTAAATCATAACGTCTGATTTATTTAGGATTTTAAGATTTTTGCCATCTGTCGAAGAAACCAAAGGAGTTTGCTTAAGAAGATTAAAAGCATCATTCCCTTTTGCTACAGGAGAATTTGAAACATCAAATACAAAACGATCTGCTTTTTTCTGAAAAACTTTTTTAGCAATAACTACTTCTTTCAAGTCAATATTTGGCATATTAACTTTGAATGACTTTTTTACGTCATTATTGATTTCAATTTTTTCTTTATAAATTGTATCAAAATTCACTAAAATAGCGAAATCAAAGTTTCCATTTTCTACATTTTCAAATAGAAAATTTCCTTGCTCATCTGTTACATTAGAAATTTCTGTTTTATCATTAAGCAAAACAATTTCTGCTAACGAAATAGGATTATTATCTTTTTCATTTAATACTTTACCCGAGAATTTTGTTTGTGCCATAACGGAGCAACTCAGACATATCGCAGATATATAAATTAGATGTTTCATAGTGTTAATTTTATTATAGACGTTACTTTCAGTGAATAGTTACACATTTTTATTAATAT
This sequence comes from Empedobacter sp. EJD.6dd, assembly GCF_057369435.1. Classification (NCBI taxonomy): domain Bacteria; kingdom Pseudomonadati; phylum Bacteroidota; class Flavobacteriia; order Flavobacteriales; family Weeksellaceae; genus Empedobacter; species Empedobacter sp. EJD.6dd. The sequence goes on from NZ_CM170667.1 coordinate 608,581, forward strand.
TCTAAAAATTCTTAGTAGTATAACTTCTACAAATCTATATTAAAAATACTACTATGCAAAACAAAGTACTAAAAAAAACAATTATATGTTTCCATTTTATATTGATTATCAATAGAATATTTGTAAATTTTGTTTTAAAAAATATTATAAAAAAATCATCATCATTTCATTTTTATGTCTAAAAGTGAAATGATGATGATTTGACTAAATAATTATAAGTGTTAATTAAAAATTATTTTTCTATTGGTAAATTTTCGTCAGCACCCCATTCAGACCAAGATCCATCGTAAACTTTTACATTTTCGTAACCAGCAATTGTAGAAGCTAAAGCTAAAATAGAAGCTGTGATTCCAGAACCGCACGAAAAAATATTTTCTTTAGAAGAATCGGTTAATTTTTCAAAAATAAATTGTAATTCTTTTTTTGATTTAAACTTTTCATTATCTAAGACATTTTCAAAGAATAAATTTTTAGAATTAGGAATATGACCACTTCTTAAACCTTGTCTTGGTTCTGGAGAAACACCATTGAAACGCCCTTCTGATCGAGCATCTATAATGATTTTTGAATCATCGTTTATTGCATTTAACATAACTTTTGTATCTGCAAACCAATCTTCTTGAAAATGAGCAATAAAGTCACCTTTTTTAGTAGGTTGTAAATATTCAGAAACAAGTTCAAAATTATTTTTCTTCCAATCAGGTAAACCACCATTTAATACATATACTTCATTGTGTCCCATTGTTTTAAACATCCACCAAACGCGCGGACTTGAATAAACACCCCAACGATCATAACAAACTATAATAGAATCTTGATTGATTCCTAATTCTCTTGCTTGATTTGTAAAAGTCGTTTCATCAACTAAAGTGTGGGGTAGATCAATAGAATGATCTGAAAATTTACCTTCTAAATCAAAAAAACGAGAAGTTGGAATTAATTGCAATTCGTCGTCTTTTAATGATTGATCAACTTTATCAATTGTACAATCTAAAATAATTAGATTATTTAGATTAATATTTTCGTTTAATTCTTGAGCTGTTATAAGTGGAGTTTCAAATTTCATGACATCATATTATTGTATAAAAATAAAAAAACGCAACCATATTTGATTGCGTTTTGAGAAATATCTTTTTGTAAGATTATTTTTGATTTGTTACTTCAGAAACTGGTTCACCAATATTTCCATTTGGCTCTTCAATATGTAATAAAGCTGCTAAAGTAGGAGCGATGTCAGTCATATAAACTCGGTTATTATTTTTACCATGTTTTATTCCCCATCCCATTAATACGAATGGAATATGTGCATCGTAAGAACCCCATGTTCCGTGAGTTGTACCACCAGCATTTTGTTTTCCACCATACCATTGTGGTTCTAAAATATAAGTAATTGCACCACTACGTTTACGATTAAAACCATTAATCATACGTTCTTTAATGATTGCAGGAATTGAAGCTTCACCAATTTTATCCATATCAGCAACGAAAGAAACTCCGTCTACTTTTTGCATAAATTTTACAATTTCATCTTTAATATCTTCTTCATCTAATTTATTTTGTTCGATGATTTGATAGTTTAAATGAACTTGATAATTTGATAATGAACGAACAATTTCGTTTGATTTAAATTTTTCTTGCAATTTAGCATTCAAAGCTTTTTTAACTTCTCCTGTAGGAAAATATCCAGCATTACCTTTTTTATCTTGGAAATATTTTGGATTATGAGCTCCACCATGATCCGCTGTCAAGAAAACTAAATATTGCCCTTTTCCTACTTTTTGATCTAAGTGATTGAATAATTGTTCTAAATCTTTATCTAAGCGTAAATATGTATCTTCAGCTTCGATTGTATTTGGAGAAAATTGATGTCCAACATAATCTGTAGAAGAAAAACTAACTGCCAAGAAATCTGTAACACCATTCGCATTTTGACCTAATTTTTCGTTATCAATAATTTCGATAGCGATATCTTTTGTCAACGAATTTCCGAAAGGCGTAGAGCGAATTAATCCTAAACCATTTGATTTTTTTAAAGCTTTCAAATCATAAGGAAATTGCATTTTATCTAATCCTTTGTAATTTTCACGGTATGGATTACCATCTTTTTCACTCTGTACATACGTATCAATTGGATAAAGCGTAGTCCATTTATCTAAGTATTTGTCCGCAACTTTTCTATCGTTGAATTTTTGTAACCATTTTGGTAACTCGTTCATATAGAATGTACTCGAAACCCAATTACCAGATTCTCCATCAAACCAAAAAGCAGCATCAGCAAAATGTCCAGCAGGTAAAATTCCTCCACGATCTTTTAAAGAAACTCCATATACTTTTGAGCGAAAATTAGTTGCTAATTTTAATTGATCTGTAACCGTAGAAGTCAACAAGTTTTTTGGAGACATTTTACCAGCTTTAGACGAAGTTCCAACTCCATTTACAGCATCATCTTGCGTACAATACATTTCTTGTCCAGTTGATTGAATGATAAAATCATTTCCAGCAATACCATGAATAGCAGGAACAGAACCTGTGTATATCGTACTATGACCAATAGCTGTATAAGTAGGAATGTAAGGAATATAAGTATTTTCGTTGCTAAATCCTTCATTTAACATACGTTTGAAACCACCTTCAGAATAACGATCTTGGTAACGATATAAATAATCCCAACGCATTTGATCAACAACAACACCTACAACTAATTTAGGACGGCTTACATCTTGTTGCGCATATATAGACAATCCTGCAAAAAGCCCTAAAACACTTAAAAAAGTTTTATTAAATTTCATTTTAAAAATTTTACAACAACAAATGTAACAATTAAATTTTGGGCAAAATTTAAATTATAATTAAATAATTAGTAAATTAAACAAAATCATAAAAAATAAAAATATGAGTGCAAAGCCTGTAGAAATAGTTGAGATTTTTGATGTTTCCATTGATAAAGTATGGAATGCATTAACAACAAAATCTGCTTTTGACAAATGGTATTTTGATATTGAAAAATTTAATCTAGAAGTTGGTTTCGAGTTCGAATTTTATGGCGGGTCTTATTTACATCATTGTAAAATAGTAGAAATAAATCCTATCAATAAGTTAGCATATACTTGGAAATATCCTGTTTATGAAGGAAATTCTGTTGTATCATTTACTTTAGAGGAATTGACAGATGAGATTGTCCCACAAACAAAGTTGACCTTAATTCATGAAGGAATAGAAACTTTTCCTCCTGAAGATATGAATTTTTCAAGAGAAAGTTTTGAAGCTGGTTGGTCAGAAATTATCCGAATTAGTTTAAAAAATTATTTAGAAGGAAATACTGACGAAGATTCGAAAGTTGAATAAACAAAAAAAGAGACTTCGTCAAGTCTCTTTTAATTTTTTTAACAGCTTATTATTTTTTGAATAATACTGTGATTCCTTCTTGATTTGGTAAAATCGGACGAGGATCTTCTGCTGTAACTATTCCTGCTTTTTCTTTTCTTAAATTCGCAACCCAAAATGGAATCCAAGAGATAGCCATCGTTGCAAAGAAGATGATACCCCAGAATCCGCATAAAGCGATTGTTAAGAATAATAAGAAACCTAAAAATTGAATCATGATTTTATTTTTATGTGATACAAACTTAGTAAATAAAATTAACAGAAATACTAACATTAATCACTTTTCTTTCATCAAACGATTTCTTAAATTTGTGAGATAAGTAAACAATTATATAAATAATAAAAATACAAAATGGAATACAGAATTGAGAAAGACACCATGGGGGAAGTAAAAGTTCCTGCAGACAAATATTGGGGTGCTCAAACAGAACGTTCAAGAAATAACTTTAAAATTGGTCCAGCTGCTTCAATGCCAAAAGAAATCATTGAAGGTTTTGCTTATCTTAAGAAAGCTGCTGCTTATGCAAATGCAGAATTAGGTGTATTACCAGTAGAAAAAAGAGATGCTATTGCAGTTGTTTGTGATGAAATTTTAGCTGGAAAATTAGACGATCAGTTTCCATTAGTAATTTGGCAAACAGGTTCTGGAACACAATCTAATATGAATGTGAACGAAGTTGTTGCTAACCGTGCGCAAGTATTGGCAGGTGGAAAAATTGGAGAAGGAGAACCAGTTTTGAAAGCGAATGATGACGTTAACAAATCTCAATCTTCTAACGATACTTATCCAACAGGAATGCACATTGCAGCTTATAAAGCTGTAGTTGAAGTTACAATTCCAGGTGTTGAACAATTACGCGATACGTTAGCTAAAAAAGCTGAAGAATTTAAAAGCGTTGTGAAAATTGGTCGTACACACTTAATGGATGCAACTCCATTAACATTAGGACAAGAAATTTCTGGATATGTAGCACAATTAAATCATGGTTTAAAAGCATTAAGAAATACGTTAGAGCATTTATCTGAATTAGCTTTAGGAGGAACTGCTGTAGGAACAGGTCTTAATACACCAGAAGGATACGATGTAGTTGTAGCTAAATATATTGCTGAATTTACAGGTCATCCATTTGTTACTGCTGAAAATAAATTTGAAGCGTTAGCTGCTCACGATGCTATCGTTGAAACTCACGGAGCGTTGAAACAATTAGCCGTTTCATTAAACAAAATTGCAAATGATGTTCGTATGTTAGCTTCAGGTCCTCGTTCAGGTATTGGTGAAATTATTATTCCAGAAAATGAACCAGGATCTTCTATCATGCCAGGTAAAGTAAATCCTACGCAATGTGAAGCATTAACTATGGTTGCTGCTCAAGTAATGGGTAATGATGTTGCAATTACAATTGGTGGTACACAAGGACATTATGAATTAAATGTTTTCAAACCATTAATGGCTGCTAACTTCTTACAATCAGCACGTTTATTAGGAGATGCTTGTGTTTCTTTCGACGAACATTGTGCCCAAGGTATTGAACCAAATTACGCTCGTATCAAAGAGTTAGTAGATAATTCGCTAATGTTAGTAACTGCACTTAATACTAAAATTGGTTACTATAAAGCTGCTGAAATTGCACAAACAGCGCATAAAAATAACTCAACGTTAAAAGAAACTGCTATTGCATTAGGATATGTAACTGCTGAACAATTTGACGAATGGGTAAAACCAGAAGATATGGTTGGTTCTTTAAAATAAGACATAACAAATCGTTATAGTTAAGAGGTTACTTTTGTAGCCTCTTTTTTTTGTTATAAAAATAATTGAGAAAAAATTCCTTTTATAAAAGGAAAAATTGTACCTTTAGTAAAAGTTTAGAATTATGGCAACAGTTAAACTAAAAAGTTACAAGCAAATCATTGATGAAATCCCAGAAGTAAGAGATTTCGCTAATGTTTATTTTTATGTAAATAGATATGATATTGATCAAAAATACATCAAATATCTAGACGAATTATCTGGTTTGAAAGATGATATTATTTCGAATTGGTTAAATATTACTACACGTACGTATAGAAATTATAAAACAAAAGATATTTCATTAAAGGATAATACCAAAGAACATGTTGTTTTATTAATCTCTTTATACAAGCATGGTTTAGAGGTTTTTAGTACAAAAGATGATTTTGAGAATTGGTTAACAACTCCAAATGTTTTACTAGATAAAAAAGCACCAATGGATTTTTTAGATACAGTATCTGGTTTAAAATTTATCGATAATCGTTTAACAGCTATAGAATACGGAGAAAACGTTTAAGATGTTGGTTTACAATATTCGTAAGGCTAAATATGCAAAATCATTACAAGCTTCTGGAGTTGCCAACAGATGGAATAAAAATGATGAGTTTATAATATATACGGGTAGTACGCGCGCATTATCAACCTTAGAATTGGTAGTTCATCGAAGTTCTATTAATATTGATAATTCGTACAAATTATTAGTGATTGAAATTGATTGCACAGAAGATGAAATTTACAATGTAAAGGATTCTAAATTACCGAAAAATTGGCAATCTGTTGAATCTTATCCGAAGTTACAAGAAATTGGCTCTGCTTGGTATCAAGATTTTAAATATTTGGTCATGAAAGTTCCTTCGTCAATCATTCCGAAAGAATACAATTATTTAATTAATACCAAACATCCTAATTTTTCTTCGAAAGTTAAAATCAAAGAATTAGAAGATTATAATTGGGATGATCGTTTATTATAAAGCATAAAAAAATCGACTAAATATTTAGTCGATTTTTTTGTATATATGGAGATTTATATCTTTTTATATTTCAATAACAAACTGTTTGTTACAACACTTACACTACTCAAAGCCATTGCCGCTCCAGCTATCATAGGATCTAATAAAAACCCGTTGATTGGATAAAGAACACCTGCAGCAATTGGAATACCGATTACATTATAAATAAATGCCCAGAACAAATTTTGATGAATAGTTTTTACTGTTTGTATTGAAAGATTTATAGCATGATCAATTTTTGTTAAATCTCCACCGATCAATGTTACTTCTGCAACATCAATTGCAATATCAGATCCATTTCCCATTGCAATCGAAACATCTGCTTGAGCCAAAGCTGCACTATCATTAATTCCATCACCAACCATCGCAACAATTTTACCTTTATGTTGTAAATCTTTGATGATATTCATTTTATCATTTGGTAAAGCATTCGCTACAACCTGATCAATCCCAACTTGTTTTGCAATTGCATTGGCAGAGAATTCATTATCACCAGTAACCATCCAAACTTCTATTCCTTTATCATGGAATGCTTTTATTGCTTCAATAGATGTTGCTTTAAATTCATCTGAAATTCCAATCAAACCTAAAACTTTTTCATTATTACCAAAGAAAGAAGTTGTATAATTTTTAGTTGAAAAATCTTGAATTTTTTGTTTTACATTTTCATCAATCTGAATATTCAATTCGTTTATCCAACTCGTTTTCCCTACGTAATATTCATTGTTAGAAATAGTTGCTTTTAATCCTTTTCCAGAAATATCTTCAACTTTTAAATCAAGTAAAACATCTTGTTTACCAATGTGTTCTGTAATAGCTTTTGCCAATGGATGTTGAGAATTACTTTCGATTGTATAAAGTACATTTTTAGCAGAATCATCAAACCAAATCAATTCTTGTACTTTAGGTTTACCTTCGGTAATAGTTCCTGTTTTATCTAAAATAATGGTATCAATTTTCTTAGACAATTCTAAACTTTCGGCATTTTTAATCAAAATTCCTTGTTCAGCACCTTTTCCCATACCAACCATAATTGCAGTAGGCGTTGCTAAACCAAGTGCACAAGGACACGCGATTACAAGAACCGTTATCATTGATAAAAGTGCCATTGTAAAGGCATTTTCTTGACCTAAAACTAACCATGTAATAAAAGTTAGAACTGCAATAATAATCACAATCGGAACAAAAATTCCTGCGATTTTATCCACCAATTGTTGTACAGGAGCTTTACTACCTTGGGCATTTTTTACGGATTGAATAATTTGAGCTAAAAGCGTATCATTTCCAACTTTTAATGCTTTATATTGAATAGGAGAATTTTGGTTTAATGTTCCTGAAAAAACAGTCGCATCAATTCCTTTTTCGACAGGGATAGGTTCACCAGTTAAGAAACTTTCATCGATAAAAGATTCACCTGAAACAATAATTCCATCAACTGCAATTTTATCTCCAGGTTTAGCTAAAATAAAGTCTCCAATTTGTACATCTTCAATTTTCACTTCAACTTGATTTCCATCTTTTAAAACAGAAACCGTATTTGGTTGTAAACCAATTAATTTTTTAATTGCTTCTGATGTATTTCCTTTCGCGCGCTCTTCCATCAATTTTCCAATCAAAATGAAAACGATGATTAATCCTGCAGCTTCAAAATATGGATGTGCATGTAAACCTTTGCTGTGCCAATATTCTGGAAATAATGTATTGAAAACACTAAATAAATAAGCGACACCAGTACTTAAAGCCACTAAAGTATCCATATTTGCCGATTTATTTTTCAATTGTTTCCAAGCTCCAATAAAAAATTGTTGACCGAAAATGAATAGAATAGGAGTGGAAAGTGCCCACATGATATAGTTACCATAAGGCATATTCATAAAAAACATTCCTATAATAAATAATGGAACACCAAAAATAAGTGCCCAAATCACTTTATTTTTTAATGAATTATATTTTTCTTCGTGAAGTTGCTCAATTTCTTCATCTTGATTTTTTGATTCATCAATCACTAAGTCGTAACCAAGCTCAACCAATGCATGTTTAAGATTTTCTGGAGAAGTCAGAGAAGGAATATATTCTATTTTTCCCATACCATTTCCATAATTCACCTCTGCATTTACAACTCCAGGTTGACGTTTAAGATTAGCTTGAGAACTACTCGCACACGAAGCACATGTCATATTGAGAACAGGATATGCTTTTTCGACAGAATCAATCTTGAAATTGTTTTGTTTTAAGATTTCGTAAACTTTCCCAGATACTTTAGGCATTTTTTTTGCCGTAAGTGAAATCGTTTTATTGTTTAAATCAATAAGAAAACTATCTAAATTTTCAACTTCTGAGATTAATTGATTTAATTCAGAAACTTGATTTTCAGAATTTAAATTGAGTATAGGTATATTAAGTGTTTGTGCATTCATAACTGTCATTTTATAATACAAATTTCCGAAGATATTGGCGAGAAAGTCTTATATAATTTTAGAATTATCTTATATGATTAATCTACCATTTCTCTTTCAACAAACCTTCTAATTGATCTATTTCTTCTTGATACATCGTTTTTTTACGTGTTCCGAAATAAAGCGTATTCTCAACTGGATTTTGACCTTCCCAAACTATTTTGATTTTGTTATTAGATAAAGCATCCGAACAAAGAAAATCAGGAACAATTGAAAAACCTATGTTATCACTTAAACAACGAATAATCGAACTGATATTTGGAACGATATAATTCGGACTAAAATCGGGATGTTCGCCAAAGTTTTTCGTCCAAAAATCTCGTAAATGATTCATGTCAGCAGCAGTACTGTACCACAATTGTTGTTTCAGTAAATTTGATACTTCTGCTATTTTTCCATTTTTCAGTAATCCTTCAAGTTCTGAAGTATCTGTTTTACTTCCAGCAATCAACACAATTCGTTCTTTCGAAAACGGTTCGTACGAAATATTTTGTTGTGTTCCTTTTTGAGGCGTAATAATTAAATCTAACAAACCATTGTCTAAATCATGTTGCATTTGCGGATATTCGCCAAATTTAATAATCAAATTAAAAGGCAATTCTGCAATATGTTCTTCTAATGTATACTGAAAAGTCTCAAAACACATACCCACACTAATGGTTACGCGCTCATCTTGTGCACGTTTATGGAAATGTTGTTCGCCATTTTCAAGCTTTTTCAGTGGATCAATGATATAATTGTAAAATATTTTTCCTTTTTCGGTCGGAACCATTTTACGTGCCGAGCGATCAAATAATTTCGAACCCGTATAAGCTTCCAACGAGTTTAAGTGCAAACTAACACCAGGCTGCGAAATAAATAATTCTTGTGCCGCTGCCGATAAAGTTCCCGTTTCGTAAATCGCTTTAAATGTGCGCAACCATTCTAAATTCCAATGCATAATTTCTTGTTTTAAATTTAATCATAAGGTAAATCGTCTGGATTTATATCGATATAATCAGGATTTGGAAGTACCGATAATCGATAAGCTGCAATAGAAGTTAAACCCTCCAAATGTGCTTTTACCACACGATGCATACCATCCATTAACTTACCTTCTGGGCAAATAATTATAGGATAAGATAAATCAGCTTCATTAACTAATTTTATATGTTCGGTAATTGATCGACAGGTAGGCGAATCACCTTCATCGCTGTACCAATAAGTTTCGTTAAACTCATTGATGTCATTTAAAGCAATTACTTCTGGTTGAAGTCCTTGCGTTAACAAAATCAATCGATCGACATCCCAAGCACAAAGCTGTTGATTTATCTGACGAAAATGATATTGCTTTCTCATTCTATTATAATTATGATACAAATATACAATTTAAATTATTTTTATAATTAATAATAATGATAGAAATTTGCAGTATCAATAATTAAAATTATAGAAATGAATATATTTATTATCAACGGAGCTCAAAAATTCGCACATTCAGGCGGAGCTTTCAATAAAACATTAAATAACTGGACGACAGAATTTTTACAAGAAAAAGGTTTCGAAATTCGATCAACAAATATTAACGATGAATTTGATGCTTTTGAAGAAGTCGAAAATTTTAAATGGGCAGATTTGATTATTTACCATTTTCCGGTTTGGTGGTTTCAAGTTCCAAATCGTATGAAATTTTATATCGACGAAGTTTTTACGGCTGGTCATGAAAATGGAATCTATAAAAATGATGGTCGTTCACGCAAAAATCCCGAAATAAATTACGGAACTGGTGGTTTGATGTATGGCAAAAAATACATGGTTAACACGACTTGGAATGCGCCCGAAACGGCTTTTACGTTAGAAGGTGAGTTCTTCGATCAAAAATCGGTTGATGACAGTGTTTTATTCGGTTTTCATAAAATGAATCAGTTTGCAGCTTTGGAAAGAATCAATGGATTTCACTTTCATGATTTAGAAAAAAATGCGACAGAAGAGCGTGTAAATGCGTACGAAAAAGCTTATAAAGAGCATTTAGAAGATGTTTTCACTAATTTAAAAAAGTAACAAATGCAGATTTATATTACAGCAATTATCAAGTCGAAACCAGAATATAGAGCAGAAGTTCAGGCGGTTTTGCAAAATATGGTGCAAGAAACAAAAAAGGAAAAAGCGTGTTTATTATATGATTTGCACCAAGGTTTAACAGACGAAAACACCTTTGTTTTCTATGAAATTTGGGAAAATCAAGCAGGTTTAGATCTTCATAATCAACAAAGTTATATTCAAGAATTTGGGAAAATCGTTTCTGAAAAATTGCAAGAAACACCACAAATTTATTTAACAAAAAAACTATAAAAATGGAATACAGAAAATTAGGAAATACAGAGTTAGAATTATCAGCAATCACTTACGGAGCCTTCGCTATCGGTGGAAATATGTGGGGCGGAAACGAGCAAAAAGATAGTATTGCATCGGTGCAAGCTTCTATCGAAAACGGCGTAACAACGTTGGATACAGCGCCATTTTATGGTTTTGGATTGAGCGAAAAAATGATTGGTGAATCCATAAAAGGTTACGATAGATCGAAAATTCAATTGTTAACGAAATTCGGTTTGGTTTGGGACGGAAGTAACAACGGAAAAGGAGAATTTTTCTTTGATGCAGAAGAGAATGGAAAAGCAATTCCGGTGTACAAATATGCTTCAAAAGCAAATGTAATTAAGGAAGTAGAGGAGAGTTTGACGCGTTTGCAGACTGATTATATCGATTTATTGCAAATTCACTGGCCAGATGCTACAACGCCAATTTCGGAAACAATGGAAGCGTTAGAAATATTGATTCAACAAGGAAAAATTCGTGCTGCTGGTGTAAGTAATTATAGTGTGGATCAAGTAGAAAAGGCTCGTAAAACGCTAAATATTGCGAGTAATCAAGTTGGATATAGTAGAATCTTGCTATTGAGCAAGATTTGGTGCCATTTGCCGAACAAAACGATTTAGGAATTATTGTGTACAGTCCGATGGAAAGAGGTTTGTTGACAGGGAAATATTTTGCTGAAGGAAAATTGAAAGAAAACGATCATCGAAATGGTTATTTCCAACAATTTGATTTGGATAAAGTGAAAAATTTCTTGAATGCAATTACACCAATCGCTACAGAAAAAAGAGCTACACTTTCGCAATTGGTTTTACGTTGGACAAGTTTACAACCTGCTATTTCGGTTGTTTTAGCCGGATCGAGAAATGCTGAACAAGCGATTGCAAACGCAAAAGCAATGGATATTAAAATTTCTGCAGATGAAATGAATTTTATCAATACAGAATTAGCTAAGCTGTAATCTTAAATATAGAGCATAAAAAAACGTCACCTTACAGTGACGTTTTTTTTATATTATTCAATCATTATTTTGGTAATTGCGGTGGACGCATTTTATATTGATTTTGTTTTAAACTCATTAAAAAAGCTTCAAGCGCATCTAGTTCAGAAGTTGTTAGATTTAGTTTTTTTACCAAATCTGTTGTTTTCGGAAATAATGAATCATTTTTCTGTTTTTCATTTGGTTGGAAATGAAACATTCCGGCATTATACATATTCAAAACTCCACGAATTGTTGGAAAAAGTCCATTGTGCATATAAGGTGCATTTTGTGGAACTTCTCGTAATGAAGGTGTTTTGAATTCACCAACATTTTTAGCCAATTTAGTTGTATTGTATAAACCTAAATCTTCGTATTCACGTCCATAATAAGTCAAACCTATATTGTGGAATTTATTATCTGAAAAATAACCAGAATTGTGGCAATTAATACATCTTGCCTTTGTACGAAAAAGATGTAAACCTTCAATTTCTTGATCCGTTAATTCATCCGATTTTCCTGCAATAAATTTATCAAATCTATTTTTCGGAGATAAAATTGTACGCTCAAACGTCGCAATTGCTTTGGTAATACGATCATTTGAAACTTTGTCATCACCAAAAGCTGCTTTAAATAATTCTTTATAACCTGCGATTTGAGCAATTCGTTTTGTAGCAAAATCAATGTGATGATTCATTTCTTTTTTATCACGAATCGGAAATTCTGCTTGTTCTTCTAAAGTCTTAGCGCGTCCGTCCCAAAACATCATTTTTGAATAGGCTACATTCATCAAACTTGGTGAATTACGCGCTCCTAATTGACGATCTTCTCCATAAGGAACTCGACGACCATCTCCCCAATTTAACTCTGGATCGTGGCAATTTGCACATGAAATTTGATTAGAATTTGATAAACGAGGATCAAAAAACAATGTTTTTCCTAATTCTGCTTTTTCTTTTGTATAAGGATTATCTTTGGGAAAAGGAACTTCTCCTAAACTTCCAATATCCTCAAAACCATCATTCAAAACACTTTCGTCTACAGTTGGAGTTGGCCATTTTGATTGATCTCCGCTACTATACAATGCACGTAAATCTGTAATTGTGTATCCTTTATCGATAACAGTATTACTTTTGAATGCGTAAAATAGAGTAGTAGCCCCAATTGCAAATAAAGGAAGCATTTTTTTCATAATCATTCTAGTAATTTAATTGAATTCCGAAATTTACTAAATAGGTATTATCTGTATTAATTTCGGTAAAATTGCTTTTATTTGTTGCAAATATACTTTTTAACTGCGTATATAGCTCGATTGTCTTGTTGTTTTTTACAGGTAAAATATATCGAATTGATGTAGAAGCATCGAAATGATCAGTTGTGTTATACGCATAATCATAAGCTGCAACATTATTGTAAAATGTATCTTCGTTAATTCCTGTCATTTTTGTATAATCAAAATAAGAATCTAATAAAGCGTAGTAATTAAACGATAATCCTACATTTATTTTCGAATTATTATTCAACATCAAATCTTTGTTTCCGTAAACACCAACATCCAACGATTTAATTTTCATTGTATAAACTGCCAATGCATCGTAATATTTATTTTGATTGTAACTTGATTTCAAACCAATAAAATAATTCATTTTCGAAGCTTCACGATTCGCTAAATTGATATCAAAATTTACATTTTGTAATCGATTTTGATAATTCATTCCGCCAATTGAAACATCGTAATTTTCTCCATCTTTTCTCGAAAAATCTAATTGTGCATTCATTGTCTTGTTATCAAATTTTTTCATGAAATTCGCATAGGCAATATGCTCGTTGATATCCCAAACGTAGATAAAAAACTTATCTTCTTTCGTTTTACTATCATACATACGCTGTTGATTTTCTTGGTAATTATAACCTAAAATCAAACTCGTATTATTAGAACTAAATTGATATCCACCTCCAATTTTTGAAATAATATTTCGTGTAAAATATTGATAAAGTGATTTTTCATTATCAATTTTATTTCTTAATGGATTGTTGATTACACGTCCGTAACCCGCCATATAACGCAAATAGGTTTCTGGAGACCCTTCTACATCAAGATTTCTACCTTTATAAGTAATACTATAATCTTTGTCTTTTCGACCATAAGCACCTAACACAAAAATCTGATGTCCATCTAAAATTTGATAACCAACTTGCATTTCTCCAATCAATTGATTGTTTTTAATTTCTGGACGAGGATCTAATTTGCGCGCCATTTTGTTAACATTTAACTCAGCTTTAGCCGCTAACGTTAAATTTCCAAAATTTTTAGATACTCCACCTCGAATTAAATATTGCTGATTATCCCAATCTGCTGCACGTGGTACGTAAAAATACTGTGGCGAAAGAACTTGTTGATCATCTGTACGTTCGTCAGAAAGATTCCATCCAAGATTTTTTTCCGTATATTTTTCGAGATTTATCGTTCCAAAGATTTTATATCCATTTCCTGTTGTGTACAAACCTTCACTCATAAAACCATAACGAGTTGTTTCTTCAGCCGTTTGTTTTCTAGCAAATTGATTGTTTTTATGATTGAAATAAATTCCAGTATGTGTATAATCCTTTATTGGAAAAGAATATGTTGCAACTGGTAATTGCCAATTTAAATCTTTGACTGTTTGTTCAGCCTCGTTAGAAGTTACTTTTATCGAATCATTTTCTTGTGCAAAAACTTGACTTGCAAAAAGGATACAAGCAAAAGAAGCAATTTTAATGAATTTATTATCGTATGTTGTTAAATTAATTGATTTCATGTTCTAAATTTCTATTGCGCAAAAATTTTCGGTTCCGCCTTGATATTAACAAAATCATTTGTAGAATTATTGGTATCCTTCAAAATAATACGCCCATTAATTATTTTTTGAGTTTTACGAATAATAGAAGTAGAAGAGTAGGAACCAGCTGTTAAATAAGCATATCCGGCATCTTGTTTATTTTGTAATTTTTTTGGCACCAATTTACTTCCCATATCTTGAGTCGTTTCTACACTATCCAAAATCTTTTCATTTGGTAATTGTAAATATTCTAATGCTGTTTTATTATTTGGATTTTTTACTTTTCCATAACCTTTTATTTCTTCATCTGTTGCTCTAAATAAAATATAAGCTTGACGACCTAAATTATCTAAAACAAGGTCTTTATTTGCAGCCCACCATACGATTTCCATATCTGGAACAGCAGGATTTTGAATATCATATGAATATTGAGAACCTAAATATTCGGTCATATTTACCTCGAAATCAGCATTTGATAAATCAACTGTTAATTCTGGTTTTAGGATTTCTATTAATTTACCATTCGAATCATAGTAATTTCCTTTATGATTGATAGCTGTTTGTGCGATTGTAATACTTTGACCTGGTTGAACAGGATAAGTAGTTCCATTTCCAGGAACACGAATTGCATTGGCAACATAAACAAAATCTGTATTTGCTTTAGCACCTTCTTTATTTCCTTCTGCTTTCGACCAATCTAATTGTCCATTTGGTTGCGAATAAGGTTGATTTTCAACTGTGTTAGCACCAAATAATTGTCCAAAAATTAATCCATCTGCGTAAATAACCTCATTCGAATTGTTATAAATTTCAATAAATTGATCTCTAAACATTGCACCTTCTTTGATATGTGAACCACCGTAATAGATTTGTTTTAAAATTAATCCACCAATAGTTTTAGCAGAATTTAATTCTATTTCTAATGAAACATTAGACGAATTTACAGTAACATTTTGTGCAGAACCATTAAACTCAATATTATCTTCGGTATCAGCTGGATATCCAAACATATCTTCGAATTGAGCTGGAGTAATTGAAAAACTTACATTTGCGGTATAAATACCTGGCGTTAATTGCGGAAAAACTGCAACACCATTTTCATTTGTATTTGATTCGAAAGTACCACCTGTTTGGGTATTTTTTAGCGTTACTTTTGCATTAACTGGTAATTTAGTCGCATCAAAATCAGCATCAAATTTCACTTTTGTTGTAAAATTAATTGTTTGAACTGCATTTGCCCCAAAGTCATCATCAGAACAAGAATTAAACAATAAAGTTGCTACAAGAGGAGTGAGAAGTATAAGTTTTTTTAACATAATAATGTTTTTGAAATTGTTTAGTATTAGAAAGTATACTCAATTTTACCTCCCAATGAAAATTTTGCGATATTTGAGACAATACGTTCTCCAGAATCATTAATATATGTAGGCTTCAAACCTAATACATTTGTTGTATAAACAGAAACTTTAAATCCGTTTAAGAAATCTTTCGAGATACGTAAGTGGAAATTATGCAATGATTTTTGCAATTCTCCTAATGTTTTTTGAGGCGCATTAATTAAATGTCCATATAAATCTGTATTCCCTTGATCTTCGACTGGAATGGCATGATAATTTGAATTTTCATCCAAATAACCAATTGGGTTTCTATTGTTGAATTTATCGTGGTTTTGAATAAAAATATGTTCTGTACGAAGTGATAAAATCAACCCAACTTTTTTTAGATGATAATTAAAATTAGTTCCAAACATTAATTGTTCATCGTTAGAATTGGGATTATAATAAACGCCATATTTTTCTTTCGCTAAAACATTTTTTGAAGCTGCAAATGTATAAACAGGTTTATTATTCGTTGTTTTTGTGTAAGAACCGTTTACCGAAATATCTAAATTCAACGGACGAATGCGGTTAAAATTCATAAACATTTCAATTCCTTTATCTTTAGATTCTAAATTATTTTCTAATGTAGAATAACTAATTTGGTAAGCTTCTTTCCCAATTACAGAATAGGTTGGAGTAGAAGTAGAGGTGTCTACACTGATTTTAGAACCTTCTAAAGTTGTGATATGATCGACATTAGAAATACCATCTTTCAAATGATTATAATATCCTGTTACGTTTAATGTTCCGAATGGTAAATTAACATCTACACCAATTTCTGAATTATAAGATTTACTTGGTTTAAGATTTAGATTATTTCCTTCTAAAAGAAATGTTTCGATCCAACCATATTGTTTATTATTGATATAATAAATTCCTTCACCTAACATACGATCATAAATACGATCACCTGTAAATAATTGATTAAGAGAAGGAGCTTTAGAAGCAATTCCATATCCACCACGAACTCTAAAAGTTTTATTAAAAGCATAAGAAGTATTAATACGTGGCTGATATGAATTATAACCATATTGGTTGTCGTATCTAAAACCTAAATCTAATTTGAAAACATTATCGTTATTCCCATATTTTACAATACGATCTTCTGCATAAACAGATAATTGCCATTGTGTTTTGGTATTTTTGAAATTATAATCTCGATAACCTAAACCACCTTTTGCACCACTTAACGAATAATAATTTGGTGTAGTATTTTCGTCTGTATATGTTCCGCGACCTTTATTAGCACTTGAACGAGAAGATAAACCTAAAGAAAAAGTATGATTCCATTTGTTTTTAGATTCATAGTTTTTAACACCTTCTACATTTAAGTAAGTTGACATTGGTATGCCTTCTACATTTTTGACTAATGTATATTGATTAGGTAAAAATATTGCTTCTGAAATTCCATTTTCGTTTGCAGTAGTAACAGCTGCAGTTGCAACATTTACCCAACGTTCTTCTTTCGAATTTTGTTTTTCATAGTTAATATTTACATCAACATTTAATGCATCAATCCAATCTTTTTTTAAGTTCCATTTCATATTATTTGATAATCGAATAGAGAACTTATCATTTTTTATTTTAGGATCAGAAATATCATCTGGATCATATTTTATTTTATCATTGTTAATAGAGAAATTACTTTCTAACGTATTAACCAATGTATTTGCTTTATTTGACGATTTCCAAGCGGCATTTGTCGATATACGATTATATGATTTCAAATTGTCACGAACATCTGCATTAGAAGACAAATAGTTTCCTGACAAGCTAAAAAAGTTTTTATCGTTTATCTTGAAACCTTTGGACATGTTATATTCCGTTGTCGCATCTAACATAGAAACTGAAGCGCGTAGGGGAGTTTGTCCAACTTTAGAATTGATAATAATTAATCCAGAAGTTAAATCACCATATTTTGCTGGTGCAATTCCTTGAATAATCTTTACTTCATCGATATTTGCAGTTGTAATTTGACGCAAATCAACTCCATAACTTGGATTATTAAAATCGTTGAATCCTCCACCAGAAAGCGATGTAAATGATTGCATATTTTCATTATTCGAAATTGGAATATCATTGACAACAATGGATGTCCCAAAAGCTTTGTTTTGAAAATAATCTTTGCGATCGTTGTTTGTATTAGAAGATGAACTTCCTGATAATCCTAAATTATTAGCAGAAATTGCCGTTCTGAACACTACATTTTTGAATTCATTATTATTGAAATCTGTTGTTACTTGTCCTGGTAATTGTTGTAAAACTTCGTTCAACGAAAAAGCTTGCACATTTTCTATGGCTTCTTTACCAAGTGTAATTTCAGAGTATTCTTTCTTCTTTTTTGGGAAGATATCAACTTGTTCTAATCGTAATGTTTGATTATATAAAACAATAGAAACATTATTCTCAGAAGAATCGATAATAACTTCTTGCGTTTCCTTTCCTTTTTGAGAGAAGGATAAATTAGTATTCTCATTTGTTAATTCGATCGTAAAAAAACCTTCAGAATTTGTTTGTGTCCATCTTTTACTTTGTGGATCTTGTACCTGAACATTTGATAAATTTTTACCATTTTCATCTTTTACAGTTCCTGATACTATTCGTTGAGCATTTACAAAACCAATTGTTCCTAATAGAGAGAGCGCTAATAAACCTTTTTTCATTTCTAAGAAATTCGACTACAAATTTATTTTAAATTAATCTAAATAGCAATAGAACAAAAATCATGTTTTGATAAAAATGATTAATATTGATTTAATATGGTTAATTTTAATCATAAAAGTTTAGTAATGAGTAAAGAATATTTAATTCCAATTTCTGTAAAAGGAATCGTTATAATAAATGGTAAATATTTGTTGGTGAAGAACAATAGAAACGAATGGGAATTACCTGGAGGAAGATTAGAACAAAATGAATTAGCAGAAGAAACTGTTGTAAGAGAAATTAAAGAAGAATTAAATATAGACTGCAACATTAATAAAATCGTAAATACATGGATATATAAAATAGCAGAAAATAAAACTGTATTTATCGTAACTTATTTAATGCAAGAATTAATTGATCCAAACCAAAAAATAATTATAAGCGATGAGCATAATGATTATGGTTTATTTGAATTTGAAGAATTGCAAAATTTAAAAATTCCTTCTGGATATATAAATTCTCTAAAACTAAGTAAATAACTATGAATAGAGCTTAATAAAATATCTTACTTAACATAATAAAGATTATTAATAATAATATTTCATAGAAATAATATTATTATAATATATATTATGTTAAATTGAATAATATCGTCTACCTATTTATTAAGGATTCTCTATAATTTCTGGAGAAACTGGTTTTCTATAAGAATTTATTTGATGAACAAACTTTGAAGGTTTTAGTTGAGGAATATATTTTAGGACAATATAATTTGCAAACATTAATAAAGATGAATATTCTATATCGTTATAGATTGTTTCGTAATTAGAATTAACATATTCATTATTCAAAACTATGATATGTCCATAATAACTATTTTTTGTTGTGTCAGTAACAAAAATATTTTTTGATAATTTATTTTGTAAGCTTTTATACAATTCAATGTCTTTCCTATCTAATTTAAATTGATAAGAACCGCCATACTCTGTTTCTGAATAGTTATCATATTTGTTAACCTCTACGTTTACTTTTACATTGTTGTTCTGGTCAATCTCTAATTCATAAGGCATTGTAAAACTATTTTTAGAAGTTCGATAATAATGATATTCAGCACTAACAATAAGATTCTCTAGTTTGACTTCATTTTTATCTTTTATCAATTTATAAGGCTTAACATTATTTTTTATTTGATACGTTTTTCTTTCTGTAGAAGATACATCGCCAGCTACAATAGAATCTGTAAACGTGTAATATGCTGGAATTTCTTTCTCTTTTGTTTTTTCATTATAATTGAAATTTATTTCATACGTATATTGTCCATCATTTAATTTCCAAAATATCTCTCCTTTTTTGTCTTTAGAATAAAACGTCTTTATGTTATCTTTCTTTTCACTTCCATTCTTACAGCTAATAATTGAAAGAATTACGAAAGATATAATTACTGAGAAAAATCTATTTAACATAATATATTCGATTAAAAATAAAAAAAACCTCTAATATTTAGAGGTTTTAATATACTATAAATTATTTGTAATGTAATTACATTTTTGGCATTCCTGGGAACCCTCCTGCTGGCATATTTTTAGACATTGTTTCCATCATCTTTTTACCATTAGAAGAATTCATAAATTTCATCATTTTTCCCATTTCAGAGAATTGTTTCAATAATTGATTTACTTCTTGTAATGAAGTTCCAGAACCAGCTGCAATTCTTTTCTTACGAGAATTATCAATAATCGTTGGGTTTTGACGCTCTTTTTTCGTCATAGAATGAATAATCGCTTCAACACCTTTAAAAGCATTATCGTCGATTTCTACATCCTTTAATGCTTTTCCAGCACCAGGAATCATTCCAACTAAATCTTTCATATTACCCATACGTTTGATTTGTTGAATTTGTTTTAAGAAATCATCAAAATCAAAACTATTTTTAGCAATTTTCTTTTGTAAACGCTTAGCTTCTTCTTCGTCAAATTGTTCTTGCGCGCGTTCAACTAACGAAACAACGTCACCCATTCCCAAAATACGATCTGCCATACGTTCTGGATAGAAAACGTCTAAGGCTTCCATTTTTTCTCCAGTAGAGATGAATTTGATAGGCTTATCAACAACTGTTCTAATTGTTAAAGCAGCTCCACCACGTGTATCACCATCTAATTTTGTTAAAACAACACCGTTATAATCTAACACTTCATTGAAAGCTTTTGCTGTATTTACAGCATCTTGCCCCGTCATAGAATCTACAACGAATAAAGTTTCAGTAGGATTTACAGTTTGATGTACACGACGAATTTCGTCCATCATTTGTTCATCAATAGCTAAACGACCTGCTGTATCGACAATAATTACATTGTTTCCGTTTTGTTTTGCTAGTGCGATTGCGGCTTGCGCAATTTCTACAGGATTTTTATTTTCTAAATCAGCATAAACATCAACACCAATTTGCTCTCCTAAAACTTGAAGCTGATTAATCGCCGCAGGACGATAAACGTCACCAGCAACTAATAATACTTTTTTATTTTTTTTCGTTTTAAGGAAGTTAGCTAATTTACCAGAAAAAGTTGTTTTACCAGAACCTTGTAAACCAGCAATTAAAATTATCGTTGGATTATCTTCTATTTTAAGTTCTGTTACCTCTCCTCCCATTAATTTTGCTAATTCGTCATGAACGATCTTAACCATTAATTGTCCAGGATTAAGAGACGTAATTACGTTTTCTCCTAACGCTTTTTCTTTTACAGTATTTGTAAAATCTTTTGCAACTTTATAACTAACATCGGCATCAACAAGTGCTCTACGCACCTCTTTTACAGTTTCTGCAACGTTAATTTCTGTGATTTGTCCTTTCCCTTTTAAGGTATGTAATGCTTTATCTAATTTATCCTGAAGATTTTGAAACATTTTGAGTCAATTTTAGGACACAAATATAAAAAATTTATACCGAATAATGTAAAATAACACAATACGCCTTTGTATTAAAAAAAAATAATTAAATTGCGACTTCAAAATTTGGTTGAATGAAAAAAGATTTAGTACTATTTTTATTCTTTGTTACTGGGGTGGTTTTCAGTCAAACAAAGAATAATCAAACCTATTATTTCTTTTCTATTGCATATGGACAAGATAATGAGGTTTATGTAACGGATGTATATGAAGCGAATATCGATAATAAAGATGTTTATGGGAAATTAGCTGATCGATATACTAAATTTCAAAATTTCTTATTGAAAAATGGAACGATTAATTCTTTAAAAGAATTGCAAACTGGTTACGAAAAAAATTACCAGAAAAAAGAACAAGCTTTAGCTGAGCAAAAATATCTGCTTTCTACATTAGAAAAACAGAAGTTTACAGCAAAAATGATAAGCTATACACTTTAAGAAAAACAAAAACCACTTCAATTTGAAGTGGTTTTTGTTTATATATTAGCTTTTATATTATTCATTTAATAATCTTGCAGCTTCTTTTGCAAAATAAGTAGAAATTAGGTCTGCTCCTGCTCTTTTAAAACATGTCAATGTTTCTAACATAATTTTATCATGGTCAATCCATCCTTTTTCAGCAGCAGCTTTTATCATTGCATATTCACCTGAAACTTGATATACAGACACTGGAACTTGTAGGTTGTCTTTTACTAATTTTACGATATCCAAATAAGCCATTCCTGGTTTTACCATCAAAATATCTGCTCCTTCCTCAACATCTGCAATTGCTTCGCGTAATGCTTCTTGTGAATTATGAAAATCCATTTGATATGTTTTTTTATCTTGAGGAATATCTACATTATCTACCGGAGCTGAATCTAAGGCTGTACGGAAAGGTCCATAGAAAGATGAAGCATATTTTGCTGCATATGTCATAATTCCAACATTATTGAAACCATTTTCTTCTAAAGCCATTCGCATTGCTCCAATTCGACCATCCATCATATCTGAAGGCGCTACAAAATCGGCACCAGCTTCGGCATGTGATAAAGTCATTTTTACTAATGCTTCAACTGTTTCGTCATTCACAATTTCTCCATTTCTTATGATCCCGTCATGCCCATAAATAGAAAAAGGATCTAAAGCAACATCAGGCATTACAATCATTTCCGGAACTACGTCTTTAATTGCTTTAATTGTATTTTGCATCAATCCATTTGGATTCCAAGCTTCTTTTCCCGTATTATCTTTTAAGTTATCGCTAACTTTACAATATATATTAACAGATTTTATTCCTAAATCCCAAATTTCTTTTACCTCTTTTACTGTATTATCAATTGAATGACGATAGATACCAGGCATAGCTTCTATTTCTTCTTTTACGCCCTCACCTTCAGCCACAAAAATTGGTAAAATAAAATCGTTTGGAGATAAATGATTTTCACGAATCATACTACGAATAGATTCGTTTTTACGAAGTCTTCTATGTCTGTTATATATAAACATTTTGATAAAATTTTAGCACAAATTTAAAGGTTTATATTCGATTTCGTCCAATGAATAATATCAATTATATTTATTAAATTTAAAAGAAAATCAATCATTTGAATAATCAATTAAAATATTTATCATTCATTATATTATTTGGATTAATTTCTTGCAATAAAAGCAATTATAAAACGATTCAATTTAGAAGTTTTTCAATTGAAATTCCGAAAGAATGGAAAAAAGTTAAATTAGAAGGAATTGATACTGAAGTTGGTGGAATTATCACATCAAATAATGATACTTTAATTTACGATTATGGAAGACTTGCTAGTAGAGATTATGATTTTAATGCAGAAATTTCTGATAGTATTTTTACAACTATTTTAAAAAATAACGCTAAATTAGAATTAGAGAAAATATCTGATTTGTATATCAATAAACTACGCAAAACGAATATTGATTCTATTGTACAATCAAAATATCAAATTTCTACTATTGTTATTGATCATCAAAAAGCAAAACTTATACAGTCAAAACCTCATAAATTAATCGCAGTTTATATTGATACAATCAAAAACTCTACTTCTAAATTTAATTTTATTGGTTATAATTTAGATAAGAAATCACAAGAAGAATTTATAAATTCTGTTAAAAAAATCAAATTCAAAAAATAACTTTAAACTTGCGCAAACGTAGTTAAACAAATATCTTTGCATAATGCGAATAGATATTATCACTGTTTTACCCGAATTATTAGTTAGCCCATTTTCTGCCTCGATTATGAAACGCGCGCAAGACAAAGGTTTAGCTGAAATTCATGTTCATGATTTGAGAGAATTTGGAAAAGGTCGTTACAGACATGTTGACGATTATCCGTATGGAGGAACTTCTGGAATGGTTATTATGTGTGAACCTTTGGATAAAATGATTTCGAAATTGAAAGATGAACGTGAATATGATGAAATTATCTATTTAACACCTGATGGAGAAACATTGAATCAAAATATTGCGAATGATTTATCCTTAAAAGGAAACTTGATGATGATTTGTGGACATTACAAAGGAATTGATCAACGAATTCGTGATATGTATGTGACGCGAGAAATTTCGATTGGTGATTACGTACTTTCTGGAGGAGAATTTGGTGCGATTATTTTAGCCGATTCTATTATTCGTTTATTACCTGGTGTAATTGGCGACGAAACCTCTGCCCTTTCTGATTCATTCCAAGATGATTTATTAGCACCACCAATTTATACGCGTCCTGCAGATTATAAAGGTTACAAAGTTCCGGAAGTTTTGTTATCAGGAAATTTTCCTAAAATAGAGGAATGGCTATATGACAAAGCAATTGAACGTACGAAAGAACGTCGCCCAGATTTGTTAGAAAAAAGATCAAAATAAATAGAAAAGCTTCAGAAATTTCTGAAGCTTTTTTTATGTTATAATTACTTTATTTTTTGAAGATTTTTTCAATCTATACATACTATAAATAATGATTGCTAATACAAACGAAAAAACAAAATAGCGAATTGCTAAACCATTTTGGGTGGTTACTTTTCCTGTATTTGAAATAATAAAACTTGTAAGTGATGTAATAATGTAAGTCATTCCACCCATTAAACCTCCGGCAACTCCAGCATTTTTGGGAAAAGCCATCATATTTGTCGTGAAAAATGAAGTAAATAAAATTCCCGAACAAATGTGAATAAAAAACGCAAAGAATAATAAAATAAACAAATTTTGAATAAAAAATCCAGCAACAATTAATAATGAAATCAATATCAGTTGTACAACAATTGGTAAACCAATATTTTCTTTAAAATCAAGGTGCATTCTTTTTTTACCTACAAAACCTCCTATCATCCATGAAAATCCTAAAATTAAGGTTGAATATCCAATAACAACTGAATTAAAATGATAGGTATTTTCAATTAAAAATGGTCCTACAATATTAAAAATCATTACAATAGAATAAGCAACGGCTTGTATCATAATTCCTAAAATAAATGATTGATTTTGAAGCATCATTTTATAGGTATCAATCATACTTTTCAGATTCAATTTGGTTTTTTGAACAATACTTTCCCCACTAAAAACCAATTCAAAAATTAAAATAACAGTAGCATAAATCGCTAAAAAGTAAAAATTTGCATGCCAATTAAATAGTTTTTCTAAATAACCGCCTAAAAATGGTGCTAATATTGGTCCACATGACCAGACAATGGTAAAATAACCTAAATAATGTTTGGCTTTTTCGGGTGTATGAATATCAATAAAAAGCGCTCTAGTTGCAATTACAATAACTGCTACAGAAATTCCTTGTATAACACGCAATAAACAAATCAACCAAATATTATCTGTCATAGCAATTCCTAAACTTGTAAGTAAAACAATAACTAAGGCCATAATTTTAGGATAGTATCGACCAATAGCATCTAAAATACTTCCAACAAACAATTGAGATAAACCATAGCTTAATAAAAAGCAAGTTAATGTTAATTGTATACTGCTTTCGGGTACGGCTAATGATTTGGACATAGCAGGAAAAGACGGTAAATAAATATCAGTTACAAATCCAGAAATTGGAATCGAAAAAAAACCGAGTATACTTACAATTTTCTTTCTTTTTTCAGATGCTTCTCTCAACATAAATCATTTTTTAACCAAGCAAAATTAAAATGAATATGAAAATAATGAATTAAAAAAGACAAATAAAAAATTACGAAAATCAAATATTTCATTTTCCTTGTTTAAATTTCAAAGGAGAAGTTTGTGCATGTTTTTTGAAAAAATTATTAAAATGAGCTGGTTCTTCAAAACCTAACGTATAGCCTACTTCAGCAATATCCCAATCGGTGTATAATAACAAGCTTTTGGCTTCTTCAACAATTTTTTGTTTAATAATTTGTGTAGTAGTTTGATTCGTAACCGATTTCACAGAAGAATTAAGATGATTCACATGAATGTTTAATCGCGTAGCAAAATCAGCAGGTGTTTTCAAAACAAGTGGATGCGCAGGAGAATCTAACGGAAATTGTGTATTTAACAATTCATCAAATTTCTTGTACAAACGTACATTCGAAGGTAATTCAACAGCTTGAATTTCATCTTGATTTATTTCTAAAACATGATGAAAAATAGCAGCTAAATGATTACGAATACTATGGTAACGCAATGGATAATTTGATTGATTAAGACGATACATTTGCTCAAAATATCCCAAAATAACGGGTAATTGTTGAGCTGGTATTTCAATAAAAGGAGAACTCCAGTCCTTAAATAAAGAACTTTTTTTAAATACTTCGAACTCTTTGTTCTCCGAAAAAAACTGCTGATTAAATAAGCAGAAATACCCTTCTTGTAAACTCGATTTACACTCCCATGTATAGGAAACATGAGGAGAAGGCAAAAATAAAACAGGTTTAGAAATGTAGGTTTCAGTATTGCCATATTTGAAAATACCTTCGCCAATTAACAAACTAATTTTATAATAATCTCTGCGGCTATAAGGACTTCTAAAACTACAATATTTTCTCAAAGAAATATTAAAGTGCGCTTTATCATCCTCAAAACGAGAAGAATTCATTAATTCGGCTTGTTCCGAACTAATTTTATTATAATAATCTGCAATAGTTTCTAATTTTTCACTCATAATCAATTCTTACAAAAATCAAATAAACAACTTTTCAACCTAATTTTATGTTAACAAATGTATAATGATTCGTATTGCATAGTTTTATTCATCATATTGTTTTAAATTTAAGACAACTTAATCATTTTTTAACTATAAAATTATGCCTTGGAATCCAGAAATATATAATCAGTTCAAAACGATTCGTTATCAACCTTTTTATGATTTATCAGATTTAATTTCACCAAATAACTTGCAAAATTGTGTGGATATAGGGTTGCGGAACTGGTGAACAAACTGCTATTTTAGCCCATAAATTTGAACATGCGCATTTTTTGGGAATTGATTCTTCAGCTGAAATGCTTAAAAAATCTTCAGAATTTGACTTACCGAATTTGAGATTTGAACAACAAACGATTGAAGAATTTGCAAATTCGGATTCAAAATGGGATTTAATTTTTAGTAATGCGGCTTTACAATGGGCAGATAATCATCTTAAATTATTTCCAAAATTAATCTCAAAACTAGATAAAAACGGACAATTTGCAGTGCAAAT
This sequence comes from Empedobacter sp. EJD.6dd, assembly GCF_057369435.1. Taxonomy (NCBI): domain Bacteria; kingdom Pseudomonadati; phylum Bacteroidota; class Flavobacteriia; order Flavobacteriales; family Weeksellaceae; genus Empedobacter; species Empedobacter sp. EJD.6dd. The sequence continues at coordinate 635,997 of NZ_CM170667.1, forward strand.
GCCATGTCAGAAAGATAATGTGCTTAATGTAATATTAAGTGATTTGGCTCGAGAAAAGCCGTTTGCAGATTTCTTGAATAATTTTCATCGCGATTCGCCTTTGTTATCAATTGATGATTATGCAAAAATGATGTTTGATGAAGGTTTAAAAGATTTAAATATTAGCATGAAAATCTATCCGATTTATGGAAATGATGAAACAGAGTTTTACAATTTTATTTCGGGATCGGCTTTAATTCCATACATGGAACGTTTAACTACAGAACAACAAGAATTATTAATGTCCGAATTTAAAGCAAGAATAAAAGCTTATTACAAAAAATTTCCAACAATTTATTCGTTTAAAAGAATGTTGCTTTATGGGAAGAAAAGATAAAAAAGAGAATCAAATGATTCTCTTTTTTTTATGAAATAAATAATGTTAATCTAAATCGTTTAAAACTGATTTCAATATTTCGCAACCTTTTATAATATCTTCATCCGAAATATTAATTGGCGGTGTAATACGTAAATTCTCGATACTATACATCAAAAAGAAAAGAATTAAACCACGATTCATACATTCTTGCTGAACTTTTAATGCATATTCTGGTGAAGATAATTCTGGAGCTAACATCAAACCTTTTCCATGAATTTTCTTAATTTTTGGATGTTGAAGATTCTCTCTGAATAATTGTTCTTTACGATCAATATCATCCATTAATTTTTCGTCTTCTAAAACATTCAACAATTCTAAAGCAGCAGCAGCAATAACAGGATTTCCTCCAAAAGTTGTAATATGACCCAATTGTGGATTTTGTTTCAACGAACTCATAATTTCATTCGAAGTCATAAACGCACCAACGGGTAAACCACTTGCCATACCTTTTCCCATAGCCACAATATCTGGTACAACACCAAAATGCTCGAAACCAAACAATTTTCCAGTACGACCAAAACCTGGTTGAATTTCATCCATAATTAATAAAGCACCAACTTCTTCACAACGTTTTTTTAATTTAACAAAAAAATCATTTTCAGGAAGTCTAAACCCCGATGCTCCGCGGATACTCTCAACAATTACACCTGCAGTTTTTTTTGTGATCTTTTGCAAATCATCTTCATTATTAAAATCGATGAAATATACTTCTGGAAGTAAAGGACGAAATGCAGCTTTTTTTCGTTCATCACCAGAGACACTCAACGATCCATGTGTATTACCATGATAGGCGTTTCGGAAAGAAACCAATTGACGACGCCCAGTAAAACGTTTCGCTAATTTTAATGAAGCTTCGATTGCCTCTGTACCCGAATTTACCAAATAAACTTGATCTAAACCTTCTGGTGTAGCATCAACCAAATGTTTACATAGTTCAACAGGTTTTTCTTGCGCATATTCACCATAGACTGCGACATGCATATATTTGTTAACTTGATCTATAATTGCTTGATTAATTCGAGGATGGCTATGACCAAGTGTATTGACTGAAACGCCAGCTACAAAATCAAGATAGGCTCTTCCATCCTTTCCATAGATATAAGAGCCTTTTGCGTAATCTACTTCAAAACCAGACGCAAAATTTGTTGTTTGACCCTGGTATTGAAAAAATTCTTCTTTTAATGTTCCCATTTTATTTTAATAATAAAAGTACAGCTGCACCGCCCATTGCATAAGCTGCAACAGTTAAAGCATCTGATTTACCTTTTGAAAATTTTCTTATTTTGAATGTAGAAATATCATTTTTGTGAAATTTCAATTCTTTTTCTGTTCCTTTTACAACAGCATATAATGTATCAGCTTTCCATTGCTTTGCTTCTATTGTATATTCCTTACCTTGTGAATCTACTTTATAAAATTGATCCGGTTTGATAACATCTGTAATTTTTATTGTAGAAGGATCTATCACAACTTTATCTTTCGTTTCAGAATTTCTTGCTTTCAATTCAGCAATAGCATCTTTATCAACTGAATTTGCTGAACTAATTGCATTCTGATTTGGATTTTGACGTTCTCTTCTCATTTCAGAAATATCAGTTCTTGCTCGACTTCTTTCTTTTAGATTAGCTGGTTGGCTATTGTTTTTAGCCATTTCCGTTGCATATTCTTCAGGATCAAAAGCTTTGTAAGTATAGCAACTTGATAATAAGAAGATAGATAATATGATAGATGTAGTTTTCATTTATAGTTTTAGAAATTAAACGATTAATTTATGAAAAGATTATTTCGATTCGATAAAAATGTCTCGCCATTTGTTTAAACGTTCAGAAATTCGCCATTTAAAATCGGGTAAATAACGCATTTCTTCAGGGAATTTAGATAAAGGATACATTTTTCCGTCCGATTTTATTCTACATGCAACCAATTCCACATCTTTTCCTACAACATCTACTTCTATAATTCCACAATATGAAATATTAACTCCATAGCGTTCTTTTACTTTTGTTTTTTGATCCGTATCATCCATATAAGTCAATGCTACAGCATTTTCTTCTACATTAATAAAGTCAATTTTATCATCTTGAAAAAGAACCGTTAAATATTTTCCTTTGATTTGATGATATTCATTTTCTACAAGCGAATCTACTTTTGCAATAACAAATGCATTATTGAAAACCTTCATAGAATCTATTTTCTCTGTTTTCGCATTTGTATACGCTTCGATAAAATCTCCAGTCACTTGATTATCTCCAGAAAATAAAATTGGATCTTTGTAAAATTGCATCAAACCTTTTGTTTGATTATAAATCAGAGAATCAGCTTTCCCATTCGCATTCGATTTATAAAAACGTGCTTTGTGAAATGCTTTCACAAAAGAGGTAGAATCAATATCATGACGTTTTACAGCCAATAATGTATCTGCACTAATATAAAGAGAATCCTTTTCGAAAGCTTTTACAGCGTACGCATTTTTTGTTACAAAAGCAGAATCTAAATGCTTGAAAACTTCTCCATAATCACCTTTCAGAAATCTTTTTTCTAGTGGATCATCTAAAAATACATCTCCTTCTCCTTTTCCAAAACCTGTTTTATCATTAAAATAAAGCTTTTTTGCTGTTAAGGTTTTATTCTGATAATAAACTTTAGAGTTTCCTCTCAACCAAGCTTCACCAGTTTTTTTATTAAAATCTCCATCAGAAGTTATGATATATTGTGTTGGATCGTTTCGACGAGTAATTTTAGAATAATCACGGAATGTTGTAATTCCCGTAATATCATTCGTTGTCATTTTTCTCGAATAAATCGTATAATCTTTATTTGTAATAAAAACTTCTGAACCAAATGTTGCCGATTTATCTTTTACATTGTACACAACATTTTTTCCTTCAACCAACGTTCCGTCAGAACCAATTGTTTTGTAATTGTCATTTACAATGATATTTCCTGTTAAACGTTCGTAGATCATTTTTTCGGAACTGATTTGTTGTGTAGGCGTTTTCACTTCTACTTTTCCAATTCCAGTTGCAATTTCAGTTGTACGATTATAATCCATATAATCAGCAGTTATGCGAGAACTTGGATCTGTCAACACCACATCTTTAAAAGCCTTTGCAATTGTAGTATTTCCATCGTACTCCATTTTATGAGCCGTAATCGTTTTGTCTTTACTTACCAAACGAGCATTCGACCACACAACAGCTAAGTTCTTATCACGATATAAAACCGCACTATCAGCAGAAATTACATCACCTTTATATTCTATGACAACATTTCCAGACAAAAATTCATTTCCTTCAAAAAGCTTTGGATTTCTTTCAGTTAAATCAGCATGTTTTAGAACAACTTTTTCTTTTTTAGGTTTTTGTTGTGCAAAAACACTTAACGTCATAAAACATGAAAGTAAAAAAGCAACTTTCAAACCTGTTTTATTTCTATTTATATAATTAATTAACAATTACTTATTTTTTTATTTGATCTATATTTCACTTTTAATAAGTGTTAGCCAAAATTAGTATTATTTTTTTAGTCCTAAAAATAATTTATTCATATAAAACACGCTTGATTACTTAAACTTTTCATAAATTTTATTGCTAAAAAATTGAAATAAAAAAGACCTTACAAATATTATGTTAGGTCTTATAAATTTATTTTAAAAAAAAGTCTATTTATTTTTTCTTGTACCATAAAAATACAACGAATGATTTTCAATTTTGATATCAAAAACTTCTTCAATCGTTTGCTTAATTGTCTGAATTCTTGGGTCACAAAACTCTAATACCTCTCCTGTATCAGACAAGATAATATGGTCGTGATTTTTATCAAAATACGATTTTTCGTAATGCGCTTGTTGATCACCAAATTGATGTTTACGTACCAATTTTGCATCCATCAACAATTCGATCGTGTTATATAATGTAGCACGGCTTACGCGATATTTCTTATTTTTCATTTTGATATACAACATGTCAATATCAAAATGATCATCTGTAAAATAAATTTCCTCTAAAATAGCATAACGCTCAGGTGTTTTACGATGTCCATGTTCTTCCAAGAAATTCGTAAACACTTGCTTTACTACTTCGTAATTACTTGATTTTACTGATTCGTCTGTCATATAAAAAATTTGTGTAAATATAGGGATTATTTCTATACGAAAGAAACGATAAATTCTACAATTAGTATGAATTTTCTATCTATTCATAACATTATTCTATAATCCCATAAATTAATCAATAATGCTAAAACAAATGTAATATAATCTTTTGAAAATTATTTTATCCTTTACACGACAAAGGTTAACTTTGCACACGATGGAAGAAAATTATTTAGATAAACTAAACGAACCACAGCGATTAGCTGTAGAAGCAACCGAAGGTCCTGTAATGGTAATTGCGGGTGCGGGTTCTGGGAAAACAAGAGTTTTAACCTATCGAATTGCTCATTTATTAAATAAAGGTGTAGATGCGTTTAATATTTTGTCGTTAACCTTTACCAATAAGGCTGCACGTGAAATGAAAGAACGTATTGGGCTAGTTGTTGGTGAATCTAATGCAAAATCACTTTGGATGGGAACCTTCCACTCTGTTTTTGCTCGAATACTTCGTGTAGAAGCACCTTTATTGGGGTATCCATCTGATTTCACAATTTACGATCAACAAGATGCTGTTTCGGTAATGACGAAAATTATCAACGAAATGCATTTAGATAAAGATATTTACAAACCAAAGCAAGTTTTGGGGCGTATTTCTCAGTACAAAAATAACTTAATTACGGTAAGAGCATATCATAACAATCAAGCTTTAATTGAAGCAGATAACGAAGCTATGAAACCTAGAATGGGTGATATTTATAGAGCTTATGTTGATCGTTGTTTCAAATCTGGTGCAATGGATTTTGACGATTTATTGTTGCGTACCAACGAAATTTTGACACGTTTCCCTGAAGTTTTAGCAAAATATCAAGAACGTTTTAAATATATAATGGTGGATGAGTACCAAGATACCAATCACTCTCAGTATTTAATTGTAAAAGCATTGGCTTCTCGTTACGAAAACCTTTGTGTTGTTGGTGATGATGCACAATCTATTTATGCTTTCCGTGGTGCGAATATTCGAAATATCTTATCGTTCAAATCGGATTATCCAGATGCAAAATTGTATCCGCTTGAACAAAATTATCGTTCTACACAAATGATTGTTGAAGCTGCGAATCAAATTATCAAGCAAAATCAAGATCAATTAGAGAAAAACGTTTGGACAGCTAATGAAACTGGAGAAAAAATTGCCATTTATCGCGGTCTTTCTGATGCTGATGAAGCACGATTTATTGCTACTCAGATTTGGGAAAGACAAATAAATGAACATCTTCAACCAAAAGATTTTGCTATTTTATATCGCACCAATGCGCAATCTCGTGCATTAGAAGAAGCCTTACGAAAAAGAGGAATTCAATACCGTGTTTATGGAGGAACTTCTTTCTATCAGCGAAAAGAGATTAAAGATATGGTTGGCTATATGCGACTATTGATTAATCAGAATGATGAAGAAGCATTGTTGCGCACGATTAATTATCCTGCAAGAGGAATTGGTCAAACAACTATTTCTAAACTTTTGGTTGCAGCAGATCAACATCAATTGAGTTTATTCTCTTTGATTGAAAATATAGCTATGTATGCGCCAACAATTGGTATAAATGCAGGAACAGCAAACAAACTGAATGATTTTGTGTTGATGATTAAGCGTTTCCAAGTGATGTTAAAATCGCATGACGTGTACGAAGTAACGATGGAAATGGCGAAAACGACACAACTATTAAATGCTTTAAAAGAAGATTCTACACCAGAAGGTGTATCACGCTTAGAAAACGTTCAAGAGTTGTTAAACTCTATTCAAGGATATGTTGAAGAACAGCAACAATTAGATGAAGGAGACGCTTCTTTGGGTGGATTTTTAGAAAATATTGCTTTAGCAACTGATGCTGATAACGAAGAAGATGACGACAATAAAGTTAACTTGATGACTGTTCACTTGGCAAAAGGTTTGGAATTTCCTGTTGTTTTTATTGCAGGCTTAGAAGAAAATCTTTTTCCATCTATGATGAGCGTAAATACTCGCGCTGAGTTAGAAGAAGAGCGTCGTTTGTTTTATGTAGCATTAACTCGTGCAGAAAAAGTAGCGTATATGACGTATTCTGTCTCACGTTTTCGTTGGGGTAAAATCATCGATTGTGAACCTTCTCGTTTCTTAGAAGAAATAGATGATAGTTTCCTAGAATGGAAGAATCTAAATATTTCTGCAAGAACAAGTAATAATAGCGGATTATCTTCAGATATTTTTGGAGATGAACCAACTCCACAACAGTATCAACAAAGAGAAAAATCTGTTGCTCGACAAAATCCTCGTGCACGTGTAGAGCCATCTCAACCAAAAGCTAATTTCAAACCTGTAAACCAAACCAAAAGCAGTGGTTCTTCACCTGCTAATGCACAAGGTTTACAAATTGGACAAGTTGTTGTTCATGATCGATTTGGAAGAGGTGTTGTAAAAGATTTACAAGGAGAACCTTCGGATATGAAAGCAATTATTCATTTTGACAACGCTGGTGAAAAGAAATTACTCTTAAATTTTGCAAAACTTAAAGTGATTCGATAAAATCAAATCTATATAAAAGACTACAAATAAATTGTAGTCTTTTTTTATTGATATTAAATATTTTAAATAATTTATATTAAACTAAAACTTTACATAAATTACATTTAAAATATAGAATAAAATTAATCTTATGATATATTTTTTCGAATAAATAAACAGATTAGAACTTATTATTAAGAATTTTTTAGCATTTTAGCACCACAATTAAACACAAGAACAAAATTATTTATTAAATGGATGATATCATCAACGTCATAAGTAGCTACGTTTGGTCGTATGCACTTATTGGACTTTGCGCATTAACTGGAATATATTTTTCAATACGCACTGGATTCTTACAAATAGTTTACATTAAAGACATGGTTCGACTATTATTTAGTGGTGAAAAATCAGATAAGGGAATTACTCCTTTTCAAGCATTTTCACTAGCAATTTCTGGTCGTGTTGGAACAGGAAATATTGTAGGTGTTGCTACAGCAATTGCTATGGGTGGACCTGGAGCTGTTTTTTGGATGTGGTTTATTGCTTTTCTAGGAAGTGCTTCTGCTTTTATAGAATCTGCATTAGGACAAGTATACAAGCAAGAAATAGACGGAGAATACAGAGGTGGTCCTTCATATTACATCGAAAAAGGATTAGGAATAAAATGGTACGCAGTTTTATTCGCTATTATTACAATAATGAGTTGTGGCTTATTATTACCAGGAGTACAATCTAATAGTATTTCATCTGCACTAAACAATGCTTTTGATATTCCTATATATGATTTTATGGGAATACCTATTAATATTGTTGGTTTCGTTATTATCGGATTATTGGCATTGATTATTTTTGGTGGAGTTAAACGTTTAGGACAAGCATCAGAGTTCATTGTACCGTTTATGGCAGGAGCTTACATCTTAATGGCTCTTATTATTATTGGAATGAATTTCCACCAAATTCCATCGGTTCTAAGATTAATTTTTTCTTCTGCATTTAACCAAGAATCATTATACAGCGGAGTATTTGGTGCCGCAATTGCTTGGGGAATAAAAAGAGGAATATATTCGAACGAAGCTGGTCAAGGAACTGCACCTCATGCAGCAGCCGCTGCCGAAGTTAATCATCCAGCACAACAAGGTTTAGTGCAAGCTTTTTCTGTTTATATTGATACGTTGTTTGTGTGTACAGCAACTGCTTTTATGATTTTATTTACAGGAAAATACAATGTAAATCATCCTGAAAAAGCTGGTAGTTTCATAACACAAAATCTTCCTGGTGTAGATTATACAGGTTTTACACAAGCTGCAGTATCAAGTCACTTTCCTTCATTTGGAAATAGTTTTGTTGCCATTGCATTATTTTTCTTTGCTTTTACAACAATTATGGCTTATTACTATTATGCGGAAACAAACATTACATATATTTTCAAGAAAGGAAACAGAAAAGTTTATGTTTGGATTTTGAGAGTCTGTTTCTTATGCGCTACATATTATGGAACAATAAAAACTGCAGAAACAGCTTGGGCGATTGGTGATATTGGTGTAGGTTTAATGGCTTGGGTAAATATTATTGCTATTTTGTTATTAAGTGGAGTTGGTCTTAAAGTTTGGAAAGATTATAAAGATAAACGTAAAAAAGGAATTAAAAATCCTGATTTTAATCCTTTAGAAATAGGTATTAAAAATGCTACTTTCTGGGAAAATAAAAATAAAACTAAATAGAATACAAAAAGCCACTTTAAATAAAGTGGCTTTTTGTATATTAAAATTTAATCTTATTGAGCTTGTGTAAACTCTAAGTTAACTAATAATTTCACTTTATCAGACACTACTAAACCTCCAGCTTCAGTTACTTGGCTCCACCCTAATCCAAAATCTTTACGGTTAATTTCTCCTGAAAATTCAAACCCTGCGCGTGTAAAACCATATGGATCTGTAATTACACCTCCAAAATCAGCATTTAAAGTAATTGGTTTCTTTTCACCACGAATTTCTAACGTTCCTTCAATTTTTCCATTTTGGATTCCTGAGGTACTTTCAAATTTCATTTCTGGAAACTGTTCTGCGGCAAAAAAATCATCAGATTTTAAGTGATTATCACGATCAGAATTTTTTGTATTGATTGTACCTACATGAGCTGCAAAATCAAATTTTGCATTTAAAAAATTATTATCATCGGATTCTACAGACGCTTCAAAGTTATCAAAACTCCCTGTTACCGTAGATATCACCATATGTTTTACTTTAAATTGTACTTCTGAGTGAGAAGGATCTAAATTCCATTTTGTTGCCATAATGTTTGTTTTTATTGTTATTTAAATTGTTTGATTTTATCCTATTTTGAATGATAACATTCCTAATGAACCATAAATTAATTTGTCATTAAAAATTGTTACTTCTTCGTTTTTTCCTTGTAATGCTAATGTGTATACAGAAGGCAAATAATGTTCCATTGATGGAACTGCTAAATTAAAAGCACTTCCTTTTTGTACAAAATTGAACAATTCATCGTGTCGACCAGTTTCAACAATATTTTTAAATGAATCATTTACTTCGTAAGCCCAGTCATAACCTGTGTTTGGTTCATTCCAATTTAATGCTCTCAAATTGTGAACAACATTACCACTACCTACAATTAATACACCTTTATTACGAAAAGCATCTAATTCTTTTGCCAACTCGTAATGTTCTTTTGGTGTTTTAAAAACATCCAAACTCAACTCTATCATCGGAATATCAGCATTTGGATACAAAAATTTAATTACACTCCAAGAACCGTGATCAAAACCCCACATTTGATCCAAATCAACTGTTGAAGTTTTAATTAAATTTTTGACCTCGTTTGCTAATTCTGGACTTCCTGGAGCCGGATATTGAACATCGAATAATGCTTGAGGAAAACCATAAAAATCGTGAATCGTTTTTGGCTTTTGCAAAGCTGTAACTTTAGTACCTTTCGTTTCCCAGTGAGCAGAAATACATATTATTGCATTTGCTTTAGGAATCGTTTTACCAATATTTCTCCAGCCTTCAACAAAAATATTTTCTTCGATGGCATTCATCGGAGAGCCATGTCCTAAAAATAAAACTGGCATTTTTTCTGTTGTAGAAAAACTTGAAGTTATTGATTTTAAAGTATTGTAATCCACGATTTTTATAGTGTTATTTTAATTTATTATTTAGCTTTTAGTGCGGCAAACTCTAAGTTAGATGTTAATGTTACAACATCACCTACGATTGCTTCTGGGAAATTCCCTCCAATATTAAAGTCACTTCTTTTTACATCACCTTTTACTGTAAATCCGTACGTTTTAACCCCATTATTGTTGATACTTCCGTTGTAAACTAATTTTAATGTAACTGGTTTAGTAATTCCATTTAATGTTAAATCACCAACCATTTTTAATTGATTTCCTTTAACACGTGTAATTCCTTTTGATGAAAATTCTAATTTTGAACTTTTTGCTACATTAAAGAAATCAGCAGATTTTAAATGATTATCACGTGCTTCAATTCCTGTGTTGATTGAGTTGATATCAGCTACTACATGAAATTTAGCATCGCTTAAATCCTCTTTTGTAAAGTTTAAATGAACATCAAAATTATTGAATTGTCCTTCAACGTCAGAAATTGTCATGTGAGATACAGAAAATCCTAATTTTGAGTGTGCTTTATCATTTGTATAGTTTTGAGCAAATGCAGACATTGATGCTGCTGATAACATTAACGTGAATAATAATTTTTTCATTTTGTTTAATTTTAAATCTTTTATTATTTATTGATGATGCAAAGTTATAAGCTTGAGAAGCGACAAGCATTGATGTAAATCAATAAATGAAATTAATTTTGTTACAATTAAAATCTATGAATAAAATGTATCAATTAATATTCCAAAAAAAAAGTGTATACAATTTATTCATATGAAAAAAGCACTTCGTTTGAAGTGCTTATCATATTATTTTACTGGACTAAAATACCAGTAAGTTGAAGTTTTTTTATTCTCAACTTCCAAATATTCTGGAGTTGCTTGAGGAAGTAAATGTAATTCCTCTGATTTTTTTAAATCTGTCAATATTTGACGTAGAGGGTAACCTTTTTTTCTATCGTGAGGAAAATACCCTTTCTCAATTAAAAAAGGCATCATGTCTTTTGTCTTAACACGTTCAAGATTATTTTCTACTAAATAAGCCTGAATATCTTCACTCATTTTTTTGACCACTTCACGGTCTACTTTAATATAATCGTTTTTTTTCATATAATTTTACCAATTACCATTCATATGTGTCAAAATCATAGGACCTTCAGAAGTCACTAAAACAGTATGTTCGTGTTGCGCAAAAACACCTGGAGCATTTCCTATCATTGTCCATCCATCAGCTTGTTCAATTGCTTCATACGAATTTTCTGAAATAAAAGTTTCTAAAGCAATTACCGAATTTTTGCGGAAACGGCGTTTATCATCTGGATCTCTAAAATTCAATAAATCTAACGGTTCTTCGTGTAACGAACGTCCTACCCCATGTCCTGTCAAATTTTCGATCACATGATAATGATGTTTTTTTGCTTCTTTCTCAATAATTCCACCAATATCAGCTATTTTAACTCCAGATTTTACAGCAGCTATTGCTTTTTGAAGTGCAGAAATCGACGCATCTACAATTTTTTGATACCCATTTACATCCTCACCAACTACAATAGAACCTCCATTATCTGCCCAAAAACCTCCTAATTCTCCAGAAACATCAATATTTATAACATCTCCTTCTTTTAAGATTTTATCAGCTCTCGGAATTCCGTGACAAATTTCTTCATTTACACTTAAGCACGTATAACCAGGAAACTTATAAGTCTCGAAAGGTGCTGATTTACACCCAAATTTACTCATAATAGTTGCTCCAAAATCGTCTAATTCCTTTGTTGACATTCCAGGTTTTACATAATCTTTCATCTCTTTAAGAGTAACGGCTACAGCTTCGCTGACTTTTTTCATTCCGATTAACTCTTCTTCTGTCTCTATAATCATTGCTTAAATTCTATTGATTTCGAAGTCTGAAATCATTTGCAAATTTACGAGTATTTCTTGCTATTATTCGTTTATTTTAATAGAAATTCGTAATAATCATTAAATACTTTAACTCTAGCATGTATTATTTATTTGCAAATAAAAACCTCTATCAAAATTGATAGAGGTTTTTTTATTTTACTTAATCAGCATCGTAGATTAAAACTCGTTTTGCTAATTTATTTGGTCCATTCAAAAACTCGATATGTTGAGGATGTTTTTGATACGTTTCAAACTGTTCCATTGTTTCGAAAGCTGCAAACAACGAAAACGAATAAGAAGCATCAATCACGTCTCTTTGTATATTTGCTGGCGTACCAACATGAAAAAAAGCTGAAGGAGCAATTGGTTCTAAATCTTTCAAAGCTTGATGAAATATCTTCACTTCTTCTTCTGTGGCATCATCTTTTAACCAAAACAATACATGGTGTGCTAACATAAAAATCTATTTTTAGTATGCAATTTGCATTTTTACTTTCTTATTTTTTATTTTTTGACCATTTAATTTTTTCAAAATATCTGGTACTTTTTTACGATTAATCGCTACATAAGAAGTCGTATCTTTTACTTCGATAATTCCGACATCGTTCTTTTCTAATTCTCCTTTCTTGAATAAGAATCCAACAATATCTACTTTATTGATTTTGTCTTTTTTTCCTGCAGAGATATAAATCGTTTGATAAGGTGTTCTTTCTGGAATTTTATATGTACCACCTAAATTTTCGACAGCTAAATTTTCGTTTACAAACGGAAAATGCTCTTCATTACTGATAATTAAATACACAAAACCTTTCGCATTCATACGAGCTGTACGTCCATTTCGATGAATAAACGCCGCTTCTTTTGCTGGTAATTGATAATGAATAATAGAATCAACTTCAGGAATATCTAAACCACGTGCAGCTAAATCTGTCGTAATTAATACACGAACAGAATCATTACGGAATTTTAGTAAAGCTCGCTCGCGCTCGTCTTGTTCCATTCCTCCATGAAAACTTTCGCGTGCAATTCCTTTTTCATGCAATAAATTGCTAATTCTATCTACGGCATCGCGGTGATTACAGAAAATTAACATTCTTTTATTACCAATTTTACAAATCAAATTAAATAAGGTATCCAATTTTTCTTCTGAAATTGTATTCACCAATTTCATATGTAAATCTGGTTTTACTTCGATTTGTTTTAAATAACTTACGATTTTTTCATCATTCAAACCAACAAATTCTGGAATGTTTTCCATTTCTGTTGCAGAAGTTAATATGCGTTGTTGTAAACCTGAAAGTTGTTCAACAATAAAACTCATATCTTCCTGAAAACCTAGTTCTAAAGCTTTATCAAACTCATCTAAAACTAAAGTTTGAACAGTTGACGGATCAAAATTTTCGTTACGTAAATGATATGCAATTCTTCCCGGAGTACCAATTAAAACTGCTGGAGCTTCAAGTAATGTATTTTGCTCAATTTTTGTATTGTGTCCACCATAACAGCATGTTACTTTATAATCAGATTTCATTGATTTGAAAACTGTTTCGATTTGTAAAGCTAACTCACGCGCAGGAACTAAAATTAAGGTTTGTACACCTTTTGCTTCAGGCTTTAAATCTCTTAAAACTGGAAATAAAAAAGCCAATGTTTTTCCAGAACCTGTTGGTGATAATAGAATTAAATCTCGTTGATTTTCGGACATTTTGAATGCTGAGCGTTGCATCGCATTCATATCTTTAATGCCTAAATTTTTATAAAGTAAATCGATTTGCATTTTGCAAAATTAACGTATTCTTTCGAATTAATCATTTTTTGAAGTTGTAGAAATCTTATAATCTTCCATAAATTCATCGAAAAGATTCATAATTTCGAAATGATTTTTATCTAACGTATTTGCATCAAATGAAACCACAGCTCCATACATTTTGTGCCAAAACATCATTCGTGTTTGTAGAAATTTTTGAGTTTCGTTTTTGATAAAGATGTCAGCATCAATTACTTTTATATTTATCATGCGTTGTCGAGGTAATTTCAATTCTTCAATTTCTAAAATTTTTCTCCATTCAATATAGTTTAAATGATTTGAAGGTTTGTAAACGATTCCTTTTTTATCAATTAGTAAAACCAATTGTTTTTTCATCAACTTCTTGATCGAAATTATGATTAATAGTAGACTTGGAACAAATAAAATTCCACTTATAATTTTTGCAGTTTGTGGAGAATTAACTTGATTGGCATTTAGAAATAAATAAATTGAACAAGCAAAAAATAAAAGACTACCGAATAATAATCCCCAATTACTTGTTTGTTTTGTGTAAACTTTAACTGAATTCAACTGATTTTGTTTTTACAAAAATATAGAATTAAAAAAGAGCTTTCGGAATAAAAGCTCTTTTCTATAGAATTAATTAAAAATTTCTTGAAATTCTTTCTGATATTTATTAAGAATCATTTTTCGTTTTAACTTTAAAGTTGGCGTTAATTCTCCTCCTTCTATTGTAAATTCATGTGCTAAAATAGCAGGTTTTTTAATTTGCTCCCAATTTCCAAAAAACTGATTAGCTTTTCTAACTTCTTGGTTAATTAATTTATGAACTTCTTGAGATGCAATAAATTCTTCTCGAGAAAGGTTTACTATTTCTGGTGCGTTTTCTTTTGCCCACTCTTTTAGGTTGACATAATTAGGTACTATAAACGCTGAAGCAAACTTTTGTCCATCACCAATAACCATTGCCTGTTCTATAAAATTAGACTCTACAAGTTTTGTTTCGATAGGTTGAGGAACAACGTATTTACCACCAGAAACTTTAAACATTTCTTTTTTGCGGTCAATAATTTTAAGAAAGTGTCCTTCTCCCTCTTCCCAAACTCCAATATCACCTGTATGCATCCAACCATCTATAATTACTTCATCTGTCGCTTTTTGATTTTTATAATAGCCCATCATTACATTTGGACCTTGAACCAATATTTCTCCGTCTTCTGCTAGTTTAACCTTTACATCTTTTATAGGAGAACCTACTGTTCCGATTCGAACTCCTAATTTGTGCGGATTATTAACTGTGATCAATGGTGATGTTTCTGTCATTCCGTAACCTTCGAAAAAAGGTAATCCAGCAGCCATAAAAATACGTGCAATTTTTCCTTGCAACGAAGCGCTACCTGAAATTATATATTTAAAATTACCTCCTAAAGCTTCGTAAAATTTATTTAAAACCAACTTACGTGCTAAAGCAAGTTTTACGTTATAAAACAATGTTCGTTTATTTGAATCAGGTTCATATTCTGATGCAATCTCTATCGCCCAATAAAAAACTTTACGTTTTTTACCTGTTAACGAACTACCTGTTTTTAGAATTTTTTCGTAAACTTTTTCCATAATACGAGGAACGGCTGTCATAATATCTGGCTTAACCTCGTTTATATTATCACCTATTTTTTCAAATCCTTCCGCAAAATAAACCGTAACTCCAATGTATAAATACGTATAAATTACAGTTCTTTCGTACGTATGACACGGAGGCAAAAAAGTTAAACCTCGAGCACCTTGTTCTAAATCTACAATTTCTTTTGCTGCAATAAAATTGGAAACTAAATTACTATGAGACAACATCACTCCTTTAGGTTTTCCTGTTGTTCCTGATGTATAAATTAACGTGGCTAAATCGGTACTACGAACTGTAGAACTAAGATTATTGACATATTCGTCTGTAATATTTTTACCGATCTCTTTTAATTCTGCCCAATTTCTTGAATCTGGAAATTCATTAATCGCAAAAACATATTCCAAACTATAAATCGTTCCAAACATTTTGTTTATACGATCGTACAAATTTTTAGTACTTACTATGCATAATCGTATTTCTGCATCATTAAAGATAAATTGATATTCAAAATCTGTAATATTTGGATAAATAGCAACTACAACCGCACCAATTTGCTGAATAGCAAAGTCAATCATATGCCATTCATAACGACTTTCACATACAAGTCCTACTCGATCTCCTGGTTTTACTCCGAGAGCCAACAAACCTTTCGAAATTTCTCTCGTTTGAGCTATAAATTCGGCTGGTTTAGTAAATTGCCATTCACCATCAACTTTTGTTGAGAACATATTATGATCTGGATATAGTTCTTGTTGACGATAGGCTAAGTCAAAAATTCTTGTAGGATTATTCATCGTTATCAAACTTTGTAAAAAAGAGTGCAAATTTGGTGCAAAATTTTCTAAAATCAGATTTATTTAAACAAAAAAGCAAGATTCAATTAAAAATCTTGCTTGATTATCTTCTAAAAAATTGATTGATTTAAAGATAAATATTATCAATTTCTTTTTTATATTTTTCTGAAATTACTTTTCGTTTCATTTTAAGCGTTGGTGTTAATTCTCCAGCTTCTATTGTGAATTCATAAGGTAATAAATGAAACTTTTTGATCTTTTCCCAATTTCCAAAATTAACGTTTAATTTATTGACTTCATTTCCAATTAATTCATATATTTTTGGATGAGTTAAAAATTCTTGTCGAGGCAGATTTATTAAAGAAATCTCATTTAATTTTGCCCATTCTAAGCATTTTTCATACGAAGGAATAACCAATGCTGAAGGAAATTTACGTCCTTCTCCAACAACCATTAATTGTTCTATATAATTAGATTCTGATAATATTTTTTCAATTTGTTGTGGGACAACATATTTTCCTCCAGATGTCTTGAACATTTCTTTTTTACGATCAATAATTTTTAAGAATTTATGATCAACCCATTCTCCAATATCACCTGTATACAACCAACCATCTTTTAAAACTTCTGCAGTTGCTTCTGGGTTTTTATAATATCCTTGCATGATATTTTTTCCTTTTGCAAGAATTTCTCCATCTTCGGCTAATTTAATTTCAATGTCAATCAAAGGTAAACCAACTGTACCAATCTTCATTCCACGTTTAATACAGTTTACTGATAAACAAGGTCCAGCTTCTGTTAAGCCATAACCTTCGTAAATTGGAATTCCAGCAGCTAAATATAATTTTAATAATCTTGTTTGTAATGTTGCACTTCCAGATGCGATTCCTTTTACATTACCTCCAAGCGCTGCTTTCCATTTAGAAAAGATTATTTTTCGAGCAATTATTAATTGAAATTTATACCATGTAGAAAGTCTAGATTCATCTAAATCATATTTTTCTCCTAATGAAATTGCCCAAAAGAAAAGTTTACGACTAATACCGCTTAATTCTTCTCCTTTTGACATAATTCTATCATACACTTTTTCTAATACACGAGGAACAGCAGAAAAAATATGAGGTTGAACTTCTTTCATGTCCTGTCCTATTGTATCCATTGATTGCGCATAATAAATAGATAACCCCATTTTTATATATACATACTGAAATACACGCTCATATGCATGACACGCTGGTAAAAAAGATAATGATTTCTCATAGGCTTCAACAGGAAATGAATATTCAGAGCTATTTACATCTGCCAATAAATTATCATGTGAAAGCATTACACCTTTCGGATTTCCTGTTGTTCCAGAAGTGTAAATTAAGGTGGCTAGATCTGACGATTTTACGTTGTCCATTTTTGTTTGTAAAACATCATGAG
Organism: Empedobacter sp. EJD.6dd; assembly: GCF_057369435.1. Classification (NCBI taxonomy): domain Bacteria; kingdom Pseudomonadati; phylum Bacteroidota; class Flavobacteriia; order Flavobacteriales; family Weeksellaceae; genus Empedobacter; species Empedobacter sp. EJD.6dd. Next base: position 653,698 of record NZ_CM170667.1, read on the forward strand.
AAATAGAAATTCCCTTCGAAACTAGCTCAATCCAATTTGGTGTATGCGGATAAGTATTAAATGTATAAACTTGTTCAAGATTTGGAATACGATCTTTTATTCCTAACAAACGTTGGTACAAGAAATCATTGCTTACAAAACACAGTTTGATTTCAGCATCATTCAAAATAAATTCGTAATCGTTGTCTGAAATATTTGGATAAATTGCTACAACTACTGCGCCAATTTGTTGAATTGCAAAATCTACTAAATTCCATTCCAACCGATTTTCACTTATCAAAGCAACTTTATCATTTGGCTGAACACCATTTGCAATAAGACCTTTTGAAATATTATTTACTCGATTGATAAAATCTTTTGTTGAAATTCCCTTCCATTCATCATTTTCTTTGTAATTAAAAATCGAAATATTAGGTGTATTTTTTTCTTGAAATCGAGGTAAATCGAATACTCTTTGTGGTTGTTTCATTTTCTTGAAATAAGAGTACAAATTTCGACTATTTCTCGGTTTCAGAAAAGAAAAACGTCTTTCTTTAATAAAAATTTAGAATTTATAGTGAATGAAAATAATAGAATGCGTTGTAAATTAGACAAAAATTAAACTCAAATGGAACTTGATCATTATAGAGATGAAGATGATTTCAAACTATTTTGTTTGGAATGTGTGGAAGATATTGAGGAGCAAAAGGATTCACAATTATTAGATTTTTTAGAACATATAGCGCGAGAATTTCAAATTACAAATGTTTATAAAACCACCGATAGTTTTGAAGGTTTCGAAGAAAGCTTGATGAATTTACTCTATCATGATAAATACTTTAGAGATTATAAAATAATTTATTTAGTATTTGAAGGACAAGGAAATCAAATTCAAATTGATGATTATTATTATAGTTTAGAAGAAGTAGCTGAGATTTTTCAAGGAAAACTAACTGATAAAATTGTTCATTTTGCGAACACAATGAATTTGGATTTAGAAGACGAAAGTTTTCAGTATTTTATCGACGTAACGGGCGCAAAAGCTTTATCGGGTTATGTAAATCCATCACCAATTTTGAGTACAATTTTAGATCAATATTATTTTTGTTTGGCAAAAGAAATTGATGACGAAGAAGAACTTGTTCATGCTTTGTTTGATAAACATTCTACTTTAGCCATGAAATTAGGATTTAGATTATATCATTAAACTAATAACTCTCCTTTTTGGAGAGTTATTTTTTAAGATTTTATTACATTGAATGAGCTTTATTTCCTTCAAAATGAATCATCCAAGGTGTTCCAAATTGATCGATGAAAGAAGCAAATAATTCAGCAAAAAACTGTTCTGCTAGTGGCATTTCCATAATTTTTGCGTTTACAGACAATCGATTATACAATGTTCTTGCTTCTTCTGCATTATCAGTATCCAACATAACATAAGAATTATTTCCTTGCACATATTTTTGTCCGAATTCTTCTACAATATCAGAACCCATAAGCATAGTTGATTCATTAATAAACAATGCTGTGTGCATTACTCTATCCTTAGCACTTTCTGGAATTTGAAAATCAGGACTTGGAGGCATATCACCCATTTTATGCATTCCTATATTTTGTGTTTCAAAAACTGTTTCGTAGAATTTAAAAGCTTCCTCGCAGTTTCCATTAAAATTTAAATAAGCGTGTACTTTAGCCATAATTTATTTTTTTGTGATTGTGATTTTAAACTAAGGGTTGACCATTTTCATCAGTTGTTAGAACTTCGGTCATATAATTAAGAAATGGTCGTAATATCAGTATCGATTTTGCTACTTTTTCAGGAAAATCATTTGCTAAAACATCTTCATCTGTAAATTTTTTAATGAATAGATACTGCTTTTTACGAAGTAGAGCAATGCGCTCATGATCTTTCGAAAAACCTTTTGGTGCAGATTTCACTTCTTCTCCTTGCATTTCTCCAAACTCTTTCATAATTGTTTTAGATTGAAGAATCTTTTCTAACTCATCTGAAACTTCAATGTCTTTTCTGATTCGAAGCAAATCATCTCGTTCAGGTCCCCAAAATCCAACTCCAATAAAATTGTGATTAGGTTGAATATGAAAATAATATCCTCCTCTATTATATGGCTTTTTACGTCCTGTTTGAGCAGAAAAATGAGTTTTATAAGGTGTTTTATCATTAGAAAAACGAACATCTCTATAAATTCTAAAAATTTTAAGCGGTTCTAATTCTTCTTTTTTACTTAATTCTTGGTAAATCGCATTGAAAATTAAATCTGCTTCAGCTTTCGCTGTCTCAAACTCCACTTTGTGTTCTGTAAACCATTCGCGATTATTATTTTTTTCTAATTTATTTAGAAATTTATTGATTTGTGACATCTATTATTTTTTTCGAGTATGTAGAATTTTTTCATAAGTTTCTATCCATTGTTGTGGAGTAATTTTTGTTGCTAATTCACCGATTAAATCATAAGGAATATCTTCTATTTTTTTGAATCGAATACAACTTTTTCCCATATCTAATTTTGTTTTTGCATGTTTTGGATATTCTTCTACAAACCAATTCAATAAATTATCGTCGGAATAAATTCCCATGTGATATAATGCAATAAAATTCTTTTGAGAAGCTAAATTGATAAAAGGCAAAGGTGTTCTAGGATCACAATGATAGCCATTTGGATACATAGAATGTGGTACAACAAACCCTATGTGTCCATAACTGATTTGTTCTTCAAAACCTTTAGGTAAATTAGATGTTAAAGTTTTGTATATATTCTTAACTGTTTCTTTTCTTTCAGAAGGAATACTTTCAAAATATTCATCTATCGTTGAGACTTCGTATTGCATTATTTTCGGTATTTATCGTTTAATCCTTTTCCTTCTAAAATCAATGGTTTTATTTTTTCTATTCGAGATAATTTTGTTTTTTCTTGTTTTGCTTCTTCAATGTATTCGATGTATTCTTTTTGTTTACCAGGAGTTAAAGTTTTAAATGAAGTAAATAGTTCATCATCCTGATTTAAAACATCTTTCAATAATCCATCTACCTCTTTAGGCTCTGTTTTTTGTGGCTTTAATTCTTTCCCATCTTTCACCAATTGAATTGCTTCTAAAACATATTCTCTTACTTTTGTAACGTCAATTTCTTCTGCTGAATTAAATCGCCATTGTCGCAAAGCTTTCGTTTTTTCTTCATTTGCATTGACTAAAACTTGATACTTATCTTTCAAGAAAACGCCATTATGAAACCATAGCGCAAAGTGATTTTTGAAACCACTAAAAGCCAAAACATTTTTCTTATTATATGTATAAATATCTCCTCCCCATTTAAATTCTTTTACCAGTTCTGTTTCATTGACAACTTGTTGAATTCGTTCATTTGCCTCTGCCCAATTTCCGTTGTATTTTGTCCATTCACCAGACTTTTGATCTTTCATTAAATCAACTTTATACAATACAATTTCTTGAATTAATTTCTTTGGTAAAAACTTATCTAAAGGAATTTGTATAGCTCCTTTTGATGTTTTATATTCAACCAAATCCTTTTTAAAATGTACAATGGCTTCAGCTCCTGGATATAATCCCAAATGATTTTTATACATCGCGAAATGAATCAAATTACCATTCAATCGAAATGTAGGCATTTTATAATTTATCGTTTCTTTTGCTTGAGGCACTGTTTGATGAATAATTTCTCTTACATTCTCTAAAATGACTTGTTTATCTTTTTCAAATTGAGCGATATATTCGTCAATTGTCGTATAATTATTCGTCATAAATTATTTTGTTCATTAATGCTCACAAATCTCTTTCAAGTTTCGTAAAGCATTCAACCACATTTGTCTCATTTGCGTTTCAGAATAGATATTTTCGTCAACATCTACAGAGCAAATTAGTCTTGTATGACCTTCTACATTCTCAAACTTATAAGATTCTTCATTATTTTTCCAAGAGTCAATTTCTGGACCTTCAAAAATTTCCTGTCCATTTTCTTTTAACATTCCAATGTGTCGCATTTTGATAGATTCACCCAATTTATTCTCTTCTATCTTAGCAATCATTCCTGCTGTTCCTTCCTCTGTTTTATAGGTAAAATAAACATTTGAACCTTCGGACCAATCTCCTTTATAATCTGAATCTTCGCTGAAAGGTTTTGTCCAAATTTTATACGAATCTGGTGCTAACATTACTTTGTGCACATGTTTTGGCTGTGCATAAATAATTTCTGTAAATGATACTTTTTTCATAAATATTTAGGTATTTGCTAATCCAAAAACTGCTCCGGATGGATCTTCTACAATTGCAAATTGTAAATTACCTTCCTTATTTTTTATTTCATGAATAGATTTGCCTCCCATTTCTAAAGCTTTTGTTAAGCTTTCAGCAACATTTTCTACACTTATATACATTATCCATTGTGAAGGTATTCCTTTGTTCACACCACGTTTTGTACAAACGCCTCCTGTAGCATTTTCGGGCGAAGACATCATCGCATAATCATGGTAATTTTCTTCTCCATCTTTCATCTCTAAATTGTGCACTTCCCAACCGATTACTTCTTTGTAAAAGTCTTTTAAATCAGTTGAATTTTCTACTGTTAAATCAGCCCAAACGATCTGACCAAGTTTTGATTGATTATCTTCCATTTCTATAAATTACTTCGATTCTACATAATGTTTGAAATTATTCAAAATTGCTTGCCAACCCTTTTGTTGCATATCTAAAGGATTTTGACTTTCTGGGTCGAATTTCTCAATAATTTTAGTTAAATTATTCTCTTCATGAAAGTTAATTTCTACTTTTCGTCCATCAGCAATGTAATAGCGAATGAATTTATTTGGGATGATTTCATCATATTTTGCTTCAAATTCAAACTGAAAACTCCCATCTTTAGCAGCCATTGTACTTTTTAATTTGCCACCAACTTGCAAATCATTTTCTGCTTTCGGACAATGCCAATCATCAGAAGCTTGATTCCATTTTACAATATCTTCAGGCGAATTAAAAGCTTGCCAAACTTTATCTATAGGTGCATTTATAATAGCCTCAATTATAATCATTCGTATAGTTTTTATGTTGATAATATTTATAGTTTCATAAAATCAAAAGCGCCTTTGCGCAAATTGATTCCGTATTCAAGATACGCTTTTAAACAAGCTAAAAAATTTGCCCAACCTTCTGTTTGTCCCATCAATTGCTTAATACCAGCTTCATCATCATTCATTTCATGTTCGATTACTTTAACAATTGTTGAATCATTTTCACTTTTTTCAATAAAAATTTCGACTAACATGTCATCTACACCACCACTCCAATCGAAAGATATATATTCGTCTAACTTCAAATCACCTCCCATTACAGGAAAAATATCATCAAATTCAGGAAATTTCCATTCCACAATTTTACCCGTTTCGATAGCTCCAGTTGAAGAAGCAATGAAATATTGATTCATTTTATTTGGATTAACAATCGCGTCGTAAACTTCGTGATGAGGTTTTTGAATTTGAATTGAAGCTTTAGCAGTTAATTTCATGTAGTTTTGATTTAGGTTAACTAATTTAATCAAAAAAAACGTTCAAATTTCCTCTTTCATAAAAAATAATCGAAACTTTATTGATTATAAAATCATTTATAGAAAAAATTTCATTTTATGTCAAAAAAAATCTAAAGTTCTTTACTTTTATAGTATTGTAAAATTGATAAAACACGTGAAAAAATTTACTCAAAAAGCAATAGTTCTTACACTTATTTTAATGAGTGGTTTTAGCTATGCACAAGATGCAAAAGCTGATTCTATTTATGTAAGAGAACATTACATTAAAACAGAACAAATGATTCCGATGCGAGATGGAACAAAATTATTTACTGCTATTTACACACCAAAAGATCAATCGAAAAAATACCCTGTATTACTTAATCGTACACCATATACAGTGGCTCCTTATGGTGCAGAGTATAAAAAAACGCTTGGAAATTTTCCTGCAGAAATGCGCGAAGGTTTCATTTTTGTCTACCAAGATGTACGAGGAAAATGGATGAGCGAAGGTGAGTTTGAAGATGTACGACCAATTAATACATCCAAAAATAAAAAAGCAATTGACGAAAGTACAGATACTTTTGATACGTTAGAATGGTTGTCTAAAAACATGAAAAATTACAATCAAAAAGCGGGAATGTATGGGATTTCTTATCCGGGTTTTTATTCTACAATGAGTTTGGTTAATTCTCATCCAACACTAAAAGCCATTTCGCCACAAGCTCCGGTTACGAATTGGTATTTAGGCGACGATTTTCATCACAATGGCGTATTATTTTTAAATGATTCGTTCAAGTTTATGTCATCTTTTGGGGTAAAACGTCCGCAACCAATTACGCCAGATAAAGGTCCAAAATCGTTTGAATATCCCATCAAAGATAATTATCGTTTTTACTTAGAAGGTGGTTCTGTAAAGGAATTAAAAGATAAATATTTCCAAGATAATATTAAGTTTTATAATGATTTGTTTGCTCATCCAGATTATGATCAATTTTGGCAAGATAGAAATCCTTTACCACATCTTACCAATGTAAAACCAGCTGTTATGACCGTTGGTGGTTTCTTTGATGCAGAAGATGTATATGGTGCTTTTGAAACCTACAAAGCAATTGAAAAACAAAATCCTAATGCTACAAATATTTTAGTTGCGGGACCTTGGTTTCATGGTGGTTGGGTTCGCTCTAAAGCAGATACTTTTGGAGATATGCAATTTGATTCACCTACAGGAGAATATTATCAACAAAATATAGAATTACCATTCTTTAATTATTATCTAAAAGATAAAGGAAATTTCAAACCAAGAGAAGCTCAGATTTTTATAACAGGTTCTAACCAGTGGAAACAATTTGATACTTGGCCACCAAAGAATGTGACAACTCAGAAAATGTATTTGCAAGCCAACGGAAAAATATCCTTTCAGCAACCAAATAGTACTTCTTTTGATGAATATGTTGCAGATCCTAATCATCCTGTTCCTTATCAAGGTGGAGTTTTAGAAACTCGTCCACGAGAATATATGGTAGATGATCAACGATTTGCTTCTACACGTCCAGACGTAATGGTTTATCAAACAGATATTTTAACAGAAGACATGACGATTACAGGTCCAATTATCAATCATTTATTTGTTTCTTCAACGGGAACAGATGCTGATTATGTTGTAAAATTAATTGATGTATTTCCTGAAGATACACCAAAATATAACGGAAAATTGATGGCTGGTTATCAGAATTTGATTCGTGCCGAAATAATGCGAGGAAAATACCGCAATAGTTTCGAAAAACCGGAAGCTATGGTTCCAAATCAGAAAACAAATGTAACGTATTCGATGCCTGATATTGGACATACATTCAAGAAAGGACATCGAATTATGATTCAAGTTCAAAATACTTGGTTTCCTTTAGCCGATCGTAATCCGCAACAATTTATGAATGTTTATGAAGCTACTGCAAAAGATTTCTTGAAACAAACACAACGAATTTATCACGATTCTTATATCGAAATTCCTGTTTTGAAATAACAAAAAAATCCAACAAATAGTTGTTGGATTTTTTTATTGTATTGAAAATATATTACTCTAAAACAACAGAAACAAGTTCGATATCAAAACTAAACGAAATACTAACAGGACAAGTTGCTTCTGCTTCTTTTACTATTTTCTGAAACTCTTCATTTGTAATTGAAGGAATTTTTGCTGTTAAACTTAATTCTGATCGTACAATTTTTCCATTTTCGAAAACAATTTTACAATCTGTTTCTAATTTATCTGCTGTATAACCAGCTTTCCCAAGAAGAGCAGAAGTATTCATCGTAAAACAACCTGCATGTGCTGCTGCCAAGAGTTCTTCTGGATTTGTCCCTACACCTTCTTCAAAACGACTTTTGAAAGAATATTGTGTCTTATCTAATACTGTACTTTGTGTGGTTAATGTACCTGATCCTTCCATTACAGAACCATTCCAAACTGCTTTTGCACCTCTTTTCATTTTAATATTTTTTTTAGATTGACTTAAAGTTACATGATATCAATTCATTAAACGAATATTGCTACCATTTTAAGAATAATTTTAACGTAATATGTACTACAAAATCAAACAAAAAATGTTCAGATAAAAATTATCTGAACATTTACTTAAAAAAAACTACTAACCAACCTTTACTATGAAATGTATTAGGTTATTCAAATTTATATATTAAATTAATATTGATACAACTGAAAATCAATTTCTAATCTAATTTTAATTTTAAAAATTACTTACAACGTAATTTTCCCAATTTTACCTTTATTTCCAACCAAAATAACATGTTTTTTATCTGGAGAAACAGAACAAGCATTGTAACTATCTTTTGTTAAATTCGTCCAATTATGTCCTCCATCTGTTGAATAATCAACACCAGAATAACCACAAACTAAGACTTTATCTTTTGAAATAATTGTTACACCAGATTTGTAACCAGTCGGATATTTCCAAGAATCTTGAAATGTAATTTTTCCATTTATTATTTTAAATTTATAGAAATTATAACTTGAATCTTCGTGTTTTGTAAAATCTCCTCCAACTAAATAACCGACATTATTAACTGCATCATACGCCATTCCATTTATTCCTGAAGTCGTACTTTTTGTTTTATCTAAAGCATACATTTGTCCACCTTTTGGTGTATAATAATATAAATTCGATAATTCTCCTCCAGTTACAATCATTGTTTGCTTTGCATCTACATATAAATTACTTCCACTTGATGCAAAAAAAGCTTCTTTCGGATTTTTTAATCGTAAAGGTTGACCATGAAATGATTTTGCAACTTCCCATTTTGTTGGATCTGTAATTGTAGAGGTTAATACAAAAGGTTTATCTGGAGACATAGGATCGCCTAAAACAGTAATTTTTTTAGAAGTTTTATCCACATAAATTGCATCTAAAAAGATTCCTTTTTCATTGTTTTCATATACTTTATTCCACGATTTTCCTCCATCTTTCGTTTGTAAAATATAAGCAGGTGTGTCTATTCCCAAAGCCAAATAATTATCATTACTTAAAACTTCTACATCTCTAAAATCTCTATTTTCAACTACTTTTGGATTAATCCAACTAAACGTTTTTCCTCCGTCAATTGTTTTCCCAATTGTATTTTTAGAACCCGAAACAACAAAAGTTTTTGCATCCTGAAAAGCTAAACCTCTGTAACTAACATCTGATTTTTCTTCATTAATGATTTGATACGTTTGTGCAATTGAGAAGCTTGAAAGTAACAAGAGAATATATTTCATGTATTATAATTTTTTGATTAAAGATTTTATATAAAACTATTTTATCTAAACGAATCAACCAAATATTTTTTAAGTTTGTGTTTTAGCAAAATATAAATGAAACGATATACATTTTCAACATTACTTTTAAGCCTTACCTTAACGTGTTTTAATCCGATCAATCATCAAGCTTATGGACAAAAAACAGCTATAAATAGTTCAAAAAGTTTACAAATTAATGAAAAGACTTTAACAGCTATTCTCGAAAAAAATAAAATGTATTACAAACAAGGAAAGGTAGCCGACTATATTCCTGAACTTGGAAAAATGCAAGCTGACAAAATTGCCTTTTCTGTGGTTGATGAAAATGGAAAAGTGATTAATGTTGGCGATGTAAATCAAAAATTTACGATTCAAAGTATTTCTAAAATAATCGCTTTGATGATTGCAGTTTCTGAAAAAAGTGAAGAAAATGTATTCTCTAAAATGGGTTACTTCGGAACAGATAAGCCTTTTAATCATTTTGCGAATCTCGAAACAACTGGAAAACCATTAAACCCAATGATGAATGCAGGTGCGATTTTAACCACTTCTATGATTGACGGTGAAGGAGAAATTCCTTTTCAAAAGATTCTTAAAATGGTTCGTTATATCACCAAAAATAATTCGATTGATTACAGTGAATCTGTTTACAATTCTGAAAAAGAAACAGGACATCGAAACCGTGGAATGTTTTATTTGATGAAAAACAACGGATTGATTGAAGGTGATGAAGAGAAATTGAACAATTATTTCAAACAATGCTCCATCGAAATAACAGCAGAAGATTTAGCGAAAATTGGTTATTTCTTTGCACATCAATGTACACGTTTTGATGGTGATACTACTTACAAAAACGCTGAAATTTCACAATTAATTCAATCACAAATGTTAACCGCTGGTATGTACGAGTTTAGTGGTCAATATTCAAGAACTGTTGGTTTACCAAGTAAATCTGGTGTTGGTGGAGGAATTACAGTTTCTGTTCCAAACAAAATTGGAATTGGCGTTTTTAGTCCTGCATTAGATGAACACGGAAATTCTTCTGCTGGTTATCATATGATTTTAGATTTAGTGAAGCAATATAATTTAAGTTTATTTCAATAATTTCTTATGTTCGATTTTAGATTAAAAGTTTTTGATACAGTTGCTAAACGATTGAATTTCACGAAAGCAGCAAACGAATTAAATATAACGCAACCAGCTGTTACAAAACATATTAAAGAAATCGAATTAAATTTAAACATTAAGTTATTTGAACGAAATGGAACAAAAATAAAATTGACCAAAGCTGGTGAAATTCTATTAAAATATACAGAGGAAATTTTCTCAGTTTATCAAAAAATGGAATTTGAAATTGGTCAATTACAAGAGAAACAAAAAGGTACATTACGTTTGGGCGCGAGTACAACAATTGCACAATACGTTTTACCTCCTATTTTAGCTGAATTTCGCAAAAGATTTCCTGAAATTCAGCTAAGTTTAGTGATTCAAAATTCTGAAAAAATTGAAGAATTATTATCAAATAATAAAATTGATGTTGGTTTAATTGAAGCACAAATTAAAAATCGAACATTTCATTACTTTCCATTTATCAAAGATGAAATTGTATTAGTTTCGCGTCAAAATCATCCTATTTCATCAAAAAATAGTATAAAAATGGATGATTTAAAGGATTTATCATTTGTTTTACGCGAACCTGGTTCTGGAACTTTAGAAACGATAGATTTAGCTTTGAAGGCGAAGAATATCAAATTAAACGAGTTAAATATAGAAATACAATTGGGAAGCACAGAAAGTATTAAATCTTATTTGCTGCATTCTGATGCTTTAGCTTTTTTATCAATTCAATCAATTCTACAAGATCTAAAAAACAATACGTTAACTGTTATAGATATAAGAAACCTAGATATAGAAAGAGATTTCAACTTTATCATTCCAGAAGGAGAACAATCGAAATTGGTTAATTTATTTATTGAATTTTGCAAACGTTATAACTTAAAGTAATAATAGATTACTTTTTATCATTTCTTTTTGAATAATAAGTACCAGAAATTTGTACCATAAAATTATTCAAATCATGAAAATTATAAATTCTGAAAAAGGCTTATTCCAACAGTTTACCATACAAAAAAGTATATTTTTACTTTGTGCTTTTCTATGTTTAATGCCTTTTATAAGTTCTCCTATTGCATTGGTTTTAGGATTTATTGTTGCTCAAATTTTTGGAAATCCCTACGAAATTCAATCTCGAAAAGTTTCAAGTAATTTATTGAAAGTTGCTGTTGTAGGTCTTGGTTTTGGAATGAATATCTTTGCAGCTATAAAAGCCGGAAAAGAAGGAATTATTTTCACAGTTATTAGTATTTCAACATTGATGGTTTTGGGATTCTTATTTACCAAACTTTTTAAAATTGAAAAAGCTACAGGTTACTTAATTTCTGCTGGAACAGCTATTTGTGGTGGAAGTGCAATTGCTGCAATAGCACCGATTACCAAAGCAAAACCTAATCAAATTTCCGTAGCATTAGCAGTTGTTTTCACTTTAAATTCTGTTGCATTATTAATTTTTCCTCCACTTGGCCATTTATTCAATTTATCACAACACGAATTCGGTTTATGGTGCGCAATCGCCATTCACGACACAAGCTCTGTCGTTGGAGCAGCAAGCAAATATGGAGAGGAAGCATTACAAGTCGCTACAACAGTAAAATTAGCACGCGCACTTTGGATAATTCCATTATCATTTTTAACACTATTATTCTTTAAAAATACTACCTCTAAAATAAATATTCCGTGGTTTATAGGATTATTTTTAATTGCAATTTGCGTTAATACATATGTTCCTTTTGTACACCAATTTAGTCCTTTTATTATTGCTTTATCTAAAGCTGCATTAACGTTAACATTATTCTTAATTGGTACAAGTTTATCATTCAAAATGATGAAGAATATAGGTTATAAACCACTATTAATGGCGGTAATACTATGGGTAATAATTGGTGTTGGTAGTTTATTAATGATTATGAATTTAGGCTAAAAGCGTTTCAATTTCTTAATTTCTACTTATCTTTAGATCAAGAATTAATTACAATGAATCATATACAATTAAAAAATATTGCACTCGGAATTGGATTATCAATTTCGAGTTTTGTTTCTGCACAAACGTATACCTTAAAATTCAAAACGAATTACGGAAAATTTGATGTGATGCTATACGATTTCACTCCAAAACATAGAGATTTGATTTTAAGTGAAATAAATAAAGGAACCTACACAAAAGCTCAATTTAACCGAGTTGTAAAAGATTTTGTAATTCAAGGTGGTGAATTAGACGACACTATTTTAGCAAGAGAAGCTGAGCATCCAGAGCAAAAGCCAATTCGTTTAGCTCCAGAATTTAATCCTAAGGCTTTTCATAAAATGGGTGCATTAGGTGCTGGTAGAGACGGAAATAAAGAAAAAGCTTCCTACTATAATCAGATTTATTTTGTGGTTGGAAAGAAAATTACAGTAAAGGAATTGGATGATTTAGAAATTAAAAAAGGTATTAAATACACTGAAGAGCAACGCGCTGAATATCTTAAAAATGGTGGTCAACCTCGTTTAGATCATGATTTTACAGTTTTTGGAGAAATTACAAAAGGATTGAATAAAGTAATGAAAATAAGCGAAGTTGAAACTCAGAACGAATTACCATTAAAGCCAGTTATATTTTCTATTAAAGTGAAGAAGAAAAAAACACCTTCTAAATATAACAAGACAAGTGTTTCATTGGGTGGTACAGCAATTGGTTTTTAATTCCTCTATACATCAATAATTGTCTATTTTTGTACCTTAATTTTTTGAATTATGCAACCATCAATTTTATTAACGACTTTAAACGCAAAATACATTCATCTCAATTTAGCGATTCGTATTCTTTACGATTTGAACCATCATCATGGAAATATTTATTGGAAAGAATTTACGATTAAATCTGACTTTGATGATGTTGCAGAAAAATGCGCAAAATATGATGTTGTTTGTTTTAGTTGTTACATTTGGAATATAACGCAAACACTAGAGGTTTGTAAACGTATCAAGCAAGTTTCACCTGAAACTAAAATTTTATTGGGCGGACCAGAAGTGAGCTACGAATATGATGATGTAATTGCAAATGATTATATCGATTATATTATTGTAGGTGAAGGAGAAATACCTTTCGAAGAATTTGTTTCTAATTATCCAACAATAGAAAACGTACCAAATTTAGTTTATAAAAAAGAAAGCGAAGTTATTTTCAATGCACAAAATATTCAATTTGATATTAATCGATTAGAAGGTCGAAATCCTTATCAATACGATAATCCTGCGGATTTGGAAAAGAAGGTTTGTTACATCGAAACTTCTCGTGGATGTCCATATAAATGCGAGTTTTGTTTAGCTAGTTTAGACAATAAAATGCGTTATTTGCCAATGGAAACTATCAAAGAGAATTTGTTGTATTTGATGAAACATGGAAAAACGATTAAATTTTTGGACAGAACATTTAATATAAAACGTGATTTTACGATCGAATTATTTCAATTTATTTTGGATAATTATCGTGAAGGAAATGTTTTTCAATTTGAGATCACAGCCGACATTGTTCATCCAGATATCATAAAATTCATCAACGAAAAAGTTCCAAAAAATCTTTTCCGTTTCGAAATTGGTATTCAAACTGTTAATCAACAAAGTAACCGAGAAGTTTCGCGTAAGCAGAACTTTGAGAAAACATCCAATGTTATCAATCAATTAAAAGATCGAATTGAGATGCATTTAGATTTAATTGTTGGTTTGCCTTTAGAATATATTGATGATTTGAAATTTAGTTTCGAAGAAACATTCAAACTTTATCCACCTGAATTACAATTAGGATTTTTGAAGTTTTTGAAAGGTACGCCAGTTCGACAAAAATATGAGAATTATGGTTACCAATTTGATCCGCTTCCGCCCTATCAAATCATAAAAAGTAATTTTTTAAGTGAGCAAGATTTAGAAAATATTACGGCTTTAGAAAATGCTTTAGAAATTTACTGGAACAAACCGAGAACGCCAGAAGCATTAAAATATATCGCTCAAAAATATTCTATTTTCGACTTTTTAATGGGATTAGGTCAGTATTTTGAGCAACATCATTTATTTCACAAACATACATTGAATGATGTTTTTCAGACGATTTATGACTTTGCTAAAACGTTTTCTAACGATAAAATTATATTAGAATTAATCGCGATTGATTATTATATTTTCCATAAATCGAAACCAAAAGATTTATTTGAAATGGAACAAAAAATTGAAGACGATTTGAGAGAAATTGCTTCTCATCCGAAAAGTAAATTTGTTTCGATTCCGATTTCATTTAATTACCAAAATTGGAAAGAAAACTATCAAATTGAAGAAACTGAAGAAAATTGGTTGATTGAATTTGTAGGAACTTCACATAATATTATTCACTGCGAAGTTTTTGAATAAATAATAATAGTCCTTAATTATATAATTGAGGACTATTTATTTACAGTAATATTTTTTGATTTAAAATTTAAAAAGATAATTGGAAACGTAATTATTCCTATTAAAATAAAAATAATGTTATCAGTATTCATTTCTATTTTCTGTGATGTGAAATATATAAATACAAGAAATTCTAAAATTAGAAAAATTGAATTGAAAAAATATTTATAAAATAAATTCAATTTAAGCGAATAATATATTGGAATTGAAAATAATAAAAAACTTATAACTGGAAAAAATAATAAAATCCAAACGTAAAAAAATACATTTTCAAAACTTTTTAATTCATCAATTCTAAAAAAAGAATAATTTTGATTAATTATAGATATAATTAAATAAAACAGAAAATATTTTAATAGAAAATAAACACCAATTCTTTTGAATATTTTCATAAAGCATTCTTTATAATATTCCCATTAATTCTACTTCAAAAATCATGGTAGAATAAGGTCCTAATTCTTTTGATATTTCTCTGTCTTTGTAACCAATTTCTGGTTTTACAACAAATCTAAATTTACTTCCAACTGGCATTAATTGTACACCTTCAGCCCAGCCTTTGATCACATTTTCCAACGGAAAAGCAGCAGGTTTCTTACGTTGTACTGAACTATCAAAAACTTCTCCATTGATATTTGTTCCATGATAGTGACACAAAACTGTGTCTGATATAATTGGTTTTAGTCCTTCTCCTAATGTAATTACTTCGTATAATAATCCACTTTCGGTTTCAGTAACACCTTCTTTCAATTTGTACTCTTCGCGAAAAGCTAAACCTTCTGTTTTGTTCTTTTCAGCTAATTCTTGTTTGCGTTTTAATAATAATTCAGCTACTCCCATACCGCAAAGTTAAAAGGAATATTTTTAATATCAGTATATTAATCTTTTCTACAATTTGGTTTACTTTTATCAAAATAATCCAACTATATGAATAAAAAACTTTTATCATTTCTACTTACTATTTTTACAATACCTAACTTTGGACAAACTTTGGTAAAAGAAATTCCATTTCGTCTAACCAAATACAACAATATTCTTGTACCTGTAATCATAAATAAGCAAGACACTATAGAACTTATGCTACATACGGGAACAGATTACATCAATATTATCGAAGATTCATATAGAAAAATGAAATCTATTGTGGTTTCTGATACGATAAATGATGTCACTTCTTGGGCAGGATATTCAGATATGAAAATGAGTAAAAACAATTTGATTAGAATTGGGGGCCAAGAATTTAATCAAATTCCTATTTTTATTGATAAACAATCTGGACATGAAAGTGATGGAAAAATTGGATTGAAATTCTTCGAAGACAAGTATTTTGAGATCAATTTTGATCATAACAAAATATATATTTATGATGAAGCACCTACAAAACTTAAAATATATACTAAATTATCTTCTCGATATTCCGAACAAACATTATATATAAAAGCTTTTCCATTTATTGACAATAATCCGGTTGAAACAGAATTTATGATTCATACTGGTTTTTCTGGAGCGTTGATAATTTCGGATGATTTTGCAAAAGAAAATCGATTATTAGAAAAATTCACAATTACCGGAGAATCAAAATTGAGTGATGCAGCAGGAAATGTTATACTTTCAAAAAAAACTGTGCTTCCAATATTTGAAGTTGCAAAATCTACGTTTAAAAATGTACCCATGTCATTTTTTGATAGTACCATAAAAATTCAACACAAAAATATTATGGGGGGAGATATAATCAAACGTTTCAATATGATTCTCAAACCTGAAAAAAACATTTTATATGTCAGAAAAAGCAAACATTTTAATTCTGACTATTTTAAAATGTAATAAAATCCACTTCAAAATGAAGTGGATTTCTTATATAAACTATACTTGTATTTTATTTTGCTTTAAATTGATTTATCGCATTAATAGTAAACTCAGATAATACTAATTCTCCTGAAATTTTAGCACGCTCTATTAATAATTCGTCCCAATTTTCAGTTCCTTCCCAAGAAACACGTTTTAAATGTTTCATCGCTTCTGGATTTGAATTGGCTAATTTTTTTGCTAAAATATTAATACCTTCATCCATTTCTACTGCATTCGCATAAACTTCAGCGTATAATCCTTTTTCTTTTGCCCATTCAGCTGATTGAAATTCGGTTGCGTTAATCGCCATTTGTGTAAAAGCAGAAGTTCCTACTTTACGCTCCACAGCTGGTCCAACAACAAAAGGTCCTATACCAACTGCTAATTCAGAAAGTTTAACCGAAGCAAACTCTGTTGCAAACGTGTAATCTGCAGCTGAAGCAATACCAACTCCTCCACCAACAGCTTTACCTTGAATACGAGCTAAAACAAATTTTGGAACTTTACGAATTGCGTTAATCACGTGAGCAAATCCAGAGAAAAATTCTAAACCAGTTTCACGATCTTTAATCGAAATTAATTCGTCGAAAGATGCTCCTGCACAAAAAGTTCTGTCACCTGCACTTTTTAAAACAATGACTTTTACTTCGTCATCGTTTCCTAATTTTTCGATTTCAACAGCTAAATTTCTTAATTGAGAACCTGGCATTGAATTGCTTTGCGGATGAAAAAATTCAATTGTACCAATTCCGTTTTGTATATCTGATTTTACGTAAGCTTCCATTTTTAATTTGAAATTTTTTTAAATGTGGTAATGAGCAAATTTAACTAATAAATTATTCATTATATATTTAATTGTTTGAATCAAAACAATTAATCATTTGAGTTGCTTCTACAAGCTCAGCATGACAAATATTTCACGTAATTTTTCAATTTAAAAATGATTCTAAAATAAACTTAAAAATCATCTTCACATTAACAAATTACCACATTCTAACATTATATTAATCTTGATTTAATTTTTTAACCATTGTTAAGATTGTTGCAACGCCAACTGTTTCTCCAGTTTCGTCGTAAATATCAACTAACCAACGTACAATTCCTTTTGCAATATCATTTTCGTCTTTCTTTTCTTGAGAGATTTTTTCTTTACACGTAAAACGAACTCCGATTGTTGACCCTGGATAAACTGGCTTAACGAAACGACATTCATCTAAACCATAGTTTAATAAAACTGGTCCTTTTTTCGCTAATACAAATAATCCTGCAGCTTTAGATAATAAATAATATCCGTGAGCAACATTACGTTCGAAAATTGTTCCGTCTAGCGACGTTGCGTCAACGTGTGCATAAAAATTATCACCAGATAAAGCAGCAAAAGCATTAATATCTGATTGTTGAATGGTATGTTTCGCTGTTATTAATGTATCTCCTACTTGAATTTCTTCAAAATGTTTTGCGAAAGGATGTTTATCTTCTTCAATATAATCTGCACCGTATTGATATTGTTGTGTAACAGCAGTTAATTTATTTGGAGAACCTTGGATTGCTGTACGTTGCATGTAATGAAATACACCACGTTTTCCTCCCATTTCTTCTCCTCCACCTGCGCGTCCTGGTCCACCATGAACTAATAAAGGAAGTGGTGATCCATGACCTGTAGATTCTTTAATACATTCTGCATCTAAAATTACAATACGTCCGTGTAATGATCCTGCATTTAAAACAAATTCTGTAGCAATATCATTATCAGCAGTTACAATAGAACAAACTAATGAACCTTTCCCCATACGAACTAATTCTACCGCTTCTGCAGTTCCGTTGTAAGGAATAATTGTAGAAACTGGTCCAAAAGCTTCGATGTTATGTACATCAGTTTTATTGAATGGATCGTTGTTTAAAAATAAGATTGGAGAAATAAATGAACCTTTGTTTTTATCAGCACCTTTCACTTCAAAATTATCTAAGTTTCCAAAAATAATTTCTTGCGACTTTGCTAATTCTTCAACTTTTTCGCGTACTTCTTTCACTTGAGCTTCTCCTGCTAAAGCACCCATACGAACGCCTTCTACGTTCGGATCCCCGATTGTAGTTGTAGCTAATCGTTGTCCTAAAGCAATTTGAACATCTTCTACCAAATGCGCTGGAACTAATGCACGACGAACTGCAGTACATTTCTGACCTGCTTTAGTTGTCATTTCACGAGTTACTTCTTTGATAAAAATATCAAATTCTGGCGAACCAACTTGAACATCTTCTCCTAAAACACAAGCGTTTAAAGAATCTGCTTCTAAATTAAACGGAACACCTTCTGAAGTGATTCTTGCATGCGCTTTTAACATTTGTCCTGTTGAAGCAGAACCTGTAAATGTAACTACATCTTCGGATTCAACGTAATCTAAAATTCCGTTAGCAGAACCTGTAATTAATTGTAAAACTCCTTCTGGTAAAATACCAGATTCGATAATTGCACGAACTACAGTTTCTGTTAAGAATGATGTAATTGTAGCAGGTTTTACAATGGCAGGAACTCCCGCTAAAAAGTTAACTGCAATTTTTTCTAACATTCCCCAAACAGGAAAGTTGAATGCATTGATATGAATTGCAACGCCTCGTTTTGGTGTTAATATATGTGTTCCTAAAAATGTTCCGTTCTTAGAAAGTTTATGTGTTTCTCCTTCTACATAAAAAGGTTGATCTCCAAATTGACGACGTAAAGAAGCATTCGCAAATAAATTTCCGATTCCACCTTCAATATCAACCCAAGAATCTGCACGTGTTGCTCCAGTCGCCCAAGAAACAGTGTAGAATTCTTCTTTTCTTTCCATTAAGTACATTGCTAATTTCTTTAGCATTAACCCTCTTTCTTGAAAAGTCATTTTGCGTAATTTTGGTCCACCAACAGTACGCGCATAATCCATCATCGCACCGAAGTCTAATCCAGCTGATGATGCAGTAGCGATTTCGTCACCCGTAATCGCATTATATAACATTTGCCCTTCAGACGAACCTTTTGTCCATTGTCCTAAAGCATAATTTTCTAATTGATTAGCCATTATTATTTGTGTTTTTTATTTATTAGTTATGGGTATTGAGTTATAAGTAATGAGTTAAATTTAAAATTTTGATGAAATACTGAAACGAGTTCAGTACGACTTAGAACTTAATAATTATTACTCAAAACTTACTTGGTTTCGTTCCACGTTTTATAATTCGAAGCCATCGAATCATAATAATAATCTGGTACTTCTGTTAAAGCTTCGCAAGGTTTTAAACTCTCATGACAATCACTCGGTAATTGCATATATTGTTGTGTCCCTTGATCTTTCCATTCAATCATTTGATCAGAAACTTGTTTTACTATTTTAGCAGGATTACCAACGACAACACTTCTTGTAGGAATATGTGTATCAGCTTTTACAAAAGCTAAAGCTCCAACAATACATTCATCTTCTACAATTACATTATCCATCACTACAGCATTCATTCCAACCATACAATTTCTTCCAATTGTAGCACCATGAATAATTGCACCATGACCGATATGCGCTTTTTCCTTTAAATGAACTGTTGTTCCTGGAAACATATGAATAGTACAATTTTCTTGAACATTACAATTATCTTCAATAATAATTTGTCCCCAATCACCTCTTAAAGCACAACCTGGACCAATGTAGACATCTTTACCAATAATTACATTTCCAGTAACTACTGCTTGCGGATGTACAAATGCGGTTGGATGTACAACTGGTTTATATCCTTTAAATTCGTAAATCATAATTTATAGATTTGAGATAATAGTAGTGAAAAATTAGACAATGTTGTCATGTTGAACTTGTTTCAACATCGCATTTAATTAATGTAATTCTGAAATGAATTCAGAATGACAAAAAAGAAAGTCAAATATCTAATTTCTCAATACTAAAATCTATTTTATGCTCTTTCAATAATTACTGCATAACCTTGCCCTAAACCAATACACATTGTAACTAATGCATAACGTTTTCCTGTTGCTTGTAATTCGTAAGCCGCAGAGTTTAAGATACGAGATCCTGACATTCCTAATGGATGACCTAAAGCAATCGCACCTCCATTTGGATTAATACGAGAATCATTATCATCTAATCCTAAAGCGCGTGTACATGCTAATGCTTGTGCAGCAAATGCTTCGTTTAATTCGATTAGATCAATATCATTCATCGTTAAACCAGCTTTTCCTAAAGCAATTTTTGTTGCATTCACTGGTCCAATTCCCATAATACGAGGTTCTACTCCAGCAACTCCAGAACTTACAATACGAGCCATTGGTGTTAATCCAAAATCTTTAATCGCTTGTTCTGAAGCTAAAATATTAGCTGCAGCTCCATCATTCAAACCAGATGCATTTCCTGCAGTAACAGTTCCATCAGCTTTAAATGCAGGACGTAATTTTGATAAAATTTCTAAAGTTGTATCGTTTTTAGGAAATTCATCTGTATCAAAAATAATTGGATTTCCTTTTCGTTGAGGAATTTCTACCGCAACAATTTCTTTTGCTAAACGACCATTTGCTTGAGCGACAGCCGTTTTTTGTTGCGACCAAACAGCGAATAAATCTTGATCTTCACGAGAAATATTATCACGCTCAGCTAAATTTTCAGCTGTATTTCCCATTCTATCAACACCCCACATTTCTTTCATTTTTGGATTGATAAAACGCCAACCGAAAGTAGAATCATAAATCTTAGCATCACCTCCAAATGGAGAAGCAGATTTTGAAACCACCAAAGGTGCACGCGTCATCGACTCAACACCACCAGAAATCATTAATTGAGCATCACCAACTTGAATTGCACGTGAGGCAGCAATTGCAGCCGATAATCCAGAAGCACATAAACGATTTACTGTTTCTCCTGGAACTGTGTAAGGTAAACCAGATAATAAAGCGGACATACGAGCTATATTACGGTTATCCTCTCCTGCTTGATTTGCATTTCCTAAGATCACATCATAGAAAGCAGCAGGATCAATTGATGAATTTCTTTTTAATAATTCAGCAATAACTAAAGCTCCCATATCATCTGGACGAACTGCAGACAATCCTCCTTTTAATTTTCCGATTGGAGTTCTAACTCCATCAATAATATATGTTTGGTTCATTGTTTATATAGTTTTGAGTGTTGAGTTTTAAGTTTTGAGTTATTTCTCAGAACTCAAAACCCATAACTTATAACTTAATTTATTCTTCAATTAAAGGTTTACCTGTTCTAAAGCAAGTACCTTTAAATAAAGCAATTAACTCATCGTTTTGGTTAGTCACTTTGATATCGTAAATACCAGTTCGTTTAGTAGAAGAAACTTCTTGAGATTCTATTGTAAAAATATCTCCTTCTCGTCCAGCTTTCGTAAATGAAATATGAACATCTAAAGCAACAGAAATATTATTATACATATTACATGAAAATGCAAATGCAGAATCTGCCATCGAAAATGTAATTCCTCCATGTACAGTTCCAACTCCATTCATCATTTCTGGACGAATTTTGGCTTGTAATTTTGCATAACCTTCTTTTACTTCAATTACTTCTAAACCTAACCATTCGCTAAATTTATCGTGGTCAAGCATTCTATTTAATAACTTTTGTGATTCCATTTTTTTGATAAATTTTAGTAAAATGTTTTGTTATCTTTTACCATATTGCGAATAATTGGAGTCAAACGATAACGATCTTCGTGATAGTAATTATACAAATCATCTAAATCATTTTTAACGTTTTCTATTCCATATTCATCTGCCCATTTCAATAAACCTTTTGGATAATTAACTCCTTTCGTCATAGCAGTATCTAAATCTTCGCGACTTGCGATGTTTAAGAATAAAGCATCCGCAGCTTCGTTGATTAACATGACTAAAACACGTTTATAGATTTTTTCTAATAAAGCTTGATCTTGAGATGGTGATTTTTTCTCAGCACCTTCTGCATAATTGTAAAATCCTCTTCCTGATTTACGTCCGTAAAATCCTGCTTCGAATAAACGTTTTTGAGAAAAAGATGGTTTAAATCTTGGATCATAAAAGAACGACTCAAAAACAGATTCTGTTACACGATAATTAACATCATGACCAATAAAATCCATTAACTCAAATGGTCCCATACGAAAACCACCTAAAGAAGTCATTGCAAAATCTATTGTTTCGGCATCAGCAACACCTTCTTCTAAAATACGGATCGATTCGCTATAAAATGGACGAGCAACACGATTAACAATAAAACCTGGTGTATCTTTTGTGATAACAGGTAATTTACCAACAGATTGAATTAATTCTTTTACTTCTTCTGCTAAACCTTCTCTTGTTTGTACTGCTAGAATAATTTCTACTAATGCCATTAATGGTGCAGGATTAAAAAAGTGAATTCCAATAACACGTTCTGGTTTTGTACAAGCTGATGCGATTGATGCGATTGATAAAGAAGAAGTGTTTGAAGCAAGAATACAATTTTCTGAAACAATTTCTTCTACTTGTTTGAAAACAGATTTTTTAATATCTAAATTTTCAATAATTGCTTCAATCATTAAATCAATTGATGTAAAAGCATCTAAACTTAATGTATATTCAATATTTGCTTGAATTTCTTGTGCTTTTTCTGCAGTATATTTTTCCTTCGCAACTAATTTCTCAAAAGTCTTTGCTAAATTTTGTTTTGAACGATCTAAAGCTTCTTGATTTGTGTCATATAAAACAACTGGATGTCCTGATTGAGCAAAAACTTGCGCAATTCCAGATCCCATTGCTCCACCACCAATAATTCCTATTTTTTTCATTTCTTACTGTCCTTTGAAAACTGGATTTCTTTTCTCTAAAAATGCATCAACTCCTTCTTTATAATCTGAAGTGTTTCCTGATTTAGCTTGAAAAATTCCTTCTTGCGTTAATTGTTCTTCTATTGAATTTTGAAAAGATTGATTCAATAACTTCTTCGTATAAGCCAATCCTTTCGTAGGTAAATTTGCTAATTTATCAGCCAATTTTGCAACGTTTGCATCAAATTCATCATCTGCAAAATAATCGTAAATCATTCCGATTTCTTTTGCTTGAGACGCAGGAACTTTATCTGCTAACATCATTAATGCTGATGCTCTTTGAAATCCAATTAAACGAGGTAAAAAATATGTTCCTCCACAATCTGGGATTAAACCAATTTTAGAAAATGCTTGAATAAAGTTTACAGATTCTTTAGCCACAACAATATCACATGCTAATGCCAAGTTAGCTCCTGCTCCTGCAGCAACTCCATTAACAGCAGCAATAACTGGTTTTTCCATATTTCTAATTTTTAGAATTAATGGATTGTAGTTTTCTGTTACAATTTTATTGAAATCGATTTCCTCTTCTTCTAAAACTTCGCCTAAATCTTGACCAGCGCAGAATGCTTTTCCTGAAGCTGTTAAAACAACTGCACGTACAGAAACATCTTGTGCTGCAACATCCAAATGATGTTGAAGAGATTTAATCATTTCCTGATTAAAACTATTAAATACTGAAGGACGATTCAACGTAATCGTAGCAATTCCTCCCTCTTGTGTGTATAGGATTGATGT
This sequence comes from Empedobacter sp. EJD.6dd, assembly GCF_057369435.1. Classification (NCBI taxonomy): domain Bacteria; kingdom Pseudomonadati; phylum Bacteroidota; class Flavobacteriia; order Flavobacteriales; family Weeksellaceae; genus Empedobacter; species Empedobacter sp. EJD.6dd. Next base: position 677,967 of record NZ_CM170667.1, read on the forward strand.
TGAATTTTCCATAATTTTTTAGTGATGACATTTAAAATAATCAAAAGGTTCGTGGCAACTATTACATTGATACATAGCTTTGCAGGCCGTTGAACCGAATTGACTGATAAGACGCGTATCGTGTGAACCACATTGTGGACATTCGATATTTTCTTCTTCCGAAAAAAGTGCATCTGTAGAAGAGCTTTTAACTGGAGGCGCAATTCCGTACGCTTTCATTTTTTGTTTCCCTTCTTCAGTCATCCAATCAGTTGTCCAAGGTGGACTTAACTGATTGATGACATTAATATTTTTAAATCCTTTTTCAATTAATTTTAAACGGATAGAAAGTGTAAAAGCACTTACAGCAGGACAACCTGAATAAGTTGGCGTAATTGTGATATTAACAGATTCTTGATCGATTAATTCTATTTTACGAACAACTCCAAGGTCGATAACACTAATCACAGGTATTTCTGGATCAGCGACTTCTTCCATAAACTGCCAAACTTCTTTTTCTGTTACCATTGAGAATTAGGATATGTTCTTTGTAGATATTGTAAATCAGATAATATAAATCCTAAATGTTCTGTATGAACACCTTCTTTTCCACCTTTTTGAGCAAAAGCATTTTCTACATCCGCAACAATTGTTGCTTCTTCTAAAACTTCATTAACCTTAGCCAACCAAGCAGCTTTAAATTCATTCGGATCAGAAATTAATCCTTCAGCTATTAATGCTTTTTGATAATCAGATAAAATAAATGCTTCTTTTACATAAGGTAAAATATCGTTTACAGCTTGCTGAATTTTATCGTGAGATTCTTGTGTTCCATCTCCTAAACGAATCATCCATTCAGACGACCATTTTAAGTGATATTTTACCTCTTTAAGCGATTTTTCAGCAATAGCTTGTAATTTAAGATCTTTTACTTTCAAGAATTGTTCTAACAATAACGCGTGGTAAGAATCGTAGAAAAACTGACGTGCAACTGTGTTACCAAAATGACCGTTTGGAAGCTCTACCATTAATAAGTTTTTATATTCACGTTCTTCGCGTAACATTGCTAATGTATCTTCTGTTGCTCCATTTCCAATCATTTCTGCAGCATAATCATAATAATTAGAAGTTTGACCTAATAAATCTAATGCCATATTAGACATTGCGATGTCTTGTTCTAAAATTGGACCATGTCCACATAATTCGCATAAACGTTGCGCCAAAATTAGATTTGTATCTGCTAAATGCAAGATAAAATCGATGTAATTTTGATTGTTTTGATAAACTGTGCTTGTCATAAATTACATATTTTTGATTTCTTCTGGAACATCGTAAAAAGTTGGATGACGATAAACTTTATCTTCAGCAGGATCAAAAAATTGTTCTGCTTCATCAGGATTTGATGCATGAATATTTACAGATTCTACAACCCAAATACTTACACCTTCTAAACGACGCGTATAAACATCACGTGCATTTTCTAATGCCATTGTAGCATCTGCAGCATGTAAGCTTCCTACGTGTTTGTGATCTAATCCTTGTTTACTTCTAATAAATACTTCCCATAAAGGCCAATCTCTATTTTCCATCTTTTTATGCGTTTTTGCGTTGTTCGTTTTCTAATTGTCTTTGTTTTCTTTTCTCGTGGTATGCCGTTGCAGCATCTCTTACCCACGCTCCGTTTTCGTGAGCAGCACGACGAGCATCTAAACGTTCTTTATTACATTTCCCGTTTCCTTTCACCACATTCCAGAATTCTTCCCAATCGATTTCTCCGAATTCGTAGTGACCTGTTTCTTCATTAAATTTAAGATCTGGATCTGGAATTGTTAATCCTAAATATTCGGCTTGAGGAATCGAAATATCCACGAAACGTTGACGTAATTCGTCATTCGAGAAACGTTTGATTCTCCATTTCATTGATAATTCTGAATTAGATGATTCTTCATCTTTTGGTCCAAACATCATTAATGTTGGCCACCACCAACGATTCATTGCATCTTGCAACATCGCTTTTTGTTCTGGTGTTCCTTTTGATAAAACCACTAATGCTTCGTAACCTTGTCTTTGGTGGAAAGATTCTTCCTTACAAACACGAACCATTGCACGAGCATAAGGTCCATAAGAAGTTCTACATAATGGAACTTGATTCAAAATGGCTGCTCCATCTACCAACCAACCAATCATTCCGATATCTGCCCAAGTAAGTGTTGGATAGTTGAAGATTGACGAATATTTTGCTTTACCTGAATGTAAATCGTTTAATGTTTGAATACGTGTAACGCCTAATGTTTCGGCAGCACAGTATAAATATAATCCATGACCAGCTTCGTCTTGAACTTTCGCTAATAAGATTTTCTTTCTATTTAACGAAGGCGCTCTTGTTATCCAGTTTGCTTCTGGTAACATCCCAACAATTTCTGAGTGAGCATGTTGAGAGATTTGTCTGATTAATGTTTTGCGGTATGCGTCTGGCATCCAATCTTTTGGTTCGATACGAACTTCGTTTTCAATCTTTTGATCAAAGACTTCTTGAAAATCAATTTCTTTTGCACTCATTTTAAAAAGTTTTTAAAGTTGATTATTTGGCATCAAAATCTACCACGACTTCAGCAGAACGAGGATGCGCTTGACACGCTAATACAAAACCTCTTTCTAATTCATCTGGCTCAAGTGAGTAGTTGATGTCCATTTCTACTTCACCCTTTTCCACTTTACACTTACAAGTCGCACAAACACCACCTTTACAAGCGTAAGGTAAATCGGCACCGTTTTGCAAAGCCGCATCTAAGATTGTGTCGCCGTTGTAACCCAAATCAATTTGTAAAGCAGTTGCATCTAATTTGATGGTTACTTTACTCATTGTATCATCCGATTGTTTTACGGCTTTTTGACGTTCAACCTTTTTCGCTTCTGCAGATGCACTATAGAATAATTCGAAATGCAAATGTTTTGCATCCACTCCAGCTTCTACAAAAGCATCGCGACCGCTTAAGATCATTTCTTCGGGACCACAAAGGAAAACTTCGCTTACATCTTCTGGATTGATGATATGTTGTAAAAAATATTCAATTTTTTCTTTATCAATTCGTCCACTCAAAATCTCCGCATCAGCCGTTTCGCGACTCAAAATATTGTACACACTAAAACGTTGCATGTATTTATTTTTTAATGCTTCAATTTCTTCTTTGAAAATGATCGACCCTTTGTTTCTATTCCCGTACAATAGCACAAATTGGCTATTTGGTTCAGTTTTCAGAACTGTTTTGATGATTGAAAGTACTGGTGTAATTCCAGATCCCGCTACAATTCCTACATATAATTTTTTATTCTCTTCGTGTAATTCTGTAAAGAAATTTCCTTGTGGAGTCATCACATCAAGAATGTCACCAACTTTTACTTGGTCATTCATAAATGTTGAAAAAATACCATCTTCAATTTTCTTTACTGCAACTCTCAATTCATTGTCCAAAGGACTTGAACAAATTGAATAAGACCGTCTGATTTCTTCGTTATTATGAAGATTCTTGAACGTTAAATATTGACCATGTTTATACTTAAATTCTTGATTTAAATCTTCTGGCACTTCAAAAGTAACAGACACACAATTTGGTGTTTCTTTTTTTACTTTTTTAACGCGTAGTTTATGAAAATTTATTGCCATATTATTTTTGAAATCCGTTAATTAATAATGTCATCAAGTCGTTTTCTAATTGTACTGGCGATATATCTCGCCCTGGTTTGTACCATAATTCTATCCAACGTAATGATGATAATAAAGTAAACAAAGCTACTGATACATTAAGATTTTTGAATTCGCCTGATGCTATTCCAGCTTTGATTAAATTTGCAATTCTTTTTTCGTACCCTTTTCTGATTGTTTTGTATAACTCTTTTTTGGTATCCGATAAATTTTTCCAATCGTTGTTGGCAACAGAAACTTCATTTGGTTCATCAATAATCATTCGAACGTGAAGTTGAATCAAATCTCTTAATTTCTGAACATTTGATTCATTTGTGTCTTCAATCGAACTAATATGCGAAACATATTGATTGGCAACTTTGAAACAAATTTCTTCTAAAATTTCATCTTTCGAACGAATATGATTGTACAAACTTGCGGCTTCCATTCCAACTTTTTCAGCCAATTCGCGCATCGACGTTGCTGAATAACCTTTTTGTTTAAAGATTAATGCAGCTTCTTGTATAATCAGTTCTCTTTTACTCTGTTTAGGCATATAGTTTTTATAAATGTCTATTATCGATAATTCGGTTTAATTTCCCTCCTTCGCTTTTTGGAAGTTCATTTGCTTGAAATAATTTGACATTCATTCCTAATCCAATGTTATCTCTTATTTTTTTGTGAATATTAGAGATTAATTTACAACATTCAAGATTAGTTTCCTCATTCAAATCCTCGCAAGCTATACCTTTTGTCGCAAAATACTCAGGATTTATTTCAAATCCAACTTCTACAACATCCATATTTTTAGGTTTCGTTAAAACCACTTGATAATTAGGTGATAATTGAGGAAATTCTGGAATAAAATCAGCAATTTGCGTATGGAAAAAATTAACTCCTCGAATAATCATCATATCATCTGCACGACCAATAATAGGCCCCATTTTAATATGCGTTCTTTTCTTAGAATGCTCATACGTCAATGTTGTAATATCTCCTGTCCAATAACGTACCAAAGGCAAAGCCTCTTTTGTAAGCGTTGTAATAACCAAAACACCTGGCTGTCCGTAAGGAACTGGCTCACCTGTTTTTTCGTCTACGATTTCTGGAAAGAAATGATCTTCCCAAATATAAGAACCTGTTCCTTGCTCTTCGAAATCTTCGTTTGAAACACCTGGACCAATAATTTCACTTAATCCATAAATATTAGAAGCTTTGATATTTAAACTTGTTTCTACTTCTTGACGTAAAGCTTCTGACCAAGGTTCTGAACCTAAGATAGCAAACTTCAAATTGAAATTATCTAATGAATCACCTCTTTTCTTAATTTCTTCGGCAACTGTTAATGCGTAAGATGGTGTTGCACAAATTGCATCTGCCTGAAAATCTTTTAACAACATGATTTGTTTTTCGGTGTTACCTCCAGAAATCGGCACAACTGTCATTCCTAATTTTTCAGCTCCATAATGCAATCCTAAACCACCTGTAAATAAACCATAACCATATGCATTTTGTAATGTCATGCCTGGTTCACAACCTGATGCAGCTAAAGATCTTGCCACCACTTCCGAAAACAATTCGATATCATTCTTTGTATACCCTACTACAGTTGGCTTTCCTGTAGTTCCACTTGAACAATGCAAACGTATAACATTTGACTTAGGCTCTGCAAATAATCCAAAAGGATAGTTTTCTCTTAAATGGTTTTTTTTAGTAAATGGTAATTTATGTAAATCTTCAACGCCTTTAACATCTTCTGGCTTTATACCAGCTTTATCAAAAGCTTCTTTATAAAAAGGTACTTTATCGTACACTTTTTTTAACATAGTTTGAAGTCTCTCGTTCTGAAGAACACGCAATTTTTCAATTGGCATTTGTTCTATCTCAGGATTAAATATCATAATTTTTGCAGATTTTGATTTTTGATAATAACAAATTTAATCAAAAAAAATAAAAAAACTAACGTTTGTTAGTTTTTTTAGTGTAAAAAATACAATTGTTTATAAATTATCTGTTTTTAATAATTTAAAACATTATTTATCAGTACACTTAACTTTTCTGCATTGGGTAACATTTCTGCTTCTAAAACTGAATTTAAAGGTATTGCTGGCATATCTTCTGCACCTAAAACACGTATTGGCGCATCTAAATATTCAAAACATTCTTCATTAATTAAGCCTGCAATACTCTGTGCAAAAGAACTTCGCTTCGCTTCTTCTGTCAAAACAATACAACGGTTGTGTTTTTTTACACTATTAAAAATTGCTTCTTCATCTAACGGAACTAATGTTCGTAAATCTATTATTTCTACTTGATTAGGAAAATCCTTCGCTGCTTGTTTTGCCCAATATACTCCCATTCCATAGGTAATAATCGAAACAGAATTATGATTTTGAGAAGATTCTACAATTAAAACTTCTCGCGCTTTTCCAAAGGGTAATACATAATCTTCATCTGGCTCAACAGTAGCTGCATCTTCAGTTCCTTTTATTTTACTCCAATACAAGCCTTTGTGTTCTAACATCACAACCGGATTCGGATCATAATATGCAGCTTTCATCAAACCTTTAAGATCAGCACCCGTAGAAGGATAAGCGATTTTGATTCCTTTTATATTTGTCAAAACACTTTCTACCGAACTTGAATGATAAGGTCCTCCACTTCCATAAGCGCCAATTGGCACACGTAAAACCATAGAAACAGGCCATTTACCATTCGATAAATAATTAGAACGCGCTACTTCTGTAAATAACTGATTAAGGCCAGGCCAGATATAATCTGCAAATTGAACTTCCACAATCGGCTTTAAACCTACAGCAGACATTCCAACTGTTGATCCTATGATAAAAGCTTCTTGAATTGGTGTATTAAATACACGATTTTTTCCATATTGTTTTGCTAAAGTTGCAGCTTCACGAAAAACACCTCCCAAACGTAAACCAACATCTTGTCCATATAATAAAGATTCTGGATGTTTTGCCATCAATTCGCGAATTGCAAAAAGAGCAGAATCTACCATCACTGTTTTTTCTTTACCTTCTGGTGAACGATTTCCTTTCTCTTCAGTAATCGGAGTTGGCGCAAAAACGTGTGTATATAAATCTTCAGGACGAGGATCTTCTGCTTTTAAAGCTTCTTGATATTCAGTCTGAACTTGTTCTTTAATATTATTTTCAATTTCAATTAACTCTTCTTTCTCGAAACCTTCATTTAATAACGTATTTCTTAATTTATCGTAAGGATCTCTCTCTTGGGCTTCTTGTAAATCATCTCGGTACCATTCTTTACGAACTCCAGATGTATGATGATTTAACAAAGGAACTTTGGCATGAACTAAAATTGGACGACGTTCTGTACGAATAATTTCAATTGCTCGTTGAATCGTTTCATACGAAGCAGAAAAATCAGTTCCATCTACTACAAAAACCTCTAAACCATTGAAACCTTTCGCATAATGCGCAATATCTTGTGCACGAATTTCGTCTGCCGAAGCAGAGATATCCCATTCGTTATCTTGAACTAAATATAAAATTGGCAATTGTTTTAAAGCAGCCATTTGAAAAGCCTCTGCCACTTCACCTTCTGTACAAGATGCATCACCTAAGGAACAAACAGCAATTGGTTTCACCTCTTCTTTACAAAGCCCTTCTAATTCTTTGTACTGCATTCCCATTGCAATTCCAGTTGTCGGAATCGCTTGCATTCCTGTCGCACTACTTTGATGTGGAATTTTCGGCATATTATCACGACGCAAACTTGGATGCGAATAATAAGTTCTACCTCCAGAAAACACATCATCTCGTTTCGCTAATAATTGCAACATCAATTCGTAAGGTGTAATTCCGATTGATAACAACATTGCATCATCGCGGTAATAAGCACTCAAATAATCTTGAGGCAATAATTGTAATCCTGTCGCAATTTGTATCGCTTCGTGTCCACGAGAAGTTGCGTGAACATATTTACTTGTTACAGCTTTATTTTCTTCGTATAATTCAGTTAACGCTTTTGCCGTAACCAATAATTCGTATGCTTTTTTTAATAAAGTTGTTGTTGATATAGTGGTTTCCATTCTGATTAAATTTGTGTATTAACATCCCAATTCTCCATATAATCTGAAATTCGTTTCAAGAAAACGCCTCCCAGAGATCCGTCTATCACACGATGATCAAACGAAAGTGACAAATACATAAATTGTCTCGCTACAATAATATCACCAAATTCTGTTTCCAAAACCGCAGGTTTTTTCTTGATAACACCAGTTGCTAAAATCGCTACTTCGGGTTGATTGATAATTGGCGTTCCCATCAAATTTCCAAACGTTCCAACATTACTAATCGTAAATGTTCCACCTCTTACATCATCTGGCGAAAGTTTATTCGTACGTGCCTTCTCAACAATAGAATTTACATTTTTTGCTAATCCTTCTAAATTCAATTCATTGGCTTGATGAATCACAGGGACAATCAAATTATTATTTGGTAAAGCTGTAGCAATTCCAATGTTTATTTCATTGTGTTTGATTATTTTAGTCTCAGTTTCATCAACTGATACATTAATCATTGGAAAATCTTTTATTGCGCGTACAACACAATCAACTATCAACGGCGTAAACGTTAATTTTTGCTTGTATTTTGCTTCAAAAGCTGCTTTATTTTCTTCACGCCATTTTACAAAATTCGTCACATCAGGTTCTACATAAGCAGTCACATGAGGCGAAGTTTGTTTACTTTTTTTCATGTGTTTCAAAATCAGTTGACGCATTTTATCCATCTCAATAATTTCATCTTTAGCACCAAAAGAAGAACTTGATATTATATTATTTTGACTTAAAGTATTACTTGAACTATTTTCTGTAAGAGGTTTATTTTTAATGTAATTTAAAACATCATTTTTAGAAATTCTACCATCTCTACCCGAACCTTTTATTTGAGAAACATCAGTAGATTTCAAGTTTTCCTTCTTTATAATACTTTTTACCAAAGGCGATAAAAATTGATTTGAATTGTTAGAATTAACCGATTGTGAAGTTGAAATAGATTGAATTGTTTTTTCTTCAATTCTTTCATTTTTTTCGATTGAATGTTGTTGATCTTCTGAAGGTTCTATAATTGCAAAAACTTCACCGATTTTAATCTCATCTCCTTCATTAAATCTAAACTCAATAATTTTCCCAGCTTTAGTCGAAGGTACATCTGAATCTACCTTATCCGTTGAAACTTCAGCGATCACTTCATCTTCTTGAATGAAATCGCCAACTTTTTTAGTAAAACGAACAAGCTGTACAGATTCTACACTTTCGCCTAATTTAGGAATCGTAAGTTCTATATTCTTCATTTTATTTGTTTGCAGTTTGATGCGTTGAAGATAATGATTTTTTATAAAAACTAATGAATGTTAGTTAAAATAATCATTAGTTTTATGTAAATTAATTAAACAATGGAAGATATTTTTGTTGGGATATGGTTTATTTTTGTATTAACAATGACCTTTTTACCTATAATGAGTTTAATACATATTATTACACATCAATTTAAAAGCTTAAAAACAAAACTTTTATGGATTTTTGTAGTAGTATTAATTCCCTACATAGGTCCTATTATATACTATTTCAAAGGTCAAAATATGATTATAAATAATTAAAACCTCATCACCAAACCAACTCCAGCTTGATTATTTTGATAAACAGGAAAAACCATAGTTGCCACTTTTGATTCCTTATTTTTCGGAGTAAACCAATTGTTAATCGTAGGAAATAACCAATACGCCAATTCCGTCGATAGAATACCAATTCCCGCTCCAGCAACAACATCACCAACCCAATGGCGATTATTGATAACACGATAAACACCCGTAAAAGCAGCCAAAGGATATCCAGCCAAACTCAACCAAAAATTAGAATCTTGATATTCTCGAAACATAAATTGTGCTGTTGAAAACGCATTCGCCGTATGTCCAGAAGGAAATGAAAGATGGTTTGTTCCATCTGGTCTTTCCTCTTTTACAGTATGTTTTAACCCCATTACCAAGCCTGTATTAATAATTTGAGAAGTTGCGAAGATAATTGTTCGATCTTTGAAATTATGCTTTCCTTTTACGCCAGCTAAATTTAATCCATAAACAGCTGCTGCAGGTAAATATTGTGTATAATTATCAAATCGATTTCCTTTGGTTTTATCTTCTAAAATTTCATTTTGAGTTGATTTATTTAAATTATCTAAAGCAGGAATTGCCAAACTCAGACTCCCGTATGTAATTAAAGTTGCTGGTACAATTAGCTTTTTTGCATTAAAATGATAAACTTTATCATCTAAATTTATAGATTCTTTAGAAATTGAATCAAATTGAATTGTATCTTTTTCACTTTTTTGAATTGTATCTTGTGCTTCAGCATTTATTGCTAATAACGAAAAGAAAACACATGTTAATCCTATTGTTTTTAATTTGAATTGGCTCATTTAATTCTATATTTTACAGAACAAATGTATTTGAAACCTCAACATCTAAAACTTAAGATTTGATTAAGAAAAAAGCCATTAGAAATAATCCAATGGCTTTTAAAAAATATCTATTTATAAATTTCCTCTACGTTCTTGCTCTCTTTCTAAAGCTTCAAATAATGCTTTAAAATTTCCTGCTCCAAACGATTGAGCTCCATGGCGCTCGATAATTTCGTAGAACAATGTTGGTCTGTCTTCAACTGGTTTTGTAAAGATCTGTAATAAATAACCTTCTTCGTCACAATCTACTAAAATCCCTAAATTTTGAAGTTTTTTAATATCTTCATCAATTTCACCAACACGATCTGGAATCATATCGTAATATGCTTCTGGTGGTGCAGATAAAAATTCAACTCCACGAGCTTTTAATTCAGTTACAGTTTTAATAATATCCTTTGTCGCAACTGCAATATGCTGTACACCTTCGCCTTCATAAAAATCTAAATATTCTTCGACTTGAGATTTTCTTTGACCTTCTGCGGGCTCATTAATAGGAAATTTTGAATAACCATTTCCGTTACTCATTACTTTCGACATTAATGCTGAATATTCTGTATTAATTTGTTTATCATCAAACGATAATATATTTACAAATCCCATGACATCTTGGTACCATTGTACGCAATCGTTCATACGATTCCAACCTACATTTCCAACACAATGATCGACATACAACAAACCACAATCTGTTGGTTGATAAGTCGATTCAGATTTCACATAACCTGGCATAAATGGTCCATTGTAATTTTTACGTTCGATAAACATATGCACTGTTTCACCATACGTATAAATTCCAGACATTTTTACTTCACCAAATTCATCTGTAATTGTCGTTGGTTCCATATAAGGTTTCCCTCCACGTTTTGTTGTTTGTTCAAAAGCATCATACGCATCATCAACCCAAAGCGCTAAAATTTTAACTCCATCTCCGTGCTTCATTGCATGTTGACAAATTGGAGAATCTGATTTTAAACCTGATGTCAAAACTAAACGAACTTTCCCTTGTTGTAAAACGTAAGAAGCTCTATCTCTTACACCTGTCTCCGGTCCTGCATACGCTACTTCCTGAAAACCGAAAGCTGTTTTATAGTAATGTGCAGATTGTTTTGCATTTCCAACATAAAACTCGATATAATCTGTTCCATTAATTGGAAGAAAGTCTTGTGCTAATGCAATTTTTTCTGCAAATGTTTGTGTACTCATTTTTATTGTGTTTTTATTTTATTGTAAAATTGTATTACGTAAAAAGTATTATGATGATGAGATTCTGAAACGATTTCAGAATGACAATTTCGTTTAGTCAAGCTGAATTTATTTTCAGCTTCGCATCTTCTCTATTTATCTTTATTTTTTTGATTCTTCGACAGGCTCAGAATGATAAATCGCGCAACTCATAACTCATAACTCATAACTCATAACTCATAACTCATAACTCTCTTAGTAAAGCCAAGATTTATAATAATCCGGATCTTCAATTTCTAACGCTTGTTCTGTTAACATTAATGGTCTGAATGGATCAATCATTACAGCCAGTTCATGTGTTTCTTTTGCTCCAATCGATTTTTCAACTGTACCTGGATGCGGTCCATGCGGAATTCCTGCTGGATGCAACGTAATTTGACCTTTCTCAACCGATTTTCTCGACATAAAATCTCCATCCACATAATATAAAATCTCATCAGAATCTACATTACTATGATTATACGGAGCTGGAATCGCATTTGGATGATAATCAAACAAACGTGGAACGAAACTACAAATCACAAAACCTGCACCTTCAAAAGTTTGATGAACAGGCGGTGGTTGATGAATACGTCCTGTAATTGGCTCGAAATTATGAATAGAAAAAGCCCACGGATAATGATAACCATCCCATCCAACAAAATCAAACGGATGAGTTCCGTAAACATAAGGATAGATTAATCCTTCTTTTTTAATCATAATCTTGAAATCACCATGTTCATCGTTAGTTTCGAGATTTTGAGGACGTTTAATATCTCGCTCGCAAAAAGGAGAATGTTCCATTAATTGACCAAAATGATTGCGGTAACGACGAGGCGTTTCAACTGGACTAAATGATTCTGTAATAAACAATCGGTTATTCTCATCATTGAAATGAAGTTGATAAATAATTCCACGTGGAATCACCAAATAATCTCCATATTCAAATTCAATTTGACCATAACCTGTTTTCAAAACTCCAGAACCTTCGTGAATAAATATCACTTCATCTGCCATCGAGTTTTTGTAGAAATAATCGGTCATCGATTCTTGTGGTGCTGCCAACGAAATATGCAAATCGTTATTAACCAACACAGGAACACGAGATTCTAAATAATCTTTGGTAGGTTTTACTTTAAAACCTTTTAAAGAGGTATGTTTTAAATGTTTTGCGCGGGCAATTTTTGGCTCTACCGAATAAGGTTCGCTAATCGCTTTTACCAAAGTTGGTGGATAACAGTGGTAAACATTGGAATACGTACTCGAAAATCCATGCGTAGAAACTAATTCTTCTGCATATAATTCTCCATTTGGTTTTCGGAATACCGTATGTCGCTTTTGTGGGAATTCTCCCAAATGATGATAAAGTGGCATATCGTATTTTGTTTGTTATTTTGATGAAAAGGTAGATAGATGACGAAATTCGTCAACAAATAATCTGCAATATTCTAGTGTGAATATTGAGCAAATACAATTTTGGAAAGTAAAGCAGAAGTTTGCTTATTCATTCCAACAAATAAAGGTTTAATATTTTCTTTAATTGTTTGCATTTCTTTTCTGTGGTTATCTCAAAGATAGAAACATTTTTTGATTGTACCAAATACAAACTCACTATTTTCAGTGATTGCAACGATTTCAAAACCAAATTATGTTTGTAAATAAAATATACAACGTTATGAAAAAGAATTTATTTGCAATTTTAGCTATCTCTGCCTTAGTTTTCACATCTTGTAAAGATGATAAAAAAGATCCTCAAACTGATACTGAAAATGTTGAAGTAAAAAATGACAGTCAATCTACAGAAAATAATGAATCTGGAGAAGCTACATCAACTTCTAATTTATTAGCAGATGTTAATTTATTGAACAAAGCAGAAAAGGAATTGAAAGAATTACCAAAATTTAAAGGAAAAAATATTAAAATATTTCAACAGGTTTATTTTTATGGTGATGGAAGAATTAAATTAGCAATTCAAGATCCTGAAAAACCAGAAAATGTGGATGATTATTTATTTCAAAATGGAAAATGGCAAGAGCCGCAACCTGTTCAAATTTCTGGAGGAGGAAGTATGGATGATAATGTTTTTCCTTTGAGTGATATTAAATTTGAAACAGTTGCTAACATCAACAAACAAGTTGCAGAAAAAACGAAAGATGTTGAAGGAGCTCAACCATTAAGTGCTTTATATTATGCGATGAATCCTGCAACTGGTGAATTGAGATGGATGGCAAATGTACAAGGTACAAGAGGAAATTACACAGGAATGTTTAATACAGACGGTTCTTTAAAATCATTTGATAAAAACTAAATAAATCCAAAAGTCCTTGATCAATTTAAGGACTTTTTCTTTTCTATTTATTTAATAAAACTGATAAATAATAGTACAATAACTGTTAATATTAAGATTTAAAATTAATAGTTTTGCCCTATGAAACTATGGGCTACAAAAATTTTGATTTTTTTGTATATAACGACTTCTACACAATTATGTCAGTTATATAAGTTGCCCGTATTTGTTTCTCATTTTATTGAACATGATAATGGCGGAGATTTTTTTCATGAAATGAAAGTTTTTTTAGTTCATCATTACGGAGGTCACGAAGTGGATGAAGATTGGGAAACTGATCAGAAATTACCTTTCATGAAAGTTGAATTTGTACACATAGATTTCTTTTTCTCTCCTATTATTCTCTTTGATATTTTACAATTAGATAAAGAAATTCCTACAACATCAATAAAGTATTTCGATGAGAACTTTTTGCATTCTCATTATTTAAATTCTATTTGGCAACCTCCAAAAAACGCGTAAAACATTAGATTTAGGTAAATTGATTCTTTTCAATTTATCAAACTTCAGCTATATACAGTTTGTATTTAGCACATTTTTAATCTATACAATTTTACGATGTTAAATAAAATTATTGATTTTTCAATCAAGAATAAATTTATCGTGGGTTTGTTTACGTTTGCTTTGTTGATATTTGGTATCTACGATGCAACTAAATTACCCATTGATGCACAACCTGATATCACATCCAATCAGGTTCAAATTATAACTGTAGCGCCTTCTTTTAGTGCCGAAGATATTGAGCGCTTAGTTACTTTTCCTATCGAACAAGCCAATTCTAATATTGGTGGAATTACAGAAATTCGTAGTTTTTCACGCTTTGGTTTATCATTAGTAACCATCGTTTTTGATGATGAAACAGATGTTTATTGGGCTCGACAACAAGTAAGCGAACGATTATTACAAGTTCAAAACGAAATTCCGGAAGGAATTGGAGAGCCGCAACTTGGTCCAATTTCGACTGGTTTAGGAGAAATTTATCAATATGTTGTTCGTCCTGCCGAAGGTTACGAAAATCAATACGATGAAACAGAATTAAGAACAATACAAGATTGGATTGTTCGTCGTCAGCTTTTGGGTGTACCTGGCGTAGCAGATGTAAGTAGTTTTGGTGGGAAATTGAAGCAATACGAAATTGCAATCGATCCTCAACGTTTACAATCATTTAATTTGACCATTAATGATTTATTTGATGCATTAAGCGAAAACAATCAAAATACTGGTGGAGCTTATATCGAAAAAGGTCCAACTTCTCTATTTATTCGTTCCGAAGGTTTAATTGGTAAAATAGAAGATATCGAGAATATTTTGGTAAAACGTTCTCAAAGTGGAACACCTATTCTATTAAAAGACGTTGCCGAAGTAAAAACTGGCTTTGCTACACGATATGGCACAATGACATATAACGATACCGGAGAAGTTTCTGGTGCAATTGTTATGATGTTGAAAGGCGCAAATAGTAACGAAGTTGTTAAAAATGTACAAGAACGCATCGAAGAAATCAAAAAGACTTTGCCAGAAGGTGTTGTGATAGAACCTTTCTTAGATCGTAAAAAAATGGTTGACAACACTATTCGTACTGTCGAAACCAATTTACTCGAAGGTGCGTTAATTGTAGTCTTTATTTTGGTTCTTTTCTTAGGGAATTTACGTGCAGGATTTATAGTTGCTTCAGTTATTCCATTAGCTTTATTGTTCGCGATTATTATGATGAACATTTTTGGCGTTGGTGGAAATTTAATGAGCTTGGGTGCATTAGATTTTGGATTGATTGTCGATGGAGCTGTGATTATTGTAGAGGCAGCAATGCATCAATTGGCACATAGCAAAAAATTTGGGTTAAAGAATAAATTAACTCAAACAGAAATGGATCAAACTGTTGGTTCTTCTGCTAAAAAAATGGTTAATTCTGCTGTTTTTGGTCAAATTATTATCCTAATCGTTTATTTACCAATTTTTACTTTACAAGGAATCGAAGGTAAAATGTTCAAACCTATGGCGCAAACTGTTGCTTTCGCTTTGATTGGTGCATTTATTTTATCTTTAACTTATATCCCAATGATGACAAGTCTTTTCTTGAGCAAGAACAAGAAAGTCAAACCAAACTTATCCGATCGTGTAATGGCAAAAGTTGAAGTTTTTCATCAGAAATATTTAATCAAAGCCTTAAAAATCCGCAACATTATTTTAGCTGTTGTCATTACTCTTTTCGCAATTGCCGTTTTTGTAATGTCTCGTTTAGGTGGAGAATTTATACCTGCATTAGAAGAAGGTGACTTTGCCGTTGAAGCTCGAATTTTACCAGGAAGCAATATTACAACAACAATAGAATACACAAACAAAGCTGCTAAAATTCTGAAAGATCGCTTCCCTGAAGTTGAAATGGTTGTAACGAAAATTGGTAGTGGAGAAATTCCTACAGAACCAATGCCGATGGACGCAGGAGATATGATTATTGTATTGAAACCAAAAAAAGAATGGACTTCTGCAACAACTTTCCCAGAATTATCGGACAAAATGAGTAAAGCATTAGAAGATATTCCGGGGCTTTCTACTGGATTTCAATTTCCTGTTCAGATGCGTTTTAATGAGTTAATGACAGGAGCGCGTCAAGATGTTGTTGTTAAAATATTTGGAGAAAATTTAGATAGCTTAGCCAATAATGCAGATAAATTAGGTAAAATAATTAATACTGTAAAAGGTGCGCAAGATTTATATATCGAACAGATAAATGGAATTCCGCAAGTTGTTATCGAGTTTGATCGTGCTTTATTAGCTCAATATGGATTGAGTATTGGTGAAGCCAACCGTATTATCAATATGGCTTTTGCTGGACAATCTACTGGAATGGTTTTCGAAGGAGAAAAACGTTTTGATTTAGTAGTTCGCTTAGCAGAAGACAAACGTGCAAATATCGAGGATATTAGAAATCTATTAATTCCGACTGCTTCTGGAATTCAGATTCCTTTAAATCAATTAGCAAAAGTTGATTATAAAAATACACCAAATCAAATTCAACGTGAAGATGCAAAACGCAGAATTGTTGTCGGATTTAATGTAAAAGGTCGCGATATAGAAAGTGTTGTACAAGAGTTACAACAAAAAGTTGATGCTCAAATTAAACTTCCTACAGGTTATTATACTACTTATGGCGGAGCTTTCGAAAACTTAAATCATGCTAAAGCGCGTTTAGGTGTCGCAGTTCCTGTTGCATTAGTTTTAATTTTCGTTTTATTATTCTTTGCATTCAAATCAATCAAAGAAAGTTTATTAATCTATACCGCTATTCCACTTTCATCAATTGGCGGAATTTTATTCTTAGCTGCGCGCGATATGCCTTTTAGTATTAGTGCTGGTGTTGGATTTATTGCACTTTTCGGAATTGCAGTTCTAAACGGAATTGTCTTAATTTCTGAATATAATCGTTTGAGAGATCACGGCATCAAAAACACAACAAGAATTGTGATCATGGGAACACGAACTCGTTTACGCCCAGTTCTTATGACAGCTGCTGTTGCCTCTTTAGGTTTCTTACCAATGGCAATTAGTAACGGATCTGGAGCCGAAGTGCAACGTCCATTAGCAACCGTTGTTATTGGTGGTTTAATGGGAGCAACTTTTCTTACTTTATTTGTTTTACCAATCTTATATGTTATGTTCGAACACATTCATTTTAAAAAGAATCGAAAAAATAAAAAATCAATTCCTACAGCTTTTATTATCATTTTGTCGTTGTTTGGAGCTTCTGTGCAAGCACAAGAACGAATGAGTTTTGATGATATTGTAACATTAGCAGATGCTAATAATCTTGAAGTTAAACAAGCTGAATTGAACACAGTTTATCACGAAAAGAATGTTTTTGCAAATCGTTCTCTTTCACCTTTGGATATTTCTACAGAATTTGGACAAGTCAATTCGGGTAAGTTTGATAATAAATTCTCCGTTTCGCAAGCTTTTCAATTCCCAGTTGTTTTTAAACGTCAAAAAGCATTAAACGAACAAATGATTAATGCTTCGAAAGCAAATGAAAAATTAACGAAGATTGAAATCAAACAGCGTTTGGCAAATTTGTATGTCAATATGCAAAACACAGAAGCGCAAGCTGATTTATTGAAAGAAAACGAAACTATTTATCAAGAGTTTTTGAAAAAAGCGAATCTGCGTTTGAAAAAAGGAGAATCAAATCGTAGTGAAGTTTCAACAGCAATTATTCAATTAAAATCAATTCAAAATCAGTTAAAATTAATTGAAGTTGAATTAGAAAATCTATCGCGACAAATTCAGTTTTTAACAAATTCAACAATCAGAATTTATCCAACCAAAAATAGAATCAATTGGAATGAAATTGCAGGTTTAAGTATTTCAACTTTTCATCCAATATTGAAATTAGCAGAAGAAAACATTCAGACTTCTACTTTAGAAACGGAAATAGAAAAATCAAAGAAAATTCCAGTTTTCACAGTTGGATATTCAAATCAAAGTTTTTCTGACTTGGATCAAAACCGTTACAATTCTTTTCAAATTGGTGTTGGTTTACCTTTGTTTAATAGAGGTGTTAATTCATCAATCGAAGCTTCGAAAGTTAAAGTTGATCTTGCTAAACAATCTTACGCGTTACAACAATCGAAAATGCAACAAGATTTTGATGTTTTAAAAAATCAAATTACAATGTATGATGAAATTGTTAATGATTTCGAACAAACTCAGCTACCAGCTTCTAATGATCTTCAAAAAACGATAAATCGTCAATTATTAGAAGGAGAAATTAACTTTTTGGATTGGGTAATTTTAAATAATCAAATCATAGAAGTGAAAACAAAATTTTTAGAAGCCAAAAATTTACGTGAACAGGCATATGCCGCAATGACTTATTATACTGCAGAATAACATGAAAAAATATATTTTAATGCTTTGTACAACACTTTTTGTAATGAGTTGTAGCAAAGACGAAACAAAACCAGAAGAAGAGAAAAAAGAAGAAGTTTCTACTTCTATCCTAAAACTAACTGATGCGCAATTAAAGAATTTTGAAATAGATACTGCATCGTTTCAAAATCAAAATTTACCAACAACTATTCGCTTAAATGCGAAAACAGCTGTTACACCAGAAAATACCATTTCAATTACAAATGCTTTTGGTGGTTATGTAAAGCAAATTGCACTTATTCCTGGAAACTATGTTAATAAAGGGCAAGTTTTGGTTGTATTAGAAGATCCGCAATATATCCAAATGCAAGAAGATTATTTAACAACGAAAGCTTTATTAGAGCAAGCAAGTGCAGATTATGTTCGTCAGAAAGATTTGAATGCTGAGCAAGCTGCAAGTGATAAAGTAATGCAACAAGCGAAAGCAACACGTCAATCTTTAATGGTAAAGAAAAGTTCGTTAGAGCAAAAGTTAAGATTAATGAATATTAATCCTTCTTCGGTTTCATTGGGTAACATTCGCCGCACAATCAATGTTTATGCACCTATTAGTGGAATGGTTAGCCAAGTTTTTGCAAATACGGGACAATATATTTCTCCTGCAGATGCTATGTTAGAAATTATTAATCCTGATCGTTCGTTATTAAATGTAAAAGTTTTTGAAAAAGATTTAAGTAATATTCAGATTGGACAAATGCTGAAAGCTTATACAAATGCAAAACCAGATCAGAAATTAGATGCTCAAATTACTTCGATTTCTAATCAAGTAAATGAAGACGGAACGGTTGACGTTTTTGCTAAAATAACGAATGCAAACGGAACACGATTAACAGCAAATATGTATTTTAATATCGAGTTACAAGTAAATTCGTTAAATGCAAATGTATTACCAGAAGAATCTGTAGTTCAATTCGAAGGAAAAGATTATGTTTTCGAAAGACAAAACAAAAATCAATTTCGATTGGTTCCAGTTGAGATCGGAACATCTTCGAATAAAATGATCGAAATAAAATCACCACAAAATTCAGGAAAAGTATATGCTTCAAAAGGAGCATACAACCTTTTGACTGCGATGAAAAACAGTGGAGAAGAAGAATAAAATCTTAAAATAATTCAATTAAAAAACGAGCGATAAATCGCTCGTTTTTTAATTATAATTACTTCTTATCCGTACTACGAAAGGGCATTTCAGCAATTTTGAAACTTCCATCGATCACTGCTTTTTCAAGTAATAAAATATCTTTCAAAGAACTGTAATCAATTTTTTCTGCGTCATCAGTTGGTTTGTGATAATCATCGTGTCCACCTGTATGAAAAAACAAAACTGGAATATCTTTCTCATAAAAAGAAGTTTGATCAGATCCTCCTCTACCTTCATATCCTGTATAATACTTTACAAAATCTTGCGGATTAATTTCACTAAAAATCGTCTCAAAAGTTGGAGAAGTTCCATAACCAATAATCGAAACTCCAGTTTCTTTGTTCAAACGACCAATCATATCCATATTCAACATCCAATGCACTTTACTCAAATCATATGTCGGATGCTTAACAAAATAACGAGAACCTACCAAACCTAATTCCTCGGCACCAAAAGCAATAAACAAAAAATTAACTGGTTCTGTCATATTATTCTTACTATAAATACGTGCAAGTTCTAACAAACCAGCAATTCCAGAAGCATTGTCGTCTGCACCATTATGAATAATTCCATAACTATCCTTAGCCAAAGAACTCCCTTGTTTACCTTCTCCTAAATGATCATAATGCGCACCAATTACAACTGTTTTTTCTGCTTTATTATCTAAAAAGCTAATCACATTTTTTGCTGTACGAATACTATCTGCAACCTTTACTTTCTTTACTTTTGCTTCAAATTCCTGAAAATATCCATCTTCTCCCAGTGGTTGCAGTTTATATTTCTTGAACTCTTTTGCAATATAATTTGCAGTTTTCAAATTTTCTTCGCTTCCAGTTCCTCTACCTTTCATCTTATCATCAGCCAAGAAATACACATGCTTTTTAAGCTTTTTAATTTCTATATCTTGTGCAAATGATTTTGCTCCTACAATCAAGGAAACAATAATCATTATTTTTTTCATAATCAATTTCAACTAACTATTAAGGATAACAAAAATAAATAATAATTCGTAAATTAAAATCCAATTAGAAAATCAAAACAATGATTTCTTGTTGCTTATATTCATTAATTTTGGAAAAATGGAAGGTGTATGCAAATTTTAGTAATTGAAGACGATAAGCGAATTAGCGATTTTTTGATCAAAGGATTAGAAGAAAATGGGCATTTGGTTACTCTTTGTAAAGATGCTGAATCTGTTTTAGAAGAATTCCTAAATATACAGTTTGACTTAATTATTTGCGACATTATGTTGCCAAAAATGGACGGTATACAACTTGTACAAACACTTCGTTACAAAAAAATATTTACACCAATTTTGATGTTAAGTGCTCTAAACACCGTTCAAGATAAGGTTTCAGCTTTAGATTATGGTGCAGATGATTACATTACAAAACCATTTCATTTCGATGAATTATTGTCTCGAATTAAAGCATTAACACGCAGAAATCAGTTTCGTTCACAAGAAATTCCCGAAAATAAATTAATCTTTGATGCCTTAGAAATCGATTTAGATCAATACAAAGTTTTTGTCAATCAAGAAGAAACCGACCTTTCGCCGCGAGAGTTTAAATTGCTAAATTATTTGATTGAAAATATGGAAAAAACTGTTACTCGAATTCAAATTTTGAACGCAGTTTGGGGAATTACATTTGACAATCATACCAATGTTGTGGACGTTTACATTTCGTATTTGAGAAACAAAATTGAGAAAAATGGAGCAAAATATATTCACACTGTAAAAGGTGTTGGATACATGTTTAAAGCCTAAATTATGAAATTAAAACATCGATTAGCGCTTTATTCTGTCGTTATTTTCAGTATTATTATTCTGATTGTTTCTACATTTATTTACTTTTCTTTTTACACCGAAATGGAAAAAAAGGAGTTCAAATCGTTGCAGAACAAAACGCTTTTGGCTTCTATTTACTACTTAGAAAAGGATGAATTACCTGTTTTAGAACACAATAATATTAAAAGCCAATTAGAAAAAACAATTTCTCGAAAACATATTTTGATTCTTGATGAAGCAAACAAGAAATTCAACGGAAATATGCCTGCAAATGACCAAATTTCGAAAGAATTTATTGCGAGCATTCGTGCTAACAGAACTGATTTTTTTGCAAGTAAAGACTATTTCTACAATGGAATTTTTTATCATGATAACGAAGGTGATTTTGTTGTAATTACACGAGAACCTAAAGAAGAATTTAACGAGCAAATGCAATCGTTGCTTCAAATTTTAATTACAGTTTCTTTGATTGGTTTGCTTTTTATTTATTTGTTTTCGCAGTATTTAGGTATCATTGCTTACGAACCGATTACTAAAATCATCGAACAAATTAAAGAACGTGATGCAAAAAATTTCACTGAACCATTAAAACTAAAAAAATCATATACAGAAATTGGAGATTTGATTGAAACTTACAATCATTTCATCGATCGAATTGCGCAAACATTTAATGTTCAAAAGAATTTTATCGATTATGTTTCGCATGAATTACGTACGCCAATCACTGCTTTATTAGGTACTTTAGAAGTCACGAATCATAAAAAAAGAACACTCGAAGAATACGAAAATGTAATTGTTCAATTAAAACAATATACCTATGATTTGCAGGAAACATTAGAACAAATGATGTTGCTTTCGGGTGCTAAAACAAGTTTTGAATTTGAAATGGTTCGTGTAGATGAAGTGGTTTGGCAAGTGATAGAAAATGCCGTTTTATATCATCAAGCACGTATTAATGTAGATTTACAAGTTGAAAATAATCAATTATTAACGATTCAAGGAAATGAAAAATTATTAGAAGTTGCTTTGAATAATTTGATAAGTAATGCGATAAAATATTCGAATAATCAGCCTATTTTAGTCCAGTTTTTAGAAATTAATAATCGTTTACAAATTCACATTTCTGATTTAGGAATTGGTATTTTAGAAAACGACATGAAACAAATCAAACAAAATTTTTTTCGTGGTAAAAACACAGAAAATTTTCAAGGAAAAGGAATTGGGCTTTCGATGGCAAATATTATTTTAACACTTCATCAAATTGAATTAGATATTGTTCCCAACAACCCAAAAGGCACAATTGTAAAACTAATTTTCTAAATTCTAATCTACTTTTAATCTAACTTAAAACTCACCTTAATCTTACACATTTACTTTTGATTTTTCAAAATGATTAAAAGTGAAGAAGATTTATTTTACTGCAATCCCAATTGTTTTTGCCATTCAAACGCAGGCGCAAAACGTAACCTTAGACAATTTAGAAGCGGCTTTTCTACAGAAAAACTATGCACTTATTGCGAACAAATTCAATGTTGATAAAATTGATGCTGAAATTATTCAGGAAAAATTGTGGCACAATCCTACATTAAGTATTTCTGAAGTCAATCTTTGGAAAACATATAATATTGAAGAACAACCTTACTTATTCGGTAAATATGGTAAAAACCAACAAATTTCGGTTGAATTTGAACAATTAATTGAGACTGCTGGAAAACGTAAAAAACGTGTCGCCATTAAACAATTAGAGAAAAACTCAGCACTTTTTGAATATGAAGAATTACTTCGTGAATTGAAAAAAGAGTTAAGACAAACCTATTTTTCATTGGCGCGCATTCAATCTGAAAAAAAAGAATTACAAAACAGCATTGATTTATTTGAACAAATAGCGACACAATATCAGCGACAAGCTGATCTTAAAAACGTTCCGAAAGCTGATTTTTATAGACTTCAAACAGAATTAATTGGTTTACAAAAAGAACAAATCGAACTAGAAATTCAAGAAATTGAAGACATTAACAAACTACGATTGTTAACACAAAACGTTGAGTTGAATGTAAATGAAATCGATTTTTCAATATTTAATATTCATTCAAAATCGATTCCAATTAATACCAAACAACTTGCAAAAAATCAAAATATTGCACTTAAAAAACAAGAAAACGAAATCATTTTAGCAGAAAAACACTTGGTTTTAGAAAAAGCACAACGAACGCCTGATTTAAATTTACAAGTAAATTACGACCGTGGAGGAAACATTATGCGCGATTTTGTTGGATTTGGTGTAAGCGTTGATTTACCAATTTTCAACACCAACAAAGGCAACATAAAGGCGTCTGAAATCGCATTGAGTCAGCAACAAATGACAAAGAATGCGATTTATTCTGAATTAGATATTTCGATTGATCGTATTCAAAATCAAATCAATCAACTGGATAAAGCGCTTATTCAATTGAAAAAAATGAATAACCAAGAACAGTTAACCATGATTGATAATTACAAAAAACATCTTCAAAATAAACAAATCACTTTGTTAGAATTTATCGATTTCACACAAGCCTATCGCGAATCTCAAAAAGCTTATTTGGATTTGTTAGAAAATTACCAAAATTCCTTTGAAGAACTAAACTATATCGTTGGACAAGATTTATAAGATGATGAAAAGAACTTTTTATTTTTTAACTGCTTTAACATTGATTTTAAGTAGTTGTAATAGCCCAAAAACAGAAAAAGAGGTTGTGCAGGAAAACAGATTTTGTTTGAATGAGCAATTGAAAAAATCAACAGAAATTGTACCTATTTTACAACAGCCAATTCATGAACAATTAACCTTATCTGGTAAAATAGAATACAATGAAAATGATTTGGTTGGTTTTAAAAGTTTGCTTCAAGGTGTGGTAGATAAAGTAAATTTTGAATTGGGTGATTATGTGCGTCAAGGACAAGTTTTAGCAATTGTAAAATCAAACGAAGTCTTAGATTTGGTACAACAAAAGCGTTATCATCAAAATCAGATGGAATTAGTTCGTAAACAAATCAAGTCAAAAAAAGAATTGTTGAACGACGGAATGGCTTCACAACCAGAAGTTATCGAAGCTGAACACGAATTACAATCTGCACAAATTGAGATTGATAAAATAAATGCCACATTAAAAATGTATCGCGCAGTTGGGAATGGTCAATTCCAAATTTTATCACCCAAAAATGGTTATATCATTCAGAAAAACATGAGTATTGGACAATCCATTACTTCAGATATGGACGAAAATCTTTTCTCAATTTCTAATCTAAAACAAGTTTGGGTAATGGTAAATATTTACGCAAACAATCTTCAATACGTAAAAAAAAGAGACGCGGTAAAAGTAAAATCTATGGCGTATCCTGATAGAATTTATGCAGGAAAAATAGATAAAATATATAATGTTTTTGATGAAAACGAACACGTTTTAAAAGCGCGTGTCGTATTAGAAAATCAAGATTTGAATTTGATGCCAGGTTTGAGTACTGATATCATTATTAATAAACAAAATATCATAGGAAATGCTTTTGCGATTCCGAATAAAGCCAAGGTTTTCGAGAATAATAAAGAATATGTAGTGGTATATAAAAACGATTGTACAATGGAAATTCGAAAAATTACGACGATTGCTCAGAATGAAGAATTCACATTTGTTCAAGAGAAATTTGCTCCAAATGAGAAAATCATTGCACGAAATGCTTTGATGATTTATGAAGAATTAAATAAATAAGCTGATGAAAAAGTTAGTACAAGCAATCGTGACTTTTTCGTTGCGAAACACCACTTTTATTCTATTTGCAACTTTTGCGCTTCTATTCACAGGAATTTTTGCACTAAAACATACACCAATCGAAGCTTTTCCTGATGTCACGAATACGCGAGCTCGTATTATTACGCAATGGCCAGGTAGAAGTGCCGAAGAAATGGAGAAATTAGTAACATTGCCCGTTTCGAAGGTGATGAATAGCATTCCTCATAAATCAAATATCCGTTCTATTTCGCTTTTTGGATTATCTGTTGTGACGGTCCAGTTTGAAGATGGTGTAGACGATTTTTACGCACAACAATATGTATCAAACAAATTGAATGGCGTCGATTTACCTGAAGGAGCAAATGCTGATATCGAACCACCTTCTGGTGCTACTGGAGAGATTTTTCGTTATGTGATTAAAAGTAATTTACCTATAAAAGAAGTAACGGCAATTCAGGATTGGGTTATTGAACGAGAATTACTTTCTGTGCCTGGAGTAGCAGACATTGTTAGTTTTGGTGGAGAAGAAAAAACCTATGAAATTAAGATCAATCCTACGGAATTAAAAAATTACGACTTATCGCCATTGGATGTGTATGAAGCAGTTTCAAAATCTAATGTCAATGTAGGTGGTGATGTAATTCAACAAGGCGATCAAGCATATGTGGTTCGTGGTGTTGGTTTGTTGGATAAGATTGAAGATATTGGAAATATCACTGTCAAATTAAATGGTTCTACGCCTATTCTTATCAAAAATGTAGCTGAAGTAGTCGTTTCGAATAAACCTCGTTTGGGGCAAGTTGGTTACAACGAAAATGATGATATGGTAGAAGGAATTGTGATTATGTTACGTGGAGAAAATCCTTCAGAAGTTATAGAAAATCTTAAAGCTAAAATTGAAGAATTAAACACAAGAACTTTACCTCAAAATGTGAAAATAGAAACTGTTGTCGATCGTACCAAATTGGTTGACAATACTGTACATACTGTTTCCAAAAATATTATTGAAGGTGTACTATTGGTTTCGTTAATTGTTTTCATCTTTTTATACAATTGGAAATCAACTTTTATCGTGGCATCGGTTATTCCGCTTTCGTTTCTATTTGCGATTATTATGCTGAAAATTCAAGGGCTTCCTGCCAATTTAATTTCGATGGGAGCTCTAGATTTCGGTTTATTATTAGAAGGAACTTTGGTGATTGTTGAAACCGTTTTTGTGGCTTTGGCAACCATGCAACATAAAGTTGGAGCCGAACGTTTTGCCAAAATGAGTAAAATGGGCGCGATCAAAAAAAGCGCAGGTAGCGTAGCATCATACATTTTCTTTGCCTTAATTATTTTGATTGTTGCCTTATTACCCATTTTTTCGTTCCAAAAAGTGGAAGGAAAAATGTTTACACCACTTGCATTTACTCTGGGTTACGCACTTTTAGGTTCTTTGATTTTGAGTTTAACATACGTTCCAGCAATGTGTAAATTATTATTTACTAAGAATATCGAAGAAAAAGAAAATTTCATTTCACGATTTTTCACGAAAACTGTTTACGGCATGTATCATTATTCGTTCAAATACAAACGAATAACATTAATTAGTTTTCTTGCGTTATTGTCAGTTTGTTCGGTTAAATTCATGAATTATGGTTCTGAATTTTTACCACAATTAAATGAAGGAGCAATTTATGTGCGAGCAACTTTACCAAATAGTGTGAATTTGCAAGAATCTACACGTTTGACCAAAGAAATGAAAACTTTGTTGCAAAAGGATTGTGAAGAAATTGATTTTATCTTGACGCAAACTGGTCGACCAAATGATGGAACCGATCCAACAGGATTTTTCAATATTGAGTTTAATATTCAATTGAAAGATGAAAAAGATTGGAAACGTAAAATTTCAAAAGATGAAATTATCCAAGAAATGCGGACTAAATTGAATCATTATCCTGGAATTACCTTCGGATTCTCGCAACCTATTCAAGATAATGTCGAAGAATATGTAGCAGGTGTAAAAAGTTCATTAGTGATTAAAATTTTTGGCGATGATTTGTACGATTTAGAAAAATACGCGAACAAAGTTGCTTCATCCATTGAAAAAGTAAACGGAATCACCGATATTAATGTGTATAAAAACATTGGTTTACCAGAGCTTCGTATTCAATTAAGTGATACAAAAATGGCTAAATATGGTATCAATACAGCCGATGTGCAAGCTGTCATTGAAATGACAATTGGTGGACAGGCAGCAACAAAATTCTACGAAAACGATCGTCAGTTTGATGTTATTCTACGTTTTCAAGAAGCATATCGCGATACCCCCGAAAAAATTGGAAATATTTTGATTCCAACAAGTAATGGGCACAATATTCCGTTACAAGAAATTGCTGATATTGGGTATCAAACGGGACCTGCTTTCATTTACCGCGAAGGAAACAGTCGATATATTGGAGTTGGATTTAGTATAGAAGGTCGTGACTTGGGAAGTACGATTGACGAAGCCAAAAAAGTAGTTGCCAAAGAAGTGAAATTACCGAAAGAAAATTACATGGAATGGGCAGGAGAGTTTGAAAGTAAAGAACGTGCTTCTAAGCAATTAATGACAGTTATTCCGATATCATTAGTATTGATTTTATTACTGCTTTATAGCAATTTTGGTAATATGAGAGATACAGCTATTGCTGCAATCACAATTCCATTTGCCTTTATTGGAGGATTTTTATCGCTATGGATTACGGGAACTATTTTTGGAATTTCTGCCGGAATTGGACTAATTATTTTATTTGGAGTGAATACGATTAATGGAATAATTTTAATCGCTGTGATGAAAGAATTACTTCGAAAAAAATCTTTAAAAACAGCAATTAACGAAGGTGTAAAAAGTAGAATTCGTTCTATTGTAATGATTGCTTTAATGGGATCAATGGGATTATTACCAGCAGCACTTTCTACTGGAATGGGCTCTGAGATTCAGAAACCTTTAGCCATTATGATTGTTGGTGGATTAATGATTTGCTTGGTTTTATCATTTACCGTTTTACCTGTCATATTTTATTTAGTTTATAGAAAAGAACATCAATAAAAATATTCCTGAAATAATTTTGTAAGTTGTTTGTTCTTAGGAAAACGCGAGCTAAAAGCTCGCGTTTTTATTTCAATTAAATTTTATTAGATACTTTATAATGATCATCTTTTTATCAAAGATTTTTCTAACTATTCTCATTAATCTTATTTTTGCATCATAATAATTCTTTAAATAAAATAAATTGAGCAAAATAGTCAACTGGATTAGCTGTAAATCATGTAATGGTCTTGGAAGAAAAAGCCAAGGACTTTCGAAAAAAAAACTCTTACGCTATGAAGCTACACTTGCTCAATTAAAAAAAGATGAAACAGCAAGTTCCTTGCCTATTAAACCTAAAACATCAATACAAACTTGTACATCTTGTTTAGGCACGGGATTAATACTTTCAAAAGAACGTCCTTTAGCAGATAAAACAAAATATCCTCATGTAGCCATTGTAGGTGCAGGAATTGGTGGAATTGCTTTGGCTTTAGCTTGCTTACATCGACAAATACCATTTACACTTTTCGAAAGAGATCGCACTTTTAATGATCGTTCTCAAGGATATGGACTTACTTTACAACAGGCAAGTAAAGAAATGAAAAAGTTTGGTATTCCTTCTTTGGACGAAGGAATAGTATCTACATTACACTTAGCACATAAGATAGATGGAAGTGTTATTGGACAATGGGGATTAAGAAAATTGGAAGATAAAGAAGCTATACAGGCTAAAAACAAAAATAAACACACCAATATTCATATTTCAAGACAATCGTTGCGTTTGGCTTTATTAAATCAATTAGGAGGTGATAATCAATTAAATTGGAATCATCAATTGATCGATTATAAAGTTGACAAACAAATAGAATTAACCTTTGATGTTGATGGTTTTCAAAAACAATATAAAGCTGATATTTTAGTTGGTGCAGATGGAATACGTAGTTCTGTTCGACGATTATTAATTGGAGAAGAATCAACTCCTTTGCATTATTTAGGTTGTATCGTTATATTGGGTATCTGTAAACTGAATGCTTTAGAAAATGTAGATCATTCTTTATTAGACAATGAAACTGTTTTTCAGACAGCAAATGGTGTTGAACGAATGTATATGATGCCGTATGATAAGGAATCGATTATGTGGCAATTTAGTTTCCCTATTTCAGAAAAAGATGCTATCGCTTTGAGTAAAGATGGTGCAAGCAAATTAAAAACCGAAGTCTCTAAAAGAACAAATTGGCATACTCCTATTCCACAAATTATTGCTGCAACTGATATAGAAAAAATTACTGGATATCCTGTTTATGATAGAGATTTATTGCATCAAGATTTATTTAAAAATGTTGGTCCAATAACGTTGCTTGGTGATGCAGCTCATCCTATGAGCCCTTTTAAAGGTCAAGGTGCAAATCAAGCATTATTAGACGCTTTATTATTGGCACAAAAAATAACCACAGCTTTTCAAGATCATAAAAACGAAATCAATATACGTGAAAAAGTTCTACAACCATACGAAATAGAAATGATTGAACGTAGTAGCATCAAAGTAAAAAAGTCTGCAGAAGCAGCTGAGTTTCTCCATTCAGATATTGTACTTCAAGAAGGAAACGTCACATTTGGTTCTAAATTTACTTCTAAAATATAGAAGATTTAAAAATATATTTATAATACGTATTATTTTAATAAATTTGCAGAAGACAAAAAAGGAAATGGTGTTCTTCCTTACCCAACCGCTTTAAAAAAAAGCTGATGACGCCTGGTTAATTAAGTGTTTAACAATTTAATCAGGAAAATTATGTCTAAAAATAAACAACAGTCATTCAGTAATAAAATCATATTATTTACAAAATTATTTTTCAGAAAATATCCATCTCTTCCCTATATCTCAAAATGGCTATGCATTAGTTTAATTATTGGAGGTTTTATTGGTACTGCTTCAGCAGGGTTTCTAATCTCATTGGATTGGGTAACAAATTTTAGAGAAAATCACAATTGGATTATTGTTTTTTTACCAATAGCTGGTTTATTAGTAGGTTTACTATATCATTATTTTGGAAAAGATGTTGAAACCGGAAATAATTTATTGATTGATACAATTCATCAACCCAAACAAATAATTCCATTTCATATGGCGCCATTTGTTTATTTAGGTACAATAATTACGCATTTTTTTGGAGGATCTGCTGGTCGTGAAGGAACAGCTTTGCAAATGGCAGCTGCGATTGCAGATCAATTTTCTAAACCATTAAGATTATCAAAATCAGATCGTAGTATTTTAATCATCTCTGCAGTTTCTGGAGGTTTTGGTTCTGTATTCGGAACACCTTTGGCTGGAGCAATTTTTGGATTAGAATTTTTCTTATTAGGCAAAATACGTTACAATGCAATATTTCCAGCTTTTATAACAGCTATTATTGCTGATATTGTAACAAAACTTTGGCAAGTTCATCACACACATTATGTAATTCATACTATTCCTAACCTTTCTCTATTGAATATTTTCTATGCAATAATAGTTGGAATTCTTTGTGGTGTTTGTGCAGCAACTTTTAGTAAATCTCTTCATAAAACGGGACAATTTTTCAAATCAAAAATAGCCTTCCCTCCTCTTCGTCCCTTTTTAGGCGGTATTATTATTGCTGTTGCAGTTTTTGCTATAGGAACAACAAAATATATTGGTTTAGGTATTCCAACAATTGTACAATCATTCGAGACACAACTACCCGCTTATGATTTTGCTTTGAAAATGGTTTTTACTATTATTACGCTTTCAGTAGGTTTTAAAGGAGGCGAAGTTACTCCACTCTTTTTTATTGGGGCAACTCTTGGAAATGCATTGGGGTTATTTATTCCACTCCCAATAGGACTTTTAGCTGGAATGGGCTTTGTAGCTGTTTTTGCAGGTGCAACCAATACACCGATTGCATGTACTCTTATGGCAATTGAATTATTTGGTGTAGAATGCGGAATCTATGTTGCAATTGCTTGTATTGTTTCATATTTAGTTTCAGGAAATAGTAGTATTTATCTGAAACAAATGATTGGTGAGCCAAAAAACAAACGTTTTGATCATCAAGTAGGAAAAAGAATTGGAGATTTATAAAACATTCATAATCTTTATATTATTCATTTAAAATCTCATCTTTTTCTTTAATTACTTCTTATTTTTAAAAAATCTTTAAAAATTGATGCAACATTCAAAACTTTGTTGCGTCTATACAATAGAAACAATAAGAAACCTTGAAAATTTTGGAGAAAGAAAATTTTTCAATAAGTGATAAACAATTATTAGATTGGTGCGAATCTGGTGTAGAGGCTGGTTATACCCAGCTCTATCATCGTTATTCGAAATCAGTTTATAACTCTGTTTATCGTTTGGTTACAGAAGTTTCAGATGCAGAAGATTTGACACAAGATATTTTTGTTTCACTTTTTTCTGATATTCAAAAATTAAAAAACATTGACAATTTATGTGCTTGGTTTTCTCGTATTGCGATTAATAAATCTATTTCTCATTTACGAAAAAATAAGGTTTATTTCTCTGATGTAGAACAAGCAAATATTATTGACGAAAGTGAAGATCTTTTGATTGAAAAACAAAAGTTAGAAGGTAAAATTGAAGAAATACAACAAGCTATTGAAGAATTACCAACTGAAACCCGAACAATTGTTAATCTATTTTTATTTGAGAATATGACGCACGAAGATATTGCTCAATTATTAGGATTGAGTAATACAACAGTTAGAAGTAAATATCATCGTGCAAAAAAGAAAATTTACGAAACCATACAACAAACCGTTTACAATGAATGATTCTTTAAAAAAACATATCAATAATAACAGAGAAGCTTTTGAAAATAAAGAACCATCTGCTGAATTATGGAAACGTATACAAGCTGAAATTCCAAAAAAAGAAGAAAAAACGTTGGTTGTTGAAAAACCAAAATTTTGGAGAATACAAAATTGGAGTATTGCTGCTTCGACACTTATTTTATTGAGTGTTGGTGGATATTTTTTCTTCAAAAATGATCGAGTGAATTCATCAAATTTACCTAAAACAATCGAAATTGTAAAAGAAAAAATAATTAAAAAAGTAGAAGAAAATCAACAAAATCCTTCTATTTCAACAACAATAGAAAATTCGAATATAACTGATCATAAACAAGTTGTTTCTATACCTAAAAAGTCAAAAACAGAAGTAATTTCTACAGAAAAAGAAGAAAATATTTCAATTGATGAAAATCTGAAGAATGAAATTATACTTGCTTTAAACGATCAAGAATCTACAAGTAAACGCATTGATGCTATTTCAAAAATAGAAAATTTAACACAATTAGATTCGGATTTAAAAAACCATTTATACAATTTATCACTAAATGATAATAATACAATTGTACGATTAAATGCACTTGAAGCACTTGCATCGAAGTTACCAAAAAAAGAAGCTTCTAAAGAATTGACGGATATTTTTATGAAACAAAATGATCCAATGGTACAAATGGAATTAATAGGAATGATAGCGCATATCAATAATGATCAAATCGATTTGAAATTAAAAACTAAACTACAAGAAATGGTTCTGGATCCTGAAACGAAACCATTTGTAAAAGATGAAGCTTATGCTGTTCTTTTGAGAAAATAATTATTAATAAAAAATCAAATAAAATGATTAGAAAAATATTTTTTGTAGCAGCATCATGCATGTTGATGTCTACATTCTCTTACGCACAAAAAGAGACGACAAATCAAAGTGAAGAAAATTCAAAAACATTTAAATTAGCTGTAAACAAAGGAAAATTAAACCTAGATCTTGGACGTGTAACAGTCGAAGGTTACAACGGAAATGAAATCGTTTTTTCTACAAAAACAAAATCGAGAGATAACGATGAACGTGCAAAAGGATTACGCTCAATTAATTCTTTAGGACTTGAAGACAATACTGATTTAGGAATAAATGTTGTAGAAAAAAATGGTGTTATTGATGTAAAACAACTTCAAAAAATATCACCTCCAAATATCAAAATTTTAGTTCCGAAAGGTGTAACGATTTCGTTTAATCATCAGTCTCAATTTGGAAGTACAATTACGTTCAAAAATATTGAAAATGAAATTGAGGCAACTGCAAGTTATAACAATATTGTATTAGAAAATGTTACTGGACCAGCGACTATTAATACGATTTATGGTTCTATAGATGCAAAATTTAGTCAAAATGTAAAAGGTCCTTTGTCACTCGTTTCTATTTATGGGTATGTGGATGCTTCGATTCCAAAATCATCCAAAGCAAATGTAAAATTAACAACTTCGTTTGGTGATATTTTGATTGCGCCAGAATTATCATTTAAATTAGAAACGAATAACAGTTCGTCTGAAATGATAAAAATTAACAACCAAGCAACAGGTACGTTAAATGGTGGTGGAACAAGCTTTCTTTTTAGGTCAGATTACAAAAAAATATATTTAAGAGCATTATGAGAACAGTAATTTTATCACTAGTAGTGGGCTTATTGGCTAATTTATCAATCGCTCAAACAAAAATTCAGAAGAGTTTTTCAGTTGAAAAAGGTCAATAATTAACATTAAAATTTGATTATCCTCAAATTATTAAAATCTCAACTTGGAAACAAAACGAAGTGAGTATTTCTGGAAATGTAAACATTAATAATGGTGAAAATGACTCAAATTTCAACTTAACTGAAAACAAAAAAGGAAACGAAAAAATTATTGAGGGAAAAATCATAAATTTTAAAGATATCAAACAAAATATAATTATCGTTTCTGGCGATAAAAAATTGAGTTTTAAATCAAAAGAAGATTATCAAAATTATTTAAAAGAAAATAATATTAATGCTTCTTCATCTACAATGTCATCACAAATTGATATTGTGTTGGAAATTAAAGTTCCGGAACATATGAAAACGACAATTGAATCGACGTACGGAACAATTGAAGTTATTAATTTTAATGCCCCGATTATTGCACAATCAACATACGGAAGTGTGGATGCAACAATGAATGCGAAACAAACTGGAGAAATAAAAGCTGAAACTTTTTTTGGGAAGATGTACACGAATTTAGACTTTACAATTAAAACTATAAAGTCTGATAATTTTCACTCAGTAATTGCAGCAAATATAGGTAAACAGCCTTTGCAAGAATTTTCTTCTAAATACGGTAACGTTTACTTGAGAAAGTAATAGTAGATAAATTATAACATTTTTTGAAAACACAATTGGGAAATCTCAATTGTGTTTTTTATGGAGAATGATTTGGGACATTCAATAAGTTTTATATTTGCCCTCAAAAATCATTTTATAAAGTTCAAATCATATTCCATCTCTTCTCTTTATGAAAAAAATTATGCTTTCTGTTATTTTCTTACCCATAATTATTCTTATTACAAGTGAAATTATCCTAAGAAGAATCCCGAATGACTATCAATACAAAGCAAATTATCTAAAGGAAAATGGAAATAAAATTGAGACTTTAATTCTTGGAAGTTCACATACATTTACTGGGCTAAATCCCAATTTATTTACAGATAAAGCATTCAATGTTGCACATTCAGCTCAGTCATTAGATTTAGATTATAAAATTTTTGAACTTAACAAAAATTATTTACCTAATTTAAAAACAATTATCATTCCTATCTCTTATTTTTCTTTCACGTCTGAATTAAATAATTTTTCTGAGAAAAAACTAAAATATTATATTATTTATTGGAAAGTCGATACAGATTATTCTAATTTAAACAAAAACTACGAGATTTTTTCAGAACCAATTGAAGTAAACTATAATAGAGTAAAAAACTATATTGTTAAAAATAGTGATGATATTACAATAGATAAAAAAGGTTATATCAAAAATCGATATGAATCTAAATGGAATGATAGCGTTTACGCTAAAAAAACGTATCAAAAACATCGTTTTAATTTAGTCTCAAATAATGTACAACAAACAATTGAAAAACATTATAAGTATCTAGAACAGCTTATAAAAGAAGCTCAATCAAAAAATATTCAGGTAATTTTAATTTCTACTCCAACTACGGATTTATATAAAAATTATGCTTTAAAAACGCCTCAATATTATAACTTAACTCGAAATGTGAAACGATTATCAAAATACTCAAACGTAATCGTGTTGGATTATTTTACGAATAATCAAGATTTTAAATTAGTTGATTTTAAAAATTCAGATCATTTAAATGCAAAAGGAGCTGATAAATTGACTTTAAAAGTTGATTCTGTATTGAATATATCTAAAAAATCATTCTAAATATAAAACCTCCAAAAGGAGGTTTTATAGGCTTAAACCAACTCTAGTAAAGCTTGTTGAATTGTTTTGTAAATATAGGTTAAATCGTTTGTGGAAATACAATATGGAGGTACTAAATAAATAATATTTCCTAATGGACGCAACAAAATTCCTTTTTCTAAAAAATAAGGATAGAGTTTTTCGTGCATATCACTAAAATAGGATGTTTCTTCATCAGTTTTCCATTCCATTGCCAAAATAGTTCCACATTGACGAATGACTTTTACTTTTGGATGATGTTGAATAGATGAAATAAAAATTTGATGTTGCTGAATAATATTTTCTATTTGTTTTTGTGTCGATTCTTGCATCAATAAGTCAAGACTCGCTAGCGCAGCGGTACACGCCAAGGGACTTGCTGTAAATGAATGTCCGTGAAACAATGTTTTGTTTAAATCATCAGCATAAAAAGCTTGGTAAATCTCATTGGTACAAGTTGTCAACCCCAAAGGTAATGTTCCGCCTGTCAACCCTTTAGAAAAGCACATAATATCCGGCGTTTCTTTTAAATGATTTGCCGCAAACAATTTGCCTGTTCGTCCAAAACCAACAAATATTTCGTCTTGAATTAATAGAATTTTATTATTTCGACAACAACTCATTAATTCATCCAAATATTTAGCTTCATACATCAACATTCCTGCTGCCCCCTGTACCAAAGGTTCATAAATAAAACAAGCTACTTGATCAGCAATCTGCTCAATTTGAATTTTTATAGTTTCAATATTCTCTTCATTTGGTGTTTCAATAAAGAGTACATCAAACAATTTTTCACTAAAAGGTTCTGTCCAAATTCCTCTTCCACTAACAGACATCGCTCCAAACGTATCCCCATGATATGCATTTTTGAATGCAAGAATTACAGGTCTTTTTTCATTTTTATTGTAATGGTATTGTATGCACATTTTTAAGGCAACTTCTATCGCCGTTGACCCATTATCACTGTAAAATGATTTTTGCTGATTATCAGGTAAAAGAGCCAATAAGCGTTCTGATAATTCTACAGCTGGTTGATGCGTAAATCCAGCAAAAATAACATGCTCTAAAGTCGTTAATTGCTCATACATTTTTTGTGCAATATAAGGATGCGAATGCCCATGCAATGTCACCCACCAAGAAGATACTGCATCTATATATCGTTTATTATTTTCATCAAAAATATAGGTTCCTTCTCCTTTGACAATTGGTATTATGTGATCCGCCTTTTTCATTTGCGTATACGGATGCCAATTCACTTGTTGATCACGCTCTTTTAATGTGTACATGTTTGCTTTTTTTCTTGTTTAATCATTGGAACTAATCCCAAATTCTGAAACATTTTCATATCTTCTGTTACACCAGGATTTGGCGTAACCAATAACGTTTCTCGTTCTCCTGTAAAAATAGAGTTTGCTCCAGCCATAAAACACCAAGCTTGCTCTACTTCAGTCATTTCAATACGTCCTGCGCTTAAACGAACAACAGAAGCTGGCATTACGATACGTGCAGTTGCAATCATGCGAACCATATCCCAGATATCTACTTTTGGATTATCTTCTAAAGGAGTACCTTTTACCCTTGCTAATGCATTTACTGGGACAGATTCTGGGTGTTTTGGCATTGTTGCTAATGTCAACAACATAGAAATTCGATCCAAATGTGTTTCTCCCAGACCTATAATTCCACCCGAACAAACTGTAATTCCTGCTTTACGAACATTTTGAATCGTATTTATTCGGTTATCAAATTGACGAGTCGAAATAATTTCATCATAATATTCTTCAGATGTATCAAGATTATGGTTATAAGCATGCAAACCAGCTTCTTGTAAACGAATCGCTTGCTCTTCTGTTAACATTCCCAATGTGCAACAAACTTCTAAACCTAAATCATTTACTCCTTTCACCATTTCTATAATACGGTCAAAGTCTCTATTATTTCGTACTTCTCGCCATGCAGCAGCCATACAAAAACGTGATGAACCAGTTTCTTTCGCTTTTCTTGCATGAGCTAATACTGTTTCTGTTGGTAATAATGCTTGTACTTTAATATCCGTATGATAACGCGCAGCTTGTCCACAATATGAACAATCTTCAGGACATCCTCCTGTTTTAACAGACAACAACGTACAAACCTGTACTTCTCTAGCATTGTGCCACTCCCGATGTATAATTGAAGCTTGATAAACCAAATCTAATAATGGCTGATTGTATATTGTTTCAATTTCTGCTTTTGTCCAATTATGACGTATTTTCTGTTGTGTTTTCATTCTGTTGTTTTATTTTTTATGTGCTAAGTTCAATTCTTTGTAAACTATTTTCGCTAATTCACTTATTTCATTTGAGTTAATTGATTCGAACATTGGGATATTGATAATCGCAACTTCTGGTGGAATAGAATTTTTTATTGCACGAGAAGTATCTTCATCAAAATTTTCGTTAAAAACAAAATAGTCCACTTGAATGTTTCGAGTTTTTAAGGCTTCTAAAGTGAGTAAAGTATGATTGATACAACCCAAATAATTTGTTGCTACCACTATTGTTGACAAATTAAACTGATGAATAAGATCAATCATATAATCTTGTTCGTTAATTGGTACAAATAATCCGCCTGCTCCTTCTATTATCAAATTATTAGAAGTTTTTGGAATCTCAAAATCAGTTAGTTTTATCTCAATCCCTTCCTCTTTTGCCGATTGATGTGGGGAAGCAGCTTTTTTTAATTGATAACGTTCTGTATGAATTTTTAAATGAGAAGATGTTAAAGAGTTTACGAATTGACTATCCGACGATTCTAAATCACCTGATTGTATAGGTTTCCAATAATCTGCTTGCAAAGCTTCTACAAATACTGCAGAAACCATAGTTTTTCCGACTCCTGTTCCTATTCCTGTAACAAATAATTGTTTATTCATTTTCTTTAATTATTCTTGTTAATTCGTTGATTTCTTCTTGCGTATTAAAAGCATGTAAGCAAATTCGCAAAGGTTCTTTGCCTACCGCTACAGTTGGTGCAAAAACAGCGAAGGTGTTTATTTTCAGTTTCTCCAATTCATTTTTAATAAAAAGTAATTTAGATTTATTCTTAAATTTTAATACCTGAATAGGACTAATTTTGTCTGAAGTACTTATTATACTACTTGCACGAAAGTGTAAAATATTCTGTTGCAATTTTTCTTGCAAATGATTATTTTGATTAATGAAATGGTACCCTCTTTTAATGCCCACAATATGAGAATTTGGAAAAGCTGTTGTATAAATAAAAGGTGATGCATAATTGATCAAATAATCGATTAACAGTTGATCTGCTACTATTGCAGCACCAGACATTCCCATTGCTTTTCCGTAGGTTATGATAGTTGCAAAAACTTGATGTTGTAATCCTAATTGATGAATTAATCCATAACCAAA
Source organism: Empedobacter sp. EJD.6dd (assembly GCF_057369435.1). Classification (NCBI taxonomy): domain Bacteria; kingdom Pseudomonadati; phylum Bacteroidota; class Flavobacteriia; order Flavobacteriales; family Weeksellaceae; genus Empedobacter; species Empedobacter sp. EJD.6dd. The sequence continues at coordinate 717,077 of NZ_CM170667.1, forward strand.
TACACCAAAAGCATGTGCTTCATCTACTATTAAAACAGCATTATAATGTTGACATAAAGCAACGATTTCAATAAGAGGAGCAAAATCTCCATCCATAGAATACAAGCTTTCTACAGCAACAAAACAATTTCCATCTACTTTTTGCAACAGTTTTTCTAAATGAGCTAAATCGTTATGTTTAAATTTCAACTTTCTAGCATTCGATAATTTACAACCATCATGTACTGACCGATGTATATTTTCATCCACTAAAACGACATCATTACGCTTTAATATAGCCGAAAACAATGCTAAATTGGCATTATAACCAGACGAAAAAAATAAAGAAGCTTCTGTTTGATGTTCTTTCGCAATAAACTCTTCAACTTCTTTTATGTAATCAGAATTTCCACTAATCAATCTTGCTCCAGTAGAACCAAATAGTAAGGATGGATTATCATTTAATTCTTCAAGAATTTGCTGATGAAAGTCTTCATTTTTTGCTAATCCTAAATAATCATTACTAAAAAAATCTACAGAATCTGAATAAACTTTTAGCGATCTTCTTACTTCATTTTTTTCTCTTTCGAGTAAAGCAATATGAAGTCGATTATTGAATTGATACATGATTAATTTCTTTTTCTAGCTGCTCAATCCAATTATCAAATAATTCACTTTCCAACTGAATCACTTTTATTGCATAAAATTCCCAATCTTTATGAAATTCTTTTAATTGATGAATCATTTCTTCTAAATGACCTTCTTCTTCAAGAATAATAGATTTTACCATTACCTTTTGTTGATGATTAGTTAATACATTTTGATAAATAGGATACAATTCATCTGCCCTTACCTCTATTGCATAAGTCACAAAAAGATATGCTGTATATTTTAAATTATCTCCTTTTAGATTAAATTCACTTTTAAGTAAGCGACATACTCTAATATCTAATTCGTGCAAATAATACCTTGTTGCATTAAAAGCTAATAGATAGTTTGAATCATAATTTTCACAAGCATTAGGAATTAATTTATTAATTTGCTTCTTCAAATAATACGCATGACGATGCTCTTCTGCTGAATGTTTTAACTGAATAAGGTTAACCTGTGTTTTGTGTTCGCATGCCGAAATTTTTCTCGCACCAGCATTCTCCATATACGAAAGAGTATTTAACCACTTCACATGAATCTCTGGATTTGATACAATTTGATGTAATAAATTTTCCACTGTAAATTATTTCTGACAAAATTATTAGCTAAGTGGACTAGATTATTATACCAGTTTTTATTTATCAAATAGTCCGGCTACATATTTATGTAAATAACTAAAGTGATATTACAGAATTTAAGGAAGTTAATATTGAAGTAATTTGATTTGAAATTAAAAAAATAATTTTTAGATTTAAATAAAACTATTTCTTGAAGTTGGAATTTGAATGAATCCCTATTAAACTTGAGTTTAATAAGGATGTTTATTGAACAGAAAATAATAAAATTGGAAATTTATCAATTCAAACTCCTATACTCATTCGGGGTTAACCCCACTTTTTGCTTAAAGAGACGTGTAAAATGTTGTGGATATTTAAAACCCAATTCATAAGCAATTTGACTGATGGATTTATCTGCATCAAAAACCTTTTCTTTAGCAACATCTATCAATTTATTTTGCAAATATTCTTGTGCCGATTTTCCAGTTTCTTTTTTAATTAAATCACCAAAATAATTAGGCGATAAATGCAATTCTTCCGCAAAATGACTTACCGATGGAAAGCCAATGGTTTCAGCCTTATCAGAACTAAAATAATCGTTCAATAAAGTTTCAAACTTTTCAAGAATACCTTGGTTTACATTTTCTCTAGTAATGAATTGTCGGTCATAGAAACGTTCACAATAACTCAAAAATAATTCTATTGTTGATGTGATTAATTTTTTACTGTGTTTATCGATAGCATTTTGCAATTCAAATTCTATTTTCGAGAAAAAATCCAACACCATTTGCCTTTCTTTTGTCGATAAATGCAAAGCTTCATTCGATTTATAAGAGAAAAAATTATAGTCTAAAATATCTTTTGCTAATGGAGTTCCTTTAATTAAATCGGGATGAAAAACGAGTGCAAAACCTTTAGGCTGGTACAAATCTGTTTTATTGTCCACATCAATCACTTGTCCTGGCGCAATAAAAACCAAAGTGCCTTCTTGGTAATCATACGTCGCTCTTCCGTAACGCAAATCGCCACACACCACCTCTTTTAGAAATACAGTATACAAACCAAAATTCATCTTCACACCCGTTCTTGGTTGCGCTTTTGATAAATCGAGAATGCTCACAAAAGGATGCAACGTTTCATGATTATTAAAATCATTATAATCTTGTACCGTTTCAAAATTCATCACTTTTTCCATTGTTTTTCACATTTAATACTACAAAATTACACAATCTAACGAGCTGATAACTACATCTAAAACCAAATCAGTAATAATGGTAAGACAATCCGTAATTGATATACAAAGTGGTGTCTTTTTTGTACGGAATTTTGTATTGTTCAAAAGAAGTAGTTTAAATTTTAAATCATAAAAAATGAAAACATTAACATTAAATAACGGCGTAGAAATGCCCATATTAGGTTATGGCGTATTCCAAATTCCAGATTATGAAGAGTGTAAAAAAAGCGTATTAACGGCTTTAGAATTGGGTTACAGAAGCATTGATACGGCTCAAGCTTATGGTAACGAAAAGGCTGTTGGTGATGCCATAAAAGAAAGCGGTATTAAGCGTGAAGACTTGTTTATTACCACTAAACTATGGATTTCTGATTACGGTTACGAAAAAGCACAAAAAGCGTTTCAGCAATCGATGGAAAATTTACAGTTAGATTATTTGGATTTGTACTTGTTGCATCAGCCTTACAATGATATTTATGGTTCGTGGAAAGCAATGGAAGAATTGAACAAAGCGGGCAAAATAAAAGCCATTGGCGTTAGTAATTTTTACCCTGATCGATTGGTTGATTTAATTTCTTACAACGAAATAGCGCCTGCCGTGAATCAAATTGAAACCCATCCTTTTTTCCAACGCGATTACGACAACAAAATCATGAAAGAATACGGCGTTGCACACGAAAGTTGGGCACCTTTTGCTGAAGGTCAACACAATTTTTTTGAGAATGAAGTGCTTTCCGAAATCGGTAAAAAATACAACAAATCAGTTGCTCAAGTAACGCTTCGATGGATGATTCAGCGTGATATTGTGGTGATTCCGAAATCGGTTACACCATCAAGAATGAAACAAAATTTTGAGGTTTTCGATTTTGAATTGTCAGCAGAAGATATGGTGCAAATACAAAGCATCAACAGAAACGAAAGTAGTTTCTTCGATCATCGAGATGCCGATCGTGTAAAATGGTTTGCGGGTTTAGTAAGATAAAATCGCTGGCGAATCATTCATAAAATCCACTAAAAAACAAATCAACATGAACAGAAGAGATATTTTAAAAACCGCAGGTTTGGCCGCTGTTGGCACAGCTTTGTTGCCTTTTGGTTCTTTAGTACAAGCCGCTACAAAGAATGAAATTGAAAGCAATAATGAACTCAAAAGCCTTTCAAGCAAAAGAAAATTAGGGAAAACGTTGCAAGTTTCATCCGTTGGAATTGGGGTGCAAAATATGAGCAGAACTTATCAAACCACCATTCCTAATCGTCCCGAAATGCACAATATTATTCGCAAGGCTTTTGACAATGGATTGACATTTTACGATGCTGCCGAAGCGTATGGTCCTCACGAAGTGGAAAGAATTCTGGGTGAAGGCGTTGCTTCTTTCCGAAATGACATTGTTATTGCCACAAAATTTGGTTGGAACATCGATTTAGAAACAGGGAAACGTTTGCCTGGATTGAATAGCAAACCCGATCACATCAAAAAAGTGGTGGAAGGCATGCTAAAACGTCTAAAAACGGATCGTATTGATTTGTTGTATCAACATCGTGTCGATCCCGAAGTGCCGATTGAAGATGTGGTAGGTGTTATTAAAGAATTGATTAAACAAGGGAAATTGTTGCATTACGGCTTGTGCGAACCTGGTGTAGAAACCGTTAAACGTGCACATAGAGAACATCCAATGACGGCGATTCAAAACGAATATTCGTTGATTTGGCGAGGTCCCGAAGCCAAAATTATTCCACTTTGCGAAGAATTGGGAATTGGTTTTGTGCCTTGGAGTCCGCTGGGCGTTGGTTTTTTAACAGGTGCAATTGATGAAAATACGCGTTTTGCACAAGGCGATATTCGTGGAATTGAAAGCCGATTTTCTCCTGAAAATTTACCTAATAATTTAGCCTTAATTCAGCTTTTGAAAAAATGGAGCGTTCAGAAAAATGCCACTCCAGCGCAAATTTCGTTGGCGTGGTTGCTACATCAAAAACCGTTTATTGTTCCTATTCCGGGTACGACTCAAATGGCGCATATGAACGAGAATTTAGGGGCAGATCAAGTAAAATTTTCTCCAAGCGAATTCAAAAATTTTAATGATGAACTTAATAAAATCAACATCATCGGTGAACGTTTGCCAGCCGCAGTTTTACAATTTTCGGATGTGGAAGCTCCGCTGAAAAAATAAGTTTTCGAGAAATAGATATCTGAGCTTCTCAGAAAATAAAAAAGAGCTTTAGAGCAAAATAAAATTCGCTCGATTTCGTAAATTTGTTTGTTCAATAAAATTCTCAACGAAAATGGAAACAGCACAAGAAGAAAAACTAAAAACCATCAGTTATTCTGGTATTTTTTTGTCTTGCTTTTCAGATTACAGCGAAAAATGTATCCATTCAACCCCAGAACACACGTTGGTTTATTTGTATTCGGGCGAACAAGTGATTGAAGATCGGGATCATAAAATTGTGCTTAAATCGGGTGATTGTGCTTTTATACGAAGAGATCATCGATTAAAAATGTATAAAAATAGCGTTGGCGAAGATTTGTACCGTGGCATTTCACTTACATTTAAGCGACCTGTGTTGCGTGATTTTTATTCGAAAATGAATAAAGCCGAAATTCCACAAAATGTATCCTTAACAGATGAAAACGTCATTCCGTTAAAAAGAACACCTGCCGTAGAAAGTCTTTTTCAGTCGTTAACACCTTATTTTGATAGCAACATAAAGCCCACAGAAGGCGTTACGCGGTTGAAGTTGTTGGAGGCGATTTATACCTTGCTAAATGACAACGAGCAGTTGTATCCGATACTTTTTGATTTTGCCGACCCTTGGAAAGTTGATATCCTAGAGTTTTTGAATGAAAATTATATGGATGAGCTTTCGATGGAACAAATTGCTTCTTTTACAGGGAGAAGTTTGGCAACTTTTAAAAGAGATTTTAAGAAAATAAGCAATCTTACTCCACAAAAATGGTTGATAAAAAAACGTTTGGAAATGGCGTATATCAAGCTAAAAGAAGAACATAAAAAAGTGCAAGAGGTGTTTATAGAAGTTGGTTTTAAGAACCTTTCGCATTTTTCAACTGCTTTCAAAAAACAGTACGGCATGTCGCCAACGGAAATATAAAATTGAGCTTTTCAGAAAAGTAAATTGAGCCTTACAGCAAAACAGTTGTAAGGCTTTGTTGTTAATTTTGCTGTATAAAATTACAATAATGGAAGCAGTAGCAACAGATATTTTTCAAACACTTTTAACGGAAGGAGAAGCTTCTTCGCATCATCCCGAAATACATCGATTGGGGGAAGAATCTTACAAAACCAAAGCCCTTTTGTTGCAGATGAACAATACGGCGAATGCTAGTAATGTTCGCAGTTTGCTTAGTGAAATTACAGGGGAATACATTGACGAAAGTGTGGGAATTTTTACGCCATTTTACATCAATTACGGGAAAAATACCAAAATAGGAAAAGGTGTTTTTATCAATTTTAATTGTACTATCCTTGATTTGGGCGGTGTAAGGATTGAAGATGATGTTCAGATTGCCCCTAATGTGAGCATACTTTCCGAAGGTCATCCGTTGGATCCTACCCAAAGAAAAAACTTAAAAGTTGCGCCTATTCACATCAAAAAAAATGCATGGATTGGTGCGAACGCAACAATACTTCCAGGTGTAACCATTGGTGAAAATTCGGTAGTTGCTGCGGGTGCGGTGGTTTCCAAAAATGTGCCAGACAATGTAGTGGTAGGCGGAATTCCCGCTAAAATAATTAAACAAATCTAAAATGAAATCTAAATCAATTTGTACAACAATTCTCTCCTTGCTGTTTCTTTTAGTGGGAGCAGCATTTGCGCAAAATAAATCTAAAATCAATACAATGAACAACGACAAAAATCAATATACTTTTCAGTTGAGCGATCAAGTAACACGTCAAAAAGTAAGTTTCAAAAACCGTTATGGCATAACACTTTCGGGCGATTTGTATCTTCCTAAAAATAACGGAAACAAGCAACTTCCTGCCATTGTCATTTCGGGTCCTTTTGGTGCCGTGAAAGAGCAATCTTCGGGTTTGTACGCCAATCAAATGGCAGAACGTGGTTTTGTTGCCATTGCTTTTGATCCTTCATATACGGGCGAAAGTAGCGGAGAGCCAAGAAATGTAGCTTCATCAGATATCAATACCGAAGATTTTAGTGCAGCGGTAGATTTTCTTGGACTTCAAAAAAATGTGGACAGAAATAAAATTGGGATCATCGGCATTTGTGGTTTTGGAGGTTTTGCACTCAACGCAACCGCTGTAGATAAACGCGTGAAAGCTGTTGTAACAACCAGTATGTACGATATTCCGAGAGCAAGTTCGAAAGGATATTACGATAAAGTTACGTTGGATGAGCGCACAAAAACCTTAGAACAAATGAGTCTGCAACGTTGGAAAGATGCCGAAAATGGAAAAACGGCTTACGGAAATGGCCCTAATCCAGATGCTCTGAAAGGTGATGAACCTCAGTTTGTGAAAGATTATTTTGATTATTACAAAACAACAAGAGGTTTTCACGAACGCTCCATCAATTCTAATGCTGCATGGACGATGACAAATGGTTTTTCGCTGATGAATATGCCAATTTTAAGCTATATTAAAGAGATTTCGCCTCGACCTATTTTGTTAATTGCTGGAGAAAATGCACATTCCAAATATTTTAGCGAAGATATTTACAAAATGGCTGCCGAACCAAAGGAATTGATGATTATCCCCAACGCGGTTCATGTAGATTTGTATGACAAAATTGATATTATTCCATTTGCGAAAATGGAAGATTTTTTCAAAACGAATTTAAAATAGACCTTACACAAAGCAGAAGAGAAATCTTCAGTTTTTTTTGTATGAAATTATTTTGATCTTTCTATTTCATAAATTTTATTGAATACATTTAAATAATTATCTATAAACAAAATAACAATTATTTATATTACCTTTTTAGATTATTGTTAATAATGTTTTTTGTAAATATATTTGAGAAATAAAATATCTTAATTTACACTAAAACTTATGAAGAAAAAACTAATACTAATCTATGGTTTATTTAGCGGTATTGCGCACGCTCAAATAGGGATAAATACTGCAATTCCACAAGCTGTTTTCCATATAGATGGAGCAAATGATAACAATAAGACGAGCATTCCTACAGTTTTGCAATCAACTAATGATTTTGTTTTTACTGAAACAGGAAAAGTAGGCATTGGTACAATAAATCCCAATAGCGGACTACAAATGGATAACTCTTTATCTTTAGCTGTAAAGCTAGTCAAAACCAGTTATACGATTACAGATAATGATTACAGCATTATTTTTAATGGAATTGCAGATCCCAATAATATTCCAGTTCTTACCTTACCCAATGCATCAACATGTAAAGGTAGATTGTATAAAGTGACTAATCTAAATGGAGGAGAAAATGGAAAATTTATTTGGGATAATGATGGAAATCAAACAGAATATGGACTTCAATTTAATGAAGAAGTGATCTACGCACTTTTAGACGATGGTACTATTTTAAAATCTAATTCTATCTATAGGTTAGGAAATGCTGTTGCGGGAACTAAAGCTATTGCAGACCGAATTACAATACAAAGTGATGGTTTAAATTGGTATGTTATTGATTATTAAACTAAAACATATACTATTTCTTAAAAAAATACGAGCCTTAAGCTCGTATTTTTTTTATTAGAAATCGGTGTTATGAGCTTTAACGAAAAATTAAAAATCAGTAATAATGGTAAGAAATGCGGTAATTCATCTACCAATTTACTGAATCATAATCTTGAAATTTGTAGTATAAATTTAGGAAAATGAAAAAAAGACAATTAGGAAAAAGCGGATTAGAAGTTTCCGAATTAGGATTGGGATGCATGGGACTTACATTTGGTTACGGACCTGCAACCAATGAAAAACAAGCCATTGCATTAATTCAAAAAGCCTACGATTTAGGAATTACTTTTTTTGATACTGCCGAAGCGTACAGCCAAGGTGGAAACGAAGCATTGTTAGGAAAAGCCGTAAAATCTTTTCGAAATGAAGTGGTGTTGGCAACTAAGTTTGGTTTTAAAGAAGGTAGCCCTGCGAACGGATTGGATAGTCGTCCAGAAAGAATCCGTCAAGTGGTAGAAAACTCGTTGAAATATCTTCAAACAGATTATATCGATTTGCTTTACCAGCACCGAGTTGATCCCAATGTGCCCATGGAAGACGTAGCGGGAACAGTTAAAGAATTAATTGAAGAAGGAAAAGTGAAACATTTTGGTATGAGCGAAGCTAGTGTTGACAGCATTCGAAAAGCGCACGCCGTGTTGCCTGTAACCGCATTGCAGAGCGAATATTCTTTGTTTTGGAGACAACCCGAAAAAGACATTCTTCCCACTTTGGAAGAATTAGGAATTGGTTTTGTGCCTTTTAGTCCTTTAGGGAAAGGATTTTTAACGGGTGCAATTACTTCGGAAACCAAATTTGATGCGACCGATTTTAGAAATACGGTTCCTCGTTTTTCAGAAGAAAATCGTAACGCCAATCAAGCACTTGTAACTATGATGAACAGTTTAGCAGAGGAAAAAGAAACAACACCTGCTCAGATTGCTTTAGCGTGGTTATTGGCTCAAAAACCTTGGATTGCGCCAATTCCTGGAACAACAAAAATCAGTCGATTAGAAGAAAATGTTGGCGCAACAAATGTTGTGTTATCATCCGAAGATTTAATGAAAATTAATGAATTATCTAGCCAAATCGAAATTCATGGTGAGCGTTATGCAAAGGCTCAACAAAAAATGATTGATAAATAGTCTTTTTCTATTTTTCATAAAACGGCATTTCAATATGAAAACAAAGTTTAGTTTAATCGTCATTCTTTTTTCACTGTTTTTTACAACAGCATCGTGTCAATCGGATGATAAATTAGAGCAAGAAAATTTAGAAAACACCAATTTTGCAACAGACAAAATACTCATCATCTATCTTTCTCGTACCAAAAACACCAAAGCTGTTGCCGAAATGATTCATCAAAAAACAGGCGGTACCTTGTTGGAACTTGATGTAAAGAATCCTTATCCAACGGACTATAAAACGATGGTGGCGCAAGTGCAAAAAGAGAACGAAACCAATTTTCTGCCTGCGCTAAAATCCAAAATTGATCGTATCGAAACATATGACGTTATTTTTCTTGGTTTTCCCACTTGGGGGATGCAATTGCCAACACCGATGAAAAGTTTTTTGAACGAATATAATTTAAGCGGAAAAATCATTGTTCCTTTCAATACCAATGCGGGTTATGGAATAGGAAGCAGTTTTGAAACCGTGAAAAAATTAGCACCTACAAGTACCATTTTACAAGGTTTTTCAACACAAGGCGGTAAAGAAAGAGACGGTATTTTGTATGTGATGCAAGGTGAAAAAGAAATCCAAACACGCGACGCCATTCATCAATGGTTGAAAAAGCTAAAGTTTGTTGAGTAACATATTTAATCCAAAAAAAATGGTTAACATGAAATTATATCTGATTTTTTTAATGTTTTTCAGTATCACAGTAAATGCACAAAAAATGAATAATTTATTAGACAATCAAGAAAAAAATATCATCAAAATTGCCTCTTACACAGCGCAAGGCGATTTATCCAATTTAGAAAAAAAACTGAATTTGGCTCTTGATGAAAAACTAACAGTCAATCAAATCAAAGAAATTTTGATTCATACCTATGCTTATTGCGGATTTCCACGTAGCATTAGGGGTTTACAAACTTTTATGGAAGTTATAGAAGATCGAAAAGCAAAAGGATTAGTAGATGAAGAAGGAAATTCTGCTTCTCCAATTGTTTCCAACGATACCAAATACAATAGAGGAAAACATATTTTAGGAGAACTTACACAAACAGCACAGCCTGCACAGTTAAGCGGTTACTCAGCTTTTGCACCTACAATTGATGTGTTTTTGAAAGAACATTTATTTGCTGATATTTTCGAACGGGATGTTCTCAATTATGCACAAAGAGAATGGGTAACAGTATCGGTTATTAGTTCGATTGGTGATGCCGAACCGATGTTAAAAAGTCATTTAGAAATCGCTTTAAAACAAAACATCAAACCCGAAGAATTGCAAGAGTTTATCCAAATAATTAGCAAAACCGCTGGAAAAAAGAAAGCGAAGGCTGTAGAAAAAATAGTGAAAGAAGTTATCAATCATTACAAATAAAAAATATGAAAAATATAATGTTAGGCTTTGTATTAGCAGCATCAAACCTTATGACGGTAGATGCACAACAAAATAATAATCCTTGGACCTTGGTTTATCGCGGTGCAATTACCGAAAATAAAGTAGGAAAAGTTAATATTCATCCTGTTAATTATCAATTAAACGGGATAAAAATTGCAGCAAATGTGTATACTCCGCCCAATTTTGATGCCAATAAAAAATATCCAGCCATCGTAATCGCGCATCCCAATGGAGGGGTAAAAGAGCAAACGGCTGGCTTGTATGCCCAATTATTAGCCGAAAAAGGTTACGTAACCATTACAGCAGATGCAGCCTACCAAGGCGCAAGCGGTGGAGAACCTCGACATACCGATAAACCTCAATTTCGTACCGAAGATATTTATGGAATGATTGATTATTTGAGCCAATACAAAGGTGTTGATGCTACAAAAATAGGCGCTTTGGGTATTTGTGGCGGTGGTGGATACACTTTAAAAGCTTCGCAAGCCGATAAAAGAATGAAAGCAGTGGCTACATTAAGTATGTTCAATTCAGGAAAAGTACGTCGAAATGGTTTTCAGGATAGTCAATTAGAAAGCATTCAAGGACGATTGCAACTCGCTTCAGAAGCACGAGCAAAAGAAGCTACAGGAAAAGAAATTCCGTTATCTGGCGTTGCAACAATTAGCAATGAAGATATTGCCAAAACTACGACAGATCTTTACAGAGAAGGTTTTGAATATTATTACAGAACACACGCACATCCTAATTCAACCTTTTTGTACACCACAAGTAGCTTGATGGATTTGATGACTTGGGACGCAACCGACCAAATGGAGTTAATCAATCAACCTTTATTGATGATTACAGGTAGCAAAGCCGACACCAAATATATGACCGATGAAGCCATGCAAAAAGCAACCAATTCCAAAACAAAAGAATTGTTTATTGTAGAAGGCGCAACGCATATAGAAACCTATTGGAAGGAAGAATATGTTTCGCAAATCGTTACAAAATTAAATGATTTTTATTCAAAAAATTTATAGATGAAACACAAAATCGTATTTATTTTAAGCCTATTAGCAAGCAGTTTTACATTAAATGCTCAATCAACTAACCATTCCATTTTTGATGAAGGATCATTGGTGAAAAGTGAAAATTTTCAAGGAAATGTAAAATTGAATATACTTTTACAAGCCGATTCAGTGTACAATAATTCCATTGGTGTAGTGCGTTTTGAACCAAATGCAAAAACCAATTGGCATTATCATCCTGGTGGTCAAATATTATTAATCATTGATGGCGAAGGTTGGTATCAAGAAAGAGGAAAAGAAATTAAAGCCATGAAAAAAGGTGAAATCATCACTTGCCCGCCAAATGTAGAACATTGGCATGGCGCAACAGATTCTCAACATATGTCGCATATCGCAATCGGCACAAATACGGATAAAGGCAACGTTGTTTGGTTGGAGAAAGTGGAGTAAATATCTTAAAATGAAGCTTGCTTTACAGACTATATTCAAAATAATAGGCTTTATTACTTTTATCATCATACCAAAATAGTTTATGATAGTTCTTTCGTTAGCTGTGCTCCAATAGTAACTTTGTAATTGACTTATTTGCTTTTTGTCCCATCAAAAAAAATCATGTTGTAAACCCTCAGGATTGTTACCTTTAATTATCTTTTACCAAACCATGTTTTTCAATTATTTTTTCTGCTATTACTTGATTACAATTAAATGAAAACATATAATCCGCATCTTGTCCAATTGCTTTAGCGTTATGGTAAATAAGATTAAAAATGAATAAAATCAGCGATAATGTACAAAATCTAATTATTAGAAATATATTTAATATAAAATGTAGTGTCTTCTTTCGATAACAAGTATCAATCGCACATAATGATTTCGTCTAATAATTCTGGATTTTTTAGTTTAAAATCAATTACTCGATTTAGTTGATAATTAATTTTGTTGGTTACCATATCTTCTTCAGGGTTAAAAACTTTTATAGTTAGTTTTGTACCCTTTTTAAGAGCAGTTTTAAAATCATTTATAGTTCCTTTTTTTTCGAAAGGATTTTCAAAATCAACGCCATCTATTATAAAGTGAATCTTATTTCCTTCATCATCTTTCGAACTAATATAATCTATTCCACCATAATCGCCATCTCGATAATGTTATGAAAATTCTATTAAAAATGAAGGTTTGTTTTTAGGATTATTACAATTTAATTGTAAATACATCACATAATCTATATTTGAGTAGTTTAATAACCAAGAGTATTGTTTGTATTTAACCAACACCCATCCATCTTTGGGAGCTTTTTTCTCAAAATCTACAAACTCTTGTTCGTTTTTAAATTCAACTATTTTTTTATTTTGCCCATGCATTTCAACTGTCATCGAAAATAAAACTACACATGCAATGTAAGCTACTATTTTTTTCATATATTTTTTATTAAATATATTAAACTATTGATAATCATAAGTGTAAATAAGTGATTTATTATAAATTTTAACACTTATGATTTTCCTTTAATCTTTTCCAAAAACAAACTTCGCTTAAAATGGCTTAAACGAGGTCAAATGTTCAGTTAAACAGCATTTATTTTTGATATATGCTATAAAAACGAAAAAGTCCTTATCTAGATAAGGACTTTTTTTGATTTATAAGAATTAATTTATACTATAAATTATTTTCTTTTTACATTAACAGCCATAAGACCTTTTTTCCCTTGTTCAATATCAAAAGTTACTTGATCGTTTTCACTTACTTTATCTATTAATCCAGAAACATGTACAAAAAGATCTTCGTCTCTATTTGCACTTGAAATGAAACCAAACCCTTTTGATTCGTTGAAGAATTTTACTACTCCTTCTTGCATACTTATTTATTTAATTTATTTTTTTGAAATTTGAATTGCTCTGAAACCTTTTTCAGTCATTTCTTTTTTGAATTGAATTCTATCACCAACTTTAAGAAGTTCTCTCGATTCTTTAAAGTGAAAGAATACTTTGTCATTAGAAGTAGCTACTTTAATAAAACCAAATCCTTTTGAATCGTTATAAACATCAACAACTCCTTCTATAAAAACTTCTCTATTGTTAGATTCTAATCTTTTATTATTCAGTAAATCAGCTTCTTTGTCTTGTAAATGAGGTGGTACATCTGTAAAATTACCAAGTACATCAACATAAACAATCATTTCTTCTAATGATTTTCCTTTATTGTTATTGTCTTTTCTATTTTCTCTTTTATTTAATTTAGCAATTTTTTTTAACGCTTTCTTTTTACTCTTTTCTTTTTTAGATGTAGAATCTGCCATAAATGAATTCAACTTTTTTTTGTTATTAATCCTAAAAACCTAAGAAAATATGAATTGATGATAATGCATCTTTTACATTTTACAGAAGTAAAACTTACAAGTATATATTTAGAAAACAGAAGTTAAAATTATATTGACTAAGTCAATTAGTGAATTAAAAAAAGTAAAATAAAGAATACAGTTGTAAACTTTTAAGATAAAAATATCTTCTTAAGTACGCTACAAAGGTAATAAGTTTAACTGAATAAAATGTTATAATGACATAAGAATTCATCACAACTACTAAAAAATAACGTATTTCAATTACAAATTAAGATCTAAAACGTCTAAAATAGACTATACTTGTTTAATAAGTATTTGAAAAGAGTAAAGAAAAACATTAAATTTTACTGTTTACATTATTTTTTAAAATTAGAATTAATGAAGTCTAATCAATTAACTTGTATACTCTAATACTTATAACATATCAATACGTATAATTATCATTTTTTTTCATAACTTAATAAAAAAATAGTAGAAATAATTAGAAGGCTTCCTATCCAATCAATCAATCCAAATGAAACATTCAACCAAAGTATAGCAATTATTGTTGCTGATAATGGTTCTGCTGAAGCGAGTAAACTACTCTTTTGACCGCCAATAACCTGAACAGCAGTTAAATATAAATAGAATGGAATTAAAGTTCCAAATACGACAATAAAAGCAGTGTATATATAGGTTTTGTCATCCCAAATACCATCAACAGACCAAGGTGCTTTAACAAAGGAAAATACTATTCCACCGATAAACATTCCCAAACCAATAATAGTTGCAGAATTGTATTTTTGTAACAATGGAATTGGTTGCAATGTATAAATAGCTAATGCTACGGCAGATCCTAAGCCTAAAAATAGTGCTTTTGTTGAAATCGTAAGTGTATCTAATTTACCATGCGTTACTAATAAAAATGTTCCCAAAACGGCAAATGTAATGGCTATAAAATCAATAAAGCGTGGAATCTTTTTGTTCTTAAAAGCTAAATAAATTGCAATAAAAACAGGTCCAGCATATTGTAAAACAGTTGCTGTAGCGGCATTAGAATATTTTATAGCTGCAAAGTATGTGTATTGTACCATAAGCATTCCTGTTATTGAAAAAAGTAATAGTAAAAAAGAGTCCTTTTTATTAGACCAAATTTCAAAGATTTTAGTTTCCTTTTTACTTGCCGCATACATTAATAAAATACTACCCGAAACAAGCATTCTTACAGTAATCATCCACTCTACATTAATGTCTCGTTGTTGAAACAAAAACTGTCCTAATGTTCCAGAAACTCCCCATAATGATGCTGCAATAATTGCAAATAAAAACCCTTTTAACGTAGCATTTTTCATTAATAAAATATTTGTCATTTTTAATTGAATTGCAAAAATAATTGAAATAATAAGGTGAAAATCATTAATTTCATAGGACATTTTGCAACTTTGTTTCATTTTAGTATGTTTTTTTTATGAATTTAGATCAATTTGATATTCAAATATTAGAAATATTACAGCAAGATAATATGACTTCTCAGCGTGATATTGGCAATAAAGTTGGGCTTTCAGCTGCTGCAATACAGCGTCGTATAAAAAAAATGCGGGAAGAAAAAGTTATTACAGCAGACATTTCCGTGATTAATCCCGAAGAAGTAGCTTCACAAATTTTACTATTCGTAGAAATTGAATTGGATACAGATAAAATTGAATTTATTGATGAAATAAAATCAACTTTCAATAAAACTCCTCAAATTCAACAATGTTATTATGTAACAGGTGAAGTAGATTTTGTATTGATTATGGTAGTTAACACAATGCGTGAATACGAATCTTTGACTCGACAATTATTTTTTAGTAACTCGAATATTAAGCGTTTTAAAACATTTGTTAACATGCATACAGTAAAAACAGGTTTACAAATTCCATTACCTAAAAGTAATTGATAATAGTATTTCTGTTCATATCTACTAAATTATAGATAGAAGACAATCAAAAAAACTATTAACTTCGACTAAATTCCACCATAACGTACAAAACTACCAAGAATTAACATGATTATACTAATTGTTGTTACTGCTATAATATGAAATGTCATTAGAGGAAGTTTTGTGTGATCTGTTTTTAATCGTGGAATTACATAAAATTGAGCACTCAAAGCGAATAATACAATTGTTGCTAGACATATCAGTTTCAAGGAAACAACTCTTTCGATAGGATTTTCGAAATGAAACCAATTACTGATTCTGATCGTATAAATATAAGACATTCTTATACCTGTAATGACCATAATTAATAACGCTGGAAGTCCTATACGTTCGTATTTACTTTCAAAAGAAAATAATTTTTCTAATGCTTTTTCTTTCCATACTTGTGGTAAAATAATTAAACTTAATATAATATGACCTCCTACCCATATCGTAGCTCCAATTAAATGAAAAATTAATAATAGATGTAATTCGTGCATATCTATAAATATTAATTTGTTGTATTTATGATTTTATTTTACTAAAATCAATTGACTATTTTCTAAAGCCTCTAACTTATGTGTGACATTTGGTTCGATGCTTATATAGTCACTAGAGCTTAATTCTATTATTTGTTCATTTTCATCCGAGTACATCACTTTTCCAGTAACACATAAAAGTAGAGCAGGTATTTTTGTACGATGTTCTTTTAGAACACTTTTTTCTAATAATTGAATTGATGTTACGTTACTTGACTCTCCTTTAAAAATGCTTATTGCACCAACAATTTTATCTGTTTCATGAATGTTATTTAAATTTGATCGCTTTTCCATAATAAAATATTTTATTATCTAAATTTATTTCAAATCAGTTAAATACATGACAGAATAAAGTTTAAATTTTCTTATTTATATTCATTAATTTTTATAAAATAAAAAGACTCATTGAAATTTATTTTTTATCATGACTTCTAATTGATTTTTAGATGAATCCATATTTTCCTTTAATCAAATTAAACTACTACAATACAGTTCATTTGTTGTTCATGTCTTTTTAATTCGTTTCAACTGAATTCATTTACTCTTCATTTAAGTCTTAACATAAAGTTTGTTACAGGAGACAATCTAATATTTAAAATATTTTATCTTATTCTAATCCAATACTAGCTGACACAAATCCTGTTGATGAATTAATTAATGATATTCCTGTAGCTGTGGCAGATATTAAGACAACTATTTTATCATTTGCATTCAAGGGAATATTTAAATTTGAAAGAGAATTTGAAGCTATGTATCCAATATTTATAACTCCTGATAAATTATTTGTTACAATAGCACTCGAAATTGGTGAAAATAAATTAGATGTAGCATCAGCCTTATAAATTTGTAGATGTAAAGAAAGAGTACTTCCTATTAAAGATAAAGATAAATTATTATAATAGTTGAAGGAAATTGATTTAATTATACAATTACGTGGTAAAGTTATTGCAGTTCCATTTGCATCACCTACCAAATTTAAAGTCGACCCTATTAAACTTACACCAGTTTTAGAGATTCCTGTTCCTAATATTGTAGATGTACCAACTAATCCACCGGCAATTGTTGTTACAACAGAAGCATTTATAGAATTTAATGATAGTACACTTGGTGAACTACTGCTATTTAATGGATCCCATTTTGTGCCATCAAAAAAATAATAACCATTTGTATTTACATTTGAAACTTGACTAGTACTGGGTCCACTAATAGATCCTGAAACATCATTTACATATAAAATCAAACCTATTTGATTAACATTATAAGTACCTACTTCTTTATTAGCTAATTGAATTTTTGTCAACTTTGGAGCTATTATTCCATCAGGTGTAGAATTCTCATTTACTAAAGACCTTGATATATCTAAAGTAGCTTTTGGACTTGATGTTCCAATTCCTACCTGAGAATAAATACAAGTAAAACAAGTAATAAATACTACAGAAAAAAATACTTTAAAAAAACATACATGGTTTCTCATACTGATTGATTTTAAAAGATTAAAACTCAGTAATAGAGATTAACAAATTTATTAAAACATCTACTTTTTTATAACTTAAATTTAAAAAAATCATTTATTTTTAAATTTACTTTAAATAAAACAATGAAAAATTAATCATTATGTAATTAAGGCTCTTGTATGAGAACTAAATATTCAATATTAATTTATTAGTCTTTTTTACGTTCGTTTCAATGGATTGAAAATTGTATGTGATTTTGAAAAATACTCCACTCTTCAGCAATAAGAGTTTAATTCATTTCATTCTTATAAATGAATTACATTTGGGAAACTTCGGTGAATGTAAATGGGTCTTTTACCACAACAAAGCCAACCATTGCCGAATTAGAAAAATTGAAAGTATATTCCATGTCATACTCATTTTATAACACTATAACATTGAACGAAAATAAAACATGGTTCTTGACGCTGAATTTCTGGCATTCGCTTCCATTCACCTATGCCAATATCAAATTGCAAGAACAGTTAGAGTTTTCACCAGGAATTAAAGCATCATTTTTTGACAAAAAACTGCAAGCCAATTTTGTAATCAGTGATTTGTTTAAAACAATAAAAAATACAGGCTATTCTTATAATGGACAATACCGATCAGAGTTCAATCAGTACAATGATTACCGAGGATTTAAACTGAGCCTTACTTACTCTTTCGGAAATAATAAAGTGAAGGGCGCTAACAAGAAAATTAATTTTGAAGAACAAAATAGGGTGAATTAAGAAGACTAGCGAAAGTCTTACAAATGAATTATTCATTTGTAAGACAACACAAACAGCAAATTACCTTTTATATTACTTAGCCCAATAGTTGACTAATTGCCTACTATTGGGTATTTATATTCCTTCAAAAATGCCAATTATAGTTCTATATCAAATATGTTGGTAGATTTTTAGGCAGTTTATTGACTATAAATTCAGAATCCTATAAATTGGATATTGTCTGTAAGTATTCTTCTCAAAATAAGGCGAATTTTTATAAACCCAATCCAACTGTGCTTCGCCATCATTAGCAAACTCCGGTTTTAATGCTTTTTCAGCTTCAAATGCGGTTTTCAAAACCACATTATTTTTCAATAATTCAGCAGCTGTATCCTCAAAAATATAAGCCGAATAATATTCTTTCTGACCTAATATTCCATCGAAAAAATTCCAGTTAAAGAACGAATCCAATGCCTCTGGTTCTAAGGTTTCAAGAATATATTTTACTCCATCTTGTTGTGTTGGCACAATGTAATCTCCTTCAAAAAATTGAAGTGATTTCATCGATTTTGTAACCACCGTTTCGTAATGATTATAATGTCCTTCGTATGCATTTTTATTGGTTTTAAAATCTGATATTTTATACGATTCAACATTAATTATTGTATCATTTTCTATTCGTTTCATTTGAATATCATTTCTTTGCAAAGCTTCAACAACGCGATATTCGGCTTGTGGAAGAACATAATATTTCGGAATTGTAATGTAACTAATTGGTTTTGCAGAGTTGAATAATTTAATTTTTTTTGTAAATGGTTTCGATCGATCATAGTACAATCTATCTTTTCCAGAAACTGCACTTGGCTTATACCCTGCTTCATACCCTTTAAAATCCATTGTTGTAAATTGAGTAGAATCTATTTTCCAACGAATTCCATATTGATTTCCAACCTGATATTGTTTTAAATTTTCTTTTCGTAAGTTTTTGATTGTCAAATATTCTTTATCCAAATTTTCAAGATTTACCAACATATATTTATACGTTGCGTCTACACGATTTTCATAAGGTTTTAACATATGTGTTTCGGGCATTGTACTTAGTGCATTAAACAACGTTGTGTAACCTGTAGAATAACGTGGAGAGTCTTCGAAAGCTGCAAAACCAATATCTGGAACATCGCCATGTATGTTCACATATTGCGTACTTTCGTAACCATTTTTTTTCATTTCGGCTAAATTATTTGCTTGATATGTCGAATAAAAATAATCGCCCAAAACATTTCCTACACGTGCCTTAAAAGACGAAATATAAGTAAATGTGTACTGATAATCTGCCCCATTACTTACATGATTATCAATAAAAACATCAGGTTTTAACCAATGAAAAATTGCCTGAAAACTTTTTGCATTTTTCGAATCATTTTTAATAAAGTCCCTGTTCAAATCATAATTTCTGGCATTTCCACGAAAACCATATTGTTCAGGTCCATTCTGATTTGCGCGCGAAAAAGCCCCTCTATTCAACATACCACTTACATTATAGGCCGAAATCGCAGCAACAATAAAATTCTTAGGTGGTTTAATTTTTTTCATTGCTAAATCTCTCATCAACATCATCGTCGCATCAATTCCGTCTGGTTCTCCTGGATGAATTCCATTATTTATGAAAAGTACTGCTTTTGTTTTACGCAATTCCTTAATATCCTTTTCTTTGAATGGATTATATACAACCACATAAATTGACTTTCCATTATCATCTTCTCCTTTTTTCACATATTGTATGGTCTCAAAATTTTTTGCTAAATTTTGATAAAACACATTCATTTCATCATACGTTGTGGTTTGATTTTTATTGCCTTTTTCGTAAGGAGTTATAAAATTATTTTGACCAAAAAGTAGTGTAGAAGTAAGAAATAAAAACAGGATTTTAAAATTCATATCATTAATTAATTTCTTACTAAAATAGAGAGAATACAAAAGATTCAACATGAAAATGAATTATTTTTCTAAAAATTTCTTTTTAATTTCTTTTTACTCATTTCCCCGTAGGGCGTATGAATACCGATAATTAAAATAGATAAGCTATGAATAAAAAAGTGATAGAAAGAATTTTACATTCATTTTTTCCTTGATGAAAAAACGAACCAAAAAAATCAAGACCGCGATTTTCGACGTTCAATTACCATCTCACGCACTAAAAAGATTAAATGATTCGCATACGCTCACTAATCTTTTTTACGCTTGTTTCAATGGATTGAAACTCGTCTGCAAATCGTATGTCGACTCTAAAATCCGTTATTAAAAAAGGAGTTGAATATTGAAAAAGGAATTAAAAATCCGACGATTTAGTATCGAAATGCGATTCAACTGTAAATTATTGGAATAAAAAAAGTTGGAGTGTTTGAGCAAAGCGAGTTGCCAACTTTATGGAAATAATTTAGTTAGTTGAATCATTGAGAGACTACTGTCGGCATCTTTTTTTGTTTCTTTTTTTGGATGAGCAAAAAATGAAAAGAAGAGATTCTTCGATAAACTCAGAATGACAACAAGATGTTATTCTGAACATAATTAATGATAATAAAAAGATAATTAGTAGTTTAGTAGTTTAGTATTTTATTATGTTCATTTTTATACATGACTTCTCATTGATTTTTAAATAACTTCATATCCCCTTTGAAAGAATTTTGGTTGCATATTTATTTTATTATCTGCGAAAAAACATAAAGCATTTCCGTTGCTATCTCTGTACTTCTTTGTTTATAAACCAAATCTTGTTGTGCTGTATCATCAGAAGTTTTAGGATCCTCAAAAGTCATTGCAATTCTTTTTTCAGTACCTGCAATAAACGGACAATCTCCATCTGCTTGTGAACAAGTCATAATAGCTGCAAATGTTGTTTTAGGATTGATTGGATGATCATATTTCTTCGAAAAGCCTATAATTGGAAGTGTATTTTCATCAAACTTAATGGTATAGATTGAATTTGTAGTTTCTGCAATTTTGAAAATAGTAAAACCTTGATTCATTAATGTTTCCACTACTTTCGGAAATAGCACCGTTTCTTCTGTTCCACCTGAATAACAATGTACGTTTTGTATGTTGTAAAACGAAGCTGAAACCTGTGCCCAAATTTGTGAAAAATGACTTCGACGTGAATTGTGTGTACAAATAAAAGTAAGATTTACTGCTAGATTATCGTTTACTTTCTGTTGAATATAATTTACAAAAGGCTGTAAAACAGCCTTTCTATCTGTAGATATTCGATCAAAATTTTGAAACTTGATTATGTTTTCTTTTAGTTTTGAATACATTGTTTAATTAAAATTTTAACAACAACCAGAATTTGGTGTACAACAAGAAGATTGTATTTCTGATAATTTCAATTTTGGTTTTTGATTTGGAATACCACATGCATCCTCTGCTAAACAAGCTGTTTGTTTATTTTTTAAGACAAAGTTTTTACCATTAAATTCTAAATCATATTTCCCAATTGTTTCAGCTTGATACTCCACCTCTATTTCGCTGTTCTCGATCCCCAACTGTTTTTCAGAAAGCTCGATGATATGAAGCAATTTATTTGGTTTTAAGCGATGTTCATAATCGTCGGCATTCCATAATTGGAAATTTACAACTTTCTCGTTTCGTATTGTTCCACCACAATCAATAAATTTTTTAGTAATTTGTCCTACTTCTGTTACATGAAAATGTTCTGGTACAAATGTTCCATCTTCTAATTGAAATTCAACATTGTCTAAATTTGGCAATATTTCTTTAATTTGTTCAAGCGTCATATGAATTGAATTTTAAATTTATTTTCTTTTTTTTATTAATCGCAATATTGCGATGTATATAGATTAAAAAAAATGCCTTTAACAGCATTGATTAACTTTCACCTCTTGATTAAAGAAAGTAACTAGTTCGTTTTGTATCTCATTCCATACTTTTTCTTCAATACAATAACAAACAGACTTTCCTTCTATAGAACCTTGTATAATTCCTATATTTTTTAATTCTTTTAAATGCTGAGAAATAGTTGCTTGTGCTAAGCTTAATTCTTCTACCAAATCGTTGCAAATACACGCTTTTTGATTGATAATATGCTGTAAAATAGCAATACGAGCCGGATGCCCCAAAACCTTAAATAATATGGCTAATCTATTTTGTTCATCTGTAAACATCTCTGTTTTAGTAATTCCCATTTCTCATTTTATTACATCGCAATATTACGATTTTAAATTTAAAATGTAAAACTTTCTTTTTATTCTTAATTATTTTTCAAATGAATTCATATGACCTTCGAGAAATCTTGATGCAAATTAAAGTATTGTAAAAAGTAGATATAAGTATTGAGAATTAAATTTTCAGAAATGAAATTTTAATTTATTGGTTAATATTTTCTACGATAAGACTCTTCTATTTTTCTATTTAATAATAATTCTTCCATAAGGCTTCCTTCTTTTCATAAGATGAATATTAAATAAATAATTTCTGTAAAAGATACAAGTACAATTATTTAACAAACCTATGACCACACGCATAAGTCTTGTTACGCTATCCTATGTAAATTAGAAAATCAAAATTATATAAACAGAACTATAATGGATAATTTATTAAATGAACCTGGTCTTCAATTGACTATCTTGTTTTTCTTTATTCCTGTATTTTTTGCTTTGATTCTTATTTTAATTAAAATCAATAGCATTATATCAAATGTGTTAAGAAAAAAAGAATTAAAAAAAATCTATGAAGATTTAAAGAATCTTCAACCAGGAGAAGTGGCTGCTCTTGAAAAACGAAAGATAGAACTTGAGTTTAAACTAACAGGAAACGAACTTTCATTAAATAATTCTGTTGAAGATCCACGTGGATTAGTAGATCAAACAAATGAAATACATGATATTCGTTTTTTACAAACCAAACGAAAAGAAAGAAAAAATATAGTTATTCCTAACAACGAAAAAAAACTTATACTTTGGTTCTTAGGATGTGGTATTTTATGGCTTATTATAGGAACAACCGTAGGAGAGTATTTGGGAATAAAATTTGTCGCACCTGATGCTGATCACGTTAGTTGGTTAAGCTTTGGTCGATTAAGACCCGTACATACGAATATTGTTTTCTGGGGTTGGGCATCTGTTGCTATGGTCGGTTTTTCGTATTATGTTATTCCAAGAGTAGGTAATACAAAAATCTTTAGCTTAAAAATAGCTTATACTTCACTAATTTTAATGAATTCAGCTGTTTTATTAGGAAGTATTTGTTTAATGGTTGGGATAAATAATAGCGGTGGAGAATACAGAGAATATGTTTGGCCAGTTATGCTTCTTTTTGCAATAGGAATTATTATCAGTATTTATAATCATACCCAAACAATATCATCAAGAAAAACAGAAGAAATTTATGTCTCGAATTGGTATATAGTATCTGCAATGATGTTTGTTGTTGTCATATTACTTGTTGCTTATCTTCCGTTTTGGCAAGATGGATTAGGTGAAACCATTACACAAGGTTATTTTATGCATCAAGGTGTTGGTATGTGGTTCATGTTTTTTAATCTTGGATTAATGTATTTTTTCCTTCCACAAGAACTTAATAGCCCAGTGTACTCATATAGTCTAAGTATACTTGCTTTTTGGACTCAAATCTTATTTTACACTCTAATTGGAACTCATCACTTTATATTTAGTGCTATTCCATGGTGGATGCAAACTATTGCAATTGTAGCGAGCGTAGGTATGATAATACCTGTAGCTGCAGGAAGCATTAATTTTATGATGACTATTCGAGGTTCTTGGCACAGATTAAAATTAAGTTATGTACTACCATTTTATGTCGTTTCAATTATTTTCTATTTCACTGGTTCAATGCAAGGAACTGTAGAAGCATTTCGGGTAACTAATCTTGTTTGGCATTTTACTGACTTCACTGTTGCTCATTCTCATTTAACTATGTATGGTATTATCACATTTATGTTATGGTCATTTACTTATACACTTGTACCGAGACTTACTTCTCATGAACCACCAAGTATTACTGTTGGTTTACATTTTTGGTTTGCATTAATAGGTTTACTTGTTTATACTGTTTCGTTGATGATAGGATCTACAGAAAAAGGAATTTTATGGATGGATAAAAAACCGTTTCTTGAAGGTATAATTTTAATGATGCCCTATTGGTTATGGAGGGCTATAGGAGGTACAATGATGTGGATATCTCATTTTATTTTCGCTTATAACTTTTATAGAATGTTAAAACCAAAAAAGGAAATAAAAATACCGCAATCACCAGCTGAACTTTTAGATATTATTAATATAGAAAAAACAACATTATAATGGATTTTTTTAATAATCATAAAAAGCTTTTTCTTTCCGCATTGGCATTTTTTCTTTTTCTAACATTGATTATTTGTATTCTACCTGCACTTAATAATCAGAAAATAAATCGTCCTTTGCCAGGAAGTACTGTCTCTACAGAAGAGGAAGTTCGTGGTAAGCAAATTTATATAAGAGAAGGTTGTGTAGCTTGTCATACACAACAGATCAGAAATGTAGATATGGATCAAGTTTTTGGAGAAAGACCAAGTATTGCTGCAGATTATGCACGAAATAAACGTATTAGCTTTTTTCAGAATACAGCAACACTAATGGGAACAGAGAGAACAGGACCTGATTTAACTAATATTGGTCGTAAGCAACCAAGTTTAGAATGGCAATATTCACATTTATATAATCCAAGATCTGTTGTACCAAAATCTGTAATGCCTTCTTATAAATGGTTATTTAATGTAAAAGATTATTTGGGCGAAGGAGAGATAGAAGTAAATGTTCCAGATGAATTTAGAATAGGAATTAAAGGAAAAATTGTTCCTTCAAGAGAAGCAAAAGATTTAGTAGCTTATCTCTTCAGTCTACAACAAGTAAAACTTACAGAAGATGTTGAGCCTGTGAAATTTTTATATAAAAAAGAAAAAAAATCTGAAGGAAATTCAACCGATTCAAATCTTCCTGACGGAGAGGCACTATTTGGAACAAACTGTGCAACTTGTCATCAAACAAATGGAGAAGGTTTACCTGGAGCATTTCCACCATTAAAAGGAAGCCCAATTGTTTTAGGAGAAAATTTAGAACTTTATATTACGATTATCATGAAAGGTTACGATCCAAGACCAGAATATGCTTCTATGCCAGCTGTAGGAGAAAATGCACATTTTACACCAGAAGATGTTACTGCAATTATAAATTATGAGAAAGCAAGCTGGGGAAATAATGGAAAAAAAGTAACAGTAGAAGAAGTGAAAGCTATCATGGACAAAATTAAATAAAATGAAACAGACAAAATATAAAACAATATTATTGTTAGGTTTATATGGTTATGCAAAAGCATGTGATGCCTGTAAACTTCAACAACCAAAAATTACGCAAGATTTTACACATGGAACTGGTCCCGAATCAAATTGGGATTGGTTCATTGTGATCTTGATTACTATAATTACATTATATACATTATTTTATTCGTTTAAATTTCTTATTAAACCTGGCGAAAAAGATAAAAAACATATCAAAAATATTGTTTTAAAATTTTAATAAAAAAGGGATTATGTCAGAAAAAAATATAACTGTGTACTTGTACATTGACAAAGAAGAAAAACCTATTGCAGAATTGGTTCCACCAGTTACGTTCAAGTTAGATACAACTAAATTGACGGATGGAGAACATTTATTAAAAATAGTAAGCAAGTTTGACCAAAAAGAAGGGTTAAAAATTATTCGTTTTACCGTTTCTAATGGGCCAATACTTCATATAGAAGGGCTTTCTGATAATGAAAAAGTGAATGGAGTATTGCCATTAATGATTAATGCTTATGATACAGGAAAAAACCAAAGTTTTATTATAAAAGGAAGCGAAAATCCACGAACAATACCAATTTGGGTTTGGGTTTTTATTATAATATTTATGGCTTGGGCAGCTTTTTATATCATTGAAAATTTTAGTCTTTAGCAATTAAAATTACTTTACCGCTTCTTATTTCAAGTTCTCCTTTTTTTTCTAAGAGTTTAATTGTTCGTATGACAGTTTCCACTCTCAATCCTGTTAAATCCCCCAGCTGTTGACGAGATAAATCAATTAAATATTCTGGTTCATTATTTTGGTTATGACTACGCAAATAATCGAATAGTTTTACCAATCTTCTTTCTGGATTTTGCGACGATATTTCGGGGGCCATAATTGACTTATAGTACAAACGACGTGCTAAACTCTTGTTAACTTCTAAAGATACTTCTGGACGCGAATGCAATAGTTTGTAGAATGATACTTTAGAAATTTGTATTATTTTTCCATTCGTCACCGCTATCGCATTAGCAGGGTATGGCTCGTCAATAAATAAAGGAGGTTCTCCAAAACTTTGACCTTTAATAAAAAAATTCTGTATAAATTCTTTACCTTCTTCAGAAAAATTATTCATTTTAACTTTACCTTCTATTATTTGATAATAATAAATAGGAAAATGTCCAATTTCAAAAATAATTTCTCCTCTTTTTAGATTTCTAATTTCTCCTCCAAATTGGATTAATAAATCTTGATTAATCATAGCATAAATTAAATAATCAATATACCCAAAAGTACTTATTTATAAAATATTTTTAACTCTATTTTTTAATTCAGGTAACACATTTTCTTTGAACCAAGGATTTTTATTCATCCAAATAAAATTTCGTGGCGACGGATGAGGCAAAGGAAAATAATCAGGCAAATAATCGTTAAAATTTAAAATGTTTTCAGTAATATTTTTGTTCATTTTATTCTTCAAATAATATTTTTGGGAATACTGACCAATTAATAAAATCAGCTGTATTTCTTTCATTTCATCTAATAAACGAGTATGCCATAGAGGTGCACATTCTTTTCTTGGAGGTAAATCTCCAGATTTCCCTTTTCCCGGATAACAAAATCCTATGGGTAATAATGCAAAAAGTTCGGGATTATAAAATTGATCTACTGTTACATTTAACCATTTACGCAATTCATTTCCGCTTGCATCGTTCCAAGGTACACCTGTCTCATGAACTTTTAAACCTGGAGCTTGCCCAATAATAGCAATTTTAGACATAGGATTTGCTTGTACAATAGGATTTGCACCTAATGGCAAAAAAGGTTCGCAGACTTTACATGCACGAACTTCCTCTATTAATTTATCAAAATTATTTGTCATTTTTTAATATTAATGTATAAACAGTATAAGGATATATTTTTTTTGATAAAAGATAACTAATAAAAGTTAATACAACAATCGGGAACCATAAAACGTAAGAATTAAAAATTCCGAAAGTTAAAAATATGGCTGTAAATGGAGCATGTAAAGTCGCAGCTACTGTAAATGCTACACCCAATATTATAAAGTTCAAAACAATTACATCAGGCATAAAATATACTTTAGTTAAAACACCTACAAGTAAACCCAAGCATGCACCAGCAAAAATACTCGGAGCAAAAACACCGCCGTCACCTCCCAGTTTTAAAGTAAATCCAGTTGTAAACGGCTTTATAATTACCAGAAATAATGCAAGTAGAGCAAATTCTACAACATAATTTGTTTCTTTGGTTAACTCAGCAATAGTATGATAACCAGACCCATATAATTCGGGTAAAAAATATAAAACGATTCCCAACAATATAGAACCTATTAGTAATTGAAGTATGGGTTGGTTTTCAAATAATAAAATACGCTTTGAATAGGTGACTATTCGCGTCATGTATACACCATAAATACTTGTTGAACCACATAAAATAATGAAAAATGGTATTGCTTCATAATGCCATTCTTTTACACGCTGACTAAGATCTATCAAAGGATGAGCATTCATTAAAAATAGAATAATAGTTGAAAATGTAACACTAAGAATGTGTGTAAACCAAAAAACGTTGCTTTTTTGTTTCCCTATCGTTTCATAGGAAAAGAAGATTCCTGCCAACGGACTACAAAATAAAATAGTGACCCCGCTCGCAATTGCAGCTCCCATAAATTCTTTACGATATTTTTTGAAAATGACATCTTTTCGGGAAGCCATATCACCCAAAGTAGCTGTAGCAACAACAGTGGAAACTTCGATTCCTGTTGTTCCTCCAAAAATAACGGTAAGAAATCCATTAAAAAAATGTGAAAAAACTTTATAAGAAGGAATCTTTTTTTGAGAGCGTAAAGCTTCCAATACTTCAGTAATACCTTTATTTTTCTTTTTATTAAAAACAAACTGGCGCAAAAAATAAATCAATGTCAATCCTATAAATGGAAAAATAACAAAGAATAAATTATTTTTTTTTGCTTTATCTAAAAGTAAATGCTCATATTGTTCTACTAAATTTTTAAACATTAAGGTAAGCAAACCTACAGAAACTCCGACTAAAATAGAACAAAGAACTATTCTACTCCATTTAACCCATCGATAGTTTTTTTTTGATACATGATTTTTAAAATTCATACATGTAAAAGGAGAAGCATTGCTTCTCCATATTTTAATTATTGATTATAACGATTTTGGTCCAAATTCTTCAAAGAAAATTTGTTCTTTATTGACTTGATTTATTTCTAGTTCTTCAATCATTTTTTTAATAAAAGGGCGTGGTCCACACACATAATATTCAGAATCTTTATCAAACTTCCAGTCTTCAATCTTTTTAAAATCAATATGACCTTTCAAAACACTTGAATCTGCAATAGACTCTTCTAT
This sequence comes from Empedobacter sp. EJD.6dd, assembly GCF_057369435.1. Lineage (NCBI taxonomy): Bacteria > Pseudomonadati > Bacteroidota > Flavobacteriia > Flavobacteriales > Weeksellaceae > Empedobacter > Empedobacter sp. EJD.6dd. The sequence continues at coordinate 746,495 of NZ_CM170667.1, forward strand.
ATAATCGTAAAATTGATATTTACTTACATTAGGATGATTGTTTTGAATAAGTTTTATTTTATCTGCAAATGCATGCACTTCTTTATTGCGACATGCGTGTATCCAAACAACATCATGTTGTACTTTTTCGTTTAAATCCAAAGTTTCTAACATAGACAATAAAGGAGTTTGACCGATTCCTCCACTAATAAATATCTTCTTGTTTTTCGTTTCTTGTAACACGAAGTTTCCTGTAGGAGCGCTCAATTCCAATTCGTCACCTTCAAAAATATAATCATGTAAATAGTTACTAATCATTCCATTTACTGCGATATTCGTACCTTTTTCACGTTTCACAGAAATACGAAAGTATTCATCATTTGGAGCACAAGAAATACTATATTGGCGTATTTGTTCAAGATTCATTTCGGGTAAAAATATTTTGATACTTAAATATTGTCCTGCTAAATGATTTGGAAGAGCTTTTCCATCTTTTGGTTTTAAGTAAAACGAAGTAATTTCGGCGGATTCTTCAACCTTACTTTTCACAATAAATGTGCGCCAACCTAGCCAGTTACCAGCTTCTTCTTTTTTACTTTCATACATTTTCTGTTCATGACCAATCATCAAATTAGCCAATTGGTTATACGCTAATCTCCATGCTTCAAGCACTTCATTGGTTGCAGCATCTTGTAAAACTTCTTTAATAGAAGCCAATAAATGTGTTCCTACAATATCGTATTGTTCGGGTTGAATATTTAAACTTGTATGTTTGTGTCCAATCATATCTACAACTGGCATTAATACAACTGGATTCGCAATATTTTCAGCATAAGCCAATACAGCCATAGCCAAAGCTGTTTGCTGTTTTCCTGAATTTTGATTTCCCATATTAAACAGGTTTTTTAATTCTGGATGATGAGTAAACATTCGAGTATAAAAATGTTTAGTTAGAGCAACACCACTTTCTCTTAATAAAGGGACAGTTGCTAAAATGATTTCTTTATGTTGATCTGTAAGCATAATTAAAATTTGCTTGCAAAACTACTTACTCAAAAGAAACGATACTTATGAGTACAGTCATAAGTTTTAACTAAATCTCCAGATCGTAAGAAGTTTTCAAGAATTAATAATATACTAATCGTTGTTACCACACTAATATGAATAACTTCTCACTCTAACTTTCTTATCATTTGCATGGATAGAAAACCATTGATTTTTACAACCATTTCGTTTGAGCAAATCGAGTTGCCAACTTTATGGAAATAATTTATTTAAAATACCTGAGCCATACCATGGCTCCTCCTTTTAATTTCAAATGTTTTTTGGATGAGCAAAAAATGAAAAGAAGAAATACAAACAAATCCCCCTATCCCTACTTCCTCTTATCATTTGTTTTATTTAATTAAAATATGTATCTTACTGAAATTAAGCAAATTAAAACGTATGCAAAACACTTACTTTTTTACACAAAAAGAGAAGGATAGCAACGAGTTAAAACTTCTTTTAGTAGAATTAATTACGAATATACAACCCACGGACAAAGATCACGGATTCTACGACAGTGCAGATGTGCAAAGGCTACTTAACGTTAGTGACAAAACGTTGTATCGCATGAGGAGAAACAAGACGATTCCTTGTTTTAAACTCGGTAAAAAGTACTATTATCCCAAACATTTCTTTAATAAAAAAGCTCTTGGATAAGAGCTTTTTTTGTGGAATTTATGATTAAAAACTATTAAATTCCTTTCACTTTTAGTAATTTTACGTAAGTAGTTACAACCAGCACCAAAAATGGGTTACCGAATTCGTAGTTGTGAGTTCCTTTCACTTTTAGTAATTTTACGTAAGTAGTTACAACTATGCAACGGGAAAGTTGTACGTTCACGCTGTTGTGAGTTCCTTTCACTTTTAGTAATTTTACGTAAGTAGTTACAACATTTTTAAATTATTCTTTTTGCCACTTTTAGTTGTGAGTTCCTTTCACTTTTAGTAATTTTACGTAAGTAGTTACAACTACGTTCAAATCGATTTCTAATTTCGAAATGTTGTGAGTTCCTTTCACTTTTAGTAATTTTACGTAAGTAGTTACAACTTGATTAAATATTATAACTATGAATCACATGTTGTGAGTTCCTTTCACTTTTAGTAATTTTACGTAAGTAGTTACAACCCAAAGTTTAAACATCAACCACCACAACGCGTTGTGAGTTCCTTTCACTTTTAGTAATTTTACGTAAGTAGTTACAACCCCTATCTATTGTTAACGTGCCGTCTACGTGTTGTGAGTTCCTTTCACTTTTAGTAATTTTACGTAAGTAGTTACAACCTCATTTTAAAAGTCCTTTATATAAAAGGGTTTGAGATGAAATTTAGAAATGAGAAAAAAAGTAAAATCCGATAGAAGTTGAGTTTTCTATCGGATTTTTTTATTCCTAAAATAATTCTAATTGTTGTGGACCTGTTGGTAAATCGGTTTCTTTTTTGGAGAAAAATATTTCCATTTGTCCAAATTGTTTATCCGTAATACAAATTATTCCAACTTTACCAAATTCTGGCAATTTAGATTTTGTTCGTCTTATATGTACCTCTGCATTTTCTTTACTTGGACAATGTCTCAAATAAATCGAAAATTGAAACATAGTAAACCCATCGTCTATTAACTCTTTTCTAAAACGAGTAGCTTGACTTCTTTGCTTTTTTGTTTCTGTTGGCAAATCAAACAAAACTAAAACCCACATAATACGATAAGCATTATAACGACTAAAACTCATGTCATTTCAGGAAAACGAATCACACGCTGCTCCCCTATCATACACTTATACAAAGAACTTGTTGTAGAGCTTATCGCTACCAACAAAGGTCTTTTCAAACCATCTATTTTCACATCTTTTGTTGCTATTTGTAATAAATGTGCCTTAGCATCTTTATTCATTTCAGTCGGTCGAAAAGGCTTATTCATCCATTCTAAGACCAATTCATCAACATAAGGTCGATAAGGTTCCATTATATCATCTGCCAAACAATACGGATTATATTTATTACGATGAAAAATACCAATTGTAGGATTTAATCCAGAACTCACTAAAGCTCTTGCAACCATACTTCGAAGAATAGCATATCCAAAATTCAGAAAATTATTAGGCGCATCTCCATCTCTTTCACGCGTAAAATTTTCAAATAACTGTTTCCAATAATATTGTGCAGCAATTCCTTCCATATTAGTAGAATCGCCCGATTTTACATTCGTTAGATAATTCTGCATTGGCTCCTCTACAAAACCAAACTTACTCAACAATGCTTTCTGTTGATAAATTTTAGCTTCTATCGTTTGTTTCCACAACTGTTTGCGCAAAGGCTCTGAAACATTAATTTGATGTTTCAATCGTTCACTATGCTCCACGTGTCCATTCATCGGCAACATCAATCCCAAAGGCATATGACTTTCATCACAACTAATAATCGCCACATTATTTTGTTGTAACATCACTATAAGTTGATGACTTAGGGTAATTTGATAATGATCCAATACCAAAAAACCTAAATCTTCAATCGGTACAGATCCTTTGATTTCTTTGGTTGTCGCATCTTCTATTTTCAATTGATTATCTTTCAATTTCAAATAAGATGGATTGCCAATGTAAATGGTACGTTTTAGCATAATTAATTATTTAAGCTTTTGAAATCTTTCCTAAACGGTCTACATTCAGTTTGACGCAATTTTCTTTTATCATTATGTTGTCAATAGATTTTTCCATTTTATTTAAAGCGGAATATTCAACCTTATTAACTACAGAAGTAGAAACATCATTTCTTACAAAAAAACATTGATAGGTAGAAAAACTCACCACCTTATAAATCCTATCTACCTTGATATTATTCTCATCAAAAACTCCTTCTTCAGGAACGTAAACCAAATCATTTGGAGATAACGTAAACAACAATTGATTCCCTTTCTCATTGGTTTCGGGAACAGCTTGCAGACCTTGTTTTTGTCTTTCGATGACAATATTTAATGGAATGGTTTCGTAGCTTCTCTTACCTAATTTGTCTTCATAAATTCCGAAAAATAGATTAGTACCCTTTGCTGCTTCTACAAACTTAGTGGTTTTATTTCCCGTCTCACCTAAAGTAAATTTGCTTCCTTGCTCAAAAACACGAACTTTCAAAATAGGTTGATGTGCTTTTCCATCATTATATAGCCTAATATTTTTATTTAATTCTTCTATTCCTTCTGGTGAAAATGCAACCTCTGGATTGTTATCTTTTGATTTTAAATAATTCAATAAAATCTTTTGAATCCCTGTATCCGTAATTGACTCAATTGTTTTTTCATTAAAAGAGGCATCCAAAGTTTTACGAGTAGCCGTTAATATTTTACCTTTTGCAACTTTTATTCTATCCAAATGCACTTGTCCAGAAACGGTTTCTTTATGCAAAGCTTTTCTTACAGCCCAATTTATTCCCTTTTGTTCAACTTTTACTTTTTTCCCATTCTCAATTTTTTCATAATAATTGGTTGCTTTATTGATAACTCGTAGATTTTGCTTGAAACTAATTACAATATTTTCTAACGAAGTTCGCGTATCTTCGGTAAAGGTCTCCCAAGGTTTAATGAAGTCTTTTGGAACTTCTTTCTCAATTCGTTCGCCTGTTTTGGGATCATTGTAAGCTACTTTCTCGTATTTTCTTAATTTCCTATTCAAATCATAACGTTTTGTATCCGATTTTGAACTTTCGTTATTCAACAAATTCACGTGATCTCTCGTTGCACAGGCAATTACCAACGCATCCATTGCGTGATGACGATGATCGATACGTTTTTTAGAAAAACCTTTGGATAACTCAATTGGAACTGTTGGAATTGTTTTTCCATGTGTATTTTTTGATGTAAAATCATTTGAATTAGTCAATGTATTCATTCGTTCAAAACGAGGTAAAACCAAATCATTCCAAACGTCATTCAATCCCCAATCTTGTTTAAGTCTTGTGGTAATTTTTCCGTTTCCAGTAACAATATTTTTAGAATTTACACCATCATCTTTACTACCTTCTTTATCATCACGAACAATATTCGATAACACTTGCGTAATATATTTGCTGATGTAACGTGTATCATTTAGTTGACGTTCAATCATTTTCTCAGGAATATCTTCCAATAACAACTTATTACGTTTTCCTCTGTTTTTATTGTAATTTTGTTTTACAAAATCCTCATAATCGGAAACTTCCAAAATCTTCACTTGTTTTCCCATTCCGCAATCCACAACTTCTCCGTGATGATTCTTAATGAAAACCAAACCAATTTGATTGTCTTTAAGTTTATTCACCGCTGCTTCACAAATCACTTTATTGCTCATACTATCATCAAAATAGCGACTTTGCGGAATGATGTGTTCAATCTCATATTCAGGTGTAAACAGCTTATTCAAAGGAATCATTTGACCTGTATAAGGCGAACGATATTTTTGTTCTAACCACAATTTGTAACGCTTTAAATCTGTAGCAGAAGGTTGAGCCGTTTTACTAATTTTCAGAATATCATCATCAATATTTTCTTCAGCATTCAAAACACCTTCTTCATAGATTTTCAAAATTTCTTGTTGCATTGGAGAATATGGACGAACATTATCTACATTTTGATCCAAAGCCATTTCAGCCAACAAAGCTTTGATACGCAAATTGGTGTTTTCGTTATCCGTAACCATTGTAGTAATACGCTTGCGTTCATCAGCCGTATTTTTCATTTCACGCCCCAGCTCGATATGAATTTCAGAGAAGAAATCTTTAGCACCTTTTCCATAAAAATTCCAAATATCTTTTACCACACGCAACGTTTCAGTAATCACTTGCTCTACAATAGGATTACGAAGCGAATGTTGTTTAAAGTCATCTAAAAATTGCTTTAAATCATCCACCGAATTCCATTTACCTGCAATATCAGCTTCAGAATGTCTTCCGTAAACTACGTATTGCACCAACCACAAAGGCAAAGCTTGAAAATCGGTTTCAGTATTGAGATGTCTTGCTTTTTCGCGAACACGACCTTTGATGTTTTCATCATATTCGCCTGTCAATATTTTTCCAATTCTTTCTTTAGAATTTTGATCGATATTATCCCAATTCCATTGCGTTCCAAAACGCATCAAAGGCAATAATTTCTTGATTGCTTTTTCAGAAAAACTTCCGTAATCACTTTTAAAAGGCGGGAATTTCTTAAACGCTTCAACAAAAGTTACTTCGTCCAAACCTTTTTTGTTGGCAAAAGATTTTAAGGCTTTTTCGTACTCAATTTTATCGTTTACCGAATAAATGATGTGCCACAAAGCCATTTCATTTTCATAAGTTAAAAAATCCTTAGGTGCATATTCAACTTTATCCAAACGAGATTGAATTAAATATCGGGTTTCATTACCAGGGTAATCTTTGTCCTGAACATAATTCCAACGATATTTTGCTACTTCAATAGTTAAAGCTTTGCCTTTTAAACCTTTTTTTTCAATCAAAAACTTAATTAAAGCATCCTGTTTAATTTCTTTTTTAGAATGTAGCCATCTCAATAAATCCTCCCAATCTTGAGTAGAATTTAGAAATTCGTTTGTTACATTTTTATCATCATCTTTTGTATAAATTGCTAAATTTTGCACCCATTGTAACAATCTAAATTCCTGATAATATGGATTCGATTTTGCAATTACTTTTAAACGATGAATAACTTCTTCACCATTTTCATTTTTCGATTTTCTAAATTCCAAAGTACAATTCGATATACTGGATTTTTGACTTCTCAAAGGACGTTGATAGAAAATAATATCATTTAGAAACAAATGCACAAAATCTTTAGCTTCTAACATTTGTTGATGTTGTTCATTATTTCGATACAATTCTCGAACACAATCTTGTAGCAAATTTTCACTTTGTAATTCTGAATGAAATTCTTTTTGAGTTTTTAAAATTTGTTCTAATTCTTGCTTGTAAAACTTACGTTCGATGGTACGAACCATTTTTCCTTTTATTTTTTGTTTTGGGTTCAATAAAAGATTGTCGTAAATATAAGTTCCAACAGTTTTATTAGAGTTATCAATATCTTTTTCTGTTTTCTTTTTCAACAAAGTCCAATCATCCGCACTTGGTGCACGAAAGCTACGTTTCACAATTCCATCTTTATCCAATTTTTCAGAACCATCATCGTTTAAATCGGTCGTAACAATAAAATCTCGAACTTTATCTTTCCAATCCGCTAATGAAATTTTAGAAGAACGGCGATATACCCAACCATTTTCTAAATGCAAAGAATACCAAGTCTCTCCTTTTTTATTTGTTTCAGCATCGGGAATAACATCAACGATTTTCAAAGAATGAAATCCCACCAATTTGTTCGGATTTTCTTCCTCTTCCTCACCTCTTAATTGATAATAACCACGTTTTTGATTAAAATTAAGAATCAACCAAGCTAATTCTTCTTTCTCAATTTTTTGCGTTAATGCTTTTTTACGTAAATAATAAATCGTCCAATCATAAGGAACTAAACAATCTTCTCCATTTTTATCTTTCAAAAACTCTGGTTGATTTTGTTTAAAATCAGCTAACATTTCATGGAAAGAATCTTTAAAAAGAAATTCACTATCAAAAGCCAATTTAGGTTCGGCTTGGTTAATGAATTTCCCAAAACGTTTTGTAAAATCTATTTTTTCATCATAATGTTTTGGCAAGAAACCCAACAAATGCAAAACTCGGTGCAAACGCTCACGACGTAATAAATGTCGTTCTCTCAACCGACGGACACCACGATAACCAGTACGTTCAGCAGTTTGAGAAATAGAATTCCCCTTACCGAATTCCCCTAAAATATCTTGCGACATCGGAATAATCCTACTTCCCATTCCAAGAATATTTCCTTCTTTGTTTTCAAAGTCTTGCTGTACCAACGCCCAACCAATGGAGTTTGTTCCTAAATCCAATCCAAGTATATTTTTAGCCATGATTATTTCTCTTTTGCGTATTAAATTACATCAAAAATAATTTACACAATTACGGTTTCACGTAATCATATATAAATATTTTATATCTATATTTGTATTGAAAGGAACTCACAATAAGGATTATTCCGTTGTGAAAACATTTAGCGCCTCGACTATCTTCGGGGCTTTTTTTATTTTTCTTATTGTGTAAAACAAAAAAACCTCCTTAAAATCGCTTTTTAAAGAGGTTGTTATTAATAATATTTTTCGTTTTGTACCAAAAATTGGAACTGTGAAACAGTTACATATGTTAGCACCAAGCTTTTTTGATTTCAATAATATCATTTTCATTAATTGAACCAAAAGAAAAATTGTCACCATTCAAAATGAATTTTTCTACATCTTCATCTCTTATAGTTTTCCAAAAGCGTAAAGCAATGTTTTTATTAAGTAAATCTTTAGTGTTTGAGACATCAATGGTAAAGCCAGAATAATTTACAAAAATATCAGAATTAGTTAATTCGATAATTATTTTTGAGAATAAACCATTGATCATAAATGTCAAATATTGGTTCGTTAAGTTCCACGATATTTAGATTGTCGAAATAGGCAATTTAATTTTCAAATTTCCAGCCCCGATTAATTTCTTCTTCGGTTAAAATCATACAATCACTATCAAAAGCAATTACAGCTAGATTCTTATTGACTATAAATTTTTGAAATTCGGAAACAAACTTTTCCATCAAATTATTTTCTGTAGAAAATTCGATCCAGTATATATTATCAGTTTTTCCTTCACGTACAGTCATATGTTTATCTAACATTATTTATAGCTTATTTTCGTAAAATGTGAACTCAAATATACAAACAAAACTATATTGTATATCTTATTGCGTAAAAACAAAAAACCTCCCTAAAATTGCTTCTAAAGAGGTTGATATTTATACTATTTTACATTTTTGTACCTAAAATTGGAGTTGTGCAACAGCTACCCTTGTTATATGCAGTTTTATAAATTTTCTTTAAGCCAATTTGAACATTCTGTGCTAAAACCTGTCCAAGCTCCTTCACCTGTTAAAGCAACCACTAGTAATTCATCATTTGAGTCAATGTATTTTTTTAAATGGTCCCTAATTATAACAGCAGTTGATGATGATTTTATTATAAAAGTACTGTCTAAACAATGCCACCAAGTACCGAGTTTTTTAATTTCATCAATTAGTTTTGTGTAATCCTGACCTGATTTGTTTAAATCATAGCCAATTAAGTAGCTTTTTTTCATATTTATATTATTTTCCTATTTTACCCTTTAATGGATGCTCTTTTCTCCATCCTGCAACACTTCTTGAGCTTACATAACAAATCAATAAGTTTGCAACAGACCTTGATGAAACAAAGCAGATTTTTGAATCAGCAACAGAAGATGATTCTATAAAACACCATAAATGATCATTTCCTCTTGCGGCACTTCTAGATTCTACTTTGCAAACTAATAAGTCTGCAACACTTCTTGATGAAACTTCGCATACTAAAAAATCTGAAGCACTTCTAGATTCTTTTATTTTGATAAGAGCCATATAATATTTAAAGTTTTGTTGAAAAATTGCATATAACGGTTGACGGATTTGCGACAGTAAAAAATATAGCAACGAAGTTGCGTGTATTTTTTATTTAGCAAATTCGATGATGTACGCAGTTCGGAGCGATAGCGATGAAATGTGTACATTATCGGATGTAATCCGTCAACCGATGTGACGCGATTCGTAGCATAGCGGAGAATTGCGTCACATCATCGTAATTTACGAAGTAAAATATAGTCAAGTTTCGTAAAAAACACCTATATCTACATTTCGTAAAATTATTCCAAACATACAACAGCCATCTCACAATAAATTACGGTTAAACGTAAAAATTAAAAACCTCGCTTAAAAACACTTTTAAAGAGGTCACTATTTATACTATTTTGTGTTTTTATACCTAAAATTAAAGTTGTGGACTAGTCACCGATGTTGGCAGCTGGTGTTTCTACTTGTGTCATAAAATACTTTCTCGCAATAAATAACCATGAATAGAACCTCGTTCAATCATAAAGTCAAGTATTGGAATTATTTTGTTTTTTAATTTAATTTCTTCTTTTATTTTTTGTCTGTTGATGAAAACATACTTTCTTAAAAACTTCTCAAGGTAGTATAAAGTGTTTGATTCCAAATCGTCAAGCTGTAACGATTTGTTGGTTGACACAATTGTATGAATCCATTCAACACCTTCGTCCTGAAATTTAGCTCCAATGGAATTTAAAACTTTGACAATAGAATACAATACAGCTGGAATGTTGCCCATTTCTTTTGAAGCGTTTGTATATAGAGATAAATTCTCTTTTTTTAAGCTACGCCATTCTTCAATACCTTCACGCCACCATCGCCATGCAAAGAAATAATTTATAATAATTTCTTTTAGATGATAGCTGCGAGGGTTATTGCATAGTTCTTTTATTTTAGGATATAGACTGTTCCAAATGTGCCAAAATTGTTCATATTTGTTTAGGTAATCTTCTCCACTTACTAATTCACTAATAAAAGCGGCTGTTTCTTCTGTTGAAGAAAACGAATCTATAAATGGTTTTAAGAATACGTCAATTTCACTTTCTTCTCTTTGTAAAATGAAATAAGCGAAATTTTTGAAAATATGTTGGCGTAACATGTAAATGTTAGTGTCATTTCCTGAATCGTCTTTATAACTTCTTCTATCTTTCAATAACTGTGGAGCCAATGATGGCAATACTTTCGCATAAATGTCTAAGTGGATTTTATCTTTCGTGTTTGAAGGAATTAATTAAAGAACTATTTCCAAAGCATGAATGTCAAGTGAGGTAAAATCATTTATTTCAAATGATATATTTTCAAATGTGAAATCAGCATTTTTCTTCTCTAATTCTTCTAATATCGAACTTTTAGAAATTCGTCCCCAACCTTGTTTTTTCCTTATTTCCGTAACAACATTTTTATAAATAGGTTTGAGTTTTACATATCCGAATAAAATTGATTGTGCGACTTTTGAATTTTGTTCCCATAATTTTGATTTGTGAATTGTTTCAATAACGTAATCACATATTCTTTTGTAAGCACCAAGAGATGTTTTATCGAAAAGAGTTAAAACCAATATAGAAACATAGTTTTCTATTTCATCAGGGTATTCTTTTACTAATGATGGAATTGCATGAATAGAGGCTTCAACACCATCACTTATTTGGTAATCGTAATTATCGTCAAAAAGATTAGACAGAGAAGAATGAATAATTTCTTTGCAAAAAGCCTTATCTTCTTCTGATAGTTTGTCTTTATGCTCAATTAATAATTTAGAACACGAAAACGCAGGTATAGAATAATCAAACATATCTATCCCGTTTCGTCCCGTTTTCAGTTCTTCAGCAAGTTGTTTTGTTTCTGATAAAGCTAAAAGAGGATTGTTCTCATATTGCTCTTGTTTTGTGGTTTTGGTTTGATTTCTCGCGCCAATCAAAAAATCTGCCCACATTTTTAGCGAAGAATATTTAAAAACATCTTGGAACTGATTTAATGCTTCTTCGCTTTCCTTTTTAAATTCATCAGAAAGTTCTTTGGGACTAAATTCTATTCGTAAATGGTTGTCGTCATGTTGTGATACTTTTGGTATCAGATTTCGTCTGTCCATTCTTGCCAACAAAATTCCGTAAGATTTACTTGTTGAAGCGTTTGATTTATGTTGATCAATTATCGTATATAATTTTTCGATGAATTCAGTGTTTTGTTCTTCTGCAAATCCTTTTACGCCAAAAAGCTGATAATTCAAAAACAAAGATTCCAAATTTGAGTTTCTATGTTTATCCTCGCAAGTTTTCAATCTTTCATCCGTATATAAAATATCTGTAATTTTATCCATTCCATATCCTATTGAATACAGCGATTTTGCTTGGAATTCGTTTGTGCATCTTAATGTATCCAAATGAAACAATTCTATTGTTTTGAATAAAATCAATGCAACATCATAGAACTTATCAGGATTTGCAAGCACAACACTACAAACAACAGAGGTAAGAGAAGTAGATTTCGATTGATTAAGAATTCTAAGAAGTATATTCTGAATTATTTCTGACTTTAATATTTGAGAAAATTCTAAAAGAGTTTTTTCTAATGCCATATGTATTGACTGCAATACGTGTGGAACAACAGGGCTTCCATTGCCACGATACATACTCCATATAGCACCACTCAAATACTGTGTTACTTCCGTTTCATTAATGTGTAATGTGACTTTTACGACATCTTCTTTTCCATAATCAGATTTACTATAAGATTCAACAGCCCTATTCGTAAAATCTATGATAAAATCAAGCGTTTTGTAGAATTCTATTTGTAATAACCATTTTATTGGTGTTTGATTAGCACTTGAAGGAAAGTAATTGAATCTATATTCATCAACTAATCCATATTTACTTTCCATGCTACCTCTATCATAGCTAAAATTATCCCCTTTTCTTTTCCTCTTTTTCCAAAATAAACCACATAGTTGAATTACAGATAGCGGAAGTGTTTTAATTAATTCTGTTGCTATATATGGTTTATCTAAAATTTTAGAGCAAAGTCCTTCGTATGGGTCACTGTGTTCTGTCCATATATTAGAAATTACTTTGTCAAATATTTCTTTTAGTTCAGTTTTTAGTTCATAGGCAGCATTGAAAATTACTTTCAAAATATTTTCTTCTGCATTATCATGAATGTAGAAGTTTTTTTCTATTTCGGTCTTTTGTATTATACTTAGTGCTAACAATCCTGCATATTTGGTTGTTTCACCTTTTTTATTGAAATCGCACCAGTCGTTTAAAATTGACAAAATAAGTTTTAAGTTGCTGTCAAAAAAATCAGATTGGTGTTTGTAAATAAGTACAATTATTTCTTCCCAACCTTTTCCTTTGGGTTTTATCGTTTCAATATTTTGAACAGATGAAACCTCCGTACAAGCAACTCTTAATAGAAACAAAATTCGTTTAAGTATCTTAAAATCATTTGCAATGATTTCCTTCTCAAAAAACTTAAAGAATGTCTCTGAATAATCTGAAAGCAAAACGGAAATTAAAATTTCATCTTTCCAAAATTGAGTAACATTAACATTTGTAAAAGCACTTTGAATAAAGCCTTCTATTTCCTTACTGTTTTCAGATAAATGGTCAGATAACCACAATCTAAATGCTCTGCGAATGGGTAATGAATTTCCTAAATCGTCAAAAAACTCGTTTACGTTTGAATAATTTGAAAAACTACGGGAAACGATTTTATCCAACGTCCACTCTTCATAAATGTCGTGAGTAATGAAATATCCATTATGAGTTTCGTCATAACCAAGAATTTCGTCTTGCTTTAATTGGAATAAAGCTGATTGTGTTAAGCTATCGGCATTGATATAGAATCGTCCTGTTTCACATCTTTGTTTGGAAATGTTGATGATGCATTTTTCTCTTTCAAGATGTAGGTTATCTTTCTGGACAGTGTTTTGTATTCGTTTTTTCCAAAGCAAGTCAATAAATCCCTTATAATTTCCTTGCCTGTCAATGTTTGAATATTGTTGAACATATTCTCTTAAATAAAACAAGTTTCTAAGTCGTTCTAAGAATTTTTGATTGTCGGGAAGTGAGAATTTGAATTCGTCAGCTATTGATTTTAATTTATCAATTCCAATCAAACAAACATCATTCACTTCAAATGGCAACTGATAATTCTCTTTTATGAGAAAAGTCAAATCGTTAAGATAAGCGTAGCGTGTTGTAAATATGATGTTCCAAGCGTTCTCTTTTAACTTTTGAATAAATAAAGCAAGAATATCGTTGTTGGAAATCTCTGCAAGTTTTTCTGCTGAATCAATTACAAATATTTTGAGAGGTTCATCTTTGTAAGCATTTAGAAATTGTGTAAATGTAAATTTGTGGTCTAAATGAAATACATCGTTAATGTGGTTTACATTAAGTTCATTTGCTTTAAAAACACAAATTGGTATTTCCTTAAAATAAGAGTTATAAAACTCCTTGAAAATTGCGGTTTTACCGCAACCTCCTTCGCCTGAAATAATGATATTTTTTTTCTTTTGGGCAGCGTTTGCTATTGCTTCAACAACAGAACCTCGGTCAATTTTAATTTGTTTGCCTCCGAATGATATTTCTGTCTGAATTGCTTGTAAAATATTCTCGTTGTGTTTAGAAATTTCATCAAGTAAATCTCCTTCGTTTGGGTCAAGGTTGAAAAAAATGTCATTGATGTATTTGTTGTCAGGCAGAGACAATTGTAATTCAAAATGACTGGGAACTCGCCATAGAATATTTATTCCTTCTGACTTAGCGACTTTTTCAATGTCTAATTGGTATTGAGGTTTCTTTTTGCTTTTAGTGGTGCTTTCTGAAAGTTCTTGGTTGATGTAGAGATATAATTCGTCTAATTGCTTGTTTTTGGATTTAGCTTTTTTAATTGAATCAATAATGTCGTCTTTATTGTCAGCGATTAAAGTAGTGTAGTATTTAGATTGAAAACCATAGAATTTTCCTTCTTTTTCTATAGGTTCTGTTTCAATTCCTGTTTGATTTTTGTAACGAAATAGTCCAATTCTACTTTTGAACTCAGCACAAAATAGCAAATAAGACATTTGTTCGAATGCCCACGTCTCTCGTTTATCATATTTCAAACTAAAAATTTTCCAGTTCATGTGTTTGTGTTCATTCTATCTTTTGTTATTGTTCGGTTATATGGGGCGTCCTTACACTTGCAGGTAACGGTTGACGGATTTGCGACAGTAAAAAATATAGCAACGAAGTTGCGTGTATTTTTTATTTAGCAAATTCGATGATGTACGCAGTTCGGAGCGATAGCGATGAAATGTGTACATTATCGGATGTAATCCGTCAACCGATGTGACGCGATTCGTAGCATAGCGGAGAATTGCGTCACATCATCGTATTTTACGAAGTAAAATATAGTTTAGTTCTACAAAATTACTACCAAACATACAACAATTGTTTAACAACAAATTACGGTTTTACGTAAAAAAAACCTCGCTAAAATCGATTTTAAATAGGTTGTTATTTATACTATTTTTTGTTTTTGTACCAAAATTGGAGTTGTGTAACTGTTTCCAAATGCTTATTTGATTAATTCTATTTCATTTTCATCAAACCATTTTAACTTCAACAAATTTGTTTTTAGTTGCTCTGGTTGGTCTGTGTAAGCAACAATTGCTAGACTTTTTTTTGCTCTACTACATGCCACATAGAAAAGTCTTGATGTACGATCTATTCCAGTTTCTTTTCCTACCGCAATATTATCTTTATCTCCTTTTGTTAACTCTTTTATTCCAAAAAGTTTGTCATAACTAAACATAAACCCTCTAGATTCTTCATCATCAACTATTACCATTACTCTTTCGAATTCCAAACCTTTAACGCCTTGATGTGTACCGAAGTTAGAACTGTCAGATATGTAATCATTATAATTAATTATTTCGACAAAATTAGCATCAAGAGCTAAATCCCAAGCCAATAATGCTTCATCATCATTTTCATTTTCTTCTTCACCTTCGCTTTTTAACCTTTCAATAGAAATTTTAAGTTCGTTTGGAATATTGAAAATTCCTGTTTTGAAAACCTCTAAGATTATTTCTTTTAAAGTTGGCTGATTATTATTTTCCCATAGTTTTAATAATTTATCGACATTAGTTTTAGCATTATTTAGAATTGCTTTTTTATCTGTTTCTTTAATTATATATTGTTTATCGAATGTTGGTGAATCACGCTTTACGATATTGAAGATTTCAAATTTATCCCCTTCTTTATGGGCATTATATAAAGGCAAAATTGTCTTTGTAAAGAAGTTAACAGGAGATAGAGTTCCTTCTAATAAACCTTGCTTTAATCTGTCAACATTATATAGTGGGGTGAAAAAGTTCTCAAACCCCATTCTTATAGCTGCCATATGATGCTCTAGTGTAAGAGCTTTTACTGGAACTTCATTTTTATCTTTCGGAATTGATTTGTCAATCCATTTTTTGTCGCCTGTAAAAACAGCCATTTTATGTTTAATTGATTCTTCAGTCTCTATTTTATTTATACCGCGATTAACTATGAATAATTTAACTGTGCCTCCAGTATTTTCAACACGAGATAATTGTTGTTGTTCATCAATATCCTTTCTTATTTTATTGTTCAATTCAATAATTCTAGATTTTGACCTGTGATTCATTTGCTTTATTGGTTTTATCCAATCTTCAGGTAAGTCTTCACCAAGTCTTTCTTTACCATCACTATATATACGTTGCATAGTATCACCAAACAATCCCAACATAAATGAATTTTTATATTGAGATTGAACTATAAATAAAGCCTCAATTAAATCTTTTTTGGTATCTTGACTTTCATCAATTAATACAATTGGATACTTGTTAATCAAAATTTGTTTAAATAAATCTTTCGACGTTAGAAATGAACATGCAATAGAAATAACTTCAGAGTGATTTAATGATGCTTTCGTGTAATTATCACCATTTGGATTATATACAAATTTAGAAATAGATAGTAAAGCGATTAATCGTTTTTTCTTCGATTCTAATTTTTTTCTATTCGAGATGGCTGTTTTATTATTAAGATCTCGTGCTCTTGACAATTTATCTTCAATATCTATTATGGATTCATCTAAATCTTGCTTAATCCATTTTTTTATATCTGTTGTAAAGTTTTTAATTAACTCCCAACAGAAACTATGTATTGTACTGACTTCAAATATTGAATCATACGATAGTCTATGATTAATTTCATCAGCTGCTGCATTTGTATAAGTAATTATTGCAATTTTTTTATTGCGTATTTTATAATCATAACCGTATGATTCTTTAAATTTAGTTAATACATTAACCAAGGTTCTTGTTTTCCCAGAACCAGCTCCTGCAAAAAGGAAAAAACTTTTTAATGATTTTGGATTTAAACAGTTGAAAATATCTTCGTCAACTTTTATATCAATATCGTTGTTTTCTGCTATCATTTTAATGGAATTCCTTATTCAACAATATTTTTTATTGGCTGTAAAAAATTCACCAACCAATCTAAACCTTCTTTTATATATGTTGGTACATTTAACTCTTCAGGAGCTTCAAGATACATTATGTCAAGTGCAAATTCAGCCTTCTTTACACCACTACTGTTTATAGCTTCATAAGCCTTTGTAGCCGAATTGATAATATTAGGTTCATTAACAGCTTGAACCATCTTTTTTAATAAACCTGAAGTTGCTTTAAGAGCTTTAAATTTTTCAATATTTTCTAATACAAGAGCATCTTCAAATGTATATGGATAAACTTTTACTCCTACGATATCAACTTCCGTTTGATAGGCAACTCTAATAGGATAATCTTTTAATAGCTTATCCTCTAACTTTAGACTGATTAAATCATCAATATTAGTTAAATTGGGATTCCAATTTTTTAAAGTATCATTATTAGTAATTTGCTTTACACCTGTTTTTGGTTGACATTTCTTATATTTTTCCTTTGAAGGTTTTTCCGAATTATCCGTATATTTTTCTTGTGAATCAAGGTCTGTGATTATTAAAGTAGCTAAACCTAATTTTTCTATAAGTGGTTTTAACCTATGAGCATGACTTCCTCCAATTTCTAAAATAGTTATATAACAACTATCAAGAACTTTATGGTGATTTTTTATAAAATGTGGTATAAGCATTCTTTCTGCTGGACCTTCAACTAAAATAGCTGCATCTGCAAAAAATAAATCATTGTGTGTTGTATTTAGGTACCTTATTACAAATTTTTCAGTTTCTTTTTCTTTTTTAATGGTAGAATCAAACACAGATTTTAAACTCAATACATCTGTAGTAGGTGTTGAATTAGCAGTATTATTTCTTTTAAAGTATCTTAAACTTTCAAATTTTTGATGAGCTATATAACTAGAATGTGTACTGATTACTAATTGTGTAGTAAACTCTTTATTTTTACCTAAATTTTCATGATTTCTTAATATTTCATACGCTTTCTTTATAAAAACTTGTTGTACTTGTGCATGTAAATGAGCTTCTGGTTCCTCAATTAGTACTAAGTGAATTGGTTCTATAATATCATCATTTTCAAATGTCTTTTTACCTTTCCTCATCCATTCATCGCGGTATCCAATCAATTTAAAAACGATAGAAATTAAGTTCTGATAGCCAAGTCCATTGTATTTTTCTGGTAAGGATAATCCTTCTAATAAATTATACCTTACTGCTGATTCATGATCTAGTCCATCAGTGGCTTTAATAAGAGATGATAATGTAATTTGGGGATTTCCAAAACCAGGATAATTTAAAACTTCTAATTCTTTAAGAGGTGCTTTAAAACTTGAAGTTAAGTTTTTATCAAAAGTATTTTGAGCATCATTTAATTTTTCAATTGCTACTAGATCTTGTTCATTAGGGTCATTTGATGGATTTAAATGGCTTTCATAATATGAACGAAGTTGAGAAGATAATGATTTAGTACCATTTAAATCTGGATTGTCAGAATTTGCGTCACTAAATCCCCGTTGAGCATTTATCGTACTTATTTTAATTAGTCCATTTAGAGGATTTCCATCAAGTTCGATATTTTTGTCTGAAATGCTTTGTTCCTCGTCATGTTTTTCTGGGTCTAATAGATATGATTTTACCTCAAATAAAGTATTCAATTTCTTTTCGCAAAACTGCCAAAAATCTGCAGGCCAAAGCTCTATATTTTTACCTGCCTTTGTTGTTAAGTCTACAACTTTTTTTCTCGCAAGTACATATTCTTCAACTAATAATTCTAAGTTTTTTGGCTGTAAAATAAGTCTTAAACCTATTAAACCTCCACTCCAATCTAATGTCGGAATTATATGACTTACGTATCTTAACTCTGAAATATCAACATTAAACCACAAATCTAGCGAAGGTAAATGAGGCTCTAGCATTTTATTTTTTTTTTCTTCCTCTTCTAGTGTTTCTGTAGTAACCCAATTTTCAGCAATTTTTTTTAACTCAGTCCAATTTGTAATAGTAAAATCTTGAGTCTTAAATTGTTTACGTCCAAGGAAAGTTATAAGCGCATCCATAGCAGTAGTTTTTCCACTATTGTTTGCACCAACAAATATTGTTTCTTTATCGGAAAACTCAATTTTACAATTTTTAAGTTTTCTAAAATTTTTGATTCTTACAAAGTCAATTTTCATGGTTTATTTTAAATGAGTAGTGTTGGTAGCATTTCCCATAACATCGTAATTTACAAAGTAAATGATAGAAAAGTTTCGTTAAATACCTATATCTGCTCTTCCGTTATATTATTCCAAACATACAACAACCATTTCACAATAAATTACGGTTTCACGTAAAAAAAACAAAAACCTCGCTTAAAAAGGTTTAAACGAGGTCATATATTCTGTTTTTACTGTAAATTGGAGTTGTGCAACAGTTACACATGTTACATGCTGGCGCTTTTATAGAAATCTAATTTGTAAGTTCAATTTGAAATAAAGTTTATCATTTTCTTTATAAATACTTCCGAAATCGTGTCTCGAGCTACTTGCAGTTTCAAACTTTGTATTTGAATAAAGATAATCTTCAAACTCGTTTCGGTTATAAATATGATAACACAAAACTTCGCCATCTTCTTTTACAACTAGATATCCTCCAGTTGCATCAAGTTGTCCAGTCCAAACTTTTGATGGCATCATCCCAAGTGCAATATCCGTTATAAATCGTTTGAATTTATATTTGTAAAAAGGATGATTATTCTCTAAATCAAAGTTCAAAGGATTTGTTTCTGTAACACAATTTATTAGTTCGATGCTTTTTGATAAGCTGGAAGTAAAGAATTTTTTAAGTGTTTCCGAAACGATTTTTGGTAATGCAGAATCAATTAAAATTAAATTATTTCCAAAAATTGAACTTTCGGTTTTAATAAAACTCAAAGAACCACCTAATGAATAAATTTCTTCAATTCTATCTTTGATTTTACTTCTTGTATCAATTGAATTTATCGAATTAATTTGTTCTTCAGATAAATTTATGTTTTTGATTTCGTATATGAAATTAGTAGTTTTTCCAGCATTTAATAAAGTAGAAGCTCCACCTAATTGTGATTTTATACTAAAACCTAATTCGGGATTCGTTCCAGTTCTTTGGTCGTGAATAACAATTTTAATATCGCTTTTTACTGAAGATTTAGCTTTAATTGATTGACTTTGGTATGAATTAATAAATGCTTCAATTTCAGGAATTGAAAAAGTAGCATTTGTTTTTTCTTTTAATTTTTGTAAGAGCAAACTTGCATTTTCTTGAAAATTTGAGATTGAAATTCTAAATTCTTCTTCTTCATTTTTAATTAAAACAATATCATTTTCATATGAAAACTCGAAAGTTCCATTTGACTCATCTCTTAAAACTTTAATAATTGGAAATATTAATGATTCAATTTTATTTAAATCACTATCTCCAGCAAATAATTGTTTATCAGCAATAATTTTAAGAAGCGCATAAACTTCGCTCCATTCCCCTTTATTTCCAGTTATCATTTAGTTTTCAGCATTAGTTTAATAATTTCGTTAGCAGTTGCTTGAATAGCTGGTACGGCAACGGAGTTGCCGAACTGCTTGTAAGCTGATGCGTCAGCAACTGGAATGATATAATTATCTGGAAAACCTTGTAATCTAGCCCATTCTCTTGGAGTCATTTTACGGATGCCTTCACGATTTACTTCTCCTTTGATTTTTGTTGTCGGAGTGAAATCAGTAATTCTATGGTCTAAAACTAAATTTCTTTCACGTCCCATTCCTCCACAAACAACAGCGTTTGCTGTTTGATTATCTTTGATAATCTCGTAACCAAAACCATTTCCTTTGTTTTCGTGTCTTGCTTTATGATTAACAAGCGTTTGAAGATATTGAGTTGATAAATAATATTTAGTTTCAACAACATTCTCTTCTTTCACGTCTGCGAAAGTTGCATTTTGATTCGTTGGTTTTGGGTAATTGAAATTATCAACGCACGAATCTGGATGAAAACCAACAATATAGATACGTTCTCTATTTTGTGGAACGCCAAAATCTTTAGCATTAACGATTTGAGGTTCTGGAACAAAATACCCTAAATCGTTTCGTAAAACATTTAAAATTGTTTCTAAAGTTTTCCCTTTATCGTGGCTTCTAAGACCTTTTACATTTTCTAAAAAAAATGCTTTTGGTTGTTTTAGTTTGATAATTTCAGCTACATCGAAAAATAATGTTCCTCTTGTATCTTCAAATCCTCCACGTTTACCAGCAATTGAAAACGCTTGACAAGGAAAACCTGCGCAAAGGACATCGAATCTGTCTGGAATATATTGTTTAGTTTCTTCTTTTGTAATATCACCAAATGGAGTTTCACCAAAATTAGCACGATATGTTTTTTGTGCTTGTTTATCCCATTCGCTTGTAAAAACACATTTCCCTCCGAGATTTTGTAATGCTAATCGGAAACCTCCAATTCCAGCAAATAAATCTATAAACTTGAATTTGGGATTTTCTATAGGTTGAAATGGAACATTTTCATTGTTGAAAAGCTCTAATTGAAAATTACTTTCAGTTACATAATTTGCGTAATCTTCAGAAACGTAATTTTTTAAAATTTCGTTGGTATATTCGATTGCATCACTTTTATAAAATTGTGACACTCCGTTTTTATTGTTATGAAGATAATGGGTTATCACAGCATCTTTAACATCAAAGTCAACGATAGGATTTTTTCTATCGTTTCTAATTTTCTCAAGTGATATTTTTTCCAAAACTTTCATTAATTCAATTTCTCTATAATTGATTGCAATTTACAAAAAATAACCGATGATTTTCAGATTAGGGATTTATGCGCAAAGTTTGGATGCGCTTGCATGTAACGTTCTGGATATTGGTGATGCAGGGAAAATCGAAGCCGAAACTTTCAATTTTGCACTGAGGCTAGACAAAACGAATTTTATGAGTTGAATTTATATCGTTTTGGAGGTGATAGAAGTAGAAACATTGAATTTAGCACTTTAGCCTCTCCTTTGGCAATATCTTGTTATCTAAAGTTTTTAATATTTTAGAAAGGTAAATCATCATCATCTGGTTCACTTTGAATCAGTGACTTATCAAATTTAAATTCTAATTGATCTTGGTTTTCCAAAATCCAATTTTCACCTGATTCACTTAATTTACATGCAATATACTCTTGTCCATTATTCCATTCATCTTGATACATAAATGTTTCAATTAGTTTCATTTTTTCAAGCGTTCTTATCCCAACACTCGTCGCAATGTCAGTATATCCCGATTTATTCATTTGAGATTTTAGATTGTATACAGAAATTGAATCGTTCTTGGATATTGTACTCTCTGTAATAAGTATTAG
Source organism: Empedobacter sp. EJD.6dd (assembly GCF_057369435.1). Classification (NCBI taxonomy): domain Bacteria; kingdom Pseudomonadati; phylum Bacteroidota; class Flavobacteriia; order Flavobacteriales; family Weeksellaceae; genus Empedobacter; species Empedobacter sp. EJD.6dd. Next base: position 768,867 of record NZ_CM170667.1, read on the forward strand.
CAAAGCTAGTTCGTGACTTTTTAGTCCTTTTACTTCTTGAAGAGGAATTTGTTGTAGTGTTTCTACTGCCTTATTCTTATGTTCTGTAGCTTTAATTTTAGCAGTTATTCTTTTAGCCAAGTCAGTAAAATCACTTGGTGAACCAGTTTTATATGTTATTATAAATCTGTGTTGAATGTCAAATGGAAATTTGCCAGCTCTTTCTTCAGAGCAAACCATGATAATATTTTTACCACAAGCAAAGGCATACCCTAATTCATACCATACATTTGGATTATCTGTAGAAATTTCTGCAAAACAAAAATCACATTCTCGTATTTTAGTCTCTATATTTTCAATTGGGATTGTTACACTATTATCTTTATCAACTCTATAAGCTTCATATCCTGCTTCCTTAATTGCAGGTTCAAAAATATCTTTATATCTTTTATCAAATTTATCTCCATCAAATGGCTGGATTACAAAACATGTTTTCATTTGTGTGGTTGTTTTTATAAATTGCTGGTATAATTTTTTTTACGAAACTACTATAGCATTAGCTTCGTATAAATAACAAATATATAAATTAATCTAATTTATAACCATTATTGTATAAATAAACAAAGACTTCTAATAGAAGCCCTTTCTTTAATTAATTTAATGTGTTTACGTATAAATAAAAAACTCAGGTGAACTTTTAACCTAAAATCTAAAACCTGAGTAATAAATGAACGTCATGCCTATGACTTATATTCATTTCGAATTTAAGATTTTTATTTTAAACTAACCGTTTTTTTAATTATTTAATATCTTTTACTTTTTTCACAAACTCCTCGTAAGTTTCAGATTTTTCATTGTCCCAGTTTGTTGGTTCTATTAAATCATAAATACTTACTCTTAGTAATTTTGCAATCTCAATTAGTTCTTCTAGAGAAGGTTGTCTTTTATTATTTCTCCATAATGAAATAGTAGATTCAGACTTACCAATAAATTTTGCTATGACTCTATTTTGAATTTTTTTCTCTGTAAATACAATATCTAGTCTATTTATTTTCATAATAATAAAAACTTTTTAATAAAAGTTTTGCGTTTAACGTAAAACTTTATATATTTGTTATAATAATTAAGCGACATAAAACATTAGCTAAGTTTATCTTAGCTCAATAATGTCTCTCATGAAAGAAAACCGCTAAATTCCACATGAGATGATATGGGTTCGCCAACTTCTATTAGATTTTACTATTTTTGTAATATATCTAATAGGGCGAACTTCATGTAAATCTTTGTGGAACTATAACGAAAGTTATAGTGGTTCTTAGCGGTACCTCTTTCAAAGTATTGAAGTTCGTCCTTATTTCTTCTATACTTTATTGAAAGACAATCGCTCTTAAAACCCAACACAAAATGAGAACGAAACAATTCATTCGTAAAAAACCGCCAGACAAAGTCTGATTGTTTTTTCAATTCTTTTAAAGAACAAACCTCCGTATTTATAGCATTTTTAAAACACGGATCGTAAAGCAAAGGTTCCCCTTTCTTTACATGCTCTCTATCAGAGCCTCGGTAAGGAGACTTTGAAAGCATTCGTTTTATCTTTTTTATTCGCACACTAAATGTAAAGCGTTTCATGTCATTTTCCAAATTTATTGGGCTCTGCTACCTATTATTTAGATGTGAGACGTGAGATTTTAGTATTGAGAGGATTGTGTTATGTAAAAAGTACAGATTAGATGTTAGATGTTAGAATTGAGATTTTAGAGTTGTACTATGTAAAAAGTACAATGTAGTATGTATTTAAGATTAAGAACGAGATTCTTCGACAGGCTAAGAATGACAAAATCTGTTGTTTAAAAGTGGATTTGAGTATAGAAACGGGAATTAAAAATCCGACGATTTAGAATCGAAATGTAATTCAACTCTAAATTATTGGAATAGAAAAGTTGGAGTGTTTGAGTGGAGCGAGTTGCCAACTTTATGGAAATAATTTATTTAGTTGAATCATTGAGAGACTACTGTCGGCATCTTTTTTTGTTTCGTTTTTTTGGATGAGCAAAAAAATGAAAGGGAGAGAATTTTCAACAAGCTAAGAATACCAACGAGAAGAGATTCTGAGACAAGCCCAGAATGACAAAATTTGTTGATAAAAATGAATTTGATTATTAATAAGAAAAAAAGCGTTAAGCGTATCACGTCAAACGTAATAAAAACCCCTTTCCCAAAAACAAAGTTGGCGCGATGTACAGGAAAAGGAGTGGCTTTTAAAACTAATGTTGAATTAAACAAACTTATGTAAAATTATGAAAGAGTAAACAGATTCACACTCTATCCCCCGAAGACGCCTTAAGAAGAAAGTAAATGATCTTCATAAAATGTATTAGTGTTAATTTTTTTCATTTATTAATGTATTTTTTAAAACTGTTGGAGGGGGATATTTTTAGGAGGAATATAGGATAAACAGGCGCGAATGCGCGCGAAAATAGATTCTGCACTTCGAGTGCCTCAGTGCCCGTATTAAAAGTGATAACGAATTTTAATTAAAAAAAGAATGAAAAACCGGCATTAAAACACTCACGTTAAGAAAATGGTTGAATGGAGCGTTAAAAAGGTTTTAGCCCGTAGGGTTTGTAAAATCTTTAGTGGAATGAGAACATTTTTAGTAGAGAGGTTTACGGCCAAGCGTTTTTTGTTTCGTTTTTTGCGCTCAAAAAATGAAAAAGAAGAGATTCTTCGACAGGCTTAGAATGACAAAATCCGTAAAACGTTAAGTGTAAAACTTAATAAAACCTATGTTTCTATTGTGGTTAAAGATAGAATTGATAAAAAACACGTAAAACGTTAAGCGTATCACGTAAAACGTAAAAAAACCCCTTTCCCAAAAACAAAGTTGGCGCGATGTACTGGAAAAGGAGTGGCTTTTAAAACTAATGTTGAATTTTAAAAACGATGTAAAATTATGAAAATATTTTACTTTAAACTCAATAGGCATACAATAAGTGTGCTATTGGGATTGGTTTGTGCTACACCCCTATTTGCACAAACAGGAAAAACCGTGACTGGAACGGTGAAAGATCATAACCATTTGCTCTCTGGCGTGATCGTAACAGAAGAAGGTACACAGAATAGTGTGCGAACTGATGCAAATGGATACTATGCGTTGATCTTACAACAAGACAATGCTAAGCTAATTTTTGAGCAATTGGATTTCCCTATTCGTGAAGAAGAGGTGCTGAATAGAAGCGTGATAAATGTAAGCTTCACAAAAGAAGACGACGAAATTCAGCTGAAAGATGTCGTGATAAATGCAGGATACTATGCTGTAAAAGACAAAGAACGAACGGGGTCTATAGCACGTGTAACGGCAAAGGAAATAGAGAATCAGCCCGTGAATAATGTCCTTTCGGCTATGCAAGGTCGTATGGCCGGAGTAAGTATAGTACAAAATTCTGGGGTTGCTGGTGGTGGTTACGATATACAAATACGCGGACGTAATAGCTTGAGAAGTTTTGCACTAAATAATACATACGAAGCTAATTCTCCTCTATATGTTATAGATGGTGTTATCATCAACAATCAAAAAGAATATCGTTCTAATTTATCCTCTGCTATTCTACCCTATCAAGATAGTAATCCGTTAAACTTTTTGAACCCGTCTGATGTAGAAAGCATAGAAGTACTGAAAGATGCTGATGCAACGGCTATCTATGGATCACGTGGTGCAAATGGTGTAGTATTAATCACTACTAAGAAAGGGAAAAATACTAAAACGACCATTCAGTTTTCAAACTCGTATACCATAGGCGAAATAGCTGACTTACCAAAAATGATGTCTACTACTGAATATATGGAAATGAGGAAACAGGCATTTGTAAATGATGGAATTTCTACTTATCCTACAAATGCTTATGATATAAATGGAACATGGGATCCTAATCAATCTACCAATTGGCAAAAATATTTTGTTGGAGGAAAGTCTTTTCGTACTTCAAACGAGTTAAGATTATCGGGCGGTAATGAGCTCACTCAATTCATGATAAGTGGTGGACACAACGAAGAAACGACTATTTTTCCTGGTGATTACAGATACAAAAAGACTAAAATGAGTCTTAATCTTTCTCATCAAAGTGCTAATCGACGACTGAAACTGAATTTTACTGGATTCTATACACTTCAAAATAATTTTTTACCTCCTACCGATTTTATGCGAATCTATCAGTCTCTTGCTCCAAATGCACCTGACCTATATGATAAAAATGGACAAATAAATTGGGAAAATAATACGTTTGCTAATCCTATAGCTGCAGCAGAACAAACTTATAAATCAAATCAAAATCAACTATTAAGTCAATTTAGTTTTGATTATCAAATTATAAAAGGGTTAAATGTACATGTAAATAGTGGTTACACTACAGATATAGTTAACGAGCGAATGATATACCCTAAAACAATGTACAACCCAACATTAGACATAGGCAGTGAGCGTTCTGCCCTATCCACCTCTACTGTACAACAAACAAATTGGATAATAGAACCGCAAATAAATTACCAAAAAAAATGGAATGAACATCGAATAGAAGCATTAATAGGTACAACGTTTCAACATACATCTTCAGATTATTTGATGTTATACGGATCTAATTTTTCTACCGACGAGTTAATAGAAAACATGGGGGCAGCAGCTAACGTAAAAATAAATAGAGATGCTTCTTCTATTTATCGGTATACTGCTATTTATGGTCGATTGAATTATCAATACACTAATCGGTATTATTTAAATTTAACTGGACGACGTGATGGATCGAGCAGATTTGGACCTTCTAATCGATTTGCAAATTTTGGTGCAATTGGTGCAGCTTGGCTTTTTTCTAATGAGAGTTTTCTTATAGACCAATCTTGGTTGAGTTTTGGTAAATTGAGAGGAAGCTACGGAACTGCTGGTAGTGATAATATAGGGAATTATCAGTTTTATGACACTTATTCTAATACAGGTATTAATTATAATGGTTTGCAAGGTTTAACTCCAAGTAGATTGTATAATTCGAAATATGGTTGGGAAATTACCAGAAAATTCGAAGCAGCTCTTGAATTAGGTTTTTTACGAGATCGCTTGCAGTTTACTGCTGCTTATTATCGTAATCGATCAGGAAATCAATTGGTAGGTATTCCACTCCCTGGAACAACAGGTTTTACATCTGTACAAGCTAATTTGAATGCTGTTATTCAAAATACTGGAATAGAAATAACGATAGCTGCAAAACCTATTCAAAAAACAAACTTTCAATGGGAAACCTCTTTTAATTTTAGTGTTCCTCAAAATAAATTATTATCATTTCCTGATTTAGAAGCATCAACTTATGCTTCTACATTAGAAGTTGGAAAGTCTATTACCTTAAAAAAAATGTATCATTATTTAGGTGTAGACCCAACTACTGGCGTATATCAGTTTGAAGATGTAAACGGTGATGGAAAATTAGATATGAATGATCGTACAATTGTAAAAGAATTAGGAATAAAATGGTACGGTGGTTTTGTAAATACTTTTCGAATTAAAAACTTTCAATTTGATATACTAACACAGCTTTCTTCACAAACACGTGAGAATAGTATTGCTAGTACCAACACACTAGGTTTGATGGGGAATTATAGTACCGAATTTTTAGATTATTGGACACCTACGAATACCGATGCTCGATATCAGAAACCTACAAGTGGAGCAAATAGCCAACTAAATACAGCTGCATCTAATTATAGATTAAGTGATGCAAGTGTTATGGATTCGTATTATATCCGTCTAAAAAATGTACAAATCAGCTATAATCTTCCCAAAACAACCTTTAAACATTTGAAAGGTACTTTGTTTTTTCAAGGTCAAAATTTGTGGACATGGACCAATTATAAAGGTCTTGATCCTGAGTTTAATTTATCAGGCTATACGCCTGCTCTACGTACATGGTCTATCGGGTTTAACTTAATATATTAATCATGAAAAAAATAATAATTTTATTACTTATAATTCCTTTTTCGAGTTGCGAAAAGTTTATTGAACTAGATCTACCTCAAGACCAAATTACACAAGAGACGGTTTTTAAAGATGGTAAATTAGTTCGTTCTGCTCTTGCTGGTCTTTATAATTCATTAAAAACAGATGGCTTTCTATCTGGTGGTTCTTCTGGAGGAGGTGTATATTTTGGTTGTTATACAGATGAATTGATTTCCTATCAAATGGCTAATAGTGTATTGGATCAGTTCTATAAATTAAATATTCGACCAGAATCTAGTGCTGTAACAGCTTTGTGGCAAAAAACATATAATCAAATTTATCAAACAAATCGTATAATAGAAGGAATTGAAAGATCGACTTTGATTGAGATTAATTTAGCAAATCAATTGAAGGGTGAGGCTCTTTTTATGAGAGGGTTGCTGCACTTATATTTGGTACAAACTTTTGGAGAAATACCGTATGTAACAACAAGTGATTATACCATTTCCCAACATGTATCAAAAGATAAAATAGTTGATATTTATAATAAAATTGAAACTGATGTATTAACAGCTAAAAGTTTATTAGCAACAAATACTGCCATAGGCACACGCTTTATCCCTTCTAAAGAAGCAGCTCAACTAATCTTATCTCGTTTATATTTGAATCAAAAAAGATGGGATGATGTTATAAAAATAACAGATGATCTTGCTCAAAACACATCTTTCCAATTGCAACAAGATATAAGCAAAGCTTATCTAAAAGATAATTCATCTACTATTTGGCAATTATCCCCTACATCTACAACAGCTACTACGTACGAAGCTAATATACATTACTTGCGTTCTGCTCCTCCTTATAATATTTCTTTGCAACCAGAACTTGTGAATTCTTTTACAACTGATGATTTGCGTCTAAAAAATTGGATTGGGTCAATTAATGACGCTAGCGGTAAAAAATATTACTATGCTTCTAAATACAAACAATATTCTACTGTAAATGGACAAAATGAATATTCAATTATTTTACGTAGCGAGGAGGTTATTCTTAACAGAGCAGAAGCCTATATACAGAAAGAAGAGCTAACTAAAGGTTTGAGTGAATTGAATATAATTGCATCAAGAGCAGGATTAGCAGCTATTCAAATGGATTCAAAAGAAAACTTACTAAATAGAATTTTACAGGAACGTCAGCATGAATTGTTTACTGAGTTTGGCGCTCGTTTTTTTGACTTGAAAAGATACAGTCGATTAGATGAAACAATGATCAACCTTAAGCCACAATGGAAATCGGCATTTGTATTATTACCACTTCCTGAAAGTGAACTTTTATTAAATACTAATTTATATCCACAAAATTATGGTTATTAAATTCAATGTAAAAATACTTCTTTTTCTATTGGTTTTAATTATTCAGCTGTTTAGTCAATTATCTAATGCGCAAACTATAGATGAATTTAACACAGCTTATGAAAACTATTATACTACATTGCTAAAAACAAAAAGTCCAAATTTAGACTGGGTAATAGTAAGCCATTTGAATGCTATGGGAGATACTGAAAATGAATTAATTTCAGTAAAAAAAGGAATAAAACCAAGAATTTTACCACAAGCGAACTCCATCAGTTTTGCAAGTGATTCTACTATTATTTATAAATTACCTAATGAAACCGTTGTGTTTGAGAATTTATATTCATTGAAAAATAAAGAGTTTCATACAATTGAAAGTATTATTAATTTTCCATCAAGACAGACTACTATTTTAAAACCATTGGATAAAACAGAATTGATTGTTGTGGATAAAAATGGTAAAATAAAACATCATTTATTCAATATAGAGTCGAATCGAATTGACTATAAAACCGAACGGCTTTATTATATTCAAAATAACAGTTGGCATGTATTAAACCTTAAAGAAAACACGACGCAAACAGTTAATAATATTCCTAAAGTAGATTGGATTTATAATAATGACACGAATTGGTTTGGACTGAAAGAAGTTGGAAATTCATTACATTTTTTCCGAAAGAAACAAAATTCATTAAACGTAACAGAATCTATTATAGATCCCCCTGAGCATTGTTTTTTTGATAAAAGTTTAATACAAACTATTGAAATTAGAGAGAATAGATACATTTTATTCAAATTAAAATTAGATAGTAACAAACAAAATTTAGCTGAGATTTCATATACTAATCGTCTAAATAGTAAATCATCTTCCTATCTTCAATTGGGGATATACGATATCGTTGAAAATAAATGGACATGGAAACCTCAACTTTCAACTCCTTTTCAACTTCAAAAATTTGTTTCTGAACAAGGTGAATTCATTGTATATGACATGGGCTTAAATAAAATTGATACATTGGTAAATAAAAAATTACCAATACAATTCGTAAGAAATTATGGAAATAAAACTCAGTCAATAGCCAATAAATATGTATCAGAAAACAATTTCTATTATGATGTTAATACAGATTATATACTGTTTTTTGAAGATGGAAAATGGAAGAGTGAGTCATTACAAACACATCAGATTAGAATAGCACCTTTTAATCCTGAAGTAATATTAGCAGATGGACTTTATAATAACTTATCTGATAGACCAAAAGCTAAAATTACACCAACTTCAGAAAAGGGTATTTTTATTGTGAAATCTGAATATGATTTATACAGTTGGGATATCTTTAAAAACAAAGTACAGCTGTTAACGAATGGAGCTGCTGATCATATAAATTATGAGCTGAAAGCACAACCTCTGTGGATTTTAGGGGAATCATTATGGGGGAGTAGTTTTCATCGTCCTATAGATTTGAAAAAGCCACTTTTGGTAAGAGGAATTTCAATGAAAGATTATACCACTAGTTTGGGAGTCATAACAGGAAATAAATTGAAAATTATTGCACAATCTGATTTTACAATCAAAGATTTTGAAGACAATAAAAGAGCGGTGTATACAACTACAGGATTTAATAATCCTTTAAAAATATATGAAATAAGAGAAAAGAAGCCTCATTTAATTTATGAAAGTCAAGGTAATAAGGATGGTAAACGACCAATATTAAAAAAAGAGCTTTTACATTATACAATAAATGGTGAAGACTTGAATGCTTTTCTATATTATCCCAAAAACTATGATGCAAAAAAGAAATATCCAATGATTGTACGTGTCTATGAGAAAATAACTTTTCATAATAGGGAAGATAGTATTCCACATTTGATGGATTTAATTGGTTTTAATATGATACATTATATCTTGAATGACTATTTTGTCTTATTACCAGATTTGTCTTACAAAGAGAACGATTCTCAAGAAACTACAATTAAAAGTATTGAAAAAATAATAAATCAAGTTTCCCAAATACCTCAAATTGAGTCTAACCACATTGCTATAGTAGGACAATCTTTTGGTGGTTACGAAGCAGCCTTGTTTATGGGAAAAACCAATCTATTTGAAACAGCACTAATAGGTGTTCCTATCGTTGATATTCCTAGAAAATACTTAAGCGAATTTAAGATATACAACTATAACCAAGCAGATTATGCTAGAGAAGAACGTCAACAAACACGGATGAACAGTAGTTTATTTGACAATTGGCAAGGTTATTTGGAAGCTTCCCCTATTTACCATGTAAAAAAAGTACAAAAACCAATTTTACTTTGGGGTGGCGCTGATGATCCAAATGTCTTATCGGATCAAGTTCGTTCTTTTTTCTACGGTCTTACTCGCCTTAATAAAAAAGCTATTTACTTAAATTATGTAAATGAAGGACATAATATAATTGAAAAAGCTAAACGTCAAGACTTAAATTACAAAGCATGGCAATGGATGGAACATTTTTTAAAAGGAAAACCCGCTGCTGATTGGATTAAACCATTGTTGGAAAATTAAGATACAAATAATTTTAAGTTCGAAAACTTTAATAATAAAGATAGCTCCCAAAGGGAGCTATTTTTCTATGGTTTGTATAAAATTGTACTACACGTATTAAATTCACCAGGATTATTTAAGTCAAAAACTTGTTGTCCTGTTGGTAAATCATTCAAGGTACATATTTCATTACCTTCTGTATTACACATTCTAACTTGTTCACAACTTTTTAATTCCGTATTGTAAATATAACCAGGAACACTGACTAATTTTGATTCGTTTTGCTTTGCTTGGTTTGTAGCAAAAGCTGCACCAGTCCCCATCATAATGATGACAGCTGGTAAAATGATTTGTTTGAAATTTGTTTTCATTTTGTATAATTTTAATGTGGTGCCTACGTTATCAGGTTTCGGCAATCCTGCCTCTATTCGTCAATAGAGGGTGTATGCATACGTTTATATTTTATGAGTAAATTATCTTGTAAAACATAGAAATATTTAGAAGTTATCCATATTTCTCTTATATTTTCTTTACCTTCTTCTGGAATAGTGAAACTATAGACATATTGATTTGTGAGATAGTGATATACATCAATTATACGCTTGTCTTTTCTACTATCATGTGGATCTAACTTAGCTTGACTGTTGGAGTCATTGTATAAATAACCATTATATGCTATTTGCATAATATTCATCTTTAATGGTGGTTTATCCATTTTTGTTGTACCATCTTTTAACTTTATGAGAGATAGTTTAGCTTTTGATATCGTATCAATTGTTTTTCCCCTTCCATAATCTTGTAAATCAAAATCGATTATTCGATATTCATTTCTATAGAAATAAGTATAAATTATTTTTTTTGTTATTGGATCAACAGCAAAAGAACCATCTGTATCAAAAACTCCATCAATTTGTTTTTCAAGTATCTTTGTATTAGAAGTTAATTTAATAGGATTAGTAAACAATAAACCTAAAATATTTTCTCTTGTCATTATACTTTGTCCTCTAAAAACAAAACGATGAGGTTCAACCATTTCTATCTTAGAAAAAAGTGATTTCTGATCATATGTTTTTATTGCTTTTTTATCTGGTAGTACACCTTCAAAAATAACAGGAACATGACCATCAGTAAGACTAAATGAAGGATAATCAACATGTAAAATAATCTCCTGAAAAGGAAGTGTCATATCATCAATTTTTAAAGTATCTATTAAAACATTTACGAAATTAGGATAAATAGTTCCCAATATGAGAGGAGCATTCTTTTCTCCTAAAAATAGGGTATCTCCTTTAGATCCTGCAAAATAAAATCCATTTGAAGGTAATAATATTTTGTCCTGAAAATTTACTGCATATGGAATGTACCGTCGAATAAAAGGATTTTCTATTTTCATTTTTTTTTCGGACATGAGAAATAATCCAACTACACTAATAATGGATGAAAAAGAAACACCTAACAATAATTTAATAATTGCTATTTTTTTATAATTTGATGAATATATAAATATTCCAATTATAGAAAATATTACAAAAACAAGATTAAATAGAATATGATTTTCCCATGATAATTTCTCTAAAATACCGCCACAGGAACATGGAATGAAATCGCTGTAATTTAATATCAGATAAATATAGACTGTAAATGCTATCATTAATCCGAACGAAGCATAAAGCCCAATTAATCGCCATCTTTTATAACATAGCAGTAATGCAATCACTATTTCCACAATAATAACTGCATAAGAAATAAATCCTGCATAAGCACTAAGTAATGGTGATTGAGCCAATTGAATTTGAAAATTCTCAAAATCCATCAGCTTGCTTACCGCCGCATAAATAAACAACACAATAAATAGGTAGCAGATGAGTGTTTGTATAAATGGATCGTATTTTCTCATCTTAATGTGTTTTAGGGTTTAAAGTGAACTACTCACCTCCTTCTTCAGTACGTTTGATATAAGGATCTTTGTCTTTTGGTGGATCAGCTTCTTCTTGAATAGAATCAGCAGTAACGATACTATCCAATTCAATATGTAAATCTGATTCGCGTTTTTGTTCTACAACAGATAAACCAGCTGACCTTAATTGTTCTTCTTCTTCCTGTTCTATACATTGATAAAATAAGAAACTAATGATGCTAATGAATAAATAAGTTTTTGTTTTCATAGTGGTGTTTTTTAGGATTATTTATATTCTTAGCTTAAAATTAGAAGGCATAATGATTAAAACAATAAAGAAGCACGTCAAAAACATAAACACTATGTTGATTTTATAAAAGTGTTAACTGTAATCGTTTATGTTATTAATAAACAATAAATTACCAAATGTTAATTTTTTAATTTACTATGAAAAAAATATCCTAACACGCTGTATAAATGGGTGAAATTTATAAATTCATACATTTCATGGAGTAATCGATTAGTGATTTGTGAGAATTTACAAACCTAATTCGATTAAAATAAGTAACTTACACGAAAATCTACTACTGTTTTCATCTAAAAAAAACAATACTTATGAAAACATCTGTACCCCTTCTAATTGGATTTTTATGGCTTATTTTCAACATCGAAAATGTCTATGCAATTGATCAATTAAGCACACAAACAAATGATTTTCTAGTTCAGAGAATTGATTCATTTCAAACCGATAAGAACAATCCCGAAGTTTGGAAGTACATTAATGCTTATATCCTAAAGGCTAAGATTAGTAATGATGGCGAAACATTGTGCTATGGTTACAAAGAAGCTATTTACTATACACAGGATTATTCAACCAAATTAAAATATGCTGATAGTGCGATAGTTGTTGCTCAACAGACAAGGAATAATGATTTGATTGTTCAAAGTTTTCTTTCGAAAGGATTGGTTCATTATCAGTTCAAGAAATTTCAACCAGCCTTAACGAATTATTTATGGGCTGAAAAGAAATTGAATAAGAAATCATCCAACTATTTAACGCATAAAGTCCTTTTTAATGTTGCTTTAATTAAATTTCAATTAAAACAGTTTAGTGAAGCGGAACTATTGTTTCAGAAATGCATTATTTACTTTGAAAATAATAGTTCAGATGTCAATCACCAAGCTTATTATTTAAATAGCCTTTATTATTCTGTTCAAATTTTACAGGCTCAACATAAATACACCGAAGCTAATCAACTTAATCATATAGGTTTGAAATTGAGTCAAGATTCGCAAAACGACTATTTTATTCATTATTTTACTTATTTAAAAGGAATTCAATTCTATTTAGAAAAAGAGTATCAACAATCAATAACCACGCTAACAAATGAATTAGATCATTTGAAAAATCACCACGATTCTAATACACTGAGTTTGGCTTATTTTTATATTGGTAAATCTTACGAGGCAATAAATGAAGTACAAAAAGCAATTATATATTTTGAAAAAATAGATCAACTTTTTAATGAATATGATTTTTTAGATAGCGATGTTCGTGCTGCTTACGATGCCTTAATCCATAATTCTGAAAATAATCGTAATTACCCAAATCAATTGTATTATATCAATCAGTTATTAAAATTAGATCATTTGACTCAGCAAAATACAGTAAAGCTATCTCCCGTTCTCCAAAAAGAATATGATGAAAAAGAACTATTGAAGTTGAAGAAAAATGTTGAATTCAAAATCACCATCTACCCTATCTTGATAGCTTTTGTCATCATTTTATGTTCAATCGGAGTTTTGTATAGTTACAAACGTTTTTTCAAACAGCTTACGATAGATAAAAAGAAAGAAAAAGAACCTCCTATTGTTGAGATTCCTGCTGAAGTTGTAAATCATATTTTGAATCAGCTGAATGATTTTGAAATGAATCACTTATTTGTACAGAAAACTTTAACCTTAGCTCAATTAGCAAAATCATTTAAAACCAATTCTGCATATTTATCAAAGATTATTAATTCAGAAAAAGGAACTAATTTTTCAAATTACATCAATCGACTTCGAATAAATTATGTTCTTCATCTCCTAATGGATTCAGATCAGTATCATCAACATTCAATTGGTGACTTAGCAGAATTAGTAGGTTTTTCATCTTCTCGCCAATTTTCGAATGTATTCTTTCAAGTAACCTCATTTCGCCCTTATGAATATATGAAACAATTGAAATTCAATTTGAACAAAAACAATTAAAAAGAAAAACGTAAACAACATTTTCATCTCTAAGTAGTAGCAGGATACTCCCAACATAAAGGCAAGATGAAGGCAACATAGTGGCAGTAGAATGTATGTAAACGATTTTTGAATTGAGATGTAAGAATTGTAGTATGTAAAAAGTAGTATGTATTTAAGATTAAGAATGAGGTTCTGATCATAATTTACGATAATAAGAAGATAATTATTTTATTACGTTCATTTTTTTTCTTGATAAAAAAAACGAACCAAAAAAATTCAAGTCTGTGCTTACAAGTCGGTCAATAATGGCTACTCGCTAAATGCTTTAAATCATTCGCATATGAAATGCGAACAGTAAATCATTTTTAACGCTCTTTACGCCGAATTGACACTCGACTTTTCAGCAATGACGAGTTTAGAATCGAAATGATAACGAATTTTAATATAGAAAAAGGATGTAGAAACTGGCATTAAAACTCTCACGTTAAGAAAATGGTTGAATGCAACGTTAAAAAGATTTTAGCCCGTAGGGTTTGTAAAATCTTTAGTGGAATGAAAACATTTTTAGTAGAGAGGTTTACAGCCTTGACTTGCTTGTGCTGAGCCTGCCGAAGTATTCGTTAGTTTTTTTTGACTGGTCCCCGAAGAGCATATGAATACCGATAATTAAAATATATAAGCTATGAATAAAAAAAGTGACAAAAGATTTCTCGATACCTCGAAATGACAGGGAGAAATTGTCATTCAGAATGTAGCTTTAGCGAAATGAAGAATCTCTTAACCCTTCTCATCCAATAGATTGAAGCTCCTCTTCAAATCGTATGTCGGCTTTAAAACTCTTATTTACAGCAATATCAACTTGTCAGCAATAACGGTTTTTTAATTCCTTATTAAAAGTGAATTTGAATATTGAAAAAGGAATTAAAAAAATCCGACAATTTAGAATCGAAATGCAATTCAACTCTAAATTATTGGAATAAAAAAAAGTTGGAGTGTTTGAGCAAAGCGAGTTGCCAACTTTATGGAAATAATTTATTTAGTTGAATCATTGAGAGACTACTGTCGGCATCTTTTTTTGTTTCGTTTTTTTGGATGAGCTTCCCCGAAGGGCATATGAATACCAATAATTAAAATAAACAGGAAATGAATAAAAAATGAAAGGAAGAAATGAAAATAAAGAAAAGGAATACCTGAGCCACACCATGGCTCCTCCTCTTAATCTCAAATTTTTAATTTCAAATGTTTTTTTGGATGAGTTTCCCCGAAGGACATATGAATACCAATAATTAAAATAAACAGGAAATGAATAAAAAAATGAAAGGAAGATATGACAAAAAAGAATATTCACCACATAGGTACATAGAACTGACATAGAAAAGACATTTCGATACAATTTTCTTTTTCTATGAAACGAAAATTTACTCAATGTGACAGCAAGAAAGAAAAAAACGTATCACGTTAACCGTAGAACATTGACAATTCCAAATGGCAGGATACTCCCAACATAAAGGCAACATGAAGGCAACATAGTGGCAGTAGAATGTATGTAACTATTTTTGATGTACGATGTAAAATGTATTATGTACAAATTAGATGTGAGATATTAGTATTGAGAGGGTTGTTGTACAATGTATTATGTAAAAAGTAATAAGTATTTGAGATGTAAGATGTATTAAGTAGGGATTATAATTCTCAAACATTTCAAAATGACAGAATATTAAAGAAATTATGTGTTAAAAAGTGTTAAATTCCTGTATCGGTGTATATCCAAAATGACACTTTTCTGTATCGGTTGTGTATCCGCGCTGTATCCATTCTGTATCCATTGTATATGCGTTCCGTATGGTTTGTTCGAGGTTCGTGTATCGGAAGGGACAGGATTTTAGATATGAGAATTGAGATTTTAGAATTGTTGAAAGTGATAATGAATTTGAATATTGAAAAAGGATGAAGAAACCGGCATTAAAACTCTCACGTTAAGAAAATGTTTGAATGCAGCATTAAAAAGATTTTAGCCCGTAGGGTTTGTAAAATCTTTAGTGGAATGAAAACATTTTTAGTAGAGAGGTTTACAGCCTTGACTTGCTTGTGCTGAGCCTGTCGAAGCATTGGTTACTTTTTAGTCAAGTAAAAAGTGACATCAATGAAAATGAATACCTGAGCCACACCGTGGCTCCTCCTTTTAATTTCAAATTTTTAATTTCAAATGTTTTTTTGGATGAGTTTCCCCGAAGGGCATATGAATACCGATAATTAAAATATATAAGCTATGAATAAAAAAGTGATAGAAAGATTTCTCGATACCTCGAAATGACAGGGAGAAATTGTCATTCAGAATGTAGCTTTAGCGAAATGAAGAATCTCTTAACCCTTCTCATCTTATACATTAAAGCTCGTCTGCAAATCGTATGTCGACTTTAATACTCTTATTTACAACAATCTCGACTCTTCAGCAATGACGGTTTTTAATTCCTTATTAAAGGTGAATTTGAATATTGAAAAAGGAGTTAAAAATCCGACGATTTAGTATCGAAATGTTTTAATCATAGTAAATAAATCGATATTTTTCAGTTTACTGAACTATACAATCTCTAAAAAAGTTATAAAAAGATTCTTCGACAGACTCAGAATGACAAAGTCCGTAAAACGATAAGCATAAAACTTTATAAAACCTATGTTTCTATTGTGGTTAGAAAATTAGGGGATTCGGTTCTGCACTTCGATAATTCGGTAGACTCTCAGTAACCGAGGTTCAGTACCCCTATTCAGAAAGATATTAATTCCGTCACTTCGAGTGATTTTCGAAATGTAATGTAGAAAATTATATCAAGAAGTTAGACGTTTTAAAACGATTTTCTTCTTATTCTTCGACTTAATAAATGTGACAGCAAGAAAGGAAGAAAACGTAAAACGTTAAGCGTAAAACATAGAACTTAATAAAAATAATTCCATATAAATTTCAAATAAAAAATCTTGATTTTTCACCTATTCAAAACCCATTAAGTGTTAGTTGTACGATTTTTGATTCATTATTGAATAATAACATTCTAAAAATGAATACCATGAAAAAAAACACGACACAAAACATCGCACGATATACCTTAGGAGCTTTTTTGATTGGAGCAGGAATTGCTCACTTAACTATAGCTAGAAAAGAATTCAAGGCACAAGTACCAAATTGGGTTCCTTTACCCAAAGATGACACAGTTGTGTATTCGGGAATTGCAGAAATAGCCTTGGGTAGTACGATTGTTTTAGCTCCAGATAGTAAAAAAGAAATAGTTGGAAAAATAGCAGCTTGTTTTTTTGGGGCTGTTTTTCCTGGAAACTGGGCTCAATATAAAAACAAAAGAGATGGTTTTGGATTGGATACAGATCAAAAAAGATTAGCACGATTATTCATGCAACCTTTACTAATTATATGGGCTTTGAAATCGACTAAAAATACTAAATAACTTGTTTGAAGTAACCAACTTACGACAATTGAATTATATTAAACAAATTTGAATGAAAGAGGATGACTTTTAATAAAGATCTAAATAAAAGATTAAAAAAATTACGCAAATAAATAACTGTATGATAATAATTTATAGTATTTTTATCTCAAATAATACTATAAAATTAATATTTGAACAGCGATGAATAAACTATTTAGTGTAGCGATTGCTGCTACTTTGATTGTTTCTTGTAACAACAAAACAGAAGAAAAGAAAACGGATAATGTTGCAGTAGATACTAATCAGAATCAAGAAAACACGATTGCTGATAATGAATTTGACATCAACGAAATTCCATTTTCAACAGCTGATATTGGGGATTTTCCTTTCATAAATCTTCCGCAAGGTTTACAAGAAATGAACAAACCTTTGGTAAAAGAATTTGACATATGTTTTTTTCCTATTAACGGTGTTATGACACCTTTTGAAGGAAAATTATATAAAACTTTTGTTTCACCTAAACAAGGAGAAGAATTTTCGCAACATTTCTTTGAAAAGAGTATGGCTGATTATTTACAATCTATCGGGGCTGTTAAAGTGTTTGATGGCGAAATAACCAAAGAAGAATATGAGCGTTACAATAAACAAGATCCAAATAAAGGAGGTGAAGGCGATATGGGATACGCTGGACAAAATATGAAGTTTTGGGTATTACGCACAAAAGATAAAGGAAATGTATATATACAATACCTTTCTAACAATGCTGGTGCTTCGCTTAATGTACTACAAGAAACAAACTTTAAGCAAACTATCACCAAAGTAACAGCAGACAAAATTGCTGAGGATTTGACTAAGAATGGAAAATCTATTTTATATATAAATTTTGATGTTGATCAAGCAAAAATCACACAAGAAGGTGATGAAATTGTGACTGAAATTGCAAATGCTTTAAAGAAAGATAACGCATTGAAAATATCGGTTGAAGGACATACAGATAATTCTGGAGATGCTAAACATAACAAAAAACTATCTAACGACCGTGCAAATGCTGTAATGCAAAAACTAATTGCTTTAGGTATTGATAAAACACGTTTATCTGCCATAGGATATGGAGCCGAAAAACCATTGGTAGCAAATGATACAGAAGAAAATAAAGCAAAAAATAGACGTGTAGAATTGGTTAAAGTAAAGTAAAATCTATATATGTTTTATTTCTATTGAATATGAAAAATATTACTACTAATCGTATTTCACTATTTTCTTTGTTATTCTTTCTGAGTTTAAAGCTTGCTCAAGCACAAGACCTCCCTTATAAGTTTACAGAGGATATACAATCTAAAAAAAACAGTAGTGAAAATACTTTTGCGTTACAATTAGCAGCTACAGACTTTTCTTTTCAAGGAAGTTACAGTAAAGCCCTTAAAACTTGGAATGAACAACGTCCAGATTTAAAAGAAATAAAACTAACCCCTTTTGATTCTGTATTTTTTCATAACAGTAAAGCTGTTTCTGCAAAAGATTATATTATTGATAGAAGTAAAAATGAAAAAATTGTCATACTAAATGAACTGCATCATAATGCAAGTCATAGATGGTTTGCAACTTCGTTGTTAAAGGATCTTTACGCAAATGGATATCGTTATTTAGGTCTTGAAGCATTGGATGATTTATTGATAAATGAAAGGCAGTTTGCTACAGTAGAAAGTGGATTCTATACTTCCGAGCCTAATTTTGGAAACTTTATAAAAGAAGCGCTTGATTTAGGTTTTACAGTATTTGGTTATGAAGCTTCGGATAAAGATAATTGGGACAAAGATCCCTGGAAAAATCGCGAGATTGCACAAGCTAAGAATATCCATACTTTTATGAAAAATAATACCAATGGTAAATATTTTATTTATTGTGGTGCAGGACATGCTTTTGAAGGAGATAATAACGGTAGAGGCATGTCTATGGCAGGTATTTTAGCAGAGTTAACTGGTACTAATCCTTTTACTATTGATCAAAATAAGTATTCAGATAAAGGAGAAAGTCGTTACAATCAACCTCTTTCTAAATTAGTCACGACAACCACTCCAACTGTTTTGATAAATGATAAGGGAATCATTTTCAGAGGTAATCCATCTAGTTATGAAACTGATATCTCTATCATTCAACCTGCAAATTCCTTTCTAGAAACTACCCTTCTGCTTCAAAAATCTAAGGCATATAAAAAAATTATACTTCCTAAGAATCTTATTAAAACATATCCTGCAATGATATTGCTCTACAGAAAAGGTGAAGCTGAACAAAATGGTGTACCCACAGCTGTATATGAAGTATTAACTGATGCTGACATTCCTTCTATTTTTTTAAAGAAGAATACCTATGAAATTATAATTCTTGATAAAAATTACCAGATACAAAATAAATATACTAGTGATTAGACGTTTTGTATACGATGTAAAACAGGAAATATAACTATTTAATCTCGTATTATTTTCATTTTCTTAAATCCTTAAAAAAGGAAAATTAGATAAACAATTAAAATACATTCTCTGAAATTTTAAACAAGTTTATATTTTAACCAAATCAATTATTCAATAACCGTATTGTTAAACAACTAAACATGTTATGAATCAGGTTTAAAAGAAAGTATTTTCAGATTAAAATCATCTTCGTATCTTCACCTCTCAAACAACAAATAATGAAATTCGTTACTTTCTTAGACAATCGACAAGAAAAAGTAGGTCTTGTTTTGCAAGACTCTATCTATGATTTGACACAGATTAATCACAACTTACCCACTACCCTAATTGATATTTTAGCTGATGATGATTTTTCACTTATAATTTGTCAACAGATTACAAACGAAATCAATCGTGGTGAACATAAGAAAGCTCTAGTAAAAGAGCCTCAAATCTTGGCTCCAATACCTCATCCTTCAAGTTTTAGAGATGCGTATGCCTTTCGTCAACACGTAGAAACTTCTCGGTTGAATAGAGGTTTAGATATGATCCCTGAGTTTGATCAATTTCCTGTTTTTTACTTTTCAAATCATCAAGCTATTCAAGGTCCAGGTAAAGTGTATGCCATGGAAAAACATTTTGATCGAATGGATTTTGAACTTGAGGTTGCATTGGTCATCAAAAAAGAAGGAATCAATATCAAAGCAGAAGATGCAGACGATTACATTGGTGGCTTTATGGTATTGAATGATTTGAGTGCACGTGCTTTACAAATGGACGAAATGAAGCTGAATCTTGGTCCTGCAAAAGGAAAAGATTTTGCATCGATGTTTGGTCCATATTTGGTTACACCAGAAGAATTAACTGAATTTAAAGTTGCTCCAAAAGAAGGGCATATAGGAAATTGTTATGATTTGGAAATGAGCTGTGTTGTGAATGATATAGAGGTTTCTCGTGGAAACTTCAAAGATATGCATTGGACTTTTGCCGAAATTATCGAACGTATTTCTTATGGTGTTAAGCTTTATCCTGGTGATATTATAGGTTCTGGAACGGTTGGAACAGGTTGTTTTTTAGAATTAAATGGGACAGGAAAACGTCAGAATCCTGTATATCAAGAGCAATGGATACAACCAAATGACACCATAGAAATGTCTGTTACAGGATTAGGAAAATTAATAAATTCTGTTCATCTTTATAACCAATAAACTCAATTTATGCAACATACAAAATCTTTTGAGCCAAATACAAGTCAATTTGACGATATTTTCAAACACGCCATTTCTCCACGTCCTATTTGTTTCGCAAGTACGATAGATAAAGATGGAAATGTGAATTTGAGTCCGTTTTCGTTTTTTAATATGATGGGGCAAAACCCTCCTATTTGTGTTTTTTCTCCCTTGAGAAAAATGAGAGATGGAACAACAAAACATACCTTAGAAAACATTTGGGAACACCCTGAATGTGTCATCAATATTGTAAATTATAATATCGTTCAACAACAATCGTTGGCAAGTGTAGAATACCCAAAAGGTGTAAACGAGTTTGTAAAAGCGGGGTTTACAGAACTTCCTTCTGAATTGGTAAAACCACCTCGCGTGGCAGAATCACCTGTTCAGTTAGAGTGTAAAGTACGTGAAGTAATTTCTGTTACAGATCAACCAGGTGCAGCAAATTTAGTTATTGCAGAAGTTGTTCGATTACATATTCATGAGGATTTGTTGGATGAAAATGATAAAGTTTCGCCTTATGATTTGGATTTAGTTGCACGTATGGGTGGTGATTATTACTGTCGTATCATTCCAGAATCTATCTTCGAAGTTGAAAAACCAACTCGTACTGTAGGTTTAGGAATAGATCAACTACCAGATGAAGTGAAGCACTCTAATTTTCTATCAGGCAACAATTTAGGTCAGTTAGGAAATGTAGAAAAATTACCTACAGATGAAATGATTCGTAATTTCAAAGAACAATTAATGCAACGTTTAGATATCCAGAAATTTAAGTCGGTTGAAGTACGTCATCAAGTTGCTTCAAAACTTTTGGAACAAGATGACGTAAATGGTGCATGGTATTGGTTGTTGATGAAAATTTAGTTCATGAATAAAACGGCATTGATTTTAGGAAGTACAGGTTTGATCGGTTCTTTATTGTTGGATAAATTATTAAAGCATTCTGATTATTCAAAAGTTATTATGGTTGTTCGAAAACCTCAGCAAATTAATCATCCGAAATTAGTTGAGATTATAACTGATTTTAATTCTCAAATAAATTTAGACGATATTGAAACGATTGATTCTATCTTTTCTTGCTTAGGAACAACACGTAAGAAAACGCCTGATTTAGATGCGTACCGAAAAATTGAAATAGATATTCCAGTACAATTTGCACAATTAGGAAATAAAAAAGGGTTGACGAAATTTCATTACATTTCTGCGATTGGAGCAAATGCGAAAACATCTAACTTTTATCTCAAAATGAAAGGTGAAGCTGAAGAAGCTTTGCTACATGAAAATATGAAACAATTGTTTTTGTATCGACCTTCTTTGTTGATTGGTAATCGTTCTGAATACCGTTTGGCTGAAAATATTAGCGCCAAGATATTTCCTTTGCTTAATCTTTTTTTGGCTGGAAATCTGTCTAAATACAAATCGATTGAAGCAGAAAAAGTGGCGCAATCACTTCTGGAAAATGATGTGCACGCAACTTCTGAAAAAGTTTCTGTATTGTATTATAACGAAATTATTAATTCGCTAAATAAAATTTAATGATCATATTAGCTGTACTCTTACCTTGGCTATCCTTTATCTTAAGAGGGAAAATTATACAAGGCGTAATCTGTTTAATCTTACAAATCACCTTAATTGGATGGTTACCAGCAGCAATTTGGGCAGTTGCATCTCTTTTGGATGGACGAAACAAAGCAAGAATTAGAGAATTGAATAAATAAAAAACAGCCAATTCATATGAATTGGCTATTTTTTATTGAAATGCGAAAATAGTTTTCGAGTAATATTTTTCTTCAGAATGATACGTTTTATTAGGAAAACTTAGTTGATTAACCGCATCTGCAAAGTTTTGCGTTTCTAAACAAACTGCCGATCTAAAACTATCTGTTAAACCATTTTTCAACGTTATTTTATCAGACATAAAATTTCCTGTGTACAACAAAACTCCTTGCGCTGTTGTATAAACTTCCAATTGAATTCCAGAAAGATTTCCTTTTAATGTAGCGGCATGCTGCAATGTATCATCAAATGTGTCTTTTAAAACATAAAAATGATCATAACCATTTCCATACATTAATTGTTCATGTTCACTATCGATTGATTGACCAATCTTTTTGAACTGATTAAAATCAAAAGGTGTATTCTTAACTTCTAAAAACTCTCCAGATTGAGAATAATCAGACTTCAAAGTTGTAATTTGATTCGAATTAATTCGCAACTCATGATCTAAAATTGTCCCATTCCCTGCTCCATTCAAATTAAAATAAGAATGATTGGTTAAGTTAATGATCGTTTCACGCTCAGCTTCACCTATATATTCAAGAATTAATTCATTTTGATCTGTCAAAGTATAATGAATTTCAAAATATATTGGACCAGGAAAACCTTCATGTAAATGTGGATAGTTGTATTTAAAAATTATTTTATTTAGCGCTACTTCCGCCGACCAAATAGCAAAATGAAGTCCCTTTGGTCCTCCATGCAATGTATTTTCGCCATTATTTGCAATAAGTTGATAGGTTGTTTGATTTATTTCAAATTGCGCATTCGAAATACGACCTGTAAAAGGCCCTATGATTGCTCCATAATAAGGCTCTTCTTCGAAAAGATATTCTTCTGCCGATTTCATTCCGACTACCACATCAGTTGGATTATTTTCAGAATCTGGAACAATCAAACTAACAATACGTGCACCCAAATTGGTGAACTGAACAGTCATTCCATTCGAATTACTTAGCGTATAAAGTTCTATAGTTTGATGTTCTTGTGTAGAACGAAATTCATTCGCATCGACTAATAGTAAATCTAAATTTGTCATCATTTAATAATTTTAATCAACAAAAGAAGTTCCATTTCCAATACTTATCTTAAGAGGTGTAGGTTTAATACCGAACTTAGCTTCGTAAAGTGGTGTTATTTTTTCAATCACTTGATCTCTATTCCCTTTCTCGATAATATTGATGGTACAACCACCAAAACCTCCACCCATCATTCGAGCTCCAATCACTTCTGGAATTTTTTGAACGTTTGCAATCAAGAAATCTAACTCATCACAACTTACTTCATATTGTTGGCTTAGTGCCCAATGTGCCTCGAAAAGTAATTCTCCCAATGTAGTAAACTCATGTTGTTTAAGTGCAATGTTTGCCTTAGATACACGCTCATTTTCTTCTACTACAAAACGAGCTTTTGTGTACACCTCTTTGGATTGAGGTAAAACAATTTCATCTAACTGCCCAATTGTAACATCACGTAAAGACTCAACAGAAAGATGTATTTGCTTTATCCATTCAACAGCTTGCTCACAAGCAGCTCTACGCTCATTGTAAGCTGAGGATGCTAAATTATGTTTAACATTTGTATTCAGTAAAAGAATTTCATAATTTTTCCAATCTAAAGGAACATAATCAAAACTTAAATCGCGGCAATCTAATTGAATTGCATGACCATCTTTTCCCATAATAGAAGCAAACTGATCCATAATACCACACTTAACACCAATATACTCATGTTCAGTTTGTTGACCTACTTTAGCTAAATCAATTCTTGAAAGGTTTAATTGAAACAATTCATTCAATGCAAAACCAATTGCACTTGAAAAAGCAGCTGAAGATGAAAGACCAGCTCCTAATGGAACATCACCAACAACATATGCATTAAAACCTTTTACTTTGGTTGTCTTAGCTTGAATAATTTCACTTACTCCGATAATATATTTTGCCCAACCAGGCGCATCTTGTAACGATTCACCTAATGTTGTTTGATAAAACTCTTTATAATCTTCAGAATATAAATGCAATTCATTATCGTTTCGGGGACTTACAGCAACATAAATATACTGATCGATTGCTGCAGGCATTACAAAACCTTGGTTATAATCGGTATGTTCTCCAATAATATTAATTCTACCAGGAGATTTTACAACATGCGATGGTTCTTGGTTAAATTGTTTTTGAAAAGCTTGTACAATAGTTTCTTTTGCGATCATTTGTTAAATGGTTTTATAATGTTTTGATGATTGTTTTCTGATAACTTCTGCAGCAAATTCTGGTGTAATATCTCGCTGAGGATTTCCTAACATTTCGTATCCAACCATAAATTTTTTGACTGTTGCAGAACGTAACAATGGCGGATAAAAATGCATATGCCAATGCCAATATTCTACCTCATCTGTATTTACAGGAGCTTGATGCATTCCAGCTGAATATGGAAATGAAATATTAAAAATATTATCATAACGAGTCGTCAATTCTTTTAGTGTTTTTGCTAAATCGATCTTTTCTTCTTCTGTAAATTGAGTTATATTTTGGAGATGTCGTTTACTAATCACAAGCGTTTCGTACGGCCAAGCTGCCCAAAATGGAACAACCGCAATAAAATGTTCGTTATTAATTACCACACGAGATTTTTCTTGTTCTTCTTGTTCCCAATAAGCTGTTAACAATGATTTATTATAGGTTTGATAATACTCTTTTTGTTGTTGAGACTCTTTTACTATTTCAGAAGGTAAAGATTGTTGTGCCCAAATCTGTCCATGTGGATGAGGATTACTACACCCCATAATAGCTCCTTTATTTTCAAAAATCTGAATGTGTTTAATCCATTTATTTTTAGCTAAATGATTAAATTCTTCTTGCCAAACATCTACTACCTTTTTTATGTCTTCAACTTCTAATTCAGGAAGTGTTAAATCATGTCTTGGGGAAAACGCAATCACTTTACAAATGCCTTTTTCTGTTTCAGCCTTTAACAAATTATGTTCATTGTAAACCGCTTCTTCGGTAGATTCCAATAATGCTGAGAAATCATTTGTAAAAACAAAACTATCTACATAATCAGGATTTATTTGTCCTTCTGCACGCTTATTTCCCGGACATAAATAACACGTCTCATCATACTGTAAACGTCGCTCTTCTTGAATATCTTCTACTTGTCCCTGCCAAGGACGTTTACTACGATGTGGAGAAACTAAAATCTTTTCTCCTGTTAATAAATTGGTACGTAAATGAGGCTGCTCAAAATTTAGCATAAAAGTGTCGAAATTTGTATTTAAAATAAGATTCTAAGATAAAACTTAAATACAAGTTGGACTAATTATTTTTCTTATTTTCAATCAAAAATTGAATGTATTGGGAAGGTGAAATGTTTTTAATTGACTTGAAAACACTTGCAAATTGACTATGCGAAGTATAACCACACATATCTGCTAATACTGCAATTTTATACTGCAATAAAGCCGGATTATCATGTAACTCTCTTACGATATAATTGATTCTTTGCAAATTGATATAATTATAAAAGTCCAGATTACGATGCTCTTTCAAAATGTAAGTCAAATATTTGGTATTAGTTTTTAGCAATACAGCCATCTGTGCAGCAGAAATTCCTTTTGTGTTATATAATTTCTTTTGTTCAAAAGATCGTAGATTTCTTAAGATATCCTGCTCAGTTCGGTTATTTTTAATAACTTTCTCATGAGATAAATTTTCTTCTTTTTCTTGAATAGGATGTTCTAATTCCTGAATAATTTTTAAAAAATGAGCTTTTAATTTCTTATTACGTTGGTAATAAATTACACTCATTAATACTAGACATAAAGCAATAAATCCAAAAGATATTGAATAGATTTTCTTCCTACTTTTTACAGCTTCAAGCTCTATTTTAGATTTTTTTGTTTCACTCGAAGTAATCGTTTTGGTTGCTTTTATTTCTTTCTTTGTTAATTGATCTAAAAGTTCAAACATTTTCAACTTCTCCTCTGCAGAATCAATATTAGCTTGTAGTCTTTCTTCTAAAATTACTTTCTGTATATTATCGGATTTTACTTTGACACTTAACTGATAAGCTTCATCAAATGCTTTTTTTGCTAGTTCAATTTCTTTAGAATTTACATAAAATAAAGCTTTATCTAATAAATAAAACTCGTACATAAAAATACCATCGTGTTCTTTCATTTTGGCTAAAAGAGACTCAACCTCTGCCATCGCTTTTTTAGAAGCTTCTATATTTCCACATTTGAATTGGTCATAAACAATTTGAACAACTATTGCAAAATTAAATGAATTACCAAACTCTTTATTTTCATATTTATTTTTAAATAAATCATAAAACTTTTCACGAATTTCTGCAGATTTACAATAGTTTTTATCAATATCGTACATTCTAGCTCTGATAAATAATAAACTTACTTCTCTTTCATTTTCAGGAATTTTTTTAATTTCTTTTTTAAATAAATTCCAATTAGAATCAGATTCGTTTATGAGTCCAGCTTGGCGATAAGCAACTATAATAGTTCCGAGAATTCTTAAATACAAATCAATAGAGTCTGTTTTCTTAATATGAAAAATCGATTTCTCTAAATAATCTACGCTTTTTACATAATTAGAAATATTTATTTCACTCTCACCAAGTATATTATACCCTATTGATTTTTCATAATCTGTTTGAGCATTGTCTAACATTTTCTTACCAAGAACATCTGTATTGTTCATGTTCAGTTTATAGACATTCAAAGCAGAGTCAAATTTTTCTTTTTTAATTGGATCAACCTTAGATTGAGAAAATGCAGTAACAGAAAGAAATAACGAAAAGAATAAATAAGCTGAATACTTATCAGTTTTAATAGGCATAGATTGATGATTAGGTTGATTTAAAAGTAAAAATACTAAGATTTTCATAATCTTAAAGTATTTTCATTCCAAAATTCAATATTTATAGTGATTTTTTTCTTTCAAATCTTTGATAATTTAGCCTTATTAAATGATGAAGGTGATATGAAAAAAATAACATTTCTAACAGTATTTAGCTTTTTTGCTTCTTTTATAAATGCTCAAGAATATTCTGTAAATAATATTGTGATCAAACAAGAAAATCAAGTATTCAATATTTATGATGCTGAACAAACAATAAAACTAAAACCTGCAGAATTTAGTATTGAATATTTAAACAAACCATACCAAGAGAAAAAAAATCTATTTTATGCTGCACAAGCATTAGTTACAGATAGTTCTGTTAATGCTAATTTACAAGAAGGTACGGAAATAGAAAGTATACCGTATTTTGAACCTGGAACTGGTTTTGCTGCAGAAAAAAACCAAGTGATATCATATCCTTTTTTATCTTCTGATGGACATCAGTACTTATACTATGTTTCGAATAAAGAAAAACGAGTTGAAAAAATTGGAACATCTGGTAATTGGGATATTTACAAATGGACATTGAAAGGCGTTTACCAATATGATGCTGAAATGGATTGGAATATATACGATAACGATCAAGTGCATATTGCATTAATTATTGATAGAAATCTAGATGGTATTCTTCAGAAAGGTGAGTTTTTTACTATTCACATTGAATTTCAGAAATAACAAAAAATCCCCCCCAACTAACTTAAATTTATTTTGTAAACTAAAGCAATCTTCGGATTGTTTTAGTTTCTTTCATTTTACAAAAAGGCTTTATATTAGCTTAATTTAAAAATTCTATTTTTCGAAATGTTAAACAATAAAGCATCATTCAAATCAACTTTTTTTAAGCTTATTATTTGTTGCTTATCCTTTTTAGGTACATTAATTCATGCACAAGAAGTTCTAACAAATTTCGAAAACCAATACAATAAGACAAGAGCTAACTCTGCTGAACGATACGAAATTGCAGGTAAATATGCACAAGCTTTGTTCTTTAACCATCAAAAAGAAAAAGCATTCTCAATTCTAAAACAAAATATTGCAACGGCAGAAAAACAAAAAGATGGTAAATACGCGGCTTATTTGTATTCTATTTCGGCGATGAATAATCGTATCGAAGATAATATAACGGCGTCTCAACTTAATTTACAAAAAGCAATTTATTACAGTGAAAAAACAACCGATCAATCAACGAAAGGTTACGTGAAATATTGTGAAGGATGGTTGAACTTACGAAATAATGAAGATGCTAAAGCTGTCAAAAATTTTATTGATGCTCTAAAATTCTATGACAAAGCACCAGTTACGCCAGTTCTTTTAACAAGAATGACTTCTGTTTATAACCAATTGACAGGAATTTATTCTCGATGGGATGATTATGAATTACAAGAAAAATACAGTAAACTCGCTTTAGAAGTTGCTTTAAAACAAGATAATCCCAACTTAATATTTGCGGCATATATGTCTATCGGTTATTTGTATGAGCAAAAATTTATGCAGAATAACAAAAATATTTATACACGAGATTTAGCCGAAAAATATTATACCAATGCCATTAACGTCTACTACAAGAATAAAAAGGAGATGATTACCCCTACCGATTTATCTTTTGTGGCCATTAATTTAGCAAATCTATATCTAAACTTTTATCCCAAAACTTACCAAGATCGAGTAACGAAATATGCTGAATTAGCAAAAGAAATTGCAACTGAAACCAATCAATCTGATCATGTTGCCGCTGCAAATGGTATTTTAGCAGATTTAGCTTTGCAACAAAATGACGTTCATACGGCTAAAAATTATTTACTGAATTCTCTAATTAAGGTAAACGAAAATGCTGTTCCTGATAAAAATATTTTACAATCATTATATTTGAGTTTATCTGAAATAGAAGTTAAAGAAGGAAACTTTAAAGAAGCGTTGCGCTATCATAAATTGTATACATCGATGTACAAAGAAATTTACGATAATGAACAAGCACAAATTAGTAAACGATTAGAAGCTCAGTTTGACAAAGAACGTCAACAACAGCAAATGATTCGCATGCAATTAGAAGCTGAGAAAAAAGAACAGCAAATTCAATTAATGCATTCATTAGGAATTCAACAAAAACAAGAACTAGAAAACTCGAGATTAAGCGAAGAATTTCAACGTAAACAATTAAAATTATCTCGTTTAGAAGCAGATAAACGTTCGCAAGAATTGACTATTACTGAACAGAATTTAAAACTTTCTAAACTCGAAAATAAAAATAGAAAAGATGAATTGATTAATTATATAACCGAACTAAATTTCAAAAATAAATTAAACAAATATTACATCTTCTCAATTATCTTTTTCATTGTTTTACTTGCCTTATTATTATATGCATTAAAACAGCGTAATAAACACCTGAAACAACGAGAAGAATTATACAAATTAGAGATAGAACAAGAACGTCAAAATTCTAAGATTTCTACTTTAACAGCACTTCTTGATGGACAAGAGCAAGAACGTGCTCGCCTTGCACGTGATTTACATGATGGACTGGGAGGTCTACTTTCGGGAACTAAAATTCAGTTAACACATTTGAATGAAAAAATAGACGATCATTCCAAAAAAGATATGGCAAAATCTATTCATCAATTAGATAGTGCTGTGGACGAATTACGTCGTGTCGCGCATAATTTAATGCCAGATTTACTTTTGAAATACGGACTAGAAGAAGCCTTGAAAGAGTATGCCATTCGTATGTCTAACGATCATTTAGATATTGATGTACAATTTTTAAGTTACACCAATTCACTTGACAAAGAAAATCAATTGTTGGTGTATCGTATCATTCAAGAATTAGTCAACAACGCTATAAAGCATGCCCAATCAAAACAAATTATCATTCAATTTGTAGAGGATAACACGAATTACACAGTTACTGTAGAGGACGATGGAAAAGGTTTTGATATGAATAATACAAAGCTTACACAATCAGCAGGATTACATAATATTCAATCACGTGTTCAATTTTTAAAAGGAAATTTAAACATACATTCAGAAATCGATTTAGGAACTAGCATTGAGTTCCAATTCCCTAAAATATAATTTATGATAAAAATAGCTATTACAGACGACCATCCTTTACTATTAGAAGGTTTACGAAATATTTTAAGCAATCAACCAAACTTACAAGTTATCGATTGTTATTCTTCAGCACAACAATTGCAAGAAGCGTTAAAAACTACCGAAATTGATATTCTTTTGTTAGATATCAATCTTTCTGACAGCAATAGTATCGAGCTAATTAAACCTTTCAAGAAAAAGTACCCAGATATGCATATTATTATGCTAAGCGTACACAACGAATATGCTGTTATAAACAGCTGTTTAGAGGAAGGTGCGTCTGGTTACATACAAAAAAATGCTTCGGTTGATGAAATTTTAGAAGGAATCAATTCTATTTTTGATGGAAAGAAATTTCTTTGCTCACAAACGAAAAGTGTAATGACTAAAAAAGAAAAAGATGGTTTGAATACAATTCCGAAGTTAACGCGGCGTGAAAAAGAGGTATTAATTGAAGCAGCGCAAGGCTTAACAACGCAACAAATTGCTGACAAATTATTTATTAGTACGCATACAGTTGATAGCCATCGAAAAAACTTGATTGAAAAATTCAAAACCTCTAATTTAAGTTCAGCAATTACATCTGCCATTGAATATGGATTAATTACCAAACCATAGAAAAATCACTATTTATAGGTATTTTTTAAACGTCAAAAAAATCTCAACTTTGTAAAAGTAAAAATAACCAATTTACAGCCTTATAAGATTACTAACCAATTCTTATTACCTTAACTACATTCTATGAAAAATCGCTTAGTTCTCTACTCAAGCGATTTTTTATATAGTACAAATTAGCTAAAAATAGCGATACTTTGAAACCTTTTCATTCAGTAATTTTAAAATAAAAATGAAATTACTGTATATCCTTATGTTTGCATCAATTTTTGGTTGTGCATCGCATAACAAATTAAAAGTAGAAACCATATTAGTCAAACCATTCACCTCTACCTCTTTAGACAAGGAAACTGGTAGACGAATAAATACATCGTCATATATTCCGCTTACGTCTGTTTTAGAACCTGCTATTTTGTTGCAATCGAATTACAACAATCAATTAACCTTACGTATTCAAGGAAATATCAGATCAGGAGGACTTTCAATTCAAAACGTCAAAAGAATCCGATTCGAACAAGGAGAAAAATCAGGTAATCACATAACAATTAAATATTTTGTAGAAATCATTCATATTAGTGGAAAAGAAGGCAATAATGTAAGAGGTTATAATTATACTAAAGACATAATCTACAAAATACCAGAAGATGTGAAATTCATTAAAGTTGAGTTGTATGAAGATCGCCTCACACAAAAAACAGGATCAAAACATCCAAAATTAAAACTTATTGCCAGCCAAGAGTTTGATTTTTGGCCTAAAATTTAAGCGATAAGTGAATTTTAAATATTTTCTATGTAAATAATACAAACCAAACAGCTTTTCTTGCGTTTAGAATAATACAAAAGAAATATTCGGCTTAAAATTTGGTACATTTTAGTCAATAGAAATAATGAAAATTACATTTATTTAATCTTAAAAATATAGACTATGAATACATCTAATTTATTTGATTTAACAGGAAAAACAGCCATAGTTACTGGCGGTGGTAACGGAATCGGAAAAGCTTGTTGCAAAATTTTAGCGGCTTATGGCGCTCATGTTATCGTATCAGATTATAAAATAGAACCAGCGAATACTGTCGTAAACGAAATAATTGCAGAAGGTGGAACGGCGCATGCGATCGAGTGCGATGTGACTAAAGATGAAGCTTTAGTAAATTTAGTTGATCAAACTTTGGCGACCTATGGTCAAATCAATATTTTGGTAAACAATGTTGGTGGTGGCGGCGCAGGAAGAGAAAGTCCTTCGCAAATTGATGTTAAAGAATTTGAACGAGTTTTTGAAATGAACGTTTTTAGTATGTGGCGATTATGTCAATTGGTCGCTCCTCATATGAAAACTGCTGGCTACGGAAGTATTATCAATATGTCATCGATGGCTTCTATTAACAAAAGTGCTGCAATCAGTGCTTATGCTTCTTCTAAGGCTGCAATCAATCATATGACAAGCAATTTGGCTTTTGACTTTGGTCCTATTATTCGTATCAATGCAGTAGGTCCGGGAGCAATTCGTACGCAAGCACTTCAAACAGTTTTAACTCCTGAAATAGAGAAAAAAATGCTTTCTCATACACCTTTGCAACGCTTAGGAGAACCAGAAGATATTGCTGGAGCTGTATTATACTTTGCCTCTCCTATATCAGCTTGGGTTAGTGGTCAAGTGTTATTCGTTAACGGTGGTGGTGTACAAACATTGGATTAAAATAATCCTAAAAACAAGATATTGAAACGAGGTATGCTTTATTGTATAACTCGTTTTTATATATTTGAATTACACAAATAGCTAAAATCAGGGATATTTTAATAAAATAAAATGATGAAAAACTAGTGTAGTATAGTCTGAAAATTAATCAAAAACAAGCAATTAAAAAAATCTTAAATATGGAACAAATCAGCGTTTCTTGCAAGGAAAACCCATTCAATTTCCGTATCGAATCTACACAGAAGTTTTCAAAAACAAACGTGCTTACAACACATAGTTTAGATACATTAAGTTTGTACACCCGTCATCATAATGGTCACATCCGAGAAATTGCCATATTAACATTGATGAATGAATTTCCAACAGAAAGTATTCCATTTGTCGTCCAATTATTAGGAGAATATGTTGTTGAGATTCATCAAAGAATTAGTCAAGAAATTACATTAGCGCAAAGAAAACTGATTATAGAATTTTTAAATAAAAACCCTAAATATACCCAAACAATTTGTAGTAAAGTAGCAAGTTATTGGGATTGTTATTATAAATGGACTTATCAAAGACTGGAAGATTACCCAGCATTTGAAATTATATCATTTAAAATAAATTAGCTACGCGCTGCACACCTCAAAACGATCTAAAAGTGTTAAATACCATTTGTTTTTGTACCACGTTAAATAAAAAACATGTGTTCCTTCATCTCCATAAGCTACTATTTTTCGGCTATTAGCTTCTATTTCCTTCATTTGTTTGATATGCTCAGATTTCCAACCTGCTTCGAGAAATTCATTTTCGGAAAGCGCTATTCGAGAAATATCGTTGTATTTAGAAGCTAAATCGCAATAAATCCCCTCTTTTTTGGTAAATTTCTCTGTATCACAATCAAATTGAGGCAAAGATTCGTATTTCACTTTTTGATTCACTTTTACTTTTCCAAAATAATTGTTAGGTAAATATTCAGGAATTGGTTCATTTTTATCCAATTTTTCTATGATAGCCAAGTTATCAAATGTACCTCTACGAAACAAAATAGCAACTCCAAAATCTTTTAAAACCATCAAATTTAATGTATTAAAATCTTGATTATTCAGCGCAGTTATAGTTTTTTTGATAGCCTTATCCAATTCAGAATTTAGCTGTGCTTTCACCGAAATACAAGCAAAAAAGAAAAACAAGAAGATAGTTATTAATCTTATTTTCATACACATATAATTTATTCATCCAAATTAATCAAAATAATTTTATTGAAAAAACCACCATTTTAAGGGATATTTCAAAGCGAACATTTTCCTTAATTTTAATGTATGATAGATTACCAACCACAGATACAATGCATTAAAGAAATGAAAAATACATTCATCTACTCCGTTTTAGTTCTTTTGTTGTTTACGATTTTAAGCTGTACTGAATCAAAAAGAGTAAAATCGAACGTTCCGAATAATCTTAAAAATACATTCTGGATCATCGCAAATGGCGGAATCATTCAACCCGAAGGAGGAAAAGAATATTTATTGAATCAAAAAGTAGATAGCACAATAATGATGAATTATCAGGCTATCAATTTTTCAGATGAACAACATTTTGTAAGTTTTGATTCTTGGGAATGTGGTAATGATTGTTTTACCACTGTTTACGGTCGTTATTATTTAACAAGTAGTAGTACAATTGAGATGGAAGTAGATAGTATTTCTAAAGATGGAACTTGCCAAACTCCGATAAAAATTTTAAAGCCTGCAAAAAAGATAGTTTTTAATCTTGTAAAAAATAAAAACGAACTATACTTAACAAAAAAATAAATTAGAAGAAATTATTAAATTTATCAATATCTTGAAGATGAATAAATAATAGAAATTGAATAGCATGTTGACATCATAAATTTAATTAAAAAAAAATGAAAATTTTATACTTTATTCCAATATTGTTATTGATTACAAGTTGTGATCCTGTTCGGGTTTTTACGCTAAAAACAAAAGCCGAATCTACCTCTATCAAAATCTATTTGAAAAATAATAATATTATGGGTTTTGAAAAATCGGGTAATCCAGTTGAAGTTTCTGCGCAAAAAGAAAAGGAATTTAGTGCATATTTCACTATCGGTTATTGGGATAACGAAAATATTCAACATAATTTGACACAAAATATCGATTCTATCGTTATTCAAACCAATAAGAAAAAGAATTCTATAAATCACCAGAAAATATTCAACAATTTTTAAAAAAGAATCGAAAATTATTTTCAAAAAGCAAAATCGAAATAACAAGATAAATTTAACTTACAATTTAAAGAAATTTATTCGATTTTTAAATAATTATAAATGCAAAAAATTTGATTCAAAATAGATAAAAAGAAAAAGCTAAGTTGTAAATAAACTTAGCTCTTTCTTTCTATCTAAATAATTCTAAAATTTCTTCTATTGTTACTTTTCCAAAATAGCTTGTTATATCTACAGATTTCAGAATTTTTGAAATTTCTTCTTCATTGTGTTTAGCACCAATTAGTTTATTTTCTAACTCCTCAATCGGTTCTGAGGCAAAGAAATCACCAAATATTTTAGCTCTTTCTATTGTTCCTCCTCGCTCTACATCCAAATGAACTTCAATAAAACCTGCAGGAATTTTTTTCGCATTCTTGAAATTATATTTCGGAGAAAAACCAAAATTCCAGTCCCATGTTTGGTATTTTTCTTTAATTAATTGCGCAACACCTTTCAAATCCTCTTCTGTCAATTGATAAATCGTTGATCCTTCGTTAGTTTCTAACATTTCTTCAATCAATAATGCTTTCAATTCGTCTGTAGTCATTTCTTTCGGAAAGTATTCGATCAAATTAATCACACGTGCACGATTAGATTTTATAGCCTTATCCACATATTTTAATGGATTAATTTTTAATGCATCATCCAAAATAGACATATCCGAATTGAAAAGAATTGTTCCGTGTTGAATCATTTTTCCGTTTCGTGCCAATTTAGCGTTTCCGCTAAACTTTTTCCCATCGACCAATAAATCATTTCGACCTTCTAATTTTGCTGGAACATTTAATTCATTTAACAACTTAACAACAGGTGCTGTAAAAGTCGAAAAATCCATAAAATCATTCTGTCCTAATAACGTATGGAAAGAAAAATTAAGATTTCCTAAATCGTGATAAACAGCTCCACCACCCGACATACGACGAACAACTTTGATATTTTGTTTTTCTACATAATCTAAATTAATTTCGGCTAACGTATTCTGAAATTTCCCTACAATAATAGAAGGTGCATTGATGTACAATAGAAAAATATCTTCTGTTGGATAATTGTACAACAAATATTCTTCTAAGGCTATATTGAAATACGCATCATGAGATGGCGAATCGATAATAATCATACAAATTATTTTTGCAAAGTTAGCGAGAAATTTATGGAATGAAAAAGAGACAACTTGTTAAAAAAGTTGCCTCTACATATTATAATAATATAAACTATTAAAGAAGAATCTTAAATGTTTGCCATCATTTAAATTCCTGTGAATTTTACACCAAAACTCATCCAAGTTGTTGGTAGAGGAATTGCTCCTGCTTCGTTATATGTTGTGTTAAAAATATTTTGCGCATCAAAATAAATTCCTAAATTATTCTTGAAAGAATGACTAATTCTTGCATCTGTAATCCAATAAGATTTATAAGATTGACGTGTATTATATCGATTTGCTACACTTAAAGTAGTTCTTCCAATCTGATAATCTATCGTATTGATTAACTGATGTTTTAAGCTCTCTATTTTATATTTTGAATTGTACTGATTATCAACATTTTCAAACTTCGGATCTAGATAAGAATAGCTTAAAGAAAATTTCAAACTTTGCTTTGAAGATAAATTTGCTAAATAAGAAACCTTCGTATTGAAGCCATTTGTTTTTAAATCTCCAAAATTTTGTGTTTGCCAAGGTTCATTCGTCGTTAAACGTACCCAATCGATAAAATCTGTGATCGAACGATAGAAATAATAGGCATTAAAATTCCAATTTCTTTTGTTGTATTTAAATCCAATTTCTGCCTGAAAAGCTTTCTCAGATTCTACATTCGCATTTCCGATATTTCCTGGTCGTTGATCTAAATATAAATCTGTAAACGATGGAATTCTTTGACTTGAACCTGCATTAATCACAAGTTTTAAATTAGAATTCATTGCGTAACTAGCATCAATTCCAGGAAATGCTTGCCAACCATATTGCGAATTATAATTAACATACGTTCCTACATTTACATTCAATTTTGGTGTAATATCAGTTTTATATTCAGCATAGAATCCCACATTATCTCGTGTATGATTTTTGATACTTGTCGAAGAAATTTGCTCATTTCGGTATTCAACTCCTACTCCGATTTGTCCTTTATTCAATTGATATGTCGAATTTACTTCTCCTGAAATAGCATTAGAATAATGTTTAGAACGCGCAGTGTTTAAATCATTTTTAAAATAACGATAATCATCAAAATTATAGCGATAACTAATTCGAGGGGCTAATGTAATTCGATCAGAAAGTTGATGTTTTGATTGTAAATTAACCAAAGTTGTTTCGACCAATTCTTTTGAATTCTTATCACCCGGAGATGCGTAAAAACCATTAGCTCCAAAACCATTTTTCACATATCCGTACGATGCAACTAAACTATTTGCGTCATCAAACTGAAAGTTCCCTTGGTAATATAATTTATTGTTCTCATAAGCAGTATTGTAACGATAACCATTTCCCAAATCATGGCTTACATACAACTGATGTTGATGTGTTTCTTTTGCTAAATTAGCACCAAGCTGTATACCTCTACTTGTAAATGTATCACCAGTATCTTCGCTATCTTTCTTAAAGTTTGTTCCGAAATAAGTATTAGCATAAATACCTGTTTTCTTTGGTTGACGCGTTACAATATTTATCACACCTGTTAAACTATTGTTTCCATAAACTCTTGCAGCTGGACCACGTACTACTTCGATACGATCAATTGCTTCGATAGGAATTGGAAGATTTAATGCATTATGAGCCGTTTGATGATCCATTATTTTGACACCATTCAATAAAATAAGAGTTTGTTCAAAACTACCTCCATCCATCGAGATATCTGCTTGCGTTCCAAACGGACCACGCTGACGCAAATCAATTCCAGAAGCATATTGCAAAACTTCTTGAATAGTTTTAGCAGGTAATTTATTGATTTCTGCTTTATTTAAGACGTATATATTTCTATTTTCTTTAGAAAGTGGTGTATTTAGGCGATTATCTAAAATTGAAACTTCTCCAATCGCAATTGTATCATTTGTATTTTGAGCAAAAAGATTTTGTCCTAAAACAGCTAATACAAGTGTAAACTTTTTCATTCTACTAATTTTTCTTTTAGTTTAAACCATGCGAAAGTAGTATCTTTCCGAACTATTAAACTGTACCAGTTTATACATTATGAATAGTCCGGCTGAAATACCATACAATAGTTTTATAGAAATTGATCGATTTTCTGAAACTGCAATCTATTTACAATTAGCTAATCAAATAGCAAAAGCAATACAATTAGGCTATATACCTAGTGGAACAAAGTTACTTGGAACAAGACAATTGAGCTTAATTTTCAATTTACATCGCAACACAATTGTCAGTAGTTTTCAAGAATTAGAAGCTCAAGGTTGGATAGAAATAGTTCCAAATAAAGGAAGTTATGTTTTAAGTCAATCATCTCAAAACTTTCAAAAAACGATTGTTCCAAAACAATTTTCTATCAATTCTTATCCAGAAAAAACTGGTTTTGAATTTGAGCGATCTATTTTACTTGATAATCCGTATGAGAATTTTGATGAACAATTATTTTTAACAGATGGAATAATTGATCACCGATTAGCAGAATTAAAAATTCCTGCAAAATTATATTCAACGATTCTAAAGAGAAAAACATCTATTTCGAAGATAAATCAATCTAAAAATGACTATTTCTTAAAAAATTTAGCCAATTATCTTAATTTAACAAGAGGTTTACATATTACAAAAGAGAATATTTTAGTGACAAGAAGTTCAGAAATTTCACTTTTTTTAATGGCTCAAATTCTTATTAAACAGAATGATTGTGTTGTTGTTTCCGATTTAAGTTATTACAAAAGTAATATGATTTTTCAGACACAACAAGCAAAAATTAAACAAGTAAAAACAGATGATTCTGGAATAGACACCAATGAATTAAGAAGAATATGCGAAGAAAATAATGTTCGTGTTGTTTATGTTACGCCCCATCATCATTATCCTACAACTGTAACACTAAGTTCGAAAAGACGAATTGAATTGATTCAGCTTTCGCAAGAATTTGGTTTTGCTATTATTGAAGATGATTACGATTTTGACTTTCATTATACAAATCATCCAATTTTACCATTAGCAAGTACCGATCAAAATGGAATGGTAGTTTATACAGGAAAATTTGGAAATTATCTTGCACCCGGTTATCGAATTGGATTTATAGTAGCTCCGAAAGATTTTATTGTAGAAGCTCAAAAACATTTATCTGTCTTAGATCAACAAGTTGATCCTTTTATTGAGCAGGTTTTGGGAGAAATGATTAATGAAGGTGAAATTAATCGAATTCTAAAAAAATTGCGAAAAACATATAGAGAACGTCGCGATTATATTTGCGAAAAGTTAAAAAATGAATTAGGCGAATCTATTCATTTTAATCTTCCAAATGGTGGTTTAGCTGTTTGGATTAATTTTAATCAACCATTTAATTTGATGGAATTAAAGCGAAATTGTGCTGAAAAGGGACTTTTTATACCACAAACAATTTTGTATCAAACTCAAAAACAAACTGGAATTCGACTTGGTTTCGCTCATCTAAATTTTGAAGAAATAGATGAAACAATCTCAATATTAAAAAAAGAAATCATTAAAAAAGCTGAATAAATTTCAGCTTTATTTTTTCTTTTCTCTTAATTTAAATGTCCACGTAAATTGAAATTCAGAAACAACATCACCTTCTTCATCCTTTCCAATACTTGTCACGTTTAGTGAAACACCTTGCTTTGATTCAATTGCTTGTTTTATTGCTGTATCTATTATCTTACCATCTTCGCATGTAAAAATAATTTTACCAACTGCTTTTTTCAAATATTTAGATTGCATTCCCAAAACTAACATTGAAATATCTTCACCAGATTGAGCAATTTTAGCATTCGCCATCAATCCTGAAGAAAACTCAGCAGCCATTCCTTGCACTGCCCAAAACATACTCTTGAAAGGATTTTGATTGAGAAAACCATATTTCACTTTTGTTGACACTTTATTCTCTTCCCACAATTCTAAACGTACACCTGCAATCCAAGCAATCGGAATTTGAGTGGTTAATATTGTTTTAAAAAAATCTTTATTCATATTATTTATCAAAAAGGTTTCAATAAAAATAAATGTTTTATTTGATTTATCTAAAATAGTTCTCAGAAATTATTAATTATATTGCAATATGTCTATTTTCTCTTATCATATCATCAAATTATCCTATATCCAAGCGCTTAAAATGATGTTATTTCCAATAAATTCAACCAATATAAATGGATTGATTTATGCTGAAACAATGTCCGCCATGAAATTAGGTTCTCCTATTTTTTCCAAAACCAGATTTTTTAATCAAAATATTATCGTTTTTGCTCAATGGGAAAATGAAGAAGTTCTAGATTATTATCTAGAAAATACTAAAAATGGAAAGCTTCTTACAAAGGGTTGGTATGTAAAATTAGATTTTCTTAGACAATGGGGTTCTATTACTGGATATAAAATTAACGTAGACAATTGTCAAAACGAAGTGAAAAATCAACCTGTAGTTGCGGTAACAATCGCTCGAATGAAGTATAAAGAAATACCTCGTTTTCTTCGTTGGGGGCGTCCTGTAGAAAAATTGGTAAGAGATCATTCTGGTACAACTTTATCACTAGCTTCCATTCGCTATCCAAATATAATTTCTACATTTTCGATATGGAAAACACAAGATGAAATGACAGATATGGTTTTTGGTCATAGTAAGATGCCTAAACCTAAAAGACATATTGATGCAATGAAAGAACGTAATCGGAAAGATTTTCATTTCGAATTTACAACACTTCGTTTTAGACCTATTTCTGAGCATGGAAAATGGAATGATAATCATAAATTTATTCCAACAAATAAAACGGATAAATGAATTTAGCTTTTACGATGCAAAAATTTCAAGATTGGTTTACTCAACAATGGGTAATTCTTTGGGGACGAAAAATTAATCCTACAAATTATTCTTGGTTAATGGGTCCTTTTGGAGAATTAAATGGAATTGGAGAAGAGTTTATTTATCAATTTGCTGAAAAAGAAAATTTAGTTGTAGTGCGTAATTCTGTATCAAAAGGATTATTAAGCTCTATTAATGAACTTAATTTTAGTGATGATCAACTCGATAGTCTATCTAAAAAAGTGATTGATTTTTATGAGTCGACAGCTGATTATCAATTAGAATTTCGAGTAAAATGGAATCCATTTTTTTCTATTTTCGGTTATTTGGTCAACAGATTATTTAGTCAACGAATCAATCAACTAAATATTCCGACCAAAAATATTGAGCAATCAGAAGATTTAGAAAGTGAGATAATTACATTAAATTCAAAAATTGATCAGAAAGTACAGTATACTATTTGGCTTAGAAAATTTAAAACTTCGGGAAAAGTAATCTATTCTGGAATTTATGGTACTTGCACCCTTCCATCTGGTATTACTTGTATTAAAGCCATTTTTCCGTTACCAAAAGGCAATGCAACAGTTATTATGAAGCCAAGCGTTGGACAAGAAAATGAATTGATTTTAGATTCGAGTGGAAAAGATTTTGGAGATGCTGGTTTTTACTTTTTATTGAATGATGCTAAAAATAATTATTGGACACAATTTATCTCAACATTTACGGATAAATTAGTTGTAAAAGAATACGATAATCAATTACAAGCAATTCAAACTCTAAAATTATGGAACATGAAAGTTTCTCAGTTTACTTATCAAATCAAAAAGAAATAACAAAATGAAATGTATTTAGAAAAAATATAGAAAAAAATCTAAAAATTTATTTGTATTCTTTTCCATTGAATTTTAAAATTCTATTTGTTTGATTAGTCGAATTCTTTTCTTTACACTCACCTTTTAAAACATAAGTTTTACTTAATTTTATTTTTGAATGAACATTAATATTCCTAAAACCATTTGAACTATTTTTTTCATCCATCGATAAGAAAGAATTTGTTTCTTTAGATTCTCCTGCACATTTCGTATCCCAATCTGAATTATAATTTGAAATTGTAAATGAATTTAGCACATTTTTAAAACTTTTATTTTCTGGGATATACAACGAAAGAAGTTCATTACTCATTGGATAGACACTGCTACTTCCCGAAAAATGTACCCTAACTCCTACTGCTCTTAAATCCGATTTTAGATAATACAAACCTGTATCTAAAACAATTGACGATATTTTAATCGCATCCGAAATTATCTCTTGACAATTAAATTGGTTAAGAATTTTTCCAGAATTATTATCTACAATAACTAAAATGGGTTTGATTGTATAAAAATACGAATCGTAATTGTTATAATTTGTATTTACAAATTTTGGGATTAATATTAATGTTTTAGATTTTTCAAAGGGTAAAACTTTTTCAACATAAAAATCTTGATGAATATTATTTATATTCAAATCCAATTGTTTTAAAACCTTCGGCACTAATTTGCTTGTTTCTATTTGAGCAAAAGAAAAGCTAAATAAAAAGAGTATTAAATAACTAAATGTTTTTTTCATAATTATCTATATTTTATCATCATTAATATAATTAATTACAGATAAATATGTTCAATAAATTTCAACAAATATTTAATTACTAGATAATTACATTATACCAACAATTATTAAACGATTAAATCATTTGTATACAACTTGCTACAAATAAAGTATTCTCAATATAAATAGTAAAATAATTTATCACTTCTATGATTTTGATTAGGGGAATTCACAATTCTAACAGCTATATTTGTAAAAATTATAAAAATAGTAATGACAGCAGTAATCATTATCTTTATCATACATTGGTATGCTTCTTTATTTTTTCAAACTTTTTTTCATCACAGATATGCATCTCATGCGATGTTTACGATGTCTAGAGCTTGGGAAAAAATATTTCATATTTTATCTTGGATTTTCCAAGGTTCATCTTACCTAAGTCCGTATACATATGGGGTTATGCATAGACATCATCATGCGTATGCAGATACAGAAAAAGATCCACATTCACCACAATTTGATCACAATTTCTTTTCGATGATGTGGAGAACACGAAACGTTTACAATGAAATTGATCATGATAAAGTTGGCGTTTTAGCAAAATTCAAAAAAGGTGTTCCTTCTTGGAGATCTTGGGATACTTTCGCAGGAAACAATGCAGTTCGTTTAGCTTGGGTTGTAATATATGTCCTTATCTATGTTGCTGTAGATGCTCCATTATGGACGTACTTTGTTTTTATTCCAATGCAAGCTTTGATGAGTCCTTTACATGGAGTAATCATCAATTGGTTTTCACATAAATTAGGTTACCG
Organism: Empedobacter sp. EJD.6dd; assembly: GCF_057369435.1. NCBI lineage: Bacteria > Pseudomonadati > Bacteroidota > Flavobacteriia > Flavobacteriales > Weeksellaceae > Empedobacter > Empedobacter sp. EJD.6dd. The sequence continues at coordinate 812,641 of NZ_CM170667.1, forward strand.
TAATTATGATGTTGGAGATACTTCGACAAATTTAATGCCGATTGACTGGTTAATGTGGGGAGAATGTTTACACAATAACCATCACAAATTTGGGGGAAGACCAAACTTCGCTGTTAAAAAATGGGAATTTGATCCAATGTATCCATGTATTTGGGCAATGAATAAATTGAATATTATTCAATTCAAAAAAGGAAAATTAGATACAGATTATATGTAAAATACAAAAGCGATTCAGAATTGAATCGCTTTTTTTATTTCTTTTGATAAATTACACTTTCTATATATTTTTTGAAAAAAAATTGATGATCAACCGTTTTATAAAAACCTTCAAAAACTTGTTTCATTTTTGGCAATTGTGAAATATCTAATCCAATAAAAACTCTAAAAAAAAGCAACATCAAATTTGTTATATTCTTTTGCCAACCTTTTTGAGATTGAGCAAAATCTACGTAAAACCAAATTCCACCAAAATTTAAAAATTCATTCAGTCGAGAAAATAATTCTTCAGCTTTTTCTTGTTTAAAATGATCAAATAAAAAAGTTGTCATGATTACATCATATTTTTTATCCGTATCGAAATCGAAAATATCTGAAACAATGTAATTAATATTTAAGTTAGATGTTTTCTCTTTTTTAGCTAGCTCTATCATTTTAGAGGAAAAATCAATATAATCGATTTCTAATTTCAAATTGAGTTTTTCTAGTTCTGGAATAAATTTTCCTGCTCCTCCTCCAACCCACAAAATTTTATCACCGTCTTTTAGATGATTCAAAATTAAAAAATGAGCTTGATGTTGTCGATTCAAAAAAATCAGTTGACTCAGCGAATGATAATATGGCGCAATAAAATTGTAATTCATTATTCGAATAAAATTACGCTTAAAATTCCACAAATTGCTTTTAGAAAAATCATACCATCAATTGCGATTAAATAATATAAAATAGATTTTGGACGATTTAGTTTAAAAGCAAAAATAGCTAAACAAACAATCGGGATTAACATAAATAATACTCGATGTAATGGTAAGCCATACCAAATTCCAAAAATAACAAAGCTTAAAAATCCTAAAAATATTAAGGGTAAGATAATTCTATTCAATGTAAAATGATATCCATATTTTACTACAAATGTTTTTAGATTCCGATTACTATCATCTTCATAATCTTTCAGATCAAACAAAATAGCATTTACAACACAATACATAAAAGTTTGCGAAAATAGAAAGTAAAATTTTGCATCAATGGTATAATGTGTTTCATTCTTTAACATCAAAAATAAAACAGGTAAAAAAACAGTCGTAATTGCCCAAGTCCAACCAATTAAAAAAGGTTTCAATAACATTGTTTTTCGTAGCGAAATACCCAGCTTCAAATCATAATATCCAAAAGACAATAAACCAGTAAAACATAAAACTAAAAACCATTTCCATGATAAAACTTCATAATTTGGTAAGCATTTAATTGCTAAAATAATTCCAGAAATAAAAGAAACAATTAATAAAAAATAAGTAAATAATTGTACTGATTTTCTGTGATTTATATAGAATTGAGTTCGAGGATTTGATGATGATTTTATATGTTTTGGAGTTCTGTAAGCATACAAATAAAACAAAACTGTAATGGAACAAATAAACGAATAATAGACTGTAGAATTGAATGGTAATCCAATTTTAGTATTCGTTTCTATGTTTAACGCTAATGAAAGTAGAATTAAAAAAAAATTGGAAAAAAAGATATTTTCGATAACTCGATTTTTTACTTTTTGTTCCATTTTCCTCGTTTTTTAATCTTTGAATAAATCAAGTATAGAATTTCTATAGGTCTCACCTATCGGTATTTCTATTTGATCCAAATATAATATTTTATTCTGAATTGATTTCACTTTTTTCAGAGGAACTATATATGATCGATGAACACGGACAAATAAATTTTCGGGTAATTTTTCTAAAATTGATTTCATGGAAATTCTTGCCGTTATCTTTTTTTGATCAATCAAATGTATTTTCACATAATCATCTAAACCTTCAATATAAACGATATCATTGTATGCAATTTTATTTAGTTTATAATCAGCTCGAATCATTAAAAAATCTTCACTTTGTGCTAACTTTTTATCCACCAAAATCAAAACCGCTTTATGTATTGCCTCTTCAAACCTTTCGTAATCAATAGGTTTTAACAAATAATCTAAAGCCGAAACATTAAATCCATCTACAGCATATTCTGCAAAAGCTGTTGTAAAAATAACAGGAATTTTCTTCTCTAAATGTTTATAAAAATCCATTCCGTTGGTACGCGAAATTTGTATATCCAAAAACATCAAATCGACTGGAAATTGATTGATATACTTCTGTGCATCTTTTAAGTTAGAAAATGTTTTTACTAATTCAACTTGTTTATTTCGCGCACAATAATTTTCTATAACCATTAATGCCAAAGGCTCATCGTCTATTGCAATTGCTTTAATCATTTAAAAATAATTTAAGTTCAACAAAATATGTAGTTGATGATTCTACAATTTCTAATTGATAACGATTTGCATAAATATAATCTAATCGTTTTTTAGTGTTTTGTAAACCAATTTCACTTTTCACAGTTTCTGAATCAATTTCTTTCGAAATTATATTTTTCACTCGTAACAATAATGTATTTTGTTCAATAAAAATTGAAATTTCTACAGGTTCTTCTTCGTTATCAATCACACCATATTTGAACGCATTTTCTATAAAATTAATCAATAACAATGGCGAAATTCTCAAATCAGCCGCATTTCCTTCAACATGAAATAAAATTGATTTTTTGTTGATTAATCGCAATTGCTGTAATTGAATGTAATTTTTAATATAATCAATATCCTGTTGTAAGGAAACAAAATCTTTCGAAGAATCAGAAACTACAAATCGCATCATTTTTGATAATTTCATTACAGCATCAGAAGCTGATTCAGATTTCTGTAACGTTAATGCATAAATATTATTTAGTGTATTAAATAAAAAATGTGGATTTATCTGAGCTCTAAGATACGCTATTTCAGACAATTGCTTTTCATTTTTCATTTCTTGATAACGTTTATTTTGACGAATAAATAACGAAACCATTGTCATCATAAAAAACATAATCACCTTAGGACTCCACATCATATAGTCGCGCGGTGGCTTTCTTGGCGGAAATTTATCATATTCTGCATTTCTTGGTGGAAATTTACTCGAATGAAAAGCTAACTCAGGTACCTTATACACAATAAGAAAGAATACAATAAGTGTAATTATGTAAAATAGATAGTGTTTTTTAAAATACAACTTAGGTATTAAGACGAAATAGTTCACTAAAAAGAAGCCTAACAACAGTATATTTTCGAATAACATTCGTTTAAAAAAACGAGTTTCGAAAATTGTTTGATCAGAAGAAAAATTAGGAGCAGCTAAAAACGGTATCAAAATAAAAATAATGGATACAGTTATAAAAATGACAATTTCTCTAGTTGTTATTTTTGCTTTGTTCATTTAACTAATTCTATTGAATAAATTGAAAATTGTTTACGATTTGGAATCATTAATGTTTTTATAATCTTGTCTTGTTCGTCATCAATTGCAATCAAATACTGATTGTTTATTTCTCCAAAATACAAATATTGTGGCGTAAAAAAAGTAAGTCCAATTTGATGTTTTAAATGCGATAAATTTGACGAATTAACAATATCTATCTCAAAATCTACAAATTTCAGGTAAGTTTTATTTAAATTATCTGTAATTTGATACAAATTACCTTCTAATTGTTCGATATATGGAATTGCCGTCATTCCAACCAAATAATGCAATTGTTCTGCTTTTGGATTATAACGTTTTAATTCTCTAAATGTTTCAACTTTTTTTTGATTATCCTGATAAAGCTGTTCTTGCAAAAAATACTCTTTATAAGTTGCTTCGAAAACATATTTTTCCCAAACAGAATTTGTTTGTGCATCAATTGTGAATCGGTAAGCAAATTGTATTTTTTTAATGTTGTTGTTCATCTTTTTTTGGTTTATCAAATGGAGGCATTCCATCTGGCGGAGGCATTCCTGGACCACCCATAGGTTCTTTTAATTCTTCTATATTTTCTGTAGAAAGAACAATATTTGCTTCGATAACATAACCTTTTTCTAAACTTCCAGTTACTTTAGCAATTTGATTTCCATCTACATCATCAGAAAATACATTGTCATCAGCATTATAGGTATATCCTTGCAAACCTTTTGTATAACCATAATCTGTTGCAGAGTTTACAATTGCAACTGCAGAATTTCCTCCTTCTGGAAATGCAATTTGAGTAACTTTTAACGATTTTCCACTTTGGTCGTAAATATGAACATGAATATGCGTTGCACGACTTTCGTACCAACCAGGAAAAATGGAAATAAACTCCACATTTCCATTTTCATCAGTTATCTGTCTACCTCTCAAAAATTTATATGATTTATAATCGGTAGGTTGCATACGAGTTGCGCCATATTGCGAATAATTTCCATCTTTATCGCAATGCCAAATATCTACAATTGCATTTTTGAAGGCACTACAATTTTCATCAACATTCGATATATTAATTTTTATTGTTGCCTCTACTCCTGTTCGATCACCTTTGATATTTTTTGATAAAAAATCTTCGGGTTTTTGGGTTGGAAATGGCCCTTCTGTTTCTGTAGCCCAAACTTCGCAATCTCCACTATTTGTTGAATTTGAACAACTCATTATAACTTTAGGAACAATTAAACTTGCTCCTAATAAACCTAAACTATTTTTTAAAAATTCCTTTCTTTCCATTTTTTATATTGAAATTTTAATATTCGATGAAATGGTATATCCATTTGTTAAATTACCAGAAATGGTAGCAATTTGTAAACCATTTTTATCATCATTAAAAACATTATCTTGCGCATTATAGGTATATCCATTCATTCCTTTGGTATAACCGTATGTTGTAGCAGAATTTACTGTAACAACTGCACTGTTGTTTCCTTCTGGGAAAGCTATTTGAGTAACTTTTAATGAATTTCCATTTGCACTATAAATGTGAACATGTATATGTGTTGCACGACTTTGATACCAACCGGGAAAAATTGTAGAAAATTTTACTTTCCCATTTGCATCAGTTATTTGGCGACCTCTCAAAAAATTATATGATTGATAATTTGTTTGTTGCATTTGTGTTCCTCCATATTGCGAATAATTTCCATCTTTATCACAATGCCAAATATCTACCACAACACCTTCTACAGCTGTACAATTTGAATTAGCATTTTGAATTTCGATTTCTATAACAGTTGCAACTCCAGTTCTATCTCCTTTGATATCAGTTCTTACATAACTAGACGGCGTTTTAGTAGGAAAAGGCCCTTCAGTTTCTGTTGGCCAAACAGTACAAGTTTGATTATTTCCTCCTTCGTTTATAGTAGTATCATTCGTGTTTGCATGATCATCGTCAGAACAAGAAGAAATAACTTTAGGTAAAATCAAAGCTGTTCCCAAAAATCCTAAACTATTTTTTAAAAATTCTTTTCTTTCCATTTTTATAATAATTTTGATTAGTAATCAATTGCAATCAGTAATGAATTTTCGCTCAACGATTCAAATTCAACATTCTCATCAGATCTTATTTCTAATAAATCTCTTGATTCTATTAAACGATTATGAACCTCAAAAATACCTGTCAAAGAAATGATTAACCAACTTCTTTCGTTTCTTTTGAATGGTAATTCAGATTCTTTTCTCAAGTCAAATTTTCCTAAAAAAACATTAAACAAATCATGTCGGATTATTTTCTCTAAACGATTCTCTCTATCCAAATCAATTGGAACAATCATTTTAGAAATTGGCTGTTTTTCTTTTACGATGAATAACGCATAGAAATAAGAAAAATCGTGGCTCAAATCGCCTTCTATTTCTATTATAGTTCCTTTTTCTAAGTAATAAACAAATGCTTGATTGACTTCAATTTTCCAATTAAAACCATTCATATTCAAGCGTATATTATTCAATAAAGGCATTAAAATAATATAACCACTTTCTTTGATTACTTTTTGATAAGTACCCATTCCGCTTAACGCAACATCATCAATAAAAGCAAAATCCAAAATCGGATTTGTATCATTTAAAGCATTTATCCTAATGAATTTATTTTCAAATAAATTTCGATTCTCAGCCTTGCACAACTTTATCATGTCCTCATATAATCTTCTAAACAAAAGTATATATCGATATTTTGCTATCTAAATTTAAGAGGTTAACCTAAGATTTTTGTAGGTTAATTGAAATATGAATGGTTTTTATTTATCTTTAACATTAGAATTATATTTGATCAAACACAACAAAAATGATAAACAAAAAAGTAAACAGCATCGAAGAAGCTCTACAAGGTGTAGAAAGCGGAATGACGCTTGCTGTTGGAGGCTTTGGACTTTCTGGAATTCCTGAAAACTTAATTCAAGGATTGGTAGACAAAAAAATCAATAACCTTACTTGTATTAGTAACAATGCAGGTGTAGACGATTTTGGTTTAGGATTATTATTACAAGGACGACAAATCAAAAAAATGATTTCTTCTTATGTTGGAGAAAATGCTGATTTTGAGCGTCAAATGCTTTCAGGAGAATTAGAAGTAGAATTAATTCCACAAGGAACTTTAGCAACACGATTGATGGCTGCTGGTTATGGAATGCCTGCAATTTTTACTCCTGCAGGAGTTGGCACTGAAGTTGCTGAAGGTAAAGAAATTAGGAAATTTACTTTTCATGGTATTGAGAAAGAATATTTGTTAGAATATGCATTCGAACCTGATTTTGCAATCGTTAAAGCTTGGAAAGGTGATACAGCTGGAAATTTAGTTTTCCGTGGTGCAACTGCAAATTTTAATCATCCTGCAGCAATGTGTGGAAAAATTACTATTGCAGAAGTAGAAGAATTAGTAGAAGTTGGTGAATTAGATCCAAATCAAATTCATACTCCAGGTGTTTATGTAAATCGTATTATTCAAGGTGCGAAGTACGAAAAACGAATTGAAAACAGAACTGTTCAACCAAAACCATAAAAGCAATGTTAGATAAAAATGGAATTGCAAAACGAATTGCAAAAGAGGTAAAAGACGGATATTATGTAAATTTAGGAATCGGAATTCCGACATTGGTTGCTAATTATATTCCTGAAAATGTAAATGTTGTTTTACAATCTGAGAATGGTTTATTGGGAATGGGTCCTTTTCCTATTGATGGTGAAGAAGATCCTGATTTTATTAATGCTGGTAAACAAACAATCACTACTTTGCCTGGATCAGCTTTCTTTGATTCGGCAATGAGTTTTGGAATGATTAGAGCTCGAAAAATTAATTTAACTATTTTAGGCGCAATGGAAGTTTCTGAAAATGGAGATATTGCAAACTGGAAAATCCCAGGAAAAATGGTAAAAGGAATGGGAGGCGCAATGGATTTAGTGGCATCTGCGGATAATATTATTGTTGCGATGCAACATGTAAACAAAGCCGGAGAATCTAAATTATTACCTTCTTGTACTTTACCTTTAACAGGAATTAATTGTGTCAAAAAAATTGTAACAGAATTAGCCGTTTTAGAAATTTTAGCAGAAGGAGGTTTCAAATTATTGGAACGCGCTCCGGGAGTTTCAGTTGAAGAAATAAAAAAAGCAACAGAAGGAAAACTAATTATTGAAGGAGATATTCCTGAGATGGTTTTATAAATATTACAAGAAAGGAAAGTCAAAAGCTTTCCTTTCTTTTTTGATTTCGATGATTTCTTTTAACTTTAGATTAAATTAATACTTGAAAACGAAATCGATGAAATTAAAATTATTAATCACACTATTTTCTTTCTACAATTTAGGATTTGCACAACAACAAAACTTAGTCAAATATGTCAATCCAATGATTGGAACAGAGAAAATGGGGCACACATTTCCAGGTGCAACTGTGCCTTTTGGTGCTGTACAATTGAGTCCCGAAACCGACTCTATTCCCTATTCTGTCAATCATAAATATAATCCAAGAGTTTATGATTATTGTACTGGTTACCGTTATGAAGATAAAACTATTACAGGTTTTAGTCACACTCATTTTAATGGAACAGGACATTCTGATTTAGGTGATTTTTTGATTATGCCAACAGTTGGTAAATTGCAATTAAATCCAGGAACAGCTCTAAATCCTGAAAGTGGTTATCGTTCAAAGTTTTCTCATCAAAATGAATTTGCCGAAGCCGGATATTACAAAGTAAAATTAGACGATTATAACATTTGGGCTGAAATGACCGCCTCTACTCGAGTTGGTTTTCATCAATATACTTTTCCAAAATCTACTCAATCGCATATTATTTTTGATTTGAATGCGGGAATTTACAATTACGATGACAAAAATACTTGGACTTATGTAAGAGTTGTGAATGATACATTAGTTACTGGTTATCGACAAACACGAGGTTGGGCTAGAAATAGAACGGTTTATTTTGCGATGACTTTTTCTAAACCATTTAAAAATTATGGTCAAAAAAATGAAGATGGTCAAGTCGATTATAAAGGGTTTTGGAGAAAATGGAATGAAACACAAAATTTTCCATTGATTGAAGGTAAAAAAATTAAAATGTATTTTGATTTCGATACAGAACAAGATGAAAAAGTAAAAATAAAGTTTGCTATTTCACCCGTTAGTCAAACCAATGCATTAGAAAACTTGGAAACTGAAATTCCACACTGGAATTTTGAACAAGTAAAAAATGAAGCCAAAGAAAATTGGAACAGAGAATTGAATCGCATTCAGATCAAAGCTTCAGAAAATGATAAGATCAATTTTTATACTGCCATGTATCATACCTTTATTAATCCAACAACTTACATGGATGTAAATGGTCAATACAAAGGCTTAGATCAAGAAATTCATCAAGCAAAAGATTTTACAAATTATACAACTTTCTCACTTTGGGATACTTATCGCGCTTTACATCCATTGTTTAATATTATTCAACCAAAACGTAACAATGATATGGTAAAATCGATGATGAAACATTATGAACAAAATCCAATAAAAATGCTACCAATTTGGTCGCATTATGCCAACGAAAATTGGTGTATGAGTGGTTATCATTCGGTTACTGTTATTGCAGATGCAATTGTAAAAGGAATTTATGATGGTGACGCAAATGCTGTGTTAGATGCGTGTATTGTTACAGCGAACAAAAGAGATTATGAAGGAATTGGTGATTATATCGACAAAGGTTATATTCCTGCTGAGAAAAACGGAACTTCTATATCGAATACGTTAGAATATGCGTTTGATGATTGGTCGATTGCGCAAGCTGCTAAAAAATTGAACAGAATGGATGTGTATGAAACATTTATGAAGCGTTCTGAGAATTGGAAAAATAATTATGATTCTTCAATCGGATTTATGCGTCCTCGATTAGCTGATGGAAGTTTCAAAAAAGAATTTGACCCTTTGAATACGCATGGACAAGGATTTATAGAAGGTAACTCATGGAATTTCAGCTTCTTTGTTCCCCAAAATCCTGATGGATTGATCAATGCGATGGGTGGCAAAAAGAAATTTGGTGATAAGCTAGACCAATTGTTTACAATGCATTTACCAGACGAATATTTTGCTGATACAGAAGATATTACTCGAGAAGGAATTATTGGTGGATATGTTCATGGAAATGAACCCGCTCATCATGTTGCCTATTTATATAATTGGGCTGGACAAGCATGGAAAACGCAAGAAAAAATCAGAATGATTTTGGAAATGCAATACAAACCTACAACAGATGGTTTGGGAGGAAATGATGACACAGGACAAATGAGTGCGTGGTATATTTTTAGTGCTCTTGGTTTTTATCCTGTTCAACAAGGATCGACAGATTACGCAATTGGAAGTCCTTTGGTAGAACATGCTGTATTGAATTTAGAGAATGGAAAACAATTTGAAATTGAAGTCAAAAATCAATCGAAGAAAAATGTTTATATTCAAAAAATAGAACTTAATGGAAAGTCTTACTCTTCGTTCAATTTAAATCATTTTGATATCGTAAATGGCGGTAAATTAGTATTTCATATGGGAGCAAAACCTAAAAAATAAACGTTAAATATTTTATAATTAAAACTTTAAATTTGAAAACTTGAAAAATAATGATTAATTTAAATTAAATTTAAAACCAAGAAAAATGGCTAAGAAAGCAAAAAAAGAAGAAAATCATTTACAAGTTTTAGTGGACAAATTAAAAGATCCAAAACATAAAAATTTAGTTCGTACCAATCGTTTAAAAAAGAAACGTCGCAATAACGCTAAAAACTAAACATAAAAAAACCACTCAAATTGAGTGGTTTTTTGTTTTTATCTCGAATTGATTAATCAATCACTTTACCAATTAAATCGAATTCATATGCTTCAATAATTTCTACATTAACAAAATCACCAACTGGTAAATAGGTATCAATTGCAGAAATCAAAACTTCATTATCAACATCTGGAGAATCATATTCTGTACGTCCTATAAAGTTATCTCCTTCTTTACGATCAATCATCACTCTAAATTGTTTTCCAATTTTTTCTTGATTCAAATCATACGAAATTTGAGATTGAATTTCCATAATTTCTTCAACACGTTGTTGTTTTACTTCCTCTGGTACATCATCTTCTAAATTATACGCATGCGTATTTTCTTCGTGTGAATAAGTAAAACATCCCAAACGATCAAATTTTTGCTCTTGTACCCAAGCTTTCATTTCCTGAAAATCTTCTTCTGTTTCGCCTGGATATCCACAAATCAATGTTGTACGAATCGCCATATCAGGAACTTTTGTACGCATTGCGTCTAATAAAGCATTCGTTTTTTCGTGTGTTGTACCACGACGCATTGATTTTAATAATTTTGTTGAAATATGTTGTAACGGAATATCAATATAATTACAAACTTTAGGCTCTTCACGAATTACATCCAAAACATCTTCTGGAAAACCAGCTGGAAATGCATAATGTAAGCGAATCCATTCGATACCTTCTATTTTTACTAATTCCTTTAATAATGACGCTAATTCACGTTTTTTATAGATATCTAAACCATAATACGTTAAATCTTGTGCAATCAAAATTAACTCTTTTGTTCCATTTTTAGCCAATTTAGTCGCCTCTGTTACTAAATCTTCGATTGGACGAGAAACATTTCCTCCACGCATCAAAGGAATTGCACAGAAAGAACAAGGACGATCACAACCTTCTGCAATTTTAAGATAAGCATAATGACGTGGCGTTGTCGTTAAACGTTCACCAACTAATTCATGTTTATAATCTGCTCCTAAAGCTTTTAATAACAATGGTAATTCGCGCGTCCCAAAATATTGATCAACATTAGGAATTTGCTCAATTAAATCTGGTTTGTATCGCTCTGACAAACATCCAGTCACGAAAACTTTTTCTACCAAACCATCTTCTTTACGTTGCACGTAATCTAAAATTGTATCAACACTCTCTTCCTTTGCATTATCAATGAAACCACAAGTGTTAATCACTACAATCTCTCCAGTTTGCTCATGTACAACTTCTTTACCATTGGCTTTCAATTGTCCCATTAACACCTCAGAATCGTAAACATTTTTAGAACATCCTAACGTAATTACATTAATTTTCTTTTTCCCAGTCGATTTTGTACGCATTACTCTAATTTAAGTCTGCAAAATTACGAAATATTTGAGAGAACTAACCAAAAGATTGAGTGGAACTAATATAAATAGTTAAAATAAAAAATATCACGCAATTATTCAATTCTACAGAAATATTTCCTAAATATTAATATATAACAGAAAATAATGAGATATCAATTAAAAAACACGGAATCAATTTAATATAAACTATTGATTAACAAAATATTACACACTATTTATGATACCTTTTTAAATTAAAATTGTTAAATTTGAATGTATTAGTATTTTAAGTTAACAATTCTAAGTAAGATGCTTTTAATTGTAAAAGGTCAAGATTTCTCTTGACCTTTATTTTTTTATTCAATATGAAAATGACTTGGAAAAGCCTTTTTAGGATTTCGTTTGAGAATATTTAACTTAAATTGACTTTCTAAAAAACCGTATCCATAGTTAAAAAACTGGATTAAAGTAGTTTGAATTGACAACAAGCCTACAAACGCAGATTTAAATCTTATTGTTGAGAATATAAAAATCAAAAACATATAAATTAACCACAAAACAAAAGGAATTTGTAGCATAAACTGTTCTTTAGGAAAAACAAAGCTCATCAACAAAAATAGGAAAGCAACTAATGTTCCTACAAAAAATAAACTTGGAAACCAAAAAGTTGGTTTGATATAATTTGGATGACGTTGATTTAGAATTGGTCGTGCAACGCCAAATTGATATACTTGCTTAGCGAATTTTTTTAACGACGTTCTACGCTTATGAATAACCTTAGAATCTTGAAACAATCTTGTATCAAAACTATTTTCCCACAAACGCATCGATAAATCTGGATCTTCTCCAACACGCAAATCTGCAAAACCACCTGTTTTTTCGTATGCTTTTCGAGAAATTCCCATATTAAAACTACGAGGTTGAAATTTACCAATTTGTTTTTTTCCACCTCTAATTCCTCCAGTTGTTAAAAAAGAAGTCATCGAAAATGTAATTGCTTTTTGTAAATCTGTAAACGAATCGTCCGCATCATCAGGACCACCAAAAGCATCAACAAAATTAGTTGTCAATTCGTTTTTTACAGATTCAATATAAGTTGATGGAATAATGGTATCAGAATCTAAGAAAATGAAATAATTTCCATTCGCTTTTTCCATACCATAATTTCTAGATTTCCCAGGTCCCGAATTTGTTTTGTAATAATAATGAAGATCTAATTGAGTATCAAATTTAGTACAAACCGCATCCAATTTATTTTTAGAGCCATCGTCTACAATAATAATTTCGAATGATTTATCCGTTTGTTTTGTTAAACTTGACAATAATTCTGTCAATTCATCTTGACGTTCGTAAACGGCAATAATTATCGAAAGTTTTAAATCTTCTTTTTCCAAAATAAATTATTGATTGAATGATTCTTTCAATTCTAAAGTTACTTTCTGGATTTCGTTCAAATCCTTAAAATGATTCGTTTTGAAAGTAGATTTTGATTGATTCAATTCATGAACAATAGCCAAAATTGTATCCAATGGACTTTGCTCCTCTCCTTTCGGTGTTTCATCAAAATTAATTCCAACTAAAGAAACCTCTTCAATCATTCCGAACAACCATTCTTCTAAAAAAGTATTCAAATCTATTGAATCAATTTTATGATTTGCCCATTGATTTTGTTTCGCTTTTTCAGCTAAATCTGTATTCGACCAAAAACAAATAACCTCCAAATTAGAGCCATCTTCGTACTCAAATTCCTCTGAATACGAAACAGCAAAACCTTCTTCCGAAGTTAAAAGATATACTTTTTGATCTTGACAAATTTCTTTTATAAATTGATTCACTTCTCTTAATTTTGATTTTTAGCTTTCTTACTTCCTTCATACATTTCGTATTGTAAAAAGTCGCATTCTAACTTACCGTTAAACACTTTTACTTTTTTCGAAGGACGTAAACCGACATATTTTTTGGCTTGTAAATCTGATGTGATGAACCACGCCAATGTATTTGGATAACTCGATTTTAAAGTATCTCCAATTTGTTTGTAAAATTCTTGATTATTATTTTCGATACGCTCATCATAAGGCGGATTGAAAACCAATAAAACTGGGAATAATTCTTTCTTAGATGTAAAAAAGTCTTGCGTTCTTACTTCTATGAAATCTTCTAAATCAGCTGACTTAACATTCGCTTGAGCAATTTTGACCATCATTGGAGAAATTTCGTATCCAACAATTTTATATTCAGATTCTTTGATACGATTTAGACGTGTGTTACGAATTTGTGTAAACAAAGTTTCATCATAATCTGGCCAATTCTGAAAAGCAAAATGCTTACGGTGAATTTGCGGCGGAATATTATTCGCGATCATTGCTGCTTCAATTAACATTGTTCCCGAACCACACATCGGATCAAGGTAATTCCCTTTTCCATCATAACCTGCTTGCAACAACAAACCTGCTGCTAAAACTTCGTTAATTGGTGCTGGTCCTGTTTCTTCACGATAACCACGTTTGTGCAAAGAATCTCCAGAAGAATCTAATGACAACGTAATTTTATCATGCGAAATATGTAAGTTAAAACGCACATCTGGAAAATCTTTATCGATACTTGGACGACGACCATCTTTTTCTTTAAATCGATCTACGATAGCATCTTTTACTTTTAAAGCTGCATAATGCGAATGCGTAAAATAATCTGAAAAAACAGTTGGGTCAATCATGAAAGTTTGATCGACATTCAAATAATTTTCCCAATGGAATTTCTTGAATTTTTCGTACAATTGAAGATCATTTTTCGCAGAAAATGTAAGAATTGGTTTCTGTATGCGAAGTGCAGTGCGCAAACTATAATTGGCTTTGTACATAAAACCTAAATCGCCATTAAATTCAACCATTCGGTTTTGAACTTTAACATCTGCTGCACCCAACGCTTTTAATTCTTGCGCTAATATATCTTCGAAACCAAAAAAGGTTTTCGCAATCATTCTGAAATTTTCCAAGGAAATAAAATTTTTACAAAAGTACGGGAAATAAAAGAAATTGAGAAGTTAGAATAATTATATTTGAAGTTAAATTAATAGAATATATGAAATTATTATTTACTCTCTTATTTATTGGAAATATTTTTTTTGTAAAAGCTCAAACTAAATTACCTCAAGATAGTGTTGATTATTATATTAATGAAACAAGAAATATTTTAAACAAAATAATAAATGATCAAGATTTATCATCAGATTTTAAAAATGACAACAAAATAGATCCTAATTATATAAATGCTAATGTAAAAAGCATACAAAAAATATTAATCAATTCTGATAAACTAATAAAGAATAATCCTAATAGAATCGATTATTATACAACGAAAACCTATTTCTATTTTATTTCGAATATGTATGATAATTTTATAAAAGAATCTGAAGCTATATTGATTCAAGCTAAAAATAATAAGAACAATTGGTGTAATTTAACTGATACTAATAAAGCTGATAGTCAAATATTATTAAAAACTTTCTATCCGTATATTAAATTTATGGCACCAATAAAAAACAATAATGATGAATATTATTTAGAAGTTGTTGTAAAATTATTTGAAACTTATTTACCAAATACATCTGATCAATACTTAATTAAAGCTTGGGTACAAAACAAATTAGGAAAAGGAAATTTAGCAATTGAAAGTTTAGAAAAAGGACGAAAAAAATTCCCCAATAACCTTGATATCATTATTCAATTATATGAATATTACTTTTCTACAAAAAATCAAGAAAAAATGACTCAACTAAAAGATGAAATTTTTAAATCTAAAAATCAAGATTTAATAAACCAATTTCAATCAATTATTATAAATTTTAAATAAAATTTTATTCTTCAAATTTCCTATTCTTCGTACCTTTCGACTCTAATAAAGAGTTAATTTTAGAAATATATAAAATGGAAAAAATCACAGATCGTCTTTCAGCTTTGAGAGAAGTTATGAAACAAAATAGGGTTAGCGCAACTATTATTCCTGGTACAGATCCTCATGGAAGCGAATATTTACCACAACATTGGAAAGAGCGCGAATGGATTTCAGCTTTCAATGGAACAGCTGGTACGGCTGTTGTTACTTTAGATAAAGCAGCTGTTTGGACAGATTCGAGATATTTTATTCAGGCAGAAGATCAATTGAAGGATACAACTATCGAATTGATGAAAATGAGAATGCCCGAAACACCTTCTATCAACGAATGGATTATTTCTCAATTAAAACAAGGAGAAGTTGTAGGTCTTAATCCTCAAATGTTTGCGCATAATGCATTTGTAGAAACAGAGAATGAATTTACATTCAATCAACTTACTGTCAAATCAATTGATTTGATTGATTTAACTTGGAAAAATCGTACTGAATTACCTCAAAATCCATTTTATATTTACGATGTAAAATTTGCAGGAAAATCTACAGCAGATAAAATTTCGGAAGTACGTAATGAAATGAAAAAAGCAAATACAAATGTTTATTTCATGAATTCGTTGGACGAAATTGCGTGGTTATTCAATATTCGCGGAAATGATGTTAATTATAATCCATTAACAATTTCTTATGCAGCTGTTGATACAGAAAATGCTTATTTATTTATTGATGAAGCTAAAGTAACTACTGAAACACAAACTGCTTTAGCAAATGAAGGTGTTACGATAAAATCATATTTAGATATTTATAATTATCTAAACAATTTAGATGAAAAATCGCACGTTTTAGTTGACGGAAATCGTATTAATCAATCACTTTACGAAGCTATTCCTTCATCTTCTACAATCAAATTAGCGACTTCTATTGTTACCAATCTAAAATCATTAAAAAATGAAATTGAAATTGATGGTTTCCGTAAAGCAATGGTAAAAGATGGAGTTGCTTTGACGAAATTTTTCATGTGGTTAGAAGAAAATATTGACCAAAATATTAACGAAGTTACAGTTGCTGATAAATTAATTGAACTAAGATCTGAGCAAGAAAATTTCAAAGGCGCAAGTTTCGGAACTATTTGTGGATATGCCGATCACGGTGCAATGAACCATTATTCTGCAACACCAGAATCTGCATATACATTAGGAAAAGAAGAAATGTTATTGATTGATTCTGGTGCGCAATTCTTAGAAGGAACTACCGATATCACACGTACATTGATTTTAGGTGAACCAACTGAACAACAAAAAATTGATTATACATTGGTTTTAAAAGGTATGATAGCTTTATCAGAAGCTGTTTTCCCTGTTAATTCTCGTGGTTCTTTGTTAGATGTCTTATCGCGTAAAGCGCTTTGGGAATATGGTTTCAACTACGGTCATGGAACTGGACATGGTGTTGGACATTTCTTGTGTGTACACGAAGGACCACAAAGTATTCGTTTAGAAGAGAATTTAACACCTCTGAAAGTTGGAATGGTTCTTTCTAACGAGCCTGGTTTATATCGCGATGGTGAATATGGTATTCGAATCGAAAATCTAATGGTTATTCAACCAGCAATGTCAACTCAATTTGGAGATTTCTTAAAATTCGAGACAATTACAATTTCTCCTATAGATACAAAATTAATTGACATTAACTTGATGACAGCTCAAGAAATTGAGTGGTTAAATAACTATCATCAATTTGTTTTCGAAAATTTAAAACCTTATTTAAACGAAACCGAATTAACTTGGTTAAATAAGAAATGTGAAGCGATTACGAAGTAATTAATTCAAAAAATTATACATCATTCTGAACTCGTTTCAGAATCATATAAAATAAATCCTATTCACTGCGAATAGGATTTTTTATTTCGCATAAAAATTGTATTATTGCAACATATTTGCATTAAGAAATGAAACGACGAAATACACCAACTAAACAAGCGGTTATAGATTTGTTCAATTCGTGTTCTACTGCATTGAACCAAGAACAAATAGAGACGCAATTACAAGGAAAAATGGACAGAGCGACTATTTATCGCATTCTGAACAATTTTTGCAAAGACGGAATGATGCACAAAGTTATTGGCGATGATGGTGTAAACTATTTTGCCATGTGCAAAACATCTTGTGAACACACACAGCATCATCACGATCATTTTCATTTTCGTTGCACAACTTGTAATCAGCTGATTTGCTTAAAAGAAGAAATTAAAATTAATTTACCCGAAGGTTTTTCGATGCAAGATTGTAATTGCGTCATCACAGGAACTTGCCCAAATTGCCAAAAATAACAACAATGGATTTACAATGGTTTGTAAAATGGTTTAACTCGCCATATTATCATATTTTATACAAAAACAGAAGCTTAACAGAAGCTGAAGATTTTATTCAAAAAATTACCAAATATTTACAGCTTCCGCAACATGCAAAAGTATTAGATTTAGCTTGTGGAAAAGGTCGACATTCTATTACATTAAATAAATTAGGTTTTGATGTTTTGGGAATAGATTTGGCAGAAGCGAGTATTTCTTATGCGAAACAATTTGAAAATGAACATTTAAAATTCGAAGTTCATGATATGCGCGAAGTTTATCATTCAAACGAATTTGACGCAGTTTTCAATCTCTTTACAAGTTTTGGATATTTCGAAAGTTACGACGATAACTTTAAGGTTTTTGAAGCCGTAAAACAGCAAATAAAATCGCATGGAATATTTGTATTAGACTATTTGAATGCAGAAAAAGTTGTTTCTCAAATGATTCCTTATGAAGAGAAAGTAATCGACGGAATTTTATTTAAAATTACAAAATCAGTAGAAAATGGATTTGTTAAAAAAGAAATTGATTTTGAAGACAAAGGTGAAACTTTTCATTTCGAAGAATATGTTCGATTGATTTATTTCAATGATTTCAAAAAAATAGTAGATGCAGAAGGTTTTGTTTTAGATAAAGTATTTGGAAATTATAATTTGGATGCTTTTGATGAACAAACATCTGACCGATTAATTTTAGTATTAAATAAATAATGAAAGAAAGTTTAATCTTAATTTCTAGTGTTTTAATTGGCGTATTATTTTCTCGAATATTACTCAAAAACAAACACAACTCAAAACTATTACTAACCTTTAGTGGTGCTTATTTCTTAGCGATGACCGTTTTAGAAATATTGCCACAGGTTTATGGACATCCATCCGAAAATCATAGCCATCATTCGATTGGTTTATTTGTTTTGTTGGGAGTTGTTGTACAATATATTTTAGAAACAATTAGCAAAGGAGTTGAACATGGACATATTCATTTACATAAAAAAGAGCAGTTTCCATTCGGAATTTTTAGCGGATTATTTCTCCACTCTATTATCGAAGGAATTCCTGTAGCTAATGCCGAATCACACGATTTTATGTGGGCAATTTTTGTTCATAATATTCCAGTTTCGATGATTTTATTTAGCGCTTTATGTCAACATACAGATTCTATTGGAAAACGCTTTCTCTTTATGGCATTGTTTGCTCTAGCAGCTCCTATGGGTTATTTCTTAGGAAAACATACGATTATTTCTAACTATTCATTAGAAATGAGTGCAATCGTTTCGGGAATATTTTTACATATTTCAACTGTCATTTTGTTTGAAAGTAACGAAGGACATAAATTCAATCTTCAGAAGTTTGCTTCTATATTAATTGGATTTATCTTAGCTTATCTCACCGTTTCTATGCATATGCATTCGCATTAAAATATAAAAAGCAACTTTATAAAGTTGCTTTTTATATTTTATAACATTTTTCGATGATCTAAAACAAGAATTTCTCCATTCGAAACAAATTTCCATTTTTGATCTTTTTTACATTCATTTTTTGGTGTCGAAGATTTAATATTAAATTCGACTTCTTTATTCATCATCGAAATTGAAGTATGATATTCACACTCACCAATAGTTACATTTGTCGAAACATTATCATTTGCTAAAAACTCAGTTTCAGGAATTGATTTTATTGCTTCATTAATAATATTTAAATCTAATTCATTGTAAATTAAATCAAAATTATCTGTCACTAAATTTGTAGATAATCGAAAAGAATTTGATTCAACATCTGTTCTAATTGTAGTGTTTTTCGTACTCAAATCCAATTCCTCTACTCGTTTTGGACAATCTAAATAATCTGGAATTTTGTGTGATTCTTTACTTTGTAAATCCTTTTGAAACGCTTTAATTTCAGAAAATAACTGTTTTTTTTCTGATGAAGCTTCCTTAAACTCTTTTGTTTCGGAAAGCTCTTGCGTTGTTAATTGGTTTACTTCTGGTTTATTTTCGTTACAATTAAAAAAGACAAAAAGTGTAAAAAGTGAGTAAAAATAATATTTCATAAGCAAGGTTTTTTAGTTCCTCAAATTTATGAAATATAACATTCAAATTCAATAATTTAACACTCCCTATTTATAGGTATTTTTTCAAATCTAATTTCAAAATTTCTCCTACTTTAGTAAATTCATCGTTTACTTTAGCATTTAGCGTAATTTTTTCATTTGTAATAGGATGATTAAACACTAATTCATGGGCATGAAGCATCATTCCTTTCAATCCAAAATTTTCTAACCACAATTTATTCTGTTTGTTACATCCATGTGGACGACTTCCTAAAATTGGATGAAATATATGACGAAAGTGCTTGCGCAATTGATGCATTCGTCCAGTTTCTGGAATAGCTTCTACCATACAATAACGTGAAGTTGGATGATTATTATATTCCAAATCAATTTCGGCAGTTTGTAAACACTTAAAATAGGTAATTGCATTTTGTTTCACTCCATCATCATTGGTTAAATCATAGTCAATTGTCATTTCTTCTGGCGACCAACCACGCAAAATAGCCAAGTATTTTTTCTCAACTTCTCGCGTTGCAAAACGATCATTCATTATTCTTAAACTTTCTTTATCCAACGCAAATAAAAGAACGCCAGACGTTTTTCGGTCTAAACGATGAATGGGATAAACATGTTGTCCTCCTATTTGATTACGTAATTCCTGAACCGCAAAAACTGAGGCATCTCGAGCGTAAAAAGATTTATGAACCAACAAACCACTTGGTTTGTTTATGGCGATAATATATTCGTCTTGGTAAAGAATTTCTAACATTTGACAAAAATAAAAAGAGAATCATAAAAAATGAATCTCTTTTTATATTAATTATTTCTATACTTATCTTTTCTTGCTTTCGATCTAAAAACTAAAAAGAAAATTACAATTGATAAAACTGTAATTAATATTGTATCCCAATGTGTTTTGAAAATTGCTATCAAATTTTCCATATTATTCTATTTAATAGTTAAAAATAAAAAAAAAGCTGCTCTTACGAACAGCTTTTTAGAATTTATCTTAAATCTATTGATTAAGCGTGAATTGGACGATTGTCTGTAGCAGCTAAAGCAGCTTCTTTGATCGCCTCTGAGAATGTTGGGTGAGCATGAGACATTCTTGTCAAATCCTCTGCTGAAGCACGGAATTCCATTGCTACAACGCCTTCTGCAATTAAATCAGCAGCACGAGCACCAATAATATGCATTCCTAAGATTTCGTCAGTGTTTTTGTCAGCTAAAATTTTAGCAAAACCATCTGTATCCATAGATGCACGAGCACGTCCTAAAGCTTTGAATGGGAAAGAACCTACTTTGTACTCTACTCCTTCTTCTTTTAATTGCTCTTCTGTTTTACCAACTCCTGCAACCTCTGGCCAAGTATAAACAACACCAGGAATTAAGTTATAGTTGATATGAGGTTTTTGACCTGCTAATTGCTCAGCAACTAAAACACCTTCTTCTTCTGCTTTGTGTGCTAACATTGCACCAGCAACAACATCACCAATCGCATAAATGTTAGAAACATTTGTTTGTAAGTGATCATTCGTTTTGATACGACCTCTTTCGTCAACCTCTACTCCTACATTTTCTAAACCTAAAGATCCTGTGAAAGCACGACGACCAACAGCTACTAAAGCGTAATCTCCGATAATTTCAATTTCTTCTCCTTTTTTAGAAGTAGCTTTTAATGTAACATCGTTTCCGTTATTTACAACAGAAGTTACACCTGTAGATGTGTGGAATTTCATTCCTTGTTTTTTCAATACTTTTGTCAATTCTTTAGACAAAGCACCATCCATACCTGGAATAACACGATCTGCATATTCTACCACTGTTACTTGAGAACCTAAACGTAAATAAACTGATCCTAACTCTAATCCGATAACACCACCACCGATAACGATTAAGTGTTTTGGAACTTCAGTTAAAGCTAACGCTTCTGTAGAAGTGATGATACGAGTTTTATCTGTTGGCGCAAATGGTAATTCAGAAGAAACTGATCCTGTTGCGATAATTGTATTTTTAGCTTCAATTTCTTGAGTAGAACCATCTTTAGCTGTAACTAAAATATGAGTTGCATCTTTAAAAGCACCTGTACCTTCTAAAACATCAATATTATTTTTACTCATCAAGTATTTGATACCAGCTACGTTAGTATCTACAACACCTACTTTACGAGTAATCATTTGAGTGAAGTTTACTTTTGGAGCATCAATATCGATTCCGTGCTCTTTAAAGTGATTTACAGCATCGTAATAGTGGTGAGAAGAATCTAATAAAGCCTTTGACGGAATACATCCTACATTAAGACATGTACCTCCTAAACTTTCTTTCTCGATAATTGCTGTTTTAAATCCTAATTGCGCACAACGGATTGCAGCAACATATCCTCCAGGTCCAGCACCAATTACGGCTACATCATAAGAACTCATATAGTTTTATTTTGATTTATTATTATAATTAATTTAAACTCTACAAATATAACCAATCTCGAATATATTTGCGTTATAAAATTGTAATGAATTTTGTTAGGAAAAATGTTATTCAATTTTTAAATTATTATGATATTCTTTATTATGAATTAATTGGGAAATCAAGAAATTGAATTTATTATTAGTATCAAATTTTTCTAATTTATGAATAAATATAACCAAAAAACCCTTCACTTTTCAGTGAAGGGTTTTTCTATATTTTAAATTTGTAAATCTAAATTCTAACATATATTACCAGTTCATCAAAACAGAACCCCATGTAAATCCAGCTCCAAAAGCAGTCATCATTACTAAGTCTCCTTTCTTGATCTTACCTTCTTGTTTCGCTTCACTTAATGCAATCGGAATAGACGCTGCTGTTGTATTTCCGTAACGCATAATGTTATTGTAAACTTTTTCGTCTGGTAATCCTAATTGTTTTTGTACAAACTGAGAAATACGTAAATTGGCTTGATGCGGAATAAATAAATCTAAATCTTCTGGCTTTTTATTCGCTGCAGTTAATGCTTCTACAATTGATTCTGGAAAGCGAGTTACCGCATGTTTAAAAACATAATTCCCATTCATATAAGGATAAATCTCTTTTTTCGTTAACGTATTACCTTCTTTTAATAATTCGTCCGACCAACCTGTTTTTGTCCCAGGAAAAGTAACTGCTAATTCTTCAGCAAATTCTCCTTCTGAATGTAAGTTTGTTGATAGAATTCCACGTCCTTCTTCTTCTGAAGCCGAAACAATTACAGCTCCTGCTCCATCTCCAAAAATAACTGAAACACCTCTACCTTCGTCAGACATATCCAATCCAAATGAATGTACTTCTGCACCAATTACCAAAATATTTTTGTAAACACCTGCTTTTATAAAAGCATCTGCAGTTGATAAGGCATAAACAAAGCCAGAACATTGGTTACGAATATCCATTGCACCAATTGTACGGCATCCTAATTCTTTCTGAACCAAAACACCATTTCCTGGAAAATAGTAATCAGGAGATAAAGTTGCAAATAATATAAAATCTATATCTTGAGCAGTGATGCCCGCATCTTCTAACGCATTTTTAGCTGCAATAACACCTAAGTCTGTAGATGAAATCCTAGAACCTGGTTCGATATGTCTTCTTTCAACAATACCCGTACGTTCCTGAATCCATTCGTCATTGGTATCCATCACCTTAGCTAAATCAAAGTTTGTAACAACTCTTTCGGGTACATAATGCCCAACACCTGTAATAATAGAGTGAATCATGTGATTATGGTTTACTTTTCAATCGAAGCAAAGATATTAAATGATAACCATTTCTTAAAACAAATACGTCTTTTTGACAACAGATTATTTAGAAAATTTTGTTTTCAAGATTCCATTCATAATGATAGAAAGCACCATTACGCCTGTAGCAATATAAAAGACAGGAGTCATATGCTCTGAATCTCCAAAAATAAGACTTGCCAAAATGATGCCATAAACTGGTTCCAAATTTACATTCAACATAAGTGTAAAAGCACTAACATGTTTCAGTAAATCAACGGATTCAATTTGTGCAAAAGCTGTAAAAATTATTCCTAATAATGCTAACCAACCAAAATTTGACCAACTAATATTTACTACTTCAGTTATTGCTTCGGGTTGAAAAACAACCATTATTACTGAAAGTGCGATAAGCCCACCAATCATTTCGAATAAAGTAACTTTTGTCGGTTGTAAAGTTTTCGGTAAAGTTGAATTTAGCACGGCAAACAAAGCAGATAAAAAACTACACAAAATCCCTATAATTATTCCTAATTTATAATCGTCTGGCGAAGCATTAAAAATAACCGCAACACAGGCAGATACAATAACGGCTAAAATAATTTCGAGCAGATTAATTTTCCTTCTAAAAAAAATAGGTTCTAAAATTGCACTAAAAAGTGCGCCCATGGAAAGTGTACTTAATGCAATTGAAATATTAGAAAGCTTGATGGATAAATAAAATGTAAACCAATGTACACCTACAATTCCTCCAATCATTAACAATTTCATCAATTCTTTTTTCGAAACGTTGAAATCCATTTTCCTGAATTTCATGTAAAGAAAAACGGCTACTCCAGCAATTAAAACACGATACCAAACCATTGGCAAGGCACTCATTGTTACTAATTTTCCGAAAATACCTGTAAAACCCCAAAGTAATACAAGAAATTGCAACCGAAGTTGAACTTTTGAAATCATTATTTGCTTTTTCGCAAAAGTAGAATTTAATTCGATATTGGTAAAGCGAATTAACCGATTTAATCTGTAAATAATTTTGTATATGTTCTAATGTTAAATTAACATCAAATAATTATCTCTCAAAGATTAATTATTATTCTTCGTTGTATTTTCGAACTTCAAAATTAATCGATGGATTTTAGTATTTTTTTACAACCAGATGCCTTAGTTGCATTATTTACTTTAACAATGTTGGAGATCGTTTTAGGAATTGACAATATTGTTTTTATTTCTATTTTATCAGGGAAATTACCTGCTCATCAACAAAAAAAAGCACAACAACTTGGCTTATTTTTAGCCATGTTTACTCGCGTAATTCTTTTATTCTCTCTTAGCTGGGTGATGAGTCTTACGACACCATTATTCAACATTGGCGAATGGATTGGCGTAACATCTACCGAATGGTTAGATAAATTAGCAATTTCTGGACGAGATTTAATCTTATTAATTGGAGGTTTATTCTTAATTTATAAATCGACAGTAGAAATTCATCACAAAATTGAAGGTGTTGAAGAAAGTAACGGAAAAGTGAAAGTACATTCTTTCGCAGGAACGATCGCTCAAATTTTAGTATTAGACATTGTTTTCTCATTAGACTCTGTAATTACAGCAGTTGGTATGGCAGAACATATTGAAGTAATGATTGCAGCAGTAATAATAGCTGTAGCAGTAATGATGCTTTCAGCAAGTGCTGTTTCTAAATTTGTTAACGATCATCCAACCGTTAAAATGTTAGCTTTATCATTCTTATTGTTAATTGGTGTTTCGTTATTAGCTGAAGGATTTGATCAACACATTTCGAAAGGATACATTTATTTTGCAATGGGATTCTCTGTATTAGTTGAATTCTTGAACTTGAAAATGAAGAAGAAACATTCAAATCCTGGAGTTATTCGAAATATGGTTGGCGACGCAGAAGAACAAAACAAAAATTTATAACTAACTTTAAGGTCTCAATTATGAGACCTTTTTTATTCAATTAATATCCATGCAAAATATAAAATTAATCGTGACAGATATGGACGGAACATTGTTACGTTCAGACCATTCATTAAGTCCTGAATTCTATAAAATTTACGAAGAATTAAAAGAAAACAACATCACATTTGTCCCTGCAAGTGGACGACAATATTACAGTATCATCACTTATTTTGAAAATATAAAAGATGAATTAGCTATTATCGCTGAAAACGGAACATATGTAACCAACAAAGGGCAAGAAATCTTTGTTGATGAATTAGATTGGATTGTTGTAAAGGAAATTATAGAAGAAGTTCGAAAAATAGACGGGGCAAACATTGTTTTAGCTGGAAAAAATGCAGCCTATGTAGAATCAAATGATGAAACATTTTTGAATTATTTCAAAAACTATTACGATAAAAGTGTTTGGGTTGATGATTTAACAAAAATAGAAAACGAACAATTTATTAAAATCGCCGTTAATCACGTTGGAGGAACTGAACATAATGTCTATCCACATTTAGTTGATTTTGAGAAATACGGATTGAAAGTAGTTGTTTCTGGTGAAGTTTGGTTAGACGTGATGAACGAAAAATCGAACAAAGGAGTTGCACTTCAAGCATTGATGAATAAATTAGACGTTTCATCTGAAGAAATCATTGTTTTTGGGGATTTTATGAACGATTTGGAAATGCTAAATTTGGCTAAATATAGTTTTGCAATGGAAAATGCTCACCCAAATGTAAAAGCTGTAGCCAATTTTACAGCTCCTTCAAATGATGAAGATGGTGTAATTCAAGTGATTAAGAAATATTTACAACAATTAAAAACCGTAAACACTTAATAATCTGATAAATAACATCATTTATTTAACATGCAAATCAGATAAAATTATTAATTTCGCACAAAACCTAAATAACTAATGTTCACGATTAACAGACATTTTAAAAATGTTTTTGCAATTGGTGTTTTATTTTTCATTTTTTCTTGTAAAAGTGATAATAATCCAATCCAAAATCAATCTACAATAACAGAACCAAAAGAGATTTTACAAAATGATGTCGATTCTGTTTATACCGTAAAAGTTGACTCTTCTATTTTACAATTAGACACTATTGCGAAGGATGCAAAACAAAATCCTATCGACTCTACAAAACAATATGTTTACTTAACATTTGATGATGGACCGTACAAGGGAAGTAAAAATATCAATAAAATTTTAACAGAAGAAAATGTAAAAGGAACAGTTTTCTTAGTTGGTTTTAATGCTTTTACAAAAGAATTGAAGCAAAATGTAGAGGATTATAAAGCTAATCCAAATGTAGAAATTGCGAATCACACTTTTTCTCATGCTCGCAACAAATACAAAGCTTTTTACAGCATGCCAGAACATGTTTATGAGGATATACGCAAAAACGAAGTTGTTTTAGATATACATTCACGTTGGGTGCGTTTACCAGCTCGTAATACTTGGCGCCTAAATAAACGTAAGAAAGATGATCCCGTAAAAAATGCAATTCCAGCGGCTGATTTATTAGCTAAAAATCAATACTATATCTATGGTTGGGATTATGAATGGGAAAGAAGTGGAAAAAAATCGGCTACACATCAGCTTTCTTCACCTGAAAAAATTTATGAAGGAATTGTCCATCGTTTAGATCAAAATAAAACATTCGAAAAAAATCATTTAGTTATCTTGATGCACGATGATATGTTTAACGAAGATTATAATGCGGAAAAATTAAGACAATTAATTGTATTATTGAAACGAAATCCTAAAATTGTGATTGAAGGAATTTCTGGATATCCAACCAGGATTAGCTAGATAAAAAATACAAATAAAAAACCACTCAAATTTGAGTGGTTTTTTTATGTTAAACAAATTCTATTGTCGTTTCTATTTCATGCCCCTTGTCTAATACTTTATGTACTGGACAAGAATTTGCAACTTTTAATAATCTTGTTTGTTGTTTTTCATCAAAATTACCTTCGATTATGACATGACGATAAAAAGTAATTGGTTCAATAGTACTCACATCAAAATTCACATCTACCTCAACTTTTTTATAAGAAAATTCTTTATGATTCATATACATTTGCAAGGTAATAGAAGTGCAAGATGCTAATGCAGCACCTAATAATTCGCTTGGTTTTGGAGCCGTATCTAACCCACCTTTATCAATTGGTTCGTCAGCAGTAAACTCGTGCTTTCCAGCTTTTATTTTTGAAATATAATTTTTTTCCGTCGATGTCGACGTAACATTTACATCACTCATAATTTTTAATTTTCGTTACCTTTTACTTTAGAATTTATTTGTGCTTGAGGCATTGGTACATAATCATCATCACCAGGAACTTTTGGAAAACGATGATTTACCCAATCTTCTTTCGCTTTTTCGATAGTTTCTCTTGAAGAACTAACAAAATTCCAAAATATAAAATGTTCTTCTGGTAATTCTTCACCTCCAAAAATATAAACTGTAGAACCAGCAGCTATTTCAAACTCACATAATTTAGCATCTTTTGCTACCAATAATTGTTTTGTACCGTAAGTTTCTCCTCCATCTTTTATAGAGCCTTCTAAAACGTATAAAGCTGATTCTCCATATAAATCTTTTCCTAAAGAAACATTGAAATCATTTTTAGCTTTAATCTCGATAAAATACAACGGAGAATAAACTGGGACACCAGACGTATATTCACCAAATTTACCAGCTATTAATCGATAATCTGCATTACCATCAGACCATGTTGGTAACTTATCTGCATCAACATGTACAAAACTTGGATCCATATTCTCTAATTCTTTTGGCAAAGCCACCCAAATTTGTAAACCATGAAGCGTTTTGTCTGTTGTACGTAGATATTCGGGCGTACGCTCTGAGTGAACAACTCCTTTTCCAGCTGTCATCCAATTCACCGCACCAGGTTTTATCTCCAATTCAGTTCCTAAACTATCACGATGCATAATTGATCCTTCGAACAAATACGTTAACGTTGATAAACCAATATGTGGATGCGGACCTACATCAAGATTTTGATAATCTTTCAGTTTTGTTGGTCCCATGTGATCTATAAATACAAATGGTCCGACATGTCTTTTTTGACGAAAAGGTAATAATCTACCTACCAAAAAATTGCCAATATCAGCAGCTTTTTCTTCTAAAATTAATCCAACATTAGACATAGATATACATTTTTTTATTTCTTGTAAATTTAGCTTTCTAAATAGTTTTAAAACTTGATTTAAGTTAACAAATAAAAAAAGGTTAGCCAATAGCTAACCTAATTTATAACTTTATATTAACAATTTTTAGTAATCGTAACTGTTTTGAGTTTCTCCTCCGAAATTCCAAGCAATACCAAAACGTAATGTATTTTCTAAAGCATTATTTGTATCTGACATTGGAATTAAATATGATGCATTAAATGCAAAAGCATTGTACTTAAGTCCTAAACCTAATGTTAAGTGCTGACGATCACCTTTCATTGGACTTTCGTGGAAATAACCTGCACGAATAAATAAAGCATCGTTATATGAATATTCTGCACCTACAGAATACATAATTTCTTTCAATTCTTCTTTTCCACCACCTGGTGCATCACCAAAAGAACTAAACATACTTTCCATTACTCCTTTATTTGGAACATAACCTGTTCCAGGAATTGGATTACCATTCTCATCTTTTTCATATGTTGGTGTTGGAACTAATAATTTAGAGAACTCTGTTGTAACACCTACTTTATTATAATCATCAAATTTGAAATCATATCCGATACCTAAACGTAATGTTGTTGGTAAATATGAAGCATTATCTTCTGAATTTGAATAATCTAATTTTGGTCCAATGTTAGAAATTTGGAAACCTCCGCGTAATTTACCTTCAAAATTATTCGTACTCATCGTTTCTGATTGGTAGTAACCTGCTAAATCAACTGCAAATGTGTTTGCTGGTTGAACAGTTGCATCGTTTACACCATTAAATAAATCTGAACGAATAAAACGACCTGTTACCGCCATCGAGTAATTATCTGTTAAACGTAATCCGTATGATAAATCAATCGAAAACTCATTCGGCTTAGCCATACCAGTAGATACAACATCTGTTCCGACAAGTTCATTTAATTGAATTTCACCCATATTGAAATAGTAGATACTAGCTCCTAATGTACTGCGTTCATCTTGACCTAAAAATGTATAGTAAGACGCATTTAATAAAAAAACATCATTTGTTAATGAATTCATGTAAGGTGTATAGGTGAAAGCTACACCAGAGTAATCTTGCGCAAATGCAAATTTTGCAGCATTCCAATACTGAGAATAGTTATCTGCTGAAGTTGCTACCCCTTGATCTCCTAAACCACCAGCGCGTGCATCTGGCGAAATTTTTAAGAAAGGTGCACCCGTTAAAATTGGATTAGATTTTGTATAGTCATTATCTGAGCTATTATTATTTCCTGTATCTTGAGCATACGTAAAAGCCGATGCTAAAATCAATAAGCTTGCGGTTATTTTTTTCATTCGTGTTATTATTGATTATATTTTTATTTTTCTATTATTTTAAAATGACAAGTTTCTCTACTGCTGCTGCTGATCCTTTACAAACAGTATCATCAACACCTTTTACATTGACCTTGTAAATATAAACACCTTTTCCTATTTTGTCACCAAAATCATCTAATCCGTCCCATTCTATCGCGTATTTTCCTGTTCGATATCCTTCTCGGAAAGGTTCTGCTGAAACAGTTTGACGAATAGTTTTAACTAATTTACCAGAGATTGTAAAAATCTGAACCATTACATCTAACTCAGAATCACAGTTATGCTCAAAATGAAAAAATGTGTTTTTAGTAAATGGATTTGGCCAATTTAACAATTTATCAATATGCAATTGTCCTGTACCATTTTCCATTACTACAAAGTCTAACGTGGCAGTATTCGAATTATTGTTGATGTCCCAAAATTTAAGATTTACCATATGTTGACCAAGTTCTAGGTTTTTTAATTGATACATCACTTGTCCTTTCTGATAATCTTCGAAATTTTTGTTGACACAAGGGTTAGCATCACCTCCGTCATAATATTCATTTAAAACATAAGCATCTTGTACTTTACCATCTATTGTTGCCACAATATCATGTCCAATACTTGATCCCGTTGCATTAATCCCAGTATTATCTGTTAAACAACCAACTAAATATGGCGAACGATCTGTAATTCCACCATTTGCAAAATGAAGATTGTTCATATATAATTTCCCTTGAGGACGTTCATCATCATTAAGACCTTCATCATTGATTCCTTCCATAGAAACCGTTTCTAATGTAGAAGCATCTTTTCCGTCTTTTTCATCCCAAGCGTAGAATTTTATTTTACGTTCACCATCTTCATAATTAATATCTTTCGGAACATAAAATTGTATCGTAAATTCACCATTTACTACTTTTCCTGTTCCTTTATATATTGTTTTATCTTCTGTTTTGAATGTTTTACCAACATTATTACTCCCTTCACTTGACAAAGTTTTAATTTCTTCTTTCTCGAAAAGGCTAACTGCTATTTTACCCGAAAATGTATTATCAATAGAAGTTGAAGTGAGTTGATTAATCTTTCCTTTAATCGTTACAAAATCTAACGCTTGTAATTTTCCTCCTCCTAAAATATCTACACCCTTTTTATTTTCGATGCTTAAAATTTCAATATCCTGTTGAGGACGATGAACAGCTAACATTGGATCGCCAAGAATACTTACACTTTTGTTATTGGTATGAGAAGGAGAAAAACTCTTTTTAGCTTGATTTAATGCTTTTCCTATCGTTTGATTTTCTAAACCATCTTTTTTGAAAAATTCTTGAATCAAATACTGATTCATTGTATCACCATAACCTGTTCCAATAGGACGATTCGTCGTAATCATTGATAATGCTCCTCCATTTGCATTTTTCAACATCATTTCTCCAGCTGAGTTATATTGCGGTAAATCCCAAATCGTAAAATCACACGTAACAGTTGTAACAATAGGTAAACGAGAATAGGCCGCATTAAAATTAGATAAACTTGTTAGTTCTTCTGCAGTTAAAATTCGTTCTTGCGCCCAACTTCGTGGTCCTCCATGACCATAATACATCAAGAAATTTGAGCCTAATTCGATTCCATTCAAAATTGCTTGATTAACTGTTGGATAGCGAACACCAGCAGAAGTACTTTCAGGTTGATGTGCTCCACTATATATTTTATTTACCGTATAAATTTGATTCTCAGTTTTAATAAACTCATTGTCTATAGATAAGTCAAAATTTGGAGTATTAACATTGTTATCATTATCCGTAACCGCTACAACTTTAGTTCTCCAGTCACCATAAGATGATCCTTTTCCTTGAACTTTATCATAATATGAAATAATTTTATCTACCAAAACCTTGGCTTCAATAGTGTTAGAAGCTGCTATACGACCAACTGCTATTTTAAACCAGCGAGCATCATATAAATAAGTTTTAGATGTGTTATTTGAGTTATCTATATTATTCTCTAATATTTTTACATTGTTATCTAACATTGCAAAATAATCATCCGTTGCAATTGCTGCGTCTATATTCAAAGAAGGTTCATCTGTAAAAGTTGGAATGTAATTGATAAAATCTTTAATTCTATTTTTAGGATCATAGGTTGTTGCACCAAATAAAACAGCATACTCTAAGTTTGGACTTTGATTATCTTTTAAGAACTTTAAGAAATCTCGAATTGCAATTGGATCTTGACTTCCAGATGAAAAATCATTGTAAACTTGATCTGTTGTTACAACAGCAACATTTATTTTATCATGTTCTTTTCTGAAATTTGCCAAACGTTGTGCTTGATCCAAATATTTTGGGTGCGTAATCACAACATAATTTATATCAACTAAACTTCGTATATCTTGATTCGCTACACGACCTACAAATTTTGCGTCATTGTATGCATTTTCATCTTTAAAAGCAACAAACTGATTTTGTGGCGAATTCTCAAATTTATAAGAACCGCTTTCTGGCTGAAGATTTGAAATTTGATGAATATCAGAAACATTCCAAACATTAACATTTGAAGAGTTTTGTAATGTAAATGCATTCATTGGATTAGAATAGTCAGATAAAAATCTAAACGTAAATTGTTCATTATTATACGTTAAATTATCTTTGAAACGCAATTGCAAATAATCTAAATAAGCTAAACCTGACGGATTTGTTCCAGTAGAAGAAACCGAAATATCTATATTATTTGATGATAAAGAAATTGTTTGATCTGATTCAATTCTTGAAAACTCATTATTTCCAAAACTTCCAGAAAATATTTGACCATCAGCATTTATAGAATAATTATTATTAGAATTTTTCCCTACAACAGCGTAACGCAAATATGCTTCACCTCCATTTACAATAGAATTTGCTTTGAATGTTTTTTTAAAACCATCTTTTAATCCAATATTTTCTCCAACCCAAATTTGACCAAGTCCATTTAAATTAATCGAATCTTTTTCGTTAAATTGTAAATGATCAAATGTCGAAAATGTTTTAACAGGTGAACCAGTTAATGAACTATTTTGCACACGTTTCCCATCACTGCCATTGAAACTAATAAAATAATAGGCTGATTCATCATACAAATTATAACGAAGTTTTACATTACTTAAAGTTGTGGTATTGTCTCTATACCATTGATGCGGTCCTTTTGCATAAAACAACACGTAATCATTGTTGTCAAAACTTCCATCATCTCCACCAACAAATTTGATCGGAATTTCATTCAATGAACCTTTTCTGCCAATCGTTAAATTTTCCATCAAACGACCTTCACCATTTCCATAAATCTTTAAAGATTTCGGATTGAAATTGGTTGGAATTCCATTCTTCGTAAAGAAACTCCTGTCTAATTTGAAAACTCCATCTTTGGAAACTTTTATTTTATACCAATCTCCAGATTTCAAAACACTTGAAGTTGAATTATCAATAAATCTTGTACCTGATTTTCGTTGAGAAGAAATTGGTTTTTGTACGATAGAAAACGATTCTATTTTCAGAAATTTATTATTCTGTTTTACAAAAGGAACAACTTTTACAATTAGTTTTTGTTGTCCATTTTTATCAATAACGTTATATGAAGAAAAATTAATTTTATCAGAAATAGAAGATGTATCCAAATCAATCAATTCGTTTTGTACTTCTCTATATTGTACATTCGCCAATTCAACTTCTTGATTAACTGAACTTAATTCAACCACAAATTCTGGAAGAAAATATCCCCCAACAAAATAATTATCTTTATTCGAAAAATAAGGCACATTTACCTTATTTCCATTCGTCAAAGAAATTGTTTGATTATTCTCCCAATTTATTTTGTAATTTTGACTAAACAATTGAGGAAATTGAAGCAAAGTTGCGACTAAAATAAAATATTTCTTCATGTCTGTTAAACGCTATTTTAGCAAATATATTTTCAATCGTAAAATAAAAAAATAATTCTTGCGTTAGATACAAGAAATAAAGCATTTTTTCGTTGTAAGATTAATGTCAAATGCTTTTATTTGCATTAAATTTAATATTTGAAAACCAGAAATATTCTATGAAAATGAATAAAGGACGTATTTTTTCTCTTGCGCTTGCAGCCATTACAATGAGTGTATTTGTAGGCTGTGCAAGTAGTTCAGGTAAGAAAAAAGGAGGTGGAACAAAAAATTTCACAAGTCGTACAGGTTGGAAACCAAACGATAGTAAAGGTTGGTTTTTTTCAGGTAAAAAGAAAGAAAACATCAAAGCATGGCCTGGAATGGTTTTCATCGAAGGTGGGTCTTTTACAATGGGAATCACGAAAGATGACGTGTTACACGACTGGAATAATTCTCCTGTTCGTATGCAAGTAAAATCTTTCTTCATTGGTGAAACTGAGGTTACAAACTACGAATACAAAGAATACTTAACTTGGCTAAAAGTTGTTTTCCCACCAGAAGACACGCAGTACAAGGACATCTATAATGGAGCTTTACCAGACGAAACGGTATTTAATAATCAATTATCAAGAGATGATTTCTCGACTGAGAATTATCTATTCTCTCCTGAATTTAGTTATTATCCAGTAGTAGGAATTTCTTGGTTACAAGCTGTTAATTATTGCGATTGGTTAACGGATCGTGCAAACGAAAAAGCCTTGATGAATAAAGGAATCTTATCAAAAGATTACTACAACAATGAGGATTATAACTACGGAAATAAAACATTTAACGCAGAACAATATAAGTTAGGTGACACCAATGTTAATGAAGCAATTGATTCGACTAAAATAATGAGAGCGAATCAAATCAAAACGCAAAATGCTCGTATTTTAAAAGCAAATCGCGCAACTGGTTCATTAGAAGTTCAACCTTTCCGTTTACCTACAGAGGCAGAATGGGAATACGCAGCTTTGGCTTTACCTGGTAATCGTGAATACAACGAATACAAAGGAAAAGATGTTGCTCAAAATAACTTAAGAGTAACAAAAGGAGCTCAAAGAGGTCAATATTTAGATAACTTCAAACAAGGTCGTGGAGATTATTCTGGTATTGGTGGATTTGGAAATGATGGTTCAGCAATTACAAGTGATGTTCGTAAATATCCGTCAAATGATTTCGGATTATATGGAATGTTAGGAAATGTTGCAGAATGGGTTTCTGATGTTTATCGTCCAATTATTGATGAAGAAGCGAATGATTTTAACTATTATCGTGGAAATGTTTTCAAAACTAACATCGATAACGGAGCTGGAGGTTTTGAAAAATATGACGAAACTAACGTAGAATATGATACATTAGACAATGGTAAATTAGTCTACAGAGGTTTACCTGGAGCATACAAAAAACAAACGCAATACGATTTAACAAACTATCGTGATGGTGATCCTAACTCTTCTCTTAACCCAAGAGTTGAAGAAGGTAAATCTGCTGATCAAGCGACAGAAGATATGTATAACGCACCTCAACGTAAATTTAGAGTAGACGAAAAAGGACGTGTAATCTTAGAAAAAGATACAACAAAACGTACTTCTGATATTTCTGATGAAACACGTGTTGTAAAAGGTGGTTCTTGGAAAGATCCTATTTACTGGATCGATGCAGGGCAAAGACGTTACTTACATCAAGCAAGTGCAACAAACTGGATTGGTTTCCGTGTGGCACAAGAATACTCTGGTAGTTTCGAATCAAAACGTAAACGTAGAGGATAATATCCTTTCATTATAAATAAAAAACTCGGTCATATGACCGAGTTTTTTATTGAATATAGTTTTCTTATTTAATCAACGACCAATACGCAAAACCATTGTGAATTAATATATTTTCGAAACCAAGTTTCTTTAATAAATTCATTGATTTGAAATTATCCGAAAAAGATTTTGCCGTCACTTCCTTCACAATCTCTTGAGAAAAAGCCCATCTTATCAATTCTCTACATGCTTCTTCTGCATAACCTTTCCTCCTTTCATCTCTAATTATTCCATAACCAATATCGACATTTTCTTCCTCTGCATTAAAACCTTTAAAACCGACATCCCCAATAATTTCTTTCGTATCTTTTTTAATAATCATCCACGATTCAAAACCTGTCACATAGTTATGAATTAATAATTTCTGAATAATTTTAGGTACCGTATCCATCATATCTTGATCTGGCCAATCTTTTCCTTTTACGAAACCTTTTTCAGTCAAAATACGATAATCATTATACAGCATATCTTCGCAAATATCAATTGTAAAAGGAACCAGAAGCAAACGTTCAGTTTCTAATTCATTGATGTTAATTTCTTTTATTTTCATTCTTATCTAAATCAAGGAAATAATTTCATATTATATTATTTTGCAATAATCGCAAAATACTTCCTTTAAATCACAAAAAAGACTCAATATATTTTATATTTGTACGAAATAATAACAATAATTTCTTTGTAAATCATACGAAAGAAATTTTCATCTATTTTATTTAGATAACATGAATACAGCAGAAATATTCGAACAATTTCTAAAATCGAAAAACGTTACAACAGACACACGTAACATCTCAAAAGATTGCATCTTTTTTGCTTTAAAAGGAGCTAATTTCAACGGAAATACATTTGCACAACAAGCTATAAATCAAGGCGCAATGTTGGCTATTGTAGATGAGAAAGAGTTTGAAAATAATAGTCAAAATATTTACTTGGTTGAAAATGCTTTAGAAGCACTACAAGATTTAGCAAGAACCTATAGAAATTATCTAAAAATACCTTTTATTGGTTTAACAGGATCTAACGGAAAAACAACGACAAAAGAATTAATTTCAGCTGTTTTAAAAGAGAAATTTAAAACACATTATACATTCGGAAATTTAAACAATCACATCGGCGTTCCGATAACTATTCTTTCTATTCCAGAAGATACAGAAATTGCAGTGATAGAAATGGGTGCAAATCATCAAAAAGAAATTGAACTGTTAGCTTCTATATCTCAGCCTGATTTTGGTTATATTACAAACTTTGGTAAAGCACATTTAGAAGGTTTCGGAGGAATTGAAGGAGTGATTAAAGGTAAATCTGAATTGTATGATTTTCTAAGAGCAAATAACAGAACTGCTTTTGTAAATTTGAATGATCCTATTCAAGTTGAAAAAACTTCTGACATCAATCGAATTACATTTTCGTACAAAAATAATGCTGATGTACAAGTTGAATTAATCGAAAATGAGACTGAATATTTAGCAGTAAAATACCAAAACATAACTATACAATCCCACTTGACAGGAAATTATAACTTCAGTAATATTTCTTGCGCAATTGCTATTGGCCAATATTTCGGAATTGAAGCAAAAGAAATTCAGCAAGCAATAGAAAATTATTTTCCGTCAAACAATCGTTCTCAAATTATCAACAAAGAAAACTACAAAATTGTCATGGATGCTTACAACGCAAATCCAAGTAGTATGGAAGCTTCGTTGAATAATTTTGTAAAATTTGAAGGTTCTAAAACAATCATAATTGGTGATATGTTTGAACTTGGAGAAGAATCGAAAGGAGAACATCAAAGAATTTTAGATTTAGCAGAGCAATTAAATTTTGATCAAATTTTTATTTTAGGTCATAATTTTGCTGAAACAATTTCGCATCAATCAAATGTTATAAAGTTTAATGATCGTGTTACTTTTGAAGCATATTTGAAAGAAAATCCTATCAAAACTCAAAATATTTTAATAAAAGGTTCTCATGGCATGAGACTTGATTTATTAGAAAATATTTAACATTAATCCTCTTGAATTCTGATGAATAAATCAATCTACTTTTTTATTTTACTTTCTGTTTTTACAATCTATTCTGTTCAAGCACAAACCATGATTGAGTGGAAAAAAGATGTAAAATTAAATTTTGAAAATTTTAAGAAAAAACCTGTTCAAACGAAAGTGCCACAAGGTTTTTTAGAATCAAAATTAGGTTGGCAAATTGCAGAAACAGATGGAGAAGTTCCTGATTTAAAGGTTTTCAATCGATTTGATGAAAATAATTCATGGATTTCGATGAAACATACTGGAATTTTAAACGAAATGCAACTTCAATTTGATTTATCTGAATTATATGCCAGAAAAATTCGTAAAGAGTTTGAAATATTAAAAACCAAAAAAGTTACGGACAAAGATTCTTATCGTTCGAAATTTACTTTAGGTTCTAAAAATTTTCAGAAAAGACTAAAATCGATTGCTGGTGTTTCACTTAATCAACCAGATTTATATAAATTATTGAACAAACAAATCCAAGATTCATTGATTATTTATAAAGCTTATGCACAATAATTTAACAATCAATAAATTTTAATATAAATATTTACAATTATTTAATAATAAATTAAAAAGAATTAAGATATATCTTGTAACTTAATTCTCTTTTTTAAAATATAATACTATATGAAAAGAAAAATTTTACAACTTAGTATTTTTTTAGTAGGTGCTAATCTTTTCGCACAAGCTCCTATTAATTATTATGACACAGCTACAGGTAGTGGTTATGCTCTAAAAACTCAATTGTATAATATAATTAAAGGTCATAGCACAAAGAGTTATGATGCTTTAAAAGGATTATATACACAAACAGATACTGACAATGGCTTTCAAGATAAATATTATGAAAAAGATAATACAATTTTAGATATTTACTCAGAAAATGCTACGGCTAAAGATCCTTATAATTATATTCCAGGTCAAAAAGAATGCGGAAATTATGCTAATGAAGGTGATTGTTACAACAGAGAGCATTTAATTCCTCAAAGTGTATTTAGTAAAGCTTCTCCAATGGTTTCAGATCCTTTACATATTTGGCCTACAGACGGTAAAGTAAATGGCATGAGAAGTAATTACCCGCATGGTGTTGTTGGATCAGCCACTTACACTTCTAAAAACGGCTCAAAATTAGGAAATAATGTAAATTCTGGTTACTCAGCAGGTTATTCTGGAACTGTATTCGAACCAATTGATGAGTTTAAAGGAGATATTGCTCGTGCATATCTATACTTCGCAACTCGTTACCAAGAAAATGGAATTCAAGGTTGGTCTTATGCAATGTTTAACGGAACGAAAGATAAAGTATTTACAGATACTTTCTTGAAAATATTAATGACTTGGCATATAAATGATCCAGTTTCTGATCGTGAAAAAGACATTAACAATATCGTTTATAGATATCAAAAAAACAGAAATCCATTTATTGATCATCCTGAATATGCTCAAAAAATATGGGGAGATAATTTAGGTACTGGAGATTTTGAATATCAAAAACGTGATGATGTTTCTGTTTTTAACAAAACTAATCGCTCTGTGATTGTAAAACTT
This sequence comes from Empedobacter sp. EJD.6dd, assembly GCF_057369435.1. Classification (NCBI taxonomy): domain Bacteria; kingdom Pseudomonadati; phylum Bacteroidota; class Flavobacteriia; order Flavobacteriales; family Weeksellaceae; genus Empedobacter; species Empedobacter sp. EJD.6dd. Next base: position 852,135 of record NZ_CM170667.1, read on the forward strand.
GAAAATAATGCTAAATCAATTCAAAAAGTTACAGTATTTAATTTCAATGGACAACTGATTAATGAAGTTCCAAATACTTCGAATCAAAAACAAGTAGAAGTTAATTTCAAAAATCCGGGTGTTTATATTATAAAAGTTGTTGGTCCGCAATTGGAAATCAACAAACGAGTTATAATTAAATAAATTACACAATAACATATTAAAAAAATCCTTCGCTAATACAAGTGAAGGATTTTTTATTCTAGTAAATGGAAAAAATTATTAGTCATTATTGATATTTTTCTTGAAAAAAGTACTTCCGTAAAGGAACATAATTAATAAAAAAGGGATACCAAGTATGACTGATAACAAAATAAACAGTTTTAACATACTAATAAGGAATATTTTTGTTTCTAATACTTTTAGCAAATTACGAATAGAATATTTATATTATTCATAATAAAATAGTTTTTTACATCAATTAACTTTATTTTTATCAACTTGATAAAATAAACCTTTTTAAAACAATTTATTCATAAAAAAAGTCGCTTAAAACTAAGCGACTCATATATAGAAAATTCTATTTTTATTCTATTGGTTCCCTTTTGCATAATCAGCAAGGAATTGAGCTAAACCAGAATCTGTTAAAGGGTGTTTTAACAATCCTAAAATAGACGATAATGGTCCTGTCATAACATCTGCACCAATTTTAGCACAATTTACAATATGCATTGTGTTACGAACTGAAGCTGCTAAAATTTGAGTTTCATATAAATAGTTATCATAAACTAAACGAATCTCTTCAATCAAATTTAAACCATCTGTAGAAATATCATCTAAACGACCGATGAACGGAGAAACGTATGTTGCACCAGCTTTAGCTGCTAATAATGCTTGTCCTACAGAGAAAACTAATGTTACATTAGTTCTGATTCCTTTTGTAGAAAAGTATTTACATGCTTTTACACCATCTTTTGTCATTGGAATTTTTACTACGATTTGAGGATTTAAAGCCGCTAAAGCTTCTCCTTCTTTCACCATTCCTTCAAAATCAGTAGAAATTACTTCTGCAGAAACATCTCCGTCCACTAATTCACAAATTGCTTTGTAGTGATTCAAAATGTTTTCTTGTCCTGTAATTCCTTCTTTTGCCATTAAAGATGGATTAGTTGTTACACCATCTAAAACTCCTAAATCTTGCGCTTCTTTAATATCAGCTAAATTAGCTGTATCGATAAAAAATTTCATTGCTTGTTTGTATTTCGTTTGAGCAAAATTAAGGATTAAATGCTAATAATCCATTCAATCCTTCAAGATAAGATTAAAAATATTTTAAACCGCTGTATAACCACCATCTACAAGGTAATAACCACCAGTCATAAAGGAAGCTTTGTCCGAACTTAAAAATAAAACCAACTCTGCAACTTCTTCTGGTTGTCCTAAACGACCGATTGGATGTTTTGTAACTAACAATTCTAAATAATCTGCGCTCAAATTATTTGATAACAAAGGCGTCATGATATAACCTGGACCAACTGCATTACAACGAATATTTTTAGGACCATATTCAGCTCCAATATTTTTCGTCAAACCGACTACGCCATGTTTTGCAGAAGTATAAGCAGAACTCATTGGTGCTGCAACAGCTCCGTGAATAGAAGCCATATTTACAATAGAACCGCCACCATTTTTTTCCATTGCTTGCAATTGGTATTTACATCCGTAAAAAACACCATTAAAATTGATATCAATTACTTTTTTCCAACCATCTAAAGGGTAATTTTCTGTCAACTCCGCAGGTCCTCCAATTCCTGCATTGTTACAAGCAATATCTAATTTTCCATAAACCTCTACAGCTTTTTTAACTAAGGCTTCATTATCTTCAGGTAAAGATGTGTCAGCTTTAAAAAAAATAGCTTCGCCTCCATTTTTTGTTATAAATTCTACAACTTCATTCCCTCCTTCTTCATTAATATCAGAAACAACAACTTTTGCCCCTTCTTTTGCATATAACTCAGCAACAGCTTTTCCAATTCCAGAACCTGCTCCTGTTACAATCGCAACTTTATCTTTTAATAGTAACATAATTTTATGATTTTAATTTTATTAAAGTTACTCATTTTAAAATGCATAAATAGTTTATTGTAACATAATAATTTCTTAAAATTTCTAATTTTTAGTGAGTAAACTTTATTTATTTTCTTTTTCAAAATAAAGTAATATCCAGATTACTTGTTAAATGATTTCAATAGTTTTAATTCGTTTTAAAAGTTCTTTTCCTATATTTGATTCAAATAACTTTTAGATGAAAAATTTAATAGCAGCATTACTTTTATGTAGCTTTTCTACTATAAATGCACAAGAAATAAGTGATTACAAATACATCAATGTTCCAGAAAAATTTTCTAGTTTTGATCAAGATGAATTTCAATTAAATAATCGATTAAGATTTTTATTGACGCAAAAAAAATATGAAGTTTTAGCGACTGATAAATCTGCTTGGCCACAAGAAGTTATAGAAAATCCTTGTTTAGCTTTGAATGCTGATGTAAAGAAAGTAAAGAGTTTTTTGAATAATAAGTTGGAAGTAACTTTTGCTGATTGTGCACAAAAAAATATTGAAACAATTGATGGAACCTCTAAAATTAAAGAATTTGACAAGGGCTATCAAGAAGCTTTAAAACTTGCAGTTAATAAATTAAAAATACAAAATGCGAAGGCTTCTATTCCTATGACAAAAATAGAAAAACCAAAAGCAGAGTCTAACGTAGTTTATATCCCTGAACCTAAAGCCATTGAAATTACAAAATCTAATTTACTAACAGATGGAACAAAAAATTACCAGAAAGTTGAATTACAAAATGGTGGTTTTATGATTATGTCTGAAAATGGTAACCAAGTTGTTGCAAAATTTGAATCTACTTTAAAAAATGGAATTTATAGAGTAGCTGTAACAAACGGAAACTCAAGTTATCCTTCTGTCGGTTACAACAATGGTAATAGCGTTTCTTATGAGATTTTGGATGGTAACACATGGAAGGAAGTTAAATTATCTGCTAAATAATCTTTTTATGAAAAATATACTATCTGGTTTGTTTTTATTTGCGCTTACTTCATTGCAAGCTCAAAATGTAACAGATTTTAAATATGTAATCGTACCTCAAAAATTTGTAGATTTTGCTAAAGAAGATTATCAACTAAATTCTGCTTTGAAAATTGCGTTAAAAAAGAAAGGTTACGAAATTGTAAATGAAAATTCAGTTCCTTTGGATGTTCAAATTAATCCTTGTTTAGCAAGCAAAGCAAATATTGAAAATAATAGTACCAATTTTAAAAATAAATTAATTGTTACTTTTTCTGACTGTAATAATACGACTATCAACTCTTTCGAAGGCTCTTCTAAAGATAAAGACTTTTCAAAAGGTTATCAAGAATCATTGTCAATTGCAATGAATCAAGTTGGTAAACAAAATGCCAAAGATTTACCTTTAACTAAACTTGAAAAAAATGAAACTAGTAAAAATCCAGAAATAGTCCAAAATAATTCAGGAAAACCTGAAAACTCAACAAATGTTTACAAACTAGGTGGCAAAAATTATATTACGGCGAATACTAATAACAATGAATTTGTTTTAATCGATCAAGATAACTCGAAAGTTGTTGCACAGTTTTATCCTGCTTCTCAACAAAATGTTTATCATGTTACGGTTATTTCTCTAAAAGGAAGCTACCAAACAATTGGTTATGTAAACGGAAATACTATCATCATCGAATATAAAACAGGTGATAAATCTTGGACATCAACAACTTATACAAAGTAAGTTTTTATACTAACTTTGCACCTTAAATTTTAGAAAATGCAAGCACCAATTGCTAAAAAAATAGAACAAAAATTAGAAAAACACGGAGATATTCGTATTGATAACTATTATTGGTTAAACGACCGAGAAAATAAAGAAGTGATTGATTATTTAAATCAAGAAAACGAATATACTAAAGCTGTTTTACAACCAACAGAAATATTACAAACCAAGCTTTTTGAGGAAATGAAAGCACGAATCAAAGAGGATGATTCGTCTGTTCCTTACAAATTGAATGGTTATTGGTATTTGACTGAATATCAGAAAGGTAAAGAATATCCAATTCACAAACGCAGAAAGGATTCTTTAGATAATACAGATGAGATTCTTTTTGATGTAAACAAAATGGCAGAAGGTCATTCATATTATCAATTAGGTGGAATTTCGATGGCTCCAAATAATCAATTGGTTTCTTTCGGAGTTGATCATGTTTCGCGACGAATTTATACAATACAGATTAAAGATTTATCGACAGGAAAAATTCTTTCAGATAAAATAGAAAATACAACTGGAGGTTCTGTTTGGGCGGCGGATAATCAAACTTTATTTTATACAAGAAAGGATGAAACGTTACGCGCTTATCAAATTTGGAAACATAAATTAGGTACAAAACAAGAAGAGGATGTATTAGTTTTTGAAGAAACTGATGACACATTTAATGCCTATGTTTACAAATCAAAATCAAGAGATTACATCATAATCGGAACTTCAAGTACTGTTTCAGATGAATATAGATATATTCCTTCAAATCAACCTGATGCGGAATTTAAAATATTTCAAGAACGTGAACGTGATTTAGAATATTCCATGGAACATTTTGGTGATTCATTTTATATTCAGACGAACAAAGATGATGCATTCAATTTCAAATTAATGAAAACTTCTGTCGAAAAAACAGAACAAGAAAATTGGGTTGATGTGATTCCTCATCGTGAAGATACATTGATTGAAGGATTTGAAATTTTCAAGAATTATTTGGTTATCGAAGAGCGCACAAATGGCTTATTGCAGATGAACATCAAAGCGTGGAACAAATCTACTGATTATTATTTGCCATTTAACGAAGAGACATATACGGCTAATATTGGGACAAATCCAGATTTTGATACAGATATTTTACGTTATGGTTATACTTCTCTCACTACACCTTCTTCTGTGATTGATTTCAATATGAATGATAAAACATTTGAGGTAAAAAAGGAACAAACTGTTTTAGGTGATTTTAATAAAAATAATTATATATCTGAACGTATTTGGGCAGAATCTCGCGACGGAGAAATGGTTCCAATTTCCTTAGTTCGTAGAAAAGATACACCACTTTCTGCCGAAACACCCCTTCTACTTTATGCATATGGATCATATGGATATACAATCGAGCCTTATTTTAGTTCAATTCGTTTAAGTCTTTTAGACAGAGGATTTATTTATGCAATAGCACATATTCGTGGTGGACAATATCTTGGTCGTGAATGGTACGAGGATGGAAAAATGTTAGAAAAAAAGAATACTTTTTTCGATTATATTGATGTTGCAAAATACTTAATTCAACAAAATTATACTTCATCTAAGCATTTGTATGCAATGGGTGGATCAGCTGGTGGATTGTTAATGGGAGCTGTGATTAATTACGAGCCAACATTATTCAATGGAGTAATTGCGCAAGTTCCTTTTGTTGACATTGTAACAACAATGTTAGATGATTCTATTCCATTAACAACAGGAGAATATGACGAATGGGGAAATCCAAACGAAAAAGAATATTATGACTATATGAAATCTTACTCGCCTTACGATAATGTGGAAGCAAAAGCCTATCCAAACATTTATGTTTCGACAGGTTTACACGATTCACAAGTACAATATTGGGAACCTGCAAAATGGGTGGCGAAATTAAGAGATTTAAAAACAGATGATAACATTCTACTTTTAGATACGAATATGGATACAGGACACGGTGGTGCTTCTGGTCGATTCGAGTCATTGAAAGAAGATGCAAAAGAAGATGCTTTCTTATTTATGTTAGAAGGGATTACAGAATAATTAAAAAACCACTCTATTTAGAGTGGTTTTTTAAATTCAAATTTATCTTAAAGTCAAACTATTCATTCTAACGTTTGCTAAATCTGTTACTTTATATAACTTTCTCAAATATGTTTTCCTATTTTTTTTAATTTCATATAATGATTCAGGAAAATATTTTTCTCTTTGTTCTTTATTATTAATATTAAATTTTTCTGGTAATATATATGGTATTTTAACTGAGATAGTTTTTAAATTTGCTAAGTATTTTGTAATGTATATATCTCGATAATAATAAATACCTAACCATTCTCCTTTTACTTTATATGCTATGTCAAATTGATATTTATATTGATAATATTCTTTTTTCTTTTTATTGAATCCTAAATATAAAATTGGATTATCTACAGATAAAAAATCTGGTTTACCATAATGATCGAATGAAACAAATTCTATTGTATCTGTTTCTAAATTATTATTCAACCATTTTATAACTTTTACTTTTGTTACATACATTTCATCCATTAAAATAGGTGCTTTATGAATCAATTGATAATCATTTTTTATTTCACCTATTTCCAATGAATAATTAGTTATTTTATCCTTTAAATTGTAATGTTCATGATAATCAACTTTTCTTGATTCAATCACTTTTCCTATAAAACTATAAATTGAATCTTTTTTCTGAGAAAAAAGTAAATATGGAAACAACAGAAAAGCTAAATATAATATTGATTTCATTAATTCTTTTAATTTCACTAAATTTACATAAAATCATCTGTTTTTGACACCAAAAGAAATTCTTTTCAATTATTGGAACTATCCTTCTTTCAAAAAGCCTCAAGAAGAGATTATCTCGAGTATTTTAGAAGGGAAAGATACTGTAGCAATTTTACCGACCGGAGGCGGAAAATCTATCTGCTATCAAGTACCTGCTATTATGCTTGATGGATTAACATTGGTTATTTCTCCGCTAATTGCTTTGATGAAAGATCAAGTTCAAAATTTACAATCCAAAGGAATTTCTACAGCTTATATAACCAACGAAATCGATCAAAATACAATTGGAAAGATTTTAGACGATTGTCAAAACAACAAAATAAAATTGTTATATGTTTCGCCAGAACGTTTACAAAGTAGACTTTTTATTGAGCGATTAAAACAAATCAATATTAGTTTACTTGCTGTAGATGAAGCACATTGTGTTTCGGAATGGGGACATGATTTTCGTCCTGCATATCATCGCATTTCGAGATTAAAAACCATTCTTCCAAATGTTCCTATTTTAGCATTGACAGCTACTGCAACGGAAAAAATTCAACAAGAAATAATTGAAAAACTTGAGCTTAAAAATCCTAATATTTTTAAATCTTCTTTAAAAAGAGAAAATCTATCCTACAATGTTTTTCTTTCTTCTGACAAGAAAAAGGATTTGATTTATTATTTGAAAAAATATCCTGGTTCGAGTATTATTTTTGTTCGAAATAGAAAATTGACATACGAAATTGCAAACTTTTTAAGTCAAAATGGTTTTGATGCAGATTATTTTCATGCTAAATTAACCAAAGACGAAAAAGAGCAAAAACAACGAGATTGGACGTTGAGTAATTCGCGTATCATGGTTTCGACAAATGCATTTGGAATGGGAATCGATAAACCAAATGTTCGCACTGTTTTCCATGTCGATTTACCGCAAGGAATCGAAGCTTATTATCAAGAAGTTGGTCGCGCGGGACGTGATGAACAAGAAGCTTACGGAATTTATCTTTATAATCCTGATGATCGAATTCAGTCAGAAAATATTTTCAAAGCGAATTTACCATCGCAACAAGATTTTATTAAAATCTCTAATTGTTTGTTTAGTCAATTACAATTGGCTGAAGGAGAATTGACAGAGATGAATTATCAATTAGATATTCCGAAATTTTCAGAAAAATTTAATTTAAATCTAAAAATGGTTCTTCAGTTTTTAGAATTTCTAAATACAAAAGAAATCATACAACAAAAAAATTATACTCAAAATAGTACACTTCAAATTTTAAGTTCACCACATTCGATTAATTTGAATGAAAACCGAATTTTTGATTATTTACAACGTCATTATCCCGGAATTTACACCTACAACAAAGAGATTTCTGAAAGTAAAATGGCGTTCGATTTACATATGAGTATTGGCGATATTAGAAATTCTTTACACGATTATGCTAAAAATGGAACGATTGATTATTCGGATCGATTTTTAGCGCGTTTTAGATTTCTTGTTCCTAGGGATTCCAATGCTTTTAAAAATAAATTGTGGAAAGATTTTGAATCAATTCAAGTAAATAATTGGAAACGTTTGCAAGCAATGGCTTATTACGCTGAACAACATACAATTTGTAGAGAACGCTTATTGTTTGGGTATTTTAATCAAAAAACAGACGAAAATTGTGGTAAATGCGATATCTGTCAATCAAAAAAACAATCGATAGATTTTAATTTGACTGATTTGATTAACTATTTGAAAGAAGGTGAGAAAACACAAGCCGAAATTCTTTCAAAATTCATAAATTCGCCAAAAGATAAAATCGTCGAAGAATTACAATATTTGATAGACGAAATGCGAGTTCAACCAATTGGATTCGATTCTTATAAACTAATAGAATAAAAATGCGAGTAGTCTTTATGGGTACGCCCGAATTTGCGGCGACATCTTTGAATGAAATCAATACAAATAGTCATCACGAAATAGTTGGAGTTGTTACTGTTCCAGATAAACCATCTGGTAGAGGGCAAAAAATGAACATTTCTGATGTCAAAAAATATGCAATAGAACACAATTTACCTTTAGCTCAACCAGAAAAATTACGTGACGAAGCTTTTATCGAAACTTTGAAAAGTTGGAATGCTGATGTTTTTGTTGTAGTTGCATTTCGTATGCTTCCTCAAGTAGTTTGGTCTATTCCTTCGAAAGGAACTTTTAACCTTCATGGTTCACTTCTTCCACAATATCGTGGTGCAGCTCCTATCAATTGGGCTGTGATGAATGGCGATCAAGAAACAGGTGTGACAACTTTCTTAATTGATGAAAAGATTGATACTGGAAACATCTTAATTTCTGATAAAGTTGCCATTGGAGAAAATGACAATGTAGGAAAAATTCATGACGAATTGATGCATATCGGTGCGAAATTAGTTGTGAAAACTTTGAATGGTTTAGAAAATGATTCATTAAAACCGCATCCACAAGACGAAACAACAGAATTGAAACATGCTCCAAAAATTTTCAAAGATGATTGTAAAATTGATTGGAACGATTCTATTACAAACATTCACAATAAAATCAGAGGGCTTTCTCCTTATCCATGTGCATGGACAACATTTGGTAATGACGAAAATTATAAATCATTAAAAATATATGGTGGTTTGAAAACTGATTTAACTTTAGAGGCTGATAATTTTGAATTGGTTTTACAGAAGAATAATTTATATGTAAAACTACCTCAAGGAGTTTACGAAATTTTAGAACTTCAGCCAGAAGGAAAACGACGTATGCTTGCAAAAGATTTTATCAATGGACATCAAAACGAGGATACCTTATTCGTAAAATAAGTCCTTATTTACTGATTTTTGACACAGATTTGTAAAAAAATGCAAAAAACATTAATTTTTTTTGCCTTGAAACTTGCACAAATAAAGGGAAAGAGTATATTTGTGTATAAATTAATTTAAAAAGTTACAACTATGAACAAATCAGAACTTATCGATGCGATTGCAGCTGACGCTGGAATTTCTAAAGAAGCTGCTAAAAAAGCCTTAAACTCATTTACAGAAAATGTAACTAAAGCTTTAGCAAAAGGAGACAAAGTTGCTTTAGTAGGATTCGGTACTTTCTCAACTTCTGAGAGAGCTGCAAGAACAGGTATCAACCCACAAACTAAAAAAGAAATTAAAATTGCTGCTAAAACAGTAGCTAAATTTAAAGCTGGATCTGAATTATCAGGAGCAGTTGATACAAAAAAGAAAAAATAATATTTCTGATACAATAAAAAATCCACTCGTTTGAGTGGATTTTTTTTATGCCTTGAAATATTATTAATTCCTCAAAAAAAATCCTTCAAGAATACTTGAAGGATTTTTACATTTTATCTAATATTGATTTAATTATCTTCTGTTAAATCTGTTTTGTACGTTTCTGGAATTGTAAAGTAATTCACTAAAATCGCAATAAAGATTAATATCAATGGATAAGCTAATCCGATATAAGGCGACATAGCTGCCGAAACAATAATTGTACTTTTAATTAATTCTGTTACAAAAGTTGTCGCTCCTCCAATAAATCCATTTCCCATATTTTGTGCAAACCCCATACTAGTGTATCGAATCTTTGTTGGGAAAATTTCTAACATAAAAGCTCCAAGCGGACCATATGTTGCTGCTCCAGCGATTGATGTAATCAAGCTCACCACAACAATTCCAACCACAGCTAAATTCGAAATATCATGAACTTCTTTCAATCCTTCTGGATTTCCTAATTTCATGTACAAGAAAAATGATAATGGAATTAAGATAAAACTACAAATCATTCCTCCTAACATAACTGGTTTACGCCCGATTTTATCGCTTAATGCTCCAAACCATTGATAGAAAAATGAACTAAATAATGTAGAACATAAAACCACTATTAAAACTGTTTCGTATGGTAAATTAACTGCGCGTTGTAAGAAGAATAGCGTAACAAATAATGTTGTTTGCATAATTGTACTTTGTGCTGCATTTCCACCAAAAATTGCTTTCAACATCAATTTTACATTTCCTGGAGTTGTAAAAGCGTTTTTAATTGGAGTTTTTGAGGTTTTACCTTCTTTTTTAAGTTGCTCAAAAATTGGACTTTCATGTAAACGTTGACGAATAAAGTAACTCAAAATCACTAATATTCCACTAAATAAAAATGGAATTCTCCATCCGAAACTTGCAAAAGCTTCTTCTGATAAAAATGATTGTGTTAAGAAAACAACTGTTAAACATAATAATAATCCAATTGGAACAGTTGCTTGAATAAATCCTGTATAAAATCCTCGCTTTTCTGCTGGCGCATGTTCTGCTACATAAATTACCGCACCTGCATATTCTCCACTAATTGCAAGTCCTTGCATAATGCGGCAAAACAATAATAAAACAGGAGCAAACCAACCTACACTATCAAAAGTTGGAATACAACCAATCAAGAATGTTGCTGCTCCCATCATAATTAATGAAACTAAAAACGAATATTTTCTACCAATACGATCACCTATACTTCCAAAAATTAGAGAGCCAATTGGACGAAACATAAATGAAGAAACAACAACTGCTAAAGTTTCTAAGAAATGGGAAGATCCGTCATTAGGAAATAACTGTGTAGAAAGTACACTTGCTAAGATGATTGCCAAGAACATATCATACCATTCTATTAATGTTCCGACAGATGATGCTAAAATAATTTGGAAAATATTATCCTTCTTCGCAACTGTTTGCGAAGTATCTAATGTATTTGTACTCATGTTTTTTGTGTGATTTTAGAAGTTAAATAATGTTGTAAGTTGAAATCTATTGTTATTTGCTAAATATTTGTTTTCGGTTCCCGTACCTTTTATCGTCGCATCTGCCCATTGCGCAGTACTACGATCATATTCGAATCTAAATTTTAAGGCTTTGCTTAAGGTAAGATCTAAACGAGGAACTACTTTGTACAAATAATTTACAGTACGTGTACCTGGAGTTGCCGAAATTGCGCCCCAATTTGTCGTTACACCATAAGATGTTGATGCAATTGCTCCTTCTACTGGATCTTTTACACCGTTATTTCTGACATAACCAGCGAATAAACCAAACGAAAATTTACCTTTAGAGTTTTGTTGTAAATCAATCCACATACTATGTGTATTCATTGGTTTATATGTTTCTACCGCTGTAGGACTTGTTTGATATCCAACAATTCCTCCAAGTTGAACAAAAGAAGAGGCATCTTGCATCAAATATCCTGTAACAGTAACTTGTAATGGTTTTGTATTCAATTTTGAATAAGCCATAAACGAAACATTTTCTACACGTTCATTCGACTTTATTGGTGGATTACCTGAAGATAATTTTGGTTTTAAGTTTTCGTACTGAGCAGCAATACCGGCAGTAAAAACTTGTGATTTATATTTTAACTGAAGATGGGCTGCTGGCATTCCACTATTTCGAAATGGCTCTGTATTCGGAGTAAAATCTCGTTGAGAATGTAAAGCAGCAATTACTTTTAGCTTATCTGTTAACTTATGAGTTAAACGAACTTGTGGATTTCTATTCAACGCATAAACAGGGGCACCTGTGCCATAATTAGCAACATTTGGTAAAGCTTCTAAAACCACAAAAGGATGCCAATATTGTCCTATTCCCAATTGAGTTTTTTCCCAATCTAACATCACATAAGCATGTCGCAAACGAAATTCGTTAATCCCTCCTTCTGTTGCTCCAAAAAATTCTCCTTCTAAAATTCCAGAAGTTTTAGCACCAAGTAATTCTGATCCTTTTAAGTTAATACCAGCTCTCGAGACTATTGACAACATATGAAATTTAGAAGCATCATTAATATCTGCTCCATTTACATCCAACAATCTATCTTTTGGATAAAGCGGAACCAAAACCTCTCCTGCTCCAATCATTTGACGTGTATCCATAAAAATATCATTTCTAATAAATCCATAAAACTGCACATCAACCTTCTCTTTATTCTCTTTTGGTTGCTTAAATTCTATTTTTTCTACAACCACACTATCTTTTATATTCTCTTGAGCAGAGACATAGGTATAGCTGCAAAACAAGGCTAGACAAGCCAATTTTGTTAATTTCTTACTCATTTTTTTGTGATAATTTGAACGACTAAAATAATCAAAAGATAAAAACTAACAAATGTTCGTTATTCATTTATGAATAAAATATCTCAACTTTATCAAATTATTTAAAATTGAATGGTTTTTTTACGAAATAATTATTTTGGAAATAGAATCAGAAACTATAATTATGAATCCAATATTAATGATAGTGTATGAAATACACTTATAAGGTATATTCTTTTTTTCAATTTTTAAAAAAAAATCGAGAGAAGAATAGGGATTTCAACAAATGAGGAGAAATTTATCTTCTCTCGTAGTTTTAATTTTAAAAATGTATGCAAATTTATTGAATACAGAATTTTATTCAGTATTCTCAATAATAAGCTTATGTTAAATCATTAAAAAAAGTTTATTTGCTAATAATATTTCCTCACTTCTATTATATACATAAAATTTATGTATAATTATTCAGTCAGTATTATTAAATGAAGCTATTCTTTATTAAATTCGGAATCATAACTTGAAATAATATTTAATACAAGTTAATTTTTTAAGATTTTTTTTAGAAAAAAATTAAATGTTGGGGCTATTTTTGCTTTGCAAATTATAACTATGCAAACAAACATTAAAATACATTCATTATCTAATGTAGATTTGGAAGAATTATCGGCTTTGTATAATCTTTCTTATCAAAATTACTACGTTTCTATTCAACTTTCGAGTGAGCAATTTCAAGGTAAATTGAAAATGGAAGACATCAATCTTGATTATTCTGTAGGTGCAAGTATTGATGGAAAATTGATTGGTTTTTTACTTTATGGAATAAGAAATTATAACGATGTAAAAACTGCTTATATTGGCGGAACTGGAGTTTGTCCAGAGCATCGTGGAAAAAAAATCACCCAACAAATGTTAGATTTTAGTTTTCCAAAATTAAAAGAAAATCAGGTGAAAAATATATTTTTAGAGGTTAATACTAAAAATGATTTTGCTATCAATGCATATGAAGCATGTGGTTTTGAAAAAACAAGAATGCTAAATAGCTATAAAGGAGTTCCTATTCTAGTTGTAAATCCACTTCATGAAATTGTCGAATTTAACGATTTGGATTTGATTACTGGCGAAAATTTTTGGGATATAAAACCTACTTGGAAAAATGATATTCAAAGTGTGAAAAATATTATCAACGATTGTCAAATTAATGGAATTTATGAAGATGGAATTTTAGTCGCTTACAAAATCATTAATAAAAACAATACACGTATTTATCAATTTGGTGTTCATCATGATTATAGAAACCGCTATTTGGCTTCTATTTTATTCAGTGATTTGAAAAATAAAGAAATCAAAATGATTAATGTTGACGATCGAGAAATTTCTACAAATGATTTTATTCAATCATTGGGATTAGAATTGTATGACAAACAATATGAAATGAAAAAAGAATTATAATTTAAAAAGCCTCTATTTTAGAGGCTTTTTTAAAAAATATTGAAATTACTTCAACTCAAAAAAATCTCGTTTTCCAATTTTTATTTTAGTTTCTTTAATTAATAAAACCTCAGCTAAAGGATCAATATTCTTTTCTCCATTTACATGAACAGCTCCACTTTCTATTAAACGCCTTACAGCAGTTTTTGATATATCATTTTTCAAACGATGACATACTTCTAATAATGTTATTGTTTCATTTTCAATATTAAAAGAGTTTATTTCAATCGATTCAAAAATTCTATTTTCATCATTTCTTTTCTGAAATTGATTATTAAAAAAATCTTCTGCTTCTTCTGCTTCTTTTTCTGAATGATATTGTGTAATAATATTTTTTGCAACTATTTTCTTAATTAACATTGGATTATCCGTTTTTAAACGTTCAATTAAATTTACTTTATCTTTAATTAAAAAATCAGTTGCCAAAGCAATATATTCTTCCAATAAATTATCAGGAATCGACATCGTTTTTCCAAACATTTCATTGGGCTCATCTGTCAATCCAATAATATTGTTCAACGATTTACTCATTTTTTCTTTTCCATCAGTTCCTCTCAAAAGCGGCATACACATCACAATTTGAGCTGCATCACCATTTGTTTCTTGTAATTGTCGCCCCATTGTACAATTAAACAATTGGTCTGTTCCTCCCATTTCAATATCAGCATTAATTTGTACAGAATCATAGGCTTGTAAAATTGGATAAACTAACTCGTGCATTGCAATTGGTGTATTTTCTGTAAAACGCTTGTTAAAATCATTTCGATGCATTAATTGTGCAACAGTAACTTTTGACAATAATTGAATAACATCAGAAAATGGCAATTTATCTAACCAATCTGAATTAAAAACTATTTCCGCTTTATCTACATCAATAATTTTAGATAATTGATTGATATAGGTTTCGGCATTTTTCTGAACTTGTTCAGCATTCAATGGTTGTCGACTTTTATTTTTCCCTGTTGGATCTCCAATTTGAGCAGTAAAACTCCCGACTAAAATCACAATTTGATGTCCTAAATCTTGAAATTCTTTCAATTTTTTTAACACTACCGCATGTCCCAAATGTAAATCTGGTGCTGTAGGATCAAATCCTAATTTTATTCGAAGCGGACGTTTTTCTTTATCAGCTAATTGCAATTTTTCTTCTAAACCATTTTCTGGTAAAAAAATAGCTACATTTTCTTTTAATTTTTCTTGATTTTCCATTTTTTTAAAAATAAAAAAAGCCCGAGCAAAACTGCTCGGGCTTGTAGATTATGATTATTTTTTGACGTACAAATTTAATACGAAGTATACACATAGTCTACCCGAGCAAATATTGTACGATAATAAGTGCTGAAAAAAGGTAAACGTAATATATTTTGTAAAAACTTCATCTATAGTGCAAAGTTAAGAATTGTTTTTTAGTTAAAGGATTTTCTTTCCAAATTATTATCATAGCATCGTTTGCAAAAAAGATAATTTAAAAAATATTTTCAACTTAACTTTGCTTAAAATTTAAATCAAATGAGCAGTAAAACTGCAAAAACAAACGCAGTACGAATTTTGGATAAACATTTAATTTCGTATGAATTAAGGGAGTATGAAGTTGATGAAGAACATGTTGATGCCTTACATGTTGCAAATTCTTTGGGTGTAAATCCAGAAGGAATTTACAAAACATTGGTTTTAAAAGGAAATGTTGAACCATTTATCGTTGCAATTATTCCTGCGAATACACATCTCGATATGAAGAAGTTTGCAAAAGTTTCGGGAAATAAAACTTGTGAAATGCTTCCTTTGAAAGATTTATTGAATGTTACTGGGTATATACGAGGTGGTTGCTCACCAATTGGTATGAAAAAACAATTTCCTACTTATATAGAAGAACTTGCTCTTTTGCAAGAGCAGATCTGTATAAGTGCTGGAAAAAGAGGTTTACAAATTATTCTAAATGCTGAAGATTTAGGAAATTTAATTCAGGCTAAATTTGAGGATATCACTCAGTTTGATTAATTTTTACTACTCAAAATCAATTTCTCTAAAATAGTTGGAAATTTAGCTTCATCTTCAAAAGTAAGATCTGGATTAGCATAGACAATAATTCCATTTTTATCAATTACATAAGTTGCTCTATTATTGTAACCTAAGCGATTGTACAAATTGTATGCTAACGAAATAGCGTAATTTTCATCATTCAAATAAGTAATCTTTGTTGTTCGTAATGCATCTTTCCATAATTCTAACAAAGGATTTGTAGAACTAGAAATTGCATAACTTTTTACATTTTCTAATAAAGGATTGTGATCAATTAATTGAATTTGAGCTGCACAAGTCATCGAAGCTTTTGTGTCAATCGATGTGAAATCTGGTAATATTTGTCCGCTAAAAGCCGCTGGATAAAACGTCAAAACCTTGAAATTAGATTTATCGTCTAATAATTTTTCGGTAGAATTGGTTTTATAATTTGGTCCTTTCAGAATAAAATCTGGTGCTTTATCACCAACTTTCAATAGTTTATTTTGAGTAAGATCAATCTTGATATTGTCCGTTTGAGTAAATCTTTTAACTAATCTTTCCAAAGGTTTTAAATGTTCTCCTTGTGCACGATAATCGTTATCTCTCATCAAAATTTTATTATTTTGATCGATTAAAAACAAAACAGAACTTTCTACGAATACATTCTTAGTTGATGTTGGAATAATACTCGAAATTGTATTTTGTTTGAATGGTTTCAATCCAACAGCATGATATACTTTTCCACTTTCATCATAAATCACCTTCGCGCCTTCTAATTTGTTTTGATTAGAGGAAGTATTAAAAGCAAACGATTGTTGTATATCCTTGCTCCATTTATCCTCTTCATTAACAATATAAACGACATCAATATTTGGTGGATTAGTCGAGTTAAAAGCCAAACCTTTTACAAAATAATAATACAAAGAAGTGGTTAACATACTTGCATAATTATTTGTTTTGTATAGACTTGGTGTAAATACAATTATCTTCGGATTTGAAGTTTGCTTTAAATTTTCAATTTTATCAATCGGAAATTGATCTCCAACATTCAAATTTTGAGCTTTAGCAAGAGATATACCACATATAACAAGTAGTATCGAATAGATTCGTAACATAAAACGTTTATTTTAAATAGACTAATAAATTAAACAACCACAAGATAGCTAAAATTCTACTTTTGTAAAAAAACTAAACATTAAATTCACATTAGAATTAATGAATTAACTTTTAAAATTATCAAGTCTTTTTCGCAGCAAATCAGTTATCTTTGTCTTGATTTTAACTTTAAAATTTATATTCAAATGGAATTTAATGTAACCAATGCTTTGAAACAATTAAATGCTGAGTATTCGGAAGAAAAAGCATCAGAAATTATTGAAAACTTATTGTATAATCCAACTGATTTTTCTGATGAAGACCATACTATAATTGATTCTTTGGGTGACAAATTCTTACGAATTGCTGCACAGATTTTTGTAGAAGATTTAGCATATGATTTCAATACTTTGGTTAATTATTGGGAAGCTTTTATTGGACAATTAACAGAAGAGCAATCTCAAAATTTATTAAACTTCGGAATTGAACAAACTGATGTAGACTTTGTTGAAGATTTTATTATTGGTTATAGAAAGTTTTATACGAATCCAAAAGAAAGTATTACTTTTTTCAACAAACTAAATGAAGAAGAATTCTATGAAATTAAATTCTTTAAAGCGCGTTGTTATGAGGTTTTAGAAGATTATGAAAAAGCTGTAGAATCTTATATCAACTATTTGAATTCTCCTCATTTTAAATCGGAAGAAAATGCTGAACAAGCTGCTGTAAACGAATTTTATATCAGTCATAGTATTGCACCATTATTGGTTAAGTTGGAAAAATATAAAGAAGCAAAAAATTATTTTGATACTGTTTTGGGTAATTTGAGTTTAGAAGATTATTTAGCAAATTTTGAAAATTCTAATCACCAAGAAGTTAAATCTTTTTTAGAAGATTATGTAATAACTTTAGAGAAAACTGGTTATGAAAATGAAGCAAAAGACTTATCTCAAAAAATAATGAAATATTTTTCTTAAAAATACAACATTCGTAAATATATTATTGATATTTTACGAAATACTCATAAATAGGTATATTTAACTTTTTTTTATCAAAAGTATAAATCTAATCTATTTCAGCATAAAAAAATAAACAAAGAAATATTTATCAAATTAAGAAATTGCCCTACCTTTGTACTATAAATAATTTATTCATAGTTGTTAAGGATAATGAAGATTGATTATTGAAGAAGAATATCCTTAATAAAATAGAGTTTTTTTATAGTATTTTTAGGTTGGTTAATGGTTCAATGTAAATTGAACCATTTTTTATTTCTTATAACCATATGCACAATGTCGGCATCCATTTTGGCAACATTTTCCTTTTTGATAATGAAAAAATTCTGTAAAAACCCAAAATCCATTTTCGATATAATAATGAATATGAGGAATAAATTCTGCTGGCGTAGTAGGATGTTTATATTCTTTATCTAATGTTTCAAAATAATTCAATTGTTCCAGACAACTATTACATAAACATTTATAATGCGTTTTTTTTAAAAATTCTTTTGTTTCTGGTTTCAATTCAATTTTAGAACAATTGCAATTTTCAATATCATTTACATTACATTCTATTGTTTCATTACAACGTGAACAATTCTCTATCATTTTATTTTAATTCAATAATTTTTTTGATTGTTTTAAGTTACGAATTTTCTTAAACTTATATTAAAACTTAATATCAAATTTCTCTGTATCTATGATTAATAAATATATATAAATTAATTTTATTAAGACATAAAAGAAATCTGTAACAAATAATAAATTTATAATCAAAACTTTAAGAACTTTGTAAAAGAATAAAAGATAGACATTATCAATATTCATTTAGTGTTTTTATAGTAGTTTTGATTGGTTAAAATCCTCTGAAATTAATTTCAGAGGATTTTCTTTTTATCTATTTTCTTAGTTTATCAATCAATAATCCAATTACAAATCCAACGATTGATGGTACAACCCAGCCTAAATCGTATTCAAAAAATGGAATTTTATTCAAACTTGTAATTGTAACTTCATCAAAATATCCTAATAATTTCAACAAACCTAAAATTGCAATAATTGTAGAAGCAATTAACGCAAAAATGAAAGGGGTTTTACTCTTTACAACTTTGCCAAACAATACGATATAAATAACCAAAGTAATTGTAATTGGATAAACAAAGGCTAATGGAGGATATGCAAAATTGATAATTTCATCTACGCCTTTTATCGATAATCCAAAAGAAATTAATGTGCACAAAACAACTAAAACTGTGTAACTTAATTTTCCGTTTGTTAAACGTTCAAAGAAAGAACCTACTGCTGATGTTAAAGCAATAGATGTTGTTAGACAAGCGAAAGCCATACACAATGCAATGGCAATTAACCCGTAATGTCCTAATGTATTACGAGAAATTTCTATTAATAGTTCAGCTCGCGAAATATCAGGATTTGTAACACCAGAAGTTGCTCCTAAATAGATTAAACCACCATAAACGAATAATAAACAAGTTGTAGATAATAAACCCGAAATGATTACAATTTGAGATTTACTTTTTGTATCTGTATAGCCTTTATCACGTGCTGCAGCAATGATAATTCCAGCGAAAATAACTGATGCTAAAACGTCTAATGTTTGGTAACCTTCTACAAAACCTTTAGAAAAAGATTGCATCATTGTCAACTTAGAAGGCATGAAATCTGCTGTTGGATTTATAATTCCTACAACTATCAACAACGCTAAAAGAACTAATAAAACAGGTGTAAGGTAATTTCCAATAACATCAACAACTTTAGAAGGTCTGATAGCTAATCCTAACGTTATGGCGAAAAAAAATAAAGAACCCCAAAGCGGATTTAATTCTGGAAAAAATGGTTTTATTCCAACTTCAAATGTTGTAGCTGCTGTTCGAGGAATTGCAATTAGAGGTCCAATACAAATCATAATAATTGTTCCTAAAATAGCCGCCAAATGTTTGTTGACACGGTGTCCTAAATCGTTAAAATTATCTCCAGAAAAAACAACAGATAAAATTCCAGTAAATGGTAATAAAATTCCAGTTAAACCAAAAGCAATCATTGCGACAAAGTAATTAGACCCTACTTCTACTCCAATTAGGGGTGGTAACAATAAATTTCCAGCTCCAAAAAACATTGCAAATAACGCAAAACCAAGCGTTAAAACATTGGTTAACTTTTTATTCTTCATAAATATATATTTCCTCTTGTGTGTAAAAAAATGGCTCGCAAATTACTATAATAGCATTTTACGAGCCTAAACTTAATAGATTTATTCGGTTTTATCTACCTCTTTTTATAAATTTGACAGATTTGAATAATAAATTTTATATTTATCAAAATATAAATCCAATAATTTACGAATGTTTTAATCATCTATATCATCAAATTGCAATTGGAATGGAGATAATGATAAAAAAAATAAAACTATTATTAATATAATACCGACCATGTTGTATATTTAAATTTACCAGAAAGTACATTAATTAAAATCAAATTGAATAAAGTAAAAATGATTGCAGTTAAGGGTAATTTATTTGTAATTAAACCAACTATTATTATAGAAAAAATAATCAATAAAAAAGTAATCACGATTATCCAAAGAATAATAAAAAAACTAAAATCTATTTTAAAATAAACGATTGGTACAGAATAATCAATGTTAAAACAAATTAAAGTGACAACAATGTTAACACACAAAATTCCTATAAAAACAATCATCTTCACAAATTCTGAAAACTCAAATACTCTAAAATCATTCATGATATAATTATCTAAATTGATCGTAAATAACAACATAGTCCAAAGGAAATTCGTACAACCAAAGAGTTGTTCTGTATTTTGTAAGCCTACCTTTGTAAAAATATCTTTGAATTGATAAATTTTCAGCCAAGTAAACAAACCTAAAAGACTGATTGATAAAATCATTAAATAAATACTTATCGAAAGAATTAATTGATTTGTATCAGAAAGAATTTCTGTAAAGGAAATTGCCATCAGCATGATACTGATGACAAAAATTCCCAAAAATAAGTGTGCAAATATTATTTTATTTTGTTCCATTCGATACTTTTAGAATAGTACATTAAAATAGCAACAATGATAAATAATCCTATACTTCCTACTAAAAGCGCATGTTCTTTTAATTGTAAAACACTGTAAATAAACACGTATAACAATGTTAACATCATTGTAATTTTAAAGGTTAAACCAAACGATTTTAAGAAAGAATTGACGAAAAAACTGATTAATAAAATCGTTGCAGCTGATGAAATAAAGTAGGCAACATCGAAACCTAAATATTCGGATAATGATAACAGTAAAACAAAATTTACTGAAATTGCAAAACCAACTAACGCATATTGCACTAAATGAATGTTGAATTTGTTTCGACTTTCTATAAAGAAAAACGCTACAAAAGTTAATCCAATAAACAGTATTGCATATTTTGTCGAGCGATATGTTTTGTCATAATGATCATTCATTTGTAAAAAATTAACTCCGAAACTATAATCAGAAAAATTAGAAGCGTCTTGCCAAATTTGGCCTTGCAACGGATTTTGTTGATAAATAGACCATTTCACATTAGTTTTTCCTGCTTTTGTTTCTGGATCTGTATTAGGTAAAAAATTACCATCATATTTCAAGTCATTCCAATTCGTAGTTAAATCAACTTTTGTATTAATAGCAGATGGAATGAAATTCATCATTTGAGAACCTTTCATCAACAAATGAATTGAAACTTGATTAAAGTCAAATGTAGATGGATCTATTTTCTGCGCCATCATTTGTATTGGCATTGATTTGACTGTTTTCTTAGGTTCTCCCGCGTATTCTTCTGTTGATTTTGGTTCTGGAGAAACATCAATTACAGCTGTTGTATTATCTATTGTAAGTGGATAACTCTTATTATTTGATTGAACAACTACTTTATTCTCGTATCCTTTTGAGTCAGAAATTCCAAAAATAATCTTCGTTGAAACAACTTCTTCAGCATTTATACCTATCTCAGTAAGCATTTGTGAATACGACATAAACTTCGAATTGATATTTAATTTCGAATTGTAAACAACCGCATCATAAATACTTCTACTTTTTAATTGCGTATCAATTTGTCCATTAATTACCAAATCATTTGCTGAAATATATTTTATTACTTGTTGCTTTAGCGTTTTTCCTTCTCCATCTTTTACATTTTCGAAATAAACTATTTCGATAAATGGACCATAAACTGTTTGTTTTCCACTCCATTTATCCGAAATTTCGGAAATAACTTGTTCTTTATTTCCTTGTCTTTCTTCGATTAAATTTAAAATAAAAGGAACTGGAATTAAAAGTCCTAAAACCAAAAGACATACTAAAAACCCTTTGATCATTGTTTTGTTTTGTGAATAAACTGATTGATTTTCAGTTTGGTATTCATTTTCTAAATTGTTGTTTTCCATTTGTTTAATTTTTAATATTTTATTTTAAAAGTACTTTGTTTTTCAAAGTATAAATGCAAAAAAAATTTATTTAATATTCTTTATTAATTTTTCAAGGTAATTTAAATGCTCCTGAAAAGCTTGTTTTCCAAGTACTGTTATCGAATACGTTGTATTTGTTTTTCTTCCTATAAACCCTTTGTGTACAGTAATATAATCGTTTTCTTCTAAGTTCTTTAAATGCGAAGCCAAGTTACCATCAGTCAAGTCTAAAAAATCTTTCAAGTCCTTAAAAGAGATTTCTTCATTCATCACCAAAGCACTCATAATTCCTACACGAATACGATTATCAAAGACTTTGTTTAATTTATTAAGATTAAAATCCATGTTGCAAATTTAAGCTTTGTAATCATATTTACGCACCATCCAAATCCCAAAAATAACATGTAAAAGTCCAAATCCTATAAACCAAAACAATAACCCATTGAAAATAAAATAGAAAGCTAATAAACCTAAAATAATTTCACACAACGCTAAATATTTTATCTCTACAATTGTATCACGTTCTACTGTATAAAGCGCCAAACCATAAAACAAGAGTGTTGCTGGAGCTACATAAGCAAAACTAAAATTATTAATAAAGATAAGACTCACAATTCCTCCAATAATCAAAACAAATAGAAATTTAGTTAAAATACGTTTTGTAACAGGATTAATAAACTTTACACCATCTTTGGCAGACTTTCTTGTCATAAAATAAAATCCACCTACACAAGCAGTAAATAATGTTATCACTCCTAAAACAAACAATTTCAAATCAAGATTATCCGTTATAATATCTCTAGAAACTCCTCTATAATTAATTTGTAAAGCATCTTTTAGAATAATAAAATAAGCAATCGCAGCAGAAATCATTCCCACTACTCCAACCCAAACACCACTCCATCCACTAATGCTTGTAAATTTAGAGGAACGTTGCATCATCGATTTAATTTCGTTTAAACTTTCAATTGGATTTTCTTGACTCATAATAAAAGTACTTTGTAATTCAAAGTTAATACAAAAATTGATTCTGCAAAATTATTTTACAAAAAAATCCAACTTCTATAAGAAGTTGGATTTTGAGTATTTTAACTAAATAAATTTTTATGGATTTGTTGACCACAACGAAGCAGAAGCTAACATTGCTCGTTTATCTAATTTTAATAAGTCTACAATTAATTGAGCAAAATCTTCTGGTTGTAGTACTTTTTCTGGATTACCATCAGTAATTTTCAGAACATCTTTTGACATTTCAGAAGCAATTGTGCTTGGAGTTAAAGTTGTTACACGAATATTTTTCTTTCTTAATTCGAACATCAATGATTCTGATAAACCTATTAATCCCGCTTTTGATGCTGAATATGCAGAAGTTACCGCATTTCCTTTCAATCCAGCAGTTGATGAAACATTAATTATATCTCCACTTCCTAATTCAACCATTGATGGAATTACAGCTTTAGAAACATAATACGGGCCAAATAAATTTGTACGTACAATTTCTTCCCAATCATTTTCTGGCATTTCTAAAAAACTACCAAAAGCTGCTATACCAGCATTGTTGATTAAAATGTCGAATGCTCCAAAAGACTCAATTAATTTTTCTAACTGCATTTTAACTTCAACTTTTTCAGCAACGTTAAAAATAGAATAATCAGCTTTTACTCCAAAACTTTTAATTTCAGCTACCGTTTCTTCTAACGTTTGTTTATTTCTACCAGTAATCGCTACATCTACTCCTTCTTTCGCTAATGCTAAAGCAACAGCTTTTCCTAAACCTCGGCTACCACCAGTAACCAACGCTTTTTTACCTTTTAAATCTTGCATAATTATTTTATAATTAATATTTTACATTTATTTGGAAGATTTTCACTTGTGATTTTGTATGACAAAGATAAACAACAAAGTATTCTCTCGAAAATTTTTATGTTTAGCTATTATTAAGTAATTTAGAAAACTAATAACACACTATAATATGGATACACCTTTAATCTTTACTCTACTACTAATTAATACGTTAGCTTTTGTTTTATTTAAAATTGATAAGCGAAATTCTATTCTCGGAAAAAGACGAATTTCTGAACTTACACTATGTTTTGTTACTTTAATTGGTGGTACTGTTGGTTCTTTAATGTCAATGCAAATTTATCGTCATAAAACCAAGAAAAAATCATTTATTTTCAAAATAATAATGATTGTAGCTATACAATGCGGACTTTTGATATTTTTAATAGATCGTGTATAAATTGTTCTAAAATTTAAACCTGCGATTGTCTTTTTTTTCGGCTAGTTGTTTCTTTTGATTCAATCTTTTTTGCTGAGAAGCTTTCGTTGGTTTGGTCTTTTTTCTAAACTTCGGAATGATTAAAGCTTTCTCTACCAATTCCATCATTTTCTTCGTCGCATTTTCTCTGTTATCCAATTGTGAACGAGATTCTTGTGAACTAACTTGTAAATAACCTTCAATATTTATTTTGTTTTTAAGTTTTTCGGCTATTAAATATTTTTCTTCTTCAGAAAAAAATTGAGAGTCAAAAACGTTCCATTTTGCTAAAACCATTGTTTCAACTTTGTTTACATTTTGACCTCCTGCTCCACTACTTCTTGCAGTCTTATAACTTATTTCTGAAGAAAAATCTCTCATTATTTAAGAACTTTTTTAGTAAACAATAAATGGGAAGCTAAACAAACCAAGGTAAAAATAACTCCAACCGTGACAACTCCATTCCATTGAAATTTATCCCAAGCATTTGCTGCAATAAATGTTCCCAAAGAACCACCTATAAAATAACTTGTCATATAAACTGTATTGATTCTGTTTCCTGCTTTTACATTCAATCCAAAAATAATGGTTTGGTTTGAAACGTGCATCGCTTGTAAACCTAAATCAATTAATATCACCCCTACAATCAGTCCCCAATATGTAAATCCAAATTGATAGAAAAATCCCCATGCAATTAACATGGTAATAATTGAATAAAAAATAATTCTAGAAATTGATAAATATTTTGATACTTTACCTAACAATGCCGCTGCTAATGCACCTACTGCTCCTATTAAACCAAAAGCTCCTGCAACATCACTTCCAACAAAAAAAGGGGCTTCTTCAAGATGAAAAACTAACGTTGTCCAAAAAGCACTAAATGCTGCAAAACCTGTTGCTCCACGAAAAGAAGCTAATCGTAGTTCTGGTTCAGTTTTCACTAAATCGATAATTGATTTCATTAAACTACCATAAGTTCCTTTAAAATTTGGTTGAATTTCTGGTAAAAATATATAAATGAAAATCCATAAGGTTACCATTAAAACAGCTCCGATTAAATAAACTTCTCTCCAACCTAAATATTCACCAACAAAACCACTGAAAACCCTTGAAAGTAAAATTCCAACCAATAAACCGCTCATCACCATTCCTACAGCTTGCGCTTTATTTTGAGGTTCTGCTAATTCAGCCGCCATTGGAACAAAGACTTGTGGGATAACCGATGTAAATCCAATTAAAAAACTTAAAGGAAAAAGCCAAGTTACTGAAGGCGCAAAATACATCCCCAAAAGTGATGCGGTTATGAAAATGAAATCAATCAAAATCATTCGTTTACGACGAAGTAAATCTCCTAAAGGAATTATAAACAATAATCCAAAAGCATATCCAATTTGCGTTAACATTGCAATATTAGAAACTTGACTTTCGGATACCTTAAAATCTTTCGCAATTAATGATAATAGAGGTTGATTGTAGTAATTATTAGCCACTACCAAACCACTACCAATTATCATAATCCATAAAACAATTGGGGTAAGTTTAGGCTTTAAAACTATATTTTCCATGATTTAATAGTCGCTTGCTTCGGTTAAAAGTTTTACGTCATCATGTGACAGTTTCACATTAACTGCTTCTACAAATGAATCAAGATGTTGCTCTTTTGTTGCACTTGCAATTGGTGCAAGTATTGTTTTTTGTTCTAATAACCAAGCTAATGATACAGCAGAATATGAAATATTATAACGTGTAGAAATTGTTTCTAAAGCATCTAAAATTCGGAAACCTCTTTCAGTTAAATATTTCTTTATTCCTTCTCCTCTTTTACTTTTCTGTAAATCTTCTTCATTTCTATATTTCCCCGTCAAAAAGCCACTTGCTAAACTATAATATGGTATAACAGCTAAATTATATCTTTCTGCAACAGGTTGTAAAAACTCTTCGAAATGTTGACGATCAAACAGATTATATTCAGGTTGCAAGGTTTTATAGCGAGGTAAATTATAAAGTTCAGATTTATCAAGAGATTCGATTAATCGTTCTGAAGAAAAGTTAGATGCACCAATAAATCGAATTTTACCTTCTTTTACCAACTGATTATACGCTGATAAAGTTTCTTCAACAGGTGTATTTACATCATCATAATGCGTTTGATATAAATCGATATAATCTGTTTGTAAACGGATAAGTGACTCTTCCACTTCTTTTAGAATGTGAGCCTTTGTAGTATTTGGCTTATCTTGAATCATATTTCGACCACCAACTTTAGTAGCCAAAACAATTTGATCTCTAACTCCTCTTAGTTTCATCCACTTTCCAATAATCTTTTCAGACTCTGTTCCTACATTTCCAGAAACCCAATAAGAATAATTGTTTGCTGTATCTATCGCATTAAATCCTCGATCTACGAAAGCATCTAAAATACGGAAAGATTCTTCTTCATTCAATGTCCAACCAAAAACATTTCCTCCGAAAAAAATTGGTTTTATCTCTAAATCTGTATTTCCTAATTGTACATTTTCCATGGGTATAAAGATAAAAAAAAAAGCTACTTTTCAGTAGCTTCTTTGTTGTAAAATTTTTTGACTCACACGTCGAAAAATGTAACTTTTAAGATACTTATGGTGTCTTCATAGGTTTAGAAAACGAAGTATCTAAGTTTAATACTTAGTTTGAAATCGATATACAAATATAGATAGTGAATAATTCCTATCATAGAAATAGGCTTTCAACTTAGTAAATTGTTGTTTTAGCAAGGTGAAACATTAAAATAATCAGGTGAAAATTTTAAACGTTTTGTAAAATCAACCTTACAGTTGCACCACCTTCATGTAAATTTATAAAAATATTATCTCCAGAATTATGATTTAAAAGCTGTAAGCGTTCATTGATAATCTTCAATGCTTTTGACTCATAAACTTTATTTCCTTTTTCTTTACTTGCAATTCCTTTACCATTATCTTCTACAATAATTTCTAAGAAATTATCCTTCAAAACGAGTTTTAGTTTAATAATTGGTTCTAAATGATTTTGATCAAATGCATGAACAAAAGCATTTTCTATAATTGGTTGAATCAACATTGGCGGAATTTTTATACGATGAATATCAACTTTTGAATCTACATCTACTTCAAAAGTAATTTTATTCTTCCATCTAAAATTCTCAACTTCTACATACAATTTCAAAAAATCAATTTCATCATTCAAGCTAATTTCATCTTTTGTTGAAAGATTCAACATTTGGCGAATCAAATGTGAAAAACGCCCAAGTGAATTCAGAGCATTATCAATATCATTGTCCAAAATATAAAACTGAATTGAATTTAAAACATTAAAAATAAAGTGAGGATTCATTTGCGATTGTAAGGCTGTCAATTTTGTTTCTGTTAATTGACGCTCTAACAATAATCGTTGATTTTCTTGTCTATTAGTTTCTTTTAATTGATTTATTTTTAATTGATTAAACGTGTTTAATGTTTTGATTTTGTTCGTGTTATATCTATAAATTATTAAACCTAATAGTATTATTGACGATAAGATAAAATATATATTAAGATAAAATGGTTCATCAACATTAAGTGAGACAAGATCAATAATTTGCTTTGTTCCATTATTTGTATCTGTAATTTCGAGCTGAATTTTATATTTCCCGTGTTGTAAATTTCGTAAATGAATCGTTTCATCTCCAAAGTATTCGTTCCAACTTTCATCTGGATTTATTCGATAACGATATTTAAAATTCTGAGCAAAATTAGCATCAACAATAGAGAAATTGAGTGTTATATTATTTTCATTATTCTTCAATTTCAAATTTTTATCAATTAAATCGAACCACGAAAATTTATCTATTCCAAAAGCTTGATCATTAATTTTAAAACTCGTAATAATTACTCTTTTTTGATGAATATTTTGATGAAGTAAGTTATCTAAATTCAACTTATAAAATCCATTTTCTACACCAAGAGTTACCGTTTTTCCATCAAAAATAGATGAATGTATATCTTTGTTTACAAACCCTTGTTCGTTACTCACCATATAGGTTTTGTTTTTATTAAAAACCAGTAAATTTCTGTTTGTACCAATTAAAATACTTTCTCCAAAAATATCAATTGAACTAATATTTTCTCCTCCTATTTGTCGAATATCAATTGTTTTTTTCTTAATTAATTCATCACCTTTTATTTCTAAAATGTACACTTTAGCAAATTCTGTTGCAACCATTAACAGATTCTGACCAATACATTTTATCATTTTTAGTTTAGATTCTGTAAACTGATTATTTTGTAAATAGGAAATAAATTTTCCGTTTTCATATTTGAATAAACCATCCATAGAAGAACCAAAAAATACTGCATTCTTATTGTGACAAATTGCTACCACATCTTTCGGAACATTTCCCTGAGCAGGAGAAAAAGAACGATATTTTAATGTTTTTAAATCATCAAAAATAAGAATTCCACCAATTGGACTTGTCTGTATAAATTGATTATTAAAAAAAGTAAACTGACTTGTCCTTGTAGGAAAATAATCGGTAAACTTTCCATTAAAATCTAATTCAAAAAGACCCAAATTGGTTGCAATTATAAATGAATTGTTATGAATAACAATTTTATAAAATCGAAGATTTTTTTCTTTTAAATCAAAATCAATTTCATAGAAATCTTTGTTAGATTGACTTAGAAATTCTTTAAATCTTGCTTTATTTTGAAGCATATAATTATAAAAAACTTCTCGTTTTATCAATTTGTTGAATACACTATTTTGCTTAAAATAAAGACCTTCTGGCGTAAGAAAATATTGCGTATCATTGATTTTTAGAATCTCAATTACTCGTTTGTTGTCAATCGTAGAATAGTCTAAAAAATGATTAAAATGAACTTCAAAAAGTCCTTTATCAGCGCTACCAACATAAATCAAATCATCTGTTTTGCTGCTAAAAATACGATATGGATAATCTGATGTTATTTTAAAATTCTCTGTTTGATCGATAATCTGATTATTTTTCAGTTCAGCAACCATTCCATTTCCAGCGCCAATATCATAAGCTGTTAATAAAAGAGATTTTCGGATTTCTGATTTATTGTGATGTCTGAAAACAGGTAAATCATACGTTTTATAATTCGATTTATGATTCAAAAAATCTTTAACTGGAATAACTTTAAGACCTTTATTCGAAGATAAATACAAGTCATTTTCATAGACAAAACTATAATTTATTCGACTATACGAATTGACTAATTTCAATTTTGAACGATTCACTTCATATACGCCATGATCTATCGTTGTGACATAAACTTTATTTTGATATTCAAAAAAAGAAACAGCTTCAAAAACAATATTGTTGTTTTTCTCGAAAGCAGGATTGTAAATTTTATTAGATTTTGTATCAATTATCGAAACTCCTCCTTGTGTAGCTACATATATTAAATCATTCAAATAAAATAGATTACGTACTCTATCTGAAACTAAACCTTTAGATGTATTTATTTGTTCAAATTCTTTCCCTGTAAATTTCACAATTCCTTGACCATAACTTCCAAACCAAATATTATGTTCGTTATCCTCTATTATTTTCCAAATATTATTAAACTGAATTTGTTCAAAACGTTTCATTATTTTGAAGTTATCCATGTCTTTAACAAAAACGCCAAACCGCGTTCCTACCCAAACAATATTTCGCGAATCTTTATAAATACTCAGAATTTCATTCGCAGGCAAACCATTTTCGTACGTATATTGTTTTGTCAGAACATATTGCGCATTGAGCCAATTTGAACAAAATATAAAAGCAATGAAAATGAAGTTACGAAACAACATTCGAAAGAATTTTGTAGCCTAATGAAGTTACAGGAAGATTTGATTCACCATCTTTTGGCTCGCAATTAAGAATCAACACATTATTGCGTTTATCAAATTTCTTTGCAAAATTTATATTGACCAAATATGAACGATTGACACGAAAAAAATTGGTTTGATCAATCAAATTTTCCACCTCTTTCAATGTTTTAGTCACCATATACGCATCATCTTTGGTATAAATTGTACAATAACTATCATCTGCTTTACAATAGATAATTTCGTCAATTTTGAGCACCAAAACTTCTGTTATAGATGGAATAAAAATGATGCCGTGCTCGTTTTTAAACGTATCTTTTAGATTATCTGTTTCAACTTCTTCGTCAAAATCATCTTTGATTGTAGTTGTCTCTTTTGTTTGATTTATTAGATTTTGACGTTCTACAAATCTATTTAATAAGACTTTTAAATCAGAAATCGCGATTGGTTTCATCAAATATCCTAAACACCCCCATTGATTAATGGCTTGTAAAATATAATCAGAATGAGCTGTTGTAAAAATAACATCAAAAGAAATGTCATCAAAATAATCAAATAATTTAAAACCAAATTCATCTGGCATTTGTATGTCTAAAAAAACAATATCTGGTTGATTTTGCTTAATCATTTCCACACCCTCTTTTACAGAACTTGCTGTATCAATCGATTTAAAAAAATTTGGTAAAGCATGTTGAATAATTTTCATTAACCCTTGTTGGGCAAAATGTTCATCATCTATAATTAGTGCTTTATAATTATCCATTAAAACGTGTTTGTACAAATATAAAATAAAAAAGGATGCTCTATACGAACATCCTTTGATTATAATTGAATTAATATTTTTATACTCTTTTCGTTTTTAATTGCAAAAATATTGCAGCAATAATCGATCCGACAGATGCCATAATAAATCCAACCCACAATTGCGAATTAAAACCTAATCCCATTGCAATAGGAATACCCCCTAAAAATGCTCCTAATGCATTTCCGATATTAAAGCTTGCTTGTCCAGCGGCAGCAGCTAAAGTTTCTGAGCCTTTTCCGTTATTAATTAACATCATTTGAATTGGCGAACCGATTGTAAATGCTATTAAACCTGTTACAAACGACATAATATAAGCCATTGCTTGAATATGAGAAGTAAAGTAAACAACTACCAAACAAACTGCCATAGACGCAAAGGAAATAATTGCCGCTTTATTTGGTGACATTGTATCTGCCATTTTTCCTCCAATAAAATTCCCAACAAACATTCCAAGACCAATCAGAGTCATAATAATTGGCACTTTCGCTTTTGGTAAATCTGCCACATTTGTCATTAGAGGAGAAATGTAACTTATCCATGCGAATAAACCAGAAGTTCCGATAGAAATCATCACAATTAATACCCAAGCTTCCCATTTTTTGAAAAAACTTAATTGCTCAACTAAACTTCCTTTGTTTGTGTTTTTAATATTTGGTACCCATAGCGAAATAGCCAACATAGTTACTAAGCCTAAACTTGCAACAATTCCGAAAGTTAATCGCCAAGAAAATAATTGCCCTAGTTTTGTTCCCAATGGAACACCAACTAAATTAGCAAAGGTTAACCCTGCGAACATAATAGAAATTGCTTGCGCTTCTTTTCCTTTTGTTGCTAATTGCGCTGCGACAACAGAACCAACTCCAAAGAATGCTCCGTGAGGTAAACCAGACATAAAACGAGCTATTAACAAAGTTGAATAGCTTGGTGCAATTACAAAAAGTGAATTAAAAATGGTAAACAGTAACATGAAAAAAATCAATACTTTTTTAGGCGAATATTTACTTGTAGCCATAATCAATGTTGGAGCTCCAACCATTACGCCCATAGCATACATTGATATAAAATTCCCCGCTTTTGGAATTGATATATTTAAATCTTTTGCAAAATCTTCTAAAACTCCCATCATCGAAAATTCCGTCATTCCGATGGCTAAACCTCCCATTGCTAAGGCAAGTAAACTCTTCTGTACCATTTATTCTTTTATTCTTCGTATAATTCGATCGGTAAACCGTCTGGATCTTCAAAAAAAGTAAACTTCTTTTGCGTATATTCATCCACACGAATTTCTTCGACCGATATGTTTAACTGCTTTAATTTTTCTACTTCATTTTCTATATTCTCTACAGCAAAAGCAATATGCCTCAATCCAGAAGCTTCTGGTCGAGAAACACGTTTTGGAGGATTTGGAAACGAAAATAGTTCGATGCAGTAATTATTTTGCAAAGCTAAATCTAATTTATAAGAATCTCGTTCTTTTCTGTAAACTTCTTGCAGAATTCTGAAGCCTAAAATATCAGTATAAAAATATTTCGACTTTTGATAATCGGAACAAATGATGGCGATATGATGTATTTTTTTTAATGTTAACATAGTTTAAGCGTAATGATTATTTTTTGCTCTTTCATATTGTGGCAACCATTCAATATCCTCTCCTAATTCTTTAGCAGCACGTAAAACAAAGTAAGGGTCTCTTAACAATTCTCTTCCTAAAAAAATTAAATCAGCTTCATTATTTTGAAGAATTTCTTCTGCTTGTTTTGGTTCAAAAATTAACCCAACTGCTCCAGTAATAATATCAACCTTATTTTTTACTTCGTTTGCAAACGGAACTTGATAATTTTTCTTAACTTCAATTTTTTGATGACTCACTCCGCCTCCAGACGAAATATCGATCACTTCTACTCCATCTTGTTTTAAAATTTTACATAATTCAACTGTCTCGTTCAAATTCCAACCATTTTCTGCCCAATCTGATGCTGACAAACGAATCCAAAGCGATTGCATAGTGATGTATTTCTTCATTTCAGCAACGATTTCTAAAACAAAACGAATTCTATTCTCGAAACTACCTCCATATTCGTCTGTTCGATTATTAATTAAAGGTGACAAAAACTGGTGAACCAAATAACCATGCGCACCATGAATTTCTAAAATTTCAAAACCTGCTTTTATCGCACGATCAGTAGCTTTACCCCAATCGATGATAACTGACTTTATTTCATCAATAGAAAGTTGATGTGGTAATTCATCGGTATCATTAAATGGCAAAGAAGAACTTGAAACAGTTTTCCAGCCATTTTTCTCATCAGATTTTATTTGTCTATTTCCAATCCAAGGTTTTTCTGTACTTGCTTTTCTACCAGCATGAGCCAATTGAATTCCTGGCACACAATTATAAGATTTGATTTCGGAAGTTAATTTCTGGTAAGCGTTGATATGATCATCTTTCCAAATTCCCAAATCCCCGTAAGAAATTCGACCTTCAGGTGAAATTGCTGTTGCTTCTTGTATAATTGCCGAAACATTACCAACTGCTCGAGAGATATAATGCTGAAAATGCCAATCGTTAGGAAATCCATCCTCCGAAGAATATTGACACATCGGTGACATAATGATTCTATTTTTTAACGTAATTGAATCATTTATTTTTATTGGTTCAAATAATTTTGTCATTACTTGTTATTTTCTAAATTAATTAAGGATAAAATTCGTGATTTTGATTCAGTTCTTACTAATGATTTCGCTTAAAATAATTTTAAATTCTAATCATTTTAAAAAATTTAAAAACAGTAGAAACTTACAAAATCATAAAGTATTTTAACAATTTATTTAAAACTGACAAAAAACATAAATTTAAAAAAATCTAATAATCAATCCGATATCATAGTAAATATCTAAGGTTCAGAATAATTTTTAATAAATCTTTCATTGTTTCTTAGTTTGTTCGTAATTTTACAAAAAAGTGAATTTTGGAAAAGAAAAAGATTGTCATTTTAGGTGCTGGATTTGCCGGACTTAAATTAGCCCGTAAATTAAATAATAACCCACACTTTTCTGTTACACTTATTGACCGCTATAATTACCATCAATTTCAACCTTTATTTTATCAGGTTGCTACTGCAGCGATTAACGCTAGTGATATTTCCTTCCCTATTCGAAAAGTTTTTCAAGGAAGTAAAAATGTAAGCGTTCGTTTAGCCGAAGTTACAGCAATTAAGAAAGAGCAAAATATTGTTGAAACCACAATCGGTGATTTTTCCTACGACTATTTGGTTGTTGCTATGGGATGTACCACAAATTTCTTCGGCAATAAACAAATTGAGGAATTATCATTCCCAATGAAATCGACAAATGAAGCTTTAACGCTAAAAAATCGATTATTAACCAACTTCGAGAGTGCATATTCTGCAGAAACTCCAGAAGAATTGGAAGAGATTATGAACATTGTCGTTGTAGGTGGAGGACCAACTGGAGTTGAGCTTTCAGGTGCAATCGCACAAATGAAAAAATTTATTCTTCCGAAAGATTATCCGGATTTAGATTTCTCTAAATTAAATATTTATTTGATTGAAGGAGGTCCAAATTTATTAGGTCCAATGTCTGAATTGGCACACAAAAAGTCTTATGAATATTTGACGAATATGGGTGTTAATGTATGGACAGAAGGTCGCGTAACTGACTACGATGGAAAAACAATTTCGTTAGCTGATGGTCGCACAATTAAAACTCGTAATTTAATTTGGGCTGCTGGAGTTATGGGAAATGTTCCTGAAGGAGCTGTTGCCCAAGAAGATTTGCAACGAGGAAATCGTTTAAAAGTTGATAGAACTTCTAAAGTTTTAGGAACACAAAACATTTATGCAATTGGTGATATTTCTTCGATGGAAACTCCTAAGTATCCTCATGGTCATCCTCAATTGGCACGTGTTGCTGGAGATCAAGCAGAGCAATTAGCTAAAAACTTTGATAAATTGGGACAAGGTTTGTCGGAAGATAAATTAACATTGTTCGAATATCAAGATCCAGGTTCTATGGCTACTGTAGGAAAACGTAAAGCAGTTGTAGATTTACCTAAATTTTCATTTTCGGGACGTTTGGCTTGGTTTACATGGATGTTTTTACACTTGATGTTAATCTTGACAGTTCGAAACAAATTAGCTATCTTCTTAAACTGGGCTCAAACTTATTTTACGAATGATTCGTCATTACGTATTATTGTACGTCCTACGAAAAAAGACTTTAGATTTAATTTAAAAGGTTACAGACGTTTCCCTAAAAATCGTGACAAAGAAGTAGAAGCTTAAAAAAACTACATCAAATAAAAAACTCCGCTAAATTTAGCGGAGTTTTTTATTTGATGTAGTTTTATTATTTTCTTGCAGAAGGTCTTCTCACTCCTGTTTTTATTCTTTCTGTTGATGCTGATTTAGCACTTACAACACCTTTAGCAGATTTATTATATAATTGAATAAATTCAAATAATCCATCAAAATCACCAGTTAGTGTTTTACCATTTGATACTCGTAAAGCAAAATTAGTATTTAACAAACTTCTGTTATAAGCATCGTAATAATTTCTAATATTCGTAGATCCTGAAGAAAAGTCTGAATCAACTAAAGAAAATGTTCCAGAATTTAAAACTGGTACATAATCTTGCATAACTGGATTTTCGTAATACTCAATATAATCTAAACCTCTATCTGCACCTTCTGTAACATAAGTTCCATTAAAATTTAAATCACCTCGTTGAAAGATCTCTAAATATAAATAAGCTCCATTTAATTTTCCATTTTTAGGAACTGCATTTGTAGATAATTCTACACTATAATAATAACCGCCATCAGCTTTCTCTATGTCTGCAACAACTGCATTTCTAAGAGGAAAAGAAACTCCATCATAATTAATCTGTCCTACATTTACTATATCAGGCACATAATATCCATCATCGTTATTGACACATGATGTTAGAGTAACTGATGAAACAGCTAACATTGCTAAAAATATAATTTTTTTCATAATTTCAAAATTTTCAAACTAATCTTATTTGCCATAATACAAATAGCGTGCTAAAGTAATAACAATATTAATTATGCATATAAAAAAAGTGTTGCAAAACCTCGCAACACTTTGATTTTAAATAAAATATTTTAGTGGTAATTTTTTATCCTTTGATAACAATTTCCATTTTTTCTTGCTCTTCTAAAGCCAATTCCAAATCAACTAAAATACGACCTGAATGCTCATCTGCAATAATTTTTTTACGTTGAGCAATATCCATTTGTCTTTGTGGTGGAATTGTAAAGAAAGATCCTGCAGATGCTCCACGTTGAACTGGAACTACAGCTAAACCATTTTTCACAGAACCTCTGATACGGTTGTAAGCGTCTAATAATCTTTGTTCGATTTTAGCAGAATATTCAGAAGATAACTTAATTAAAGTATTTTCTTCTTTTTCTGTATCTTTTACAATTGTATCTAATTCAGCTTTTTTGTGATCTAAATGCTCTTTCATCGAAGCTAATTTTGTATTAAAATCTTCGATTTGAGTATTTTTTTGTTGAATTTTGATTGTAAATTCACGAATACGTTTTTCAGATAATTCGATTTCTAAACCTTGGTATTCAACTTCTTTTGCTAAAGCATCAAACTCTCTGTTGTTACGAACGTTATCTTGTTGCTTCGTATATTTCTTAATTAAAGCTTCAGCATTTTTAATAGCTTCTTTCTTCAATTTAATTTCTTCATCCAAACCTTTCGTTTCGTCAACTACTTTTTGGATTCTCGTTTCTAATTGTGCAACATCGTCGCTCAAATCTTCAACCTCTAAAGGTAATTCACCTCTTGTGTTTCTGATTTCATCTAAACGTGAATCAATTAATTGCAAGTCGTATAACGCGCGAAGTTTTTCTTCTACGCTTAGTTCTTTGATATTTTTTGTTTCAGACATAGTTAACAATAATTAACAGGATTGGTATTAATTCCAGAATTAAAGACCACAAAATTAGTAAATTTTTCTTTAAGATACGAAGTTATTAAGTTTTTTGTAAACTGTTCTGACTCGAAATGTCCAATATCTGCCAAAACAAGCTTATTTTCAGCGGTAAAAAAATCGTGATATTTTAAATCAGCAGTGATATAAACGTCCGCTCTAGCCGAAATTGCATTTTTTATTCCAAAAGCACCAGAACCTCCAAGCACTGCTACTTTTTTAATTTTTTTGTTCAATAAATTCGAATGACGAATAATTGGCGTATTCATTTGTGATTTTAGATAATTGAAAAAATCCATTTCATCCATTTCATTTTCCAACTCGCCAATCATTCCAATTCCTACATAATTATTATGATTATTCAACGAAATAACAGAATAAGCGACTTCTTCGTACGGATGATTTTTGAATAATGCATTCATTATATCACCTTCTAAATGTTGTGGAAGAACTACTTCTACTCGCGTTTCATTTACCGTTTCTAACTTATTTAGTTCTCCTATAAATGGATTTGCACCTTCTATTGGTCTAAAATTTCCTTTTCCTTCTACCGTAAAACCACACGAATCGTAATTTCCAATTTTGCCAGCTCCAGCTTCGTACAAAGCATTTTTAAGAGCTTCAGCATTTTCTGAAGGAACATACGTAATCAGTTGTTTTAGCGTTTGAGATTTTGGAATTAAAATCTTTGTGTTCAATAAAGCTAATTGCTCAGAGATTTTAAAATTCACACCAACTTTTGAATTATCCAAAGCTGTATGCGTTGCATAAATGTTAATTCCATGTTTTATAGCTGTCATAACAGCTTTTTCTACATAGGTTTTACCATTTAATTTCTTTAAACCAGAAAAAATTATTGGGTGGAAACTTACAATTAAGTTACAATTTTTCTCAATAGCTTCTTCTACAACTTCTGGTGTTGTATCTAAAGTTACCAAAATTCCTGTAACCTCATCGTTGTACTCTCCAACCAATAATCCTACATTATCAAAATCCTCTGCATAAGCTAAAGGTGCAATTTCTTCCATCGCAGAAGCGACGTCTTTTACTTGTATCATTTTATTTTATTCAAAATCAATTTTTCGGTCGGAACATCGTGTTCGATACCTTTCCAATACGATTCAAAATTAAATTTTTCTAATAACTTTCGCGAAGCAATATTATCAGGATCGATGACGGCCATTACTTTTAAATCTGGAAATTTGTTTTGGGATTCTGATAGTAAATGTTCGCAAATCATTGACCCTAAACCTTTTCTCCAAAATTCTTTTTTAAGTAAATAACCTATCTCAAGCGAATTTTCTACATGTTTATTGTAAACTAATTTACAATCGCCTAAAAAATTATCTTCTTCATCATAAACTTTAAAAAATCCTAAATTTTCGTCAACCGAACTTTTTTCTAGGATGGATGTAAATTTGTGATTTGCTTGTTCTTCATTCAGACCTTTTCCAGAAATATACTTCATTTGGTCATCGTCTTGAACAAGTTTGTAATATTCGTTAAAATCTGAAGGTTTATACTTTTCGAATCGAAGTTTCTTCATGAAATTTTGTTAATGCTTTTAGTAAATTGATTTGATTTATCGTACGATTAAGATTTTGTTTTGGATAAGAAATTGAATAATAAACATCATTATTTAAATAATCTCCTAAAAATCTAACCGCTTGAATATAAATCACAATATACGCAACAAAATCCATATTTTCTACTTCAATCGATTCTAAATCATCTTTTAAATGTGCTAAAAAGCCTTTTTTAACCGCTTCATAATACTTAGATTCGAATAAATTTTCTGCACTTGGATCATCTTCTTCTTTCAAGTTTGCATAGGTTCTAATCATATCACCAAAATCGCATAAAATATTTCCAGGCATTATCGTATCCCAGTCTATAACAGCGATTGCTTGTGAATGATTATCATTATCAAACAAGAAATTACTTAACTTAGCATCTGCATGAACCACACGTTTCGGAAAATCTATTGCTAAATATTCTTTCACTTTCGATAAATTATCTAAAATGTAATTTACCTCCTCTTTTGTTTCTTGTAAACGTTCTTCTGAAGCATTTTCTAAGGCTTCATTAAAGTCTTTCATGCGTTTTTTGTAATCCAAAAAGCCATCAATTGACGGAAAAATTTGGTCTACATTTAAATCTAATAAGTACGAATGAAATTGACTAACAGTCTTCGCTGCCTCAAAAGCTTGTTCCGCAGATTCTACTTTATCAAAACAAATAGAATTTGGAATAAAAGAAGTTAATCGCCATGTTTCATCATTTTCTCTTGCTAAAAGGTTTCCTTGTAAATCTGGAATAATTTCGATGATTTGTTTTGGATAATTTTTTGCTTTTAAATGTGTTGAAACAAGTTGAATATTATTTGAAATAATATCAGGTTTAGGAAAAACCTTTGTATTTATTTTTTGTAAAATGTATTTTTTTCCTTGACTATTGACCTCATAAGTAGAGTTAATCCAACCAGAACTGATTGGATTAACTACTATTTGATCAATATTTTGAAAATAATGTTTTAATATTTTTTCCATTATATTTTATGCCCAAAGTGAATTTGGATATTTTTGATCATCAATTAAATTTTGAATCGAATTAACTACCACTTCTCTATCTTCTGGATAAGTCATTCCGAACCAATTGTCATCAGATTTTTTTACAATCACCTCCAATTGATCTTCTTTAATCATATCATTCACAACTTTTGGCAAGAAAAATTCTGCTTTCAATTGCGACGCATTTTCTTTCAAAAACTCTTCGAACTTATCTTCTAAATTTCTGAAAATTGATGGATGCAAAACAAAGAAATTCATTGAAACCGGCGAATCTGCATCTAATGGTGCTACTTTATCTTCTTCTTCGAAAACAATTTCATCTTCTTTAGAATATATATTTGTACGCTCCACTACATTTTCTAAAAGTCCGTTTGTAACCGTACAAACACCTCTTGAAACAGATCCGTTTTCACTTATTGTATTTGCTAATTTGTACGCAACCATTCCGTAAGTATTTGCC
The DNA here is from genome assembly GCF_057369435.1 of Empedobacter sp. EJD.6dd. NCBI lineage: Bacteria > Pseudomonadati > Bacteroidota > Flavobacteriia > Flavobacteriales > Weeksellaceae > Empedobacter > Empedobacter sp. EJD.6dd. The sequence continues at coordinate 892,796 of NZ_CM170667.1, forward strand.
GTAATTTGGTCTTGTTGTACTAATTCATTTGCTTTTTCGAATGCTTTACGACCATAAAAATCGTCTGCATTAATAACAATAAATGGATTGTTTAAATGATTTTTTGTAATCAACAACGCATGTCCTGTTCCCCAAGGTTTCTCACGTTTTTCTATCGTATCGTAGATTCCTCTTGGTACTGAAGTATATGTCGTTTGAAGAACAAACTCAACTGAACCTCCATTCTTTTCAATAATATTTTGAAAATATTTTTTAGTTTCAGCATCAAATTGTTCGTTAATGATGAATACATAATGTTTTATTCCACATGAAAAAGCATCATAAATAGAATATTCCATTAATGTTTCTTTGCTTGGGCCAATTGGATCAATTTGTTTTTGACCTTTGTAGCGGCTACCCATTCCACCTGCTAATATGACTAATGATAAGGTTTTAAATTCCATAATTTTCTGTACCAAAAACTGGTTTTCTTGTTTTATATTTTCCTCTTGTAAAATCTGGCATTTCTTGAGATGCTCCGTTTCCTTCGATAGATTTTTCACTTAAAGGAGTAACAGCATACCAAGTTGCTAAATCATAAACGTCAAAAGGGAATTCTTTATTTTGTTTGATACACTCAATAAAATCATTCATTAAGAAAAAGTCCATTCCACCATGTCCAGCACCTTCTGCTTGTGTTTCGTACTTTTTCCAATATGGATGATCGTACGTTTTTAAATGATCTTCTGAACTTGCCCATTTGTGAGAGTGTTTCATTTCGTCTTCAAAGTAAATAAATCCTTGGCTAAATCCTCCTGAACCGATATCTTGCCAAATACCATCAGTACCTTGAATACGGAAACCTAAGTTATAAGGACGTTGTAATGATGTGTCGTGTGTTAATAGGATTGTTTCTCCGTTCTCACATTTTAACATTGTTTGTACAATATCCCCTTGTTTGAATTTTACTTTTGCATTTGGATGATCTGCTCCTCCATTTTTCACAATATAGTCTGTTAAACCTGCTTGTTGAGAAGCCATAGATGTAACATAAGTAATTCTATTACCACGATTAACATCCATCATTGTTCCAATTGGTCCTAAACCATGCGTTGGGTATAATTCTGCATTACGTTTTACATAGTGATTTGTACGCCAAGCAGCTTCTGAGAATCCTTTGTCACCAAATTCAACTCCTCCTCCGTAAGCTTGTTTACCATCATTAAATAATACATTTCTTAAATCATGTTGGTATCCTCCTTGTCCATGAACAATTTCACCAAACATTCCTTTACGAACCATATTCATTACAGCCATTACATCGCGACGGTAACAAACGTTTTCCATCATAAATACAGGAACTTTAGTTTTTTCGTAAGTATCTACATAATTCCAACATTCTTGTAAATTCATCGCACCACAAACTTCTAAACCAACAATTTTCCCTGCATTCATTGCTGCAATTGTTTGTTCTTCGTGGAATTCCCATGGAGTAGAAATAACTACTGCATGCATTCCTTTATTTTTATATAATTTTTTGTAACCATCTAAACCTTTGTAGTATTCTACAGGTTTTTTCTTGTGTTTAGCAAAAATTTTGTTACAACGATCAATCATTCTTTGATCTGGTTCAGCGATCCCAACAACTTCAACATCATTTCTCTTTAACAGCTCATCTAAATGTACCTGCCCTCTCATTCCACAACCTACTAGTCCTACTTTTACTTTATCAATTTTTGATGAAAAATTAAATAAAGAATCCGGAGATACTAATGCTACCGTAGATGCTGCAGCAGTCGATTTGATAAAATTTCTTCTGTCCATAGTGGTTTTTTAATTTTGTTTACTTAAAAATTTTTAAGATTGCAAAATATTAAAAAAAATTCAATAAACATCCCTGTTTAAGCATAAAATTAGTAGGTTTTAGGCGAATCCTTAGGAAATACTATAATAAATTCTGTCGTAGTAATTTTTTCGTTTTTTGATTTAATAACGGATAATTTTTCGTTTATATCATCTATTTCTAGAATTTCAATTACAGCTATTTTTAAATTTGGTCGGAAAAATTTTAAATACCAATAAATTCCACCGTAGTTTTTAGAATGATAATCACCATTGTAGTGAATAAAAAGATTATTTTCTTTCAAATTATTTAAAATAGATTCTACCATTGTAGCATCTTTTATTGCTTGTGCTGCCACAAATTGTTTTGCCTTAACTCCTGCGTGATCTCCCATCATTTTGATCATTTCTGGATAACCTGGTGCGTCATAATCTATTGTAATAGGTAATTTTGCTATAAATACTTTCTCATTAATAGAAATTGTATCAAGAGATTGAAGACCATTTTTTGCTACATAAGATGCGTATTTACGCGTAACGTTTGTCGCTATGAAAGACAGATTCTTTTCTTTTGCAAAATCTACTAATGGTTTATAATCTGTTTTATAATTACTCCAAAGCTTTTTATTTTTCTGAAAATCCTCATCAGAAGTTGTTCCTTTTATATAATTCGTTAAATCTGTTTGCTGATGACGTTCGAACATTTCTGCTCCAAGAATAAGCTGATTACCTTTAATAGTATATAATGCTTTAGTAGTTTGTAATTGTAACCAATGATTAACAGCATTGTTATGATGTTCTCCGAAAAGAACAACATCGTATTTCGCTAATTCTTTAATCATTTTACCAAAATCTGTTTTCTTTTCGTTTTTATTATAGATTTGATAAACTTTGTTATCTTGAGCATTTAGCTGTATCGAGGCAAAAATAATTAAGGTGTATAAAATCGCTTTCATGTTATTTAAATTAATTCTAAATTGTAACAAATTAACGAAAAACTATACATATAAAGAAAAACAAATTCAACTACTATGAATAAAGTTCTTGAAATAAATCAACTTACTAAAAATTTTGGCAGTTTTACAGCTGTCAATAACGTTACTTTTTCTGTAGAAAAAGGGAATGTATATGGATTACTTGGTCCAAATGGAAGTGGAAAGTCAACAACATTAGGAATGATTCTTAATGTAATCAATCCTTCAGCGGGTTCTTGGAAATGGTTTGGAGAAGAACCAAACAATAATTCGTTGAAGAAAATTGGTGCAATTATCGAAAGTCCAAAATTCTATCCTTATTTATCTGCTCAAAAAAATCTCGAAATTGTAGCTGATATCAAAGAAGCTAATTATACAAAAATTGATGAAAAATTAGAATTAGTTGGATTGCTTTCTCGTAAAAAAGACAAATTTCAACAATATTCTTTGGGAATGAAGCAACGCTTAGCAATTGCAGCAGCGTTATTAAATGATCCTGAAGTTTTAATTTTAGATGAACCTACAAATGGATTAGATCCACAAGGAATTATACAAATTCGTGAATTGATTATCAAAATCGCAGAACAAGGAACAACTATTATTTTAGCAAGTCATTTATTAGACGAAGTAGAAAAAGTATGTTCGCATGTGGTGGTGCTAAATCAAGGAAAAATGCTATACGCAGGTTCTGTAGATCAAATGAATTCGAGTTTTGGAAGTATCGAGGTTTCTGCTCAAAATATGGACAGTTTAGAATATACCCTAAAAACCTTCTCTTTTGTATCGAAAGTTACCAAAGAAAATAACAAACTTTATGCTGTTTTAGCCGAAGAAAAAGATCCTGCTGAAATCAATAAAATACTTTTTGAACAAGGAATTGTCGTAAATCATTTGGTGAAACGTAAAGAATCTTTAGAGCAACAATTTTTCCAACTAATCCAAAAACAAAACTAACATGAAAAGATTATTTAGCATAGAATGGAATAAATTATTCTACAACAAAGGGACACGCATCTTCATCATTTTATATTTTGTGATGATTCTTTTAATGGGAATTACATTGCCTAATTTCAAACCAATGATGAATGGTATTGAAATTAATCTCATCAAACTTGGAGCATTAGATTTTCCCTTTATTTGGCATAACATTACTTGGTTAATTGGTTTCGGAAAATTCTTTTTAGCAATTATTGTTATTAATAATATTACCAACGAATATTCTTTCGGAACATTTAAACAAAATACGATTGATGGTTTATCAAAAACTGAATTCTTAAATTCAAAAGTATTAATGAATGTGATTATTACATTTATTTCTACATTTTTGGTGGGCGTTTTAGTTTTTGGATTGGGTGCTTACTTTAGTGAAAAACCAGATTTCTTGAATGGAATCGAATTTTTAGGAGGTTATTTCATCGAGATTTTTGCGTATATCGTATTTGCTATGTTCTTATCATTTTTATTAAAGAAAAGTGCATTCGCTATTTTATCATTAATTGTATTGAATATAGTAGAATCAGTTTTAAAAGTTGTAGAATTTTTAGTTCGTTTCGGAAAAACACCACCTAAAAACCCAGAGGAAATAACATTAATATCAAATTTTTTACCATTAAATTCGAATGGTAAAATCATAGATTATCCTTCTTTAGATATCCAAAATGCAATTATGAAAGGTAAATTATTTTTGCCTGATAATATAAAATGGGAGTATTTCTCAATCAATGTTTTTTACATAATTTTATTTTTAGGTTTATCATTATTAATTATCAGAAAAAGAGATTTGTAGTTTAGAATTAAAAAAAGGTAGTTTTAATTATGATTACCTTTTTTTATACTTTTTTATCATTGATTCTCTTTCTTTATAAACTAAAAATTCTCCAAAATTATATCGAGATTTTGTAGGATTATATACTTTCCATATTTCATATATATAAATATCTTTATATTTTTTTTCTTTTTCATTTATAAAATCAAAAACATTTTTTTTTGGATTATTAATTTCCCAATTATTTACAGCGCTAAGAAAAAAGTGATCAAACATATAACTCTCTGGCAAAGTATATTTTTGAAATTCATTATTTGATAAATCATTAATAATTTTTAAATCGTTCTTGAGCCCATCTTTTAGTTTAGTTCTATTAATAAGAGTTAAATGATCATTAGTAGATATTTTATATAAAAAAATGTAATCGTCTTTAATATTTAATATATCATATTGTTCAGTAATACCATTCTTTGTAATTAAAATTGAATTATTATCAACTATCAATTCGTAAGACATATATTCTACTATACCATTTATTGTCATTAATAATTCACCATTATTTCTAAAAGTAAATAATAAACTATCATTAGAATTTTCTTCTAATAATGCCCAAGATTTACCTATTATATATGATTTACTAATCTCTTTCTCAATTCCTTTTTTAATTTTTTTTAATGAGTGATTAGTAAAAATTATAGTTTCATCGATATAATTATTATTTTTTACTTTTTTATTCTTGTTTGTGTTTTTTAAAACAAGATAAAAACAAAAAAAAATCAAGAATATCAATAATATCATTGGAAGTTCTGACATAACATTTCAATTAAAATGAATTCAAAAATAGTAATTATAATTAAATTATTTTTTATATAAAAATTGTTGTAAACAATATTCAACAAAGACTTTCCACTTTTTCAGTTGTTTGTTTATCTTTGCAACTATGCAAATGACAAATTTCGAGGAGCTAAAAGCTCTTTTAAAATCAACACCAAAGAAAATTGCAATTCTACCGCACAAAAATCCTGATGGAGATGCGATAGGTTCTACTTTGGCGATGTTTCATTATTTGAATAAATTGGGACATACGTGTAACATTGTTTCGCCAAACGATTTTCCGAAGTTTCTAAAATGGATGCCTTCTGCAAAAGATATTGTAATTGCAGATTACCGACCAAAAGTTGCAGAAGCTATTATACATCAAGCTGAGTTGATTTTTATCTTAGATTTTAATACTGTAAAACGAATAGACGACTTAGGAAACTGGGTTGAACGTTCGAAAGCACCAAAAATATTAATCGATCATCACCGCGAACCTGATACATTTGATTTTATGTATTCGGATATTGAAATGCCTGCAACATGTCAAATGGTTTACAATTTTATCCATGCGATGAATGATTTGGATAAAATTGACAAAGGCATTGCAGAATGTATCTACACAGGAATGATGACTGATACAGGTGGATTCCGTTTTCGTAATACATCAGCAGATACGCACAGAATTGTAGCAGAATTGATTGACAAAGGTGTAGAAGTTGACAAAGTAACTTCGTATGTAAATGATTCACAAACACAAGGACGTTTAAAGTTATTATCATTAACCTTAAATAATCTAACTTTTTTACCTGAATATCGTACAGCATTTATGTTTTTAAAACGTGAAGATTTGTTAGAAAATGGTTTTCAGAAAGGTGATACAGAAGGTTTTGTAAATTATGGTTTGAGTGTAGAAAATTTTATTTTCTCAGTTATTTTTATCGAAGATACACATCATAATTTCATTAAAATTTCGTTACGTTCTAAAGGTGATTTTGATGTAAATGAATTCTCTCGTAAGCATTTTAACGGCGGTGGTCATATGAATGCAGCAGGTGGACGTTCGGATATGAATATGGAAGAAACAATTGCTTATTTCCAATCACTTTTACCAGATTATCAAGAAAAATTAGCCAACATCGTTATCTAATGAAAAAAGTTATTGTATTCACGTTTGCGATATTTGCGATAATGAGCTGTGATCAGAAAGTTATTCAATATCCTGTTTCATATTCCAATGACGATTTTATGCAACGTTCGCAAGAGCGCGGAAAATTATTACATCAAGAAGAATTGCAATGGTTTGATGATTACATGAAAACATCTGATCTAAAATTCGTAAAAACTAATTCTGGATTTTGGATTTCGAATAGTGGTCAACGAACTGAACAAACAGCAAATAACGGAGATTATATTGAATACGAATACCAAGTAACTGATCTTGAAAACAATATTTTATATTCATACAACGACAATAAAACTCAGAAAGTAATTTTAGGAAAAGCCGATATCGTAAGAGGTTTGCAAGCTGGTTTACAATTGATATCAGAAGGTGAAAATGCTAAATTATTATTACCTTCGTTTCTTGCTTATGGTGGTTATGGTGATACACAAAAAATAGCACCTGACACACCTATTATTATGGATATAAAAGTCTTAAAAATTAAAAAACACTAATAGACAAAAAAGACTGTAAAGTAAAATGAAGAAAATATTATTAATCTTAACTGTCATCACTACCCTTGTTAGTTGTGGCGTTAAAATTCCAAAATCGATGAGTAAAGAAGAATTTAAAAGTTTAGAAGACGGATTGTATGCAAAAATGACAACAAATCATGGAGCAATGACAATCAAATTATACGAAGAACAAGCTCCAATGACGGTTGCAAACTTTGTTGGTTTAGCTGAAGGAACAAAAGAAAATAAAGCTAAAGCTAAAGGAGTTCCTTTTTATGATGGAATTGTTTTTCACCGTGTGATCAAAGATTTCATGATTCAAGGTGGTGATCCAGACGGAAGAGGTACAGGTGGACCTGGTTACGATTTCGAAGATGAATTTGATGCAACATTAAAACACGATAAAAAAGGTGTTTTATCTATGGCAAATTCAGGACCAGCTACAAACGGATCTCAATTCTTCATTACAGAAGTTCCTACTCCTTGGTTAGACGGTAAACACACTGTTTTTGGACAAGTTGTAGAAGGTTTAGAAGTTGTAGATTCTATTGCTAATGTAGAAAAAACAAGAGATGACAAACCTGTTGTTCCTGTTGTAATTGAAAAAGTAGAAATCGCTCGTAAAGGTGATAAATATGCTAAGTATAACGGTGGAGAAGCTTTTGAAACTGCAAAAGCAAATCATGCAAAAAAACAAGCAGAAGCAGAAGCTAAAATAAAAGCTGAAAAAAATGCTGAAATTGCACGTCAAAAAGAATTAGAAGCTAAAGCACAAACTACTCCATCTGGATTAAAATATGTTATTTTAGAAGAAGGAAACGGAGCAAAACCAGTTCAAGGAGATCCAATTCAAGTACATTACACTTTACGTTTAAACGATGGTGAGAAATTAGATTCATCTTATGATCGCAATCAACCATTAGACGCTACTGTTGGTGTAACAGGATTAATTCAAGGTTGGATGGAAGCTTTAACAATGTTCAACAGAGGTGCGAAAGTATTCTTAATCATTCCTGCTCAATTAGGATATGGAGAAAGAGGTGCTGGAGGTGTTGTTCCACCAAACGCAACTTTATATTTTGATATGGAAGTTTTAGATAAATAATCTATCATCAATAAATAATAGAAAGCCACTCAATTGAGTGGCTTTCTTTTTGTCCACATTTTTGAAATAACTATTTTTACTTCTTATCAAAACTCACATGAAAAATTTTACATCTTTAATTTTACTCATTCTCGGTTTACAACTAGCAAATGCGAGAGAAATAGTAAATTTTAATTCCAATTGGAGCTTCAAAAAAGGGCCATTTACCACAGCGGAAATCAACTACAATTCTATTTTCAAAGGTGATTGGCAATTGGTTCAAGTTCCACATACATGGAATGCGACTGATATGCAAACAAATCAAGTTAAAGCCGGTTTTTATAGTACTAACGAGCGCTTTTATGTTGGTGATTCGTATTACAGAAAATCTTTTACACCAAAAACTGAATGGAAAGGAAAACGTATTTTTATAAAATTTGAAGGCGTTGGTGCAAATGCAGAAGTTTACGTCAATAATTCGCCTCTAAAATCTACACAAAATAAGAACAAAGTAAGCTATCAAAGCGATACAAACAACGGAAATTATAATTTTGTTGGACGTCATCAAGGTGGATATTCTGCATTTGTTTTGGAATTGACAGGAATGATAAAATTTGATCAAGAAAATGAAATTTTAGTTAAAGCCAATAACGAGGAAAATCCAGCAATTATTCCTGTGAATCATGTTTTATTTCCTGTTTACGGCGGAATTTATCGTCCAGTTTCGTTAATTGTGACTGATCCTGTCAATATTGCTGTAAATGATTTTGCTTCGGATGGAATTTTTATTTCTCAGAAAAATGTAAGCAAAAAATCAGCAGATATTCATGTTAAAGTCAAAGTTGATAATAAATCTGGTCAACAAAATAACATCGAAATTTTCACTTCTATTATTGATCATAACAATAAAACTGTAAAATCTATCACTACTCCTTACACTCTATCGCCGCAAGGAAGACAAGAAATTATTCAAGATATCAAGGTTAATAATCCACATTTATGGAATGGTTTAGAAGATCCATATTTATATAAAGTGGTTACGCAAATCAAAAAAAATAATCAAGTTCTAGATGAAGTAGCGCAACCTTTAGGTATCCGTAAATTTGAGCTAAAAGCCAACGAAGGTTTCTTCTTAAACGACAAAAAATATCCGCTATATGGTGTCACAAGACATCAAGATCGCTGGGAAAAAGGTTCGGCTTTATCAAATGAAGATCACGATGAAGATTTAGCAATTATAAAAGAAATTGGTGCAACTTCTATTCGATTGGCTCATTACCAACAATCAGATTATTTTTATTCTAAATGTGATAGTTTAGGATTGATTATTTGGGCAGAAATTCCGTTTGTAAATCAGGTTACAACCTTGGAAGAAAATAATGCGATGCAACAATTGAAAGAACTGATTCGTCAAAATTACAATCATCCATCTATTTACACTTGGGGACTACACAATGAAGTTTATTCGCCAAATAATTACACGATAGAATTAACAACAAAGCTAAATGACTTAGCTAAAACAGAAGATCCTGATCGTTATACCGTGCAAGTTAGTGGTTATAATATAGTCGATCATCCAGTTAATAATAATGCGGATATACAAGGAATTAATCATTATTTTGGATGGTACAATGGCGAAGTCGAAAATTTGACAGACAAAGAAGATGTTGAAACTTGGGCGAATGAAATTTCGAAAAAGTTCAAAGATTACAAAATCATTTTCTCTGAATATGGCGCAGAAGCAAAACCTGAAGATCAAGTAGAAGTTGCAGGAAACTATGGAAATCAGTGGAGTGATCCTGCTTTTTTCCCAGAAGAATTTGCAACTAAATTTCATATTGTTCATTGGGCAACAATAGAAAAACATCCAATATTTTTGGGATCTTATGTTTGGAATACTTTCGATTTTGCAACACCTATTACAAGATTAAATGTTAATCCCAGAAACTACAAAGGTTTGGTTTCATTTGACCGAAAAATTAAAAAAGATCCTTTTTATTGGTACAAAGCAAATTGGAGCAAAGAACCTGTTGTTTATTTAACGCAGCGTCGAATGGTAAATAGAGGAAATGAATTTACAACTGTTACAATCTTCTCTAATCAAGGAACGCCAACGTTAACTGTAAATGGTAAAAAAATTGAAAATGTAAAAAATGGTTATAATAAAATTCATTTCGTTGCCGAAAATGTTCAATTGCAAAAAGGTGAAAATATAATTATTGCAGAAACTAATCTTAATGGAAAAATCGTTTCAGATAAAATTAGTTGGAACTATGATCCAAAATATAAAACTTCCCAAAAAGAAGCCACTACGAAAGATATACATGTAGGATTGTAGAAAGTGCATTATAACATAATTTTTTAAAACAATAAGAGAACTTTTATAACGGAGAGTTCTTTTGTTGTTTTATCTAACAAGCAGTTCCTCCATCAAATATAATTGTAGTAGTAATTTGATCTGATTTTCTTGTTATCTTAAGTGTTCCAGAAGCTAAAGTAGTATCAGATTCACTATATGTTTTTCCCATTTTAGCTGAAATATCAATAATATAGCGCTCATTCTCCAATCGCAACGTATAACCATTTTCATCGGTTGTAAGCATAGCATCATTTTGTGAATTAAAAACCTCTTTTTCTCCATTTATGGAAATATAATTCACCCAATATTTGTCATCTTTAGAGCTTGTTTGTACATAAATTTCTTGTTGTGCCTTATCCCCTTTTCTATAATAATTAGTAATGCACCCAAACCCCAATTCTTCTTCAGAAAGAATAAGATTATCAACTTTTATTGAAGATGTAGTAGTATTTTTAAAATCTTTTGAAACAGATTTATTTTGACAAGAATTTAATCCAATCATAAAATTAATCAAAAAAATAAATAGATTAGACGTTTTCATATTATCAGGTTTTAATACAAATATAATAAATTATACATTTTCACTAAAAATGTTATTTCTTGATCTACATCAATTTACATTAATTCAGAAACATGTAAATTTGCCCTATTAAAAAGTAAAAAGATATTTTTATACATATATATTCATAGTAAAGTTATTGTATAAAGGGTTAGTTTTAGGTTAGGTTATATAAATAAAGAGCGTTTATTCGCTCTTTATTTTTTATAAAAAATTAACGAAATAATTAGTTTTAGAAATAAAATAGAAATAAGTTTGATTGAACTTATAGAATATAATTTATACAAAGACAATATAACTAAATATTTTAATTCAACACCATGAAAACAATTCATTGCATTCTATTCTCTCTATCTGTTTTAGTTGGAGGAAAAGTAACTGCTCAACAACCAAAAACTTATGATGTTCCATTAATTGGAAATGCTTTTGAAGTTGGATACAAAGAAGGTCCTTCTACCATCACAAAAGTAAATGCCCTTATCTCACCACAAACTAAAAATGTAACAAAAGCTTATTTCAAGGTTTTAGGTACAGGAAATGTAACAATTCACTTAAAAGGAGAAGCTAAAAATGATGCTGAACTAAACGTTGGTTTTAATAAAAAAACTAAAAAATACAATTGGAAATCAGTTGATAAATCTATTTCTGTTGGAACATTTAATATCTCAAAGCCTGGATATCTTTCAGTTGATTTAAGCGGAATTAAAGGTGAAATCGCTATTACTGACTTGATAGTTAGCGGAACAGCTGTAGAAAATGGAATTGTTTATAGTAATGATCCACAATACTATTATTGGGCGAGACGTGGACCTTCTTGTCATTTGGCTTACGAAATTCCAACAGAAAAAAATGTTTCATATTATTACAATGAAATTGTTGTTCCAAAAGAAGAAGATGTTATTGGGTCATATTATATGGCAAATGGTTTTGGAGAAGGATATTTTGGAATTCAAGCTAATTCAGCAACTGAAAGACGAATATTATTTTCAGTATGGAGTCCTTTTGTAACAGATGATCCGAAAAGTATTCCAGATGATGAAAAAATCGTTTTGCTTAAAAAAGGTGAAAATGTAAAGACAGGAGAATTTGGAAACGAAGGTTCTGGTGGACAAAGTTATATGAAGTACAATTGGAAAGCTGATACCACTTATAAATTTTTATTAAAAGGTGTTCCAAATGGCGATAATTCTACAACTTATACTGCTTGGTTTTTTATGCCAGAAACAAATAAGTGGGAGATTATTGCAAGTTTCAAACGTCCTAAAACAAATACTTATTTAAAAAGATTTCATTCATTTTTAGAGAACTTCATGCCTACACAAGGTTATTTAACACGAAAAGTAAACTTCAATAATCAATGGGTTTACGATGGAGAATGGAAAAAAGTAAACGCAACAAAACTTACTGTTGACGCTACATACAAAGCAAATCAACGTGTTGATGCTACAGGAGGAAAAACTTCTTCTGGATATTTTTTGAAAATGGGAGGATTTTTTAATGAAATTGAACAACCTGGAACATTATTCAAATTTGAGAATAAACAGAGTGCGCCAAGCATTGATTTTACAACATTACCATAATCAATATTAATAAAAAACGGTTGGAACTTTCAACCGTTTTTTATTTAAGTTAATTTCATATCACCATCTTTGATCCAGTTTTTCTTTTTCATGAAATAATAAATTACATAAGAAATTATAGCTGGAGCAATAAATTGTAAGATTATTATTGATGTTAAAATATAAGATGTATCAAATTTAGATTTCATTGCATTAAAAGTTTCTATTTGACCTACCAATCCACAAGATCCCATACCTGATTCTAATGCTGTATTTTCCATTTTAAAATAGATAATTGCTATTGGACCAATAATAGCCGAAGCCAGAGTTGGAGGAATCCAAATCTTCCAGTTTTTATAAATATTAGGTACTTGCAACATACTTGTTCCTAATCCTTGAGCTAAAAGTCCTTTCAAGCCATTATCTTTAAAACTAATTGTTGCAAATCCTATCATTTGAGCACAACATCCTATTGTTGCAGCCCCTGCTGCTAATCCGTCTAACTCTAACATTAAACATAATGCGGCAGATGAAATAGGTAATGTCAATACTATTCCAACAATCACAGCAATAACAATTCCCATAATAAAAGGATTTGAATCTGTAGATAACATAATTAATTCCCCAATCCATTTCATCATTTGCTGAACAGAAGGTCCTATAACTTGTGCCAACACTACTCCTACCAAAACAGTAACAATTGGTGTAATAACAATATCTATTCGCGTTTCTCCTGCTACCATTTTACCAATTTCAACCGCAATTATTGTTGCTATAAAAACACCTAATGGTCCACCTAATTGATAAGCTGCAATTCCTACAACAGCGGAAGAGAATAATACCAATTGTGGTGCTCGTAAACTATAAGCAATTGCTAATGAAATCGCTGGACCAGTTGCTTGATTTGCTACTGGCCAAACAACATCTTTTAGAAATGTAATAGAAAATTCTTCTCCAATCGTTTTCAAAATTGTACCAACCAATAAAGTCGCAAATAAACCATAAGCCATTGCGCCCATTGCATCGATAAAATATCGTTTTGCAGAAATATGAATATCTTTTTTTAATAGAAATTCTTTCATTGATGAATAAATATGATTACAAAGATGAGTTAAAATATTAGAATTATTTTATTTACACTATTATATCAATTACTTTGAAAATATAAAATGATATTATTAATGCTAATGCTGAGTTTAACAAATCAAAAGCAATCGATACTCACCGTTCTCAACTGGTGCTCTATGTACACATGGTAATACCATTTGATTTGGATGATCGACAGCTAATCTCCAAAGATTTCCTAGTCCTAAATTAATAGGATGAGCATTTGATTTTGTTTGATAATGTAAATCAAAGTAATTTTCCTTCAGAAAAGTATCAAAATTCACTTCTGAATTATCATATAACTTCATTAATTGTGCTCTTATTTCAGGAATCAAAATTTTTTGTTCAACATCGTCATTAGAAATAATATCACTCACAGAACCAAAGTATGTGCATAAATAAGTATCTGTGTCAATTGGAGAACGATCAACATGAAAAGAATAAACATCTGTAGAGATAAAATCAAATTCATCATCACGATCGTATTTTTTCAATAAATTTAAAGAAGGCTGAGCTCCAAAAGCAGTCAAATTAACTATATCTTCCAAAATAATTTCTCTTGCAACATTTCCTTTTTCAGATAATTTCAAATCGTTTAAATCTGCAATTGAAACTTCCGTAACATCCTCCTTAAATTGTAATTGAGAAACAATTTCTTTAAAATCTCCTTTTAAATTACGCTCCCAACAAATTGCATTTTTTTCATCATGAAAATCAGTATTCACAAGCTCAGAAAAAGAAGATGCTACTTCAACATGCTTACAATTAGAAAAGGTGTTATTCATATTTTTAAAAGTAATTTATAACTACAAATTTATGTTTTTTAGTAAAAATGATAACAGATTTAATAAAAAAACCCCATCTTTCGATGAGGCTGTTTTATACTGCTTAAACTAAATAATTCAATCTATACTTTTGTTAGAAAGATATTCTAATATTATTTTAAAATCTGTTTAAATTTAGATTTAAATTTTGCAATTTTTGGACCTACAACAGCAGAACAATAAGGTTGATCTGGATTTTCGTTATAATAACCTTGATGATAATCTTCGGCAGACCAAAATTTATCTAAAGGCTCGATAGTTGTTACAAATTTATCTTCGTATAAAAGTCCATTATCAAATTCTTTTAACGATTCTTCAGCTAGTTCTTTTTGTTTTTCTGACGTATAAAAAATACTCGAACGATACTGTGTACCAACATCATTTCCCTGTCTATTTAACTGTGTTGGATTATGAATATTCCAAAAAATTTCTAATAATTCTTTATAGGAAATTACTTCATTATCAAAGGTTACTTCAACTACTTCTGCATGATTGGTATCTGTGTCGCAAACTTGACGATAAGTTGGATTTTCCACATTACCTCCTGCAAAACCAGAAATAGCTTTCTCTACTCCATTTATTGAATTAAAAATTCCTTCAACGCACCAAAAACAACCTGCGCCTAATACTGCTACTTCCTTACTCATCTTTATTTAATTTTATTAATGAAATAGAATTTATATGTTAACAATTAAATTCTACTTATATCAATTGAAATGCTGTATCATCTTTAACATCACCGATTACGAATGTACTATGTGTGCTACCTATTACTTTTATCGTAGTTAATTTATTTACCATAAAATCTCTGTATTCGTCCATATTTTCAAAAGACATCTTGATAATATAATCATAGTCACCACTTACATGATAACTCGCTTGCACTTCCTTTAAATTCACAATTTCATTTTCAAAAATTTTGATATTATCTGCAGAATGTTGCTGTAATTTAATATGACTAAACACAAGTAATTCTCTATTGATAAGTCTTCTATTCACCAATGCAACATACTTCGAAATAATTCCAGATTTCTCCAGTTTTTTAATTCTTTCGTGAATTGCTGTTGATGACAAGTTGAGCTTATCAGATAGTTCTTTGTAGGTTATTTTACTATTTTCTTGTAGGTACATTAGTAGCTGCTGATCGAGAGTGTCAAATTTCATCTTGTAATTAATTTTTTTCTAAAGTAAGAATAATATTTTGAATAATTATCTAAAACTTTACTAAAAAATAACTCATTATAGAAAATATATTCGCAAATTATTAAATATCATATCTTTTATTCTGAATTTATTTTTCCCAACCATCATACTCTACTAAATTAATAGAATAATATTTAACTATTTTCTTTCATTATTCATTTTATTCATTGTATATTTGAGCTCGAAAAAAAATCGAGAGGAATGATTTGACTGATTGCAGCCTCATTAAAAACAATTGCTAAAACAGGACTTCAGTTATATCCTTCCCTCATATATCTTAAAAAAGTATAGAAATGTCATATTTATTTACATCAGAGTCAGTTTCTGAGGGGCATCCGGATAAAATTGCCGATCAAATTTCTGATTCGATTTTAGATCACTTTTTAGCATTTGATGCAAAAAGTAAAGTTGCTTGCGAAACTTTAGTTACAACTGGACAAGTTGTATTAGCAGGAGAAGTAAAATCAAATTCATACATCGATTTACAACGTGTTGCCAGAGAAACTATTTCTGAAATTGGTTATACAAAAAGTGAATATATGTTTGATGCTAATTCTTGTGGAATTTTATCTGCAATTCACGAGCAATCTCCAGATATTAATCAAGGTGTAGATAGAAATTCTGATGAAGAGCAAGGTGCTGGTGACCAAGGAATGATGTTTGGTTATGCAACAAGCGAAACAGAAAACTACATGCCTTTAGCATTAGATTTATCTCACAGATTATTAAAAGAATTGGCACATATTCGTAAATACGAAAAAGATTTATTACCATATTTACGCCCTGATGCAAAATCTCAGGTAACTATTGAATATGATAATGATAACAAACCAGTTCGTATCGATACAATTGTAATCTCTACACAACATGACGATTTCGCTAATGAAGAAGCAATGAGAGATAAAATTACAAACGACTTAGTTAGTATTTTGATTCCTCGTGTTAAAGCGCAATTACCTGTTCATTTACGTGATTTATTTACGGATAGTATTACTTACCATATTAACCCAACAGGGAAATTTGTAATTGGAGGACCTCACGGAGATACAGGTTTAACTGGACGTAAAATCATTGTAGATACTTATGGAGGTAAAGGTGCTCACGGAGGTGGTGCTTTTTCTGGAAAAGATCCATCTAAAGTAGACCGTTCTGCAGCTTATGCAGCTCGTCATATTGCTAAAAACTTAGTTGCAGCTGGTGTTGCAGAAGAAGTTTTAGTACAAGTTTCTTATGCAATTGGTGTTGCGGCGCCTGTTTCATTATTAGTTAATACATTTGGGACTGAAAAAGTTAATTTAACTGAAGGAGAAATTTCTAAAAAAGTTTCTGAAATCTTTGACATGAAACCTTTCGCTATCGAACAAAGATTAAAATTAAGAAACCCTATTTACAAGGAAACTGCATCTTATGGACACTTAGGTAGAGAACCTAAAACGGTTTCAAAACGTTTTGAATCTGCTAATGGACAAGATGTTGTTGAAGTTGAAGTTGAATTATTTACATGGGAAAAATTAGACTTCGTTGATCAAATTAAAGAAGCTTTCGCATTATAATTCGAATTATTTATATAAACATAAAAAAACCACTCAATGAGTGGTTTTTTATGTTTAATAATCTATTTAATTGCATTAACAAACCACTTTCGATTTTTATCTTGATACGAAATATTGATACTATCTTTATTCATAATAATAAACTTTATAGGCGTCCAATTTACATTTCGTAACGAATTAGAACCCGTCATTTCCATCTCAACATTTTCTATTACATCTATTTTTTTATTATTAGTTGTCACAAATTCATACGTATAACTAATATTTCTTTTAGACACCTTAACTACTCCACTATCTGAAATACTATTTCCCAAAGAATCTTGAAAAACAATAAAACGTCTTTCATATTTTTCTTTAAAAACTGTATTTTGACTATCATCTTCATTATTACAAGAAAATAACATCATCAAAATAGAAATTACAATTAAGCTCGTTCTCATTGAAAATCAATTTATACAATAAACAACTTTCAGCTCAAAATATTGCATAAAAAAGACGTTCTTCAAAGAACGTCTTTTCGATTATTTTTAATTTAATAATTATCTTGTAGCATTAGCAGTCCAAGTTTTACCATCTTTCGTATAAAGAATTGTCAACTTAGAATTGTCAATTTTAATATAAGAAGTTTCATTAGATCCAACGCTCACTAATGTATTATCTCCTTTTTTCTCAAACTCGATTCCATTCAAATCTGGAATTTTATCTGAAAAAGCAAAATTATATTTAGTTCCACTTGCAATTTTTGTTACAAAAATACTTCCATTATCAGAAGTTAAATAACTATTTGCATCTCGATAGCTAATTCCTCCTTTGTACGTTCCTGCAAAAAAATCATTATTTGCTGGATCATCATCATCACTACAAGCTGTAAAAACGAATAAAGCGAAAAAAGTTACCGCTAATAATTTCAATAGATTCTTCATGTTTTTTTATTTTAATTGGTTTAACACAATCAATATTTTCAATTATAATACCACAAAATGTTAAAGAAAATCGATAAAGTAAATTTTAACATTTTTAACTCTCATAAAAAATCGTATTTTTGAAGCTATAAATAATACCTATAAACATGAATTTATTGCAAGGTAAAACAGCAATCGTTACAGGCGCAACTCGCGGTATTGGAAAAAGTATTGCTGAAGTTTTTGTGAAAAATGGCGCTAACGTTGCCTTTACTTATGCTTCTTCTGTAGAAAAAGCAAAAGCTTTGGAAGAAGAATTAGGACAATTTGGTAAAGTAAAAGGATATCAATCTGATGCCTCAGATTACGAAGCTGCTCAAAAATTAGTAGAAGATGTAATTGCTGAGTTTGGACAAGTTGATATTGTGATCAATAATGCTGGAATTACGAAAGATAATTTGTTGATGAGAATGTCTGCAGAAGATTTTGAAAAAGTTATTCAAACAAACTTAAATTCAGCTTTCAACTTAACAAAAGCAGTTATTAAACCAATGATGAAACAACGTTCTGGTTCTATCGTGAACATGTCTTCTATTGTTGGAATAAAAGGAAATGCAGGACAAGCAAATTATGCAGCTTCTAAAGCAGGTTTAATTGGTTTCTCTAAATCCGTTGCTTTAGAATTAGGTTCTCGTAATATCCGTTGTAATGCAATTGCTCCAGGTTTTATCGAAACTGAAATGACAGAAGTTTTAGATCAAAAAGTGGTTGAAGAATGGCGCAATGGTATTCCATTAAAACGTGGAGGACAGCCAGAAGACGTTGCAAACGCATGTTTATTCTTAGCTTCAGATTTATCAAGTTATGTAACAGGACAAGTTTTGAGTGTAGACGGAGGTTTACATACTTAATTCTTAAAAATATCATACTTTTTGAAAGGTTTTGTTTAGTAAATTTGCTAATCAAAACCTTTTATAATTTAAGACAACTACGTTGAGAAAAATATCAAATAAATTAAATGTTCAATTAATTGCCGAAACTTTTTTGGCTTTCGGAATTGATCATATCGTATTATCGCCAGGATCTCGAAATGGAGCATTGACTATGCAATTTGCCAATGACAAACGATTCAAAACATATAGTGTAATCGACGAACGTTCGGCTGGATTTGTTGCTTTAGGAATGGCACAGCAAATCCAGAAACCTGTTGTAGTTTGTTGTACATCTGGTTCGGCAACTGCAAATTATTATCCTGCGATTACAGAAGCTTTTTTTCAGAATGTTCCAATAATTGTACTTTCTGCAGATCGTCCCGAGCATTTGGTTGATAATTTTGATGGACAAACAATCCGTCAA
Organism: Empedobacter sp. EJD.6dd; assembly: GCF_057369435.1. Lineage (NCBI taxonomy): Bacteria > Pseudomonadati > Bacteroidota > Flavobacteriia > Flavobacteriales > Weeksellaceae > Empedobacter > Empedobacter sp. EJD.6dd. The sequence continues at coordinate 912,355 of NZ_CM170667.1, forward strand.
CATAATTTATTCGAAAAGCATTCTGTTCATAATGTTCAATTATCAGAAAGTGAAGAAACGGATGATTTGACTCGAAATATGTTATTGACAAAATATGCGTTGATTGATTGTTTACATAAATCAGCACCAATTCATATCAACATGCCTTTTTCTGAACCTTTATACGAATCGGTTACAACGCCAGATATTGAAATTGACAATATAACAATAGATGAGAAGATTTATCCTGAAATTGATGTGATTGATTTTATGAAACGTTGGAATTCTTCGAATCGTAAAATGATTTTGGTTGGATTGCATCATCCGAATTCCGAATTTGATCATTTGTTGAAACAATTAGCACAAGATAATTCGGTTGTCGTTTTAACAGAAGTTACGTCGAATATTCATGACGAACGATTTTTTAATAAAATAGATCAAGTCATTTTTCCTTATTCTGAAGAAGAATTAGAAGCTTTGAAACCTGATATTTTATTGACAATTGGACAAAATATAGTTTCGAAAAAGATTAAAAAATTCTTACGAGAAAAACAACCAACGCAACATTGGCATTTAGACGAATATTGGCAACCTGATACTTTCCAGGCGTTAACGGATAAAATTGAAACAAAACCTGAATTGTTTTTAGAGCAATTTGTTCCATTTATTAATCCAAAAGAATCGGATTATTATACAACATGGAATTCTATACGAGAAGCAAACAATATCAAACACAAAAATTACATCAATATGATACCGTTTTGTGATTTGAAAGCATTTGATTCTATAATAAGAAATTATCCTGAAAATTGGCAAATTCAATACGGAAATTCGACTGTTATTCGTTACGGATTGTTGTTCGATCACCACCATTCTAATCCAGTTTTTTGTAATCGTGGAACAAGTGGAATTGATGGTTCTACATCTACAGCGATTGGCGCTTGTATTGCTTCTGAACAAAATACAGTAATGATTACAGGTGATATTTCGTTTTTCTATGATTCGAATGCGTTATGGAATGTAAACATGCCGAATAATTTCAGAATTATTTTGATTAATAATGGTGGCGGAAATATTTTCAAATTTATTCCTGGTCCTTCAGAAACTGACGTTGTAGAAGATTATTTTGAAACCAAACATCATTTTACTGCAGAACATTTAGCAAAAATGTTTGATTTTGAATACCAAGTTGTTTCGAATTTAACTGATTTAGAAAATACGTTCACTGATTTTTACGCAGAAAGTAATCGTCCTAAGATTTTAGAAATTGATACAAGAAACGCTGCAAATGATGCTATTTTGAGAGGATACTTCAGTAGTTTGAAATAATATATAGAGCCGAGTTAGTTACTCGGCTTTTTCTATTTATACAATTTCAATTTTCTCTCCTAAAAACTTTGGTTGAACACCAAAAAAGTCATCGATGAAAACTTTAGTTCTAGCAAAATATTCGCGAATATTTGTTTTCAATCCTGCATGTCTATTCACATCTTTTGCATTAAATCCGTACGCTTTAATTCCATTTTGACGCGCAATATAGACCGCTCGTTGATTATGAAATTCTTGGGAAACAACAATAAATTCGTTCTGGTCAAAAATTTCTTTTGCGCGTATCATCGAATCTAACGTTCTAAAACCTGCATAATCTAAATAAATGATATTTTCTGGAACTCCATTTTTTATCAAAGCTTGTTTCATAGCTTCGGGTTCATTATAATTCTTTTGACCATGATCTCCACTCAAAATAAAATGTGTAACCTTTCCTGACTGATACAATTTTGTAGCCGCTTCTATACGATAGGTAAAATAATAATTTTGATAGCCACTTACCAAATTTGGTGCAGTTCCGAGAACAACCGCAACTTTAGTTTTTGGCAATTTATCAAGATTAGATGTTACAAATTCTTCTGTAGAATGTTCAATTTTATAATTTGCAAATGCAGTAAACAAAAGACAAATAATGCAAAATAGTATTCCGTATTTAAATGTATTTATAATAATATTCCTTGTCTTAGATTTCATAAGTTGATTCGATTGATTTTTAGCTAAAATACATGATTAACTTGATTTTACACAATAAAAAAAGCAGCTAAAAAGCTGCTTTTTTATATAATATGTAAATAGATTACTCTTTAATACGCTCTACATAAGAACCATCTTCTGTGTTGATTTTCACTTTATCACCTTCATTGATAAATAAAGGAACGCGAATTTCAGCACCAGTTTCAGTTGTTGCAGGTTTTGTAGCATTTGTAGCTGTATCACCTTTAAGACCTGGCTCTGTGTATGTAATTTCCATGATTACAGTATTTGGTAACTCAGCTGCTAAAGCTGTTTCATCAGAAGCACGGAATAAGATTTTCACCTCGTCACCAGCTTTCATAAATTGAGAGTTATCAATCAAATCTTTGTTTAAGTAAACTTGAGAGAAATCGTCATTATTCATGAAATGGAAACCATTATCATCTTCGTATAAATATTGGTAGTTACGTGTTTCTACACGAACTTCTTCAATTTTATGTCCTGCAGAAAATGTATTATCTAATACTTTTCCGTTTGTTAATGATTTTAATTTTGTACGAACAAAAGCAGGACCTTTACCTGGTTTTACGTGTAAAAATTCGATAATCTTGTAGGTATCATTGTTAAAAACGATGCATAAACCTTTTCTAATATCAGCAGTTGTTGCCATTTATTCTATTTTGTTATTTTGATTAAACTCCCGAACTATATCCTTTCATAATTCCTCGATCACTTGTATTAATAAAATTCAAGATCACTTCACGATAATGTGAATCTGGAAATTTTTCTAAGATTTGTTCTACAGCTTGAGATACATTATTCTTTTGTTGATATAATATTCTATAAATACCTTGAATTTCGAAAATTTCTTCTGATGAAAAACCTTTTCTTCTTAATCCAATTGCATTTACTCCCGCATAAGTTACAGGATTTTTTGCAGCCTTTACATAAGGAGGAACATCTTTACGAATTTGTGTTGCACCTGCAACAAAAGCATGTTCTCCAATTTTTGTAAATTGATGAACGGCACTATATCCACCAATAAAAGCAAAATCCCCAACTTCTATATGTCCTGCTAAACCAACCGCATTTACGATAACAACATTATTACCAACAACACAATCGTGTGCAATGTGTGCAGTAGCCATAATTAAACAGTTGTCTCCAATTTTAGTATAACCTAAAGCGTTTGTTCCTTTATTTACAGTAACACATTCACGAATTGTTGTATTGTCACCTATATAAGTTAAAGTTTTTTCACCTTCGTACTTCAAATCTTGAGGTTCACCAGAAATTACAGTACCAGGATAAATCTTACAATTTTTCCCAATACGAGCTCCTGACATAATTGTTACATTAGGACCAATCCATGTTCCATCACCAATTTCTACATCTTCGTAAACAGAAGAAAAGGGACTGATTGTAACATTTTCACCTATTATTGCAGTTGGATGAACATATGCCATCGGATGATTCATAACTTCCATTTCTTTAATTATTCTTTTGTAATAACTGCCATCATTTCTGCCTCCACAGCGATTTGATTGTTCACATATCCAATTCCTTGCATATGAACAATTCCTCTTCTAATTGGTTCAACTAACTCTAATTTAAACACCAATGTATCCCCTGGAATAATTTTACGTTTAAATTTAGCACTTTCAATTTTCATGAAATAAGTTGAATAATCTTGAGGATTTTCTAACTCTCCCAAAATTAATAAACCTCCTAATTGAGCCATTGCTTCTATTTGTAATACACCTGGCATTACTGGTTCTTTAGGAAAATGTCCAACAAAGAAAGGTTCATTCATTGTTACATTTTTTATACCAACTAAGCCTGTTGCAGTTTTAGAAATTACCTTGTCAATCAATAAAAATGGAGGACGATGAGGTAATAACTTCATGATATCATTGATATCATAAACTGGTTCTGCTGTCAAATCAAATTCTGGAACTTTGTTACGTTGAGCCAATTTGATTTGTTTGCTTAATTTTTTTGCAAAATTTGTATTTGTATGATGTCCAGGCTTTGTTGCAATAATTTTAGCCTTTAATTTTTTTCCTACTAACGCTAAATCTCCTACAACGTCTAATAATTTGTGACGTGCAGCTTCGTTTGGATAATGTAAAGTCAAATGATCTAAAATTCCGTTTGGACGAATAGAAACATCTTCTCTATTGAAAGCTTTACATAATTTTTCTTTCGTTTCTGGTGTAATTTCTTTGTCAACATAAACAATTGCATTGTCTAAATCTCCTCCTTTTACTAAACCAGCTTCTAACAATTGTTCTAACTCATGTAAGAAACAAAATGTTCTTGCTTGAGAGATGTCTTGTTTGAAATTTTTTATTGATGTTAAAGTCGCATTTTGAGTTCCTAAAACTTTCGTTCCAAAATCTACCATTGCTGTAACTTGATATTCATCTGCAGGAATCGCAGTGATTTCCGATCCTGTTTCTGGATCTACGTATGTTACAATTTCTTTAATTCTATAATATTCTCTGTCTTTATCTTGTTCAACAATTCCAGCAGTTTCTATCGCTTCTACGAAAAAACGTGAAGAACCATCCATAATTGGTGGTTCTGCATTATCTATTTCGATATAGCAATTATCAATATCCATACCTACTAGAGCAGCTAAAACGTGTTCTGTTGTATGTACTTTAACTCCCTTCTTCTCTAAAGTTGTTCCTCTAGCTGTGCTCACAACATATTGTGCATCAGCTTCTACTTGAGGTTGACCTTCTAAATCTGTTCTAACAAATACAAATCCTGTATCTGGTTCAGCTGGTTTAAATGTTAAGGTAACAAATTTACCTGTATGTAAGCCAACACCTTTTAGAACGGCTTCATTCGCTAAAGTTTTTTGTTTATCAGACATTAACTTCTACTTTTGTTTGTTCTCTTTTTCTAATTTATCGATTCGTTTCACAATTTCTGGAAACTTTCTAAAATGTACGTAGGATTTTCTAAAGCTTGCCGCTTCCATTGCAGGTGAACCATACAATTGCGTTTTACTTTCTACATCTCCGTTAATACCACTTTGAGCTTGTACTTGTACAAAATCTCCAATTGTCAAGTGTCCTGCAATACCAACTTGACCTCCAATCATACAATTACGTCCAATTTTTGTAGAACCTGCTACTCCACTTTGCGAAGCAATTACAGTATTTTCTCCAATTTGAACGTTGTGAGCAATTTGAATTTGGTTATCTAATTTTACTCCTTTACGAATAATTGTAGATCCCATTGTTGCTCTATCTATTGTAGACCCTGCTCCAATCTCAACATTATCCTCGATTATAACATTCCCAATTTGAGGAATTTTCTCGAAAGATCCGTCAGGATTTGGTGCAAAACCGAAACCATCTGCTCCTATTACTACATTAGAATGAATGATACAATTTTGACCAATTTCACACTCTTCATACACTTGTACGCCCGAATGTAAAATTGTATTATCACCAATCTTAGCATGATCACCAATTGTTACATTTGGATATATCTTTACATTATTTCCTATTGAAACGTTAGCTCCAATGTAAGAAAAACTTCCGATATATACATTATCTCCTAGCTGAGCGGTAGAATTTACTTTCGTATATTCTTCTATTCCAACTTTATTATTTTTTATTGTATTATAATATTGTAAGAGTTGCGTAAAGGCTTGATAAGCGTCTTCCACTACAATCAATGTAGATGAAATAGAATCTGTTGCTACAAAATCTTTACTCACAATCACAATAGAAGCGTTTGTTGTATAGATAAAATGTTCGTATTTCGGGTTAGCCAAAAACGAAATCGAACCTTCTTTTCCCTCCTCTATCTTTGATAATGTGGAAACCTCTACATTTGCATCACCTTTTACAGTTCCTTGCAATAATTGCGCAATCTCTGCAGCTTTAAATTTCATAGTCTGCAAAACTAATAATTATTCTTAAATTTATAAAATGATTATTTAAGTAATTTAACTTTTTTGTCAAATTCTTCTAATCACTATTTATACGCTATGATAATGGTATTTTGTAATCTCTTGTTGCAAAAACTGTGTTAGTAAACTTTTTTCTGAACTTGAAATTTCTTTTACCTCTCCATTTTTATATAAAACTTTGATCGGATTTTTTGATTTTTCATACGGAACAATCTTTATTGTTGTTTGTTCCACAAAATAACTTGCATCGTCAATTCCTAAAGCTTTTGATACTCTATTTTTTTCTACTAAAATTTCTTTTTCAGATAATTTATTATCCATTAAATATGACTTTGGTAACGTACGTTGAATAATATTTTTAGATAATTTACTCAGAATCAAATCATCATGAAATTGCCATTCTTTTATCGATGAAAGCACATCACTATCATCCAAACGAGTAAAAATTTCCAATCCTTCTTTCGACAAACTACCTACTTCATTTTCTTCTAAAAAATAATTAAACGCAAAAGTTGCAAAGAGATTATCTCCCGCTTTCTTTAATTCTTTAGCTCTTCTCAGCACACTAATCAAAAAATTTTCTGCAGTAAACGATTTTTTGTGCATATACACTTGCATATACATAAACAAACGCGCCATTAAAAATTTTTCGACAGACGAAATTCCTTTTGCTTCTATCACCAATTCATTATTCTCAACATTCATCATCGAAATAATTCGTTCTGGATTAATATTTCCTTCAACAACACCAGAATAAAAACTATCTCGCTTCAAATAATCCATACGATCACAATCTAACTGGCTTGAAACCAATTGCGACAAAAATTTTTTCGGATGATTTCCTTTAAAAATCTGAATTGCTATAGTTAATCGATTGTTAAATGTTTGATTTAATTCTTCCATCAAACGAAGTGAAATTTCTTCATGATGAGAACCATTAATAATCGAATGTTCAAGAGAATGAGAAAAAGGACCATGTCCCAAATCATGCAAAAGAATAGCGATTAAAGCACCATTTTCTTCTTCGGGAGTTATGTCAACGTTTTTTCTCTTAAGAATATTTAAGGCTTTTTGCATTAAATGCATACAGCCTAAAGCGTGATGAAAGCGTGAATGTCTTGCTCCAGGATACACCATTTCTGTTAATCCTGTTTGTGAAATTCTACGAAGACGTTGAAAATACGGATGTTGAATAATCTGATAAATAAGCTCGTTTGGAATCGTTATAAATCCATGAACTGGATCATTTACTATCTTCAACTTATTATTGTTTAATGGATTCAAACGTACTATTTTATTAGCAAAGATATGAATTTTTAGTTATTCAAAACGTGTCTTTTTCATTAAGAAGCCTTTTTCTCAAATATTTTTATCAAAAATCATTTTTGGAATTATTTATGCTAATTAATGATCGCAAATTTTAGCAAAACTCATACTTTGTTTAACATACAATTTAGACTTTAACATTTCTGTTATCGCTATATTTGGAATAATTCTGAAAACAGAAAATCATTATAAAAAAATAAATTATTACAAATGGCTATAAAAATTTTATGGATTGATGATGAAATCGATTTATTGAAACCACACCAACTTTTTTTAGAGAAAAAAGGCTACGAAACTACAATGATAAATAATGCAACTGATGCATTAGAAGAAATAGAAAAAGAGAACTTTTCTGCTGTTTTGATCGATGAAAACATGCCTGGTCTAAGTGGTTTAGAAGCTTTACCAAAAATAAAAGAAATGCGTCCAAATCTTCCTGTAATCATGGTTACGAAAAGTGAAGAAGAACATATTATGGAAGATGCAATTGGTGCGCATATCGCCGATTATTTGATTAAACCAGTAAATCCAAATCAGATTTTATTGAGTTTGAAAAAGATTTTAGATGCTTCGAAAATTATTTCAGAAAAAACGGTCATCAACTATCAACAAGAATTCAGAAATATCACAATGGATATGATGAATGCACGTGATTATGAAGATTGGCAAGAGATTTACAAAAAATTAGTTTATTGGGAACTTGAGCTTGAAAACATAGAAGATACTGCTTTAACGCAAATCATCGAAAATCAGAAAAGTGAAGCAAATGCGGCTTTCTTTAAATTTATCGAAAGAAATTATGAAGATTGGTTACACGATGAAGAAGATCGTCCAGTTTTGTCTCACACCATTTTCAATCAATTGATTCGTCCTCACCTTGGAAAAGAAGAAAATGTATTGTTGATTATGGTTGATAACTTACGTTACGATCAATGGAAAGTAATTGAACCTATTTTTAATCGTTATTACAATTCTGAGGCAGAAAATCTTTATTATAGTATATTACCTTCAGCAACACAATACGCTAGAAATGCTTTCTTTTCGGGCTTGATGCCTTTGGAAATTGAAAAAAAGTATCCTGAATTTTGGTTGAATGATACAGATGAAGGAAATAAAAATATGCACGAAAAAGAGTTACTGGGAGAACAATTAAAACGTCTTGGTTTAGGTAATTTATCATACAATTATTTCAAAATTTTAAATTCTGATTTCGAGAAAAAAATTGCAGATGATTTTAACAACTACAAAAACAATAATCTAAACGTAATTGTCTACAACTTTATTGACATTCTTTCGCATGCTAAGACAGATAATCGCATTGTAGGAGAAATGATTCGCGATGATAAAACGTATCGTTCTATTACAAAACATTGGTTTGAAAATTCATACTTAATGGAGATTGTAAAAAAAGCGGCGCATGAAAAAATGAAAATCATTGTAACAACTGATCATGGAACAATTTACGTAAAAGAGCCTACAAAAGTTATTGGTGATAAAGAAGCAAGTACAAATTTACGATACAAATTAGGAAAACAATTGCAATACGATCCGAAAGATGTTTTAGCCGTAGATCAACCAGAAAAATTCCTTTTACCTAAGGTAAATGTGACGTCAAAGTATATCTTTGCAAAAGAAAATTTATTTTTAACGTATCCAAAAAATTACAATCATTTCGTTAATTATTACAAAAACACTTACCAACATGGTGGAATTTCGTTAGAAGAAATAATTATCCCAATGGTTGTTTTAACACCAAAAAATTAAATGGAATTTATCATCAATAATTTAGACGAATTACCAGAAGTTGCAAATCAAATAATTGATCAACTTCAGTATAAATTAATCACTTTCGAAGGAGAAATGGGAGCTGGAAAAACAACTTTTATCAAAGAGTTTGTAAAAGCTTTAGGTACAAGCGATGAAATATCAAGTCCAACTTTTTCGATTGTAAACGAATATGATACCGACAAAGGAAAGGTTTTTCATTTCGATTTTTATCGTCTAAATCATGAAGATGAAGCATTAGATTTTGGTATAGAAGAATATTTATACTCTAATCAATATTGTTTAATGGAATGGCCAAATAAAATTGCTAACTTTATACCTGATGAACACCACAGCATTACAATAGAAAATGTAGATGGAATTCGTCATTTAAATTTTAGCTAATACTATATGGACGGAAAAAATATTTTCACGCCTTTTTCTCAAGAAGAACTTATCCCTCAACCCGAGCGTTTAGAGATTCCTCACAAAAAAGAGCGCTTTGATATTGGAATTCCAAAAGAAACAAATAATCAAGAAAAAAGAATTTGTCTTTCTCCTGATGCAGTCGAAATTTTAGTCAACAATGGACATCAAGTTACGATAGAAACTGGAGCAGGAGAAGGTGCAAATTATTCGGATAAAGAATATTCGGAAGCTGGTGCGCAGATTTCTTATCATACGCAAGCCGTTTTCGAAAAACCTATTATTCTAAAAGTTGGACCACTTACTTTAGAAGAAATTGATTGGGTAAAACCCAATGCTTTGATTATTTCTTCTGTTCCAACTAATACATTAAAACGCGAATATTTTCAGAAATTAATTGCTAAACGTGTAAATGCCGTTGGTTTTGAATTTATTCGAGATGAACAAAATCATTTGCCAGTTGTGCGTTTATTAAGTGAAATTGCTGGAACGACTGCTATTTTAGTAGCTAGTGAATTAATGTCTTCTACAAATGCTGGAAACGGAATTTTGATGGGTGGCGTAACTGGTGTTCGACCAACAGAAGTTGTAATTCTTGGGGCTGGAACTGTTGCTGAAAATGCCGCTAGAACAGCTTTAGGATTAGGCGCTTCAGTTCGTGTCTTTGATAATTCATTAACTCGATTAAGACGTTTACAACAAAATATTGGTCAACGTGTATCTACTTCTACATTAGATCCGAAAGAATTAGGAAAAGCTTTGCGACGTTGCGATTTAGCAATCGGTGCGCTTCGTGGAGAAACGCGTACACCTTGTGTGGTAACAGAAATGATGGTTCAGAACATGAAAGCTGGTGCAGTTATTATTGATGTAAGTATTGATCAAGGTGGTTGCTTCGAAACATCTGAATTGACAACGCATGATCAACCGATAATTATTAAGAATGATATCATTCATTATGCGGTTTCTAACATCACTTCTCGCGTCGCACGTACCTCTACCAAAGCGTTGAGCAATTATTTCTTGTCTTATTTATTTCAAATCTCAGAAGAATCTGGTTTTGCAAATGTGGTACAATCGGATAAAACTATTAGAAATGGCGTATATTTGTACAAAGGAAGAATTGTAAAAAAGAACTTATGTGATTGGTTTGATTTACCATTTCACGACATTAATTTATTGATTATATGACGTTTACGCAAAGATTTATGAAGTATTTGATGGGAGTAGGAATTGGGATGGTTTTCGTCGCAATGGCGTTTGGTCCTCGCGCATTCTCATGTAACTACTTTCCAAATGCAAGAGTTTTGGATGAAGCTTATTCAAAAAGATTATCTATTTCACCAGAAGCTCAAGCATTTATGAAAGCTGAAAATTTAGATTCAACTTTCTTAAAAAAAGAATTATTCAAAAGAAGTAAGGTTGATTTTGACAAATCAAAAAAAGACAATATTCCATGTAGAGAATATCTTGCAAATTATAAAAGCAAAGACAACTCAAAAGATTATGATTTTGTTTTAGAAATTTGTAAAGAAGATTCTAAATTGGTTTCTATTCAGAAAAAATAGACATAAAAAAATCCCTTCAAAATGAAGGGATTTTTTTTATTAGATTATTTTTAATTCACAAATTTTAATATAGTCAAAGCAATGACAAAAATTAAAATTGCTACAATAATTACATCTTTAAATTGTACTTTTTTCGTACCGAACTCGACATTTCGGTTCAGGCTTTTTTTCTTTTTATTGGCTTGCATAGGTTGATATTTGTACTGCAAATTTATACAATTTATTGTAATATCAAACCATTTTTCTTTAGTAAAATAATTCTAAAACAATAAGATATCCTAAATTCCAATTTCTATCTGTAAACGGGCGTACCAGTTGTTTTTCTTTTCCAAATTATAAAACTTTTGTTGCTCATATGTCACCTCTGCTTGCAGTTTAAATGCATGTTCCCAAATATATTTTGTCAAGCCCAAACTATATTCATTTGTATTAGGTGTAAACTCAAAAATCTTATGATTTACTTTTTGTGTAGAATATCTTCCAATAACTTCCCAATGTTTTGGAAAAGTATAAGAACCTTGGAAATCCATTCCTTGTCCATTATAAATATAGTTAAAGTCTGTTGCATCTTCTGGATTATAAAAAACTGTTTTATCCGAATTTCTACTTAAATAGGCATACATAAAACTCCAGCCTCTGTATTTAAACATTGCATCTAAAAAAAGGGATTGAATATTTGCAGTTCCAAATAATTCATCTCCTTGTTGACCTTTTGTTTTGTGTGCATTATTGTTGTAACTATATGCTCCAGAAACCATCAGTTTTGGCGTTTGTTCATGTGACAAATCTCCTTCATAACTACTTCCATCATTTGTAAAAGCTCCGAACGGAAATAATTCTACTTTACCCGTATACGCTAAACCAGTATCATCAAACTTTGTCCAGTTTCTCCCCTCTCCTGTCGAAATAGCTCCACGTAAAGTATAAGAGAAATGATCTTTTGCTTTTTTAGAATGTTGAACTTGAAATCCAAAATCGCGATCAATATTAAAATCTGCATTATTTAAAGAACGATCTGTTAATTGCAAAGCACCTGATGAGTTGTTACGTTGTCTATTTCCTGGTAATTTAGTTTGTCCAAATCCAAAACTCCAATGATTATTAGGATTATAAAAAATCATGGCATCACGTATAATGTTGGTATTCTTTCCTTCTTCCGCCTCACCTACATCGCCAGATGCAAACGAAAGTTGTAACGAATATTCAAATTTCGGGTTACCAATATAACCATCTAATCGAAGTCTTAAACGACGTATTTGAGCATCAATTTTGTCTTCTTCATCCTGATTATCAATATATGTCACTCTATTTTGCATTCTAAAACGAATATTTACTTGATATAAACTATCAGGAGAAGTAATTCCCAATCCATCTCCATAACTATAATAAGGTGACATCAAGTTTTTATACTCTTCGTTTTTGATTGAATCTTTTTTTTGCGCAAAAAGACCAAAAGACAACAAGAGAAATGGCAAGGCTAAATAATGCTTCATAATATGGCTAACTTAATTTTGGTGCAAAAATGCATGGAATAAAATTAAATAATTGTAAAGAGTAAATTAAATTAACGTTAACAATGCCTCGAAGTTACGAATGCGATGCGTGTCATCAATCTCGATGATTTCTATTTGTTGCGGAAAAATAGTTTGTTGAATTTCGAAAAAATCCTTTAACTTTTCAAAATCTAATACCTCATCATGTACAGATAAAAAAACTGTAGTATTCTCAAAACGGTTCATATCAACCAAATATTGATTTAGATTTTCAGGAAAATTATTTTCAACTTTCATCGACACATCAACCAAAGGATTTAATAATACCAATTCACTCGATTTTCCGTTCTCTTTTAGCTTTTGCTGCAACTGCCAGCCAAAATTTCCTCCAGTCGAACTACCAATAATTGTTAAATCTTCTACAACTCCTTTCAAATGATCGTAGGCATCTAGCAATAAAGCCGAAATTTTATCCTCTGTTTTCCACTCTATACAAATTGCAGAAGGATAAATTTTTAGAATTGATTTGAATTTAGAAGAATTAGCCGAACTATTTAGCCCGTGGATATAAACAATTTGTCGATTATTCGTATTCATATTCAGTGCAATTAAACCTTTAAATTAAACTTTTTCAAGAAGTTAATTATAAATGAAATGTAAATTTAACAATATAATTTTAATGAAAAAGAAACTTATAGAATTGATCACCTCATTCTTACAATTCTATTTTAACAACTATGGTCGTTTATTTGAATAAAAAATCTTCTTTTTATTCCCTATCTACGTTGCAAACGTAGCTGGTTACGTCGAAAACCAAGCCAGCTTACAAAAGAACCAAGCTAGCTTAGTAAAAAACGTAGAGAAGTAGGTTATTAAAAGAAAAAAACCTCTGCCGATTGGCAGAGGTTTGTGTATTATTCTTCTTTTTATATTCTGTTTATTGAATTCGCATAGCAGAAATATAGTTTTCTCCATGAGAATTACTACCTAAAACATAATATTTAGGATATGCTGCTGATGATGTTGTTGTTGCTTCAGCAGTTTGAATATTAGCTGTTGTTGTTCCAATTTGATAATTAGAATATTTTCTAATACCTTGTTGCAACATTAAATAATATCTTTTTTTAGTAGAACTAGTATTAGTAATAATTACTTTACCATTAACAACGCTATAATTTGGATTAGTACTACCGGAAGTAGCACCAAAAACATTCATCAAACCTCCTATCAAGAAAGCAGAAGTAGTTGGTATATCTGCTGATCTAGCAACTGCTGTTGCAGTAGTATTTTCAGTAAAAGTAAGTTTGGTATAAATATTATTTAAACCTGTTACTCCATTCTGAATTTCAATTAGAATATTAGCTTCTACCTCCCATTTACCTGGATCCAAATCAATATAAGATCCTAAGTGATATGTAGTACTTGAATTGTCTAAATTAATGCTAGCATTTTGGATTGTCGCACCTGTACCATTTGGATATAACTGAATTGCTGATGATGGAGCAACCATCACTCCTGCTACTTTTTGAACTGCTCCTGCAATTGGTTGCCAAGTAGTACCATCAAAAGTATAATAACCAGCAGCCTTAATATATGGCACTTGTGCTAAACTAGCTCCTGTTGTTCCTCCACTTGCATCAGTTACATAAACCATTGTTCCTGTATGTGCTGCACCATAAGTAGAAGCTACTTTATTTGCTAATTCTGTTTTTGTAATATTAGGCGCTCGTACTCCATCTGGGGTTGTGGTTGGATTAACAGTTGATTTAGCAACATCTAAAGTTGCATTTGGTGATGTTGTTTTTATTCCAAAACTTCCCGTATCTGTTACTACAACCTCTGTTCCTGCTGTTCTTACTGCTCCTGTAGATGTTGTTCCTAATTCTACACGTGTATTTGTTGTGTTATTTACCCACGCATCGTTTGTAGAGTCTCCACCTGCTGTAGAAGACATTTTTTGCCAAAAGTTACCATCAAAATAATAGTATCCTATTGCTGTCACATTTACAACCTGTGCTAAACTTGCAGGAGTGCCTGTAGGATTACTTGCATCTGTAACATAAACAATAGTACCAATTTGATCAGAACCATATATACTTGCATTTTTATTTGCTAAATCTGTTTTCGTTATATTTGGAGCTCGTACGCCATCTCGTGTTGTTGCTGTATTAACTATAGATTTTACAACATCTAAAGTTGCATTTGGTGATGTTGTTCCTACCCCCACCTGTGCATGAGAATAATAAGTTAAGCTTATAAAAGCTAAACTAAGTAAAGTTTTTTTCATGATAATTATTTTGTTGATTCTTTATTTATAATATAGCACATTGTGCTTCATTCGATTAAATCGAATAAATTTTAAATAGAGAGAAGAGATAAGTTTACTAGAGATTAAACCAGAAATGGTGGTGGACGAGAGAATATTGAAGTGTTAATCGAATTATTTAAAATTCTCTCTGTAATTGATCTTAATCGTTGATTTTTCTTTACAATAAAAAAATAGCCATTTTCGCCTTTTTATAAGGCAAAACACCATCCGTATAATGACAATTAAAACTTTGACATACAATAGGATTGTCAATAAAACTCTCTCCTTTTATAGAAATAGGTTTTGTTGAATAAATTGACTTTACCACTAGAACTCTGACAATGTTATCTTGAAGGTGTTCTGTTAACTTTTTTGATTCTTGTTGTTTCTTAGGAAGCTTTACTAGTTTAGAAATATGTTCTTTTTTTGACTCCTCTTCCTTTCGAGACTCTTTAAATTTAACTATTTCTACTTGTTTTTCTGTTTCCGGATCTAAAGTCAAAGTTGTTCCAGAAGATACATAAATTTTGGGCTTTTGAATAATTTCTTTTTTAGAAACATTGATTGAATCTATTCCAATACCAACATGTGCATACATAGATGTACACACGAAAAGAAAAAGTATAAAAAAGAAGTGAAATTTCTCTTTCATAGTAGGTTAGGATTAATTGGCACAAATATATATAATATTATAATAAAATTAACATAATATTTTATTATCCCTCTTAAATATAAAAAAAGCGACCAATTTGGTCGCTTAAATATCTGAGTTATATTATTTTTCAAGATCAAAGCCCCAATCAATTCCTTTCGAAATTGCAGGAACCCCTTCTGTCATCCATTTCGGAGCAGGTTTATCTTTTAGATAATGATCAAAAAATTGAACTTGTCGTTGTTGAATATCATTTTTATTTGCACGTTTTATCAAGTTATGATCATCTCCGTTATAATTCAACATCCAAACAGGTTTTTGCAAACGACGCAATGCCATAAACATTTCAATTCCTTGATACCAAGGCACAGCACCATCTTCATCATTATGCATAATAACAACCGGTGTCGTTACTTTTGGCATATTAAATAATGGTGAATTTTCGATGTACAATTCTGGTGCTTCCCATAATGTTTTACCAATTCTACTTTGTGTTTGCTCGTACTGAAACTGACGGCTCATTCCTGTTCCCCAACGAATTCCCCCATAAGCAGAAGTCATATTTACAACTGGTGCACCTGTCCAAGCAGCAGCATACATATTCGTAGCGGTAATTAAATGAGCAACTTGGTAACCTCCCCAACTTTGTCCTTGTATTGCAATCTTATCGCCATTTACCCACGTATTTTTTTTCAACGCTTCTACTCCAGAATTGATATAATCTTCAGCAGATTTTCCTGGGTGACCAATTGTATATGAAATATCTGGTGTAAATACAATATAATCGTTACTTACAAAATACGTATGATTGATACGAGAAGGCGTTGGTGCAGGTGCTTGATAACGATTCAAATTATCCGAAAGTTTTTCATAGAAATAAACAATCATTGGATATTTTTTATTTGGATCAAAATTTTCAGGTTTATAAACCACACCTGTTGCATTTTTACCAGAATATGTTTTCCACATTACTAACTCACCATTCCCCCATAAATAATCTTTTTGTTGTGGATTGATTGCTGAAACTTTTTTCTCATCTTTAAAATTAGTTGATACATATACATCTGGAGAATTACGGAAAGATTCTTTCGTGTAAATATATTCGTCTGCATTTAATGCCTTTGTCATTTTTTGAGTTCCCCACGTATTTGACATGACAACCTCTTCAGGATTTTTAGCTTTTGAAATAATTGTTTGGTAAACACCCGATTGTTTATTCAAGTTATTAAAAGCTCCTAAATAAACCAATCTATCACGATTTAAGGTTTTTACATCATCGTTTAATTGATTGATATCAAAGGTAATATTATGCTTACGTCCGAAGCCATTTGTCATATTTTCTGGACGACGATTTCCTACTAAATCAAATTCCCAAATATCATAACGATCTTTAATTAATACTGTTTCATCATTTTCAGTGAAATATGCAACACCATATTCTTGTGCTAACGTTGGTGAATCATTTTCTTCATCATAAAATTTCACTTTCAGCTTTTTATTCAGCACTTTAGTTTCTTTCGTCTCGATGTTATAACTTGACCATAAACCACTTTCAGCATTATAAAAAACAGCGAATTTTCCGTTAGGTGACATTTCAACTTTTCCAGCCAATGCTTTTGCAAATAACTCACGTTGTCCTGTTTTGATATTGACAATGTAATAATCTTTTCTTCCTGTTATATCCCAATTCGAGCTTAATCGATACGCATTATCAGAAGTTCCTAAAGCAAAATTTGAATTTCCTTCGTTCAACATCTCAACCTGATTCATATCCAAATCTGCTAATTGTGTCACTTTTACAGGATTTGACAAATCGATTACCGATAAATACGAACGTTTTTTCTCACGTTCAAGATTCTTTAATTGTTGTGGTTGAATAAAATCGTCCTTGTAACTCCATACATCCACTTTTGCATAATCATCTGCAATTAATAGCGTATCTTTTTCTGCTAATTTCGGCATCAAACCAATGAATAAAGAGTTTCCATCTTTACTAAATTTTGGTTGACGATTTTCTGAAACTTGCCAATCTTTCTTTAATCCTAACAATTCAGATTTCTTGATTTGTTGCGGATTATTTGTTGCAGAATAATATAAATAATATGTTTTATTTTCTTTTTTCTCGTCATCAGAAGTACCAACAAAAGCTACTTTATTTGCTAAATCATCAAACGCAAATTGTTTGAAATCTCCAATTGTATCAACCAATTGTTTTTGAACAAAAGTTGCTGTATTTACCAAGAAAACGCCATATTTAGTTTTATCTAAACTGTCTTTTTTCTCTTGTTTTGTCGAAAAAATTAATTGTTTACCATTTTCGCTAAACTCATAATTCATTACATTTTTGAAAGATTTTTTCTGACCAGAAATCAAATTTCTCAACACCAATTCTAACGGCGTATCTTTCTTATCTTTTCCAGCTGGCTTTGCAGGTTTATCTTTTACTTTTACTGAATCAGATTTATCTTTTTTATCATTCTTCACCTCTTCTTTTTCTAATAAATAAGCTAAAAAAGATCCAGCTTTTTTAGGCGTTTTAAATGATTTGATATTTGGTAACTTCTCTACTTGATTTGTAGCAAGGTTTAAAATTCCAATTGAATCTTTTGCTATTTCATTTTCTTTTTTCTTTTTGATTCGAACCAATTTCAAATCTTTGTAAAAAGGTCTAATCTTGAAAACAGCAAACTTAGAATCTGCAGTAAAAACACCTTGTTCTCCTCTATGGAAACTAAAATTTTTATCTGTTTTCAGACCAAAAAAATTCAACGTATTGTCGCTTTCTTGAGCATTTACCTGATAAGCAACCCAAGAACCATTGTTTGATAATTCTTTCATTCCAATTGATTGCCATTCATCAAAGACAGTCAAATCAAGAGGTTTCTTTTGCGCATCAACATTTGTTGCTAATAATGCAATAGCCGCAGCAAACATTGCTTTTTTAGTCAAAAGTTGAGTCGCATAATTTTTTAAAGTTTGAGTAGATAATTTCGATTTCATCCTAACTATATTTATGCGTTAAATACTAATAAAGTCGTGAAAATACTAAAGTTTTTACAAAGTATTAACATAATATGGTTTAATAATACTTTCGGTTGTATTTTTGTTTAAAATATCTTTACATGAAAAAATATCTATTAAGTATTGGTTTAGGAATTTCTATGATTGCTTCGGCTCAAAATATTCAAATTGTTCCATTGGGTGTATACGGAGGAAGTAATGAAAGTAATCTTTCTTCATATTTAATTGGAGAAGAAACAACCAATAGCTATTTGGCTTTAGATGCAGGAACAATTTATTCTGGAATTAATAAAGCGATAGAGAAAGGTACTTTTGAAGAGGAAAATGGTAAAATTCTAAAAAATTATATCAAAGGATATTTTATTTCTCATGGACATTTGGATCATCTTTCTGGAATGATTATCAACTCACCAGAAGATTCTAATAAACCTATTTATGGAATATCAGAAATGATTGATGTTTTAAAAAAGAAATATTTTACAAATGATGCATGGGCAAATTTTGCAAATGAAGGAGAATCGCCAATCTTAAATAAATATTATTACAAATATGCAGAAATAGGAGCTCCATTTACTATTGAAGGAACCAATTTTACAGGAACAATTTATGAATTGAGCCATGTAAATCCATTAAAAAGTTCTGCTATTTTAGTTGAAAATGGTTCAAATGCTGTTTTGTATTTTGGAGATACAGGAGCTGATCGCATTGAAGGAACAAAAAATTTGAGCACAATTTGGAAAGCTATTTCGCCTAAAATAAAGTCAGGAAAACTAAAAACATTGATGTTAGAAGTTTCTTTCCCTAATTCTCAACCAGAAAAATTATTGTTTGGTCATTTGACTCCAAAATTGATGAATGAAGAAATGGGAGAACTTGCAAAAGAAGTTGGGAAAAGCAAATTGAAAGGACTTACTATTATTGTAACTCATATCAAACCAAAAGGAGATTACGAGCAAAAAATCAAAGAAGAGTTATTGAAAGATAACCCGTATGGAATTAATTATATCTTTCCACAACAAGGTGAAAGAATTATTTTAAAATAAATAATAATTACATATTTATCATTTAAAGACAAGATAATTTTTAAATATTTATTTTTGTCGGTCAATTTTTATTATTTTGATAAAATAGCACTGTTGTTTTTTTATTTATTCATATGGCTATTCTACATTTGAATAAACCATAAGAAAAAATGACCGCGCAAATAGGAGAAATTTTATTGATCGACCAACAACAATACATTATTGCCGAACAACCTTTACACCATTATTTTAGAGCTTTAAAACATCCTCCCTATTTTACGCCTCCATCGCCAACTTGTTGGAGAGGATATTACGGAAAATGGGAATTGAGAAATGATGAATTATATTTAATTAGTTTTAGAGGATATTTAGACGATTTAGATGAAGTTGAATTAACTTATTTATTTCCTAAAAAAGAAGAAGTTTTTGCAAACTGGTATTCTGGAATTATTAAAATTCCACACGGAAAATTATTACAATTTAATCAATTGACACACACTTCAATTTACGAAGAAGAGTTGATGTTGTGTTTTGAAAACGGAAAACTAATCGATTATATCGTTCATAGCAATTGTACAAATTCTGAACGAGAAGTTGAGATCTAATCAATCGACTACTTCAAAACTTGTCGGTGAATTCGTCTTGTTATTTGACCTTATTATTCTTTCGAATTCACCGATTTTAAAAATTAAAAAGCCAACTCTTTTTAGAGTTGGCTTTTTAATTTATCTAATAATATTGAAAATTAACAATT
The DNA here is from genome assembly GCF_057369435.1 of Empedobacter sp. EJD.6dd. NCBI lineage: Bacteria > Pseudomonadati > Bacteroidota > Flavobacteriia > Flavobacteriales > Weeksellaceae > Empedobacter > Empedobacter sp. EJD.6dd. The sequence goes on from NZ_CM170667.1 coordinate 932,624, forward strand.
CTCAATTACGCTTTTTACCACTTTTATTACATTTGGCATTGCATTATTAGCTGCATTTAATACATCTTCGTGCGAAACATCAAACGAAATTTCTGGTCCACCTAAATCTGTAATAATAGAAACACAGAACACACGCATATCCATGTGACGAGCTACTATAACTTCTGGAACAGTACTCATTCCTACACAATCTCCACCAATAAAACGTACCAATCCATACTCAGATGGTGTTTCGAAAGTTGGACCTTGTAAACCTACATAAACACCTTGATGAACAAGAATATCATTTGCTTTTGCAAATTCTACAGCTTCGTTCAACATTTCTTTGTCATATGCTTTTGACATATCCACAAAACGAGGTCCTAATTCGTCGAAATTTTTTCCACGTAAAGGATGCTCTGGCATCATGTTGATATGATCTTTTACAATCAAAATATCACCAACTTGGAAATTTGGATTAACCCCTCCTGAAGCATTTGATAAAATCACTTTTTTGATTCCTAATCCATTAAATACTCGCATTGGAAAAGTAACTTCTTCCATCGAATATCCTTCGTAATAATGAAAACGACCAGCCATCATCAAAACTTTTTTACCTAAAATAGTTCCGTATACTAAATGACCTTTGTGCCCTTCTACTGTTACTTGAGGAAAGTTTGGTATATCTTTGTAGTTAATAACAACTTTATTTTCTACTTCGTCTTCTAATTTTCCTAATCCAGACCCTAACACAATTACAAATTCTGGTTGATCTGGCAATAAATTATTTATGTACTTTACAGCCTCATTAATTCTGTCCAACATACTCTAAAATAGTTTGATTAAATTTTTCTTTATCGTTAATTTCTATACTAATCGGAATGTAGTATAAATCGTCTTTTATCATGGATTCTTCGATCAAGCGCATATAATCCTTCTCGGTTGTCATGATAATTTTATCAAAACGTTTTCTACCTTCCGTATCGTCGTATCGTTTGTAAATATACTCAATTTCTGATTGACTAAAATTATGGTGATCTGGATATTCTAAATGCAACACATTTCCAAAGTTTTCTTCTGCAAATTTTACCAAACCATCTGTTTTTGCAATTCCAGTTACCAAGATAACATTCAGATTTTTCCAAGTCGATTTCTCAACATTATCCAATTTTCCAATTAATTTATTGTCATAAATAATTTTAGAAAAAAATAATTGTTGATGAGATCTTAACTTAATTTTTTTCGAAATCTCTTTGTGTTTTTCTTCCGAAATTCGATCTGGACATTTTGTGACAATAATAATATCTGCACGGCGAACTCCACTTCTACTCTCTCTCAAATCCCCAGCTGGTAATAAAAAATCTTTGTAATATGGATTATTAAAATCCGTCAACAAAATATTGAAACCAGCTTTTATCCCACGATGTTGATACGCATCATCCAACAAAATTGCTTCTGCATTATAATGATCAATCAATTTTTGCGCTCCAAAAGCTCTATCTTCACAAACAGCAATCAATATTCTATTTTTAAAACGTTGAAAAAACTGCATTGGTTCATCTCCAATGTCATACACTTTTGAAGAATAATTTGCAATCAAAAACCCTTTCGTTTTTCGTCCATATCCTCTACTCAATGTACTAATCAACTTTTCGTCTTTCAACAAATCAATCAAATACATAATGTGAGGTGACTTCCCAGTTCCACCAACAGACAAGTTTCCAACATTAATGATTGGAATATTGAATGATGAAGAACGCATCATTCCTATATTATAAAACAGATTTCGAACAGAAGTTCCTATCCAATATAAACCAGAAAATGGAAGTAAAAATCTACGCCAATTCATTTTTATTTTTAATATTAAGCGAAAATACTATTTTCAATTTTAATTCTAAAGAAAGAAACACTTCATTTCTTTTGAGTAGCGAAAAAAAACCTATTCTTTCGAACAGGTTTTAAATATTTTTAATCGTATAATTTATTCAATTCGTTTGCATAACTTGTTTTATCCTCTATTTTCCAACCATAGGTTTTAGCAAGAAAATACAAATCGCCAAGATTTTGAATTAACTGTTGATGCGCCTCTTGTTTTAGTTTGGTTTGATCGACGGTTTTTTCTACATGCTCAACTGCTCGTTTCTTAATTCCGTTCAAATCATCTTTACTAAATTTATTGAAAACACTTTGATCCATGTCATAAAAACTAACATCTGGATAAACTTGAATTTCAACTGGTGGAATTGATCTGATGATAATTTTTTTATTTACAGAATCCAGTTCAATATCCATTTTTTTCAAATCATACGTTGCTTGTGCTTGTGCTTTTACTAAAAGTGTCACCTTTTTATCTGCTGAATAAATATCAGATAAACCAGGCAACGATTTTTTTGAAGTATGATTGTACAAATCCGAATATGTTTGTTCTGCAACAATCATTTTATTCATTCGTTCGATTTGATAAGCAATCACATGAGATTGTTCACTGTAACTTTCAGTTTTAAATTTATCCATGATGAAATACGTAATCATCACGCCTAAAACAAAAGCTACAACGACAAGAATTATTTTCTTTAAATTATTCATTTGCATAATTTGGTTTCAATGGCGTACCATTCACAATCTGTGCCAAATCTTCTTCTAAATATCCAGAAACTGGAGATTCAACAATTCTACCAACTTCCTCTTTTTTATTGTTATAAACGATAATTGTCGGAACGTGTGTAATATTTTTATTTATTTCTTCTCCATTAAAACTTTTCTTTTGATGATTAACACCAATAACTTTCAAGCGGTTTTGAGAGAATTTCATATCATCTAAAATTTTATATAAACGTGGTAATTCACGACGAGAATCTGGACACCAAGTTCCTACAAAAACTTCTATTCTATAATTTCGTAAATCTTTTAAATCTTTTAATTTAATCTTTTCAACTTCATAAGAATCATACTCTTGGTTATACCAACCTTTGAAATCATCTTCCTCTAAAGCTTCTCTGTTAAATTCTCCTGTCAACATTTTCTTCCCATTTTCTGCTGTAATCGTGCGATTTAACACTTTTTTCTGAGCAAAAGTTTGCGTAGAGAATCCCAACATTGCAACAAGAGCAATTGCCAATAATTTTTTCATTATATTTTTAGTTTATGGTATTAAATGTATAAATAATTAGTCAATCAATTGACCATTTTTTATCTTAATTGAGCCAATTTCAAAAGTTGCCAATTGATTCAACAAAGGATAATTCTTTGTTATTCCTTTATAAATTTGTTGTTTTGCATCAATTTCAAGATGACCAATAAATTTGCGTAAATCACCAATTTCTATAATTTTCGCAATTTGTTCAACCGAATTACTTGCTTCATTATATACATCTTCGAAATAAATTCCTAAATCAACAACAGATGAATTTTCATCATTCTTTAATTGAACATTATGAATCACAACATCCAAATATTTTTGTCCATTTTGAGGAATTGTTAAATATTCATCAAACGGAAAACTTTCTTGTTTAGCCAAAGCATTCAATCCAGCTAAAATAGCCAAAGCATTGTATCTTCTTGTCTTATTTCGTTGATAATCATTTGGAAAATGTCCTGCTTCAAATAATACACATGGATAACCCATTTTTGTAAAATTATCTCCTGTAGACATCGGATAAAATTCTGATGTATAACGACCTATATGTCCAGGAATCACTTTTTGCAATTCAGTATTCATCGACTGGATAATTCCCATCGTTTTTTTGCGAACTTCGTTCACATCTTCTTCTACATTGTAAGAGGGCGCTAAAAAAGAGAGCGTTGCTGGTTTCGCAGTTTGACCAACATTAAAAATTGTACGCTGATCATGTAAATTAAACAATGTTTGATAATTTCCTTTTTCCACTTGATTCAACAAAACATGAATTTCTGTCGATTCCTTTGCTAAAAAATCACGGTTAATATCAATTCCGACCGCATTTCTACGTGTATTGACATTTGCACCATCAGGATTTAACATTGGAATAAAATCAATTGTCAATTGAGATAAAATAGTTTGAGCTAACTCAGATTTTTGTTCAAAAAAATTGATTACATCAAACATAGCACGAGTTCCTGAAGATTCGTTTCCATGCATTTGAGACCAAATTAATAGACGTTTTTCTCCGGTTCCGAAACTTAACTTATAAATTTCATTTCCTAAAAAAGATGTTCCAATTTGTTCTTTTTGAGATGTTTTTAATGAAAAATATTCATTCAGAGCTTCAAAATTTAACCATTTAGAATCAAAACCTTCTTGTCTGAAAGTTGAATATTCTTTATCTAATTGATGAATATCAAACATTTAGTGTTATTTATATTTTATTGAATTGATTTTCGATATGTTTTTCTTGCCTTATGATTAACAGGAGAATAAGCCTTCCATAAAACTTGAATACTTTCGTTATCTGCTAATTCCGGATTCGTTTCTAAAAACTTGATATTATTATTTCTAAAAGTATCGAACATCGCACTAAAAATAAGTGCCGTAACACCTTTTCCTTGAAATTTAGGATCAATACCAATCAAATAAAATTGAGCAGAATCGTTATTTTTACTTGCACGCATCAAATGCCACCAACCAAATGGAAAAATTTTACCTTTCGCTTTTTGCATTGCTTTCGAATATGAAGGCATCGTAATGGCAAACGAAACCATTTTCCCATTCTCATCAACAATACAATTTACGAAATCTGGATTGATAAACGGAATATACTTCTTTTTGTAGTATTCAATTTGGTAATCTGCAATCGGAACGTATGTATCTAATTCACTATACGTTTTATCTAACAAATCGAACATTTCGTCTACATAAGGAATAATTTCTGAAGTCTTAGTAAACTTTAATTCTTTCAATTTGTAGCGTTCGCGAATAATTTTATTGAACTTAATTACTTTTTCTGGTAATTCTGTTGGAGCAGGCAATTCATATTCCACCCATTCATTTGCAGTTTCAAAATTTAATGACTCTAAATGTTGTGGATAATATGCATAATTATATAAACCTACCATTGTTGCTAATTTATCGAATCCCATGGTTAGCATTCCTGCCTTCTCTAAATTCGAAAAACCAACTGGTCCTTCAATATATTCTAACTGATTTTCTTTCCCTATTTCTTCTATTTTCGCCAAAAGTGCTTTTGTCACTTCAATGTCATCAATCATATCAAACCAACCAAAACGCATTTTTCGCTTTTTCTGATTATTGACTTCTTGCCAATTTATAATTGCAGCAACACGTCCTACAATCTTGCCATCTTTTTCTGCAAGAAAATAACGCGCTTCAGCATCTTTAAATACGGGATTTTTAGAAACATCTAATGTTTCCTTTTCCTCATTAATAAAGGGCGGAACGTAATATTGATTATCCTTATACAAATTCATCGGAAACTTAATAAATGTTTCCAAATCCTGTTTTGACTGTACTTCTTTAATACGAATACTCATAGCGTGCAAAGGTAGTAAGTTTTGCTATTTTTATTGAAATTTTTTTAACAAAAATGTCAGTTTTCTATGTTCAATTTACATGATTTAATACAGAATTCTGTCAAAAAGCCAACAATTCTACTATTTTTGTCTCTATTCAGTTATTGGAATACTTTTTGAAATTTAACTGATAATTAAAATTGAAAAAAATAAAATAGAAAATAGATGACAGGTTATTACATTATTATTGGGTTATTTATGTTGATTAGTTGGTTTGTTAGCAACCGACTGCAAAGTAAATTTAAATTTTATTCGAAAGTACATTTAGCAAACGGAATGTCTGGTAGAGAGATTGCCGAAAAAATGCTTTCTGATAATAATATTCACGATGTTCGTGTTATTTCTACTCCAGGTCAATTAACGGACCATTATAATCCCGCTGATAAAACAGTAAATTTATCAGAAGTTGTTTTCCATGAACGTAATGCGGCGGCAGCGGCTGTTGCAGCTCACGAATGTGGTCACGCAGTACAACATGCAGTTGGATATAATATGTTGCAATTACGCTCGAAAATGGTACCGATGGTAAACATTGCATCGCGATTAAATCAATGGATTTTAATGTTAGGTTTGGTTGTAATGGCAACATCAAAAAATGCAACCTTATTATGGATTGGTATTTTCTTATTTGCTGTAACAACAGTCTTTGCATTTGTAACATTACCTGTTGAATACGACGCTTCTAACAGAGCATTAGCTTGGTTAAAAGGTAATAATATGGTAATGCCAAATGAATACGAAGGAGCTAAAGACTCATTAAAATGGGCAGCAAGAACGTATGTGGTTGCGGCAATTGGTTCGTTAGCTCAGTTACTTTATTTTGTAATGATGGCAATGGGCGGACGACGAGATTAGAAATAATTTCATGATAATAAACAAAAAATCCCTTCAAATTTGAAGGGATTTTTTGTTTATTTCTTATCGTATAATTTGTTGTATAAATCTTGATATTTAGCCAAGACATTTTTACGTTTCAACTTCAACGTAGGTGTTAATAAACCATCATCAATTGTCCATTCATCAGGTGTCAATTCAAATTTCTTAATTTGCTCCCAATGACCTAAACCTTTGTTCATTTTATCAATTTCGCGGGCAATAATATCTAAAATTGCAGGTTCTTTAATAATATCTACATTAGTAGCAGGTTCTTCAATTCCTTTGATGCGTAAATAATCTTTTAGCACTTGAAAATTTGGCTGAATAATCGCACAAGGCATTTTTTCTCCTTCTCCAACTACCATTACTTGCTCTATAAAACGTGATTGTTTAAACTTATTTTCAATAATTTGCGGTGCAATATATTTTCCTCCAGAAGTTTTGAACATTTCTTTTTTACGATCAGTAATTTTCAATAAACCTCTTTCTAAAACTCCGATATCACCCGTTTTGAAATACCCATCTGGCGTGAAAGCTTCGGCTGTTTTCTCAGGATCTTTGTAATAACCTTGTGTTACATTTGGTCCTTTAACCAAAATTTCACCATCTTCAGCAATTTTAACCTCGATTCCTTTTAATGGAGCACCAACTGTTCCGATTCCGAAACCATCTTTTTTCATGCAGTTAACTGAAATTACAGGAGAAGTTTCTGTTAAACCATAACCTTCTAAAATAGGAATTCCTGCTCCCCAGAAAATATGATTCAAACGACCTGCTAATGGCGCAGAACCCGAAACCATACATACTAAGTTACCTCCTACTCCTTCTTTCCATTTACTGAATACTAAACTTTTCGCAATTGAATGTTTTAAACCGAATAATCCTCCTTTTGGATTGTACGGATCATAGTCTTCAACAAGGCTTAAAGCCCACATAAAAATTTTTGTTTTAAGACCTCCAGCAGAAGCGCCTGTATTATATATTTTATCGTAAACTTTCTCAACTAAACGCGGAACAACAGTCATTACATGAGGTTTTACCTCTTTCATGTTATCACCTAATTTATCAATACTTTCTGCATACCAGATTCCGATATTTAGATGTTGATACAAATAAATCAGCATACGCTCGAAAACATGATTAATCGGAAGAAAGCTTAAAGCAATGGCATGATTTGGAAAATCTGGAATACGATCTACTGACATCAACACATCTGAAACAATATTCTCATGTGTTAAAACCACTCCTTTTGGTCGTCCAGTTGTTCCAGAAGTATAAATAAGAGTCGCAATATCCGAAGGTTTAATAATTTCTTTTAAACTATCTACCTCATGTTGTGTAGAATTATCTTCACCTAAATCTAAAATCTCTTTGTAATTAGGTACGCCAGGAATTTCATCAAAACTATAAATACCAACTAATGTAGATACTTTGTCTTTTACAGCAGCTACAGTATCATATAAAGCTTTATCAGAAACAATGATAAATTTACATTCTGCATTATTTAAAATATAATCAAAATCTTCTTCTGAAAGTGTAGGATATAACGGAACGGAAATCGCACCAACTTGCTGTATACCTATGTCGCAGATATTCCATTCGGTACGATTAGTTGAAGTTACTATTGCAATCTTATCTTGTGGCTTGATTCCTAATTGTAATAATCCTCGACTAAATGCATTGGCTTTGCCAACATATTCTTGTGTAGATGTTTTCACCCAAGTTCCGTTGACCTTAGACACTAATGCATCTTCTCGAGGATTATTTTGTAGTTGATTTTGTGGAAAATCAAATAATCGTTTTATTTCCATGGTTTTGAATAATTTTCTTATTGCAAAATACTAATAAATAAATTATAATGCAAGCATAAAAAATCATTTATAGTGTAGTTCTTACACTGATAAAACCAAAAGATTTTTATTTATTCGAGACTTACTCTTCTTCGTCTAATAAAGACATTTCTTGATCATAAAAGTCTAAAGCATCTTCGATTAAATTAGCAATTTCTGTATTAAATTCTTCGTTATCTTCTTCTTCAGAAATATCTTCAAACCACTCGATATCATCCGTTTCTACGTCTAATAAAAAACGAGGATATTCTGTATGTAAAATAAAGATTTTGTCTGGCATTGTCGAATTATCTGCCAATAAAAATTTTGGTAATTCCATTTTATATGTTTTTTAATTTATCTTCTAAAATTAATTCAGAATTAGGATTTTCCCTAATCATTTTTTTTGTTTGACGATTGTATCGAATCATCAAAAATATTGCCGAAGCTGTCAATCCTATTCCTAAGCCAATCCACATTCCAAATGCACGCATTTCGAAAACAATAGCTAAAACAACCCCTATCGGAATCGCAATTAACCAATACGAAACGAATGTTAATATCGATGGAATTTTAACATCTGTCATTCCTCTCAGAGCACCTAACAATACCAATTGTACTCCATCTGACATTTGAAACAGTGATGCGATAATTAATAATGATGCGGCTAAATTTATAACATCAGGATTATCTAAATAAATTGTTGGTAATTCATGACGGAAAATAATAAATAAGATTCCGCATAAAATCATAAATGATAGAACCATCAAAATACAAGACCAACCTGCTTCTCGTAAGGTTTTATAATCTTTTAATCCTAATTGATTTCCAATTCGAACCGTTGCTGCAACACCAATTCCAGTACACATCATAAAAGTTGTAGACGCAAGATTTATCGCAATTTGATGCGCTGCTAAATTGACTTTCGCTAATTCTTGATCTGCAATAGAATTTGTAAATGTATAACCACAAACAAAGGCTGCCAAAGAGAAAGCACTCATCTCAAAAAAAGAGGTTAAAGCTGTTGGAATACCAATTCCTGCAATTTTTCTGAAAATTACTTTCTGAAAATTACTGACTTTAAACTGAGCTTCTTTCAAGACAGATTTCGTTTTCTTGAAATTAAATAATACAATAATCAAGAAAATCATCATAATTGTACGAGCAACAAAAGTTCCCCAGGCTGCACCAGCAACTTCTAAACGAGGAAATCCCCAGTTTCCATAAATCCAACCATAGTTTAACGTAATGTTTACTACATTACTCAAAACAGTTGCAATTGTAACAGGAATCGTTAAAGATAAACCTTCTGATAACTGACGAAACGTTTGGAAAATCATCAAAGGAATCATCGAAAATGTCATAATTGTTAAATATGGAATACATTTTTCGACCACATCAGCAGGTTGTCCCATGTGATACATGAGTGGTTTTAGAAATGTAATCAATAAAAATAATGCTATTGATAAAGTTACATTTAAAACTAAACTATGCGAAAAATAATTCGCAGCCATTTTTTTATCTCCTTTCGAATCTTCTGCTGCAATCAAAGGTGATAAAGCAAAACTAAACCCGAAAGCAAATACCAAAACTGCAAAAAACAATGAGTTACCTAAAGATGCCGCTGCCAAAGCCGTTTTTCCTAAAACCTCATCTTCTACATTATCATATTTTCCACCTAAACCACCTACCATAATGTTATCAATAATGTTGACAGAAATCTGCCCCATTTGAGTAATCATTACAGGAAATGCTAATTTTATATTACGTCTTAAATGCTCTTTTAACTCCAATTTCTTCTATTTTCGATTGCAAAGATACAGCAAAGCTTTGGCTTCTACATTTAGAAATTATGAAGGAATTTTAATTTTCTTAAAAATAATTTATACTTATATTGCAATAGTAACCACATTAGAAAATTTTGATAAATGACTTTACAAGAATTTAAAAATAGTTTAGATCTTCCTTTGATTACCTCTCCTATGTTTCTTGTTTCTCGAACTGAATTAGTTGTTGAAGCATGTAAAAATGGTGTGTGTGGGACATTCCCTTCACTAAATGGAAGAACCGCAGAAGATTTTGAACAGATGTTAATTGATATTACTTCTCAATTAAAACAATATGAAGAAGCAACTGGAAAAAAAACTGCCCCATTTGGTGTTAATCTTATTGTAAATAAAACAAATCCGCGTCTCGAAGATGATTTGGCTTTATGTGCAAAATACCGAGTTCCTCTTATTATCACATCGCTAGGTGCTGTAAAACAAGTTGTAGATGCTGTTCATAGTTATGGTGGTTTGGTTTTTCATGATGTCATCAAAAAACGTTATGCTGAAAAAGCCGCTGAAGCTGGTGTAGATGGTATTATTGCTGTTGCGTCTGGTGCTGGCGGACATGCAGGTACAGCAAATCCTTTTGCTCTGATTGATGATATTCGTACATTTTATGATGGATGCTTAATTTTAGCAGGTGCGATGAATAATGGAAATGATATCTTAGCAGCCGAAAATATGGGAGCAGATTTTGCCTATATTGGGACTCGTTTTATTGCGACAAAAGAAGCTTCTGCAGATCAAGATTATAAGAAAATGATTGTCGATTCTACTTTTGAAGATGTAATTTATACAGATGGAATTTCAGGAGTAAATGCTAATTTTTTGAAACCAAGTATTATTCATTCTGGAATTGATTTAGATGAGAAGAAAGAAGAAGATTTTTCTAAATTAATTGGTGGAGATGGTCACAAAGCCTGGAAAGATATTTGGTCAGCTGGACAAGGTGTTTCGGGAATTCACGATATAATTTCGACAGAGGAATTAATCAATCGAATGAAAAATGAATATAAAACTGCATTAGAACAAAATATGCAGAAATTAAATAATTTGAAATTTTAAACTTAAAATGAAAACTACACAAGAACTAATCGAGTTGATTTCTCTAAAAAAATTAGAAGAAAATTTATTCGAAGGGAAAAGTTCTTTCATGGGAAGTCCCAATGTTTTTGGAGGACAAGTGGTAAGTCAAGCTTTGCATGCTGCTTATCAAACGGTACCTTCAGATCGTTTTTGTCATTCACTTCACTCCTATTTTATTTTACCTGGAGATTTAGAAAAACTTATCTATTTCGAAGTGGCTAATCTACGAGATGGAGGTAGTTTTAGCACACGTGTTGTAACGGCAAAACAAGATAATATTCCGATTTTTGTAATGGCTTGTTCTTTTCAATTGAAACAAGAAGGTTACAATCATCAAGATGAAATGCCTGTTGTTACACCTCCAGAAGAATTAATGAGTTGGAATGATGTCGCAGAACAATTTGGTTCTGTTTTACCAAAATCAATTATGCGATTTGTTTTGGCAGAACGTCCATTAGATTTTAAACCTGTAGAATTTGTAAATCCTTTCGAGAAAAAAGATTATCCAAGTAATAGCAATGTTTGGTTAACATTTAATGATGTTCCAGAAAATTTACCATTGCCAATTATTCAACAATTAATTGCGTATAGCTCTGATTACAATTTATTATCAACGGCTATAAAACCACATGCTTCTAAAGCTCATTTTGGAAATACTCAAATGGCAAGTTTAGATCATTCGATTTGGTTTCATCGCGAACCGAATTTGCACGATTGGATTTTAGTCAGTGTAGACTCTCCAAGTGCAGAAGATACAAGAGGTTTTACTAGAGGAAATCTCTTTAATCGATCTGGTGAATTAATTTGTAGCGTTGCACAAGAAGGCTTAATGCGTCCTATTGTAAAATAAATACATTATCAAACGATAAAAACTTTAATCAGATCAAGAATAATTTTGGTCTGATTTTTTTTCTAAATTCTCCTTGTTCCCATCCAAGTCTACGTGGTTCGGAACATAGCTGACTTACTTCTGGACTAAGCTGACGGGGTCTCTAACCCAATCGACTCGGTTTGATTACCCCAATCTCTTGGTCCTCAACCATAAATTTGTGGTTATATAACTACAAATTATACCTTACTCAACCACGATCTCCAGGTTCCGAACCACGTCAGCTTACTACAACACCAAGCTGGCTTAATTCCGAACTCTGTAAGCTCAGTACAAAACCATGATTTCTTCCTAAAAATAAGAGTTGGACTATAAAGGAAATGCTTTACCTACCTCTTTAAAATCTAAAATTCTTAAATCTTTCGTTCAATTCTTCTTTATTTCTCAGTACATAATATTCAAAACAGCACCATAACGAAAAATAATTTACCCAAAAATAGATGATAAGTTGAGGCTTATCTACCAATGCACCTTTAGCTCCATCGTTTTGCCAATTAAAACCTGAATGTACAAGATATTCTGTTGTAATGCCATAAGCAGGAATTATATGATGAAACAAAATCATAGAAAAGCAGTAATTAAAAAAAAGAATGCCCCCGCGAAGGAGTAAATAATATTTTTATTGCGGACCAAATTATTAACAGGATAAAAAACAACACGTGTTCTATTGACTATGATTAATAGATAAAGAAAAATATAATAATCATTCTCGAAAGCACGAGAAAGAAAATAAATTATACAACCATATAAGATGATAAATAATGATAGACTTCTTTTTCTTGCAAGAATACTCATAAAAATCCCTGAATGTATCATGATAAATTCGACCAAAAATAGATGAATAGTATTTGTAAGGAATGTACTACTAAAATGAGTCGGAAAAATCCAAAATGCAAAATAGGTTAAAACAGACAAAACATAATTAAACAATTGTGAGTATTCAAAAATTGAATCATTTTTCTCAAAAAACTGGTTTATCTTTTCTAACATATTCGATTGGTATAGAAAATAATATGTTTTAAAAGTAAGTAATTAAACTGAATAACAATCTTATCCCGCAAAAAATTATGAGCGATGAAATAATCGCTGTTTCAAAGGTCGATAAAGTAACACAAAAAGTGCAGCTAAAACGCCTAAAACAAATAATGTTCTAAAAACCTCGATGTTACTCACTAGCAAAGCTTGATTGTATAATTTTGCTTTCAGTGCTGTTGCAGACAATACTTCAGCTTCATTTGGTAAATGCGTTGCTATATTTTTATTAAATAAATTGTTCCATTGGTCTTGAAAAATTGGATTTGTTTTATCTAAATTTTTCGTCATCAAAAATTGATGTTTAGTCGTTAAATAAAGCATTGTATTTTGCATAATTGCAAAACCTATTGTTGTTGTCCAGAAACGTGTTGCTGTTCCTATTTGTGCTGCACTACCTGTAATTGTAGGATGCACGGATCCTGTAATATACATCACCAAAGGTGTAAAAATGATCCCTTGCGCTACTCCTTCTAAAAAAAGTGTGGGAGCAATTGCCTCTACTTTTGTATCTGGATAAAACAAATAACTAAACCACAACATACTCATTGCTAAAAGCAAAAATCCTACAAAGAATATATTACGATAATCTATTTTATTTCGAACCAAGAAAAATGCCATGACAACTCCTGTAATTGAACCTGCAACATTAAAATATTGAATTTGCAATACATATTCCCAATGCCATTTCCACACAACAGACATTACTTGGTAAATATTACTCATGCCCGAACGTAAAAGGTAAAAAACAAAAAACATCAAAATACCTAAAATAACACGTTCTGAACGAAGAACATCAAAATGAAATAATGGTCGTTTGGACGTTTTTTGATGAAAAATAAACAATCCACTAAAAATAAGTGATGTAGCAAATGCGATTACAATAATTGGAGATTCGAACCAATAATATTTCTTTCCATATATCAAGAAAAAAGCACCTGATATTAATGAAATCATCATCAAAAAAACCCCTCCTAAATTCAATTGATATAGTGGTTTTTTGGGAAACATTCTGTTGTGATTAAAGAAAAAAACATAAATAATTAATGCTACCAAATGCAAACTCATTATGGTATACACCATCATATTATGATTATAATTCTCTATCGCAAATTTCACTATAGAGGTTGTAAATTTATCTCCCGTCAACATAACACCATACATAAACGAGTAGGCTATCAATTTTGAATGTTCACTTTTAATATTTGCCATAATTATCGGAATCAAAATACACCCTTCGAAAAGCGAAATTGGTCCTTGTACAAAACGTAAAATCAAGATTAATTCTGTGTTTGTAGTCAATGTCATTGCAAACAATACTAATATATTAAGCATTGTCATTGTCAATAAATAACTTCTAATATTAAAAAAGTGAAAAAACCGAACATGAATAAATAATCCACAAACAATTGTAGCATAAGCCATCGAAAATAGGAATTGTAAATCATCTACTTCCAAATCAAGAAAGGATGCTGTGAACGTACTGTTCATATTGAACAATGTCAAAATCATCAAATGAGGAAATAGTGCCAAAATAAAAATTGGTACAATCAATATTTGTGGAACCCATTTATTAAATATCGAATTTTGTTGTGACATTGCTTAATCTACTTTTTCTGCGGAAACATTTACATTCATTCCTGTACGTAATTTTTCGTTATTTTTTGATTCTTTCAAAATAATTTTCACAGGAAAACGTTGCTCTATTTTTACAAAATTCCCTGTAGCATTATCTGGTTTTATCAAAGCAAACTCTGACCCTGAAGCAGGAGAAAGTGATTCTATTTTTCCTTCAAACTCTAAATTCTTATAAGCGTCCGCTTTGATACTCACTGGTTTATCCAAATCGATTTCTCCAATTTGTGTTTCCTTAAAATTTGCAACAATCCATTTTTCTTTCGAAACCACTTGTACAAGTGCTTGACCTTCTTTGATTAATTGTCCCTCTTGAATATTCTTCGCTCCTACCCAACCATCATATGGCGCTATAACATAAGTATAAGACATTGTCAATTTCGCATTATCCAATTGTGCTTTACGTTGTAAAATTTGTGTTTTTACAGGCGCTACTTTAGTTTCTTCAGCAGATGTACTTACATTAACTGCATTACGTTGTTGTTCTAAAGCATTCAAACTTGCTTTTGCTTGTTTATATTTAGCTTCAACCTCTTCAAATTGTTGCATTGTGGCAGCATCTTCGTCAACTAAATTTTTGAAACGTTTATAATCTTTTTCCGTTCTCCAAACCTCTATTTTAGCCGCTTCTATATTTGCATTAACAATACTTACATCACTTGCTTTTGTATCAACCGCTTTTTCGTATGTTAAGACTGATTGTGTTGTTGACTCTAAATTAGCTTCTGCCATATCAACTTGATTTTTAAACTCTCTGTTATCAATTACAACAAGCGTATCTCCTTTATGTACAAATTGGTTTTCTTCAAAATTCACTTTTTTTATAAAACCAGAAACTTTACTTGAAACTGGCGTAATATATTGTCGTACTTGCGCATCGTTTGTATTGACATGTGATCTCGAAAAGAAATAAAACCACGCAATAGCTGAAATTCCTATGATGATAAAAATCCAAGCGATTGTAGAAAGTGTTCTATTTAATCTTTTTTCTCCTTTTGTCTGTTGTTTTCCCATTGTTATAAGTTTCCTAAAACGTATTGTAATTGATAGTATTTTAATTGTTTATTAATCTGCAATGAAATCAAATTAGATTGAGCTTCTAAATATGCATTATCTGCATCGATTAATTCTGTTATCAAGCTTAATTTATTAACATACTTTGTTTTAACAATGCGATAATTTTCTTTAGCTTGATCAATTGCCTGTTCAGCAATTTTAATTTTTTCGATTGATTCTTCTAAACGTTTATTTGCAGTAAAAACATCGTGTCGAATTTGCTCTTCCTTCTCTTCAATCTCTAATTTTGCAATAGAAATATGACGATCTGCCATTTGCATTTTCTCTTTATTTTTGAAAAAATTACTCAACGGAATCGATACATTAACACCAATCATTCCATTTCGATTTAAATATTTTTCTGGAGGAAAAAACATGAAATTTGGATAATTATAGCCATACTCTGCTCCTGCCGTAATTTTTGGCAACGTATTCGCTTTCGTATTTTTTTTATCAATTTCTCTTAAATTCAAATCATCTTTTGCTATTTTTAGGCTTTCATTATGATCAATTGCTTCCAAAATCATTTCGTCAACCAATCCTAAATGTTCTTCATTTGTAAACAAATCGTCTGTGTCGATATGCATTTCTTGTTCTTCAGGAAGAGATAAAATGGTTTTAATATTATGCTCAATAATCGATATTTCATTTTGTAATTCTGTAAAAGACATTTTATGATTTGATAGTTGCAATTGCGTTCTCAAAACTTCATTATAAGTGACTAATCCATTTTTTTTAAGCGTTTCGGTTTGTTTAATAACAACTGAATCTTCTTTCATTTTATCTGTAATCAACTTTTGTTGTTCCTGTAAATGCAACGCTTGTAAATAAGCTGTAATAATTTGCATTCTCAACTCACGTTCATCTTTACGAATCTGCAGTTTTGAGATTTCTGTTTCTATTGTTGCTTTTTTCTCTTCATTTTTGATTTTCCCTCCCATATAAACCGGAATTTCGGCAGATAAAGTAAAATCATATTTTATTCGAGGTACTTCATATTTTGTTGAAGGCTTTAGAAAACCATCTTCGTATTGACGCAAATTACTTAACACATGAAAACCCGAATGAAAATCCACATCAGGTAGTTTTTCATTCTTAAGATCTTTCTCTTTTAATTCAGCAAGATCAGTCTTAAGATAACTTATTTTTAGTTTTTTATTGTTTTGTAATCCAATTTCAATTGCTTTACTAAGTTTCAATTGGTTATATTCTATTTCGTTTTGCGCATAACATATGCTACTCAACATCAGAATTAACGTAAGCAATTGACATTTAAATGCTTTAAACATCGTTTGTATTAATTTATAAGTGTTTTAATGATTTTTTAACATTACAAATTTAGAACCAAAATGATTTTTCCAAACGATAAAATAAGAAAATAATTTGCTCATTTACGCCAAAATGAATTAATTTGTAGTAACGAAAATTCTAATTTGAATCTTCAAGCTTTTCATCATGAAATTTGATCAATTTTTCTTTAACGAAGTAGATAAATCAACTGTACATTATTACGTTCAGCATGCACATTTGGATGCGATAGGAACAAAAATACATCAACATAAAAAGCATCAACTTTTATATGCTGAAGGTGGTATTGTTCATATTTTTGTTAACGATAAGCATTGGTATTTACCTGCGCGTTGTTTTATGTGGATACCAGCCAATACACCTCATTCTATTTTAACAAATAGTAAGACAGGGGATTTATACAATTTCTATTTTAAAACAGAAGCAAAAGAAAACGATTATTATTCAATTACGAATATATATTATGCTGGCGATTTGTTAAGAGAAATGATACTTTACACCAAAAATTGGAGCGGCAGTATTCCACAAAAAGATCATGCTAAATATGATTTTATAAAAGCCATAAAATCAATTTTACCAGAAATGGAATCAAATAAATTACCAGTTTTCATTCAGCATCCCTATCCAAAAGATCAAAAATTGATTGAAATTGCGCAGTTTTTAATGAAAAATCTTGATAAGAATTATTCCATCGAAGAAATTGCTCAACATTTTGGTTTGAGTGCTCGAACATTATCTCGTAAATTTAAAGACAATATGGGAATGAATTATGTTCGGTTTTTACGTTCGCTTAGAATTACAAAATCATTAGAATTAATTGCAGAAAATAACTATAATATGTACGAAATTGCCATGCTAGTTGGCTACAATTCTTTATCGTCTTTCAGCAATGTTTTTCAGAAAGTAGCAGGAATTCGACCTACAGAATATGCACAATTAATCCATACAAAAAATTAGAACTATGATAATTAAAGCCTTTGCAGGAAGTAACAGCTCTACTTCTATCAACAAACAATTAGTTACTTATGCTTCATCTTTATTGAATGAGCACAAAATTGAAATTTTAGATTTAAACGATTATAGCGTTCCAACTTTTGATATTGACATCGAAAAAAATGAAGGTTTTTCTAATGATGTAAAAGCATTTTATGAAAAATTAGTAGAATCTGATGTAATTTTGATCTCTTTAGCAGAACACAATGCTTGTTTTACAGCAGTGTTTAAGAGTTATATGGATTGGTGTTCTCGTATTGATTATAAATTTTTGGAAGGTAAAAAAATCTTTGCAATGAGTACTTCTCCTGGAGGTTATGGAGGTAAAAATTCGTTAGAAATTGGCTCAAAATTACTGACAAAACTCGGTGGAACAATATTAATTGACTTTTCTTTACCAAAATTTAATGAAAATTTTGCTGATGGAAAAATTATTAATGAAGAGTTAAACAACGAATTAATTTCAAAAATAAATGAGTTTAAAAATAATATTTAACGTTTTTATCTTTTCCTAACATAGGTCAATAAGTTTTATTTGAGATTGCAATAACTTTGCTTCATCAAAATAAAATAACTCGATAAGAATATGAAAATTTTAGCATTTGCTGGTAGTAACAGTAAAACATCAATCAATAAACAATTATTAAACTATACTTTAAATCAAATCGAAAACGCAGAAATTGAGGTTATCGACATCAATGATTTTGAAATGCCAATTTATTCTGTAGAGCGTCAAGTAGAGAATGGTTTTCCTCAAGAAGCACAAGATTTCTATAAAAAAGTACAAGATGCAGATGGTTTAGTTATTTCATTAGCAGAACATAATGGTAATTTTTCTGTTGCATTAAAAAATATTTTAGATTGGGTTTCTCGTATTGATATGCCTTATTTGAAAGACAAAAAATTATTATTATTAAGTACTTCTCCAGGTGGATACGGAGGTGGAAATGTGATGGAAGTTGCAACAAAATACTTTGGAATGTTTGCAAGTGGAGAAATTGTAGCAAGTACAACTTTCCCTTCTTTTCATGATAATTTCAAAGAAGGAGAAATTATAAACGACGAACTGAAACAAACTGTTTTAGCTAAAATCAAAACATTTCAAGAATCTTTTGAAACTGTAAATAGTTAAAACAAACTATAAATAACAAAAAAAATCCACTCAATTTGAGTGGATTTTTTTATCTGTTTTTAATTAATAAAGAACCTGATTTAGTTTGATTATCACTTAGTTTTATAACATACCAATAATTATCAGTAGGAACTGTATTTCCTCCAATTTTACCATCCCAAATAAAATTATCTGTTTGTGTTATTGTTTTCACTTTTTTACCATAACGATCATAAACTTCAACCAATGCATTTGGATAATCTTTTAATAATTTACTTAAATCCCACTTGTCATTTATTCCATCATTATTTGGCGTAATTACATTAGTAATAACCATAGCTTCTGCTGGAATTTCTGTCAAACATTCGCCGTTTTTAGATTTTACTCTAACAATATACTTTCCTGCAGGAACATTCATAAATGTATTAGAATCTTGCCAAGGATAAATAATTTTACCAGAACTATCTTCTAATTGATATTGAACAGATGTATTGCCTCCATTTGCAACAATAATCATAGAATTATCTAAATCTGTATTAACAAGTATTGTCGGAAATTCTACTAATTGAACTTCTGTTTCGCCAATAGATTTACAACTTCCAGATACAGCTTCTAAACGATATTTACCTGGTTTTGAAGCGAGAAAAGTTGAAGTTGTAGATGAGAAAACTAAATTATTATTTTCATCATACCAATTATATTCTTCATATCCATCTGGAGCTTTAATTGTCATCGAATTAAACGCTGGACAAAAATAATGTAATGGAGGTAAATTAACTTTACCTAACTCACTTATTGTTACTTTAAGCTCTTGTAAGGCAGTTCCACAACTAGAATTCTCTGTTACTTGTAACGTATAAACTCCTGCAGGTGTACTCTGCCAATTAATCTCTACTTGATTTCCAGATGTTGTTAATGAAGAAAAAATTCCAGAAAAGTTACTTTCTAAGACTTTCCAAACATAAGTAGAACCAACAGTTCCATTTCCAGAATTTTCTAATTCGTCAACTTTGTAAATCTTGGTGGTACCTTGACATATTGTTTGCTGTCCATATAATACAACACTTCCCAATCCGAGAAGCGTTGCAAAATATAGTTTATGATTTAATAAATTATATATATAATACTTTATCAAAATTACTTATTAATCAAATGTTATTACCGATGTCGAAACTTCAGGCGTCACGATTACAGTTTCTGTAACATCTGGATTAATATCAACAACAGTTCCATTAGATAATTCCATCTCAGTTAACTTAACTTCAATTTGTGTAGAACCAGTAGCAGGAGTTACAGTTATCGTTGCTTTACCAGTTGAATCTGTTGTAACAGGACTTGTTGTAGTTGATGTACCTCCTGTAATTGTTAACGTTACTTTACTATTAGCCGGTGCATTATCTATCTTAAAGTTAACTGATGCATCAAAACAAGTTGTTGCATTATCTGCTGTTAAAGTAGGTTGACTAATTGGATTTATTATAACTGTAATTTTTTGTTCCAAACCAATACAAGTAGCATTAGTTTCAACGACATGTAAAGTATAAGTACCTGCAAGCGTAGTTCCCCAATTTATTTCTACTTTATTCTTACTTGCTGTTTGTGGAGTGATTGTTAATGTTCCACTAGCTGTAATATCAACAGGAGTTAGAGCTGACGTCCAAACCGACCACTCATAAGTAGAACCTGGAGTTCCATTTGGTCCATCTAATTCATCTACAGCATAATTCTTGATATCTCCAAAACTAATTGTTTGTTGTGCATTTACTCCTATCATAAATAATGTTAGAAGTAAACTTAATATGTATTTTATTTTTAAGTTTTTCATAATTATGTTTCTTAAGGTAATAATTGAATTCCAGATGTTTGAACAATATTGACTGTAGCAGTTGCTGTAGGATTAGGACTTGTATAAGAAATATCTACTCCATTAAGCTCCAATTTATCTAATGTAATAACCACATGATTATTAGTTGTTCCGTCATGTACTACATTAATCGTAGCATCTCCTGAAGCATCAACTGAAATTGTTCCTGTAGCTGGAGTCGCATTTGTTACAGAATAATGTAATATACTATTAGGAATTGCCCCTGTCACATTAAACGTAACTCCACCCGACTTACATATATTAGTAGAAGTCCAATCAACAGTTCCTGTTGCAGAAGGAGACGTAACTCTTACAATATACTTTGTTTCATCCGTAGGACAAGCTCCATTAGTTTCTACAACTTTTACTTCATAATCTCCTGGTGTAGATGCAGCCCAATTAATTGTTGCTTTATTATCATCTAGTACGTTATTATATGTACCTCCTGTAGGAAGAATACCGATAACACCGGTTCCAGTTCCTATATAAGTAATTGTCCAATCATAAGTTGAACCAGATGTTCCATTTGGTTGATCATTTAAAGTAGGATTTGCTAGATCTGATGAAGTATCTACAGAATAGTTATAGGGCGTATTATCTCCCATTACAATAGTCTGATGTTGGGCAAATACTAAATTAGCAATAAGTATTAATACCAAAGATGCTAATAGTTTCAAAGAGTGTGTTTTTATATTCATAAGTTTTTATTTCTAGTGTTTTTATAAATTATTAAGTATTGGTGATGTTATAGTTTGGTTTACTTTCACTCTAAAAGGTAAAGATTTTAATGTATTTGTTGTACTTGGAGATTGATTACTCAATTTATATGTCATTTCACAATAATAATAGTAGTCTTTACTTATATTCGTAGGAATGGAATATTTGTATTGAGTAGCTCCTGGTATAAGAGTACCTCCAGTATCTGAAAAACTTGTATTTGAGTACCACTGATATGTTAAACCAGGCATATTATTGTTATCTACAGCAATTTCATAAACATCTCCTCGGCAAACTTCTATTCGAGGATTTTGTGTTTTTATCGTAATAGCTTGTAACTTAAAATCTGTATTAAATTGATCACAGGTTATATTTTCATTTCTATAATAATTTGGGTTAAGCAGCCTTAATAACCATTCACTTTTAGATAAATTATCAATATTTTCATTAAAATAATTATAATCTCTTGTTACTAGGTTAGTTAAATGGTAATTTAAAATATTAAACCTTACAGGATCATCAGCTTGATTACCTGGTAAATTTGAGTTATTTGCTCCAGGTGTTGTATTTGCATTCCAAATTGATTTCGTATTAAATGCATATATAACATTGCCTGCAAAAACGGAAGTAGAGTTATCAAATTCATTGTTATTAAAAAAAACAAATAACTGATCTCCAGAAATATTTAAATTGACAACCGTGTTAGATGGATATTTAATTTCCCAATCCGGATTTAATTTATTTGTTTGAGTAATAGCGTTACTATTGTTATGAAAATTTATTACAAAAACCTTTCCTGCGGGTATTGTCGCTCCCTTGTATCTCATTTTCATTACGCCCTCTGTCGTAGGAAAAATATTGTTACTAATTCTTTCATAGCCATTGTCCGTAATAGAAATCACAGTATTCGGAGTAATTGGTTTAAACGAGACAAAATAAACACGATCAGTTATAACAATACTTTCAGTCCCTACATTTATAGTCTCACAATCATTTGCATTATATCCAACCACAACGATATCACCTTTACTCAAAGTTTGAGCAAAAGTGTTTTGTATAAAAAAGAAAAAAAGCGTAATAAAAAATAAAAATCTTTTCAATAGTCTGTGTGTTAATTATTTTACAAACATAGTATATTTTTTAACATAAAATTTAGATACTTGTTATTTAAATGTTAATTCTCTAACTTTTATGTAATAAAAAAACCGAACTAAATAGCTCGGTTTTTCTGATTATAAATAAAATAGTCTAATTCACATTAATCTCATAAGTAATATCAATTCCTCCATTAGCTAACATATCGTGTACACTACAATATTTCTTAACGGCTAATTCTGCAGCTTTATTTGCTTTATCAATATCTATGTTTCCTTTTAAAAAGAATTTGATGTGGATATTTGTAAAAATATTTGGAATTTCATCACGACGTTGACCTTCTACCTCAACTTTTAAGTCCTCAATTTCTTGACGTTGTTTCTTTAAAATTTCTCCTAAATCAAAAACACTACAACTTCCCAAAGCAATTAAAACCAACTCCATCGGACGAACACCTTTTCCCTCTCCTCCTATCGATTCCGGACCATCAATGTTTACTTTTACAGAAGAACTTGCAGCAGTTGCCTCATAATGAGAAGCTTGATTTACTCTATTTAATTCAATTTTCATCTTGTTTGTTTTAAAGTATAAAAATAATCATTCTCAAAAGAATTCTTTCAAAATTTAATCGAATAATCTTTTATGAATCATTTTTTACCTTAAATTTAAATGATAATACATAAAATTAACGATAAATGAATAGTATTGTATATTTTGAAATTCAAGCAAATGATCCGCAAAAATGCATAGAATTTTATCACAATGTTTTTGGATGGAATTTTATAAAACAAGAAGGATTACCAATTGAATACTACCGTATCAATACTTCTGGTATGGAGGGTGGAATGTTTAAACGACCAGCCGAAACTCCTCCTCTTAATTGTGGTACAAATGCATTTACCTGTACTATGCAAGTTGAAAAACTTGATGAAATTGCTCAAAAAATCTTAGAAAATGGAGGAATTGTAGCAATGCCAAAATTTGCTATTCCTGGAATGTCTTGGCAAGGTTATTTTTTAGATACAGATCATAATATTTTTGGTATTTTTGAAGTTGATCCTAATGCGAAGTAATTTTTAAAAACACATCTTTATGAAACTATTTTCTTTTCTTTTATTGTCTGCATTTTTAATGAATTCATGTAGTACTACAAAGTCTTTGGTCGAAAATCCAAGCTTTGATTTTCTTGTAGGAAAATGGATTCGAACAAATGAAAAATCGGATCGAAAAACGTATGAAAATTGGAAAAAAATTGACCAAAATACTTATTTAGGTTGTGGATTTACAATCAAAAATAATGATACGATTTCCCAAGAGCATTTGACTCTAACAAGAATTGAAAACAAATGGATTTTGAAAGTAAACTTAGATAAAACAAAAAATGAAACAACTGATTTTGATTTAATTCATTCGGAAAAGAATTCATTTACATTAGAAAATAAAGAAAATGATTTTCCTAAATTGATTAAGTATTGGAAAGTCAAAAATCAATTAAAAGCTGAAATAAGCAATGATGAATCAAATAAAATTAAGTTCGATTTTGATAAATTATGAGATCAATAATCTAACCTACATTTGTAATCATGGCATAAGCAAAAGTCAAGACAGACAATACTGTACCAATCATAAAAATTGTATAAGTAATACTCAATAAACGATATTTACGTTCCAAAACTTTACCCAAATAATACAAATCTCTAGTCAAAGAAGTGTAAACATAATCTCTATCTTTCATCAATTCTTCCATTGCTTCTTCGTAGGCATTAAGCGACATTTGATAGAAATTACCGAAGAATAGTAAATTTACTTTTTTGTTTTTGATATCTTCTTGATTAAAACTTTCGTAAGTAACATTTGGCTTTGTTGCTAAAATTGCAAAAATAATAGTAACAACACTAGACAAAAGCATTACAATAGAAGGTAAAAGAAGATATTCATTCTTTGGACTTCCTAATTTTGGAACCAAAGTAGAAAGTGCTATCGAAATAACAATTGCATTTACAGACAGTAAAATATTGGCTTTGCTATCAGCAATATCACTTAAACGAGTATGATTGTTTAACGTAACACGAAAAAGTGTATCTACTCCACGGTCTGGTTGTTGAATCTTATCGTTTTTCTTTTTCTTTAATTCATACTTATTCGGCACATCACCAATTAACTCGATTTCTTTTATCTTAGTTTGAGTATAAATTAAATTTTCTTCTTTTCCTTTTTGCCACAAATTCTTAGCTGCATCAGTATAATAATGATGTTCATTCAGAAAATAATTTCTATTTTCTACATGCCATTCATAATCTGAAAAATCTTTGTTACAAATTTTGGAAATTTCATCTCGCAATAATTCCGAAATTTTTGGGTATTCTGTTTGACCTAAATGATAATTATCTGCATCTTTTACAATTGCTTCACCAATTGTCTGCGGAACTCGATTCAAAGTCGTTATTAAGATATAATCTTGAATTTCTTTAATATAATTTTCGTCAAAATGATGTTCACTCAAATACTCTTTTGCAATATTTGCACTCTCATTTTCGTGTCCTTGCACGGTTTTTGTATAACCTGTATCATGAAACCAACCTGCAATTATTAATTTTTCTTGTTGATCTGTAGGAATTTGTTCCTCTTGGCTCAAAGTCTTTATAGCCTCAACAACTTTTACAGTATGCATAAAATTATGATACGTAAAATCTAAAGAAAGGTTATCTTTGAACAGATTGAAAACATAGTTTTCTATATTTAATAACAATTGGTTCATTACACGTTTTTAACGCTTAAATGTATGAAATTATTACCAACACTGAACAACAAAAAATTGAATTATCCTTTTTTAGCTTTAGTAGGTTCATGTCTTTATATGACATCTTGCGCTACGCAACACCCTCAATATGGGAAAAATATTAAGACAGAAAAAATACAAGAAGTTGAAGGCAACAAAATTCAATCAATCTATTTGATTGGTGATGCTGGAGATTTGGATCAACCAAAAAATAAACAAAATTTAGAGATTCTGAAAAGTCAATTGGCGAAAGCAGATTCCTCTTCTTACCTTTTCTTTTTAGGCGATAATGTTTATGAAAATGGAATTGTAGTCGATTCTACAAAAAAAGAATATACAACGAGTAGAGAAAAACTACAATTTCAAATCGATTTAGCCAAAGAATTTAAAGGAAAAACTCTTTTTATTCCCGGAAATCACGATTGGAGAAATGGTGTAAAAGGACTAAAAGAACAAGAAAAATTAGTTAAAAAACAATTAAGTAATAAAAAATCTTTCTTGCCTAAAGATGCATGTCCAATTGATAAAATAAATGTAAATGATAGTATTGGTATCATTGCAATAGATTCTGAATGGTATTTGCAAGATTGGGATAAACATCCAGGTCTGAATGAAAAATGTGACATCAAATCTCGCGAAGCATTCTTCGAAGAATTAGAATCGCAATTAAATAAATATCAAAACAGAACAACTGTTATTACAATGCATCATCCGTTATTTTCGAATGGTACACATGGAGGTCAATTCGATTTCAAAAAACAGTTTTATCCATTAGGAGACTATTTTAAAATTCCTTTGCCTGTTATTGGATCTTTTATCAACCTTTTGCGAAGTACGACAGGTTTAAGTCCTCAAGATGTTAATAATTTCAAGTATAGAGAAATGGCTTCTCGAATTGCAACCATTATCGAAAATAGAAATAATGTAATTGTAGTTTCTGGACACGATCACAATTTGCAATACATTCAGCAAAACAATGTCAAACAAATCATTAGTGGTTCGGGCTCTAAAAGAGAATCTGCAAAAGCAGTAGGTAAAAATGATTTTTCTTACGGAGATAATGGATTTGTAGTTTTAGATTTATATGATAATGGTGCTTCTAAAGCTAATTTTTATGGTTTCAAGAATGATGGAATAGAATTATTATTATCTAAGCAAGTAACTGATAAAAAGAAGCAATATTTAGCACAAGTTTATGATGACAAAAAAATGCCATCTAAAAAAGAAACAAGTGTTTATCCTCTTGAAATGACAAGAAAATCTGATCCATATAAATTCTTTTTTGGTCGACATTACCGTAAAACATATGGTCAAACTATAGCTGCAAACACCATTAATTTAAGCCAGTTAAATGGTGGTTTAACACCTGTAAGAATGGGTGGAGGACATCAAACTCAAAGTTTGCGTTTAGTTAACAGCAAAGGAGAGGAATATAATATGCGTTCGGTAAAGAAAAGCGCTACGCAATTTATTCAACAAGTTGCCTTCAAAAATAAATATGTAGCAGACGAGTTTGAAGATTCATTTACAGAGAAATTCTTAATGGATTTCTACACGACAAATCATCCGTATTATCCATTAGCAGTTGCAAATTTGATGAAACCAATCAATATTATGCATGCTACACCAAAGCTGTATTATGTTCCGAAACAAGAAGCATTAAAAGAATACAATGAAACGTTTGGTGATGAATTATACATGATAGAAGAGCGCCCGATGTCTGGATATCAAGATGGCGTATTTGGAAAGCCATCTGATATTGTTAGCACAGAGGATATGTTGGTGGCTGTTCACAAAAACAAAGACGTTATTGTAGACAAAGAAGGTTATGTTCGTGCACGACTTTTTGATATGCTTGTAGGAGATTGGGACAGACATTCTGATCAATGGCGTTGGGGCGTTTACAATGAAAATGGCAAAACTATTTACAGAGCTATTCCTCGTGACAGAGATCAAGCTTTTCCTCGTTACGACGGACTTTTCTTCAATTTAGTAATGAGAATACCTCCTCTTCGTCATATGCAAGATTACAAAGATGATATCAAAAATGTGAAATGGTTCAACCGAGAGCCTTATCCATTAGACTTAGCTATTTTAGAATCATCTGATCTTGAATTATGGAAAAAAGAAGCGAAATATATTCAAGATAATTTAAGCGATGATTACATCAAAAAATCATTCGAATTAATCCCTGAAGAAACAAAACAGGAGTATGATAATGAAGTCATAAAAAATATTATAGCTCGAAAATCAAAATTAGAAAAATTTGCAGAAGCATATGATAAAGTACTTCGCAAATTAATCATATTAAAAGGAACAGACGAAGACGATGAATTTGTTGTAACTCGTTTACCAAAAGGAAAAACAAATATTAAAATCTATTCAGGTAAAGAAAATACTTTGATTTTTGATGAAGATTTTGATAAAAAAGAAACAAAAGAAATTCGGCTATATGGTTTAAATGGAAAAGACAAATTTAAGGTTGAAGGAAAACCAAACAATGCAATTTTAACGCGTATTATTGGTGGAATTGATGATGATTATTATGAAGTAAAACGTTCAGCTAAAATAAAAGTATATGATTATGCAAATGGAAGTAATGCTTCTGAATCAACTTTTTTAACTTCTAAAAATTTTATGAATGATTATGAAGTTAATACTTATGATTACAAGCAGCCAATGTATAATTTCTTTACCATGTTGCCTAATATTGGTTACAATCCAGATGATGGTGTAAAAATTGGTTTATCACCAACCTATACTGTCAATGGATTTGATCGCAAACCATATTCTCAACGACATAACTTACAATTAAGTTATTATTTTGCTACTGGTGGTTGGGACGCTAAATATAAAGGTACATTTACTAAAGCATTAGGAAAATGGAATTTAGATTTGAATGCAGCCTACACTAGCCCGACATATAGTACAAATTTCTTTGGTTTAGGAAACGAAACAATCAATAACCAAAAAGAAATTGGAATGGATTATAACCGTGTAAGATTAGAAAGTTACAGTATTGGTCCTTCTATTTTCAAAATTATGAATAACAATGGTCGATTAGATTTTTCTGCAATTTACAGTTACAAAAAAATTGAAGAAAATCAAGATCGTATTGTAGAAGATTTACCAGATATTAATAGAGATGTTTTTAAAGGTCAACATTTCGGAGAAATTGGTGCTAAATATGTTTTCAAAAATTACGATAACGAGTCGTTACCAAAATTAGGAATGACATTTTTAGCTAATGCTAAATGGATTTCGAATTTAACTGATTTTGAACGCAATCATTTCTTTACAGAGGTAAACCTTGGTTTTACACATAAAATTTCAGCAAATGGTCGTCTTACTATTGCTTCTATGCTAAAAGGAAAAGCAGTTTGGGGAGATTTTATGGAGTTTTACCAAATGGCTAATTTAGGAGGTGATCAGGATTTACGTGGTTACCGATTAGGTCGTTTTGCAGGTGACAAAGTTTTCTTACAAACATCTGATTTAAGATTTGATGCATTACGTTTTAAAGCTGTAGTACCACTACGCTTAGGGGTTTTTGTGGGAGCTGATTATGGACGAGTTTGGCTGAACGGAGAAGATTCTAATAAATGGCACTCATCTATGGGTGGTGGACTTTGGATAAATGGAGCACAATCTATTACTGCAACAGTTTCGTACTTTAAAGGAGAAGATCCTGGTCGAATTGTTTTTGGACTAAACTTCGGATTTTAAATAAAAAAATAACCTTCAAAATTTGAAGGTTATTTTTTTTGTATATATTTCTTAATAGCTTGCATCATATTTATCCAAGCATTTTCTGAATGTGAACGCTCAAATTCATCAACAAAATCCTTTCCTTCTATCGATAAATAAGTAAAATTTCCAGATGATTTCAAACTAAAAATAACTTCTATCTCATGATTCGAATTTTGTTTCTTGTAATTATAACGTAATCGTTCATTTTCTAAAATAGAAGTTATTGTCGCTTCATCAATAATAGTTTCACCATTTTTTTGAGATTCAAACGTTACTTTCTCTCCTACTTTCCATTCATTGCAATTCATTTTTATGTTTTCAAAACATGCACTGAATTCTTCTTCATTTGTCAATACCTTCCAAATATTTTCGGCAGCACTATCTATCGAAATATTAAGCAAAACATCATCTTTTCCCATTCTCTATTCTTCTAATTTTTTATATTTTTCTAATTTGCATTTATAATTCACAGAAACTCTTATTGCTAGTAAACCACTTAATCCTTGTAAATCGTCAATTTCTAAATATTCAATATCATTTTTCAAATACTTTTTCTCAATCAATAAATTGATATAATTAGTATACTCTTCCCTCAATATATCTTCGGTATAAATGATACAAATTTTATGTGGTTGATTAATACGTTCATTTGTCCCTTTAACAAAAGCTTTGCTCAATCGTTTCTTTACAATTTCATATTTAGCATTATTGTATCCGTTTACATCAAATCGTTTTTCGTCTAATTTAAATAATATATCAAGTGTGGTATTGGTTGCATAAAGTAAAGAAGCCACTTCCATTTTAAGAGGTATTCTCTTTTGAATTTCTTTGTAAGCTTGCTCCAATGCAATCATTGCTTGCAATTGCCAATATCTAATTTCTCTAATATTTTGATAAGAAAACTTTTTTATCGGAGCAATACTTCTTCCTACATATAAATTATAATCAATTCCATCTGTCTTAAAACGTTCGTAATAATGCGGAAAAATTGCTTGTGCATCTTTCTGAAACGTATCTAATTTATTTGACAAAAGCGAATTTGTCATTACAATTGATTGATCAAATTTTTTGCGTTCTACATAAAATAGTCCTGTTGTAGAATCTAATTTTTTCAGGTATTCCTCTATGATAGATTTTTCACCTTCTTGTACATACTTCGGAATTTCGGGATGAATATGAAGCGTGATATAATCAAATAATTCACTCTCAAAATAGATTTTATCTACATTATCAATTCTTTCCAAAAAGTTTTTCAAATCATCAATATAATCCAAAAACTTTCGTTTTCTCGAGCGATTGTACAATTCATTACAAATCAAAATCAAATAATCAATCTGTTTGATATAATCTTTTTTCAAACATTGATTTCTAATCGTTGACGAGTTTCGTACATCTAATTCGCCATAAATTGGATACACATTTTGAAATGAAATCTGAGATTTTTGCTTCGTATTTCCAGGATGCAATAAATGTTCTTTTGCCTTTTCTCTAAATTTCCAATCTACACTTGGATGCAGAGAAGTATACTCCGTTTGAATATAAGCATTAATCTGATTCTCAAACTCTACCGAATAACGATAAATCGATTCTTCTAAAAGTGGCGTAATTTCACGTAAAAGATTGGCATTAATTCGATTAAAAACTCCTGCTTCTTTCGAACCAATTTCAAGAATTCCGAGACAAGAGTTTCCATTTTTTAATGGATAAAGAATTAAACTTCTGATTTCTGAATTATATGCAATTCTCAACATCTTATCAGTTGGAAACTTCGACAAAGCCGACTCTACATTAGAAACCACATAATAATCGGACTTTGAAATTTTATGTTCTAAATCTGTACATGCTATTTCAGTTAACTTTAATTTTTTGCGATTATCAATTAATAAACTATCATTTAATTGCAATAAATGACTAATTTCTAATTGATTTTTATCTGAATTATAAGCAGAAAAACCAACTTCTAATTCATTTATTCTAAAAATTGATTTCAATGCTGAAATAATATCAGTTCGAACAACATCGAAAGATTCTCCGTAAGATAGAAGTTTTGATTTTAAATTAGAAAGTGCTATTTCTGTCGTATTATCAAAAAAAGAAACAAGATTAAATCCTTTTGCAATCCAAGATCCAACAGGAATTTTTTCCATCCATAAAGCAGTATCTTCATAATTATTCAATAATTCTTCTATCTCATCTTCTGTTAATTCAAATTTTTTATCAGAAGGAAATATTTTAAAATAATCGTGATTAACATCTGTTCCTAAATACGTTTTAAAACCATTTTCGTTTTCAATAACCAATTGATTTGACAAGTTAAAATCTAAATTTTTGCCATAATATTTGGACAAGATAAAACAACAACTGAATTTATAAAGCGTTTCATAATCAAGATTTTCAAAATTAAATTTTAATCTTGATGTTTTATTGTCAATCAAATCTTTTAACCGATCAGTCGCAAAAATAAATTTATCTGAGAATGGGAACGTAATTGCTTTTAGATTGTATTTAATCAAAGGGCTTGGAATAACTTTCTCGATAATTGGCTCAACATTTTTAATTAATTTCTCAAAATCTTCAAATGTATCTACTCCATCAATCAATTCTGGACGAGTTACTTTTAGATATTCTAAAAAAGCATTAAACTCTCCAAAATTATATTCAGACGCTTCAAGTTCTGTGATTAAAGAATCGAAGGAATAAATAATTTTTATGGGTAATATATCGATAAAATTTTTGTGCATACGTTTCTCAAAAATAACGAAAGACTACTTAATAAGCAGTCTTTTGGTTATTATTTTATTTATAAATTATCTTGTAAAAATCAAAGTTTCTGTTGTAGAAAGGTTTTCATCAAAGCGGTAACCATCTACATCAAAAGCTTTTACTTGATCTAATGTTTCTACATTATTTTCGGCACAATAACGAGCCATTGCACCACGAGCATGTTTAAAATACATCATGATTTTTTTCAATTCTCCATTTTTGTAGTCCTGAAATTCAACATCAATCATAGGAGCTTTCAATGCTTTTTTATCCAAAACTTTTGCATATTCATTGCTAGCCAAGTTTAAGATAAATTCTCCCTTTTTTAGTTTCGAATTAAGAAAAGGTGTCAAAATATCTTTCCAAAAACCATATAAATTCTTAGAACCATGAACGTCCAATTTTGATCCCATTTCCAAACGATACAACATTACTTTATCAGACGGGCGCAACATTCCGTATAAACCAGATAAAAGAAAAGCATGTTTATTAAAATAATTTAACGCTTTTTCGTCCAATGTTTCTGCATTTAAACCTCTATAAACTTCTCCTTTAAAAGCTAAAGCAGCAGGAATTGCTTGTTTAGTAGTTGGTTTTACATTCCATAATTGATTACGATCCACATTCATTTCAGCAATATCTTTCGAGATTTTCATCAACTTTTCTAAGTCTGTTGTACTCATCTCTTTCATAATATCCATTATTTCTTTCGATTGCTCTAAAAATTGAGGTGTCGTAGCTCTCCACTTTGCATTCGTTTCGAGATTCATCATCTTTGCTGGAGATAATAATATTTTCATGTTTCTTTTTCTTAAAAATTAATTACAAATAATCCTCAATATCACCTTTTCCTTCACGCAACACTTCCACTCCATCAGTCATATCCACAACTGTTGAGGCAATATTATCACCATATCCACTATCAATAACAGCATCTACAAGTTTTTCCCATTTCTCGAAAATTAATTCAGGGTCAGTTGTATATTCTACGATTTCATCTTCATCATAAATAGAGGTTGACGCAATAGGATTACCCAATTTTTCTACAATCATTTGCGGAACAGCATGATTTGGCACACGAATACCAACAGTTTTTTTACCTTTATAAGCTACAGGTAAATTACGCGAAGCATTCATAACAAACGTAAAAGGTCCTGGTAATGCACGTTTCAAAATTTTAAACGTACTATTATCAATAGGTAAAGTATACTGAGACAAATGACTCAAATCGTTACAAACAATAGAAAAATGAGATTTTTCGAGCTTAACACCTTTTAATCGTGCTAATTTTTCCATTGCTTTGAGATTCGTAATATCACATCCTAATCCATACACGGTATCAGAAGGATAAATAATTAAACCTCCATTTTGTAAAATTTTAACCACTTGATCAATTGCTTTTTCTTGTGGATTTTCTGGATGAATTCTGATATAATCTGCCATTTGTAAATCTTTATTCAAAGATACAAAATTGACAACAAATCTATTCTTTCGTAGATTTTAGTTTTTGATTGGATGATTGAAGAAATTGATAGGCATAAAAAAACTCCTCTGCAAGCAAAGGAGTTTGTGATATTATTTTGATTTATTTATTCTTTAAAATCTCGTGGAATACAGTTTGTGCAGAGTAGATACGGTTTGTAGCTTCATCGATTACAATTGAACGATCTGAATCTAATACTTCATCAGAAACCACAACATTACGACGTACAGGTAAACAATGCATAAATTTTCCATTATTCGTCAAATTCATTTTATCCATTGTCACTTCCCAATCTTTGTCACCTTCATTTGCTTGACCATAATTCTCGTAAGAAGACCAGTTTTTTGCATAGACAAAATCTGCATCTTTTAAGGCTTCATCTTGATCATACGAAATAGTTGCTCCTTCTGTAAATTTCGGATCCAATTCTAATCCTTTTGGCTGTACAACTGTAAAATCAACCCAATCTACTTTAGAAAACCATTGTGCGAAAGAGTTTGGTACAGCTTGAGGCAAACGACGTGGATGAGGCGCCCAAGTCATCACAACTTTTACTTTTTTCTCTGGTTTAGCTTCTGGATTGTACCCAATTTTTTCAGCAATTGTAATTAAATCTGCAAATGATTGCAATGGATGTAACGTCGCGCTTTCCAAAGAAACCACAGGTACAGAAGATAATTCTTTTACTTTATTGAACATGATTTCGTTGTAATCTTCGTCACGATCTACTAATTTTGGGAATGTACGAACTCCTAAAACGTCACAATACGCACTCATTACCTGAATTGCTTCTTTGATATGTTCTTGCGAATCTCCGTTCATTACAGCTCCATCTGCCATTTCTAACGTCCAAGAATCTGCACCAGCATTCAAAACCCAAGCATTTGCACCTAAATTATATGCTGCTTTAATTGAGCTTAAACGAGTTCTTAAACTTGGATTAAAAAATATTAAACCAACTGTTTTGTTTTTTCCAACTTCTTGTTGAGCAAATGGATTTGCTTTAATTTCTAAGGCTGTTTTTAGTAATTCGTCGATGTTTGCTACATCATAAACCGAAGTGAATTGTTTCATAAATAAGAAGAATCTTTTGTTTTATTTGTCTTGCAAAATTAGTGGAAACAATTTATAAAATGCGCTTATTTTCTAATTTATTGAATGTAAATTTAGGATTATTCCTTCTTTATTTTTCTTTATTAATAAAATCTTATTCTCTGCGTTTATTGAGTTCGTTTCATAATCATTCGATTCCATTTTTATAATCTTCGATTGAAAATCAAAATCACTATCTGACAGTTTAAGATTTTTATTCTTTTTATTCAGATTATCTAATTCTATTAGGCTTAATTTTTTGTCTATAGTTGAATATTTATAATCAATTAAAGCTGTTTCATTTTTGAAATATTTTTTTGATGAGATTATGTCATGATTAGAATCAAAATTGATTAAAAAGTAATTTCTAGTTTCAAAACTATAGAAATCATCCAACTCATTTTTGAATAAAATCGAATAACCTTTCTTCGTTTCGAAATTTCTTAACGGCTTTAGATAACTCTTTTTAACTTCATCTGTATTTATAAAATTATTTATTTTAGGATTTATTCTTAACCAACCAAAAAGATTTTTAGAAATTGTATTTGCTTTATCATCAATCACCCATTTAAAAACTCCGGCATAAGCTTTATCTTCTAATTCACTAAAATTTTTAGACGGATTCTTATACATCCCTATTAATATAGTTTTGTCATCTGAATCTTCTATTTTAGTAATTTCTAAATATTGTCCTGACTCCTTGTTGATTTCCAAAGAACCTATTAAATTTCCGTCCTCAATATTGTATATTTTTAAAACAGAACCTAAAAATTTTCGTTTGCTTTCAAAATTATTTTCTATTACAAAAACCTTATTATCTTTAACATGAAGTAAACTATGATAATTAAATTTATCAGATTCTTTGTAATTTTTATACAAAGACCACAATTCTTTACCGTCGCTATTTAAAACTTTTATTGTACTCTCTCTTATCTTTGATACTAAAGTTACCTTTGGTAAAGTCAGCGACTCAACAACAAAATAAAATTTACCTTTAGAATTTGCAGAAACTACTTCAGATAAATTTGTTCCATTTTGTCCTTTGTTAATTGCTCTAAAATCGTGACGATTCGGAGTTATTAATAATTCTTTCTCATTTTGAAAAATTATTTGATTAAAATTCCCTGTTTTAACATCAAAAATAAATGTAGCTTCAAATGGATAACTATATGTATTTGGATTACTATAAATTTTTGTAATAGATAGTTTGTCACCTAACAGCTTGACACTTTTATAAAAACTTTGAAATGGATATGAGGAATTTTCATCATAAGAACCTTTTGAAATTAGCGATAAATTATTATCTAAAATTTCGAAATTAAATCCTTTTTGAGTTGTATTTAATAGTAAATATTGTTCTTGTTTATTTACCTCATTGATAAGATAAACTACGTTATAATTATTATTTGAAACTGCAAACTGATGACTTTGTCCAAAACTAAAACTACTTAATAAAAACAGTGAAAATAAGTATAAAATTCTTTTCATATTTAGTGAATAATTCAATTTTAAAAATAATCAAAACAACGTCAATTCATCTTTTGGTCCACGAATGTCCAAATCTAAATCATTGTTTAATTTCTTGATGAAATATTTAGCTAACATTGGAGATTCAAGTTCCAAATTTTGATGAATAAAGAAATATAATTTTTGTAATCCTTCGCCTTTCCAAAGTTTAATTGTTTCAATCCATTCATCTAAACGTTCATAATCAGACGAAATATTAGCTCCAACAAAACGTATAAACGCTTCAGAAGAAGTCAATCTCATATGCACCATATCTCTCCTACCCGCTGTATCAACAATAATATTTGAAATGTTATGCTTTTCTAATAATGAAACCAATCGGTTAAAATTTTCTTCGTTCGAAAACCATTCTTCATGACGAAGTTCTACAGCTAATGGATAACCTTTCGGAAAGTTCTCAATAAAATTTTGAAGTTTATCAAAATCTTTTGGAGCAAAATTTTCGTGTATTTGCAAGAAAATCATTCCTAACTTTTCTTCAAACAACGCTACAGCATCCAAATATTGATTCAATTTATCCGTCACATTTTGCAATCTTCCATAATGGCTTATACTCTGTGGAATTTTCGGAAAGAATTTGAAATCATTCGGCGTTTTATTCGCCCAAGTTTCTACAACTTCTTTAGATGGAGAACGATAATACGTTGCGTTCAGTTCAATACTATTAAATTGCGTTGAATAATAACTTAATTCATCTTTTGTTTTAGGCGGATAAAAATTCTTCAAATCTTGTTTATTCCATTTTGCACAGCCTACATATACTTCGAAATTATCTGATTTATCAGCTTTATTCAACAAATCAATCGTTTCTTTTGGTGTTTTTGGCAATGTAAAATCAACCAATTCTGGATTTTCTACTTTTCCGAATTTCATCTTTCTAAATTTTAACGGAAAATTAAGCAATTATCAGCATTTGACAAGATCTATTTTAAGACAAAATGTCAGAAAAATTTCATTTGGAATATCTTTTGAAATTTAGAATTCGTCAAGAAATCTGATGATTTAAACTATTTACAAGAAAAACTAATTATTAAAAATAAAAAATACAATAAAAATGAATAAAGGAAATATTAATGTTTCGGTAGAGAATATTTTTCCACTAATTAAGAAATTTTTATACAGCGATCACGAAATATTTTTACGTGAATTAATTTCGAATGCTTCTGATGCAACATTGAAATTAAAGCATTTAACAAGTATCGGTGATGCAAAAGTTGAATATGGAAATCCAAAAATTGAAGTAAAAATCAATAAAGAAGATAACACTTTACACATTATTGATCAAGGTTTGGGAATGACAGCTGATGAAGTGGAAAAATACATCAATCAAGTTGCTTTTTCTGGTGCAGAAGAATTTATTAATCAACACCAAGATGCAGACGGAATTATCGGACATTTTGGTTTAGGTTTTTATTCAGCTTTTATGGTGGCTGATAAAGTAGAAATTATCACAAAATCATACAAAGACGAGCCTGCTGTACATTGGACATGTGATGGTTCTCCTGAATTTACATTAGAAAATTCGGATAAAACAGAACGCGGAACTGAAATTATTTTACATATTGCTGAAGATTCGAAAGAATTTTTAGATGAATGGAAAATTCGTGAATTATTGAATAAATACAATAAATTCATGCCTATTCCGATCAAATTTGGAACGAAAAAAGAAACACTTCCATTACCAGAAGGTGCTGCTGAAGATGCTAAACCAGAGGAAATCAAAGTTGATGATATTATCAATAATACAAATCCAGCTTGGACAAAAGCGCCATCTGAATTATCTGACGAAGATTATCAAAATTTCTATAGAGAATTGTATCCAATGCAATTCGAGGAACCTTTATTCCATATTCACTTAAATGTTGATTATCCATTTAATTTGACTGGAATTTTATTCTTCCCAAAATTAGGAAATAACATTAATATCGATAAAGATCGTATTCAATTATACCAAAATCAAGTATTTGTAACAGACGAAGTGAAAGGAATTGTTCCTGATTTCTTGATGTTATTACGTGGTGTGATAGATTCTCCAGATATTCCATTGAATGTTTCGCGTTCGTACTTACAAGCTGATGGAGCTGTGAAGAAAATTTCTGCACATATCACGAAAAAAGTGGCAGATAAAATGTCATCATTAATGAATCAAAATCGTGAAGATTACGAGCAAAAATGGAACGATATTAAAGTTGTGATTGAATATGGAATGATTTCGGAAGATAAATTCTTCGAAAAATCTGACAAATTTGCATTGTATCCAACTGTTGATGGTAAATATTTTACTTGGGACGAGCTGAATACTGCAATCAAAGACAACCAAACAAATAAAGACGGAAAGCTAGTTATTCTTTATGCTTCAGATGTTGATGGACAAGATCAATATATTCAAATTGCAAAAGAAAAAGGATACGAAGTTATTTTATTAGACTCTCCTATTTCTTCTCACTTGATTCAGAAATTAGAATCAACAAAAGAAAATGTAACTTTTGTTCGCGTTGATGCAGATCATATCAATAATTTGATTGAGAAAGATGAAGTTAAAATTTCTAAATTATCAGATGATGACAAAGAAAAATTGAAAACGGACATCACAGAATCGATCAATAATAAATCATACACAATTCAATTAGAAGATTTATCTGGAACAGATGCTCCTTTCATCATTACGCAATCAGAATTTATGCGTCGTATGAAAGATATGCAAGCTACTGGTGGAGCTGGAATGTTTGGAATGGGTAATTTCCCAGAAATGTACAGCGTTGTGATAAATGCAAACTCTGAATTAGCTTCAGAAATTTTAGCAAAAGAATCGAAAGAAGAAAAAGATGCGTTGATTAATCAAGCATTAGATTTAGCAAAACTTTCGCAAGGTTTGTTAAAAGGGAAAGAGTTGACTAATTTTATCAATAGAAGTTTTAAGAACATTAAATAATTTCAGAACACTATATTTTAGTAGTCTTAAACTTAAAATCCAGCACATTATGTGCTGGATTTTTATTTATCTTATCCATTATTGATGTGTTAAACTTTTAAAATTAAAACAAAATAATTTGCAAAACATGATTTTTATCATTAATTTTACATCAAGGAATTAATAATTATTCGTTCAGGACTTTAAAATACTTTAGTTGTTTTAAAACAGAACATTAAAATTAATAATTATTTTCCCATAAAATAACGAAATTTTTAAGCCGACAGAAAATTTTCATAATAAGGTGAAAATTAATTCAAATCATTATCAAAAATTTCGGGAAGGATTTCAAGAAATTGAAATCCTTTTTTACCCAGACGTTCTTTTTAAATCGATTTTACTCATAGTTATTCATAAGATTTTATTATTAGTAATCAATCATTTATGAGTATATATCATTTATTATTACAATAGATATTTGTTCTATTTATATAAAAATTCTTTTTTTATAATCATTTAAAAAGGACAAATTACAATGGACTTATTCAGAAGAAAGAATATGACATTGGGAAGGATTTCAAGAGATTGAAATCCTTTTTTTTTGCAGGTTATTCCATAAAAAAAGGGAGACAAAAAATGTCTCCCTTTTTATATTAGATTTCAGAATATATTATTCTTGTGATACAATTTTAGCAGATAAATATTCACGGTTCATACGTGCAATATTATCTAAAGAAATTCCTTTTGGACATTCGATTTCACAAGCTCCTGTATTTGTACAGTTACCAAAACCTTCTAAATCCATTTGCGCAACCATTTTCTGCGCACGACGAGCAGCTTCTACTTGTCCTTGTGGTAACAATGCGAATTGAGAAACTTTTGCTCCTACGAATAACATTGCAGATCCATTTTTACAAGTTGCAACACAAGCTCCACAACCAATACAAGTTGCAGCGTCAAACGCTTCATCTGCATTCATTTTGTTTACTGGAATGTTGTTTGCATCTACTGTACGTCCTGATGTATTTACAGAAATGTAACCACCAGCTTGTTGGATACGGTCGAAAGATGAACGGTCAACAATTAAATCTTTGATTACTGGGAATGCAGCAGATCTCCATGGCTCGATGTAAATTGTCTCACCATCTTTGAACATACGCATATGTAATTGACATGTTGTAACTCCTCTATCTGGTCCGTGTGCTTCACCATTGATGAATAAAGAACACATACCACAAATACCTTCACGACAATCGTGGTCGAATGCAACTGGCTCTTTTCCTTCTTCTATTAATTGCTCGTTTAATAAATCAAGCATTTCTAAGAAAGAAGAATCAGTAGAAACATCTTTTAAGGAATATGTTTCCATTTTTCCTTGAGCATTAGCGTTTTTTTGACGCCAAATTTTCAGCGTTACGCTGATTGTTTTTGATGATGCCATAATTCTATATGATATTTTGACATTTTGCTTGAAGGTTTGTTATCAAGCAAAATGATTTTATTATTTATAACTACGAGTTTTAAGCTCGATATATTTGTAATTCAATTCCTCTTTGTGTAACACCTCTGCGTTGAT
Source organism: Empedobacter sp. EJD.6dd (assembly GCF_057369435.1). Lineage (NCBI taxonomy): Bacteria > Pseudomonadati > Bacteroidota > Flavobacteriia > Flavobacteriales > Weeksellaceae > Empedobacter > Empedobacter sp. EJD.6dd. Next base: position 973,309 of record NZ_CM170667.1, read on the forward strand.
GTCATTTCCTTTATATTCCCAAGCGGCAACATAAGTGTAGTTTGCATCATCACGCATTGCTTCACCTTCTTCTGTTTGATATTCTTCGCGGAAGTGACCACCACAAGACTCATTACGATTAAGTGCATCTATTGCCATTAATTGTCCTAATTCTAAGAAGTCAGCTACACGTCCAGCTTTCTCTAACTCAGTGTTCATTTCGTCAGCATCACCAGGAACTTTTACATCGCGGTAGAATTCTTCACGTAAAGCAGCAATCTCAACAATCGCTTCTTTTAAACCTTCTGCATTACGAGCCATACCAACTTTGTTCCACATAATAATTCCTAAACGTTTGTGGAAGCTATCTACAGTTTTAGTTCCTTTGTTATTTAAGAAATGATTAATTTGATCTTTAACAGCTTTCTCAGCTTCGTCAAATTCTGGTGTATTTGTAGGAATTTTACCTGTACGAATATCTGCTGATAAATAATCTGCAATTGTATAAGGTAATACGAAATAACCATCTGCTAAACCTTGCATTAAGGCAGAAGCTCCTAAACGGTTTGCTCCGTGATCAGAGAAGTTAGCTTCTCCAGCTACGAAACATCCAGGAATTGTTGATTGTAAGTTGTAATCAACCCAAACACCACCCATTGTATAGTGAATTGCTGGATAAATACGCATTGGATTTTCGTATGGATTCTCATCTGTAATTTTCCAATACATTTGGAATAAGTTTCCATATTTCTCTTCAATCCATTTTTTACCTAATTTCTCAATTTCAGCAATTGATGGATTTTGATCTCCGTTTGCGAAAGCAACCTCACGACCTTTTTTCTTGATCTCATCTGTAAAATCTAAGTAAACTCCTTCACCAGTTTCATTTGCTTCGATACCATAACCAGCATCACAACGCTCTTTTGCAGCACGAGATGCAACGTCACGAGGAACTAAGTTACCGAATGCAGGATAACGTCTTTCTAAATAGTAATCTCTGTCTTCTTCTTTGATATCAACAGCTTTTTTCTTACCAGCACGGATTGCTTCAGCGTCTTCTTTCTTTTTAGGAACCCAGATACGTCCTGAGTTACGTAAAGATTCAGACATTAAAGTCAATTTAGATTGATTTGTTCCGTGAATTGGAATACAAGTTGGGTGAATTTGTACGTAACAAGGGTTAGCGAATAATGCACCTTTTTTGTGAATTTTCCATGCAGAAGTTACGTTAGAACCCATTGCATTTGAAGATAAGAAATATACATTTCCATAACCACCAGTAGCAATAACTACTGCGTGAGCAGAATGTCTTTCAATTTCACCTGTAACTAAGTTACGAGCAATAATACCACGAGCTTTTCCATCAACAAGAACAATGTCTAACATTTCGTGACGATTGTACATTTGGATGTGCCCTAAGTGGATTTGCTGATTCATTGCTGAATAAGCTCCTAATAATAATTGTTGACCTGTTTGACCTTTCGCATAGAAAGTACGAGATACTTGTACTCCACCAAAAGAACGGTTATCTAATAATCCACCGTAGTCACGTGCAAAAGGAACCCCTTGCATTACACATTGGTCGATAATATTACCTGAAACCTCTGCTAAACGATAAACGTTAGACTCACGAGCACGGTAGTCACCACCTTTGATTGTATCGTAAAATAAACGGTAGATAGAGTCGTTATCTCCTTTATAATTTTTAGCAGCATTAATTCCCCCTTGCGCAGCAATAGAGTGAGCACGACGAGGAGAATCTTGGTAACAAAAAGCTTTTACTTTGTATCCTAACTCTGCTAAAGTAGCAGCTGCAGAACCTCCAGCTAAACCTGTACCAACAACAATAACATCAATTTTATCACGGTTATTTGGAGCCACTAAGTTTAAATGTGCTTTGTGTTCGCTCCATTGTTTTGCGATATCTCCTTCTGGAGTTTTAGAATCTAATATACTCATTTCTTGATATTATTTAATTATTTAACAAAAAAATGGTAAACAGCAATGATAATGAAACCAGCTGGAATTAAAATAGAGTACCATTTTCCGAAAGCAACAATTACTGGTGTGTATTTGTTATGTCTTGCTCCAATAGATTGGAATGCAGACGCAAAACCATGTTGTAAGTGTAATGATAAAAATACAAAAGCTACAATGTAGATTACTAATCTTACAAAACTTAAAGCACCTTCTAAAGTGAACACGTGATGTAAGTGATCCATAAAGTAATTACCTTGAGCAAACTCTGGATTTGGAGAAATGTAATGATCTGTGATTGTTGGAATCCAGAAATCATACAAGTGTAATAATAAGAAAACTAAAATTACTGAACCAGAAATAATCATATTTCTAGACATCCAAGATGCATTCGCAGCACCATTATACTTTTGGTAAGCTACTGGTCCACGAGCTTTTTTGTTTTGAGCTTCTAACACAAACCCCATTACAAAGTGGTAAACTACACCAATTAATAAGATAGGTTGCATTAAGTACTGAATAAAAGGGTTGTCACTCATGAAAGCCGAAACTTCATTGAACCCATTCGGATTAATTACAGATAATGCATTAATCACGAAATGCTGTAACAAGAACACGATCAAAAATAACGCTGAAAGCGCCATCGCGAACTTCCTACCAATCGACGATTTTAGTAATGATTCATTTGCCATAAAGCAATTCGTTTAATTTTTTAGATATTTCTACAAATTTAATCATCCCGATACTCTAATCACAATGAATTATATCATTTCGTTAACATAATTAGATAGTTTAGAATCATTCTTAGTTAATTAGGATATTTTTAACAATTTTTAAAAAAAATAATTGTGTAGTAAAGAATTAATTTCTATACTTGCATTAGAAAAGTAGAACAACTTTTCATAGGTTTAAGTTAGTTAGGTTAATCCTCTTATAGTAATATAAGAGGGTTTTTTATTTTTGTTGTAACATTTTTCTTTTTATCACTACATATAAAGCAACAAAACAATAGTTTGAATAATAAAGCAAAAATATTTACTGAATTAGTCGAAAAAAATCAAGGGATTATCCATAAGGTTTGTCGTATTTATACAGATGAAAAGGATTCTCATGACGATTTATTTCAGGAAATTGTTTTGCAATTATGGCGATCATATGACTCTTTCAAAGGTGATTCGAAATTTAGTACATGGATGTATCGAGTAAGTTTGAATACTGCCATTACATTGATCAGAAAAAAAACAAAAACGAAAGAAACCGACTTTAACGAAGCGCAGTTTATTCATCTAAAATCAGAAGATAAGGATGAATTTTTAGAAGAACGTATTACGCTTTTATATGCCGCCATACGACTATTGAATGATGTAGAACGTGCATTGGTATTACTCTTTTTAGAGGATTTACCTTATAAAGACATTGCGGAAACCTTAGGTATTTCAGAAGTTAATGCACGTGTAAAAATGAATAGAGTGAAAATAAAGTTGAAAGAAATAATGTCTAAAATGGAACAATAATGGAGTTAGACGACTTAAAATCAATTTGGGGTTCCATAAAGGAAGAAGAAAAATTTGATCAAAATCAGATTTTTCAGATGTTAAAAAAGAAATCATCAACAACAATAAAATGGTTATTTATCTTCACTTTTTGTGAATTTATCCTTTTTCTTGTCTATAATATATATGTATTAATATCAGGAAAAAACTTCTTTAATAGCCAAGTTAAAACTTTAGTTGAGCAAAAAACAATTAATAATTATGAAATTGCTTCGGTATTTAGTATTGTAATTACATTTGGTTTTTTGGTAATGGCGTACCGCTATTTCAAAAAAATAGATCTCAATCAATCAGTGGTCGATTTAATGAAAAATATAATTTCTTTTCGTCGATTGGTTAACTTATTTATCCTTTTTACAGTTTTAAGTTTGATCGTTTCCTCTGCTCCTTTCTATTTTGAATTAGGTCAATCTATTTATTTAGCAAAACACGCCAATGATATACAGCCAATCGCTAATAACGCAGCCGTTTATGGTTGGATTGCAATTATCACAGCCGTTGCATTTATTATCATAATCGGTACTGTTTATTATGGAATAATCTATTTTTTATTTTTAAGAAAACTTCAACAAAACTTAAAAGAGTTGAAAGAATTGAAATAATATCTTATTTTTGTAAACTGAATGAAAAAATTTATCCAATATATCATGCTAACGATTTCACTGTTTATGACAGTGTATCAATCTGCGCATATATTGGATCATGCTCTAAATAATGAGCACAAAGAATTAAAAGACAAATTTTCTAATGTACATGATCATAGTTGTACGATTTGTCATTTCAATCAACATTTTGTAGAAAATGATTCTGAAATCGAATTATTCGAATGGTCAAAATCATTTATCCAAAAAGATAAAACGCTTTACACAACTCGTGTAAAACAAGCTGTATTACTTACTCAAAAAAGTCTTCGAGCACCGCCCTATACAATTTAATTTCAGTAAAAAACCACCCTTATTTTTTTAACGTTATTAAATTATTGTATTTATGTCAATCAACATAAAATGTAGTATTATGGCTACATTATTGTGCGGAACTGTGTTTGCACAAAATATTTTCGAAGGTCAAATTATTGATAAAAACCAAAAGCCTATTCCTTTCGCAACGGTATATTTCAACAACCAAGAATATCATACAAATGCTGAAGGTAAATTCAAAATCGAGAATCTAAATAAAGGAAATTATCAAATTCAAATTGATGAACAAGGCTACGAACCTTTTTTACAAACAATATCATTTGATACTCAACAAAAATTTGTTTTCACTCTTACTTTTCACAAAGCTTATAATTTAGATGAAGTAACTGTTTTAGGGCATCACCATGATTTTTATACAGCAAATGTAGAACGAGTTGATCAGTCTTATATCCAAGAAAACTATGCTGGTTCATTAGCCAAATCATTAGAAAATATTGCAGGTATTAATGCTTCTGGAATTGGATCTTCTACCTCAAAACCTATCATTCGTGGACTTGGTTTTAACCGATTAATTGTTGCCGAAAATGGTGTAAAACAAGAAGGACAACAATGGGGAGCCGATCATGGTTTGGAAATTGATGCGCTAAATGTGGAAGATGTAGAAGTGATAAAAGGACCTGCGGCTTTGGAGTACGGGAATGAAGCTATTGCTGGAGTTATCAAGATAAACAATAATAATTTACCTACAAAACATTCACTTTCTGGAGAAGTAAAAACCTTGTATCAATCAATTAATGATAATATTGGAATTGGATTTAATTTAAAATCTCGTAACGATCATTTTTTCTATAAAATAAAAGGTTCTTATTCTGATTATGCCGATTACAGAACGACTACAGATCGAATATATTATCTCAATCGTTATTTGCCAATTTATAACAAACGTGTAAAAAATACGGCTGGACAAGATTTAAATGCAGAAATACAAACAGGTTATATTGGCGAAAAATTCCGTTCGATTTTAACGGTTTCAAATGTGAATCAAAAGATTGGATTTTTCCCAGGTTCGCACGGAATTCCTTCTGTAGATCGATTACAAGATGATGGAAATTATAGAAACATCGAATTTCCATATCAAAAAGTCAATCATTTCAAAGTAATTTCTGAAAATGAATTTCGTTTAAATTCGAAAGATATTTTAAAATTCTTGACGAGTTATCAAAATAATCGTCGTCAGGAAATTAGTGCGTTTCATACACATTATGCGAATCAAACAGCGCCTACAAAAAATCCAGATTTAGAATTAGATTTTAATCTTTCGACTTATGATTCACAATTGAAATTTGAGCATAATCACAACAAAAATTTCAAAACAATAATTGGTGCTCAAGCACAAATTCAGTCAAATAATATTGCTGGTTACAATTATTTATTGCCTAAATATGAGCGAAATATTTTTAGTGGATTTTTGATCGAAGAATTCAAAAAAGGAAATCGTTGGAAAGTTACTGCTGGCTTACGTTATGATTATTCTACATTTAAATCTGAAGGATATTTTGATGAGTTTTTGTACAATTATTTAATTGAAAAAGGAAATTCTACTGGAATTGCTGATTATTACGCAAACCGAAGTTCTTCTATTGATCGAAATTTTAGTAATCTAAATGGAATGATTGGTGCAACTTTTCAACCTAATCAACTTTGGGATTTTAATCTAAATATTGGAACAAATTTCCGATTACCAACCGCTATAGAATTAGGTTCGAACGGAATTCATCACGGAAGTTTTAGACACGAACATGGCGACGAAAATTTAGATGCAGAAAAAGGAATTGCGGTAGATTTCAAATCTGTTTTTCACAAAAATGATTGGGATATTTCGCTTAGTCCTTATTTATATTATTTCAGCAATTATATTTTCTTAAAACCTTCGGGGCAATTTTCTATTCTTCCTCATGGCGGACAAATTTATCAATACACACAAAGTAAATCGTTATTAACAGGTTTTGAGTTTGAAATTCGTAAAAAATTCAACGAAAATTTTGATGCAAATATTATTTACGAATTTTTATATAACCGACAAATTACAGAAAATAAGAAATTAGGAAATTATCTACCATTTACGCCTGCAAATAATTTATTTGGACAAATCAATTATAAAATCAATCAAAATAGTGGGATTTTAGATGAACTAAGCTTTTTTGCTAACGGAAAATATACATTTGAGCAAGATAAAATTGCACAAAACGAAGATATTACACCAAGTTATTTCTTGATTGGAATTGGTGGAAAAACAAGTATAAAGTTGAATAATTTTAAAGCAAATTTAAGCGTGCAAGTTTCTAATTTACTGAACAAAAATTATTACAATCATACCAGTTTTTATCGTGCCTTGCAATTGCCAGAACAAGCAAGAAATATACAAATTATGTTAGGAATTCCGTTCGGAAAATAATTGATACATGAAAAAGAGACATCCTATTTTTGGACTTTTCTTTAGTATTATTCTTTTTTCGATTCCAATTTTTAATCAATTACATTTTTCTTTAATTGATCACTCGCAAGAAATTTCAAACCAAAAGAAAGAAGTAATTCATCATCAATGTAATCATTTTACATTTTATACTGTTTTTATTGATACGCATGATGAACCAAAAATTGACAATAATTCTAACGAAGAATTTTACAAAGAAATAAGTTTTGAACCTGTAGAAAAATTATACTTTTCTACGATTGAATATCGTTTTACTCGTGGACCACCACAAGATTTTGAACATAATTAATTCAACCAAAATCTTAAAATCAATATTCAATTCAAAAAAATTAAAACAATGAAAAATTCAATTTTAAACTATACATTTATTTCAATCGTTGCATTATTCACAGTTTCTTGCGCAGAAGATTCGATGGAATTAGATACGACAAAACCAGAAATCAATTTAATATCTCCAAAAGATGACGCTCATATTCATTTAGGAGATGTTATCAATATTGAAGCTATTTTGAAAGACAATATTGAACTTGGTTCTGTAAAAGTAGATATTCATTATGCTGGAGATGGACATGAGCACAAATCGGCTGCTGTAAATTGGGAATATAGTAAAGAAGAAAGTATACCATCTGGGAAAAAAGAGTATGCTTTTTCGCATAAAGTACAGATTCCTGCAGAAGGAATAACAGCTGGACATTATCATCTTGGATTATATTTGATAGACAAAGCTGGAAATCAATCTCAAACATTTATCGAAATCGATGTAGTAGATCATGACCACGATCATTAATCGTTAAAATAAGAAAAAACGTCTGAAATTTCAGGCGTTTTTTTATGTTCATTGTTAAAAGAATGTTATTTTAGCACTCTTCAAATATATCAAAACAAAAAAATGATTGCAATAGCTGATAGCGGTTCTACTAAAACAGATTGGGTGATTTTAGATAGTGACCTAAATGAAGTTTTTAGAACAAATACAATTGGATTTAATCCATATTTTGTAACGGCAGAAGATATTACTGCTGAATTACAAAAAAACGAAGATTTTGCGCCAGTAGCATCAGAGTTTACAAAAATCTTTTTTTATGGTGCAGGAACATCAAGTGAAGCCATGCACGAGGTTATAAAAAATGGTTTAAATAAATTCTTTACAAATGCAGAACTTGTCGTAGACCATGATTTATTGGCAGCATGTTATGCAACATATATGGGAAAACCAGCAATGGTTTGTATCTTGGGAACAGGATCTAATTCTTGTTATTTTGACGGAACAACAATGCGTGAAGAAACAAAATCTTTGGCTTACATTTTAGGAGATGAGGGTTCTGGAAATGACTTAGGAAAACGTGTTTTACGTGCATTCTACACAAAAAAGATGCCTCCACATTTAGCAAAAGCTTTTGATGATTATTACAAATTATCTGTAGATGAGTTAAATAAAAATGTGTACCAAAATAAATTTGCAAACACGTATTTAGCTTCATTTAATAAGTTTGTCGTTGAGCATAAAAATGATCCATTTATTCAGAAAATTATTTATGACGCAATGTCTTCTTTTATCGAATATCAAATTATGCCTTACGAAGAAGCTCGTCATTCTGAATTAAATTTCATTGGTTCTATTGCTCACATTTACGAAGATGTAATTCGTTCTGTTGCTGCTGAATATCACTTAACAGTTGGACATATTATTAGAAAACCAATTGATAATGTAGTTGATTACCATAAAAAATATTTAATTAATAAATAGAAAATGAATCAACCAAAAATTGCAGTAATCTCTTATAACACACCTCATCGTAAAACACAAGATGTTTTGAATGGATTTAAAGCGAAAGGTTACAAAAATATAAAAGTATTTGCATTGCCTTTTGTACAAAGAGAAAATCCTTTCAAACCTATTTATCAACATCGTCCAAGTAAAGCAATTCAAGTTGAATTGAATGATTTTTGTCAAAACTTTAATTACGATTTTGAGTTAACAACTGCTGATACATTGAATAATCAATTAAATGATTTTAAAGCAGATTATGTGATTATTGCAGGTGCAGGATTATTACCTGATGAATTGGTTGAAAATCATAAAATCATTAATACTCACCCAGGTTTTTTACCTTTAACAAGAGGATTAGATTCTCTAAAATGGGCAATTACAAAAGGAGTAGAAATTGGTGTAACAACTCATTTTGTAGATATGGAAGCTGACGCTGGTTTTTTGATTGAACAGCAATATATTCCAATTTTTGCAAATGATACGTTTCATGCAGTCGCTTATCGTCAATATGAAACAGAAATTGAAATGTTGGTAAATTCGATTGAATTAATTCCAACACTTTCAGAATTCAAATCACTTTCATCAAACGAATTCGATGCTACACGCAGAATGCCAAAAGCCATTGAAGAAAACTTGATGCAAGCATTTGAAGCTTATAAAGAAAAATATAAAAGGGAATAAATATTTTTAAAAGCACAAAATAAATAAATTAGGCTAACCAATTGGTTAGCCTGTTTTTTATTTATATTATTTACAATTCTTTCGCTAATAACTCGTCACCTTTTTTTCGGACACTTTTATAAGCTCTATAGCAGACATATAAAATAATCAATACAAAAATAAACGCTAATGGAGCTAAAACAATTGCTGTAATACTCAAAACTATCGAACTAAATGTTTCACCAGTATTGACTAAAAAATTACCTGCTCCAGCTGTTGTCGTAGTTGAAACGGCTCGTGCGGCGGCAGTAGTTCCACTAATTGCAGCAGCTGTTCCTCCACCTGCTATTATTGCTAATGCCCAAGTTGCAACTTCATTCATTTCTGGCATAGTAATTCCAACTGCTATAGTTCCTGCAATCCCTGCTAATGGTACTGCAATCGTGTCCAAAAGATTATCAATAACTGGAATATAATAAGCGCCTATTTCTACTAACATTGCTACACCAAGTGTGATTAAAGCTGGAGTACTTCCAACCCACATCCAACTTTCGTCTAGATTGATAAAGCTTCCACCAAATTTTACGGCTAAACTTAATACGAATAATGGTAAAAAAATTCTGAATCCTGCGGCAGCTGCTAATCCAATTCCGAGAAATAGAGAGAAAATGGTTGACATTGATAATAAATCGTTCATAGTTTTAGTATTTTATATTATTTCTGATTATATAAATATAATGATAAAAAATATAAAGTTTTTATTATTTTTTCTTTCCTTTGCATCCGATTAAGAGAAACCAAGTACTGCAAAGTACTTTTTTTGTGTAAATAAACCTAAATGTTTGAACTACATCTAAATAATCGAGTAATAACTCAATCTACTTTAAAATGGATTGACTGTTATTTCTTTTCTCAAAATCGATCAACCAAAACTTCTTCACGACAACATTTAATATTTTGCAAGAATCAATTTCTTTTTATTTTAATTTCTGAAAGGAAAATTTTATCTTTAAGGAAATTTTACGAGAACTCTTGCAATGGAAACATCAAACGAAATTAAAAAAAATAATAAAACAAAAATGCTGGTAATAGGAATTGCAGGAGGTACAGGTTCAGGTAAAACAACCGTTGTAAATAATATTTTGAGAGATCTTAACGCAGAAAGTGTTATCGTTATTTCTCAAGATAATTATTATAAAGATCATCCCGAATTATCATTTGACGAACGTTCTAAAATAAACTTTGATCACCCAAGATCAATTGATTTTGAGTTATTGAAAGAACATGTTGCTTTACTAAAAAGTGGAGTATCAATCGAGCAACCTGTATATTCGTTTATTACACATAGTCGCAAAGAGGAAACAATTTTGACACATCCTCAATCTGTTATTATCGTAGAAGGTATTTTAGTCCTTACAGATGCAGATTTACGTGATTTATTTGATGTAAAAATCTTTGTTCATGCAGATTCTGACGAGCGTTTAATTCGTCGTGTACGCCGTGATATACAAGAACGCGGACGTGATTTGGATGAAGTTTTAACACGTTATCAAAAAACGTTAAAACCAATGCATCAACAATTTATAGAACCCTCTAAAAATTATGCTGACATTATTATTCCAAATATGAAAAAGAAGAATTCTGTCGCAATTAAAGTTTTATCAACTGTAATTAAAGAAAAACTCAACTCTAAAACTACTGTATAATGAAAGAAAAATCGGAAGAAATCTTTGACGAAGAACTTACACCGGAAGTACCGAAAAGAAAAATTAAAGATACATTTGTCTTCAAATTTATTTGGAATCGTTACTTTATTTTAACGGTTGCGTTTGCTGTTTGGATGATTTTTTTCGACCAAAATTCTTTTTTTGTACACCGTGAATTAGATAAACAAGTTAGATTATTAGAAGTTGACGAACAATATTACCAAGACCATTTGGATAAGGAAACTGAAAAATTAAATCAACTAAATAGTAATCCTGCTGAAATAGAACGCATCGCAAGAGAAAAACATTTCTTGAAAAAAGATGACGAGGATATTTTTATCATTCAGCAAGAAAAAGTTGCGAAGCCACAAAACCAAGAAAATGAGTAAATTATTTGAAGATTTCGACACGATTTCTGAAAAAGAATGGAAAAACAAAGTTCAGGTTGAACTAAAAGGATTAGAATATAACGAAACGTTGGTTTGGGGAACAAATGACCAAATTAATGTAAAACCATTATATACAAAAGATGATGTTGATTATTCTAACATTCAGCCTTTACCAAAATCATCAAAAGATTGGAAAATTATTTCGAAATATACAGGAAATAAAAACCAAGATTACAGCTTTTTATATGGTTATTTAATTAATCAAAATGAAGCTAATTCATCTTTAGAACTTCCAGATTATTTAGATTTATTCATCAAATACGATGGAACTTCTGATTTGAAATCCCTTGAAACCCTTCCAAATCTTAAATATTTAGATTTAGATATTTTTGGTTATTTAGCTCAAAACGGATTATGGCAAAATGACACAGAAAAAGCCTCAAAAGAATTGATTAAAGAAGCTTTGAATTTGAAAAATTTTGAAAAAGTTATTTCTATTCAAGCAGATGTTTATCAAAATGCTGGTGCTAATCATGTACAACAAATTGCAATAACACTTGCGCATGCAGTAGAATATTTAGAGAATTTTGGTGCAGATATCGCAGACAAAATGTACTTTAAATTCGCTGTAGGAAGTAATTATTTCTTCGAAATTGCTAAACTAAGAGCTTTCCGTTTTTTATGGAAAATGATTTTAGAGCAATATAACAAAGAAAGTGAAGCATTTATTTTTACATCAACTTCTGATCGAAACAAATCTAAATTAGACATTTACAATAACGTTATTCGTTCTACAGTAGAAGCTTCTTCGGCTATTTTTGGTTCGAGTGATGCTGTTTTTGTAGGCTCGTATGATGAAATAAATAATGAATCAGATTTTGGATTAGAATTAGCTGCAAAACAGCAATTATTGTTACAAAAAGAGTCCTATCTAAATCAATTTGCAGATCCTGCTGCTGGTTCTTTTTACATCGAAAGCTTAACAAATCAAATGGCTGAAAATGCATTAGAATTATTCAAAACTATTCAAAATGCGGGTGGTTTTGTAAATGCTTTACAAAACGAAACTATTCAGGATTTTATTTACACAAGTGCTAAAAAAGAGCAAAAAGAGTTTGATGAGCAAATCATTAAATTAATTGGTGTAAATAAATTTAGAAATCCAGCTGATGTAATCGAAAAACCACGCAAGGAAAAGATTGTAAAACAAGCACTTTTTATTCCTATTGTTCCGACAAGATTAGCTGAAAAAGAAGAGAAAAAATAAGTACTTCTAATGAATTTGGACATCAATTTCATTAAATAACTCAATAATATAACTGAAACTTCAGTATCCACATCGGTTACTGAAGTTTTATTTTTAGTAAATTAAATATTTCAACATATAATATTTTGAATCCAACTATTTTAACAAAAGAATTTCAAGATTATCTAAAAACAATCGAACACGAAGATTTTAAATCCATTGGTTTGAAAAAGTCGTTATTTGATGAAATATCTTCTGCCGAAATTGCGCAACAATTAAAAGGAATACAAGTTTCTAAACATAAATTTCCAACATTATATTCGACCGAAAATATTTACTTTCCTCCTTCTATAAATTTAGAACAAGCAAGTTCTGAGGCTACTGCAACATACAAATCTACGTTAGTTAAGGGGAAATCTTTGATTGATTTAACAGCTGGTTTTGGGATTGACATCATGGTTTTTGCGAAGAGTTTTGAAAAAGTATATCACATCGAACAAAATTCTGAATTAAGTGAAATTGTAGAACATAATGCACAAATTTTAGCTCCTAATTTAGAAACATACACAGGAACTTTTCAGGCTTTTTTTGAAGAAAATCCAAATCTAAAATTTGATGTAATTTATTTAGATCCTGCAAGAAGAAATTCGAGTGGAAGAAAATTTATTTTAGAAGATTTAGAACCTAATATATTAGAATGGATTCCAACTTTTTTCGAAAAGTCAGAAAAAGTAATGATTAAACTTTCTCCTTTATTAGACATCACTTCTACTCTACAGCAAATTGATTCTATTTCGGAAATACATATTATCGCACTAAAAAATGAAGTAAAAGATTTTCTAATCATTTTAGACAAAGATTCTTCTACTAAAAATCCATTGATTAAAGCTATTAATTTAGAAAGCAATCAATCAGCATTTTCGTTTAATTTTGAAGACGAGCATTATGCAAATGCAAGTTTTGGTTCTGTTCAAAGTTATATTTACGAACCAAATACTGCTATTCTTAAAACAGGTGCATTCAAATTATTAAGCGAAAAATTAAATCTTCACAAACTACATCAAAATACACATTTATATTCGTCAGACGAACTTTTAGAAGATTTTCCAGGAAAGATTTATTTCGTTGAACAACATATTAACAATCCTAAAAAAGAAATCCTTAAAAGCAAAGCAAATCTGTTGGTCAAAAATTACAATCAATCTATTGACATCATAAAAAAGAAATTCAAAATTACAGATGGTGGCGAAACAACACTTATTTTTACCCAAAGTATAAATGGATTTCATATTCTAAAAACTTCTCGTGTTTAGTTGGGTTTCGAGAAAAGTTGTGCTAATTTTATACAACAATTTTTCAACCCTAAAATTTCTCACTTGGAACTCAAAAATAAAATCGAAAACTTTATCTATGGCGAAGCTCTTGCAGATGGTTTAAAAACCTCTTTGGCAATTGTTATTCCCCCTATTGTAGCTAGTTTTTTTGGTGAATTATATGTAGGTGTTACGATTAGCCTTGGAGCGGTTTTAGCGCATATGACAGATACACCTGGGCCATTTAAAGAGCGTCGAAATTTGATGTGGCTATCAGTTATTTTAATTTTTCTTGTCACTTTTTTTACAAAATCAATTAATAGTTTTCCGATATTTTTAGGATTTTGCTTAACCATTACTGTTTTCTTTTCTAACATGTTAACCGTTTGGGGACAACGTATGAGTGCACTTGGAATGGTGATTATGATGTCGATGGTTATGAACATGAATGATTTGCGACAGGATTTATCTCCACTTCATATTGCGCTATATATTACGGCCGGTGCAACATGGTATACCATTTTTAGTTTAGCAATTAGTACATTTCGTCCTTATCGAATGGCACAACAAAATCTTGCTGATGCTATGATTCACATTTCAGAATATATACGAATAAAAGCTTCGATGTTTGATAAAGACTCTAATTACGATGATATTATCAAAAAATTGATTGATGAACATGTGGTAATTAATGAAAAGCAAAATTTAGTTCGTGAATTAGTTTTTACAAACAAAAAATTGGTAAAAGACCAGACGCCAATTGGTCGCTCTATTGTATTTATTTTTTCTGATTTAATCGATATTTTCGAACATATTACTGCAACACAATACGATTACCAAAAAATTAGAGAGCAATATGGTGATACAAAAGCTATGCGCAAAATTTATAATATGATGAATAAATTAGCGCATGAGTTAAAAATGATTGCTTATCATATCAATTCTAATAAACGTCCCAAAAAACCTTCTTTTGATTTTGATGCCGAATTAAAAAAAATTGATGATGCGATTAAAGAATTATACGCAGAAGGCAAAAAACCAATTGTTTTAACTAAAATTTACATCAATTTAAAACAAGTTGTTTACAAAATTGAATTTATTCATAAATTTTTTTATGACGATTCATTCACAGAAAAAAAGAAAAATCCATTAGACCACGTAGAGCATTTTCAACCCACTGTTGATTATTCATTCGAAAAATTAAAAGAGCATTTAAACCTAAAATCATCCATTTTTAGACATGCCATTCGTTCGTCTATTGTTATTCTGTTGGCTTATGGTGTAACTTTTATTATCCCTATGACCTATCACAGTTATTGGATTTTAATGACCGTTCTTGTAATCTTAAAACCTGGTTTTAGTGTTACAAAGAAGAGAAATTTTCAAAGATTAAAAGGAACAATAGCAGGTGGTTTAGTTGGTGTTTTGGTTCTTCTTATCGTGCCACAAGAAGCAATTCGTTTCGTTTTAATGCTATTTTTTATGTTAATGGCCTATACTTTTATTCGTCATAAATATGCAGTTGGAACATTTTATTTAACCGCATATATTTTAATTTCCTTTAGCTTTTATTCACATAAAGATTCGTTGTACATTATTCAAGAACGAACAATAGATACATTAGTTGGAGGATTTATGGCCTTTATTTCCTGTTATTTAATTTTGCCTACATGGGAAAAAAATAGCATGAACGAATATATTCAGAAAGCCTTGATTGCGAATTATGAGTTTATATTTTTAATTTTTAAAAAATTAGCTGATAACGAAGTTTCAACGACAGATTATAAATTGGCACGGAAAGATGTTTTTATTGCAATGGCAAATATCAATTCGGTTTTTCAACGTGTTATTTCAGAACCCAAAGGAAAACAAGAAAACGCAGATCAATTGAACAAGTTTACTATTTTCAATCAATCATTTGTTTCCTATTCAGTTGGTCTAGTAAAAATTATCAAAAAGAATAATTCAGTAATTCTGACTTCTGAACATATTAGATTAATGAAGAAAATTTTACAATTATTGCTTCAAAATATTCGACTTTATGGTGAGTATGAAACAGAAAATTTACCAAAAACAATTGAGTTTAAAGAGAAAACAATAGCGTACACTGATATTGAAACTGAAGCTTTACAGAATGATTCTGAATTGATTGAAGATCTTTTAGAGTATTTATATGAAATTGCGTATGATTTTACAAAAGTTGGACATGTTTTTGTGAAAGAACAACCTATAAAAGAAGAATAAATGACCATAATCCAACTATTTAAAAATCTACGCCCGTTTGTAAAACCCTATCGATCATTAGTTGTTGCAACACTATTATTAACATTGGTTGGTTCGTTTACTTCTCAAGTAAATGCCTTGATTTTACAATATACAGTAGATTCTATAAACGGATTGGTTGAAGCGGGAAAAGGACTCAAAGAAGGCCTAAAAATCATTTCATTCATCACAATTGTTTTGATGACGAAAGAAATTTTAAATGCTTTTATAACATTTGGACAAAAATATTATGGTGAAAAACTTCGAATTTTAGTTTCTCAAGATTTGGCACAAGCTATAATTGAAAAAATTCTAACTTATAGAATGGCTTTTTATACCAATCAAGATAATCAAGCAGGAAAACTTCAAACTCGTATAGATAGAGGGATTGAAAGTTTAACGCGTTTGGTTCAAAACTTTTTCATCGATATTTTACCTCTTTTTGCTAACTCAATTGTTGCATTGATTCTAATGTTTAACGCCAATTTTTATGTCGGTCTAGTTGGACTTTGCATTGTTCCTATTTATTTTATTATCACACAACAACAAGCTAAGAAATTAAGTGGTTGGCGTCGTAATTTAAGAGGTTACCGCGAACAAAAATCACAAGGAATTATCAGTATAATTGATTCTATTACAGTGATAAAATCATTTAACCGAGAAGATATAGAAGGAAAAAAACAACTTGCGCTTCAAAAAGAATTGACGAATAATCAGATGCAAACCCGAAAAACAAGTTTCTTTTTTGATGGATTGAAATCGTTTATCGAACAATTTGGTGTAGTGATTATCATTATTTTAACCGCTTATTTAGTACTTGATGGACAAATGACAATTGGAGCAATTATGTTTCATATTTTATTGTTCAATAACGTTTCGGCACCAATTCGTCAATTGCATCGAATTTATGATGAAATGAATGATGCCATGATTTATTCTGAAAGTTTCTTTGGGATTTTGAAAGCAGATAACGAAAAAGAATCTTCAGGAAATTATATCCCAAAAACTTTGAAAGGAAAATTTGAAATCCAAAACGTTGATTTCTCCTATCCAAATGGCTACAAAGCTTTAAAAAACATCAATATGATCATCCAACCCAATAAAATTACAGCTTTGGTTGGCTTATCTGGAGCAGGAAAAAGTACTGTAATTAATTTATTAGACAAATTTTATCAACCAGATTCGGGAAAAATTCTATTAGATGGAATCGATTTAGAAGAATATGACACACAATATTTACGCAATAATATTGGTTTGGTGCTGCAAAAAAATCACATTTTTAATGGAACTATTGAGGAAAATATTCGATACGGAAATGTAAATGCAACTTTTGAAGAAATAGAAGATGCTGCAAAGCGAGCTTATATTCATGAACAAATTATGGATTTGCCCGAAGGTTATCAATCAAAAGCGTTATTACTTTCAGGTGGTCAACAACAACGTATAGCAATAGCGCGTATGTTTCTTAAAAATCCGCCGATTATTTTCTTAGACGAACCAACTGCAAGTTTAGATGCAATTGCAACAGAACAAATCAAAAATAGTTTAGATGCGATTAAAAAAGACCGAACTGTGATCATTATTTCGCATAGTATTTCTCAAATTATCGATGCAGATTATACCTATGTCATGAAACAAGGTGAAGTTGTAGAAAATGGTATTCACGAAGATGTTTATAAAATGAATGGTACGTATAAAGAAATTTTTGATGCAATGGCAAAGAGTTTAAACATCGAAAAAATAGCAAAAACATTTGATGATGACGAGGAAGAAAATTATTAAAAAAAAGTATTATAAAACATTATTAATCACTACCTTTAAAACAATTAATAGGTTGGCACATGAAAAATTTAATTTATTTAATAATAGGATTGTTGTTCGTCGCACAATCTTGTGAGCAAAAAAAGGAAGCTCCAAAAGATTTAGCCATCAATACATTAACTTACGAAAGTGCTTTAGATATTCCTGTGAGTAAAGTTGGTGTAGTAATTAATATTGATTCAATTGGTTTTTTTGATCATAATTCTCAAGAATTAGATAATAATATAGATTCAAAATCAATTGAGAATCAACTAAAACAATTAAACTCAAAATTTGATCTTGTAAAAATAATTCATGATAAATCTGTCAAAATTTTAAATGACAATCATTATGATTATCAAATGATTGAAAAATTTGATAAAAAAAATATTCCAAACGAATTAATTACAAAAGAAAATGTAAATCAAGTAAATTTTAATGATCTTAAAAACATAATCAAATTAGATGATTTAGTTGTGATTAATGTAAAATCTGGCTTAGATTTTGACCCAGCAAATAAGCTGAAATATATTGCAAAAACATATGTTTATATCAATATTTTAGATCTTAAAAACAATTCATTAAAATATAGTGAAACTATTGGAGGAACAAAGTATATTAATGAACCAATCACAAAATCTTCAACAGATTATTTAGAAAAAATGATGAAAGAATCTGTAAATGAAACGCTAGACATTATTGATAAAAAATATTAAATACATTGAACTATGCGCCATCTTATTGGCAATTTTTGGAAGTCCTGAACCCTTAAACAGTTTCAGGATTTTTAATTTTAATTCTTTTCTAATATTGCATTTCTATTCATGGTATATTTTTTGTTAAATTTATGATAAAACAAAGCCATGCTAAGCGTCCGTTATTTTTCTTTAATCTCTTTCCTCTCTTACTTTTCTTTTGGTCAACAATTAATAGATCCTCAATTGAAATTACCTATCGAAAAAGCTATAGAATCTAGTTATGAATTGAAAAATAAACAACTTGAAATCGAAAAAAACAATTATCAATACGATGAAGTAAAAGGTAAAAGACAACCAAACTTATCTGCAATCGCCTTGGGAGGTTATCTTAACTCAAATGGAATAATAGACATTCCTACCAAATCAATTGATTTATTATCTACTGAATTGTTTGCTGGAAATCAAAAATTTAATACTTCAGCAGGTTTGTTTACGATTGGTATAAATGCTACGCAAGTTATTTTTTCGGGATTACAAATTCCAAATGCATTAAATGCTATTCAAGAAAAAAGCACAGCGTTAGACTATTTAAAAGAAGCAGAAAAAGAAACGATAACAAAAGATATTCTTCAAACCTATGATCAATTAATGTTATTAGGTAAAGTTGAAGAATTAATTACAAACTCAGCAAAACGTTTAGATAAAGAACATTTAAAAGTTCAAAATGCAATTCAAAATGGTTTAGCAATTCCTTATGATCGTGAAAAAATAAAATTAGCGATGCTAGAATTAGAAGCCAGAAAAGTTGAGCTAAATGGAAATCGACAGTTACTCTTCAAAAAATTGGAGACGCTTACACATATGTCTACTGAAGATTTACAGCAAATACAATATGAACTTGTTCCAATTGATATTCTTTCGTCAAGCTATAGCTTAGAAAATAAAAAAGAATTAAAAGCGCTCGAACATTCGGTAAAAGCATACGAATTTTTATATCAAAAAGAAAAAGGTTCACATTTACCCCAAGTTTTTGCTTTTGCAAATACCAATTATACTTCGATTTTTGCAAGTAGATTCAAACTTAAAGATGTTGATTTATTAGGTGATGTGAACTTAAAAATGAATCAATTTTCTTTATTCCCTAATATTCTAATTGGAGTTGGTGCAAAATGGGAATTATTAGATGGTGGTCAACATAAAAATAAATTAGCGCAAGCTAAAACTGATATCATGATTAATGAAAATAAATTGAAAGATTCTCAAGAAAAACTCAATTTATTATTAAGTAAAAACAAAATTGATTACGAAACATCTTCTGAAAAACTGAAAGTAAATCTTCAACAAAATATCATTGCAACAAATAATTTAGAAATTGCTTCTAAACGTTTTCAGGAAGGATTGATTGATGTAACCGAACGTTTAGCTGCAGAAAATGATTTTTACAAAGTTAATTTAGGTTATTATTCACAAATCTTAGATCAACGTTCCAAAACTTACGAATTACTCCAAACTTCTGGAGAATTGTTTAATCAATTAACAAATTAAAAACCATGAAAAATACACTATACTATATTTTTGCTCTAACCGGAATATTACTTTACACCAATTGTAAGTCATCTGAAAAAGAAAATAAAAAAGACGAACAAACTATTTTTCAAGGAAAAATTGAGCGTGATCAAATTAGTGTTGTTACCAAAATACCTGGAAAAATAGATCAGATTTTGGTTCACGAAGGTGATGAAGTAAAAAAAGGTGAAACACTTTTTGTTTTACAATTACCTGAAGTTGATGCAAAGAAAAGTCAAGCAGAAGGTGCTGTAAATTCAGCAGAAGCACAATATAAAATGGCTAAAAAAGGGGCTACAGAAAATCAATTGAAACAATTGCGCGCTAAAGTTTCAGGTTTAAAAGAACAATTAGATTTTGCAGAAAAATCTAATCGACGTTTAAAAAACATGTTACGAGATAGTCTTGTTCCGCAACAAAGTTATGATGAAGTTTATGCAAAATATCAAGGCGCTAAAAATCAGTATTTGGCTGCAACAGCTGAACTTGCTGACGCCGAAAATGGGGCACGCATAGAACAGCAAGAAATGGCGTTGGGGCAAAAAGAGCGTGCTTTAGGTGCGTTACAAGAAGTAGATGTTGCTGAAGCTGAAAGATACATCAAGGCGCCTCAGAATATGACAGTAGAAACAATCAATCTCAAAGTTGGTGAATTAGCTTTGGCTGGATATTCTATTGCAAACGGAATTCTAGAAGAATCTACTTTTTTTCGATTTACAATTCCAGAAAATAAAATCGGTCAATTGCAAAAGAATCAAGAAGTAATACTAAAAGTTCCTTATAAAAATAATATGACATTGAAGGGAAAAATTGTTTCGATAAAAGCACTCAATTCTTATGCTAATATCTCAACAGCTTATCCAGATATTGATCAACAACAATCACAATACGAAGTAAAAATTGTTCCTGTTAATTCTAAACAAGCTTCTCAACTACTTACAAAAGCCAATATAATTTTGGATCTTAACGCTAAATAAATTGTGATGAAAACTATTTTTCATTTAATCATACGAGAATTTAAACTCTTTTTCAAGAATCCAGTTTTACCCATTTTATTCTTGGGAGCACCTATTATGTATGGTATTTTGATCGGAAATGTATATAAAAAAGGGAATGTAACCGATTTGCCAATAATTGTTGTAGACGAAGATCATACTACAACAAGTCAGAAAATTATTCAGATGTTAGATGAAAATGAATCAGTGAAAGTTGCTGAAATTTTACCTTCAACATTTGATTCTAAGAATAAAGCTTTAGCAATCGGAGCTGAAGTTGTAATTATAATTCCTCGAAATTTTCAAGCAGATTTACAACAAAAGAAATTACCCGAAATAGCCTATTTTGTGGACGGATCAAATACGTTAACATCTAATACCGCAGCTATTGCAGTTACTACTGTTTTAACAACAATGAAAGCTGGAATTTCAATCGAAACTGCTCGCAAGCAAGGTGTTCCTGAATATGTTGCTACACAAAGTTACGAACCGTTCAAATCAACAATGATTCGACAAAATATCAGAAGTGGAAATTATCTTTATTTTATGCTTCCAGGTGTTTTATTAACTGTTTTACAACAAGTTTTATTATTAGGTTTAGCGCTTTCATTTGCTTCAGAATTTGAGAATAAAACTTTTAATGAATTGGTTTCAAAATCTTCTAATCCATTTACTATTTTATTTGTCAAAACATTTCCTTACTTATTCATGTCAATTTTTATTTTTCTACTTTATTATTGGTTTGGCATGTTTTACAACATGAAATTAGAAACAGAATTTTGGCCATTTTTCACTTCTTCACTTGCATTTATTTTAGCTGTTTGTTTTTTAGGATTTTTGGTTAGTATTATACTACCAAGTCAACTAAAAGCTACAGAAGTTTTAATGGTTGTTGCAACACCAAGTTTTATATTAAGTGGTTTCACTTGGCCATTAAGTCAAATGCCAAAATGGATTCAAGTGATTGCAGATTGTATTCCATTAACACATTATCTGAAAATATTTCGAATTCTTTTTATCGAAAAAGGTGATCCAGCACTAATTCAACCACATTTAAATAATCTAATTGTAATAGGAAGTATTTGCTTTGTCTTATCTTTGGCTCTTTTAATCGTTAAAATAAGAAAAGCTAAACAATCGATCAAGCAAATCGAAACAGAAAAGATTTAATTTCTTTTTTAACTTACAAAACAGATAATAAGCCATGAATTTTCTTACAGTTGAAAATCTAACCAAATCATACGGAATCCGAACTTTATTTGAAGATGTCAATTTTCATGTAAATGAAGGTGATCAAATCGCTTTCGTAGCAAAAAATGGAAGTGGAAAATCTACTTTACTTAAAATTTTAGCAGGATTAGAAACTGCCGACTCAGGTGTTGTTCGTCCAAATAAAGGTGTTAAAATCCTAATGTTAGATCAAAGTGATGATTTTGACGAAAATTTAAAGGGTGAAGAATATATTTTCAATCATTCGAACGAAGTTCTAGATGTTGTTCGTCAATACGACAATATGATTGAGAATGATCCGACAAACCCTGAATTAGTTGAGTTAATGGGGCAAATGGACGTTTTGGATGCTTGGAAAGTTGAGCCTACAATCAAAGAAATTTTATCGAAACTAAAGATTGATTTCTTAGATCAAAAAATTGGAAAACTTTCTGGTGGTCAACGTAAGCGTATTTCATTAGCGAAGTTTTTAATCGATTTGAGTTTCGAAACTGGATATGTTCTTCTAATTTTAGATGAGCCTACCAATCATTTGGATATCGAAATGGTAGAATGGCTTGAATATTTCTTAAATAAAGAAAATAAAACCTTGATTCTAGTAACGCACGATCGTTATTTCTTAGATGCAATTTGTACCAAAATTTTAGAAATGGAGGACAAAACATTGTATGTGCATTCAGGAAATTACGAAACGTATATTACGAATAAAGCGTTACGAATCGAAAATCAAAATGCAACAATTGATAAAGCAAAAAATCTTTACCGTAAAGAAATAGAATGGATGCGTCGTCAACCACAGGCACGTACAACAAAATCTAAATCTCGTATCGATGCATTTTATGATACAGAAAAAGTTGCTAAGCATAAAATTGTAGATCAACAAGTGAAATTAGAGATGGTGATGACACGTTTGGGTCAGAAAATTATCGAGATGGAGCATGTATCGAAAGCATTTGGACAAAAGAAAATTTTAGACGATTTCTCTTACATTTTTGCACGCGGAGGAAAGATTGGTTTAGTAGGAAAAAATGGCGTAGGTAAAACAACTTTCTTAAAAATGCTTGAAGGAATTGAACCTGCTGATAGTGGAGTTATTGAACGTGGAGATACATTAAATATTGGACATTTTAAACAAGATGGAATCGAGTTTAAAGAAGATGAACGTGTTATAGAATTTGTAAAAGATATAGCAGATTTTTTTCCTCTTGCAAGTGGAAAAGAAATGCGTGCAGAGCAGTTCTTAGAAATGTTTTTGTTTACACCAGAACAGCAACATACTTTTATTTCTAAATTAAGTGGTGGTGAGAAAAAACGACTTCAATTATTAGCCATTTTATATAAAAATCCAAACTTTTTGATTCTTGATGAGCCTACAAACGATTTGGACTTGCCTACTTTAACAGTTTTAGAAAGTTTCTTAGAAGAATATCAAGGTTGTTTATTAGTTGTTTCTCACGATCGTTATTTTATGGATAAAGTGGTAGATGAATTGATGATATTTGAGGGAGAAGGTAAAGTTTCTCGTTATATGGGAACGTACACAGAATATCATATCGAGGATAAAAATAAACCAGAAGCTGACGATAAAAAGATTGAAAAGGAAATTGTAGTTCAAGAAAAAGTAGAATCTAAAGAAAAAATAAAGGAAGCAAAACCAAGAAAATTATCGTTCAAAGAGCAACGAGAATTAGACGAAATAAATCAATCTTTACCAATTCTTGAAGCTAAAAAAGAAGAATTAACAAATTTACTTTCCGACCCAAATTTAGGTTATGACAAAATCGCAACTATTGGAGATGAACTACAAAAAATTGTAGACGAATTAGAAGAAAAAGAATTTCGTTGGTTAGAATTAAGCGAATAAAAATATTGAAAAGGAACTTTTTTTGAGTTCCTTTTTTTGTTTTAAAAAATTATTTCTATATTTACTCTATCAATCATCAGGAGTTTCTGAAAAATCAGAACACCAACCGAGCCAAAACCGCGCTACGGTGGTATAGAATGAGGGCAAACGCCAAAATAAAAGGTTATTCTCCACTCTATCCTGTTGTTTTTATCATTAAAAATTGAAACAATGGAAAATCTAAAAAATGAATTTGTCGTATTATTCCGTGAATTAACGGACAATGAATTAATCGAACGCTTTAATCAAACAGTTGGTAACAGCTCGTGGAATTCTGCAAGAAGATGTTACGTAAAAACATTGTTCTGCGAATTGCAATCACGAAATTTTGATTGCACAATTTTAATAAGAGGAAATACCTTTTCGTTACAACACCATGTAAGGTTAAATAAAAATAAATTAGAATATTTAGAATAAATTTCTAAATGACTAATCCAAAAGAATACACCAGAACTACATTTTTCAAGAAGACGCCCTAATTTGTATAAGGATTTTAACGTAAATATAATTAGTTACAGATCCATAAAGTAGTAAAATAATAGAATATTGTATAAGTTAAATCACAATGTAGAGAATAATTCTTTGTTGAATAAAAACTCTAGATTTTTATGAATAAACTCTGTACAACAAAAAAGCTTCAGAACATCTGAAGCTTTTTGTTAATTTATTGTATTGATATAAGCTATTACTTTATCATTAAAAACTTGTGGTTGATCAACATTGACAACATGTCCGCAATCATCTATCACAATTAATTCCGAATTATTTTTATGATTCTTTATTAATTCTTGTATAGAAGGCAAAAACATATGGTCTTCTGCTCCCATTACATAAAGTGTTGGAATATTTAACTCAACTTTTCTAAACCATTTTAATAATGGATTGACATCTGCAGTTAGTTTGAACCATTTCAAAAATTCTTTTTGATACAATTTTTTTGCTTCATTAATGAATAATATTCTCGATTCTTTATGTGTATTTCTTGGCATTATGGCAAAAGCAAATATTCTGTATAGAATAAGATAGGGCAACATATGCTTAAACGTATTTCCAACATTTATCAAAAATTGACATTGAAAATTGATTTTCATAATTGCACCACCCATTACCATAGATCTAAATCTATCTGAATAATCTTCTGCTAATTGTCGAATAACAATAGTACCCAAAGACATACCAACAAAATGAGTTTGCTTGATTTTTAAATGATCTAAAACTTCAATCACATCTTTTGCAACAGATTTGAATGTATAACGTTTTTCGAAAAGTGATTTCAAATTATTTTTAGATCGTCCATGCCCTCTTAAATCCAATAAAAGAATATTAAAATGTTTACGAAATTCACGAATTTGTTTGAACCAAATTGTAGAACTTCCACCGGCTCCATGAACAAAAGTTACCCATTCTGTACTTGTTGGATGAATGTATGTTGTATGTGCTAACAATTTATAGATAATTAGATGTACAAAAATAGACTAAAAACTATGCCAAGCATAATACTTTTGATAATTTTAAGATATATTTAATCTTCATCATCATCGTCAAAGTCAATTGATGTTTTCTTTAAATAAAAAACATCATTCATAACTTCTGCTTTCACATAATTTAATTTTTCTTGTTCTTTTATTCGATCTGTAAATAATGTTCCGATCAAATGATCATATTCATGCTGAAAAATAACAGCTGTAAATCCTTCAACAGTTTCATCATGAAAATTTCCATTTAAATCATAATACTCTAATCGAAGAACTAAACTTCTATACACTTTTCCAAAAATATCTGGAATAGACAAGCAACCTTCTCTTCCGTGACGAACAATGTCTGAATACCACGAAATTCTAGGATTTATGATAAACTCAAAAGGCTCACCTTCTTTATCAAAACGCTGTACCCAAACAGCATTTCTATTGATACCAATTTGCGGAGCAGCAATCCCAACTCCTTTACTTGCTTCATCTTGTACGGTCGCATACATACGATCTGCCAATAATTTTATATTAGGATCTTTTGGATCTATATCAATAGATTGTGCTTTCAAAATTTTAAGGTCAGCCTCCGAAGTAGTCAATAAAACACGAAATGTGTCGTACGATTTTTTTTCTTTTACTAAACTTATTTCAGCTTTAGATAAAGGTTTATAGGTTTTGTTATTCATATTTTTAGATTGAGCAAACAATGCGGTTGAACAAATCAATACTCCGAATGTTATTCTTTTTATCATTTTTTTAAGATTAATCGATCCAGAGAATATTTTCCTGCACCTGATAAAAATAGAACGAAATAATTAATTAAATAGAATAATCCTAATTCTTTTTTACCAAAATCATCTCCAGCATGTACAATAAAAACG
The DNA here is from genome assembly GCF_057369435.1 of Empedobacter sp. EJD.6dd. NCBI lineage: Bacteria > Pseudomonadati > Bacteroidota > Flavobacteriia > Flavobacteriales > Weeksellaceae > Empedobacter > Empedobacter sp. EJD.6dd. Next base: position 1,000,118 of record NZ_CM170667.1, read on the forward strand.
GCTACAAACATGGTAATAATTAAAGGAATAGTTGCTAAACGAGTAAAAATTCCAACTAAAACTAAAAATGCACACAAAATCTCAGCAAAAACTGTTAACCCTAATGAAATTTCTGGACCAACTCCAATTGGATCTCCAAATTCGAAATTTCCATTCACTAATTTTTGCAATTTCCCAAAACCATGTGTAAACATGAATCCACCAGCAGCTAAACGAATTAATAACAATGACAGATCTACAAATGCAGGTTGACTTCCTAATAGTTTAAATTTTGTGCTCATTTTTTTAAAATTTTGTCAAATATAAGTTCTTGTTTTTACGTTGACATTTAAATAAGTTAAGAAATCAATATTTTTCAATTAATTTTGATTAATATTTCAATAAACGAATTAAAAAACACAACATATGTTAAAAAACATTGCTTTAATTACCTTATTTATTTCTGGTTTAGCATTTGCACAAAAATCAGAATTAGATCAAAATGATATTCTTGGACACCCAAATTATATAGAAGAATCGATGCAAAAAGCGCGTATTCGAGTGATGCAAATTGAAGGTTATGATTTAGAATATTATACTAAATCAACTTATAATAAAGATGGAAATCCGATAAAAAGAGAATATTTTGATGAAGCTGGAAATAAAACTTTTTCAGAATCATTTAATTATAACGAATCAAACAAATTAATTTCTCGTGAATTGAAGAGTAATGATGAGAGTTTAATCTTTAATTTCGATTATGAATATAATTCAGAAGGTTATATCGTAACTAAAAGTGAAAATGATGTAAATGTTTTAAAAACGGAATATAAATTAAATCAAAATCAACAAATTACATACGAAAGAGAAACAAATTTACTGGAAGATGCAGATGTTTTTATTGAAAAAAATTATCAATTTCAAAATGGTTTTTTAGTTAAAACACAAGTAAAATACAACCAAGGATCATATACTTTAAATTATAAAAATGATACAAACGGTAATCCAGTCGAGGAAATTTATATAGGAAAAGACAATAAACAAGTCAATAAATATCTAAGAAAATTTGATGCTAATAATAATATTATAGAAGAAACTACACTTGATGAAACTGGAAAAGTGAAGAATATCTCAACGATTAAATATCAATACGATGATCATAAAAATTGGATCAAAAGAACACAATATGTGAAAAATTTTGACCAACCAATTTCAAATACAACAAGAACAATTCGTTACTAATCTATAGAAGAGCCATATAATTTGGCTCTTTTTTATTTGATTATTTAACTAAATGTTATTAAATTTAGTCAAATCAATCATTTATCTAAATCGATTATGATAAAAAATGTACAAGAATTTAACCGACTTTTTCAATTATATCAAAAAGATAATCGTTTCAATTTGTACATAAACGATTATCCAAAAAATGAATTTGCCCTTCAGTTTTGTACAGATGAAATTGAAGAATTGAATCTCGAATATGTAGATTCTTCTACTAATTCAATCAAAAAAATTCATGATTATCGTACTAAATTAAGTGAATACTTTCCAGCAGAAGAATTATCTACATTAGAAATTAAGTCTATTTCAGGTTATTTTAGTCGTTATGATTTTTATTTTTTAACAAAGGAAAATACATTTATTTTTAATTTTATACAACGCGATTTTTTATCTCAATTGATTGATATTCTTTTAGCAGAACTAGATTGTAATTTTATTAGCCGTCTTAAAACTGAACTATTGATCAATTTGGAATACGATTGATAAATTTCTGTTAATTTATTTTAAACGTCATCTTATGGCAGTTTATTTTTTTTGCTTTGTAAAAAGCAATGATAGATGAATTTTGATAGAATTAACGAAAAACTAAGCATTTTAGCTGATGCAGCAAAGTATGATGTTTCTTGTTCTTCGAGTGGAAGTAAACGAAAAAACACAAATAACGGGCTAGGAAATGCATCGCAATCTGGAATTTGCCATTCATTTACAGAAGATGGTCGCTGTGTTTCATTACTAAAAATTCTTTTAACCAATCATTGTATTTACGATTGTGCTTTTTGTGTTTCCAGAAAAAGCAACGATGTAAAACGTGCCGCATTTACGGTACAAGAAGTAGTTGATTTGACCATTAATTTTTATCGACGAAATTACATAGAAGGATTATTCTTGAGTTCTGGAATCTTTAAAAATGCTGATTTTACAATGGAACGTTTGCTTTTGATTGCGAAAAAGTTACGTTTAGAAGAGAATTTCAATGGCTATATTCATCTTAAAACTATTCCTGGAGCAAGTCCAGAATTATTAAGAGAAGCAGGTTTATATGCTGATCGTATGTCGATTAATATGGAGATGCCAACTGAACAAGGATTAAAATTAGTTGCCCCAGAAAAATCGCACGAAGATGTAAAAAAACCATTAGGTTTTATTCAACAACAAATGACTGAATTTAATTCCGAGAGAAAATTAATAAAGTCTACTCCTACTTTTGTTCCTGCAGGACAATCTACACAAATGGTGATTGGTGCAACGCCCGAAAATGACATGGAAATTATGTATACAGCAAATCAATATTACAATGATTTTAAGTTGAAACGTGTATATTATTCAGGGTTTATTCCAATTAATCATAATGATAAAATGTTACCTTCTATAGGTTCACAACCACCTTTGTTAAGAGAAAATAGATTGTATCAAACAGATTGGTTATTGCGCTTTTATCAATTTGATGTCAAAGAAATTTTGAATCAACAGAATCCACATTTGGATACTGATATTGATCCAAAATTAAGTTATGCTTTAAGAAATTTACATCTTTATCCGATTGATATTAATACTGCAGATTATCATTTAATTCTTCGAATTCCAGGAATTGGTGTGCAATCGGCGAAGAAAATTATTACAGCTCGAAAGTTTGGAAAAATTTATTCTTATCAACTGAAACGATTGGGAATTGCATATAATCGAGCAAAATTTTTTATGACTTGTGCTGATGATCAATACCAACAAAAAGATTTGCTTGGATCGCAGATTAAACATCGTATTTTGAGTACGAGCAAAAGTAAATATTTAAAAAATCAGCCCAATCAATTAAATCTTTTCGACTAATGGAAATCTATGTTTTTGATAATACTTTCGAAGGATTTTTGACCTTAATTTTTGATTATTACGTCAGAAAACCTAAACAAATACAAGTAGTTTCGGAAAGAGATTTTTTACCTTCAATGTTTGATGAAATTTATACTGTAATTACTGATGAGCAAAAGGCTAAAAGAGTTTATAAAAGCTTAAAAAGTAAATTAAATTCAACAAGTTATAAAGCCGTTCAAGCTGTTTTCTTGTCCGAAGAAAAAGAAGCGTACGAAAAGCTCTTTTATTATTGTTGTTTAATTATTAATGAATCATCTGCGATACAATTAAATTATGGGAACGAGTTTGTTTTATATGTGATGAAAATGTATCGTTCTGTTCATCGTGAAAAACATCATCACGAAGCGTTTATCCGTTTTGAAAAGATTAATCAAGATCTATTTTTTGCTAAGACAGAACCTAAATACAATGTTTTGCCTTTAATTATCAATCATTTTAGAAGAAGATATGCGGATCAAAATTGGATTATTTTCGATAACATTCGAAAATATGGAATTTATTATGAAAAGAACTCAAGACAAGTTCAGCAAATACAATTAAATTTTACTCCTAAAACATCTACTACTCCAGCTGAATATATTGATGTAAACGAAAATTTGTACCAAGAATTATGGAAATCTTATTTTAATTCAACAACAATTGAAGCAAGAAAAAATTCGAGATTGCAAATTCAATTGATGCCAAAACGATTTTGGAAAAATTTGACTGAATACAAATAAAAAAAGGTTACTTATCGTAACCTTTTAAAAGAAAAAGTAAATGTTTTTGTATTATTGTCTTGTATCAGCTAATTTAGAATCTCGTGTATTTTTTTGTACAGCAATCGCAGAAAAAACGCTTAATGCAAAGGACATTCCATAGAAACCTTTCTCACTTAGAAGTAAATCAGCGTTCCATAATCCGATTACCAATAATACAATAGCAGCTATAGTGGCAAACCAGCTCAATCCATAATACAGTTCGGTTACAGCTAATCCTTCTGCTTTGTCTCTTACGCTTTTTTGGACAGAAATTACTGCAAACAAACCAAATAAGAGAATCACAAAATAATATCCTTTTTCGTTTAGCTCCATTGTTGCATTCCACAAACCAACACAATATCCTATAGTTCCAGCTAATAATGCAGTCCAAGAAGCACCTATAAATGCAGCCGTCGGTTTGTATGGATTAGTTATTGATTTTGTTCTTTTCGAAGATTTTTCATTTACTTGATTGTTGTTTTCAATTGTTTCCATTTCTATTAGGTTTTTATTAATTATGAAACAAAATTCTAAGAAAATAGATTCAAAAACAATTCAATATTATGCAAATACTGACGAAATATTTCTATATTTAAAAATATAAATCAAATAGAAATGGATAATTTAAGTGAATTAATTTCTTTGCTAAATAATGAAGATATCAATGAATTTATTAAACATTTAAAGCAAAACAATAAACGAAATGACACCAAAAACCTACAACTACTTAAACTAATAAAAACTGACGATATAAATAGTATCAAAAAAATTTATAAGGATAAAAAGAATAATGACGCTTACCACGCATTGAGAAAAAGACTGCAAGACAGCTTACTACTATTTTTATCAAATAAAACATTTAGGAATAATGCAAACGAAACTAATGAAGCGCTAAAGTTATTGGTTGTTGGAAAATTTTTATACGAAAATAATCTTGAAAAAATTGCTTATAAATGTTTGATAAAAGCTGAAACCAAAGCTATAAAACTTGAACAATTTAGCTTATTGAACGAAATTTATTCTACACGATTACTTTATAATCATCTTCATCCAAAAGAGAATTTTGAAGAATTATCAGCTAAATTTATTTTCAATCAAGAACAATTAAACAATGAAGCAAAACTTACAATTGCTTATGCACAACTCAGAAAAGAATTAGAAAAAATCATTTACAAAGGAGAAATTATTGACTTAAAAACTTTGCTTCAATCTACTATGAATCAATATAATATTTCACATGATTCTATTGTAACATACAAATCTTTGGTGCAAATTTTAGACATTGCAAATGAATATGCAGCTATTCATCAAAACTATAAATTAGTAGAATCTTACATTGAGTCAACGTATAATTTTTTAGAAAATCAATCACAAAATTCTGAGCATCATTTGTATTATCACATTCAAATACTTTATTATTTAGCTAATTTTAGTTTTAGGAATTTAAATTTTGAGCAAAGTTTTTCATACTTAAATGATATGCACAATTTAATGGAAAAGCAAAATAAACTATATTATTCGGCTTTCTATCAGAAACATCAATTAATTCTTGCTTTGAATTTTCATTTTACAAATCATTCTGAAAAAGCTTTAGAGATAATTGAAAACGCAATTAAAACATCTTCAAAAAAAGTTGATTTATCTATTATAAATGATTTGCAAGCCGCTTGTGCAATGTTTTTGGGTCAAAAAAAAGATAAAAATGCATTAAAAATTATAAGCAAATTATTACATACAGATGGCTGGTACGAGAAAAGGATCGGGATGCTTTGGACAATCAGAAAAAATGTAATGGAAATTCTCATTCATGCACAATTTGAGAATGTTGATTTCGCTTTAACAAGAATAAAAAGTTTTAAAAGAAGATACAAGACTTATTTAGAAAATGTTAATGAAAAAAAAGTAATAGACTATGTTGTTTTGGTCGAAAAATATTTATTGAAACCTTCAATTTTGATAAATAAATCTTTTGAAGAAATACTAGATAAATTAGAAAAAGAAAGCAATCGAGATGTATTTGTATTAAGTTATATTAGTTGGTTAAAATCTTTGAATTCATCAAAATCACCTTACGAAATAACATTAGAAATGATAAAAAATAAATCCGAGTAAAAACTCGGATTTATAATTGTATTCGACCTATTTATTTTTTTGGTAAGAAAACTTCTGCCATCATGCAGCGAGCGCTTCCTCCTCCTAATTTTTCTATCAAATCTATCTTAACAGGTAAAATTGGATTATAATTTTCAATTTTAGAAATTTGATCTTCTGTTAAAGAATTGTAAGCTGTTTGAGACATTACCAAATATGATTGTCCTAAACCACCAACTTGCAACATATTACCAGCAAATTGATGCATTTGCGCTTCTGTAATTGCAATAATCTCTTTACCAGCTTCTAAAATATACTCGCAAACTGCTTTCTTTTCTTTTTTATCATCAATAGAATCCAAACAAATAATCGCATACTTATCTGCAATACACATTATTACATTGGTATGATAAATAGGTTTACGCTCTCCATTTACTGTTTGATTTGCATGAAAAATAACTGGTGTATATTCTAATTCTTCACAAAATTCGATCAATAAATCTTCGTCAGTTCGTTGAGAAATACAAGCATAAGCCAATTCATTTTCACGATCAAGAATAATACTTCCAGTTCCTTCTAAGAAAACCTCATCTTCTTCTGCAGAAGTAAAATCAATCACATCTTCTATATGAAATCCTTTTTCTTCTAATAAGCTTAATACATCTTCTTCACGACGTTCTTCTCTTCTATTTTTTGCAAACATTGGAAATAACACAACATTTCCATTATCATGAAAAGAAATCCAATTATTTGGGAAAATTGAATCTGGTGTATGCGGTGAAACTGTATCTTTTATTGTGATAACATTTACTCCTTTCGAACGCAAAGCCGAAACCATTCCTTGAAATTCTGCCAAAGCTTCTTTCTGAATATCTTCTTTAGATTCTGTTGTTTCGGTTTGAAAATAATTGTTAACAGCTGTTTCTGGATTGTAGTAAAACGCTGCTGGCTCAACCATTAAAATAGTTGATGTATATTGTTTCTGTTTCATCTTATTTTCTAATTAAAGGCATTGTAGAACATCTTAATAAGCCTCCCATTTTAGAGACTTCTCTATAATTAATTCTTTCAACTTTTATATTCCAAACATTTTCTAAATGATCATTTAAACGAGTGAAATTTTTCTCTGAAACGACAACTTCAGGAGAAATAGAAAATACATTCGGATTCATCCAATACATTTCTTCTTTTGTAACTTCGAATAAATTTTCTTTCCCAAAAATATCTACGATTTGCTGATATTCATGTTCAAACAAAAATCCATCTTTATATATAATTGCTTTGTCTCTCCCTACTGGATTAAATGTACAATCTAAATGTAAAATTCCTTCGTAAGGATCTTGATCATTCTTTTTCAATTCAAAATCTAATACTTTCTTATTTGGAAATTTAGCTTTGATATACTCTACAAATTCAACATTTGTACGACCTGTTTTGAATTGTTTAAAATCTGGTTGTTTGTATGTTCCTACAAAAATATAATCATTGTACAAAATCACATCACCACCTTCAACATAAACTTCTTCTGGTAATGCATTGATTTTATTTCCTTTAAACATACGCTTTATTTCACGATATGCTTGCAATTCTTCTAAACGATCAGGAATAATATTCGCGATAAAAAACTCATCATCAATAACAAATCCAACATCACGAGAAAAAACTTGATTACAATCTTGTAATAAAGTTGGTCGTAAGACTTCTACATTATATTTCTTAAGAACTTGTTCAAATTCTGACATCTCAGCAATTAAATCTTCCTCTTTTGGGTAATCATTATTTTTTACAGATTCATAAGATTTTGCATCGTAAGTCTGATCAAGTGTAGGATTTGCTCCATTAGATTCTGCTCTTCCCAAGACTACTGTTTGTAATTGAGCGGTTTCGTTCTGTACATTTAATCGCATAAATTATTGTGGTTTTTAATTTTGTGTTCAAAAAAAATCCCGCAATTGCGAGATTTTAATTACTGTATAAATATACATTTTATTTTTGAATTCCTAAAGCTTTCAAACCATTTACTGTTGCAATATTCGAAAGTTGTTCCACATCATAAAAGTGACAAGATTCTAACATTACACGTAATTCTGTTAAGAGATGTCCGTCTGAAAAAGGTTTATAAATATCATTAATATTATCTGTACCAAAGGCTACATTAATTCCTCTTGGAATCATTTCATCAACTGGTGTAATTGAATTATGAGAAGGTGCTAAACGCTCTGTACGATTGTGATCTATCCATGCTGTTGGACAAGAAACAATGTGCATATCTGCTTTTTTAATTAAATCATACAATTCATAACGATATTTACGAGGATGAGCAGCAACTGAAATTGAGTGTACCGCAGAAACTTTCCCTTGCATTCCATGCTCAATCGTTTTAAGCGCTAATTGCTCTGTTTCAACCTCTTCATCAGTATTAAACTGATCAACATGAACATGAACTAATTTGTTTTTTGCTTTTGCTGTAGATAATAAAATATCTAAATGCTCTTCTTCTCTACCGAAATCTTTTGCAGGTAAGCCACCGATAATGTCAACAAAATCAGATGACATATCAAACCATTCGCGTGCTTTTGGATCAATAACTCCTTTTAAGACTTGATTTGCAAAACGCATTTCAATATCTTTTCCATAATTATCTTTTAAGCGTTGAGCTGCTTGTATACTACGATCTTCAATCACCTCATCTGCATCAATAAACGACCCGATTGCTTGACAACCTTGCTCTAACATAAAGTTAATTGCTTTTTCCATACGGAAATAAATGTCGTCAACTGAAGAATTACGTTTCATATCATCTACTAAATGCCATTTTTCTTTAAGATAAGAATTTGATAATGAGAAAGTATCCGAAGTCAATGAATAAGCTCTATCTAAGTGTGAATGTGTGTTAACCCAACCTCCTTTTTCTTTGATTTTTTCAAGTACTTCTTCGATTGGATTGTAGTTTTGTTTGTTCATCGTGAGTTTGTTTTCGGGATGTAAAATTAACAAGATTATTCAACAGAAATGAAGCGATATTATCAAAAAGATTTCTGTAACTTTGTACCTTTGTTAGTAACCTCAACAAAAAAATCCAGCTAAATAAGCTGGATTTTTTTATTTACTTTGTGCTCTTATAAAATCATTAATTGTTACATTCAAACGTTTATTTCGAATATCTTTTTCGAAACGAATTGGTTCTGCAGCTCTTTCCAAACAATCTTTCATTCCACAATTTTCACATGTTACAGCAACTTCTCTTACAGGAATCGAAGGATCATTCATAAATTTCACTTTACGTTGAGCCGATTTATATAAAACGCCTATCGTAACACTTCTCAAATAATTTGGATTGAATGGATCTTTTGTCGCAGACGAAATCACATAATACTTTTGATTATTATTAAATGGATACAACGAAATTTGCGCAGAAATTTCATGATGATCTTCTTGGTGATTTTCTAATTCTTTCAGAACATTCAACGAAACCCAACGACGACAATAATGCTCATCTGTTTCATTTGCCTGTGGAGATTGTTGCTGATTGAGATGCAATTCTTTTGTGAGTTTGAATGAGTTTGAACCTACTTTTGTAGATAATCGCAAGAAAAATAAATCGCGAATATTAAAATGTTTTGGTAACAAATTCGTCATACGCTGATATACTGTTTCTGGCGATTCTGTGTATTTTCCTAAAATCTCTTGAAATTTAGACAAGTCATGATGCTCTAACGAGAACAGATCTTGCATATCTTTCAATAATTTTTCTTCTGGTAATAACAATGCTCCCGCAAAATAGGACGCATAAAAATTATTTAATAATTGATCAAAATTATCAAAACTCGCCCAAGAAAATGTATACAAACGTTCTTTTAAATCAAGGTAATTGTACCCTAATTCTTTTGCTAAAATAAATCGTTTTTGATCATTATCTGAAGAAGTATTAATATAAAGTAATTTTTTCTCTTTGATAAAAATAGAACGTAATTTAACTAAATCTTTTGGTCCAAAAACACTGAAATCTTCATATATAATAGTGTAATTATATTCTTCTTTCAGAATTTCTTCCATTGCTTCATTCGAAACTAAACCTTCAGAATGTACTAAGTATTCTTTCAAGAAATTTTTTGCAGATGTCTCTATTTCTGGAAAATAATTATCATTCGCTTCTTGAAAAGAACGTAAAGATGCCAAATAAAAGCTTTCGCGCGTTAAATTGTAGTTATTTCCAATCTCAATCAAGGTAGAAATAAATGCATTTACCTTCATTGGTGCATTCGAAATAATCTCGATTAGATCTCTTTCTTCAATCCCGAAAAGTTCTAAAGGAATTTCTTGTAATAAATTAGATTGTAAAATTTCAGCCACTGGTGCCAAATTTTTATCCAATTTTAGTGAAACAATTTCATCATAAGGAATCTCAAGTGCTTCAGCAAGTGCAACAATTTTATCAGTTTTTGGATATTTTTTACCTTTTTCTATTTCATTTAAATATGATTTCGAAAGGCCAGTTAATTTAGATAACTTAAACAATGATAAATCTTTAGCCGTTCTAACTTGTTTTAGTTTTAATCCAAAAATTAATTTAATGTATTCTTCTTGCATAATTTTTTCAAAAATATTAGGTAAATGTAAACGAATTTTTATAATTTAGCGAACGTTCGCTGGAAGTAAAATTCCGCTTGAAATACCGATACCAAAATTACAACAAAACGCAAAGGATAGCAACTATAGAATATGAATTAATATTTTCATTATAGAAACTATATTTTGTGATGAAGTAAAAAGATTATCGTAATAGATACAGAAGAAATATCAGGCTCACTATTTGACTTTGGTTTATATTTTTTCCATAATGCACACACGTTACTTTCCAAGCAAAGTGGGCCTTATTTCTATTTTCTATTACAACACAAATACATGCGTTAATAAGGATATATATTATTGTTATCGCACAATTCTAATACATACTTTTCAATACAAAAAAGGACGTACCGCAACTACGTCCTTTTTTATTTTATTTTTTGGATCTATTCCACTACATTCACTTTAAACAACTTTCCATTCATCTCGAATGTTTCATTTTCTGTCTTTCCCATTAGTATTTTTGCCAATGGCGTTTGAGTAGATAACACAAAAATCTTCTTGTTACCGAATATTATTTCTCCAAAACTACACGCTATACAAAAGTTACCCATTGTCGTTTCAACATAAGTTCCTAATCCAATCGTATTATTCTCAACAATTTTAATTTTAGAAAATACTTCTTGCTGTACCAAAACTTCGTTTAGTTGATTTTGAATTCGTGTGATTTCTTGTTGCATCATTTCACGTGATGTTTCGTACTTATCGCCCATACTACTTTTGGTATCATTGTTCGAAGCACGTAAATCATCAATTAAACCGTTCAAATACTTAATTTTTTCTTCAATCTGTTGTGCTATAAATTCGTGTAAATCTGCTTTCATTGTACTACATTAAATTGTTTGTGGCTTATTTTTAAATTTAAGCATATAAATGGTACCTAAAAGACAAATCGCTGCCGAAACATAAATCACCATCGGAATGCGGTCTAAATAATCCTGAAAATACCAACCTGCGCACAAAGCACCAAGTCCTATTCCGGCTTCCATTGCAATATACATAGTCGCCATTGCTTTTCCACGTTCTTCGGGTTTACTAAAATCTATTGTCCATGCATTTAAAGCTGGCGAAAGAATTCCCGTCGATATTCCATACATCAATCCACCTAAAACTAAACCTATTTTTGCATCTATCGAAGCTAAAATAACCAATGCAGCAATCAGTAAAACTAAACCTAATTTTATGACCAAAACACGTCCTTTTTGATCTGATATCTTTCCTGCAAAGAAACGTACCTTCATAGATGATATGGTAAAAACAATAAAGAAAACACCTTTGTTCTGAAAGCCTAAATGTTCGGTCCAATCTGGAATTAAGGTTAAAATAGAACCATAAGCAATATAAGATAAAAACGTAATTAATGCTGCTGGTAGTGCCTCTTTTGCAAAGATATCTTGTTTTGAAATCTTTAATAATCCGAAAGAAAACTTTTGTCTATTTTTCAATGTTTCTTTCATATTAAATAATATCACAATCGATAAAAGTGCAAAAAAAGAAGAGGTGAAAAACATCACATTTATCGATGAATATAAGGTAATGGTACTTCCCAATGCTGGTCCAATTGCCATTCCAATACTAAAACAAATACCATGTAAGCCCAGTGCTTCGCCCCAACGTTCTCTGGGTATAATGTCGGCAATGTAAGCTGCTGTTGCCGTTGGTTTGAAACCTGTCGAAAAACCATGTATCAATCTCAAAAATAGAAAACCAGAAACGGTAGTCAAAATAGGATATAAAATTCCGCACACAAAACAAACGATAGATCCGACTGCCATAATAGGAACACGTCCCACTTTATCTGTTAACTTTCCACTAAAAGGTCTCGAAATTCCCGCTGTTAAAGTAAACAATGCAATAATAAATCCTTTGTATTCTGCTCCTCCCATACTGCTTAAATAGGCTGGCAATTCTGGAATCATCATGTTAAAACTCGCTGAAAATAACAACGAACTGAGACACATTAAGATAAAATGAAGATTATAAACAGGATCTGAATGGAGTTTTTTCTTGATGGCAGAAAACATAATATCGGATTTTGTTGCAAAGGTAATTTATCTCAACGGAAACCTCCTATTCTATTGTAAAAGTAAATGAAGAAAAATATTATAAGAACTAACTCACAAAAGAAACTCTTAATCAAGAGCTTTTCGTGATATTACCATTTATAATTTGTAAAATTATCACGAATGTTATCGGTTCAATATTGTTTTCTTACTTCGACCACGATATAAAATCAGTAATTTGTTCAAACTTCTTATATCCGTATCATAATCGTCAATTTGCAAATGTTCAGAACCTTCTGGGTGATTATAATTTAAATAATAACGAATATGTTTACCAGATCCCTCACTAACAACCTCCTCATTCCTAATATCATCCCAAGTATAAAAATCTGTTGATATTGTTTTTATTCCTCTTTCATTAATTATGATTTGAGGCTCTGTATTAGTCGCCTCTTTATACTCTTTATAACCAAAAAACACACCGATAATAGAAAGAGCTGAACCAATGATATAATTATCTGTTTTTAGAAGCAAATAAATACCAACACCTAAACAGCCAAGCATAATTGCCAATTCAATAAAATTTTTCACTTTAGAATAATAAATAACCGTTTCATTTGCAACAGTTATGTCATCCAGAAAAACATCTTCTTGATTGAATTTATTGGACAGCTTATTCAATTTTTCTACGTCTTTTGTCGTACGAATTTCGGTCTTTTCAAAAATACTACTGTCTGCCCATATTAATTTTTCTTGAATTGCTCGTTTCTGTAGTTCATGTACATTTCTAACATTCTCAAAAGCCCAAAGCCTCCATCTCGTAATCATAAAACTCCACCATAACCAAGCAAAAACAAATGCAACAAGAAAACCTGCGATAAAACCCCAAACCGGAATAAGCTTTTGACTACCTAAATAAAATGTAACTCCAAAAACCCCAACGATAATTAATAGCACAGGATAAGTAACCATTCTATGTCCTTTAGCAATTGCATCGTCAACGCTTATAGTTTCTTTCATAATTTTATCTATGTTTTATCTTCAAAACTAATATACAACAAACCAATACACAAAAAAACTAATGCACAAAAAAAGCTACATGCTAATTATACACATTACACAATACCTATTCTAGCTACCTGTAAATCAACACTAATATGATCATGATGATTTACAAACACAGCATCAACCTTTAATCCCTGTTCTTCTTTTTCATAATGATAAGATAATTTGCCATGCAAAAATCCTTCTATACGATATACCTGTTGAAAGAAAATAAACTCATCATCATCATTTCTTATACACCAAACTCCAGTTGGTTCATTTTTCAAATTCTTCTCTAAATCAGTTCCAATACTTTTTAAAATGCGAAAAATCTCTAAATCTATTTTCAATACTACATCAACAAAATAAGCACAATCATCACAAGGGCAATCCTCTTTTATACTTATTTCATTCACATAAGCTTCAGTAGTTTTTTGCTTATCGTATTCAATATTTATATCATTAAGTTTTGCAGATACAGTCATCTATAAAGTATTTTACTAATCCTCATTTATATGATCGATTAGTTGATTAAGAGCAACCTTAGCCTCTTTCATTACCGGTAATAAAGGCCAAATATGCGGCATCTCTTTTCCAATTATCATTTCATGATCTATTTTTTCTTTGTTTAGTTCTGATGAAAAAATAAGTTGATCGGGATAAGTAATATCATTTTCAGCTATATATAAATATGTTTTTGGGAAAAGTCTAAAAGCTCCATTTATTGGCGAAATTCTAACGTCATTCAAATTATCCGAACACATACTTTTAGCACTCAAAACTCCTGCTTTAGATAACATGATATCTTTTTTATCTACCTCATTTATTTTTTTATTTTTTAGCGTAGCATCCAAAACAGGTGAAATAAGTATCAATTTAGAAGGAAGGTGTCTATTATTTGCAATCAATCTTTGTGTAAGTGAAATAGCTAGAGTACCACCTGCCGAATCTCCCATCAATATAATGTTACTACTTTTATAATTAATTAATGCTTTTTGATATATTTCATCAATATTTATTGATATTTTATCTATTTTATATTCAGGTGCTTTCGGATATACACACATCCAAATAGTATAATCTGTTTTTTTTGATATAGTTTCTATCGTATCCCAATGGTGTTGCATAGGCCCTGATACAAATGCACCGCCATGAAGATAAATCAACAACTTATCCGTTTTATTACTTTTTTCTATTTGAGTAATTTTTGTATCTAATACCGAAAAGTTCAAAATCTTATCCCTCTTATAAAATCTACCATTAGGAGAATAAACATCATCTTTTCTCAATCTCAAATAATCAATAGGAGATGTTGAAAAGGCACTCTTAATCCCTTTTAATTTAATAACAAATGTTGTTAAATAGTAAGTAAAGCTTTTATTCATAACCTAATTTTTAAAATACTTAAAACAAATTATCTATAATACTAATTATCAAATGGATAAACCAGTATGGCTAATATAACAAAAAAGCCTATACCACGTAATTTTTCATTAAATATCAAAAAACATAGAAGTAAAAACCATTAATAAAACATTTGAACACGAACCCTACCGCACAAAAAAAGCCCTTAATTAAGAGCTTGTTTATTAAAAAATTCTTTCGGATAATAATATTTATTACCCAACTTAAAAAAAGGAATCTTATTCATTTTCCTCAACCTATACAACGTTCTGTCACTCACGTTAAGCAAACTTCTTAAATCTGCATTGTCATAGAATTTCTGATTTTCTACAATAAACAGTTGCGTTTTTTGCAGTTCCAATAACAGGAGTCTCATTTCCTTCAATGTCTCTCCATCTTTGCGTAAAAATGAATCATCATTCATTGAACTTTTAAATTAATATGACTCACTAATCTACAATACAATAACCTAAATACCAAATATTTACAACAAAAACCTACATATCATAAAAAGAAATCTTTTCTCTATATGAATTAAAATTCGTCAATTCGAGTTATTTTCGATTCTATAACAAAAGAAAATTGCATCGAGAATAAAACTTTATCATCAAAAACTTTATTCTCGATACAATATTTTTGGTGAATTTACTCATGCATCATTTCAAAAATCACTCGAATTAGCGGCTACTAACATTATTCTGAACTCGTTTCAGAATCACACACAATAATTTATTAACTGAATGAGAAGCTGAAATAAATTCAGCTTAACAAAAAACACCACCTATACCACCGTATGCTCGCCAAGATAAATACTCGTACTCGCCATTGCACCGCCCTCTTTATTTAAGAATGCCCAAAAGTCAACCTTTTTACCCGTGTAAATATTCGACAACAAAATATCCACAATCATCGCGCCGCGTGTTTCTATATTTTGATACACCTCAAACGAATTCAATTCCTCGCAATAACAAATAACATTTACAACATCTGCAGCATTCGCATTCCCTTGACCAGAATTATCTGCCCAATTTATACTAAAAATATTTGTACCAGAAGATTCTATCGATGGCTGTAAAAAACCAACCAAATCGCCCTTAGATACCAACACGCGCTCCATTACAAGTACAGGTAAATCGTCTACCACATCCAATGCATTGTTTATCGTGTACGACATCGCCACATTATAGCGCGATAACAAGCCAGTTTTGTTCCCAAAATACAGATTAAGAATAGGACGAATAGGTTGCAAAAAGCTAATCACCTTCTTAAATTTGAATCGTTGTAAAAGCTGCCGATCACTCGGCACTCTTTTAGCTACCTTTGGTAAACTGCGTATAATGTCCTTTCCACGCCAGTTTACGCCCACTACTGTCCCTACTTTACCTGAGAATCCGCCAAGGATTCCTTTTTTAATTTGTGCCATAATTACTTGTTTTAAATATTAATAATCATAAAGTTAGCACGTAAAAGCATAGGTTTTACAAAATCACCTTTTTGTATCCGAAATTGTCCACGTTTGTCCACATTTGTCCACGTTTGTCCAGTTGCTTTTTGAACAATACTACTTTTGAGTAAAAACAAAAACCTCGCTAACTCCCTATTCATCATAGTTAAAAAGAAAACACATTTTTAGTCGATTTTGGTCTTGTTCGACCATCGTTCGAGGATGCTTCGAGGATTGTTCGACAAAGTATGGGAAAACAGCAACTTTTCTCGAACAATTGTCGAACAAAACACGAAGATGAGTCGAAGGAAATTTGGAAGATTGTAGTTTTACAATAAAGGGTTTGATAAGAAATTTTTGATATCTTTGGGAAAGAAATAAACTCAATATTCATTTTGAATAAACTGAACTAAAATAACACGATGAAAAAATTCCTTTACTTATTACCACTTATTTTATTATGGTCGTGCAATAATGAAGATGATGTCATAATACCTGTTGAAAATAGTGCTTTTACTGCCTATCCGAAAGGTTATTTTATAGCTACTATTGATGGATATGATACAATAAAATTTGAATATCAAAACAATAAAGTAACCAAACGAATTGGTGAGTGGATACAAACTGGCATAGCGACTGGTTATAGAACCTTCTTCTCTAAATCATTTGAAACTAATGTAAGTTATACTAATAAAACTGCAAGCCTAACTAAGTTTTCTAAATTAGATTGGTATCAATATCCGAATGATACACACGTTTATAAGTTGAAAGGTCAACAAATTTCTGAGGCTACTTTAACTTACAAGGCAAGACCAAACTATACAGAAAAATATGTCTATGTTTATGAAAACAACCAGATAAAATACATCGATTTTCTGGTGACCGATCATTATTTTACAAATGATTTGAGAAGTCGTAGAGATTTTTACTTTAATGCAAAAGGAAATTTAGATAGTTTGGTTTACAGAGATGCTGACTATGATTTTTATGATGAAAGTGTCCCTCCTTACATTGATTACAAGAAGAAAGAGCGCAAAGTAACCACTTTCTCTAATTATGATCAATCGCAAAACCCATTTCAAAACTTAGGTGTTTTTACAGACTTGTATTATAAATCTTTGTCTAAAAATAACTTTCGTAAAATACAAACAAGTGAATATGACCAAGATGGGAAACCTACTCTTAGTCTTTCAGAATCTAGTTGGGATTATGAATATGTAGATGGAGAGGTAAAAGTGCTGAAATAGTACAACCGAAAGTGGGAGGATTGTAGTTTTTCAATAAAGGGTTTTGTAAAGAGATTTTGGTATCTTTGGGGGATATATAAAACATCAACTAACATTACCATTATAAAAATTATTAATATGAATAATAAAATCACAATAAAAACTGAAAGTGAAGAACATAACTTTTCAAAAGGGTTTCTTACCATTCCGTATGAAGGTCCTGAATTTACTGAATTCATCAAAAGTTTATTGGGCAAGCCTCAATCGTTAAGTAAAAAAATTTACGGAAATTTTGAGTTACACATATCTGATTTACAAAATTTTCATAATTTAATTACACAACGAATCACCCAACAAAATAATGGAAGATTAATTCAATTTTTAGCTAACATTTATTATGATGACAACTCTGAAGTTACTTTAAATTCAATAACAGAACTAGAAACTTATAATGAAATAAAACCCGTAATCTCCGAAGCTGTGAAGCTTAATTGGACATACCTAATTAAATTCCAAGATAAAGATCATTGGGAAAAGCAAGAAATAGAATTAGTAATAATATCTAATATTGAAACTATAAAAGATATTAATGTAGATATACCTTCATTTTTATTACCTAATCAAGGTCGTATAAGATTTACAATTAATCACACAGCAAGAACTTTTGCTTACGATATAGAAAATATATTATCCGCGCAAATTAATTCGCAATTAAAAAAGGATAACTATTATAAAAATGTAATTAGAAAAAATAGTGGAAAAATAGACACTATCCCATCAAGTGTGTAAGTAGAAAAGTTAGGGCTTAGATTTTATAATCTGAGCCTATTTTCAAAAATAAGCATAAATTGGTTTAAAACAATTCCCCAATTATGGATTGGCATAGTCCATTTTTTAGTGGACTCTTTGAGTGCCAGATAAACAGACTTTAAGACAGCATCATCGGTAGGAAATGACATTTTATTTTTAGTGTATTTTCTAATTTTTCCGTTTAGATTTTCAATTAAATTAGTGGTGTAAATGATTTTACGGATTTCTAGCGGAAATTCAAAAAATACGGTTAATTCATCCCAATTATTTCTCCAGGATTGAATGGCGTACAAATATTTACTTTCCCATTTTGTTGCAAAATCGTCCAAAGCAGCTTTTGCGGCGTCTTTGTTGGGTGCTGTATAAATGTGTTTCATATCGGCAGAAAACTCTTTTCTGTCTTTCCAAACCACATATTTGCAAGCGTTTCTAATCTGATGAACTACACAAATTTGAGTTTGCGATTCTGGAAAAACAGAGCGAATAGTCTGGGTAAATCCGTTCAAATTATCGGTTGCTGTAATGAGAATATCTTCAACACCACGAGCTTTTAAATCGGTCAAAACACTCATCCAAAAACTGGAACTCTCATTCTTTCCAAGCCACATGCCTAACACTTCTTTTCTTCCCTCTCGGTTTAAACCAACGGCTAAATAAATGGTTTTATTGATGACTTTTGAATTTTCTCGAACTTTAAAAACAATTCCATCCATCCAAACAATCAAGTATAAATCGTCTAACGGTCGGTTTTGCCAAGCAACAACTTCACTAGCAACAGCGTTAGTAATTCGTGATATTGTTGATGTTGAAATATCAAAATCGTACATCTCGCGAATCTGTTCTTCGATGTCCGAAACACTCATTCCTTTGGCATAAAATGAAATAATAATATTTTCTAAACCATCGATAATATTGTGTCTTTTAGGAACTAAAGCAGGTTCAAAACTGCCTTTTCTATCACGAGGAACCTTAATTTCTGATTCACCAAAAGCGGATTTTATTTTCTTGGAGTCATGTCCGTTTCGATAATTTCCATCTTTGCTTCTGGCATGTTTTTCATTGTCTAGATGACTATCTAGTTCAGCATCCAACATATGTTCAACTGCTTTCTTGTGCAGCTCCTTGAAGAAAGATGTTAAATCCTCTCCATTCTTAAAGGACTTGTAAAAATCCTTACTGTTTAATAAATCTTCTTTGTCGATCATAACTATGTAACGTTTAAAAATAATAAAAAGTTATCTCCGAAAAATTATTTGAGCTGTAAGGCTCATAATTTTTCAGAATAACTTTTCTTCTTACACAGTTTGTGTGATACTACCTAAAAATATCAAAAAAAGCTCCTTCATAGGAGCTTTAGTTTTTATGCGACATTATTAATAAACTCTTTTTCGAGGATACCGTCTACTATTTTTTCAACCTTATCGATGTTTGCTTTTAGTAATTCGTTGTCTTCTATTTGTTCTATTTCATGAAACTGCACATGTTTGTTAAACTCTTGCAGTTTGGCGTAATAACGTTTCAATTCGGCTTTATTGAACAAATTTCCGTTCTTCACATAAATCACATGTATTTTTGATTTGATGTATTGCGAAACTTCTAAAATATCGCCTCTGTTACGTGAAATATCTATTGAATAGAAAATAGATTTTAGGTACTCACTTTTTGCAGTAGGCTCTTTTACCAACCAATCTGTTGTCTTAGGACTTGCTGCTATCGGAATAATATTGAGCACCTTATTTGGGAACAAACATGCCATTTCCCACGCTAATCCTCCACCTAAATCTGCACCAATAATGGCAAAAATTTCTTGTACTTCCAACTCAAATAACGTTAACCAAAACAACACCGCCACATCGCGTGCTGTGATATGATCGCGTGGAATATAATCGTACTTGATGGTTTCTGAAACACCATTTCCAGGAATATCTATACTAATTACCGTATACTCATTCAAATCAATCGCTTTGTTTTTTCCCATGACACCATCCCAATGAAAGGTACAATCTGAATCTCCGTGTAAGGAATGATTAATCAAAATAACTGGTGCTGTTCCTAATGGAAGCCCAAATAGTTGAAATGTTACCGAAACATTGTTTAAAATTGTATTGTCCTCTAAGGGCCAAACTGGGATTGTTACTTGTTGTAAACTTTGCATTGTTTTTAATTTTATATGGGTAATTGTTGTTTTCTTTTAGTCAAAAAAAATTCCCCATCGACACTCGACAGGGAATTATAAAATATATTAAAAAATAAAATCTCTTTTTAGTATACATGACATTCCCACGTCTGGATATTCCAAACCTGTTTGCGAATCGACATATATAAGCACGTAAACTTCATTTTTTAATTACTTTGTTATTCAAATGTATAAAATAATTTTCGGCAAACAATTAAAATTTTCTTAATTATTTGTAAAATTTTCTATTTCTCGATTTTTTGTGTACTTTTACCTTGTATTTCGAATCGTAGAAAACGATACCAACCGAGAGAAGTCTCCACGGTGGTAAAATAATACGGGAGTTCATCCAAAAACAACGAAAAATCCCCTATTCTCGAAATACAATAATTGTTTTATTTTAACTATTTATTGTATGTCTCAAAACATTTCTGAGCTTAATTTAGCTCCTATTTCTGACGAAAAATTGGTTGAGTTTATTAACCAACAATTACCTATTAACAATGCTGATTTAAAAGCGCATATTGTAGAAGAGTTTAAGAAAAGAGGATTAGATTATCGTCATCTTTATAATGCGAAAACAGATGAATTAACGATAAAATTACCACTTAGCTTAATTGATGGTTGTTTGTTTGAGCGTAATATTCCGAAACCGCCTTTGGTTGGTAATTTTTATGCGATTGTGCATCGTTTGCGTAACTTCTTACAACATAGCAAAGAGCTGAACGGAAAGCGTCTTAAAACATTTCATTATATCTATGATCAGCTTTATTTGCCTTATGACGTGGTAGAAATTATTTCGGAAGATGAGATTAAAAATTTAACAGAGCAAGATGTTTTTATCACGTTTAAAAATAGCAAACAGCATTTTCCGAATGAAAAAATTATTCAACAAATTCCGCAAAACAATTTAGTGATTACAGTAGACAAAGGTAACTTTTATCGTGGTTTAGATAAAGTTATTCTGTCTCATCAAAATAAAATTATCAGAGAAGAAAACTTGAATAACGTAACTGCTTAACCTAATTTTACTTTCAACAAATCTTTATATTTGTTGAAAGTATTTTTTATGACGTCTGAAAAAAGACAACTTATCGAAGCAAGTTTTAATCGTTCAGAAACTTTAAAGTTTTATAACGCATCGCTTATCGAATGTGAAACGGATTTTGTATCAATCAAAATTCCAAAACAAGACATGATGACGCGCAAACATGGTATGTTTAACGGTGCGATGATTGCTTCTTTGGTTGATGTTTCGTCTGGTTATGCGGCAGTTTCTCATTATGAGGATGATTGTTATGTGGTAACCGTTGAGCTAAAGGTTAACTATTTGAGACCAGCTTTGGGCGATTATTTGTTATCGAAAGCGTATGTGATAAAAGGTGGTAAAAAAATTAGTACCATACGAACTGAGATTTATGTAATAAACGAAGAAACAGGTAAAGAAACACACGCTGCTACTTCTTTGGTCACGATGATGAGGATAAAATAATGCACAATTTTCTCGACATCACCTATTTAAAAAACGGAAATGAGCTGCAACAAAACGTTTATCATCTACTTAAAACGCATCGTGTTTTAGAGATACTGAATGAATATCAACCGATTGTTGTAGGAACAATTCCAATTGAAATAAATATCGAAAATAGTGATATTGATATTGTTGGTGAAGCAATAGATTTTGACAAGGCTGAAAGTTATTTAATTGAGCAGTTTTCTACCTATACTGATTTTAAAATCAATCAACAAATTAGTAATAATAAAGCGTGTTTGACGTGTAATTTCTTTATTGAATCATTCGAAATTGAGATCTATTTAGAGCATAAAAAACCTACTGAACAAAATGCTTATCGTCATATGTTGATCGAAGCGCAGGTATTAGAAAAGTTCGGAAAGGAGTTCAAAAATAACATCATACAACTCAAGAAAAATGGATACAAAACAGAACCTGCTTTTGCTAAACTTCTCCATTTACAAGGAGATCCATATGCTGCTTTGTTGGAATATAAAATAAATTAGCTATTTTATTTATCATACAATTGATTCTATCAATCTTACTTTATATTTTCTTTCGTTAAGTTAAATTATTTTTATCTAAAATCAACTCATGAAAATAAGAGAATTACAACTGTTTATAACTGATTTAGAATCTACAAAATCATTTTATACCAACACCTTATATTTTCGTTTGATTGAAGAAAATAAAACTCAATTTAGTCTACAAATCGGTTGGACGAAACTAACTTTTATTCAATCAGATCAATCTTATACTTATCATTTTAGTTTTCTTGTAGATAAAAATCAATTTGAATATACATACGAACAAATGAAAAATAAAGTGGAGATTTTAGAAATAGAGTCGAATAATCAATTTGCTTTCTTCGAAAATTGGAATGCCAAATCATTCTATTTTTATGACGGGAATGGTAATCTTGCTGAGATTATTACACATCTTGATTTAGAGTTTAATCACCGCGAAAGTCGCAGCAACTTACCTGTTTTAGGTATTTCTGAAATTGGTTTACCAACAACAGATATCAAAGAAGTTAATCAAATTTTAGAAGAAAAAACAACTTCGAAATTTTGGAAAGGAGATTTCGAACGATTTGGAACAAATGGTTCTGATGAAGGAAAAATATTGTTGCCTAACTATTTAATAAAAGAAACATGGTTTCCTACGAATATTAAAATCGTTCCTGCTCCATTTATAGCTATTTTGGAAAATAATTATCATTATGCTAAAGTTATTTTTGATAATAATAAATTAAATATATCTAATCTTGCCACTGTATAAAAAATAAACATCGTTTTAAAAAACGATCTTATCAATCCAATTGTAAATTTGCATCTTAATTCTTCACCAAAATGGTCAATTTTATCTTAATCGCAGTGTGCATAATTGCTGGAATGGTTTTTAAAGCCACAAAATCTATAAATCCCGATGCACATAAAGGTATTAATACATGGATTTTGTATTTGGCTTTACCTGCAGTTTCATTTAAGTATTTACCAAAAGTAGAATGGTCGCAAGAAATGCTTTTTCCTATACTTTCCACAGTCATTATAGCAGTTGGAAGTTTGTTTTACATGAAATTCTACAGCAAAGCAAAAGGATATTCGGAACGTTCGCGACGCTCATTAGAATTAGCAAGTGGATACAGCAACACCTCTTTTATTGGCTTTCCTTTGATTGCGGCATTTTATGGTGAACAATATTTGAGCATTGCAATTATTTGTGATCAAACCATGTTCTTGTGCTTATCTACTATCGGAATCGTATCGGCATTAAAAGGCGGAAGCAATGGTTCTGGAGCAATAGACAGCAAATTTATATTGAAACGTCTATTTACCTTCCCTCCATTTTTGGGTTGTATAAGCGCATTGATTTTATCTCAGTTTATCGATTTATCTCCAGCCGAACCTTTCTTTGATAAATTAGCCGCAACTGTTGGTCCCTTGGCTTTGTTCTCGGTTGGATTACAATTAAAATTTAATGGTTGGAGAAAACTATGGTCTCAAATTTCAATGTCTATGGTGTATAAATTGATGATTGCCCCAGCTGTTGTTATGCTTTTAGCACTTGTAATTGGCATAAAAGGTGATGTGGCTAAAATCTCTATTTTCGAGGCTGCAATGCCAACTCTTGTCACATCAAGTATTATTGCAGAACAATTTAAACTAAACACCAAGTTGACCAATTTGATTATCGGAATTAGTATTATTGTTGGCTTTTTTACTTCTGCTTTTTGGTATGAGATGATTGAATTGTTTATATAATTATTTCAAAATCTCTTTTAAGAACAGCAAAGTATGTTGCCAAGCTCTATCTGCCATTACTTTATTGTAATCTGGTGATTCTGGATTTGTAAATGTATGTTTAGAATTAGCATAGGTTATCATTTGCCAATCTGTTTTTCCTTCGTTCATTTCAAGCACCAAATTTGTAATATCTTCTGGTTTTACAGATTCGTCATCAGCTGGATGTTCTACTAAAACTTTCGTTTTAAGAGAAATATTTTTACGAGCCGGATCTTTTGCTAATCCACCATGAATAGATACAACACCAACAACCGGCAACTGACCACGAGCAGCTTCTAAAGCTCCTGTCCCACCAAAACAATAACCAATTACAGCAATTTTACTTGGATCTGCACCTGCTTTTATCAATTCTTTCAACGCCAAATCTATTCGTTTTTGATACGCGATATAATCTGTTTTGTATTTTCCAGCTATCATAGCCGCTTCTGCATTATCTTTAGGATTATTTCCTTCGCCATAAATATCTGCAATAAATGCAATATATCCTTCTTTAGATAAATCTATAGCTGCTTGTTTAGCTTCGTTATCTGCCCCTTTCCACGCAGGTAAAATCAGAACTCCAGGTAATTTTTTTGTTGTATTATCTGTTACTAAACCATTCAATTTTTGTGAACCATCTTTATAAGCAACTTGTTTCAGATTCTGTGCATTTGTATTTGACATCATTAAGAGTATTAAAACGAAACATCGAACTATATTTTTCATCTTCAAGAAAATTTAAAACATTAAGATAAAAAGAACTAATTTTATAACTGATATACATCTCAACATTTAACACTATTGTTATGGAACTAATTACATTAAAAACATTTGAAAGCCCTATCGAAGCACATATTCTACGTTCTAAATTAGAAAGTGAAAATATAGATGCATTTGTTTTTGACGAGCATTCTGTTGGTATGAATCAGTTTTTATCTAATGCAATTGGTGGTGTTAAAGTAAAAATTAATAAAGAGGATTCTGACAAAGCGATGAAAGTTTTAAAGGAAATTGATGCTTCAAATTACACAAACGATTTGGACGAAGTAATTGTTTGCCCAACATGTGGAAGTAATGAGTATTACAGCAATTACAAGTCGATGAAAGGTGGAAAAGGCTTACTTTCGTTATTATCTTCTATCATATTTTGGGTTTATCCTATTTATTACAAAAATGTGTTCAAATGCAAGAAATGTGGTGAAGAATTTAATGGCTTAGAATAAAAAAAGAACGACAATTTCTTGCCGTTCTTTATGAACAAAAATATATGATTTTTATTGATTAAATTGTCCAACGCAATAAACTTGCTCCCCAAGAGAAACCAGCTCCAAATGCTGTCAACATCAATAAATCTCCTTTCTTTAATTTTGATGTATTTTCCCAAATACATAACGGAATAGTAGCTGCAATTGTATTTCCGTAATTCTCGATATTGATTAATGTTTTACCTTCCTCAATATTAATTTCGTTTCCTACGGCGTCAATGATTCGTTTATTTGCTTGATGTGGTACCAACCAATTTACATCTGAAACTGTAAAATCGTTGCGTTTCAAAACATTTAAACATGTATCACTCATGGATTGAATGGCATTTTTGAAAACAATTTTACCATCTTGTTTGATATATCGCTTCTCATCAACCAATAATTGAGAACTTGCTGGATACAAAGATCCTCCACCTTCAATATTTAAGAACTCTTTACCAGTTCCATTGCTTAACAACAATGCATCTAAAATTCCCTCTTCGTTTGTAGGCTCTAACCAAACCACTCCAGCTCCATCACCAAATAAGATATTTGTTGAACGATCTTTAATATCAACATACGCACTGATTTTATCAGCACCAATTACCAATACATTTTTGTAACGATTACTTTCTATTAAAGAAGCTCCCATATCCAAAGCATACAAGAAACCTGAACAAGCAGCATTCATATCAAATGCCCAAACATTCTCTATTCCTAACTTTTCACATACAATATTTGCCGTAGCAGGCATCAACATATCTGGTGTAGAAGTAGCAACAATCAATGCATCAACATCTTTGATGTCTTTATTGTAGGTATCAAGTAAATTGTGAATCGCACGAACAGCCATATCAGAAGTTGCTAAACCTTCCTCTAAAATACGACGTTCTTTAATTCCAGTTCTTTTTACTATCCATTCATCAGAAGTATCTGTAATTTTTTCTAAATCAGAATTAGTTCGTTTATTCTCTGGCACATAACCACCAATTGCAGAAATATGTGCAAATATTTTTTTTGTAAAGTCTACCTCCATAAAATTCTTTTCAACCAAATTTTACGAATTAACAGTCTACCAAAAGACGCATCAACTAAAATTTGAGCAACAAAGGTCTGTCCATTTTAACAAATTTGTTAGCGAAATAAACGTAATAATTTGTCAAAAAGACGTTTTTAGAAAAGTTTCACATTTACATTGATTTAGGTTAATTTTTATGTTGAAGCCACGAAAGTTGTAGGCGAAACACCTGCATAGTTTTTGAAAAATTTACTAAAAACTGAGGTATCTATAAAATTTAATTCCGTTACAACATCCGAAACACTATATTTAGGGTTTTTAAGCAATACTTTTGCTTCTAATACGATGGCTTCAGCAATAATTTGTTTAGGTGATTTATTAAAGACTTCAACAATAATTTTAGTTAAATGCTTGCGACTAATAAACATTTCATCTGCATAAAACTGAACATTACGTTGACGACGAAAATGTGTTGAAACTAAATACAAGAACTGCTTCGCTAACTCTTCTTTTCTCACTTCTTTCGTTGTACTTTTAGCCATTACAGCTTGGTTGTAGTAATTTCCCATTTCGTACATCAACACCGAAAAATGATGTAACACCAAATCTTTTGCAAAGATATTATCGTTTTTAATGGTGTATTTACTGATTTTATTCAAATTGTAACGCATGTCTCGTACAATCTTTTTATCTAATGAAATAATTTTAGGATACTTGGACGACAAAAACTCAACTAAATTATTCGATTTTACATGAAAACCAGCTTCAATAATCAAATCCGAATCAATAAAAATAGCTTGCACAGCAAAATCGACTGAATGCTCTATAATTTCAAACAATTGCCCTGGTAGAACAACGATAATATCATCACGCTTAATCAGAGTTGGTTCTAAATTTACCGTGATTTCACAAGTACCTGCTGTAATTAAAATCAATCCAAGCGACGTAAACTTATATGGTTTTCTTTTGACAAAATAATAATTATTTTCAGGACCAACATCAAAGATTGCTAATCGACGATCTGCTGCCTCTTCTTTGTAAGTTCTTAGAATATTATCAATTGAATATAGTTGAATATAATCACTCATTTTTAGCTGTTATTATTTCGTATACAATGTTAAAAGATTTTTTTGACAAGTAAAAAATAAAATGCGTCTTTTTAACAAAATATTACGTCATTTTGATAAAATCAATATCCTTTATCCAACGAAACTTCATTTAATAAAGTTTCTTTATTTTTCATTCTTTTATAGTTATCTGCCACTTGTTGTAACGCTGTAGTCGCATTGGTAACACTCGCAATATGAGGAGTTATATAAATATTTTCATTCTTCCAAAATGGATGGTTTTCAGGTAATGGCTCTTCTCTAAAAACATCTAAATATGCTTCTTTTATAAACTTTTCATCAATTGCACTCAATAAATCCTTTTCGACCAAATGACCTCCACGACCTACATTGATTAAGACAGTTTGTTTAGAACATTGATTAAAAAAAACTTTGTTCAAAATTCCTTCTGTTTCATTTGTAAGCGGTAGAATATTTACAATAAAATCTGTTTCAGAAATAGCAGAATTCAAACCTTTTTTTCCAGCAAAAGCCTCTACTCCATTTATATTTTTTGCAGAATTTGACCAACCTTTCACTTTAAAACCTAATGCTACAAATCTTTCTGCGACCAATTTTCCTATTTCTCCTAATCCTAAAATTGTAATCGTTGTTTCTCCAATACTTTTATAATTTTTAGGTTTCCACTCATTTTTAAGTTGATCTTTATAATACGTCAACAAATTTTTCATTGAAGTCATAACACAAACCAAAACATGTTCAAACATTTCTTGTTTCAAAGCAGGATCAACAATACGTGACACCTTTATTGAATCTGGAATTTTGGTATGCAATAAATGATCTATTCCTGCACCAACCGATTGTACAACTTTTAAATTAGGAAATTCAGCAACATAATTTTCATGTGGTTTCCAAGTTGCAATAAATTCTACATCTTCAGGATTTGAAATAGTTGGGTAAACTTCAACTTTTGTATCTGGCAATAATTTCTGCAAATTTCTTTGCCATTCTTCTGTCGGCTTTTGATTAAATATTAATGCTACGCTCATAATTGATTACTTTTAAAACAAATTTACTCTTCTCGGAATTAATCACACATTTAATTTGACGATTTGTCAGATTCTTTACGTTTGGATTAGATTTTGAAAGAGCTAAAACAATTATATTTTAACTAAAAAAATACACTATAAATGGCAAATCCTTTATTAGAAAAATTTGAAACACCTTTTGAAAGTGCTCCATTTTCTAAAATCAAAAATGATGATTACAAACCAGCATTTATCCAAGCAATTGAAGAAGCAAAAGCAGAAATAGATTCGATAACAAATAATCCTGAAGCACCTAATTTTGCAAATACAATAGAAGCAATGGAACTTTCGGGAGAAAAATTAGGACGTATTTCGTCTATTTTCTTCAATATAAATTCAGCTGAAACAAATGATGAAATTCAACAAATTGCACAAGAAATTTCACCGTTATTATCAGAATTTGGAAATGATGTTCGCTTAAATCAAGATTTATTTAAACGTGTTAAAGTCGTTTATAATCAAAAAGATTCATTGAATTTAACCGAAGAGCAAGCTTATTTATTAGAAAAAAAATACAAAGGTTTTTCGAGAAACGGAGCTAATTTAAACAAAGAAGATAAAAATAAATTACGCGAAATTGATAAGCAATTGGCAATGCTTTCTTTACAATTTGGACAAAATGTATTGGCTGAAACGAATGCATATGAATTGATTATTACAGATGAAAATCACTTGAAAGGTTTACCTCAATATGCTATCGATCAAGCAAAAGCAGACGCAGATCAAAAAAATAACGAAGGTTGGTTAATTACACTACAAGCGCCAAGTTATATTCCGTTTATGCAATATGCTGAAAACCGTGAATTGAGAGAAAAATTATTTAGAGCGAATGGTGTAAAAGCCTATCAAAATAACGAATATAACAACGAAGAAAATGTCAAAAACATTGTAAAACTTCGTCACGAACGTGCTAAAATATTAGGTTATAAAACACATGCAGATTATGTTTTAGAAGAACGAATGGCGAAAGAACCTAAAACTGTTTTAGACTTTTTAAATCATTTATTGACAAAAGCTAAACCTTTTGCTGATAAAGAAATTAAAGAATTAGCCGATTTTGCGAAAGAAATTGATGGAATTGAAACTTTGCAACGTTGGGATCATGCCTACTATGCTGAAAAATTAAAACAAAAAAAATTCAGTCTTTCTGATGAAGAATTAAAACCATATTTTCAGTTAGAAAATGTAATTCAAGGAGCTTTTGATGTTGCAACAAAATTATACGGAATAACATTTAAGGAGATTCACAACATTGATAAATACAATGAAGAAATAACAACTTACGAGGTTTTAGATAAAAATGGTGAATTCTTAAGTTTATTGTACGCCGACTTTTTCCCACGTGCAGGAAAACGTCCTGGAGCTTGGATGACGAGTTACAGAGAAGCTTCGAACGTAAATGGACATAACAAACGTCCACATATTTCTATTGTATGTAATTTTACAAAACCTTCGAAAGATACCCCATCATTATTGACTTTTCAGGAAGTAACAACGTTGTTCCACGAATTCGGTCACGCTTTACATGGAATGTTGCCAAATACAACTTACGAAAGTCTTTCTGGAACAAATGTGTATTGGGATTTTGTTGAATTACCGTCTCAATTTTATGAAAACTTTTGTTACGAACCAGAAGCTTTAAAATTATTTGCAAAGCATTACAAAACTAGAGAAATTATTCCACAAGAGTTGATTGAAAAAGTACGCGAATCTTCAAGTTTTATGGAAGGATATCAAACTGTTCGTCAATTGAGTTTTGGACTATTGGATATGGCCTATCACGCAAATGATTTAGCAGAAATCAATGATCTACAAAAATTTGAAAAAGAAACCTTTAAACAAACAGAATTATACCCTGAAGTTGATAAAAATATGATGAGTACTTCATTCTCTCACATTTTCCAAGGAGGTTATTCATCTGGTTATTATTCATATAAATGGGCAGAAGTTTTGGATGCAGATGCATTCGATTTTTTCAAAGAAACTGGTATTTTCAATCCAGATACTGCAAAAAAATTCTATAAATTATTATCATCTGGAGGAACTGTAGAACCGATGAAATTATATGAAGAATTCAGAGGTCACAAACCAACAGCCGATGCTTTACTGAAGCGAGCTGGATTAGTATAAAATAGAAAAGCCGACTACAATTAGTCGGCTTTTTGTTATTTCTGAAATTTGATCTTACTTCACCAAAATTTTATTCGCTAATTGATTTGTTCCATCAATTTTTTCTTCAATTGGTAATCCTAATAATTTTGCAATCATTGGGTAAACTTGTGTATTAGGAAAAACTTTAATCTCTTTTCCATTCTTAATATTTGGTCCCCAAGCCATAAAAGTTGCTTTCATTTCTAGCGTTTCTTTTACATAAAAACCATGCGAACCTTTAGACGAAATTTTATTCGAAAAATAATTCGGTGCGTGCGCAATCAAAATAATGTCTCCAATTCTATTGTGAACATCATTTTTCTTATCAAAATGATATTTAGAAGGTACATTTGTTGTCTTATAAACTTCGAATTTTTCGTTTTGTTTAGCTTTTATTTCTTTATAAATTGACTCGATATCATTTTTGTCTTTTACAAATAAACTCACATAAGAACCATTAACAGCCGCTTGCATTTTTGATTCGTCTATTGTAATTGGTAATTTTAAAGGATTTTCGTTATCAATTTTTGTCATTCCATGATCCGAAACAAATACAAAATTCACTTTAAGACCTGTTTTTGCCACCTCATCATTTAATTTCTTAATTGATTGATCAACAAAATGTACAGCTTCTTTAGTTTCTGGAGCATCTGGACCAAAAGTATGTCCCGCATGATCTACTTCTGGAAAATAAAACGTAATCAAATGAGGACGTTTTTCTTCTGGTAATTCTAACCAATTTACAACTTGCTGAATACGGTAATCAATTGGTGATTTTTCTGAATATTTGTACGAATAAGTTGGAAACATTCCATTTATATGAGCTTCAGAACCTGGCCAATAATAACAAGCTGCTAACATTTTATTTTGCTCTGCAAGATTCCAAATTGGAGTTCCGCCATACCATTTCGGGTTAATAACCGCGTTTCTATTTCCCAAAGAATAACGATCGCCAACCTCTCTATCTAACATATTATTCCCTACCAAACCATGATGAATAGGTGTTAAACCTGTTACAATTGTGTAATGATTAGGAAATGTAACTGAAGGAAAAGACGGATACATTGCATCTGCTTTTACTCCATTTTTTGCTAATTCTAATAAATTTTTTGCCCCATGTTTTTGAGCATAATCATAACGAAAACCATCTGCCGAAATTAAGATAACATAAGGTTTGTCTTGTTGCTTCAGATCATTAACACGATTTTCAATTACAATTTGTTCTTCGATTTCTTGCGCATTTGCTGTAACTGAAAAAGTTAAAACAATTGCAGAAAATATACTAAGTATTGATTTTTTCATGCTTCAAATTTAGAAAGTTTTATTCTTAGAATGAATTAAAAAATTGTGAAATCTTATGAGCTAACTCGTCTAATTCTTAAGCAACAACTTCTGAAATTCTTTTCCGATAAATGGATTGATAAGATGTTGAAATCCTTTTTGCAATGTAAAAACTGTAATTGTTGCGTCTGTTTCTGGTGAATATAATACATCCGTTCCCCACCAACCACCATGATAATAAGCGTTAAAGCCCATATCAAAATGATAAATTCCTAAACAATATTTAGATTGATCTGCAGGTAAAACATACGTATGCATCTCCTCTAAAATCTTTTTATCGTGAATGATTTTGCCATCAAATAAATACTGAAAAAACAAAGCAGATTCCTTTGCTGTAGACGCTATTCCACCACCTCCATACAAATCCCAAGACGGATTAATATTATAAGAATCCCATTTATATTTATCCGCATATTGATGCGCTAAAGCCAATGTTTCAGTAGGATATTTCTCAAAATCTATGAACCATGTTTTTGTTAATCCTAATTCTTTGTATTTTAACAAATCTCGCATTGCTTTATAAAATGGTTGATATGTTTTTTGTTCAATAATTTCGGTTAGAAGCAAATAATTAATATCACCATAACTAAACTTTTCTCCTACTTTTTTCGGGCTTCCAATTTCGATTGCTCTTTTGATTTGTTCTTCTTTTTTCCATTTATATTGCGGACGATGATTCACTAATTCAAAATATGCATCATCAACATAATCCTGAATTCCAGAAGTATGAGAAAGCAAATGTTTTACTGTAATCGCATTCAAATCATACCCATCTTTGTCTAATAATTGACGTGTTTTCTTCGATAATAAATTCTTAATTGGCTGATTAATTGTAAGCTTTCCTTTTTCCACTAAACGTAAAATCGCTGCAGCAACATAGGGTTTCGTATTACTTGCAATTAAAACGGGTTGTTGATGATTTAAAACTTCATTGGTTTTGATATCCGAAACTCCTTTTGCATAACTCCAAGAAATGTTTTGTTTAGATGCTTCTACATGAACAATAATTCCAATTGCTTCTTTATTTTTCTCATAAATCGAATCAATTTTAGATTGAAAAATAGTTTGCAATTGTGCAAAACCATATAAAGGAAATAATGCAAGAGTCAATAAAAGGAATTTCTTCATTTCGTGTTATTTGATTTTAAAGATAAATAAAATCAATATAAACTATTTGAAAACCCCTTGTGTATTTTGAATAAAAATTCGTCAATTCGAGTGGTTTTTAGAAATGAAATGAATAAAAATTATATCGAGAATAGAATTTTATCTTCTAAAACCTTATTCTCGATACAAAATTCTAAGAATTTCACTCGAATTGACGGTTTTCATTGATAAAATTAACAAAATGCACAACGGGTGTTTGAAAATATAAAGAGAATTTCATTACAAACAGATTGTTTGAATTCTCCTATTAAAAAATTTTATTTAAAACAGATTGTTTCAACTCTCCTATTATAAAAATTCATTTAAAACAGATTGTTTGAATTCTCCTATTAAAAAATTTTATTTAAAACAGATTGTTTGGACTCTCCTACTAAAAAATTTCAATTCAAACAGATTGTTTGAACTATCCTATTAAAAAATTTCATTGCAAACAGATTGTTTCAACTCTCCTATTAAAAAATTTCATTGCAAACAGATTGTTTTGACTTTCTGACGAAAACAAAAAGAGCTGAGGAAAACCTCAGCTCTTTTAAAATTATTGATTGAATTGATTATTTAATCTCTACACGAATTCCTTCGCTTTGTGCACTCAATTCTGGTGCATACATATTTTGCATTGATGTAATTCCATTTGAGAAATTACCCGCATTATTTGCTTTCAAATCATACTCAAAAATATAGGTTCCTTTGCGCATATAATCCGAAAAGAAGTTGGTTGCAGCATCACGCGTACTTTCGTAATACCCAAATTCTCCTTTCCACTTGTAACCAGAAAGTACATTCACCGGCTCGAAACCACTTGCACGCATATCTTTGATATGAACAAATTGCATTGCACGATCAACCGAAATTTCTAAACGAACTGTTACGATATCACCTACTTTTATTGATGTTGACGTTGTAATTTCTTTTAAAACTGGACCATTAGCTGAATTTTGTTTGATGAATAATTTCTTGTTGAACTTGATTCCAGTTTCAGCCGATTTTATTTTATCTAAATCTTCAAAATATTGCCAATACATCGCTCCCCAAGCTACACCTGGAGATGTTTTAACAACTTCAACTTTACCCATTTCAGGTTTGATCTCTTCTTTGTTCCAAGAAGTTTTCACATAACCAGAACCAGCTTGCGCATTTTTATCTAAATCAAAATTTTGATTCCCAATTTTTACAGCAATTCCTTTGTCAGCATCTATCCACGATTTTCCGAAATTCATTAACGCATAAACCGCTTTTGTAGTCGCTTTTGTTGAATTCCACTGATTTGTTTGACGATTTTTCAATAACCAAACTTTCATTTCTTCGACAGATTTTTCATCTTGCGAAACTTCATCAAAAGCTTCAATCAAAAATGCTTGCGTTTCTACAGGCGCTTGATACCAAAACCAACCCGGTTGATTTTCTTTCCAATACATACCCATTTCATCTGATTCTACCGCTTTTCCTTTGATTGAATTGACCACAATTTTAGCCGCAGATTGCATTTCAAAACGATTCATCACAATTGCAGCCATTGCTTTTTGTTGCAACGATAAATCCAATTTTGTATCGTTCAAATTCTTTAACATTGCTGTTTTCATTTCATTCAATTCTTTCGACATCGGATAATCTTCTAAGAAAAACGAACGCGCATATAAATAATGCAAACCGTCTGAATATACCACATCCTTGAATGATTTTTGATCTTTCTTGAATTCTTTGAAACGATTTAAATTCTCGTTATCAATATACTGAATTGCTTTTTTGATTAACG
Organism: Empedobacter sp. EJD.6dd; assembly: GCF_057369435.1. Taxonomy (NCBI): domain Bacteria; kingdom Pseudomonadati; phylum Bacteroidota; class Flavobacteriia; order Flavobacteriales; family Weeksellaceae; genus Empedobacter; species Empedobacter sp. EJD.6dd. The sequence continues at coordinate 1,035,441 of NZ_CM170667.1, forward strand.
GATTTACATCAATTTCAAATGCTTTGAAGTTTACCTCCATTTTCTTCATATTTCCAAAACCAGAAACGATATGCGTTGTAATATATTCGTTTGGGTGACCACCATCAAACCAAGCAAAACCTCCATTTGATTGTTGTTTATCTGATAATTTTTGGAAAGCTGATTTCATTTCAGTTTGCATTTGATTCAATTGGAATAAAACTGCAATTTGTTTCATTTGCTCTTCTTCGCTTTCCGCATTTTTTACCCAAGGTGTTTCTTCTAAAATGATATTTTTCAATTCTTGGTTCAACTGTAATTTCGATTTCAATTCACCTTTTTTGTTCCAATCATCAAAAACAGCTTTAATTTTTGGGTTCGAATTAATCACTTTTTCCGAAATCATATTTCCATATAAACGCGAGAATACTTGTTCTGCACATTCATATGGATACTCGCGTAAATAAGGCAACGAGAAAACTGCATACCAAATTGGATTGGTTGTCATCTCGAACGTTAATTTGAAATTATCCAAAGAAGTTGATTTATTATTGATCATGTTATCGAATTGGAACGATTTCTTTTGACCTTCTTTTACATAAATTGGCAACGTTTCTGTGACCATCATACGATTTGTCAAGATTGGTAAAGCCGATTCTTCTCCATCAGAAAAATCTCCAGCCGAAGCCACCACACGATAAACAACCGCTTGTACATTTTTCGGAACATCAATTGTCCACGTCACTTGATCTGAACTTCCTTTTGCTACAGAGAAATTCTGAACTGCATTTGTTAACTTAAATAGCGCATCAATTGGTTGATTGGTAAACGCATCAAATAACATCAATTTCGCAGAACCGTTTAATACCTTATCTGATAAGTTGTTGATTTTTGACGAAACCGAAATTTGATCTCCTTCTCGTAAAAAACGAGGCATATTTGGCACCACCATCAAGTCTTTTTGCGTACGAACATTCTGTTCTAAATAACCTGTTTTAAGGTCTGGCGTATGTGCAATTGCCATAAACTTCCATTCTGTTAAACTTTCTGGCGTTGTAAATTCTACAATTATATTTCCTTTTGCATCCGTTTTTAAGTTTGGATAAAAGAAAGCTGTTTCATTAAGATTTGTACGTGCTTTTACATTTTCTAAAGCTGTATTTGTTCCTTTTTTTGTTGTAATCACCACTACTCCATTAGCACCTCTTGCGCCATATAACGCTGTCGCTTGTTCACCTTTCAACACATTTACGGATTGAATATCATCAGGATTAAGCTCTGGAGCTTTATCATAAACAACTCCATCTACAACATAAAGAGCGTTAGAGTTTGCGTCTACAGAACCAACACCGCGGATTGCAATATTTTCTGTAGCATATCCCAAAGATTTTTTATCTCTTGTAATTCCTAAAGCGGTTACAACAGAACCTTCTAAACTTACATCAGCAGCAGCACCCATTTGTACCTCAACTTGAATTTCATTTTCTGATACTTCTTTCATTCTAACACCTGGCGCAACAGATTTCATCATCATTCGATTCATTCGATATTGGTTGAATCCGAAATCGAATAAATTAAAATCTAAACCTGCATATCCTCTCGCATAAAAATCATAATTCGTACGGTAATAAATTGGTCGAGATTGATTTGTTATATAAAATTGATATAGATTAAATGGATTATTTTTTCTTGAATTTGTAAAATCATACACATTAAAATCTAACGAATTTGACGCAAACTGATCCAAAGAAGCATCATACATACTTGCTAAAACCTCAGCCGAAACTTTATCTTTGTTTGGACCTTCAATTTTTAACTGCCATTTTTCTTTTGCTCCTGGTGTTAATTTATCACGTAAAACTTCAGCCGTAACTTTTAATTGTTTATTGGTAAATGGAACAGCTAAATTAAGACTTCCTGTTTGCACATCATTGAATTTCGTCATCGCATAATTCAGATAAATTCCACCACGATATTCTTCTTTGATTGGAATTTCGACAACTGATTTTTTACTCAAATCCAAGAAACCTTTCTCAATAATTGTTTGATTTGCCTCCACTTCATAATACACATACGTATCTTTTGAACCAGATTTAAATTCAATTTTAGCAACATCTTTTGGTCCGAAAGTCGATTTATTAGGCGAAACAGCTAAAAGTGTTTTAATTGCATTTGCTTTCTTTTCATTCGAAACATAAATCAATTTATCTACCTCAACTTTTTGCGTTCCATCCATCACAAAACCTTTTACAACATAATAACCTTCTTCTAAATTTGATGCTTGATTAAATTTAATATCATCTGAAATTTTTGTATCAAAATCACTTTCGAAAACTTTTTGGTTCGTTGTCCAAGTTTTTGGATTCATTTCATCACCGTAAGGTTCATTCGGAAAGATTTTTTTGAATTCTTCTTTCGAATAAAAATTGTAATCTGTTGTAAATTTTTGACGACGAACTATTTCTTTTGGTGCGTTTAATGAATAAATTTCGATATGTCCTTTACCGTCTAATTTTTCATCATTCAGATTCTTCACTTCAACTTTGAACGATTTTAAATCTTCTACTTTCGTTTTCTCTGAAATAGCAATATTTAACGACATTCTTGTATCTCCAACTTTAACAGAAGAAGATTCTGATTGCGTTTCTCCATTGATATCCGTCGCATTAACTTCGATAAAATAATTGTAGGTTCTTACCTCATCTTTCTTTTTCTCCGAAGCTGGCTTTGCTACAAACTCAAAGTTAAATTTCCCTTCCGCATCTGTTGTTGTTTCTCCAAACGTAATTTCTTCGCGTTGTCCACGACCTACTGGAATTGAACGATACCAAGGCCAAAACGTAAAAATTTCTTGACGATAAACGCGGTACGAAACTTTTGCATTATCGATAGTTGCTCCCGAAAAAGCAATCGCTTTTCCTTCTACTTTTACCTTATCATTTAAACTATAAACGCCTTTATTTTTCTCAATTTCAACCTTAAATTTTGGACGTTTATATTCTTCAACCTTGAATGAATGAGAACCAAGTTCATCTACATCATCATTTTCTACATAAATTCTGAAATCTCCTGTTAATCCATTATTTGGTAAAACAAAATTTCCATTTACAGAACCAAATTCGTTAGTTGTTAATTCAATTTCTTTAATCTCTTTTCCATTAACGTCTTCTAAGAAAAATGTTACTTTTCTCTTTGGTAAAACTTGACGCTCTTTTCCTTTATTTGTAAAGTAAATTCCTTTGAAATAAACTGTTTGTCCAGGACGATATATCGCACGATCTGTAAAAATTTTAACCGAAGAATCTTCATCATCCTCATCATAACTATCGTAATCGTAATAATAAGTCGAATAGATAGTATGTTCATCTTTTATGCGATACTGAAAATTTCTCCATCCCGAAGGTGTTTGAATGATTCCATCTTTAGCAGAAGTCAGAATTTTAGTTTCCTTTTTATTGTAATTTGTCAAATTAGAAAACTCTACAGAAATATTACTTTCTGGTTTTCCAGTTTCGCGATTGACAACTGATAATTTATCATTCAACGAATTAATCGCAAATTTAGAAACCATGATATCTAAATAGTCGATGTCATCTTTTGTATTAATTTTGAAATCAGTAGTATTCGAAAACAACACAATATAACGACCAACTTTTAACGGATTTAATTTTACAATTGTTGAATGATTTTGATAATCATCAAACGATTTAACATCTATTGCATATTGATCGACAACGTTTAAGCTATTCAGAAAATTTTGAGCTTCTGTAATTCGATTTTCATTGTAAACATTTAAAACTTGCATTTTTTCATTTCCGTCAAAACCTTCGTTATAAGCAAAGACTTTTACATAAACCTTATTCAAATTTTTATGCATTAATTGAATTGGTGTATTTTGATTTTCGTTGATATATTTCTCTGCTTGAACATTTAATTCTTGCGATTTTATCTTCGAAACCAAATTGTCTACCACTCTTTTTTCATCAGAATTTGGATATTGTTTTGTAAGTTTTTCTTGAATATCAAAAATCTTATTAATGTTTGCTAACTTTTCTTCTTCCAAACCATAATAATCTGTCGCTAAAGTTGCGTACACATAAGATGAATACCACGCTTTTGGATATTTTATTGCTAAAGTTTCTTTTTGTTTAATAAAATCTTGAATTGAAATTGAATTTCGTTTACTCTCTAATAAAATCAATTCATTATACAAAACTGCATTTTCATTATTCTTTTGTTTATTGATTTCAACTAAATCAGAAAGCAATTGATTTGCTTTATCTCTTTCATCATTCTGATTCAGATAATTGATATAATTTCTTGCTAAAATATCATACAATGTTGGTGTTAAATCAAGCTGTTCTTGCGCATTTTTCTTATCAGAAGCAAGATTCAAAATCATTTTATAATCTTGCGATTTTGCATTGATTAATTCATTTTTTGGTTGAATTGATTTTGAAAAATAATCATTTATCGTTTTCTTGAATGTTTCCTCTGTCCAAAATCTCATATCAGTTGTTGATTGATTTTCGACATTTGTACGACTATTGATTTTCCAACGATTTTCGTCGTAATACAACTGGTACAATTGTGCCAAATATGAATTGGTAATGGCATTATTTACATTCGATTTTTGATCTAATTCTTTCTTAAATAAATCAAATACAAAATTAACATCATCTTTTTCATCAGAAGTTGCCACTTTTATTTTTGATTCGTAAAACAAAGCCTTCAGATAACTTTGTTGATTATTTTCCTTTTTTGATAACGCTTTAAGTTCATCAATTTTTGGTTGGATTGATTTGAATTGACCATTTTGCATTTGTTGATCAATTTCTTTCCACTTTTGATCAATCGTTGGTGATTGAGCCATAAGCATAGAATTGGTTAAAATTAGTATAAAAAACAGGAGCTGTTTCATAGAGTTTATCTTTTATGAGTAGATGCAAGTTACGCAAAAATGGTTGGTTGAGGAAGTAAAATAATCATCAATTGATTGATATATAGCACAAAAAAAAATCTGAATGTTGCCATTCAGATTTTTTGATATATAAGTTGATTAGTTGTAGTTTTTATAAATCGTCTACGTCTAAATCTTCGTCGATTTGTAAATCATTCAATTCAGCATCTTCTGCAAAATCAATATCATCTTCATCTTCTAAATCAACAAGCATGTCCTTTTTAGGTGCTTTAAGAGGCATTGATCCGAAACGATAAACAGTTAATGGGTAATTAAGAACTGCTGGTTTATCTTCTACAGAAATTAATTCTGCAACAAACGTCCACATTTCCATAAAATCATATACAAAAGCCATACGATCACCTTGGTTAACAAAAGCTTCTTTAATGTAGAAATCTGCCATTGTTTCGTCAGTTCCGTCATCAGACATATCCTCTAAAGGAATCTCTTTTGTTTGGTTTCCATCTTCATCTACTTCATAGAATGATGCCAACTCCTCACCTTGTAAACTAAAAGCACTAATGATACCTTTGTACAATGTGAATAATGTTTGCTTCTCTTTAATTTCTATGTCTCTAAAAACATCCTCTTTTGCATCAAGGAATACACGAATTTTATATATCACTTTCTAAATATTTTTCGGTTCCAAATTTAAATCTTTTCCCATATTAATTACAAATTCTAATGCAGAATTATAATTATTTTCTACTTCTCCTTCTAAAATTGCCTCTTTTATGGCATTTTTAAGAATTCCGATTTCTTTTCCAGGTTGAATATCAAATATTTCCATTATTTGTTCCCCTGTAATTGGTGGTTGAAAATTACGCACTTTATCACGTTCTTCAACATCTTTTATTTTTTGTTCTACAACTTCAAAATTTTGTTTGAAACGTTTTTGTTTACGTTCGTTTTTTGTTGTAATATCTGCTTTACAAAGCGTAATTAAATCTTCAAAATCTTCTCCAGCATCAAACAATAATCTGCGCAATGCCGAATCTGTAGCGTCATCTGTTACAACAGCAATTGGTCGAGAACTCATCATGACCAATTTTTGGACATATTTCACTTGAGGTCCTAATGGTAATTTTAATCGTCTAAACAATTTTAATACCATTTTTGATCCTACAAATTCATGTGAATGAAATGTCCAACCTACATTTTTGTCAAAGCGTTTTGTAACAGCTTTTCCAATATCATGCAACAACGCTGCCCAACGCAACCAAACATTATCAGTATTGACAGAAATATTGTCAACCACTTCTAAGGTATGATAAAAATTATCTTTATGTTTCTGACCTTCAACCTCTTCTATACCTTTTAACGCAACTAATTCTGGTAAAATATGTTGTAATAATCCTGATTGTTCCAATAACAATAATCCGACCGAAGGTTTTTCCGTCATCATAATTTTTTGAAACTCATCCATTACACGTTCAAAAGATACGATATTAATACGTTCAGCATTATCAATTATTGCCTGAAAAGATTTTTTTTCTATTTCGAATCCTAACTGCGCAGCAAAACGAATAGCACGCATCATACGCAACGGATCATCAGAATAGGTAACATTAGGTTCTAAAGGAGTTTTGATGATTTTATTGTTCAAATCTTCAACACCATTAAAAGGATCAATTAACTCTCCAAAGTTTTCTTTATTCATTGAAATCGCCAACGTATTAATCGTAAAATCACGACGCTTTTGATCGTCTTCTAACGTTCCGTCTTCCACATGAGGTTTTCGACTATCTTCGGAATAACTTTCTTTACGTGCACCTACAAATTCCAGATCTGTGTCTTTGTATTTGAACATTGCAGTTCCAAAACGTTTAAAAACTGAAACCTGTGAAGTATGTCCTAATTTTGAAGCTAACTCTTTGGCTAATAAAATTCCGTTTCCTACTGTCACAAAATCGATGTCTTTCTTTTGACCACGATTTAATAAATAATCGCGAACAAATCCACCAACAACATAAGTTTCTTGATTAATTTCATCAGCAACTTCTGTTACATTTTTAAAAATTGGATTTGATACGGCTTCTAAGATTTTCATTTTGCAAAAGTATAAGTTTTGAAATAAAAAACTACTCTCTAATAACTTTTACTTCGTTATCTAGACCTAATTTAATTATTGTTGACGCAGTAAATTGAGGTACAAAGGTTTTCGTTTCTTCTGGACAAAAGTCTACTCGTTCTAAAATAGTAGGATTAACTTCCGAAAAGACTTTTGGAGATGGTTCCCCTGATAAATTGGCAGATGTAGATACAATTGGCCCACCTAATTTGCCTATAATTTTCTTACAAAACAAATCATCAGTCATACGAATTGCAATCGTATTATCTTCTGCAACTAATGACGCTGGTAAACCTTTTGGATTGTCATAAATGATGGTAATAGGTTTTTCGTTTAAATCAATTAAATCCCACGCTAATTCTGGAACCTCTACAATATCTTGCAACATTTTTGGTGAATCAACCAAAATTATCAACGATTTTGATGAAGGACGATTTTTTATCTGATAAATTTTTTCAATTGCAGTTTCATTCTTTGCATCACAACCTAGTCCAAGAATAGTATCTGTTGGATAAAGCATTGTTTCTCCTTGTTTTAGTTTCGCTACAATTTCGTTTATATCTGACATTTTAATTTGAATTTAATATATTGAGTTGCAAAGGTATTATACGAAAATTAAATATTAAACTTAATCTGATATTTTTGACCAATGTGTTGGTTTTTCTACAGATTGAAGATAATATTTCTCTTCTTCTGTCAAATTAGCGCATTCGTTGTACCAAGGTAAATGTTTACATTGATATGGAAAGCCTATTCTTAACATTTCGTCTTCTCCATTTCGTTTTCCTCTTTTAGAAAATGGTCTATAAATAGCAAAAGTAGTATCAATTGGGGCTATAAAAATATTTGGTTCTTTTTCAATCTCATAAAACCTTTTTTCCCAGTCAATAACCTCCTGTTTTCTAGAATAATAATCTGGTAAATCATTAATACTTAAAGAAAAACCAACTTTAAAAACTTCTGGATATTTAATTAAAAGTTGATAAAATTTTTCAAGAAAATCGTCGCAACACTCATCTATAATTTCCAAATCAGAATCTGTATAACAAAAATATGAGAACATAAAACTTCTCCATTTTCCACTTTTCCATAATGCTTTATAGCCATAATTTTTGTTTAAATAGTGGACTTTTATTCTAGGAGATATTTCTTTATAGTAATCTAACAATGGGGGATAACAAGACTTATTATCAAGAATATGAATATTTTCGTAGCCTCTTTTTTCTAAACTTTGAATTAATCTTTTTAGTGTAGTTAATCTGTTGTAATTATTAATAATAATTGGTATTTTTTTGATATCATATTTATTTAATTCAAAAAAATAATTTAGTAGTTTGTTTTTTAGGTTCATTCATTCAATAGGTTTTGATTATATCATTCAATATAGTTTTTCCAAAACTTATACGGCTTTGGCTGATTAAATCGATGACAAGCCATAGGCAATTTATTTCCATTTAATTTCATTGCTTTTTCCGGCTTTCTATCCATACAAAAATGCAATGCTTCTTTCCAATTTGGAATATTATAATTGTTATGTTTTTTTGGAACATATAAAGACCAAAAAACATCTTCTATATGGTATTCTGATGTAGGTTTTTCTTTTAAAAATAAATTAATTTGATTTGTTTCTTGTTTTGCAATTTTCACAAACTTTTCTACTCTTCTCAATGAAAAACCTCCATTTCCAACTTTAAATAGTCGTTCTGTATTTTTTGGCTTTTTACCTTTTATTTTACGAAAAATGTGATTGATTTTATCTAAAGTAAGGTTAATCAAGTTACGATCACTTCCAATCCATGGCGCTCCCACGTAATCAAAATCACTTTCTAACCAAGTTTCCAAATCATTTTTGAACACAAAGACATCTAATTGACAAATCAATATAAATTCGAATCTGTTAAATTCCTCGTAAAATTTATCATCTAACAATAATTGATTATAGGCATCAATTGATTTAAAACAATCTTCACTGAAATTTATTATCTGAAAATGATTTATATTTTCAAAAAAAGAAGAATAACTTGAAGTTGATAATCCTTGAGGCGCTACAAAAATAATCTCATAATTATTAAAATGACGAACAATACTTTCTAAAGATTTTTTCTCCAATTCATCTAAAAAATCTCTATAAATTGGTACAACAATCGCGACTTTATTCAAATTATTCATAATATAGTGAACACTTTTCAGCAAAAATAAACATATCTTTGACAGATTAAAATGAAATATAGATTTTTTCTATATGAATTATAAGTTTTCGTAAAATGACGCAAAAAATTGTCGTAAATAAACATTATCAAACCACACAAAACGAAATCGAATTAATAATTAATAATTTTAATTCTATTACAGATTATATAGCTAAGGGAACAAGAAACTCCATCAAAAAAACGACTTTAAAATCGGGTAAAATTGTTACAATCAAGTCTTTCAAAATTCCGAATATTGTTAATAAATTTGTTTATCGTTTTTTTCGTCAATCTAAAGCTGAACGCTCATATGAATACGCAAAAAAGTTAATCGAATTAGGTTTTTTAACACCATACCCTATTGCTTTTGTCGAAAATAAATCGGCAGTTAGTTTTAAAGAAAGTTACTATTTCTGTGAATTAGTAGAAGCTAATTTAACCTATCGTGAATTAGTAGAAGTTCCTACATGGGAGAACAGAGAAGAAATTATAAAACAATTTACAAAATTTACGTTTGATTTACACGAAGCTGGAATTGAATTTTTAGATCATTCGCCAGGAAATACATTAATTAAGCAAATTGGAGATAATCAATACGAATTTTACTTAGTTGATTTGAATCGAATGAATTTTCATCATTCAATGAATTTCGAAACTAGAATGAAAAACTTTTCTCGTCTAACTCCTCAAAAGGAAATGATTGAAATTATGGGAAGAGAATATGCAAAACTTATCCATAAACCTGAACAAGTTGTAATTGAAGCTATGTGGGATAAAACACAAGAATTTCAAACAAAATTTCAGACAAAACAAGAAAGAAAAAAGAAGTTGAAAGCCTTTATTGGTAAAAAATAACAAAAAAGGATATCTACAATCAGATATCCTTTTCTATTTAATCATTTCAGAAAATGGAATAATAATATCATAACCTTTTTCCTTAAAATACTCTTGCATTCCATCTCTATAGGTAACTAAAACAAAATCTCCACCCCAAGCGCCAAGACTTTTTACAATTCCCTTATAATCTGGAAAATATAAATCTTTGGTTTGCGGAATTTGCATGAAATTACCTAATCGAGTTTGATATTCATTTAAAATTGATTCTAAATCAGGTAAATGATTAACTTTTGTTGCTTTTATAACTAGCTCAGAAAGTTCATTAACCATCTGCCAATCTTTTGGTTTATTTTTATAATGATTTCCAACAACAGCCTGCGTATCTTGCTTCTGATTGAGATAAATAAAATAAAGTTGATCTTTAAAATCCCAATTTAAATCTAGTTCATCTACTTTTATTTCAGGTTTATTCTGAAATAAAATTGGTTTATCATGATGTGCGCACGCAATATCATATCCACTTGTATTAAATGTCAATATATTCAATTCAAACGGATTTATTCCAACCCATTGGCTAATCAAATCAATCAAAGTAGAACTACTTCCCAACCCCCATTCTTGCGGATATTCTAACTTCGTTAAACATTGATAACTTATATTAGAATTAAAAAAATTAGGATTAAGAGTTTTAGCTTTTATTAAAATCGTTTGTAAAGATTGGCTTAATTTATTATTTGTTGAAGAAATAATTTCTAAATCATCTAAACTAAGTTCAACTTCAAACCATATTGAATCATCATATTTGGTGGCTTTCCAACGAATACGATTTGATTCTTTTGACGAATCTTCCACAAACAAACATTGCCCATATTTAGTGGGCAATGCAAATGCTTTCGCTCCATCAATTACAATATATTCCCCGATAAGGAATAATTTTCCATTGGAACGGTATGTTTTCATCTAAATTAGATTTGCGCAGACGAAGTTGTAACTTCTCTATTAATTTTTTTCACCAAACCTTGTAATGTGTTTCCTGGTCCAACTTCAATAAATTCAGTTGCACCATCAGCAATCATATTTTGAACAGATTGCGTCCATTTTACAGGAGCAGTTAACTGAGCTATTAAATTTTTCTTGATTTCTGCAGGATCTGTAACAGCTGTAGTTGTTACATTTTGATAAACTGGACAAATAGGTGTATTAAAAATAGTTTCTTCAATTGCTTTTGCTAATTCTTCTTCAGCTGGTTTCATCAAAGGTGAATGAAAAGCTCCACCTACAGGAAGAACCAATGCACGTTTTGCTCCTAACTCTTTTAATTTTTCGCATGCTAAATTTACAGCTTCAATTTCTCCAGAAATTACTAATTGACCTGGACAATTATAATTAGCCGCAACTACAACACCTTCAATTTCAGCACAAGCATCTTCAACAATTTTGTCTTCTAATCCTAAAATAGCTGCCATTGTAGATGGATTAGCTTCACAAGCTGCTTGCATTGCTAAAGCGCGTTTGTATACTAATTTTAATCCAGATTCGAAATCTAATGTTTCATTCGCTACTAAAGCTGAAATTTCACCCAAAGAATGACCTGCAACCATTTCTGGTTTAAAATCAGTTAAAGTTTTCGCTAAAATAACAGAATGTAAAAAAACTGCAGGCTGCGTAACTTTTGTTTGTTTAAGATCTTCTGCAGACCCTTCAAACATGATTGATTTTATATCAAAACCTAATATTTCGTTTGCTTTGTCAAATAACTCTTTTGCTACTTCAGAATTTTCGTACAAGTCTTTACCCATTCCCGAGAATTGAGCACCTTGTCCTGGAAAAACATATGCTTTCATTGTATTGTTTTATAATCTATGACAAATGTATAATAAAATCTTCAACTTCTTTATTCAACCTTTATTTATAGCTTTTCATTTCTATAAATCTCATCTAAATATTTGTATCGATTCGCAACTGATATTGCATGTAGTTTTGCAATTTTATATCCTGAAATCCCATCTAAAAAACCTAATCTCATTACGAAATAGTTAAAAAAACGATAAGCAGGTTTTATTTTGTAGTGAAATAAATTAGGCTCCAAACCTTTTAATTTCAATTCTTTTGCTCGTAAAACAGAATAACTATTTAATTTTTCTAAATATTCTTGTTCGTTATCATATGTATAATGATCTAATTTATTTTTCAAATAACCAACCTGCCCTTTACAATCTACAATTTCATGAACCATACGATCTGATCGATATTGCGATTTTGATTTTCTAAAAATTCGAATAGCTCTATCATTTTGCATCCCAGAATACTTGATCAGTTTATTCTTGAAGAAAAATTTTCTGTACACATAAAAAGCATCAAATTTGGGTTGATTATGAATTGCTGTAACAATTTCTTTTTTCAATTCTGATGAAATTCCTTCATCTGCGTCAAAAAAAGTAATCCATTCATTACTAGCTAATGAAATTGAATAATTGCGTTGGTTAGTAAAATTATCAAACTCCCGCTTTACAAATTTTACTTTTGGATTCTGTAAAGCTATTTCTTCCGTTTTATCTGTACTATAAGAATCTACAATAATTATTTCATCAGCAAAACTAACATCATTCAGATAACGCAGGATGTTTTTTTCTTCGTTGTAAGTAATCAGTAAAGCTGTAATACTAGTAGACATTGTTTCTATAGAATAATCTTTTTGGATTTCTATTTTAACGCTTTTATTAAAATTAAATTGTCGTTGAAGCTGATTCTTATCAAGGAATTCTGATAATTTATCTTTAAATAATTCAAAATCAAAGAATGAATAAAACTCATCAACTCGTTTTTTTATTTGACGATTATTTAAACTATTAAATTTTTCAGGAAAATAGTCTTTTAAATGTACACTGGTATGACTGATTCCATCCTCAAAAGTTGCCCAAACATTTTTATCTATCCAAGGCGAAAAAATAATAAATGATTTTTTTCCGACTGCTTTTGTCATATTTATCGCTCCTCCATCGTTTCCAATAATCAAATCACATTCATTTGTAATGGCAATAAATTCGCGCAAATCATCACCTAATAACTCAAAATAAACTTTTGATTGTGTTTCTTCAGATAACTGATTATAGACTTCTTGGGCTTGTTTTATTTGTTTTGGAAAATAGTTAAACAAAATATTTATATTATAATTTTGTCCAATAAAATCAACCATTTTTGCCATTTTATCCAACGGATAAGTTTTGGAAGGATCTGACCCTAATAAACTAATCATAACTGTTTTTCGAGTAGAATCTACGTTATGTTCTTTGAACATTTTTTTTGCAGTATCGACTTCTTCTTCTTTCAAATATAGTTTTGGTTCAGTTACTAAAGGCTTTTCAATCCCAAGTGGTTTTAACAAAGCTAAACGATGTTCAATAGCCAAACCTAAATACGAATTTGGTTCGTTATGCTTTGTTATATTATCAGTATACAAAAAAGTTCTTCCTATTTTTTTATAAGAAATCTTTTTAGGAGCCTTGTTAATAAAGACATCTACCCAACTTTGCAATTTAGAATAAGCATCAATTACAACATCATATTTATTCTGATTAACTTGTTTAGAGAACTTAATCAAATTTGATAAACCTCTATTATCTTTCTCATCAAAAACAATTATATGATCGATGTAAGGGTTGTTTTCTAAAACTGGTAGCGTATTACTATTAACTAAATAATCAACAACTGCATTAGGATAAGCTTTTTTGATATTTTCGCACAACAATGAAGTGATTAATACATCGCCAATCATTTTGTGTTGGATAATCAAAATTTTCATAAAATCTGTAGTTACATAGCAAAGCTACTAAATTATCTTCGATTCAAAATAAAAAAATCCCCATCAAAACTGATGAGGATTGTATTATATAAAATCATCTACAAATTACACCGCTACATTGTGCTCACGTAAAGCATCATTTAATGAAGTCTTTTTGTCTGTAGACTCTTTACGAGTTCCGATGATTAATGCACAAGGAACTTGGTATTCACCTGCAGCAAATTTTTTCGTGTAAGAACCTGGAATTACAACAGAACGAGCAGGAACATAACCTTTAATCTCTATTGGTTCGTCACCTGTTACATCAATAATTTTAGTAGAGGCTGTTAACACAACATTTGCCCCTAAAACTGCTTCTTTCCCTACACGAACTCCTTCTACAACAATACAACGAGAACCGATAAACGCATTATCTTCGATAATAACTGGAGCAGCTTGTAATGGCTCTAAAACTCCACCAATACCAACACCACCAGATAAGTGAACGTTTTTACCAATTTGAGCACAAGATCCAACTGTTGCCCAAGTATCCACCATTGTTCCTTCGTCTACATATGCACCAATATTTACATAAGAAGGCATTAAAATAACTCCCGAAGAAATATACGCACCATAACGAGCAACAGCATTTGGCACAACACGAATACCTTTTTCAGCGTAGTTACGTTTCAATTCCATTTTATCATGGTATTCAAAAATTCCAGCTTCTAAAGTTTCCATTTTCTGAATTGGGAAATACATTACAACTGCTTTTTTCACCCATTCGTTAACTTGCCAATCATCACCAACTGGTTCTGCGCAACGTAATTGTCCATTATCAATTAATTCAATTACTTCACGAATTGCAGCTTGTGTTGCATCTTCTTGTAACAATTCTCTATTGTCCCAAGCTTTTTCTATGATTTGTTTTAAATTCTCCATCTTTATTAATAATAGCCACAAATATAAAAATTATAATCAAGGGATTTCATAGAGATTATTTATTATTCAATCGTTTTTTTAAATTTGCCAAATGTCAAGAATATTAGCATTAGATTACGGAGGGAAAAGAACAGGCGTTGCCGTAACAGATGAATTACAAATTATAGCTTCGCCATTGGATACAATTGAAACCTCAAAATTGATGGATTTCTTGAAACAATATATAGAAAAAGAAAACGTTTCTGATCTTGTCGTTGGATTATCTGTTCGTTTTTCAGGTGAATTAAATGAGATCGAAAATCAAATTCAACCTTTTTTGAAAAAATTTTCTGAAGAATTTCCGTTGATTAAAATTCATCGTGAAAATGAGATGTTTACCTCTAAGATGGCTTCACAAGCAATGTTTGCAGGTGGAATGAAAAAGAAAAAACGTCAAGAAAAAGGAATGGTAGATAAAGTGAGCGCTGTAATAATTTTACAATCATTTTTATCACATAAACTATAACAAATTGTATCTTTGCCGTTAAATTAATAAAAAAAGATCAGAAAATGGTATTACCAGTTGTAGCTTACGGAGATCCTGTCTTGCGTAAAGTTTCACACGAAATAGATCAAGATTATAAAAATTTGAATGAGCTGATCGAGAATATGTTCGATACCATGTACGACTCTAACGGAGTTGGTATTGCAGCGCCACAGATCGGAAAAGATATACGTTTATTTATTGTTGATTGCTCGCCTTTCGAAGAAGATGAAGATTATGAAGATGTAAAAGACGAATTGAAAGATTTCAAACGTGTTTTTATCAATCCAAAAAAAATCAGTAGTTCCGAAGGTGACGAATGGGCTTTTACAGAAGGATGTTTGAGTATTCCTCACATTCACGAAGATGTAACACGTCCAGAATCGGTAACTTTAGAATATTTTGATGAAAATTGGGTGAAACATACCGAAACTTTTTCGGATATTCGCGCTCGAGTTATTCAACACGAATACGATCATTTGGAAGGAAAGCTTTTTATTGACTATATTTCGAGCTTTAAAAAGAAACTAATAAGTAATAAATTAAAAAATATAACAAAAGGGAAAGTAAACACGAGTTACAAAATGAAATTCCCTTCATAGACCCTTAAACATAATAGAATATGGATTTATCAAGAGTTATCGCAATTTCAGGAAAACCAGGATTATACCGTTTAATTTCTCAAACAAGAGGAGGATTCGTTGTTGAAGATTTAGAAAAAGGTAAAAAAATCTCTATCGCATCTAACTACAATGTTAGTTTATTAGATAATGTAGCGATTTACGGTGTATCACAAGAGTATCCTTTAGCTGAAGTTTTCTTCAGAATTTACAAAAAAGAAAACGGAGGAGAAACGATCGATCACAAATCTTCTGGAGCAGAATTGCGTAAATATATGGAAGAAGTTTTACCAGAATATGACGATTCAAGAGTGTACGATTCTGATTTGAAAAAATTATTCCAATGGTATAATATCTTACACAAAAACGGATTATTAAACATCGACTTAGCTGCTGTAGAAGCTGCAATGGCTGCTCAACAAGCACAAGAAGCTCCTGTTGCTGAAGTAGTAGAAGAAGCTAAAGAAGAAGTTGCTGTTGAAGAAAAACCAAAAAAGAAAGCACCTGCTAAAAAGGCTGCTGACAAAAAAGACGCTGAAGAAAAACCAGCTAAGAAAACTGCTGCTAAAAAAACAACAGCAAAAAAAGATAAAGACGCTGAATAATTAAGAGATGAATACACGTAAAGATCAATTACAAGCTTTCGAAAGATTGTTAGATATAATGGATGAATTACGTGAAAAATGTCCGTGGGATCGTAAACAAACAATGGAAACGTTGCGTACGTTATCTATCGAAGAAATTTATGAACTTTCGGATGCCATCATCGAAAAAGATTCGGATGAAATAAAAAAAGAACTAGGTGATGTTTTTCTTCACCTAGTTTTTTATTCTAAAATTGCATCAGAACAAAACAACTTCGATGTTGCTGATGTTTTAAATAGTATTTGTGATAAATTAATTCATCGTCATCCACATATTTATGGAAATGTAGAAGCAAATACAGAAGAAAAAGTTCTACAAAATTGGGAACAAATCAAACTGAAAGAAGGCAACAAATCTGTTCTTTCTGGTGTTCCTACTTCTCTCCCTGCAATGGTAAAAGCATACCGAATTCAAGATAAAGTAAAAGGTGTTGGATTTGAATTTGAAAATTCTGATCAAGTTTTTGATAAAATCATAGAAGAAATTAATGAATTTAAAACAGAACAAAATCCTATCGATAAAGAAATGGAATTTGGTGATATTTTATTTTCTTTGATTAATTATGGTCGATTTAATGGTATCAATTCTGAAGATGCTTTAGAACGATCTAACAAAAAATTTATTTCACGATTTCAAAAACTAGAAGAAATCACCAAAGAAAATGGTCAAAACATAGCTGATTTAACCCTTTCCGAATTAGATAAATTATGGAATTTAGCGAAAATTCGCTAGTGTAAAACTGACACTATTAGTTGTAATCATTTTTACGAAAACGTTGTAATCAGACGTTTTAACACTATTATAAATATCTTTTATCGACACCAATAAAACAAAGTATTACAAAATATTGTGCACGCACAGAAAACAGACCTATATTTGCAATGGTTATAGCGGGCAATAGCTTGTAATAATGGAAGGAAGTTTGTTTACTAAGTAAACAGTTTTCTCATTTTTTTGTGGTTTTGATGAAAAGGTGACTAATAGTCGCCTTTTTATTTTTTTTTCAATATCTTCTTTTAAAACCATATTTCCCAACAATCATTTTTATCTGAATAATTTGTAAATTTGTAGAATGCAGTTTCAATTAAATTCTGAATTCAAACCAACTGGTGATCAACCAAAAGCTATCGAAGAATTATCAAAAGGTATTCTAAACGATGATCGTTATCAAACACTTTTAGGTGTTACGGGTTCTGGTAAAACATTTACAATTGCGAATGTTGTGCAAGATATACAGCGTCCTACGCTGGTATTGGCACATAACAAAACGTTAGCTGCGCAATTATATATGGAATTCAAAGAATTTTTTCCAAACAATGCAGTCGAATATTTTGTTTCTTACTACGATTATTATCAACCCGAGGCATATATTCCTTCATCTGGAACATATATCGAGAAAGATTTATCAATCAATGAAGAAATCGAAAAGTTACGATTAAGTACTACTTCTTCCCTACTTTCTGGACGTCGTGATATTTTGGTTGTGGCTTCTGTTTCGTGTTTATACGGAATTGGAAATCCATCAGAATTTCATAAAAATGTGATTCAGATTGAAACAGGGCAAATCATTTCGAGAACTGCTTTTTTACATAAATTAGTTCAAGCATTATATTCGAGAACAGAAGGTTTTTTTCAACGTGGAAATTTCAGAATAAAAGGTGATACTTTAGATATTTTCCCTGCTTATGCAGATGATGGAATCAGAATTAATTTCTTTGGAGATGAAATCGAAGAAATCTCCGTTTTTAATGTTGAAACAGGTAAAACTTCTTCCAAATTAGATAAAATAAACATTTATCCTGCTAATCTTTTTGTGACTTCAAAAGATACCTTAAATGGTGCAATTGCTGATATTCAGATCGATTTAGGAAAACAAGTTGAATATTATCACGAAATCGGAAAACATCTTGAAGCAAAACGTTTGCAAGAACGTACCGAGTTTGATTTGGAAATGATTAAAGAATTAGGTTACTGTTCTGGAATCGAAAATTATTCGAGATATTTAGATGGTCGAGATCCAGGCACTCGCCCGTTCTGTTTATTAGATTATTTCCCAGAAGATTATTTGATGGTGATTGACGAATCGCACGTTACGGTTTCTCAAGTTCATGCCATGTATGGTGGCGACCGCTCACGTAAAGAAAATTTAGTGGAATATGGTTTCCGACTTCCTGCTGCAATGGACAATCGTCCATTAAAATTTGAAGAATTTGAAGCCTTACAAAATCAAGTGATTTATGTTTCGGCTACTCCTGCGAATTATGAATTAGAAAAATCGGAAGGAATTGTTGTAGAGCAAGTCATTCGTCCAACAGGTTTATTAGATCCAATTATCGAAATTCGTCCAACTCAAAATCAAGTGGATGATTTGATGGAAGAAATTAATAAACGTGTTGAGTTAGATGAACGTGTTTTGGTTACAACTTTAACAAAACGAATGGCAGAAGAATTAACAAAATACCTCACAAAATATGGTGTTCGTTGTCGTTACATTCATTCAGATGTTGATACCTTAGAACGTGTACAAATTATGGCTGATTTGCGTGCTGGTTTATTCGATGTTTTGGTTGGGGTCAATCTTTTGAGAGAAGGTTTAGATTTACCAGAAGTATCATTGGTTGCTATTTTAGATGCTGATAAAGAAGGTTTCTTAAGAAGTCATCGTTCGTTAACGCAAACTGTTGGGCGCGCAGCAAGAAATATAAATGGTCTTGCAATTATGTATGCAGATCGAATTACAGATAGTATGCAACTAACAATTGATGAAACCAATCGTCGTCGTGAAATACAAATGCAATACAACAAAGATCACAATAAAGTTCCACAAGCTTTAAACAAAAAAATCACAAAACTAAGTCTTGCTGCGGCTGATTTTGAAGAAAATCCATATGAACAAAAACATTTGGTACAACAAGCTGCAGAAATAAACGAAAATTATTCAACCGAGGATAAAGAAAAATTGGTACAAAAATTGCAGAAAGAAATGGAAAAAGCTGCAAAAAATTTAGATTTTATAAAAGCAGCTGAGTTGAGAGATCAAATTCAACTCTTAACCAAAGAATAGCACGTTTTTTTTTTAATTTTAATGAAATTTTTAAGTTTTACATTTTTAATATTATTTACTCTTTTATCTTCTTGTAATACTCATATTCTAAAATCTTCTTCTAATAATGAATTGATAGAAAATGAGGAATATAGTCTTATTCATTCCCGTGAATTAAAGATTTTTAAAAAATTTGATACTCCGCCAAATTATAAACGTAATCAAAATTATAGTGATTTTGGAAAATGGTTAAATAATATTTCGCTTAAAAATCACAATACACCTGTTTATACATTTGATGGTCAAAGAAAACCAAATCCTAATATTTATGTTGGTGTCTTAGACTTAGAACAACCCAAAAAAAATGTTCAGTTTAATGCAAATGCGATTATGAGTTTGCGTTTAGAGTACTTTTATCGTTCTAAAAAATACAATGAAATGGATAAATTGGCTAAAATTTCAACCAATCCAATTCCGTATACAAAATATGTGAAAGGAGATAATTCGTATTCAAAATACATCGATTATTTACAATATTATCTTGAAAACACAAATTCTATCACAATTTCAGAACTTTTAAAACCTATTCAATTCAAAGACTTACAAATTGGAGATGTTTTTTTTCAAAAGGGAAGTATAAAAAATCACGCAGTTATTGTAATGGATCTTGCACAAGATGAGATGGGGAATAAAATCTACATTTTAGCACAAGGATATTATCCAAGTCAAGATATCCAAATCTTAACAAATCCGAGCAACGATTTAATTTCTCCTTGGTATATTGCCAAAGAAGGTGTTATCTTAACTCCTGAGTGGCGATTTGTATCTTCAGATTTAATGCGTTTTAAATAACGATTTACTTTTTTAAATCGTTTCATTTTACTTAAATTTGTTGTTCAAAACCCTAATAAGTAAACAACAATACAGTAAAATAATCGATAATGCAAAGAGTATATTTAGACAATGCAGCTACAACAGCAATTCGTCCAGAAGTAGTTGACGAAATGGCTAATGTGATGAAAAATGTTTTTGGTAATCCATCTTCTACACACGTATTTGGTAGAGAAGCCAAGGCGTTGATTGAGATGTCGAGAAAAAATATTGCTCAACGATTAAACGTTTCACCTGCCGAAATTTATTTCACTTCTTGTGGAACAGAATCTAACAATACAATTATTCGTTCTTGCGTAAATGATCTTAACGTAACACGTATCATTACAACTGATATGGAACACAAATGCGTACAAGAGAGTGTAAAAGATTTAGAACACAGAGGACAAGTTGAAGTGATTAGATTGAGTATTTTAAAAGATGGTAACATCAATTATTCTCAATTAGAAGAATTATTAAAAGATCAATCTAAAAAAACATTGGTTTCTTTGATGCATGCGAACAACGAAATTGGAAATTTAACTGATGTTAAATACATTTCTCAAATTTGTCAAGAAAATAATGCATTATTTCATACAGATACTGTGCAAACAGTAGGTCATTATGAATTAGATTTTCAAGATTTAGGAATGGATTTTGCTTCTTGTTCAGCTCATAAAATTCACGGTCCAAAAGGTGCAGGTTTTTTATATGCAAAAAAAGCATCACATATCAAACCATTAATTGCTGGTGGTGGACAAGAAAGAGGTTTACGTTCTGGAACTGAAAATGTATACGGAATTGTAGGTCTTTCAAAATCATTAGATTTAGCTTTAGATGAGTTAGAAGCTCACGTAAATCACATCAAAGAAATCAAACAATACACAATTGATCAATTAAAAGAAGCTATTCCAGGTGTTGCATTTAATGGACTTTCAGGAGATTTAGACAAGAGTTTGTATGCCTTATTAAGTATCAAATTACCTTTTCACGATGCCCTTATTGGTTTCGAATTAGAATTAGCTGGTATTGCAGTTTCTCAAGGAAGTGCTTGCAGTTCAGGTGCAGCAAAAGTTTCATTGGTTATGCAAACATTGTATTCTGAACAAGAAATTGATCAAATGACACCTTTACGCGTTTCTTTCTCTTATGAAACTACAAAAGAAGAAATAGATATTTTAATCGGAACGTTGAAAAAAATAGCTGAAAAGCACCAATTACAAAATGCTTAATGACAGATTTTAATCAACTTGATATTCTGATTTTAATTGCATTAGCTTTTGGTTTTATCAATGGTTTTTTTAAAGGTTTTATTTCTCAATTAATCGGTTTAGTCGGATTTTTTGTAGCAATTTGGTTAAGTTTCAAATTCTATCAAATTATAGAAGTTTATGTCGATGCTTACAACATTTTTGCAGATAGTTTAACTTCATTGGTTGCTTTAATTATCACCTTTGCAATTGCTTTTTTTACAATAAAATTAGCATCAAGTTTAACACAAAAAACCGTCGAAGCTGTTGGTTTAGGAATTATTAATCGATTTGGTGGAGCCGCTTTAGGATTGATTATTTCATTACTTTTAACATCGAGTATTTTATATTACATCGACCCAATTTTAGAATTAGGATTTAAAGAAACGAAAGACAAAAGTCAAATTCTACCCATTCTGAATGATAGTTCGCAAATCATCAAAAACTCAATCTTCGAAACGAAAGATAATCTAAGAAACGAATCGCAAGATTCTATAAAATAACATAATTAAAAACAAGAAGCTTCTTATCAGCTAACAAGAAGCTTCTCGATACCCAAAAGGAAGCTTCTCGTTTTGCAACGGGAGGCTTCTTATTTTATAATTAGAAAGTCTTTTTAAGTTAAATAAAATTAAACAACGACATCTTATGTCGTATAAAATCGTTCCTTTGTTTAAATTTCTATAAAATGAACAGCGCAATTATCTTGACAGCCATCCTTTTTTTTATCATCGGAGCTGTTATTAGTTTTTTATATGCTAAATCGAAAGCAAATTCAGCCATAATTGGAAATGAAATAAAACACCAAGAACTTCAGAAACAATATGATTCATTAAAAAATGAATTTTTGGAGATTAAAGATGATGCAAATTTCAATTTGGATCAATGGCAAAAAGAACGCGAAAAAAATACGGAATTGTCCGTTCGTCATCAAGAAGCAATAAAAGCAGTTGAGGAACAAAAATCGTTCATGCTCGAAACAAACGAACGATTAAAAGAACAGTTTGAAGCACTTTCTGCTCAAGTTTTGAGAAGCAATAATGAACAATTTCTTGATTTAGCAAAGACAACATTAGACAAACATTTTTCTGATTCGAAGAATGATTTGGAAAAACGTCAACAAGCGATAGATTCTTTGATCAAACCTTTAAATGAAAGTTTAAACAAATTTGATGGAAAAATTTCTGAAATCGAAAAAGCTCGTGAAGGTGCTTATTCAGAAATCAAAGTTTTCTTAGATGCGATGCGCGGCACAACTGATAAATTACAAAAAGAAACCAATACCTTAGTTTCTGCACTTAAAACTTCGCATACAAGAGGAAAATATGGTGAAATTGGTTTACGTCGTGTGGTTGAGTTTGCCGGAATGTCATCCTTCTGCGATTTTGAAGAACAGACTTCTGTTCAATCCGAAAATGGTTTACTTCGCCCAGATTTAATTGTTAATCTTCCAGGAAATAGAAAAGTAATTGTCGATTCAAAAGTTCCTTTAAACCAATATATGCTGGCTTTCGAAACGGAAGATGAAAATTTGAGAAAACAACATTTACAATTACACGCAAAAGCAGTACGCGAACATTTGAAAAATTTGAGTTCTAAAGCTTATTGGAATCAATACGCAGAAGCACCCGATTATGTGGTAATGTACCTACAAATTGAAAGTTCTTTTGGTGCAGCATTAGAATTGGAGCGAACTTTGATAGAAGATGCATTAAACAATAGAATAATTATTGCAACACCAACTACTTTGATTACAATGCTTCGCACGATTGCGTTTAGCTGGCAACAATTAAATGTTGCTGAAAATATATATCAAATGCGCGATGCTGGAATCGAATTATACAACCGTGTTAATGTTTTAATCCAACATTTGGCTACCGTTGGACATAATCTAAATCAAGCAACGCAGAGTTACAATAAAGCTGTCGGATCTCTTGAAAACCGCTTTATTCCTCAGGTGAAAAAACTGAAAGAAATAGGTGGAACTTTGATGGAAAAAGAAATTTCAGAAACTAAGCCTGTCGATACAATGATTCGTGCAATAAATAACGTGGATATTCAATAATCATTCTATATTTGTACAACTATTGAAGAGAATGAAAACAAGTCTATTTACCTTGATTTTACTATATTCTCCTGCTATTTTTGCGCAGGTAAATTTTGAAGAAAAATCTGTTCAGGTAAAACCAAATTTAGAGTTAAATAAAGTATATAACTATTCATTTACAGATCGTAATTTTTCGATTTCTGTAAATGACACTGTGTCAAAAGTTATCAATCAATCGAGTAAGTCTGTTGAATTGACTGATCAAAACGATTTTGCTAATAAATATTTATTTATAAATGGTAAAAATCAATCAAATGATCCAGATGAATTTTACCGCGATTTTATCAATAATTCTGAAGGAATAGAATATCAATTTACAACAAATCCTTCTGGAGAATTTTTAGAATTACTAAATATACCACAGGTTGAGGCAAAGTTGTTGAAAATAACAGATAAACTTGGTAAACAGCGTAAAAAGTCAGATGATTACAAAGCAAATATTGCACACATTGAAGAAATGGTAAAATCAAAAACATATGTTCCATATGTTTTTGAACAAGAAGTACATGTTTTTAATTATTTCAATGGTCAATATTTTCGTTTAGGAGAAAACTATGAAGGAAAATCTGTTCAAGAGAACATCTTTGGCTTTCCAATATCCTCAACAACAAATACTTATTTAAAAGACATCAACAAAGATAAAGGAACCTATACGATTGTATCTGACCAAAATTTGAGTAAAGATGATTTTGAAAAATTGTGGGAAGAAATGGCGTATTATATGTTGAATGATGCCAAATTGAATTTATCCCAAGAACAAGTAAAAAAAGAAATTAAAAAATATTCGGAAACAGTAGAATTAAAAGTGAAATATGAAAACACATATGACTTAAATTCTATCTTATTGAAATCGGAGTATTTATTCAGTTTAAATATCGGTGCTAAAAAAACTGTTAATCATTTAAGTATTAAATTATTAAATGATTAAACCTTTATTTTTTAGGAATTTAAAGTCTGTTTTAGAATAATTTGGTTTATTTTTGACTTAGATTGATCGCATTTAAATGAAAGTTAAGTTTACATATTATTTCCTTTTTCTATTTTTTTCGATAAAAATCTTCGCTCAGAATCCTGTTCAAGATAGTATTTCGCCAATAAAAAATGATTCGATTTTTGAAAAACCAGTAGAACCTACTATTATTTTTCCGAAAACGTATTGGAATATTGGTGATGAGAAAAGGTATAATGTTACGACAAGCGAGGTAAAATTGGAAGATGATACGATTGCTCATCAAGAACAATATAGTTATAACATTATTGTACAAGTTGAGAATATTTATCAAAATGAAACAATTGTAAAATGGAATTTCAGAAATGTACAATTCAATTCGAAATCATATTTAAACAATCCATTTTCTTTAGTAAATAATGTATCTATTTCCTTTAAAATTGACCAAGACGGACGTTTTTTAGAATATACTAATCTAGATAAAACAATCAAACAATTGGTTTTATCTTCGGAAGATCTAGAGAATAAATACTTAGATAATCCTTCTGCAATAGCAATCATCAAAAAGAATTTACAACAATATTCTACAGAAGAAAATATTATCAAATTATTTGATAAAGATATTCGTCAATTTCATCATTTCTACGGAAAAAGTAACTTTACGTTAGAAAGCGAACCTTTTGTTTATCAATCATATATGGATAATTTGTTTAGTACTTCCCCTACTCCTGCCTCAACAGAATTGAAGTTAAACGAAATCGGAATTTCTCAAACAAATTACATCATGTCGAGCTTTCAAGAAGCGGACAAAGAATGGTTAGCAAATTCTTGGTATACTTATCTAAAAGAATTAGCAACAAAATTAGGGACTGAACAACCATCTGAAAATAGATTGAAAGACGATATCAAATATTATGTAAAAACAACTTCTCGTATCAAAGATAATGGTTGGATTTCTTATAGTATCGAAACCAAAAAAGTAAAATTTCAAGATACAGATTATACATTAGAGCGTCGTTTTGAGCTAGTAGACTAAAACTCGCATCAATACTGATATTTCTTACTATTTTAAATCATAAATACTTCGTTTATCAAGATTATTTTTCATAATTTTGCTTTCATTTTATATAAATTATATTCACTATGCAATTGTCTGAACAAGAAATTATTCGTAGAGAAAAACTACAACAATTAAGAGACTTAGGCGTTGAGCCTTACCCTGCCGAAGAATTCGTGGTAACTTCTAATTCGAAAGAAATAAAGGAAAAGTACGAAGAAGGAAAGGTTGTCAAACTTGCCGGACGATTGATGAGTGTTCGTGTAATGGGAAAAGCTTCTTTCGCAGAATTGCAAGATAGCGAAGGACGTATTCAGGTTTATGTTTCAAGAGATGATATCTCTTCATCAGAAGAAGGAATTGAGTACAATACAATTTTCAAAAAATTGATGGATATCGGAGATTTTATTGGAATTGAAGGATACGAATTCAAAACTAAAGTTGGTGAAATCTCAGTTCACGTAACAAAATTAACATTGTTATCAAAAACTTTACGTCCATTACCAATTGTAAAAACTGACGACGAAGGAAATGTTTTTGATGCTTTTACAGATCCAGAATTACGTTACCGTATGCGTTATGTAGATTTAGTTGTTAATCCTCAAGTCAAAGAAATTTTCTTAAAACGTACACGTTTATTCAACGCAATGCGTAATTTCTTCAATGATCGTGGATACATGGAAGTAGAAACTCCAGTTTTACAATCAATTCCTGGAGGAGCAGCAGCTCGTCCGTTTATTACGCATCATAACGCATTAGATATTCCATTATATTTAAGAATCGCGAACGAATTATACTTAAAAAGATTAATCGTTGGTGGTTTCGACGGAGTTTACGAGTTTTCTAAAAACTTCCGTAACGAAGGAATGGACCGTACGCACAATCCAGAATTTACAGCAATGGAAATTTACGTTGCTTATAAAGATTACAACTGGATGATGGATTTCACAGAGCAACTATTAGAGCATTGTGCGATCGCTGTTAACGGAACTTCTGAAGCAACTTTTGGAGAGCATAAAATTGATTTCAAAGCGCCTTACAAACGTGTAACAATGCGTCAAGCAATTATTGATTTCACAGGATTTGATATCGATGGTAAATCTGAAGCTGAATTATTTGATGCAGCGAAAGGAATGGGAATCGAGGTTGATGACACAATGGGTAAAGGAAAATTAATTGATGAAATTTTTGGTGAAAAATGTGAAGGAAATTACATTCAACCAACTTTTATTACTGATTATCCAAAAGAAATGTCTCCATTGACAAAGCAACACCGTGATAATCCAGAATTAACTGAGCGTTTCGAATTAATGGTTTGTGGAAAAGAAATCGCAAACTCGTATTCAGAATTAAATGATCCAATCGATCAACGCGAGCGTTTCGAAGAACAATTAAAATTATCTGCAAAAGGTGATGACGAAGCAGGAGAATTTATTGACGAAGATTTCTTACGTGCATTAGAATTCGGAATGCCTCCAACAGGTGGTTTAGGAATTGGTATGGACCGTTTGATTATGTTCTTAACAAATAATCCATCTATTCAAGAAGTTTTATTCTTCCCTCAAATGCGTCCAGAAAAAGCTGCACCAGCTTACGAATTGACAGAAGAAGAAACACAAATTATTGAAATTTTAAAAGTTAACGAAAACATTGATTTGAATGAATTAAAATCTCAAGCTGCATTAAGCGGTAAAAAATGGGATAAATCAATGAAAAATTTAGCAAAATATAACTTGACTAAAGTTACTGTAGAAGGAAATTCTAAGACAGTTTCATATTTAGGCGAGTAAATTATTACCCTTTCATCTATATTTAAAAGCTCAACTTCTGTTGGGCTTTTTTTGTACATTTTAAATATATTTAGCAACAATTATTTAATATGAATAAATATTTTTTAAAGAATCAATTTTTCTTAATCCTAATTCTTAGTGCTTTTTCTGGATATTTAAATTTAGAATACAACAGAGATAAAGAAATTATTATACAAAACAATGAAAAAGATATTACTATTAATGATAAAAATTGTGGAGCAAATGGAGCTAATTCTTTAGATTTTGTATATCATAAGAAAAAATATAACACCAAAATACTAGGAAAAAAATGTTTTAACCTAAACATTGGCGATAGCTATAAATTATATTATTCAGACAAAAATGATTTATTTTTAGATAAAGCATCTGTTGAGCATAGTAGAAAAGGTGTAATTGTATCACTAATTATTTTTCTTATATCGTTATTTCCATTCAAAATATTTACAAAAAATAATAATTAAATATAAACAATTTAGGCATTACCTCGCTTAGAACATCCTTAAATAATTAGAATAATAGGATACCGCTCGGTCGGGCTATCCGTTACAATCTTTTGTTTTGTTTAGATAACTATTATCAACTACAAAAGGATTTCCACTGCTATCCCTAACGCGAATTAAGCGTTAAGCGTTAAGCGTTAAGCGTTAAGCGTTAAGCGTTAAGCGTTAAGCGTTAAGCGTTAAGCGTTAAGCGTTAAGCGTTAAGCGTTAAGCAAAATTAAAATTTTGAAAGCACTTATACTTTTTCGTCATTTCGAGTGAAAATCTTTGATTTTTGTATCGAGAAATTAGATAAAAAATAGTTTCTACATAATACATTTAAATAATGTATAAACAAAAAAAAATCCTCAAGAAATAAATCTTGAGGATCTTAATAAAAACTGGCGACGACCTACTCTCCCGTAAGTAACAGTACCATCGGCGCAGGCAGGCTTAACTTCTCTGTTCGGAATGGGAAGAGGTGAGCCCTGCAGCTATAGTCACCCTAATATTTTTAAATAGGTATTAGTTCCTAGTATATCTTGACATTATTAGTTGTATACAATCTGGTATTACATGTTTTAATCCAAATAAGATTAACTAACCTTCTCTATGACGATTAAATCAATGTTAGTATTTAATCTTTATTAATATTTTGTTGATTTGAAATCAACTTATCTGATTCGTTCTACTTTTTAAGAAAAAGTCTATGGGTAATTAGTACTACTCGACTATGACATCACTGCCTTTACATCTATAGCCTATCAACGTTGTAGTCTACAACGACCCTTTAAAGAAGTCTAATCTTGCGGCGAGTTTCGCACTTATATGCTTTCAGTGCTTATCTCTTCCAAACGTAGCTACTCAGCGGTGCACCTGGCGGCACAACTGATACACCAGAGGTTTGTTCAACACGGTCCTCTCGTACTAGAGTCAACTCCGCTCAAACTTCTAACGATCACAACAGATAGAGACCGAACTGTCTCACGACGTTCTGAACCCAGCTCGCGTGCCACTTTAATGGGCGAACAGCCCAACCCTTGGGACCTTCTCCAGCCCCAGGATGTGACGAGCCGACATCGAGGTGCCGAACCTCCCCGTCGATGTGAGCTCTTGGGGGAGACTAGCCTGTTATCCCCGGAGTACCTTTTATCCTTTGAGCGATGGCCCTTCCATACGGAACCACCGGATCACTATGTCCTGCTTTCGCACCTGATCGACTTGTAGGTCTCACAGTCAAGCACCCTTATGCCATTACACTCTACGCACGGTTACCAAGCGTGCTGAGGGTACCTTTGAAAGCCTCCGTTACTCTTTTGGAGGCGACCACCCCAGTCAAACTACCCACCATGCACTGTCCTTCCAAATGGAAGTTAGGCTCCAAGTAAATAAAGGGTGGTATTTCAACAATGACTCCACAATACCTAGCGATACTGCTTCATAGTCTCCCACCTATCCTACACATTATTTACCCGAAGTCAATACAAAGCTATAGTAAAGGTTCACAGGGTCTTTTCGTCCCGTTGCGATTAACCGGCATCTTCACCGATACTACAATTTCACCGAGATCATGGTTGAGACAGTGCCCAGATCGTTACACCATTCGTGCAGGTCGGAACTTACCCGACAAGGAATTTCGCTACCTTAGGACCGTTATAGTTACGGCCGCCGTTTACTGGGGCTTCAGTCAAAACCTTCGAGTTACCTCTAAGCTCCTTCCTTAACCTTCCAGCACCGGGCAGGTGTCAGACCCTATACGTCATATTTCTATTTTGCAGAGTCCTGTGTTTTTGATAAACAGTCGCCTGGGCCTTTTTACTGAGGCTGACATTGCTGTCAGCGACCTTTCTCCCGAAGTTACAGGTCTATTTTGCCTAATTCCTTAACCATGAATCGCTCGAGCGCCTTAGGATACTCTCCTCGACCACCTGTGTCGGTTTACGGTACGGGCTGCACATCTCGCTATTTCTTGGAACAATGTTCAGAGGATTATCACTCCAGCCGAAACCTTCGTGTACTATCCCTACTTTACGTAGGTTCAACGTACTATTCCGTCAGTACGCACCTCCTACAATCATTCGTCACTTTTATTGAGTGCAGGTACGGGAATATTAACCCGTTTGCCATCCACTACCCCCAAAGGGTTCGTGTTAGGTCCCGACTAACCCTCAGCTGATTAGCATAGCTGAGGAAACCTTAGTCTTACGGCGAATAAGTTTCTCACTTATTTTATCGTTACTCATGCCTACATTTTCTTTTCTAAAAGCTCCACCACCCATTACCAGGTGACTTCTGCGCCGTTAGAATGCTCCCCTACCAGATGTACATAAGTACAAATCCATAGCTTCGGTAATATGCTTATGCCCGATTATTATCCATGCCGGATCGCTCGACTAGTGAGCTGTTACGCACTCGTTAAATGAATAGCTGCTTCCAAGCTAACATCCTAGCTGTCAATGCAATCCAACCGCGTTTTCTCAACTTAGCATATATTTGGGGACCTTAGCTGATGGTCTGGGTTCTTTCCCTCTCGGACATGGACCTTAGCACCCATGCCCTCACTGCCTAGAAACATATATTAGCATTCGGAGTTTGTCAGGAATTGGTAGGCGGTGAAGCCCCCGCATCCAATCAGTAGCTCTACCTCTAATATACTTAACTAAACGCTGCACCTAAATGCATTTCGGGGAGTACGAGCTATTTCCTAGTTTGATTGGCCTTTCACCCCTACCCACAGGTCATCCGAAGACTTTTCAACGTCAACCGGTTCGGTCCTCCACTTTGTGTTACCAAAGCTTCAACCTGCCCATGGGTAGATCACAAGGTTTCGCGTCTAATACTACTGACTTAAGCGCCCTATTCAGACTCGCTTTCGCTACGGCTCCGGACCTGAAGTCCTTAACCTTGCCAGCAACATTAACTCGTAGGCTCATTATGCAAAAGGCACGCCGTCACACTTACGTGCTCCGACCGCTTGTAGGCGTACGGTTTCAGGTTCTATTTCAACTCTCTATTCGAGATACTTTTCACCTTTCCTTCACAGTACTAGTTCACTATCGGTCTTTGAGGAGTATTTAGCCTTGGAAGATGGTCCTCCCATATTCGGACAGAATTTCTCGTGTTCCGCCTTACTCGTTATCAACTAGATAAAAATTTCATTTACGGGACTATCACCCTCTACGGTTAACCTTTCCAGGTTATTCTATTATCTTTATAAAGTCTTTAGGGCTAATCCGCGTTCGCTCGCCACTACTTACGGAATCTCAATTGATTTCTTTTCCTATTGGTACTTAGATGTTTCAGTTCCCAACGTTCGCTCTCTAATAAATTAGAGTGACATGTCTTCAACATGCCGGGTTGTCCCATTCGGAAATCTTCGGATATAATGTGTATGTGCCACTCCCCGAAGCTTATCGCAGCTTATCACGTCCTTCATCGCCTCTCAAAGCCTAGGCATCCGCCGTACGCCCTTTGTAACTTTTTTCTCGATTTAACCGTCATATTATTGAGCGGTTATGTTAATCTTACTCGTTTTTTGATTAATTGTATACCTTTATAAAACTTTGATCTATTTCTAAATCTGTTTGTTTTTGATTGTATGCGATTATAAATAAATTTATAATCTGTTTCTAATAATGTCAATGAACTCTTCTGTTAATTCGGAAATATGATAATCTGCTAATTAGCTAATTAAATAATTCTCAAATTAAAATCGTGGAGAATATCGGAGTCGAACCGATGACCTCTTGCGTGCAAGGCAAGCGCTCTAGCCAGCTGAGCTAATCCCCCTCTTTATGTTATTTAGTAGTCTCAGGCAGACTCGAACTGCCGACCTCTACATTATCAGTGTAGCGCTCTAACCAGCTGAGCTATGAGACTCTTTAATACTCTTAAAGAGTGGTCTATATTTATATATACAGTACAGAATAAAAAGCCGAATCAAAATCAATCTTCTAACTAATAGAAGAAAATTCGTCGTTCTCTAAATATGAGATGTTCCAGCCGCACCTTCCGGTACGGCTACCTTGTTACGACTTAGCCCTAGTTACCAGTTTTACCCTAGGCAGCTCCTATTACGGTCACCGACTTCAGGTACCCCCAGCTTCCATGGCTTGACGGGCGGTGTGTACAAGGCCCGGGAACGTATTCACCGCATCATGGCTGATATGCGATTACTAGCGATTCCAGCTTCATAGAGTCGAGTTGCAGACTCCAATCCGAACTGAGATAAGTTTTAGAGATTCGCATCTTGTTGCCAAGTAGCTGCCCTCTGTACTTACCATTGTAGCACGTGTGTAGCCCAAGACGTAAGGGCCGTGATGACTTGACGTCGTCCCCACCTTCCTCGCGGTTTGCACCGGCAGTCTCATTAGAGTCCCCGTCTTTAAACGCTGGCAACTAATGATAGGGGTTGCGCTCGTTGCAGGACTTAACCTAACACCTCACGGCACGAGCTGACGACAGCCATGCAGCACCTTGCATTCTGTCCGAAGAAATTACTGTTTCCAATAACGTCATTATGCATTTAAGCCTTGGTAAGGTTCCTCGCGTATCATCGAATTAAACCACATGCTCCACCGCTTGTGCGGGCCCCCGTCAATTCCTTTGAGTTTCATTCTTGCGAACGTACTCCCCAGGTGGGATACTTATAACTTTCGCTTAGCCACTGAATCCGAAAACCCAACAGCAAGTATCCATCGTTTACGGCGTGGACTACCAGGGTATCTAATCCTGTTCGCTCCCCACGCTTTCGTCCATCAGCGTCAGTTAATGTTTAGTCACCTGCCTTCGCAATTGGTGTTCTGCGTAATATCTAAGCATTTCACCGCTACACTACACATTCCAGCAACTTCAACATTACTCAAGACTAACAGTATCAATGGCAGTTCTATCGTTAAGCGATAGGATTTCACCACTGACTGATTAATCCGCCTACGGACCCTTTAAACCCAATAAATCCGGATAACGCTTGCACCCTCCGTATTACCGCGGCTGCTGGCACGGAGTTAGCCGGTGCTTATTCTTCTGGTACCTTCAGCTACTCACACGTGAGTAGGTTTATCCCCAGATAAAAGTAGTTTACAACCCATAAGGCCGTCATCCTACACGCGGGATGGCTGGATCAGGCTTCCACCCATTGTCCAATATTCCTCACTGCTGCCTCCCGTAGGAGTCTGGTCCGTGTCTCAGTACCAGTGTGGGGGTTCACCCTCTCAGGCCCCCTAAAGATCATCGTCTTGGTGAGCCGTTACCTCACCAACTAACTAATCTTACGCATGCCTATCCTACTGCGATAAATCTTTCAAAAAATTATGATGCCATAATCTCTATTATAAAGTATTAATCCTCCTTTCGAAGGGCTATCCTTTTCAGTAGGGCAAGTTGCATACGCGTTACGCACCCGTGCGCCGGTCTCTAGTTCCCGAAAGAACTATACCCCTCGGCTTGCATGTGTTAAGCCTCCCGCTAGCGTTCATCCTGAGCCAGGATCAAACTCTCCATTGTAAATTATTTTTTTTAGTCTAAAAGACTTCTGTTTTTACAACTTCGAATTTCCTATAGCTCCATTATTCAAGGATTGACTTCGTTATTATTCGGCTATTATTTCTTCTGTATATATTATAATTTCAAATGAACTTCTCAGTTTCAAACTTACTTAAACATCGCTGTCGCAGTAAGCGGTTGCAAAGGTAAAACTTATTTCTTAACTACCAAATTTTATTTTAAATAATTTTAAAGTTTTTATTTCAATAAGTCAATTTACTTCTCATCGCAATCACTCTCGTTATTTGCGGTTGCAAAGGTAAAACTTATTTTTAAAACTAACAAAATTTATTTTTAAATATTTTTTGATCGTTTTCGTCTTACTATGTCAACTACAATACTACTCGTCTTTCGTATTTGGATTGCAAATATACAACCCATTTTTCCGAACTTCCAAACCAATTTTACAATTATTTTACATTTTAATCCTAACTGACTGTTATGACGTGAAATATTTTTTGAGAATTTTAGATTTGAAAAGCTAGATATTAGATTTTAGAATCGAAAAGCCCGTTTTTACAGCAAAAAATGATTAGATGTTTTACTTTTCTCCCAAAAAGAAAAGAAAAACGTCTACTTTATAGGTAACTACTCGGGAGAAATTTCGCAAAGCGGAATATATATATAATATAAGGATATCTAAAACTGTATTATTTTTCATCTGCATATAAAAGTATTACTATTCTATATTTAATGAATTAAATCTTCAGCTATTTCTATATTAAATAATATTGCATCTATTAAATAAAGAGCTATTATATAATTCAAGACACTTCACGTCTTATATTTTAAACCAGATTTTACACTGTGCTTTAGAAACATAAATATTTTTTTTCCAATTATTTATATTTTATTATTTCGGAATGTCTTCAAACAAATAATAATAGTAAAATTGTCCCTAATTTGTCCCCCTACTAAAAGTTGAACTTATTCTATAATTGAGTAATTTTATTACATATTTAAAAATTTTTATTCTACTCTTTTCTTCCTACAAAATGTGTTAATTCAAAACTTTTAATTATATGTACGAAGGAACAATTGGTGAAATTCGGATGTTTGCAGGTCAGTTTGCTCCTAAGAATTGGGCTTTCTGCCATGGACAAATTTTGTCTATTAATCAGAATCAGGCTTTATTTAGTGTACTGGGCGTAATGTATGGAGGAAATGGCATGACAACTTTTGCTTTACCGGATTTTAGAGGTCGAATTCCTGTAGGGTTTTCAAATGAAATTACTTTAGGGGAAATGGCAGGAGAAGAAGCACACACCTTAACTTCTACAGAAATACCTGCGCATATACATCTTGTAGAAATAAAAGGTAATCATTTTAAGGTAAGTACAGAGGATGCTACTCAAGCAAGGATTACATCAGGTTCTAGTTTGGCTGCACCTGTGGAATCAAAAGGTCGTATGAAGGTACCTACACAAGGTTTTGTACAGGCAGAACCAAATGTGGGGCTGAATGGCAATTCGGTTGATTTAGGAGATGTTACACTGCAACCGCAAGGAGGATATCAACGACATGAAAACCGTATGCCTTCTTTAGGGATGAATTATGTAATTTGTTTATTTGGAATCTATCCATCAAGAAATTAATTTATGGAACAAACAATAGGAGAAATTAGAATGTTTGCTGGGAATTTTGCCCCTTTGGGATGGATGCTTTGCCAGGGACAATTATTGTCTATAAGTAGAAATGAAGCGTTATACGCTATTATAGGAACGATTTATGGTGGAGATGGTATTTCTACTTTTGCTTTACCAAACCTTGCTAGCCGTGTACCAGTTGGAATGGGACAAGGACAGGGATTAAGTAATATTATATTAGGTAGTAAATTCGGCGAGGAAAATGTAACACTTACGACTACTCAATTACCTGCTCATACTCATGCAGTAGATAAGAATTCAGTACAAGTAACAAATGGAATGGCGAGTAATATGTCATCTACTGCGCACAAACCAACAAAAGGAAAAAGTTTTGGTGTTGCAACAAATAGAGGTGTTTCAACTTTAGGTTATAATCTTGAAGAGCCAACTACAGTTTTACATAGTAGTTCATTAAAAAATGAAGATTTAACGAAAACAACTTTACCAGTTGGAGGAAATCAACCTCATAACAATATGCAACCTTACATGGGGATTAATTTTATTATAGCAATACAAGGAATTTTTCCTTCACAAAATTAGAATTTATGGAAGAAGCTTATATAGGAGAAGTTAGATTATTTGCTGGGAATTTTGAACCAAGAAATTGGGCATTTTGCCATGGTCAATTACTAGCTATTCAACAAAATACCGCCTTATTTTCGATATTAGGAATAATGTATGGAGGAGATGGAACAACTACTTTTGGTCTACCAGATTTTAGGAATCATGTAGGGATAGGTGCTGGACAAGGTCCAGGACTATCGGAAAGAATGTTAGGAAAAAAAGCAGGGGAAAAAAATGTAACACTATTGACACATGAAATGCCATCTCATACACATGAAACTGTGATGACAGGGCAACCAAAATTAAAAGTAAGTTCGTCTCCAGCTACGTTAACTACGCCTACTGCTGGTGCATCAATTGCCCAACCCGGATTTTTAGTAAACGGGGCTTTTGCTCCGACAATGGGTACAAATTTAGAAGAACCTGCTGTAGAAATAAATGCGAATATAGACATGAAATTAAAAACACAGGTTTCAGGTGGATCAATTCCTCATAACAATATGCAACCCTATATTGGGATGAATTATGTGATTTGTTTATTTGGACTCTTTCCTCCTAGATACTAATTAAATAAAAAATATGGAAAGCAATAGACGTTCTTTTCTTAAACATACTGCTTCATTAATGGGAATGACAATTCTAAGTCCTTCATTAAATGGTTTGGCAAATGTTTCTAGAAATATAAATGATTTAATTGATACATCAAATCTAACAATTTATCAAAGTAATGATTTGAATTTATCAATTCATCCATCAATTTACAACAAGATAAGAAGTGAATTGAGTCAACAAACATCTAAAGGTTTGACAGTTGATGCAGGTAATTTATTCAATTTAGATAAGATAAATTTAGAAATGCTTCATTCAATTAATTCGGTTGGTTATCATGCAGTAGCATTAAGTCCAAATTATTTAAAAGCAGATATTCAAACATTTTTAAAATTAGCAAAATCATTCAATTTTCCTTTTGTTAATTGCAATTATTCATCAAATGAGGCTGGTTGGTCAGAATCTATTAAACAATATGTGATATTTAATACAAAGAATTTAAAAATTGGTATTACAAGTGTTGCACAAAATTATGTGAATTCTAAAATAATCGTAGAAAACCCTTACAAAGCTGCAAATAGCATTGCAAAAAAATTAAAATCTGAAAATAAATGCGATCTCGTGATTTGTTTATCACAATTAGGAATGGATAAAACAAAAATGAATAGTAAAGATTTGGCTATAGAGAGTAAAAATATTGATTTTGTTCTAAGTACTTCTGAAGGTCAAAAATTAAACTATCCATTGATTTTGAGAAATAAAAATGATCACGAAGTTATTCTGATGCAAGGCGGGTCTGGAGGTGAATTAATTTGTAAAAGTGTAATAGGTTATGATAATAATAAATATCGAAATCAGTTTCATCAAGAATTTATCATGCCTACAAAAAGTTTTGCCAGTAAAACTGATATTCATAAAACTGTAAAAAATCTTCAAAATGTTTAATATCTAATTTTATGAAAAAAACTTTACAACGATATAAACTAACTTTATTACTAATTCTTGGCTTTGTTTTTTCGTTTGCACAAAATTTACCTTATACTGAGAATTTTGAAAATGCAGACAATGGCAATTACTCTTTTACAAGTAATGGAAAACTATTTAAAATAGAAAGTCTTCCTGTATCAGATTATCCGCAAGGAACATTTCGTGTACAAGGAAATTATCCTGGAACGGGCTGGAATGGAACAATTGCAGATAATAAATACATTGATAATGATGGTGCTGCTACATTTGGAGTAAATCCAAGTTTTAAGCTTAAAAGTCAAGGATTTAATTTTACCTCTCAAAATTTTTATCTTTTTTTAGCTGATTATAATTTACAGCAATTTCCTTTGATTATGCCTGCACCAATTATGATAAATGGAAAAGAGAATGGGACAATTATTTTTACAGCACTTTACATCCCTTTAAATGCTCTAATGACGAATGGGTATATTCAAGTTAATTTGAAAAATATAAATGGAATAGATTATTCAAATTACGTAATCAATGAACTTGAAATTTCTACAAGTAATCCAACAAATTATGTTGGATTAGATGCATTTACATGGACTGAAGTCACACCGTCTTTACCAACAATTTGGGAAAATGGAGTTTGGAGCGATGGTGAACCAACAGCTAGTAAAGATGCTATTCTAAGAGAATCTTATATTTATAATTTGACAGCAAAATCGCTGACATTTGAAGCAAATGTAACTGTTCCTTCAGGAATTACCTATACTGTTACAAATAATGTAAACAACCCTTCGAGTCAAGTTGTTTTTGAACATGGAGCATATTTAATACAACAAAATGAAAATGCTATCAATGTAGGGAATATCAGTTTCAAACGTCAATCGAAACCAATTTATCGATTGGAAACGTTAGATTGGTCTTCTCCAGTTTTTGGACAAAATATATTTGCGCTATCTCCTAAGACGCTTCAAAATCGCTTCTATCGATATAATGAAACAACAAACAATTGGGATGCGACTATTAATACAAATGATATTTTTCAAAAAGGAGAATACATTGCGTTTAGAGCACCAAATAACTATAACAATTACGGAGAAGGTGTTTCAAAAATATTTGAAGGAACTTTTACAGGAATTCCAAATAATGGTTTTGTTTCAGTAATGTTTACAAAAAATAATGTTGGAAATAATGCAGTAGGTAATCCTTATCCATCTCCAATCGATTTGAAAAAAGTTATATCATACAATTCAGCAATGTTAACAATTTCGAAAGTTTTTGTTTGGACACATAAAAACCCTATTATAAATAGTGAATTTACAGGTGATAATTGGATTGTTTATAGTGATGAAATGGGATGGAGCGATCCTACAGTTACCTCAACAACAATAGGTGTTGGACAAGGTTTTATTGTACAAGCAGAAAGTAAAATAGTAACAACTCCACAATTACCAATGCAGTTTAATTTTAATAACAGTATGCGTGTTACGGGTAACGAATTAGTTTCATATAAAGCCATAGAAGATGATAAATTTTGGTTGAGTTTAAAACAACATAATGATATATTAAATTCAACTCTTATTGGATATAAAGAAGGTTCTACAAAACAATACGAAAGTACTTTTGATGCAGAACCTATGCAAGTCTACCCTGGTATTTATTCGATGATAGATCAAAAAGAAATGTCTATCCAAGGTAGAGGAAATCAGTTTGATTTAAACGATAGATTTAATCTTTCATTTAAAATCTTAACCGCTGGAAGTTATACGATATCGTTAACGAAAACAAATGGAATATTTACACAAGATCAATCCATTTATTTAATTGATAAAGAGTTACAAACATCTACTAATTTATCAAAAGGTGATTATAATTTCTTAAGTGACAAAGGTTATTTTAAAGATCGTTTTGAAATTGTATATAAAAATAATTCATTGAACACAAGTGATTTGAATGATACAAATAAACTAAATATCTATACTGAAAATCATACAGTTCATATCAAGTCGACTAAAAAATTGAAATCTATAAAAGTTTATAGTCTAGAAGGTAACTTAGTGAAGAACATATATTCTGTAAATACATTTGAAAAGCATTTTGATTTATCAAATAATACAAAAGTTTATATTGTTTGGGTTGAATATTATGATGGTTCAAATATTTCGAAAAAAATAATTATAAAATAATGCGAAATGAAAAAACAATTAAATAATATTTTAGTTGGAAGTTTATTCTTAATTCTTCCTTTTACTTACCTCCATGCAGATGATGGAAGGTCTGATGTTAGTTTTTTTAGTGAAAATAACGTTACAACTACCAATCCTGGCGGGCATGATTCTGGAGATGATCCTGTGGATGCGGCACCAATAGATTCTTATACTGTTATACTTTTATTAGTAGCTGGATGTGTTGGTTTTTATAAAAGAAATAATTTAGTAAAAATCGTTAAAAGATAATATAAGATCACTTTTTTGATGTACTGTATACTTATAAAAAGTATTTAACAGCAAAGTAATGGAGATGCCCCAAAAAGTTAAACACTTTATGGGGCACTTTTTATTGTCAGAAAAATAAAACATTCATTAAATCTATTATTATGCTGGAATATACATTCGACAAAACACCCTTTTCTCGAATCATTGTCGAAGAACACTCGAACAAACCCCAAAGAAATGCGTTACTTTATCCTTAAAAAAATAGACAATAGAATAAGAAGTATGCCTTAAAACCTCGCTTAAAAAGGCTTAAACGAGGTCCAATATATCGTATTTTTATTTAAAATGGAGTTGTGCAACAGTTACCGATTTTAACTTTAGATTATTTTTTCGATTCTATTTTAGATTTAACACGTTCAATAACTTCGTAAAATGATTCTTTATTTGAGACTTATACCTCAATTAGTTTATATTCGTTTACCTAATATTTTAGTGCTTTAGATTAGTCTTTTTTTATATCCTTCTTTATATTTCCCAAGTGCAAAATATGATTCTATTCCTAGTATAATCTTGAAATTGGAAAAAGCAATTATAATAAGCTGGAGAATGGACATCGTGAATTATCTGTAGAAGAACTTTTGAAGTTATCTAAACTTTTTAACCTTACAACAGACCAAATTTTGAATTATGAAAACATAATTCCTGAAGAAATTACGATTGAAAATAAACCCGATTTTGAAAAATTGCATTTGATAAACCAATTGGATGAAGAGGATAAATCGATGATTTTTAGAATGGTGGATAAAATGTTAACCACTAAAAAATTTAAGGATTTCTTTAATAAAAATGTAGCGACTTTATAAAATAACAAAAGGCAAACCTTGGTTTGCCTTTTACTTTATTGTGAATGTGGGGGTGGAATAATGTCGTTGGAATACTTATTTACCGTAATACCAATGTTGGTCTATTTTTTTACTATTAGATATTTTTTCTTTCCAATATTCATTTTTAATCTTTGAGATGTCATCAATATAAGCAATGTACTCTTCATTTTTAATGAAAAATATTATAGAATTACCAATTTCAATACTACTATAAATTTTATATATATCTAATTTTTGAAATTCATGGATAATTTTTGAAACATCATTTAAAGTAGAATAATAATCTTGATTTTTCTTTTCATTAATAGAAAGATTGTATTTAGAAATATCAAATGTTCTTTTTGCGTTTATTTTTAAGCAGATAGTATCTCCTATATTACAATCGTAATATTCGAAATTAGGTAAATGATATTTTTTTCCGTTAAATTCTTTTATAAAAGAAGAAACTCTTTTATTTCCATCCAATACATTTGACGTTTTAATGTATACACCTTCAAAAATTTTAAAATCAGAATTTTGGATTTGACCAAGTATTCTATTCTCATTATTATGATTGATCTCTTTACAATTGAAAAATGAAAGTAAACTGATTAACAATATTATTGCTTTCTTCATACTATTAATTTTTAATCCATTTAGTAGGGTCAAATACAGGTTTTTGCGCAGAATTCATACTTTTAGGAGGTTGGTTTGGATAGAAATATCCATTTCTGATAGCTCGTTGATCTTCAGGAGAATCATATATTCCAGTTGCTAAACCAGGATTTTGACTTTCACCATTTTTAAAATTATTTAAATGACCGCCAGCTGAAAGAGTTGGGTGACTAAAGCCAAGTCTTTTACCAGCTTGCCCCCATAAAAAATTACCATAATCATAATTATTATAAGCTATCCCATTTACTAAGTGTAAACCCACAGGACTGGTATTCATACCTCCATCTTTAAAATCTAATTGCCCATTACTTTTTCCAGATAGAATAGACTGTTCTCCTCTAGGTATACTTTCTCTTTCTATAAAAGTAATAGAATTTTCTTTTTCACTTCCCATTAAACCAAATTCCATTTCTAATTCAATATCTTCTTTAGTAATAAAAAGAACTTCTGTGATAGTACCATCTTCAATTGCTTTGGTATCATTTACAGGGTCATTAAAGTTATATTTACCTTCTACTTTTC
Source organism: Empedobacter sp. EJD.6dd (assembly GCF_057369435.1). Classification (NCBI taxonomy): domain Bacteria; kingdom Pseudomonadati; phylum Bacteroidota; class Flavobacteriia; order Flavobacteriales; family Weeksellaceae; genus Empedobacter; species Empedobacter sp. EJD.6dd. The sequence continues at coordinate 1,077,306 of NZ_CM170667.1, forward strand.
CTGTTTTTGAATTTTCAATAACAAGTTTATCAGGTTGATTATTTCTATCTATTCGAACAAAATTTCCTTTTTCATTAAAGATATAATCATCAGGCGGAGTAGCCATCATTCCATCAGGGTCAATGAAGAAAACAGGATTATTAAGAGCATAAGTATAAGGAGAGAAGCGTCTTGATTTCTCCGCGAGTGGGTCTATGTTGAACCAACGACCAATCGCTGGGTCGTAGTTTCGTGCACCGTAGTCGTATAAGTTTAAGCTTAATTCCTCTTGCAGTTCTTTTCCGTTGTATTTGTACTTATAATTCGCTGAACCAGAATTTGAACCACCTGAAGCGGCTAAACCTATACCAATTTCAATTAAATCACTTTCTCTTACAATTTCCCTTGTAGCACTTCTTGTATACCCTTTATGCTGTAACCCAAATGGATAATAATGATCTTCGTTTACTGTTTTTAATGTATTATTTACTTCATCCCATGCATAACTTACACGTACATTTCCCAAATGATCGGTCATATTATACACATAATTATATGAAATAGTACCATCTACTATTGCATTTACATATCCTTCTGCTGTTGGGAAAAACTGTAATACTCCATCTTTGTACTGAAACCCGTCTAAATATTCGGTTATTGTTGTAGCAATAGTTCCTTCAACAGTACCAGCAGGTTGTGCTTTTACAATTTTCCTTAATTTAACGCCTGTTGCATCATAGTTATATTCTATACTTCCTGTTCCCTTCTTTACTAAGATAGGTAAATTTAAATGATTATACTTAATACTATCTGTAATTCCTTTGTTTAAATCTTTAATTAAATTTCCGCTAAGATCATATGCATAGTCATTTCCTGTTTTGTTAGCATCGTTAAAACCTAACGTTGTAGAAGAATCGGTTACTTTTTGTAATTTATTACTTTTTTCAGAATTTTCGTAGTTATAAACTAAATTATCAATCAATCGTGGAGTTGCCTGTTCGGTTTGTCCATAACGTTGTAAAGTTTTGATATTACCGTTTGTATCATACGTTAATTTCTCGTCGTAGGCTCCCGCAAAGTCTTTCGAAATATTAGAATAACTAGCTCCTGTCAAACGATTTAAACCATCATAATTGTAATCATACGAGTGTAGAAAAGTATTATCTTGGCTCGTCCAAAACGTTTGAGAAATATTTCCGTTGAATAATTCTTGCGTATTGTGACTTGCTTTGGTTTGATCTTTTGTATTATAATTGATTTTATACGCAAATAGATCTGTTCCTAAATTGGTGATATCATTTATTTGTGTTAACCAACCTCTGATGTTGTAGGTATAATCTACAGTTTGATATGGAGAAGATGTTGTGTTTCCTACTTTTTTAGAGGTTAATTGACCAATGTTATTATAATTATTTTGGGTTAATACTTCTACTTTTCCATTGTTTATTTGATGGGTATGTTTCGTTAAACGTTCGAATTTGTCATACGTAAAACCTTCAGTTATTTTGATTGAAGTACTTGTGTCTGAACGTTTGTGTGTCGTGACAACTTGTTTTGCTTGTCCTCTAAAGTTCAATTCGCTTTCTACAATCGTTGAACCACCTAAATAATTAATCTTATGATTTTTAATTGGGCGTAAATAATCACTGTCATAAAAAGTATAGTTATATTCAAAGTTCCACTGGTTATTTTCCCATGTTCCTAAACTACGTGTCATTGTAATGGTTGGTAAACCTTTTAACTGATTACTTGTTGCAATGGTTTGGGTTGGAATTAAAACTGTTCCTGTTGTTGGAACATCTTTTCCCATATTAGGATAATCATCATAGTAATTAACCGTTAAGACATGGTTATTGTATCCAAATCCAAACTGATTGTAATAAATTGTAATTCCATCTTGTTGATACCCTGTTGCATCTCGACTAACATTGTTATCGCCTAAATGATCATCAATCGTTCCTTGTACATCTGCTCTTGTTCGACCTGCTGTCTCCCATGTTTTCCCTGTAATGGCTACACGTCCAAATTTATCGTATTTGGTAAAAATCCAATAGTTTTCTTTGCGCATGTTTTCATCTTGTACACCAACCAATCGATTTTGTTTATCATACACCATATATTCCCAAGCTTTACCAGGAAGCTTCTTTTCAATTAATCTGTTTTTATCGTCATAGCGGTATTGATAAGCCAATTCTGATAATAAATCTGATGTATAAGAGGAAATAACACTACTATTCTGTGTAATCTCTATCAAACGAGGTGGTAAAACACAAGCTAAATTTCCGTAAACATCGTAAACGTAGTATGTATTAAACTCTTTCCCATCAGCTTGAATACGTTTCAAAACAACTCGACCTTCTTTGTCTTTGAATTCGATAATTGGCTGTCCATTCTCATCAGTTGTTATGGTTTTATACAACATTCCATTCTGATACGAATCTATAAGTGTTAACGAAATATTATCTCCAGAATTGGTTAATGCTTGATTAATACCAAACATCAAGACATTATCATTAATATTGGTTTGGTAATCGAATTTTATAGCACGATTGGTGTTTACATCCCAAGTAACTCCAGGAGCGCCTTGTTTCTCAACCCGATTAAGAGGTGAGTTTTCGTATTTTTTTTGACTATACACCTGAGCTTCTGGATAATCGGAATAAGCAATTGAACCAGGAAAATCTATTCCACTTACCGTTCCAGGTAAGTATTCTCGATCTATTCGTCCAAAACCATCGTACGTTACTTGGGTTGCTAGGTCTAATATTTGCTGTGCTCCAGGATTACCAATTGCAAAAGTAGATCTACTTAATTTTTTAGGACTAACAATGCTAACTTTTTCGCGACCTAAACCATCAAAATAAGTGATTTTTTCGATCCTATCCTTCTTTGTAATATTACTTTTAGTTGTATCTGTTGTAGATTCAGTTAGTTCACTGGTTAAAATATAATTTTCAGTCTTTGTCTGCGCTTGTACAATTGAATTTATCCCTAAAACAAAGAATGAACTCAGTATTATTTTTTCATAAAAGTGTTTCATAGTGTATTAGGTTTAAGGTTGCTTGTAATTGTATTCAAACGTTTTTAAAACTTCTCCTTTTTCATTAACGATAGATTGTAAACGACCTGAAGCATCATAATTGTAAGTCTCTGTTTGTCCATTTGGAGCTGTGATACTCGTTACGCCAACTAGAGGTTTATAAACATAAGTTGTAATCATAGCCTCTGAAATAAGAGCTCTTAAAGTATTCTGTTCAGCTGTTGTTAAAGTTCCATTTTGAATTTTTGTTAGATAACCAGATAATTTTGTTTCTGCATTAGTCAATGTAGAACCTTCTATTTTAGCAACAGGATATTGTCCCCCATAACCCCAAATAATTGATACTGGAATTCCGTTCTCTAGCGTATATTGGGTTAGATTGCCTTTATCGTCATAACTGTTATAAGTGATTTTACGGTCGGATGAAACAACATCTGTAGGCATTGCTCCTCTTTTTTGATTAACAAATTCTGGTAAAATTAAAGTACCATTTGTTCCAGGGAAAAACTTATACAACGTTCGTTGTTCAGATAAAACAGTAGAGCCATTTTTAGATTTTGTAATGATAGGATTAGCAATCATATTACGCTCGACCATTTCTTGCATTATCGCACTTTGTTCGTATCCACTTACCAAATCGGGTGGATATTGATATTCTGTCGTTAGGGTTTCGCCTTTGCTGTTGGTTGTATTAGATGATTTTATATAAAATGGTTTTTGTAAATCGCTTGAATAATTATTAAAAGTTATATTTTCTATAAATTTAAAATTATCAAAGTATTTTTTATTTGTAATTTTTACATTTTCTATTGAAGATGAATTAATCCAATACATTTTTCGGTCTATATAAAATTCTTTATCATGACCAGGAGAGGGAGTATACATTACATCTCTAGAAATTATGTTTAAATGAACCCCAAACGAATTTGCTGGTTTAGGAGAAGTCATATTTATATAAAAGTTTGACGAACTATTTCTTATGTCATTAAAATTATATTCATAAATAAATTCTTCTAACAAAGTAGAGTTTTCTGATCTTATTTTTTTATTTTCTAAGAGTCCTGTTTTCCAATCATCGTAATCCCTATTAATAAGAGAAAACATTGTAGATAAATTATACCTATTAGGTGATTTAAATTCATATTCAATACTACCTCCATTAGTATATTCAATAACATAAGGATAAAAAACACCTTTTGAAGAACCATAGCTAGTTATTGATTGATTACTATTATGAATAGTAAGAATATCACTCACTTCATATTTTGGCGTTGTACTTCCATTTTGCGGAACAAATATATGAGACGTGTTTAAGTATGTAATAGGCTTATCTAAATAAGCATAGGGTTTAAAAATATTATTTTCATATTTTCCATATTTGTATTCTTTTTTATTTACTAAATTAGAATTATGATCATAATCAGATATACTCTTAATTCTAAGGCTAGGATAACTAGGAATAGTATTTAGATATATAGGGTATTTATAATTTAAATTTAATGTTATAGAACAACGACATGGGTCTGTGAAGTTATTTATTTTATTTAAATTAGCAGAGTATAAGGAAATTATATTCTCAAAAACATTTCCTTCACTTGGAGGTCCATCAAAATGAATATTGTTTAAATTGCCAAAACACATTGTTTCTTGTATCGTATTTGGCTCTGTATTATTATTACAAGTATTACTAAATGTATATTTTAAATATGGAGAAGCGTCTTTTTCTTCTTTTGAAATATTAAATACATCTTCATCTGTGAAATTAAATACTCCTGAAATAGAGTTATCATTTTCTAAAGCCTTTAATGTATAAGATTTGAAAGTTTTATTTCCATAGACTCCTGAAAATGTTTTTATTTCTTCTCCTATAGGACGGTCATATTCAAAAACTTTATAACCTTTTGTTGGATAAACAATTCTAGTAAGACTTCCTATTTTAGTATATGTAAAGTTAGGGTTTCTATCTCTTTTGTCATTAATTCTATCAAAATCTTCTTGTATATAATCTATACCATAATTTATACTAGAAGGTATATTTGAGTTCCCTATATTGTATAAACTATTTACATATCCCCAGTGATCATCATTAAAAGAATTTCTTCTTGGAAGTTTAAATTCTTCATTGTATTCAAAAGAATAATATGTATCGTCTAAATTATTATAAATATTAATAAGTTTTAAACGATAATCATTTGGTGTTTTTGGGTTATTATCGTTGGAAAAATAACTATAATTTAGAGTATATTCTTTGATGATTTTTGATTGTTTATTTTTAACAATTATTTTTCTTAAAGCAATACTCTGTCCGTTAATATCATTTCTATAAGGTTTATTATTAATAAATAAATCTGTTGATTCATCAGAGTATTTAAAATAAACCTCTTCATTGTCAGTTTCTATTTTAGAAACCAATTGTTCACTATTAGAGTTTTCTTTTTCTTCTCTTTCATAAGGAATAAGAAGTTGTTGTGAATTATTTGATGGTTGTATTTGACGTAAATGAGCTTTTTCATAAATTGAAGTATCTCCATAGCCAAAAAATTTATCATAATAAAATTTTACTTTTTTATTGTTTTGTGTGGTAATTTCATCTATTTTAAACAGGGTTGAATTCACTTCTACAGGAGTAGAAATATTTGTTACAAAATTTTTACTACTCAATAAATACTTATTTCCATACGAATCAGTGATACTAATAGATTTATTGGAGGTAAACTTTATTGAATCATTATTATAAGGGATAGGAATACCTCTATTTTCATCCTTTATAAATGATCCCGAGGATGTAGGTATATTATATGAAAATAAATCTGGCTGTGTATCATATTGCCCATTTTCTATTTCTCCAATTTTTACTCTAAATTCATCATTAGCAATAGTTCCAATAATAAATCCGTTGAGCTGATCATAATCTCTAATATCTTTTGAATAAAGCTGTTCTTTTAAGTCATTCAAACCCTTAATGTCCTGATTAATATATCCAGGTATATTTAATGACCACCCTAATCCAACACTACTAGCAATTTCATTTAATTTTATTCCTGATGTATTATAAGAGAGACTAATAGGTATGCTTACACCATCTATATTTATTATATGAAAAGGTATTGAAATATTAGCTTGTCCTCTAAAATAATCCATTTCTAAATCAGAAACTTTAGATAAAGAATATGCATCAGGAGTTGTCGGTAAAGGGATAATATTGTCCACTTGCCCAAAAGTCTTACTAAAAGCTAATAAAGCAAGTAGCACTATATTTTTCTTCATAAGTTACTTTTTAATAATTTTGATAGATTCAGTTTGGTTGTCGTAGCTGATTTTAAGGATATATATTCCACCAGGATAATTTCCTAAAGAAATTGGAGTTGAGCGATATTTAACTTCTTTAGATTGGAGATGTTGACCTGTTAAATTATAGACATCTACACTTGCTTTTTCGAAATCTTTGTTGATTAAAACATTTACAAAATCAGAAGTTGGATTTGGGTAAGCTTCTATATAGGTACGTTTTTCTGTAGAAGATTTATCACCTAATTTCACCAAATAGAAATCATCTTGCCCTTTTGCTTCGCTAGCATTTGTCGAATTACCTAACAACAAAAACGAACTGTCTCGCATCGGAATTATTTTTTCTAAATAGCTGAAACTATTCGACTTTCCGATTTCTTTTTTCCAATTTTCTTTTAAATTTTGATTGAAATGAAAAGCCAAATATTTACTTTCTAATTCATTTTGATTATTTGTGCTCTTATGTTTATAACCAATTGTATTTGCTGTAATGAGATAATCATTCCCCAATGGAAAAACCGAATTTAACTGAATAGATTTATTAAATTCTTGTTTTTTCTCGTTGCTGAAATTTAATTCTTCATCAAGTTGAATAATTTTCAATTCATTCTTTTGAGGATAACTAAGAGCTAATGTAATATTGTTTTCTTCAGATGTAAGCGCAAGTAGCGTAGATTGAAGATCATTTTCCATTGTTCTTTCACGAATGATTTCACCTTTTTTATTTAGTTCAACCAACCAAACACTACTTAAATAATGACTATCTTGAGATTTTAATTCATTTATTTTTGAATTTGAAGTTCCTCCAATTAAATAACCATTCTTTGTTTCAACTATTGATTTTAAGGATTCTTCTTGTTCTCCACCAATTGTTTTTTCCCAAGAAATAATTCCTTTTTCATCCAATTTAATCAACCAAAAATCATTGGAACCAAAATTATTTTGAGCTTTTATATTTGATTATGGAGAGTCTGAATTTGCACCTATCAAATAACCATTATCAGCCGTTCTGATCACTGTTACCGCTTCATCATTTCCTAAGCCACCAATAGTTTTTTGCCATTGGACAGTTCCTGTTGGATCTAATTTTATAATCCAAAGATCCATCATTCCAATAGATTTTTCGGTTTTATCTCCAGACTTAGAAGAATTTGAAGAGCCTACTAATAGAAAGCCACCATCTGAAGTTGATATTGCTGACTTCAATAAATCATCACCATCACCACCGAATGAATTTTGCCATTCTTGTTTACCATCTTCATTCATTTTCAAAAGAAAATAATCTAAACCACCTTGATTTTGTTTGGTTTTATTTCCAGAAACATCCGAATCAGAGCTGCCTAAAATCAAAAAACCATAATCGGGTGTTGAAATGGCATTGTATAAGTATTCTGCATTTTCTCCTCCAATAGTTTTTTCCCACATAATATCCTGCTGAGCAGAAATAGTAAGCATAGGAAATAAGGAGAAAACTGAAAGTAGAATTTTTCTCATATACATCAGTGTTAATTAATAATTAAATATACTATTTTTAATATAAACAATTGATATATAAATTAAAATAATATATTAATCTCTTTTAATTATACTAAAAAAATAAGAAAGAAAGCAAAGAATAACACCTTAATACAAATACATTTTTTCACTTACTTTCTTCGACAAAGCTTTGAAACTTGTTCAATTGTTATTCGAAAAATATCCTTTTTCTCGAGCCATTGTCGAAGGACACTCGAACAAACCCCGAATAAATAGGTTATTTTGTCCTTCAAAAAAATAGACTACAAAATAAGAGGTACACCTTGTTGTGTAAAATGTTTTTTTTTAGAATATGTAATAATGTAAATTAATGTTTTATAAATAGTAATAGATACTTTTACTTTACAACATTATTATCTATTACATTATTAGTGAGAGTAAAAAGAGATTGATTTACTAAAAATAGTAAATCAGAAATTGCAGAATAATAGAGAGAAGTTGAATAAAAATTCTCCAATTGAAGCATTTTTTTTATTTCTTAAATTTTGTATAAATAGCCTTTCTTCCTGTTGTTTCTTCTGAACTTACTAGATCATCATTTTTTAAATTCCTCATAACACCAGCGATAGCAACAGAGGTAATATCTTTTGGGACTAATTTTAATCGGACCAGCTCTTCTTTTATTTCAGCAACTATTTTACCTTCATTAAGAAAGTTAGTATTCACTATATGCTCCCTAATTTTTGATGTTAATTTTAAAGATTCTATTCTATCTTTAGGTAATTCATTTAAAGGGATAAGGGGAATATTTAGATCTACTAATGTTTCTAGTGGATATTGAACTGCTTTCGCATATTCTACGTAATAATCAATAATTTTTGCTTCACCTTTTTCTATTTTTATTATAGTACTACGTGATATTTCAGTCATATAAACTATATCATCTATTGTATATAGTTTTTCTATTCTCAAACTTTTTAATTTATTTCCAAGATTAATTCTGTAAAGAGACGTCTTATTAACTTCCATAAGTCATTTATTAATGTTTTATAGTTTTATTTATAAAATAAATTTGCATTTAAAAAAATAAAGATTATATTTGTTGTAGCGAATTGATAATTAGTCTATAAAGACAAATTAAAACGATGTAATCTCGACCTAAAACGACCAATTTTACTATCGAGAGTATCGTGGAATCGCTCCATGTCTAAAAAGTTTTGTACTTTCGTATAAGGCATGAGGGTGGTTCTCACGTTAACTTTAGGTAGTAGCTTTATTATCGTTAGATTATAAAGAAGGGTTTGGTCGCCCATGGTCTAAAGTGTGAGACTGCTCCTTGCTTTTTTTGTAAGTATTTCTTCATACACGAGAAACATCGTTCTATAAAACCCAACACAAAATGAGAACGAAACAATTTCCATTCATCCGTAAAAAACCTCCAGACAAAGACTGTTCATTTTTTTCATTCTTTTAAAGAACAAACCTCCGTATTTATAACATTTTTAAAACACGGAACGTAAAGCAAAGGGCTATCCTTTCTTTACACGCTCTCTATCAGAGCCTCGGTAAGGAGACTTTGAAAGTATTCGTTTTATCTTTTTTATTCGCACAATAAATTTAAAACGTTTAATATCATTTTCCAAATTTATTGGGGTTCTGCTACCTTTTTGTTTATTGTATTATGTAAAAAGTACAATGTATTATGTATTTGAGGTTAAGATCAAGAATGAGATTCTTCGACGGGTTCAGAATGACAAAATCCGTTGTTGAAAGTGATAACGAATTTAAATATTGAAAAAGGATTATAAAAACGTCATATGATTTGGAGGCGAGTGTCAAAAAGTTGAAGTAAATGGTTAAAATATTTTACTGTTTGCGTAGCAAATGATTTAAAATATTGAATGACTGAAACTAATTTTGACCGTCGAAAATCAAAGACAAGAGTTTTTTGATTACTTTTTTGCTCTCAAAAAAGTGATAGAAAGATTTCTAGATACCTCGAAATAGCAGAATATTAGAGAAATAATATGTTAAAATGTGTTAAAATCCTGTATCGGTGTATATCGAAAATGACACTTTTCTGTATCGGTTGTGTATCCGCGCTGTATCCATTCTGTATCCATTGTATATGCGTTCCGTATGGTTTGTTCGAGGTTCGTGTATCGGAAGGGATTGTTAGGATGCATTATGTATTAAGTAAAATGTACAGATTAGATGTTAGTATTGAGAATGAGGTTGAGATTAGGGAAGAGACTGAGATTCTGAGACAAGCTCAGAATGACAAAATCCGTTTTTAAAAATGACAACGAATTTGAATATTGAAAAAGGATGAAGAAAATGGCATTAAAACTCACACGTTAAGAAAGTGGTTGAATGTAACGTTAAAAAGGTTTTAGCCCGTAGGGTTTGTGAAATCTTTAGAGAAATGAGAACATTTTTAGTAGAGAGGTTTACGGCCTTGACTTTTTGGTTACTTTTTAGTCAAGTAAAAAGTGACATTAAAGAAATGGAATACCTAAGCCATACTATGGCTTCTCCTTTTAATTTCAAATGTTTTTTTGGATGAGCTTCCCTGAAAGGTATATGAATCCAATATTCGTAAAATAATAAAGAGCATGAATAAAAAATGAAAAGAAGATTTCTCGAAATGACAGAATATTAGAGAAATAATGTGTTAAAAAGTGTTAAATTCCTGTATCGGTGTATATCCAAAATGATACTTTTCTGTATCGGTTGTGTATCCGCGCTGTATCCATTCTGTATCCATTGTATATGCGTTCCGTATGGTTTATTCGAGGTTCGTATATCGATGTTAAGTTGTAAAATGTATAGATTGGATTTGAGGCTCAGAATGACAGAAAAGATTTTTTACCACATAGGTACATAGAACTGGATGGAGAAAATAAAGAGCAATAGAGAAGATAAATCTATTAAACAGAGTAAGGAGATCGCTATGTTTCTGTTTACTGAACTTTACAATCTCTAAAAAAAGTGACAGAAAGATTCTTCGACAGGCTCAGAATGACAAAATCCGTAAAACGTTAAGTGTAAAACTTAATAAAACCTATGTTTCTATTGTGGTTAAAGATAGAATTGATAAAAAACACGTAAAACGTTAAGCGTATAACATAAAACATAACAAAAAAACCCTTTCCCAAAAACAAAGTTGGCGCGATGTACTGGAAAAGGAGTGACTTTTAAAACTAATGTTGAATTAAAAACTATGTAAAAACGTAGAACGTAATACGTATCACGTAAAACATAATTAAAACCACCTTTATTATGCTAGAAAAAGAATTTGAATTATTAAAAAAAGGTAATTCTGCTGCTTTCGAACGTATTTATGTCAGATATAATAAACGAATCTTTTGGTTTGGTAAACAAATAATTAAGGATGAGTTTGTAGTAGAATGCTTGGTACAAGATGCATTTCTGAGATTATGGGAATATCGCGAAAAGATGGAGTCTCCTGATCATATCTTTTTCTTTTTGAGACTTATAATGAAGTACAGTTGCTATTCGCATTATGCTAAACCGAAGAACAAGTTTTTTAGAACTGTAAGTTCAATAGAAAGTTATGAGAATTATCAAAGTTATTTGGCTGGATATGATCCCGCTGATGTAATAGAAAACCTAATCGATCATGATAGACAACAGCACTATTTTGATGAAATTATAAAAGTATTACCCTTATTAAGTACTGAAAGAAAACATTTGATAGAACTCTGTTTAAAACATGGATTTCAGTACAAAGTGATTGCTCATTCAATGGGAAGAGGAATAACTGAAACAAGTAACGAAATTAAGCGTGCTATTGATGATCTTAAGAAGATTTTAAGTCATCATGATAAGTTAATTATTAAAACCAAAACAGTCTCTACAGCAGAGAAGCAATATCAAATATCTGAAACACAATCGTTGATATTAAAACTTCGATGTGAGCATAAGCAAACTTTTGCCAATATCGCTGAAGAATTACAACTATCTCAAAAAGAGGTATACAATGAATTTGTAGTAGCCTATAAATTCACTCAACAAAACAAAGTTCAATCCCTAAACTATTGATGATGGAAAAATCTACCTTAATACTCACTCGAAAAATACAATTAATTATAGATTTACCAACTCAAGAAGAACGTAAAGAGGCATTAGACAAGCTTTATAAATGGCAAAATAGATGTTTTAAAGCCGCTAATTTGATTGTTTCTCATTTGTATGTACAAGAAATGATTAAAGATTTTTTTTACCTCTCTGAAGGAGTTAAATATAAATTAATGTACGAGAAGAAAGATGCAGAGGGTATACTAGAGTGCTCTAGAATGAATACCATTTATCGTGTACTTTCAAAACGTTTTAAAGGCGAAGTTCCAATGAATATTTTATCTTGTTTGAATAATATGTTGTATCAATCTTTCAAAAAAGATTGTGTCAAATATTGGAAAGGTGAAATCTCATTAAAAAATTTTAAACGAGCTATGGCATTTCCTTTTAATAGCAGTAAAATAACTAAATTATGTTATAATGAAGAGAAGAAAAATTTTTGTTTTATCTTATTTAAAATACCATTCAAAACTTATTTAGGAAAAGATTTTACAGGTAATAAAAAACTACTGGAACAAGTGATAAGTGGAGAAATAAAACTTTGCACCTCACAAATAAAGTTAGAAAAAAGTAAAATATTTTGGTTAGCAGCCGTTGAAGTTGAAAAAGAGAACCATCAATTACAATCCGAAATTATTGCAGAAGCTTCCTTGTCGTTGGAATATCCATTGGTTGTAAAAATAGGTAAATCTCGGCTTACTATTGGTACTAAAGAAGAGTTTCTTTACCGAAGGTTAGCGATACAAGCATCCCGTCAACGAATACAAATTGGAGCAACTTATGCCAAATCGGGCAAAGGAAGAACGAGAAAACTAAAAGCCCTAGATAAAATGAGTCAAGTAGAACGTAATTATGTGCATCATCGACTACATGTCTATAGTAAAATGTTAATTGATTTTTGCATCAAATATAAAGCAGGAACACTTATTTTATTGGATCAAGAAGAAAAGATAGAGCTAGCTAAAGAAGAAGAATTTGTACTGAGGAATTGGAGTTATTATGAACTGATGACCAAAATAAAATACAAAGCTGAGAAAGCAGGAATTGAGCTTATAACAGCTTAAAAATATAATTTTTGAGGGTGATTGTACACCCGTAAGGTGAGGTTGATGACAAACACTCACTAAATGTGAACAACATATACTAAGGGTGTCTGAGTGTATACTAGAATAGATAAAGGCAGGATACTCCCAACATCAAGGCAACATAGTGGCAACATAGTGGCAACATAGTGGCAGTAGAATGTATGTAAAAGATTTTTGTAGTTCAGGTGTTGTAATGATTGCCTAGTTGTTTTTTTATACAAAAAGGTCATGGTTAAAATATTTTATACAAACGTTTTGATTTTTACTACAGCAAATGATTAAACGGTGATGGTTTGCTGATTTAAGCAAAACAACAGCGGATACTTTGTGGTTAACAACTCGGGAGGAATTTCGCGAAAGCGGAATTATTAGTATACGTTAAAATTAAAAAAGTTTAAAATGGTTTTCGTAAATTTGAGAAGCAAGCTTCTCCTCTACTTCATTTATCAACCAAATAAATAGTACAACTATGAAAAAAATATTAGTTTGTTTAATTTTAGTGATGACGCAAATGAGTTATGGACAACAATTCTTGACTGCAGAACAATCGGATCCTAAGAATTTTGATTGGATGAAAGGTTTTCCTCCAAAAAAAGAAAATATATTATCCGCTATTGATGGTAGTTTTTTTAATTTTCCGGCGTTGCGTTACAGCGTTTGTCATATGCGCGAGTTTTTTCCAACCGTCAACGTTCCTTCTACTCAGGAAAATCGATATACATGGAAAACTAAATTGGATCAATCTATCGATAATGTAACTTTTACTCCTTTAGAAAGTAAAGAAACTATGACATGGAAAGAATCTTTGCAAAAAAATTATACCGATGGAATTATTGTTTTACACAAAGGTGCTATTGTTTATGAGAACTACTTTGGAGAACTAAACAAAAACGGAACTCATGCCTTGATGTCGGTTAGTAAAACCTTGACAGGTACTTTGGGCGGTATGTTGGTTGCTGAAGGCATTTTAGATGAAAATAGATTGTGTAGTTATTATGTTCCTGAATTGAAAACCTCAGCTTTTGGTGATGCCACTATTCGTCAAGTTTTGGACATGACAACCGCATTACAATATAGCGAAGATTATAGTGATCCTAATGCTGAAGTGTGGGCTTTTTCGGCTGCTGGAAATCCTTTTCCTAAACCTGCAAATTATAATGGACCTACAAATTATTATGATTATCTAAAAACAGTCAAGAAAAATGGTAAACATGGCGAAGCTTTTGGTTATAAAACGGTGAATACTGATGTGATGGGTTGGATTATTACAAAAGTATTGAATAAACCTTTGGCTCAAATTCTATCTGAAAAGTTTTGGGAACCATTGGGAACTAACTTTGATGGATATTACCAGATTGATGGTGCTGGAATTGCTTTTGCAGGAGGTGGATTTAATGCAAACCTAAGAGATTTAGCAATGTTTGGAGAAATGATAAGAAACAATGGTTACTTTAATAATAATCAAATTTTACCTAAAAAGTTGGTTGACGAAATAAAAAAAGGAGGAAATAAACAAGCATTTGAAAAGGCAAATTATAAACTTCTAAAAGGTTGGAGCTACAAAGATATGTGGTGGGTAACGAATAATAAGCATCAAGCGTTTATGGCACGTGGGGTTCATGGTCAAGCGATTTATGTTGATCCAAAAGCGGAAATGGTTATTGTGCGCTTTGCTTCGAATCCAGTTGCTTCTAATAGCGCAAACGATCCGTATTCTTTACCAGCTTATCATGCTGTTGCAAAATATTTACTAAATAAAAAAGAGAACTTTTAGTTCTCTTTTTTATTTTTGATTAGATTGATTTATTTCATCTTCTCTACTTTTATATATTTGTTCCCATCTGCATCGCTCCATGTAGGACCTTCGACCGAAACCTCATCTCCAATATTCAAGGTTTTATATTCTTGATTGTTCTTTTGAAAATTTATGATGCTAATTGTTGCTTTGTAATGCTCTCCTTTTTTGGTTTCGATTGTTGCCATATAGCCATCTTTACCTTTTTCAAGTTCGGTTACTTTACCGTTCACAACAATTTGATGTTCTTCTAAAGTTGAATCCGTATTCGCTTTGTTCGTTGTACAACTATTCATAAAAAGACCAGCTGCAAGAATGATTAAAGCATAAGATTTTTTCATAATTATAATTTAATAACAAAATAAACCAAACTTTATACCATATCTCTTCAATACGATGATTACTCTTCGTCTAAATTTTCTATTTCTGATTCTAGACCTTGTCCAAATTCACTCAAAGCTGAATTTAAAGAAATCTCGTTGCAATAAGCAGATCCTAAATCCAATCCTTTTTGTAAAAACTCTTCCGCTTTATCTTTTTCTCCTGTAAAATAGTAATACGTATAAAATAATCCGTAACCATCAGGATTTCCTAAATCTAATACACGTTGTGCTAATTGCTCTAACTCTTTATTTGGTTTAAGTTTTATTTCGTCCGCCGCATTCAATGTTTCGAAAACACCACCAGATTGTTCAGCAAATTTATAAGCAAAAACTATTTTACAACTTTCATCAAAACCTTCTTTACACAATTGCGCATTGGCAGCTTCGTTTTCTTTTATTTTTTTAGTTAAACTTTCTTCATCAAAATCGAACAAATAACTTGCATTATTTTTAAAATTGATATCATAGTTTTTTGCCATCCAATTTGCACGTTGCGCTAATTTTGAATCTGCTTGTGGTTTATTTTCAAAAGATTTCAAATTTGATTTATATACTTTTTTATCCACCCAATCTGAAATTCCTTTTAATTGATTTTTCTCTTTTTTGAAGATAAAAACCGTTTTTTCGACAAATATTATAACCGAATCATTGCGTTCTGTAAATTCGTAACCAACCTCATCAAATTCACCGATTGTTACTCTTCCTTTACCATCAAATTTTAATGGATTATATAATTCATCTTTTGCTTTTGTTGTAAAAACGCCTTCTAACGTATTTGTTGCTTGCTGTGCAAAAAGTGTTGACACCATAAATAATGTTGTCAATAAAAATAGTTTTTTCATTTTTTAGAAAGTCTCAATTAATATCACGCCAAAAATAAAATTTTTAATTCGTCTAAAACTCACTAATTATAGTTAAAAAATAAAAAAATTCGCTCCTAAAATAGGAGCGAATTTAACTATTAAATATCTAAACGAAAGATTACTCTTCCCATTCTTCTTTTATTTGTCTTGCTTCATAATCTGCAACCATTTCTGCTTCATAATCTACTTTTTCTCCTTTTGAGAAACGACGGATTGCACTGTCAAATAGAGAATAAACCACTGGAACAATAATTAATGTAAGGAATAATGAGGAAACTAATCCACCAATAATTACCCACGCTAATCCGTTATTCATCTCTGCTCCTGCTCCTTCTGCTAATGCAATTGGAATCATACCAAAAACCATGGCGATAGTTGTCATTAAAATTGGACGAAGACGCGCATGATTGGCTTGCACCAAAGCATTGTGTGTTGTTTCTCCAGCTTCTTTTCTATGGTTTGTAAAATCGACCAATAAAATGGCATTTTTACACACCAAACCAATTAACATAATCATTCCGAGAATGGTAAAGATATTCAATGAATTATTCGTTAAAGCTAAAACCACAAAGACACCAATTAATGATAATGGAATCGAAAACAAAACCACGAAAGGATAAATAAACGAGTCATACAAAGCAACCATTACCAAATAAACTAAAATAATTGCTGCCAATAATGCGTAACCTAATGTACCAAAACCTTCGGATTGATTTTCTTCATCTCCACCCCAAACATACGATACACCGGTTGGTTTTTTACTGTCAATTTTTTGTAAACTATTTTTGAAATCAGTCACAATATCACCTGTTGTACGACCAACAGATTGCGCTTGCACCGTAACAGAAGGTGTTTTATCACGACGTTCTAAGAAACTTGGTCCAGAACTTTGTGTAACCGTAGCAAATTGATCCAAACGAATTTGTTGTCCTTTATCATTCACAAATATCAAACTACGAACATCATCAATATTCGAACGATTAAAATCATTGTACTGAATATTAATATCATATTCGTATTCACCCGCTCTAAATTTACCATCTGTATTTCCAGAGAAAGCAGTTTGCATCGTCAAACCAACTGTTTGTAAATTCAATCCTAAAGCAGCCATTTTATCACGATCAACTTGCACATTAATTTCAGGATTTCCGGCTTCTGTTGTTAGTTTCACTTCCGAAGAACCTTTAATTTGTTCTAATTCGTGTTTTGCTAATTCAGCAAATTTCATTGCACTTTCTAAATTTGGACCTGTCACAACCAACGCAATTGGCGCTTGTTCTGCCCCAATTAAACCAACTGGAACTGTTTTTACTTTAACACCAACCAATTCTTTTTCTAATTCGCGTTTTACTTTTGCTGCATAAATAAACGAATTGTCACTACGCTCTGATTTATCATTTAAAATAACGTCAATTTCTGCTTTGTAAGCTGTTGCTTGTGCTGCTCCAAACCCTTCAGAACTTTGTCCGACAGTTGTAATCATATCAACAACTTCTTTTTTACCACGTAAAAACTTTTCTGCTTTTTGCGTCATAAAATTTGATTCCTCGATTGTTGCATCTTTTGGTAATTCTAATTGAACCAAGAATTCTCCTTTATCTGTTTTAGGAAAAAATTCTCCTCCAATGTACTTTCCTCCCATTAAGATAGCAATTGTCCCGAATAAAAAAATGAAAACTCCAATAAAAACACCAATTCTTCTAACAGTTGATTTTAAACACCATTCTAACATATCAGAAATGAAGTGAGTAAATTTTGTTAATTGTTTTTCGAACCAAAGAATAAATTTCTCAAAAATATTTTTTCCTGTTATATGTTCTAATTTCCCGAAACGAGAAGATAACCAAGGAACAATTGTAAATGACGACAACAAGGATAGTAAGGTTGCGATAACAACTGTCACACAAAACTGTGCAATAATATTCGCCACCAAACCTGTACTCATTGCAATTGGTAAGAATACCACAACAATTACCAACGTAATAGCTGTTACTGTAAATCCAATTTCTTTGGCACCATCGTATGAAGCTCTAATTTTAGATTTCCCCATTTCCATGTGACGGTAAATATTCTCTAAAACAACGATGGCATCATCCACTAAAATCCCTACAACAAGCGATAAACCAAGTAATGACATCAAGTTTAAGGTATATCCCATCAAGTACATTCCGATAAATGTTGCGATTAAAGAAGCTGGAATAGAAACCATTACAATAAAGGCATTACGAATACTATGTAAAAACAAAAGCATTACAATTGCAACTAAAACAACCGCTAAAACTAAATCGAAAATAACGTGATCTGCCGCAGCCAATGTAAAATCAGACGTATCATTTACAATCTGAATTTTAAGACCTTCTTTGCTATAATCAGCTTCAACTTTTTTGATGGTTTCTTTCATCAATTCAGAAACAGCCACTGCATTTGCATCAGATTGTTTTACAACTTGAACAATAATCGCTGAACTTTGATTAACACGTGCAATTTTTTCTACTTCTTTCTGAGAATCTTGCACAAAAGCAACTTCCGATAAACGAACTTGAATTCCGTTATTCGAAGAAATCACTAAATTATTTAATTCATCAACTGATTTATATTTTCCAGAAAGACGAATAATTGTAGAGTTTTCGCGCGTTTTTACACTTCCTGTTGGGAAATCTAAATTTGAAGTTAAAATCGCTTGCTGAACTTGAGGCACAGATAAACCATAACCTTTCAATTTCACAGGATCTAAACTTACCTGAATTTCACGTTCTTGTCCACCAATCAAATTTACTTGCGCAACACCTGTTACACGTGATAAAAATGGTTCTATTTTTTTATCTAATAAATCGTACAAATCTTTTTCTGTCAACTTATCAGATGTTACACCAGCTGTAATAATTGGTAAATCACTTAACGAGAATTTCGTCAAAGAAGGTGGATCAACATCATCTGGTAAATCTTTCTCAATGGCATTAATCTTACGTTGTGCATCATTCAACGCTAAATCTGCATTCGCATCAGAATTCAACGTAACCATTACAACTGATAAACTTTCGTAAGATTTTGACTCTACTTTCTTTACGTTTTCTAAGGCTGCAACTGCATCCTCTATCTTTTTGGTAACAGAGTTTTCAACTTCATTTGGAGAAGCTCCAGGATAAATCGTTGAAATCGTTACTACATTCGTTTCAAATTTTGGGATTAATTCGTATCCCATTTGCGTATAACTAAACAATCCTCCTAATGTTAAAATCGTGAATAACACGATAATCATTGTGGGACGTTTAATTGATATTTCTGCTATTTTCATGGAAATCTTATCTTACTTTACAACTTTTACTTTCGTTCCATCTTTCAAATTAATCTGACCACTTGTCACGATTTCAGCTCCATCTTTAATTCCACTAATAATTTCAACTTCAGTTCCAACCGTTTTTCCAATTACTACTTTCGTTAATTTAGCTGCATTATTTTCAACCACGAAAACTTGTCCTGAACTAATTCCATTTACGAAAGCATTTGCTGGAACAACTAATACATTTTTCCCCGCATTTACATCATCTTTCGACGAGAAAACTGCTGTTCCATACATACCAGCTTTTAAACCAGAATTGTTAGAAACTTGAATTTCTACTGGGAAATTTAATGAAGCATCTGCTTTAGGCGCAATAAAAGAAATTCTCCCTGCAAACTCTTGATCAGGAAAAACACTAGCCAATACTTTGATTGTTTGTCCCACTTTCAAATTCACAACTTCTGCTTCTGTTACCGTAACTTGTAATTTTAGTTTTGATACATTTACAATATCAAACATTTGCGACCCTGGTGCAACAACAGAACCTGGCTCGATGTAACGCTTGTTAATCACACCAGAAATCGTTGCTTTTACATTGGTATCACGAACACGTAAATTTTGTGCAGAAACCGCTGCTCTCGCATTTTTTAATTGTAATCGAGAATTATCTAATTGTTGCTTTGTTACTCCTCCAGTTTTGTACGCATTTTCGTAACGTTGATTATCTATAATCGCATTCTGAAGGTTATTTTGTGCTTGTGTTACATCAACCTCAATCGCATCTTTTTTTATCGTTGCTAATGTTTGTCCAACAGATACATAACTACCTTCATCTACCAATACACGAACAATTCGACCAGAAATTTCTGAAGGAAAACTCATTTCTTGAAATGGCGCAAACGTTCCGTTTGACGTATAATCTGTATTTAAGCTTTCGTATTTTGCTTTAATTGTATTTACCACAACCTCATCGTTACTGGCATTTACAATCGCAACTTCCTCTTCTTGTTTTGCTTTGTTATTTTTGATGATGTAAACTGCTCCACCAATCAAGCCAGCAGCAATTAATATATAAAGTAAAGTTTTTACTGATTTCATAAATCGGTTCTATTATTGAATTAATGTTTTTAAGTCTCCTTTTGCTTTGATTAATGCTATTTCTGCAATTTTATATTCTAACAAAGCATTTGAGTAATTATTTCTTGCGTCTGTCAACGCATTTTCAGCATCTAAAATTTCTGTCAAATTAGCTAAACCTTGTTGATAATTATTTTGTGTATTTGCTAAAACTTTTTCTGCCAACGATACATTTTCTTCTTGAATATCGACACTTTTTAACGCATTTTCTATTTGCGCTTTTGCATTATGATATTCTAAACTCAAACCAAGTTTTGTATCATTCATTTGCTCTTCAATGTCCAACAAATCAATTTCAGCTTGATTAATTTTTGCTTTTGTAGCACCTCCAGAAAAAATCGGAACTTTAACACTCAAACCAATCGAAGCTAAATCTGACCATGTATAAGTTTTTGAAGTAATAAATTTTTCACCAAAACCTTGCAATCCATAATTACCAGCTAAACCAACTGTTGGATAAAGATTTGCACGTTCAGCTTCTTTTGCAAAACCTAACAATTCTTTTTGTTTTGACAATACTTTAAATTCTGTTCTATTTTCTACATCAATTTGATCTTCTAACAAAACTAAATTCGGTGTGATTATTTCTTCTGTCAACGTAATTGGCTGTTCTATTGGATAACCCATATAAAATTTCAATGCATTCTTGTTAATTTCTACTGCATTTACCAATTGTTGACGAGATGAAGATATGTTATTTAATTGCACAACTATTCGGTCTAAATCAATAGGCTTTGCCAAACCATTATCCACTAAACTTTTGATAACATTGCGAACTTTATTCGTGTTTTCGTAACTTTTATCAATTGTTTTTAATTTTTCTTCTTGAATAAAAACCTGATAATACGCATTTGCAACACGCTCAATAATTTGTTCATCTGTTAAATCAGCATTCACTTGATAAAATTCGCGTGTTGTTTTCGCCGCTTTCAAACCTGTAAAAACACGTTGATCGAACAATGTTTGATTTAACGTAACGCCTAAACTCGAATTCCATGGTTGTCCCATTTTAATGACAGTTGTTTGCCCTCCCATTGTCAACGCAGTTTCTTGCACAATTGGATTATACTGTAATCCTGCATTTGCATTTACTTGAGGCAAAGCTCCTGCTCTGGCTTCATCAATTTTATATTCTGCTTTTTTGATAGCCAAATCCGCACGTTTAGCATCAGCTTTATTTTCTAATGCAAAATTTACGGCATCTTTTAACGCAATAACTTCTTGGGCGTTTACAGAATTTACCAACGTTATTATTGCTATAGTAAGTAATAATTTAAATCTCTTCATCGATTTAGTTCTTATTAAAAAGTGTATTAAGAATAATTTCTTTTCGATCGGATAGAATTCGTTTAAAATCTTCGTCACTCAATTTCAAATCCAATTGAAGAAGTGGACGAATTGTAAAAGGATAATTAATCAACGAAATCATATTTAATAGAAATTGAATTGGCTCCATTTTTTCAATCGTACCCTTTTCCATTTCTTCTTCTAATCGTTCATAAAAAACAACCACTACTTCATCTAAATGATCTTTCATTAATTTAGAACACATGGTATTATTTTTATTCATTTCGGTAACGATATACGTTTCCAAATAAGGATATTGAATAGATGTTTTAATTGAATCTTCAATAAATTCGCCAATCATCTCTTTTATATCTCTATTCCTATCTAGAATTGCACGAGACTTATCACTACTTACACGTGTAGCTTCTTCGTAAATAATACTAATCAAATTATTACGTGATCTAAAATAATAGTTAATCAACGTTCTGTTCACTTTTGCTTCATCAGCTATTTCTTGCGTTGTTGCATTAAATCTACCTTCGGCAAAAAACATTCGTTTGGCTGTATCTTTAATTAATTCTTCTGTATCATCTTTCATATTTATATGAGTGTTTTATTTTTGACAAATTTGTCAAACAAAATTATTAATATTTTTTGTCAATCCAAACAGTTAAACATTATTTTTATAAAATTTTGATCAAAATTCTAAGGTTTACGAAGTTGATTATCCGTAAATTTGCTCAATGAAAGAACAATATGATTTGATTATTGTAGGTGCTGGACCAATTGGTTTAGCCTGTGCAATAGAAGCGAAAAGAAACAATCTTTCTTATTTAATTATTGAAAAAGGTGCTTTGACAAATAGTTTGTACAACTATCCTTTGTATATGACATTTTTTTCAACTGCCGAACGTTTAGAAATCGGTGAAATTCCGTTTAATTGTATTGCGCCAAAACCTGGTCGACAAGAAGCATTAGAATATTATCGAAACATTCATAAATATTTTAAATTCAATCTAAATTTATACGAAGAAGTTGTTACAATTAATAAAATTGAAACTAACAATTTCGAGATCAAAACTTCTAAGAATAATTATTCTACAAAAAACGTAGTTCTTGCAACAGGTTTTTATGATATTCCTAATTTGATGAATATTGAAGGTGAAAATTTACCAAAAGTTCATCACTATTATAAAGAAGCACATCCTTATTCTTTTCAGAATGTCGTGGTTGTAGGAGCTAATAATTCTTCTGTTGATGCTGCTTTAGAATGCTATAGAAAAGGTGCAAATGTAACAATGGTAATTCGCGGTGAAGGTTTTACACATCGCTTAAAATATTGGGTTCGTCCTGATATCGAAAATAGAATTGCAGAAGGAAGTATTAAAGCATATTTTAATTCGAACATTACATCTATTGATGATAATAACATAAATATTAAAACTCCTGAAGGAAATATTTCAATTGAAAATGATACAGTTTTAGCTTTAACAGGTTATCATCCTAACTTTAAATTTCTCGAAAATTGTGGAATTACATTAAGTGATGATGAATTGAAAACACCTACTTACAATCCAGAAACAATGGAAACAAATGTGGATGGCTTATATTTAGCAGGTGTTGTGTGCGGCGGTATGTTAACGAACATTTGGTTTATCGAAAATTCGCGCGTACATGCACAACAAATTATTGAAGCTATTTTAGCAAAAAATACGAAATAAAAAAATCTGTATTCAACAGAAAATAAAAATATATACGACATGAAAGATCTTTTCGGACAGGCTATTTTAGATTATCAAACCAATAATTCGCCCGAAGATTTATATACAGAGACATCTATTTCGGAGTTGGATGTGATGCCAATCGATTACCTTTTTAGGGATTATGATGATATGCCCACTTTAGAGCAAAAAGCATTAGACTTAACAAAAGGAAAAACACTAGATGTTGGTTGTGGTGCGGGTTCGCATTCTCTTTATTTACAAGAAAAAAACATTGACGTTTTAGCAATTGATATTTCTCCAAAAGCAGTTGAAGCTTGTCTTTTAAGAGGTGTAAAACATGCTAAAGTTCAAAATTTTCTGGAATTAAATGAAACTGAAAAATTTGATACAATTCTTTTTTTAATGAATGGAACTGGAATTTTTCAAAACCTTGTATTAATTAATGTTTTCTTAGATAAGGTTAAGAAATTATTATCAGAAAACGGTCAAGTTTTAATTGATGGAACAGACATCATTTATATGTTTGATGAAGACGAAGATGGTGGAAAATGGATTCCAAGCAACGGAAACTATTATGGAGAATTAGATTTTACTGTTCATTACAAAGGCGAGCAAGAAGAACCAATTCAATGGTTGTATTTGGATTTTGATACGTTAAAAAATGCGTGCGAATATCATCAACTAAAATGTACAAAAATAAAAACCGAAGGAGATTCTTATTTAGCAAAAATCATTTTGTAAAATATCGTTTCAATAAGAAAATACAAACTCATTAATTCATCAGAATTAGTGAGTTTTTTTATTCTAAAACAAAATTGATACTAACATAAACTTAATCAATCATTCGACAAAGTATTATCCACCAAAAAGCATTAAATTAGTAGAGATTAAACGTAATTTATGGGAGAACACCTACCAAAACTCATTACCGATTTAGGATTAATTCTTTGTGTAGGCGCTGTGACGACGCTTATTTTCAAACGTATCAACCAACCACTTGTTTTAGGATATATTATTGCTGGTTTTTTAGTAGGACCACATTTCGAATACATTCCTTCTGTTGCGGAAGAACATAATGTTGAAATTTGGGCAAAAATTGGCGTAATATTTTTACTTTTTAGTCTTGGACTAGAATTTAGTTTCAAAAAATTACTAAATGTTGGTGGATCTGCTTCTATCACTGCAATTGTAGAAATTATATGTATCGTAACTGTTGGTTATTTTGTTGGACGATTGATGAATTGGTCAACTATGGACAGTATTTTCCTCGGCGGTTTATTAGCTAGTTCTTCTACAACGATTATTATTAGAGCATTTGATGAATTAGGATTGAAACGAAAAAAATTCGCAAACGTCGTATTCGGAATTTTAATTGTAGAAGATATAGTAGTCATTCTATTAATGGTAATGCTTTCTACAATGGCAGTTAGTCAGCATTTCAACGGAACTGAGATGATTAATTCATTTGTCAAATTAGGCTTCTTTCTTGCTGCTTGGTTTATTGGAGGTATTTTTATTATTCCCACTTTTTTACGCACAATAAAAAGTTATTTAGATGATGAAACATTATTAATTATTTCGATTGGATTATGTCTTGGAATGGTTTACATCGCAGATAGTGTAGGGTTTTCCATCGAATTAGGTGCATTTGTAATGGGTTCTATCTTAGCAGAAACTGTATATGCAGAAAAAATTGAGCACAACTTTCAATCTGTAAAAAATCTATTCGCAACAATTTTCTTTATTTCAATTGGAATGATGATAGATCCAGTTTCTATGTATCAACATAAATGGGCTATTTTAATTGTGACTCTTTTAACTATTTTCGGAAAACTAATCTTTACTTCATTAGGGGCAATAATTTCAGGTCAACCATTAAAACAATCTATTCAAGTAGGAATGAGTATGGCACAAATTGGTGAGTTTGCATTTATTGTTGCTGGTTTAGGCCTTTCACTTGGAGTTACAAGCGACTTCCTTTTCCCTGTTGCCGTTGGTGTTTCTGCAATTACAACGTTTACTACACCATATTTAATAAAGTCTTCGGATAAAGTTTATAGAATTTTAGAAAAAATAATACCTCAAAAATTCATAGATGGCATAGAAAAATATTCAGCTGATACACAACATATTCAAAATGAAAATAAATGGAATAAAATTATCAAACAAACTGTTACAACTATTTTTATTAATGGAATTATTATTATCGCAATTACCTTAGTTGTAAAAAGTTATATTTTATTATTGATAACAGATTGGTTTACTTATTTTGGTGCAAGTTTAGTTAGCCTAATTTTAACATTTATATTATGCATTCCATTCATTTGGGCAATAATTGGAAATCGCCCAAAAAGAGAAATCATACGTGAATTTTGGGATGAATCTAATTATAACCGCGCTCCTATTATTGCAATTATTTCCATTCGACTAGTATTAGTTATCATTACTGTCATTTTTATATATAATCAATTTTTTTCAAGTACAATTGCTTCTATAATTTTAGCGATTAGTTTATTGATAATGATGTATTTTTTATCTAAATATTTCAATCAATTTTACACTTATATTCAGACAAAATTTATCTATAATTTGAATGAACGAGAAATTCTTAGAAAAAGAATTGAAGAAAAAAAGAAGAAAGAAAAATTTCAATATACATGGGATAATACACATATTTCGGATATGATTGTTCCACAAAATGCGAATTTTATTGGCGTCAGATTAGGAGATTTAGATTGGCGAACGAAATTTCAAATAAACATCGCCTATATTAAAAGAGGTGATAGAATTATTCAAACACCAAATTCAGAATCCGTTTTATATCCATTTGATAAAATTGGAATTATCGGTACGGATGAACACATTCAACGTTTTGAGAAATATCTGCAAATTATTGGTGATACACCTCCTGAAAATAATGATTTACAAAACACAGATAATTTCACATTGGATAAAGTCGTTATTCCAAATGATTTTTGCGTGTTAGAACATAAGTCAATTGGCTGGGTAAAAGATACTGCGAAAGGAATTGTTGTTTCGATAGAGCGTGATGGAAAAATGATTCATAATCCAGATCGAAATATACCCATCGAATTGGGCGATTATTTGACTATTGTTGCTGATAAGAAAAACTTAAAAAACTTTATTCAAACCTATCATTTAAAATAAAGCGAGTAATTTTGTAGAATGCAACGCAAGATTATTCACATCGATATGGACGCTTTTTTTGCTTCTGTAGAACAGCGAGATTTCCCAGAATTAAGAGGGAAATGCATTGCTGTTGGTGGAAATGAAGAACGTGGCGTAATTGCTACTGCAAGCTACGAAGCAAGAAAATATGGTATTGGATCTGCAATGTCTTCGGTTGTCGCAAAACGAAAATGTCCTCAATTAATATTTGTAAGACCTCGATTTGAAGTTTACAAAGAAGTTTCTAATCAAATTCGTGAAATATTTCTTGAATATACAGATTTAGTTGAACCTTTATCTTTGGACGAAGCTTTTTTGGATGTAACAAACAATCATAAAAACATTGAAATAGCGACAGATATCGCCAACGAAATAAAACAAAAAATAAAAGAACGTACAAACTTAACGGCTTCTGCAGGCGTTTCGTTCAACAAATTTTTAGCAAAAATTGCTTCTGATTACAATAAGCCAGATGGTCTATATGTTGTTACACCTAAAATGGCTGAAAACTTTATTGATAAACTGCCAATAAAAAAGTTTCATGGAATTGGCAAAGTAACTGCAGAGCGTATGCAAATGATGGGAATTCATACTGGAAAAGATTTAAGAAATCTTGAATTAGAAAAACTTATGCGAGAATTTGGGAAATCTGGTCAATATTATTACAACATTGTAAGAGGCTTAGATTTTAGAGAAGTTAATCCTACTCGTTTGAGAAAATCTTCGGGTTCTGAAACTACTTTTAGTAAAGATTTAGAAACATTAGAGGAGATTCAAATTGCCTTATTTCCATTAATAGAAGATGTATGGAATTGGTCGGTTAAAACAACTATTTACGGAAGAACAATCACTGTAAAAATAAAATACAATGATTTTACTGTTTCAACGAAAAGTAAATCAGCTTCATTTCCAATTAAAAATAGAGAGTTGTTTGATCATATTTGTTACGACTTATTAAACGAAGGTTACTCTTCAGAAAAACCTGTAAGACTTTTAGGTGTTTCTATTTCGAATCTTGAGAATAATCAAAAAAAAATCGGCTCTCAACTTGAAATTCCTTTTAAAGAAATTGTATAAATTATGTATACAAGATTTTTTATTCCTAAATTCAAAAGAATAACAATTTTATAATCAATAATTTAAAAATGTTTTAAATCAATACATTTTATTTACTTATTTGATGTATTAATTTATTTTTTTTCAAGTTGTAGACATATTGATGATACCTAAAATTTTTCTAAATAGAAAATTATTTAGAAATTTGTCTCAACAAACAATTACAGTTTGATACGCTTTACATTACTAACCAATAACCAAACTAAAAATGAAATTTGATAAATCTAACCAATTTATCAAGAACAAACCTAAACCAAATGTTTACTACCTAAACCAAATTAAAAAAGCTGAGTTAACCACTCAGCTTTTTTGTTGTTTATATTTTACGGAACTATATCTTTGGTTCTTGTTGACTTAAACAATGAAAAGATCCTAATCCCCAAATAATATCCGTAGAATCGATTCCTATAACTTTACGATCTGGAAAACATTTCTGAATAATATCTAACGCTATTGAATCTTTTGCACAACGATAAGTTGGGACGATTACTGATTGATTGGCAATATAAAAATTAGCATAAGAAGCAGGTAAGCGTTCGCCTTCACAATAAACCGCATCCGGCATTGGCAATTCGATAATGTTTAATGGACGTCCATCTTGTAATTTCATTTCTTGCAATTGGCGAAGATTCACTTGCAACAATTCGTAGTTATCATCCGATTCATCTGTTTCAACAACCGTTAAGACTGTGTCTTCATTTACAAAACGAATTGTATCATCGATATGTCCATCTGTATCATCTCCTACAATACCATCTTCTACCCAAAGAATTTGCGAAACACCATAATAATTTCTCAAAAACTCTTCAATTTGTTCTTGCGAATATTCTGGATTACGATTTTCGTTTAATAAACAAGATTTAGAAGTCAATAAGGTATCTTTCCCATTAAATTCTACCGAGCCTCCTTCCATAATAATTCCTGGATAAAAAACTGGAAGATTAAATTCAACACCAATTTTTGTAGGTACAACATCATCATTTTCGAAAGGTGGATATTTTCCTCCCCAGGCATTAAATCCCCAGTCAACAATAATTTTTGGATTTTCAGAATTGTTTTTATTCAACAAAAATGCAGGACCATGATCACGACACCATGCATCATTTGTTTCATTAAAATAGAATTCAACTTGTGTTAAATCTGCATCAGTTTTTTCGATATGAGATAAAGCGAAAGCTTTCATTTCTTCATCCTTAACATTAATACGAACTTTTTCACCTTTCGTTAATTCGGCTACAAACTCGGCATAAGCTGGATAAATTAACTGAATGCGGTCTGGCCAAGATTCTTCTTTATGAGGCCAAGAAAGCCAAGTAGCTTCATGTTCTTCCCATTCAGCAGGAAAACGATAACCTAAATTCTTAGGAAATTTTGATGTATCTATTGTGTTCAATTTATTTATTTTCTAAAAGTTTAAACGTATTTTCAATATGACCATTGGCTTTCCAATTATCATGCCCTGGAATTACTTGTTTAATTTTTGGATGTTTCGTCACTAATTTTTGTACAGTTTTAGGCCATTCAGTAACATTTGCTTCACCAGTATAACCTAAATTAACTGCATCTACACCTTTTATTAAACAACCTCCATTCAGAACTTTGTACTTAGGAAACCAAACAACAAGATTATCTTCTGTATGTCCTGGTCCAAAATATTCGACAACAAACTTTTCTTTACCAAATTTGTATGTTTTTCCTGATTCTATTTCAAATTTAGAAGTCGCCTTTCCTTCTTTTTTTAATTTTTTATTCGTTAAAGCAGAAGCATAAGTTGGAATATTTAATTCATTATAAAAGCTTAAATCTCCTGCTCTATCATCATGAGAATGTGTTGCAAAAACAGCAATTATAGGTAAATTATATTTTTCCAAAAGTAAATCGTTCAAAGTTTGGTATTGCGACTTTTGCCAAGGCACATCAAACAAAACGATTCCCTTTTCTGTCACCAAATACATGCTATTCGCATTATATTCAACTCCATTAAAAGAATTAAACGTTTGATAAACATAAAGATTCGTGTTAACTGAATCGATTTGAATTGGTTTTATTTGACCAAATACAAACGTACCTATCAAAGCGACAAGTGAAAATATTTTTTTCATTGATTTAACTTAATCTTCGTCAATAAAACGTTTTGTGATGGGCTGATAAGAATCAATACGACGATCTCTTAAGAAAGGCCAATGTTTGCGAAAGAAATCAGATTCGTTCAAATCTAATTCAATCACTTCTGTTTCTTCATTTTCATGAGAAGCCAAATACAATAACTTTCCTTGTGCATTCGTTGCAAAAGATCCTCCCCAGAATTTCATTGCTCCATCTTGTTCAAAGCCAACACGATTAACAGAAACCACAGGAACTCCGTTTGCTACAGCATGAGAACGTTGAATAGTTTGCCAAGCGTTGTATTGATCTGTATTTGTTTCTTCATCTTGATCAGTTGCCCAACCAATAGCAGTTGGATAAAATAAGATATCAGCTCCCATAAGAGCTGTAATACGAGAGGCTTCTGGATACCATTGATCCCAGCAAATTAAAACTCCAATTTTACCAAATTTAGTATCAAAAACTTTGTATCCTAAATCACCTGGTGTAAAATAAAATTTCTCATAAAATGCTGGATCATCAGGAATATGCATTTTGCGGTATTTTCCTAAATATTGACCATCAGCATCTAAAATTGCTGTTGTATTGTGGTATAAACCTTGTGCACGTTTTTCGAATAAAGAAGCAATAATTACCACTCCCAATTCTTTTGCAACAACTGATAACGCATCTGTAGATGGACCAGGAATAGCTTCTGCTAAATCAAAATTATCATAATCTTCGACATCACAGAAATATAATGATGTAAACAATTCTTGCAAACATACAATTTGAGCACCTTTTGCAGCTGCTACTTTTACTTGTTCTATTGCTTTGTTTAAATTCTCTTGTTTGTTATTAGTACAAGTCATTTGTACCATTCCAACTTTAACTTTTGCCATTTGATAAATAGGTCTAAAAATAAAAAATGAATAATTAGTACAAAAATAGGGAATTTAGTAGGATAAAAAACGTATATATTTTGTTTTAAGATTTATTTATTAATGAAAGATTTTAATTAATTATTTAATAATACCCATCCAGTAGATTTGCATCCATAAAAATTATCTTCTACAAAAATTATTTTCCCAAGGTTATCTGTATTACAAATATTAGAAGTTAAAACAGTATTTCCTGCTGCTACTTTTATAGCTCCATTTATTTGAACTTTAGCGTCACTTTTAGTTGTTTCGAAATTATTAATTCCTACGCCTAATTTACCATTTCTAAGCAAAGTTAATGCATCAGAAGTTAACGAAGTATTATATCCATTTCCAACTGTAAGTAATCTATCTGTCGTAATATTTATACTTAAACTATTGTTATTATTATCCGTTAAATTATCTACAGCAGTATAATTAGTATTGTATGAACCAAATACAACTTCTAATGGGGCGTTTGCTTGTGTATGATAACCGAAAGCAGTAGATAAATTACCTATCGAGTTTGTCTGTAACCCCCAAGCAGTAGAACCATTTCCAGATGCATTATTTCCACTCATACTTCCACTTGAACCATTCCAAGACATTGAGTTATTCCCTGAAGCAATATTAAAACCACCAAATACAGAAGATCTTGCTCCTACAGATCTATTCATTATGCCGCTTGCAAAACTAAAATTTCCTGAAGCACCATAAATTCCATTTGTACCTGTGTATGCGTAACTAAAATCAACTGCAGCTGATCCTAATGGTGCATAATATTTAGAAACTAAAGGTGATTTAATATGTTTTATAAATCTTAAACCTGTTGTATATTCATCATTTGAAGAAAGAGGATTAGTATTTGTTTGAAAAATAGGTGAATTCAATGACTCCCAACTCCCTTCATTCCAATAATAAAAACCTGGATAATAAACATTTTTCATTTTCAAGTTATTAGGATTGGGCAAAACATCCTTAATGTATACGATCATTGTATTTTGCTCCGATGTTGTAGCCATTGTATTTGCTTGAATATATGTTATACTTGGAATTATCACACCTTTTAAAGGATTTGAATCATTCTCTGATACATGTAATGTTGCTTTGGGTTGGCTTGTCCCAATTCCAACTTGAGCATTAGTAAAAGTTATAAAAGTCAAGAATAATGTAGAAAGTATGTTTTTTTTCATATTAATTTGTTGGTTTTCTGTCTCTTTATCAAAAATTAAACCAAATCTACTAAATGTCAATGTTTTATCAAAATTATTTTTTCGCTTTAATTTTACATCAATTTTAAGTAAAAAAAAGTGACTCAACAATCCTACTGTCCTATTGATTTATAAATGTTTTTAAGAAAATTTTAAATAAAATTTACCTAAACATTATAATTTTTAACAAGTCTTTATTAAATTGTAACTTCTAATTTTGTCGCGTAATAATTTATAACATGAAAAAATTAATTGCCCTTTCTTGTCTTTTTAGCGGAATATTTCTTTCAGCACAAAGTCAAGAAAGTTACATTTTAGCAGAAAACTCTGCTTCTTCATCTACTTCTATCTCTACTAAAAAAGTTACGTATGATGATCATTTAATGGCTGCTGAATCTTTTAACATTCCCATTGTAAAAAGCTTTGATGATATTGATGGTTTGGTCATTATGAAGAAACTAGTTGCTATTCCTGAGGAAGGAAACGGCTACAATATTGAAAAATTAACGCATAGTAAGGCATTTTTAAATAACAGAGCCAAAACTGTGTTAGAAAAAATTGCAGCAAAATTTTTAGAAGAAAATAATGCGACAATTACTGTTACTTCGTTAACGAGATCAGAAGAAAGTCAAGCAAGTCTTAGAAGAGTAAATAGTAATGCTGCAAAAGGAGAAAGCTCTCATAATTATGGTGCTTCGTTTGACTTATCTTACACAAAATTTAATAATAAATATACCTATAATAAAACACATCGTGATAATTTAGAAGCTATTCTAAAACAATTGCAAGATGATGGTAAAATTTACTATATAAAAGAATATAGACAACATTGCTTTCATGTGACTGTGCGCAATCCAGATCAATTTAAATCAACAACCATGTAATTTATAAAACTTCTTTCCTATTTTTGTAAAAGAGGATTGAATCATGAAACAATTTTTAATAATTTTTTTTATTGGCTGTTCTTTTGTTGGTTATGCTCAAAAACGAGTAATAATAGAACCTTCAGAAGAATATGTTCAACATCTAAATGCAGCAAAAGCTCATAAACTGGAACTTATTGATGGTGATAAAAAGTTGAACAAATACATCAACCAAGGTAAATTAGTTAAAATAAAACAACGTGGTTACGGTTGGCGTGTTGGCGATTTAACACATAGTCATTCCTATCTTGTTCCTAAAGGTCGAGATATTTTAAATAGTATTGCAAGAGATTTTGTAAAATCAACGGGACAAAACTTTTTTGTAGTTACTTCAATGACAAGAACATTACATGATCAAAATCGTTTGAGAGGAATTAATAAAAATGCCTCCTCTAACGATAGTTCTCATAATTTTGGTGCAGCCTTTGACATTTCTTACGTAAGATTTAATCATAAAATAAGCTCTAATTCTAAACTTGAAAAAGAGCTTGAACAAATTTTAAAATCCTATGTTAAAATGGGTAAAATATATTTTGTAAAAGAATCTAAAATTAGATGTTTTCATATTATCGTTCGGAATTATTAATTCTGAACGATTTTTGTTTTTTCTTAAGATATAGACTATAAATCAATCCAAAAACTACAAATAAACTACAAAATCCAAATAAATTTGACATTCCAAACAAGCTGATTACACCTCCAAGTAATGGTCCAGTAATTCCTAATGAAATATCAATAAAAAGACCATAAGCTGCTAAAGCTGCTCCTTTACTATTATCAGAAACCAATGCTACAGCTTCAACTCCCATCGCAGGAAAAACTAACGAAAATCCAATCCCTGTTATTCCGGCACCAATTAATGCTATAAATGCATTTGGCGCACTAAATAAAATCAAAAGTCCTATTGTTTCAACGATCATACAAATTATTCCCACTTTCAGTCCGCCTAAAGTATTAATAGAACTATTGAAAAATAGCCTTCCGACGATAAATAGTAAACTAAATACACTTAAACACAAAGCTGCATTTGTCCAACTATAAAAATCATAATAAAGCGTTATAAAATTTGAAATCCCTCCAAAGCCAAGACCAGCCAGTGTTAAACAAATTCCGAAAGGAGCTACTGATTTAAGAACGCTTATAAAAGACTGAGGTACTTTTGAAACTGCAGTTAAAATATTTTCTTTTTTTCTTGCTAAAAAATAACCAATAATTGCACAAAAAACACTAAACAATCCTATAAATCCAAGCCCAAAATAATCACTAAAAATCACTCCCAATGGCGCTCCAATTGCCAAAGCTCCATAACTTGCTACACCATTATAAGAAATTGCTTTTGCTGTATGTTCTTGTCCTATTTTTAAAATTGCCCAATTAATAGGACTACCTCCTACCATACCTTCTGCAGCACCTGTTACCAAACGAGCTATAATAAGAATACCTAATGATAAGAAATGATTGCTTCTAAAAAAATAACATAAATACAATAAAATCCCAGAAACAATAAATAAAGTCATACTTAGAGACACAGCAGGTTTAGGACCTTTTGTATCAACAATTTTCCCAGCGTAACTTCTTAAAATAAACGTTGTAACATATTGCAAACTAATTACAATACCAGCAACAATTTCAGTAAAACCTAATGTTTTTGTAATAAAAATTGGTAAAATAGCTAATGGTAAACCAATCAGTAAATATCCAATAAATGAAAAACTTACATAACCTATAATTTGCATGAAAATTTGTCGTGAACTCATGCTTAATTTCTCTTCCATAACATAATGCAATCGGTTGCAAAGTTAGGATAATAATATGGAATTAAGACCATCACTAAAATGGATAAAAATGACCATACAATTATTCAATTAAAAAAAAGACTATAGAATTTTACTTAAATTTAATCTTTACTTATTGTTGTGTTAATCGCAAACCATCTTAAAATGTAGAATTTTAGCATCTACAAAACAAGAGATTCACACAATGAAAAAAATCGTATTATCGCTGATATTATTTGGAAGTTTTTACACTTCTTTAAACGCTCAACAAATTGCAAAAGGTATTGTTTTTGAAGACAAAAACCTTAATAATAAATTTGATAAATCCGAAAAAAGACTTTCTAATATACAAGTGAGCAACGGAAAACAAGTTGTTTCAACAAATGAGAAAGGAGAATATCAAATAGAAATTGAGAACGAAACTATTTTATTTATCATTAAACCAACAAATTACAAAGTTCCAACAAACGAATTCAATCAGCCACAATTCTACTACATCAACAAACCTAATGGTTCTCCAAAATTAGAATATGCAGGTTCTGCTCCGACTAGAAACACTCCAAAGAGTATTGATTTTCCTTTAATTCCTACAAAGGAAAACGAAAAATTTTCGGCTTTAATTTTCGGTGATCCGCAAGCTTATACAGAAGAAGAAATCGAATACTTTTCGAAAGGAATTATTGATGATATAAAAGGAATCAAAGGAATGGAATTTGGACTTTCTTTAGGTGATTTAGTTGGTGATGATCTTAATTTACACCCTTCCTATATCAAAACTGTCGCTAAAGTTGGTTTGCCTTGGTACAATGTAATGGGAAATCACGATATGAATTATGATGCAAAAGAAGATCAATATTCGGATGAAACTTTTGAGAAAAATTTCGGTCCAAATAATTATTCATATAATATCGGTAAAGCACATTTTATTGTTTTAGATGATATTTTATATCCTGATCCTCGCGATGGAAAAGGATACTGGGGAGGTTTTCGTCCTGATCAATTAGAATTCATTAAAAATGATTTAAAATATATTCCAAAAGATCATTTAATTGTTTTAGCATTTCATATTCCGCTACGTGATACACGTCCGGAAGATAGAAATCAATTATTTGAATTATTAAAAGATTATCCAAATACAGTTTCTATGTCAGCTCATACACATTTTCAAGAGCAGATTTTTTATGCAAATAATGATGGTTGGCAACAACAAAAACCTCATCACGAATATAATGTTGGAACAACTTCTGGTGATTGGTATTCAGGACCGAAAGATGCAAAAGGAGTTCCAGCTTCTACAATGCGCGATGGAACACCTAAAGGATATGCTTTTTTACATGTAGACGGTAATCAATACAAATTTGATTATAAAGTAGCGAATAATAAAATAGAACGTCAAATTGATTTGTATCACACCAAAAAAGTAAAAGAAGGAAAACGAAACAGAGCGTTTTTATACGCGAATTTCTTTATGGGACACGAATCTAATAAAGTTGAATATCGCGTAAATAACGGTGAGTGGAAAGAGATGAATTGGGATCCAACAGTTGATTACAATTATATGGAAACTATCATGAAAATTGATAATGCAGAAATTACAAATATTGGAAACAGACCTTCTGCACCAGAAATTTCAAAACATATTTGGTCTGTTCGCTTACCAAATAAATTAAAAACAGGTATCTATCAAATCGAAGTTCGTGCGACAGATTTATATGGAAATATATTTACCGAAAAATCTTCTTTTGAAGTGATCAAATAATAGCTTTTTAAACACCTCAAAAAGCCACTTCAAAAGAAGTGGCTTTTTTAAATAAATAATTAAATAATTTATTTATGTTAAATAAAAATCAATAAACCTTTACTTAAATGTAAAAACATTTTCAAAACCTTTATATTAGTAATGTTTACTTAAAAATCTCTTAATCCTTAGTTAAACAACTTCAGAAATAGAACGTTTAGTTTTGTTAAAATTTTTAACACATAAACATTTTATTTTCACAGTCATGAAGCAATTAAAATTACCACTTCTCCTACTTAGTGGATTTTTAAGTTTACACGCCAATGCTAAAACTTATCTTAACTCAGCTAACAACTATTCCATATCCACAAAGCAAAATCCTATAAAGGGACAAATCGTTGATCAAAATGGATTTGGTATTGCAGATGTTGAAGTTATTATAAAAGGAACTAATTATAAAACATTTACAGATGCAGATGGATTTTTCGAATTTGTTTCAATATCTATTAGTCATCCTACTTTGATAATTAATTCATCTAACCACAAATTATTAGAATACACTCCGAAAGATATTTCGCAAGTAAAAGTAACATTACAAGAAGAATCTAATCAACTAAATGAAGTAATTGTAACTGCTTTAGGAATAAAACGTGAACAGAAAAAACTTGGTTTTGCGCAACAAAATATAGGATCGGAAGAACTTGCAACTGCAGAAGCAAACAACTGGTCTTCGGGATTGAAAGGAAAAGTTTCTGGTCTTAATATTATTTCAGGAGGAAATGGGCCAATCAATTCGCAACAGATTATTTTACGCGGAGCAAATTCAATCGACCAATCAAAAAACTATGCGTTAATTGTCATTGATGGTGTTCCAATGAGTACAGAAATGACTTCTTCTGGAAACAACACAGCCTATATGGGCGATGATTCTCCTATTGATTTTGGTAATGGAATATCAGATATCAATCAATCTGATATCGAAAGTGTAACTGTTTTAAAAGGTCCTGCAGCGGCGGCATTATATGGAAATAAAGCGGCAAATGGAGCTTTAATCATCACTACAAAATCAGGTAAAAAAGGTAAAAAACTTGGACTAGAATACAAATCTACTGTTGCAGTTGATGTCGTAAATAATTGGCCAGATTTCCAATACGAATATGGTCAAGGAACAGGAAAAAGTTTTGACAAAAACGGAAATCCATATTATTCATATCAAACCTCTGTTGATGGACCAAATACAGGAAGTACATCTTCTGCTTTCGGACCAAAATTTGACGGACAATACTTTTTTCAATATGATCCAACTTTAGAAAAACAAGGAGCTGAAAGAACGTTATGGCGTGCCTATAAAGATAATAGAAAAGATTTTTGGCAAACTGGTTTTACTTTTAGTAATTCGGTAACGCTTTCTGGCGGTGATGACAAAGGAAGTATTAGAGCTTCTCTTGGTCATCAAAAAAATAGCTGGATTATGCCAAATACTGGCTACGAAAACTATACTGCTGCAATAAATGGTAATTATCAAGTGAG
The DNA here is from genome assembly GCF_057369435.1 of Empedobacter sp. EJD.6dd. Taxonomy (NCBI): domain Bacteria; kingdom Pseudomonadati; phylum Bacteroidota; class Flavobacteriia; order Flavobacteriales; family Weeksellaceae; genus Empedobacter; species Empedobacter sp. EJD.6dd. Next base: position 1,115,231 of record NZ_CM170667.1, read on the forward strand.
TGATCGTATCAAAGTTTCGACTGCCTTAAATTATACTCGAAAAACAAGTGATAATTTACCAGGAACAGGTTACAACAATGGATCTATTGCATATTTTTTGATTTTTCAGAATCCAAACGTTGATTTAGCTTGGTATAAACCTATTTGGCAAAAAAATTATGATGGTATAAAAATGATTCGTCCTTATAGTTCTTATATGGACAATCCTTATGCAATTGCTTATGAAGCGGTAAATCCGATGAGTAGCAATCAGCTTGTTGGGAATATTAGAGCCGATTTTAAATTAAGCAATAAATTAAGCTTAATGTTACGTCCTGCAATTAATACATATACTCAATTGCGCGAACAAAAACGTCCATTTGATATGAATCGTACACCGAATGGATATTACAAAAGACAAGATATATCTAAAACTGAAACAAATATCGATTTCTTATTGACTTATACAGATAAATGGGGCGATTTTGGTTTCAATGCAAATGTTGGAGGTAATAGAAAAAATTATGAATACAGAAATTTAACGGCCTGGGTAAATGGTTTAGCTTCGCCTGGAGTTTATAAACTTTCGAATGGATTAACTTCTCCTTTTGCAAGAACGTATGATTCTAATTTAAAAGAAAATTCATTATACGGAATGGCTTCTTTCGGTTGGAAAGATATGATTTTCGTTGATTTTACAGGTCGGAACGACTGGAATTCTTCTGTTGCAGTAAAATATAGTTCATTCTTTTATCCTTCTGTTTCTTCTAGTTTTATTCTGTCAGATTTATTCAAAATAAAAGGACCTGTCAATTACTTAAAATACCGATTATCTTTTGCAAAAGTTGGTAACGGAGGAACAACAGGTTGGACAAACAGATACTATGACCAAAGCGATTTTACAGCCTCTGCAGTAGTACCTGGAAGATTATTCAATCCTGATATCAAACCTGAATCTACAACGTCATGGGAAACTGGTTTCGAAGCATTATTATTCAAGAAAAGATTAAGTTTAGATTTCACTGTTTATCAACAAAGTACAAAAAATCAAATTTTCGAATTACCGAATGATATCACAACTGGATATTCAAGAAGAGTTGTAAATGGAGGTGAAATAGAAAATAGAGGAATCGAATTATCAGCTTCTTATACACCTATAAAAACCAATGATTTCAGTTGGAAAATGTCTGGAACTTGGACAAAAAACGAAAACAAGGTAAAATCTTTGGTTGAAGGAATAGAAGGTGATCAAATGATTTTAGGACAATCTGGAACGGTTTATCAAATTGCAAAAGTTGGCGGCTCTTCTACAGCTTTGTATGGTGAAAAATTTGTAAGAAACGAATCTGGACAAATTATTTATGATGCAAAAACTGGTGTTCCGATCAAAAATGGATTAATAGAATATGTTGGTGATGCAACGCCTAAATGGCGAGCAGGATTTACAAACGAAATCAAATACAAAACATTCCGATTCAGTTTTACTTTAGACGGACAATATGGTGGAATCGTCTATTCACAAACTTACCATAAAATGATGGAGCAAGGAAAATTAGCAGATTCTTTACCTGGACGCGAAGATGGATTTATAATAGGAAACGGTGTTATACTCAATTCAGATGGAACGTATTCTCCAAACACAACAAAAGCTGATGTGGCAACTTATTATGCTGAATACAATCGTCGTGCAAATGTAGAATCTAACTCATTTGATGCTTCGTATCTAAAATTGAGAGACGTCAGTTTAACATTTGATTTTCCAAAAAGATTGTTATCAAAAACAGCTTTAGAAGCATTATCGTTAACTGTATACGGACGCGATTTATTCACTATCAGCGATTTTCCATTATACGATCCAGAAACAGCTTCTTTAAACGGAAGTACTTACGTGCCTGGTGTAGAAATGGGACAAATGCCATCTACTGCAACGTATGGAGTAACCTTAAAAGCTTCATTATAATTTACAACATTCAATTTATTAAAATGAAAAAGATTTCAATTCAACTATTTTTTGCCTTCACTATACTATCAACTGTTTTTTCTTGCACAAACGATTTTGAGAAAGCAAATGAGGATCCTAACTTAATTACAGAAATCAATTCGGGTTCTGTTTTAAATCCTGTTCTTTATGATTTAGCTGAAAATAATGTTTTAAAAAACTATGATATTACAGCGCAATTGATGCAAGTTCATATTCCTTATCCAAGCAATGCAATGGGGCTTCATCGTTATGATGTTACAACTGGAACAGGAAATTCTACATGGAATAATGCCTACACAAATCTTGTGAATTTGGAGGAAATGCTAAAAGTTTCGCAAAAAGCTGGAGATGTCAATTATCAAGCAATTGCATTAACACTTCGTTCATTGGTTATTTCAAATTTAACAGATATGTTTGGTGATGTTCCTTTTACAGAAGCTGCAAAAGCTGAAGAGGGAATTACAAAACCAACATTTGATAAGCAAGAAGATATTTACAAGCAATTAATAAATGATTTAGAAAAAGCAAATCAATTGTATGTAACGAATTTAGGATTGAAATACGGAACCGATATTTTATTTCCGAGCAGCGAAAAAAATATCAATATTACACGTTGGAAAAAATTTACAAATTCTCTAAAAATGAGATTATTATTAAGAATCTCTAATCGTGATGCAACTGCTTTAACTGAAATTAAAAAAATCATTGATAATCCTACAACTTATCCAATTTTCGAAAGTGAATCAGAATCTGCAATTCTACAAATTTCTGGTTTAGCCCCAAGTTTATCGCCTTGGCCAAGAGAGCAAGATTATAGAGATAGTAGAACATTCACAACATTCTTCATTGATAAAATGAACGAAACAAACGATCCTCGTTTACCAATTCTAGTAAATAAAGCATCTAATCTTGATGGTTCTTCTCTAAATTATAAAGGTATTCCAGCAGCTTATGAAGGAAATAGCTCTGATTTTAAATTCAATCCTTCTTCTCCTAACAATGCGATTGTGGTTGCTCCGATGAAAATTCCATTAATGACTTACGCAGAAGTTGAATTTATAAAAGCTGAAATTGCTCAAAAAGGTTTAGGTGGAGATGCAAAAACTCATTATGACAAAGCGGTAAAAGCTGCTGTACAATTATGGACGAATATCGAGCCTTCTGCTGAATTTATGGAGCATGAAAAAATAAAATACAACAATACATTAGAACGTATTATCGATCAAAAATATTTTGCGTTATTCTTTACAGATTATCAACAATGGTTTGAATATAAACGAACTGGTTTTCCAACTTTACCTACTACTTCGACTATGTTGAATGATAAAAAAATGCCTAGACGTATGCTTTATCCAACAAGTGTAAGAAATTATAATCCAGAAGGCTATCAACAAGCTATTCAACAAATGGGACCAGATAACATCAACACGCGTGTTTGGTGGGATGTAAATTAATTGCTTTTACATTTCATATTTAATAGAAAACGACCTTATGATAAGGTCGTTTTCGTTTTATTTGTACCTTCACAAAAAGTTAATTATGCATATCGAAGAATTAACAGATTTTTGTTTAAGTCTTCCTTTAGTTGAAGAAAAATTTCCTTTTGATCAGACTACTTTGGTATTTTATATAGCTGGAAAAATGTTTTGTTTGGCTGATATAGAAGAATTCGAATCCGTTAACATCAAATGTGATCCAGAAAAAGCAATTGAATTGCGCGCTACTTACGAAGCTGTACTTCCTGGTTATCATATGAATAAAAAACATTGGAATACCGTTAAAATAAATCAAGATTTAAAAGATTCTCAAATCAAAGAATGGATTAAAGATTCTTATAATTTAGTGATCCTAACACTTCCAAAATCCAAACGACCAGAATTGTTAAAAGAATAACTTAATATTTTTTTACTCTTTATTTAGGAAATTTCTCTAGATATTTCCATCTTTGCGTTTCAATGGGGTGCTAAAAATTGGCTGAGAATATACCCAAGAACATAATGTTCTACACCGGATCCAGGTAATGCTGGCGAGGGATTGATGTTAGCAATAACTTCTATCTCCTCATCAAGAAAACAAATTATGATGAAGGAAATTATTTTACAAACAACTTGGCTTGAATGGCTGGGTGTTACATTTTCTATTTTTCAAGTTGTATTAGCACGATACAACAATCCAAAAAACTATTTATTTGGAATTGCAGGTATTACACTATCTCTTTTCGTCATGTTTAATTCTAAGCTATATGCAGAATTTTCTCTTAATATTTATTATTTAATAATGAGTATTTATGGATGGCTATATTGGAAATATGGAAAACAAACACACGAAATTGAAATTACAAAAACCAATGTAAAAGAATGGAAAATAGTTTCAGGAATTGTTTTAGGAAGCTTTGGAATTTTCTATTTAGTACTGACACATTTTACCGATTCTGATGTCCCAATTTGGGATTCTTTAGTAAGTTCTTTTGCTTGGGCTGGAATGTGGTTAATGGCAAAAAGAAAACTCGAAAACTGGATTCTGCTTAACATTAGCAATATTATTTCTATTCCACTAATGATTCACAAAGATTTATATCTCTACGCTATCTTATCATTGGTTTTATTCTGCGTGGCTATCTCTGGATTCTTAAATTGGAAAAAAATCATTGTAGAAAAAAATGCTTAATATCAACTCTATCCGTCAACAATTGCTAAATGTTGATTCATTTAGTCAATCTATTTTAGATCTAATACATCATGAAAAATGGTTAAACATCTGGGTTCCTAAACAATATAATGGACTTGGTTTATCTCTATCAGAAGGTTTAAAAATTCTTCAATCTGTATCCAAAATTGATGGAAGTTTAGGTTGGTTTGTAACTTTGTGTAGTGGTGCAAATTATTTTTCTAGGAATTTAAAACCTGAAACTGCTTTCAAATTATTTTCTTCACAAAAAACGTGTTTTGGTGGAAGCGGAATGCTTGGTGGAACAGCAGAAAAAACTGGAGAAAATTATATCATCAACGGTTTATGGGATTACGCAACTGGTGCTCCTTATTTGACACATTTTACTCTAAATGCTAAAATTATAGAGTATGGAAAAGAAATTTTAGACGAAAATAACCAACCATTATTTTTATCATTCATCTTAGATAAATCTCAAGTTCAATTAATTTCTACATGGAAATCGATGGGAATGGTTGCAACATCCTCTCACAGTTTCGAAGTTAAAAAACAAATCGTTCATCAAGATTATAGCTTTATTTACAATCATTTTTATTCTGATGACTTAGTTGAAAAAATTCCGTTCAGAATATTTGCTGACTTAACTTTATTAGCAAATTATCTTGGTATAGCAGAACATTTTTTAGAAAAAAGTCTTGAAATTACTACTGAATTACAATCTTCTTTTGAAAATTTTCTAAAAAAATCTACTTTAGAATATATTGATTACGCAAAAAAAGTAGAAGTTCTATTAAAAGAAAACTCAACGATTAGTGAACTTTTAGAAACTGAAATTCATTCTTTTGGCACTGAAATAGTTTCTGTAATTACAAAACATATAATAGATATTTATCCTCATTTGGGTATAAAAGCCTCTAAAATAAATGAAGAAATTAATCAAATTTTCAGAGATTATTTCACGGCCACACAACATCGAAATTTTCGCCAAATAATTTAAATAAATCTCTCTATTTATCTATATTTGCTATTACATTTTGGCTGCGTAATTTAATGGATAAAATATCAGATTCCGGTTCTGACAATATGAGTTCGAGTCTCATCGTGGTTACTATTTAATTTTTTTTTCATAATTTAGCATAACACTAATTATTAATTAACACATATTATGAGAAAAAAATTACTATCTCTTTTATCGATAGCAACAATGGCTATTACATTTGGTCAAAGTTATACAACACAAAATAGTGGAATTCCAAAACAATCATTTGGAGCAAGAGAATATTCAATTGTAGATCAAAATACAGCTTGGATTACATATTTTGATGGTTCGGGGAGCCAGACATATCCTAAGTATGTAGGTGTTACTACAAATGGTGGAACAAATTGGAAAGCAAATTTAGTTTCTAACTTACCATCAAACGCCTTAATTTCAGACGTCGGAGCTATTGATGGGACGACAGCTTTTATTGTTACCGCTCCTGCTTCTGGTTCAGGTGCAGCTAACGGATTATGGAAAACTACTAATGGTGGAACATCTTGGGCTAAAATAACAGGAGTGTTTGGTACTAGTTCTTTTGGAAACATTATACATTTTTTTGATGCAAATAATGGACTTGTTATCGGTGATCCCGTTAATGGAAAATACGAAATGTATAAAACAACAGATGGTGGAAATACATGGAGTACACTAGCTACAGCCCCTTCACCTTTGAGTGGTGAAGAATATGGTTATGTTGCTGGAAGAGTTTTCTTAGGAGAGGATTTATGGTTAACGTCAAATACAGGTCGTATTTTGCATACTAAAGACAGAGGAGCTACATGGGATTCATATTTTTCACCAGTAGACGATTTTGCTGGAGAAATCTCTAGTGCTAATATGTCTTTTTCATCTTCTAAATATGGTTTATTGGTAGACAATACTTCTGCTTTATGGGTTACAGAAGATGGTGGAGCTAATTGGGATATATTAAGCTCTAATGAATATTTTGACGGAGATATATCTTACGTACCTGGTTCAAACGGAATTTTTGTATCAACTGGATTTGACCCTGATTCTGGTGCTGGAGTAGGTTCAGCTTATACAAATGATAACGGAAAAACATGGAAAAAAATTGATGATGGATTACAAAGACTATTCATCGGTGCTCACGACTGTAATTCTGTTTGGGTAGGTCATTATACAACAAATACTTCTGGAACAGGAGGTATTTTAAAATTAAACGATATTCCTGGTTGTACTTTGGGAACTACGGAACAATCTGCTTCAAAAGTTGAGTTAAAAGCTGTTGTTAATGCAGGCACTTTAAATGTTGTTTCTAATAAAGAAATTAAAAGTGTTTTAGTTGGAGATTTAACAGGAAGAAGATTAACAGAAGTTAATTCTAAAAATGTAAATATCTCAGCTTTAAAATCAGGTGTATATTACGCTCGTGTAGCTTATGCAGACGGTTCTTTTGGAACAGTAAAATTCATTGTAAAATAATTTACAAAATATAACAACTTAGAAAGGGCAAAACCAAGGTTTTGTCCTTTTCTATTTCTACATTTGCCAAAATTTTTCAGTTTTGGAAATCGATATTCTAATCTATTTATGTACAGCTGCATTTTTTGCAGGTTTTATTGACTCCATTGTTGGCGGAGGAGGTTTAATACAAACACCATTATCACTAGCTTTTTTACCTAATTTACCCATTTCTACAGTTATCGGAACATTAAAAATCCCTGCATTTAGTGGAACTGCGATTGCTACAACTCAATACTTAAAAAAGGTAAAAATAGATTGGAAATTATTTGCCATTATGGCTATATGTGCATTTATTTCAGCATTTTTAGGTTCGCAATTATTAACAGTCATCAATAATGATTTCATGAAACCTGTTTTGTTGATTATTTTAATTGTATTAGCAATTTATACAATTTTCAAAAAAGATTTTGGACAAGCAACTGAACGAAAAATCCCTTACCATATTGCCATTATCAATGGTTGTATTGTTAGTATTGCTGTTGGTTTTTATGACGGCTTTATTGGACCTGCAACAGGAACTTTTTTTATTTTAGGATTTGTTACATTACTTGGAATGGATTTTCTAAAAGCCAATACAAATGCAAAACTAATTAATTTAGCTACTAATTTTGGTTCAATTTGTTTGTTCTTGATCAAAGGACAAATTATCTGGAAAATAGCATTACCTATGGCTGCTTGCAATGCATTAGGTGGTTTTATTGGCGCAAAATTAGCAATTAACAAAGGAAATAAATTTATTCGTTACATATTTATTTTGGTAATCCTACTCTCAATTTGTAGATTTGGTTACGAAGTAATTTTCAACTAAATGAAATCTATTTTTTCAATCATCTTTTTATCTGTATTTTGCAATGTTTTTGCACAAAAATTTGTGTTGAAAGATTCAATTTTAATTGAAAATAAAACAATCAAAACTATTGATACTGATCTGAACAATTCTATTTACTTGATTTCAGATACAAAAATTGAAAAAAGATTTCAATCTAGAAAAAGTAAAATTATTGATCTCAAAAATGTAATTACTTCAGTTGATACTGGAAATCCTTTGAGAACTTACATCTATTCCAATTTTAATCAATTAACAATTTTAGACGAAGATCTCAATCCTATTCAAGACATTGTTCAATTAAAATCGACTGATTTTATACCAACTGCGCTAAAGGTAGTCGACAATCAGTTTTGTTGGTTTTATGATATAATCGGAAATAAAATGATCTATTTTAATTATCAATTGCAAAAACCAATTCTAAATTCGAAACAGATTTATTTTAAAAACAATGATCAATCCATCGAAAAGATTCATGTCTACAAAAATTTGATTTATCTCAAAGGTCAAAAAACAATTTATATCTACGATGATTATGGAAATTTTAAATCAAATTTTGAATTAGACACAGCAAATTCGCCTTATTATTTTTATAAAGATGCTATTTTTTATATTAAAGACAATAAACTAATATCAAAAAACATGACAGATAAAAGTTGGACGAATTTTATAACGCTTCAAAATATTAAAAGTATCGCTCTTAATGAAACTAACTTTTACACTTTTGATGGTTTTAATTTAAAAATTTACGATATTCTAAAATAAAAATTATTCATTTACAATAATTTAATAAAAATAGTAAAGAAGAGTAATTACTTTTGTTTAATTTCAAATTGAATAAAAACACATAAATCAATCGGAATAATTTTTTTCTAAAAAAAGATTTTTCTATGAGTTCCTCGCTTAGATTTTGTTTTGAAAATTAAGCTTTAGTATATTTGCAAACGTTAAAATAATTGAAAATGCATATCGCGATCGCAGGAAATATTGGAGCAGGAAAAACTACTCTAACAAATCTTTTAGCAAAACAATACAACTGGACAGCTCAATTTGAAGATGTAGAAATGAATCCTTATTTGGATGATTTTTACAATGATATGGAAAAATGGGCTTTCAATTTGCAGATTTACTTCTTAGGAAGCCGTTTTAATCAAGTAAAGGAAATTAGAGAAAGTGGTAAAGATATTATCCAAGATCGTACAATTTATGAAGATGCGCATATTTTTGCGAGCAACTTAAATGATATGGGACTTTTATCTACACGAGACTACAACAACTATTTGCGTGTTTTTAACTTAATGACAAGTTTTGTTGAAGCGCCAGATTTATTGATTTATCTAAAAGCGTCTATCCCTACTTTGGTTTCTCAAATTCAGAAACGTGGTCGTGATTATGAAAACTCGATCAGTATTGATTATTTGAGCCGTTTAAATGAAAAATACGACAAATGGATTTCGAATTATAAAGAAGGAAAAGTCTTAGTTATTGACGTTGATAATTTAGATTTTGTTGAAAATAAAGAAGATTTAGGTTTCATCTTCAACAAGATAGAAGGAGAAATAAATGGACTTTTTTAGTTCATAAAAAATATAGTAACTTGCACGGCTTGATTGATAAAAAAATCAAGCCTTTTTTGTGAAAAAAAATTATGGAAAATAAAAATTTATTGAAGGGTGTTTTGTTCGTCGCAATGGGCGCAAGCTTTTACGGTATGCTTGCAACTTTTGTAAAAGTAGCTTATGATCAGGGTTACACGACAGCAGAAGTTACTGCTTCTCAATTTGTTTTAGGAATTATTACATTATTGATTATTAATTTAATCATGTCTAAAAAAGACAAAAATATTCCAGCAATAAAACTTAAAGATAAAAAACAACTAATGTTAGCCGGAACATCTTTAGGCTTTACAAGTTTATTTTATTATTTGGCTGTACAATATATCAATGTATCAATTGCAATTGTACTTTTGATGCAAACTGTTTGGTTGAGTATTTTAGTAGAAAGTGTATTGAGTAAAAAATTTCCTTCTGCAAAAAAATTAATCGCAATGATATTGGTATTGATTGGAACTGTAATGGCTACAAATTTAATTAACCAAGAAGTTGAATTAAATCCAAAAGGTTTGTTTTGGGGATTTTTAGCTGCTTGTTCGTTTACGACAACCATGTTTACATCAAATAGTATGGCAAATTATTTACCGCCTTATAAAAAGAGTTTATGGATGCTTTATGGAGGAGGAATAATTGTTGCCTTATTTGTATTTTTCAGTCAATTAGGACCATATTATTCAGAAGGATTAATGAGTTTATACAGAAATTTCTCAGATGATACAACTGGAATTCATCCGCTTAACTTAGATATTTTCTATACATGGGGATTATTTCTTTCTTTATTTGGAACTGTCTTACCTCCTATCTTATTGAACAAAGGTTTTCCAAACACAGGTTTAGGCTTAGGAAGTATCGTTTCTTCATTAGAATTACCCGTTTCTGTAACAATGGCATTCATTGTTTTAAAAGAACAAGTTTTAGCTATACAATGGGCAGGAATTGCTGTTATTATCTTTGCAATTATAATATCAAATCTAAATTTCAAGAAAAAATAAATTCAAAATCCTCAACATTTGTTGAGGATTTTTTTATTTACAATGTCCTATTAAGTCATCTGAAATCTGTAAACCATAAACTTCAGCTTTTTTATAACTTTCACAAGATTCTTTTAATTTATTCAATTTAGCTTCATAATTACCTTTATGAAAATATGCTATAGCATTTTTATCATTAATTTTTAATGATAAATTTATATTTTGAATAGCCTCATCGTAACGACCTAAATTTCCTAATGCAATAGATTTATTAAAATATGCAATAGCATTTCTTTTTTCAAAATTAATAAACATATCAAAATTAGAAATTGCTTTTTCATTTTCACCTTTTTGAGCATAAATATTTGCCAACATAAAATAAATTGGAGTGAAATTTGGTTTTAATTCTATTACTTTTTCTAAATCATTTATTGAATTATCTAATTTCCCTATTTTAAAATATTCTCCAGCTCTATTTGCATAAGCTAAAGCAAAATCTCGATCAAGATTAATACTTTTAGTATAATAATTAATCGACTCATCTGAATTCCCCTCAATTGAATATACATAAGCAATTCCATAAAAAGCATTTGCATTATTTGGATCAATTTTTATAGACTTTTCAAACTCTTTTTTTGCATTTTCAAAGTCAGAATTTAAGATATAATTGTTTCCTTTAATAAACGAATCGTCACAAGGTTGCTCTGTTTTTTTACTACAACTTATTAAAACAATCAACAATAATATAATTCCATAAAAATTTTTCATACCTCATTTAGATTAGAAAACAAAAATAGAAAAAGAATTCTAAAAATTTACCTGATCAAAATCTTGTTGAAAATTGATTTAATAAAAAACATTCTAATCTTGTTGTAAAATAACAATCAATCTCTTTTATCCTTAATTTTACCAAAACAATCAAAATGAAAAAATCATCACTATACTTGGGATTAATAGTCTTTGCAGGAGTTTTAAGTTCATGTTCAACTCAAAAATCTACAAAAGAATTATCTCAAACTTCACAAGAAATGACAAAAGAATATCCTTATCAAACTTATGCAAGTTTTCCATTAACAACAGATATTTCACATTTATCAAAGAACGAAAAAGAGATTTTACGTTTAATGTTTAAAACAGCAGATATTATGGACGATTTATTTTGGCAACAAGCTTATGGCGCTAAAATAGATTTGATGGATGAAACGAAAGGAGTAGCGAAAGAGTACGCAAAAATAAATTATGGTCCTTGGGATAGATTGAATAATGAAACTCCTTTTATAAAAGGTGTTGGAGTTAAACCAGCTGGTGCAACTTTTTATCCAACGGATATGATGAAAGAAGAATTTAACATTGCAAATTTAAAAGATGGTAAATCTCCTTACACGATTATTCGTCGTAACCGTGAGGGAAATTTATATTCGATTCCATATCATGAGAATTTTAAAAATCAATTAACTAAAGCGGCAGAATATTTAAATCAAGCATCAGATTTAGCTGAAGATGCAGGTCTTAAAAAGTATTTAAAATTACGTGCTGCTGCTTTGATATCTGATGATTTTTATGCAAGTGATTTGGCTTGGATGGATATGAAAAATGCGAACATTGATATGGTAGTTGGTCCGATAGAGAACTACGAAGATCAATTGTTTGGATATAAAACATCTTATTCAGCTTATATTTTGGTTAAGGATATCGAATGGTCGAAGAAATTGGCAAAATTTGTTCAATATTTACCCGAATTGCAAAAGAATTTGCCAGTTTCTGCAAATTATAAGAAAGAAGTTCCAGGAACCGATTCTGATCTTAATGCCTATGATGTAGTATATTATGCAGGAGATTGTAATTCTGCAGGAAAAACAATTGCGATTAATTTGCCTAATGATGAACGTGTTCAGTTAGAAAAAGGAACACGTCGTTTACAACTGAAAAATGCAATGAAAGCAAAGTTCGATAAAATTTTAGTCCCAATATCAACTGCTTTAATCGACGAAAGTCAACAAAAAAATATAAAATTTGATGCGTTTTTCTCTAATGTCATGTTTCACGAAGTGGCTCATGGTTTGGGAATTAAAAATACAGTAAATGGAAAAGGAACTGTTCGCGATGCGTTAAAAGAAGCCAATTCTGCACTAGAGGAAGGTAAAGCAGATATTCTTGGTTTATATATGGTCAATCAACTTTTAAAGAAAAGAGAATTAACAGGAACTCAAGAAGATTATTTTGTGACTTTTTTGGCAGGAATTTTACGTTCTGTTCGTTTTGGAGCGAGCTCTGCGCATGGACAAGCGAATATGATTGCGTTTAATTATTTTGCAGAAAATGGAGCTTTTGAGAAAACAGCAAATGGTCGTTACAAAGTAAATGTTGCAAAAATGGAACAAGCGATGAATGGCTTATCAGAATTAATTTTGACTTTACAAGGAAATGGTGACTACAATGGTGTCAAAAAATTATATGCTGATAAAGGAACAATTCATTCTGATTTACAAAAAGATTTAGATGTTTTGAAAACGAAAAACATTCCAGTTGATGTTGTTTTCGAACAAGGTCCAAAAATGTTGGGATTGTAAGATAAATATTAATATAAATTAGAAAAGCCACTCCAAGAGTGGCTTTTCTAATTTATTTTTTCAAAATAGATCGTTTCATTACTATCAGGATCACCAATCATAAATTCAATTTCGAAATTAGTAAAATTTCGTTTTATTCCTTGTACACTAATTCTATTTCCGCAATAAAAAGATAGTGCGTTTTCATCTTCGATTTCGGGAGAAAACTCGAATTTTCCTTTATGACAAATATTAACTTTTGGAATTCTATCATTCAAATAGAAATTTCCTTTAGAATCAATCGTTAATCTTATCTTTTCTAAATCACTCGAATTAATTGTAGAAGATTTAGAAACTTTGTAAGTACCTACAATATTTCCGTCTGTAACTTCGTAAAGCAAAGAAGGTTTAATGGAAAAATAAATAAAAATCAACAATGGAAAAATAAATAAAGAAAATCCTTTTAATAATTGCTTTTTATTCATTGGATTTTTCCAAAACCCAACAATTATCATCATTATTCCAGTTAAAAAAGATAATCCTAAAACAATGATTATAAAAAGTTGAAATAGTAAAGGAAATATTGTCATGAATTATTTCTTCGATTCTAAAAATGCCTCAAAAGCTTTTTTAAATTCTTTTAATGTGATTAAATGTGTCATTTCTTCGTCAAAAATCTGTTCGACATTTCCGTTTTGTTTTTGTAGATTTTCGACAAATTCTATTTGAAATTTTGGTTCGATGACATCATCTTTTAAACCTGTAAAAATTAGATTTCGTTGAATTGGAATTCCATTCAATAATTCTTCTGGAAGAAATGGTTTTAATCGTTCTACGGCAATTACAGCGGGATTAAACATCAGAACAGGAACATTTAACATCAATCCTAAATAATAACTTATCATTCCGCCAAGACTTGTTCCGGCGATAAATTCGATAGGTTCTTTTGTGAATTGTTCTACCAAATCTTGAATCAAAGTTGGTGCATTATCGTAATCAATTGTTGGTGCGTAACATTGCCCCAAAGAATCTAAATATTCTCTTTTTTCGTCTGTTACAAAACCTTGGTAGCCGTGTAAGTATGCAAATTTCATTTGTTTTATTTATTTAAATAATAATTGACTGAAAGAAATTCGGTCTGATTATAAAAGTAAAAATACTAAAAAACCCTTTCCGAAAATCTCAGAAAGGGTTTTAAATTTATTTTAAAATCTATTAATTAACTGTTTCAGTCTCTTCTACAGATTCTTCTTTTTGTGCATTTGGTAATTCTCCTTTGAACAAGAACGAAATAATTTCTTTGTTCACAGTGTCTAACATTCTTTGGAAGATATGGAAAGACTCTTGTTTATAAACAACCAATGGATCTTTTTGCTCGTAAACTGCATTCTGAGACGTTTTACGTAAATCATCAACATCACGTAAGTGCTCTTTCCAGTTATCATCGATTAAACTTAATACAACCGATTTTTCGAAATCTTTGATTAATGTTTTACCTTGAGATTCGTATGCTTCTTTCAAATCACAAACAACTGTCATTTGACGGATTCCGTCTGTAAATGGCACTTGAATACGAGAAAACATATGACCTTGATTTTCGAAAACATTCGAAATAACTGGGAAAGCAGTTTCTGCCACATACGCCATACGCGCTTTGTAATCTGCGATTGCAGCATCGTATGTGATGTTTGTTAACTCTTTTACAGATTTAGATCTAAATTCGTCTTCAGTAACAGGAGTTCCCATTGTAAAGTATTTAATTAAATCTAATTCGTATTGAGGGAAATCTTCGAAATCTTTGTTAGATTTTACAATAGAAGCTGCAACATCATAAATCATGTTTGCGATATCTACCTCTAAACGATCTCCGAATAATGCATTGTGACGACGTTTGTAAATTACTTCACGTTGTTTGTTCATTACATCATCGTACTCTAATAAACGTTTACGGATACCAAAGTTGTTTTCTTCAACTTTTTTCTGTGCACGTTCGATAGATTTTGTAATCATAGAGTGCTCAATCACATCTCCATCTTTGTGTCCCATACGGTCCATTAATTTTGCAATTCTTTCTGAACCAAATAATCGCATTAATGAATCTTCTAATGAAACGAAGAATTGAGATGATCCTGGATCTCCTTGACGACCAGCACGACCACGTAACTGACGGTCTACACGACGAGAATCATGACGTTCTGTACCAATAATTGCTAAACCTCCAGATTCTTTTACTTCTTTTGTTAACTTAATATCGGTACCACGACCAGCCATATTTGTTGCAATTGTTACAGCTCCTGGTTTACCAGCTTCTGTTACAATATCAGCTTCGCTTTTGTGTAATTTTGCATTTAAAACGTTGTGGTTAATTCCACGTAATTTTAAAGCTTTTGATAATAACTCAGAAATCTCAACGTTTGTTGTACCAACTAAAACTGGACGTTGATCCTCTTGAGATAAACGAACAATTTCTTCGATTACCGCTTTATATTTTTCACGATTTGTTTTGAAAACAATATCATTTTTATCATGACGTAAAATAGGACGATTTGTAGGAATAGAAACAACATCTAATTTGTAAATTTCCCAGAACTCACCCGCTTCTGTTTCTGCTGTACCAGTCATACCTCCTAACTTGTTGTACATACGGAAATAGTTTTGTAACGTAATTGTAGCAAACGTTTGTGTAGCTGCCTCAATTTTTACATTTTCTTTCGCTTCAATTGCTTGGTGTAATCCATCAGAGTAACGACGACCATCCATAATACGACCTGTCGATTCATCAACGATTTTTACTTCACCTTCAACTACTACATATTCGATGTCTTTTTCAAATAATGTATAAGCTTTTAACAATTGACTTAACGTGTGAATACGCTCAGATTTAATAGAGAAGTTACGGAAGAATTCTTCTTTCATTTTAAGAATTTCTTCTTTATCCTTTCCTGAGTTTTCAATTGCTCCAATATTTGTAGAAACGTCTGGTAAAATGAAAAATTGATCATCTTCCATACCTTTAGACAAATACTCGATACCTTTATCTGTTAAATCTGATTGATTTTGTTTTTCATCAATTACAAAATATAAATGCTCGTCTACTTTAGGCATTTCTCGGTTATTATCCTGAATGAAATGAGCTTCTGTTTTTTGTAATTGAGCACGAATACCGTCTTGTGATAAGAATTTAATTAAAGGTTTGTATTTTGGTAAACCACGATATACTTGGTACAATTTGAAACCACCTTCTTTTAAATCACCTTGTTTGAATAATGTTTTTGCTTCGTTTAATGTTTTTCCTAACATCTCACGTTGCATATTATATAAACGATCTATTTTTGGTCTTAATTCATCAAACTCGTGACGATCTCCTTGAGGAACAGGTCCAGAAATAATCAATGGTGTACGAGCATCATCAATTAATACAGAATCGACCTCATCGACAATAGCAAAGTTTAATTCACGTTGAACTAAAGCGTCTGGAGTATTTGCCATATTGTCACGTAAATAATCGAAACCAAATTCGTTATTTGTTCCATAAACAATATCAGATGCATAAGCATCACGACGTCCCGGAGAGTTTGGTTGATGATTGTCAATACAATCTACTGATAAACCATGGAAAGAGAAAATTGGACGCATCCACGCCATATCTCGTTTTGCCAAGTAATCATTCACCGTTACTAAGTGTACTCCACGACCTGTCAAAGCATTTAAGTAAATTGGTAAAGTTGCTACCAAAGTTTTACCCTCACCCGTTTGCATCTCAGCAATACGCCCTAAGTGTAAAGCAGAACCACCAATAAACTGAACATCGTAGTGTGACATATCCCAAGTAACTTGACGACCAGCTGCATCCCATGAATTTCTCCATACTGCAGTATTGTCATCTTTTAATGAGACGAAATCATGACCACGATTAACCAATGTTTTATCAAAATCAGAAGCAGTTACTTCTAATGTTTCATTTTCTGTAAAACGCTTACCAGTCTCACGCATAACAGCGAAAGCTTCAGGTAAAATTTCTAATAAAATCTTTTCTTCAATCTCGTAAGCTTGCTTGTTGATTTTATCAATTTGAGCATACAAATCTTCTTTTTCGCCAAAGTCTTCAGTTTCTTCTACTTTTTTCTTTAGTTCATCAATCTGAGCTTTAAGCTCTTTTGTAGCTTCTACTAACTGATTTTTAAATCCAGTTGTTTTTTCTCTTAATTCATCAATTGTTAATGAACCAAAAGATTGACCTGCTTGATTAGCAAGGTCAACATATTTTTGTAATTCTTTTACATCTTTGGCATTCTTATCACCTAAGAAACCTTGTAAAATTTTGTTTAAAATATTCATATTTTTCTGCGTTCTTCGTCAAAATTAGCCACAATATATTTGAGACTAATTAAGATGCAAATATACGTTAACTATGTTAGTTATAGATTATAGAATCGAAAAAAGCCCCAATTTGGGCTTTTTTATTTTAATATTCGTCCTCGTTCCAAAGGAAATCATCGTCCGTTGGATAATCAGCCCAAATTTCTTCAATGCTTTCGTAAGAATCTCCTTCGTCTTCAATAGATTGTAGGTTTTCTACCACCTCTAAAGGTGCACCAGTACGAATTGCGTAATCGATTAATTCATCTTTTGTTGCTGGCCAAGGTGCATCACTCAAATAAGATGCTAATTCTAAAGTCCAATACATAGCTTATATTTTTTATTATTAGTAGAGACAATTAAACTCTAATTTATTTTCTAAAATTTGATTTTTTGCAAATCAAATAATTTGCCAAAGTCAAACTGTCAGTCTTTATGTA
Organism: Empedobacter sp. EJD.6dd; assembly: GCF_057369435.1. Classification (NCBI taxonomy): domain Bacteria; kingdom Pseudomonadati; phylum Bacteroidota; class Flavobacteriia; order Flavobacteriales; family Weeksellaceae; genus Empedobacter; species Empedobacter sp. EJD.6dd. The sequence continues at coordinate 1,133,140 of NZ_CM170667.1, forward strand.
AAAATTAAATTTTTTCGTTGTCTATATTTATTTAATTTTATGCCTAAATATAACGAAAATGGACACGAATATAACAAAATTATTTGCAATAAAATACCCAATTATTCAAGGAGGTATGATTTGGAACAGTGGATGGCGATTAGCATCTGCTGTTAGTAATGCTGGAGGGCTTGGTTTAATAGGTGCTGGAAGTATGTATCCTGATGTTTTACGTGATCATATCCAAAAGTGTAAAGCTGCTACAAATCAGCCTTTTGGTGTCAATGTCCCAATGCTATATCCTAATATTGAAGAAATTATGCGAATAATTGTGGAAGAAGGTATAAAAGTAGTTTTTACTTCTGCAGGTAATCCAAAAACGTGGACAGAAACTTTAAAAAAAGAAGGAATTACTGTTGCTCATGTTGTCAGTAGTGCCAAATTTGCGTTAAAATCTCAAGATGCAGGAGTAGATGCTGTCGTGGCAGAAGGTTTTGAAGCAGGTGGACATAATGGCAGAGAAGAAACGACAACATTATGTCTTATTCCAAATGTAAAACGTCAAATAGAAATTCCATTGATTGCAGCTGGAGGAATTGGAACAGGAGCTCAAATATTAGCTGCAATGGCTTTAGGAGCAGATGGTGTACAAATTGGTTCTCGTTTTGCTGCAACTCAAGAATCTTCTGCTAATCAGGCTTTCAAAGATGTAATTGTAAATGCACAAGAAGGTGATACACAATTAACACTGAAAGAATTGGCTCCTGTACGTTTAATTAAAAACGAGTTTTATACTCAAGTCCAAGAAAAATATCAACAAGGAACAACCGCAGAAGAACTGAAAGAGCTTTTAGGTAGAGGTCGTTCTAAAAAAGGAATGTTTGAAGGTGATTTGGTAAATGGTGAATTAGAGATTGGACAAGTTTCTGCACTTATTGATTCAATTCCGACTGTTCAACAAGTCTTTGATGAACTTTTAGCTGATTATCAACAAACAAAAGAAAATTTATTACGATTATAATCATAACTATTTTATATTTTTACAAGGATGCTTTTGCATCCTTTTTTTAATTCATCATTATGCTAAAATCATTTTTAATTAGTTTAATATTTATTTTTTCGTCATTAAGTTTTGGTCAAGAACAAAGACAAGAAAAGTCTGGAAATGGAGAAACATTGAAATGGAAAGATTTTGAAATCAATAATAATAAATGGGGAACTTATAAAGTAAAGAAAGGAACTTATGAGCAATCTATTTTTTTAGAAAATAATATTCCAGGTTGGAAATGGCAAACTCCAGGAAAATCATATGGCGTATTAGGTTATCCAGAAATTTGGATGGGAGTAAGCGCTTGGATGAATTTAACTGATATCAAAACTGATAATTATTTTAAAAATATAAATGAAGTTAAAACATTTGAAGTTGAGTATAAAGCCAAATTAGAAGTCAATGATAAAAAATATAATTTAGCTTTTGATTTTTGGTTACATAATTCACCAAAAGTAGCTTTACAAACTATAGGAATTGAAGTTATGATTTGGGAAGATTACAACAAATTCAAGCCGTTTGGAAAAAAAGTAGGAAATATATTTACTTCTTTTGGTCAATATAATATTTACAGAGGTCATATTTTTAAAAAGGATTTAAATAGAGGTTGGGACTACATTGCTTTTGTACGAAAAGATAAACGAACTTCGGGAAATGTAAATGTATTAGAATTGATTAATGAAATGAACAAACGAAACTATATTGGACAAAACATCTATTTGTCTTCGTTTGAATTTGGTACAGAAATTTTAAATTCTACGGGAAATATTTTGGTTGAACAATATGAATTAAAAATAGAATAAAACAAGAAAGCTGTCAGTTCTGACAGCTTTCTTGTTTTTATAATCTTCCTTGTTCTTTTAATTTCCAATAGCGTAAAAGTCCATTAACAGACATCCAGCAAGGGTTAGCATATTCATACACTTGTATTTGATCTTCTGATAAACCATGATCTTTATATGATTTTGTCACAAAATCAACAAAAACTGGAACAATCTCATCAGTAGAAAGTTGATCGTCATACATTGGTTTTATATAAGCAGACCATTCATCTAAAGCTTTTTCTAATTGATTAAAATGATGATCTACATCTTCGTGATAACCATAATGTGTAGGATAAATTCCTTTCGCATTCACTTTTCTCAATTTTGCTATAGATTCTTTCCATAACTCAATATTAATATCAGGCGGAGGACAAGGAGGCGAAACAGGTCCGTTTTCTATTTTTACACCTGCAACATCACCTGTAAAAATAACATCATTCATTACATAAGCATTATGATGTATAGCGTGCCCTGGAGTGTAAATTGTTTGAAAAACGGCATCGCCAAATTCTACACTTTGACCATCAGACAAACCAACCAAATATTCTTCTTCAATCGGTTTCATTTCTCCCCACAAGCGATCCATATCATCACCATAAATCATTTTTGCAGATTCCCACAGTTTTTCTGGATTTTTAAGATGAGGCAATCCAATTGGATTTAAGAAAATAGTTGCGCCATGTTCTGTAAATTTCCATGCTGCACCAGCGTGATCAAAATGAATATGAGTTATCAATATATTTTCGATATCAATCACTCGCCAACCCAAAGCTTCAATTCCAGCTTTTAGATTCTCGAAAGTAGAATACGGTCCCGGATCAACAAGAATTGGCCCTTGTTCTGTTTCGATTAAATAAGTCGCAATAGCTTCTTGTTCGTTTTGAAAATTCAGATCTATTGTATGTACTTTTGGCATGTTATAATATTTCTTCTATCGTATAATCAATTCCGTTAAATTCTAATTTATCGCCAGCACGTTTTCCAACTAAAGCATCAAAAATTGGCGCTTGCGTGCTAATTCCTACAAACTTTTTATTTTCCCATTCGAAATCTTTGAACGATAAACCAATTACAAAATTCAATTTGTCTGTCAAAACAACATTTCCTTCAGTAATTTCGTCTACTAATTCAGGACGTAAAGCTTTAAAGTTTTCTAAATCTTCTGTTGCTTGATTAATGCGTATTTGTAAATTTCTGGCAGCATCTGTCGATTGGCTTTGTTGTGCAAAATCATCTAATTCTAAACTTGATTCTTCGTCTAGATCCGCTCCTTCAGCATAAATTCGTTCTGATTCTTTTAATGCATTTATTTCATCTTGTTTTAGTTGAATTAGATGTTGAATAACATCTTTTCTGATATGTTTTTTACTCATTTTTGTAGTTTTATGTTGATATAAACTTACAAAAAATAAAAAACTCCTAAAAGGATTTAGGAGTTTTATTATTTAATTTAGATATTCATTTATGTGATCTTCTAATTCAAATTTTGTCATGGCTTGATCGTGAAAAACCACTTTTTCGCCTTTGTTGTAAATAATTGTGACTGGAATATTTCCTGCCCATTTCGGATCGAAAGAAGGAATCCATTCATTCATACGTTTGGTATCGTCTAACAAAACAACTTCAGCTTTAATATTATTATCAACCATAAATTTTTTCACTTTGTCTATAATTTTTGGTCGATCTAAAGAAACCAATAGCATTTTGAATTTTGGATTGTCTTTGTATTTTTCATTGATTTCCATAAAAGCAGGAATTTCTTCTACACATGGCGCGCACCAAGTTGCCCAAAAATTAACGACAACAACCTGATCTTTATAATTTGCTATTTTTTCGTGCAAAGCTTCATATTTAACCGTTTCTACCGATTGTGCATTTACTGTAGAAAAAGCTAAAATCCCCATTAAACCTAGAAAAGAAAATAATTTCATCTGTACTTATTAAAATATTTATTCAAATTTAATAGAACAAGAATCAATCCAAGCTATTTTTCGGGAAATTTTGTTGAATAGAATATTAAACCGATTTTTGTAAAAAATTATTCATTTTGTTTTCAAAAGAAGAAGCTTATCGCATAAAAAAGGATTTTTGGATTTCGTATGGAACGTATATGAAATTGCAAATGAATGCCGAGGGTTTACCTATTAATTGGGTAAATTACAAAACAACTATCAAAGGAATTAGTTTTAGAACTGATGTAGAACGCAAGTATGCAGAGGTTTCGATAGAGATTTCTCATCCAGATCCTTCTGTTCAATTGATGATTTATGAGCAGTTTGAGGAATATGAAAATGTTTTGGAAAGTTACCTTGGTGAAAAATGGGTTTGGACAAAAGAAGATGTAGACCAAGATGGAAAAATGATTTCGACCATAAAAACACGTTTAGAGAATATTAGTATCTTTAGAGAAACAGATTGGCCGCAGATTATTCCTTTTTTAAAAGATCGAATGATTAATTTGGACGAATTTTGGTGTGATCATAAAGATAGTTTTGAAATTTTTAAAGAATTATAATTAAAAAAGAAGCTTTATAAAGCTTCTTTTTTAATAGGTTTTTATTCAATCACACAAGTGAAATTTTCTATTTCTAACAATTCATTTGTTTCCTCTAAAACTTCGTTTCGTTGTTCTTGAGATAAATTTAACGAATCCAAAAATTTGTTATTTTGTTGTAAATCTTTTACCAAAATACATTCTTTTGATAAAAGTATTTTTTCTTGATCTGGCGTTAAAGTTGTCAAACATGTAATTGGATACAAAGCTGCATTATCCACCAAAAATTTGATACTATTTGTTTCTGGATAATCCCAAGAAATTAATCCAATTCCGTAATAATTTGCAAAATCGATGCTATCTGTTGTTAAATAAGCATTTGTTACCAAGAAACCTTTTGTAGGTTTAAGATCTCTTCCAAAAAAATGATACGTATGGTCTTGCACATCTTTCATACGAGACAAAAAATACATGGGTGTTGTAACAGATATTTTAGCGTCTTCGTCGTTTCTAAATTTACATTCGCAAAAAAGCAATTGATCACCTTTAAGAGCAACAACATCTATTTCGTGTGTCACCGCATTTCCTTGTACAATTTCTGAATGTAACGACTGATAACCTGCAGCTTGAAGCACTTTTCCGATCCATTTTTCGAAATAATAACCTTCTGGACCTAAATCTCTCAAAGCTCTTTTTAAACTATAGCGTGCTGCATACGAACTTCTATAATTTTTGAGATGCGAAAATGCGATACGATATAATTCTTTTGTAGGTATTCCATCGTAAAGATCTTTTGAAATTAATTCAAAAACTTCTTCAACTTCTTCTTTTTTTGCACCTGATTTTGTTAATGAACGTTTTAAGGCTTTTGGATTATATGGAATTAATTCACCCGAATTTTTCTTTACTAACATATAGATTGATTTTATTCTAAACGAATTTAAATAAAAGTTTATTCAAATACTATAAAAGTTTAAATTCTAAATAAAAGTTATCTTTGCAAAAGTTTTAAAGTCAACACATGAAATTAGAAACATTTTTACAAGAAAGAAGTGGTAACCAATGCGAATTGACAGGAGTTACAGAAAATTTAGCTATTTACGAAGTGAATCCTGATGCAAGTAGTAACCCTGATCGAAATGTATACATTACTCAAAAATGTATCAACCAGATAGAGAAGAAAGAAGAACTAGATGCTTCTTTTTGGGAATCATTTTTACTTTCGTCTATGTGGAGTGAAGTTCCTGCTGTACAAGTACTTTCTTGGCGAATGTTAAATCGTTTTAGAAACGAATCTTGGGCTGCGGATGCGTTGGATATGATGTATTTGGATGATGAAAATTTGGAATGGGCAAAAGCTTCTGGAGATCACGAAGGAGACGGAAATGTAGATTTACACAAGGATAGTAACGGCAATATTTTGGTAAATGGAGATACTGTAACTTTAATCAAAGATTTGGATGTGAAAGGTTCTTCTATCAATGCTAAAATAGGAACTGCTGTAAGAAATATCCGTTTGGTACATGATAATACAGATCAAATTGAAGGAAAAGTAGATGGTCAATTGATTGTTATTTTGACGAAGTTTGTAAAGAAATAAGATTAAAAAAAGCTCAACATTAGGTTGAGCTTTTTTATTTATTTTTCTATCTCTTTCAAGGTTTCCATTTTCTTAGTTGCTAAGAAACCTTTGATATCTTCAAAATGTTCTTTGACGCGTTTATTTCCAAATTCGAATACTTTTTCTGCTAATCCATCTAAGAAATCACGGTCATGGGAAACTAAAATCACGGTTCCTTCAAACTCTTTCAACGCATCTTTGATGATATCTTTTGTTTTCATATCCAAATGGTTTGTCGGCTCATCTAAAATCAAGACATTATAAGGCTCTAACAATAATTTCACCATTGCCAAACGTGTTTTTTCTCCTCCAGAAAGCACTTTTACTTTCTTGTCGATATCATCACCTTTGAACATGAATGCTCCCAAAATACTTTTGATTTGTGTTCTGACATCGCCTTCTGCAATTCGGTCTACAGTTTCGAAAATGGTTAAATCTTCATCTAACAAAGCAGCTTGATTTTGAGCAAAATATCCGATTTGTGCATTATGACCAATTTCTAATTTTCCTTCGAAATCAATTTCATTCATAATCGCTTTAATCATCGTCGATTTTCCTTCTCCATTTTTTCCAACCAACGCTACTTTTTGTCCTCGTTCAATTACCATATTTGCATCTTTAAACACAATATGATCGCCATACGATTTATCTAAATTTTCGACTACAACAGGATATTGTCCAGAACGTGCTGCTGCAGGGAATTTCAATTTCAAAGCTGAAGTATCAACCTCATCAACTTCTATAATATCTAACTTTTCTAACATACGAACGCGCGATTGCACTTGTTCTGTTTTAGAGAAAGTTCCACGAAAACGTTCGATAAATAATTTATTTTCAGCAATGAATTTTTGTTGTTCATCATAAGCTTTTTGCTGATGAATTCTACGATCTTGACGCAACACTAAATAGTCAGAATATTTTGCTTTGTAATCATAAATTCGTCCCATTGTCACTTCAATTGTACGGTTTGTAATATTATCAACAAACGTGCGATCATGCGAAATCACCATAACAGCTTTGGCTTGATTTTTCAAGAAATCCTCTAACCATTGAATAGATTCGATATCCAAGTGGTTTGTTGGCTCATCTAATAAAATTAAATCTGGTTTACGTAAAAGAATTTTTGCTAATTCGATTCGCATACGCCAACCTCACGAAAACTCAGAAGTTGAACGATCAAGATCTTCTTGAGCAAATCCCATTCCTTTCAAAACTTTCTCAACTTCAGCTTCGTAATTGACTTCTTCTATCGAATAAAATTTTTCACTAACTTCTGAAACACGCTCGATTAGCTTCATGTAATCATCACTTTCATAATCAGTTCGTACAGTTAATTGCTCATTTATTTCGTCTATTTCTTGCTTCATCGAAAGATATTCTGCAAAAGCTTTTGATGCTTCTTCACGTACAGTACAATTATCTTCTACTAATAAATGTTGAGGTAAATAAGCGATAACAGCATCTTTTGGAGCTGAAATATTACCTAAAGAAGGTTTATTGATGCCTGCAACTATTTTTAATAAAGTTGATTTTCCTGCACCATTTTTACCCATTAAAGCAATTTTGTCGTTCTCATTTATTACAAAACTAACTCCACTAAACAACGTTGAAGAACCGAATTGAACGGCAATATCATTAACTGTAATCATAAATTTTATCGAATAATTGCGGCAAAGATAATTGAATGAAAAGGATTAATTATTATCAATAAAATTTTACATTGAGATATTTTATTCATGATATAATAAAGTTGTATATTTATTTAAGACAACACTACTAATTATGAATAAATTTTACATTTTAACGATAAGCTTAATAGCAAGTAGCTGTATAAGTGCTCAGGAAGTAAATACAAACTTTGATAAGTTTAAAGCAAATGCAGTCAAAAACAGTTGCGAATGTTTTCATAAAATAGAACAATCTAAATTATATAATAGAAAGGAACTTTATGATAAAATTAAATCTTGTATTGATGAAGAAGTATTGGTTTTTCAAATGAGTGATAAACTAAGTACTATTCCAATTGACACAACTAATAAAAAAAAGAAAGATAAAAAAGAAATCAAAATAAATATTGATACAAACGAAAAAAGCGCAGAATATCTAAAATATTACAGAGCAATAGAAACTGATTTGTTTGACAATTGCGAAAATTTTAGAGATATAATTGCGTCAAGCGAAATAGGAATGGAGAATGAAATACCATCCGATAACAAAAAAGCATTAGAATATTATAGTGAAGGTTTGAAAGCTGTAAAAGCAAATAATTGGAAATTAGCTGCCGAATCGTTTGAGAAAGCTGTAAAAGAAGATCCTAAATTTTATTATGCATGGGATAATCTTGGCGTTAATTTGAGAAGACTTGAGCGATATGATGAAGCAATAGAAGCTTATCAAAATTCTTTGCAAATAAATCCTTATGGACCTATGCCTTTGCAAAATATTGCGATAGCTTACATTCATCAAAAAAAGTTTGAGAAGGCTATAGAAGCTTATCAGAAATTTTCTGAAATATATCCTGATAATCCCGAGACTTTTTATGGTTTAGGTCATTTGTATATCGTTGATCTTAAAGAATATGAAAAAGGTTTAGATTACATGTGCAAAGCATATAATAAGTATATTGAGAATAATTCGCCTTATAGATCTGATGCGGAAACGGTTATTTCGGTAGCTTATCAAGAGATGAAAAAGAATAATCAAGAAGAAAAATTTATGGAAATTTTGAAACAAAATGATATAAATTTTAAGTAATATAACTTAAATAGGTAAAACATAAAAAGCTCATCAAATGATGAGCTTTACTTTTATAATATATTATGGAGTTCTTAAATATTTATATCTTCTCCAATTTCTAATAAAATCAACTGAATATGTCTTGCAAAGAATATTGATTTTGCTTCGGCTTTATCAATTTTAATTGCAGGAAATGTATCAAAATGATAACCCAAAACCTTAGTTGCTTGCACATATTCTGCCGCTATAGAAGCACTTTTAGCACCCATTGTATAATTGTCACCGATTGGTAAAATTGCTAAATCTAATTGTCCTATTGTATCTGGAATCAACTTCATTTCATATGTCAATGCAGTATCTCCAGCAATGTAAATACGTTTTCCTTCGCTTTCGATAATGTAACCATTCGGATCTCCTCCGTACGTTCCATCTGCAAAAGAACTTGAATGAAATGCTATTGTAGATTGAATAGAACCAAAGTCAAAATTGAATTTTCCTCCTGTATTCATTCCATGTGCATTCAAGCCTCTTTCCGAATAATAAGAAGCAATTTCTGCATTCGAAATAATAAGAGCATCCGTTCTTTTTGCTAATTCTTCTACGTCATATACATGATCTTGATGTGCATGCGTAATAACAATATAATCAGCTTTTAAATTTTCGAAATCGATGTTTTTAGCTAATTCATTTGGTGTAATAAAAGGATCTACTACAATATGTTTCCCATTTGCTTCGATTGCCAAAGAAGCATGACCTAAGTATTGAATTTTCATTGTATATTTTTTTGTGATTAACGAGTTAATGTATCTATAAAATCAAATCCGATTAAGCTATAACCTAATAATACAGCAAAAAACAAGGCTAACATGGCAACTTGTTTCAAGAATGGATCATAATCTTTTGGATCTTTTACAGCAAAAATTTGTCGACGAATTGCATTTGCAAAAAAGATTAAAATTAAAAATACTAATCCAGATAATTTTCCTGATTTTGAAGGAATCATTGTTACATAAAGTGCACTCAATACAAATGGAGCAGTCATCAAAGCCATTTGATAATACTTACTTTTTTGAAATCCAAGTTTTGAGGCTACTGTAATTTTATTGTTTTTTACATCATTTTTAACATCGCGCATATTATTCAAATTCAGTACAGCGACGCTCCAACATCCCATAGATGCAGCTGGTAAAAGAATTTCCCATTGAAAAACTTTAGAATACAAAAATTCTCCGCCAACAACAGCTAAAATTCCAAAAAATAAAAATACAAAAATGTCTCCTAAACCAATATATCCATAAGGTTTTTTTCCCATTGTATAAGCCATTGCTGCAAAAATAGAAGCCACACCCAAACCAAGAAAAATATAAATATATTTCATTTCGTTAGGATAAAAAGATACATACAACAATGCAGCAACGCATACCAAAGAAATCGCAACCATAATTCCTATTGCAATTTTCATTTGCTTTTGTGTTATCAATCCAGAAGCAACTGCGCGCTGTTCTCCTACTCTATTTGCGTCGGTTCCTTTTACGGCATCGCCATAATCGTTCGCGAAATTTGATAATATTTGGAAAGCTAATGTTGTTAAAAGTGATAAGAAAAATATATCATTTCGAAAGATTCCTTCTGATTTTGCTATAAATCCAGCTAATAATAATCCACTCAACGAAAGTGGTAAGGTGCGAAGCCTTGCGGCTAATATCCATTTTTTCATACCGAACAAAGATAATGAAGATTTTACTTTTTTTATCATCGAAAATTGAAGTAATATTGCATAGAATTTATCTATTTCAACTACTAAAATGCCTCGTAAAAAGAAAACACAACAATCTATTTTTAATACGTTAAAAAAAGTCAAATTTTCGACTTATTTTATTAGTTTAATAATTTTTTGCGTTGTTTATTTTACCTATCGTTACCGTCATGGCATTCATTATTACATTGCTATTGTAGAAAAATCATTGAAAGGCGAAAAAATTACGGACGAAAAAGTAACCAAATATGATATCCGAAATATTGAGGTGATGGATAAATATTATCTCAAAACTTTTGGTGTTGATGTATCGCATTATCAAGGAAAAATTGATTGGACAAAAATGCATACGATTTATCATTTATATCCTATAAATTTTGCTTTTATCCGTTCTACAATGGGAACCTCATCTATTGATGAAACTTTTGAAGAGAATTGGAAAGGCTCTAAAGAAAATAATATTTTACGCGGCGCTTATCATTTTTACAGACCTGATGAAAATTCGACATTACAAGCTCAAAATTTTATCAATAAAGTAAAACTAGAGAATGGTGATTTGCCCCCAGTTTTGGATATTGAAACCTTACCGAAAACACAATCCATGGATCGTTTGGTGGAAGGAATCAAGAATTGGTGCAAAATTATTGAAGAGCATTACGATATCAAACCGATTATTTATACGTCGGACAAATATTTCGAAGATTATTTACAAGATCATTTTGATGGTTACATTATTTGGATTGCCAATTACAATTTTTGGGTACAAGAAATGAAAGGTCATTGGGATTTCTGGCAATTTACCGAAAAAGCAACTATTGAAGGTGTTGAAAAATACAAAGTAGATGTCAATATCTACAACGGAACTGTTGATGATTTAGAAGGTTTAACGCTTTAATATTTTGGATAAAATTTCTTAAAATCTGCGTGATAAGCACTATCCCAATTAATTTTAGAAAAATCTTCGGAAGTATTTTTGAATTTCGCATCAGCTACCAAACGCTCTCGTGTAGAAAGTGGACGATAAATGTAACGTAATTTAGTATTTATCAAATACTTTCTTAATTTTTGAAACTCTTTACTTTTAATTGAATCTTTATTTATTCCTATAATAATAGATTTTGGAATTCTTTTATCTTTTTCGGTTTTCTGTTCTATTCTTTTAATAAAATCAATTATTGTATCCGATTTTATTAGAATTAGATCTTTCTTTCTAACTTTAAATTCCTCATAAATTTCTTTATTCCTTTCAGCTTGAAAAGAGGGAGTTCCGCAAAAATCATCATAAGGAAACTCATAATTATAATAGTAGATTAAAGTATCATTATAAAATATAAATTGATCTTCTGCAAAATCAAAAGAAGGTTCTGGTATTAAAGAATCATTTCTATAATAATCATTTAAAGCTTTATTATACTTTCTATAAGAAAACGAAGAATCCGCATTCATTCCCATTGCTAAAACTTCTTGATGAATAGAATCTTGATGCAATTTATCACGTTCTTCTTGCGACAATTCTCTTTTACAACTCAATAAACTAAATCCTAAAAATAAAAAGTAAATACTATATTTCATTAATATCTAATTTCCTTAAAGATAACAAAAAAGCGAATCAAATGATTCGCTTTCCTTTATTTTATAAGAATTAAACTTTTAGTTCTCCGGATAAAATTTCTTGTAATCTTCGTGATAAGCACTATCCCAATTTATTTTAGAAAAATCTTCGGAAGTATTTTTGAATTTCGCATCAGCTACCAAACGCTCTCGTGTAGAAAGTGGACGATAAATGTAACGTAAATCACTTCTAGACAAATATTTTCTCAACGAATTTAAACTCTTATTTTTAATAGGATCTTTGTTTATCGCAATATCAATTGAAAAAGGTTTATTATTTCTACTTACAATTATTTTCTCTAAAAATTGATTTATTGTATCTTGTTTAATTTGAATTAAATCATTTTTTTTCATTTTAAACATTTCTGTAAATCTTTTATTATTATAATTTTGTAAAGCTTCCGTTCCACATAACATTCGAGGATATTGTGTTGTATCTTGATAAAAATAAATTACATCATCATTGTAATATATAATTTGATAAGCAGCTAAACCCATAGGTATAATTTCAATAGGAATTAAACTTGTATCTTTTTTTGCTTCAGTCTCTTTAAAATTATTGTATTCATACATAAATTTTTGAATAGAAAACGAAGAATCCTCATTCATTCCCATTGACAGATTTTTTTGATTGATAGAGTCTTGATGCAATTTATCACGTTCTTCTTGTGACAATTCTCTTTTACAACTCAATAAACTAAATCCTAAAATTAAAAAGTAAACCCTATATTTCATTGATATCTAATTTACTTAAAGATATTAAAAAAGCGAATCATTTGATTCGCTTTTTTAATTTATGAACTATAAATTAATCTTTTTTAGATAAATCAATTAGGTAGCGTACTCCTGCTCCAAATCCTAATCCTTGATTACCATAACTACCAGAACTTTGATTCATTTTAGATATTCCCGCATCTCCATGAAAATCTACAAAAACTAGAAGCTTATCTTGTATAACAACTCTTTCAAGACCAATTTGATATAAAAAATTAACTTCATTAGATTTTGGTTCTAAATCAGTATATAATTTATCAAAAGCAGAAGTTTGCGTATGTTCTCCTTTATAATAATTTTTAGTATCCATAGAATTTGTACCTAATCCAATATTCATCGTCAATATCCATTTAGGAGAAAATTCTCTTGCCACACCAAACATTAAACCAAAACCATTTGTATCGATTTCATATCTATCAGATGATTTTTTTTCACTTATCGATCCTCTTTTTTGATTTTGATAAAAAGCAGTTAAACGATAATTCATTTGATTTCCTGGTTTTCTAAAATTATAAATTGCTTGAAAACCATATTCTGCTTTCCATAAAGCATCTCCAATAACTGCTCTTTTAGTTTCAGACTTTCTATCAACAATATTATTAAAACGGTAACCTATTGTTGGACCAAATTCTAATTGTTGAGCCTTTACAGTAGTTAACATTACTAAACTGATTGAAGCAAGTAAAATTCTCTTCATATGATTATTGTATTTTAAAACTTCAAAAGTAATACAATATTTTCATTCACAACAATCCTAATTCAAAGTAACTTTTCTGATCGGTTTAATAAATAAAGTAATTAGAATCACTGTTAAAATAGTCATTGATCCTCCAAAAATAATTCCAGGAACTAATCCCAAAAATGTTGCGGCAATTCCACTTTCTAAAGCACCTAATTCATTAGAAGAACTGACAAATATTGAATTAACAGAAGAAACACGACCTTTTAAATTTTCGGGTGTTTTTATTTGTAAAATACTCTGACGAATAACCATCGAAATAGCGTCAAAAGCACCACCAAACATTAAAATTGCAAAACATATATATAAATTTTGACTAAATCCAAAACCAATGATACAAACGCCAAACATGGCAACAGCTCCCAATAATTTTGGTCCAACATTTCCTTTCAATAAACTTGGAATCATGGATAAGAAAAACATCATAATAATTGAGCCTATTCCGTGTGCAGAGCGTAATAATCCAAAGGCTTCTGAACCTTGATTTAATACTTTTTCGACAAAAGCTGGTAGCAACGATTCTGCTCCTCCAAAGAAAACAGCGAACATATCTAAGCTCAACACAGCTAAAATAATTGGAGTTCCCCAAATAAATCTTAACCCTTCTTTGATGCGTGTCATTGGTGATTCTGTCGATTCAGATTCTGAAATCTCTGCTGGTTTTTTAGAAATCATTAAAATCATCATCATCGAAATACACATTATCGTAAAAGCTGTTATTAGAGCAGCTTCAATTCCAAATTTGGCTAAAATAACTCCTCCTGCCAAAGGTCCTAAAACCGATCCAATCATAAAAGCTGAAGACGATAATGTAATTGCTTTTGTATAATTTTCTTTGCGCACAACTAAAGCTAAAAGTGCAAAAAGAGCTGGTCCGCTAAAAGATCTTGTCAATCCCAAAATAAAAAAGGCAAAATAACAAACACCTAAATAAACTGGAATTCCGATTGCTTCTCTAACTGATGGAAAATTAACAATCATCAGAACAAAAGATGCAGTCATAAAACAACCAATGCTTCGTACCAAAATCATCCGTTTATCCAATTTATCAACCAATTGTCCTGCATAAAAAGCTGTCAATAAAATTGGTAAAAACTCGGCTAAACCTATTAATCCTAGAAAAATTTCTTTCTGAGTAACTTTAAAAATTTCGTAGGCTACAGATGTACTCTGAATGAATAGAGCAAAGATTAAGGAAAACCTTAGAAAGATGAATGGAATAAATTCTTTATTTTTCCAAACGGACGGAACTTTCTCTTCTGGTGTCATTTTATGATTTCAATTTTAAGTTTTTAAATGTACATTGATTTTATTCAAAATCTCTTGATTTTCGGTAATAAATTAGTCGGGTTAAAAAAATCTTCAAGCATTTCTACTCGAAGATTTATGAAAGTTTATAACGTTATTTATTGTTTTAATTTATGCGAATTCTAATTGTTTTTTATCCTCTAACTGCAAACGATATTCGTAAATATCTTCTATCGTTAAAACAGTCATTTCGTGCTTTTCTGCAAATTCTATGATTTGAGGCACTTTAGCCATTGTACCATCAACATTTGTTAATTCGCACAAAACTGCTTCGTTACCCAAACCTGCCAATTTTACAATATCAATACTGCCTTCTGTATGTCCGCGACGCTCCATTACTCCTTTTGGACGAGCAATTAATGGAAAAACATGTCCAGGACGATTAAGATCATTGGGTTTTGCACTTGGATTAATAGCAGTTTTGATAGTCTGAACTCGATCGGCAGCAGAAACACCAGTTGTTACACCTTCTTTTGCTTCTATTGTAACCGTAAATGCGGTATGAAAACGTGAGTTATTATTTTCGACCATAGGATTTAGCTCCAATTTATTTGCTTTTTCTTGTGTAAAACACAGACAAACAATTCCGCTACATTCGCGAATCAGCAAAGCCATATCGGGAGCTGTAATTGTGGAAGCAGGAAAAATGATATCACCTTCGTTTTCGCGGTTTTCATCATCAATTAATAAAATTCCTTTTCCGTTTTGTAGATCTTTAATTGCATTTGCAATTCTTTCGTTGGCATCAGTGCCAAATTGTGTGATTGTTTTCATTTGATTTTTGTTTTATCATGAAACATCACTTCAGGGCGGAACACATTGTTAAGTAATAAGTTCAAAGTTGTGAGTCATGAGTTTTTCACTCAGAACTTAATACTTATCACTCATGACTTTCAGTTGTGTTCAATTTTCTTCTCTCATCCAGACTATACTGTCGGTTTTGGAGTTTCACCAAATCAGTCCAATAACAGTTGTTAAAGGAGTCGCGGACTATAACCGCCGGTAAGGAATTTCACCTTGCCCCGAAGAAAATTTCGATTAATTAATACTAATTTTTTCTTTGAAATAAATTACTATAAACTTTCAGGGACAAAGTTACAAAACCAAAATGAGTTATTTATAATGAGTAAAGATAAATTATAAATATTGCGCTAGTATAGGTTTTAATTTTTCTGCAATAAAATCATATCCCTTCTCATTCGGATGAATACCATCTTTTGAAAGAAATTCTTCTTTATTAGAATTAAAACTTACATAAATATCGATAAAATGTATTTGATTTAGAGTAGCTAATTCTTGCAGTTTTTGGTTATAAATTTCTATTTTTTCTGATGTACGAAATTTACGTTCAGGAATTTTTATTCCATCAGTCATTTTAGAAATTGGTAAAATACTTATCATATAAATCTCGTTTACAAATTGTTTTGCTTTAGAAATTACCTGAGATAGATTTGCTTCAAAATCAGAAAGATTCACAAGTTCTATATTATCTTTCTCTGCTAAATCATTTGCTCCGTAACAAAGAAACAGGAGATTTTCGTCAGGCGAAAGACGAGCTTTCGTTTCAATCTCAAAACGTTTTATTAACCCTTCTGTCGTTTCACCACCAATTCCGAGGTTAAAACAATTTACTTCTTTTGCATTATTCTTATAAAATTCTGCATGACAATAACGTTTCAAAATTTCTACATAGCCTCCCAAAACTCCATCGTATCCACCATATGTGATACTATCTCCAAAAAATAAGCAATTTGTCATTTTATTATTTAATCCAGTTTAACTTTTCCATTTGGTCAATAATTAATTGAAACAACGTTAGATTAAGAGTCATATCATTATAATTCATCGAACTATAGTTTGCAGCTAGATCGTGTTCGCCTTCTAAATATGGTCTTTCCCAAATACCAAATTGATAAGTTATAAATATATTAACCTTTTTCATTTGCTTTAGTTGAACTATAATTTCAGGAGTTAATAATTTTTGAAATTCTTTATTGTTATTAGAAGAAAAAATAAGCCTTTCACTTAATTCAAAATCATTAACATCTAACTTTTTTCTACGCTGTACGAAGTTAACGAATGAATCTAAAAAACCTCTATTTTTAATTTCGAAATGAATAGGTATTCTTAAGTCAATCTGAGTGAAAATTCTCGCCTCACTTGAAGATAAAGATAAATTTCCTGATTGTTTATAGCTCGTATAATAATCAAAAACAATTTCTTGATTCTTGAACGGAATAACAGCTCTTGGAGAATACCAGTATTCTCTATCCTTATAATAACCTTTATTATTAGTACTGAATAATCTTAATTCTTCTTCAACTTCAATATCTTCCATTAAAACAATACCTTATCATCTTTTCTCAATTCTTCTAAATATTCGGCTTTGTTGTCACGATAAAATAAATTCATTGTTTCGAACGGAATCAATTTCAAATCTTTATTAACGATATGCACGCACGATTTTTTCACTGCTCGAACATCAAAATCATGTGCATCCATAAAATTCATTATGATAATTCGGAACAAATTATCGTAATCTAAATTAAGTTCTGGTGCGCAAACCACTTCTGGCAAACAACAAAGTAATTGATTTACTTTTGGTTGAACTTTATCTACCGAAATTCCGGTACTAAAAATATCCAATAATTGCACATGTAATTGCTCGTCTCGCTCGTAAACAATTGTATTTTTAGATTCGTTATTTAACAAATCTGCTGGATTAATATAACGTGTTAACGGAAGAACCTCATCGTTCAATTTCAACATATATCCCATCGCTAAAGCATCTGGATTACATGGAACTGGAATAATATCGTCTGAATTTAAAAGTGGATATTGATTTAAAATTTCTTGTCGAACTTCGGTTAACGTAATTTTTTCGTGAGAAGAATCTTCTCTATTCCTTCCTGCAATTTCTACAGGTTGAAATGTAACTCCGCGAACACATTTTTGTTTTAAAGCAAATTCTATAATCTTACCAATTTCATCGATATTTTTATCTTTTTGAAGCACAACAACCAATGTTGTAGAAAGATTTAGTTCATTCAATTTTTCTAAAGCTTTCATTCGAACGTCGGTTAAATCTTTACCTCTAAAATCTTCTAAAACTTCTTTTTTAAAGGAATCAAACTGCAAATAAATTTCAAATTCGGGCGCATAAGTTGCTAATTTTTCTGCAAAACCTGGATCGTTAGCAATTCTGATTCCGTTTGTATTCAACATCAAATGTTTAATCGGTTTTGTTTTCGCAATATCCATAATTTCGAAAAACTGCGGATGAATTGTTGGCTCTCCACCACTAATTTGAACCACATCTGGTTCGCCTTCATTTTTAACAATGGTATCAAACATCGCTTCTATTTGTTCTAAACTACGATGAGAACCATAATGCGGCGATGACATGGCATAACAAGTTGGACATGTTAAATTGCATCTATCTGTCACCTCAACAATCGATAAACACGAATGTTGCTCGTGATCGACACACAAACCACAATCGTAAGGACAACCATACTCAACATCTGTCCCAAAATGCAAAGGCATTTCTGATGCTTTATTGTAATTTCTTATGTTTTTATAATAATCTACATCCGTTGCAATTTTCGTCTTAAAAAAACCATGATCTGGACAACGTTTTGTCATAAAAACATTTTCGTCTTCGATAATTATTTTTGCCCCAACACGTTTTAAACATTCTGGACAAAGTGAAATTGTATAATCGTAATAGGTATAATTTCTAACTGGCATAGTATAAGTTTAAGTATTTAAAATCCTCCAAAAATGAGAAAGATTAAAGCTATTGATATCAAAATGATTAAACTAAAAAAAGATATAAAAAATAATAATATCAATCGTTTTTGAGTGACGTTTTTCCGAATTAATTTATAAATAAAAGTAATAATGCCTGCTCCAATTAAAGCAACTAAAAATAGCGTTAATACTAAAAGAAAAATAATAAAATTTATATCTTCTTGATGTATAAAATTTTGTAATAAAATAAATGCTAACATAAACTACGTTTTACATTCCTCCGCAAATCATTCCCGAAATAATAAGTGTAACCAATGCACACATTCCAAAAACCATTAAATAGTACTTTGAAGATTTCTTTTTACCAGAAAAAGAATTTATAATTAGCAAAATTACTGTACCTACAGCGCCTCCAATAAATGCTATTCCTGCCAAAATTGCAATAATAAAATAAAATCGTCTCCAAGTCCTCCTTCTGCAAATATTACTGAATAGATCATATTAGTTTCCAATTAAAATTAAGCCACAAATTGAACCAGAAGCAAGTATAATTCCTATTCCCCAAACCATTAGTTTTAGAGACATTTCTACACTTTCTATCTCATTTTTATTCTTTGTAAATAAGTACAAAATAAAACCTGCTACAGAAAGGATAGAACCAATAAGAAGTAAAATAAAAACAATTGAAAATAAAGATTCCATTAGTTAAGTTTAGGTTTAGTTTGTGATAACTTAAAGATATAATAAAAAATAACACCAACACAAGTAATTTGTATTGAACTTAACCCGAATAAAATAGGATGAATTGGTTTGATAAAATCTAATAAAAATCGAAAGCTGAAATAAGCTAACATAAAAAGCTGAAAAATATAGCCTGCTGGAAATCTGTATGTCTTTTGAACTCTTTTCAATAAAATCCAAAGCAGAATAAGGTAAACTATTTCGTACAAAGCAACTGGATGTCGTTGTAAACCATCGCCCAAATCCATTCCAAAAAAAGAAGTTGTTTCTACACCATACGTTTGTTCATACACTCCTGTCAAAAAACAACCAATTCTCCCAATTATCATCGCTAAAATCAAAGGAAAAGTAATCAAATCTCCCGTGCTTTCTTTATGACCAATTATCTTTTTAGCTACCTCTACTCCTATTAAACCAAATGCTAATCCTCCCACAATTGTATTACTTGTCCAAAAAAATAAAAAACGATTTTTTGCATCTACTATAGCTTGTGGATTTTCTAAAGTTCCAACCAACTTAGAACCAATCAATGCGCCAATCAATGCACCAATTATAATACTGAATGATTGTATTGTAGATAAAGTTGATTTATTTTTCTTCCTCAAAAATGCATAAAAGCGCATGGCTATAAAAATACCGACTGACTCAAGGATTGGATGAATTAGAACAGCATGTCCAAAAAGTTCTACTGTTACAGGAAAAGAAATTGCCACAAAATATATGTTAGGTTAAAGTAAATGTAATTTATTTTGGGAAATTAAAAAAGTGATACTTTATCAGTATCACTTTCTTAAATTATAATTAAGTTGTCTTATCTAAATTTAGAAAAATCTCTTGGACGTTTTTCTAAGAAAGCATTTCTACCTTCTACAGCTTCTTCTGTTCCATAAGCGAAACGTGTTGTTTCTCCGGCAAAAATTTGTTGTCCAACTAAACCATCATCCACCAAATTGAACGCATATTTCAACATTTTAATCGCAGTTGGCGATTTCGTTAAAATCTCTTGTGCCCAATCAAAAGCTACTTGTTCTAACTCGTCATGCGGAACAACTAAATTTACCATTCCCATATCGTAAGCTTCTTGAGCAGAATAATTCAATCCTAAGAAAAAGATTTCACGAGCACGTTTCTGTCCTACTTGTTTTGCCAAATAAGCCGAACCATAACCTCCATCAAAAGAAGCAACATCTGCATCCGTTTGTTTGAAAATTGCATGCTCTTTAGACGCTAATGTCATATCACAAACCACGTGCAAAGAATGTCCTCCTCCTACTGCCCAACCATTTACAACGGCTACAACAACTTTTGTCGAAAAACGAATTAAACGCTGAACTTCTAAAATATTCAAACGACCAACACCATCTTGTCCTTCGTATCCTTTCGCTCCACGAACACGTTGATCACCACCTGAACAAAAAGCCCAACCACCGTCTTTTGCAGAAGGTCCTTCTCCTGTCAATAAAATTACACCAACTTCACGATCTTCTTCTGCTAATTGAAAAGCATCTAATAATTCGAAAACAGTTTTCGGACGAAATGCATTACGAACTTCAGGACGATTAAAAGCAATACGCATAACTCCATCACATTTTTTGAACGTAATATCTTCGTATTCTTTTACTGTTTGCCAATCTATTGTTGTCATTATATCTCTTTTTTATTTAACATTTTAACACTTCGAAAGTACTGCTTTTCTAACAAATAATTGTATTTTAGTGAAATCAAAATTAAATCTTACTACCTATGAAAAAAATCTTACTTTGCCTAACGCTTTGTTTAGGTACTACTTATGGATTTTCTCAGATTAATTCTGGAAAAATTGGCGCATTGACTAAAGGTGCAAAAGCCTTAACAGTTTCTGATGACGAATTAAAAACTTACACAAAAGAAGCTGTTGTTTGGATGGACAACAACAATCCGGTTTGTAAACTTGATGATAAAGACAAAACGAAACGTGCTTATGCAGAACGTTTAGAAAAAATCATCAAACCTGCAATTGGATATGACGGACTTGATATCAACTACAAAGTATATTGGGTAAGCGATATCAATGCATTTGCTACTTTTGATGGTAGTGTACGTGTCTTTTCTTCATTAATGGATTTGATGACTGATGACGAAATTTTAGGTGTTATTGGCCACGAAATGGGACATGTGAAATTAGGACATACGAAGAAAGCCTACAAGCAAGCTTTATTAACATCTGCAGCAGCCGATTATGCTGGTTCATCTGGAGGTACATTAGCAAACTTATCTAATTCACAAATGGGCGATTTTGCAACAAAATTATTATCAGCCCAGTTCTCGCAAAGTCAAGAATCGGCAGCAGATGAATATGCATACAAATTTATGGTTTCTGCAGGCAAAGATCCTGCTGCATTAGCTTCTGTATTTCGTAAATTAGCAGAGCTATCTGGTAGCAAAGCTTCTACAGCTCAGAAATTAATGTCAAGTCATCCTGATAGCGAGAAACGTGCTAAACGCGTGGAAGAAAGAATGGCAAAAGACGGAAAAAAGAAATAATTTAATCATTAAAATCAACTAAAAAAGGTAATCCTGTTATGGGATTACCTTTTTTAATGAAAACAGAATTCACATTTTTAATCACTTAGATAAGCTAAAGTTATTTTTAAGGTTAGCTACTACACAATTCACTTAAGCTAAAAAAAACCTACTTCTTATTCTTACCTTAATTGTTCTTTTTACAAATTAGGCTATTAAATTTAATACAAAATTCAATACGAATTACAAAAACATGTTTTTGTGTCCGGTTTTGTCCACTTCTGTCCACATCTGTCCAGTTCTGTCCAGTATGTTTTTACACAATTACACTTATACGTAAAAATAAATTCTCAGCAAACCTACTGTACATCATAGCTATAGTAGAAACACATTTTTGGTCGATTTTGGCTTTGTTCAACCATCGTTCGAGGATCGTTCGAGGATTGTTCGACAAACCTCCCTAAAAATGCACCTTTCGTCGAACAATTGTCGAAGAAAACTCGAAGGAAACACGAACGAAAATAGAAGAAAAGCAGTATTTCTTTACTTTTTGGATAAAAAGTGTAGAATTGTTGTTAAAGGGTATTTTTCTTGAAAATTGAGAAGCTGAAAGTTTTAAAAAGATGGAATGAAAAATTTAAAGCCGAAAGAAAATCTCTTTCGGCTTTAAAATTTTGTTATTAGGTTTAGTTTTTAGTTTGATTTCACTAACAACTCACCTATTGTTTTTGATTTTAATTCTGTTTCTCTCCATTCATTTTCTGGAATAGAATCGGGCATAATTCCTCCTCCTACATATAAATTTACTTTATTCGAATAGATTTTCGCACATCTTAGATTGACAAAATATTCGGATTCTGTTTCATTTTGATAGCCCATAAACCCTGCATAAAAAGTTCGATTATAGCCTTCATTTTTGAGAATAAAATCTCTTGACAAATCTTTTGGCATTCCACCTACTGCAGGCGTTGGATGTAAGGATTTCAACACATTATACAATTGAGATTTATCTTTTAATTGTGCCGAAATAAATGATTTTAAATGTTCAAAAAAACCAGCATTTACAGAAAATGGTCCGTCAACATCTATATAAGATGTATAAGGCGACAATGTTGATGTAATATAATCGGTTACAACTTGTTGTTCGTGGTATTCTTTTTCTGTCCAAACATCTTCTTTTGCTTTCGTTCCTGCCAAAGAAACTGTTTGTATAAGTAGATTATTTTCTTTCAATAAAAGTTCTGGAGAAGCACCAATCCAACAACCTTCATCTGCATCATATCGTAAATATACATAGGCATTTGGATAATGTTGATGTAAGTTTTTGAAGGTTTCGGCTAAATTTATAGTTGTTTCTGAAAGTGATTTAATACGACTAATTACTATTTTTTTTGTAGGCGAATCACTTTTTAATTCTTCAATAGTTCTTTGAATTAAATTGATGTAATTATCGTAAGAAATTGCTTCATTTTTGTTTGATTCTGGTAAAGAAAGATCAAAATTTTGTAATTCATTTATTTCAATATCAAGAACTTCATCATCATTAAACTCGATTAATTCCTTATTATCAAAACTATTGCAAATAAACTTATTGACAGATTCAATCTTTTTATCTTCCCATAACTCAACTTTCGTAGAATTAGGTTTTCTAAAAAGCAGAAAAGCTTGTTGATTTTGAATAAGTCTTTCAAGTTTATCTTGAAATTTTTTAAACATGTTTTTTAGAAATAATGGCGTTTGTTAAATGTGTATAGCAGATTAATTTATCGTTTTCGTCTTTAATTTCAATCTTAATTAAATGCGATGTACGACCTTGTTTTACCACTGTAGCATGTCCAAAGATTGTCCCATCTTTTTTTGGACGAAGATGATTTGCATCGACATGTTGCCCTACCGCAACATAATCATCAGAATGTAAAATAATATTTGACAATGTACTTCCCAATGTTTCTGCCAAAACGATAGAAGCGCCACCATGCAATAACCCAAATGGTTGATGTACCTTTGATGTAACTGGCATTTTTCCTGATAAAAAATCTTCTCCTACTGCTGTAAATTCTATATCTAGCGTTTCAAGTAATGTATTTTTAGACATTTCGTTGAACTTTTTCAAAATATCTTGTTCATTCATTATTTAATGTATTTTCGGGTTATAAAGTGCTGGATGTTTCGCCGTAACATCTTTGTAAAAATCTTGAATTTCATCCATCACTTCTTCTAAAGTTCTGTTTTCTGTTTCAACTATTTTTGAAATCCCTGCTCGTTTTTTCTTAAAATCGCAATAAGCTAAAGCGATAGGAACATCTGCTTTTTGTGCAATATAGAAAAAACCATTTTTCCATTTTTCTGCACGCGAACGTGTTCCTTCTGGTGTATTGATTAAGTATAATTTATCCGATTTTTTTAGAATATCCGATGCAAAATCAACCATATTGTGTCGTTGAGAACGGTCTATTCCTATTCCTCCCATTTTCTTAATAAAATATCCATACCATGGTTTTGTCCATGCATCTTTGATAAACATTTTCATTGGTATGCCCATTTGCCAGAAAGCTAAAATAGTGTAATAAAAATCCCAGTTTGAGGTATGTGGTGCGCAAACCAAAACACATTTATCTACTTTTGATAAATCGAGTTGATTATCTAATTTCCAACCTCCTAACGAGTACAATAATTTACCTAAAAATTTTTTCATAAAAATGGTGCATTAAGCATATGCAAACATACAAAACAAGTAACGGTTTTTTGTAAAACGATCAAAAATAAAAAGAGACATTTCATTTAGAAATGTCTCTTTTTGAATATTGTTAATTATAAATACTTCTTAAGTTTATGCAAAGAAATCAACGATTATTTGAATGATTTCCGTAGTTAATGTTAATAGAATCTGTATCATCTTTATAGTGTATTTTTTGGTTAGATTTATTTGATTTCGAGTCTGGTAAATTTACTCCAACTGAAGCTTCATTACTTTCAACACGAATTCCATTTTTATCGATTTTAACTCTCGCCGAATCGTTTCCGTCATTTATATTTACACCTTCTGTGTCTGTATCATCCTCAGAATCTGCATCTTTTTGACAGTTCAAACATACGAATTTTTTTCCATTATATCCAATATAATTATTGTTTAAATCATTTAAATAATCACGGTCATATTCTGATGTTCTGATATTTACAGCGCTTGCTTGCTTTACAAATACGATTTTATTTTTTGGTACATATAATTTAATGTCAACTGTTTGATTACGAAACTTTCCATCTTTTGGTATTTTAATAAATTTGTCTAATGATAAATAGCTTCCTTTTAATTCGTAATTGTATTTGATTGACTCTAAATTTCGTTTTGCCTCTTCTTTACTTCCTCCTTTAGAAGAGTATTTTACCTCTACATGAAATTGATTATCTAAACTTTCTTCGATGTCAAAACTCTTATAAATTGGAATAATTAAATTACCATCTTGATCTAATAATTCATCTAAATTATTAAAACCACTAAACTTAAAACCTTCATCCTCTGGTTCGTTAAAAACTATATTTAATGTATCTGAAGGAAAATTAAGTACTTTCTCGTTAGTCATTTCTACAGAATTTCTGAATTTACTTGCTGTACTTACTGAAATTCCGATAATGGCAAACAAGGCAACAAACCACAATGCAATTGATCCAAAAATAACGGCTTTACTTACTGTTACTCTATTCCAAAAACATTTTACTCCTAAAATTGTTAATAAAACTCCTGGAATTACGATTAAGATTCCGCCAAAAATCTTCGCAGCCATGCTCATCCATTCTTCCTCTACAATGTAACCAAACAATTCTGTTGGCATTTCTGTCCAAGTTGTAAAGAAGAAAAAGAATCCAGCAATAATAAGTCCGATTCCAGAACAAAGAATTGTAAACCCAATAAACCAAAGTAAAATTTTACCAAAAACGCCAAATACTCCACCTAATTTATTGCTTAATTCTTTGCTTCCACTTACTACTGCTTCTGAAGCTTGTTCTACGTTTTTTTTTAAGGTATCTATGTTTGCTGGTTGTCCATACATTTGTAATTTTTCTGATGTAGTTTTTGCTTTCGGAACAAAAATTAATAAGATAAAATAACAAAAAACAACCAACCAAAACGAAACACCAAGAGTTGCAACTCCTAACACAAGTAAAACCAACCAAATAGCACGTACAAACCAAGGATCTACACCCATATAATGTGCTAAACCTGCTGATAATCCTGTTACAATTGTATCGTCTGGATCTCGATACAAACGTTTCGCACTTGTTTGTTGACCTCCATACGATTGATTATTTGACGAATAATTGTAAGAAGAGTTTGTTGACGAAGTCGTTTCGCCTTCTTCATCCTCTACTTTATATTGATCTGGATGCCCCATAGTTGCAATCACAAAATTGATATCGTCTTCGTTTACAACTTCTCTAAATTTTAATCGCTCACGGAACAATTCAGAAATACGAATTTCTACATCTTCAATAATATCTTCTACACCTTCAGTTCCTCTCAACGAAGTTTTTACATCTTGTAAATAGGTCTTTAATTTATTATAAGCGATCTCGTCTAATACGAAAGAAAATCCTCCTATACTTATTGATACTGTCTTATCCATTTTTGTGCGTTTCTGTAGTTACTTTATTCACGGCTTCAATTAACTGTTCCCATGTTTCAGCTAATTCTTTTAAAAAATTTTCACCTAACTCTGTAAGTGCATAATATTTGCGAGGTGGTCCCGAAGTTGATTCTTCCCAGCGGTACTGTAAAAGGTCATCATTTTTTAATCTTGTCAAAAGCGGATATAATGTTCCTTCTACAACAATCATCTCTGCTTTCTTCAATTCGTCTATGATATCAGATGCATAAGCATCTCCTTTTTTAATAATGCTGAGAATACAATATTCCAGTACACCTTTTCGCATCTGAACTTTTGTTTTCTCTATATTCATAAGAACGGCTTGTTTTATTTTGTTATACAAATATATATAAAAGTTTTAGTATTATGCAAAACAAAGTACTGAAATATTTTTAGTATTATAAATAAAAAACACAACAATAGGTCTGTTTATCCATGTTTGATTGAGAATATTTTTTTTAAAAGTTTTTTGATTTTATTTAAATTGTTTGCAAAATCAATAAATTAAGCATAGAATCTATAAAATCAAAAATAAAATACTCAAACAAATATTACCTTCCAAAAATCACTTATCTAACTTCAGTTAGTTTTATTACCTTTGTCGAAAATCGAGCTCACACAATGAAAAAAATTATAGGAAGTGCAATGCTTTTAGGTGCATTTTTAGCTTCAGAAAGTGCTTTAGCTTGGGGATTAACAGGTCACCGAGTAGTTTCTCAAATTGCAGAACAACACATTAGTAAGAAAACTCGTAAAGAAATTACAAAAATTATTGGTCCTCAAAAGTTAGCATATTGGGCAAACTGGCCAGATTTTATTAAATCTGATGATTCTTGGAAACATGCAGATTCTTACCACTATGTTAACATTCCTGGAGATTTAAGCCGCCAACAATTTGACGTTGCTTTAGCAGAAACTTCAGAAGAGAACATGTACAAAAAAGGATTGTTCTTAATGAATGAGTTAAAAAACAATAAAAACCTTACGATTGAGCAAAAACAACACGATTTATACTTCTTAATTCACATTCTTGGTGATGCACATCAACCACTTCATGTTGGTCGACCAGATGATTTAGGAGGAAATCGTATCAAAGTAGAATGGTTCCGTGATAAAGTAAATATCCACACCGTTTGGGATTCTAAATTGGTAGATTACGAAAACTATTCATATACAGAATATTCTAATTTATTAGATATCGCATCAAAAGAACGTCAAAAAGTAATGAAAGAAGGTACATATGCGGATTGGATTTATGGTTCTTACATTCTTGCAAACAACATTTACGCAGGTGTAAAAATGGACGATAAATTAGGTTACCGTTACCATTTTGACAATAAATTTATCATCGAAGATCAATTATTAAAAGGAGGAATTCGTTTAGCAAAAGTTTTAGATGATATTTTTAAATAAGAAGTAATTTCAAAGTTACTCCAGAATAATTTCAAATCCTGAAAAGTCAATTTTTCAGGATTTTTTATGTATTAAATTTAATATTCAGACTTTTTGGCATATAAAACATTAAAATCAAATCATTTTGTCTTATAAAATCATTTTGCATACAATTTGAAAAGAAGTAAGCATCAACAATGAAATCAAAAATTTAAACATAAAAGACATGAATACAGTTAGAAAAAACAGTGCAAATTATTTCTCTTTTGGATTTGAAAACGCAATGCGTCCAAAATTTGAAACATTTGTTAATTCTCAAAATCAACTTCCTGCAGTAAATATCAAGGAAAACGAAGATAGTTTCGAAATTTTATTAGCTGCACCAGGTTTAAACAAAGAAGACTTCTCAATTGAAATTGATGAAAATATTTTGAAAATTTCATCAGAATTTAAACAAAATGAAGAAGTAAAAGAAGAAAAATTTTCGAGAAGAGAATTTAATTTTTCAAGTTTCAAAAGAGCATTTACATTGCCAGAAACAGTAAACGAAGATAAAATAGAAGCTGCTTATGTAAACGGGATTCTTAAATTATCGTTACCTAAAAAAGAAGAAGCTTTACCAAAAGAAAAACGTAGCATACAAATTTCATAGATAGATTTAATTTTAGTTGGTTAGTAAATCCTCAGTTTTTCGGAATTGAGGATTTTTTTTGTTAGTAGGAATATTGTATTTCCTTTCCAATTTTATCATTTTGTTAAAACATAAGTTTTTCTATTCGATTATTTTAATAAAAAATCAAGAAAATAAATTAAGAATTTCAATCTTAATAATTTTTTAATAAAAGTGTTTTACACTGAAAATATTTTAAAACATAAATACTATTTTTGTTTTTCACTAAAACTAATCAATGTACAAAGACTCATTATCCACAATAACTTATGTTATAAGAACACGTTTTTGCACTAAAACTACTGACACACATAAGACTGAATTTAATTCTAATAATAGTATAGAAAACAGAATAAATGCCTTTAATTTTCTAGAAAATTATCTTGAAATTATCTCAAATGAAGGTTTAATAAAAATCGAAAGTGATTTTATTCATTCGAATGCAATTGAACGAGTAAATACAGAAATTTCTGTGCCTAATGAAAATAATTACAAACGTTTAAAACTCTTTAACCAAGAAGCAATTCTGATCATACCAAACGAAAGTATTTTTCCTTACGGAATTACTTTATCTTTTAAGGTGAATGAAACGATTGGAACAATTCAAAAAGATAAAGAGTATGAGATTTTTTCTTTAAAAAACTTGACTGCATCTAATTATTCAGAACAACTCAACAATTTAATAAATGAGTATCATTTGCTAAAACATTCTAGTTATGCAAAAGAAAATTCAAATGAATTGAATAAGCAATCTTTTAGTAATTTATCTCTTTCAGAAGATGTTTTTCATATTTTAGACACACCTTTTTTGTGGAAAAATGTCACAAGACAATTTTTTGTAAATAATATTTCGATTAAAAATAGTTTATTAAATTGCCTTTACGAAAGACTTTTCCATTACGAAGAATTTGATTATGTAAATTTTTTAGAAAAAAATTGTCCTAAAGAAATCGAAAAAAACATTTACGCAATGTTGCATGGACAAGGAGGTTTATTGTATGTTGGTTATCATCCAGAAAACCTAACAGAAAGCATCATGAGCGATCTTGAACTGGTAAATTATTATCATTTACTTGACACAACATTTTCTAAAGATGAATTTTTGTACAAAAATATTAATTTACAAATATTCAATTTTAATGATTTTCCTGTTTTAGCAATTACGGTTTTTCCATTGAACGAAGAATCTAAAAAAAATCATGCTTACAATCCCGATAAAATATTTGTCTTACAAAATAATCGTTTTGTGAAAATGAAAGATATATAAAAATCAATACTATATTTTCAAAAAAACATAAATACAGAAAAGACATTCACAGATGTCTTTTTTTATTTAACAAAATAGCCTATTTTAGACCTAATTTGTAAAATTTATCACACGAAATTAGTTTAATTATGAAATTGATTAACACATTAACCTACTCTACATTAGTTTTATCATCTATCGCAGTGCATGCACAAGAAAAATTAGATCCAACAGTACAAAGTTTTGTAACTGAAATTCAGAATAATTCTCAGTTGAAAAAAATTTCACATGAATTGTTAGATGGTATTGGACCTCGTTTAGTAGGAACTCCTCAAATGGATCAAGCAGGAGATTGGGCAATTAAAACATTAAAATCTTGGGGAATCGACGCTCGTCGCGAAGATTATGGAACATGGAAAGCTTGGGAGCGTGGTATAACGCATGTTGACATGACGTATCCAAGAGCTAAATCTATTGAAGCAACGCAATTAGCGTGGTCGCCAGCAACTAAAAAAGCTGTAACAGCAGATGTTGTTGCAATGCCAGTTTTTAAAACAAAAGCTGAATTTGATGCTTGGTTACCAAGTGTAAAAGGTAAAGTTGTTTTGATGTCTCAAAACCAATCTTATGGTCGTTCTGATTATCAATACAAAGAATTTGGTTCTGAAGATTTATACAAAAAAGTCACTGAAAATAGAAAAGCTGAAGCTGAAGCTTGGACAAATTCTATCAAAGTAACAGGTTACAACAACAATACACTTCCAGAAGTTTTCGAAAAAAATGGTGCAGCGGCAGTTGCAATTTCATATTGGACAGGAATTATGGGTGCAAATAGAATTTTTGGTGCTAAAACGAAAACAATCCCAATGTTAGATATTTCGAACGAAGATTACGGAATGTTATATCGTTTAGCTGAAAACGGAACTGCTCCGAAATTAACTGTTAATGCACAATCTAAACATAATGGTGTTGCAAAAACATTTAATATTGTTGGAGAAATTAAAGGAAAAGAAAAACCAAACGAATACATTATTCTATCTGCTCACTTTGATTCTTGGGATGGTGCGCAAGGTGCGACAGACAACGGAACAGGAACAATTGCGATGATGGAAACTATTCGTACAATCAAAAAATTATATCCAAATAACAAACGCACAATCTTAATTTGTTTATGGGGAAGTGAGGAACAAGGATTGAATGGTTCTCGTGCTTTTGTAGAAGATCATCCAGAAATTGTAAAAAATACACAAGCTGTTTTCAATTTAGATAACGGGACAGGACGCGTTGTAAATATCAATGGTTCTGGTTTCGAAAAATCGTACGAATACATGACGCGTTGGTTAGCTGCAACACCTTCTTTTGTTCGTAATGAAATTAAAACAGATTTCCCTGGATCTCCAAGCGGAGGTGGATCAGATCATGCTTCATTTGTTGCTGCAGGCATACCAGGATTTATGTTAAGTTCACTTAATTGGGGTTATGGTACATATACTTGGCACACAAATAAAGATACTTACGATAAAATTGTTTTTGAAGAAATTCAAAGTAATGCAATTTTAGCAGCTACGTTAACAATGATGGCTGATAAAGAAAATGAATTAGTAAATCGTGATCGTCGTGTTTTACCAATTGGTAGAGATGGAAAGCAACAAGAATGGCCAGAGGTTAAAAGCCCAGCAAGAAATTCTGACGCTTACATGAAATAAGATTTTCTTAAACATATTAAATCCACTCAAATGAGTGGATTTTTTTTTAGTTTTAATTACTTAATCAGACGTTTTAAATTCAATTTTATATTCTTCCTCAATAAATGGAAACCCATCTAAAGATTTAGTCGAACGATTTGTAATATAGAAATCATAAGTAGTGTTTGCCTGCATAGCTATTGTTTCTAAAATCAAAGTTGTTTTGTCTGCATTAAGACCAACTATTTTATTCAAAGGAAAATGTTCTTTCCCATTTTTAGAAAAGTTAATTGAAACCTTATCATTTAATGGTTTAGAAAAAACAATTTGTATTTGCTTCAACGATTTATCAATATTTTTAGCTCCATTTTCAAACTCTATAATTTTCAGAACTCGAGGTTGATTATTCTTATATTCTAACATTAAATCTTTACTATTCAATTCTTCTGTAAAATAATTAGATTTTTTAAGAACTTCAAAAACAGCATTTTCGTTATCATAATCTAATTCTATTAAATCTTTTATAGCCTGTTTTTTATTATTCAAATTAGAATAGTAATTTTTTGAAATTACATAACCCACAAAATATCCTAAATCTGGATGTTCATTTGTTTCAGCATTATAAAACCAATTATTAAAATTTTGACTCAACATTTGAATTTTAAATTGATCTTTAATCAAATCAAAATTATTAAAACCATAATCCAAATAATGAGCATTATACTTATGTTTAAAAGCTAATTCCGCAATAAAATCAGCAGAACCTTCTTTGATTGACTTTGCTAAAACATTCACTTCACCTCCATGCTGAAAAGTATGAATAAATTCATGAACACTAACAAATTCTAATAAAGCTTGATTTGAAAACTTAAACATATTTTGTAATGACTTATTTTCAAACTCGGAAGTATTCGTTAAATTATCACCCACAACTTTCTCTAAACCAACTATCAAATCCTTTCCATTTGGCATTCCCCCAGATCTTAACGCTCCAATTGTGTAATAAATATTCCCAGTAGATTGATTCAGATACAATTTATTAAATTGTTTAATCGCTTTTTCTGTTTTCTTAATTTGTTGAACAGAAATCAAAGTATTAGGACGTATACTTTTCCAAAAGTTAGGATATTTATTAAAAGATGAAATATAATTATCTTCGTTAAAATTCTTTTTTTGAGCAAAACTTTTTAATCCAATTGTTCCTTTATCCAAATACAAAGTTTTAAAAATGGATTCTTTATTTTCATCTATTTTAGAAACACTATCAAAAGCCATCCAAAAATTATTAATATCTGTTATGATAATTTGTTGAGCGTTTATTTTTATTGATAACATGATCAATAATAGAAATTTTAGAATTTTATTCATTTAGTAAAAAAATTATTAAAATAAAGTGTTTTTTATATCAATCTCCCTAATTACTCTCCCTATAATCAATAAAAGTAATCGGTTTTCGACTTTCTGGTTTAAAAACAACAGCTTGTAACTCATCAAAAATTTCAAATTTAAAAGAAGGAGTTACTCTTAATTTTGCCCTGAAATGATCTTTTATTTTTGCTAAAAAATCTTCAGATTCATCTGTCGAAACTAATCGAATCAAGATTTCATCAGTACCTAATTCATTTGAATAAATTTCTATCAAATGTAATTTCACTTCATCAAAATGCGTCAACACATCATGCAATGCAGGTGGATACAGTGTTGTTCCTTTATATTTTATCATATGTTGCTTACGTCCTTCGACTGGTCCCAAGCGATAAGTATTACTTCCACATTTACATTTTTCTGAATGTTTTCGCAGTAAATCTCCCGTTTTAAAACGTAACAAAGGCATTCCTTCAATTCCTAAAGTGGTAATCGTCAATTCACCTAAATCGCCATCAGCTACTTCATTATTTTGTTCATCCAAAATCTCAGTAATAATCAAATTTGGCTGATGATGCCCTCCTACTCCTTCTTCACATTCTGTAAAAGCAGTGCTCATTTCAGTAGAAGCATAAGTCGAAAAAAGTTGAATATTCCATTTCGAAGTAATTTTTTGAGCCAACAAAGAAGCATGCAAATCTTTGTCTCGCAAGGATTCACCAATACACAAAACAGCTTTTACAGAAGAATTTTGATAATTGATGTTATTTTTCTCAGCATAATCTATCATTTTCAATAAAAAAGATGGAACAGCGACCAAGAACTTCGGTTGATATTTTTGGATAGAATCCCATTGCAATTGAGGAACTCCTGCACCAACACGAATAACGCCAGCACCTAACTTTCTCAATCCAAGAAAATAAGCCAATCCAGCCATAAAACGTCGATCAATTGTTGTCATCAACTGTACAGTATCCCCTTTTCGGACACCAATTCGCTGAAATGAATTCAATTCATTATCCGCCAAACGTTCTAAATCTCTATCTGTTAATCCAAATGTTACAGGATCGCCCAAAGTTCCTGAAGTCGTTGAATAATCAATAATTTCAGTTTGAGGAACACATAAAAAATCAAGATTACGTTGCTGCAAATCATTCTTCGTTGTAACTGGAATCAATTCTAAATCTTCCGTTGATTTGATCGATTTCCAATCAATCTGATGTTCTTCAAATAAATCTTGGTAAAACTTAGAATGCATTGCTAAATACGCAATTTGCTCTTGTAATTTTTGATTTTGAAATGTTTTAATTTCTTCAATCGAAAACTTTTCTATGGACTCTTCTTGGCTATTTTTCGCGTACATTTGGATAGCTTTTTCTCTATTTTATTTTGATCCGGAACCGTAGTTATTTCCTTTGTCAATGCTAATTTATAATAATTACTCGCTTGTTGATAATCTTTTTGTTGAAAATAATAATCACCAACTTGGGCATAAACTTTCCAAAAATTCGGATTATTTTGAATATAATTATTTAAAAAGCTGGTATCAATTTCTTTTTTATCTTTTAAAAGTTGAGTAATTTGATGATTTTGAATACGATATTGCTCATAATTTCGGTATTCTTTTGTCGTTAAAAATTGATCTTTTTCAATCTTTAAACTATCTACATTCAAGGTAAAATTCCTAATCGAATCTTTAAAAATTTTGTTCAAATCGTAAGCTGTAAATTCACCTAACTGATACGGATTTGATGAAACCCAAACTAATCGTTTATCTGGTTGAAAAACAACTGCATGATGTGCTAACAATTGATTTAACGCTTTTTCATTTCCAAAACCAATTTCATTATTTTTAAGACCATTTGTATCACGAAGTAAATCAATCATTTTTTGAGGATTTAATCGATTTTTAGCCATCAATTGTTCATCTATTTTCTCAAATCGATAAACGGAATGACTTTCATTTATCTGCTTATTATTTCGTTTATCATCATTGTATTCTTCGCTTTGAAAATGATTGGTACATGCTAAAAATGGTTGATTCTGTACTTCATAAACTCCAAACTTTTTAGGCGAAATTTCAATCAAAACTGCCCGATGATCTTTGCTACTTCCAATCATCAAACTTTCTGAGACAAATACTTTTTTATTTTTTGCAATCTCAATAGCTTCATCAATCGTAGCAGCATATTGCAATATCTCTAAAGCAACAAGCGAAATCGGAGTTTTTGCTTTCAACGGAATAGAAGATTTTCCTGCATTTATCGTTACTGTCAAGCCTTGTAAATTCATACCCGACGAAACGCCAATCATTCCTCCCCAAGTAACCGACATATATGGAAAACCTGACGTTGGCTTAACAAATGACACAATCTTATTCCTAGCGAAATCATCATTGGCATAAAAATCAAAATTGCGTCCAATTAATAATCCACCATCATCAGATTTATCATCCCAAACCGCTAAAGATGAACAACCTACCAACATCAAATCGTGCATTGCATGCCCAATATCGTGTGCTCCATGTAAAAAAAGATTGCGATTGTACTTATCTATTAATGAGTCGTAGCGACTATTTGCAGACTCAGAAAGCCCCAAAATTTGTGCTTTATATTCATTGTTCACATAATGATGTAAGTCGCGGTTATAATATTTGAGAACTTTGAACAAAAATTTTCTTCGTCTATCTGAAGGAATAAAATCTGTAATCAAATTCATAAAAGATTGCTCCTGAAAAGCGTATAATTCTTTGGTTAAAACACCCGTTTTTTGCCCAATCTCTAATGGATCTCCAGATACAAAAAGTTCCCAATTCTGTGTTTTATTTTTTTTCAAAAAATTATTTCCGATGTAAAAAAGTGAGTCATTCGCTTGTTGACGAATATACTGTTGAGTATGATAAGAAGTAATATCTGGACGATCTGCCAGACTTTTTTGGACACTACATGAAGAAAGAGATAGAAGAATAAAAATAAAAAAGTAAACGTATTTATTCATTAGCTTTTTGGTTTATTTCACGATGAACTTTATTCATTAAATAATCGGCTCCAAGTATTTCACAACAAGTTACAAACGCACCAACTGTGACACCCAAAACTCCGTGTACACGTACATTTTGACCTGTAAAATAAACATTTTTTACTTTAGATTTTGGAGAAATAAATGTTTTCATCGGATGATTGCTATCTTTCAAATAACCATACATATTTCCTTTTTCGGAACCTATAAAATCACGATAAGACAAAGGGGTTGAAGTATGAATTGCTGAAATCTGCTCACGAATATTCGGAAATTTTTTCTCAAGTTTTTTGATTATCAACTCTGTTTTTTGACGCTTAAATTCTTCGTAATCCTCACCTCTATTGCCGTAATTATTGTTAATATCAACATTATACGATTCTTCCCATTGCTGCACATCTTCCATCGTCATATAAGTCATAATCGTCATACTTTCAGCATATTCCTTATTTTTTTGATCCAAACTAAATGTCGCAATATATGTATTTGGCCAGTCATTCGTTTCTTTTTCATAACTATCCCAAACATCATTTATCGAATTGAAATGATAAATATTATGATTGACATATGGAAAAGTTGTCGGTTTAAAAACCAAATAAATGGTAAAAGCCGAAGGTGTAACTTCCAAGCTTTTGACACGTCTCGAAAAAGGCTTTCCAAACTTACGTTCGCCCAACATGTCAATCGTTTTTTTGATATCAATATTCGAAATAAATAAATCACCAAAAAATTGCTTTCCTTCTTTGGTTTCGCACCCAATTACATCTTCATGCTCATCTTGTACAAAAGCTGTTATCTCTTGGTATTTATAAATTTCTCCACCATATTTTTTTAACTCTTTAATCAAAAGTTTTGCGATTTGACTTCCACCATTCACACAACGCCAAGCCGAATGTATATAAGAGTTAACCGAAAGCGCATGAATATACAACGGAGTCTTCTCTGCTTGTCCAACATACAGAAAATTGTTTCCAACTAAAACCGCTTTCAAACGTTCATTTGTAAAAATAGAATCTATGTATTCTTTCGCATTTATAGATAGAAAATTCTCTTCATCAGCAAACGTTCCGATGTTCAAATTATACATAGGAAATGCCGAACAAATTTCTTCTAACTTATTACTGTATTCGATTAAATTTTCGCGTTCATTTGGGAAGAAAACAGCCAATTGTTCTACAAAATTTTGATAGGTCTGTGCAATTGGATATTCATTTTCATCATCGTCAAAAGAAATCATATCAAAACCATTTTTATCCAACTGATGAAGCTTCAGATCGTCGGATATATTCAAATAACTGAAATAGTTATATAAATTTTCTCCTTTGTCCAAACCTCCAATATAGTGAACACCTGTGTCAAAAATAGTTTTGTTTCGAACAAAAGTTTGCAAGTTTCCTCCAAACTGATTGTTCTTTTCCAATACAACTACTTTCCTACCTTCTTTTGCCAAAATAAGTGCAGAAACAAGTCCACCCAAACCGCTACCAATCACGATAACATCGTAATGAGGATTAGATTTATTTTGTGTAGACTGTGTATTCATTTGTATCGGTTTGTTTAATAAAATCAGTAAAAAGTGATTTGTTAATATTTCTGTTTTTTAGGACGACAACTTTCTCAAATTGATTGATTGTTTCTTGATAAAACAAATCTATCTCTGTTGAAATTAAAAGTGTTTGATATTCATCAATAACGTTAAAGTTGGTTTGATATTCTAATGAACGAATCTTTGTGATATAATTAGTTTTCGCAATTTCTCCTTTTTCTTCATCTCTCACAAATGAAATTATTTTGCGATTTGCTTGCTGCATCAACAATAAAAAATCAAGTTGTCCATAATCATCAGCAAAATGAACAATTTTTTCATTCGCTTCGAAAACATTATTTAAGTGATGATAAACGAATTTATTTTGTTTAAAATCTTGTTTAACCGCCCGAATAATTTCCGATTCTTTATATAAAAAACTTAAAAATAGCTTTTGTTTCCAATAATTTTCGTCTTCATATGTTGCACGAATTTCCTGAAAATTAGCTTTAAATTCTTTACTTATACGCTTTGTTCGTTCAGAATAATTTGAACCATAATTCTCCTCATTCCAGGAAATCCTTTTTCCAATGACAGAATAAATATGCCCATCAGAAATTAAGAAATCACCTTTTGGAATAATCTCAGAATTTCCATGAATGTAAATCGGTAAAATATCTAATTTCAATTTCTCTGCAAGATAAAATGCACCTTTATGAAAACGGTTGATATTATTCGTACGAGAACGAGTTCCTTCAGGAAAAATCATCAACGAAAACTCATTTCCAATTCTTTCTTTGATCTCTTCAAGATTATTTTCTACTCCATTCGAAACGGGATAAAATCCAGCCATTTTCACAGCACGTCCAAAAATTGGCGATTTATACACCCAATCGTTCACTAGAAACACAATTTTCGATGTACACATTCCTATCGCTAACGTATCCAAAAAAGAGCTGTGATTTGCGATAATGATCGATTGTTTATTAAAATCTTCTTCGTTAGGATTGATTATTTTCTTACTTACTGTTGGTTTTAACATCAACACAGATTTCATAAATGTTGACATTCCCCATCCAAACAGTTTGTATTTTTTCTCTTTGGAAATTGGTAAAATAAGCATCAAAAATCGAAGAATCAGAGAAGTAATTGTTCCAAATAGTCCAAAATAAATAAAGAAAATACCACTTTGAATTGCTAACCACAATGTCATTGGACTTTTACCACGTTTTGGTCGGTTCGAAATAAAGAAGCGAAATAAAATTGGATAGAAAATAAATGTAATCACCAATGCCGCTACAACTCCGACTAATGAAACTGACGCAATTGATTTCAACGCTGGATGTTTGGCAAAAATTAATGCACCAATGGCTAAAATTGTGGTGATAACAGCTAATAAAATCGATGTGCGATAAGTTGGCATTTCATCTTTACCTGTCGTATATTCTTTTTGTAAAGCACTCGTCATAAAAATACTAAAATCGACACCATGACCAAAAACCAACGTGCAAACGATACTACTAAAAATATTAAATTTGATATCGAAAAGTCCCATCAAACCTGCAGTAACTAATCCCGATAAAGCAATCGGAATCGCGCTGATAATCACCAATTCAATGCGGCGGAAAAAATACCACAAGATCAATAAAACAGCGATAAACGAATAGTTTACCAAATTATTAAAATCAGATACTAAATTCCCTAAAAAATTCTCGTTTAGCTGTTTTCGATCAATAACAATA
Source organism: Empedobacter sp. EJD.6dd (assembly GCF_057369435.1). Lineage (NCBI taxonomy): Bacteria > Pseudomonadati > Bacteroidota > Flavobacteriia > Flavobacteriales > Weeksellaceae > Empedobacter > Empedobacter sp. EJD.6dd. Next base: position 1,172,312 of record NZ_CM170667.1, read on the forward strand.
GTCTCTTTTGTATGATATTGGTTGACAAAATTTTCGCGATTTTCTTCTTTTAATTTCACTAAAGTAGAAATCGTGTAAAAACCATTTTTATCAGAAACAAATTCTTCAAAAAGTGACGGATTAAATGCGCGATAATCTTCTAATTGTAAAGGTTGATAAGATTTATCAAAAATTGAGAAAAATTGATCATAAATACTTTGTTTGAAACCATATTTTTTTCCATCATTGATGAACTCATTCTTCACAAAATTCACTTTTTCAGTTGTCCAGAAATGATTCCAATCATTGATCTTTTCTTGTTGAATCGAAGTTGGTAAAACCAACGATTGTATTGAATTGTAGCTTAAAATTTCATCTTTCTTTTCTGCTTGCTGAAGTTGATTGGTTAATGCAATATTTTGATTCAAAACCTGATCGACATTCGTTCCATAATTCACAACATACAATGATTTTGAAATCGAATTTGATGAAGTTTCTAACTTTTGTTCGGCAATTTTTTGATCTGTTGCAACGTAGTTTAATTTTGACAAATCTTTATCAAAATTCACGTTATTAAACGTAAAACAACTAACTATAATCAAAAGCACACAAATGCCAATTAATATCTTGTTGTTGTGAAAAGAAAAGAACGCTAATTTTTCAATTATTGATGAATTATTTTCGACAGCATCTTGTTTTGGATGATACAAATGTGGGATAATCAACAAAGAAAAAATACCCGAAACAACAACTGTTATACCAGCAAAAATTCCTAAATCTTTCAACACATCTGATTTCACAAAAAGTAAACACAAAAATGCAATCGCTGTCGTTGTACAACTCATGATTAGCGGTTTTGTAATTTCCTTAAACAAAACTTTAGAATCGCTATTGTGCTTATAATGCGTCATGATATGCAACGAATAATCGATTGTTATTCCAAGCAGAACCGCTCCAATACTCAGTGAAATTGAAGAAATGGTTCCTTGAATAAAATACAACATTGCCAAAGCAAAGAAAAAACCAAATACGGACGGAATAAAAATGATAATTGGAATATAAATCTTACGATAAAAAACCATCAAAATAATCATCAGTGTAATCATCGAAATCAAAACTGTTGTAATAATATCTTGCTTAATTTGTTTTGCATTTGCAACTGCAATAAAGCTAGATCCAAAATAACTTAGTGTTGATTTGTCTTTATATTCTGGATTTAAATTCTTCTGAATTTCTTCCAAACGATTCACAAATTCGGTATTGTGTTCTGTCTCGCTTCCAGAAAATTTTGGGTTGATAAAAAGAAATAATTTCGAATGATCTTTTGTTACAATAAATCCATTGTAAACTTCAAAATCGTCTGTCAAATTCTTTTCTTTCAGACGATTTAACGCAACAAAAGTCAATCCAAGCGGATCTTTTAACATAAATTCTTTGGAAACAATTCCAGTCGGCGTAATTAAACTCTTGTAATTACTCTCAACAATCGAAGCAATCGAGTCTTTAGTCAGTTTTTGCTCTAACTTCTTGTAATCTTCCTTCTCTAAAAAAAGTGGTAAATTTTGATGAACAAAATCAAACGTTGAAGCAAAATTATCTAAATCATATTGCCCTTGCACATCATGATAATATTTGTCAAGCGATTGAACACTATCCAAAAAATCTGTTGCTTGAGCCGTCATATCATCCAACGTTCCTGCCTTATCTTTTTCGATAATTACTGCAACTTTATCCGTAAATTTTAATTGAGCAATAACCTTTGTAATCGCATCATTTTTCTCATCTTTTGGGATAATTCGGGTAATATCTTCTTCAAATTTTAATCGATTAGCAAAAAAAGCACAACCAACTAAAAAGACAACAAAAAGTAACATACTAAACCATTTGTTTGCCTTGATTTGTAAAAATATTGTGTAGAAAAACTTATGCATTCTTTACGGTCTTTTGACTGAAATAAGTTAATAAAAAATAACTTACAATTCCACTTAAAATGCTACAAAAAGAGGCTAAAACTAAACTTCCTATCACGTATCGAAGAAGATTTTTTTTGATGATATCAAATGAAACTAAACTCAAATCTAAATGAAAATTGTCTTGCAAAATAAAACCTCCTGTAACCAAAGACAAATAGATAATCAGTGGAATCATGGGTGGAATACTGATATTTGAACAAAAGAAACTAATGACTTTATTAAGACGAAATATCGAAGCTAAGAAAATGGATAAAAAAGTTTGAAATCCCCAAAAAGGAGCAATTCCAAGAAAAACTCCCAACGAAATTGACAACGCTTTTACTTTGTTGCTATCGTTGCTACCTAAGATATCTTCTTTAATGAATGTTCGTATATTTTTTTTTTTGAAACTGAATAGAAAATTTCGCGGTTTGATGTAGAAAACTGTCAAGAACACTAAAAAGGTATTCAAGATACTGATTCGCGTAAAATCTTTGAACGGACGAAAATGCGAAACACGCTCATTTGGATCATACAAAATATCAATCGGAATATTTTTAACTTCGATTCCTTTCCACGCTGTGCGTACAATCACCTCTATTTCGAACTCAAATTTATTTGTCCAGAATCTTTTCGGAATAAATTTCAATGGATACAAACGATAACCAGATTGTGTATCATTCAGCTTAATTCCAGTTTCGAACCAAAACCAAAAATTAGAAAATTTGTTTCCAAAACTACTTTTTTTCGGAATACCATCTTGCTCCATTTGACGACTTCCAATAATCAAAACTGGTTTATTTACTTGCTCCAATTCTGTGATAAAATTTGGAATATCATGTGGAAAATGTTGTCCATCCGAATCAATCGTCAACGCATAATGATAACCTTTTGCCTTAGCTTCTTTGAAACCAACTCGCAACGCATTTCCTTTTCCTTTGTTTTGTTTTACAGTTACAACAGTGAATTGGTTTTGATAGTCTTTTAAAATAGTTGAAGTTTCATCTGTTGATCCGTCATTCACAATAATTATTTGATTTGTATACTCCAAAACTCCATCTATCACACGTTTCAACGTTTTATGATTATTGTAAGTTGGTATAAGTACACAAACTTTTAGTTCGTCTATTTTATGTCGAATAATCGAAAGATCCATTAATTAAGTTTTTTCAGCTGCTGAGCTGTAAAAGTATTGTATTTTTTTGCGTAAGATTTTACTAAAGTTTGAACTTCTTTTGGTGCAGAACTATAATTATCGACAATAAATACTTTGTCTTCTTGTATATTTTGATTGTATTTGATAAACTTCGGAATATTCTCTTGAATGATTAATCGAATCAAACGATTTTCAACATCTTTCGAATCTTTTTTAATCGAATTATTAATTAAACTTGCTCCATCGGTAAAATATTGCTTTTTTGTTTGCTTGTCTTTGATGTATCTTGCTTTCAAAATTTTAGACGCACCTTTATAAGCAACAATTGTTTGATTATCACCTGAATAATCATTTAATTTATTGTATAAAACCGACACATTATTTGCTGATTTTGAAGCATTTTCAAAATCTGTTCTTAATTCAGATAAACTTAATCCAAAATAGAACATAAGCGATAAAAAGATAGATAATAATATTTTCATCAATCTAAAACTTTATAAATTGCACTAAATTTTAACGCATTTGTAGCGTCAAAAAATGAAGAATTTTTCACTTTTACTTCATTATTTTCACAAATAACATTCAAATTTAAGTCCAAAATAGGATTCACAAACGGATTAATTGTCGCCATAAATTTCACATTCGAAACCTTAGACAAAAACAAGTCTTTTGAAACAAAACTTTCTGTTACTTCCTTTATAATCTGCATCATGCAAACACCTGGTGTAATGGGATTATTAGGAAAATGACCTTCAAAAACTTCATGATTTGGGTTCAATTCAATCTGAACTTTAAAGTTTGTCTCATCAAGTTTTTCAGATTTTATTATGGTATATAGATTAGGAATAAGCATTTGTAACTTGTTTTGATGTACAAATATAATCTAAAAAAGGATGTATTTTACGTTACTTTACTCTTCCTCTAATTGTGTATTTACTTTTGAGAGCGTAATACTTAAATTGAAGTGATTATGTTTGATTGATATCTGTTCTGGAAAATCGGTTTGATCAGTCGAAAATTGATTAATAGTTTTGATTTTATTGTTCTTCAAATGTATTAATTCTTGGAAATAACTTGAATCATTTTTATCAAAAACTAAACTTACCTCTTTCGATTTTAAAATCATTTGATTCGACGTTATTATTTGTTCATCAATCTTAAAATCATTTTTAAAAATCGCTTGTAAATCATTCGCAAGTGTTTTCACAACCATTTTTTTATTTAAATCTGGCATTGCATAATTCAATGTATAATCGTGATCTGTAACCGACAAATCGAATAAAGTATTACCAAAATCAGATGTCATTACCACTCGATGCGAATTATAACCCAGTTTTTTAACCACAAAATTACCTTTCATCTCTTTTTTCATGAACGTAATTTTGAAACGATAGCTATATTCTTTGTCAATTTGACTAAAATATGGATTTAGAAACTCCCTTTCGTACCGTTGTTTATCTTGTATATCAGCTATTTTATAAGTCGTTCCACAAGAAGTCAAAATGAACAAACTAAGGATTAAAAACAGACGCATTGATCTTTTTATTTAAAGATTTATTGGTAAATAAAATTTTGGTATAATCGTTCGAAGGTTCTATCAACTTAACCTCTGTAACTGTCGATTGACCTAAATAAAAAGTCAACTGAATTTCTTTGATATACTTTTTTACATCCTTCATTTTCGGTTGTAATTTTGCAATTCTAGACTTATCTGTTTTTGCATAAGTAATCACAAAATCGTTGGTATCAAACAAATTTCCACTTACACTTCCGACTATTAATTGATTCAGTTTTTCGAACTTTTTGTTACCTTGTAAATCAACACTCGATTTTTTTCCTTCGTCGTTAATGTAAATTTTCCCATTATTAAAAATCACATTATAATCTATTGGTTGCGTGTAATTCCAACGCATTGCTTTTGGATTCTGTAAATATAATTTCCCTTTCGACATAATGGGTTTATCCAAAAAACTCATTACTTTATATTGTGTAAAATCAGCCGTCAACGTCTGTATTTTCTTGGAATCAGCAACAATATCTTTTTTGAAATTTTCAATTTCAGCTTGACTCATTTTACTTTCTTGTGCAAAAATTGTCAAGTGAAAAAATGTAAATAAAATGAAGATTTTAGTTTTCATACACATCAATTTTCAAGAGTTCATTTAACGGAACTACTTTATAATTTTCCTTTTGTAAAAATACGAATAATTGTTCTAAAACATTCGCCGTTTTGTCCGAAGTATCATGCATCAAAATAATGGATCCAGGTTTAATTTGACGAGAAATTCGATCAAACAATCTATTTTCAGCGTCAATAATGGTATCCAAAGAACGAATATTCCAACCAATTATATGATGTTTTGTTTTGCTTAAAGCTTTTGCTATATGTGGATTCGTAACACCAAAAGGAGGTCTGAAAAGTTTAGTTTTTATTCCTATCTTTTGCTCAATGATTTTATTCGTAGAACTAATTTCTTCTACAATTTTATCTGCGGAATAAAAACCATTTTTTGAAGAATGATTGTAGGTATGATTTCCTATCAAATGTCCAAATTGATGCGTTTTTTGAAGAGTTTCTGGAAATTGATTAATTTGTTTTCCAATGCAAAAAAAAGCAGCTTTTGCATTATTCTTTTCTAAAATCTCAAGAATTCTTGGCGTGAATACTGTTGGACCATCGTCGAATGTTAAGGCAATAATTTTTTCTTTCGTTTTTCCTTTATTAAAAGCCTTTATAAAATAGTTAAATCGAATTTCAAACGCTCCAAAAATTGTTAATGTCAACCAAATAAAAAATGGAATTAGTAAATAAAAAAAAGATAAACCTTTTGCATAACAACCAATTGACAAGCAAATTAGTGTAATTACAAAAAAGATGGTGACAACTTTAAATTTCATATCGATTGTAGCAATACTAAACTTAAATCTTTGCCTTTATTCCCATTCACTAAAAGTACATTTTTATAACTTTCAGCTTTTACATCATTCATTTTGAATTGGTTTGGTATAGTTTTATTGCGTAATAATTCACAACCTAACACAAATCCGAAAGCTGATGAAGTTCCAAATTCTCCAATAAAATCTTTGTATTCAAATAACTCGATTTCATTTAAGTCATTAATATTCAATAAATTTTCACCAGAAACAATCGCATCAATATCGGATAAGTTCAAATGATTCAATTGAATAAAATTCAAAATTTCGGAATATAAATATTCGTAATAATTTAGAATAGAAACATCTAAAACCTTTGCATACGAATTCTCAATTCTTTCGTTTGACAAAACACAAAAATGTGCACCTTCACTGTATTTATTACCTTGATTTTCTTCGGTTTCGATCTCACCAATTAATTGCAACAATTGATATGTTCGCTCTCCTATTTCGTCAATACCACCAACTAAAACGTTATTCAGTTCTTGATTTTCGACTTGCAAAAATCCATCTAAAAGTGCATTTTCAAAGGAATTAGATCCATTTGTATACGTAAAATTATAGGCATTACAACCAAGATGCAATGCGATTTGAGAACCAACCGTATTGTGCGTTGATTGAATAAAAGCTGTTGGTGTCAAAAACTCTTCTTTGTTTTGAATAATATTCGTCAAAAATTTCTCCGAATCAACCAAACACCCTAAAGCTGTCCCCGTAATTATTGCTTCTGCTTGCTGAATACCAGCATCATTCAAAGCTTTTAAAGAAGAATAGATTCCCATTTTAACTCCCGAAGCCATTCTACGACTCATCGCAGGAGAAATAATATCTTTTAAGGAAGGCGATTTTGCCTTTGTAATTGACGTTTCTAAGGGTAAAAAACCATCTGTTATCTCATCGATAAATTGCGCATTGACAAAGCCTAATCCGTTTACAAATACTTCTTTCATGATTTAGAAAAAATTAAAGTCGAACAATTTCCTCCAAAACCAAACGAATTTGATAACACATATTTAATATCTTTCTTTTCTAATTTTGTAGTCGGAAAGATATTCAACTCTTCAATCGGAGATTGAAAATTAAGATTTGGATAAACCAGATGATGTTGAAGACTCAATAAACTAAAAACCGCTTCAACACTTGCAGCAGCAGCCAATGTATGACCCGTATATGGTTTTGTAGAACTGAAATGAGGAACGTGTTCGCCGAAAATTCTTTTCAAAGCACGACCTTCTGTTATATCATTATTGTTTGTCGCAGTTCCATGTACATTGATATAATCTATTTCATTTGGTTGTACATTTGCAATTTCAAAAGCTTTTTTCATTGCTAAAAATGCTCCTTCCCCATTATCAGACGAAGCTGTTTGGTGAAACGCATCATTCGCATTTCCAGCACCGACTAAATAACCAAGAACTTTTTTATTTGATTTCTGAACAGATTCTTCTGATTCCAAAACTAAATAAGCAGCAGCTTCACCAAGATTTAAACCTTTTCTATTTTCATCAAATGGTTGATTAAATTCATCGCTCAAAATCATCAAACTTTTGAAACCATTAATCGTAAATTTTGACAAAGCGTCCGTTCCACCTACAATTACACGATCTAATTTACCTGAATTAATCAAGCGTGCGCCATACATAATCGCATTCGCAGCCGAAGAACAAGCGGTACTAATCGTCGAAACAAAGCCCTTCAGTCCTATTTCGTTTGCAATCTGATTGGAAGAAGCACCAGCATCGTGACTCGAAATATACTTTTGTTTTTCAGCTAAATTTTCATACTCCAAGAAATAATTTTCCGTCATATCCATTCCTCCTACACTCGTTGAAGAAATTAATCCAGTTCTGACCTCATTTACATGCTCAATTTCTGCATTTTTCAACGCTTCTTTTACAGCAATAAGTCCTAACATCGCCGTTCGAGAAAAATTATTATCCGGAGATAAATTCAAAAAAGTTGCTAATTCATCATTCGATAATTTAATTTCACCTACAAAAATTTCATTTTTATGAATAGAATCAAAATTTTCGAGGCGTGATAAACCATGTTTTTGATGAATTAATGAATCGAAATTCTCTTCAACATTATTACCAATTGCCGAAATGATTCCCATTCCAGTTATCGCAACTTTTTTCGTCATTATTTTGTTCTATTTTTCTCAATATAATCTGCCATTACCTCTACCGATTGAAAGATTGTTTTTCCTTCTTTTGGATCCGTAATTTTGATTCCATATTCTTTATCCAATAAAACAATCAACTCCAAAGCATCGATCGAATCTAATCCCAAACCGTCTCCAAATAAAGGATCATCATTTTTGATATCCTCTACTGATACATCTTCAAGATTTAAAATTTCGATAATTTTTACTTTTAAGTCGTTAATTAAATTTTCCATAGTATTTTTTATTGTAAACTAATATTGTTTTTAATCTATTAAGTACATTTTCGCTTCGTAATCACCCTGTAAATAATCCACCCAAGCCAAAACAACTTTTTTTGCTCTATTCTTTTCAATCAAATAATTCGCATATTTTTTCAATTGCTCTTCATTAAAATTATTTGAAATAAAAAATGTATTTTCAGTCTTTAATCGATGACGAATACTCACTTCTCCCAAACAAATATTTGCTAAAGTATAGACAAAAACTGCTGGACTTGGAAAAATTTCATCCTCAGATTGAATGCTTTGTTGATGTTTTAAATCAGATTCTAAACTCGAGTTTTGATTTGCAAAAATCAATGCAATATCTTGATTTTCGTGCAATGTATTTTCATCTTTCAACAAAATTTCTCCAGCCAAAAAAGCTAATTTACTCTGATGATCCATTTTATAAAATTTTGGATAATCAATTTCTAAAGATTTAAAGAAATTTTTAGAAAATATACCAAAATCAGTTGAAAAATCTTCAAAATATAATTCATCATTCAACCAAACTTGCTCATTTTTAATCTCAACTTTAAGCATTCTGAACCTTTTTTAGAATAATTACTGCATTACTACCTCCAAAACCAGAAGATGTTTTCAAAATTACATTCACTTCTTTTTGTAGATTTTCTTTCAAAATATGTTGAGAAACTGATGTTCCTATTTCATTGAAATTAAGACTTTTTAAAACTACATTTTCTTCTGCTTGTTTCATCGAAATAATCAATTCTAATAATCCAGAAGCGCCCAAGGTATGTCCGTAAAAAGCTTTTAAACTATTTGTCGGAAGCGATTCCATTTGTAAACGATTAAAAGCGATTGCTTCCATCTCATCGTTAAATACTGTCGCCGTTCCATGAGCCGAAATATATTCAATTTCATTGGAAGAAATGTTCGCCTCTTTCATCGCTGATTCTATACTCAAAACCAGACCTTCACCTGTACGAGATGGTCCAGAAATATGATTTGCATCGTTGATTGAAGCTTCACCCAAAATCTGAAAACTATTTTTTTCTTTACTTTTTGAAAGATAAACACATGCTGCTGCCTCGCCTAAATTGACACCTTTTCTATCTTTGTCAAATGGTTTACACAACGCAAAATCCATGGCTTGAAATGAATTAAAACCTGTCAAAACAAAATCTGTCAACTCATCCAAAGCTAATACATAAGCATCATTAAACTCATCCATTTCGATGAAACGCTTTGCAACACTTACCGCTAAAACTCCCGATACACAAGCATTTGAAATAATAATTGGTTCAGTTTCAAAACCAAAATAATCAGCAATTTTCTTTGCAAAATTTGGAATAGATGCTTTTTCTAAAGAGTCAGAAAGTTGATCAATATTACCTTTTGTTGTCGAAACAATAAAAGCAGTTTTTGATGAAATAGTTGATTTGTCAATAATTGATTTTAGAGCTGAAATACCAATTATTTCTAATCGCGTATAACCTTCATTATCTATAACTTGATCTTTTATATTTTGGAAAATATCATCAGCAATTTTACCAGCATAAAAATTCTTGAAATGTCCAAATGAATCAATTTTAGATACAGCCGTATTACCTTTCAACAACTCATTCCAATTTATTTCAATTGAATTTCCGAAAGGCGTTAAAATATTCGCACGATTAATGTAAATTTTCTCCATTACAATAACCCAACTTTTTTCTTCCACTCTTCAAAAAATGGTGGAAATGTCAACATCAATTCTCCTTCGCTATCTAAAAAAACTTGAATTGTTTCTCCGATACAAACTAGCTTTTCATCTTGATTGAAAATCTTAAACTTGTATATCATTTTAGCTGCCAACGTATCTTCGTATGTCGTTTCTATTCTGCATTTATCACCATATTTCAACGGAAATTTATGCTCACAAACGGATTTAATAATTGGCGTTACAAAACCACTTTTCTGAATATCCAAATAACTTATGCCAAAATGTCGTCCAAAAGCTTCTCTTCCATCCTCAAAATACGTAATATAATTCCCATGCCACACGATTCCCAAAGGATCGGTTTCATTAAATCGTACGGCGAAATTAGAATTATGTACTAACGTTTTAATCTTCTCTTCTGAACTTATCATAATAAATAGCGGCAAACAAGGTAATACTATAGAACAAAGTTAACAAAATAATATTCGGAATAATCTGAAGAAAAGATTGATTTCGCAAGATTAAACTATAATATCCATCGAGCGCCCAATTCATCGGTGATACTTTAGCAAAATGTTGCATAAAATCTGACATCGCAAAAACTGGAATCCAAACTCCACCAATAGCAGCTAAAATAACAACCAAAGTTGCTCCAAAAGGCGCAGATTGCTCTTGGGTTTTCGCAATTGTACCGATTAAAAGTCCTAATCCAATAGCTGCCAAAGAAGCGAAAACAGTCAATCCATAAATAGAAAATAAAATTCCGTCTGTTTTGAAACCTGGCAAATCAATCAATGGGAAAACTAATTTGGCTACGCCCAAAATCATTGTAAATTGTAGTAAACTAATGACTAAATACGTAATCGTTTTGCCTATAATTTGAACTGAATAAGGCATTGGACTTGTTAATAATCGAATATGTGTACCTAAACTTTTTTCTTTTACAATATTGATAGAAAGCGGAACAACAATAAAAAATATCGCAAATAATGTCCATGCGGGTACGTTATGTTGCGTGACATTTGGTTTTAGAACTGATTTAGAACCTTCGGGAACAATTTCTTGAAAATGGATAAACTTCTCATTTTGAAAACCTAAATCATTTGATCCCATTTCTTGTTGAAAAGCTTTATAGATACTTTTATTTTCGGTATCCGTGATTAATTTATCTAAAACATTCGAAACATTTTCTTTGAATGCCAATGATGTCGCGGGATCAAAATATAGTTTAATCGTTTTCGGATCAACATGTTCACCGTATTTCACTTGCGTACTATCAAAAGCAAATTCGTTCAAAATTTTCTCTACATTTTGATTGATTTTATAATTTAAATCCTTTGATAATCTCGCTGGTATGACAATTCCAACTTGGTATTTTCCTTTAAAAACTTCTGATTTGAGTTGATCTTCCGTCAGTTTATTTCCATTTAATTCTGTTACAATTTTTAAATTTCCCGAATGAGAAATATGTTTTTTTACAATCGCTGAAATACTATCCTGATCGTGATCAATAAAAAGAACTGGTATACTCGCTTCCGCAAAAGAATCGTAGGTACTTTTCTGAATTTTAGTCACCGTTACAACCAAAATCAAAGGCATAATAAAAAGAATCACCAACCCGCCTATATCACGAATAAGTAATAAAATTTCTTTTTTAATACATGCTAAAAGTTGGCTCCACATATCACGATAATTTTGTTAAATTAACAAATGCTTCTTCCAAATTATACGCATTCACTTGCCTGATTAATTCTTTCGGTTCTGCCGTTATAATCGATTTTCCTTGATTCATAATCGTGACTTGCGTACAAAAATTTTCGGCTTCTGCCATATGGTGCGACGTATAAACAATCGACATTCCTTGCTGATGAAGCTCTTGTAAATAGTCTAATAATGCAATTTTTGATTGGATATCAACACCTACTGTTGGTTCGTCTAAAAAAAGAATTTCAGGTTGATGAAGAATTCCTGCCAATAAATTAATGCGACGTTTCATTCCTCCCGAAAAAGAATCAATTTTTTTATCCAAAAACTTAGACATTCCTATTTTTTCAGTCAAAAGTTGAATTTTTTCGTGTAATTCTTTTGAAGGAACTTTATAAATTTTTCCGAAAAACTCTAAATTTTCCCGCGCTGTCAATGTTGGATACAATGCATATTCTTGAGGTACAATTCCGATAATTTTCTGAATCTTTTTTAAATCCGTTTTTTGATTAAAATTCTGAATCACTACCTTTCCAGAAGTTGGTTTAATCAAGCCTGAAAGTATCGACATCAAAGTTGTTTTCCCTGCTCCATTTGGACCAAGTAAACCATGAATTTCATTCTGTTTTATTGTCAAAGAAAAATCTTCTAACGCAAAAACATCCGAATTTTTGTATTGTTTATATAATTTTTCAATCTCAATCATATCTAAATTGCTTTTCTTAAACGTTTAAAAAAAGACTCCTCCAGATCTGCTAATTCCAACAATTGATCCGAAATTACATCGTAAATATCTTGTGCATTGTTTCGTTTTTTATAGACACGCGAAGCATTCAATGCAAACTCACGCCATTTATCACCAATTGCAGAAATTTCTAACGCAAAATCATTCAGATTTGGTTGATTCAACTTTTGCGACGCCTCTTGTAAAAAAGCTGCATAAATATAGCGAAAACCTCCACCACCAGTTCCAATTTCTTCTTGCATTCGAATCATTTGTGCCAAGAAATAATTGGTTTTTGCGTTCCCAATTTTCGTAGGCATTTTTTTGATTCTTTTAGCTACCATTCTTATTCCTCGAACGCCAACAATTGGTACTGGAGCTAACATTTCGCGACACGTTTTTTTAATTCCTTTCGTAATCGCTTTCCGATAATCTATTTTTTCTGGAATATATTCAGGATAATATAAATGTCCTTTTGGCGCTAAAACTCCTTTCGAAAAACGAACTTTTTCTAACTCACTTTCTGTTAGTTTTGTTGTTTCTTGCATCACAGGATCACTGATCAAATAAGTTTGATCTTGTTTTCCAAAAACAACCAAATTATGTCCGTTGAAATGAAATTTATATTCTTCAGGAAAATAAGTCAAATTATACACGCCAACTTGTAATCCACACGGACGATTGGCTAAAAGTTGCTCATCTAAGAAGGTTTGAGCTGATTTTGTAGAACGAAACTTATGACGTTTAACCTGTATTCCTAGATTTTTTGCTGCACGATTGAAAATCATTCCAGGCATCGGACGATAACTAATTGCAGGAGCATGATTGACTTCTAGAAAAGGTAAAAACACAAAAAAAAGTCCAGAACCTATTCCAAAAATCATCGGTTCAGAAATTTCAATTCCTTTATTTTTCAATAAGTTGGATGCAACTCCATTTTCGCAATGTGCTGATTGGAAATGTTTAAAATCAGTTAAGGTTTCCATTAAAGTTTTTTAATTCATCAACCGAAATTTCAAAAGCTTCGGCATATTTTTTTAGCGTTGATTCTTTTAATTTTGAGAAAACTGTTGGCTTTGCATGTCTTTTGACAAAAATCTTCCAAATTCCGACATAATTTGACAAAATTTCCCAATCCATACGTTTCAATTCCATGAAATATAGAATAGGACTAGCTTTTCCATCCAATACTTTTTGTCTTGCTTCTTCAGTACGTTCATCTAAAAGCTTCAAAGTTTCGGACTGAACAATATTTTTTGCTTCCCAACCTGCACTCAATGTTTGAGAAAATTCTCCCTGTTCATCGATTGCATAATACACTTCGTTAAAATCTTTTAGATGTCCTTTATCTTGTGGCACTTCTGATTGTTTCATTTTTTATGGTTTTGAAGCATCAAATTCATCGTTGCTGTAGCAATTATTTTATCATTACATATTACTTTTGCTTGCATCAAACTAATTGTAAATTCATCATAATCATAAACTTCTAACAACGTTGCTTTCGTCGTAATTGTTTGATTAACCTTTGGCAATTGCATAATTTCGGCTTGTTTTATCGAGCTAATAAAGCCAATTACATCGCCTTTGTGAAGATCAGAAAAATTGATAAAATAGTTTTGTCCAATAATCGTCGAACAAACTTGCGCCATATTTTCCAGTAAACCAACTTCGGTAAAATATCCGTTCTGAATAAATAATTGATTTGGTTTTATCGTAAACAACGCTTCAACATAAGTTTTCTCAATCCAAGAAATCGTGTCTACGAAAAGCATTGGTTCACGATGTGGAAGAAATTGTTGAATATCAATTTGCTGATTTACTTTCATAAAATTATGTTTCTGCAATCACTGTTTTCATCTCTCCTTTTGCAATTATTTCCTCCTCTATTTTAGTTTCGATTGAAACCAAAGTCACTCCCATTACTTCGTGCAAAATAGTTGCTGTTGTATTTAAACTTTCATTCACTTTTGGTAAACGATTAATATCTATTGATTTCATCGAGCCAATATATCCTGTTGGAGCCACTTCGTTTCGAATATAAAATTGATAACCTGTATACAACGCAACTGTTTGCGCCATATGTTCTAAGATTCCAGGTTCTTTCAATTGCTCATTCTCCACAAAAATCGAATCATTTTTGACTGTCAAACCTCCAACAACTTTTCCCTCTTCATACTCAAAAATAGCATCTACCATAATAATTGGTTCACGCTGCGGAATCAATTGTTTGATAAATTCTATCGTATGATTGGGTAATTCTTTATTATTCATTTTTTTTAAACAACTGTTAAATATGCATATGCATACGAAAAACGTCCACTTTCTGGAACACAAAGCATAATACGATCGCCTTTTTTAAGATTGCCGCCTTGAAAAAGTTCATCAAGCATCAAAAAAACAGATGCCGAACCTACATTTCCAACTTTACTTAGATTCATAAACCATTTTTCCAACGGAATATGAATGTTTTTCTTGCAAAATTCGTCATATAAACCTTGAACAAAATAATTAGAAGATACATGTGGCAACAAATAATCAATTTCATTTGATGATAATTGATGTTTATCCATTGCAGCTTTCATGCTTTCCACACCTTTAATTAAAATATTATCATTCAAAATTTTAACATCTTGTTTCAATGAAAAAACCGATTCTTTTAGCCATTCTTCCGAAGAAAAATCGCTCCAAGGTTTCATTTCTCCATTTGGTAATTTATCACCTCCGGCATACATACACGTTTCCAATTCGTGTGCATACGAATAAGATTCCATCCACTCTATTTTAAGCGAAATCGCATTTTCGTTTGGTTGATTTTGCAATAAAAAAGCTGCGGCTCCATCTGATAACATCCAACGTAAAAAATCTTTTTTGAATGCTATAATTGGCTGTTCTTCCAATTCTTTTAAATTCTCGACTTCATGCTCAAATTTTTCTGCTTTCATCCAAGTAGAAACTCGCTCAGAACCCGAACAAATAGCATTTTTAGAATTACCTGATTTTACTGAAAGATAACCAAATTTCAACGCATTCATTCCCGAATTGCAAACGCCCGAAGAAGAATTCAACTCCACCGAAACATTGTTTTGCAACAAGCCATGTACCATCGCGGCATGAGAAGGCAACAACAAATCTGGTGTTGAAGTCCCACAAGACAACACTTCTAACTCATTTTTTGTGAATTGTGCATCAAATAAATTTGTAATTGCATTTTTCGTCAATTCGGCATTCGAATGTGTTATATTTCCTGTTTTATCAAGTGCGTAATAACGCGTTTTGATACCATTATTTCTTAAAACGATTCTTCTTGCTTTTGAAGGAATTTCATTAATTTTTCCTAAAAAATCTTCCATTTCATCGTTTGAAATTGGTTGATTTGGCAAAAACTTCGAAGTTTTCGTTATATATACGTGTTGCATATTAATCTATTCCTTGAAAATATTTCACCTGTTTCTTATATTTAAAATAATTGAACGGATAAAATATAATATATAACAAATTTACTAGTGGAGATATTATCCAAATAGCTAAAATTAAATAATAATAAAAGAATTTCAAGTATTTAACTCGCTGTTTACCTTGTTTAGAATCAATCATTTTTGACCAAACTTTAAACATTCGATTTCCTTTTGTATCCACAGAAACTAAAAAAGGTTTTACCTCAACTGCTCCAGATTGAATTAGGTTTTCTTGTAATTCGGAATAATTATTATTTTGGATTGAATTTAGAATAATTTTACCAAATCTTCTACTTTCTTGAATAGTTTTTTCACTAATTCCTGGCAAAGGCAACAAATTGAACATTCGTTTTTTAACGCCCGAAAACATCCAATCTACAATCGTCATCGCACTTACTAAATTTGGTGTATGATCGACTAATGCGATGTTTCCGACTAATTTTGCTTTGCGTTCTTTCAAGATTGATTTGATCTTTTCTTGTGCCAAAAACCACATATTTCGCGAACCACTAATCGTAATTATTTTAGCATTCTCTAACAATTGTTGTGTTTGCGTATCTCTTAAAAAAGAATTAATCGGTATCGACGGTGATAAAAACCAAACTTGATAATACAGCAAAATCAAATCATATTTTTGATTCAGAATTTCGGTCGGAATTGGTTTAATTTTCTTTTCCTTTTGAAGAAAACTATCTGGAAAAGCATTGAAAAAAGAATAAAAATCCCACGGAAAAGGAAATTCCTCTTCCATTTCTATGTTGTAAGGCGTTAAATTAATATCCTGATTGTGAACTAAATCATACGTTGTTTGATCTACAATCTCCTTTAACTGTCCTGATTGCGAGTAATAAACAACTAATATGTTGGGCTTCATGTGAAAGTTTAAGTTTTATAGTGGTTAGGAAATTCATATTGTTGTGTAATTTACTTCCAAAAATCGAAATAATTAAACCATTGATAAGGATATTTTTTTACAATGGTTTCAAGATTAACACAAAACTCCTTCAATAAAGCGTTTGCGTCACGATGTTTGAAATTTGCTTGTCGCGCATATAGATGATAATGCAGATTTTTTTCCTTCATCACATAAACGAAAGCAACGGGCACTTTCAGTCGTGAAGCGATAGAAAATGGACCAGCTGGGAAATTAGCTTCTTTTCCAAGCAAAATTTCGGACATAGTTTTGTTTCCTTCGAAGTAACGGTCGCCAGTAAAACAAATTAATTCATTTCGACTAAGCGCATTATTAATCTCGAAAATATGGGATAAATCTTCTTGAATCAAGATAAACTTTACCGAAGGTTTCATCGAAATACTTTCCAAATATTCTTTGATGACATTTCGTTCTAAATCTGTTGTAACTAAATTAATTTGACAATCAAAATCGATGTCTGCAAAAAAATGTTCAGCCACTTCGAAATTACCGACATGTGCACTAATTAAAATTCCACCTTGTTTTTGTGCCAATAGATTTTTCAGTAATTCTATTCCATCAAATTCGTAGGAATATTTATTGCGCAATCCTGCATTAATAGCAGTTTTATCAATTAAAGTTTGTCCAAAAGTGTAGTAACTTCTGTAAACGCTTAGAATTGATTTGAAAACTGAGAAATTTAACCGATATCGGAAGTATTTGTAAATCGATTTGTTGCTACTAATAGCTGCTATAAAATAATAAAAAGCTACAAAAATTAAGACTGAGTAAGCAGCCTTAATTCCGAGCTTTTTCATAACGTTGACAAATATTTTGTATCCCAGGACCGTTCCTTTAGAACGACCATCCCATTGTTTCATATCTGCTATTTGTTCTCTAACTTTTGTTCTACAATTGCATAAAAATCTTCAAAAGTTATCATATTTTGAAAATCTTCTTTCACTAATTTCACACCGAAATTAGATTCAATGATTACCACTAAATCGACATAGTCTAAACTATCTAAATCTAATGATTCTTTAATATTTTTCTCTTCTGAAATTACAGAAGGGTCAACCTCAAATTCATCAATAAGGATAGCATTTAATTTTTCAGCGATTTGACTTTTCACCATATTAGGGATTAAATTTTTTAATTACTAAGGCCGAATTCGTTCCACCGAATCCAAAAGAATTCGACAAATATACATCAAATTCTTTATTTAAGGTTTCTTTAACAATGTTTAATTTAGCTGAATCTTCATCTGCTTCTTCGAAATTTATATTTGGCGCAATAAAGTTATTCATCATCATTAAGTTAGAATAAATAATTTCACTTGCTCCAGCCATCCAACATTCATGACCTGTCATCGATTTTGTAGAACTTACATAAGGTTTTGTTTTCCCAAAAACCTGATCGATTGCTTTTGCTTCATTTGCATCACCAACTGGTGTAGAAGTCGCGTGCGCATTGATATATTGAATTTCGTCTGCTGATAATTTTGCTTGTTTCAACGCTCTATTCATTGCAATAGCTGGTCCATCTACATTTGGAGTCGAAATATGTCCTCCATTTGAGGAGAATCCGTAACCCAAAACCTCAGCAATAATAGGTGCACCACGTTCGATTGCCGATTCATAACTTTCTAAAATTAGTGTTGCTCCTCCTCCACTTGGCACTAAACCATCGCGATTTTTGTCAAAAGGGCGACAAGCTTGTTCTGGATGAGCTTCATTCGCAGAAAAAACACCTAAACCATCAAAACTTGCCATGGCATATTTATTGATTTCCTGCGCTCCACCACAAATAATCATGTCTTGCAAGCCATCTTTAATCATCATATACCCCAAACCAACCGAATGCGAACCACTTGCACAAGCTGCACTGATCGTCATATTTATTCCTGTCAATTCGAAAATTGTTGCCAAATTCATTGTTACAGTAGAATTCATCGACTTGAAAATTGCACCAGAACCAATTAATTCTGTGTCTTTTTTCTCGCGAACAATATCTATTGCATCAATAATTGCTTTCGAAACGCTGTCGTTTCCGTAAATAATTCCGACTTCGTTTGTTTTCACATATTCCTCCGTCAAGCCTGCATTTTTCAATGCTTCTAAAGTCGCCATATAAGCAAACTCTGTTTCTTGACCAACTGTAATTCGCTGACGACGATTTAGGAAAGGTTTCAAATCTGCATGAGGAACCATTCCTGTCAAAGCCGATTTGAATCCAAACTCTTTACGTTCTTCATCAAAAATAATCCCTGATTTTCCTTGACGCAAAGATTCTGTAACTTCTTCTATCGATGTTCCCAAGCAAGAATAGATTCCCATTCCTGTAATTACAACTCTTTGACTCATTTTAACTAAGAATATATTCCTCCATTTATATTAATGACTTCTCCCGTGATATAACTCGATTTTTTAGAAACCAAAAAGCTTACCAAATCGGCAACTTCTTCAGCTTTTCCAAAACGATTGGCAGGAATCAATTTCTTTAACTCTTGCTGATCCAATTCATCTGTCATATCCGTTTCGATAAAACCTGGTGCTACAGCATTTACTGTTACATTGCGTTTTGCTATTTCTTGCGCTAAAGCTTTTGTAGCACCAATAACAGCAGCTTTTGCAGCCGAATAATTCGTTTGTCCTGGTGTTCCTTTTAGTCCAGAAACAGAAACTATATTAACAATTCTTCCGAATCTATTTCTTAACAATGGATTGATAAAGAAATGCGTCACGTTGTAAAAACCATTCAAACTTGTATTAATCACATTCGACCAATCATCTTGTGAAATCCACATAAATAAATTGTCTTTCGTGATTCCTGCATTGTTTACAATGACTTCAACAATTGCTTCTGGATTTTTTTCAGACCAATCTGTCAAAGCTTGTTGTGTTTGATTAGCATCAGCCACATCAAATTTCAAAATTTCTCCTGTTCCACCTAACGCTTCCACTTCTTTCAAAGTTTCTAAAGCAGCAGTTTCATTCGAATTATAATTTATTAAAAGATGATAATTGTGCTCTTCTGCAATTTTTAGACAAATTGCTTTTCCTATTCCACGAGAACCACCAGTTACAATTGCACATTTCATGCTTTATTTTACTTTATTATTTAGTAAATAATTTTTCACTTCCTTAAGATAAGGATAAATCACCTCATCATCTTTAAATACAGGAACAATTTTACGAATCGAATCATAAAATGATTTTCCTTTCGAAGATAATTTATCTTGTATTTGTAGATATTCTATTGCTTGTGTTACAGCTAAACTCTGCACAGTCAATACTTCAAACGTATTGTCAATCACTTTTGCACAAATCGTCGCCGCATTTGTTCCCATACTCACAATATCCTGATTATCGTTGTTATTTGGAATACTATGCACATACATCGACGTAGAAAGTGTTTGATTTTCTGCTGTTGTAGACGTAGCTGTAAACTGCGCTGCTTGTAAACCAAAATTAAAACCAAGAGTTCCCAAATTAACAAAAGGCGGTAAAATATTGTTGATTTTTGGATTGACTAAATAATTCAATTGACGTTCACTTAGCATCGAAAGACGCGTAACAGCCAATTTCAGTTTATCTAATTCCAACGAAACATAATCACCATGAAAGTTTCCACCGTGATGGACAGTTTGATTTTCTACATCGATAATCGGATTATCACTTGCCGAATTGATTTCGTTTTCCAAGACTTCTTTTGCCGAAAACCATGTATCGTAAATAGGACCTAAAATCTGAGGAACACAACGCAACGAGTAATATTCTTGTACTTTTTCTTCGAAAATCTTCTCTGTACGTTCTTGGTATAGCTCATCTGCACGCTTTTTGACTAATTTACTATCATTCAAAAACTCGGCCATTTTATTCGCAACGATTCGCTGTCCTTTATGTTGTTTTGCTTCGTTTAATGGTTTTGAATAATGATCGTCAAAAGATTGAACAATCTCATTCATCATCGAACTTAATGTAATCGAAAGATTGATTAATTGATCAACTTTAATCAAATTAACCATTCCGATTCCCGTCATTACCGAAGTTCCATTCATAATTGATAAACCTTCGCGAATATGAACTTCTATTGGTTGAAGATTTTCAAGCTCAAAAACTTCTTTCGTTGATTTAATTTCATCTTTATAAAAAACCTCTCCTTCTCCAATCAATGTCAACGCTAAATGCGCCAATTGAACCAAATCACCACTCGCTCCAACACTACCATGCTGATAAATTACGGGTAAAATATCACGATTAATCAACTCTTGCATCAATAATAAAACTGAAGGATGAATCCCTGAATAACCAAGTGACAATGTATTTAGTCGTGCGATAATTGCAGCTTTTGTTTGATTTAATGTCAAAGGCTCTCCAATTCCAGTACAATGACTTCGGATTAGATTATATTGAAGTTGAATCGTATTTTCATCTTCAATACGATATTGTGCCATTGGACCAAAACCGGTGTTTACGCCGTAAATAATTTTATTCTTCGAAAATTCTTTTAGAAAATTAAAACTATTTTCAACACGATCTAAGGTTGATTTGTCGAGTAATAATTTTTTATTCGCAAAAAGTATGTTTTCTATAGTGTCAATTGTTAATTTTGTCATGCTATTGATTGGGTAAAAGATTTAATGATTTTAGATTACTAAATTCCTCTATCAATTGCAAAAATAATTAAAAAACAATACAAAAAATCATGATTCAAAATACAGATGTTTTAATCATTGGTGCGGGACCATCAGGATCAGTTGCAGCAGCCTATTTGAGAGAGCATAATGTAAATGTAATTGTCTTGGAAAAAACGCAATTTCCTCGAATTGTTGTTGGCGAAAGTCTTATTCCTCGCTCAATGGATCATTTCGAAGAAGCTGGTTTATTACCTTATTTGAACAGACAAAATTTTGAAGTAAAAGCTGGCGCACGATTTATTCGAGATGAACAAATTTGTATTTTTGATTTCAGTAAAAAATTTGGCAAAGGTCAAGATTGGACTTGGCAGGTTCCGCGCGCTGATTTTGACATGACTTTAGCTGATGCAATTATAAACAAAGGCGCAGATTTACGTTTTAATGAAGAAGTAATTGATGTACAATTTGAAGAAAAAAAATCGATTACAACTGTAAAAAAACAAAATGGTGAAACCTATCAAATTAATGCTAAGTTTTTAATCGATGCAAGTGGATATGGACGTGTATTACCTCGCTTATTGAATATTGATAGTCCGTCAAAATTAAATCCGCATTCAGCTATTTTTACACATATTGATGATGTTCGTCGCCCTGAAGGACGAGAAGGAACGCAAATTTCCTTTGATATCATCGAAACCAAAGTTTGGTTGTGGGTAATTCCTTTTTCAAACGGAAAAACAAGTGTCGGAATTGTTGGTCCAACGGATTATATTAATGAATTGTCAACCAATCAAGATACTGCTGAAGCTTTGCAAAATGCCATCAAAAAATCTGATTTTTATGTGAATCGTTTTGGTGATTTACCATTTGAATTTAATCCAATTTGGTTGAAAAATTATTCTGCAGCCGTTTCAAAAATGTTTGGTGATGGTTATGTTTTGACAGGAAATAGTACCGAATTCTTAGATCCTGTTTTCTCTTCAGGCGTTTGTTTCGCTACAGAAAGTGGTTTGAAAGCGGCTAAACTTGCGATAAAAGAAATTAACAACGAAGAAGTTGATTGGCAAAAAGATTACGAAGATTACATGAAAGAAGGAATTAATGTTTTTACGACCTATGTACAAGAATGGTATACCGGAAATTTGCAAGAATTATTTTTTCATCAACCTGAAAATCCTGATGTCAAAGAAAAAATTTGTGCTGTATTAGCAGGATATGTTTGGAATAAAGAAAATCCATTCGTCAGAAAACACAATAGCGTCATTCGAAATATGGCGTATTTGATTCGCATGGTAAACGAAAAATAATAAAGAAAAAGTCAACAATATGTTGACTTTTTTAGTTCAAATTCAATTAGTTTCTCTATTTTTGAGTAATCCAATACTATAAAACACATGCAGTTTCAGGCTATTGATACGGTTGAATCGATTTCGAAAGAAGATTTTATTAAAAATTATCTCAAAAAAAGAAAGCCTTTATTATTGAAAGGTTATGCAAAAAATTGGAAAGATTTTGACAAATGGAATCTCGATTATATCAAAGAAAAAGCTGGTGAGCAAATCGTGCCATTATATGATAGCAAACCTGCTGATGCAACAAAAAGTTCGGATACGCCTGCGACACATATGAAATTTAACGAATATGTGGATTTGATCAAAAAAGAACCTTCTGATTTGAGAATTTTCTTTTTTATTATCAAAGATAAAATTCCTGAATTGCTTAAAAATTTCACCTATCCTGATCTGGGTTTGAAATATTTCAAGCGATTGCCAACCCTATTTTTTGGAGGAAGTGAAGCGAAAGTTTTGATGCATTACGATGTGGATATGACGGATTTTGTTCATTTTCAATTTCAAGGCGATAAACGAATTTTGTTATTTGATCCAAATCAATCACCTGCATTATACAAAGTTCCACTTTCTGTTCATACGATTTACGAAATCGATTATGATCAGCCTGATTATGAAAAATTCCCGGCTTTGAAACATGCCAAAGGCTTTGATTTTGTGATGAACCACGGCGATGCGCTATTTATTCCAAGAGGTTATTGGCATTACAATCGTTATTTAGAAGCTGGATTTTCCATGTCTTTACGCGCCTTCCCAAATGAGTTTTTTCAGGTAATGAATACTGTTTACCATGTATTTATTATGCGCTACACCGACAAACTGATGCGTAAAATTTTTCAGCTTAAATGGATTCATTTTAAAGAAAAATGGGCGATAAAGAAGAGTCATCGCTTTTATAAAATATAAAAAAAACCGTTCGAAAATTCGAACGGTTTTTAGTTTTATAAATGTTTTTAAATCTTATGGATTTTGTACTAAAACTCCTTTTGATATAATAATTTGTTGCTCTGGTATATACTCTACAATATCGTTTGATGTAGCTGGAATTGTATACAAAGGTGCGTTTCCTGATAAATGTGTACCTGGGTATCTTCTGTCCATTGTAATTCCATTTCTATAAACATCAAATTTACGATGTCCTTCCCATGCTAATTCTAATTGACGTTCTTGCATTACGACATCTAGTGCAGATAAAGAACCTAAATTACTTGAAGTCCATAAACCTGCAGTAGGAATTCCCGCTCTTGATCTAATAACATTGACATCTGCTAATGCAGCAGTTGTATTTCCTAATTTAGCATTCGCTTCTGCTCGAATTAAGTAAATTTCGCTTAAACGAGAAATTACTGGTGACCATAAATGAGCTTGTCCTTCTTGTCCTGAGCATTTAAGAATATAATATTTTAAATATCCATTACGATCTGCTAATTTTTTGTCTACTAAAACAGTTCTCTCTTTACCTTCTATATTGATAGAATATTGAAAAGAACCTGCTCCATTCGATTTTTTTATCAACGTTTTAGAAACTCCATTGTCTGTATAATTATAATCAGTTCCAGATTTAGTTACAATTACACTACCGTATTTGTAATCATCTTTTACATAATATGCATGTAATTCATTCTCATTAGATACAACTGGTGTAATTAATGAATAACGAACATCTTCTGGATATTTACGAACTAATTCTAAGTATGAACGAGATGCATACATCTCTCCCCATCCACTACCGTTTATATCAGCATACATAGAACCAATTGTATACCAACCTCCATCAGGATAATCTGTGTCTTTCAAGAACTTTATAGAAAAAATATTTTCAGGATTATCTTCTGGCTTACTTGCAGTGAAGTTTTTGTAATTAGCTGTCGTAATCAAAGAAAACTCTCCTCCATCTATAACTTTATCTGCATATTCTTTTGCTTTAGCATTTTCTCCCATATAAAGATAAACACGAGATAATAAAGCATAAGTAGATTGTTTTGAAGCGTAAATTTTATTGCGCCCTTCGTTGTTAAATAACGTTTCTGCTTTTAATAAGTCTTTTACAATCTGATCGTAAACTTCTTTCACTGTATTACGTGGTAAGTTCTCTAAAGGGTCAGATGTTAATTTTAATGGAACAGCTAAATTTGTAGCAGCACCTTGGTTATATGGTCGTCCAAAAACATTTGTTAAATAGAAGTAAATCATACTTCTTAAATATAAGTTTTCGGCAATCATTTGATCATCTGTCTTATTTACTCCTTCTTTTATTTTTGATAAGATGACATTAGTTCCTGCAATAATCTTGTACGAATACGAATAATATGTATTAACACGTCCATTGTTTACTAAACGATTATAATTATAATTATTCATAAAGGCATCCGTTGTCGATCCACTCAAAGCTACATTATCTGATGGATATTCAGTAATACGATGCCAGTTTTCTACCCAAGGTTTTAGCAATGAATAGTTACCAGAAGTAATGTTCTCTGACGAACCTTCTATTTGATTTAGTTTATCATCTGATAAACTTGAATATGGTTCATAATCTAAATCACATGAAGTAAAACTTAATGCTACTAAAGATGCGATTAAATATATTGATTTTTTCATGTTTATTTATTAAAATGTTAAGTTAACACCGAACGTAAAACGCTTTGGATTCGGATAATTATTAGTTCTATCACCTGAAATAACTGCCTCAATATCAGCCCCTGTATATTTCGTTGCTGTCCATAAGTTATCCCCAGAAACGTAAAGACCTAGACCTTTTAGTCCTATTCTTTCAATATCTTTTTGATCAAAATTATACCCTAAACGAACTGATCTCATCCTTAAGAAAGAGGCATCTTCTAAATAGCGACTTGAAATTTTATTAGCGTTTGAAGTATTATTAAAAATTAATTCAGGATGTGTAGCATTCGTTGGATCAGCTGCTGTCCATCGTTTCCATCCATCTTGCATTTTCATTTGATTGTAGTATGGGTACGCTCCATCAGAATCAAACAAACTACGTCCAATATTATATGCTAATCCTCCTTTAGAGTACACAAAATCTGCACTTAATGTAAATCCTTTGTAAGATACAGAAGAAGCAAAACCTCCATTAAAATCTGGCGTTGTGTTTCCTACAAATTGTAAAGTTGCCTGATTGTAATTTGAAACTTTAGTAATTTCTCCTGTCGTTGCATCTACTTTTTCCCACAATGGTTTACCATTTGATGGGTCAACTCCTGCCCACTTACGCATATACCATGTATCAATATCATACCCTTCTGCAACACGTTTTAAACTACCTTCTGCAATTCCATCGGCATTGATTGTTGTATCGTTGTATAAATCTTTAACAACATTTTTGTTTTTCGCTATATTAAAAGATACATTCCATTGTACTTCACTTGATTTTGGTAAAATATCAGCACTAATAGAGAATTCGATTCCTTTGTTATTCACTTTCCCTACATTATCCCAATATCCAGACCAACCTGATGTATTAGGAAATGTTACGAAATGTAATAATCTATCAGTATTCTTATCATAAAGATCTAAAGTCATGTTAATACGATTGAATAACCCAACTTCAAGTCCAAGATTCGCATCCTTTGTTTGTTCCCAAGTAACATTAGGGTTATTATATTGACCTTGTGTAACTGCCGGATTTCCATCATATTGTCCAGATAAACCATATAATGAATATTGTCTATAATAATTTCCGTCGTTTCCTCCTGCATTACCAACAACCCCATAAGAAGCTCTTAATTTAAGATTTGTAATTGCTTTAGAGTCTCTTAAGAAAGCTTCGTTGTTAATGTTCCATCCTGCACTAAATGCATAAAAACTTGCATAACGATTATTTTTCCCAAAACGAGAAGATCCATCTAAACGATAGGAAGCTTGGAAATTGTAACGGTTATCATATCCATAATTCACTTGTGCTAAACCAGCTTGAAAAGCATAATCGTTTTTACCCCCATTTGCTGATATAGTAAGCGCTCCATTACTTAGGATTTCTGATCCTGGTAAAATACCTCTTCTTGTACCATCAATACTTTGATACATATAATCATTATATTCATAAGCTGCATAACCAGAAAGTTTATGTAAACCAAATTCTCTTTGGTATCGTAACATTTGATTAAATGACCTGATTACACGTTTATCCGAACTTTGGTAAATAGATCCTTTAGGATTTGATGCCATCCCTCCAATTGAGTTTGGATCTGTATACGATAAACCAGTTGTTGTATAATATTGTACGTTATTTGTTGATTCAAATGTTAATGAATTTGATATCTTCCAAGAAAAATCCATATTCGCTTGAATATCAAAATTCTCACTCTTACTATAATTTGTTTGTAAATCATAGTAATAATTAGAATAATCTCTTCCATACCATTTATCAATCACTTTGTTTTCCTCGTCAACACGTGGGTTAACAGGTTTTCCGTTTGGTAAAAACGGATTATCCCATGGCATATTCATATACATACTATACAAATCATGCTGTCTACTATCGCGAGTTGTATAAGTCGCATTTAATTTTGGCTTAAATGATAAACGATCAGATAATTTTTGGTCAAGATTAATTCTAGCAGATAATCGTTCATATTCATAACCTTTTACCGTTCCTTCTTCATTATAATATCCTATAGAAGAAAATAATTTTGTTGATTCTGAATTTGAATTGATACTTACATTAGCATCCTGAACAATTCCTGTTTTTGTACCATTCTTAACCCAATCATAATTAGTTGTTTCTAACGACTTTGGTAAAACAGGAGCTCCTTTCATATTTTGAAACAAATTATATAATTCATTTCCATTCATTACTTCGAATTTCCCTGGATTGAAACGATTATAACTTGTAGAATAATCTGCATTTACAACCAATCCATTTCCTCTAGCTCTTTTAGTTGTTACAACTACTACTCCATTCGCTCCACGAGAACCATATTGCGCAGTTGCAGCAGCATCTTTCAATACAGAAACTGTTTCAACATCATTTGGATTAATATTTGGTGTACCATGATAAATCACACCATCAACAACCCATAAAGCATTTGTGTCTGCAGAAATACTTGTTCTACCTCTTAAACGTAATGAAGCAGTAGAACCTGGTTGTCCAGAACTACTCGTAATTCGTAATCCTGCTACTTTTCCTTGTAATAAATTTGTAATGTTAGGTGACTTACTATCTATTAAATCTTTTGCATTTACAACAGAAACTGCAGCAGTTACCTCTTCTCTACGCTGTGTAGAGTACCCTGTAACAACCGCCGTTCCTAAATCTATATTATCTTTTTTTGGATTTAATTGAGTAGATAAATCCCCTAAGTTTCCAGAAGTAACAGTAATTTCCTTGCCTTTGATAATTAAGATATCACCAATTTTGGCATCAATATTAAAATCACCATTCTCATCTGTGTAAGCTGCCTTATCAGTCCCTTTTATTTTCACCTCTACATCTGCTTCTGGAAAACCGTCAGAGTCTTTTACATGACCTGTAGTTTGGGCATAAGCAAATGATCCAAGAACAAATAGTAGACTAAAAATTCTAAATTGTTTTTTTCTCATCTCTTGTGTTAAAATTGTTAACAATAAAAGTATTAAAAAAACTAAATAATCTACCCCTACTAATGCAGAAACAAAAATAAACCTATGTTTTTGTCACAAACAGAATAATATCAACTTATTTTAATAAAATCTTAAATATATACTGATATTATGTTAAAAAACAGAATGTAAATTTAACATTAAATCTTCAAAGTATGATGAATAGTGAGATACAATAAAAAAAATCCGCTCGAATAATCGAACGGATTTTATTTCTTTCAAAAAAGTAATTTTTAGTAAGAAGCGTCTTTAATACGAGCTTTTTTACCACGTAATGCTCTGAAGTAGAAGATACGAGCTCTACGAACTTTACCTTTTTTGTTCACTTCAATTTTTTGTAAAGCTGGCATGTTTACTGGGAAGATACGCTCAACACCTACATCACCAGACATTTTACGGATAGTGAAAGTTTCTGTAGTTCCTTGTCCTCTTCTTTGGATAACAACCCCTTTAAAGAACTGAACACGAGTTTTTCCACCCTCTGTAATTTCTTGATAAACTGTAATAGTATCACCTGCTGCGAAAGCTGGGAACTCTTTTTTAGCTACGTATTTCTCTTGTACGTATTTTACTAAATTTTCCATTTTAATAATTTCAATTTATTTATATTGAGCAACTTAAACGTCTTTCGTCAGAGGTTGAACAATGTGGGTGCAAAATTAATCAAAAATCTCGATTATACAAATGATTCTCTTTCTTTTATGAATGAATTTTTATTAAATCATCTTCAAAAGATTGATTTGTTAATTGTGCTAGGATTAATTTCATAGTCAAAATTCGAGCTGCTTTTTTATCATCCGTCACAATTTCTATCCAAGACGATTTTTTTGTTCCTGTTTCTTGAAACATTTTATTAATATAATTGGTATAAGTATCCCACAGGTCTTGCGCCTTTTGATCCAAGGAACCTAATTTCCATTGTTTCAATTCATCATTTTTTCGTTCTTGTAAACGCTCTGCTTGTTCTTCTTTTGAAATTGAAAGAAAAATTTTAATTAAAATAATACCATCTTCCTGTAAAAGTTGTTCTACTTCTACTACTTGTTTCATAAACTTTGTATGTTGTTCTTCTGTACAAAATCCGAAAACAGGCTCTACAACAGCACGATTATACCAAGAACGATCGAAAAAAACAATTTCACCAGCATTGGGTAATTTCTGAAAATAACGCTGAAAATACCATTGTCCCGTTTCTATTTCAGTTGGTTTAGGTAACGCTTCAACTCTATATTTTTTAGGGTTTAGAAACTCCGTGATTCTCGAAATTGTTCCTCCTTTCCCTGCTGCATCACGACCTTCAAAAATGATTAACACACGTTTATTCTCTTGAATTACTTTCGATTGTATTACTAATAATTTCTCTTGAAGTTCCTTCAACGCTTTCTCTTACGCGAGTTGCTCTTTGAATTTCTTTTCCTTAATAATATCATGTTCAACTAAAAAATCAATAATTTCTTGTTTATTATTAATCTTTTCTAAATCATTTAAATCAAATTCAGCCATAGTTTTAGGTTTGCTAATTAATTTTCTTCTAAGTTTTGATGTTTCAAAATACGTTTATTTTTATCATCATAAGGTATTTTAGACAAAATATATTCCATTGCTTCTACTCGAGCCTTATATTTTTTATTGGCATCTATTATTTTCCAAGGAGCTGTTTTAGTGTCTGTTTTTTCGAACATTTTATTTTTATATTCAGAATAAACCTCAAATAAATCTTGTGCTTTTTGATCAACAGAACTGTATTTCCAACGCTTAATTGGAAAATTTACAATATCATTAAAACGTTTCATTTGTTGTTCTTTTGTAATCGAGAAATAAATCTTAATTAAATAAATTTCCGAATTAATCCACATTTTTTCGACATCATTCACTTCATTCATAAATGTTGCATATTCATCTTGTGTACAAAATCCATTTACAGGTTCTACAACAGCACGATTATACCAGCTTCGATCAAAAAAAACAATTTCACCTTCGCGAGGCAATTGACGCACATAGCGTTGAAAATACCATTGTCCTTTTTCCACTTCATTTGGTTTTGGCAATGCAACAATACGATGTTCGCGCGGATTAAGATGTTCTACAATTCTTCGAATTGCGCCTCCTTTTCCTGCTGCATCACGACCTTCAAAAACAATTACTACTTTTTCTTTGTGATTGGCAATCCAAGTTTGTAGTTTAATTAATTCCTCTTGCAGCTCTTCAATCCTATTTTCATATTTTACAGTTCGTAAAGCTTTTGTAAAATTTAGTTTTCCATGATCAGATTGTAAAAGACCGACAAGCCCTTTTTTTGTTTCGATTAATTTTAAATCTTTTGGTTTTAATTCCATTTTATTTCTACTTAAAATTAATGATTCATTTCTTTTACCATTCTGTAATAACGTTCAATCACATTTGGATCTACCATTAAATCAGCCTCAGATTCTTCTTTTCCCTTGTATGGAAACAAAGAAAGCACATATCGAATAGTCTCCACCCGAGCCAAGTTTTTATCATTCGCATTCACAATAATCCAAGGTGAAAATGAATTGTGTGTTCGAGTAAACATTTGATTGATGTAAGCTGAAAAATCGTTCCATAACTCTTGACCTTTCGCATCAACAGGACTATACTTCCATTTTTTAAGTGGATTATTTAAACGAGAATCAAAGCGTGCTTGTTGTTCTTCTTTTGTAATCGAAAACCATAATTTTATAATATGTGTTCCAGATTCGTATAACATATGCTCAAATTCAGAAACTTGTACCATAAATTGTTCGTATTGTTTCTCTGTACAAAATCCCATAACTGGCTCTACAACTGCTCTATTATACCAACTTCGATCAAAAAAAACA
Organism: Empedobacter sp. EJD.6dd; assembly: GCF_057369435.1. NCBI lineage: Bacteria > Pseudomonadati > Bacteroidota > Flavobacteriia > Flavobacteriales > Weeksellaceae > Empedobacter > Empedobacter sp. EJD.6dd. The sequence continues at coordinate 1,203,648 of NZ_CM170667.1, forward strand.
ATTTCACCAGCATTAGGTAATTCTTTAATATAACGTGTAAAATACCATTGATTTTGTTCCACTTCAGTTGGTTTATTCAACGCAACAACTCGCATAGAACGTGGATTAAGATGTTCGCGAAAACGACGAATAGTTCCTCCTTTTCCAGATGCATCACGACCTTCGAAAATAATCGCTACTTTTTTCTTTTCTGTTGAAATCCAATTTTGAAGATTTACCAATTCTGATTGCAATTTTAGTAATTCTTTTTCATACTCAAATTTCTTTAAAACATTTTTATATAGAAGATTTTCTTCTTGATTTTCGACCAAAAAATGCATTAATTCTTCGGTTGTTGTAAAATCAGCAATCTGACTATTTTTCATATTATTATGATGATTAAAACAATTCTTAAGATAAAAAATTTGACGCATATAAAAGTGAAGATTATGATAAATCTTTCGTTTAAAATCATAAAATTTATCATGTTCAACCTCAATCAATTTGGTTAAATTTGTAAACAAATAAGTATTTTTTGCGCATATTAATTTTCATATTATTACTATTGTCTATAGCATTTCGTCCATTAATGCCTGTGATAGACTATGTTTTAAATTATAATGAAATTGCAAATGAACTATGCGAAAATCGTGAAGAGCCAGAGTTACTATGCAATGGTTTTTGCTATTTGAAAAATGAAGTTTCGAAAAGTGAAAAGAATCAAACTGAAAATCATTTTGTAAAAAATTCGATTAAACTTCTTGATGCACTTGTTCCTCAAAAACAAAACCTATCACCCAAAATATATTTTATAGAAGTCAACAAATCACAGATTGATTCTTATCAAGATATAAATTCTAATTATATTATTCGTTTAGTTTTTCATCCACCAATTGTTTAATTTTTAATCAACAATCTAAACTAAAGATTTAAAAAATAATTAATTAAACAATTAAAAATGAAAAATTTAAAAAACATATTCACTCTCTCAATTTTAGCTCTAGCATTTACAGCTTGTAACAAAGAACAACCAAAACAAGAAGATTTTGAAGTAAAACATGTTTCTCACGAAGAAATGAAAGCTACAAAAAAATTGGATGTTGCAGTTGTAAATGAAGTTGACCCTATTTGCGGAATGAAAACTGCGGATCATTTAAGTGACACAGCGAATTACGAAGGAAAAACATATGGATTTTGTTCGACAATGTGTAAAGATGAATTTCTAAAAAACCCAGAAAAACATATTCATGAATAAACAATTAATAGTTGTTGCACTTATAATAATTGGCGTTCTTGGAACTATTTTTTGGTTAAAAAATAAACCAAAAAATGAATTATATAATGTAATGAAAGTTCCTTCATTTTCGATGACTGATCAACATAATCAAACCATTACAGACCGTGATATGTTAGGAAAAGTGTATGTTGTGGAGTTTTTCTTTACAAGTTGTCCTACGATTTGTCCAGTAATGAGTAACAATTTACGTTCTATAGAAGATGATATCAACGATCCTAATCTTGGTTTTATTTCAGTAACGATTGATCCAAAACGAGATACACCTGCACGATTGTTAGAATATGCAAAGCAAATTGGTGTAAAATCTCCGAATTGGCATTATTTAACTTCGAATCGAGAAGAAATTGAGCAACTTTCGGATAAATTCAATATTTATGTTGGAAAAGACGAAACAACTGCCGAAGGTCTAAATCATAGTGGAAAACTTGCATTGGTTGATAAACAAGGGAATATCAGAAGTCGATATGATAAAATGGGTGTTCCAATGTTGTTTTATTCGGGACTGAATTATAAAGATTCTGAAGGAAAAGAACCTTCTCTTGGTGGAAAATACCATCCTGAAATTGAGTATTTAAAAGAAGACATTAAAAAGCTTTTAGCTGAATAAACAAAAAAAATCGTCAACTAAGTTGACGATTTTTTTGTTTTATATACTTCCCAAATCTTTGAAAAAAGCGACTAATTGATGATTACTTGTCAATTGCAAAGATTCTTTTAATGATCCCAACCTTTTTTCTACACTACTTTGACTTGCGGGTTTTATATTATTTTGTTTAAGATGAGTTGAAATATCTTTTAATAATATTCCATTTGAAAGCAACGAAACTAGCGTAACATCATAAGAAGTAATTTCGTACGTATTTTTCTGTTTGATACTACGTTTCATTTCTAATTCTAAATGTTTTTCTCCTGCAAAAACAGCCTGAATGGCTTTTTTCAATTCTTTCGAATCTTCTCTTCCTTTTGCAACAAAGCCATTGATTTCGTATTGATCAAAAAGATTATCGACCATGTCAGCTTTTTTCTCTACCGAAAAAACAATTACTTTTAAATGAGGTTGAATTGCTTTTACAGCTTCTATTAATTCCCTTCCTCCTTTCAATTTTTGTTCGCGATGATCTTCTTCAAATGATAAGTCAGAAATCAATAAATCATAAGGTTGTTCATCATGCAGAGCTTTCTTTACTTTCAAAAATGCATCATCACAATAAAAGGCATAATCTGGATTTTCTACTTTCAAATCCTTCAATACTTTTTGAACAGAAATATTAAAACTTTCAAAATCTTCTGCAATCAATACTTTTTTAAACATACTTTTTAATTAGGTTATAGAATAGGAAATTTGATGATAATTTTTAAACCATTTACATTTTCTGTTTCAAAAATAACATCTCCTTTTAAACTAGAAATACGTGAAACCGTATTTTGTAAACCATTTTTAGGTTTTAACTCAGAAATTCCTATTCCGTTATCCGAATAATTAATAATTACTTGCTGATTTTCTTGTTTAAAATTCAAAACCACTCGCGAAGCTTGACTATGTTTTTTCATATTCGTCAACAATTCTTGCATAACTAAGAAAATCTCTGCTTTAGCTTGTGGAGAAATAATTGACCAAAATTTATTTTCATTTCCAATCAAAAATATTTTAACCTCATCCGAATCATATGAACTTACTAATTGAGCTATCTTGCTTGCAAAATTTTCATGTTGTGTTTCATCTATTTTATCATACGAAATATCACGTGAAATTTCATAAACTACTTCTAATTTATCTAAAATTTCATCTTTATTTATTTCTGTTTTATTTTCTATTTCAGATATGACATGATAAATACCATTCGCTACTTTATCGTGTACTTTTTTAGAATATTTTAGCTCTGTTTTTTTAACCTCAACTATTTTTTCTTGTTCCAATAAAGCATTTTCTTGTTGTAATTTTTGTTTTCTTCTTTTGTACCAAAAATAAACGAAACATAAAAGCATCATTAACAATCCAACGACAATATATAAACTCAGAATATTATTCTTTTTCTTTTCATTTTCAGCCTCAGCTTTCAAAAAATCAGCCTTATTTTTTTCAGAATCAAAACGAATTAAAGCAAACTGATTTTTGGCTTTGTTTCGCTCTAATTGAATACTATCATTTAGCTTTTGATATATTTCAAAATATTTTTTAGAATTGGTAGAATTTTCTAATCGAATGAGTTGTTGGTAAACTTCTAATTTATCTTCTACACTATTATTTTTAAACGAAATCGATTTTCGTTTGTAAGCGTACTCTAATGCTTTTTTATGATCTAAATTCGAAAAATAATCTGTTAAATGCGCATAACTTGCATTTTGTCCCCACAAATCATTTTCTTTCAATCTGATATTTAATGCTTTATAAAAATCATTTTCAAGAATTAATTCTTTGTTTTGCAACCATTTGGTGTAAGCCAAATTATCTAAAATTCGCGCATATTCTTTTGGATTTTCAATTGTAGTCTTATCTTTTAATAATGCTTGGTAAATCTTAATCGCTTCATCATACTGTTTATCGTAACGATAACTATTGGCGATATTATTTTGATTAATGATAAAAACATTTCTATCCGTCGAATAATCAATTGATTTTTGATAATAATTGATTGCTTCTTTATAATTTCCTAATTCATGTGTACTTTGTCCTAAACTATTATAAGCACTTGATAGTGTCTCTTTTTCTTCTTTGTTATTCAGATTTAAAAATTTTATTGCCTCTATATTCAACTCCTGACTTCCAAATAAATCACCTTTATTATAGCTGATATAAGCCATATTAATCAAACATTTAGCAGCTTGATGTTTATTATTTTGTTTCAGAAAAATATCTTTCGCTTTATTAAAATAAACATAAGCACTGTCATTTTCTTGATTATCATAAAATTCCCATGCAATATCATAGGCTTTATTCTCCGAACTTGACTCTTGTTCAATTTGCTTTTTTTCAGTCGATTGACACGAAAAAATAAGTAGTAAAAAAATAAAAAATAGACCTTTTCTCAAACCTTTTCAATTACTCAATAAAGCTAAAGAAAAAACGGATAGATTACTCTATCCGTTAGTCGTTTATTTTTTTGGTGGAATTTGACCAGTTTCACCTCCTGTGTCTCCATCCACACTATCTCTAGAAGTTTGTACAATTGGTTGTTGATCTTGTGTTAATGTATGTGCATTTTCATTTGGAAAAAAGAATCCCAATAAAGCGAATAATAATTCTAACATAGTTTTTGTTTTTACTTTTTTGCTAAAAGCATTCTTCCTCGCAAAACAGATTGCAAGTAGTGTATGCCGAAAAAAAAGAAGCGCTCCTTTAATGGGAAGTTTTTTGTAGTATGAAAACAATCAAGGAAAAATGCTTCCCTTCAATTAACCTCAACTATTTTCAACACTACAATTTTAGAAATCAAGTTGTTTTGTTTTTGTATTGATTTCTATGGCAAAGTAAATACAGCAACACAAATAGCTGTTAGACAAACATTAGACAAGTTTTGGACAATTATTAGACATTCTATTTTACGTGAAACCGTAATTTATTTTGTCCAAAATTTGTCTACTTTGTAAAAGAATTAAAAGTGAAATGTCTACGAAAAAAGATCTATTCGAAAAGGTTTTTGAACAAGCAAAAAAAGAGTGTGGAAGTTCAAGTAAAAATGGGATGTCTGTTCATTTAGAAAAAGTAATTTCAGATGATTATAATTATCCTATAACAAGCAAATCTTTCTCTCGACATTTTGATGATTTTGTGAAAGAAAATAATTTAAAGAAGGAAATAAGTCCTGATTTATTAAACATTCTTGCTCATTATATCGGTTATGAAAGTTTTGGAGAGTTTAATCAAAAAAATCAACTGACAAAAAGTAATGAAAAAAAAGTTGATAAAATCGCATCCGTAGAACCAATAATAAATGATAATATTTCTGAAGAAGAATCAATAATTAATCTTTCATCAAAAAAGAATAATTTCTTTGAAAAAATAAAACTTCAACAAAATAAATTAATTGCAGGAAGTGGAATTGCTTCTATTATAGTTGGAAGTGGATTATTTTTAAACTCTTTTAACAATACTTCCTCTTGTATGATTTGGAAAGAAAATCATTATGAAGAAATCGAATGCGAAGAAACTTCGCCTCAAATAAATGCTATTCCATATAATGAAACTGTGTTTCAATTGAAAAAGATTACTCGAATTGATACATTAAATTTAGATAATTCGATAGATAAGGTTTGGTATTTAAAGAAAAATGGTGAAGTAGAATTTTATACGAATTATGGTTTGCATCCCGAAAATGGCAAAACGTTGAAACCTGTTACGAAATATATTTTGACTAAATATGTCTTAAATAATGAACAATAAAAAACACTCAACATGCGAGATGAAGAGTGTTTTGATTGTTAGAAATGATATAGAAAATTTAGAAAATTTTAAAAAGAATACGAATACTAAATGTAATTACTAAAAATGCTACAGCTAAAATGGCTATTTTTTGAGGAATTTTCCCTGCTAGTTTTGCTGCTATTGGAGCAGCAATTGCTCCACCAAGAATTAAACCTGCAATAATAAAACCATGACTAACACCAAGCGCAGCGAAAAAAGTTAAGGATGCTGATAAGGTTACAAAAAATTCTGCCAAACTAACTGTCCCAACAACATAATTCGATTTTTTTCCTTTTGCTAATAAAGTAGAAGTTACAACTGGTCCCCAGCCACCGCCGCCAAAAGCATCTAAAAATCCTCCTGCAAATCCAAGAAAACCAACTCGTTTAACTTTTTTTCGTTCTATTTTTTTTCTGAAAGCTAGAATAATTAATCTAATTCCGATAATTAATGTATAAGTTGCTAAAATAGCGTAAGTAATGATCTCGTATTTATTTCCCAAATAGACCAATAACAACGAACCCGAAACAGCGCCAATAACACCAGGAATTGCCAAGGCTAACAATAATTTTTTGTTTACATTTCCAAATTTATAATGTGAAAAACCACTGATTCCACTCGAAAACATTTCTGCTGTATGTATACTTCCACTAATTGATGGTAAATTAACCCCAAATAACATCATACTTGTAGAACACGTAACGCCATATCCCAAACCAACTGCCCCATCGACCATTTGAGCAAAAAAACCAACTGCTAACATGATATAAAAAACATTTGGAATATGAACCACAAAATCTTTTGCCTCTGAAAAACTTACTATAGATGATAACGCATAACCAACGAATAAAGCGAAGAAAACAAGTGTAATTTCAGTTACCAATCGTTTGTATTTTTTTGTCGATTTTTTACCTTCAAATGAAGAAGTTAATTGATTCAAATCGTTTAATTTTTGACTAAAATCTCCTTTGTGATTATTTCGGATTGAATTTAAATCCTCGATATTTTCATCAATAGAATCTGGAATAATATCAGTAAAATATTCGCGCAAACGTCTTGCCATTACAGGAGATTGTCCATTTGTAGAAATAGCTATTTTAAGATGTCCTTTATTTACAATAGAACCTAAATAAAAATCGCAATATTCTGGTTGATCAGCCGCATTAACTAAAATTCCCTTTGCATTTGCTTTTTGTTTTACTTCTTGCGTTGTCAGTTTATTGTCTGTTGCAACAATAACCAAATCAACATCATCTAAATCATCAGATTGAAATGCATGTTTTTCATATTCAATATGCGGATACTGAACAAAAAGGTCATTTAATTCTTGTTTAAATTCTTTTGCAATAACTTTTAAATTGACCAAAGGATTTTGTTTAATAAGCGTCGAAACCTTTTCTAACCCTACACTTCCACCACCTACAACAAGAAATCGCAAATGTTCTGTTTTTAAAAATATCGGAAATAAATTATTTTTCATGAATTTTTTTAAAATGTTGTCCTAATTAACTGAGAAATACTTTCGAAAAGCAAAATCGCCAAATGTTTCGTTCTCTAATTTGTCTTGTTTATAACTTCCAAAAACGATATCCAATTCTTTCAAAATCTCTGATTCATCTAATTTTTCTTTATACAATTGATTTAATCGAACACCATATCGATCGCCACCTAACATCAAATTGTAATGACCAAGTGAAGTTCCGACAAAACCAACTTCCGAAACATACGAACGTCCACAACCATTGGGACAACCCGTCATACGAATCGTAATGTCATCATTTTGCAGCTGATGTTTCTCTAAAAGTGGTTCTATTTTCGTCACCAATTCTGGTAAATAACGTTGCGCCTCTGCCAAAGCAAGCGGACAAGTTGGTAAAGCCACACAAGCCATCGAGTTTTTTCTTAACTCACTAATATTTTTATGGATTGAATATTTTTCGATTAAATCTTCGATTTTAGCTTTATTTTCGGTCGAAATTTCACCTAATAATAAGTTTTGATTAGCTGTAAAAATGAAGTTATTGATTTTCAATTGAGCTAATTCGTACAAAAAATCTTTTTGATTTGGCTGTACAACACCATTTTCTACAAAAAGTGTATAATACCACATTCCGTTATTCACTTGATGCCAATCATAATTATCCGAACGTTCTGTAAACTCATAAGATTTAGCTGGTTCGAGATCAAAACCAATTCGTTTTTCTAATTCTTTTTTGAAACCATCTACCGTTAATTTATCCACTGTATATTTCAGACGAGCTAATTTTCGATCACCTCGATTTCCATAATCACGTTGAATAGTCAATACTTCATAAGCAACTTTCAATACTTTTTCTTCCGAGTCTACAAAACCAATCTCTGTCGCCAATCTCGAATAGGTATTTGGATTACCATGAGTTGTCGATAACCCTCCTCCTACAGCGATATTGAAACCTTTCAGTTCATCATTTTCGATAATGGCAATTAATCCTAAATCGTTCGCAAAAACGTCTACATCATTTGTTGGAGGAATAGCAATTGCAATCTTAAATTTTCGAGGCAAATAGCGGTCTTCGTACAAATCATCTTGTTCTGTTTCGCGTTCATAAATTTTTTCACTGTCTACAAAAATTTCATAATACGCCTGTGTTTTAGGCAAAAGATGTTTTGATAATTTGTCTGCATACGCATGAATTTGAGCATGAATTGGCGAAACCAAAGGATGTGAACTTACAATTACATTTCGATTAACATCTCCACAAGCAGCGATGGAATCTAACTTCGCTTGATCGATCGATTGCAATGTTGGACGTAATTCGTGTTTCAAAATTCCATGTAATTGAATCGTTTGACGTGTTGTTATTTTCAAAACTCCAGTTCCGTATTCTTCGGAAGTTTCATGAATCGCTAACCATTTGTCTGCATCAATAATTCCACCCGGAATACGCAAACGAATCATAAACGAATACAATTTATCCAACTTTCTCTGTGCTCTTTCCTCTCTTCTATCGCGATCATCTTGCACATACATTCCGTGAAATTTCACCAATGCTTCATCGTCAGAACGCACATTACCAGTATGATTATCTAACTCGATACTTTCTTTTAACGTTCCACGTAAACCGTCACTTTTTATTTTAATTTCTTCAATAGGAGATAATTTTTCTTCGCTCATTTTGCTTGTTGTATTTTAGTAGACATCTTTTTGATAACGACCCTCTTCTTCTAATTTTTCTAAAAAATCTCGTGCAAAAATTTCATCGTTATTGGCTTCTTGTGCAATTAATTCCAACAACGTATTTTCGACATCTGTACTCATCCCATCTTTTTGTCCACAGATGTATAAATAAGCACCATCTTTCAGCCAATTGTACACTTCTTTTCCTTTTTCTTTCACACGATCTTGAACATAAATCTTTTGTTTTTGATCACGCGAAAAAGCTGTATCCAACTGATTCAGAACTCCTGTTGAAAGCCATTCTTGAATATCCGTTTGATAATAGAAATCCGACACAAAATGTTGTTCTCCAAAAAACAACCAGTTTTTACCTTCTGCACCAATTGCATCTCGATGTGCTAAAAAACTACGGAAAGGCGCAATTCCTGTTCCCGGACCAATCATTATGACAGCTTGATCTTCTTCTGGAAGTTTGAAATTTTTATTCTTATGAATATAAAAATCAATTGATTGATTAATTTCAAAATCGGCTAAAAACTGAGAACACAAACCTGTTTTTTGATTATTATCTACCTGAAAAGTATTCAAGCTAACCGTTAAATGAATTTGATTTTCATGCGCTTCATTTGAAGATGAAATTGAATATAATCGTGGAGATACTGAATGTAAAATAGATAAAATATCATCTAATTTTAATCCTAAATCAACAGTATAGTATTTATTCAATAAATCAATTAAATCAGCTTTTGTTTCTGAAATTTCAGTCTTCAAAATTTCACTCAATTGTTCGATTGACTTTTTAGTTAGGCCTCTTATATTTTTAATTTCTAATTCGCTTGCACGATTTTCTTCTCCGAAAATTGTTGCAATTTGAATTGTTTCTTTTTCGTTATTTTTTGGATACAAACCTAAAGCGTCTCCTGGTTCGTAATCAACTTGTTCATCTAACTCAATTTCGATGTGATAAGTTTCTTTTTTAGAACCTCTATCATTCAAAATCACTTTATGTTTTACAACGCCTTGATAAGATTTTTTATGAGTAGAAATCGTCGATTCATTCTTTGATTGAATTTGAACAGTTGAACCTGTATTTTGAACGATTTTCACTAAATTCTGAAACCAATTTTCAGCTAAATATTGGTAATCCAAATCGGCTTTTATCACATCTAAAACTCGATTTGCGTCTAATTTCTGAAACAATAAATCGATGTCTTCTCCTGATTTGCAAAAAAATGGATATGATGTGTCACCCAAACCAAAAACAGCAAATTTTGTATTGCTCAATTTGATGTCCAAATTATTTAGATTATCATAGAATTTTTGTGCATTCTGAGGTAAATCACCGTCGCCTTGCGTACTAAAAATCAACACAATAAACTCTTCTTTTTCAATTTTTTCTAATGGATATTGAAATGCATCAATCGCTTTTGCTTGAATTTTATTTTTCTTGAAAATACTTTGCAATTGCGTTGCTAATTTCTTCGCATTTCCTGTTTCAGTTCCATAAATAATTGTAGGTTTTATCGAAGTTAATTTCGTTTCTTCTTTTGTTTCTTCTTCTAAATTACTTGCAACCAATCCCGCTAAATAACCATTCGTCCAAATAATTTCATCTCGAGATAAATCTCTAACCAGATTTTTTACTAAAGTCAATTTTTCGTTAGCTAGCATAGGAAATTGTTGTTTTGTGGTTATCGAAATACGAATTAGACGTTTGTTGTTCATCAATCCATGCAAACGATTGATGAAGATTGACAACATGACCAACGATAATCAAAGTTGGAACAAAATCGAAGGTTGGTAATTGGTTTTCCGCAATATTCTCGAACGTAAAAACAGTTGTTTTTTGATCGGGAGTCGTCGCTTGTTGTACAACAGCTAAACCTTTTGTCAAATCAATTCCATTTGCAATTAACTGTTCAACCAATGTTTGCAATCGTTGTCCACTCATGTAAAACACTAAAGTATCTTCGGTTGTTGACCAATCCATCCATTGATTTTGTTTTACATTTTTCAAATCACAAAGTGTTAACAAACGCAAACCTTTTGCATAATTTCTTGCCGTCAAAGGAATTCCAGTATAAGCAGCCGAACCAAATGCAGCCGAAATTCCTGGTATAATTTCGTACGAAATTTGATGTTGTTTCAATGTTTCTAATTCATCCAAAATATTAGAAAAAAGTGATGCATCGCCACCTTTTAGGCGAACAACTAATTTTCCTTGCATTGCAAACTCAACCATCAACCCATTAATATCTTTTTGTGGTGTATGAATTCCTTTCGAACATTGTTTTCCGACGTAAATGACAATTGATTCTTTCGAAGCATATTCATCAATTAAAACTGGAGAAACCAAACGATCTGTTAAGATAACATCAGCGATTTTGATATAATTTAATGTTTTGAGTGTAACTAATTCTGGATCTCCTGGACCAGCACCAGCCAAAATTACTTTTCCTATAGTTGTTTGCATGTGTTGACTATTTATGTATGATTTAGAATGATTTTTTTTGAGATAATATTTTTACAAAAACATCAAAGCTGCGACTGTATTTTTTGTCGTTTCATCAATTAAAATGGCATTTCCTGTCGAAATATTATCTTCGAAAGCATCAAAAAATAAAGGTTGATTGGTTTTGAGTACCACTTGTCCGATATCATTCAGTTTGATTTCTTCTGAAGGAATAAATTCCCAATTATTAATATCCCATTGTTGTTGAATTGCTTTGATTTTTGTTCGAACCGAATGAAAACGATGTTGTAAAATATATGTTTTACCTTGTTGTAAAGCGGTATGATCCAACCAACAAATCCATGCACTTGGTTCATTTGTCGATTTCAAGTCTTCGATTACTTTTATAATAGAATCTCCACGACTGATATCAATATTATTTTCGAGGTGAATCACGACATTTTCTCCGGCAAAAGCTTCATTTACTTCTTCCAAATGACGTTCAATTTTCACGATTTTAGATTCTATATGAGATGGGAAAACTTTTATTGCATCACCAATTTTGTAACTTCCGCTCAAAATTTGTCCCGCATAACCTCTGTAGTCATGGTGTTCTTCATCTTTCGGACGAATAACCCATTGCACCTGAAAACGGGCTGGTAGATGATGATTTGTTTTAATTTCGATTGTTTCTAACGTATGCAACAAAGTTTTACCATTATACCAAGGTGTATTTGTTGATTTATCCACAACATTGTCTCCAACTAAAGCCGAAACTGGAATAAAAGACACTTCATCGTAATTCAATTGATTTTGAATTTCTTGAAAATTGGTTTTAATCGATTCAAAAATTTCTTGCGAGTAATTAACCAAATCAATTTTATTGATCGCAATAATTGCTTTTTTAATTCCCATCAACGAACCAATACTCGCATGACGTTTCGTTTGAGCTGTAATTCCTTTTCGGGCATCAACTAGAATAATAATCAATTCTGAATTTGAAGCTCCAGTAATCATATTCCGAGTATATTGCTCATGTCCAGGCGCATCTGCAATGATAAATTTGCGTTTTGCAGTCGAAAAATATTTGTACGCCACATCTATCGTAATTCCTTGCTCGCGCTCAGCACGCAAACCATCGGTAATCAATGACAAATCGATTTCGTCTTCATCATTGGATTTACGTTTTTCTAAAACACCCAATTGATCGGTGTGAATACTATTAGAATCGTAAAGTAAACGACCAATCAAAGTACTTTTACCATCGTCTACATTCCCTGCTGTTATAAATTTTAGTGTGTTCATTTTTATACTACTTAATACCTATAGTTTTTATAGAGTTTTGTTTAAAAAAATTTTGATTTAGAAATAACCTTGCTTTTTTCGATCTTCCATCGCTGATTCTGACAATTGATCATCCAATCGAGTTTGTCCTCTTTCGCTAATTCTCGTATTAATAATATCTGTAATAATATCATCAATAGTAGATGAATTGGATGGTACAGCAGCTGTACATGTCATGTCACCAACCGTTCTATAACGTACTTTTTCTATTCTTACTTCATCATCTGCATTTGGTTTGATAAAATCTGACGTCGCAATCAATTTATCGTTGTAAACAATAACTTCTCTATCATGAGCAAAATACAAGTTTGGCAATTCAATATTATTATGTTTGATGTAATTCCAAACATCCAACTCTGTCCAATTACTTATTGGAAAAACACGAACATTATGTCCCTTTTCAATTCGTCCGTTTAAGATATTCCACAATTCTGGACGTTGTAATTTCGGATCCCACTGACCAAAATCATCACGAACAGAGAACACACGTTCTTTTGCGCGTGCCTTTTCCTCATCACGACGTGCTCCACCAATACATGCATCAAATTCATTTTCTTCAATCACATCTAACAATGCATACGTTTGTAAAGCATTACGCGAAGGAAAACGACCAGCTGTTTCTTTTAAATTATATTTTTTAATTGCATCCTCTACAGAAGCTATTATCAATTTTTCTCCAATTTTATCAACTAAATAATCACGAAACTGAATTGCTTCTGCGAAATTATGACCTGTATCAACATGAACTAAAGGAAAGGGAAACTTTCCTGGACGAAAAGCTTTCAATGCTAAATGAATCAAAACAATTGAATCTTTACCACCCGAAAAAAGCAAAGCAGGACGTTCAAACTGAGCAGCAGTCTCTCTCAAAATATAGATAGCTTCGTCTTCTAATTGATTTAAATAATTTTTTTCTTGACTTGACATTCTTTTCTAACTTAATTTTTTAACAAATAAAAACTCCTCAATCATAAAAGGAGTTTTTTAATATATTTTATTCAATTTTAACAATATACTTCTCTTAAAAAAGATGAATCATACACGTTAAACTCTTGAATTTATATTCTTTCATTTCTGCTTATTAATACAATTCAAAATTATACTATTTTTCTAAATAAGCACTATATACAGAATAATTTAAATAACAAACCTAATTTACGTGTTATTTTAAGAAAAATATTCTAAATAAATTTATTAAACAAAATAATAATCTATAAAACCTATAGATTTAATTATTTAAAATTAATTATAAAATAATTAAACAAAGTTTTAATTACTAAAAGGATAAAAAATTGAATATTTCGGGGACTTCCTTACCTTTGCAAAATGTCAAGAAAAGCAAAGCAAAAAATCATATTAAATAATATAGAAGTTTTACGTGCTGGTGCAAAAGGTGTATCGGTTGGTAAAACAGAGGAAGGTAAAACTGTTCTGATAAAAGGTGCGATTCCTGGAGATGTTGTAGATGTACACGTTTTGAAGAAAAAAAGCAGCTATTTAGAAGGACAAGCGATAGAAATTCATACAAAATCTCCTTATCGTGTTCAGCCAGAATGTGAGCATTTCGGTGTTTGTGGCGGATGTAAATGGCAAGATATGAGCTACGATGCCCAACTTAAATTTAAACACGACGAAGTGGTTAATAATTTAGTTCGTATTGGAGGTTTCAAAGATTTAGAAGCTGAAATTGTTCCTATTTTAGGATCTAAAGAAAAATATTTTTACCGCAACAAATTAGAATTTACTTTCTCTAATGCACGTTGGTTAACATTAGAGGAAATTCAATCTGGAAAAGAGTTTGATAACCGTGATGTAGTAGGATTTCATATCCCTGGAGCTTGGTCTAAAGTTTTAGATGTTACGAAATGTCATTTACAACGTGATCCTTCGAATGCGATTCGTGTCGAAGCAAAACGTTTTGCATTAGAACATAACTTAGATTTCTTCGATTTAAAAAATCAAGAAGGTTTATTGAGAACGTTAATGATCAGAACTTCTCAAAATGGGCAAGTAATGGTTTTAGTTCAATTTTTCCGCGAAGAAAAAGAGAATCGTGAAGCTTTCTTACAAAACTTAAAAGATAAATTCCCTGAAATTACATCATTATTATACGCGATTAATCCAAAGCAAAACGATTCTGTTTATGATTTAGATATTGAAGTTTTTGCTGGGGAGGATCATATCATGGAAAAGATGGAAGATTTGAATTTCAAAATTGGTCCAAAATCTTTTTATCAAACAAATCCAGAACAAGCATACGAATTATACAAATTAACGCGTGATTTTGCTGGTTTAACAGGAAATGAATTAGTTTACGATTTATATACAGGTACAGGAACAATTGCACAATTCGTTTCGAAAAATGCCAAAAAAGTAGTTGGTGTAGAATCTGTTCAAGAAGCTATTGATGCGGCAAAAGCTGCAGCAAAATTCAATGGTATTGAAAATTGTGATTTCTATTGTGGTGATATGAAAGATGTCTTGAATCAAGATTTTATCAACGAACATGGAATTCCAGATGTTCTGATTACTGATCCTCCACGTGATGGAATGCATAAAAAAGTGGTTGAAAATATTTTGTTCATGAATCCTAAACGCATTGTTTACGTTTCTTGTAACTCTGCAACACAAGCAAGAGATTTAGAATTGATGAAAGATCAATATAAAATTGTTAAAGTTCAGCCAGTTGATATGTTTCCACAAACACATCATGTAGAAAATATTGTACTTTTAGAGCGAATTTAAAATTCAATCCTTGAAAATGAAAAAATTTCAAACCATCTTATCCTTTTCAATCATCGCCATTTTAACAAGTTTTGTTATCTATAGTTGCGAAGATGATGACATTTGTACAGACGAAGGCGAAGTGCCACGTATGGTTGTTGACATGTATTATAATATTGATAAAACAACAAAATTAGAAGATACAATTTTCTATTGGGCTTATGTTCTAAAAGATTCTATCCCAACTGGAACAAGTAAAGATACTGTATTAATTGACCAAGGTTCTGTAAATATGAAATCTTCTTTTGCTGCTCCGATCCGTAATAATAAGAAAAAAGAAATTTATTATACTGTAGCAAGAGGTAGAGATGTTCCGATTACAGACCCAACGAATAACAATCAAGTGATCCGAACAATTTATGCAAAACGAGATCGTTTGATTTTAACATATGATACAATAGGAAATACCTATACATCTAAAGCATGTGGTTTTGGGTTAACTTTTCAAGGTGCGAATGTGAAATTGGTGACTAATAATTGGATTAAAGAAATAGAAACTGTAAATACTGAAATAAAAGATGGTTCGACAACTGTTATTAAGCTTTTTGCTGACGAGCGCAACTAGTTTTGCTTTTGCGCAAGTAAATAAAACTGACTCAACAAAAGTCTCGGTTACAGATTCTATCCCAAAGAAAAAAAATCATGATATTTTTATTGGTATAGACGTTTTCAATCCTATTGTTACAGCTTTTAATGATAAAAAAGGAGTTAGCGCTTTTGCTTCTTATCAAATTAATAATAAATGGCATGCAGTTGTAGAAGCTGGTTTCGAGAAAAATAATTTCAATGAAATCAATTGGGATGTAGATGTTGACGGTGTTTTCGCAAAAGTTGGTGCAAATTGGTTTGTGACACAAGATGTCGAAAATCAATCGAACGGAATTTACATTGGTGGACGAATTGCCTATTCTAAATATTCGCAAACAATTAATAGCTATGCGATTCGTGATTTACAATCAAATGAAATTATCGATACCGGAAGTTTACCTAAAGCAAATGTAAGTAGTTATTGGATAGAAGCTGTTGTTGGTGGACGTGTAGAGATTTTCAAGAATTTTTATGGTGAATTATCTTTGCATCCTGCAGCGTATATTGGAGGTAAAAAAGATCAAGGAATTGATCCTTTGGTTATTCCTGGTTACGGGAAATATAGCGGACCGTTTAATATGCCTGTTTTCTGGGGAATTTCTTATAAAATAAAATAAATTACTATTTATAAAATAAACATAAAAGGAACTCTAAATTGAGTTCCTTTTTTTAATTATATTTAAAAAATTCATTCCATTCTTCTTTTGTTAAATTATCTTTTACAATATTATTTTTAAGGTCAATTAACATTCTCTTTCCCTTTTTTATAACTGCAACTCTAATTGATCTATTTTCATAATTAAAATAAAAATCACCCCAATCAAACTTCATCCCATCATAATCAAAAGGTATTATTATATTATTCTTTTTATCTACGACACCATATTTTCCTTGCTTACTAACAAAAAAATAAATACTCGCATAACGAAAGTCTTTATAAATAGTCGGAATTAAAACCTGACCTTCTCGAGTTATTAAACCAAATAATCCGTTTTTAGAAACAATGTGTTCATCTGGTCCATATTCTACCCAATTAGAAATAGAAGAATATTCTAAAGGAATAATTGTTTTCTGATTAATATCTATGATTCCAAATTTATTATTTTTCTTCACAATAAAATTATTTTTTCTATCGTAAACAGCTTCTATATCCTGATAAATTGGTGGAATTATAACAGTTCCCAAAGTGTCTACAACTCCAAATAATTTTCCTTTTTTCAATATAATATTTCCATCTTTGGTTGAATGATAAAAATCTGTAAAACCAGTCTTAATCACTAAATTTTGATTAGTATTTTGTATATTAATCTTATTATCTTTTTTTAAAACAGCAGTTTTGTTATCATTAATTAAAAATACATTTTCGTTTTCTATTTTAACATATTCTTTTCCATCAGATGTCAAAACACCAATTTTATTGCTAAAATCTTCTACTTTAAACAAAAAAACATATTTATCATCTTGTACAACACCACTCTTATATTCAATATTTTTCAACCATTTATCTCCCGTAACAGATATTAAATTTTCAGTAAGTAATTTTAATTTTCCATCTTTTTTAACGACAAATGTTTCTAATTTTTTGGTATAAGGTTCTTCATTAGAAATGGAATCATAAATAATATCTACTACAATTTTTCCTTTAGAATCTATCACACCAAACTTCAACTTATCTTCAACTATCGCAAAGCCTTTTTGATTAAATGTTAAAATATTATCATATTTCCCAAATTCAAAAACTTCTTCTAAGTTTCTATTCAAAAACCCTATTTTACCATTCTTTGATAACTTTATCGCTCCATCAATAAAATACGTTGTTCCTTTACTTTTATATTTAGGTTCTATAATAATATCTTCTCCTTGATTATCAAAAATAAAATCAGTTAATTGTTTTCCTTGGTTATTAAAAATTGCCCATTTTTCATTATTTTTTACAAATACAATACTATCATTCATTGACTGATTTACAGAAGTATAAATAGGAGGAATAATTTCTTTTGCTGTTTTATTAATAAATCCATATTTCCCATTTTTTATAATTATTGCTAAACCTGATTTATAAAAATAATCCAAGCGCTCATAAATAAACGAAATTACAACTTCACCTTTCCTATTTATTGCTCCGAACTTATCTTTAATTTGAGCTAAAGCCAAACCCTTATCAGAGAAAACACTCAAATCATCATAAATAAAAGGAATTAAAATATTATCATTAATATCAATATAACCATCCTTACCATCTTTCTTCGCAAGAATCATATTTTCTTGATCCATGGGATTCATGAACGAATATTTACCAAATGGTATTTTTATTTCTTTTGTTCTGTTATCAATAAATCCCCAAGAATCATTTTTAGAAACTCTTGAGTAAACTTTTGTTTGATTTTCTACTTGAGACAAACATAATTTAGAAAAGAATAGTATAAACAATAATAAACTTAATCGCATATAAAAGAGTTAATTATTTGATTAATATACAAAAAAAAAAGAACTCTAATTGAGTTCCTTTTTTAGTTTTTGAGAAGATTTCAGTTTAATCTAAAACCTTTGCTCCTTTTACTTTTTGATTCGTTAAAGCAATATCCAAGACTTCTTTCATTTCTTTTACGAAATGGAATGTCATTCCTTTTACGTATTCTGCTTTAATTTCTTCGATATCTTTTCGGTTGTCTTCGCACAAAATAATTTCTTTGATATTTGCACGTTTCGCCGCTAAAATCTTTTCTTTAATTCCGCCAACTGGTAATACTTTTCCACGAAGTGTAATCTCACCTGTCATTGCTAATTTCGCTTTTACTTTTCGTTGTGTAAAAGACGAAACCAAAGACGTCAACATCGTAATTCCGGCAGATGGCCCATCTTTTGGCGTTGCTCCTTCTGGAACGTGAATATGAACTTTATAATTCTCGAAAACTTCTGGTTTTATACCTAATTCATCTGCATGCGATTTGATATATTCTAATGCAATTGTCGCCGATTCTTTCATCACAGTTCCTAAATTTCCTGTAATAGAAAGTCCACCATTTTTCGCTTTCGATAAAATAGATTCGATGAATAAAATATCTCCACCAACACTAGTCCAAGCTAAACCTACAACAACTCCAGGAACCTCATTATTCTCATATTGATCTGGTGTGATAGAAGGTCCTAAAATCTTCGAAATATCTTCGATTGAATATTTAGCATTAAATTCTTCCTCTAAAGCTACATGTTTAGCAGCTGAACGAACCAATTTTGCAACTTTTTGGTTAAGATTACGAACACCCGATTCGCGCGTATAACCTGTGATTAAATATTCGATTTCTTTTTTTCCTAAAACAACATCTTTTTCATTCAAACCATGATCCAACAATTGTTTTGGTAAAAGGTGACGTTTTACAATTTCCGTTTTCTCTTCGATTGTATAACCTGCAATATTTATCATCTCCATACGATCACGTAAAGGACTTGGAATATCACCAATATTATTGGCTGTCGCAATGAAAAATACTTTCGATAAATCGTATCCAATTTCTAAGAAATTATCATAAAAATTCGAGTTTTGTTCAGGATCTAAAACCTCTAACATTGCAGAAGATGGATCACCATGCGCACTTGCAGTCATTTTATCAATCTCATCTAATACAAAAACAGGATTCGATGATTCAGATTTTTTGATCGATTGCAAAATACGACCTGGCATTGCTCCAATATACGTTTTACGATGACCACGAATCTCAGATTCGTCGTGTAAACCACCCAAAGACATACGTACATATTTACGACCAATCGCATCTGATATAGAGCGACCCAACGATGTTTTACCAACACCTGGAGGACCATATAAACAAAGAATTGGCGAACGCATATCTCCTTTCAATTTCAAGACTGCAAGATGTTCTAAAATACGTTCTTTCACATCTTCTAAACCATAATGATCGTGATCTAAGATTTTCTTCG
Organism: Empedobacter sp. EJD.6dd; assembly: GCF_057369435.1. NCBI lineage: Bacteria > Pseudomonadati > Bacteroidota > Flavobacteriia > Flavobacteriales > Weeksellaceae > Empedobacter > Empedobacter sp. EJD.6dd. The sequence goes on from NZ_CM170667.1 coordinate 1,223,590, forward strand.
CATGTTTGATATCAAAGTTATCTTTCGTCAACGTATTCCAAGGTAAATCCAACATAAATTCAAGATAATTACGCTGAATATTATGCTCTGGCATTTGCGGATTAAGACGAGAAAGACGGTTGATTTCTTTATCAAAATGATTGACTACATCTTCGCTCCAACTTTTCGTTAAAGCACGTTTGCGCATTTCATTGATTTCTTCTTCTGTCGAATTCCCTCCTAACTCTTCTTGAATAGATTTGATTTGTTGATTTAAGAAATATTCTTTTTGTTGTTGATCTAATTCCTTGCGAACTTTATTTTGAATGGTATTTTTCAACTCTAATTTCTGAAGCTCAACATTCATAAAACGCATCACTTCCATTGCGCGAAGTTTCATATCAGAAATTTCTAACAACAATTGTTTTTCATCTAAACTCAACGTTAAGTTAGATGCCACAAAGTTGATTAGAAATGTATTACTTTCGATACTTTTTATCGCTCCTGCTGCTTCTGAAGGCAACATCGGATTTTCTTCTACAATTTGAAAAGCTAAATCACGAATTGACTCAATAATAATTGGATATTCTTTGTTACGAGAAGTCGGAACTTTTTCATTCAAAATTTCAACTTCAGCCTTAAAATAAGGATCGTCCGTTACAAATTCTTTCACTTTAAAGCGTTTCATACCTTGTAAAATCACCGTGATATTTCCATCTGGTAATTTTATCATTCGCATAATTTTCGCTACAGTTCCTACTGTATATAAATCGTCTTGTGTAGGATCTTCGACAGCAATTTCTTTCTGTGAAAGTACTCCAATAATACGATCTTCTTTGTAAGCTTGTGTTAAAAGCTGTATAGATTTATCTCTACCTGCTGTAATTGGCGCAACAACACCAGGAAATAAGACAGTGTTTCTTAACGATAAAATAGGCAATACCGAAGAAATATCTTGCTTATTTAGCTTACTTTCTTCGTCTTTACTCATCAAAGGAATTAATTCTATTTCTTCTTCCATTACTTGTGCTAATGACAAATTGTCTATGTTCATAATTTTTTTGTACGTTCAAAGTGTCAGTAAAACTATTTTTAACTGACGTTGACTTTTCTTATAATCCGAAAAACCACATAATAGTTCTTAATTAAAGTGTTTAGAAAAGTGAGTATAAATAAGTCAAACGTTATGCCAATAAAATATATTGTCAGTTTTTCAATAAAGGTTTTGAATGAGAATAAATAAAAAAAATCGGGATTTACCCGATTTTAGATTTTGCGATTACTTTACGATATAATTCTTCATATTGTGGAAGAATATTCGTTTTATCAAATCGTATAGCTTGTTCTTTTGCCTGATGACTAAATTCTGCCAAACGTTTTTCGTCTTCTAAAATATAGATTGCTTTTTGAGCCATCATTTCTACATCTCCAACAGGACAAACAAAACCAGTTACACCATCAATGTTTACTTCCGGAATTCCTCCCGCATTCGATGAAATAACAGGCACACTTGCTGCCATTGCTTCTAACGCTGCCAAGCCAAAACTTTCTTGTTCGGAAGGTAAAATGAATAAATCTGCTGCTTTCAATACATCATTCAAATCACTGACCATTCCAAGACTTTTCACTTTATCTTGAATACCAAAATCTTGAATCATTTGATCTGCCATATCCCATTCAGGACCTTCTCCAGCAATAATCAATTTAGACGGAATTTGTTTCTGAATCAAATTAAATGCTCCGATAACATCTTCTATACGTTTTACCTTTCTTAAATTAGAGGTATGTAAAATAACTTTCTCTTTTGGTTGCGCAAAATTATTACGACAACACACACATTTTTCTGGTAGATATTGCTCGTTATCAATAAAATTTGGAACAACCTCGATTTCATTTGTAATATCAAATGCTTTTAAGGTATCTTGTTTCAAACTTTCAGAAACTGAAGTTACCGCATCCGATTCATTGATTGAAAATTCAACAGCAGTTTTATAAACAGGATGCTTTCCTACTAACGTAATATCTGTTCCGTGCAATGTTGTCACAATTGGTAACTTATACCCTTTTCTTGCCAACATTTGTTTTGTAAAATATGCTGCATACGCATGCGGAATTGCGTAATGTACATGCACCAAATCTAATTCGTAATGTAAAACTTTATCGTATAAAATTGTACTTAACGCCAAATCGTATGGTTGATATTGAAACAATGGATAAGTCTCAACATGAATACGATGAAAGTATATATTTGGTAATTTAATGTTTAATCTTGCAGGTACATTTGTGCTAAAAAAATGTACTTCATGACCTTTTTCCGCTAAATCCATCCCCAGTTCTGTTGCTACAATTCCACTACCTCCGTAGGTTGGATAGCATACAATTCCTATTTTCATTCGCGATTTTTATTTAGACAAATTTAAGGTAAAATTGCGTCATAAATTACTTGTCGAATATTTTCTCTCACTTTTTTTATCGATAAATAATTTGGTTCGACTGTTTCATTTACACGATTCGAAAGAAAAATATAAACGATATTATATTTAGGATCAGCCCAAACCATTGTTCCAGTAAAACCTGTATGACCAAAACTTTCAGCTGATGGACCTTTCGTCGAAACTTGTTGCATTTTATCAAAACCTGCACCACGATGATTTCCTTTGAATTGTTGTTTCGTAAATTCTGCAACAACTTCTGGTTTTAAATAAACCTCATCACCATATTCGCCGCCATTCAGATAGAGTTGCATCAGTTTTGCTAAATCAATCGAGTTAGAAAACAAACCTGCATGACCAGCAACCCCTCCCATCATCGCTGCGCCTTGATCGTGTACAAAACCATGCACCAATTGATTTCTGTAAGTTTTATCATATTCCGTTGGAATAATATCTTCTAAAGAAAATTTTTCCTTTGGATTATATGTTGTTCGATACATTCCAAGATTTTGATAAAATTTTTCTTGCGTCAGTTGATTTAAATCTTTTCCGAAGTCTTTTTCTAATTTCTTCTTGAAAATATAATAACCTAAATCTGAATATTCGTATGACTTACGACCAAGTGGTGATTTGTAAATATCTTCGTAAATCGTATCTTTTATAGAATTGATGATATAAATATTGTCGGTAACTTTTATTTGATGTTCCTCATCTTGTTTTCGTGAATAAAAATCCAAATAAAGACGCGCATTTTTCACATTTACAGTTTCATTGTAAAAACCAATCCAAGGTTTTAGACCAGCCTGATGCGCCAGAACTTCACGAACTTTTAAAGAAGATTTGTTCGTATTTTTAGCGTCGGTATCAATTTCACCAATTGTTTGATCGAGGTTTAGCTTTCCTTCGTTAACCTCCAACATCAACAAAGGCAACGTTGCCGTCACCTTTGTTACAGAAGCGACATCGTATAAATCTGTCCACTTCACTTTTTTTGAAGAATTTTTATCTTGTGTTCCAAAGCTTTTATCATACACGATTTTTCCATCTTTCGCAACTAAAATTTGCATTCCAGGCGTGTAACGATTTGCTATCGCTTCTTCGGCAAGTCTATCTATTTCTAAGAGTTTTTTTTTCCTAAATTCACATTTTCAGGCGCTGTAAATCCTAATCGTTTGATATGTTTTGTTACAATTCCTTGACTTTCTTTCAAATTTTGATTGATATCTACAGGTAAAGTTCCATCAGAGTCGATTGCACCAAAAATAATTTGAGCTGCAGCAGATTGCGCATCTTTCGTATTTTGATAATGAACCGTAACTGCATCTAAATTTGATAAATCTAGATCTTTCAATCCATAAGGACTTGTAAACAACGAAAATATTTTCTTTTTGTCTTTTGGTAACGCTTTCAAAATTGCTTTCGAATTATCTGACAATTTATATGGTTTGTAAACTGTTTCGTTTGATAAAAATGCACCAGAAATAACAACATCATAATCATTTAGTAAATTGATTTGATTTGGATTTGAAATCTTAACCAACTCAACATTTGTATATTTTTGTAAATGTGTCAAAAACTGATCATAATCTGTTTGTTCAAGCGGAACAAAAGCTATTTTTTGATTTAATTTTTTAATTGGTAAAAGTTTGTGTTCATTCTTTACAACTGTCGAAGCTTTTTCAAAAATCTTTGTTGTTAAAGCTAAACTCTCTGCAGGATTAAGATCTTCCAACACATTCGCAGGATTCAAAGTTTTAATCTCATTTAAACCAGTAATGTATTTTGCCATCAAGATTTTCTTTACACTTTCTTCTAAACGCGCTTCAGAAATTTCTCCTTTGCTAATCGCATCAATTATTTTTTGTTTTCCGATATGTACATTTTGAGAAAATAATAAAATATCATTACCCGCAACAAACGCTCTATAATCTACATCACCAGCAGGAAACATTTTCGCAACACCATCCATATTTAATGCATCTGTAATCACAATTCCTTTAAATTGTAATTCACCTTTCAAATAATCTGTAATAATTTTTTTAGATAAAGTTGAAGGCATTTTTGGATCTGGTTCCAAAGCAGGTACATTAAGATGAGCAACCATAATCGACTGCACTCCTGCATCAATCATTTTCTTGAAAGGTGCAATGTGATATTTCTCTAAATCAGCTTTATTATCTGGAATTAAAGGTAAAACTTTGTGCGAATCTTGGTCTGTATTTCCATGTCCAGGAAAATGTTTTGCAGAAGACAATACGTTTTGTGTACGCATTCCTTCCATATATGCAATTCCTTTTTCAGCCACACGAGATGGATTAGAACCAAACGAACGATTTCCAATAATTGGATTATTTGGATTTACATTAACATCAACCGAAGGTGAAAAATTAAACTGAACACCCATTCTGTTTGCTTGTAAACCAATTTGTTTTCCGACTTGATAAACCAAATTATTATCTCGTAATGCTCCAAGCGTCATATTCCATGGAAAACGCTCTACATCTTTTAAACGCATTGCAAGTCCCCACTCAGCATCCATTCCAATTAATAAAGGAGTTTTAGAAATTGATTGAAATTTATTTGTCAATTCGATTTGATGAGCTGCTTGATCTTGCATAAAAATCAATCCACCGATATGTTCTTCTTCAATTAACTTTTGAATATCATTTTCATGTACAGCGTCTCTATTGGTGTAAGCAGCAACAATAAATAATTGTCCAACTTTTTCCTCCAACGTCATCGAATTATATTTTTCATCAACCCATTTCATTTGAATTGAATCTTTATACAATGGAGAAACTTGTTGTGCTTTTGAAGCGATAGGTAAAATAATTGTTAAGAATACGTATGCGATAACTCTTTTCATGCTAGAATAAATTAATTTTGCGTGTTTTTTCTTTTGTAAAAACATTTTTTTATATGTATCAGTTCAGTTAGGATTGGTAAATTTATAGTAAATTGTCAAATTAAATAGAATTATATGAGTATTTTCAGTGTTGTACAGGATAGTATGTTAAATCATCCTGGACTAATAACTGTTTTTGGAGTCGCAGTCATTATTATGTTGCTACTAGATTTGGGTGTTTTCAATAAAAATGCGCACGCAGTTTCGAACAAAGAAGCACTTAGTTGGACAATTGTCTGGATATCTTTAGCAATGGTTTTTAGTGGTGTAATCTATTTTGTCTTTAAAGAAGCCGATGGACATGCATTTGCCCTCAACAAATTCTCTCAATTTCAGGCTGCTTATTGGATCGAAAAAGCACTATCCGTCGATAATTTATTCGTTTTTATATTAGTTTTCGGATTCTTTAAAATTCCGAAAGAATACCAACACAAAGTTCTTTTTTGGGGTATTTTAGGTGCTTTGTTATTTAGAGCAATCTTTATTTTTGCTGGAGTAGAATTAATTAAAATGACCTATTTACCTTCATTCTCTATTGGTGATTGGCATTTTAATTTAGGAGATGAAGCTACTCATGCAAACTTTGTAACAAAAGAATTTTTCCGCCCGAATGTTGTTTTGACTCTTTTTGGATTCTTCTTAATTGTTGCTGGTATCAAGTCTTGGAAATCGAGTAATGATGATGAAAACCAAGATTTATCTCAGAACTTTGGAGTTAAGTTAGTTCACAAGTTTTTTAAAGTTACGCCAAATTTTGATGGCGATAAATTCTTTAGTGTACAAAACGGAATCAAAATGGCAACACCTCTTTTTGTTGCTTTGATGGTGATTGAAATAACAGATTTAGTTTTTGCTGTAGATAGTATTCCAGCCATTTTTGCTGTTGCACCAGATGATCCTTTTATATTATATTCGTCTAATATTTTTGCTATTTTAGGATTACGTTCGTTGTATTTCTTATTAGCTAACTCGATGGATAAATTCAATAAATTGCATTATGGTTTGGCAATTATTTTAAGCTTTATTGGAATTAAAATGATTATTATGCCTTTTTATCATTTCGAATCAACTATCTCACTTTCGATTATTGGTGGAGTTTTATTAACAACCATTATTTGGTCACTCATTTCGAATAAATCAGAAATTAAGAAGTAGATTATTCCTTCGAAATAAATTTAAAAAAAGCCATTCTTAAGAATGGCTTTTTTTAAATTTTATAAATCTCACTTTTTATCTTCAATTGATAAATTAATAACTTTTTCTAAATCTCCATTTTCATTGTAATTATAAATAAATCCAAATTCAAAATTTTGATGAAGATATTTTTCAATCTTGATTAATCGATTATCTCTATAATATCCAATACAATAAGCATTTTTAACATTAGTTGAATCTTTCATTTCAAATTCATCATATAAATATAAAGGATGAGAATATTTTCCAAAACCATGATAATATTTTTTTACCATTAAGTCTTGAGAACCTGTTTTTGTAACCGAGTCATTTGGAAAACTTCTTTCTGCTTTATTGCAACTAAATATTGATAAAGCAACAAGAATGCATAAAAATTTAATTATACCAACAATGTTAACAAGTTTAAATTTATAAAAAAAGCTCCAAAAATGGAGCTTATATTTCTATTCTTTATTTTTTCTCAACTTTCGCCGAACCAGATGCCGGAGCTAATTTTTCTTTTGCAACATCTTTCACGTTTTTTAACTCAGCATTTATAGGCTCAATCAATGATTTTGTAGGACTTTCGTTTCCTCTGTGACACATTACACATGTTACAACATTTATCATTTCAGGATTTTTTGCATTTTCCCAATTGAAATTCTTTGCATTTAATTCACGTGTCATTACAATCATATGACGAGCAAAGTCTTTTTCCTTTTTAGCATCACTTGCAAAATCCATCTTTTTTGTTTCTGGATTTTCAGCGTGGCAAAAATTACATTTTACTCCTAATGCAGCATTGTACCCTCTCATCAACCCTTTTAGACTATCTTCTGAAATGTTTTGTGGTAATACTTTCAAATTTTTCCATTGAGGATCAGAAATTTCTTTTCCTGTATCAATATGACGCGCTGTTGTAAAAGAAAAGATACTAAACATTAACGCCACTGCTCCCAAAGAAGCTATAATTTTATTCGTTTTCATTTTGTGTTACTTTTGTAGACACAAGGTAAAACAATAATTAAACCTAAAGTATTGCTAATAAAAATTTGGAATAATTTTAAATAAATGATTTTATTTTATTAATCAAACTTATTAAAACCTCCAAACCAATAAACGAGAAACTTTATTTCCTTGTTGCATGTTTACAATTCTGTAATCTCTCACTTTTTCTCGTTTCAAAATTCCTTCTAAAATTCGAACATTTTCTTTCTTAGAAACCAATGTTGTAAACCATTTTACTTGATGTTTGAACTCAGCACTTTCTTTGATCATTTTCGTAATAAATAAACGCTCTCCACCTCTGCACCAAAGCTCAGAATTATTACCTCCAAAGTTTTGAATTGGTTTTTGATCTGTTTTTTGACCAAGATTTTTCAATTTGCGCATTGTTTGTTCCATTACTTCTTGATTCGATCTAAAAAATGGTGGATTACAAATTGTAATGTCAAATTTTTCGCCTTGTTTAATAATATTCTTAAAAATATTATTTGGATTAAATTGCATTCTAATTTCAACCTTGTTACGCAAACGCGGATTTTTCTTTACAATTTCTTCTGCATTTTTAAAAGAAGCATAATCAAGTTCTGCTCCAACAAAATTCCAATCATATTCATGGTTTCCAATTATCGGATAAATACAATTCGCACCAACACCAACATCCAATACTTTTACTTCTTTTCCACGTGGAATAACTCCGTCAAAACTTTCGCTCAAAATATCAGCTACATAATGGATATAATCTGCACGACCAGGAATTGGCGGACACAAATTATCTTTTGGTAATTCCCAATAATCGATATCGTAATACGTTTTTAATAATGCCTTATTTAACGCTTTTACAGCTTCTCTATCTGAGAAATTAATTGTTGGTTCGTTTTCTTTATTTGGTTTGATATATTTAGAAAGTGGCGAATAGATCGCACACAATTTTTCGAAATTATAGGGCGCTAAATGACGATTGCGCGAATGTAATTTTTTCAATTTACTCTTCTTTTCGGGAGTATCCATACAAAAATATTTATGCAAAAATAAGACAACCTTTGCAGTTTTCTGCAAAGGTTGCTTTTGATTTCGATTATTTAAGTTGTTTTTGTAGCGTTTCTATTTGTTTTAAAAGATGATGAATCACTTCTAAACCTTCTAAATTAACTCCCAAATTATAATGAAATTCAATAAATCGTTCAATTAATTTCAAATCATTTTCTTCAATAAAATATTCTTGGTTACGTTCATGCAAAACAACCAAATCATTTTTGTACAAATCAATCACAAATTGAGGTTCAATCTGATGATATTTACTAAACTGAATAACAGATATCGTTACATTTTTCATGGTTTTAAGCTTTTTTAAGTGAACGTAATTTCTCGAATAATTCTTTTTCTTCTGCTGATAAATTAATTGGAGTTTTTATTGAAAATGTCACATAGAAATCTCCATATTGATCATCTTTCTTATAAATTGGTAAACCTTTTCCTTTCAATTTTACCTTTTTATTATTCTCTGTTCCTTCTTTTATCGGAACTTTTACTTTTCCAGAAAGTGTATCAATCATCGCTTCTCCACCCAAAATAGCATCATATAAGTCAATCTCAACAATTGTAGATAAATCTGCACCATTCACTTCATATTTTGTATTATTTACAATATGAAATGTAATGTACAGATCTCCATTCGGACCATTGTTGTAGCCTTTTCCACCATGTCCTTTTATCTTAATTGTTTGTCCATCCTCTACTCCTGCCGGAATTGTAATTCGAATATTTTTTCCATTCACGGCAAAAGTTTGTTTATGAGAAGATAAGGTATCAGTCAAATTTAATGTCAAACTGGCATTTACATCTTGCCCTTTATAACCTGTTGATTTACTTCTACCTTCACGTCCAAACATCGAACTAAAGAAATCTGAATAGCCATCAAAATCTCCAAAGCCTTCTGCACCATTAAAATCACTATATTGATGCTGTTGTTGCTGTTGACGAGCTTTTTCATATTCTTCTCCGTGCTGCCAATTCTCTCCATACTTATCGTATTTTTTACGTTTTTCTGGATCGCTTAACACTTCATTTGCTTCATTTAATTCTTTAAATTTATGTGCAGCTTCTTCGTTATTGGGATTAAGATCGGGATGATACTTACGTGCCAATTTACGATACGCTTTTTTTATCTCATCTTGAGTCGCGGTCTTTTGCAGACCTAATGTTGTATAATAATCTATAAAAGCCATAGTAATTTATAAGTTTGTGACTTAATTTAATCAAAATCAGTTCCAATTTAATTAAAACTGACAATACGACTTATACTTTTCAGATTTTTATCATTTATTAAAAAATCAATCCTAAATAAATAAAATTATTATGATTAATTCACGAAATTTTAAAAATAATTTATAATTTTTCAAAAAAAACAAGTATTTTCAATTCATAATAATTAGGGTATGAATAGAAGAAATTTTTCAAAAAATATTTTAATTGGTTCTGCAGTCGGTGATGCATTAGGTGTTCCAGTTGAGTTTAAAAGTAGAGAATATTTACAAAAAAATCCTGTTTTAGATATGATAGGTTTTGGCACATACAATATGCCGCCAGGGACTTTTTCGGATGATAGTTCGATGATGTTTTGTTTAGCCGAATCTCTATGTAATGGGTATAATGTGAATGATATTGCCGAAAAATTTCAGATGTGGATGCACGAAGGTTATTGGACTGCTGATGGAGAAGTTTTTGATGTTGGTATTTCAACGAGAAAAGCAATTAATCGCTTGCGAGTTGTGAAACATCCGAGCGAAGCTGGTTCTAAAGAAGAAAATGACAATGGAAATGGATCTTTGATGCGAATATTGCCTTTGGCTATTTTCACGAAAGATCTATCGATAGATGAGCGTTTAGAAATAGTCAAAGAGGTTTCATCTATTACACATGCACATGATCGATCTGTTTTAGCTTGTATTTACTATATTGAATTTGCATTGAATGTTTTAGATGCTGAAAATCTTGATGAAGCTTATTTGAATACTAATTTTTGGTTGAAATTATTTCTAGAAGAAAATAAGATTTACCAAAAAGAACTCCCATATTTCGAACGGATTTTAAACGGAAAACTTTCTGATTTAAAAGAAGATGAAATAAAATCAACTGGTTATGTGATTGATAGTTTAGAAGCTTCTATTTGGTGTTTATTGCATACTAATTCATATAAAGATTGTGTTTTAAAGGCTGTTAATTTAGGTCATGACACTGATACTATTGCTTGTATTGCGGGCGGAATAGCAGGTATTTTTTATGGTATAGAGACAATTCCTACTAATTGGGTAGAACAATTGGTTCGTGTAGATGACATTTTAAATTTAGCTGATCAATTAGAAAAAAAATATGAGTTTTAAAAAGGTTATTTTATACTAAATTCAACAAAAACATTTTTTGTAATTTTGTACAATGGAAAATCAAAAAAATAATCCATTACACGGGAAAAGATTAGACGATATTATCGAAGAATTGATCATTTACTATGGTGGTTGGGAAGGTTTAGGAAATCAGATTAACATCAAGTGTTTTAATGATAACCCAAGTTTAAAGTCTTCTTTAAAATTTCTTCGAAAAACAGATTGGGCTCGCAAAAAAGTAGAAGAATTGTACATCAAAAAAATTGCAAAATAATGAGTGCAACAATTCTTGAAGAAAAAATCTTTATTGATTCCGAACTTTTAACGAATATCGAAGAAGAAAGTCAAGTAATTATACATTGTTGTATGACAGCCGACGAATATGCTAATGCAGCGCGTATTTGGCCTTCTACTTTTATTATTGATAATCAATCAGGAAAACGTTGTCAATTGGTTTTTGCAGACGGAATTACGATGTATCCTAATTGGACATATATAGAAGAAGATTCTACGTTAAATTTCACTTTAATTTTCAATGGTTTACCAAAAAGTTGTAAATCCTTTGATCTGGTCGAAATAATTCCGCAAGCTGGTGGTTTTGAATACCGAAAAATAAATCGAAATAAAAGCGATGTTTATCACGTCGAATTTTCAGAATAAATTTAAAAATGCGTTTCAAATGAAACGCATTTTTAAATAATATAAACTGTATTTTTTATTGAATTACTCCAATATCATTTCGGTAAAATTCGTAATCAAAATGTACTTTCTTAATGTTTTCGTAAGCTGTTTCACGCGCTTCTTCTAACGTATTTCCTAATCCAACTACATTAATTACACGACCTCCAGATGTTAAAATTTGTTCTCCTGATAATTTTGCACCAGCAATAAAATTAGGACAAGTAACATTTTCTAATCCGCGAATCTCAAAACCTTTGTCATAATTTCCAGGATATCCTCCCGAAACCATCACCACACAACAAGCATGTTGATTTTTAAAATTCAAATCAAAATCTTCTCCTTTAATTGCTTTATTTACAACCTCAGCCAAATCATTTTCTAACAAAGGTAAAGTTGTTTGCGTTTCTGGATCGCCCATTCTTAGGTTATATTCTAACAAATAAACACCTTTTGTTGTAATCATCAATCCAAAGAAGATAACCCCTGCAAACTCTAATCCTTCTTTGATTAAACCACATTTTGTTGGTTCCATAATTTCTTCTTCGAACATTTTAAAATGCTCATCCGTAAACAATGGATTTGGAGCAATAACGCCCATCCCACCAGTGTTTAAACCAGCTTCTCCTTCACCAATTTTTTTGTGATCTTTTGCTGAAACAAACGGAACAATTTTTTTCCCATTAAAGAAAGATAAAATAGAAGCTTCAAAACCTTCTAAAAATTCTTCGATAACGACTTCGTTTCCTGCATCACCAAAAGTTTTATCTTCCATAATATCTAAGACAGCTTGTTTTGCTTCTTCGAAATCTTGACAGATAATAACTCCTTTTCCTGCTGCTAAACCAGACGCTTTAACAACAATCGGATATTCTTGTTCTTTCAAATAATCAATCGCCAACATTGGTCCTTGAAAATTTTTATATTTTGCCGTTTTCACGCCATATTTATCCATAAAATCTTTTGCAAAAGCTTTAGAAGCTTCTAATTGCGCAGCAGCTTTATGCGGTCCAAAAACGTTTAAATTTTCTTTCTGAAAAATATCTACGATACCTTCTGATAACTCAGCTTCTGGTCCTACAAAAGTTAAATCAATTTGATTCTCTTTCGCAAAATCTTTCATTTCATCAATCGAAGAAACAGAAATATTTGTTCCGATTTGAGCTGTTCCTGCATTTCCTGGAATAAAAAACAATTCTAAATCTTGTTCTTTCTTCTTAAAATCTTCAGCAAACTTCCATCCTATTGCGTGTTCGCGACCACCTGAACCTATTACTAAGATGCGAGTCGTGGTTTGCGAGTCGCGGTTTGCGCTATTATTTTGTTCCATTGTTTTTCTTTGTTAAATAGTTTTGAAAATTTTGATTCATTCTACAATAATGATCAATTAATTCTAAAGCTTCATTTAATTCAAATTCTGAAATATACTTCAATTCCATGGCAATAATTATTTGGGCTTCAACTTCAAAGGCTGACCTTTTGAAATCGATAAAAAATTAATCATTTGTTGATTTGAATTTCTTCCAGAACCTTCAGCGACATTTGAAAGAATTGAAACAACTGCTCTACGTATTTGTACAGTTAATCCAAATTTTTCAGATTCAGGAAATTTATTAGAAAGATTATAAACCAATCTCAAAATTTCCAAACCTTTTTGCCATATGTCTAAATTTCTATAACTCCTCATTTAAACGAAGTTAAACTTAAATTCGCATTTCGCAAAACGAATATCGCACATCAAATTTTAATGCATAAAATGTCTCATACCAGTGAAAACCATTGGAATTTCACGTTCATTACAAGCATCAATTGATTCTTGGTCTTTAATTGAACCTCCTGGTTGAATAATCGCTTTGATTCCATTTTCTGCAGCAAAATCAGCTACATCACGGAAAGGGAAAAAGGCATCAGAAGCTAAAACTAAATCTTCTTCAACTTTTTCTTTTGCACGAGAAATTGCTTGCTGAGCAGCCCAAATACGATTCGTTTGACCACCTCCAATTCCGTATGCTTGACCATTCGTCGCTACAACAATTGCATTTGATTTTACCCATTTTACAATTTTTTGAGCAAAAACTAAATCCGTCATTTGACGTTCTGTTGGTTGAGTTTCTGTTACTACTTTAAGATCTGTTGAAAACTGATTATCCGTAGATTGAACAATTAACCCACCATCAACTTTTACGTAAGTTACTTTATCCGAAACAGGGTTTTTAACTTTGATGATACGTAAGTTTTTCTTTTGTTTGAAAATCTCTAACGCTTCTTCTGTAAATGATGGCGCGATAACAATTTCTAAGAAAATTTTGTTTAATTCTACCGCAGTTTTACCATCAACTTCTCTATTGAATGCAATGATTCCTCCGAAAATTGACATTGGATCACATTCATACGCTTTTTCATAAGCTTCTAAAACATTCTCTCCAATTGCCACTCCACAAGGTGTTGAGTGCTTAACCGCACAACAAGTTGTTTCTTCGAATTCTGAAACCACTTTATAAGCCAAATCCATATCACGAATATTGTTGAAAGAAAGTTCTTTTCCTTGTAAATATTCGAAATCTTTCATTGCTCCATTTTTCGTTTTATCAACGTAATAAGCTGCTTTTTGATGTGGATTTTCTCCGTAACGTAAATCCATTACTTTCTCATAAGAAGACTCCAAAAATTGAGGAAAATCTTCACCTAAAATGTAAGTAGAAATCGCAGCATCATAAGCAGAAGTTAAGTTGAACACTTTACCTGCACATAATTTACGTGTCTCGATAGAAGTTGATCCATTCTCACGAATCTCATTCATCACCACCTCATAATCGTTTACATCTGTTACAACTGTTACATCATAAAAATTCTTTGCAGAAGAGCGTAACATTGATGGTCCACCTATGTCAATAAACTCAATCATTTCTGCTTCAGAAAGACCTGTATTCATTTTTTCGAAGAATGGATAAAGATTTACAATAACGATATCAATTGGATTAATTCCGTGCTCTGCAATAGTTGCCATATGGTTTTCGTCTGCGCGACGAGCCATAATACCACCATGAATAGCAGGATGTAAAGATTTTACACGTCCATCTAAAATTTCTGGAAAACCAGTTACATCTTTTACTTCTGTAACTTCAATTCCATTGTCTTGTAAATGTTTGTATGTTCCTCCAGTTGATAAGATTTTGTAATCTTGCTCAATCAAGAATTTTGCAAATTCTAACAAGTTCGACTTGTCCGACACACTGATTAGCGCTTGTTTTTGCATTGTGTTTAGTTTTTAAAGTTTATTGTTTGTTTACTATTTTATTGGAAATGAAAAACCTCAATGTACATGACATTGAGGCATTCTATATTTATGCTTCGCTAATTTGCTTGATTGCCTTGATGTAGATTTCACTTTCTACCTCAGCAACTTTACGTTGTAAATCTGCTACTTCATCACCTTCTTCGATCTCAAAAGTTCCTTGACAAATAATTTGTCCTTCGTCTACACCAGCAGTTACAAAATGTACTGTAGCTCCAGATGTTTTTTCTCCAGCTTCTAAAACAGCTTTGTGAACTTTTGCACCATACATCCCTTTTCCACCAAATTTTGGTAACAATGCAGGATGAATATTAATCATTTTCGAGCCCCATTTCGAGGTAAATTCTGGAGATAATATGGTTAAAAACCCTGCCAAAACAATCAAGTCGATTTCTTCTCCTTCTAAATTATGTTCGGCATCTTCCGAAAAAGTTTTTCGGTCTAAGACATAAGTTCGGATATCTTTATCCAACGATCGCTCTATTGCATAACAGTCTCGGTCTGCCATTACCATCGAAATCTCGACATTTGGTAACGTTCCGTCTTCAACTGCATCAATAATATTTTGAAGATTTGTTCCGCCTCCGGAAACAAATACAGCTATTTTCATGTTTGTTTGTAAGTAAATCTTGTTTGTTCTACAAAGATAAGATTTTAGTTTAAGAAGGTGTAAAAATATAACGTGGATTTAATCTATTTATTAATGATTTATTCACAATTAAAAACAAAAAAGGCTACTTCGTATTGAAATAGCCTTTGAAATATTTTTAGTGAGATTCTGTTCCGTCAACTCCGTGAGCATGTCCATGAGATAACTCCTCTTCTGTTGCTGGACGTACATTAAGAATTTCAACATCAAATTCTAATGTTTTTCCTGCCATTGGAGGATTTAAATCAGCAATAACAGCTTCTTCTGTCACTTCAACAACTGATGCACGGAATTGATTTCCTGCGTCATCTGTTAAAGGTAAAATTGCTCCAACTGGTGGTAAACCTGATTCTTTGAACATATCTAAAGGTAATTGAGCTACTGCTTCTTCTACACGTTGTCCGTATCCTTCTTCTGGAGTGATTACAAAAGATCTTTTATCACCAACTGCTAATCCTTTTAATTCTTCTTCAAATTTTGGAATCATCATTCCTGCTCCAACTAAAAAAGTTAATGGTTCTTGTGCATTTGATTGCTCTACAAATACTTTTTCACCATTCGCTTCGATGGTATGTAATGAGTAGTTAACTGAAACTACATTGTTGTTTTCTATTGACATAAATTATAAATTATGGATGCTTTCGATATAAAAAGCGTTCATGTTTAATTTTCGTGTATTCAACAACAATTATTCCTTTCAGAAATATGACCAATTTTGTCAGTTTTATATGTAGTCAGAACTGACAATATTCTATTAATTAATAAAAAGTAATGCTTTTTTGATGTCTTCATACCCAATTTCTCCATTGTAATAATCAAAAATTGGTTTTAAAACTTTGTTTTCTTCAAACTCAATTTCACTGTATGCAAAACGAACCTTTTCTAAAATTTTGTCAGAAGGTTTAAATTTCGAATAATCCAAATCAGGTTCAGTTTCTTTGATTTTGCCAATATGATCCACAATTGCAGATGACGTTAAACCTCTCTTTTCTGCAATTTGATCCAAAGACAAACCTTCCTTTACATATTCTAGCGTAATCTCGTATGTCGATTTTTTAGGTCCTTTTTCTTTGGTTTTATTCTTTTCGATATTTTTTGCAATTTGCTTTTTATCTAACGTTCCTCCTGAATATCGTATAAAAGCAGCCCAAGAATTTTGTAATTCGCTTTCTTCTAAAAAATCATCTACTTCATTCGACAAAACTTGAAAACGTTTATCAGCCTTCATCGCCAACGAATCAATTTCTAAAGCCGTTTGATTAAGACCATGTAACATCAATGATTTTAAATCTCGCAAACGTGAAAGTGCTACATACCCTTGACCTTTTTCGAATGCTTTTGATAGATCAATAAAAGCCGAATCCAACGTCATTCCTTGCGATTTGTGAATGGTAATTGCCCAAGCCAAACGCAACGGAACTTGCGTAAAAGAAGCCAATGCTTTCCCACTTTCATCTTCTATTGCCCAAGTTTCTGGCTTCGCTACATAAAATTCTCCATCTAAGGTTTTAATTATTGGTTCGTCTTTTTCTGTATATCCTGATACATTTCCAAGTGTTCCGTTTACAAAACCTACCTCAAAATTATTGCGAACAAACATCACTTTCGCTCCAATTTTTAATTCTAAAATTTCTTCAGCTAAAACTGATTTTTTTAAGACTTCAATCAATGCAGGATTTCCAGCTACTTTTGCTTCAAATGTTTTGGAAGAAGAATCAATATTAATCAACTGACCTTTATTAATTCGATCAACATCCATATTGTGTGTGTACAGACGTGTTTGTGAATCTATTTCATCAGGAAAATATTCGATTCTAGATTCTAACAAATCAACCGTTTTTTGCGTAATATGTCCCGAGCGAATTTCATTCAAAATATCATTCAACGCATTATTCGTTTGACGATATTGCTCTGTCAAATAACAAATATGCACTTTAGATTGGACCCAAGCATCTGACATAAAACAGAATTTATCTTTCGATTCTTCCCATTCTTCACCAATTGGTGGTAGCTGAAAAAAATCTCCCGAAAATATAACTTGCACTCCTCCAAAAGGCTCATCATTTTGTTTGAAAAACTTCAAAACATAATCTACTGCATCCAATTGATTTCGGTGCAACATAGAGATTTCATCAATAATCAAGACTTTTACTTTGTCCATTTTATCTCTGAAATATTTCTTATCACGAAGTGAAGCTAAATATCGATCAGAAACATAATCTTTTATACCAATACCTGCCCAAGAATGTATCGTTTGACCATTCATATGTGTTGCAGCAATCCCAGTAGAAGCGGTAATTGCTACAGGAACACCATGTTGTTTTAGGTATTGAATATATTGATTTAGCACATAAGTTTTTCCGGCACCTGCAGAACCTGTTAAAAATACATTTCGACCAGATTTTAGAATTGCCAAAGCCTTTGATTGTTGCATAACTTATGAATGAGTTTCGAGTTTTTTGAATGAAATACAAAGATACAAAGATTGAATGAGGTAAGGAAATGATAAACTTAATATTAAACACATCCTATTTTAGCTAAAAATAGTGAGTTTTTTTGAGTGACAATTTTACAACTTTGTAAAACAACAACTTAAAAAACTATTACTATGAATTTGTCATCTTCTGGACCTTTTATAGAAGTCATCGAATGGATTGAACAAGATCCAAACTTATTGATGTTAAAATTTCCTGATCAAGACAAGGAAATAAAAAATGGTGCAAAACTAATTGTAAGAGAAAGTCAAGCTGCATTATTCTTAAATCAAGGTGTTTTTGCAGATGAATTTTCAGCTGGAACCTTTTCTTTAGCAACAGAAAATATTCCGATTTTATCAAAATTAAAAGGTTGGAAATATGGCTTTCAATCGCCGTTTAAAGCAGATGTTTACTATTTTTCTACAAAAGATTTTGTCAACTTAAAATGGGGAACTCCTGCTCCAGTTCTACTTCGTGATCCACAATTTGGTCCAATACGAATTAAAGCATTTGGGAGTTATAACATCAAAATTTCAGATGTTAAAAAATTCTTTTCCAAATACGCTGGAACTTTTCCAATCTTAACAGTTTTCGAATTAGAACATCAATTAAGAGATTTTATTGCGCCTATTTTTGCAGAAATTTTGGCTCAAGCAAATATTTCTGCGCTTGATATTGCAGGAAATCTTTCTGCGCTTAATCAGAAAATTCAACCACTTATTTCTCCTCATTTCGAGCAATTCGGAATTGATGTTACTCAATTTACGATTAGTTCAGCGACTTTACCAAAAGAAGTGAACGAAAACATCGACAAAATAAGTAGTATGAATATGATTGATGATATGAACAAATTTCAACAATTCAATACTTCTTTAGCGATAGGAAAAGATGGAAATCCCATGCAACAAAGTATACAAGATGCAGCTGCGCTTGGATTGATGATGCAAGGAATTGCGCAACAAAACAATCAAATGAATATAGCACAACAGCAAATACAAATTCAAGAAGAATCTGTTGTTGATAAACTTAAAAAATTAAAAGAAATTTTTGATTTAGGATTGATTGACGAAACTGATTTTCAGTCAAAAAAATCTGAATTATTAGAAAAATTATAATCACAAAAACTAAATATTATGAAAACTATTGGAACTTATATGGTAATTTTTGGATTCTTAGCAATCGTTTTGAATTTCTTTAACGCTGTACCTCGTCTTTTAGCTTGGATTTACAATTGGGGCGAAGGTGTTGCGTGGGGAATTAAAATCGCATTTGTTGTAATTGGTGCTATTTTGTACTTCGTTGGAAGTAAACAAAACGAAAGTCTTGCAAAATAATTTGATATGAGTGACGAGAAACCAAAATTATCATTGATTGAGAAATTAAAACTTCAGGCAGAAAATCAAACAAATCTTGGTGGAGACTTTATGAACAATCAAGCTAAATTAGAAACTATGGATTGCCCAAATTGCGGTGCTGGACGAGCAAAACAAGATGGCGTTACAAAATGCGCTTATTGCAATTACGAATTTATTAGTGGAAAATTAGATGATGGTATAAATATTAGATCAACAGATAATTCGAGAAGATAATGGATAATCGATTTATAGAATTAGAAAGTTTAATTGACCGTTTCAAAGCCTTTCTAACAAAATTAGAAAATCGCGCATTGGAATTGGAAACTGAAACTGTAGAAGCTGGACAACAGATAAATGATTTTGACGAAATCCGTTTTATCCATTTTAAAGCTGGAATTACAGGTCAATATGATGCACTAAAAGTAAAAGCGAAAGAAGTTTTTAAGGAACAGATTTATAAAAAATCGTTTGCGTATCACTACTCTGAAGAAGATGTAAGATCAGACAATTATATGTCTGCATATGATGCAAAAGTTACTGAAACAGAAGCTTTGTTAGATGTTTTTGATGACAAAATTGATTCGATTCTTGAAAATATTTTCAGTAAAATAAAAGTAGAAAGCGCAGAACAAAAATTGCAACATTTATTAGACGATTATCAAATCAATAAAAATAATTTCTGTTGTTCGCAATGTGGTGCTAATTTAAAAATTGATCAAGTTTACTTTGTTTCAGCTTATGTTACTTGTGAATTTTGTCAAACACAAAACACATTTGTTCCGTCAACCAAAATGTCACTTTTACCAGATTTAGTTCGAGAAGTTGCAACAGAAAAAACAGATGTTTTAGAATATCCAATTCCTGGAAATACAATTTTAGAAAAATTTTTGTCCAACGAAAAACACGCTCGAAAACAGTTTTTTATCAAAATGAAACTTCTACCAGAATTAACGAATTCGTATAAAGAAGTCTATAAAAGAGAGATTAATGATTTTCTCTCAAGTTATGAAAGTGATGAACTACTCGAAAAAGATTTTTACAAAACTATTTTAGATTCGTTTGGAACAAAATTCATCAATCAAAAACCGATTACAAATAGTTTGGAAGCAATAGACCAACTTAGTATAGAAATCCTTTTAAACAAAGAATTACTTGCTATGAATTTTATGAAAGAATCAGTTCAAAAAACTACAATTTTAAATGATTTAGAAAATTATTATCAATCATTAGAACAACAAAAAAATCAATAACAAATAAACTTAAAAACTATGTTCGGAAAAATTAAAAACCTTTTCAATAAAGCAGAAGAAGCTATTGAAAATATAACTGAAAACAATGCTACACAATCTTCAAATTCAGTAAATGAATCTGTTGAAAGTTCTTATCAACCGGAACCTATTTATTTCGAAGATTATATTGATTACAGTAATATTATTCCTGAAATTGATGAGCATTATGTCGATAATTACGAAAATTTCTACAATGCTTTAAATTCAAATAACCGCCAAAAAGTTGAGAAAGCAATTATTGTTTGGAAAAACGATCTTGAAAAATACAAAGAACAAGTTCGTAAAATGGGACCTTATCAAGGTGATGATTCGTTGCAACAACAAGCGATTGCTTATTTTGATGATAAAATAAAAAATATCGAAAATGATTTTGAAAAATATGCCGAAGCTTTCTTAACTGATGCTCCAAATCAGAATGAATTATACGAAAAAGCTGAAAACAATAAAATGGCTTTGTATGACAGAATCAACGATCAATTAGAAAAATTTGTTCAGAAATACGAAGACAAAAATTCTGACATTGGTATCGAACAAATGTATCAACAACACGATGCGAAAGTGCAAGAAGATGCAAAAGATAATCCTTTGTTAGAGCCTATTCATGGAATTTCTTTGTATGATTATGCTGCTGGAATGGTAAAAATTGGTTCTAATGTTCCGGAGGCCGATGTTTTAAGTGCTTTAGGCATTGATAAACCACAATGGGACGAAGCTGGTTTAATTTGGAATCAACGTATGGAACAAGATACAGAAATGACGGTGATGACCTTGTATAGTCAATATTTCTCAAAAGTTGATGAACATCCTAAATTAGGAAATAACTCAACTATTTCTGACAATATTACTACAAATCCAAATTTAGATCGTTTGAAAAATGACGAACATTTCTTCTACGATTTAGCAGCAGAAAGAGATGCTGCTATGGAAGTTGGAAAAGATGGCGCGCAATATATTTTAGATAAATATGGAATTGGAATTATCGATTTCCAATCTCAAGCTATGGTTTGGACTCGTTCTGGAAATTATTCTTCGATGATTACTTACCAATTCGATAAGAAAGAAGAATATTTAAAACAATTTCAAAATGAAATGGGCGGAACAATCGCTGACGATATTGAGTTTTAACATAAAATTAAAAAAACCGGATAAGAAATCTTATCCGGCTTTTTTAAACTATTTAATCTACTATTTCAATATAATTTTGTCCGCACCTTCTTGGATTTCTCCAATAAGAGCACTTCCATCAATAATATTCAATACTTTTTCAGCATCAGTTTGGTCAACGATGACAACCATTCCGACACCCATATTAAATGTTCCAAACATTTCGTCTTCTGCAATATTTCCGCGTTTCGCTAATTCTTGCATTACTGTTGGTACATTTATTTTTGCTTTTTCTATTACAGCAGTCAATCCGTCATTTATAATACGAGGAACATTCTCGATTAATCCACCTCCTGTAATATGAGCAATTCCAGACATTTCGATTCCAGTATCTTTAATTTTGAAAATATCGTTTTGATATAATTTTGTTGGAATTAATAAAGTTTCGAACAAAGGTTTACCTTCAAATTCTTCGTTAAAATCTGGGAAAATTCTACGAACTAATGAAAATCCATTCGAATGAAAACCACTTGATGGTAATGCGATAATTGCTTGTCCAGCTTTTATTTTAGAACCATCAATAATTTCGTCACGCTCTACAACTCCAACACAAAATCCTGCAACATCATAGTCACCAACTTGGTACATTCCTGGCATTTCTGCTGTTTCTCCACCAATTAATGCAGTTCCTGTTTCCTTACATGCTTGTGCAATTCCACCTACAATTTCTGCTGCAATATCTGAATCTAATTTTCCACAAGCTAAATAATCTAAGAAAAATAATGGTTTAGCTCCGTGACACAAAATATCATTTGCACACATTGCGAAACAATCAATACCAACTGTATCGTAAACTTTAGAATCTAAAGCTACGCGTAGTTTAGTTCCTACACCATCAGTTCCTGACACCAAAACAGGATTTTTATATCCTCCTAATTGGTAAAAAGCTCCAAAACTTCCAATTCCATTCAACACGTTTGAATTGTGTGTTGCTGCAACTGCATCTTTAATTTTCGATACCGTTTGATAACCTTCTTCCTTATCTACTCCGGCTTGTTTATATGTATTGCTCATTTTTTTGTTGTATTAGTGTAAAATGTAACAAGTATTAAGTACATTTTACATTAGACTTTTTACATTTTACAATTATAATTTACCTAATCTATATGCAAAGGTTTCTCCTCTTTACATTCTTCATTAGAATAATTTACGGGATATTTTTCTGTAAAACATCCAAAACAATGTTCTTTACTTCCTAATAAATCAATTAGATTATCAACTGTTAAGAAATCTAACGAATCTACATTCAAATATTCTTCTACCTCTTTAATTGACTTGTTTCCTGAAATTAAATCTGCTTTAGAAGGCATATCAATTCCTAAATAACAAGGTGCAATAATTGGTGGTGAAGCAGAACGGAAATGAATTTCTTTAGCTCCTGCTTCTTTTAAGATTTTGATTAAAAGTTTTGAAGTCGTTCCACGTACAATCGAATCATCTAAAACAACCAAACGTTTTCCTTTGATTTTTTCTTTGATTGGATTCAATTTTAAGTTGACCACTCGCTCACGCATTTCTTGTGAAGGAACGATAAACGAACGCGACATATAACGGTTCTTAATCAAAATTGGCTCGTAAGGAATACCCGAAGCTTCTGAATAGCCAATTGCTGATGGAATTCCAGAATCTGGTACACCAATTACAATATCTGCATCAACAGGAGATTGTTCATATAATTTTCGACCAGATTCTACACGTAAGTTATAAATTTCATTCCCTTCAATATTCGAGTCAGGACGCGCAAAATAAATATACTCGAAAGCACAAATATTGCGTTGAGTTGGTTTGTTTAAAGAATACGATTTTAAACCATCTTTATTCACAATAATCAACTCTCCTGGTTCTACATCACGAATGAATTCCGCACCTACAGCGTCTAAAGCACATGTTTCTGAACAGAAAATGTAAGCATCATCTAATTTACCTAAACACAATGGACGAATTCCGTTTGGATCGCGAAAAGCTGCCATTTGATTGTTAGCTAATAATAAAACCGAATAAGCTCCTTTTACTTTTTCTGTCCCTTTTTGTATTGCTTCTACAAGATCTAAATGCGAATATTTTTGAATAGAACGTAATAAAACCTCTGTATCCGAAGTTGCTAAAAATGGTAAACCTTCTGCTTCTAACTCAGCTCTCAATTCATCAACTTCTATTAAATTTCCGTTATGAGCTAATGAAAAGTGAGGTTTTCCATAAATATTGTACGTGTACAATGGCTGAATATTACGACGACTTCCACCTCCGGCAGTTGTATAACGTGTATGTCCAATCGCAGCGTTACCTTGGTATTCTTCGATTTCGGCTTCTATTAACTTGAAAACGTCTAATACCAATCCTGATCTTTTTACAGTTTTGATATTTCCATCTTTCAAGAAAGAAACTCCACATCCTTCTTGTCCACGATGTTGAAGCGCGAATAAGCCAAATTGTGCAATAGAATAAGTATTGATATTATTAGGAGAATAAACTCCAAAAATACCACACTCTTCGTTTACACTGTCCACAGTATCCGCTGCATATTTTTTCAACAAATTTCTTTCATAGAAATTCGTTAAATATTCAGCTTTTAATTGGCTTTTATGTAATTTTTTGTCAATCATTTCGAAAGAGAAAAATGATTATTTTAAAACTTCTGTCAAACGATTAAATACTTCGTGATAAGCTTCTGAAACATCACCTAAATCACGACGGAAACGGTCTTTATCTAATTTTTTACCTGTTTCAACATCCCACAAACGACATGTATCTGGAGAAATTTCGTCAGCTAAAATGATATTACCATCAACATCTTTACCAAACTCAATTTTGAAATCGGCTAAAATTAATCCCGCTTTTAAGAATAATTCTTTTAATGCTTCGTTGATAACATCTGTTTGATCATACATTTCTTTCAACTCATCATACGTTGCAGCACCTAATAAAACTGCGTGATGATCGTTGATCAATGGATCTCCTAATTCATCTTTCTTGTAACAGATATCGAAGATTGTAACTGGAGATTTCCCTCCTTCTTCTAATCCTAAACGTTGAGCCATAGAGCCAGCAACATAGTTGCGAACAACCATTTCAATTGGAATAATAGATACTTTTTTCACCAATTGCTCACGATCATTCAACTGCTCAATAAAGTGAGTTTTTACTCCTTTTTCTATCAAATAGTTGAAAATTAAAGTCGAAATTTTATTATTCATTTCTCCTTTGTCCTCAACAGTTCCACGCTTTTGAGCATTAAATGCAGTTGCGTCATCTTTGTAATAAACAATTACTTTGTCTGCTTCCTCTGTTGAGTAAACTTGTTTTGCTTTTCCTTCGTAAATGAAGTCTTTTTTTGTTAAGCTCATCGTTGTTTGTTTTTTTTTGAAGCTCGATTTTCGAAATTCGAAGTTAAAATTCATCTAACTTCTAGTTTCTAGTTTCTAACTTCATTACATCGTTTTTTTTTGTTTTGTTTGAAATGAAAAAGTCCACTTCGTGTTTGTTGTTTGTTTTGAAAATTAGCTTGTTCAAGGTTAACTTTCGAGATTAATTTCGATTGGTTCAGGATCGAAATATATTGTTTGTTGTTTGTTTCTTTTTATTTAGAATTGAGATTTTAGATTTTTTCTTATTCAAATCTCTAACTCCAAAATTCTTTATTTTATTTCAGCTTCTCAACCTATTTTGATGAGTTCCTGAAACAAGTTTAGGATGACTCAAACTTTATTTTTAATTGTCATTTTGAATGAAGCTTTACCGTAATGAAGAATCTTTTTTAGATTCCTCGACAAGCTCGGAATAACATTTTTATATGTTAGATATTAAATTTTCTCAAATCTAACTTCTAATATCTCAAATCTATATTTTATCCTCTAAAATACTCCACCGCATTTTTAAAAATATTCATGTATCCGTTTTCAGGAATATTTTTGAATAATCCTTCTTCGTAACGCTCTGGATGTCCCATACGTCCATATACTTTTCCACATGGCGATACAATTCCTTCTACAGCAAACGTAGATCCATTTGGATTATATGGCATTTGTCCTGCTAATTTTCCTTCCAAATCCACAAACTGAGTAGCAATTTGTCCTTTATCAATTAACTTTTCTAATTCCACTTCATTTGCAACGAAACGTCCTTCTCCATGCGAAAATGGAATCCAAAATTCTTGTCCTTCCATTCCTTTTAACCAAGGCGAATGAGATTTATTTACTCTCACTTTTGCTAACTGTGTAATGTGACGACCAATTTCGTTGAACGTTAATGTAGGTGTATTTTCTTCTAAATCTTGAATACGTCCATAAGGTAATAATCCTGATTTTATCAATGCTTGGAAACCATTACAAATTCCTAAAACCAATCCATCACGCTCTAATAAATTGTGAATTGCATTTTTGATTTTCTCATTACGTAAAACCGTTGCAATAAACTTACCTGAACCGTCTGGCTCATCAGCAGCTGAGAATCCTCCTGGTACAAAGAAAATATTAGCTTGATTGATTTCATTTACAAAAGCATCTACCGATTCTTCAACATCTTGTTGCGTTAAATTACGGAAAGGTAAAGTCGAAACAATTGCTCCTTCTCTACGGAAAGCTTTTGCTGAATCATATTCTGAATTTGTTCCTGGGAAAATTGGAATAAAAACTTTCGGATTTTCTACTTTATGATCAGCGAATGCAAAACAAATTTGTTCAGCTTTCAAATCTTTTTCTGTTACAACAGTTTCAGAAGTTGATTTATATGGAAATAATGAATTGAATGTTTCTTTCCATTGTTGTTTCAATTCTTTTAAATTGATTTCTTCTCCATTAAATTTAAATGAAGTTGAATCATTCGTCTGACCTAAAACATGATAATTTTGAGCAATTTCAGTCGGAATATTTAAATCTTCTGAATGTTCAATAATAATCGACGCTGGGTAATATTTTGCTAAATCTAAATCAGTTTTGATTTCAAATCCAATTTCATTACCAAAAGCCATATTAGCTACAGTTTCTGCAATTCCACCAAATTTAACCGTCATCATTGATTTTACATCAGAATTAATCGATCCAATAAAATCAAAAATAGCTTTTGTATGTGCTTCGTCGATTAAATAATCAGTTGTTAACGTTGGAATAAAAACAGAAAGTTTAGAATTCTTTTCAACTAAAGTTCCTTGTACAATTTTTTCAGCTTTAGAAGGCGCAACTGCAAAAGAAATTAACGTTGGTGGCACATCAATATCTTGGTAAGAACCAGACATAGAATCTTTACCTCCAATTGCAGGAATTCCGAATTGTTTTTGAGCTTCAATTGTTCCTAATAAAGCCGCAAATGGTTTTCCCCAACGCGTAGCTTCATCACGTAATTTTTCAAAATACTCTTGAAAAGTTAAACGAATATCAGCGTAATTTCCACCAGCAGCAACAATTTTCGTCATCGAATCAATTACCGCGAAATAAGCTCCGTGATAATTTGACCAACGAGAAATTGTAGGATTGTAACCAAATGAAGCAATTGAAACTGCATTTGTAAATCCGTCTGTCGGGAATTTTTGTACTGAAACATCTTCTGGTGTATCCATTGTTTGCCCACCAAAAGCATTCAAAATAGTAGAACGCCCAACGTTATTGTCAAACATTTCTACCATACCTTTTTGCGATGCATGATTTAACTCTTGCATCATTGCGATAAATGCTTCTTTACTGAAAGCTTTATTCTCAAAAGGATTTGTATATTCTTCGTCCGTAACCTCAACTTTCGCTTGTTTACGAACTCCGTTTGTATCTAAAAATTTACGGTCTAATTCAACAATCTTAGTTCCTTTCCAAACTAAAGTCATTTTATCATCTCCCGTTACCTCAGCAACACAAGTTGCATCAAGGTTTTCTTCTTTTGCTAATGCAATAAATGTTTCTACATCTTTTGCTTCAACCGCAACAGCCATACGTTCCTGAGATTCAGAAATCGCTAATTCTGTTCCGTTTAATCCAGCATATTTTAATGGAACTAAATCTAAGTCAACATTAATTCCTCGTGCAATTTCACCAATTGCAACAGAAACTCCTCCTGCTCCGAAATCGTTACATTTTTTTATTAATACTAAAACATCTGGATTACGGAATAAACGTTGAATTTTACGTTCAACGATTGCATTTCCTTTTTGAACTTCTGCAGATAAATCGTCTAATTTTAAACCATCATGTGTTTTAGACGAACCTGATGCTCCACCTACTCCATCACGACCTGTTGCTCCACCTAATAAAATAATTCGGTCACCAGCAACTGGTTCTTCACGACGAACATATTCTTTTTTTACAGCTCCAGCTACAAAACCAACTTCCATGCGTTTTGCTTTGTACCCTTCGTCATAAATTTCTTTCACAAAAGTTGTCGCTAAACCAATTTGATTTCCATATGAACTGTATCCATTTGCGGCTTCTTTCGAAATTTTACGTTGTGGTAATTTACCAGGTAACGTATCTTCAATTTTCTCTAAAGGATTTGCAGCTCCTGTAATACGCATCGCTTGGAAAACGTAAGAACGTCCACTCAAAGGGTCGCGAATTGCACCACCAACACATGTAGAAGCTCCACCAAATGGTTCAACTTCTGTTGGGTGATTATGTGTTTCGTTTTTGAATTGTAATAACCATTCTTCCTCAACACCATCTACATCGATTGGAACGACGATAGAACACGCGTTGATTTCTTCTGAAACATCTATATTTTTAACAACTCCTGTACGAGAAAGATATTTTCCCATTACAGTTGCTAAATCCATCAAACGAATTGGTTTTGTAGTTCCTAATTCTTGACGAACTTGTTGATAATAATCGAATGTTTTTTGAAGTGTTTCGTTAAATTTAGAGTTAAACTTAACATCTGTAATTTCTGTCTCGAAAGTAGTGTGACGACAGTGGTCTGACCAATAGGTATCTAAAACTTTTAATTCTGTTTCAGTTGGATTACGGTTAATTGATTTGAAATAGTCTTGAATAAAAACTAAATCGTCCATCTCTAATGATAATCCAAATTGGTTATAAATTTCTTTTAATCGATTTTCATCAGCAGAAATAAAACCTTCTATAATTGGAACTTCAGTCGCTTCTGGATTGGCTGGAATTTCCATTTTCGAAAGATCTTTCTCGCGCGATTCAATAGGATTGATTAAATAATCTTTTACTTTCTTTAAATCTTCCGCAGACAAATCATCATTGAAAACATATAATAAGCCAGATTTTACTGTCACATTTTCAACATTCATCAAAACTAAACATTGTTCCGAAGAATCATCGCGTTGATTATACTGTCCTGGTAAAAATTCTGTTGCAAAATAGTTTTTTGTATGAGGAATATTTTCAACAATTGCATCTTCTACATATTTGAAAACAACATCCGTCACAGGATCAACAAAAACCTTGTTTTGAACCTCTTGCAACTGGCTTTCTTCTATATTAAATAGATCATAAATAACAAAAACCTTGCACACAATATTAGGTACAAGGTTTTTAAGTTCTATTGTAGTCTTCTGACTGATAACGTCAAAATTCGATTTCTTCTGAATGAAAAGTCTTTGGTTCATTATTTTGTTTGCTGTACTATTTGGTTTAATTTGTTTAAACCATTTGTATCATCTACATCAACAAACAAACTATTTTCTACTTTGAGTGGTTCAAGACTCATTTTGTAGAAAAAAATTCATTTGTAGTGGCAATTTTTTATGGTCTGCCGTAGAGACGCTCAACCTTATTATGAGCTATACAAATGTTGTAAACTTTAAAAACTAAATCACCTTTAAAAGTGAACTGCAAAATTAAACATTTTAATTAGTAAAATCAAATCTAAATCAACAATATTTTATTTAATTTTTTGATCAAATGTTTTCATTAAAATTTGATGGTGATAATCAACGAAGTGACATATTTTTGAAACAAAAAATCCTTATCAAATTGATAAGGATTTTTGTTATCTTGTAATTGTCAAATCATATTCATTGTCTGATTCATCATACTTATACGTCAATTTCATGTTAAAATCTTGCATAAATTTTTTACAAAACGTTTCGATATGTAATGAATCTGGAAAAGTAGCTTTGTTAACTGTCATAAACAAAGTTGTCCAACTTGTATTGTTTTTAAAAATTATTGTGAATCTTTTCTCCCAATAAGTTAAAAACTTTTCTTCTTTCTCATTGATTAATATCTCTTCCATTATACCTACTTTATAAACCAAATACAAATTTACGATTATTTCT
This sequence comes from Empedobacter sp. EJD.6dd, assembly GCF_057369435.1. Lineage (NCBI taxonomy): Bacteria > Pseudomonadati > Bacteroidota > Flavobacteriia > Flavobacteriales > Weeksellaceae > Empedobacter > Empedobacter sp. EJD.6dd. The sequence goes on from NZ_CM170667.1 coordinate 1,253,595, forward strand.
ATTTAAATCCTCTTTTTTACTAATTATTAACTTTTTTATGAATCAACTCAATTAAGAAAATCGAAACTTAAGATTCGCTTAAGATTTATATCCCAATGTTAACAATCTATTAAATATCAAGACATTTGAACAATAATTCAAAACAAAATGTTTACAAATAATTTAAAAGGACGTTACAGTATTTTACTATTTTTCAGTTCGTTATTTATTCTAATTTCATTTATTTTACGCCTAATTTTTGCGATTTGGGTAAAAGGTGATTTCGATTGGAATATCGGTTCGTTGCTACACACCATTTTTTATGGATTAGTGTATGATATTAGTGTAGTGAGCTGTTTTACACTATTCTTGTCATTTTATTTTATGGTATTGCCTAATAAATTCGTCAATTCATTATTCGATCGAATTTTTGTGTATTTCATATATACTCTTTATTTGGTCATTATTTATTTCACATTTTTTGCAGAAGTTACATTTTGGGACGAATTCAAAAGTCGATTCAATTTCATTGCAGTTGATTATCTAATTTATACCTACGAAGTTGTTAAAAATATTCAAGAATCATATCCTTTACCTGTTTTAATAGGCGGAATTGTTCTGATTACAGGTATAACAATTTTCGCAACAAAAAAAGGGTATTTCTTTTACAATACCTTTCATAATAAACCAACAACTCGTCAAAAAGTTAGCGTTTTTGTGTTCAATTTGTTACTTGCGGTTGGCTCATTATTCCTTTTAAACAACGATACAAGCTCAACATCTGAGAATCGATACAACAATGAAATTTCAAAAGCAGGAATTTTTTCTTTCTTTTCTGCTTTTCGAAATAATCATTTAAAATACGACGAACATTACAAATCTATTCCAATTGAAGATGCTTTTGCAGTGATGAAATCTGAATTACAAGATTCGAAAACCGTTTTTGATCAGCAATTCAAAAATCCATTACGAAGAACCATTTTAGCGAATAATCCATCGCAAGCAGAACAAAAACCAAACGTTATTTTTGTGTTAATGGAAAGTATGAGCGCTTCATTTATGCAAGAGCAATTTAATGGAAAATCAATCACTCCAAACCTGAATGATATTGCAAACAACAGCATCTATTTCTCGAATATGTACGCCAACGGAACACGCACGGTTCGTGGAATGGAAGCTGTTACATTATCTATTCCTCCAACACCTGGAAATAGTATTGTGAAACGTGTAGATAATCAAAATTTGTACACAATTTCTAATGTTTTTAAAGCAAAAGGTTACCACAACATGTTTTTCTACGGTGGCGATGGTTATTTTGATAATATGAATGCGTTTTATGGCGGAAATGGATTTGATATTTACGATCGTGGCAGAGGAAGTGTTTTAAGTGATAAAATCAACACCAATCGTTTCAATATTAATGACGATGAAGTAACTTTTGAAAATGCATGGGGAATTGCCGATGATGATATTTATAGAAAAGTAATAAAAGTAGCTGACGAAAAATACAAAACAAAACAACCATTTTTTGCATTTGTTATGTCAACTTCAAACCACAAACCATATACGTACGAAGAAGGGAAAATTGATATTCCGTCTGGTACTGGTCGTCCTGGCGCTGTAAAATATGCCGATTATGCAATTGGAGATTTAATTGCACAAGCCAAAACAAAACCTTGGTTCAACAATACCGTTTTTGTGTTTATTGCAGATCATTGCGCAAGCAGCGCGGGTAAAGATGCTATTGATGTTAAAAACCATCACATTCCGGCATTTATCTATAATTTAAAATCGCATGCCAACGAAAATGTAACCAAAGAAGTTTCTCAAATTGATATTTTCCCTACGTTATTTTCGCTATTCAATTGGAAATATACGTCGCAATTTTATGGAAAAGATATTTTTGATCCGCAATATAAATCGCGCTCTTTTGTAGGAACGTATATTAAATTAGGAATGAAAAAGGGTGAAGATGTTTCGATTTTATCAGATCAAAAGAAAATCAATCAATACAAATGGGTTGACAAAAACTTGATTGACACGAAAATTGATCCTATTTTCGAGCGTTCTATTATTTCAAATTATCAAACAGCCGATTATTTATTTAGCAATCATTTATTGAATGAAAAGTAATATTGTATTTATCATCAATCCTATTGCTGGAAAGGGAAAAGGACGAATGATTGAAAAGGAAATTCAGCAATTTTTTAATTCTAAATCTGTTCCTGTTGAAACATATCTGACTGAAAAAAGTGGTCATGCAACTGAAATTGCAAATCGAGTACTTTCAGAAAACCCTGAAATCATCGTAGCTTGTGGTGGCGATGGAACGATAAACGAAGTTGCTCAAGCGTTGGTTGGTAGTAATGTTGCGTTGGGAATTATTCCGATTGGTTCTGGAAATGGATTAGCAGCAAATTTGAACATTCCTAAAACAACAGAAAAGGCTTTTGAAACAATTTTGAATGCAAAAATCGATAAAATTGATGCAGGAAAAATCAACGAAAATTACTTTTTTAGCAACATGGGATTGGGAATTGATGCCGATGTGATTAACAACTATGCACAAACTAAAACCAGAAATTTTTTGGGTTATGTGAGCGCCAGCACCAAAGCTATTTTTAATTTCCGTCCGAAAAATTTTAGCATCGAATTAGATAATCAAGCTATTTTAGATGACGATTACTATTTTTTGTTCTGCTCTAATTCTAACGAAGCGGGTTATGGAATTTCGTTTTCACCAAACGCAAAATTAAATGACGGAAAATTAGACTTTCTTGCTGTAAAAAAGCTTAATTTTATCAAACAAATTCAGTTTTCGGCTTATGTTTTAGGAAAAAGAATTGACAAAATGAAGGATGCAAAGGTGTTGCAAGTAAATTCTGTTAAATTCAAAACAAAAGAACCTAAAACCATTGCACAAATTGATGGAGAAGCTGTTATTTTTAACCAAAATTCTATTGAAGTTTCAATTGTTCCGAATGCTTTGAATGTAATTGTTCCGAATTAAAAAAAATGAACAACGCCAAAATTTTAATCGTAGAAGACGAGTTGGGAATTGCCAATTTTATGCTACAAGGTTTAGAAGAAGAAAATTTATCGCCCACACATTGCATAAGTGGTGAAGATGCTTTATTGAAAATTAACAAAGAAACTTTTGATGTTATTCTATTGGATTGGATGATGCTAAACATTTCTGGTTTAGATGTTTGTAAAACAATACGAACGACTGAAAATCTAAATAAAAGAACACCAATTATTTTTATTACTGCAAAAGATACTGTGCAAGATACCATAGAAGGCTTGAATGCAGGCGCGAATGATTACATCAAAAAACCATTTGACTTTAACGAATTAGTAGCGCGAATTAACGTTTATCTTCGTAAAAATGAATCGAATACTATTTTAAATTTCGGAAATATATCTATTAACACAACTACACATCAAACGTTTTTAGATAACAATTTGATTGATTTAACCTTAAAGGAATTTCAACTTTTGGCGTATCTTTTCAAAAATAAAAATAGAATTTGTACACGTAAAGAAATTATTGAAAACGTTTGGAACATTCATTTTGAATACGATACAAGTGTTATTGATGTTTTTATTAACGCGATTCGTAAAAAGTTGAATCTAAAAAAAGACGATCCTCGTTTACATACTATTCGTGGCGTAGGTTATATTTCAAAAGATGATTAAAAATTTATCCGTAACAAATAGAATTGCTCTTTTTTACAGCCTTACATTATCGGTTATTTTACTGATTATCTTTTATTTAATTTATTTTTCTGTTCATCAGGGCGTTAACAAAACCATGTACGAAACCTTAGAAGAAGAAATTAACAGCCATGTAGATTATGTTTTACACGAACCTACATTGAAAAATTTTGTACAAGAGCGTGAGTGGGAAGAAGTAGAACATACAGATATCGCATTAAATCCTGTTTTTATATCGATTTACGATAAAAACTTTAAACTGATTGAAAGCTCGCCCAATATGGTTCAAAATCAATTGGATTGGAACAATGAAGAACCAGAAAAAAAGCCTTTTTATACAGAATACAATCATATACGTTTATTAATATCACAAGCAAAATTAATTCATCATGGCGAAGTAGTAGGCTATTTAGTAGTTGGTGTTTCTACAAAACATAACCAATTGGCATTAGATTATTTAAAAACTGCATTGTTAATTATTTTTCCTATTTCCATTATTTTAACATTTATTGTAGCACGTTTTATTGCTGCAAAATCTATAAAACCAGTGTTTAATGTAATACATACAGCACAATCAATCACCGAAAATAATCTTTCAGAGCGCATTCAATTACCTAAAAATAAAGACGAATTATTTCAACTTTCTACTACACTCAATTCCTTATTAGACCGATTGGAATTTCAAATCGTTAAGGCAAAACAGTTTTCTGCCGATGCATCACACGAATTACGTACCCCATTAGCAATCATAAAAGGAACATTAGAAATTTTGATTCGACGCGAACGAACAGTAGATCAGTACAACGAAAAAATTGATTATACGTTGAAACAAGTCAATCGTTTGGATCGTTTGGTTGAACAATTTTTATTGCTTTCGCGTGTCGAAAATAATAGTTTAGAGTTAAAAACATCTCTCTTTGAAATCAGATCTGAAGTTTTGAAATCTATCGAACGTTTTGATGTTTTATTACAAGAAAAACAGATTAATGTTGTATCAAACGAAATTCAACCATATGAAATCGATAATTATCAAGAGTTTTTTGAGATTATTATTGATAATATTTTATCGAATGCAATTAAATATTCAAACTTAAAAGGTGAAATAATAATATCATCAATGATCAACCATAACGTTTATCAACTAACTATTGAAGATAATGGAATTGGAATGAACGAAGAGGATTTAAAATTTGTAAAAGAACGCTTTTTTAGAGTAAAAAACGATTCTACGATGCACATTTCTGGCTCGGGATTGGGATTAAATATTGCGAACCAATTAGCTAAAATGTCTGCTATTCATATGATGATTGAGAGTCAACAACAAAAAGGCACCAAAATAATTTTAACGTTGAATATTGAAGAATTTTAAGTAATTTCAATAGATTAAAATTCATCAAAATGAGTCAACACGAATACACAAACGGAGAAGTTACTATAATTTGGAAACCAGAATTATGTCAACACGCAGGTATTTGTACTAAAATGTTACCTAAAGTTTACCATCCAAAAGAAAAACCATGGATTAAAGCTGAAAACGCAACCAGCGAAGAAATTAAGAAACAAGTTTCTCAATGTCCTTCCGGTGCTTTAAGTTTAAAATAACTTAGAATTACTTTTTATTAATTTCGATTGCTCTGAAACCTTTTTCAGAAACCTCTTTCTTATAGGTAACTTTGTCGTACTTTTTCACTTCTTGTTTCAACTGACTTTGGTGAAAAAAGATACTATCGTTCGATTTATCTTCTGTAATGAATCCAAAACCTTTTTCATTCATAGAGTTAATTGTTCCTGAAAAAACTTTAGCAGGATCAACTACTTCATTTGGATTTTCTTGACGGCTCAACAAATCCTCTTCTCTATTTTGTAAATGTGGAGGAACGTCTGTTAAATTACCATTGATGTCAACATAAGCAATCATATCTTCTAATGATTTTCCTTTGTTGTTATTCGTTTTTCTTTCTTCTCTTTGAAGACGTTTTTCTTCTCTTTTCTTTTCTTTTTTCTTAATATTCTCTTTTTTAGAATACGAATCTGCCATATTTATATTTTTATGTTTTTTGAATTTAACATTGGTTTACATTGCTATCTTACTAAAAAACTAATCTCTATATGTTCATTAGTTTATTAACTTTTCTTAAAATTTTATAATCTATGTAACTAATTCAGTTATAAAAATTAGATTATTCCAACTCAAATCATCAGATAAGATTTTTTGATCAATGGAAGAAAAATTATTTTAAAACAAATAAATAGTGATAATAAAATTTAGTAGCTGAAACGCATAAACTGAAGCGAAATTTGTACAGAAAAGCAAATAAAAGAAGCTTGTAAATCAATTATAATGCAAAGGTACAAAAAAATAAGGAATTAATATTTTGTATCGGTTTTGAAATAAAAAACACTCCAATCATTTGTTTGATATTTTTCGTTAGCTAAAAAAGGATTTGTATCGAAAACGTAATGTTATTCTTATATTTCATTATATTATATAGTTTTACCTACTGATCTATCAATCACATCATCATCATTCAACTTCTATTCTTTGGTTAAACCTTATTTAAACAACCACATAGACACATAGAAATAGATGAAATAATTCGGAAATAAGTGTTGATACAACCTATCTTCATCAACGATGAATACTATTGTCAATCTCCTATTTATCACCCAAAAACAATGGTTCTATGTGGTTAAAACTTCTCGAAACTATGGTTGTTGTCATTCAGCTTGACAAAAAACACCACCTACACCACCGTATGCTCACCAAGATAAACACTGGTACTCGCCATTACACTATTTTCTCTATTGAGAAATGCCCAAAAATTAACTTTTTTGCCGGTATAGTAATTTGGTAACGAAATATCAACCATCAAACCCGAACGTGTTTCTAAACCTTGCATCACTTCATACGTATTCAATTCTTCGCAATAACAAACAAGGTTCACGATATCAGTAGTTTTCGCATTCCCTTGACCAGAATTATTTTCCCAATTCATTTGAAAAACACCTCCTCCAGAAGCATCTATCGAAAGTTGTAAAAAACCAACCAAGTCGCCTTTAGATACCAACACGCGCTCCATTATAAGAACCGGTAAGTCGTTTACCAATTCTACAGCATTGCTAATGGTGTACGACATCGCCACGTTATAGCGCGAAAGTGTTCCCGTTTTATTCCCAAAATACAGATTGAGAACGGGACGAATTGGTTGCAAAAAGTTAATCACCTTCTTAAATTTTAATCGTTGCAAAAGCTGCCGATTAGTCGGCACCCTTTTGGTTGCCTTTGGTAAACTGCGAATAATGTCCTTTCCACGCCAGTTTACGCCTACTACAGTCCCTACTTTACCTGAGAAACCGCCTAAAATTCCTTTTTTGATTTGTGCCATGACAATTCTTTTTTAAGTGTTAATAATCACGAAGTTAACACGCAAAAGCATAGATTTTACAAAATCAACTTTTTGTGTCCGAAATTGTCCACGTTTGTCCACATTTGTCCACATTTGTCCATGTTTGTCCAGTTGCTTTTTACACAATTATAGTTATAAGTAAAAATAAATTCGCAGCAAAACCACTATTCATCATAGTTAGAGTAAGAACACATTTTTAGTCGATTTTGGCTTTGTTCGACCATCGTTCGAGGATGCTTCGAGGATTGTTCGACAAACCTCCCTAAAAATGCACCTTTTCTCGAACAATTGTCGAACAAAACACGAAGATGAGTCGAAGAAAAAAGAAGCTATAAATATAAAATGATGAAAAATACGTTGTTTCGCTATCCATGCATCTATTATTACATTCTGGATAAAAAAACTTCGTGATACAAGAAAATTTTTCATATAAATAATTAATTTACAGAAATATAATTATATTTGATTTTAATTTTACGAAATGCATATATAGGTGATTTTTTACGAAACAAAAGCTATAGTAGTTTCGTGAAAAATAATGATGTGACGCAATTCTCCGCTATGCTACGAATCGCGTCACATCGGTTGACGGATTACATCCGATAATGTACACATTTCATCGCTATCGCTCCGAACTGCGTACATCATCGAATTTGCTAAATAAAAAATACACGCAACTTCGTTGCTATATTTTTTACTGTCGCAAATCCGTCAACCGTTAGTAGCAATTTAGAAAAACGAAAATTCCAAAACATTCATATGAATAAATTACTAGACGAAATAAAAAAACTAGAAACGCTTAATGATTATTGCTTGGAGTTTGAAAACTTTGAAAATGAAGATCACATAAGAAGTATAACTAATCATTATATATGTCAAACAATTCAAAATTTTATATTTTCAATTAAGTTATCTTTTAATTTACTTGACAAAGATTATTGTAAAAAAAATATATCTGACCAAATCCAAACTGAAGATTTAGAAATTTTTCAAAATAATTTTATAGTATATTCCAAAGAAGCATTTTTTATCAATTTTTCGATTGTTGTTGAAAATCATTTCAGACAAATCTCTATGCATTATGAAAATGAATCAAACAAAATTAATGTAACTCCAATCAAAGAAACTTTCAATAATTTATTCACTAAAAATAAATGCCCAAAATTCAATAATTTACTTAATGAGGATGAAATCAAAACATATTATTTTTTTCTCGCTTTAAGAAATACAATGCATAATATTGGTGTTCACACTCGAGAAGATTTTTCAATTGAACTCAATAGTTCAAACTCAATATTTTCTTTTGACAATCTTTCTTTAAACCTAAAGAAAAATGATTTTAATAATATTAGTTTTTTTGAACTAATTTTTATTATTGAACAAGTTTTTCGATTAGTTAATAAAACTAATTCTAAAATTGAGAACTCTGAATTTATTAAGCATAGACTTGTCGATGCAGGATTTAATGAATAAACTGCTACTAACAGGCGTTTGGCGCAATGGCGGTTTAAGGCTAAAATTGAAGTTTAGGCTTTCTAATCCGCAAAAAGCCAATTATATTGACTTTTTTCTTAAATTTATTCAATTAATTGGCTTTTGTTTACAGTGTCGCTAAATTGAAACTTTTCGCTTCAATTTCCGCCACGTGCGCCAAGCCCCGAACCGTTAGCTGTAATTATGAAAAGTCAAAATATCCTCAATAGTTTGAATATACTTCAAAAAGTTAATCTTGGAGATAATAATTCTATCTTATTCTATTTCGGTGACACGCCGAATTGGAATGATAACAATGTAATAAAAGATGTTATTGAACCGAAAAATCATTACGAAGTTGTTCAGGTTTTTTGCGACCAAAAACTTACCGATTTATATTGGAAATTACATAGGTATTCAGGAGAAGAAATGTTTTTACAGAAAGACAAAAACAAGATAAACATTTGGGAAGGAGAAATAAGCGACTACGAAGAATTTTGGGGAACATTTGAAGACATAGAGGAAATAGAATATAAAGATTATAAATTCTTTACAATTGAAAAATCTGCTGAAGATTGGAAAAGAGATTATGAAAATTTAAGAAAACGTTATTACTCATTGTATAAAAAGAAAACATTACAATTAAATGAATACCGAAATGCTTTACTAGAGGAGTTTAAGGCTAAAATTGAATCACGAGCCAAAAGTTTAGAAAATTTTGGACATACAATAGATTCTAGATTACTTAACCAAGTATATTCTGCTTTAAATGATGAACATAGTGGTACAAAAATATCTTCAATTGTTGATTTTATATACGAAAAATAACTACAGCTAACATAGGTAACTGTTGCACAACACTATATTTCGAATAAGAAATAAAGTAATTGATTAAGCAATAATCTTTTGCTATTTAATGACGATTGGTTTATTTTTTTGATACGCGTATAATTTAATCACATTTATTTTATAAATACAACTTTTTTCTTCAAAATGTAATTATTAATTTAGTGAATAATTAACACAATATTGAAATGAAGAAAAATTTAACGCTGTTATTCTCTGCGTTTGTTTTGTCTATGTCTGCGCATGCCCAAACGGCAGAGCAAATTGTAGACAATTATGAAACGAAAGCAACAACAAGCAACATTGAGTATAAATTTGCTCAAACAATTAATGACAATGCCACACAACGAGTTTATACTCAAAGAACTTTTCAAGGTATTCCGATTTATAACAGTTACTCAACTTATATAATCAAGAATAAACAAGTTATCTCCAAAACCTCTTCAGAGAACTTTAATATATCTTTAAAAAATGCTAACATTTCTCCTTCTCTTAGTTTAAATGACGCTTTAAATAAAGTAGCTCAAACAGAGGGATTAAAGGCTTTTTCTGATTCGGATATTAAACAAAACGGCGTATATTTTTCAAAAGATGATGCTTCTGAACTTGTTTACTATATAAATGATCAAAACCAAGCTATTTTAAGTTATGCGTTTAGTTATCAATTGGTAAAAGAGAATCAAAACGATATTATTCATGTAGTTGTAGATGCAATGAATGGATCTATTCTTGCAAAACACAATAATACATTAAGTTGTGGGTTTGATCACGGTGCTTTTCATAACGAGAATTTAGCAACCTTTAATAAAGCTGATTGGGATTGGTTATATGCAGATGTTAACACAACAGCATCTCCTCAATACAATGTGTATCAATTACCAGTAGAAGCTCCTAACCGTGGAGGAAGATCTTTTGCTGATACTTCTATCTCTAACGTTATTGCTTCTCCTAATGGTTGGCACAATACAGTAGATGGTACTGTAAAAACTAGAACTGAAGGAAATAATGTAAGAGCTGTACGAGATCATGATTCAAAAGGTTATCAGACGTATAACTCTGTAGCTAACACAGTTACATTAAAGGATACTGATTATGCAGATGGTGGAGATGCTTTAAACTTTGATTTTCCAATTAATTTATCAAACCATCCTTATACAAATTGGGAGGCTGCAACAACAAATTTGTTCTACATGAACAATATGATGCATGATATTTTTTACAATTATGGATTTACAGAAGCTAATGGAAATTTCCAAAAAGTAAACTTTGACAAAGGAGGTACTGGAAATGATGACGTTGTTGCTTTAGCTCAAACTGGAGTTTCTCTTGGATATATTAATAATGCAACATTCGCTACACCTGCTGATGGAAGATCTCCTCGTATGGCAATGTATTTATGGAGTAAAACACCAGAACCATTAATTATTAATAGCCCAGCCAATATAGCAGGTGGATATCAAGCTACAATTCCTACATGGGGTGGCGCTTTAACTTCTACTGCATTAACAAAAGATCTAACTTTACTTTTAAAAAGTGAAACAACAGGTACACCTTACGATGGTTGTGGAACCATTACAAATACAGCTGAAGTAAATGATAAAATAGCAATTATTTATCGTGGAGATTGTTCTTTTGTTATAAAAGCCAAAAATGCACAAAACGCAGGGGCAAAAGCAGCTATCATTGTTAATAATGTTGATGGAATGATCAATATGTCTGGTGACGATGCTACAATTACAATTCCTGTAATTTCTATTAGCAAAGCTGATGGTGATGCTATTATAAAAGAATTAGAAAATAAAACAGCTGTTAATGGTTCTTTAGTTAAAGGTGAAGATTCTTATATGGACGGAAGTTTAGATAACGGAATTATCGCACACGAATATGGGCATGGAATTTCTAATCGTTTAACAGGTCCTATTACAAATGCAAATTGTTTAAGTAACCTTGAACAAATGGGAGAAGGTTGGTCAGATTTCTTTGGATTAATGATTACTCAATTACCATCAGATACAAGTACAACTAAAAGAGGGATTGGTACTTTTGCGACAAGCCAAAAACCAGATGGTGCTGGAATTAGAGCAACACCTTACTCTACAGACATGACGGTAAACCCTGCTAGATATGGATTCTTGAGAACATATGGAAATGGAGATTCTCCTCATAACACTGGATATGTGTGGGCTTCTATGTTATGGGATTTAAACTGGAAAATGATTAACAAATATGGTTTCTCACCAGATTTATACAATGGTAAAGCAGGTAATAATATGGCTATGCAATTGGTAATGACTGGACTTAAATTACAGCCTTGTTCTCCTGGATTTGTTGATGGACGTGACGCTATCTTAAAAGCTGACGAACAATTAAACGACGGAGCAAACAAATGTGAAATTTGGGAATCTTTTGCTAATCGTGGTTTAGGTTACAGTGCTAAACAAGGAAGCTCTAATAGTAGAACAGATGGTACTGAAGCATTTGACATGCCTCCTGTTGATGTATTAGAATGTAAATTATCAACATCTAATATCAAAGAATCTACTTTCCAAATGTATCCAAATCCTGCAAAAGATATCGTTTACATTGTAGATAAGTCAATCAAAAATGATATCAAAGTTGATATTGTCGATATGACAGGAAGAGTTGTTTCAACTAAAACTGTAAAATTTGATGGTCAAAAAGGAAGTGTTTCTACTGAAAATTTACCAAAAGGTATTTACATTTTAAAATTTGATACTACAAACGGAACTGTTACAAAGAAATTAATCAAAAACTAATTTCAATAAATTATAATCAAAAAAGCTCATCGTATGATGAGCTTTTTTGATATTTTTAATTTAATAATTTTAGAATTTATAGACAATTGCGTTCACATTCATTCCAGCACCAACCGAAGCAAATAATACAACATCTCCTTTGTTTATTTCATGCGAAGCCAATTCGTCGTTCATAATCATCGTTAATAAAGTAGGAATTGTCGCGACGCTACTATTTCCTAATTTCTCAATAACCATCGGCATAATATGATCAGGAACGGGTTTATCATATAACTGAAAAAATCGTTTTACAATCGCTTCATCCATTTTTTCATTTGCTTGATGAATAATAATTTTATTCAATTTGTCAATCGTATATCCACTTTCATCATAACATTTTTTCATGGCTTCTGGAACATTGGACAACGCAAATTCATAAATTTTTCGCCCAATCATTTTGATATACTTTACATTTGGACAACTTTCGGTATTATACGATTTTCCAAAAAATAAATAATCCTTTTCATTCAATGTAAAGGATGCTGAAAGATGCGATTTTATTCCTTCGTCATCCTCATTATTTATTTCTAAAATAGCTGCACCAGCACCATCTGCATAAATCATACTATCTCTATCATGTATATCAACCACACGAGATAATGTTTCTGCACCAATTACCAAACAACGTTTTGCAATTCCAGATTTAATAAACGCATTTGCTTGTATTACACCTTCTATCCAACCAGGACAACCAAAAAGTACATCATAAGCAACACAATAATTATTTTTTATTTGCAACAAATGCTTAACACGTGAAGCAAGACTCGGCACCATATCTGATTGGATTGTATCAGATACAACATCTCCAAAATTATGCGCAAAAATGATATAATCTAACGTTTCTGGATCTATACCAGAGTTTTCTATCGCTTCCTTAGCAGCAATAAAACCTAAATCAGATGTAACTTGATTTTTACTTGCGTAGCGTCTTTCTTCAATTCCTGTAATTTCTTTTAGCTTTTCGGCAATTATAGTATTGTTTTGTTTTAATGTGATTCCTTTTTCATCTAGAAACTGATGTTTTTCAAAAAAGATATTTGTGATAGTTTCAGAGGGAATGTAGTTTCCTACACCAATTATTTTACTTGTCATTTAATTTTTCAGGTTTCCTAGAGTTTTTCGTAAAGAAAAAGTCATTATTTTTATTTTGAACTAAAGGTAATATTTATCCTCAAATAAGGTTGTTATTTTTGTATTAAAAGAAGAAATATTTGCGATTCATAAAAAAACAAAACGTTTTTTATGAATTTGTAAAATTTACAATCTCAAATAATCTATTCATCGTATTTCGATTTTAAAAACACTTTAACTCTTTATTTCATTCAAATTATTTAAATTTGTTTAAAATAATACGCAATGAAATACTTATTCATCGGATTTTTAGGGCTATTTATAGCTTGTAATGCACAAGAAACTAAAAAATCTGTTTCTAAAAAGCAAACAATTCATCAAACTACAAAAACACCGCAAAAAGTGAAAAAAATTTACGATTATACATTTAAAGATATCAATGATGACGACTTTAATTTCGCTGATTTGAAAGGTAAAAAAGTCTTGATTTTAAATACGGCTTCAAAATGTGGTTATACACCTCAATACGATGCTTTAGAGAAATTATATCAAGAATACAAAGATCAAGGTTTAGTAATAGTTGGATTTCCTTCAGATAATTTTGGAGGTCAAGAATTTGATAATAATGAAGAAATTGCAAGCTTTTGTAAATTAAATTATGGTGTAACATTTCCTTTGATGTCAAAAAGTGATGTTGTTGGAAAAAATCAAAACGAAATTTTCAAATTCTTAACGAAAAAATCATTAAATGGTAAAGCTGATAATGATGTAAAATGGAATTTTACAAAGTTTTTGATTAATGAAGATGGAACTTTAGAGGCTTCTTATCCATCAAAAGTAACACCAGATTCAAAAGAAATAATAGATTGGTTAAATAAATAGTAAATGAAGTTAGATATTCTTGCAATTGGAGCACATCCGGATGATGTAGAATTGGGATGTGGAGGTACACTTGCAAAAGAAATTAAAAACGGTAAAACCGTTGGTATTCTCGATTTAACAAAAGGAGAATTGGGAACACGTGGTACTGATGAAACACGTCGTGTAGAAGCAAATGATGCTAAAAATATATTAGGTGTTGCTGTTAGAGAAAATCTTGGAATTCCTGATGGTTTTTTCTTGAATGACAAAGAAAATCAATTGAAAATTGTTGAAATTATTCGAAAATATCAACCAGATATTATTTTGAGTAATGCACCACATGACAGACATCCAGATCACGGAAAAGGTTCTGATTTAGTTAATACAGCAATTTTCTTGTCCGGTTTACCAAAAATAGAAAATGGTTTGGCTGCTTGGCGTCCAAAAAAACACTTTCATTATATACAATGGTTACCTTTAGAACCTCATTTTGTGATTGATATTACTGGTTTTGTAGATAAGAAAGTTGAGGCATGTATGGCTTACAAAACCCAATTCTTTGATCCAAACTCAAACGAGCCTCAAACTCCTATTTCATCTAAAAATTTCACAGATTCTATCCGATATAGAGCATATGATTTGGGAAGATTGATAGGAACTGCAGGAGGAGAAGGATTTATTTCAAGAAGTTATATTGGCGTAAATAATTTAGATTCTTTAATTTAGAAATAAAGGTGTAAAAAACCTTTATTTTTTTGTCAAAATTATTTGCAAGTACCGATTAATAGGCTATATTTGCAGTCCAATTGAGAGATTAATTTAAAGTTAATTCCTCTAAAAATGGTGATTGTAGCTCAGTTGGTTAGAGCGCCGGATTGTGGTTCCGGAGGTCGTGGGTTCGAGACCCATCATTCACCCTAAAACTTTTAGAATTTAAGTTTAAAAAGAAAAATTCATACTAAATGGTGATTGTAGCTCAGTTGGTTAGAGCGCCGGATTGTGGTTCCGGAGGTCGTGGGTTCGAGACCCATCATTCACCCTAAAACTTTTAGAATTTAAGTTTAAAAAGAAAAATTCATACCAAATGGTGATTGTAGCTCAGTTGGTTAGAGCGCCGGATTGTGGTTCCGGAGGTCGTGGGTTCGAGCCCCATCATTCACCCTCACTAAAACTCAATTTCTTCGGAAGTTGAGTTTTTTTATTTTAAAAATATCTAAAAAAAAGACTTACAATTTGTAAGTCTTTTTTTTAGATAAATTGTTTATAAAAATAATTTAAGACCAACATTTGCTCCAAATGTATTGACTGAATTTTGTATATTTTCTTCCTTTTTATGTTTAACTTGATCATATGATAAGCCTAAATCTAAAGCAACAGAAGAAGTTATAAAGTATGAAACACCTCCTTTAACTTTCCAAATAAAAGCATCATTTTTACTAGTATCATAATAAGGATCATTATAATATTTATATTTTGAACTATTGAAACCTAGTCCTCCACTTAAATATGGATAAAACTTAGAATCGTTAGCAAAATAATAAGATACAAAAGGCATCATTGAAATTGAATTTCCCTTCGTTTTTTGTTTATCGCTTATTGGATTCCCTGTAATATCAAAACGATATGAATCCATTGTGTTTACGGAATTTCTATAAGAAACCTCTAAACCAACCGCCAGATTATTAATAACAAAATAACCTCCGTTTACATTAACATCAAACTGGCTAAGTTTATTTTTTGTTTCTAGACCATAATCACTATTATAGTCATATTGACTAGAATTAAAACCTAATGTTGAAGAAGTTCCAACAACCCAATTGTTTTTCTGAGTTTGTCCAAAACAATTTAGAGATAGAATTAAAGCTAAGAATAAATAATTTTTTTTCATAATTTCATTTAATTACAGCCAAATATAACTAAAACAATAAATCAAAAAAGTTAAATTTAAATTAAAATATTTTCTGAAAAGCTTTTCTTGGACTTTCATCAAAATAGACTTCACCACAATAATGATAGCCTAATTTTTCAAAAATTCTCAACATTGGAATATTATCAAAATTTGTATCAACTTTTATATTCTGTATATTTTTAGATTTCGCAACTTTTTATATTTCAGCCATTGTCCAAGAACCCAAACCTTTGATCTTTACATTTTTAGCTACAGCTAAACGATGAACAACAAGATAAGTCTCCTCATTTAATCATTTTCCTTCAATTGCAGTATATGCAGGTTCTATTTCGTTAATAATCGCAACATAACCTATGATTAAATTTTCTTTATTTTCCCAAATCCATTTGAAATATCATTTTGTACTACATCTAAATTTGGATAACCATTTTGCCATTGCTCACTTCCCTCTTCTTTTCTTTTCTCAATTGCTTGCTGCAAAATTTCCCAAATTCTATCTACATCATTTAAAGTAGCTTGTCGCAAGATTAATTCACTTATCATACAAAATTTTTATTTTTAAGATAAATCTTTTTAAGTGAATTATGAATTTTTGATGCATTTTTTTATAAACTAAAGAATGACTACAACTTTTTACATTTTACATTTAAAAAAGTATAACCACAAAAAAATCCTCAAGAAATAAATCTTGAGGATCTTAATAAAAACTGGCGACGACCTACTCTCCCGTAAGTAACAGTACCATCGGCGCAGGCAGGCTTAACTTCTCTGTTCGGAATGGGAAGAGGTGAGCCCTGCAGCTATAGTCACCCTAATATTTTTAAATAGGTATTAGTTCCTATTATATGTTGACATTATCAGAAGCTCTAGGCATTAAGCTTAAAGCCTTCACACAATCTTTGGTATTACATGTTTTAATCCAAATAAGATTAACTAACCTTCTCTATGACGATTAAATCAATGTTAGTATTTAATCTTTATTAATATTTTGTTGATTTGAAATCAACTTATCTGATTCGTTCTACTTTTTAAGAAAAAGTCTATGGGTAATTAGTACTACTCGACTATGACATCACTGCCTTTACATCTATAGCCTATCAACGTTGTAGTCTACAACGACCCTTTAAAGAAGTCTAATCTTGCGGCGAGTTTCGCACTTATATGCTTTCAGTGCTTATCTCTTCCAAACGTAGCTACTCAGCGGTGCACCTGGCGGCACAACTGATACACCAGAGGTTTGTTCAACACGGTCCTCTCGTACTAGAGTCAACTCCGCTCAAACTTCTAACGATCACAACAGATAGAGACCGAACTGTCTCACGACGTTCTGAACCCAGCTCGCGTGCCACTTTAATGGGCGAACAGCCCAACCCTTGGGACCTTCTCCAGCCCCAGGATGTGACGAGCCGACATCGAGGTGCCGAACCTCCCCGTCGATGTGAGCTCTTGGGGGAGACTAGCCTGTTATCCCCGGAGTACCTTTTATCCTTTGAGCGATGGCCCTTCCATACGGAACCACCGGATCACTATGTCCTGCTTTCGCACCTGATCGACTTGTAGGTCTCACAGTCAAGCACCCTTATGCCATTACACTCTACGCACGGTTACCAAGCGTGCTGAGGGTACCTTTGAAAGCCTCCGTTACTCTTTTGGAGGCGACCACCCCAGTCAAACTACCCACCATGCACTGTCCTTCCAAATGGAAGTTAGGCTCCAAGTAAATAAAGGGTGGTATTTCAACAATGACTCCACAATACCTAGCGATACTGCTTCATAGTCTCCCACCTATCCTACACATTATTTACCCGAAGTCAATACAAAGCTATAGTAAAGGTTCACAGGGTCTTTTCGTCCCGTTGCGATTAACCGGCATCTTCACCGATACTACAATTTCACCGAGATCATGGTTGAGACAGTGCCCAGATCGTTACACCATTCGTGCAGGTCGGAACTTACCCGACAAGGAATTTCGCTACCTTAGGACCGTTATAGTTACGGCCGCCGTTTACTGGGGCTTCAGTCAAAACCTTCGAGTTACCTCTAAGCTCCTTCCTTAACCTTCCAGCACCGGGCAGGTGTCAGACCCTATACGTCATATTTCTATTTTGCAGAGTCCTGTGTTTTTGATAAACAGTCGCCTGGGCCTTTTTACTGAGGCTGACATTGCTGTCAGCGACCTTTCTCCCGAAGTTACAGGTCTATTTTGCCTAATTCCTTAACCATGAATCGCTCGAGCGCCTTAGGATACTCTCCTCGACCACCTGTGTCGGTTTACGGTACGGGCTGCACATCTCGCTATTTCTTGGAACAATGTTCAGAGGATTATCACTCCAGCCGAAACCTTCGTGTACTATCCCTACTTTACGTAGGTTCAACGTACTATTCCGTCAGTACGCACCTCCTACAATCATTCGTCACTTTTATTGAGTGCAGGTACGGGAATATTAACCCGTTTGCCATCCACTACCCCCAAAGGGTTCGTGTTAGGTCCCGACTAACCCTCAGCTGATTAGCATAGCTGAGGAAACCTTAGTCTTACGGCGAATAAGTTTCTCACTTATTTTATCGTTACTCATGCCTACATTTTCTTTTCTAAAAGCTCCACCACCCATTACCAGGTGACTTCTGCGCCGTTAGAATGCTCCCCTACCAGATGTACATAAGTACAAATCCATAGCTTCGGTAATATGCTTATGCCCGATTATTATCCATGCCGGATCGCTCGACTAGTGAGCTGTTACGCACTCGTTAAATGAATAGCTGCTTCCAAGCTAACATCCTAGCTGTCAATGCAATCCAACCGCGTTTTCTCAACTTAGCATATATTTGGGGACCTTAGCTGATGGTCTGGGTTCTTTCCCTCTCGGACATGGACCTTAGCACCCATGCCCTCACTGCCTAGAAACATATATTAGCATTCGGAGTTTGTCAGGAATTGGTAGGCGGTGAAGCCCCCGCATCCAATCAGTAGCTCTACCTCTAATATACTTAACTAAACGCTGCACCTAAATGCATTTCGGGGAGTACGAGCTATTTCCTAGTTTGATTGGCCTTTCACCCCTACCCACAGGTCATCCGAAGACTTTTCAACGTCAACCGGTTCGGTCCTCCACTTTGTGTTACCAAAGCTTCAACCTGCCCATGGGTAGATCACAAGGTTTCGCGTCTAATACTACTGACTTAAGCGCCCTATTCAGACTCGCTTTCGCTACGGCTCCGGACCTGAAGTCCTTAACCTTGCCAGCAACATTAACTCGTAGGCTCATTATGCAAAAGGCACGCCGTCACACTTACGTGCTCCGACCGCTTGTAGGCGTACGGTTTCAGGTTCTATTTCAACTCTCTATTCGAGATACTTTTCACCTTTCCTTCACAGTACTAGTTCACTATCGGTCTTTGAGGAGTATTTAGCCTTGGAAGATGGTCCTCCCATATTCGGACAGAATTTCTCGTGTTCCGCCTTACTCGTTATCAACTAGATAAAAATTTCATTTACGGGACTATCACCCTCTACGGTTAACCTTTCCAGGTTATTCTATTATCTTTATAAAGTCTTTAGGGCTAATCCGCGTTCGCTCGCCACTACTTACGGAATCTCAATTGATTTCTTTTCCTATTGGTACTTAGATGTTTCAGTTCCCAACGTTCGCTCTCTAATAAATTAGAGTGACATGTCTTCAACATGCCGGGTTGTCCCATTCGGAAATCTTCGGATATAATGTGTATGTGCCACTCCCCGAAGCTTATCGCAGCTTATCACGTCCTTCATCGCCTCTCAAAGCCTAGGCATCCGCCGTACGCCCTTTGTAACTTTTTTCTCGATTTAACCGTCATATTATTGAGCGGTTATGTTAATCTTACTCGTTTTTTGATTAATTGTATACCTTTATAAAACTTTGATCTATTTCTAAATCTGTTTGTTTTTGATTGTATGCGATTATAAATAAATTTATAATCTGTTTCTAATAATGTCAATGAACTCTTCTGTTAATTCGGAAATATGATAATCTGCTAATTAGCTAATTAAATAATTCTCAAATTAAAATCGTGGAGAATATCGGAGTCGAACCGATGACCTCTTGCGTGCAAGGCAAGCGCTCTAGCCAGCTGAGCTAATCCCCCTCTTTATGTTATTTAGTAGTCTCAGGCAGACTCGAACTGCCGACCTCTACATTATCAGTGTAGCGCTCTAACCAGCTGAGCTATGAGACTCTTTAATACTCTTAAAGAGTGGTCTATATTTATATATACAGTACAGAATAAAAAGCCGAATCAAAATCAATCTTCTAACTAATAGAAGAAAATTCGTCGTTCTCTAAATATGAGATGTTCCAGCCGCACCTTCCGGTACGGCTACCTTGTTACGACTTAGCCCTAGTTACCAGTTTTACCCTAGGCAGCTCCTATTACGGTCACCGACTTCAGGTACCCCCAGCTTCCATGGCTTGACGGGCGGTGTGTACAAGGCCCGGGAACGTATTCACCGCATCATGGCTGATATGCGATTACTAGCGATTCCAGCTTCATAGAGTCGAGTTGCAGACTCCAATCCGAACTGAGATAAGTTTTAGAGATTCGCATCTTGTTGCCAAGTAGCTGCCCTCTGTACTTACCATTGTAGCACGTGTGTAGCCCAAGACGTAAGGGCCGTGATGACTTGACGTCGTCCCCACCTTCCTCGCGGTTTGCACCGGCAGTCTCATTAGAGTCCCCGTCTTTAAACGCTGGCAACTAATGATAGGGGTTGCGCTCGTTGCAGGACTTAACCTAACACCTCACGGCACGAGCTGACGACAGCCATGCAGCACCTTGCATTCTGTCCGAAGAAATTACTGTTTCCAATAACGTCATTATGCATTTAAGCCTTGGTAAGGTTCCTCGCGTATCATCGAATTAAACCACATGCTCCACCGCTTGTGCGGGCCCCCGTCAATTCCTTTGAGTTTCATTCTTGCGAACGTACTCCCCAGGTGGGATACTTATAACTTTCGCTTAGCCACTGAATCCGAAAACCCAACAGCAAGTATCCATCGTTTACGGCGTGGACTACCAGGGTATCTAATCCTGTTCGCTCCCCACGCTTTCGTCCATCAGCGTCAGTTAATGTTTAGTCACCTGCCTTCGCAATTGGTGTTCTGCGTAATATCTAAGCATTTCACCGCTACACTACACATTCCAGCAACTTCAACATTACTCAAGACTAACAGTATCAATGGCAGTTCTATCGTTAAGCGATAGGATTTCACCACTGACTGATTAATCCGCCTACGGACCCTTTAAACCCAATAAATCCGGATAACGCTTGCACCCTCCGTATTACCGCGGCTGCTGGCACGGAGTTAGCCGGTGCTTATTCTTCTGGTACCTTCAGCTACTCACACGTGAGTAGGTTTATCCCCAGATAAAAGTAGTTTACAACCCATAAGGCCGTCATCCTACACGCGGGATGGCTGGATCAGGCTTCCACCCATTGTCCAATATTCCTCACTGCTGCCTCCCGTAGGAGTCTGGTCCGTGTCTCAGTACCAGTGTGGGGGTTCACCCTCTCAGGCCCCCTAAAGATCATCGTCTTGGTGAGCCGTTACCTCACCAACTAACTAATCTTACGCATGCCTATCCTACTGCGATAAATCTTTCAAAAAATTATGATGCCATAATCTCTATTATAAAGTATTAATCCTCCTTTCGAAGGGCTATCCTTTTCAGTAGGGCAAGTTGCATACGCGTTACGCACCCGTGCGCCGGTCTCTAGTTCCCGAAAGAACTATACCCCTCGGCTTGCATGTGTTAAGCCTCCCGCTAGCGTTCATCCTGAGCCAGGATCAAACTCTCCATTGTAAATTATTTTTTTTAGTCTAAAAGACTTCTGTTTTTACAACTTCGAATTTCCTATAGCTCCATTATTCAAGGATTGACTTCGTTATTATTCGGCTATTATTTCTTCTGTATATATTATAATTTCAAATGAACTTCTCAGTTTCAAACTTACTTAAACATCGCTGTCGCAGTAAGCGGTTGCAAAGGTAAAACTTATTTCTTAACTACCAAATTTTATTTTAAATAATTTTAAAGTTTTTATTTCAATAAGTCAATTTACTTCTCATCGCAATCACTCTCGTTATTTGCGGTTGCAAAGGTAAAACTTATTTTTAAAACTAACAAAATTTATTTTTAAATATTTTTTGATCGTTTTCGTCTTACTATGTCAACTACAATACTACTCGTCTTTCGTATTGGGATTGCAAATATACGCACCCTTTTCTCGTTTTTCCAAACGCATTTTACAATTAATTTACATTTTAACCCTAACTGACTGTTATAACGTGAAATATTTTTTGATAAAAGTGATGAGTGGTGAGTTTTGAGTAGTGAGAATGGATATTTTTGATTGACGATTTTTGAATTACGAGGGAAAGTTGCGGGGATTTATGTAAAAAGATAATATTTACTTTCTTTTTTTCTTGATGCAAAACGAATCAAATCTATGCTTTCAAGATAGTCTTTCTTATTATATATGTTACGATGCGATGTTGAAACGAGTTCAACATGACTCAACGTTATATGATTTCACCGCAAGAAATGATTAGACGTTTTACTTTTCTCCCAAAAAGAAAAGTAAAACGTCTACTTTATAGGTAGCTACTCGGGAGAAATTGCGCAAAGCGGAATTATTTTTAAATAAAAAAGAGAACCTAAAAAAAGATTCTCTTACTATATTATATATATACGTTTTAATTAATGAGGTCCATCACCATTCTTGGCTTTTTCTAAATCAGTATTCCAAATTTTGATCTTATCTGATTTTGTCAAGCCTGTTTTTACCTGTACGTTTACACCGTCTGTAATTCCAAGCGTGATATATTTCTTCTCATACTTTGCATCCTGACCTTTACCCGATGTTAAAATCTCAACATACGGTTTTTGGTTTTCGTCGTAACGAACGTGCGCAGATTTTACTAACAATACATTTTTCGCTTCCTGTGTCACCACCTCAGCATTTGCAGAATATCCAGCACGAATAAAATTATCTGAATCTAATTGAACTGGCGCTTTAATTTCGAACTGCACTACTCCATTCGTTGCAACTCCTTGAGGCGAAATAAAATCAAGAATCGCTGTGAAAGTTTTATTCGGAATTGCACCAATCGATACATTAATTTTCATTCCTTCTTTTAATTTACCAACCTCAGCTTCGTCAACTTTTCCTTGGAAAATCATTTTCTTAACATCTGCCATTGTAGCAATTGTTGTACCTGTCGAGAAATTATTGATTTCTTGCACCATATTTCCAACCTCAACTGGAATATCTAAAATCATTCCCGAAGTTGTTGCTAAAATTCGAGTTGTTGCATATGCTTCTAAACCTGGAGCAATACCTGTTTGTGCAACTTTATAATCATTTTCAGCAGCTTTTAATTGTTGTAAAGCCGATTTATAGGTTGCATTTGCATTGTCGTAATCTGCTCGAGGCAAAACGCCTTGATTATATAAAGTAGATGTTCTATTAAAATTACGTCGTTCTTGATCAACAGTGATCTGAGCCGCCTGTATAGATTGACGTGCTGCATTTAACGATTGTACATTTGGTACAACTTTCAATTCACAAATTAATTGACCTTTTTCTACATATTGCCCTTCGGAAACATTAATCGATTTTATGACTCCAGAAATATTTGGTTTTATTTCAATTGTTTCCAATGGTTTTACTTCACCTGTCGCAACAGCCTTCACTTCAACATGTCCCATAAAAGGGGTGGTTGTTTCGTAAACTTCATTGTCTTGGCTATTCTTTTTACCGAAATAAGCTATGACACCAATTACAGCACCGATAAAAATGACAATCATCAAAATTTTTAGAATTTTTTTCATTCTTTTATATCTGTTAAGTTTTAGTTATTCATCTCTCAAAGCATCAATTGGTTTGATTTGAATTGCACGTTGAGCAGGAATTAATCCCGCAAAAGTTGCCATAATCACCATCACAGCCAATGCCGTAAATAGTGTTACCAAATCGATTGATGCATTATATAAAGGTATGTTTTTATTTGTAGGAATAATGAGTTCATTGAGAACCATTAATAAAAGTGCAGCAAAAATAATTCCGCCCAGACCAGCTATTAATGTCAAAACAACTGATTCTAACAAGATTTGCCCTCGAATTTGAGCAGGAATTGCTCCTAATGCTCTTCGAATTCCAAATTCTTTTGTTCGCTCTGAAACGGTAATCAATAAAATACTTGCAATCGCAATAACACCAGAAAACAACGTCATTCCTCCTACAACAATGGCTAAAAATTGCATTCCTTTTACAAATTTCACAATCTTGCCCAACATTTCACCTAAATTGAAACCTCCAATTCCTTGATCATCTTCGGGTGCAATATTTTTAATTTGTTTAAGGTATGTTTTTAATTCTTTCTCAAAAGCTACAATATCATAATTATTTGGCAAACTCAAACTTAAATACTGAATTGTTTCTCCTTGATTGTATATCTTTTGAAACGTTGTAAACGGAATAAACACTTGATCTTTGCTTTCTACTGGCGAAGAAGGTGTATCATAAACCCCAACAATTGTATAATAACTATCACTAACCCTAATTTCTTTACCAAGCGGATGTGGATTTTTACCAAAAAATTGTTCAGCAACTTCAATTCCAATTACACAAACTTTAGATTCGGTTTTGATATCATCTTCATTAATAAAACGACCTTGAATAATATCTTTCCCAAACATTCTGTTTTGATCTGGATAATCTCCATTCACTGTATAAAAATTATACTTTGTTCCATAGGTTAAAATTGAATTGGGTTTCGAATTTCGAGGTGCTAATAATGAAATTTGAGGAAAACGAGCTTGTATTTGGCGAACATCGCTCATTTTTAATTCTATTGTGCGTCCTTTCTGAAATCCTTGATAGGGCATTGATGTTGTTCCTCCCCAAACAAATAATGAGTTGGTTGCGGCATCTGCTAAATTTCGGTCAAAACCATTCTGCAAACCGCGCGTAACCCCTAACAATAATACAAATAAGAACATTCCCCACGCCACACCAATCATCGTCAGAATAGTGCGTAACTTATTTTTACGAATAGCCGCATAGACTTCGCTCCAAGCATCTGGGTCAAAAACAAATTTTATAAAGTTCATTATTCGTCTCTTAAAGCATCAATTGGTTTTATACGCGCTGCATTTAGAGCTGGAATTAATCCAGAAACTGTTCCTGCAACAAATAAAATAATACAAGCCATGACCAACGAATTGGTTTCTACGCCTGGATTATAAATAAAATATTCTTCTAAACTATCGCCAATATTTTCGACTAAAAGCGCTGCTAAAGCAATTCCTATCGCTCCGAAAATAATTGTAATCATAATTGCTTCTTGTAAAATAAGTGCTAAAACATTGGCTGGTGTTGCGCCCAAAGCTTTGCGAATACCAATTTCTTTGGTACGCTCTTTTACACTAAATACCATAATATTTCCTATACTTACAATTCCAGCAATTAAACTTCCTCCACCAATTACAAATACAATAATTGTTAAGATTACAAAAAATTGATTGGTATCTTCCATAGCATCTGCTGCATTTCTCACCCAAACTCCACCATAATCAGAAGGTGCAACATTGTGTCTAGCTTTCAGATTATATTCGATGGCATTTGCTAATTTTGAAATATCAGACAAAGCCATTCCATCTTTTGGTGTTATAATAATAGATGAAACTTTATCTGTCGCATAAATCGTTCTGAATGTTGTGAAAGGTGCATACAAAGCTCTTTCAGCATTATCTCCTCCATCTGCACTTTCAAAAACACCTACAATTTGATACATACTCGAACCGATTTGCAAATATTTACCAATTGCTATTTGATTGGGATAAAAATCTTGCGCCACTAAACGTCCAATTACAATTGATTTGGATTGATTATCCATATCTTTTTGATTAATAAAACGTCCAAGCGTCATTTTTTCATTAATCATTCCTTCGTAAGCAGGATAAACCCCAGTAATTGAATAACTTCCTGAATTTGCTTCATTTCGAATTGTATCCGTTTTAGCAATTGTACTTACAATCGATTTTATTTCATCTGGAAAAGAATGTTGAATAAAATTAAAATCTTTTACATCCAATTCTATTGTACGTCCTTGTTTGAAACCATTGTAAGGTTCTGTCGTAGTTCCTCCATTCACAGAAATATTTAATGAATTGGCTTTGAAGAATTCTTGTTGAAAGCCATTCTGCAAACCATTTCCTAATCCATACAACGTAATAAACACAAAAAGAGCCAATGCAATTGTCAAACCCGACAATGCCGTACGCAATTTATTGCTTGTAATGGACGACCATATTTCTCGCCAACGGTCTGTATCAAACATATTTTAAAATTACAATTTTTGATTTACGAATTATGAGAATTATTAAACTCTTACTTGTTCTACTTTTTCATCGCTCACAATAACACCATCTTTTAATCGAACAATTCGTTTGCACATATTCGCAATATCATCTTCATGTGTTACCATTACAATTGTTTTTCCTTCGTCGTTAATCTCCTGAATTAAATGCATTACCTCTTGAGAAGTTTTGGTATCCAAAGCTCCTGTAGGCTCATCGGCTAATAACAATTTTGGTTTCGCAGCCAAAGCACGTGCAATTGCAACACGCTGTTTTTGTCCTCCCGAAAGTTCGTTTGGCATATGAGAAGCCCAAGGCTCCAATCCTACTCTTTCTAAATAACTAAGTGCTATTTTATTTCGATCTGAACGTTTTACTTTTTGATAATACAAAGGCAAAGCCACATTTTCCAATACATTTTTGAAACCAATTAAATTATAGGATTGAAAAATAAATCCTAAAAATTTGTTTCGATAATTTGCGGCTTTTGTTTCATTCAATTTTTCGATTCTTACACCGTCCAATTCATAAATACCTGTATCATGCTCATCCAACATTCCAATGATATTCAATAAAGTTGATTTTCCTGAACCCGAAGATCCCATAATCGCAACAAACTCTCCTTCCGCAATCTCAAGGTTAATTCCTTTTAATACATGGAGTTTATTTTTTCCCATTATGTAGGATTTATTTAAATCTCGAATAGATATCATAGATTGTTGTAAATTTCAATAAAGATAACAGATAAGTCGAAAATATTAGAAAAATGTTACAGCTTAGTTTAAGATTTATCTGACAATTTATTAATGAAATATTTTTTTTAATTAATTTTCAATAATTTTTGAAAGTTTAATAATTTTTATATATTTGTATAAATAATAATCAAAATGAAGTTAGAAGAATCAAAAGAAAAATTTGTTCAAACTTGGGGAACCTTTGCAGTTAACTGGGGTATAAATCGTACAATGGCACAAGTTCATGCATTATTATTGACTTATAGTGAACCAATTTCAACCGATCAAGTAATGGAAGAATTGCAGATTTCGAGAGGAAATGCAAACATGAATTTACGTGCTTTGATGGATTGGGGAATTGTGAAAAAAGAATTGATAAAAGGAGAACGTAAAGAATATTTTGTTGCAGATAAAGATGTTTGGTATTTATTCAAACAAATTACAAAGGAACGCAGAAAACGTGAAATAGAACCGGTAATTGATTTTTTAGATACATTAAAAAATATTGATGATCAATCTGATGACGCAAAAGAATTTGCGAAATTATTAGAGGATTTATCTTCTGTTTCTACAAAAATCAATAATATAATGGACCTTGCCATCAAATCTGATGAACATTGGTTGGTAGGAAAAATCACGAATTTGATGAAATAATCAATTCGTTTTTTTTTAAACAAAAGTTTCAAAAATTATTGAAAATACAATATGTTTAATATTATTTCATATATCATTTATCTAACAATTACTTTCTATATTACCATTATTGTAGGTTGGAAAGTTTACAAGATTGGGTTTGTTTATTTAACAAATTTAATCGATAATCATTCTGTTTGTCAATCTATTAACAATCTGTTATTAATTGGATATTATTTGGTTAACCTTGGAATTTCAGCTGTTAACCTCAGTAATTGGAATCGTATTGATAACATCACAACCATGTTTTCGTCCGTATCGTACAAAATTGGATTTATATTATTAATTCTTGGAATATTACATTTTATTAATTTATCGATTATTTATATCGCAAGAAAAAGCAAAAAAATAAACTCTTAAACACAACAAATTATGACAAATTACAATCTAATTGCCTATTTGGTTTACTTACCAGTGGCAATATTAATGACAATCGCAGTTTCTAACGTTTTATTCAAAAATGGAAAAATATTTATGTACGATATTTTTCATCAAAAAAAAGATATTGCAGAAGCAACAAATTCATTGTTCAAAATAGGTTTTTATCTATTGAATATTGGTTTCGCCATGTTAATTGTTTACATGACTTCAATTTTAACAACAGAAGATTTAATTGTTAGACTAAGTACAAAAATAGGTGGATTTGCTATATATTTAGGAATAATGTTAATGCTAAATCTTTTCTTATTTATGAAAGGAAGAAGACGTTCGTTGCAACAACAATATTTAAGAAGTTTAGAATCTTAACAAAAAACCTCTCAAAAGTTAACTTTTGGGAGTTTTTTTGTTTTATACCGGATCTACATCTACATCAATTCGTACCGAACGAAAAGCTGCGATGGTATGTAATTGATCTATTTTAGACTGAATTAAATCTTTTACTTTTTGAGGCGATTGATTTGGTCGAATTTTAATCATCACATCTGTAATATACAAATTATTGATTCGTCCTATTGAAGGCGCTTCTGGTCCAAGCAAACAACGGGCATCAAAACTTGATTTAAGTAAAACAACCAATTGAGCAGCCGTTTTATCTAAACGCTCTTTATTTTTATGTTTAAAACGAAGTTTAATTAATCGTGCAAATGGAGGATATAAAAACTCTTTTCGTTCGTACAAAATATCTTTCATCGTTGGTGCATAACTATATGTCGTAACATTTTGCAAAATTTGATGTTCGGGCTGAAAAGATTGAATTAAAACTTTCCCTTGTTCTTGTCTACGACCAGCACGACCAGCAACTTGCGTTAGTAATTGAAATGCTTTTTCGTGCGCTCTAAAGTCTGGAAAATTCAATAAAGAATCAGCACGAATAACACCAACAAAATTTACATTTCCGAAATCAAAACCTTTTGTAATCATTTGTGTTCCAATTAAAATATCGATTTCTTTGTTCTCAAAATCTTCGATTAATTTTTCGTATGCAAATTTGCCACGCATTGAATCGACATCCATTCGACGAACTTTTGCTTCAGGAAAAATCGTTTGAACTTGTTGCTCTATCTGCTCAGTTCCGATTCCTTTCGTATTCAATTCATGCGAACCACAACTTGGGCATCGCAAAGGCTTTGCTTGCGCATAACCACAATAATGACATTTTAGTTGATTAGAGAATTTATGATACGTCAAACTCACATCACAATTTGGACATTCGGGCGTATGGCCGCACGTATTACACTCCATAATTGGCGCATATCCACGACGATTCTGAAACAATATGACTTGCTTTTTTTGATGTAATTGTTCAAAAATTTCGTCTCGAAGTGTATGCGAAATATCTTCTGTAATTTCTTTTTCTTTTTGTGCTTTTTTTAAGTCAACTAAATTAATTTGCGGCAAACTGATATTTCCAAAACGTTCTGTTAATTCGACATAACCATATTTATTTTGTTTTGCATTAAAATAACTTTCTGCCGAAGGTGTCGCAGAACCCAACAAAACCTTTGCATTCATCATGCCTCCAAGCAACATTGCCATATCGCGTGCATGAAAAAATGGTTTTACATCCATTTGTTTATAAGACGATTCGTGCTCCTCGTCCACGATAATCATTCCTAAATTATCAAAAGGTAAATAAAGTGCTGTTCTGGGACCAATAATAATATCGAAATCTCCGTTCAAAGTTTTTTGCCATAATTCAACACGTTCATTTTGATTGAATTTTGAATGATAGACTCCTACTCTTTCTCCAAAATGCTTTTTGATGCGATGAACAATTTGCGTAGTGACAGAAATTTCTGGTAATAAATACAAGATTTTGTTTCCTTTTGCGATCACTTGTTCCATAAATTTCAGATAAATTTCTGTTTTACCACTTGATGTTACGCCATGTAATAGAACTGTTGATTTATCTTTAAAATCTTCTTTGATTTGATTTAGAGCCTCAGTTTGCTTTAAGGTCAATTCAAAAATTTCAGTTACATCTTTCTCTTCTCCGTCTACTCGAGAAGTTTGATGTTGATAAATTTCTACAGCCCCTTTCTCTGCCAAAGATTTTAGAACCGCATTCGTTGCACCTTGTTTTACAAAATCAGCAACTTTAAGTGGTTTATCTTGTAACTGTGTTTCTAACGTAATTAATTGTAATAAAGTTTCACGCTGTTTTGGTGCTTTATTTAATTGATTCAGAATTTCGATAAAAGCCGTTTCATTTCCTTTTAAATCTGGATGTAATCTGATATAATTATCAATTTTTGGTGTATATTTTTCGTTCAATTTTTCATCCAAACGAATAATTCCTTTATCAATTAATAATTTCAGTGTTGGAATAGCAGATTTTTCATCTACAATAAGAGCCGCTTCTTCAACCGAAATGATTTCTCTAAGTTTTAACGCTTCAAAAACTAAAAACTCGTAATCATTTAACTCTTCAATTGTTTCGTAATTTGGATTAATTAATCGAACAAAAGTTTGAGATTCTAATTTTAAAGCAGAAGGAAAAGCATTTCGAAAAACATCACCCAACGAACACATGTAATAATTTGCCATCCATTCCCAAAATTTTATTTGCGTTTGCGTTACCAAAGGTTCGTCATCCAAAAAAGCATGAATCGCCTTTGTCTTGTATAATTCTGGCGCATTTTGATGAATAGAATGCACAACACCCGTATATAATTTTTGTGTTCCGAAAGGTACGGAAACACGTTGACCAACTTTAATTTGCTGTAAATCAATTTCAGAAAGATGATACGTAAATGTTCCATTTAATGAAAGTGGTAAAATAATTTCGGCAAAATAAGTTATGTTCATTTTATACGATTAAAAGGGCAAGTTAAGGATTTTTTTTCTCAGAATTTAAGATTGCCAGAGCATAAACTTTCACAAATTATTAATGTTTCATTTTCAGATAGTTTAAAGAATTAATACTAATTTTAAGAGAATTCAAAAACTATCATTATGTTACATGCTATTTTAGATCAAATTTCGAAATCAGAAAAACCAATTATTAAAATCATTTTCAGAAATAATGATACTCGCGTAGTTGCTTTTGGACTAAAAAAAGGTTTGAAATTAATTGATCATCAATTGCCTGTAAATGCAAAAATTTTGATGTTGAAAGGTGAAATAGAAATTGACTCGAAAATTGAAATCATCAATCTAAAAGAATTTGACGAATATATTATTCCGCCAAAAGTGATTCATCAAGTGACCACTTTACAAAATTCGATGATGATAGTAATTCTAAATTTTAATGAAAAAAATTTTTGATTTTCATCAATCAAAAAAACGTATATTTATAAAAATCAATCGAATGAAAACTATCTTCTTATTAATCTTAACCTCAAGTTTTATACTTTTTTCTTGTAATCAAAAAGAGAAAGTTGTTGAAAAAAGTAATCTTGAAATTGAAAATGCCGCAATCAAAACTCAAACAGAACGATTAGACTCGATGTATCACATCAACGCTGTTTCTAAATTACCAGATTATGTGAATGTCGAAATTGACTCAATGAAAGTTTTAAGCGTAATTCCAATTCATGGCGAAGATTTTAGAAAAAATCTGACAAAACCTAATTTTGAATTTGATGTGAAAAATCTTGAATCTTTAAAGAAACTTGAAAAACATATTGCTGAAAATTCTGACAAAAGTAAACCTGTTATCGGCTATTTAACTTTCTTAAGTTATTCAACCATTGTTAAAGAAAAAGGTAATTTATCAAATGAACAACTAAAAGAATTTGATAAAATAAAAAGAATAATTAATGGAAAACAGGAAGGAGTTAACTATTTAAATAAAGATTTAAAACGTCAAAATATTTTATCATTATCCTTGTAAAAAGTTCTATATTTATGATAAATAATATTTCAAAATATGAAACTACTTTTCGCATTAACAACTCTCTTTACCCTAACCCTATCCTCTTGTAGCACAGCTATAAAACACGATCGTTTATTTACTGGAACAATTGTAAGAGATTGTACAGGAAC
The DNA here is from genome assembly GCF_057369435.1 of Empedobacter sp. EJD.6dd. Lineage (NCBI taxonomy): Bacteria > Pseudomonadati > Bacteroidota > Flavobacteriia > Flavobacteriales > Weeksellaceae > Empedobacter > Empedobacter sp. EJD.6dd. The sequence continues at coordinate 1,285,927 of NZ_CM170667.1, forward strand.
TTACATTCGTATTGATGATAAAGATGATTATTTGGTTTGTAATGCTGAAATACTTTCAGATAAAAAAGAAGGTGAAACTGTAAGTGTTATTTATGATTTTGAAAAAACATGCAAAGAACTTGAAGACAAAGCAATGTGTATGATGTATCACGAGCATAAAGGAAAAATTAAAATCAAAAAAAATAATAATTAATTAAAAAATCCACTCAAATTGAGTGGATTTCTGCTTTATATAAAATTCTGATTATTTCGATTTTTTACGACGCTCTAATTCTTTTTCAATTAACGATAATTCACGTCCTGTTTGTCCTGCAACAGATGTATTTTCTTGTGCACGACGAACCAAATAAGGCATTACTTCTTTGATTGGTCCGTAAGGTAAATATTTTGCAATATTGTATCCTAAATGCGCTAAGTTAAAAGAAATATTATCACTCATTCCGAATAATTGTCCAAACCAGAAATTTGGATTATTTTTCTCAATTCCGTTTTCGTTCATTAATTTAATCAACAATTCGCAACTTTCTTCATTATGAGAACCTGCGAATAAGCCAAAACGTTCATGATGTGCTGTAATAAATTCTAACGCTAAGTTATAATCTCTATCAGACGCTTCTTTGTTTGGTTGAATTGGAGATGGATATCCTTCGGCTTGCGCACGCGCACGCTCTTTTTCCATATATGCTCCACGTACAATTTTAAAACCTAAGAAATAACCTTCGCGCTCAGCTTTTGCATACATTTCCTTTAGATATGCTAAACGATCATGACGATACATTTGCAATGTATTCCAAACCAATGCACGTTTTGTGTTGTATTTCACCATCATTTCGTCAGTCAAATCATCTGCAGAACCTTGCATCCAAGTTTCCTCTGCATCAATCATGATATTAACATCTAAATCAAATCCTTTTTGACAAACAGCTTCAAAGCGTTGACGAATATTTGCCCAAGATTTTTCTTCTTCAGCAGTTAACGTTTGCTTTTTTCCTACTTTTTCAAATAATTCGATTCGTCCAAATGCTGTTGGTTTAAAAACTACAAAAGGAATTGATGGATTAGATTTTGCCAAATCAACTAAGTGTAACATTACATCGCGAACTTCGTCAAATTGTTTTTCTTCTGTTAATCCTTCGATAGAATAATCTAAAATAGAACTTACGTGGTATTTAAATAATTCATTTGCCACAACCACACCTTGCTCTGCTGTTTCACCTCCTACGAACTGTTTGTAGATCGTTTCGCGAATAGCAGGTTTTACGAATGGTAAATCTACTGCAAATGGTAAATTAAAAAACTTTGTTCCAAAACGTGTCAATGCGGGGCTTCCGATTAACTTGTATAGGTAATACGCTTTCTTTAAATCTTTATCTGATTTAGATTCGAAAGCAAACTGTGTATTGTCGAATAATGACATGTGAGTTAATTATTTTTTTGTGTTATACAACGTTACAAATTTATGATTAAAACCTGATTAAACTAAAAAAACCTACAAGAAATTCTTGTAGGTTTTTGATATATTTTAATGATTTGAAATAGTTTCCTATTCTTATCCTTTTTTAGCATATTTGCTTCTGAATTTGTCGATACGTCCTGCAGTATCAACTAATTTAGATTTACCTGTGTAAAATGGGTGAGATGTAGAAGAAATCTCCATTTTGATTAATGGGTACTCTACTCCGTCAACAACTAATGTATCTTTAGTATCTGCACAAGATTTTGTGATGAATACATCTTCGTTAGACATATCTTTGAATGCTACCAAACGGTAATTTGTTGGGTGGATATCTTTTTTCATTTTTTTAATCTTCTTTGTTAACTTTATTGGTATGCAAAGATAATATTATTTTGAAAATGTTGTAATCAAATTTATTGATAACAACATCTTAAACAATACGTTAAGCAAATTTAATTTCGAGTGTAATGGGCTTCTTAAAATTAAACTTGCACTTCTTGTGCATTTTTCGTGGTGCAAATATAAACATTTTAGTAATTTGTACAAATATTTTTCGCATAATATCTTCACAAAATTCTAATTTTTATCTTTGTACAATAAACAATAAATCATTGCATTTGCTGTTTATCTATTATCAATGAATCATTAATTCTATGAATGTAAAAACATTTGTCGCTGGACTGGGTATCGCTTCTTTGATTGGTTTTCAATCTTGTCGTGACGATTTTGACTATGATCCAATTAGTTCAGATTTGCGTTACAGCAAAGATACCGTTTCTGTAGACACCGTATATAATTTCTCGAAATCAGAAACTTATCTCTTAAAAATATATAATCCAGAAAATGATGATCGTGTTATTCCAAGAATTTATTTGACACGTGGAAATCAATCTTTTTTTAATATTAATGTAGATGGAAAAGCAGGTACAAGTTTTGAAAATGTGCCAATCCGAAAAAAAGATAGTTTATTTATTTTTGTTGAAGTTAACGCAAAGGAAGCTCCGTTGAATCCGCTTTATGATGACGAAATCAATTTCGAGACAACTAATTCCTCAAAAAAGATTAAATTATTATCGTGGATAGAAAAAGCTAAAATTCATCCGAAAGATGCTACGATTTCTACTGCAAATTGGAATGTGAATGAAGCGCAAGTAATTGATGGAAATTTGACGGTTACAAGTGATTTGACAATTGATAAAGGTTCGAAAATTTATTTCAAGAAAGGCGCAAGTTTAACGATTGCTAACAATGCAAAATTAACTGTTAATGGTGCTTTGAATGAAGAAGTAAAATTCCGTTCGGCTCGTCATGATAATAAATATGACTCAATTCCTGATCAGTGGAATAAAATAGAATTAGCGCCAAATAGTACGTCAAAAATTAATTATGCAAAAATTATTGGTGCAGATACAGGTTTACATGTTAACAATGCAAAATTAGATATTAGTAATGCGAAGATTGTCAATAATCAATCGTATGGTATTTTAGCTACAAATGCGACGATTACAGGTTATAATTTAGTAATGAACAATAGTAATTTAGCAACTTTAGCAATAGAATATGGTGGATCGTACGAATTTTATCATTCAACATTTGCTAATTATTTTAATTTTGCGACAGCTGCAGGACCAGCTTATTCACTTTTCTTAAGTAACGAAAACAATGATAAAAATGTTTCAGCTTTAACAAAAGCTACTTTTGGAAATTGTATTTTCTATAACGAACGTACACCAAATGCGATTTTATTGGATAAAAAAGATGGTGCAGCTTTCAATTATTTATTTGATACCAATATTATTCATAATGCAGATACATCAACATTAAATGTAATGACTGCTCCAAATTTCTTAGCAAGTATTACATTAAATCCGATGTTTGAAAATACTGATTATAATTTAAATAAATTGTGGCTGAAAAAAGATTCGCCAGCAAAAAATAAAGGTAAAGTAAGTTTTGCACAACAATATCCTTTAGATTATAATGGACAACCACGAGGAACAACTCCTACAATTGGAGCTTATCAATAACATCAAAAAGCGCTAGAAACAAAGTTTCTAGCGCTTTTTGATGTTATCTATTATTCAGTAAAACTGTAACCTTTCCTTTAAACTGATCTCCGTTAAAATTGATTTTATAACTTTTATAAGATTCTAAGTGAACGGATTCTTTTTTACTGGTTTTTCCTTTCGAAACACTTCCGATTTGAATTAATTCATTTCCGATTTGATCAGTTATTGTAAAATCTAACAATCCATTTTTTTGTTTTACTTCATACTCAACTTCAAATTCTATATCCTGATTTGTTTTTAAGAAATAATAAACTTCTCCTTGTAATTTTGAGAAATCTAAAACAATTTGATTGTTATTTCTTCTTATAATTTTAGTTGCAGAATATGTTGTTCCTTCTGTTTTGTAAATTCCATCAATACTCAAATATTTTGATGCATTATTAGTTGATATATCCGAAACAGTTGAAATTGTAATACAAGATTGAGTTAGCATTACAGCAAAACATAATAAAATAAACTTCTTCATATTCGTATCTTTTCTATAAAGATGCATGTTTTATAAAAAAGTTACAATAAAGGTTAAATTCGATTACTTTTTTCTCTTATTAATACACCAACAACACCTAAAATAATTACCTCATCTCCTTCTTCTATTTGCACACAATTTTTATAGTTCGCGTTAAGTGCAACTAATTTATTGTTTATTTTATCAAAACGCTTCAAGGTATAATCGTCATTATTTACTGAGACAATGATATCATCGTTATGTAACGGAATTAGATCTGTGCGTATCACCAAAACATCATTTTTTTGATAAATTGGATACATCGAATCGCCTCCAACAACAATTAAAAAAGTAGATTCGGGATGTGTCAAATAACGTTCGTCTAAACTTATTTTATCATCTACAAAATCCTCTGCAGGAGAAGGAAAACCTGCATTTACTTGACCAAAATTTGGAATATAATATTTTTGACCTTCGGTATTTATCTCAAAAATAGTCAACTCCTTATCTATCATTTTTATGTCTTGTTTCATTTTCTATTTTTTAATAAACAACCAATAAATCGTTCCACTTCGTTGTATAGCAAGGAGACAATTTTTTCTGACGCATTTTCCACGTTTTATTTAAATCTTGCGAAGCCAACTTTATTTTTGATGCTCCAAATTTTTTATTCATCCTATCTATCGCTTTCATTAAATTTGGATGATGTTGATTTTCTTCTTCAAAAAGTGATAATTGTTTTTGATCTGAAGAAGTTATTCCAGAAACCACTACTCCAGCCTTTTTATACTCATATCCTTCTTTATAAATTTGTTCAAAAGCTTTTATTGCGAACTTAGACAAAGTGATACTCGAATGAGATTCGTAAGGCAAATGAAATGAGATTGAACGATAGTATTGAGGTTTATTCTTATCAAAATTATTGGTCTGTATAAATACTGTAATCAAATTGCAGGACGATTTCTGCTTACGAAGTTTCTCTGCACATGAAACCGCGAAAGTAGAAACGCGCTCTTTTACATATTCAAAATCGTTGGTATATTCTTCGAAACTTCGTGTTGTTGCAATACTTTTTTTCGCCGAAATAGTTTCTAAATCTAAAACAGCTTCTCCTAATAAATCTTTTTTTAAGCGTAAACCAACAATCGAAAATTCTTTTCGAATAAAATCATCTTTCAATTGTACAAAATCTAACGCTTTATTAACGCCTATCAACCTCAAACGTCGAGACATTCTTCTGCCAATTCCCCAAACATCTTCTATTTTTAACCATTTTAAAGCTTTATGAATTTGTTCTTGGGTTTTAATTACATAAACACCTTGATGAGTTTCGGAAAACTTTTTCGCGATATGATTCGCTACTTTTGCCAAAGATTTTGTTGGTGCTATTCCGACACAAACAGGTAATTTGGTAAATTGATAAATTTTCGATTTTATTTCTTGTCCATAAGTAGTTAAATTAAACCGATCAAAACCGTTTAATTTTAGAAAACATTCGTCAATTGAATAAATTTCTTGATCTGGTGAATACAACGACAATATAGACATTACACGGTTACTCATATCTGCATATAATTGATAATTTGACGAAAAAACTTGAATATTTTTTTGGTCAAAAATATGCTGAAATTGATGCGCAGGTGCACCCATTGGTATTCCTAACAATTTAGCTTCTGCAGAACGCGATATAACACAACCATCATTGTTAGACAATACTACAATTGGCTGATGAAGCAGCTTCGGTTGAAAAACACGATGACAACTGGCATAAAAATTATTACAATCTATTAATGCGAACATGTCACAAAGTTGAGAAGATAAAACGCCACATTGTGTCATCGAAAATGTTAATTTATTACGAAAATAAAAAGCCACTCTAATTAAAGTGGCTTTCCAATTATTTCATTTTATATTTTTTGCGTAAATCTTTTATCACAACATTTGGTTCATAAACGGTTTGATATTTTAATGGTTTATTGTTTTTAAAATATTGTACTTTCAACCAAGTATCATTCGTATCTAATTTTGTGTGACTATTACTTTTTTCTAAAATTTTATCATTTACAGTACTCAATACAGCAAAATAATCAAAATTATTTCGTTGACCAACTTCTGCTGCTCTTAGTAAAGCATAATCAAAAGTCTTATCTTTTTTATTATACTCATTACCATCAAAAGTAATGATGTAGGTGTCATTATTCACTTTCTCTTCGGTATATCCTCCAGTACCATTATCTTTTTGGTATGCAACAGCTTTACTGTTATTGCAACTTGCTAAAGTCAAGACAAAAACTCCAGCAAATAAAAATTGAATTGCTTTTTTCATATTAATTTATATTGGTAAAAAAGCATTAACAAAAGTTGTTCCTTTTAAGCTCTATTTTTAAAATTTCTAAATATTTTCTTAATAAATCTTTTTCAAATAAAATAGCATTCTAAATAAAATCTTATTTAATTATATAAATATCAATTAATTAAACCTATTTACATAAGCACTTATTTAACATTCTATTAACTCATTGATTCTAATAAAAATCATTTAAGTTTTAATGCTTTATCAGATAAACTCGACTATTTTTGTAAATCAATTATAAGTAATGAGTAAATTAGAAAAATATCTATTTTCTACCAGAACCATGACGGTCTTGCTGTTTATATATGCAGTCGCTATGGGGTATGCCACTTTCATTGAAAATGACTACGATACGGCTACTGCAAAAGCTGTTATTTACGAGGCAAAGTGGTTTGAGGTTTTAATGATTTGGTTAATCGTTTTGTTCTTAATGAACATCAAGCGATACAAATTATGGTCAAAGGAAAAATTGCCTTTGTTAGTTTTCCACTTAGCATTTTTGTTTATTTTTATTGGAGGAGGAATTACTCGCTACATTAGTTTTGAGGGTGAAATGCCTATTCCAGAAGGAGGTACAAGTAACGAAATCACCTCTTACAAGTCATATTTTAAAATGATGGTTGATGACGGTACACAACGTTTGGCGTACGACAACCATCAATACAACATGACGTATTTTGACCGAAAAGATAGTACAAGCTCGTTGTTCTACAGACAATTTGAAGGTGAATATCAATTCAAAGATAAAGTGATCAAACTACGTACATTTGATTTTGTTCCTCATGCATTGGATACAATTGTAAGAAGAAAAGATGGAATTAACGTTTTAGAAATTGTTACAGTTGGACAAACAGGACGTAACTCGGTTTTTATTCGTAACGGTGAAATTAAAAGTGTCAACGGAACGCTTGTCGCTTATAATAGACCACAAGATGGTGCAGTACAAATTACTGGAGAAGGGGAAAATTTAGTAATTAAATCACCTTTCGAAGGAGAATATGTGCAAATGGCTGGACAACAAGTTGGACAAATTACAGACATGCAAAAATTGCAAGAAGGAGCTGGTAAAGTCGAATTTAATATTCCTACTCCACTTAAACTTCGTTCGTTATACACAATAAACGGAGCGCAATTTGTGGTTCCAAATCCTGCTTTTAAAGGTGAGGTTTTATATAGACAAGGTTCTAAATTTAAAGCAGAAGAAAAACTTCTTCCTGGTGCAATTAGAGCTGAAGTTATTGTTGGCGACAAACGCGATACAGTAACAATTGTTGGAGGAAAAGGTACAACAAATTATACGGCAGATGTACAAATTGATGGAATGAATATTTCGTTAGGATATGGTTCTAAAATGGAGAAAGTTCCGTTTAGTATTCGTTTAGATGATTTTATTTTAGATCGTTATCCTGGTTCTACTAATCCATCTTCTTTCGAATCTAATATTACAGTTATTGATGAAGGAAAAGAAACAAAACATCATATTTATATGAACAATGTAATGGATTATAAAGGTTATCGTTTCTTCCAATCGAGTTATTTCCCAACAGAGGACGGAACAATTTTATCTGTAAACCAAGATTGGTGGGGAACTAATATTACTTATTTAGGTTATTTCTTATTATTTGGAGGAATGTTTGTTTCATTGTTCTGGAAAGGAACTCGTTTCTTACAGTTGAACTCTTTATTGAAAGGTTTACATACAAAGAAATTAAATATTTTACTTCCATTATTTTTATTGTCGGGATTCGCTTTTGCGCAAAACCCTACCACGACAGATGGTAATAAATCATCTCATCAAAAAATCACTACAGATTCTGAAAAAGGAAATGTACATTCATCAGAGCATATCGGAAGTTTTTCTACGAAAATGGCTGATGGAGACGAATTGGCAAAAGGTATTAAAATTCCTGACGAACATGCCGAAAAGTTTGGACATTTGCTTATTCAAGATATCGAGGGACGTATAAAACCTGTTAATACGCACTCTTTAGAGATTCTTCGTAAAGTTTATAAAAAAGATAAATTTCATGGTTTATCTGCTGATAAATGGTTTATTTCTTTACAATTAGATCCTGCTTATTGGGTAAATGCGCCAATGATTGAAGTGGGTGAAAAAGGTGGAGATCGTTTAAAGAAAATTACAAGTGCAAATGAAGAAGGTTACACTTCTTTAATGAATTTGATTGATCCTAAAACAACTCGTTTCAAATTAGATAAAGCTTACAATGAAGCTTTTTCAAGAAAACCATCTGAGCGTACAAAATTTGATGAAGAAGTTATTAAGGTAACAGAACGTTTCAATATTTTAGATCAAACGGCAAAAGGGTATCAATTAAAAATTATTCCTGTTCAAAATGATCCATCAGAACGTTGGACTTCTTGGATATATCAAACACAAGAAAATCCAGTAGAAATTGATACAATGGCACTTGGATTAGTTAGTGTCTACTTTAATATGGTTTCAAAAGGTCTTGAAAATGGAGATTGGACACCTGCAGATAATGCTGTAAAATATATCGATGACTACCAACATAAATGGGGAAAAAATGTAGTACCCTCTCCAACTAAAGTAGAAATAGAAGTTTTATATAATAAATACAATGTTTTCTTTTGGGTGATGGTTGCTTATTGTATGGTAGGCGGTGTTTTAATGATATTATCTTTCATACAACTATTCTCAGAAAGTAAAGCTCTACATCGAATCATCAACATTTGTTTAGGTTTATTAGTTGTAATATTCATAATACAGGCAATTGGACTTGGCGTTCGCTGGTATTTAACAGGACATGCTCCTTGGTCAAACGGATACGAAGCAATTGTATTTATTTCTTGGATAAGTGTTTTAGCTGGAATGTTATTATACAAAAACCGAAATGCTTTTATTCCAACAACAGGAGCTATGGTTGCTGTAATTATGATGGGATTTGCACATGGAGGTTCTATGTTAGATCCTCAGATTACACCATTAGTACCAGTTCTTAAATCGTATTGGTTAATTGTACACGTTGCAATTATTGTATCATCTTATGGCTTCTTTGGTTTAAGTGCTATTTTGGGAGTTTTCTCTTTAATTATCATGATGATTAAACCAAACAAAAAGATTGAAATTTCTTTGAAAGAAATGACTTATGTTTCTGAAATGTCTCTAACAATCGGAATTTACCTACTTACTGTCGGTACATTCTTAGGTGGCATGTGGGCAAATGAATCTTGGGGGCGTTATTGGTCATGGGATCCAAAAGAAACATGGGCTTTCGTTTCTGTAATTGTTTATGCAGTGGTTTTACACATGCGTTTAGTTCCTGGACTAAGAGGAAAATTTGCTTTTAATGTTGCAGCTATGTGGGCTGTTTGGACTGTTATTATGACGTATTTCGGTGTTAACTATTACTTATCTGGATTACACTCATACGCAGCAGGAGATCCAATTCCAATTCCATTCTGGGTACCTGCAACAGCAGTTGGTATGCTCCTATTGTCAACAGCAGCTTGGTACTTACAAAACAAGGTTTACCATGTAAAAAATAAAATAGAATAATTATTATTCATTAAAGAACGAAAAAAGCTCATCATACGATGAGCTTTTTTCTTTTATTTATTTAAGTTATACTACTTGATACTATTTTGCTTCAAAAGATTATTATTCATATAGTAAAATTTAATCATTAAAATCCACTAAAAAAGGTAATCCCATAACAGGATTACCTTTTAATTTGAAAAATATTTAAAAGAATGGTTTCTATTTAAAATCAGCTTCAGTTACGTTTTTGTTCACTTCTACAGTGTCTATAACTATTTTGATGATTTGTGGTCCTGATTCTGAAATTGTTTCAATAGGAAGTTGTACTCCTTCATAAACTTTGTAATTTTTGATTTTTGTACTTACAATTACATCACCTTGAGGTGTTTTTTGAATCTCTTCTGTCTTCTTTAATAAACCTGTTTTAACATCATAATAATCTGTACGTGAAATTTCTGGTGCAGAAACTTTATAATAGTCTACTCCATCTTCAGAAACAATACCTTCTACTTTAGCTGTTTTATACCCTTCTGATAAAGCAAAAAACAATGGATTTGTTTTCTTTAACGAAGCTTTCATTTCAGCAGGAAGATCCATTTTCTGACCAGCTTGCGACATATAACCATTTTGTCCATCAAAAACTTGTTTAATCGTCATTCCCATAATCGTAAATGACGTTGCAATTTTATTTGGTGTTGATGCTTTTACAATATAATCACCACTCATTCCCATTGTCTCAATTTTTCCTTTCTGAACCAATGACTTTATAGCTTTTGCTTTATCTGCTCCACCAATTGCTTTTAGATAATTATCTGTAATTTGAGCAACAGTAACAGTTGTCGTTTTTGCTCCAGATGTTGGTTTTTCCGTTTTATTACCATACGAATCATAGTAATTTACTGGATAACCTAATTTCTCTAAAGCTGGTGCAATTTGTTCTAATTTTCCTGTAACATTTATCTTTGCTTGATCTGGACGGAAATATTTTTTAGAAACACGCAAAACATCATCAACTGTTACTGCATTTATATTTTTGATATAATCTGCATAAAAGTTATCCGATAATTGATTTGTTTTTTTCGTTAAAGCTTGATTCGCTACTGTCGAAGGGCTTTCTAATGTCAAAATAAAGTTTCCTAAGAATTTCGCTTTTACATCGTCCAACATTTTTTGGTCGATTTTATTTACCGTCATTCCTTTTATTTCTTTCATCGTTTCTACGATAGCAGAATCCGTTACTTCATTACGAACTGTCGCATTTGTATTGAAACGCCCAATGTAGCGAGAATCAGAAACTCCTCCACGCGCTCCGTATGTCCAACCATGTGCTTCACGAAGATTCATGTTTAGTTTCGAATTGAAATCTCCACCCAAGATAGAAGAAGCAATCAAAGCTGCATAATAATCAGGATCTTTCTTTGTTAATTGAACTGGATACGAAACTGAAACTACAGATTGAACTGCATTCGGCATATTAATCGCGTTCAATTCTGTTTTTGTTACTTCATCTACTTTTGGAAAAGCAGGAATATTTAATTTTCCTGTTTGCCAAGTATTAAAGTTTTTCTCTGCTAATGCTTTTACATCTTTTGTAGAGATATCTCCAACAACAATTAAATAAGCATTATTTGGTTTGTAGTAGGCATTGTAGTAATCCTTCACATCTTGTAAGGTGATTTTCTCGATTTGCTCTGGAGTATCAAATTCAGAAAATGGATTGTTTTTTCCATAAACTAAAATATTAGAAACACGAGAAGCAGCACTTTCTACAGATTTTTCATTTGATTTTAAACCTTCGATATAACGTTTTTTTACATCAGCAAATTCTTTTTCTGTGAAATTAGGATTCATAGCGCCATCTGCCATGTAACCAAATATTTCGTTGAAGTATTTCGTTAAAGAACTTGCTGAAGCTCCTTCTTCCCAAAAATTAACACGAGCACCTAAAAACTCAATTCTTTTATTAAATTCGTCTTTCGATTTTGTTGTTGTTCCTGTTCCTAACATTTCGCTCAATAAAGATTCTGCACCTTTTTTAGCACCTAAAGCGAACGGAGGATTATCTATTGTTAAAGTCGCAGAAACACGTGGTAATTTGTGATTTTCTACAACTATAACTGTTAATCCATTTTTTAATTTAAACTCGTTTGATTTTCCTAGATTAACCGTCGGCGCAGGACCTGGTTTTGGCATAGGAATATTAACTTGAGCACTTAAGCTAACTGCCATAAAAGCAATCGCAAGAGATAATATCTTTGTTTTCATAATTGAGTCGTTTTTTATTTTGCAGCTTTTTTAGATTCTGGTAAATAGTGTATAATTACACGTTGGTTTTTGTTTAGATACTTTTTCGCAACGTTTCTGATATCTTCTCTCGAAACCGATTGATAGATTTTTAATTCTTCGTTGATTTTATTTGTATCTCCACCCAACATATAAGCATCTGCCAAAGCGTGCGCTATATTTTGAACACCTGATTTTGAAGCCACAAAACTATTTTCAATTCCATTCAAGATTTTTTGGTAATCTTCTTCTGAAATTAAATTTGTTTGTACCTTTTCTATATCTTGTTGTAACTCATTTTCTAACTTATCAAAAGGCACTTCTCCTTGTGGTAAAATTCCGATTGAATAAATTCCATAGTCTTCCATTTGACGATTGAAAGCAAAAATTTGTAAAGCTTCTTTCTTCTCATCAACATATTTTTTATATAAAACAGACGATTTTCCTCCTGTTAAATAACTTGATAACATTTCTAACGCATACGCATCTTTCGATTTGTTATCTGGTGTACGATAATTGATTGCTAATAAAGGAATTTGAATATTAGAATCATATTCTGTTGCACGAATTTCAGAAGTAATAGGATCTTCTTTGATCACCGTTTTTACAACTTCTTTTCCTCTTGGAATTACACCAAAATATTTCTCGATTAATTTCTTCGCTTCCTCTTTATTAAAATCTCCAGCAACAACTAAAACAGCATTATTTGGAACATAATATGTTTGACTAAAGTGTTTGAAATCGTCTAATTTAGCATTGCTCAAATCTTCAAAGGAACCAATTACACTCCAACGGTAAGGATGTTTTTTGAAAACGTGAGGATTAACTGCTTCTCCGTAAGAAAATTTACCATAAGGTTGATTGTCTAAACGAGAACGTTTTTCCTCTTTCACAACTTCTTTCTGTGTATCAACACCAATCTGATTAATAATTGGCTGACGTAAACGATCAGATTCCATCCATAAACCTAATTCTAAATTATTTGATGGAAATGTTTCGTAGTAATACGTTCTATCTGTCGTTGTATTTGCATTGTTAGAACCTCCGTTAGAAGAAACGATTTTGAACCATTCTCCTCTTTTGATATTCTCTGTTCCTTCGAATAATAAATGCTCAAAAAAGTGTGCAAAGCCTGTTTTACCAACTTGTTCGTCTTTTGATCCTACATGATACATTACGCCAGTTGTAATCACTGGAGCAGAACTGTCTTGATGAAGGATTACGTGTAATCCATTTGGAAGAGTATACTCATCAAATTTTATTTGCTGACCAAATAAAGCTGATCCCGCAAATAACATAGACATAAAAATTTTCTTCATTTAGTAGTTTTTAAGTTTTTTATCTATTATGCTTATGTAACATTAGTAGCAGTTTTTTTGAAAATGTTACACCAAATTTGCATAATAATTTAAAAAAGTAAAATAATACATGTCTATTGATTTAGTAGGCATTTGTATTAATTTACAACATTATTTCATAATATACCTATAGTAAATGTTGTTCTATTTGCTATAGATTTGTAAAAATCGAGAGAAAAAAATGGATTTTATAGAGTTTTTTGGTTTTGTAGGTGCTTTTTTCATTGGACTTATTATGGGAGTTCTTGGTGGTGGGGGATCTATATTAGCAGTTCCTATCTTAGCGTATATTTTTCATTTCGACGAAAAAATTGCAACTGCTTATTCATTATGTATCGTTGGATCTACAGGATTGATTGGAGGAATAAAGCAAGCTACTCAAAAAATGGTCGATTGGAAAGTCGTTACCCAATTTGGTTTTCCAGCAGTAATTGGAATCACATTGGTTCGTGCTTTCTTAATTCCTGCTTTACCAAGTAATTTATTTCATATAGGTGATTTTATAGTCACTCGTCGAATGGCAATGTTCGGATTATTTGCTGTACTTATGCTTTTTGCAGCAATGTCTATGCTAAAAGGTAAAAAAGAAGTAGAAAGCATTCAGAAAAATGATAAACTTAATCCAATCTTATTAATTCAAGGATTTTTAATCGGAGGATTAACAGGTATGGTTGGTGCTGGTGGAGGTTTTTTAATTGTTCCTGCATTAATGATGGTTGCAAAATTAGACATGAAAAAAGCTTCAGCAACTTCATTGGTTATTATCGCAATCAATTCATTAATCGGATTTTTTATTGGAGATGCTTTACACATTAAAATTGATTGGGGATTTTTAAGTATTTTCATTGGAATTTCAATGGTCGGAATTCTTGTAGGAACATACATTAACAAGTTTTTACCTGTACAATTTTTAAAACGAACATTTGCTATATTCATTATCTTAATGGCTATATTCATGTTCATTGAAGAATTTATAATTCAATAATTTATAATATGGAATTCAACGAAAATTTTTGGAACAATAAATACAACAATAATGAAACGGGCTGGGATCTTAAAGCTCCTTCTACTCCGTTAAAAGAATATATTGACCAATTAGAAGATAAAAATATCAGAATTTTGATTCCTGGTTGTGGAAATGCTTACGAAGCAGAATATCTTTTGGAGAAAGGTTTTACAAACATAACACTAATTGATATTGCTGAAATTGTAGTCGAAAAAATCAAAGATAAGTTTAAAGATAATCCTCATATTAAAGTTCTACACAAAGATTTTTTTGAGTTGGAAGATCAATTTGATTTGATTTTAGAACAAACTTTTTTCTGTGCTTTAGATCCTAAATTACGTTCACAATACAGTATCAAAATGAATCAATTACTAGCTGAAAACGGAAAGTTAGTTGGTGTTTTATTTAACCGAGAATTTGGCAATGATACACCTCCTTTTGGTGGAGAAATAGCTGAATATCAAACTTATTTTAACGATTATTTTGATTTCAAGGTGATGGAAAATTGTTATAATTCGATTCCTCCACGAGCAGGAAGTGAATTGTTTATCAATTTAAAAAAGATGTCGAAATAACCTATGATTTCATTCATAGTTTTAACTATAACTATCAATCTTATTTGATTTTAAATAGAAGAAAAGTATCAGAATTCGTCCTTTTGCGGAAAATTCTAATTTTAATTATTTGTATTTTTACACACTAAATTCATTCTTATGAAAATTGAACAAATTTACACCGGATGTCTTGCACAAGGTGCTTATTATATAGAAAGCAATGGCGAAGTTGCTATTATTGATCCTTTGAGAGAAACACAATCTTACATCGATCAGGCAACAAAAGATAACGCAAAAATTAAATATATTTTTGAAACGCATTTCCATGCAGATTTCGTTTCTGGACATGTCGATTTAGCACAAAAAACAGGTGCAACAATCGTTTACGGTCCAACTGCTGAAACAAATTTTGATGCACATATCGCCACTGATGGAGAAGTTTTTGCTTTAGGAAATATTACCATCACAGCTTTGCATACACCTGGTCATACAATGGAAAGTACGACATATTTATTGAAGGATGAAAACGGAAAAGATTACGCAATTTTTACAGGTGACACTTTATTTATTGGTGATGTTGGTCGTCCAGATTTAGCACAAAAATTAAATACAGATTTAACGCAAGAAAAATTAGCAGGTTATTTGTTTGATTCGTTACGTAACAAAATTATGCCTTTGGCTGATGACATCATTGTATATCCTGCACACGGAGCGGGTTCTGCATGTGGAAAAAATATGAGCAAAGAAACTTTTGACTCTTTAGGAAATCAAAAAAATGTAAACTACGCGTTGAATGCTAATATGACAAAAGAGGAATTTATCACTGAGCTAACTTCAGGTTTAATGCCTCCTCCATTCTATTTTCCAGAAAATGTAATGATGAATAAATTGGGAGTAGAATCTTTGGATGTTGTGAAAGAGCGTGCAAATAAAGCTTTATCTCCTGACGAATTTATTCAAGTTGCTGAAGATACAAATGCTTTAATTTTAGATGTACGTGATCCACAAACTTTCGCAGCAGGATTTATCCCAAACTCGATTAATATAGGTATCAAAGGAGGTTTTGCTCCTTGGGTTGGTACTTTAATTACAGATATCAAACAACCTATTTTATTAATTGCAGAAGTTGGTGCAGAAGAAGAAACTGTAACACGTTTAGCACGTGTTGGGTACGATAATGTGATTGGATTTTTGAACAATGGTTTCCAAGCTTGGCTTGATGCTGAAAAAGATTTTGATGAAATTGTTTCTGTTTCTCCTGAGGAATTTGCAGAATTGGTTGACGAAACAGAATTAAAAGTTTTAGATGTTCGTAAACCAGGTGAATTTGAAACTGCTCATGTAGAAGGTGCAATTACTGCTCCTTTAGATTTCATTAACGAATCAATGAAATTAATAGATCCTGAAGAAACCTATTTAGTACATTGTGCTGGTGGATATCGTTCGATGATTTTCACTTCTATCTTACGCGCTCGTGGTTATGAAAATTTAATTGATGTTGCCGGAGGTTTTGGTAAAATAAAAGAGGTTGAAGGAGTAAAAATCGTAGAAGGAATTTCTCCATGTCAATCAGGAAATAATTCTTGCTCAATGAAATAAACAATTTTTATTTAGAAATAACGTTATAGCCTTGGAACACCAAGGCTATTTTCGTCTTAGTTCATTCAAACTCTATTCATGAAAAATATAGTATACATTTGTGCCTTACTCTTTTGCTCAACCCTGTTTGCTCAACAAAAAATACGTGGAGCAGAATCGTTTGTATTAACGATTCCAAAAGATTTTCAACGTACAATTGGTATAAATGATTATGCCGCTATTCAATTTGAAAGTGTTGCTCCAAAACCAAATTCGTACGGTTTTTTAATCTTCGAACACAAAGATGAATTAAAATTAAGTGATACAAAACTTGATATGATTGATTATACATTAAATTCAATCGAGCCTTATACTACACAAAACGGGTTTAAATACATAAAAAAACCATACGTTTCTTACGAACAAGGATTTAATTTCGCTTATTCTGAATTCGAAACAAACGAACCAGAATCTGGTCATATTTATTTCTTACAAACAGTTATAGAAACCAAAGAATTTGTGTATCAAATTTTACAATATTGTAGTTTCGAAAATCAAGAACTCATGAAAAGTGATTTTGTCTCTATTGTTAATAGTTTCAAATTAAAATAAACAAAAAACCTTCCTATTTCGGAAGGTTTTTATTTTTCTGTTCTATCCAAAGAGACATATATTTTGTACTTTGATTGGTATGATGTTGTAAAATTTGACCAATAAAATTCTGATTTCGATGCAAAGTTAAATTCTCTTCAATTGATTTAATTGCAGCTAAAAAATCAGCTTCAAATTTATTTTTATTGTAATTTTCATTCAGAATTTTAATTCCGTTTTGTTGTGCAATTTTCCACTCATTCTCATTATTGTAAAGTAAAACTGCTTTCTCTACAAAAACTTCAAAATCATCTTCTACAAAACCATTCCAAGCGAAATTATTTTTCATTGCTTCTGCACCAATCGTTGTCGTAACCGAAGGAGTTCCTGTTTGCATCGCATCTACAAACTTTCCTTTTACACCAGCGCCAAAATTTATAGGAGCTAACAAAATTTTGTAATTTGACATAGTTTCTTGCGCGTTTTCTGCTCTACCTTTTATAAAAAATCGTTCAGACGAATTATTTAATTGCAAAACTTTTTGCGTCGCATAAGCGCCATAAATATGCAATTCGGCTTTTGGGAGTTTCTTTCTCAAAATTGGCCAAATCTCTTTCTTTAAAGTTTGAATACAATTAAAATTAGGCTCATGAATAAAATTTCCTATAAACATAAAATGTTTTCTTTCTTCGAAACTTTTCCAATATTTTATTTTCTCTTCAGTGATTTCAGCTTCTAAAAAAGGAAGATAATACAAAAGGTTTTCATCAATTTTGAATTGTTTTTGAAGAATCTCAATCTCTTTTTTCGAAATCATCAACGATAAATCGCAACGTAAAATTGAAGCTATTTCTCGTTTAGCTAAATCAGAAAATAATAATTCAGCAGTAAATTCAATTCCTTTTTTACTTGCTTCTTGTCGTGCATTTCGAAGAAAATGTAGATCTTCTGTATCCAAAATTTTCAATGCATTTGAACATTCTTTTGATACACGCCAACCATATTGTTCCTCAATCATAAAACGATCAAAAACAACAAGTTCTGGTTTAAGTTCACGAACAAAAACATCAAAACTTTCATCATTTAATTGAATATCAACTTCTTTTACACCTTTCGAAATCAAATCAAAACTAAAATCTGATTTTGAAGCTGCACAAGCAAAAGTAATCTCTACATCAAGTTTTTTGAAACAATCAATTAACTGAATCATTCGAGTTCCTGCTGCCGAAGAAGTTGGTTCTGGCCAAACTTGACCAATGATTAAAAGTTTTTTCATCCAACAAAATTACACTTTCTGTCTATTTCTAGGAAGAATAAATATTAAACAAATAATTTGGTTTATTTTAATGTAAATTTGCAAGCTAAAATTATATAAAATGTCTTATCAAGCTGTATTTGCTGAGTTTTACGAAGAAGTAAAATCAAGTATCAAAGAAGGAACTTTTGCTAAACTTACAATGGCTAAAACTATTGGAGATACTGATCTTAAGAATATTTTCGTTCGTTTGCATTTTTTGGAAGATAATACATACAATTTTGCTTTCACTTTTCGTTATAAAACTGAAGAAGTTGAGCAATTTCATAGCATCGAACAAACTTTTCTAATTTTGAGTTCATACATCAAAAATCCCTTTACAAATGCGTTATTGTTTACAACTGAAAAAGATTTGGTCTTTAAAGTAAACAAAAAAAATGCTGCAAGTTTAACAGAGCAAGCTCCAACTTTTAAACACGCATCAGATGTAATGATTGAAATGATTGAGAAAAAATCATCTAATAAAATTGTGTTCAATTTATGAAATTACTCGATTCTTGAAAAAATGATAAGAATCTTGACGTGCCATTTTACACAATATAATTTCGTAAATTTGAGCTTTAAGAATTTTTGAAAATGCTTGGATTAAAACTTTTAACAGACCCGCGTTGGGCTGATATTGCGGAAAGAAATTTAGAAGAAATTTTAACAGATCATGCTTGGTGCGAACAAAAAGCAGCGACAAATGCGATAACAATGATTGCATATAATTCTGAACATGACGAATTTATTCAGGAAATGTCTGATATCGCAATAGAAGAAATGCAACATTTTAAAATGGTTGTGGAAATTATCGAACGTCGCGGTTATAAATTAGGTCGCGAGCGAAAAGATGATTATGTTGGTCAATTGATGAAATTTTGTAAAAAAGATGGTTCTCGTAATATGGCTTTTATTGATCGTCTGTTATTTGCAGCGATGATTGAAGCAAGAAGTTGCGAACGTTTTAGAGTATTATCTCAAAATATAAACGACGAAGAATTAGCAACATTCTATTACGATTTGATGGTTTCGGAAGCAAATCATTATACCACTTTCTTAAATTTTGCACGAAAATTATCGACTGATGTTGATGTTGATAAACGTTGGAAAGAATGGTTAGATTTTGAAGGAAATTTGATTCAATCTTATGGAAATAAAGAAGCAATACATGGATAGAATCCAGTTAAAAAATATAAAAAGAGTTCTTTCAATTTAGATTTGGAAGAACTCTTTTTCTTTCCTACCCTACATCAATTTAAATCAAAATTTCTATGCGTAAATTTGACTAAATCTAAAATAGTATGGAATTAGGAATAGGAATGTTTGGTGATCTACACATTGATCCAAAAACTGGTTATACGCAAACTCCTCAACAACGTATGGCTGAGATTATAGAGGAAGTAAAATTAATGGACGAAGTAGGATTAGATTTCTTCGGAATTGGAGAACATCACCGTCCTGATTATGCAGTTTCTTCGCCAGAAATTATTTTGGCAGCTTTGTCTACAGTAACCAAAAATATTAAGTTGGGAAGCGCCGTTTCGGTAATTAGTTCTACTGATCCTGTAAAGTTATTTCAAGATTTTTCGACTGTCGATAATTTATCAAACGGACGAGCAGAAATCATGGCAGGACGTGGTTCTTTTATCGAATCTTTTCCTCTTTTTGGTTATGATTTGAATGATTATGATACACTTTTTGACGAAAAGCTTCGTTTGCTTTTAACGTTAAACGAAAATGAAGTGATTAATTGGCGTGGAAATTATAGAATGCCGATTATCAATCAAAGTGTATATCCTAAACCTGTTCAAGAAAAATTACCAATTTGGATTGCAGTTGGTGGAACAAAATCATCGATTGTACGAGCTGCAACATTAGGTTTACCTATTATTTTTGCAATTATTGGTGGAAATCCAGCTGATTTTAACTTCTTATTTGATATTTATAAACAAGTTTATCTCGAAAATGGACACGACATAAATAATATGCAAATTGGGGTTCATATGCATTCATTCTTTGGAAATGACAGTGAAAAAGTAGCCGAAGAGTATTTCCCAATTTATGGTGCTCAAATGGATAGAATTGGGGCAAGCAGAGGATGGCCAAAATATACAAAACCACAATTTGATTATGGACGTTCTACAAAAGGACATCTGGTTGTTGGAGATGCTACGTTAGCAATTGATCGTATCTTAAAATACCACGAAATGTTTGGTTTAACTCGTTTTTCTGCACATATGGATGTTGGGGCTCCAAATCACTTAGATATGATGAAATCTATCGAGATTTTTGGAAAAGGAGTTTTGCCAAAAGTAAAAGAAGCGACAAAATAAATTTAACATATACTGACAAAAGACACGAATCATTTTCGTGTCTTTTTATATTTTCGTACAAATTGGATGAATGAAACATTTTTTAACGAGTATCATTGTTTTAGCAGGAATTAATCTACATGCACAAGAAAGTGATTTTAGAACATGGAATGCTTTAAATATCAACCAAAAGATTAATCAAGATTTTAGTTTTCAATCCGATATTCAATATCGCTCGTACGAAGATGTGGATCAATTAAATCAGCTTTTGATTCGTGGTGGAATTGGTTACAACTTAACAGAGAATAACAACACTGTTTTAGCTGGTTACGCTTATATTTTAAACAGAACACCTTCTAAAACTGACGGTTATGCACATAACCACGAACATAGATTATTTCAGCAATTTAATACAAAACATGCGTTACAACGTTTTAATTTTGCACACCGATTTCGTGTAGAAGAACGTTTTTTGGAACATGATACACAGTTTAGATTTCGCTATCAATTAACAGCTACAATTCCACTAAATAATTCTAAACTAATTGAAAATACATGGTATTTGAAAGCTTATGACGAAATATTGTTACAAGCTGTAAAAGATAAGACGTTTGATAGAAATCGAATAGGTTTGAGTTTAGGTTATGTTATTTCGCCAACTTTTAGTTTAGAAGCTGGTTATATGTTACAAAGTCAAAAAACATCACACACAGATCAATTGATGATTGGCTTGACGATAAATAATTTGATAAAATAAGATTTTATATTACTTCTAAAAATACAGTTCATGAAAAAAATAACATTCTTTTTACTTTTCATATTTTCATTTGCATTCGCGCAAGAAAACCAAACAGAAACAATGCTAATTTATCCAAAATGTGAAAAATTTGTAAAAAAAGGTAATGAGAGTTTACAGAATTGCTTTTTAGAAAAATTAGTTAATGAACTAGCTGAATCTGCTACTTATATTCTGAGTAGAGATAAAATTCTTTATGCAGATTTGAAAGTTGAAATCAGATTTATAATTGATAAAAATGGGAAGTTTACTTCTTTAGAGTATTTTGGTAGTCCTGAAAATCAAAGAATAACGAAAGAAGCTTTTGAACGTTATCTTACTAATTTAGATAAAAAGAAAAAGATTATTATCCCTACAAAAGATGAAAATGGAAATTCTATTGCGAAATCATTTAGAATCCCATTTCAATTCAAATACAACAAACAATATATCAATAATATAAATTAAAAAGATTTAATCATTAATGATAATTCTTTTCAATTTTAGTACTGAAATAACCTGCTCCTTTATAATAAAATGTATCGTAATATTACTTTACAAAATAATACCAAGGTATGTCAAATTTACCTCGTTTTTGAGCAATTTTTATTTTTTCACCCTCAAAACTTGAATAATACTTTTTATAATCAACTTTAATTTTTTTTGAAAGAACTTTATTATTCCAACCTTCATAGACTAAATAGTAACTTGATCCTCCTTTACTTTTCCTTTCTTCGATTTTTTGCGAAATAGTCGTTTCGTAAATTTCAGGAATAGATTTATCATACATACAATTTATTGGAATGATTGATGAAACACTAAATATTTCAATTAAAACAATTATAAAAAGATTATAAATTATGTAATCTTCCCCAAAAAAAGCTACGAATAAAAGTAGAATATTTTTTAAATTAGGAAGTATGAAAAAAAGCAAATTTTCAGAAGTACAAATCATCAAGATTATCTCTGAACAGGACAAAGGCAAAACCTTTATGGACATTTGTCGTGAATACGGAATCAGTCAACCGACTTTTTATCAATGGAAGAGTAAATATTCGGGAATGGATGCTAATAAACTCAAACAGTTGAAAGAAATGGAGAAAGAATTAGCCCAATATAAAAAGATCGTTGCAGAATTAACCCTTCAAAACACGGTTTTAAAAACTGTTATCGAAAAAAAGCTCTAATGCCTGACGAAAAACGTGAATTGGTTGATTTCTCTCGCGAGGAGGTTAAACTCAGTCTTCGTCAGGCCTGTATTTTGTTCTGTATCAGCACATCGGTGTTTTATTATCGTCCAAAACGTAACAATCAGGACGATTTAATCATTCAAGAACTCTCTGCGTTAGCAGATTTAAACAAAACATGGGGTTTTTGGTTGACGTTTCATCGGTTTAGAAAATTGAATTATTCTTGGAACCATAAACGTGTTTATCGAGTTTACAAAATGATGCGTTTAAATTTGAGAAATAAACGTAAAAAACGATTGCCTACACGTGTAAAAGAGCCGCTTTTGCGCCCGATTAATCATAACATTACGTGGAGTATTGATTTTATGCAAGATGCTTTGCAGAATGGTAAAAAAGTGCGTTCATTAAATATTTTGGATGATTTTAACCGAGAAATTTTAGCAATCGCCGTTGATACAAGTTTACCTTCTGCGCGAGTTGTAAGAGAGCTTGAAAATTTAATCGAATGGAGAGGAAAACCAGAGCGAATAAGAGTTGATAATGGACCAGAATTTATTGCAAACGCTCTAAAAGATTGGTGTAGAAAGCATTCTATCGAACTAAGCTATATTCTACCAGGTAAACCAACGCAAAACAGTTTGATCGAACGTTTTAACAGAACATTTCGACAAGAAGTTTTGGATTGTTTTATGTTTTCAACAATCAAGCAATTCAAAATATTCTCTCAAGCTTGGATGTGGATGTACAATAATGAAAGACCGCACGCGAGTCTGGGATACCTTACTCCACACGAGTTTTTATTGAAATATGAAAAAATCAATAAACAGAATACAAAAGAATTTCCAACATTTCAACAGGATAATTGTAGTAATAATCAATGGAAATCTTTAGTTTTGAATGTAGCTAGTTGAGGGAAGGTTACACAATTAAAAATTTAACCTTATGAAAAAGTTGATTCTTCCTATTCTTATTTTTAGTATTTTTTCAAGTTGTCAATCAAAAGAATCAAATCATCCGACAGAAAAAAAAGTTGAAAGTAAAGTAAAAGATTCTTTGAAGGAAAACACTACAAATTATAATGTAGCACTTGATTTTGCAAATAAATATGTAGATTATATAAATGATACGATAGGAAAAATTAGTGTTGATGAGTATGTGAAACAAGACGAATTGTTGACAAAAAATTTTAAGGATCGATACAAATTTATTCAAGATTCTGCTTATAAAGCAGAACCAGAAGTTGGTTTAGATTTTGATCCAATTATTGACGCACAAGATTTACCTGATAAAGGATTTAAAATAAAATCGATTGATAAATCTTCGGGATTTGTAACCTTGCAAGGAATAGATTGGCAAGATTTTGAAATGGTTTTGAAAGTTGTTAACGAAGATAATAAATCTTTGGTTGATGGTTCTGGAATAATTAATATCCCAACAAATAAACAAGCGAAGAGGTAGATTTATTTGATTAATATAGTTGGTGTATTTTTAACAACATGGTTAAATCGATTTTAAAAGTATTTACTGGACAGTAAAATAGAATTTCTTAATAGTTTTATGATGATTTGTAAACGAATTATTGTAGTTTTAAAATAATTAACACTAATAAATATGATTATGAAGAAAAATTCTACATTTTTAAAATCTTTTTTCTTGCTGTCTTTTGGTTTTTCTGGATTTTGCGCTAATGCGCAATATTGTATTCCAGAAGAATTGATGTGCGAGTTTGGAGATAAAATAATTAATGTAAATATTAATGGACAACTTAATGCTACTGATTGTTCTGAGAATGGTTACAATGATTATACAACTTCTGTAACACCTTTTGAATTGAAATCTGGTGGTGTAAATCAATTTGATATTACTGTAGAAGACGGAAATTATGAAGAAACTGTAATGGTTTGGATTGATTTTAATAAGAATAATAAATTTGATACAGACGAATATTTTTTGATTGGTAGTGCTGTATTTGATGATTATGGAACAGGAGAATCTAAAATTATTTCTAAGTCTATCCAAATTCCGTCTACAGTTGAAGATGGTCAATATAGAATGCGTGTTAAAGTTTTAGACGGATTAGATGAAGATCCAAGTTATTCTTGTGATGTGTATTTTTGGGATGACGAAGGACAAGAAGAGTTTAGATGGCCATTTGGAGAAGTAGAAGATTATTTGGTTAATGTAACAAAACAACAAGAAGTAACGTATTGTAGTCCTGTTGATATAATGTGTGATGATGATGATGCAATTCACAAAGTAACTTTTGGTTCAATCAATAATTCATCTACTTGTGAAGATGGAGGAATTTCTAATTATACAAATCAATCAACAAAAGTAGAAAAAGGAAAATCATATCCAATTTCTGTTGTAATAGGAAGTGGATGGAAATATGAATCTGTAGGCGCTTGGATTGATTATAATCAAGATGGTGTTTTTACACAAAACGAATTTACATTAATTGGAACACATGTTTATCCTTCTAATTCTAATAATGGCTTAACAGCTGAACTTAAAAAAGACCTTACAATTCCGTCAGATGCTTTACTAGGAAGTACAAGAATGCGATTACGTATAAGAGCTACAGGACCAGATCAGCCAGATATTACTTACGATGCAATATGTGAAGATGAAGACTTTGGAGAAATTGAAGATTACACAATTATAATAGAAGATAAATTATCAGTATCTGAAGTTACGAAGTCATCATTCAATATTATCAGAAGAAATAACGAAAATATCGTTGTAAGTACTGATGTATTAACTGAAATTAATTTATATTCAATTAATGGACAAAAAGTAAACACATATAAAGTTTCAACAAAAGAATTTACTCTACCAACATCTACTCCAAAAGGAGTTTACGTTTTGAAAGCAAAAACTATAGATGGAAAAGAGTTTACTAAAAAAGTTTTATTTTAGAGCTTATAGTTAAAAATAAATAAAAAGAGAAGGCTTTTATGGTCTTCTCTTTTTGTATAAATCAGATAATTCTATAAACAAGTCAGAAAATCATGTAAATTTTCTATTCCTTATGTTTCAAATTTTTGTTTATTTTTGTCCAATATGAAAATGCAACAGTACATAAAGTATGTTTTGTCGGTGGTTTTGATTTTTTCAAATCTTAGCTACGCATTTTCTATGCATTTTTGTCAAGGAGAAATAGAACAAGTGACGATGAATCATTTGGATAATAATTCGTGTGAAATGGAAGTTTCTACTTCGTGTTGTCCTCCAAAAACAGAAAAAAAACATTGCGAATTACCAGAAAACAATAAATCTAAAAAAGACGATTGTTGCAAGGATATTTCGTATTCGGATAAGTTTGTAGAAAAGCAAACGGTTAAAATTCAGAAAATTGTTCCAATTGATTTTATTGCAAGCGAGGCTCTTCAGATTCAAATTCCTGCAGTAAATAAAGAGGAAAACAATCAATTAAATTTTCTTGATTTTTATGTTGCGTCAAATGCACCACCAAATTATATACTTAATTCTCAATTAACATTTTACGAAGGATAATAGAAATTTTTTCTAATTAATAATTAATTAGAAAGCAATACGCTATTATTTTGAATATTAAAGTACTTAATCAAATTACAATCAAAAAGTACATAATAATAAATAGGCATTATGCCTTAAATCGTAAAAATGAAAAAAATATTCACTTCAGTATTTATACTAAGTGCAGCGTTAACTTACGCGCAATCTACTTTAAAAGGAAAAATAACAGATCAAAATCAACAACCTATTGCAGGAGCAGAAGTGTTTTGGCAATCGTCAGATATTTCTGTTATAACAGATGAAAAAGGGAATTTTGAAATAGAAAATTATCAACCAACATCTATTTTAAGTGTTTTTTATGAGAATGAAACAACAACTTTTAAAGAGTTGAAAGATGAATTTCAGAATATCATAATTAATGTAAAAGATCAATTCAGTGATACATCATTAAAAGAAGTTGTGGTTCGTGATGTAAGTAGTTCACTGAAAAAATCGAAGTTTGCAACAAATATGACAACGATGACTGGAAAAGAATTGTTGAAAGCTGCTTGTTGTAATTTAGCCGAATCTTTTGAAACTAATCCATCAATTGATGTTAATTTTTCGGATGCTGTAACTGGAAATAAACAAATAAAAATGTTGGGATTAACTTCGCCATATATTTTGATTGCCGAAGAAAATATTCCGAATGTTCGTGGAGCTTCACAAGCTTTTGGACTTAGTTTTACGCCAGGAACTTGGGTAGAAAGTATTCAGGTGACGAAAGGTGCAGGAACTGTGATAAATGGTTACGAAAGTATTTCGGGACAGATTAATACCGAATTAATTAAACCTTCAAATGACATTCCATTATTTGTCAATTTATTTGGTTCGACAGATTCGCGTTTCGAAGGAAATGTGCATTTAAACAAAAAACTGAACGATAAATGGAGCTCGTCTTTGTTTCTACATGGAAATGCGCGTGTTTCGAAGAATGATATGAACGATGATGGATTTTTAGATAATCCGCTTGGGCATCAAGTGAATGTGATGAATCGTTGGCAATATCAAAACTTAGAAAAAGGTTGGGTTGGTTTCTTGTCTGTACGATATTTGAATGATCAAAAACAAGCCGGACAAGTAGATTTTGATAGAGATCGAGATAAATTGACAACAAATTATTGGGGATCAGAAATTAATACAAATCGTGTTGATGTTTCGTCAAAAGTAGGGTATGTTTTTCCAGAAATGCCTTATCAAAGTATGGGATTACAAACAGCGTTTAGTTATCACAAACAAGATTCTTATTTCGGATTGAATCAATATGATATCGAGCAACAAAGTTTTTATGCAAACTATATTTTCAGTTCGATTATTAGCAATACAAAAAATAAATTCTCGACAGGAGCTAGTTTTACTTATGATAAATTCAAAGAATTTGTAGCACTTCCGACGGGTGCAAATTATGATCGAATTGATAATTCTGCTGGAGCTTTCTTTGAATATACGTTTGATAATATGAAGAATTTCAACATGATTGCTGGACTTCGTGCGGATTATCATAATCGAATGGGCTTCTTTTTAACGCCTCGTTTACACACACGTTATACACCTGTAAAAGGAACAACTATAAAAGCATCTGTTGGTCGAGGAAAACGAATCAATAATATTTTTGCCGAAAATCAAAATTTATTTGCTTCGTCAAGACAATTTAATATTATTGGCGATGGTGGAAAAATCTATGGTTTGGATCCCGAAATTGCTTGGAATTATGGATTTAGTGTAACACAAGAATTCAAACTATTTGGTAAAAATGCTGATGTTACAGCCGATTTTTATCGTACAGATTTCGAAAACCAAATTGTGACTGATATCGATTATTCAGCTCGACAAGTAAGATTTTATAATTTAGAAGGAAATTCTTATGCAAATTCTTTTCAATTTGATTTTAATTATAATCCTTTTACACATTTCAAAATTAGAGCATCTTACAAATATTATGATATCGCAACTGATTATGAAAATGGTAAATTAGAACGTCCATTACAAGCGAAGCATCGTTTCTTTACAAATTTAGAATACGAAACACACGAAAGAAATGGTAAAAATTGGCGCTTTGATGTAACATATAATTGGATAGGAAAACAACGTTTACCAAATACTTCGGATAATTTACCAGAGAATCAATTAAACGATTATTCTAATCCTTTCGGAACTATGAATTTTCAAATTACTCGAGTTTTCTCAAAACGATTTGAAGTTTACGTAGGTGGAGAAAATGTGACGAATTATCAGCAACATCGTGTAATTCTAGGAGCAGATAATCCATTGGGATCAAATTTCGATAGCTCGATTGTTTATGCACCAATTTTTGGTCAAATGTATTATGCAGGATTACGATTTAGTTTAAAATAAAAAATCATAAATAAATAACAATGAAAAAATTATTAGCTTTTGCTTTGGTTGCGACGTTAGGAATAAGCGCACAAGCACAAAATAAAAATGCAAAACATGATTTGCATGTAAAAGGAAATTGTGGTCAATGTAAAGATCGTATAGAAAAAGCGGCTTATGGTGTAAAAGGTGTGAAATCTGCTGAATGGGATAGTAATACGCAAAATTTACATATAATATTGAATGAAAAAAAGAGTAAAGTGGATGATGTAGAAAATGCTGTAGTAGCGGTTGGGCATGATACAGATAATAAACGTGCTGAAGATAAAACGTATGGTAACCTACCTTCTTGTTGCTCTTATGATCGAGAAGGTGCTGTTGGTGAAGCGAACACACATAGTCATTAAAAAATAAAGATTATAGAATCATCAATATATAAAAATCCATCTGTTTTTAAGATGGATTTTTTTGTTTATAAAGTGTTAATAGTAAACGAATAAATATTTACATCTTTAACGTTTAATTAACATTACGTGCTTATATTTGTAACCTTTCCTTTATTGAAAAAAATAATAATAAAGAAAATATGAAATGAAAATTGGTCAAATTGTAGAAATTCCTGAAAATTCTCCGATATATTATAGAGAAAAACCATCTTTTAAATCAAAAGAAGAAGAACTTTCATGGAAAGTAGCTCAAAGAAAATATTCTCTTTTTGATGGTTTTATAGTTGGACAGCATGATGGAATTGAAAAATTTGAAATTGGACAACGAAAAGGCTTGAATATTAGTGGTAAAAAATTACCTATTTATGTAATTGACATTGATATGATTGAGAATAGGATTTTTGTTGGACAAGGAAAAAATCATCCAGGTTTATTTTCTGATGTTTTATTGTTTACTGAACAAAATATAGAATTTAAAAAAAATTCGATATTAATAAATGATAGTATTGTAAAAGTTGATTCTTCAATTTTAAATCATTCAGTAAATGCAAAATTTTACCAATTTGGGAAAAACTATTTTTTGGAATTTAACGAACAAATTCCGTTGATGATTGAAAATTACACAATAGGACTTTCTTATGAAAATAAGGATGTTATAATCTTAAATAAATAATTATTTGAAAATGAAATTGAAATTTACTTTTTTTTCTTTGGCTTTGGCACTATTTGCACAAGCTCAAAAAGCTCCAACTTATTATTCGAGCATAAATTTTAATAAGACTAAAAATGAGTTAAAAAATGACTTGGCTACTCTTATTACTTCTACTCATAAAAATGAAATTGCATATTCTGCTGGATTAGCAAATCTTTTTAAGACGAGTGATGCAGATTTAGAAAATCCTTCGAATTTATTATTAATCTATGGATCACAAAGTTCTGGAACTCATCAAAGAAGTCGTCCTTATTCAGGGTCATGGAATAGAGAACATGTTTATGCAAAATCTAAAGGAACACCTAACTTAGGTACTTCTGGACCTGGAGCGGATGGACATCATTTACGCCCTGCAGATGTAACACTAAATAGTACAAGAGGAAATTTATTATTTGATGATGGCGTTGGTGCTATGGCTATGAAAACTGCTCGTGGAGGTTGGTATCCAGGAGAAGAATGGAAAGGAGATGTAGCTCGTATTTTGATGTATATGTATGTTAGATATGATAAAAGAACTTTACCTCTTAATATTACATTCGGACCAAGTACTTATTCATCTGATTTTCCGGATATTCTATTAAAATGGAATATAGAAGATCCAGTTTCTCCATTGGAAATTCAAAGAAATAACGTTGTAGCGAATGTTCAAGGAAATAGAAATCCATTTATCGATAATCCATATTTAGCAACTGTTATTTGGGGAGGTCCTAAAGCGCAAAATAATTGGCCAGAATCTTTTGGTGAAGGAGGAGGTTCTGAAGAGGATACTGAAAAACCTACTGCACCAACAAATTTAGCTTCAACAACGATTACGTCATCAAGTGTGTCGTTAATTTGGACAGCTTCTACAGATAATGTAGGTGTTAATAGATATGATATTTATGTAGACAATACATATAATACAACTGTTTATAGTAATAACGGAACAGTTTCTGGATTAAATTCTTCAACAACTTATTCTTTTTATGTTGTTGCAAAAGATGCAGCTGGAAATAAATCGGATAATAGTACTGCAATTCAAGTAACAACAAAAGAATCTAATACAGGAGGAGGTTCAGGAGAAGGAACAAGCTGTGGAACAGAGGATTTTGAAAATATTCCATCTACAGGAAGCACACCTCCAGCATCATCTTATACAGATAGAACTTGGTCGAATAGAGGAATTGTGTGGACTGCAACAAATGCAAGAACAGACAAGCAAATTTATATCGATGGAGATAGTAATAAAGCAATTTGTATTAGAAAAGGAAATTTAAAATCATCTACAATTTCTGGAGGAATCGGCTCTTTATCTGTTAAAGCATATTTACCTTTTTCTGACTCTGAAGGATTTTATACTTTAAAAATTAACGGAGTAGTAAAAGGACAGATTCCTTATTCTAAGACAGCTAAAACAACAAAAATAGATAATATTAATGTTGAAGGGGATGTTGTAATTGAGTTAGTTGATGAAACTACAAGTAATCGAGTATCTTTTGATAACTTATCTTGGACTTGCTACGAAAAATTAACGACAGAGGATGTTCAAAAACAAGATAATAAATTGGTTGTTTATCCAAATCCAGTTAAAAATCATGAATTTATCATCAACGGAATCGAGAATAAAGAAACTATTCAAATTTATAATTTAAATGGACAATTGGTTCAAACAATTCAAAATGTAACTAATAATTCTAAAGTTAGATTGAATAAATTACCAAAAGGAGTTTATATTATTAAGACTAAAAATCAATCAAATAAGATTATTGTAAATTAATCAATAATCTTATTTATAAAAAAAACTCCACTCAATTTGAGTGGAGTTTTTTTATACTATTTTCAATTACTGAAACATATCTTTTACACGTTCAAAAAATGATTTTTCATTTTTAGAAGGTTCTGGTGAGAAATGATCATCATCTCTCATTTTTTCAAAATACGCTTCTTGATCTTTTGACAAATGAGTCGGAGTCCAAATGTTAACATGAACAAATAAATCACCTTTTCCGTAACCATTCAAATCAGGTAAACCTTGACCTTTCAAACGTAATACTTTTCCAGATTGAGTTCCTTTATCAACTTTAATTTTTACTTTTCCATTGACAGTAGGAATTTCTTTTGAAGCTCCTAAAACAGCATCAGGAATAGAAACATATAAATCAAAATGTAAATTGTTTCCATCTCGTTTTAAAGTATCGTGTTCTTCTTCTTCAATTAAAACAAGTAAATCACCAGGAATACCATCAAAAGGCGCATCGTTTCCTTTTCCACGAACTTGCAATTGAATTCCTTCTCTTGCACCAGCTGGGATTTTAAGGTCGATTGTTTCCTCTACTTTTATTAAACCTTGGTTGTTTGCTCCCGAAGGAATTTTATCCGCAACTTTTCCTACACCTTGACATGTAGAACAAGTTGTAGCAGTTTGCATTTGTCCTAAAAATGTATTGGTAACACGAACTTGTTGTCCAGAACCGCCACAAGATGGACATGTTTTAGATGTTACGCCATCAGCTTGTTTGAAACGCTTAACTTTTACTTTTTTCTCGCAACCGTTTACCATTTCTTCCAAGTTCAATTTTACGCGAATACGTAAATCAGAACCTTTCATTCGACGTGGACCACGAGATTGACCTCCGCCAAATCCGCCACCGAATCCTCCGCCAAAGATATCGCCGAAATGAGAGAAAATATCTTCCATATTCATTCCGCCACCGCCGCCGAATCCTCCGCCAGCAGCTCCACCCATTCCTGCATGTCCGAATTGGTCGTAACGTGCACGTTTGTTATCGTCGCTTAAAACTTCGTATGCTTCTGCAGCTTCTTTAAATTTTTCTTCTGCCTCTTTGTCACCAGGATTTTTGTCAGGGTGATATTTAATGGCAAGTTTACGATAGGCTTTCTTGATATGTTCTGATGTTGCAGATTTTTCGACCTGCAATATTTCGTAATAATCTCTTTTTGATGACATTTTTCTAATCTAAATTATAATCCAACAACAACTTTTGCGTAGCGAACTACCACATCATTTAATAAATAACCTGTTTCTATCACGTCAACAATTTTTCCTTTCAAATCCTCTGTTGGAGCAGGAATTTGAGTGATTGCTTCGTGCAAATCAGTATTGAAATCGTCTCCAGCTTTGGTTTCCATTTCTTTTAAACCTTTTCCGCGTAACGTTTCTACTAATTTATTATTGATTAATTCAACACCTTGATGTAAGCTGTCGTCTCCAGACTTTTCAATTTGATTTAAAGCGCGTCCAAAATCATCTAAAACAGGTAATAAAGACATAATCACTTCTTTATTTGCTGTTTTGAAAATGTCCATACGTTCGCGCGAAGTACGTTTTTTATAATTGTCAAACTCAGCAAATAAACGTAAATATTGGTCTTTTTCTTTTGCTAATTGTTCTTTAACAACTTCTAATTCTGACTTTCCAGAAGTTTCTTCTTGTGGTTGTTCTACAGTATTTTCCGTCTCTTGAACGTTTTCTTGAAGATTTTCGTTCTCTAATTCTTCGTGTATATTTTGGTCAGACATAATCTTATTCGTTTTTTTGTTTCTGAGAGAATCAAATAGTTTGCCAATGCGCATTGTGTGTCGTTTTGTCAGATTATTGATAAAAAAGAAGCACTTCTGTCGTGAGAAGTGCTTGGTAAAAGTATGAAGTTTTTTTGATTAGAACAGTGGAAAAAATTTGGTATCTTATCTAAAGTTTCAAGAAATATAAAAATGAATTATGAAAAAAATAGTTGTTTTTATTCTCCTATCACTTTTTTCATGTGAGAAGCCAATCGCTAAGAATAATCATATTGAAAAGAATGATTTAGAATCAGATAATTTAGATTTAGGAACATTAGTTAAATGGGACACACTTTTTCTTTCAGCGAGATTTGATGAATGCGGAGAATGGGGAGGACACAAAGAGCTGATAGAAATATTTAGAAAAGACAAGAAAGTTTATTTGAATTATAAAAGAAATAATATTGATTGTAATAAAGTGGATGAAATTTATGGAGTAAAATTATCTTTAATTAAAGAAATTGAAGTAAGTAATCAACATCAAAAAAGTATTAATGATTATATGTTTCAATTGTTGCAAAATAAAATAAATGAAGGACCTCAAGATCATTCTGGGAATGAATTTGAAATTTTAAAAGGAGATTCAACTTTTTTAATTAAGGTTTATGATTATAATCTTAAGAATGTAATTACTTATAATAATCTATTAAAAAAATAAGCTGGTAGTATCACACAAACTGTGTAAGAAGAAAAGTTATTCTGAAAAATTATGAGCCTTACAGCTCAAATAATTTTTCGGAGATAACTTTTTATTATTTTTAAACGTTACATAGTTATGATCGACAAAGAAGATTTATTAAACAGTAAGGATACAAGTCCTTTAAGAATGGAGAGGATTTAACATCTTTCTTCAAGGAGCTGCACAAGAAAGCAGTTGAACATATGTTGGATGCTGAACTAGATAGTCATCTAGACAATGAAAAACATGCCAGAAGCAAAGATGGAAATTATCGAAACGGACATGACTCCAAGAAAATAAAATCCGCTTTTGGTGAATCAGAAATTAAGGTTCCTCGTGATAGAAAAGGCAGTTTTGAACCTGCTTTAGTTCCCAAAAGACACAATATTATCGATGGTTTAGAAAATATTATTATTTCATTTTATGCCAAAGGAATGAGTGTTTCGGACATCGAAGAACAGATTCGCGAGATGTACGATTTTGATATTTCAACATCAACAATATCACGAATTACTAACGCTGTTGCTAGTGAAGTTGTTGCTTGGCAAAACCGACCATTAGACGACTTATACTTGATTGTTTGGATGGATGGAATTGTTTTTAAAGTTCGAGAAAATTCAAAAGTCATCAATAAAACCATTTATTTAGCCGTTGGTTTAAACCGAGAGGGAAGAAAAGAAGTGTTAGGCATGTGGCTTGGAAAGAATGAGAGTTCCAGTTTTTGGATGAGTGTTTTGACCGATTTAAAAGCTCGTGGTGTTGAAGATATTCTCATTACAGCAACCGATAATTTGAATGGATTTACCCAGACCATTCGCTCTGTTTTTCCAGAATCTCAAACTCAAATTTGTGTAGTTCATCAGATTAGAAATGCGTGCAAATATGTGGTTTGGAAAGACAGAAAGGAGTTTTCTGCCGATATGAAGCACATTTATACAGCACCCAACAAAGACGCCGCAAAAGCTGCTTTGGATGATTTTGCAACAAAATGGGAAAGTAAATATTTATACGCCATTCAATCCTGGAGAAATAACTGGGATGAGCTCACTGTATTTTTTGAATTTCCGCTAGAAATCCGTAAAATCATTTACACCACTAATTTAATTGAAAATCTAAACGGAAAAATTAGAAAATACACTAAAAATAAAATGTCATTTCCTACCGATGATGCTGTCTTAAAGTCTGTTTATCTGGCACTCAAAGAGTCCACTAAAAAATGGACTATGCCAATCCATAATTGGGGAATTGTTTTAAACCAATTTATGCTTATTTTTGAAAATAGGCTCAGATTATAAAATCTAAGCCCTAACTTTTCTACTTACACACTTGATGGGATAGTGTCATTAAGCTTAAAATAGTTCTAACTTTTGCTAGAACTATTTTAAGCTTTTTATTATTAAATGTTTTTATTTTTTTTTTCATTAAAACTTAAAATTAATCTTCCCATTAAAGAATCGTCCTGTCAAGTAATTTGGCATCGTATAAACACGGTTAGAGTTTACGTCACGAATCCATGAATTACTGATTTCGTTTTTAATATCAAACACGTTGAAAACATCTACACCAATCGATATTTCTTTGAAATTACTCCAAAATGTTCCGCTTGAAGGTTTTAATTCTTTTTGATTAATAATCTCTTTTACAAAACCAATGTCCACACGTTTGTAATCTGTCAATGTTGTTTGATATTGATAAGGATCTGCAAACTGAGGAGCTCCATTTGGTAAACCAGATGCATAAATCAAATTAACATTTACCTTGAAAGATGGTAAAAACTCCATATAATCTTGGAAAAATGCTGATAATTTGAATCGCGGATCTGTTGGTAACGGAATATTTCCTTTGTCATCAATGTTTTGATAAGCGCGTGCATAGGAAGCCGAGAACCAAGAATCGATTCCTGGAACAAACTGTCCAAATAAACGCATATCAACTCCGTAAGCATAACCTTTTGAGTTATTGTCTGCTGTATAACGAATTCTTACATTGTCTACATAATACGGATTCAGGTCGTTTAAGATTTTATAATAAACCTCAGATGTTAACTTGAACGGACGATCCATCCACTTGAATTCGTAATCGTTTCCAAGTATAAAATGAATAGATTGTTGCGATTTTACTTTGTTATTTAAACTTCCATCTAAACGACGAATTTCACGATAAAATGGAGGCTGATAATAAATACCCGTCGAAAAACGGAACAACATATCACTTTCCCAATCTGGTTTAATTGCGATTTGAGCACGAGGCGAAATAGTTGTTTCGTCGTTGAAATCCCAATAAGCCGCACGTACACCAGCATTGAACAATACTTTTGCATCGTTCCACATAAATTTGCTCGTGTATTGTGCGTAACCAGAAATACGATTGGTTTTTAAATTATTTTTAGAATTAACATAATAACTTAAATTCAAACCATTTCCTGGATTTGGATTCACAACATATCCAGTTGAATCTATTGCTTGCCATTCACCCAATAAATCGCGAATATCTTCTTGTTGAAATTTTGCACCCCATTCAATATCATTATTTCCGTTGATTTTGTATTTTCCTTTGTGCTGAATTCCGGCAACTAATGCGTCAAAATTATTTCGTGCATGATCAATTTGAGATCCTACATCATTTGTTGAGGTTGCGTTGCCATTTGTATCAACTTCTGAAATGAAATAAGAGCCTTGTATGTCAAAATATTCTCGTTCTTTAGAATGATACGCAAAAACGTCTAAACCTAAATCTAGCTTAGAATTCGGTTGATAAGTGAACGATAAACTTCCTGTTTCTGTTGCAAATTTGTCATCTTCTTTTCCGTTATAAAAAACAGTTAGCAACAAAGGAGTATCCATTGTATTGATGTAGGTATCACGTTTTTTTGGAAACATTTCGTAACGAGAACGAGACATTGTTCCTAAAAATGCAACATTCCATTTATCATTTAATTTATAATTGATATTTGCTTGTAGATCATAATATTCAGGATTAAAATTAGTATCACCTTTTAACGTGTTTAAAATTAAATTCCTGTTCTGATAACGGGCACCAATAATTGCCGAAAGTTTTTTGTCTTTAGAAGCTCCACCTAATGTTAAACTTCCGCCCATTAAACTTGCTTCCAATTGTCCTTCAAATTTCTTAGGGCGTTTGTATGTTACATC
Organism: Empedobacter sp. EJD.6dd; assembly: GCF_057369435.1. Classification (NCBI taxonomy): domain Bacteria; kingdom Pseudomonadati; phylum Bacteroidota; class Flavobacteriia; order Flavobacteriales; family Weeksellaceae; genus Empedobacter; species Empedobacter sp. EJD.6dd. The sequence continues at coordinate 1,323,135 of NZ_CM170667.1, forward strand.
TAAAACAGAAGACATTTTGTCGCCATATTTAGCTTCCCAACCACCAGCAGAAAAGTTAATAAATTCTGTCATCGCAGGATTTACAAAGCCTAAACCTTCTTGTTCACCAGCGCGAATAAGTTGAGGTTTATAAACTTCTATTCCGTTAACGTAAATTAAGTTTTCGTCATAATTTCCTCCGCGAACCATGTATTGTGAACTTAATTCGGTATTCGAATTAACGAAAGGTAATGTTTTCAATAAATCAGCAACTCCACCAGTTAAGCTTGGCCCTTGTTGCATTTGCGCTGCACTTAAAACAGTACTTTGTAAAGGTTTGTTTTTATTGGATTGAAAAGAAATAGTTGCTTCTCCCAATTGAATGGCATTGGTTTGATCTGGAACCAATTGAACAAAAACTTCCTTTTTATTTTTATCCTTTAACGTAAAAGTTTGAGCAAACGAATGATATCCATTGTTATTGAATGTTATTGTTATTGATTCATTAGAAGGAATATCAATCTTGAAATTACCATTTTGATCCGTAAAATACGATTGATCATTTACAATAATCTCTGCTTCGCTAATCGGAATTCTATTTTCATCGACAACTTTACCATTAATTTGCGCTGTTTGAGCAAATAAAATTCCACCCAAAAGAGATAAACTTACGGTACTAAGAAATCTTTTTGAATGTTGTAGTGTACGTTGCTGTGTTGTTTTTTTCATCTTTCACGTTTAATTCTAATTGATGGTCACCAACCGAAATCTGTTCTTTATTCAAATTAATTGTTAATCGTTTAATTTTTTGATCATATTCGGCTAAAACCCACTTACCATCGATATAAGCTTTATAGTCTTTTATTCCAGATTGTGCATCATCAATTGTAAACTTGATAATACTATTAGCTTGAGTAAATTGACTACCTGATTTGATATTTAACGGAGTAATTGTCGGTTTAGTATTATCGATTAAAATAGAAAAAACACCAAAATCTTTTGGATTTGCAACAAGCTTTCCATTTTTCAGTTCTGTTGTTAAATAATCTTTTTTCCAAACGCCTCTTTTTTGATATTCACGAACAATGATCGCTTTGTCTAATTGCGCAGTCGCGATTTCAGGAGTTGGTTCTATCACAAGTGTGTAAGACTGATGAACTGGCATATAGTAATCGCCAACCCAATGTTTACCATTTGAGAATTTATACGCTAAATCAAAATCTTCGTAGAAGATATTTTTCGGGAAAAAGATTTCGATTCCTTGATTTTTGAAATGATTTTCTTGGTTCCATAACATCGGATTTGTTTCAGGAAGTTTAGCTGAATCAACAAAAGGTTTTCCATTCACGGTAAACGATTGCGAAGATGAGTTACCTGCATAATCAGAAACATCAATTCGTACTTTATACGATTTTCCGTCTTCAAGCTCTAAAATTCCATTATTTTTCAAGTTCGAATACATTCTGACAGGGTTTCCATCTTTAACAAATCCTTGATACACCCAACTATTATTTTTCTGAATATCCCCATAATCACAAACACTATTTATAGCTCGCGCTTCGCCAAATGAAAAACGGTTTGAGGTAAATGTATAAATTGGTTCATCATTCACATAAATATTAATTTGGTGAACACCGTTGTTATTTTCCGCACCATTGTGTTTATCATATGCTTTTACACCAAATCCAATTGCGCCCGAAGCTGAAATAGTTCCTCCATTTGCTACAACAACTCGATTTGTTTTTTGGTTAACATCACCATAAATTGGATAAGCATATAAACCTAAAATAGATGGTTTTCGAGTATCTGGCAAATCAAAACCAAAATAAAAAGGATTAATTGGTTCTTCCGTTTTGGTATCACGAATCTCGAAATGTAGGTGTGGACCACCAGAACCTCCAGTATTTCCAGAAAGCGCAATCAAATCGCCCATTTTTATAGGAAGTTCATTTGGTTTTGGATGCAATTCTATTTTAAAGGTTTCATTCGCATATTGTTGTTTACGTACATATTCTTGCAATTCTGGAGAAAACTCTCTCAAATGCGCATAAACAGAAGTATATCCATTTGGATGATCAATATAAAGTGCATTTCCATATCCCGTTGGCGAAATATTAATACGAGAAATATAGCCATCTCCAACAGCTTTCACTTTAAGACCTTCTCGTTGTTGCGTTTTGATATCAAGTCCGGCATGGAAATGATTGGTACGTAATTCTCCAAAATTACCAGCTAAATAATTGGTAATTTCTAATGGATTTTGGAATATATTTTTTGGATATGTTTCGGGTTTTAGTTGTTCTGCTCGTTGCCCAAAAACAACAGAACTCAGTAGTAAGTTTAGGAAAATTGGCTTAATCACTTTCATTTTTTCTTTTCAATAATTAACAAATCAGTTAAAATTAAACTAAATCTTTTACAAAGCTCTTTAATCTTTTGAATTTCTGAAAATTATTTCAGAATAATTCTTTGTAAAATAAATATAAGTAAATGATTATTAATATTTTGTATTTGTAAAATAATAAACAAGCAAAAGAAAATGATTTTGGTGAATGATTGAGAAATGATGCAACTAATTTTAAATCAAACATAAAAAATCAAATATGAAAAAAATTATTTTAGCATGTAGTATTGTTGCATCAATAGTTAGTTGTAATCAGTATAAGAGTTCAGAAAGTAATGTAGAATTGGCTGCGGATGCAAAAGAAGAAGTTACAGTTTCTAATGCTGCAAATCCTGAAGTTGAGGGAAAAACGTTTAAATCAAATGCATTAATCGAAATGAAAGTAAAAGATGCGATGAAAGATGCGCAGTTAATAGAAGAAAATGCTATTGGCTTAAAAGGTTTTGTTTTGAATAGTGAGATGACAAACCAAATTTTAGATTCTGATAAAGTTGAGTTGTCTGAAGATAGTGTAAAGAAAATAGAAAAAATTCAACGTAATTATTTAATTGAGCTTAAAGTGCCATCAAATCAGTTGCGCGAACATGTCAAATTTGCAGTTGAGAAAGGAATTATTATCGATCATATTTTAATTAATAACGAAGAAATGACTTTTCAGAAATATGAAAATCAATTGAAAAATGAACAAAATAATTCGGTTAAAATTTCACAACAAATCGAAAATAAAGTGAATAAAACGTTGATAAATGACGCGACATCTTATGCGACTATTGCGTATCAATTATCAGAAGAACCACTAGTTGTAACGAATATTTTACCACAAACAGATCTGAAAGCTTATAGAGAAATCAACTTAGGATATGAGTTAAAACAAAGTTGGCAAGATGGAATGTATTATTTCAAATCAATCTTGATTGTTTTCTGTCAATTTCTGCCAACTATTCTTTCGGTATTGTTTTTGTTTTTTGGAATCAAGTATGTTGTGAGAGTAGTGAAAAATAGAGAATCAAAACAGAAAGCGTAAGTAAATCTCTATTTGTCAAATGAATAAGAAAAAACTGATAATATTTAGGTTTTTGTATTGATTAGATGTAAAAAAATACTATTTTTGCAATAGAAGCTAGAATAATTGAAATTCTCAGGAGATGGAAAAAATGGTGAAATTTAATGAACTTGAAAACAAAGTTTTAAGTGTTTTAGGCCAACTTGGGAATTATAAAGATATATTGAAGGGCGCTGAAAACTCGATACAAGAATTGGAAAAATTGCAAAATGAAATCAATTCTCTAAAAGAAGAAAATGCCCGATTGAAAAATAAATTGAGAGATTCGCAAGCGAATAACTTAAATTTAAATGAGGAGGTAAAACGATTAAAAGTCGTTAATGCAATGAGCGGAAATCAGGAGTACAAACAAATGATGAAGCAAAGAATGAACAAATTAATAAAAGAAGTCGATACGTGCATCGCTCAAATTAAAACTAATAATTAATAAAAAGAATGTCAACTCAACGAATTGAGATAAAAATTGCTTCACGTCATTATCCAATGACGATTAATTCTGACGAAGAAGAAATGTTACTTTCTTGCGCAGAAGAAATAAATGGTATTTTGAAACAATTTGAACAAAAGTACGCTGTTTCTGACAAACAAGACGCGCTTGCAATGGTGACAATTCAGTTAGCTTTACGTGAAGCGAAATTGAAAAAGCAAGTGAAAGATAACGAAGAAATGACAACAGAGCGCATTTCGAAGTTATTAGAATTGATTGATCAGTCAATCGCAAAATAAGAGAAGTTCTGACAGTTGTGAAACTGTCCACTAAACAATATTCCTACATTAGTTCTAGCTATTTTGGTTAACTCAACACTAGTTTTGTTACCGAGTGAACACCGTTCGGAAAGCGGGCCGCAACCTTTTAGGTTCATTTATTTGACAGCGGATACTTGACTGACGGACTAACTCAAATCCTGTTTACAGGAGTTAACTCAAAACATACTTTACTAATGTAGGTTTTTTTATATATAAACATTACATAATCTATGGACCCAATTATGACAATAATTATCGCAATTGTTACATTAATCATAGGTGCAGCGGTGGGATATTTCTTATCAAAAAAATCAGTTGATAAACAGAATCAAGAACTGATTGACGAAGCAACTCGCAAAGCACAAAATTTGATTAATGATGCTGAGAAAGATGGTGAAGCCATTAAAAAAGAGAAAATTTTTCAAGCAAAAGAAAAATTTTTAGAATTAAAATCTAAACACGAAGAAGTTGTTAATCAACGTGAAAGAAAAGTAGCTGATGCTGAGCTTAAAGTAAAAGAACGTGAAGAGAGAATCAAAACGGACTTAGCAGAAATTCAGAAACAAAAGGATCAGATCAAATCTGAGAAAGGAAATATACAAGCACGTACAGAGAAGCTTAACATTAAGCAAAAAGAAGTTGATACGATGCATAAAAAACAAGTAGAAATCCTTGAGAAAATTTCAAACTATTCTGCTGACGAAGCTCGTGCTGAATTGATTGAAGTCTTGAAAGATGAAGCAAAAACAAAAGCTCAAGCTCATATTCAAGAAATTATGGAAGATGCTGAGTTAGATGCGAAAAATGAAGCACGTAAAATTGTGATTTCTTCTATTCAACGAATCGGAACAGAGCAAGCGATAGAAAATGCAGTTTCTGTATTTAACATTGAATCTGATGAGATCAAAGGACGTATTATTGGTCGTGAAGGTCGTAACATTCGTGCAATAGAAGCTGCAACAGGAGTTGAGGTGATTGTAGACGATACGCCAGAAGCGATTATTCTTTCATGTTTTGATCCTGTTCGTCGTGAAATTGCTCGTTTGTCTTTACATCGTTTAGTGACAGACGGTCGTATTCACCCAGCTCGTATCGAAGAAGTTGTTGCTAAAACAACAAAACAAATCGAGGATGAAATCATCGAAATTGGTAAGAAAACGATCCTTGACTTAGGAATTCACGGTTTACATAAAGATTTAGTTCGTATCGTTGGACGTATGAAATATCGTTCTTCTTATGGACAAAACTTATTACAACATTCTCGCGAGGTGGCGAATTTAGCAGGAACGTTAGCAGCAGAATTAGGATTGAACCCTAAGTTAGCGAAACGTGCAGGTTTATTACACGATATTGGTAAAGTTCCAGAGCAAGAGTCAGAATTGCCTCACGCAATTTTAGGAATGCAATGGGCAGAGAAATATGGAGAACATCCAGACGTTATCAATGCGATTGGAGCTCACCATGACGAAATTGAGATGACTTCTTTAATTTCACCACTTGTACAAGTTGCTGATGCTATTTCAGGAGCTCGACCAGGAGCTCGTCGTCAAGTTGTAGAATCGTATATGCAACGTCTAAAAGACTTAGAAGCTACAGCACTTAATTTTGATGGAGTAGAAAAAGCATATGCAATTCAGGCAGGTCGTGAACTACGAGTAATTGTAGAAAGTGATAAAGTTGATGATACAAAAGCAGCTGAATTATCGTTCTTAATTTCAGATAAAATTCAAAACGAAATGACTTATCCAGGTCAAGTCCGTGTAACTGTAATTCGTGAAACACGTGCAGTGAATATTGCAAGATAAAATTTAGAATTTATAATATTCTGATAGGCAAGTCTACAACAAGGCTTGCCTATTTTTTGTGTTAATTTATAGAAAAATAATTTGAGTTATAGTTGTTGTTCTGATAAAAATTATTAAATTATAACGAATAAAAACTTGAAAATAATTAATTAAAAATCAAGTAATTAACAACTTGTTGATAACCTTTTTAATTTTTAAGATTCCAAAATTTTTAATTGTAAAATCTTATCTTAATTTTGAAAGAATCGATGAGTAATTGAAACGAAAATGTAACCCTATTGAGGGTCAAATTTCTAAAAAAAATAAAACAACCAACTTTATTTTATTTGATGAAAGAATTCGTTTTCACCAAAGTTTATTAATCTAAAAAGTCTAAAAAACTATGTCTATTTTTGATAAAAGGGTAAATTATAAACCATTTGAATATCCCGAAATTTTAACCTTTACAGAAGCAATCCAAAAAGCATACTGGGTACACGGAGAAGTAGATTTTACTTCGGATATCCAAGATTATCATGCAAACTTAGATGATGTGAAACGTGAAATTCATAAACGTTCTATCTTATCTATTGCGCAAGTTGAGGTAACTGTAAAAGGATTTTGGGGAGATTTGTATCACTATTTCCCAAAACCAGAATTGAACGGATTAGGAGCTACTTTTGCAGAATGTGAATTTAGACACAGTGAAGCGTATTCTCGTATTTTGGAGGTAAATGGTTATTTGGATGAGTTTAATGTTGCTTTGCAAAATCCTATTTTCAAAAGTTACAATACATTCGTAGGTGAAATTATGCGCGACGAGAACAAATCCATTGTAGAGAAATTATTGTTCTTTGCATTGGTTATCGAAGATAGCTCTTTGTTCTCAAAATTTGCAAATATCTTAGCTTTTACACGCTTTGATGGTTTAATGAAAAATACAGCGAACATTATTGCTTGGACATCTACAGATGAACAAATTCATGCAAATGCTGGAATTTATTTAATTAATAAAATTCGTGAAGAAGGTTTATTGCCAGAGGAATTAGATCAAAATTGGGTAGAAACTGCAGTTCGTGGTTATATCGATCAAGAAGAAATGATGTTAGATTGGATTTTCGAGAAAGGAGAATTCGGTTATTACACAAAAGTAGACTTATTAAACTACATGAAATATCGTATTGATGAGGCAATTGCTAAAATTGGTTACAAAAAAATATTTCATATTTCGCAAGAACAATATAAGCCAATGGCTTGGTTCGAAGAAGAGGTTTTCGCAAGTAGCTTAGACGATTTCTTTGCTAAAAGACCTGTAGATTATACAAAACACGATAAAAGTATCTCGGCAGACGATTTATTTTAACCACCGAAACTTTTCATCAAAAACACAACTATAAATAAAATTATTTCACACAATATCACATCATTATAAATTCTAAAACTATGGACAATCCGATACCACACGACGACATTCAAAACATATTTTTTGACGGTGAAGCACCAAAGTTATGGTGGAAAAACTCTGAATCTGAACAAATTTTGAATAGAGGTTATTTGCTAAAAGGAGAAACAGTAGAAGGAGCAATAGATCGTATTACAGCTGCGGCTGCAAAGCGTTTATATAAACCAGAACTGCAAGAATCTTTCAAAGAAATGATTGAAAGAGGTTGGATGAGTTTATCATCTCCAATTTGGGCAAATATGGGAACGGAGCGTGGTTTACCAATTTCTTGTTTCAATGTTCATATTCCAGATAGTATCGAAGGAATTACGCATAAGTTGGGTGAAGTGATCATGCAAACAAAAATTGGTGGTGGTACTTCTGGGTATTTCGGAGAGTTACGCGAGCGTGGTGCAGCGATTACAGACAATGGAAAGAGTAGTGGAGCGGTTTCGTTTATGGAATTGTTCAATTCTGCGATGAATGTTGTTTCGCAAGGATCTACACGTCGTGGTGCTTTTGCGGCATATTTGGATATTGATCATGATGATATTGAGGAATTCTTGAAAATCAAATCGATCGGAAGTTCGATTCAGAATTTATTTTATGGTGTTTGTGTGCCAGATTATTGGATGCAAGAAATGATTGATGGTGATGCTGATAAACGTCAAATTTGGGCGAAAGTTTTAGAATCTCGTCAAGAAAAAGGATTACCATATTTATTTTTTACAGATAACGTAAATAAAAATAAACCTCAAGTTTACAAAGATTTAGGAATGTCAATTAATGCATCTAATCTTTGTTCAGAAATTATGTTACCTTCATCAGCAGACGAATCATTTATTTGTTGTTTATCTTCTATGAATTTAGAGTTATACGACGAATGGAAAGATACAGAAGCAGTACGTTTAGCGATTTTCTTCTTAGATGCAGTTCTACAAGAATTTATCGAAAAAACAGAAGGAAATCATTATTTAGAATCAGCAAATCGTTTCGCAAAACGTCACCGTGCATTAGGTTTAGGTGTATTAGGATGGCACTCTTATTTACAACGTAATATGATTCCTTTCGAAGGAATGGAGGCAAAATTACGCACAACAGAAATTTTCAAACATATACAATCTAAAGCAGATAAAGCTTCAGAAGAATTAGCACGTATTTATGGTGAACCAGAAGTTTTAAAAGGTTATGGACGTCGTAACACAACAACGTGTGCAATTGCACCAACTACATCTTCTTCTGCGATTTTAGGACAAACTTCTCCAGGAATTGAACCGTTTGCATCTAATTATTACAAAGCAGGTTTATCGAAAGGTAACTTTATGCGTAAGAATAAATATTTGACAAAATTATTACGTGAAAAAGGAATCGATAACGAGGATGTTTGGCGCGAAATAATGTTAAATGGAGGTTCTGTTCAACACTTAGAAGAATTGACAAAAGAAGAGAAAGATGTTTTTAAAACATTCAAAGAAATTTCTCAATTAGAAATTGTACAACAAGCAGCGATTCGTCAAAAATATATTGATCAATCACAATCTTTAAACCTTAATATTCCACCAGATTTGCCTGTTAAGGAAGTTAACCGTTTAATGATTGAAGCTTGGCAATTAGGTGTTAAAACATTGTACTATCAACGTTCACAATCTGTATCAAAAGAACTAGTTGCAAACTTAGTTTCTTGTTCTTCTTGTGAGGCTTAATAGGAAATGATATATTTATTATAGACGAAAAATCCGCTCAAAAGAGCGGATTTTTTGTTTGTAATAATTTGCTTTCACTTGGCACGTTATAGTATTTTGTTTTAACACTTCATATGTTTCTTTATCTATGTTTGATATAGTTTCGGTCATATCATATTGAAACTATAATCTATTTTTTTAAAAGTTTTACTATCAAAAGTTGTGATTGATTCTAAATCGCTATGTTTATAATACATTTTGAAATAATCTGTAATCTTCCCCAAAAAAAGCTACGCATAAAAGTAGAATATTTTTTAAATTAGGAAGTATGAAAAAAAGCAAATTTTCAGAAGTACAAATCATCAAGATTATCTCTGAACAGGACAAAGGCAAAATCGTTTTGGAAATTTGTCGTGAATACGGAATCAGCCAACCGACTTTTTATCAATGGAAGAGTAAATATTCGGGAATGGATGCTAATCAACTCAAACAGTTGAAAGAAATAGAGAAAGAATTAGCCCAATATAAAAAGATCGTTACAGAATTAACTCTTCAAAACACGGTTTTAAAAACTGTTATCGAAAAAAAGCTATAACGCCTGACGAAAAACGTGAATTGGTTGATTTCTCGCGCGAGGAGTTTAAATTGAGTCTTCGTCAGGCTTGTATATTGTTTTTTATCAGCACATCGGTGTATTATTATCGTCCCAAACGTAAAAATCAGGACGATTTAATCATTCAAGAACTCTCTGCATTAGCGGATTTAAACAAAACATGGGGTTTTTGGTTGATGTTTCATCGGCTTAGAAAATTGAATTATTCTTGGAACCATAAAAGCGTTTATCGCGTTTACAAAATGATGCGTTTAAACTTGAGAAATAAACGTAAAAAACGATTACCTGCACGTGTAAAAGAGCCGCTTTTGCGCCCGATTAATCATAACATTACGTGGAGTATTGATTTTATGCAAGATGCTTTGCAGAATGGTAAAAAAGTGCGTTCATTAAATATTTTGGATGATTTTAACCGAGAAATTTTAGCAATCGCCGTTGATACAAGTTTACCTTCTGCGCGAGTTGTAAGAGAGCTTGAAAATTTAATCGAATGGAGAGGAAAACCAGAGCGAATAAGAGTTGATAATGGACTAGAATTTATTGCAAACGCTCTAAAAGATTGGTGTAGAAAGCATTCTATCGAACTAAGCTATATTCAACCAGGTAAACCAACGCAAAACAGTTTGATCGAACGTTTTAACAGAACATTTCGACAAGAAGTTTTGGATTGTTTTATGTTTTCAACAATCAAGCAATTCAAAATATTCTCTCAAGCTTGGATGTGGATGTACAATAATGAAAGACCGCACGCGAGTCTGGGATACCTTACTCCACACGAGTTTTTATTGAAATATGGAAAAATCAATAAACAGAATACAAAAGAATTTCCAACATTTCAACAGGATAATTGTAGTAATAATCAATGGAAATCTTTAGTTTTGAATGTAGCTAGTTGAGGGAAGGTTACACAATAATTATTATTTCAGCAATTACCATTATGATGTTTAATAGCTCGGATTTCAAAATTTTTAATTAACTCTAAATAACATAACCAAAACCATTAATAAGATTAAAATCAAGCAAATACTAAAATCAATCTAAACTTCGTTGATTTTACGAAAATATACCTCAATAGTCGTCAAAATTCACTAAAATTGCACTTTAAATAAGAACACACAATTAATTATGTCAGAAGATATTTTCAAGAAGGTAATTTCTCATGCGAAAGAATATGGATTCATTTTTCAATCGAGTGAGATTTATGATGGTTTATCAGCCGTTTATGACTATGCACAAAACGGATCTGAGCTAAAAAATAACATCAAACAATATTGGTGGAAAGCAATGGTACAGATGAATGAGAACATTGTCGGCATTGATTCTGCTATTTTTATGCACCCTACTACTTGGAAAGCTTCGGGCCACGTTGATGCTTTTAATGATCCTTTGATTGATAACAAAGATTCTAAAAAACGTTACCGCGCCGATGTTTTAATTGAAGATCATTGTGCAAAAATCGAAGGTAAAATTGAGAAAGAAGTTGCAAAAGCTGCAAAACGTTTTGGTGAAGCATTTGACAAAGATCAATTTATTGTGACAAATCCACGTGTGGTTGAATATCAAAATCAAATTAATACAATTTTAGCTCGCATGGGAAAATCTTTGGAAAACGAAGATTTAGATGACGTAAAAGCTTTGATTGAAGAATTAGAAATTGCTGACCCTGTAACAGGTTCTAAAAACTGGACAGAAGTTCGTCAATTCAATTTGATGTTCGGTACAAAATTAGGAGCAACAGCAGATCAAGCAATGGATTTATATTTACGTCCAGAAACGGCTCAAGGTATTTTCTTAAATTACTTGAACGTTCAAAAAACTGGTCGTATGAAGTTACCTTTCGGAATTGCTCAAATTGGTAAAGCTTTCCGTAATGAGATTGTTGCACGTCAATTTATTTTCCGTCAACGTGAGTTTGAACAAATGGAAATGCAATTTTTCGTAAAACCAGGAACTGAATTAGAATGGTACGAAAAATGGAAAGAAACTCGCTTAAAATGGCACCAAACTTTAGGTTTAGGAAATGATAATTACCGTTTCCACGATCATGAAAAATTAGCACATTATGCAAATGCTGCTGCTGATATTGAATTTAAATTCCCTTTCGGATTTAAAGAATTAGAAGGAATTCACTCGCGTACAGATTTCGATTTGAAAGCACACGAACAACATTCGGGTAAAAAAATTCAATATTTTGATAACGAAACAAACGAATCGTACACACCTTATGTAGTAGAAACTTCTGTTGGTTTAGATCGTATGTTCTTAGCTGTTTTCTCAAATTCATTGAAAGAAGAAGTTTTAGAAGACGGATCAGAACGTGTAGTTTTAGCTTTACCAGCTGCATTAGCACCAATTAAAGCAGCTATTTTACCATTAGTTAAGAAAGATGGTTTACCAGAATTTGCAGAACAAATCGTAAAAAAATTACGTTTAGATTACAATGTAATTTACGAAGAAAAAGATTCAATCGGAAAACGTTACCGTCGTATGGATGCGATTGGAACGCCTTTCTGTATCACTGTAGACCACGATTCATTAAATGACAACTCTGTAACTTTACGTTACCGTGATACAATGGAGCAAAAACGCGTTAGTATTGACGAATTAGCTCAAATTATCGATAAAGAAGTCAACATGAAGTATCTTTTTGAACAATTATAAAAGAATATTTTTTTCAATACAATAATACTAAAGCTCAGAAATCTCTGAGCTTTTTTTATTTTTATTAAAATTTTTAACAATTTGGCAAAGCTTTTGATTTTAATTAAAAATATTAATCTAAAAATTACAAATTATGGGCTTTATTATTAATCTTTTGGTATCAGCGTTAGTTGTTTTCGGGCTTGCGAATATTTTACCAGGAGTATCTGTGAAAGGATATGGTTCAGCGATTATCGTTGCACTTGTTATAGGACTTTTAAACGCTATTGTAAAACCAGTGTTAAACTTCATCAGTTTACCTGTAACAATTTTAACATTAGGATTATTTTCTTTCGTTATAACGGCTATTATCATTTTATTAGCGAGTGCAATTATGGGAGATAGTTTTCATGTAGATGGATTCTGGTACGCATTACTATTCGGTATTGTATTAGCTGTTGTCAATTCTTTAGTTGGAGGAATGATGGGAGACTAAATTTTACAACTATTACATATAAAAAAAGCTGCCCTTAATGGCAGCTTTTATGCTTTACAATAATATTATTGAGGATAAAATTTAATTTGCTCAAAGATATAATTATCATGTTTTTTAAGAAGATCAACCAATTGCTTCAATTCTGACTCTTCCCATTTATTCTGAAACATTTCATCATGAATTAACACAACTATATTATTCTTTGTAAAAGTGCTATTCGATTCTAATCGGTTAACAATTTGCTTATAAATTGTTTGAACAGATTGCACAGGAGTTCCGTCTTTTGCATGATGCGCCCATTCCAAATCCCAACCAATTACTTTATATCCCAATTTCGCCAAACCATCGGCTGTTTGTATTCCCGAAGCTCCATCATTCTTCGATTTACCTTCCAATCTCCACATATTTCGTCCAGGCAAACGAACTATTTTATCTTGTAATTTTAGAGTTTCTTGATTCTTAAGAATATCAGCAACAGATGTTTGCTCATTACTATAAAACTTTTTATACTGATCATTTGCGTGTGTCCAACTATGATTACATTCTTCAATATATGGATTATCTTCATAGTATTTAAAATAATCTGTCATCGTTTTATTTTTCTCCACATGTTCTCCAACAAGAAAAACTGTTACTTTTAACTTCTCATTTTTGAAAACCTCATCAATATTTTCACTTCCATTCAAAGGTCCATCATCAAAAGTTAAATAGATGTATTTCTCCACAGAATTACTCGTTTTCTGCGCAAACAAGCTCGTTGAAAAGCTTAATAAAAAAACACTCAAAAGTGTCATTATTCTTTTATTCCATATCATTTAAGGTAGTTTTTATTTAATTAAATGTAAGAAAGAATTTTTATTTTTTATACTGTTCAGAAGCTTTTTCTAATCGTGTTTTAATTCTTTTTTTTACTAATCTTGGCGCAAGAATTTCTATTTCTTCGCCAAATCCTAATAGCTCCCGTTCTAATTCAAAATTATGTACAACTTCTATCGAAAATAAAGTTCCTTCTTCTGTAATTTCTATAACTTTTTGCGACGCATGGATTGGTTTTGTTACAACATAAGGCGCCAATTTTTTATTTACCCGAAAAACAACACGTTGCTCTCTTTCTTTCACACTTTTCGTGACACCAATCACATTATTGTAATACGTATCAAAATCAATTTCTTGTTCATCTACAAATGGTTCATTTGCCAATTCATAAAACTCAACTATTCTATCCAAAGCCAATGTATACAAAGCTTTATCTTTTCTCGATTTAGCCAATAAAAACCAACGATTACGATATTCTTTCAATAAATAAGGATAATAAACTTGTTGTTTAGGTTCTTGATTTTTTGCTTTGAACGATTGATAAGAAATTAACAAAGGTTGCTTCTTGACAATTGCTTGATACAAACGATTCAAATGTTCCAAACCTTTTAGTAATGGATTTTCTTCGAACTGTATATAATTTGGTTGTTGATGAGTTTGCTTCGACAAATTATTTTCGAGACGCGTAATGATCTCATTCATATCATCAAAATAGTTGAAACCATTCAATTGTTTCATCACCGAAATCACTTCTTTCATTTTGTCTAAATCAGCAGACGAAACAGGCGAATTATGAATCGAGTAATCATGATCTTCATATTCATAAAACTTTTTTTCACGCACAACAATTGGAGCATTATACCCTAATTTATCACTTCGCATCACTTGTATATCTCCCTGAATTGTACGTTTCGAAACGCCAGAAGTTATTCCTTCATATTCATACAAAGCTTCCGAAACTTTTTCTATCAAATTATCTAATGTCCATTTTCTATAATGATTTTGAAGACATTTATCGATCGTTTGATAGCGTATTAATGCAATTTTATTGGTTGCCATGGTTGATTTCTTTGTTCAATACTACAAATTTCAAATCAAAGTACGCAATCTATTTGCGCAGAAATTTTTATTTCAAATTATATTCAAAATATTTTCAACACAAAAACCTCTGTTCATCATCATTTACAAATTATTTTGAAAAAATATTTTATTACGCAATTCATTCGCACACTTCTACTCCAACTTTGTCAAAGGTTTAACAACCAAACGATTTTAATTGTTCCTTGACAAATGTTTCAGTATAGCATTGTAGTAGAAAATGTTTCATTACTTCTATTCTGAATAATTAAAATCTCCAGCGGATGGGTCGTAGGTTCGAATCCTACTTTCAGGAAACTGAAATAGTTCAGTTGGTTAGAACAATTCACACAAATCATCATTTGATTTTCGCCCGAAAGGGCACCATTGGAAACAAAAAAGCTAAAAAGTTTTCTTTTCGAATAGAAAATTTATTTCGTAGAAATGAATTTGAAATAAGATCAAAAACTTACTTAAAACCTGAATTTGAAACTTTAGTTGATGATTGATTTCAAAATTTTTAAAATAAAACATCAAGTCAAAATGATTTGATAAAAATTACAAAAACAAGAAATCAAAATAAGCTTCTCAAACTTCAAATTCCGTTTTAAAAAAGGAAAATGATTTAGCTTTTTTAATTAGTAAAAAAGACAAGATTCTTCAATAAAAGAAAAATCTAAAAATAATAAAACCTATAAAAAATTAGATTATGAAAAAATTAGCAATTAACAACCAAGAAATTGGAATCTATATCAAAAATAACGAAGTAGATAAAGTTTACACAAAAGGAAACTATTGGATTTTCTTTAATAAAAACATACAAAAACTAAACATCAACGAAATAATTGATGAAAAATACCATGCAATATTTTTGGAAAATGAAACATTAAAATCAATGGTAGATTTTATCGAAGTATTACATAACGAAGTGTTGATTATTTATAAAAACAATCAATCGTACGATTCATTTTACAATAAAAATGTGATGATTTGGAAAAATTCAACTCAATTAAAAGCTGTAAAATTTGACTTAAATTCTACTGACGAAATTAAGAATTTAACAAAAAGAGAAATAGATATTTTAAGAAAAGCTGGTGCGATCCGTATTATTTCTATTCCAACTTATCATGAAGGAATTTTGTTCAAAGACAATGAATTTAATTCAGTTTTAAAAGCTGGCGAATATAAATTTTATAATAACGAAGTTAAAATCTCGATAGTTTCCTATGATATGCGTCCGCAAACAATTGAAATTTCTGGACAAGAAATTTTGACAAAAGATAAAGCTCAATTACGAATCAATTTTATGGTAAATTATCAAATTATTGATTTGTTAAATGCTTATCAATCGAACAAAGATTTCGAAAAAATGATTTATCAAGCGATTCAATTAGGGTTGAGAGAGTTTATCGGAAATATGAATTTTGATGATTTAATGTCGGATAAAAACTCGGTAACGAATTATATCATTCAAAAATATCAAACTCAATTTCAGGAAATTGGTCTAAAATTGATTGACGCAGGTATGAAAGACATTATTCTTCCTGGAGAAATAAGAGAAATTATGAACCGCGTTTTGATTGCAGAAAAAACAGCACAAGCCAATTCGATTACACGTCGTGAAGAAACTGCTTCGACAAGAAGCTTGTTAAACACTGCGAAATTGATGGAAGAAAACGAAACTTTATGGAAATTGAAAGAGATGGAATACATCGAAAAAATTGCTGATAAAGTAGGAGAAATCTCAATTTCTGGCGGATCAAATGTGTTAAATGAACTAAAAACAATGTTTACAAAATGAAACCAATAATTTTAAATAAATTAAAAGAAATAGAAGAAAAATATAACATCAAAATTCTTTTTGCTGTAGAATCTGGGAGCCGCGCTTGGGGCTTCCCTTCTACTGACAGCGATTACGATGTACGATTTATTTACAAACGAAATATTAACGATTATCTAAAAATTGATTCTGTTGATGATTTTATTGATATAGAAATTGTAGATGAACTGGATTTTAAAGGTTGGGATATTCAAAAGGTTTTACGATTAATGTTAAAATCAAATTCTAGTATTAACGAATATTTACAATCTCCGATTCATTATATTTCAGATGAAATTTTCGAAAAAGAATTGTTCGATTTAGCTGCTTCACAATTCAATTCTCAAAAAGTTGCGATGCATTATTTAGGAATTACAACAAAAAGAATCATTGAAATGGAGCATGAAAATGACATTAAACTCAAAAGTTTATTTTATGCGTTACGCTCAGTTCTTTCCGCAAAATGGATTGTAGAAAAAAAGACAATTCCTCCAATGGAATTTGATAAATTGAAACATTTAATTGAAAATAAAACAATCGAAAATCGAGTAAATAACTATCTTGAAATCAAAGCAAATATGGATGAAAGTTTTAAAATCTCGAAAAATGATAAACTTTTCGATTGGTTAATTAACTTGAAAACTGAATTAAAAATTGAATCCGAAAAATTGCCTAAAATTGGATTTGATAAAAACAAAATCAATGCATTTTTCATTAAAACCATAACAAAATGAAACTAACGATAGAAGATCTAAAAAATCAAAACTTGATTTTATTTGAATGTATTAGCGGCAGTAAAGCATATAATCTAGCAACCAAAAATTCTGATACTGATATTCGTGGCGTTTTCTATTTACCGAAAAATGAATTTTATGGCTTCGAATATCAAACGCAAGTTAGTAATGAAACGAATGATATTGTGTATTATGAAATTGGTCGTTTCATAGAATTGTTACTCAAAAATAATCCGAGTTGTTTAGAGATTTTAGCAACTCCAGAAGAATTTATTTTATACAAATCGCCTTTGTTAGATGAATTGAATTATAAAGACTTTATTACTTCGGAAGTTGAGAAAACATTTGTTGGATATGCGTTAAGTCAAATCAAAAAAGCAAAAGGATTAAACAAAAAGTTTCTAAATCCGATAGATAAAAAACGAAAAACTGTTCTTGATTTTTGCTATATTATTGATAACAACAAATCTATTTCTTTTATTGATTGGATGATTTCAAATTCTTACAAACAAGAGTTTTGTGGTTTAATTAAAATCAATCATTTAAAAGATTTATTTGCATTTTATTATAACGAAAATTTGAATTACAAAGGAGTTGTAAAAGATGAAAACAATGATGATATTCGGTTAAGTGAAATTCCAAAAAACGAAACACCAATTGCTTATTTCATTTTTCAAAAAGACGAATATTCCACTTATTGTAAGCAATACAAAGAATATTGGGATTGGATAAAGTTGCGGAATGAAGATCGCTATACTACCAACATCGCACATGAAAAAAATTACGATAGTAAAAATATGATGCACACAATTCGTTTGTTAAAAGTTGCGAAAGAATTAGTAGAAACAGGAATTCTAAATGTAAAACGAACAGAAGATCGTGACGAATTATTGGCAATTAAAAATGGAGAGTTTTCTTATGAAGAAGTAATGAAGAAAGCTGAAATTTTGCAACAAGAAATCATAGAAAAATCAAAATTAAATCTTCTTCCAACAAAACTTAAATCTCATAAAATGGAAGAATTTTTAATCAACCTTAGATCGAAATTATATGAAAACAACTGAACAACATAATAAACCAATAAACGGAAATGATTTGATTGCCTTGGGTTATCCTGAAAATGAGATCTTAGGAATTGCCTTAAAAATTAATAAAAAAAGAAATGGTTACACAAAAGCAGAAATGCTTGATAAATATGCACAAGTTTTATCTTCACCACAAGATTTCTTAGAAGATAAAGTTTTCAAAACATTGGCAGAAGGTTTTGTAAATGGAATTCATTTACCGAAAGAAGAAGATTTTATTCAATTGAATGAAAATCCTAATAATTTCAATATTTATGGTGCAGAAAATATTGAAGATGGTGCTTTAGAACAAATGAAAGTTGCAATGAAACTTCCTGTAACAGTTGCTGGTGCAATAATGCCAGATGCGCATCAAGGATATGGTTTACCGATTGGTGGTGTTTTAGCGACAAAAAATGCGATTATTCCTTATGGCGTCGGCGTTGATATTGGTTGTAGAATGGCTTTATCAATTTACGATTTACCAGCTTCTCATTATTTTGAGCATCACGATTCGTTAAAAGAAACGTTGATAAAAAATACAAAGTTTGGTGCAGGACATGGTTTTCATGGTCAATATAAAGCAGAACATCAGGTTTTGGATGATACAAAATTCGAGACGAATTCATTTATTCAGAATCTTAAAGATAAAGCGTGGTCGCAATTAGGTTCTTCTGGTGGTGGAAATCATTTTGTTGAATTTGGCTTGATTGATTTCAAAGAAGATGATGAAAAATTAAACATCAAAAAAGGTTCATATTTAGCATTATTAACGCATTCTGGTTCGAGAGGTTTTGGAGCTACAATTGCTGGACATTATACTAAAATCGCTAAAGAAATTTGTAAACTACCATACAAAGCACAAAATTTAGCTTATTTGGATTTAGATTCTGCAGAAGGTCAAGAATATTGGATTGCCATGAATTTGGCTGGTGAATATGCATCAGCTTGTCACGAAATTATTCATCAAAAAATAGCAAAATCAATTGGTGCTGAAGTTTTAGCGAAAGTAGAAAATCATCATAATTTTGCTTGCAAAGAAATTTACAACGGCGAAGAAGTAATTGTACATCGAAAAGGCGCAACACCGGCTGCTAAAGATGTGATGGGAATAATTCCAGGTTCTATGACTGCGCCAGGGTTTTTGGTTCGAGGAAAAGGTGAAGAAAATTCTATTAATTCGGCTTCTCATGGTGCTGGTCGAAAAATGAGCAGAACACAAGCAATTAAATCATTGTCAAAAAACAAGATAAATGATTATTTGAACGATTTTGGAATTACATTAATCGGTGGCGGAAAAGATGAAGCTCCGATGGCATATAAAGATATTCACGAAGTAATGGCTGCTCAACAAGATTTAGTTGATGTTGTCGCAACATTTACACCTAAAATGGTTCGAATGGCTGATGATGGTTCAAGAGAAGATTAAATAAAAATGCCTGAAAAATATTCAGGCATTTTCTAATTTATTTATTAAATCCAATCTTTTGGATGTTTTAACACGTCTACTAATTTATATTCTTCCGAACCTTCTTCTGGTTGATGATTATAATGCCATTGTACATGTTTTGGTAAACTCATCAAAATAGATTCTATTCTTCCATTAGTTTTCAAACCAAATAATGTTCCTCTGTCGTGAATTAAATTAAATTCAACATAACGACCACGTCTTATTTCTTGCCATTCTTTTTGCTCAGCAGAAAATTCATCATCCTTATGTTTCTCAACAATCGGAATATAAGCTTCTAAGAAAGAATTTCCTACTTCTGTTACAAAATCATACCATTGTTCAACAGTCATTTCTGAAGTTGGTTTTAGATAATCAAAGAATAAACCTCCTATTCCACGCGCTTCTTCACGATGAGTGTTCCAAAAATATTTATCACATTCTTGTTTATATTTTTGATAAAATATTTCATTGTGTTTATCACAACTTTTTTTACATATTGTATGCCAATGTATCACATCTTCTTCATCTAAATAATATGGTGTCAAATCTTGTCCTCCACCAAACCATTGATCTACAACATTTCCTTCTTTATCATACATTTCGAAATATCTCCAATTTGCATGCGTCGTTGGAATATGTGGACTTTTTGGATGAATCACTAAGCTTAATCCACAAGCAAAAAATTTACCTGAAGACACATGAAGTGCTTTCTGCATAGTTTCCGGCAATTCACCATAAACCTTCGAAATATTAACACCAGCTTTTTCAAAAACATCTCCGTCAGTAAGTACACACGATAATCCGCCACCGCCTTCTTCGCGCTCCCAATTATCTCTCAAAAATTTAGCTTGACCATCAACTTCTTCAAGTTTGGCAATAATTTTATTTTGTAAGTCTTGTATATATTGAAAAAATTGATCTTTCATCATAAATATTTTTGCAAATATAGAATGAAATCTGCTTGGGATAAAATTTGCTAAGAAGGAACTTAATCAGAATTATTATTCATAATGATTTTATGTAAAGTATTAACTCTTTTAATTATCCAAAACCAAAATATATTGATTAAACATATTAAAACACAATTATCAATAGTTTTAAATTATAACTTATTAAAATAAAATAATCTTAAACAAACAATGTAATCGTATTGATTTACAGTGAAATGTATTTATAAATTAGATTTAAATTAATATTTTACTTCCTTAGCAATACTTAATCAAAAAAGTTATCAACAATATTATTCACAAAAGAAATCTTTACATACATTTGCAGTAGTAATTTTATAAAACAAAATATAAATGTCACAAAACGGAATTCCATCAGTTAATTTAGCAGACTTTTTATCTGATGATCCAGCTAGAAAACAAAAATTTGTCAACGAAATTGGAAAAGCTTACGAAGAAATAGGATTCGTTGCTTTGAAAGGACATTTTTTATCTGACGAATTAGTAGAAAACTTATATAAAAACGTTCGTGAATTTTACGCTTTACCTACTGAAACTAAACAAAGTTATATTGTAGAAGGAATTGGTGGTCAACGTGGTTACACTAAATTTGGTAACGAACATGCAAAAGGGAGTAAAGTTGGAGATTTAAAAGAATTTTGGCACTTTGGACAATACGTTGCAGAAGAAGATAAAGCAAAATACAATTATCCAGAGAATGTTGATGTAAACGAAGTTCCTGATTTTAATACTTACGGAGAAGAAACATACAAACAATTAGAAAAAACTGGAGTTTATGTTTTACGTGCTTTGGCTTTATTTTTAGGTTTAGATGAATTTTACTTTGATGATAAAGTGAAAAATGGAAATTCTATTTTAAGAGCTATTCATTACCCACCAATCGTAGAAGAACCTAAAGAAGGAGCTGTACGTGCAGGTGCTCATGGTGATATCAACTTGATAACATTATTAATGGGAGCGCAAGGTCGTGGATTACAAGTACAACGTCACGACGGAACTTGGGTAGATGCAATAGCAGAGGATGATGAATTAGTAATTAATGTTGGTGATATGTTATCTCGTCACACAAACAACAGATTGAAATCTACAATTCACCGTGTAGTTAATCCAGAAAGAGAATTATGGGGTTCTTCTCGTTTTTCTATTCCTTTCTTTATGCACCCAGTTTCTGAAATGGACTTATCTGTTTTAGAAAATTGTGTGACTGAAGAAAGCCCAAAACAATTTGAAGATATTACAGCTGGAGATTTCTTAACTCAGCGTTTAAGAGAAATTGGTTTAATTAAATAAGCCATATTTAATCTATTATTTCATAAAAAAGAGAGTTGACAAAATCAACTCTCTTTTCTTTTACATACCTTTTACGTACATATTGTAATTAAAAATATCTAAACACAACAAGGTGTATTTATAATCGTTCTTATTGATATTTACTTCTAAAATTGGATCAGAATTATAAAATCTAATTTTTAAATTATCATTTTTATCTAATAATAAATAGATGGAAGAAATTGTAGGACGAATTTCATTCATCCAATTTTTTAACGATTCAGTTGAGTCTTTAATTAATTCAAATTTCTGAAAATAATCTTGAAAAAAATTCTCCAAACGCTGCACTTGCGTTAAACGATCTAATTCTCTATACAAATCAATAAAAACACATAACTTTTCACGTTTAGGACAAACACATGGATAAGGATGTTCATTATTATAAAACCATCTCTGCCACTTTTTACAGCTAGTTTCTTCTATTGCTTTCTCAAACTCGTTTTCATACTTTAACAACCACCAATTCATTCGGCAAATTCGCAAATTACCTTTAGAAAGTTGTAAAAGTTCGTCTATATACGCACTAACGTTTAACATGAATTAGAAAAATTAGAGTCTCGCTAATTTACAATTTTTCTATTGAAATTTAAGGTTTTAAGAATAATTTTTCAAATTTTAAAATCTTAAATCGTTCATCAAATAAAAAACTATAAAAGAACATTTTTTCTTGCATCATTTTATTTTTCATCTGTACATTTCGAACTGGAATCAAAACACTAAACTGAAACTTTCTTTCTTTTTCAAAATGATTTATTGCAGCATAGTAAATCAAATTGTACCATGAATCAATTGGTGCATAAATTCCATAAAAATCTGGATACAATGCATCCGATTCATTTTTATAAACATTTGTTATCGTGTATTGATCAATGTCAAATTTTGTCACACATTTATAAGGAGATAATTTCGCGCAGAAAGATAAATCTTGATCATACTTCACAGAGTCTAACTTCAAGCCAAATTCATCCATTTTATAATCTTCAAATTTATTTATAATAGGATCAATTACAATTTTTTTATTCGGAAAAGCTAAATTTTGTTTTTGGATATCTTGCAAAATTGTATCGTAAATTTTGGTACGAATTTGATTTGGATTAACAATTTGCGCATCAATTGATAACATTATATTAAAGGATAAAACCAAGAAAAATAGTCTCATTATGGTACTTTTGGTTTAAAATTTGATTAATTTTATAGAGTCTTTAAAACTGAAATCAAATTTAGCTTAAAGATTTTAATTATTATTATTTCTTCATTACGAAGTAATTAAATTGTTAACTTATTGTTAAAATACGGTTTCACGTAATTTACTTATACACTATGTTGAACTTATTTAATGATTTAATATTAAATATCATATCCATTTATAATCAATTGTCATAGTTTTTATCTATGTTAGTTATAAATAAAACCTTTTATATTTGTTTCAAATAAGACAGAAAAGTTAGACATTTGCAGTGTCAAATAATTTATTCATAGATAGTAAGACAAAGAGTATCAACGAGTATAACGAAATGGATTTATGAAGTTTGAAATTACTCGCACTCTTTTTACTTTTTAGAGTTTTTTATAGTAGTTTAGGTTGGTTAGTAATCCGTTCTCTCAGAACGGATTATTTTTTTTATAACTGTTCTATAAAATCTCTCAATAATTTATATACTCTTTCTGAATAATTCAAATCTAAATTTTCAACTCTATCATTGGGATCGTGATAAAAACCCTTTCCTCCCAAAGTATAGATGAAAAAAGATGGAACTCCATTCAAATAAAACGGACAATGATCCGAATTACAGGATTCTCCTCTTATTTTGACCTCTCTAAGATAATTATTTTTTGAATTAATATCAACTAAATTTTTAAATTGTTTTGAAAAAATCTTTCCATTCACTACTTGAATACCTTGATCACCAGCTCCCATAATGTCTAAATTTACTAGAAATTTGATTTTATTCATAGGAAATAATGGATGATTCACATAATAATCTGCTCCTAAAATACCAGCTTCTTCACCTGCAAAAGCCATAAAAAAAATCCTATATTTTGGTTGATTTTGTGAAAAATATTTCATTAAGGTCATCATCATAGCAGTTCCGCTCGCATTATCGCTTGCTCCTGTAAAAATAGTTTGACCAACTTTACCCAAATGATCGTAATGTGCAGAAATTACAACAACACTATCATTATTCTTTCCATCGATGTAACCTATTAAATTATTTGCTTCGAAAGAATTATTAAATTCTGAATCAATAAAATAATCGTTTATTTTCATATTCTTCGAATAAAACTTATCTGAAATAATAAATTCTGAAACATTAGCTTGACGTTGACTAAGACTTGAAGTCAATTTATCCGAAGTAAACCTAAAAATAGCACGCTTTTGATTGTCATAACCCTCATAAATATTCGACCACTGTTTATAATATTGTTGAATAGAATCGACAGTAGTAGTTAAAGGCGGTAAAATAATATGTTTGTCTTTTTGACTTTGATTATCTTTTATAACAAAATCCCTTGTTTTTTCTTTAGATTGAAATGATTCGATGTAAGATTTTGTATCAAAAACATAGAAAGGTAATTTGACTTTAGAAATCGACTTTGAACTTGGTTTTACTATAAAATCAATTCCATATTTCAATTCTTTTCCATTAATTTTCAGTTTTGCATTCTTTATGATATTAATCGGAAAAGTAAAAGTCTGTTCATAGTTTGGAGAAAAAGATTTCAATCCATTTTTCTTAAATTCTGATTGCAAGTAAATTCCAGCATTTTTCATTCCATTTTCCACATAACCTCGACCAGCAAAAGAATTTGACGTTAGCGAATCTAAAACAGTTTTAAAATATTTTTTATCAAAGGTTTGCGCATTTCCGATTGCAATTGCAAAACACGAAATCAAACCAAATAATATCATTTTTATCTTCAGCATTTTAATCATTTTATCTTTCAAAAAATATTCTATTCTAAGATAATTATCATTTTAACAAAAAAAATCAATTATCACTATTAACTCACTAACAAATGTAAATATTCTTTAAAAAGTAAATCAAATTAATACTACTATAAATTTTATATCTTGCATTATTAAGTTATCATAATAAAAACAACAAATCACAATTAAATGAAAGAAGTCGTAATAGTTTCAGCTGTTCGTACAGCAATGGGATCTTTTTTAGGAAGTTTATCTAACGTTCCTGCTACAGATTTAGGTGCAACAGCGATTAAAGGCGCTTTAGATAAAATCAACTTAGATGGTTCTTTGGTTGATGAAGTATATATGGGAAATGTTTTGCAAGCTGGTGAAGGACAGGCTCCTGCTAAGCAAGCAATGATAAAAGCAGGTTTACCAAATACAATTCCAGCAACAACTGTAAACAAAGTTTGTGCATCGGGAATGAAAGCTGTTATGTTTGCTACACAAGCAATTCGTTTGGGTGATGCAGATATTATAGTTGCTGGAGGTATGGAAAATATGTCGATGGTTCCTTTTTATTCACCAAACGCAAGAACTGGAAACAAATACGGAAACACTGTTTTGTTAGATGGTATTGTGAACGATGGTTTACAAGATTACTATAGTAAAGAAATGATGGGACTTTTTGGAGATACTTGTGCGACTGAATTCAATATTTCTCGTGAAGAGCAAGATGAGTTCGCTATTAATTCTTACAAAAAATCGGCTGCAGCTTGGGCTGCTGGTAAATTTGACAACGAAGTTGTTCCAGTAGAAATCCCTCAACGCAAAGGAGAACCTGTTATTTTTAAAGAAGACGAAGAATATAAAAATGTAAACTTTGATAAAGTTCCTGGTTTGCGCGCTGTTTTCTCTAAAGACGGAACTGTAACTGCTGCAAATGCTTCTACAATTAATGACGGTGCTTCTGCTTTAGTTTTGATGTCTTTAGATAAAGCAAATGAATTAGGCTTAAAACCATTAGCAAAAGTTGTAGCTTATGCAGATGCTTCTCAAGAGCCTTCTAAATTTACAACTGCTCCAGCAAAAGCGGTTGAGAAGTTATTGAAAAAAGCAAATATGACTGCTACTGATGTTGATTTCTGGGAATTCAACGAAGCATTTTCAGTTGTTGGAATCGCAAATACTAAAATCTTAAACTTAGATGCTTCTAAAGTTAACGTAAATGGAGGTGCTGTTTCTATTGGTCATCCACTTGGAAATTCAGGTTCAAGAATTTTAGTTACTTTATTAAATGTTTTAGAACAAAACGGAGGAAAAATTGGTGGTGCTGCTATCTGTAATGGTGGTGGTGGTGCTTCGGCAATGATTATCGAGAAAATGTAATAGTCAATCTATATAAGCAAAAGCGTCTACTACAATTGTGGGCGCTTTTATCTTTTGAAATTGAACGAATTGAAAAAAAATATCAAAAACATTCTACATTTATTTATAATTGGCTAAAAAACCTTTTCTATATTTGTTGAATTGAACAAACACTTTTGTATGGAATATTTAGAATTTGAACAACCTATCAAAGATTTAGAAGAACAGTTACAAAGCTGTCAAATTGTCGGCGAAGGAAGCGGTGTTAATATCAAACAAGCTTGCGTTGAAATTGAAATTGCAATTGAAAATAAAAAGAAGGAAATCTATGGTAATTTAACACCATGGCAACGTGTACAATTGTCTCGTCATCCTTCTCGTCCTTATACTTTAGATTACGCTTACGCGATCACAGATAATACATTTATCGAAATTCACGGAGATAGAACTTTTGCTGACGATAAAGCAATGGTTGGTGGTATGGGAAAAATCAATGGTCAAACTTTTATGATTATTGGTCAACAAAAAGGTAAAAACACAAAGGAAAGACAATATCGTCGTTTCGGGATGTCTAACCCAGATGGTTACCGTAAAGCATTACGTTTAATGAAATTAGCTGAAAAGTTTAATATTCCTGTTCTTACTTTAGTAGACACTCCGGGTGCATATCCAGGTTTAGAAGCTGAAGAGCGTGGACAAGGTGAGGCTATCGCTAAAAACATCTATGAAATGTTGAAATTAACTGTTCCTATTATCACAATCGTTATTGGTGAAGGAGCTTCAGGAGGAGCTTTAGGAATTGGTGTTGGGAATAAAGTTTTTATGATGGAAAACACTTGGTACTCTGTAATTTCACCAGAAAACTGTTCTACAATTTTGTGGAGAAGTTGGGATTATAAAGAGCAAGCTGCTTCTCAAATGAAATTAACTGGACCTGATATGTTAGAGTTAGGTTTAATCGAAGATATCATTCAAGAACCTCTTGGTGGTGCTCATTACAAACCAGAAGTTGCGTACACAAACCTTAAAAATAAAGTTTTGGATACGTACAATGAATTGAAAAAATTATCTTCAAAAGAATTACAAACGCAACGTCAAGAGCGTTTTATCAAGTTCGGAGAATTTTCAGGATAATACAATTTTACAATAAAGGTTATTGTAGAATATACAAATTTAAAACGAGATATAAAATTAGTTATATCTCGTTTTTTTATTTAATTTTGAGCCTCTTTATGGAACAAGCTAATTATAATCCCGAAATACCAGCTAACAAGCACAATGTCATTGGTTTAGAGAAAGGTAAACTTCCTCCACAAGCTGTTGATTTAGAGCAAGCTGTACTTGGTGCGATGATGATTGACAAAAAAGGTTTGGATGAAGTAATTGACATCCTTACACCTCAAGTTTTTTATCGTCCCGAGCATCAAGCGATTTATGCTGTCATTCAAAAATTATTTAACGATTCAGAACCAATTGATTTATTAACGGTTTCGAATGAATTAAAAAAAGATGGCAAATTAGATCGTATTGGAGGTGATTATTACTTGATCCAATTAACGCAAAAAGTTTCTTCTTCTGCACACGTCGAATATTACGCACGTGTTATTCAAGAAAAATATATTTTACGTCGATTAATTGAAATTTCGAGCCAAGTGATCGAAAAATCATATGACGATACTGCTGATGTTTTTGACTTATTAGATTATTCAGAATCTAAATTATTTGAGATTACAGAAGGTGGTATTAAACGTAGTTATTCTGAAGCCAAAGATTTGGTAACCGAGGCAATCGACAAAATTAAAGCGCAATCAACAAAAGAAGGAATGTCTGGTTTATCTTCTGGATTTACAGAGATTGATAAAATTACTTCTGGTTGGCAAGAATCCGATTTGATTATTTTAGCCGCTCGTCCTGGTATGGGTAAAACAGCCTTTATCCTTTCGATGGCAAAAAACATGACGGTCGACAAAAACATTCCGGTTGCTGTTTTCTCATTAGAGATGTCATCTGTGCAGTTGATTACACGTATGATTTCTGGAGAAACGGGAATATCAGGTGAAAAATTACGTAAAGCAAAATTAGCCGATCACGAATGGAAACAATTGTTTACAAAAGTGAAAGGTCTTGAAAATGCACCACTTTATATTGATGATACTCCTGCACTTTCTATATTCGATTTAAGAGCAAAAGCACGTCGTTTAGTTTCTCAACATGGTGTAAAAATGATTTTGATTGACTACTTGCAATTAATGACTGCTGGCGGAAAAGCAAATGGAAACCGCGAGCAAGAAATCTCGATGATTTCGCGTTCATTAAAGGCTATTGCAAAAGAATTAAGTATTCCTGTAATTGCACTTTCTCAGTTATCTCGTTCAGTAGAAACTCGTGGAGGAAGTAAACGCCCTTTACTTTCAGATTTACGTGAATCTGGAGCGATTGAGCAAGATGCGGATATCGTTTCGTTTATCTATCGTCCCGAATATTATAAATTAGAATATTGGGATGACGAAAGTGAACCATGTGCTGGACAAGCAGAATTTATTATTGCGAAACACCGTAATGGTGCGTTAGAAAATGTGCGTTTACGATTTATCAACGAACAAGCGAAATTTACCGATTTAGAAACTTCTTATGGAAGCGATTTCGAAATTCAAAGTTCTATGAATGATGGTTCTCAAGAAATGGGAAGCGCTATGAATTTATCTGCCATTAATCCTTCAGACGCTTTTGGTGATTTTGGAGGAGAATTTACAAGCTCGATGAATAACGACGACGATAATTTACCATTTTAAAACATGAAATGTTTTATTTATCTATTTTTACCTTTCATTTTTATTGTTTCGTGTAATAAAAAAACGCAAAATAATTCTTCGTATATTCAAAAAGGTTTTATTTCTGAATCTGGAACTTATTATTGGAATTTAAATAAAAAAATTGTTGTAAAAAGTATTGGAGATGGGGGTAAAATATTTGCAATTCTTGACAAATTAAATAATGTCATTTACCAATTACCTTTTAATAACATATTTAGCGATTATCATTATTATTCTTTTTATATAGATGAAAATCAGAATGCATATTATTACAATTCGGATCTTGGTGATTACAAAGCTTTAATATGGAATAATAATTTAAATAAATATGATACTATAAATGATTTTTGTTCCAAGAAAATAAATCTTCCAGTAGAATTCAAAAAAGAAATTCAGTCACATGTGAATAACTGTGAATCTTTAAAATAACAGATTCAAGCTTTTTTCTTAAAATCAACTTCAATCATAATTATTCAACAAATTATCAGTTTTATTTATCCTAAAAATTTTGTTAGGAACAAGAATTGCTACAACTTTGTATAGATTAAATAAAGAGTGAAATGGCAAGTTCAATCAGAACACTAAATCCTACTACAGGTAAAATCGAAAAAGAATTTCAAGCCTACACAAGCGAAGAAATCAATCAATATATAGACGAAGCAAACGAATTATATCAAACATGGCGATTTGAATCTTTTGAAGAAAGAAAAGCTGTTATGAAACGTGTTGCAAATGAAATGCGTAAACAAAAAACTCGTTTAGCATCTTTGATTACGACTGAAATGGGAAAACCATTGTATGAAAGTGAAATCGAAATTGAGTATAGCGCAAATATCATCGATTATTATGCAGATAATGCAGAAGAATTTTTATCAAATGTTCCTTTAAAAACTGAAAAAGGTGACGCTTATGTGGTTTTAGAACCAATTGGTGTTTTATTAGGTGTTATGCCTTGGAATTTTCCTTTTTCTCAAATTGCACGTTTTGCTGGTCCTCACATTATGGCGGGAAATACGGTTGTTTTAAAAACAGCTTCTAATATTCCGCAATGCGGAATTGCATTCGAAGAAATGTTTACAGCTGCAGGAGCTCCAAAAGGTTTATACAAAAACTTGTTGATGTCAGGAAAAGATACAGATGCAATTATCAATAATCCAAAAATTGTTGGTGTTTCTTTAACTGGTTCAGAAGCTGCAGGTGCAGAGGTTGCAAGTATTGCAGGTAAAAATGTAAAACCTTCTGTTTTAGAACTTGGTGGTTCTGATCCTATGATTGTTTTGAATGATGCAGATATCGAAAAAGTGATGAACGGAACAATTAATGGACGTTTACGTAATGCTGGACAAGCCTGTACTTCTTCGAAACGTATTATTGTACAAGAAGGTATTTACGACGAATATTTACAACGAATTACAACTCATGTAAATGGAATGAAAGTTGGAGATCCAACTCAAGCAGATACAAATATGGGACCTGTTAGTTCGGAAAGTGCATTAGAAAAATTATTGGATCAAATTAACGATTCGGCTAATAAAGGCGCAACAATTGTTTCTGGAGGTAAACGTATTGATCGTGAAGGTTTCTTTTTACAACCAACTATTCTAACGGATTTAAAACCTGGAATGAAAGCTTATGACGAAGAAGTTTTCGGGCCTGTGGTTTGTATTTGGAAAGTGAAAGATGTAGAAGAAGCAATCAAAATTGCGAATGACACGCCTTATGGATTAGGTGCTTCTATTTACACAGAAGATGTTCCGAATGCAGAGAAAATCGCTCGTAGAATAGATTCTGGAATGGTTTACGTGAACAAACAAGTTTCTTCAAGCCCAGATTTACCTTTCGGAGGTGTAAAACATTCGGGTTACGGACGAGAGCTTTCTAAAGCTGGAATTATGGAGTTTATCAATAAAAAATTAATCATGATTGCGAAATAATTTTTCAATCATATCTTAATAATACAAAAAATGCAACTTCATAAAAGTTGCATTTTTTTATTGAATAAAACCTTGTTTTTGTTCCATTTGGTCAATTTTGAAAAGAATTAAATCTCGCATAATTTTTGCTCTATTTTTTGCTTCATTTGCAAGCTCTCCTTCAAAATTTTCGTCAATTATTCCGTACCACAATTCTATCCAACGCTCGAAATGATGTGGTTTTAATTTTTCTTTTTGACTCAAAACCAAATGTGTTCGCATTGGCCAACCTTCAAAAGTTGCTTTTCCTAACAAAACAGTTTCCCAAAACTGAATCATATGCGGCAAATGTTCGTCCCAATTTACCTTTGCAACTTCCGAAAAAAAGTAACCAATTACATCATCTTTTTGCACTTTATCGTAAAACGTATTCACCAATAAAGTAACATCTTCAGAAGTTTCGATATCTTTTTTCATTAAAACAAATTTACAAAGAAGAATGATTGGTTTCGAATGATTTTGATTAGGAGTTTATTCGTTCTCTATCTTATAAATTAATTCTTTCATTTCAAATCTCTTTTTTTCAATTAATTTCAATCCGATTTCTACAATCTTCAAAGCTTTTTCTTTTTTATCTTGAACTGCCCAAATAAAATAAGAAGCTTCAATATAGTATTCTATAAATTTAAATTTCAAAAGACTATCATACAATCTTTCTATATCATCCAATTCAAACTGATTTATAAATTTTTTATTATTAAGAAACTGTAATAATTCAATAAATGGATTTATTAAAACTAAATTATAATTAGATTCTTCAATAAAATGAATAAAATTATTAATCATCTCATCAGATTTTTCAATATTTAGATTTTTTAATTCTTTTTGATTTTTCTCATTTGTTGCAATAAAATGATTTATTAAATCTAAAATTTTTGACGATTTAGTTACCATAAACTTATTATTTAGGTGATACTGAATATCAAAAATAACATTTTTAATCACGAAAAAATGCAGTAATTTTACAGTCTTATAAAAATGAATAGAATTGGATAGCAATAGACAACAAAAAGTAAGTAAATTATTTCAAGAAGAATTAGCAGAAGCTTTTAGAAAATGGGCTGTAAAAGAATTCCCAGGAAACTTGATTAGTGTTACGGAAGTAAAAGTAACACCAGATTTGAGCGTTTCTAAAATCTATGTTAGTATTTTTCCAAGTACTCAAAAAGACGAAATTTTCAAAGAAATTAAAGTGAATACACCTTTATTTAGAGGAATTTTATCAAAAAGCGCTTCTAAACAAATGCGTATTACACCAGAATTAATATTTATTTTAGACAACTCGTTAGACGAAATGGATAAAATTGATAAAGCGTTGAGAGGCGAAGGAAATAATCCAATCTTATAATGAGAAACATTTCACTTTACATTGCGAAACGCTACATTTTTTCGAAAACAAATACAAACGCTGTAAACATTATTACATCAATTGCGGTTGGTGCTATTTTGGTTGCTACAGCAGCTTTGTTTATTATTTTATCGGTATTTTCGGGTTTAGAAAAAATGAATTTAAAGTATTACAGCAATGTAAATCCTGAAATAAAAATTTCTCCTTCTAAAGGAAAAGTATTAGACAGCTTAACTTTTGTTGTGGATCAATTAAAACAACAAAAAGATGTCAAAGCTTTTTCCAAAATTATCGAAGAAAAAGTCTATATCGATTACAAAGGAAAGCAAGATATCGCTTATCTAAAAGGTGTTGACGAAAATTTCACAAAAGTTACGCGTTTAGATACCGTTGTTTATGGCGGTCAATATTTGGATTTTACTCGTTCTGACAACTTTATTGTATCGAATGGAATTGCAGAACGTCTACAACTTTATATCGATCCAATAACGCCAGCAGATTTGATGATGCCAAAAGCTGGAACAGGTTTAATTAAGCAAGAAAGCGACGCTTTTACACGCAAAGATGCATATAGTGTTGGTGTTTTTATGTTGAATGAACAATATGATAAACACGTTTTTACAACCTTAGGTTTAGCGCAAGAATTGTTGTTATTAAACGAAAATAAATGTTATTCGATTGAGGTAAAAACAACTGGAAAAAAATCTTTTAATGATGTAAAAACTCAACTACAAAAAGTATTGGGTTCTAATTACAAAATAGAAACTCGACAAGATTTGGATTCGGCTTTCTTAAAGGTGATGAACATGGAAAACTTAATCAGTTATCTTATTTTTACGTTAGTGATTATCATTGCATGTTTTAATTTAGCTGGGACAATTATTATTTTAATTTTAGATAAAAAGAAAGAAATTCAAACCATGTATAGTTTTGGATTATCTCGAAAAAATATTCGTAACATCTTTTTTCAAACAGGCTTTATCATCACTTTTATTGCAATGGCTACAGGTTTATTAATTGCAACTGTTATTGGTTTGTTACAAATAGATTTTGGATTGGTTATGGCTTCGCCAACTGTTCCATTTCCATTTATTTTTTCTATTGAAAATTTTATTGCAGTAATTGTAACCGTTCTTGGATTAGGAAGTTTAGTTTCGTGGATTGTTTCGAGACAAGTGAAATAAAAATATAAATCAATTAAAAAAGCTTGAAGAAATCTTCAAGCTTTTTTATATTTTAATCCCATCTATTCCAACGAATATAATTTGGTTTCGAGAAATCAAAATCCATCATTTGATAATCTCTGTTATCGAGTAAATTTGTCTTAATTAAATTATTTCCTTGCCCTGGAATTGAAGGATAATAAGATAAAGAAAAACGAATATTATTGAAAACAAAATAGTCGTTCGTTAACATTACACCTAAACTAAAACGAGAATATATTGGATTATTATTTAATATAAATTTTTTGTTATCACCAATCGCTGCCACCATAGCATTAAAAAATGGCGAAATACGAAATCCTAAAAACTGGTAAGGTGTGTATGATTGTAACTGATACTCGAACATTAATTTTTGTTGCCCCGTTAATCCTCTATCCGATTTAAAACCTGCCATTCCTAAATAATCATGTTCGTGAAGTGAAAGTTGATCAGCTGGAGAATCCAAACGATCATGACCCAACAAATAATTGGTTTTCATAAAGTTTCTGAACTTCCAATTTCCCCATGTTATCAATCTTGCCATATATTGCAACTCGACTGACAAAGTTTTCTGTTCAAATTTACCTTTATTAAAAAATCCTCCAAATTCAATTCCAAATCCCCAAAAACCAGTGTTTAAAAAACCTCCTGCAGATGCTTTTCCTCCAAGGTAATAACGATCAGTTTGACGTATATTTTGTACTCCTCCAATAATTCCTAAAGATTTTCCAATGGCAATATCTTCCTCAATATCATAATTGAAAATATACCTTGTTTTGATGTATCGTTTAGATGAAATTCCTAATCCAACTAAATAGTTTGTTTGATCTGAAAAAAAATTGACTGGATCATTTTCTTGTGTTGGTGTTTCTGTATAATTTCGGTCATAAAATCGCGCAGAAACAATTAAATTAGTAATATTATCTGATCGATGATCATCAATACGAAATGCTCTCGCTAACCAATAATCTTGATAATAATACTTAAAATGATTGTCTACTAAAATCGGTTTCTCAAAATCTAACGAGTCTTTAAAGTAAACTTGTCCCACCGACACACCTCCTGCATAGTGTGCCAAAGGCGAATAAAACGGGCGAACAAAGCTGATGGATTTTGTATAATGGTTGTCCTCATTTTTGAAGTATCGCACATTTCCTATAATTCGTGTTTGTGCAATATTAGGCACTGTATAATTGAATTGATAAAGCGAATTACCTGTTTTATAATTGTGTCGATAACGATTATCAAATACATGTCCTAATCCTAAAAAATTTCGTTCACGAACTCGAAGTCCCATTTTAGAACTCGAAACGGAACCTGTAATATACATACTCCACGAATCAATTGAATTTACATATAAATCAACCGAGTCTTTTCCTACAGCTTCTTCTTTTATTTCTACACGGCGAATAGCACGATTGGTACGAATCAAACGTTCAGATTCAGCAGCCTTTAATGAATCGTAAATATCACCTGGTTTTAACAACATATTTTGTCGTAATACAAAATTTTTGGATTTTCCGTGTAAGGTATTCCCTGCCCTTTCAATCCACTTTGTAGGTTTTTTTGTAGTATCTTGTAGTGAATATCCAAATGGATCTTGAGTTTTGTAATATATATTTCGAATGATTTTTCCCTGATATTTACCATCATCTACATCATTGTTCGGTTGTATAGGAAAACTTGTCGGTTTTTTCTTGAATAATAACTTCTCGTATAACTTTCTGAACTTTGAATGATTTTTATTTTCAATCTTGACTGTATCAATTTTTACACTATCCTCTTGAGCATTGACAACTAAGGATAAACTAAAAAATAGTAATCCGAAAAAACTAAGTAATATATTTCTATTGTTAAACACACTTCAAGTTATAAAAGTCTAACGGCTTTTACAAATCTAGTTTTCCAATAATTCTCATCAAGGGAAGAAATGATGACACCTTTAGAGGTTGATGAATGTACAAAATTGATTACTCCATTGTGGCTAATACTCTCAACTATACCAACATGCGAGATTGAATTTCCTGAAGTATTGAAAAAAATCAAATCACCAATTTTAACATTTTCGATTGTAATTTCTTTTCCATATTCTGCCTGATCACTTGAACGACGTGGCAATTCTAAATTCATTTCCTTAAAACTAACATAAACTAATCCAGAACAATCGAAACCAGTATTTGTCGTTCCGCCATATTTATAAGGAGTTCCTAAGTATGATTTTGCTGTTTTCAGAATTTTATTGACATCACGCGGAGCACTATCATCTGCATTTTTTGAACGAAAAACTTCTGAGGATTCTGTTTTTTTAGTTGAAGTATACACTTTTTTAGAACCTGTTTTCTTATAAGAAGTCACTTTACTACTTCCACAAGAAGTCAAGAATAAACTTGCGATAATTAGTGTTGTAAGGTATATGTACTTCTTCATTTCTCAGTTCGGTTTACTTCAACAAATTTTCAACGAATAAATTTACTAAATATTACTTTGCATTACCTCTGTTAACAATTGTTTGGCTCTTAAAAGTCGAACTTTAACATTTGGTAACGTCAAATTGAGTTCTTCTGCTATCTCTTTATAGGTCTTATCTTCGATATAACGTAATTCGATAATTCTTTGATAAGGTTCTCTCAATTTTGCAATAGCCTTTATTAAAGTATCGTTATCTTGTTTTAAAATTAGATGTTCTTCGGGAGAAGGATGATCTTCTAAAATCTCAAGAAGATTTGTTTCATCATCAATCGAGATATTAAGTTTTGGAGATTTTCGAATGTGATCAATCATCGTGTTATGTGCAATAGAAATTACCCAAGTCGTAAAATCAAAATCTTCGTTATAGAGTTTTAATTTTGTAAATACCTTTGTAAACGTTTCTATAGCGATATCCTCTGCTTCTTCTTCGTTTCTGATCTTGTTATAAACATAATGGTAAACTTTGTTCCACAAAACCTCTATCACTGCGTTCTGAGCATTTCGTTTCCCTTTCTTAGCTTCTAAAATTATGTTTTCTAAAGTCATTTTATAAATCAATTACTATAAATATAATAAAGTTAATTGATAAAAAAAAGCTTCAATATATCTATTGAAGCTTAATTTCTGTAGACCCACAGGGATTCGAACCCCAACTAGCGGCACCAAAAACCGATGTGCTACCGTTACACCATGGGTCTGTCCATGATTATTAAATGAAATTGAAAAAATTGTAGACCCACAGGGATTCGAACCCCAACTAGCGGCACCAAAAACCGATGTGCTACCGTTACACCATGGGTCTGTCTAAATTTTATTTCAATTTCTGCAACCTTTATTAGATAAAAAATCTCAACAAAATCCTTATTGAGATTTAAGACATTTTGTAGACCCACAGGGATTCGAACCCCAACTAGCGGCACCAAAAACCGATGTGCTACCGTTACACCATGGGTCTATGTCTTAATTGCTGTGCAAATATAGAAAGGTTTTTTAATTCTCCAAAACTAATTTTACAAGTTTTTAGCTAAAACAGACGTCAGAATCGATAAGCTATTGAAAATGAATTTTAAAAAATGATTAAATTTTTCACTTTTTTTTATCAAAGTCTCATACGTGCAATTTCGTTCTTAAATTTACGCTTTAAATCTTGTCCACAATCAAAAATCATTTGCTCATTTGAAGGAAAAGGAAGCGGTCTTCTTCCAATCATATTTAGATAATCGCGATCCAAAGAACGTCGATCTCCTTTATAAGTTCCATAAGAATCTCTAAAAACATATTGACTCGCCAAGTTTTTTGAATCGATTGCTTGTTCTTTTTGATTATCGATTAAATAATATCGTGCAGTAATTGCAGCTTCTTTGATTCGTTGAATTTCTTCGAAACGGCTTTTTACAGTAATATAACGATCTACCATCACTGTTTTCCCATCTTTATCTTTTACCACTACTCCATTTTGCACCAATTCTTCTTTACCATCTACAATCTTTTTCTCGAAATTATGAACTTCAATTTTTTCTCGTTCTGGTGAAATATTAATTGTCTCGAAACTTAGTTGAATCACATAATCATACGAATTATTCAATTTACCCGAATAAAATTCTGTCCATTTTGTGTCTAATCCATATGAGTTAAAATCTAACAAATCTTTCTCTAGTAGTTTAGGAATAACAACTTCTGTGTTATTTACCAATTGTACCAAAACTTTATACATTCCGTTTGCACGAGCGGTATTCATCAAACTACGAGTATCTTTATAATTTGAATAAACACTTTCCAAAACTTGAAACTTTTGATAAGCTGTTTGCGCATTCAATTTTCCTCCTTGACTCATAAAAGACTTTCCATCATCATATAAAAATTGCGCATATTTTTCTTGAATCGTTTTGAAAGCTATTGTATAATCTTTGATTTTGAACGAATAGTTTTTACCATTTACCATTCGCCCATTAATACCAGAAATAGCTTTCTGTCTATCTTGTAAACGATTAATAATTTGATAAGCTTCTTGGTATTTAGAAGGATTTGGTAAAGATTCAATTTCTTTTAATCGATTTTCATCTGTTTGTTGCCCTTTGTGATACGCTTCAAAAATTAACGGCACATATTTAATTCCATTTTTTTCGGAAGGGTTTTTAAAATAAGCTTGAGTAGATTGCTCAAAAGCTTGCTGAAAATTTCCTGAAATTAAAGCTGTATTGGCTGATTTATATGAATTACAATTAGAAAAAAGTAATAAAGAGAAAGTAATAATAAGTAATTTTATTTTCATAAATAGGTGAGTTTTTTTTGAATTTAAAAAGCAAAAAGAAAGCCAAAATAAATTGGCTTTAATACATTATTTATTCTTCTTCAAAAATAATAGAATTATCTCCCAAAGATTTTAATCTAACCAAAGATTCTACTCTAATATTTTCATTCAATAAGCGATCTCTTCCTTCTTGAAAAGATTTTTCGATAATAAATCCCATTCCCAAAAGATTTGCGCCTGATTGTTTGATTAAATCTTCAACTCCTAATGCAGCATTTCCGTTTGCTAAGAAATCATCAATAAAAATGACATTATCATTTTCATTCAAAAATTGACTGCTCACACAAACATCATACGTTCTGTCTTTTGTAAACGAATAAACTTGCGAAGTATAAAAATCTGCCATCGTTTTAGGTTTTGCTTTTTTGACAAAAACAACAGGCAAATTAAGCTCTAATCCAACCATAATTGCAGGCGCTATTCCACTTGCTTCGATAGTTATAATCTTGTTAATTTTAAGATCTGAAAAACGCTGTACAAATTCACTTGCAATTGCTTTCATTAGGGCAGGATCCATCTGATGGTTGATAAAACTATCAACTTTTAGAATTCCACCATCGAAACTTTTTCCATCCTTCAGAATTCTTTCTTTTAAAAGTTCCATTAATATTTAGTTTTTAAAGTTTTACAAAGAAAAAAGTCAGCATTCGTGCTGACTTAATATATTATTTCGATTATTCCCACTCAATAGTTGCTGGTGGTTTTGAGCTGATATCATACGCTACACGGTTAATTCCTTTTACCTCGTTGATAATTCTATTCGAAACAATTTCTAAGAATTCGTAAGGTAATTTAGACCACGTTGCTGTCATAAAATCGATTGTATTTGCAGAACGAACAACCGCCGTATATTCATACGTACGCTCGTCTCCCATTACACCTACCGATTTTACTGGTAATAAAACCACGAAAGCCTGAGAAACTTCGTCGTATAAATTATGTGCATAAAGCTCATCAATAAAAATTTGATCAGCTTCTTGTAAAATACGTACTTTTTCTTCGTCAACTTCACCTAAAACACGGATTCCTAAACCTGGTCCTGGGAATGGATGACGGTAAACTAATTCGCGAGGAATACCTAATTCTACTCCAACTTTACGCACCTCATCTTTGAATAATTCTCGTAATGGTTCTAATAATTGAAGTTTCATATCTTCTGGTAAACCTCCTACATTGTGGTGAGATTTAATAGTTGCAGAAGGTCCTTTTACAGATTGAGACTCGATCACATCTGGATAAATAGTTCCTTGTGCTAAGAATGCTGCATCTTCAAATTTGTTTGATTCTTCATCAAAAACAGCCACAAAATCTTTACCAATTGATTTACGTTTTGCTTCTGGTTCGTCAATACCTTTCAAGTTTGTTAAGAAACGTTCTGAAGCATCTACCATTTTGATGTTCATGTTGAAGTGCTTTCCGTAATTTTCCATTACTTTTTTCCCTTCATCTTTTCTCAATAAACCAGTATCAACAAAAATACATGTTAATTGATCTCCAATTGCACGATGAATCAAAACCGCAGCAACAGAAGAATCAACACCTCCAGAAAGTCCTAAAATAACTTTTTTATCACCAACTACCTCTTTTATACGAGCAATTTCTGTTTCGATAAAATCTTTTAAAACCCAATTCTTTTCTGCCTTACAAATGTTGAAAACAAAATTTTCTAACATTTGTGATCCATACTCTGTATGTGTAACTTCTGGATGAAATTGTACTGCAAAAATCTTTTGATCTTCGTTTGCAATTGCAGCTATATCGATGTTTGATTTTCCTGAAACAGTAAATCCAGTTGGTGCTGTCATCACTTCGTCGAAGTGGCTCATCCAAACTGTAGATTGTTCTGGAACACCTGCGAATAAACTGTTTTGAGCTAAAACTGTTAATTCAGATTTTCCGTATTCTCCTTTTTCTCCTTTCTTTACTTCTCCACCTAATAAGTGCGAAATCAACTGCATTCCGTAGCAAATTCCTAATACAGGAACGCCTAATTCGAATAATTCTTTCTCTACCAAAGCTGCGTCATCTCCAAAAACTGAAGATGGTCCGCCTGATAAAATAATTCCTTTTGGATTGTGTTTCTTGATTTCTTCGATTGAAGTATTGTAGGGAATAATTTCTGTGTAAACTCCAAATTCTCGAATTCGGCGCGCGATTAACTGATTGTATTGCGAGCCAAAATCTAAAATAATAATTCCTTGCGTCATTGTGTTTGTCTTTGTGCAAAATTAAGGTGAATTAGGATTTAATCCAATTTTATTGCTGTCAATTTTTCTGCTTTTCGACAGATTATATTGTTTTTCGGGAACTTAATATTTTCATAACTTTAAAACCGATTAATCGAAATAATTTTACTTCGAAAAAAAACAATTCATCATGAAAAAAATTATATTTACTGCCTTAACAACCTTTATGCTTGCAAATATGGCGAATGCTCAAAAAATTATTGCTCATCGCGGATATTGGGATACCGAAAATAACGCGAAAAACTCTATTCAATCTCTAAAATCTGCGCAAGAAATAAATGCTTATGGTTCTGAATTTGATGTGTTAATTAGTGCAGATGATGTTTTGATGGTTAATCATGATGATCATTACCTAGGTCACACAATTGAAACGACAAATTCGGCACTTTTAAAAACTTTGAAATTGGCAAATAACGAGAATATGCCAACTTTAGAAGATTATTTTGCGCAAGGAAAAAAAGATAAAAAAGTCAAATTAATTTTCGAATTAAAACCGCATTCTTCTAAAGAAAATGAAGATCGTGCAGTAAAAAAAGCAATTGAAATCATCAAAAAAAATAAAATCGAAAAACAAATTGAAATCATTTCATTTAGTAAAAACATTTGTGATGAATTCAAGAAATTAGCACCAAAATTTCATGTTTCTTATTTAGCTGGTGATTTATCTCCAAAGGAAGTAAAAGCAAGAAATTGGAATGGAATTGATTATCATTACAGTGTTTTTCAGAAAAATCCAACTTGGGTAAAAGAAGCGAAAGATTTGGGCTTATTAGTTAACGTTTGGACAGTTAACGAACCAAAAGTGATGCAAGAGATGATTGATATGAAAGTTCATTATATCACAACCGACAAACCGTTGGTTTTAAAAGAACTTTTGACTAAATAATTAGTATATTTAGCCGAATAATTAAACCCACACATGTCTCAACTTAATTCATTAGAAATCTATTCTTTTACGACATTAAATCAAATTCATAAAGACTATATTTATAAAATTTGGAACAATGAATATCCTGTAAATTTAGCTTTTGAAAGTCTACAAGATGTAGATACTTATTTGAATAATTTGATTGATGCTAAACATTTTTTTGTGGTAGATGAACAAAATCAAATACAAGGTTGGGCTGTTATTTTTGAAAGAGATTACGAAAAATGGTTTGCTATAATTGTTGACAATTCATTACATCAACTAGGCTTAGGAACTAAAATTCTTAATCGATTAAAAACTTTTTCGACAGAATTAAATGGTTGGGTTATGGACCATCAAAATGATACAAAAGCGAATGGAGAGCCTTATCATTCTCCTTTAGCTTTTTATTTGAAAAATGAGTTTATTCAAATTCCTGAAATTCGTTTAGAATTAGATAATATTTCTGCAGTTAAAATAAATTGGAGAGAAAAAGAACAATAAAAAAGAGAAGCTAATTAGCTTCTCTTTTTTATTGTTCTCCTAAGACTTTTTCTAAATCTGAGCTTCCTTGTATATTTCTCATTTGTCTTTCGATATGACTTGCACGTCTACTGATAAATGATGAAGGCGGATTGACATTATATTTTCGTGGTAATGGCAAAGCTGCTGCAATACGAGCCGCTTCGTTTTTGGTTAAATCTTTGGCAGCTTTATTAAAATAATATTCTGACGCGGCTTCAACTCCAAAAACACCTATTCCCATTTCAGAAGTATTCAAGTACATTTCTAAAATACGTTGTTTACCCCAAATTTTTTCGATCATAAAAGTAAAATAAACTTCCAATCCCTTTCTCAACCAAGAACGATCTTGCCACAAAAACACATTTTTGGCAACTTGTTGAGAAATAGTAGAACCACCACGAAGTTTTTTTCCTTCTTTATTTTTTTCGATTGCTTCCTGAATTCCATCCATATCAAACCCATTATGAGTAGGAAATTTTTGATCCTCGGAACCAATTACAGCTAATTTTATATTTCGTCCCATTTCGTCGTACGAAATATAATCGCGCTTAAATTTTCCTTGTTCAATTCCTTGCTGAAGTTGAGTGATAGTAAAAGGAGGATTTACCCATTTTAACACAACAATATATACAAGATGTGCTACAAAAAGATAAAGTATAACCTTACGAATAAATTTGAACATGTTGTTTCCTTAAATTACAAGAGCAAAGTTATAGGATTTATTGAATTTTGGAAATAAAAAATGGAACTCAATTGAGTTCCATTTTTGTTTATTTATAATATTGAAAAAATTATTTATTCATTAAATCTTCGATTTCTTCTGCTTCTAACGGAATATTTTGCATCAAATTAAAAGGTTTACCTTCTTTTTGAATTACATAATCATCCTCTAAACGAATTCCAAAACCTTCTGCAGGAATATAAAATCCTGGTTCGTTTGTGAAAACCATACCCGCAACAAAATCATCCGTCAATAAACCATAATCATGTGTATCCAATCCCATGTGATGAGATGTTCCATGCATCATATATTTTTTATAAGCTGGCCAAGCTGGATCTTCGTTCTGTACGTCAGCTTTATCTAACAAACCTAAACCTAACAACTCAGAAGTATAAACTTTTCCTAATTCTTCGTGGTATTTGTACCAATTATTTCCAGCAATCAACATATTTTCCGCTTCTTTTTTACAACGTAAAACAGACTCATAAACCTCACGTTGACGTGCAGTATATTTACCATTTACTGGAATTGTACGTGACATATCCGAAGAATAATTCGCATATTCTGCAGCAACGTCAAACAAAATCACATCACCATCTTTACATTCTTGGTTATTTTGAATATAATGCAATACGTTTGCATTATTTCCTGAGGCAATAATTGGCGTATAAGCAAATCCTTTAGAACGATTACGAATAAATTCATGTACAAATTCAGCCTCAATTTCATATTCCCAAACACCTGGTTTCACAAAATTCAAAACACGACGAAATCCTTTTTCAGTGATATCACAAGCATGTTGA
Source organism: Empedobacter sp. EJD.6dd (assembly GCF_057369435.1). NCBI lineage: Bacteria > Pseudomonadati > Bacteroidota > Flavobacteriia > Flavobacteriales > Weeksellaceae > Empedobacter > Empedobacter sp. EJD.6dd. Next base: position 1,366,835 of record NZ_CM170667.1, read on the forward strand.
ATCAATTGAATTTCTTCTGGTTCTTTTACAGAACGTAAACGTTGCAAAATTGGATTAGAACGTAAATATGTATGTCCAGGATAATCTGCTTTCAACTGTTTTACAAAACGATCTTCTCTTGTTTCTACTTGTGGAGCTTCTGTCACACGGTAATGTTCATTTTTATTAACATAAACATTTTCTGCCTCTACCATCAATTTGCGTAAAACATTTGGTAAATCTTGTAACCAAAGAACTGTTTTAACTCCTGAAACTTCTGTTGCTTGATCTTTCGATAATTTCTCTCCTTCCCAAACTGCAATATGATCATTTGTTTCGCGAACAAATAATACTTCTTTGTATTTTGGATCGTAAGCATCAGGAAAAATCAATAAAATAGATTCTTCTTGATCTACTCCAGATAAATAAAATATATCACGATGCTGCGCAAATGGTAAAGTAGAATCTGATGAAATTGGATAAATATCGTTTGAATTAAAAATAGCTAGAGAACGAGGTTTCATTGCTTTCACAAATTTCGCTCTATTCTTAACAAATAATTCTTTTGGAATTGGGTTGTATTTTGTTGTCATAAAATTTTACATTAAATATTATGACCAAATTTAAGAAGATGTTTTTAGAAAAAAAAGGAAAACCCTCGCAGAAACGAGGGTTTTAACCTTAACCAACCTAAACCTATGAAAAAGCCATTAGCCTTTTATGTTGACAAATGTAAGCTACTTTTTTTAAACTGCAAATTTTTTTTAAAAAAAGTCACTATTTTTTTTAACATAAATATGATAAAGCAATAATATTCAATAAATAAAGGGCTAATAAAAATTCAATAATTATTCATTTGTAATATTTAGATTATTATTTATATATTTGCACCTCGAATTTTAGTATAAATAATAACTTAAAAGAAGTTAAAAATGACACATTACGAAACTGTTTTCATTTTGACTCCCGTTCTATCTGATTCACAGGTAGAGGAAGCAGTTAATAAATTCAATGACTTTGTTACTGCTAACGGAGGAGAAATCGTAGCAAAAGAGAACTGGGGATTGAAAAAATTAGCATACCCAATTCAAAACAAAAGAAATGGATTCTACCACTTAGTAGAGTTTAAAACAGACAACAACGAATTAGTTTCTCAATTAGAAGTAGCTTACAAACGTGATGAGCGTGTAATCCGTTTCTTAACTGTGAAATTAGACAAGCACGGTATGGACTGGGCTGAAAAACGTAGAACAAAATTAAAGTCTAACTCTAACAAGTAATTAAGCCATGGCAATTGACGATTTAGCAAAAAAAGCTGCAGGTGGTAACGAATCAGAGATCCGTTATTTATCTCCTTTAGATATCGAAACACAATCAAATTCAAAATATTGTCGTTTCAAAAAATTTGGAATCAAATACGTTGACTATAAAGACGCTGATTTCTTAATTCAATTCGTGAATGAGCAAGGTAAAATCTTACCTCGTCGTTACACAGGAACATCTTTAAAATACCAAAGAAAAGTTTCTAAAGCGATTAAAAGAGCTCGTCACTTAGCATTAATGCCATTTATTGGTGATCAATTAAAATAATAACCTAAATATTAAAATATCATGAACGTAATTTTAAGACAAGATGTAGAAGGTTTAGGTTTTGAATTTGAAGTTGTTTCAGTAAAACCTGGATATGCACGTAACTTCTTAATCCCTCGTGGATTAGTATCAGTTGCTACACCAAAAAATATTCAAGAATTAAATGAAGTTTTAGAAGCTCGTAAAGCTGAAGAAGCATCTTTAATTGCTGCTGCTAAAGAAAAAGCTACTAAATTAGACGGTTTAGTTGTTAAAATTGACGCTAAAGTTGGTTCTGGAGACAAATTATTTGGATCTATTAACAACGCTGATTTAGCAGAAGCTTTAGTAAAAGCTGGTGTTGAAATTGAGAAGAAAAACATCAGAATCCCTGGAAACACTATTAAACGTTTAGGAAAATACGAAGCAAAAGTACGTTTCCACAGAGATGTTGAAGTAGATTTCGGATTTGAAATTGTACCAGATGCTGCATCTATTAAAGCTGCTGAAGAAGCTGCTAAAACTAGAGCAGAATTAGCTAAATTAGACGCTGAAAAAGCTGCTAATTCTAATAAAGAAGAAGGTTCTTTCTTTAACTTCGATAACCCTATTTACGCTAACGATAAAAAAGCGAAAAAAGAAGAAGAAGTTACTACAGAAGAAACTCCATCTACAGAAGAATAATTATTATTCAACTATACATAAAAAACCTCGCAATTGCGAGGTTTTTTTATTTTAAGTAGTCTAAACTATTTACCTCTATAAACTTTGGTGAACGTCTTAAGAAATCTTTAAAGAAAGCCGTATGTGTAGCGCCCATTAAAACAAAAATGCGATCGTTTTTGTTTACTTTTATATTATTCATGTTAGCAAACATCCATAGATTGCGCTCATAAAACTTAGCTGCTTGTTCTGCTCCTAAGGGATAACCATTGACAGAAACCGTTGTTAACAAATCAGCATTAAAATTTATTAATGCATCTAAATAATCTGGTTGATTATTTAACACAAATAATTCAGAGACACTCATTTTATCTTCATTTATAAGATTTTTTTTCTCATTTGCAGAAAATAATGTTTCATATTTTTTATAGGTTAATGTATCTTGTTGATCTTTTAAGGCATAGTAAAGAGGATAGTAATAATCTTTCTGGTAATCTATTCCATAAATTTGTTTCACATTACTCAAACGTCCAACTTCGTAGGCTAACAACTCAATTTCTGTAGGTTTTTCAAATCTCATTTTTGGATTTTTTAAATAATCCGAATAAGCAGCAGCTATTTTCTTATTTTTATATGGTTCTTGTTCAACCAAAATAATTGTTGGTTGAAAATCGGCTATTTTCTTTGCTAATTCATGCACTTGGCGAATATTATCTTTATTATGTTCATCAAATTCTGTAGAATTAGCATCCGAAGTAAATCCCATGTGAAATGTACCAAGATTAAGAACTGGAGTCGCATCATCAAATTTTGTTTGAAATTGATAGTTTGTTTGAGCAGATAAATGATTAGTTCCAATAAATGTAACAATTGCAATAAATAAGTTTTTCATTTGAGTTAATTTTTAATTCTAATTCAAATCTCAATTATTTAAAAAAACATTTTTCAAATTTATCGACGAATCCATTTCATTAATCGACGAATCGTAAACAGTTTATGTAGAAAACAATCTAATTTTACAAAAAACATTATAATGAAGATTGATAAAAAAAAATTAAACCTTTCTAAACAAAAAAGCACATTCATACTTATAGGTTTTTGGTTTCTTTACATTCTTTTTGATTATCTAACTGCTGGATTAATTAATTTAAGCAACGGAAGTCCATTTCTTACAGCAATTACATTATTCTCATCAACAATGTATGTTGTTCAATTGATTACCATTTTTGTTATTTATTTCATTATTGCTCCTTATTTTCTAAAAAACATCAATTGGAAATCAATATTATTATCCATCATATGTTCCTTTATAACCTTTATAATTATTCGATATATAATCGAACAAATTATTACAGATCTTCTTTTTGATAAAATAAACTACTTTGAAGGAACAACGATAAGTTTTTACATCTATGATAATTTACATTTCGGTTCATTTATCGTTTTTTCTTCACTTTTTTTATGGATGACACTGCATTCAATTAATACATTAAAACAAAATAATATTATAGAAAAAGAGAAAAAAGAAGCAGAAATAAACTTTCTAAAATCTCAGATCAATCCACATTTTTTATTTAATACACTAAATAATATTTACAGTTTGGTAAGTGTAAATTCTTCAGATTCTTTAAAAGCAATCGAAAACCTGAGCGCCATTATGCGTTTTACGACCTATGAAACCAATAAAGATAAGATTGAAATTGAACGAGAAATAGATTATATCAATCAATATTTAGATTTAGAGAAAATTCGATATGGAGAAAAATTTCATGTAGAAAAAGTATTTAAAATCGAAAATTTTAAGAAACTTATTCACCCATATATTATTTCTCCGTTTATAGAGAATGCACTAAAACATGGAGTTGTAAAAGAAAAAGATCATCCAATTATTATCAATTTAAAAACTGATGCTTCTTTTCTCGAAATCTCAGTTTCTAATAAAATTAATCAACATCAAAAAGATGAAACTTCTGGAATTGGACTCGCAAATTTGAAAAAAAGATTGAATTATTATTTCGGAAATAATTATACATTCGAAATCAAGAACGATTACGAAACATTTCATATTTATTTAAAAATTCCTTTTGATGCCGAAAATTAACTGTATTATCATCGATGACGAACCTCTTGCTGTCGACCTACTAAAAAAACATGCAACCGAAAACGATCAGCTTAATCTTTTGTTAGCAACAACAGAAGTTTTTGAAGCGATTGATTTTTTGAAAAACAATAAAGTAGATTTAATTTTTACGGACATACAAATGCCTGAATTGACAGGAATTCAGTTGATGAAAATTTTAGATGATTCACAAAAATTTATCGTAACAACAGCTTATCAAGATTATGCATTAGAAAGTTTTAATTTTCATGTAGTTGATTATTTATTAAAACCAATTACTAAAACACGTTTTGATGCTTCAATCAAAAAATATATTGAATTTTTTCAAACAACTGCTATTAAAAATCAATCCACTTATTTATTTGTAAAAGCTGATGGGAAATTGGTTAAAATTAATTTTTCTGATTTAATTTACATCGAAGGTTTAAAAGATTATATCCGAATTCATACAAAAACTGAAAAAATATTGGTTTTAGAAACCATGAAATCGTTCGAGAATAAACTAACTGATAATTTCAAACGAATTCATCGTTCGTATATTATTAATCTTGATTATTTAACGTCGATTGATGGAAATTCAGTCCATCTTCAACAAAAGATGTTACCAATTGGCGAAACGTACAGAAAAGAAATGAAGAATTTTGGTTAAAAGCATTAAAAAAACTCCAACTTTAAAAGTTGGAGTTTTTTGTTTATATATTTCTTGTTCGTTGTATCAGCAACATATCAGCTAAAACCATTGCCGCTAAACTTTCGACAATCGGTACAGCTCTTGGAACTACACAAGGATCGTGACGACCTTTCCCGTGCATTTCCACCATTTCACCGTCTGCATTTAGCGTAGTTTGCTCTTGCATTAAGGTCGCAACTGGTTTGAAAGCAACTTTGAAATAAATATCCATTCCATTCGAAACACCGCCTTGTACACCGCCAGAATAATTAGTTTTAGTCGTTCCGTCTTGGTTGAATTGATCATTCATTTCAGAACCTTTCATTGATGTTGAAGCAAAACCTTCTCCGTATTCAAAACCTTTTACAGCGTTAATTGACATCATTGCTTGCCCTAAACGAGCATGTAATTTATCAAAAATTGGTTCTCCTAAACCAATAGGTACATTCTGAATAACACATGTAACTTCACCACCAATAGTATCTCCTTCTTTTCGGATTTCTTTGATACGATCAATCATCTTCTCTGCCATTTCCAAATCTGGACAGCGTACTGCCGTATCTTCTATTTTAGAAAAATCTAATGTTGAATAATCTTTATCCAATCTCAGTTCTCCAACTCCACTCACATATGCTGTTATGCTAATTGCAGGAATTACATGTTTTGCAACAGCTCCACCTACAACCCAATTTGCTGTTTCGCGCGCAGAAGTTCTTCCTCCTCCTCTATGATCACGAACACCATACTTAGTCTCGTAAGTAAAATCGGCATGTGAAGGTCTAAAAACACCTTTGATATGATCGTAATCGTGAGATTTTTGATTGTCATTCGGAATAATAAACCCAATAGAAGCACCTGTTGTTTTCCCTTCAAAAATTCCTGAAAGAAATTGTACTGTATCTGGTTCTTTACGTTGTGTAACAATTGCAGATTGTCCTGGTTTACGACGATCTAATTGTGCTTGAATCCATTCAAAATCTAATTCGATTCCGCTTGGTACTCCATCAATTACACCTCCTATCGCTACACCATGACTTTCGCCAAAAGTTGAAATTTTAAATAATCTTCCGAATGTATTCACAATAATGTATGAGTTTTAGTTATTTTTCGAATTGGTAAATCACCGCATTAATATTCATACTTGCTCCAACAGAAGCCATGATAATTTTATCATTTGAATGAAATTGATGTGGCGCTAAACTATTTTCTTTGATTAAATTAAACATTGTAGGCACTGTAGCTACAGATGTATTTCCTAAAAACTGAACCGTCATAGGGTCTACATTTTCTGGAATTTCAACACCATATAATTTATACAAACGTTCGATCATTGCATGATCCATTTTTGCATTTGCTTGGTGCAACAATATTTTGTCGATATCTGTAATTGTTAAATTTGTTTCATCTAACAATTCTTTAATTGCTGGAGGAACATTTTTCAACACAAATTCATATACTTTTCGACCTTTCATGTTGATATTTTTGATTGATCCAACATACGCTGGGTTCAAAGAAGTTCCGTTTACTAAATAATTCATTTCATCACCGTTATACGATAATGTAGCATGATTGATAATTCCATATTGATAATCTGCTTCTTTTGCTTCTAAAACCACAGCTCCTGCTCCATCAGCAAAAATCATCGCTGTACGATCGTGAGGATCTACTGCTCGAGATAACGTATCTGAACCAATTACTAAGATTTTCTTTGCAATTTTTGCCTGAATAAATTGATGCGCTAAGATTAACGATTCTATCCAACCAGGACAACCAAAAGTCATATCGTAAGGTTTACATTTTAGATTTTTTATACCTAATTTATGCTTTACTTTCGCAGACATAGAAGGCATAATATCAATTTGACGAGCTACAGGATCTATATCTCCAAAATTGTGCGCACAAATTACGTAGTCTAATTCTTCAGGATCAATTCCAGCTTTTTCAATTGCAATTTTTGCAGCTTCAGTAGCAATATCAGAATTTAATAAATCGTCTTCTACGTATCTTCTTTCTCTGATTTCTGTAATTTCTTCAAATTTACGTGTGATTTCTTCTCCACTTTTATCTAAACGATTACCATTATCATCAAAGAATTCTCTATTCACAAAATCCTCATTTGTAACAATTCTATTTGGCAGATAGTGTCCAGAACCTGTAATTACAGAGTTTATCATATTAATATTGTTCAATTTTAATAAAAAAATAATACCGGCAAAGTTACACATTTCATTAAAATAGTCGTTAAAAATATGTAATAACTCATACCGAAATTAATAAAGTATAATTAATTTAGCAGCATGAAAAAAAATCCATCAATTGTTGGTTTATTAATTGTCTGTGGTTTAGCTGCTTTAATCGTTGTTATCTATAACGTTTTTCTAAGCAAGAAAGATGGTTATGTGATTGACAATCCATCAAACAAAACCTTGACAATCAAAATAAACGATAAAGATTTTACTATTGCTCCACAACAAAATGCGCGTGTAGAGTTAAAAAAAGGTAAAACACATATTGTTTATACTTTTAATAACAAAAACGTGGACACCGTGGTTGATATTACACGTGCAAACGGTTTTATTAATCCTACTCGTCAAGAATATTACACGTTTACACGTCCTTATGGTGTTAGAAAAAATAAAGATTCTATTTTTTTATCTCATAACATTGCGATAGACAATAAAGTTTATCATGGAATTATCGAAAGGTCTTCTCAATTATATATCGAAAATTTTTACTATAACATTGATCAGGATTATCCTAAAATGTTCATTAAAAGTGCAAGTAGCGAGAAAGCAACAGATTTATCGAAAATTTTTAACAAAGAAGATTTTAAACAATTTTATTTCGAGAATTACGAATAAAATTTAGATTTTATAACTTTACAAAATGGCAAATCATCAACACGATACCGTAACACCTTACGATTCATCAGATTTAAATAAAAAGAAACAAGTCGAACAAATGTTCGATAATATTTCTCCTAAATACGACTTATTAAACCGTGTTTTATCAATGGGAATTGATATACAATGGAGAAAAGACGTCATCAAAATGGTAAAAGCTTCTAATCCTCAAACGATTTTAGACATCGCTACAGGAACAGGAGATTTAGCAATTATGATGGGAAAAAACACTAATGCTAAAATTACTGGTTTAGATTTATCTAACGGAATGTTAGAAGTTGGTCGTAAAAAAGTAAAAGAAGCTGGTTTGGATAACCGCATAGAAATGGTACAAGGAGATTCAGAAAATTTACCTTTTCCAGACAATACATTTGATTGTGCAACTGTTTCTTTCGGTGTTCGTAACTTCGAGAATTTAGAAAAAGGTTTAGCAGAAATCAATCGTGTTTTAAAACCAGGCGGAACATTCGTTATTTTAGAATTTTCGTATCCTACTGCATTTCCTATGAAACAATTGTATACATTTTATTCTAAAAATATTTTACCTGCAATTGGTAAAATGGTTTCTAAAGATCAAAGTGCTTATACCTATTTACCTGATTCTGTTCGTGCTTTTCCACATGGAGAAGAAATGAAAAATATTTTGAAAAGTGTAAATTTTACACAACCTATTGATAAAAAACTTACTTTTGGTATTGCAAGCATTTATAAAAGTATAAAATAAAACCGCTTGTTATTCGTTGAAAGTCTATGAGAAAAAACCTTATCATCGCATTATCGTTAACTGTTGCAAGCATTGCAAATGCTCAATTTCGCCCAAATAATGATCGTGGTGAAAATAGAACTGAAACTGATCAGAAAAAATTTAGTTTTGGATATTTCTTAGGAACAAATATGATGAATTACAAGATTGTTCCAAAAGCACAAACTAATCCTGTTCCTGGAGCTCCTCAACCGCCAGAAGATGATGGTGTAAACGAGCATGGTTTAGTTTATTTGGATCAAGAAAGTAAAGCTGGTTTTTCTGTTGGATTAATCGCTAAAATGCGTGTGAATGATTACATCGACTTAAAGTCTGAACCAGGATTGCATTTCGCACAACGTATTTTACATTTCAATAACTATTTAGATCCAGTAACCGGTGAAACTATTGATGATCCATCTAAAGTGATGCGTGAAGTAAAATCTACTTATATCGAAATACCTTTATTACTTAATTTTCATGGAGATCGTTGGTACAACACTCGTCCTTATATACAAGGAGGTTTAGGGTATTTGATGAATCTTCAATCCAATGAAAAGAAAGAAGATGATAATGCAACTGGAGTATTCAGAACAACAACAAATAACTTTAACTGGCAAGCTGAAATTGGAATTGAAATATATTTCAAACGATTTAAGCTAACTCCAGCTCTAAAAGGAATGTTCTTCTTCAATAATGAAATTGTACCTGATAAAGATACCACAGAACCTTATTGGACAGGAAGTCTAAATTCATTATCAACAAGAGCTTTTGTTTTTTCTCTCAAATTTGAATAATAACAAAGTCATAGTCATAAAATAATAAAAACCATAAATAATATAATCACATGAATTTTCAATTATCGGAAGAACAATTAATGATTCAAGAAGCTGCTCGTGATTTCGCAAAAGCTGAATTATTACCTGGAGTTATCGAACGCGACGAAACATCAACTTTCCCAACCGATGCTGTTAAAAAAATGGGAGAACTAGGATTCTTAGGAATGATGGTTGACCCTAAATATGGAGGATCTGGTTTAGACAGTGTTTCTTACGTAATTGCAATGGAAGAAATCGCTAAAGTTGACGCTTCTGCTGCTGTTGTTATGTCAGTTAACAACTCGTTGGTTTGTGCTGGCATGGAAAAATATTGTTCTGAAGAGCAAAAACAAAAATATTTAGTACCATTAGCTTCTGGTCAAGTGATCGGAGCTTTCTGTTTATCTGAGCCAGATGCTGGTTCTGATGCTACTTCTCAAAAAACTACTGGTGTAGATATGGGAGATTACTATTTATTAAATGGTACAAAAAACTGGATTACAAACGGAGGAACAGCTTCTACTTATTTAGTAATTGCTCAAACTCATCCAGAAAAAGGTCACAAAGGAATTAATGCTTTTATTGTAGAAAAAGGATTAGAAGGTTTCGAAATCGGACCAAAAGAACAAAAAATGGGTATTCGTGGGTCTGATACACATTCATTATTCTTTAATGATGTAAAAGTTCCGAAAGAAAACCGCATCGGTGAAGACGGATTTGGATTTGCATTTGCAATGAATGTATTGAATGGTGGTCGTATTGGTATCGCTTCTCAAGCATTAGGTATTGCACAAGGTGCTTATGAATTAGCGTTAGATTATGCTAAAATTCGTAAAGCATTTAAAACTGAAATTATCAATCACCAAGCTGTTGCATTCAAATTAGCAGATATGGCAACTAACATTACAGCTGCTCGTATGTTATGTTTTAAAGCTGCTGCTGAGAAAGACGAAGGTAAAGACATTTCTATTTCTGGTGCAATGGCAAAATTATTTGCTTCTAAAACTGCAAACGAAGTTGCTTCTGAAGCAGTTCAAATTCACGGAGGAAATGGTTACGTTCGCGAATATCATGTAGAGCGTATGATGCGTGATGCTAAAATTACTCAGATTTACGAAGGAACGTCAGAAATCCAAAAAATTGTAATTTCTAGAGGAATTGCTAAATAATTCTGAATAAATAAAAAGATATTTATCTACACAAGACATCTGTTACTGACAGATGTCTTTTTTTTATTTAATTATAAAAAATCTAATCGTTGTATCTTTGCTACGGAAAAAATATAGAGAAAATGAAAATTTTTAGATTCGGACCAAAAGGTCAAGAAAAATCAGGTATCATCATCGATGATAAGAAATTTGATGTTTCTGCATCTGGAATTGTATATGATGAGGACTTTTTTGGAAATGTAGAAAAACAAAAAACATTAGAAAAATATATCGAGCTTAACATAAATAGCTTACCCTTGGTTGAAGATGATGTACGTATTGGTACACCGCTTACAAAACCTGGTAAAATTGTTTGTGTAGGTCTTAATTTTGACGATCACGTAAAAGAAACTGGTTTGCAACAACAAGCAGAGCCAATTATGTTTATCAAGGCTAATCAATCTTTTAATGGTCCAGAAGACGGAATTATGCAACCTAATGGTTCTACAAAAATGGACTGGGAAACAGAACTTTGTATTATCATTGGTGAAAAAGCAAATAACGTAACAGAAGAAGAAGCAATGAACCATGTATATGGATATGCACTGATTAATGATATTTCTGAACGTGCTTTCCAAACAGAGCGTGGTGGTACTTGGGACAAAGGAAAAGGATGTGATACATTTGCTCCTGTTGGACCATATATTGCGACAAAAGACGAAATCGATGATGTAAATAACTTACGCGTTTGGTTAAAATTAAATGGAGAATTAATGCAAGATGGTAGCACAAGCGATTTCATCTACAAAATTCCTAAGTTAGTTTCTTACTTATCTCAATTCATGTCTTTCATGCCTGGAGATATTATTTCTACTGGTTCTCCAGCAGGGTCAGGAATGGGGAAAACACCTCAAGTTTGGTTAAAACCAGGAGATGTTATCGAATATGGTATCGAAGGTTTAGGTTCTACAACTCAAACAATCTTACCTTTCTCAAGAGGTTAAGATATATATTTAATAAATAATAATAATAAAAGCGTTCGGAATTATATTTTTCGAACGCTTTTTTATTCTAACCATAATAACTCTATCATTGTTGTTAAAAAATTCTATCGAAAAATTAATTCAATAAACTATTAACTAACAGATTATTCAATTGATTAATCATTGTATTTCGAAAAAAATGTTGGAATTTCAATTAATTAACGTAATTTTGCAAACGTTTTGACAACCCTCTAAATGGTACAAATCCATCAAAGTGGTGAATAATTCCTAAAATCTTTTGGGAAAACAGAATCATTTTGTACATTTGCACCCCGATCGGATTGTCGGTAATTTATAAAATATTAAAAATCAAGATAGTGGACACGTTAAGTTACAAAACTTCATCAGCCAACAAAGAAACTGCTCAGAAAGAATGGGTAGTTGTGGACGCTACTGACTTATCATTAGGTCGTTTAGCGTCAGGTGTTGCGAAGCTTATCAGAGGTAAGCACAAAACAAACTTCACTCCTCATGCAGATTGTGGAGATTATGTAATTGTTTTAAACGCTGACAAAATTCAATTAACAGGTAACAAATGGGATGACAAATTATACATTCGTCACACAGGTTACCCAGGTGGACAAAGATCTTTAACTGCAAAAGAAGTATTTGCAAAAGATCCTGTACGCTTAATCGAAAAGTCAGTAAAAGGAATGTTACCTAAAAATAAATTAGGTAGTAAATTATTGACTAATTTACATGTATTTGTTGGTACAGAGCACAATCACGAAGCTCAACAACCAAAACAAATCGATATTAACGAATATTTATAATCTAATCTAATGGCAATAGTTCATAAAATCGGACGTAGAAAAACATCTGTTGCTCGTGTATACTTACAAGAAGGTAATGGAGAAATCTTCATTAACGGACGCGAGTTAGCAAACTACTTCCCTACAGCAGTATTACAATACAAAGTAGAGCAACCATTTTTAATCACAGGTACGACTGAGAAATACAATGTAGATATCAAAGTATTTGGTGGTGGAATCACTGGTCAAGCTGAAGCAATTCGTTTAGCAATTTCTAGAGCTTTATGTGAAGTTGACGCAGATTTTCGTTTACAATTAAAACCAGAAGGGTTATTAACACGTGACCCACGTATGGTAGAACGTAAAAAATTCGGTCAAAAGAAAGCGCGTAAGAAATTCCAATTCTCTAAACGTTAATTTATTCAATTTATTAAAAAATCCATTTTCCGTTGGTTTAGCATCTAAACAAATAAGGCTAGATAATTTCGACCACTTATTTGTTGCTTGTTGAGATAACGGAACGTAAACTAAAAAAAAGAAAATGGCAAAAGTAAATGTAAAGGACTTATTAGGTGCAGGTGTGCACTTTGGTCACTTAACAAGAAAATGGAATCCGGCTATGGCTCCTTATATTTTTATGGAGAAAAACGGAATCCACATCATCGACCTTCACAAAACTGCAGTGAAATTAGATGAAGCATCTGAAGCTTTAGGAAAAATTGCTGCATCTGGACGTAAAGTTCTTTTTGTTGCAACTAAAAAACAAGCAAAAGATGTTGTAGCTAAGCATGCTGAAGAAATTAACATGCCTTATATTACAGAACGTTGGCCTGGTGGGATGTTAACTAACTTTGTTACTATCCGTAAAGCAGTTAAAAAAATGAATTCAATCGATCGTATGAAAAAAGACGGTACGTTTGAAACACTATCTAAAAAAGAAAGATTACAAGTTGATCGTCAAAGAGCATCTTTAGAGAAAAACTTAGGTTCTATTGCTGATATGACACGTTTACCATCTGCAGTTTTTGTTGTAGATATCGTACGTGAGCACATCGCAATCGCTGAAGCTCAAAAATTAGGTATTCCAATCTTTGCAATGGTTGATACAAATACTGACCCTCGTCAAGTAGATTTCCCAATCCCTGCAAATGATGATGCTTCTAAATCTATCGATATCATCTTAACAACAATAGCTGATTCTATCAAAGCTGGTTTATCTACACGTAAAGCAGAAAAAGAAAAAGCAAAAGAAGGTAAAGAAGAAGGAGCTGAAACTAAAGAAGCTTAACATTAACTTGATGATCAATTCATCGATATAATATACCTTGTAGCTCCTATACCATCATGTGGTGTATGAGCTACTTTTATTTAAAATATTAAGAAACAAAATAAAAATATTACTATGAGCTATAAAGCAACAGCCGCTGAGGTAAGTAAATTAAGAAACGCAACTGGTGCGGGAATGATGGACTCTAAAAAAGCTTTAGAAGAAGCTGGTGGAGATTTCGATAAAGCAGTAGAAGTTTTACGTAAACAAGGACAAAAAGTAGCTGCTAAAAGAGCTGACCGTGAGTCTACTGAAGGTGCAGTTATCGCTAAAGTTAACGCTGACCAAACTAAAGGTATCGTTGTCGCTTTAAATTGTGAAACTGATTTCGTTGCTAAAAACGAAGCTTTCGTTGCTATGGCTAACGAAATTGCTGACTTAGCTTTAACAGTTAACTCTAAAGAAGAATTATTAGCTTTACCATACGCTGGTATCACAGTTGGTGAAAAATTAACTGAACAAACAGGTGTTATTGGAGAAAAAATCGAAATCGGTACTTTCCAAGCAATCGAAGGTGCTATTGTTAATTCTTACATCCACGCTGGTAACAAAATTGGTGCTGTAGTTTCTTTATCTGCTAACGTAGAAGGTGCTTCTGAGGTTGCTCGTGACGTTGCTATGCAAGTTGCAGCTATGAACCCAGTAGCTTTAGACGAAACACAAGTTGCTCAATCTGTAATTGATACTGAATTAGCTATCGCGAAAGAAACTTTAGCTGCTGAAGGTAAACCAGAAAACATGATCGAAAACATCGCTCAAGGTAAATTACAAAAATTCTTCAAAGAGAATACATTAGTTCACCAAGCGTCTATCAAAGACGGAAAAACTTCTGTTCAAGATGTTGTTAAAGCTGTTAACGCTGACTTGAAAGTAACTGGATTTATCCGTTACAGCTTATAATACGTTTATAATTTTTATTATATATCTTAAAGTGATGCTAAAATTAGCATCACTTTTTTATTTGGTATAAGTTTTGAACTATTTGTTTTGTAATTATTTATTATTATATTTGTTAGGATTACATGCATATGAAACACTTTATACTATTTATATCACTTTATATATTCACTTTAGGAACTGCATCGGCGCAGTCGCGACTTGATCAAGATAAAAGCACTATTAGCATTTATCCAAATCCGGCGACTACAACATTAACAGTAAAATTTGACAATCCGTCAAAAGCTAGTTCTATTTCTATTTATTCTATCATTGGAAATGAAGTGATGAATAAAAAATTAGATGGTAGTCAAAAAACAAACTTTAATGTACAAGGTTTGAAAAAAGGAAAATATATTGTTCGTGTTTTTAACGAAGACGGAACAACAGAAACACAATCTTTAATTAAGAATTAATTTCACATTAAACCATAAAAAAAGCTTCTCAAATATTTGAGAAGCTTTTTTATTTATGATCAGAAAGATTATTTTGCTTTCTTATAATTTTCTTCAACTTGTTTCCAATCCAATACATTGTTAAACGCTTTCAAATACTCATCACGTTTATTTTGGTATTTTAAGTAATAGGCATGTTCCCACACATCAATTCCTAAAATTGGCGTTCCTGCAACTTCTGCTCCTGGCATTAATGGATTATCTTGATTTGCTGTACTTGTAACGGCTAAAGAACCATCTTCTTTTACAACCAACCAAGCCCAACCAGAACCAAAACGTTTAGAACCTGCTTCGTCAAATTGTTTCATTAATTCTTCAGCAGAACCAAATGTAGCGTCAATCTTTGCTTTAAGATCTCCTGTAGGCGCTTTTTGTGGCGTTGGAGACATGATATCGAAATATAGCATGTGATTGTAGTATCCACCAGCATTATTGCGTAAAGCAGCATTATTCATATCCATTTTTTTCAAAATTTCTACAATATCATTCGATTTGATATTCGCTTCTTTTAACGCTGTATTCAATTTGTTGATGTAACCTAAATAATGTTTAGAGAAATGAACTTCCATTGTTTTAGCATCAATGTATTCGTTCAATTCATCATAACCATATTTCAACGGTTTTATTTGGAATGTTCCTGGGTCAGCTTTAACATCTGTCGGATTTCCAACAGGCTCCGCAGCTTTCACTGTATCCTTTTTTACAACTTCTTCTGTTGTTGAGTCAGCATTTTCTTTCTTCGTTTCGCATGACTGAACAAAGAGAAGAACACCTAAAACTGACATCAAAAATATACCCTTTTTCATCTTATTCTTTTTATGTAGTTTACTTATGATATTAATATTTCTACTAAAATATACTAAAACTAGCGAATATAAAATTCCTGACTTTTAATTTTCTGTTAAAATGGAGAATATAGTTTAAAACAATAAAGGTAAAATGTTTGTATATTTGGATATATAAACAAATTTAAAATGAATCCACAAATAATTGAGACAATAAAAAATCCTGACTTAATTGAAATAATTTCAGATACTTCAGAAGTAATTATTGACAGCTTTTTAGAGAGTGGAATTATAAAGGATATTCCATTAATAGGAACATTATATAAAGGTGTAAAAGTTGTATCTTCAATTCAAGATAGACTTTTTACAATTAAATTAGTTAATTTTATAAAACAATTAGAAAATACTGATTTGCGACAAAGATGTAAAATGATTGAGGATATCGAAGCAAACGAAAACATTAAATCTAAAGTAGGCAAAAAGGTGCTTTTTATTATTGATAAATGTGAAGATGATGAAAAAGCAAAACTAATGGGATTTCTTTTTAAAGAATTCTTAGAAGAAAAATTTACTTATGAAGACTTTTTAAAAATTTCAAATTCTATAAATACACTCTCTATAAATGATATTAATTTAATATTTTTAAACAAAAGTTATATTAATGCTTTTTTACATAATAATCCAAATTACTATTTAAGTTCTGGTCTATTTAACGTAAAATTTGAAACATATTTAAATACCAATAATAGAGTAAAAAAAGCTGGTGAAATTGACTCTTATTACTCCATAAATGAAATAGGAAAAAAGCTTTTAAAAACATTAGAAAGTTACTACAATAAACAGCAATAAAAAAACCTTCCATTCGGAAGGTTTTTTTAATAGCGAGTTTCTTAGTCTCTTTTATAATTTACAACAGCTTCTATAAAAGCTTGTGCATTTTCTACTGGAATATTTGGTAAAATTCCGTGACCTAAATTGGCAATATATTTATACGGACCAAAATCGTCAATCATTTCTTTTACCATTTGTTGAATAGTTTCTGGAGGAGATAACAAACGAGAAGGATCAAAGTTACCTTGTAACGTCTTTTTGAAACCTGTAAACTCACGTGCTAATTGTGGCGTAATTGTCCAATCAACTCCCAAAGCAGAAGCTTTAGAATCAGCCATTTTCTCTAAAGCAAACCAACAACCTTTTGCAAATACAGTTACAGGAACAACTTTAGAAACTTCGTTCACAATTTGCTCAATGTATTTCCAAGAAAATTCATCATAATCTTTTGGTGATAACATTCCACCCCAAGAATCAAAAATTTGAATCACATTTGCTCCGTGCTCAACTTTTTTCAACAAATATTGAATCGTTGTTTGCGTAATTTTTTCTAACAATTGATGTGCTGCAATTGGATTTTGAAAACAAAAACCTTTCGCTTTATCAAATGATTTAGACCCTTGTCCTTCTACTGCATAACACAATAATGTCCAAGGAGAACCTGCAAAACCGATTAAAGGAATATTATTATCTAATTCTTTCTTCGTAATATCCATCGCTGCATATACGTATCCTAACTCTTCTTCTACATCAGGAATGTAAACTTTTTCTACATCTTGAGCTGTACGAATTGGATTCTCTAACCAAGGACCAACACCTGGTTTCATTTCGAAATTCATTCCCATTGCTTGTGGAACAACTAAAATATCCGAAAAGATAATTGCTGCATCCAACGGAAAACGACGAATTGGTTGAACTGTAATTTCAGCTGCTAATTCTGGCGTTTGACAACGTGTAAAGAAATCGTATTTATCTCTCAATTCGATAAATTCTGGTAAATAACGTCCAGCTTGACGCATCATCCATACTGGTGGACGTTCTACCTCCTCACCTCTCAATGCTTTTAAAAGCAAATCATTTTTTATCATTGATGTATTTTTTTATATTTTCTATTACTACTTCCACCAAAGGTGTTTGTGCAGTTATAATTTTATGATTTGGATAAACTTCTTTTATTGCAAAAGTTGTTGTATTTCCGACTGTAAAAATAGTTGAACTTTCTGGAATTTCATTTTGTTGATGAAATGCTTTGAATGACAACGGACTAAAAAAAGCATACATATCAAACGTATTATTTAATTGATAAACAATTTGCTCTGATTGATACGTTACGATTTGATTGACTTCGTGATTTGCTTTTGATAATTCGTTTACCAACAAATCTCGACGAGAAGAACCGCATAAGAAATTCCATTTCGAAAGATAATTTCCTGAAATCAATTTCGGAGCTAAATCTTCTGCATAATCTTCAACCAAAATAACTTCTCTGTTTTGTGCTTTTAGTTTTTCAGCCGTTTTTTTTCCAACAACAAAAAAATGACCATTCAAGTCCAATCCGTTAATGGCATTTACAGTATTTTGACTCGTTACGATAAATTGATTAACCGAATAATCAATCTGCTTCGAAATTTCATTAACAGAAGTTAATTCGATTTGTAAAGTTGGTTTGCAAACCACCTCAACATCAGTTCCAAATTCTTTTTCAAGAATAGAAGACGAAATTAACTTTGTAAATAAAACTTTTGTACGCACTATTTCGTTCCGATTTCTTTTTTTATTTGTTCAATCATTTTCGCTGCACCTTGCGCAATACATTCTTCAGCAAATTCGCGACCTTTTATTAAGTACTCCTCTGCTTTGAATTGTCTTTCGATTGAAATCATTTCTTGTCCATCAATAGTTAAAATTGCTCCTTTGAACGAGTAATTTTCTTCATCAATTTTTTCTACTAATGCACCAATTGGCGCTGTACAACCACCTTCTAAAACATTTAAGAATTGACGTTCTACAGTTGCAAAAAGTTCGCATTGAGGATTATTAATATCACTCAAATCAAAACCTTCTTTGGCTACAATTCCCAAAATTCCTTGTGATGGCGCAGCAATCATCCAATCAATCACTTTATAATGAAGACCTTTCGCTGCCAATTCATCCAAAATTTCAGAACGATCTAAACCTGCAAAAGCAAACACAGCTCCGTCCCACTCTTGATTATCTTGTAATTTTTGTAAACGTAATTGTACATTTCCACGTAAATCTACAATAGTATCATTTGGATATTTATGATTCCAAAAAGCTTTACGACGCAAAGAACCTGTAGCGATAACACGATGTTCTTTTTCGAAAATATCTTCCGATTTGTACACCAAAATATCCGCAGAACTTGCACGTTCTGGATAAGCAATCAGCTCTAACGTTTCAGGTAAAACAGTTGGTACATCTTTCAACGAATGTACAGCAATATCTACTTGGTCATTTAACAATGCGATGTCCAATGAACGCGTAAAAACGCCTGTTAATCCTAAAGAATAAATGGGTTGTTTTAGATTTGCATCACCTTCTGAAGTAATTGGAACAATTTCTGTTGGATGACCTTTCGCTTCTAAAATCGAAGCAACTTTATTGGCTTGCCAAAGTGCTAAAGGACTTTGACGTGTACCAATTTTTATTGTTTTCATGATTGTATTAAGCTTGTTTTAAATGAAACATTTTTTCGATTAACTGAATTGTTTCGTCTGCATTTTCTTTATTTTCGATTAAATAAGATGCAAATTGATTGGTAATTTTTTGGATTACTTTTTCAGTTAAAATCGTTTCATTTTCGTCGATATTTACATTGTCTTTTCTCAAATTGTTTAAAGCAAAACTTTGAAAAAAGTCTAATCTATCTTTGAAAGATTGAATCGCTGGAACCAATTCTCTTGTTTCTAACCATTCGTAAAATTCTGCTGAATGTTCTTCGATAATTGCCAAAGCTTCTGGAATAGAATTGCGACGTTGCGCAATCGTATCATCTACCATTTTTGACAATCCGTCCACATTTACCAACTGAATAGATTCGCGAGAAGCCAACGTATGAATCACATTTTCTGGAACTGACATATCGATAATAGTCATTTCTTTATCAAACGCAATCATTTCTTCTGTAATTGTATAATTACTTGCTCCTGTCGCAACAATTAAAATATCTGTATGTTGTAATTCTTCTTTTAATTCGCTGTGATCTTTTACTGTAATATCATATTTCAGTCCAAGAACATCTGCTTTTTCTTTTGTACGATTGATTAACGTAATGTTTGTATTTGGATAATGTTTCACCAAATTAGCACATGTATTACGACCAATTTTCCCAATTCCGTACAAAAGAATATTTTTATCTGTTAAATCGCCTTGCGTTGCTTGAATAAAATTTACCGCAGAATAGGCAACTGAAGCCGAACCATTACTTAAAAATGTTTCGTTCTTCACTTTTTTACTAATTTGGATTGCCGTATTGACCAATCTTTCTAAGAAAGCATTAGAAGCACCTTGTTTTTTGAAGCGAGAAAACCAAATTTTGATTTGACCAATAATATCAAAATCTCCTAAAATCTGACTTTCTAAACCTGACGATACGCGAAATAAATGATTAATCGCCTCTTCACCTTCTTTTACCACCATAAATTGACGGAAATCTACTGCATTACCTTCTGTATATTTACAATATTGCTCAACGATTTGATCTTCACTTTCAGCAAAACCATAAAATTCAGTACGATTACAAGTTGATACAATAAAAAAATTCTCTAAACCATTCGATTTAGAATCTTCTGTAAACGTTTCAACTTGTTCTGGAAAAAATGTAAATTTACCTCGTGTTATGGCATCAGCTTTTTCATAACTAATTCCAATAACGTAAAATTTTTCTTCCGTTTTATTACCTCTAATTGTCATTTCTTCAAATACTGATACAAAAGTAGTTTCAAAACCATTGTGAAAATAACTTTAAAAAATAAAAATAACGCTAAAAATTAAAGTTTCCTTTTTTAGAATAATTATAAATTAAACACTTATATTTGTAGGTAAACCATTATAAAGAGCGCACTTGACAAATGTCACGTTTTTTATATGACAAACCTCATCATTCGAAATGGATTTAAAAAATACCCATAAAAGTAAAATCAACGAGTATAAATTATCAACAGACGTATTTATCGCTCAAATAGACAACTTTACAGAATCTACAGAGACAATTTTGAAAGGAATTGACAAGCGTTATATACAATTCTACTTTTGTACAAAAGGATCTTTGACATTTAATTTTAATAATGGTATTTACAAAATCAATCTACATGAAGGAAAAAGCTTTTTGTTTTATTATCCGACTTTAGATATTCCGTTATCGTTAAATATCAATGCAGAAAGTAAAGTTTATATTGTAGTCTTGTCTATCCAGAAATTACATCAGTTATTTGCCGAATATCAAATTCAGAATGATTTGATCTCGACAATGACACAAGAAAAATTTTATATTGAACGAGAAATTGGTCCGGCTATAAAATTAGTTCTGAATCAGATTGAGCAAATGAAACTATCACCTCAATTTCAAAATCTATTTTTGATTGGAAAAATGTACGAATTATTTACACTTTATTTTTCTGAGATAGAAAGTCAAACGGAACATTGTCCTTTTTTGAATGATGAAAATGAAGGAAAAAGAATCAAAGAAATTAAAGATTATTTATTAGCTGATTTCAAAAACCCTCCAACTATCAAACAACTTTGCGAAAAATTCTTTATTTCTGAATATCATTTGAAAGAAGGTTTTAAAGAGCTTTACGGAACAACTGTTTATGGTTATTTACTCGACAAAAAATTAGAACATGCGTTACATAAATTAGAAGAAAATCAACAAATGGTAAAAGATATTTCATTTGAAATTGGCTACGAAAATCCATCTCATTTCATATCAGCATTTAAGAAAAAATATGGTTTAACACCTAAGCAATATATCAAACAATTTCAGTAGACCCCTCTATTAATAAGCGTTTCATCTTTTTATAATCATTTATAAATACTTATTTTTGTTAAATATTTATAATTAATTATGAGAAAATATTTACTTCTTTTATTTCCTTTTGCATTATTCGCTCAGATTCCTGATTATTATGAAGGAATTGATTTTAAACAAAATGGAAAAATTATAAAAGAAGAACTACATGATATTATCAATGCAACGCATAGAGCAGTAAAATATACTCCAGGAGTTTGGAATATTTTAGACAAATCTGACTTAGACTTAGATTCTAATGGTCGTGTTTTGTTAATTTATGGTTTTACAGATAATTCTACAATTTACTCGGAGCAACGTACAAGAGATGTAAACAATAAAAATAACTCTTCAAGTGGAAGTACAATCGGAAAATGGGAACGCGAACATATTTTTCCAAAATCGATGGCCAATCCTATTCTAAATACAGATTCTCCTGGAACTGGAACTGATGCGCATAATTTACGCGCAGTTGATAGACAAATTAATTCGACTAGAAGTAACAATGCTTATCGTGAAAAATGGGCACAAGATGTAACAGGGCAAGCCAAATTAATCAATGGAGGTTTTTATCCTGGTGATGAATGGACGGGAGATGTAGCGCGAATTATTATGTATATGTATGTACATTATGGTATGGAAACCGATCCACAATTGGTTGCGTACAACAATACCACGACAAACAAAGAAGATAGAATGCCTGATATGTTCTTAAAATGGAATGTTGAAGACAAAGTATCTGAATTTGAAAAAGTAAGAAATGAAATTATTGCAGAAACACAAGGAAGCCGTAATCCTTTTATAGACAATCCTTATTTAGCAACATTGATTTGGGGTGGTGAAAAAGCTGAAAATACTTGGGAAGAATTAGCAACGATTAATTATAATTATCAACAATCACTTGTAGAAGTTTTCCCAAATCCGACAAGTGATAAAGTTAATGTTAAAGCAAAGAATTTTGATTATGTCAATTTATATGATTTTAATGGACGATTACTTGGAATTGAATTAGGTTCGGAAATTAGTCTAAAATCATATCCGGCTGGTATGTATATTTTATCGATTCATTTAAAAGATGGAACAATTATCACGAAAAAAGTAATTAAAAAATAAAATCAATAAAAAATCCAACTTAATAAGTTGGATTTTTTTATATCAAATTTTCTTAGCAGCCTTCGTTATACATGACATCAAAAGAAACCACTTTATCATTGACCAATTTAAATTGCAACAACGTTCCTGCATCGTAATCTTCTATGTTAAAATAACGAAAAGCTTTTGTACGCTTTTCACCTTTATCATCATAACCATCATAAATACTGATGTTCAAATTTTTGTATTTACTAAGTAATTCATCTAAAGAAGAGCCAACTTTGATTCCTGAAAGAGTTTTTAAACTCGAATCTGAGGATTTCACTGTATAAATTTTAAAATTTGCTAGCGAAGTACTTTCTCCATCACCAATCAAGTTCACTTTATACGTTACACCTTTTGATACAATTGTCACATCATCATCAGGATAACCATTTTCGTTTAGTTTAACTTTAACTTTTTGCCCGATCAGTTTCTCTAATTCAGACAATTTCATTCCTAATTTCACATCATTAATACGTGTCGTAGAAACCTGTGCTTGCGAAGCTATTCCAACTACAAAAGCAGCTATAAAAAATATTTTTCTCATTGTTTTATTTTTAGGTTTAATTAATTTCTATTATAATGTACATTCTTCGGGATTATACGAATTCAGTTCAATTTTAGTCACAATTTCATTTCTTAATTGAAAAAGTAAAATTGTTCCATTTTCTCTATCATCAATTCTAAATTCTCTGTAATTATCAAGAGATTTATTCAAAAAGACATTATATTTTTCGCCATATACTTTCCATAAATCCTCAAGCGAACTACCAACACCAATTCCCGAAAGAGTTTTGATATTTTTACTTGTTGTGGAAATAGAGCTTAAATATGTATCATTTTCAGTTTTGCTTAAATATCCACTTCTAATTTCGATGTTATAATCAATTCCTTTTAGCGAAATTTTTGTTTCGTTATCATCTGCAATCGCCATAGGTTTATTTCCAAATAATTTCATCACCTCTGATGGACGCATTCCTATTTTCAACTCATTCATTCGCATAGTCGAAATCTGTGCAAATCCAATTGCTGAAAACATAATAAAACCGATTAATGCTAATTTAGTTCTCATAAATATTATTGTTTAAAAAACCTGATTCATTCGATAATTGCATTTTAACAACTTTATTATTGATCAAATAAAAATCTAACGAACAACCATTATCCAAATCATTTATTGTAAAAACTCTACTCGATTTTGTTTCATCATCTTCTAAAATATTTTGTACAGAAATATCATATTTTTTATAATATTTCCAAAGCTCATCCATTGTACTTCCTATTTTTATTCCAGACAAAGTCGAAAGTTTAGTACTTAGAGACGATACTTTATAGACTTCAAATTGTTTTGTTTTCAAATTTTTATAATATGAAATATGATATTTCACTCCATTAACAATAATATCATGTTCTGGCATTTCAGGATTATTAACATCATAAACACTCAATTTAGTTGGATTTAAAACTGCAACTTGCGCTTGCGTCATTTCATACGAAATATCTCCAAATTTTGAAGTAGTTACTTTCTGAGCCAAAACAGCTGTAGACAGAAATAGAAAAAAGCTAATAATAAAAAAAACTCTACTATGCATAAAAACTCAATTGTGCTAAATGTTGAACAATTTTCCCTTTTTCTACTACCCAAATTGCATCAAAACTTGCAGCTCCATCACTGAATGTTCCGTATAAATAATACTGATCCAAATTTTGATTATAAGCAAACTTAAAACTATCTAGTTGCGTATTATACAAAATTGTATAATAACTTTTAGGAATTTCAACTGGTTGATTTTTATATAGAATTTTGAATGATTTGATTTCTGTTGTTGGCATCATTCCGTCAATACCAAAAGCTTGCTTATCATCTATTTCGTATACAAAATCATTTTCTTTTTTGATTCGATGATTTTTAGGATTGAATTTCTGTATTTCTATCTGAATTTTATAATCTGAAGCCGAAAACTCTATTGTATTAGTTGATAACGAAATTGGAGAAATCGTTTCAAAATCTTCTATGTTTTTGATCCGATCGTGATAAATATAGCCGTTATACTCTGGTTTATATTCAACTAAAACCCAATTTGGATTAATTGATTCTGGATCAATCGGTAAAATAGTTCCTGTTTTAATTTTAGTAAGAATCTGTGAATTTGCATTTTCTAACTCTCTAACATTCACAAAACCATCTTTATCTTGCACCACTCCAAATTGAGCTTGAGCAAAATAACTAAAAAAAGTAGTAAGAATAAATAAACCTTTTTTCATTTTTTTGATTTGATTTTCTTGAAGTAAAGCTAACAAAATCCAAACCAAAATTTTTCACGATTTATAGTGATTTTACGAAGTTGATATTTCTTCTCAATCCATCAAATTTTGCACGTTTGACAGGTGATTTTTTAAAAATTTCTCGAAAAACATCTTCGGTAATTTCTTCCCAATCATTTTTCGAAAATTGATTAATTTTCTCGTGTCCAATAAAACGCGTTTCTTTTGTAGGAAGTGAAAAACGATTCCAAGGACAAACTTCTTGACAAACATCACAACCAAAAATCCAATCATCAAATTTACCTTTCATTTCAGTTGGAATTTGTTCTTTCAATTCAATCGTAAAATACGAAATACATTGACTTCCATTCACGGTTTTATTTGGTAAAATAGCATCTGTTGGACAAGCATCAATACATCGCGTGCAATTTCCACAATGATCAGTTTCAATCGGAGAATCATAGGCTAAATCCAAATCAATTATCAATTCGGATAAAAAGAAAAATGAGCCTTTTTGTTTGGATAATGTCAACGAATTTTTTCCAACCCAACCTATTCCAGCTTTTTTTGCCCAAGCATGTTCCAAAATTGGTGCAGAATCTGTAAAAGCTCTTCCACTTACCTCTCCTATTTCTTCTTGAATAAAATTTAATAATTCGCGCACTTTTTCTTTTACCACAAAATGATAATCTTCTCCTTGGGCATACATGGCAACTTTGTACGAATCTGGATTTCTATTTAAATCTTGAAAATAATTGTACGCCAACGAAATCACTGATTTAGCTCCTTCTACTAACAAACGTGGATCTAATCTCATATCGAAATGATTTTCCATGTATTGGATTTCTCCATGATAATTATTCTTTAACCAAGATTCCAAATGAGGAGCTTCTTCTTCCAAAAAATCTGCTTTTGCAATTCCACACGAAATAAATCCCAACAACTCAGCTTTTTCTTTGATGCGTTGGGACCATTGTTGTTTGATATATTCTTCTGTTGGAAGATGCATTTTAATTATTAATTATGATTATTTTTTTTAACAAAACTTCGTCATGTTGAACTCGTTTCAACATCTCATCATTAGTAGGAACTTAATGTTACTCTGAAATGAATTCAGAATAACACTACTTGAATAATCAAACTTTACCAGAATATCTATTTCATAAAATATTTTAATGATAATACGATTAATATTAATACTAAAACTCCAATATAAAAAGCTTTAATTCTTTCATAACTATCTTCAGAAAGTTTAGAATTCACAATATTTTGAAAAGATTTATTTTCTCCTTTAAATTTATAAAACATAAAAAGGAAAAATCCTCCGATATAAACTGAGATATATTGTTTAAGTAAAACTTCTAATAGTTTCATTGTTTAAAATTAATTACAAATCCCAACAGAATATATTCCTGAAACAAGCTCAGAATGACAAAACTTAGAACTTAGAACTTAGAACTTAGAACTTAGAACTTAGAACTTAGAACAAATTTACAAATCAAACATATCTGTTTGAGGAGAATTTTCACCTCGATATTTTACACCAATATGTTTATACGCTTTTTCAGTCGCTACACGACCACGTGCAGTACGCATCAAATATCCTTCTTGTATCAAATATGGTTCGTAAACTTCTTCTAAAGTTCCACCATTTTCTCCAACAGCAGTTGCTAAAGTTGTAATTCCGACAGGTCCTCCTTTAAATTTTTCGATGATTGTAGACAAAATTCGATTATCCATTTCGTCTAAACCATTGTCATCAACTTTTAGGGCTTTTAAAGAAAACTCCGCAATTGATAAATCAATTTTTCCATTACCTTTTATCTGTGCAAAATCTCGTGTTCTTCTTAATAATGCATTTGCAATACGCGGTGTTCCACGGCTACGACCAGCAATTTCTATCGCTGCTCTTTCGTCAATTGGCGTGCTTAAAATGCGTGAAGAACGTTCAACAATTGAGCTTAATAATTCTACATTATAATATTCGAATCTAAAATTAATTCCGAAACGAGCTCGTAAAGGAGCCGTTAATAAACCAGAACGTGTAGTTGCGCCGATTAATGTAAACGGGTTAAGACCAATTTGTACCGAACGTGCATTTGGTCCAGATTCAATCATAATATCAATCTTGAAATCTTCCATTGCCGAATATAAATATTCTTCGATAACAGGCGACATACGATGAATTTCATCAATAAAAAGCACATCATTTTCTTCAAGATTAGTTAATAATCCAGCTAAATCACTTGGTTTATCAAGAACTGGTCCCGAAGTAATTTTAATTCCAACACTTAATTCATTCGCAATAATATTTGCCAATGTCGTTTTTCCTAAACCCGGAGGTCCATGCAACAAAACATGATCCAAGGCTTCGCCACGAAGTTTAGACGCTTTTACGAAAACTTCTAAATTCTCTAGAATATGGGCTTGTCCTGCAAAATCATCAAAACTTTGCGGACGAACAGTATTTTCGTGATTAAGATCATCGTCTGGATAAAATTCTTTATCAGGATTTAGTAAATCTGACATAAAATAATGATATAAATTATAATGATGAGATTACGAAGGAGTATTTAAATTATCCTACGTACTTTTACACCTACAAAGAACGCAATATTTTTTTAGATAAAAAGAATTATGAGCAAAGGAATATTATTAGTGAATTTAGGTTCGCCCGATTCTACAGAAGTTGAAGATGTAAGAACTTATTTACGCGAATTTTTAATGGATAAAAAGGTTTTAGATTCTCCTTGGATTATCCGTAAAGCAGTTGTTGAATTATTTATTTTACCAAAAAGACCCGAAAAATCGGCTGAAGCTTATCGAAAAATCTGGACTAAAGATGGTTCTCCATTGATAATATATTCTAAGATTTTGAGAGAAATGGTTCAAGAGCAAATGGATATTCCAGTTGTTTTGGCTATGCGTTATAAAAACCCTTCTATTGAAGCTGGTTTACAAGAATTATATGACAAAGGTGTTCGCGATATTTTAGTGGTTCCGTTATATCCACAATATACTATGTCTTCAACAGAAACTGTTGCTGATAAAGTATTAGAAATTCAAAAGAAAAAATATAAAGACACTAAGGTTAATTTTCTAAAAGCTTTTTACAATCATCCAGACTATATAAAAGTTTTAGGAGATTCTATCAAAGAACAACTTCCTGCTGACTATGATAAATTGTTATTTTCTTATCATGGAATTCCAGAACGTCACGATAAAAAAGCATTAAGAGCTGCTAAAGTTAGTAAATTACCAATTGAAACATATCGCAACCAATGTTTTGAAACAACAAGGTTGGTTGCAGAATATCTTCAATTACCAGAAGAAAAATTTACCACTTCTTTTCAATCTCGTTTAGGACGCGATCCTTGGATCAAACCTTATACAGATCACATGCTAGAAGAGTTTCCTGCACAGGGTATTAAGAAATTAGCTGTTTGTACACCTGCCTTTGTTTCAGATTGTTTAGAAACATTAGAAGAAATTTCTATGGAAGGACGAGAAGAGTTTTTAAAAGCTGGAGGAGAGAACTTTACATATATACCTTGTTTGAATGATCGACAAGATTGGATAGATGTTATGGTAAAATGGCTAAAAGGTTGGCAAAATAATTAAGAAAGGTTTTATCCTTACCAAATAAATTTAAATATCTTTGTTTAGAATTTTTCAATTTTAAACAAAGATATTTTTTTAAAATGAGACTAATTTTCTCAATCATTTTTTTAGTCCTATCACTTTTTAGTTCGGCTCAGTTTTTAGATACAAGTGGAAATCTAATTATTGATGGACGAAAATATTTAAAATCTAAAGTGGATACAACTGGAAGAAAATCAGGTTGGGAAATTTATGGAGCAAACACTTTAACCGTTAATCAAAATACATTCTCTAACTGGATGGCAGGAGGAGAAAATTCGGTTTCCTTGAATGCAAAAGCTGATTACGAGTTTAATTTCCGAAAAAAGAAACACTTTTGGGATAATCGTTTTATTCTTGAATATGGATTCTTAGATAACAAAACGAACGGAACACGTAAAACCGCTGACAATATGAACATTACTACTTCGTATGGTTATTTGATTAAAGAAAAATGGTATTTAACCTCATCTCTTAACATTCGTTCGCAATTCTCAGCTGGTTACAATTACGGAACTACGCCTAAAACAAAACTTTCAAATTTATTTGCACCAGCTTATGTAACAATAGGTATTGGTGCTAACTATACGCCAAATTCTAATTTCTCAGTAAGTTTTCAACCAATCACTTCTCGTACAACAATTGTTGCTGACAAAGATTTACAGAAAAAAGGTGCTTATGGTTTACGAAATGATGGCGATACTTTCCTTTTTGAAGTAGGTGCCTATTTAGGTGGACGTTATAAGGTAAAACTCTTTGATAATGTTACTTATGACAACAACATTGGTGTTTTTTCAAATTATTCCAATAAATTTTATAACTTAGATATTGTATATGCTGGATTGTTAGACATGAAAATTAACAACTTTATGTCCACGCAATTAACAATTAATTTGATCTACGACGAAGATCAAGTTAAGCAAACACAATTTAAACAAGCCTTAGGAATTGGATTAACATATAAAATAGACAGTACCAAAAAGAAGCCAAAAAAGAAAACGAGAAAACGAGAAATATTACCATATTTCGACACTTCTGGTGTAGCTCCCATGAGTTTGCCTAAAATAAAATTGGACAAACGAAATTATGATCAAGTTTTTGAGAAAAATACAATCGACGAAAAATCAACTTATATAAAATCTGAATCCATATTTTTAGAATAAACAACTATAAAATCAACTAAACTATATGAAAAAAAATTTATTTGCCTGCGTTATTTTAGGTAGCGTAACAACATTTGCACAAACCGTAAAAGATGGTAAAGTTGCGACAGATAGTAAACGTTATTTAAAAGATCAGAAATTCGAAGGTCGTCAAGCAGGCTGGTTTGTATCTGGAAATAACTCTCTTTTATTTTCTCAAAGTGCATTTAGTAATTGGGTAGCTGGAGGTGTAAATTCATTTGCATTGAATGGAAATCTTGATTACGAATTTAACTTAACACGCGAAAAACATATTTGGGACAATCGTATCGTATTGGGTTATGGTATACAAACTAACAAAGGAGAAAGTTCTCGTAAAACAAATGATGTCATCGATTTAACATCTTCTTACGGATACAGCATTGGTAACAATTGGTACGCAGCCGCTGCAATGAATTTCCGCACACAATTCACAGAAGGTTTTGATTATTCAACTGATCCAAAAACAAAAATTTCAAATTTAATGGCACCTGGTTATTTAAGTTTAGGATTAGGAGTTGATTACAAACCAAACGAAAATTTTCAAGTAAATATTCATCCTTTTACGCCAAGAGTCACATTTGTTTTAGACAAAGATTTACAACAAAAAGGAAATTTTGGACTTAAAAATGATGGAGACAATACATTATTTGAATTTGGTGCATATTTAGGTGCTCGTTATAAATTACAAATTATGGACGGAATTAGTTATGATAATCGTTTAGGAATTTATGCAGATTATTTAAAAAACTTTGGAAATATGGATGTTGCTTACCAAGGAATTCTAGATCTTAAAGTAAATAAATTTGTTTCGGCACAAGTCACAGTTAACTTATTGTATGATGAAGACCAAATCAAAAAAACACAGGTAAAACAAACTCTTGGAATCGGATTTAATTATAAATTTGATAACACTCCACCAAAAGTTGAAGAAGCACCTGCTACAGCTTTTATACAAGAACAACCAATTTTCGACGAAAAAGAAAACAACATAGAAGTGGCAACAAATATTCTGAAGAATGAACCAATTCTTAATGAAACAAAATTAGTCACTCAATAATATTTTCAACCTGCTTTTGATAAGCAGGTTTTTTATTTTTCTTATTTTTACAGCTCAATAGAAGAATAAAATGACAAAAAATATTTTCGGCGCACTTTTACCTCAAATTTTAATAATTGTTTGGGCTGTTTTCGAACTTTACATCGGTTTCAACAACGAACAAAATAATCGTATTATTATCAGTGCTTTCGTCATATTAATTTTTGTAATCTTTACTATTATTACTTTAGTAAAAGTTATCAAATATCCTAACAACCCTACTTATTTAAAGAAAAAGTAAACTTCGAAGTTCGGTAAACGATTTTCGAAATTCGGATAAGATCTCCTCTAAATTTCGTAAACTTGTGTAATAAAACAACAAAATGAAATTAATAGGTCCTTTCAAACAAATTATAACGCTTGCCAATTTACCTTTAAAAGGCGTAATTCACGAAAATCAGGTCGAAGTTCTTGAAAATGGTGGGATTATTATTGACAATGAAACAATTATAGAAACAGGAAATTTCGAAACGCTTACTCAACAACATCCAACCATCGAAATTGAACGAATTGAAACAGAACAAATTCTTCTTCCAGGATTTGTAGATTCACACACACATGTTTGTTTTGGAGGAAATCGCGCTAAAGATTTTGCGATGCGTTTGGATGGAAAAACATATTTAGAAATTGCCGAAAGTGGTGGTGGAATTTGGTCTACAGTGACAGAAACACGTAAGAAAACGGTTGATGAACTAAAAGATATTACGTTAAAACATATTACTCAATTATCCAAACAAGGAATTACAACTGCTGAAGTAAAATCAGGATATGCACTTTCTGTTGAAGGTGAAATCAAGATGTTGGAAGCTATAAATATGGCGAATCAAGAAAGTGAAATAGATTTGATTCCTACTTTTTTAGGTGCGCATATGAAACCAAAAGATTTTGAAGGTTCGAACAAAGAATATTTAGAACTATTGGTAAAAGAAGTTTTTCCGAAATTAAAATCTGATGAATTAGCAAACCGAGTAGATATTTTTGTGGAACAATCTGCTTTCTCTGTTGAGGAAGGCGATTATTTCTTAAACGAAGCAAAAAATCAAGGTTTTGATATTACGATTCACGCTGATCAATTTACAGCTGGAGGAAGTTATTTAGCTACAAAATTCGATGCTTTGAGTGCAGATCATTTAGAATTTTCAGGAGAAGAAGAAGTGAAAAACCTTGCCAATTCTGATGTTGTTGCAACTGTTTTACCTGGCGCTTCTATCGGTTTGGGAATGCAATATGCACCTGCTCGAAAATTGTTAGATGCTGGTTGTTGCGTTTCGATTGCTTCGGATTGGAATCCTGGCTCAGCTCCAATGGGAAATCTTCTGACACAAGCTTCTGTTTTAGCTACTTTTGAGAAATTATCAATGGCAGAAGTTTTAGCTGCAATTACTTTTCGTGCTGCAAAGGCTTTAAATTTAGTTGATCGTGGAACAATAGAAAAAGGTAAAAAAGCCGATTTTATCAGCTTCTCTACCTTCGATTATCGTAATATTATCTATTATCAAGGACAATTACAACCAACAAATGTGTGGAAAAATGGTGCGTTGATTAATCAATAGTGTAAATATTATCAGGAGTGATGGTGTTTGTCGGCGTGTAAATTAACCAATCGGTAATCATTTCTTGCGGATAAAGACCTTCATCTCCTTCATTCAAACCTTCTACAGCATAAGGACGATTCAAACAAACGCCAAAAATTTCGTTGTTCTCATTGATTCCGTACACATCAAACCAAATGTGTTCCTTATTCATTTCATGATCGACATCAAATCCTAATTTAATTAAAAATCGATAATAATTTTCTTCATCTGCTTCTGGATTAAAATATGTGTTAAATGCTTTTTTATACAATTCAAAACGTTGATAAGCCAAGGCTGACATTCGTTCCGTTTCCTGATCGCTAATAAAGAAAATCGGATTATCTGCAATTGTCGCCGCATAAACTTCTGGTGTCAATGTATGTCCTTCTTGCACCGCTAACAAAACGCCACAAGGTTCATAATTTTCGTTTTCTGGCTGACGTTCATTGTAACCTCCCGGAATTGTTGCAGGATAATCTTTCACAACATCTTCCCAACGTTTCCAACAAAATGTAATATCCAAACCATCATAACCAATATTAAATTCTTCATTTTCTGGCGAACGAAAATCTGGTTTGATAAACGCATTTACAATCATATCCAAAGCCGAATTCATCTGCTCTACTCCATCTTTGATGTTCAACATCTCCAACTCCACAGAACCGCAACGATGCAAACCATGCGTATGCATCCAATACACGCGATCGCCATTTTCATCCTCATCATAAACGCCATGAATCACATATAAATACGAAGGCGCAGGCGGAATTTCTGACTCTGCTGTCACTTTAGCCCATTTACCAGAAAGCAAACGATAAGGCATAAAATCGACAACAATAGACGGGTTTTCAACAATTGCTTGCATAATTTTTAATTGCAAATGAAAACTATCCAATGCATCATTTCCAAAATACATCACAGATTCCAAATAAAAATCTTGTTGCGTTGCAATTTCCATTTCTTCGTCCGAAATCATATTTCCAAAACCAAATTCAGAATAATCGTTACTTCTCGCATCCACAACATACAAATTCACATCAAATTCTTCCTCCAAATAAGACACTACAAGTTGATATTCTTGCTTTACAGCTCCATTTTCGTCTTTATCAATCTCGATAAGATCAAAATTGATTAATTGAAAATAATCGGTTGATTTTAGACTTTTTTCAATTGATTCTCTTGAAAATACAAAATCTTTCGACGAAGGAAAAATTCCCATTGTAGAAGGTAAACTCAATCCATCCTCTGCAATTCCTTTGTACAATTCTTGATTTGTCATAGTTATTTTTAGTTTGTTTTTTGTTAAAGATAAATGTTTTAAGTTCATCAAAATTTTAGCAAAATGTTAAACTTTAAAATGATTAAAGATGATAATTCAGTTCGCATTACGTTAATTTATTGTAATTTTGTTCGCATAATTTTACAATTATGATAGCATCTATGACAGGTTACGGTAAATCCGTATTGGAATTACCTGAGAAAAAAGTAACGATAGAAATCCGTTCTTTAAACAGTAAAACACTAGATTTAAACACGAGAATTCCTTCTTTTTATCGTGAAAAAGAATTAGAAATCAGAAACCTTATTTCAGAAAAAGTTCAACGTGGAAAAGTTGATTTTTCGATGTTAGTAGAGTTAAATCCTGCTGCAAGAAATCAAAATATAAATGCTGAATTAATCAAAAGTTATATGGCAGAATTTAAATCAATCACACCAAATGTGACTGATGGTGAATTATTGCCTGTAGTAATGCGCCTTCCAGACGTTATTTCGTACACGCAAGACGATTTGAGTGAAGACGAATGGAATCAAATTCGCGCAACAATTATTGATGCGATCGACGCATTAAATCAATTTAGATTAGATGAAGGAAAAGTTTTAGAGAAATATTTGACTTTAAACTTGAATAACATTCTTGAGCTTTTAACACAAGTTGTCCCTTTTGAAAAAGAACGAATTGAAACTATAAAAGAACGTTTCAATAAACGTTTAGAAGAATTAAAAGTTGATGTTGATCAAAATCGTTTCGAACAAGAATTAATTTTCTATTTGGAGAAATTTGATATCACAGAAGAAAAAGTTCGTCTAAAAAACCATTGCGAATATTTCTTAAAAGAATTAGCTGGAACTGAATCAAATGGAAAAAAACTAGGATTTATTTCGCAAGAAATTGGTCGTGAAATCAATACATTAGGTTCTAAATCAAATCATTCTGAAATGCAAAAAATTGTTGTTCAGATGAAAGATGAATTAGAAAAAATTAAAGAACAATCGTTAAACATTTTATAATGAAAAAAGGAAAATTAATCGTCTTTTCGGCTCCATCAGGCGCAGGAAAAACAACTTTGGTTCGTTACGCTTTAGAACAATTGGAGAATATCAAATTTTCTATTTCTTGTACAACTAGAGATAAACGCGAAGGTGAAACTCACGGAGAAGACTATTATTTCTTAACACCAGAAGAATTTAAGGCAAAAATTGCAAACGACGAATTCGTAGAGCACGAAGAAGTTTACCGCGATAATTTTTACGGAACTTTAAAATCGGAAGTTGATCGCATTACATCTGAAGGAAATTCTGTAATTTTTGATATTGATGTTATTGGTGCATTGAATATCAAAAAATTGTACGGAGATCAATGTTTAACAGTATTTGTAAATCCTCCATCTTTGGAAATATTGAAAGAACGTTTAATTTCTCGCAACACAGAAAGCGAAGATAAATTGAAACAACGTATTGATAAAGCAGGAATTGAAATGGAAAAAGCTAAAGAGTTTGATATCATTTTATTGAACGACGATTTAGAAACTGCAAAAGCAAAAACCTTAGAAATTATTACAGATTTTATTAAATAATAATTTTTAATCATCATGATATAAATGCCTCGAATAAATAAAATCGAGGCATTTTTGTTATCTTTAGCTTTCGAAAAAATCACTACATAAAATGGAAATAGAAAATAGTTTAGAAATCAACAACGCCAATATTCATTATGTTCACCACGAAATAAATCCAGAAAATCCAACACTTATTTTTTTACACGATTCCTTAGGTTGCACCCAACTTTGGAGAGATTTCCCAAAAGAAGTTGCCGAAAAAACAAATTGTAATTTATTCATCTACGATAGAAAAGGTTATGGAAAATCGTCGCCTTTTACCATTGATCGTCGCGAATTGACTTACATGCATGATGAAGCAGATTTTCTAAATGATTTGGTTCAATATTTCAACTTCAAAGACATTATTTTATTTGGACATAGCGATGGCGGATCGATTGCGTTACTTTATGCTTCGAAATATCATCAAAATTTAAAAGGAATTGTTGTAGTTGGTTCGCACATTATTGTGGAAGACGTTACACTGAATGGAATTAGAGAAGCAAAAATTGCATATGCCGAAACTAATCTAAAACAACGTTTGGAGAAATATCATGGCGAAAATACCCAACAAGTTTTTGAGATGTGGACACAAACTTGGTTACGTCCAGATTTTATTGATTTTGACATTCGCGAAGAATTAAAAAATATCGAATGTCCGACTTTAGTTATTCAAGGAATTGATGATGAATTTGGGAGTTTAGAACAAGTTGATGGAATTATAAATAATGTAAAAGGAAGAAAAGAAAGTTATCTTGTTCCTGATGCAAAACATACACCATATAAAGAAAATAGAACGCCGACTTTAGCTAAAACTATTGAGTTTATTTATTCGTTGTAACGAATAAATAAACCTAAAAATCACTATTTTATTCAATTTTTCTTCTTCGTTTTATACATTTATATACTTCGAACCAAAGTACAGAAAGCATTGCTACAAGCATCGTGATCCCTAATTCATTTAGATTTAATGAAGTCACTTTAAAAAACAAAGAAATTGGTTGTATATATAATATAGCGAAGAGTATTACTAATGTCAAAACTGTCACATAGACCATTAAATTATTTTTATTTCGAAAACTTGACCATAAACTATAATAAAATGAGCGATTGGTTAAACTCAACCAAACATTCGAGAAAATTAACGTTGTAAAAACCATTGCACGTGTTTTTTCTTCATTTCCTCCAAGTTGATAAGTATATTGATATACAAACAACAATCCTAATGTGATTATAATTCCTTGAATAATACTCGTCGAAAGCTCTTTCCAATTCAAGAAAGTTTCGGTCATTGGACGAGGTTTTCTTTTCATCGAATCTTTTTCCAATGGTTCATTTTCATACACAATAGAACATGTTGGTCCCATAACCAATTCTAAGAAAATAACGTGAACTGGCGTAAAAATTTGTGGAAAAGCCCAACCTAAAAATAATGGAAGCGAAACAATTAAAATAATCGGAATATGGATAGAGATAATATATTGAACAGCTTTTTTGAGATTCGTATAAATACGTCTTCCTGCCGCAATTCCAACAACTAATTTACCTAAATCATCATTCGTCAAAATCAATTGTGCAGCTTGTTTCGCTATTTCTGTTCCCTTTTCACCCATTGCCACTCCAATATGAGCCGCTTTCAAGGCTGGTCCATCATTAACGCCATCACCCAACATTGCCACAACATCTCCATCTTCTTTCAACGCTTTTACTACAGCCAATTTCGCTTCGGGAAACATACGCGCAAACAACACTTTATCACGAGCTTCTTTTAATAATTCTTTTTCGGAAAGTTGTGTAATTTCACTTCCTGTAATACTATTTTCTACATGTAAAATTCCAGCTTGTTCAGCAATACTTTTTGTTGTTTCGGCATTATCACCCGTAATCACTTTTACTTTAATTCCCGCATCATAAATCTGTTGAAACACTGTATTAATTCCTTTTTTAGGAGGATCATAAAAAACTACGAATCCTAAAAACTCGAATGGTAAATCTTGTTGAATTTTTGGAAAATTATCCTCTTCAAAATTAGATTTAGCAACACCCAAAAGTCGAAAACCTTTTAATCCAAAATCATCAATGACTTTTTTTAATTGATTTTTTTCTTCCTCTGATAATTTTGAAACATTCAGAATTGCTTCTGGAGCACCTTTGGCTGCGATTATTCGTTGATTTTCATTATTTTTAAAACAATGCGTCATCATGGGAGGTTTCCCAGATAAAGGATATTCGAAAAACATTTGATATTGATTGCGCTCATCAACCTGTGTTTGTTCGTAAACTCGGTGTAACGTTTTTTCCATTGGATCGAATGGAACAGGTTCACTACTCCACATCGCATATTGTATAATCTCAGAAATTTCAACATCATTGAATTGATTTTCATCAAAAACCGTACACATTTTTGCATCATAAATTGCATTCAATTTCATCGAATTTTCGGTAATTGTGCCTGTTTTATCACTACAAATAACAGTTGTGCTTCCTAAAGTTTCGACAACACTACTCTTTTTTACAATAATTCCTTCGCGTAATAATTTCCATGAACCCAATGCCATAAATGTAGTAAATGCAACTGGTATTTCTTCGGGTAAAAT
Organism: Empedobacter sp. EJD.6dd; assembly: GCF_057369435.1. NCBI lineage: Bacteria > Pseudomonadati > Bacteroidota > Flavobacteriia > Flavobacteriales > Weeksellaceae > Empedobacter > Empedobacter sp. EJD.6dd. The sequence continues at coordinate 1,404,969 of NZ_CM170667.1, forward strand.
AGACATTGCCAAAGTCAAACCGTTTAATAAACTACTTACAATGTCATTTGTTTGAAAATAATTGAATCCGCAAACCATTGCAAAAACAATAATTCCAATGATTGCCATTCCTTTCACAAATTTTTCTATCTGCAATTGCAAAGGCGATTTTTCTTCTTTTATAGATAAAATTGACGTTCCTATTTTTCCCAACTTCGTTTCTGCTCCAATGGCTGTCACTTCAAAAATAGCCAAACCAGAAACTGTCAAAGTTCCACTGTAAATTTCTGGATGATCTATATCTTTAAAAACTGACATACTTTCGCCTGTTAAAGCCGATTCATTCACCGAAAAATCATTACTATGAACAATATTTCCATCAGCATTAATCATTTTTCCTTCTTCCGTAATACACAAATCACCAATTGTAATTTCGTGTGTTGGTATCTCAACTAATCGTCCATTACGAATAACTGAACTCAAAGGTTCGTTCAACTTTTCTAACTCTTGCAGAGCTTTTTGATTACGAGAACCTTGGTAAAATGAAATTCCTGTCACAGCAACAATAGCCACAAACATAAATGCAGCTTCGCCCAAATCACCAACCAACACATAAATAATTGATACAGCAATCAAAATTAGCGTCATTGGTTCTTTTAGAATATCAAATAATAAACTATACCAAGCAGAATTCTGTTCACCCTTTATAGCATTATCTCCGTATTGTTGTTGAGCTTTTTTGACTTCAGAATCAGATAACCCTTTTAAATTTTCAGGAATTTTTATAGACATTATTTCAATCGATTAGTGTTTACTAAAGTTACAGCTAAATCCAATTAAAAAATAGTTTAATACTTGATTATATCCTATTTAGATTTGATTTCAATTAAAACAAAAAAATCATTTCTTTCGAAATGATTTTTGCTCTATTATTAAGGAATTAATTTTCGAATGCATCGCAGTTTATGCGAATATTTTTGAGAATCGGTATTGAAAATTCCATTTGTATCGATTGGATCAATTCTAACTTTTCCGTGTGCGTGCAAAATTTTTCCATTGCCACACATAATTCCGACATGAATAATTAGACCTTCTGCATTATCAAAAAAAGCTAAATCACCTGGTTCTGCTTCTTCTACAAAACTCAAAACTTCACCCATTTCCGCTTGTTGATAAGCATCTCTCGGAATTTTGTAACCTCCTATTTTGTACACTTGTTGCGTTAAACCAGAACAATCAATTCCAAAAGAAGATTTTCCGCCCCACAAATAAGGCACATTTAGATAGGCTTTTGCAATTTCTACCAATTGATCTTTTGATTTTTTACCAGACGTATATACCCCAAAATATTCAAAACATTTTGGACCAATTTTGATTTTACTTTCATTCAAAGTACGAACCTCAGCTCCAATTGTCAATGTCATTGGCAAGCCATTTTCCATCGCATGATTATACGGATTAATTGCAAATTTCTCGATCGAATCTTTATTATATTCTTCTTCCAAAATTTCTACAATTTGTTTTGGATCAAGCCAACCTTCATAACCATCAAAAGCTAACTGAACTTTTGTCCATTTTTCTAATTCTTCTAAAATAATCAACTTTTCTCCAAACAAAACCTGACTCACCATTTCTGATGAATCTCTTGCTTCGGAGCGCAAGGGCGCAACACTTACTTGACAAATAGCGTATTTCATTATTTTTTTCGGATTAATGTAATTCCGTCACGAATTGGTAAAATTATCGACTCTACTCGTTTGTCTTTCGTTACCATTTCATTAAATTCTTTCAAAATTTTTGTCGAAGGATCTTTTTTATCTTCCTCTTCCATCATTACTTTTCCGTACCACAAAACATTGTCAACTAACATGGTTCCTCCTGGACGTAAAAGTTCTAAAACTTTTTCAAAATAATAAGGATAACTCTCTTTATCAGCATCAATAAAAGCTAAATCTACAGAATTTTTCTCGATTGTTTCTAATTCTTCGCGTGCATCATTGATTCTAAAATCAATTTTTGAAGCAAATTCAGATTCATCAAAATATTTTCTGCACAAATATTCCAATTCATCATTTTTATCCATCGTAATGATTTTTCCATCAGCAATCAAACCTTCTGCCAAACACAATGTTGCGTAACCTGTAAAAGTTCCTAACTCTAAAATAGTTTTTGGGGCTAAAATCTTTGACAAAATACTTAACAAACGACCTTGATATTCTCCCGAAATCATGTGTGGCTGCGTTGTACATTGATAAGTTTCAACACGTAAACGGCTCAAGATTTCTGGTTCTTGCTCAACATGATGATCTAAATACGATTCTAAAATTGGTGAAATGTTTATCATACCTCTAAAAAAGTCTACAAAAATACAAAAAAGTGGTAAACTTTGGCTATATAAAAGAGTTTTAGAAGAGAAAAATATGTGAATATCAAATGAAATTCGTCAATTCGAGTGATTTTTCAAAATGCAATGAAGAAAAATTGTATCGAGAATAGAATTTCAATATTTTATTCGAATTGACAGTTTTTCTATACTAATATTTATCTTCCAAATATTTGATAACTTCTTTATCTTTAATTCCCATTGGCGGATATTTCCATCCATTAGTTGGCTCTTCTATTGAGTCATCAATAAAATAAGGTAATATTGCTCCATTCTTATAATCTGGATTATAGACAACTAATACCCTATCTCCTATTTTATATTTATTAATATTTATAGAACTCTCTCTTTCATAAGAATGTCCATTATATGAATAAATATACTTTACAAATTTTGTAGATTTTGTTCTCGAAAATCCAGAAATAATTCCAATAGTGTATAATCTTTTGTCTTTTATTTGGTTCAAAAACTTTTGATTACTTAAATATATACTAACAAAAGTTATAATTACAAAAATCAAAATTGCTAACCATTGTAGTAAATTTTCTTTTCTATCTTCTTTAGTTTTTAATTTTAAAGAGGGTAAAAATTTATTCATTTGCTTTAAAATATTCTAATTACTAAACTACAAAATAATCAAACCAAAAAAGCATTACTTTATGGGTAATGCTTTTTGTTTTGAAAATTATTTTGTTTTCTTAGGCTAAATCTTAACATCAGCCTTACTTTTAAACTTTTCCTTTTTGGATAACCGTTACAATTTCTGGATCTAATAAAGTCGAAGTATCTCCAAAATCTGTTTCATCGCTGGCAATTTTACGTAAAATACGACGCATAATTTTTCCACTTCGTGTTTTTGGTAAGCCCGATACAAACTGAATTTTATCTGGTTTCGCAATTGGTCCAATCAAATGAGCTACTTCATTTTTGATTTCTGCTTCTAACGCTGGAGAACCTTCTATTCCGTCTTGTAAAATTACATAAGCATACAACGCATTACCTTTGATATCATGAGGAAAACCAACTACCGCACTTTCTGCAACCGCTTCATTTTGATTGATTGCATTCTCTACAGGTGCCGTTCCAAGATTATGTCCCGAAACAATTACCACATCGTCTACACGACCTGTAATTCTGTAATTATCCATCGCATCACGATAAGCACCATCACCTGTAAAATAATAGCCTGGAAAAGTAGAGAAATACGTTTCGATGTAACGTTTATGATCATTGTAAATAGTTCTTGCCATAGACGGCCAAGGGAATTTAATCGCCAAACGACCTTCTGCTTTTTCGTTGATTGTTTCTACTTCTTGTCCATTATCATCCATCAAAACGGGTTGAATTCCTGGTAATGGTAACGTTGCAAATGTTGGACGAAGTGGTGTAATTCCAGCCAAAGGAGAAATCATAATCGATCCTGTTTCTGTTTGCCACCATGTATCGACAATCGGACAATTTCCTTTTCCAACATAATCATTTAACCAGTGCCAAGCTTCTTCGTTAATTGGTTCACCAACGGATCCTAAAACTTTTAGACTTGATAAATCATATTTTTCTACATACTCTAACGATTCTCTTGCTAATGAACGAACAGCTGTTGGAGCAGTATAAAAATGTGTGATTTTTAATTTTTCGATAATTTCCCAAAAACGTCCAAAATCTGGAAAACTAGGAATTCCTTCGAACATAACAGAAGTTGCTCCACAAGCCAAAGGTCCATAAATAATATAACTATGTCCAGTTATCCAACCAATATCTGCTGTACACCAAAATATATCATTCGTATCCATTTGAAAAATATTATCAAACGAATAAGCCGTTTCGACCATATAACCTCCACATGTATGCACCATTCCTTTTGGTTTTCCCGTAGAACCAGAGGTATATAAAATAAACAATGGATCTTCTGCATCCATTATTTCAGCAGGACAATTGTCATCAACTTTATGCATTTCATCAATCCAAAATTTATCACGTCCACCAACCATAGAAGTAGGTTCAATTGCACGACGATAAACGATACAAGATTGAATAGATGGACAATCTTTCAAAGCTTCATCACATATTGCTTTTAAATTAATTGATTTTGTACCTCTGAAAACTTCGTTTGCTGTAACTAAAACTTTACATTGCGCATCATTAATACGAGAAGCTATAGCGGCAGAAGAAAATCCCGCAAAAACAATAGAATGCACTGCTCCAATTCTTGCACAAGCTAACATTGCAATTGCTAATTCTGGAATCATTGGCATATAAATACACACGCGATCACCTTTTTGTACGCCATTATTTTTCAGCACATTTGCAAATTGACAAACTTTTGAGTGCAATTGACGATAGGTAATAATTCGAGATTCTTCTAATGGATTATTCGGTTCCCAAATTAAAGCTGTTTTATTTCCACTTTTTTCTAAATGACGATCTAAAATATTCTCCGTAATATTTAATTTCCCTCCTTGAAACCATTTAAAATCTGCTGTATCAAAATTATATTCTAATGTTTTGTCCCATTTCTTGTGCCAAATGAAGTCTTCGGCTATTTTATCCCAAAATTTTTCTGGATCCTTTAAACTTTTCTTATACGCTTTCTTATATTCAGAAAACGAGTTAATTCTAAAATCGTTAATCATTTTATTTTAATTGTGGTTTTGAATACTAAATATAAAAAAAGCGAGTCAATTTATCAAATTAACTCGCTTATATTTTTAAAATGAATAAAAACTATTCTATTTTCCTTTATACGGACTTGCATTGTAATAAGCAATTGCTGTCGGCAGCGCTTCTTTTATTTTTGCAATACGTGTAGCATCAGAAGGGTGGGTACTCAAGAATTCTGATACACCTGCATTTCCACTTTTTGCTGCCATTCTTTCCCAGAAAGGAATTGCTTGAGAAGGATCATAACCTGCCATTGCCATCAAGTATAAACCTGTAACATCTGCATCTAATTCCATTTTACGTGAATAGTTTAATAAACCGACTTGTGCTCCAACTGGGTATAATTGTTCAAAAACTTTTGCATACTCCGCATTCCCAATAGAACCTCCAACAATTTGTCCAATTCCTTGTGCTGCCATTTGTTGAGAAGCTTGTTCTGCACTATGTCCAGCTAATGCGTGACCAATTTCGTGACCTAACACAACAGACAAACCTGTTGGATCTTTTGTAATTGGTAATATACCTGAATATACTGCTACTTTACCACCTGGCATACACCAAGCGTTTACTTCATTCGCTTGTAACAATGTAAATTGCCATTGGTAACCTTGTAATTGAGATGAAATTCCTTTTTCTTGATAATATTTTTCTGCAGCATATTTCAAACGTTGACCAACTGTTTGCACCATATTCGCATCAGCTGTTCCTGTAATTACTTTCCCCTGTTTAAGAACCTGAGAATATTGATTGTAAGCTGTAGGAAATAAATCTGCATTAGAAACTAATGACAATGATTTACGCCCTGTAACAGGATTTGTAGCACAAGAAGCTAACACTAAAGCTCCTGCTACGGTTAAAATTATTTTTTTCATATTTTTAAGTTTATTTACCGAGTTTTTTTTTGATTTCATTCAATTTCATCAATGCCTCAACTGGCGTTAACGTATTAATATCAGTATTCATAATTTCTTCACGAATCGATTCTAAAATTGGATCATCTAACTGAAAAAAGCTTAACTGCATGTTATCTTGTGTTATTTTCTCCGTTTTATTCGATATTCCTTCATCTGTTTTAGACGCTTCCAAAACTTTCAACACATCATTTGCTCTGTCAACCACTCGTTTTGGCATCCCTGCCATTTTAGCAACATGTATACCAAAACTATGTTCGCTACCTCCTGGAACTAATTTTCTCAAAAATAAAATCGTGTCTTTTGTTTCTTTGATACTGACATTAAAATTTTTGATACGTTCCATTGATTTTGACATTTCATTCAATTCATGATAATGCGTTGCAAACAATGTCTTTGGTTTCAAGGCGCTTTGATGCAAAAACTCTGCAATTGCCCAAGCAATCGAGATTCCATCATACGTCGATGTTCCACGACCAATCTCATCCAACAAAATCAAACTTCGTTCCGAAATGTTATTTAAAATACTTGCCGTTTCATTCATCTCGACCATAAATGTCGATTCCCCTGAAGAAATATTATCTGAAGCTCCAACTCGCGTAAAAACTTTATCTATAATTCCTAATTCTGCTATTTCTGCCGGAACAAAACTTCCCATTTGAGCCATCAAAACAATTAAAGCTGTTTGACGTAAAAGAGCCGATTTACCAGACATATTTGGTCCAGTAATCATAATAATTTGTTGATTATCCGAATTTAATTCAACATTATTTGATACATACTGCTCTCCAATTGGTAATTGTTGCTCTATCACAGCATGGCGACCTTCTTTTATATTCAGTTCAAAACCTTCATTAAGAGAAGGTTTGGTATAATTATTTTTCTCTGCTATTTCAGCGAAAGTAGACAAAACATCTAAAAATGCAATTGCTCTTGCAGTTTGTTGAATTGGAAGAAGTTTAGTAATAATTTCTTGTAAAAGATCAATAAATAATTGATTTTCTATCGCTAATATTTTTTCTTCTGCTCCAAGAATCTGTGTTTCATATTCTTTTAATTCTTCTGTAATATATCGCTCGGCATTCACCAAAGTTTGTTTACGAATCCAATCTTCAGGCACTTTATCTTTGTGCGTATTGCGAACTTCGATATAATATCCAAATACATTATTGAAAGCAATTTTCAACGACGAAATTCCTGTTCTTTCCGTTTCGCGCTGACACATTTGCTCTAAATAATCTTTTCCAGAAAACTGAATTTTACGAAGTTTATCTAATTCTTCCGAAATTCCTTCTCTTATGACATTTCCTTTTACTATTTGATGAGGTGGTTCATCTGATAACGAATCAAAAATCTTTTGAGTTAACTGATCAATTGGTTCAATACGTGTAAATAAATCGGAAACTTCTTTGATATTAGATTGTTCCGCAACAGTTTTAATTTCGTTCGAAATCTTTAAACTTTGTGCTAATTGCAACAATTGACGTGGTGTTATTTTACCAGTAGATACTTTTCCTGCTAAACGTTCTAAATCGGTTAATTGTCCTAATTTTTCACGTAAATCGTAACGTAAATCGCCAAACTTGTAAAAATATTCAACAATTGTTTGACGTCTTTGAATTGATTTTAAATCTTTCAAAACCATTACCATCCAACGATTTAGCAAACGTGCACCCATAGGAGTTTTCGTGTCATCTAAAATATTCAATAAAGTAACACCTTTTGGATGCGGCGAATAAACCAATTCGAGATTACGAATTGTAAATGGATCCATCCACACAAAACTGTCCTGATTAAGTCGTTGAATTGACGTAATATGTCGAATTTCGAAATGGTGTGTATCATCCAAATAAGCTAAAATCGCACCTGCAGAAATAATTCCTTCTTTTAAATCTTCGATTCCAAAACCTTTCAGATTTTTTGTTTTGAATAAGCTTGTTAATTTATCAATTGCAAAATCGTATTGAAAAGCCCAATCATCTAACAAAAATTTACTTTTGACATCAGAAAAATTATATTTTACACGTTTTTGGTAAATTACTTCGCTTGGACGGAAAGATTGAATAATCTTCGCAACTTGATCTTCTTGTCCTTCCGAAACCAAAAATTCTCCTGTTGAAACATCTAACAAAGCAATTCCGAAAGATTTTGCTCCTTCGTGAACAGCCATCAAAAAGTTATTCGATTTCGATGATAAAACCTCATCTTGCAACGCAACACCTGGCGTTACCAATTCTGTTACACCACGTTTTACGATTCCTTTTACGGTTTTAGGATCTTCGAGCTGATCGCAAATTGCAACACGCAAACCAGCTTTCACCAATTTTGGCAAATAAGTATTCAAACTATGGTGTGGAAAACCTGCCAAAGCACTATTATCAGAGCCATTAGCACGTTTTGTTAACACTATATCTAAAATGCGCGAAGCTCGCACAGCATCATCTCCAAATGTTTCGTAAAAATCTCCAACTCTAAACAATAACATCGCATCAGGATATTTCGCCTTGATTTGATTATACTGCTTCATAAGTGGAGTTTCCTTATTCTTTACTACTTTTGTCAAATTATTAAACTTTTGAACAGCTAAGTTAGTTAAAAACGAAGTGATGAGAAAACTAAAATTAGACGAATTAGGTCGTGTTTCGGCTGAAGAATATAAAGAGATTGAAAAACATCCAATTGTTGTTGTTTTGGATAATGTAAGAAGTATGCACAATGTTGGTGCTGTTTTTAGAACTTCGGATGCTTTTTTGATTGACAAAATCTATTTGTGTGGAATTACAGCTACTCCGCCTCATAAGGAAATTCATAAAACGGCAATTGGTGCAGAAAATTCGGTTGATTGGGAATATGTAAAGGATTCAAATGAATTAGTTGCAAAACTAAAAGAAGATAATTACCAAATTGTGACGATAGAACAAACGGAAGGTTCGGTTTTACTAAATGAATTTGAGGTTGATCAATCTCAAAAATATGCAATCGTCATGGGAAATGAAGTAGATGGTGTACAACAATCTATTATTGACCAATGTGATACATGTATCGAAATTCCGCAATCTGGAACAAAACATTCTTTAAATGTTTCAGTTTGTACTGGAATTATTTTATGGAAATGGTACGAAGGGTTTATGAGTTAAGCGATATGAGAAAATAAAAAACTCAAACCTTTTGGTTTGAGTTTTTTTTATTCTTTATTGTTCAATTCTCAATATTCTTAATGATTTAACAATATCTGCTGTTTGATTACTTAATACGCCTGAATTTGCACTATATGATGTAGCTGAAGCAGGTTTAAATAATACAACTCTAACTAGATCATTCGTCGAAAAAGAATGCAATATATTTGGTATTGTTATCGTCTGAGGGTTATTTGAGGCATATTGTTCTATAGGTAAAGTATTTGCAAAAAAACTTGTCCATGTACCTCCATTATTTTTTGAAACTTGCAAAGCCAAAACAATTTGAGTTGCCGAACTTGCTAAAGTTGTATTAACCTTAACAGTTACCATACCTGAAAATTGGAAATATGCTGTTTTTAAAAATTTAAAATGATTAGAGCTTAACTGAATATCGTTTGGATTATCAATTTGTACTTCAGAACTCACTAAATTTAATTCAACTGGTGAACTTAAATTAATTGTCGTTAATTGATTTGTTGTTGATAAGTTTTGTTGTGCAGTAGATGCTAAGGCATATTCTTGTGGAAACTTTAATGATCTAATTTCTTCCAAATTACTTATTTTTTGCCAGATCGTTCCATCCCAAACGACCAATGAATTCGCATCAATGATATTTGGACTAACACCAGAACTTGCTTTGTTGTAAGCAGTCATTCCTACGACAGGATTAGGTATTGTTGTATTATCTATGTTATTATTTAGTTGAACTCTTGGTGGTAAAAAACCTTTTTTAGAACTAAGATTAGATGTATTTAATTCTAAGATTGCAGATGAACCAATCGTATTAGTTCCTATAGAAATTTGTGCAGAAAGTATCACACAAAAATTTAAAACTAAAATAAGTATATACTTTTTCATCATTACCCTATTTTTTGAATTTTAATTACTTTTCCATAAGTTAATCCTGTTGGGGCATTTATTGCTGCTGTATTCGAATGATTTTCACCACTAGTTTTAAAAGCTGTGAATCTAATTAATGAATTAGTAGGGAAATTAATTACAGTTGGCGCAATATTATTACTTCTATTATTACCAGCAGTTCCATATCCCCATACTCCGTAAGTAATAGCCTTTGTTTGCCATGTATTTTCTCCGTCAGTAGAAATATCGAGTTTAAATTCTAAATTTGTTGCTTTATCAGTTCCTATAAAAGGATTATAATTAATAAAACCTGAAACTTCATATAAACCAGCATTGTTTACTTTAAAAAATTGCTTATTAGCATTTAAATCAATATTGTTACCAGTATTTAACATGATAGATTCTTGAGAAAAATTAAGTGTTACAGGAGCTGTATTGATATCATTATCAGTACCAGTATTAGTATATTGAGGAGTAGTAATATTATTCACTGTTTCAGCAATAAAAAAAACTTGAGGTAATAATTCTCTTTTTACTTCTTCTATATCAGATAAACTTGTCCATCGAGTTCCATTCCAGAAGTAATACATATTAGCAAATACTTGATTTGTACCAGTTCCGCTATCTAATAAATTATAAACCAATAAACCAACAGCAGGATTCTGGACAGTCGTTATATCTATATTATTTAGCAGTTGTAATCTTGGAAGTAAAAAACCTTTTTTAGGTGTAAGAGTTGAAACATCAATATCCAAAACAGAAGAGGAATTTGGAGTTGAAGTACCTAATCCAACCTGTGCGAATAGTATATTAAAACCAATAAAAAATGATATAAAAAGCGTAATTATATTTTTCATAAATAAATATTATTGAATGTTATAATCTAATAATTGAATCTTAAGCCCTTTTGAAGTTGGTATATTATTTAATATATCAGCCCCAATATAGCAATTACTTACTGCACAATGATCATTATTAGCACTTGAATCAAAAGGATTGGCAATCACTAATCTCACCATATCTCCTTTATTTAATCGTAAAGGTGTAGGTAATAATGTAGCAGTTTTTAAAGTTGCTGCACCTCCAGTTCCCCAAATAGTCCTTGTTCCTATAGAATCATCCCATTTTACACCTTGATCTGTAGAAATTTGTATTTTAAGATTCAAGAATGCTCTCATATTATTAGCTCCTGAAACAATGGTTGCCATCGGATTATAATTTACAAAAGCAGAAAATTCATAAATACCAGAATAATTTGCCTTAAAAGTTGAATTGCTTGAATCAAATTGAATAATATTTTTGGTATTTAAAGGGGTTGAGCTAAAAGTTACAACATTATCTTTCCGTGGGATGTTTTTCGGAGCATTCATATCAGCACTTGTAAAATCCTGTCTATCTGTGCCTTCTATATAAAATATTCTAGACTTTACTGCTTCCTGTACTGTAGAAGTGTAGATTATTCTATCCCAATTTTTTCCATTCCAATAGTAAAAGCTGTTTGCAGAAACCTCATTTGGATAAGTTCCGCTATTTGTTAAATTAAAAACAAATAAACCTGGAACAGGATTAGGTATAGTCGTAATATCATTAATATCTTGTAATGATATTCTTGGAGGCAAAAAACCTCTTTCATTTGTAGAACTTGAATTAATCTGTTTTGAGCTTAAATCCAATAATGCACTAGTGCTTGGAGAAGACGTATCTATCCCAACACCTGTTGTATTTTGTGCATAGGTTGTAGCTGAAAACAAAATTAAGATTAAGTTTAGGTTGGTTTTAAACATAATTAATTTAATTTTCTTAAAATTATTCAAAAATAATAAATTATAAGCAATTAACAATCAGTTTGTTTCACAATAATAATTATTTAACAATAATTACTTTTTCGATATTGACTACTTAAAAAAGATTAATCAGATATGTTATTGATTTTCTTAAAATAAAAAAACTCAAACCAAAAGGTTTGAGTTTTTTTATTTTAAAAATTAACCGAAACATTAATCCATTCTGGATCAAAATCAGCTTGATATTTTTTGTAAAAATTAATTGCAGGCTCGTTCCAATCTAATACTTGCCAAACCATTCCGTGATACTTGTTTGCTTTTCCGTAAACGATTAATTCATCCAACAATAATTTACCAATTCCTGCTCCACGCATTTTTTCGGTTACAATTAAATCTTCTAAATATAAACGACGTCCTTTCCAAGTTGAATAACGATCATAATGCAACGCAATTCCTTCTACATTTCCATCTACTTCTGCGACCAAAGAACCCCAAACTGGTTTTTCTCCAAAACCGCATTCTTCCATTTCTTCTAACGTAACTGTAACTTCTTCTGGTGCTTTTTCGTATAAAGCTAGTTCTTTGATTAATTCTAAAATTCGAGGACAATCTTCTCTTCTAGCGTCTCGTATTGTTATATTTTTCATTATTGTGTGATATTCTATTTAGTTTTTTGAAATTCTTCGACAGGCTCAGAATGACTCACTTATTTATCATGTTGAACTTGTTTCAACATCTCATCTATTAAACAAAATTATATCTCATTAGATGCGATTCTGAAATAAATTCAGAATGACATTTTGATTGTCATATTGACTAATTTTCTTTTCGTTAGAAAAAGAAAATTGTATCGAAATATCCAGATTCTTCGACAAGCTCAGAATGACAAAATTCGTATTTCTAACTTCGTCTTTAAATCGTCATTCCAATTTCGATTCCTTTTATACGGCGATACAACTCGGTTGCATAATTATCTGTCATTCCCGAAACATAATCCAAAATTCCCATCACTTTTTGATATTTCGTTCCTTTTTCATACAAAAATTGAGCAGGAACTAATCGCAATGCTTTTTTCTCAAACGTTTTGCGTTCTTTTTCATCTTTCAAGATTGGAGGAATAAATTGTGATAATAACTCCGACATTACATTGTAACCTGCATTTTCTATCTCTAAAACAGAACGATGATTGTAAATATTCTCTATTGAAAAACGTTGTATTTCGTCCAAAACTCTTTTCGTTACTTGTTCGGTTTCATTTTTAATCACATCTAACAATGCTGTTTTAAATTCACCTTTTACAATTTGATCAAAATTATTTTGATACACCTCAACCGATTTTTGCGTCAATAAATTAATTGATTTTGCACGTAAATACGCTATTCTATCATTTTTATCTGAAATAGATTTCAATGTATTTTTTGTTTTATCAATTTGAGATGGATCTAATGACTCGACCAGATTCAAGAATAATTTTCGGCATTTATCATGATCGATAATTCCTAAACGTTGTGAATCTTCGACATCGATTATCGAATAACAAATATCATCCGCTGCTTCTACCAACCAGACAAATGGATGTCGCTTATAAATAATTGGTGAATCTTGCTCCAAAATCATATTTGTTTTTTCGGCAATTGTTCTGAATGCTTCTTTTTGCGCCTGAAAAAATCCAAACTTCTTACGATGCAATTGAGTTTTATCTTTTGCAACTGATTCGCAAGGATATTTTGCAATCGCTGCCAGTGTAGAATACGTTAAACGTAAACCTCCTTCCGACTTTCCGTTTTGTTGTTGTGTTAATATTCGGATTGCATTTGCGTTTCCTTCAAAATTAATTAAATCAGCCCATTCAGCTTCGGTGAAATATTGTTTCAAATCAGTTTCGTGACGATCAAAATAAGAAGCTATCGCATCTTCACCGGAATGTCCAAAAGCTGGATTTCCGATATCATGGCACAAACAAGCTGCCGAAATCACATCATGAATACTATAACTATAAAATTCTTGCGACTCTTTTGTTAATTGATAATTTTCGGTAATAAATTTTCCAACCAAATTTCCCATCGAACGCCCAACAGACGAAACTTCTAATGAATGCGTCAATCGATTGTGCACAAAAACACTTCCTGGTAAAGGAAAAACTTGTGTTTTATTTTGCAAACGACGAAATGCAGAAGAAAAAATAATACGATCATAATCGCGTTGATATTCTGATCGTGCATCCGACGTATCGTTTGTATTGCTACGTTGATTAGTGTAAATATGATTTAGAAGTTCCATAAACTGATTTAGAAAACGAATTTAACGAATAATGTTCAGTCACAAAAAAATCCGAACGGTTTCGTTCGGATTTATTATTTAGTTTATTCTTTGTCATAAGAATTATTTATTGTCTTTATTAATTTTCCATTTATTAAATAAAAAATCCAAAAGAACAACGCATAACCCAAACTATTAAAAATTTGATTTGACTCTAAACTTAAATTATGAGTTTTAAAATATTTGAATACAATATTTATTGTAAGAGTTATTGAAAAGAAGAAAAAGAAATACAAAATTAGCATTACAACTAAATTTATTTTTTTATTAATTTTCATTCTCAATATTTTATAATGTATAATCTTACCAACTACCAGACGCTCCACCGCCTCCGAAGCTTCCTCCTCCGAAACCACCAAAGCCGCCTCCTCCAGAAGAGCCTCCCCAAGAACTTCCTCCTGAGCCAAAACCTCCACTTCCGAAAACAGAACTTCCTGTGTTCATAATAATAATATCATCTAACAAACTTCTTCGTCTACCTCCATTTCCTCCGTTATTTCCACCTCTACCTTTCGATATAATAATAAAAATAAAGATAAAAAATCCGATTACAAATATAAGAGCAACCCAATCCATTTCTGGTTCATTAGACTTTGGTTTATCTTGTTTGTACTTACCTGCAAAAGCTTGAAAAATAGAATTAACACCTGCATTTATTCCTCCAGCATAATCGCCTTGTTTAAAATATGGAATAATCACATTGTCTATAATAGACTTATTAACACTAGGTGGTAAATAGATTTGTGCAGCATATCCCGTTCTAATTGTAATCTTACGATCTTGCTCACTCAAAACGATGACGATTCCATTATCTTTACCTTTGGTTCCAACACCCCAATTTTCGCCAATATCATTTGCAAAAGTTTCTAACGGATAACCATCCAAAGATTTTACTGTTAAAACCAAAATTTGGGTAGAAGTAGAATCATCATAAGCCACCAATTTTTTTTCTAATTGATCTAATTGCATTGCATCAAAAACATGCGCATAATCTTGCACAAGCTTTTTAGGCGGATGTTTCATATTAACCAATTCATCAGGCGTTTGTCCAAAAACGGTTAAAATGGAAAGAAAAAAAGTTAGAAAAAAATATTTAACTGTAGCTAATTTCATCTGGTAATTCGTTTGTATCATCCTCTTGATAAGGAAAATATTTTTTAAGTGCTTTGCCCGTTTTTTTAATTCCCTTGCAAAGTCCTTTTACATAGTTTTCTTTTTTAAAATGCTTTACAACATCTTTTTTGATATCGTCCCAAAAATCAGCTGGTGTTGCTTTATCAATTCCTTCGTCCCCAATAATCGTAAAATTATGATCGGTTGGAGAAACGTGAAATAAAACACCATTTCTATCTTTTGTTTTGTGCATTTCTAATCGCTCAAACACTTCTAAAGCTTTGTCAAAATGATTGGGAGAAGATTCGAATTCAATATGAATTCGAATTTCTCCGCTTGTATTTTTCTCCGCTTTTTGAATGGCTTCGATTATTTTTTTTTCATCTTTTGAGGAAAGAAATTTATGTTTCTTTTTTCCCATAATGATTAGAATTCTACTTTAGGAGCATTCTCAGATCCAGCAGCAGCTTTGAAATAACCTTTCTTTGTAGCACCTGTAAATCCAGCAATTAAGCTATTAGGAAATGTAACAATCATGTTATTAAATTTCTCTGCAGCATCGTTGTATTTCTTTCTTTCGAATAAAACTTCTTGCTCAATACTTGATAATTCTGCTTGTAATGACGTAAAGTTTTGATTGAATTTGATATCTGGATATTTCTCAACAGAAACTAATAATCGGCTTAATGTTGATCCTAATTGATCTTGCGCTTGTTGAAATTTCGCAATATTTGCATCTGTTAATTGACTTGGATCATCAATTTTAATTTGATTAGAAGTTGCTTTCGCACGCGCATCAATAACCGCTGTTAAAGTTTCTTTTTCCATATTAGCAGCACCTTTTACAGTGTTCACTAAATTTGGTACTAAATCTGAACGTTTTTGATATGTATTTTCTACATTCGACCATTGTTTTTGTACACCTTGATCTGTTGTTTTAATGTTATTCGAAACTCCAACTCCCCAGAAAGCAATTCCCGCAAGAAGTAAAAGTATCACTCCACCAATAAGACATCCTTTGTTTTTCATAGTTTTTTTTAATTTATTAATACGTAAAAATAGTGTTTTTTCGACAATATATATCAAAAATAAAGCCGAGCTTATTTCTAAACACGGCTATGCTATTTGATGAATTTTATAAGTTTAATTCAATAAAGTTTTTGCCCAACTTTGTTCGATTGGTAACAACCAATTTTCTTTAAAATCATTCAATAATGAAATTCCGTTATTAAAAACTTTTACATTTTTAATTTCACCTTGTTTTACTTTTTGTTTGAAATCTGGTAATTTTTCGATGAAAACCTCTTCTTCATTTTCATACGAAACTAACATTCTATTCAATAAATCAAACGAATAAAGTGCGTCAATTTCGCGAACAATCTTCGTTAATTTATCGATAGAACAACCACTTGCTGTTGCTTGATTTTCATCTACGCCAACTACAATAAATTGATCGTAAGGTAAATCGAAATCTGCTAAAAGTTCTGCTCCATGCGCATTCCAGTCTGCAATAAAAGTATTTAATTTCGCTGTAATAGCTTGCTTTTCTTCTGTTGAGAATTTACGATTGGCTTGAAAAATCCAAATTCTTGAATCGTCTGCTAAATTCATTTTCTCTCTATTTAAAATTTGTTTTTCAAAGATACGGAAATTTTAGATGTTAGATGTTAGATGTTAGATGTTAGATGTTAGATGTTAGATGTTAGATGTTAGATGTTAGATGTTAGATGTTAGATGTTAGATGTTAGATGTTAGATGTTAGATGTTAGATGTTAGATGTTAGATGTTAGATGTTAGATGTTAGATGTTAGATGTTAGATGTTAGATGTTAGATGTTAGAAAGCTAAAATTTTCACATAAAAAAACCATCTCAATGAGATGGTTTTTCAATATGATTTTTTTAAAAAAAATTATAAATCTTTCGCTTCCATAATCAACTCAGCTAAGTCTTTTACCATAACCGTTGACTCTTTTTCGAAATGTTTTACACCATCAGTCATCATTGTATTACAAAATGGACAACCTGTCGCGATAATGTGTGGCTCTTTCTCTAAAGCCTCTTCTGTACGTTCGATATTAATGTCTTTGTTTCCTTTTTCTGGCTCTTTGAACATCTGCGCTCCTCCAGCACCACAACATAATCCACGTGTTTTACAACGTTTCATTTCAACTAACTCAGCATCTAATTTCTCGATTAATTCGCGAGGTGCTTCATAAACATCATTTCCACGACCTAAATAACAAGGATCATGAAAAGTGATTCGTCTACCTTTGAATGTCTCTGAACCTTCCAATTTTAATTTACCTTCGTTGATTAACTGTTGTAAATATTGAGAATGGTGCAATACTTCGTACTCACCTCCTAAACTTGGGTATTCATTTTTCAGCGTATTGAAACAATGCGGACAAGTTGTTACGATTTTTTTGACTTCGTAGGCATTCAGAACTTCAATGTTCATCATGGCTTGCATTTGAAATACAAATTCATTTCCAGCACGTTTTGCAGGATCACCTGTACACGATTCTTCTGTTCCTAATACAGCGAATTCTACTCCAATATTATTTAAAATCTTAACGAATGCTCGTGTTATTTTTTTGGCTCTATCATCAAAACTTCCAGCACATCCAACCCAAAACAAAACTTCTGGTTGTTTGCCTTCGGCCATATATTGAGCCATTGTTTTAACTGTAATATTTGACATATTTTTTTGTAGTCTTTGTGTTATTTAAATGAATTTGGTTTAATGTTTTCCATCATCAAAAACTTGAATCGAAACATTTTTTTCTACCAAATCTGTAAATTTACCATTGTATCGTGTTGCTTTAACTAAATGGTTGTCGACCCAATGATAATTTCCTCCACGAGGTTTTCCCATTAAAAGTCCATGGTATTTAAAACCATGTTTTTTTAACCAAATTTCTGTGTATTCACGATGCTCTTCTGTTCTTGATGTAAAAAATGTAATAATATGTCCATCGTCGTACCATTTGTTCAATGTTTCTAATGCATCTGGGTAAACAGCTGCTGTTAACATACGTTCTGGTTCTTCGTTTGGAATATCATCGCAAATAGTTCCATCAATGTCAATCAGATAATTTTTAACATTTTCTGGTAAAATAGGACTTACTCTTTCCCCGTTTTCAATTTTTTCCTCTAAGAAATTTTCCATGTGTGTTGTGTTTGTGTGTTATGTATAAATTAATAGTCTTCGAGAATGAGAGTAATTTTATTTTACAACTTTAATCGTTTGCCCAATTTAATCTATCTGCATTGTTAAATTGCCAAGGAGCTCCATTGTTTTCGACATTTGTCATCATCATGTTCAACTCTTGTGGTGCCGCAGATTGCTCCATTACCAAATAACGACGCAAATCTACAATAATTGATAGCGGATCTATATTTACTGGGCAAGCTTGTGTACATGCATTACAAGACGTACACGCCCATAATTCTTCTGGTGTAATATAATCGTTCACAAGCATTTTACCATCATCTACAAACTTACCATTTGTATCGATATTTTTGCTTACTTCTTCTAAACGATCTCGTGTATCCATCATAATTTTACGTGGAGATAATTTTTTTCCTGTCAAATTAGCTGGACATTCAGATGTACAACGTCCACATTCTGTACATGTGTAGGCATTAAGCAATTGTACTCGATTTAAATCAAAAATATCTTTTGCTCCAAATGTTTCTGGTTCCCCCTGTGGTTCAGCAGGAGCTGCGTAAGGGTCTGCATTAGGATCCATCATCATTTTTACCTCATCTGTTACAGATTGTAAATTATTGAATTCTCCTTTTGGTTCTAATTTAGAAAACCATGTGTTTGGAAAAGCCAAAATGATGTGTAAATGTTTTGAATAATATAAATAATTTAAGAAAAAGAAAATTCCGATAATGTGAAACCACCAAGCGGCTCTTTCTATAATTGTAATAAATGTAATATCATTAAAATGACTAATTATTGGCGCTGTTAACCAAGATGAAATTGGAAAAGATCCTGTTTCGATATAATGTGGGGCTCCCATTTTTTGCAAAACTTGATCGGCTCCATTCATTGTAAAAAGTGCCAACATAAATGCAACCTCCATAATTAAGATATAATTTGCATCGTCTTTTGCCCAACCTTTCATTTCTGGTTTCCAGAAACGTCCAACTTTTACAACATTTCTTCTAATGAAAAAAATGATACACGAAACCATTACCAAAAAGGCTAAAATTTCGAAAAATGCAATCATTCCGTTATAGAAACTTCCTAAGAAACTTAGTACACGATGTGTTCCGAATACACCATCTATGATAATTTCTAAAACTTCGATATTGATTAAAACAAATCCTACATAAACAAAAATATGTAGAATACCAGCTACTGGACGAACGGTCATTTTTCCTTGTCCTAATGCGACACGAGCCATCGTTTTCCATCGTTCAGCAGGATGATCAAAACGATCAATTTCCTTCCCTAATTTGATATTACGTATCAGTTTCTTGACATTCTGTGCAAAAAACCAAATACTTCCTATCATAATCAGTAGAAAGATTAGATTTGGAATGTACTTCATCATTTTTAATTAGTCTTTTTTGTGAGTTTTGAGTATTTAATTTTAGTTATGATCTTTATGGTTGAACAGGCTGTTTTTTTCCAAACACAGAGATATTAACATAACGACTTGGGTTTTTCTTCAAATCAGTTACTAAATCGTTCATATTTTTGATTGTTGCTTCAAGCTCATTGGCAAGCGTTTCGTCTTTTGCTAACTTACCTAAAGATCCTTTACCATTGTTCATATCTTCTAACAATGAATTTAAATTTTTAGATGCATTTTCGAAATTCTTGATAACCTGATCCAATTCTAAAGCATTTAATTTATCTGCCGTTTTACCAAATTTATCTACTGTAGCTTTTGCAGAAGCCATTGTAGCACTTGCATTGTTAAGTGTTGTGTTTAACGTTTTTTCGTTTGTTGCGATTAAACGATTTGCACTATTTGATGTTTCTGTTAATGATTTTGCTGTTTTATCAAACGAATCAATCGTATGATTTAAGTTTCTCAACATTGCTTTAATATCTTGTTGAGTTGATGGGTCTAATACATTATTTACACTTCCTAAAGTTTGATTAAAGCTTAATAATACACTATCCAATTTTGCTTGTGTTGGTGTTAATTGTTTTGTTAAACCATCTAACATACCGCCCGCTATACGTCCTTGTAAAAAATCTCCATCTTTTGCAACATCTGGACCGTAATCTAACAATAAACGTATTTCTGGACCAGACATAATTCCTGGTTCATATATTTCGGCAACTGTTTTTTTCGAGAACTCGATGTCTTTTTCTACAGAAATTACCACTTCAAAATAAATTGGTTTTGCTGTGTCTATAATTTTAATTTCTTTCACCTGACCTACTCTTAAACCGTTTACAGAAACAGGTTTTGAAGGAGCTAATCCATTTACATTTTCGTATTTCACTGTAAATAAACGTCCTGATGAAAAGATATTTTGTCCTTTCAAGAAATTAAATAACATAAAGAAACCTACTAAGGTTAATAAAGTTATAATTCCTATTTTGAATTCTTTAGATAATTTCACTTGATATGATTTTATGCAAAAATAAAACTTAATTTGTAAAGAAACATTTTATATTGCATTTACATCGGTTCTTCACCATTAAATGTAACAATAAAAGCATTTCTGAAACCTTTATCTTGAACTTGTTTTAATGTTTTTTGGGCAGCTTCCATTGTTTTATCAGCTCCATAATAATATTTCTGAAGCCCACCTTCTTTTACTCTCAACACATTTGTAAGTCCATTATATTTATCGTCTTTATCTTTGTATTTTTTATTCGATGTCATGAATTGAACACGGTAATTTTTACCTCCTTCTAATTTTTTGTTCGTTTCAAACTCTACTATTTTAGCTCCAGAAAATCCTTTGCGTTTTACCGTTTCTAACATATCATCTGCAATAGATTGCAAATCTGTTTCTCCATAATAATACACATAATTATCCCCTTCTTGTATAACATCTAAATCTGTTAACCCTCTTAATTGAGGTGAAGTTGCAGAGAATTTCATTTTAGATTCCATTACCTTAACCTTAAGTTTTTTTCCTTCAACAGGTTTTTCAACTTTCTTAACAGGTTTTGGTTTTTCGTCCTCATCCTCATCTTCTATTCCACTTCTACGATCGTATTCTTTTTTAAATTGTTTAAATGCCTCATAAATTGTTTGAGTCGATTTCTCTTTTCCTTCATCAGAAGCTAAAAAAGTTCCTTCATCATAATTCGAAATGAATCCTAATTCAACCAAAACAGACGGCGAAGCATTTCCTCTTAAAACGTGAAAGTTTGCTTGTTTAACCCCTCTACTTTTTCTAAAATCACGGTTTACGAAACCTTTCTCCACTAAATCTGCAAAACGAATAGATTGCTCTTTGTAAGCGGCATTCATAATCTCGAAAGCAATAACAGCTTCTGGATCATTAGGATTAAATTTTTCGTAACGTTCTTGATTTTTCTCTAAAAAAACAACAGAGTTCTCACGTTTAGAAACTTCATCAGTTTCATTAGAACGTTTCAATCCCATTACAAACGTTTCTGTACCCGTTGCGCTTGTATTTGTAGCCGAATTACAGTGGATTGACACAAATAAATTTGCATGATTATCATTCGAAATTCTTGTACGCTCCCATAATTCTAAAAAAACATCTGTATCGCGAGTTAAAACAACTTTAACATCTTTATGATTTTTCTTAATTACTTCTGCCAATCTTTTCGAAACATCTAACGTGATATTCTTTTCATAATCAGCGACTCCCCTTGCTCCGGCATCATGTCCTCCATGACCAGCATCTATAACAATTACAAATTTTTGTTTTTTTTGTGCAAATGAAAGTGTAGAAAATACCATCATCATCGCAAAAAATAAATACTTTTGTATGTTAATCATTTTTAAACTCATACTATAGGTTTGTTTTTTTGATTAATTTTGACGCAATTTATAAAAAATAAGTTTTTCAATTTGTTTACAAAGGCAATTAAATCGATTTTATTTTTTAGTCCAGTTATGGTTTGCACCGTTTCTATTGGACAAGTTAAGCAAAATAATAACGATAAAGATCACTCTAAAATTGTTTCTGATTCTGTAAGATTAGATACAATTATCCCTGTAAAAGAGAAATTAGAGTTTGTAGTAGAACACAGTTCTGAAGACGAAATTCATAACCGTAAAAAACGTATGACTTACCTTTTACGTAAGGCACATGTGGTTTATGGTGATATGACTATTGACGCAGATTACATAGAATTAAATTGGGATACAGGTGATGTATATGCTGAGGGTAAGCGCGATTCTGTTGGAAATATTATTGAAAAAACAAAGTTTACACAAAATCAGCAAGAAATTTTACAAGATGCATTTAAAGTAAACTTTAAAACAAAAGTTGGTATTGCGTATAACATTCGTATGGCGCAAGAAGACGGAATCATCATTGCTGATAAAGCAAAACGTGTCAATGATTCGGTTATGTTATTAAAACGTGCCGATTTTACGACAGATACTTATTTTAAAGAAGGAAAAGATACGCGTCCAGATTATTTTCTTCGTGCCAAAGAAGGAAAAATGATTGATAAAAATGGTAAGAAAACATTAATTACCGGACCTATCAATATGTGGATTTATGATGTTCCTACACCTTTAGCTTTACCATTTGGATATATTCCGGCAATGGGAGCAAAACGTGCCGCTGGTATTTTGATGCCACGTCCTGGTGAACGTACAAATCTTGGTTTCTTTATTGAGGATTTAGGTTTTTATGTTCCATTTGGAGATAATTTTGACTTAAAACTTTCTGGTGATATTTATACAAAAGGTAGTTGGGCTGCCAGAGCAGAATCTACCTATAAAAAAAGATATAAATATAATGGACGACTTTCTGCGAATGTAGAAAATAGATTAACAGGAATTAAAGGAATTACGACTGGAACAAATGCATTTTCTAAACAAAATATGTTTGGTGTTATGTGGTCGCATAGTCAAGATCCGAAAGCCAACCCATATTGGTTATTTAATGCAAACGTTAACTTTTCAAGTTCGAAATATTACCGTGAATCAGTACGAAATCAATACATCAATACTGGACAAGTTTTTACAAATAACGTTAACTCGTCTATCAACTTAACAAAAAACTTTGAGAACGCTCCATTAACAGCTCAGTTGAGTATGTCGCACTCTCAAAACTATAATACGGGTGATATAAATATTGCATTTCCTCGTCTTAACTTGACAATGTCTCGAATTTTCCCTTTTGCAAAGAAAAACATGCCAAAAGAAGGTTTATTACAAAATCTTGGTTTGACATATAGTATGCAAGCAGGAAATGAAGTTAACACAAATGACAACGATATTTTCACTGATAAAATGTGGAATGACCAAATGCGAATGGGTGCAAATCATAAAATTGGTTTGCAGACAGGAATTACACTTGCAAATTATTTTCCATTGACACTTTCTTCAGATTATAATGAAGTTTGGGGAGATAATCGTTTAATTAAAAATTACAATTCTGTTAACGGAAAAATTGAAGATACAACATTGAAAGGTTTCAATTCATATCGAACATTCAACTTCAATGCGTCAGTTTCAACAAATATTTATGGAACATACATCAACGGGAATAAAAACGCAACAATTTTAGGTGTTCAGCACGTAATTACTCCTTCTATTGGATATAGTTATACGCCAGATTTTCAAAGTGAATCTTGGGGATATTACACATCATACAAAAATCAAAATCAAGAAGAAATTTGGTACAATCAATACCAAAATATGCTTTATGGTGTAAGTATTCCAGGATTAACAAATTCGTTAAACTTTGGCATTTCTAATAACTTAGAAATGAAAGTAAAAGACGCGAATGATCCTAAAGGTTTCAAAAAAGTAAAGATTTTTGAATACTTACGTTTTAGTTCTTCTTATAATTTTTCTGCAGAAGAATTTAAACTTTCTCCAATTAGTATCAATGGAATGACGTCATTATTTGATAGAAAAGTTAATGTACAATTTTCATCAACGGTTAACCCTTACAAAATTAGACGTTATATTAACGCTTCAGGAGACGAGGTAAACGAATATGTAGACCAAATTGGTTTAGGAGATTTACGCATTTCTAACATGACATTAGGAACTGGGTATACATTTGACAATAGTACTTTCGGTGGAAAAGGTTTTGATGCCAAGAACTATAAAAAGAGAGGAACCGTTCGTGATGAGAATTTCTATTACGACAGCGATAATTATGCGCAATTTGCTATTCCATGGAGTTTAACAGCAAATATAAGCTACAACTATACGAAAGGAACACAACGAAAAGGTGATAGTACAGGTTCTGTAGCATTGAATGGTAAAATATCTCCAACACCTTACTGGGCGATTTCTGCTAATGCAACGTATGATTTTATTGCTAATGAAATTACTTATGTTCGTTTCGGATTTGAGCGAGATTTACGTAGTTTTACGCTATCGTTTAACTGGACTCCAATGGGAACTTATAAAAGTTATGATTTCTTTATCGGAATCAAAGCATCAATTCTACAAGATTTAAAGTACAACGACAGATCAAGACTTAATTACTAAAAAAATATTAAACATGAAAAAACAAATTATTCATACAGACAAAGCTCCACAAGCTATCGGACCATATTCACAAGGAGTAAAATATAACGGTTTTCTTTACACATCAGGTCAAATTCCTTTTAATGTAGAGAAAAATGAATTAGTCACAACCGGAATTCAAGACGAAGTTCATCAAGTAATGAAAAACGTAATCGCAATTCTTGAAGAAGGTGGAACAACAATAGATAACGTTGTAAAAACAACAATTTTCGTAAAGGATTTAAACGATTTTAATCTAGTAAACGAAGTATATGCTTCATACTTCAACGATTCAAATTACCCAGCACGCGAATGTGTAGAAGTAGCACGTCTGCCCCGCGATGTAAATGTTGAAATTTCTGTAATTGCTATTGCAGACTAATAAAAAATTATGCTTAAAGACAAAACTGTATTAAGAAACACAATTGCTGTAATTGTAGGATTGATTATCATCTATGCAATTATTCAATTTGGACTTATATACAATGCGAATAGATTACAATGGGATGATAAAATTTTCCCTGAATGGCGACATGTCATCAAATATTTTTCGCACGGAGAAGGAAAAAAATTCGAAGTTCAATTCTTCGGGTCTATGTTAGCAATTAGTGGTATTGCCGCATTAGTAGGTGGTGTTGTCACTGCAATTCTTGTAAGAAGAGCTAAACAAGCATACACGATGTTTGTAGGTTTTATTGTATTAATTGTAGCTTTAGGTGATGTTTTATTCACACCTTATCATCCAACATGGTACGAAATTGCTATTTGTCCAGTTTTATTCTTTTCATCTTGGATTGGAGGATTAATTGTTGATTTGATTTATAAAAAATTTGTCAAAAGACACAAACCATCAAGCCAATCTTATTAAAATTAAAATATGTCTGAAAGAGATAAAAAAATAAGAGTTGCCATATCAATAGGCGATTATAATGGAGTTGGAATAGAAGTTATTCTAAAAACTCTACAAGAAAAAGAAATGACAGATTTTTTTACACCTGTTATTTTTGGATCAACAAAATTGTTGACTTATCAAAAAGATCGCTTAAAATTTGACCGTATTAATTTTCAAGGAATTCAAGATGCAAGTCAAATCGTAGACGGCAAAATAAATGTTGTTAATCTTTGGAAAGACCAAATTGATGTACATTTCGGTAAAGTTACCAAGGAAGCTGGCCAACATGCCTATCAATCTTTAAAAGCAGCAGCGCAATCAGTCGCAGATGGTTTTACAGATGTTTTAGTAACAGCTCCAATTAATAAAGATAACATACAGTCCGAAGAGTTTAATTTCCCAGGACATACAGAATTTTTAGGTGCAGCTTGGGGTGGTAAACCATTGATGTTTTTGGTATCAGAAAAATTGAGAGTTGGTTTGGTTACACAACACATTCCAATAAGTGAAGTTGCCAAAAATATTACAACAAAATCTGTGTATGCTAAAATTCAACAAATTCACAAAAGTTTAGTTGAAGATTACGCAATCAGCAAGCCAAAAATTGCCGTTCTTGGTCTTAATCCGCATGCAGGCGATAATGGTTTATTAGGTTCGGAAGAAAAAGAAATTATTTCACCAGTTATCGAACGTCGTATTAGCGAAAATCAGTTAATTTTTGGACCATATTCGGCAGATAGTTTTTTTAATCCTCGTAATTTAGATACTTTTGATGCTGTATTAGCTATGTATCACGATCAAGGATTAGTCGCTTTCAAAACCATTAGTTTTGATGAAGGCGTTAATTATACAGCTGGATTGAAATACGTACGTACATCTCCAGATCATGGAACAGCTTACGATATTGCAGGAAAAGGAATTGCGAATGAAGAATCATTTAAAGAAGCAATTTTTACAGCGATTGAATTATTCAAAAATAGAAACGAATATCAAGAGCTAACTAAAAATGTATTGCAACATATACCTCTAAAATTAGAGAAAGGCGATAATAAAGAATAAAAAATTAAAATAAGTTGCAAAGAGCTATTAATTTTAAATAAATTAGATTATCTTTGCACACCTTTTTGTGGTATGGACAAGTTAAAAAATTATAATATTATATTTACAAGCTTGCCTTTAGGTAAGAGTAATTTTACGTTCGAATTATCACAATCGTTCTTTGATTTATTTGAAATTGAGCAAGATTTTGAAAATCCTAATCTGATTGTTTCAATCATTTTAGAAAAAAAATCTACAATGCTCGAGTTAGAAATCAGCTTAAAAGGAAATATTACAGTTCCTTGCGATTTAACTGGAGAATTGTTTCAGCAAGAAATTTCAAATAATGCAGAATTAATTGTTAAATTTGGCGACGAGTTTGACGATACTGATTTTGAAATTTGGGTTATTCCTCGTGAAGAATATCAAATTAATGTTGCACAAGTTCTTTTTGAATTAGCAATTTTATCAGTACCAACAAAACGAATTCATCCTGACGTTCTAAACGGAGAAAGTAGTTCTGAAATGATAGACTTACTTGATCAATACAGCATTTACGAATTAGACGAAGATGCAGAAGAGGACGGAAATGATGATGATAATTCCGACAACGGAGATGATGACGATAATGAAGACATTGATCCACGTTGGGCAAAATTGAAAGATTTAAAACCTTAATTGGTTTTTATTATTAAAATAAATTATAGAAATAAAGAAAAAAAAGTAGTTAGATATGGCACATCCTAAGAGAAGACAGTCGTCAACAAGAAGAGATAAACGTAGAACACACTACAAAATCGAAGCTCCACAATTAGCAATCGATAAAACAACAGGTGAAGCACATTTATACCACAGAGCTCACTGGTCTGACGGAAAATTATACTACAAAGGTAAAGTAGTATTAGAGAAAGTACAAGAAGTTACTGAATAATATAATCTTACAAAGATTTTGAAGCTGTTTCTATAAAAGAAACAGCTTTTTTTATTTTTTTTTCAATACCTTTGAAGTCGTTTTATAAAAAACAAACATAAAAGGTCAAATAAAAAAACCGCATTATATGGACATTAAAGACATTCAAAATTTAATTAGATTCGTATCAAAAGCAGAAGTTGCTGAAGTAAGCATCAAACAAGATGACATCGAAATCAAAATCAAAACTTTAGCTAGCGTACCTGCGCAAGTTGCGTCTCAACAATTTTATGTACCTCAAGCTCCTGTAGCACAAACTGCAGCACCACAAGCGCCAGTTGCAGCACCAGCGAGTAACTCTACAACTCCATCTGAAGAAGAAAACAGCAATTTAATCACAGTAAAATCTCCAATGATTGGAACTTTCTACCGTTCTGCAGGCCCAGGTAAAGATGCATTCGTTGCTGTTGGTGATTCTATCGCTCCAGGAAAAGTATTATGTATCGTTGAAGCAATGAAATTATTCAACGAAATCGAATCAGAAATCTCTGGTAAAATTGTAAAAGTCTTAGTAGACGATGCAAGTCCAGTTGAGTACGATCAACCATTATTCTTAGTTGATCCAGCTTAATCAATTATATCTAAAAAATTATGTTTAAAAAGATATTAATCGCTAATAGAGGAGAAATTGCAATGCGTATTATACGTACTGCAAAAGAAATGGGAATCAAAACGGTTGCTGTTTACTCTAAAGCTGACGAGACATCTTTACACGTACGTTTCGCAGACGAAGCTGTGTGTATTGGTCCTGCTCCAAGTAAAGATTCATACCTTAAAATCTCTAATATCATTGCAGCAGCAGAAATTACTGACGCTGATGCCATCCACCCAGGATACGGATTCTTAGCAGAAAACTCTAATTTCTCTAAAATTTGTGCTTCTAACGGAATCAAATTTATTGGAGCTTCTGCTGACAATATTGACCGTATGGGAGATAAAGCAAATGCAAAAGCTACAATGAAAGAAGCTGGAGTTCCTGTTGTTCCAGGATCTGATGGTTTATTAGAAAGTTATGAAGAAGCTTTAGAAATTGCTCGCGAAATTAAATACCCAGTAATGATTAAAGCTACTGCCGGAGGTGGTGGTAAAGGTATGCGTGCAATTTGGAAAGAAGAAGATTTATTACACGCATGGGACTCTGCTCGTGCCGAAGCTGCTGCAGCTTTTGGTAACGACGCAATGTACATGGAAAAATTGATCGAAGAACCACGTCATATTGAGTTTCAAGTTGCATCTGACCAAAATGGAAAAGCTTGTCACTTATCTGAGCGTGACTGTTCTATTCAACGTCGTAATCAAAAATTAGCTGAAGAAACTCCATCTCCAATCATGACAGACGAATTACGTCAACGTATGGGAGAGGCTGCAATCAAAGCATGTGAATATATCGGTTACGAAGGAGTTGGAACAATTGAGTTCTTAGTAGATAAACATGGAGACTTCTACTTTATGGAAATGAATACTCGTATCCAAGTAGAGCATCCAATTACTGAGCAAGTAACAGGTTTCGATTTAATTCGCGAACAAATTATGTTAGCTGATGGCGAGCCAGTTTCTGGTCAAAACTATTATCCAAACGGACACTCTATCGAATGTCGTATCAATGCAGAAGATCCTTATAACGACTTCCGCCCTTCTCCAGGAAAAATTACAAATATTAATATTCCTGGTGGTAATGGTGTACGTGTAGATACACATTGCTATGCTGGATATTCTATTCCACCAAACTACGATTCAATGATTGCAAAAATCATTGTTACAGCACAAACGCGTGAAGAAGCAATTGCAAAAATGAAACGTGCGTTAGGAGAATTTTATATCGAAGGTATCAAAACTACAATTCCTTTCCACTTACAGTTGATGGATAACCCAGATTTTATCGCTGGTAACTATACAACTAAATTTATGGAAGATTTTGTTTTTGACGAATCTTACGCAAACTACGGAGATCTATAATTAAAATAGAAATTCAATATATAAAAGTCCAGAACAATTATGTCTGGACTTTTTTTTTATGCCAATCTGTCATAAAAATTCTATTGGCGTAATTGTTGAAAATATCAAACCTAAAGAGTGAAATATAATTTTAAAACAGCTCGTGTAAAATCTAAATCTAAACAATTTGATAAGATTCAATCTCAATTGTTAATTTATAGAGAATGAATTGCTTGGATTTTCATTTTCTTCTATTAAAAATGATTAAAATTTTATACATTTGCACTCCAAATTTAAGGTAGATGAATATTACTAAAAATACAACAGACAAATTAAACGCAGTATTAACTGTAACTGTTGACAAGGCAGATTATCAAGACAAAGTAGTTGACGTATTAAACCAATACAGAAAAACAGCTAACATCAAAGGTTTCCGTAAAGGACAAGTTCCAATGAGTTTTGTAAAAAAACAATACGAACAAGCAGTTGTTTTTGATACAGTTAACGAAATCTTACAAAAAAGTGTTTCTGACTACATCAACACAGAAAAATTATCAATCTTAGGAAATCCAGTTCCTGTAATGAAAGAAGTTGATTGGAATGCTGATCAATTATCATTTGATTTCGAATTAGGATTAGCTCCAGAATTTGATGTTGATTTATCTAAAGTAGAAGTTGAAAGCTACAAAGTAAAAGTTGCTGACGAAGAAGTGCAAAAATATGTTGACAACTTCGCTGCTCGTTTCGGATCATTAAAATCTTTAGCTGAAGCTGAAGCTGAAGCTGTATTGAAAGTAGAAGCTGCTGTAGAAGGACAAGAAGCTAAACCAACTTTTATCCGTTTAGAAGAATTAAAAGACGCTTCTGCATTTATCGGTAAAAAAGCTGGTGATGTTGTAGAAGTAAACTCTAACGATATTTTTGATACTGCGGAAGAAGCTGCACAACAATTAAACACAGAAGTTTCTGAAGAAGGAACTAACGTTACTTATACAATCAAAGAGATTAACAAAGCTGAGAAAGCAGAAGTTAACCAAGAATTATTTGATAAAGTTTATGGAGAAGGAGCTGTAGATTCAGAAGAAGCTTTCCGTAACAAAATCAAAGAAGAGTCAGAAAACATGTACAACAAAGAGTCTGACAAACAAATTATCAATGACGTTGTAGCTAAATTATTAGACACTGTTTCTTTTGATTTACCAACAGAATTTTTAACGAAATGGTTAATCACTTCTAACGAAAATGTAACTTCAGAAGAGCAAGCAAAAGAAGAATTGGTAAAAATGGACAAAGGTTTACGCTACCAATTAATCGAAGCTAAAATTGCAGAGGTTAACAATGTAGAAGTAAATGCTGAAGAAGT
Organism: Empedobacter sp. EJD.6dd; assembly: GCF_057369435.1. Taxonomy (NCBI): domain Bacteria; kingdom Pseudomonadati; phylum Bacteroidota; class Flavobacteriia; order Flavobacteriales; family Weeksellaceae; genus Empedobacter; species Empedobacter sp. EJD.6dd. The sequence continues at coordinate 1,436,017 of NZ_CM170667.1, forward strand.
AAAAGAAGCTGCATTTGCCGCAATCAAAGATCAATTAAAAATGTACGGTCAAACTTCTATTCCAGAAGAAACATTACAACAAATTGCAATGTCTGCTTTACAGAATCAAGAAGAATACAACCGTTTATCATACCAAGTGTTTACAGACAAAATGTTAGACATCTTCAAAAACAATGTAAAATTGAACGAGAAAGAAGTAACATTTGATGAGTTTGTTGACATTATTACTGAAAAAAATAAAGAATTAGCAGAAGCTTAATCACTTCTAAAAAATTCTTTATACCTTTCATTTAAAATCTAAATTTAATAATGAAAAACGTAGGAGAAGAATTTAAAAAATATGCGTTGTTAGACAAAGGAATTAGCTCTTTACATATGGAGAGTTATATCCAAAATACAACACCTTACATCGTTGAAGAAAGAAAATTAAACGTTGCACAAATGGATGTTTTCTCTCGTTTAATGATGGATAGAATCATCTTTTTAGGAACAGGAATTGATGATCAAATTGCGAATATTATTCAAGCGCAATTGTTGTTCTTAGAAAGTGTAGATGCTACAAAAGACATTCAAATTTATGTTAACTCACCAGGTGGTGGTGTTTATGCTGGATTGGGAATTTACGATACTATGCAGTTAGTAAAGCCTGACGTTGCTACAATTTGTACGGGTATGGCAGCTTCTATGGGAGCAGTTTTATTATGTGCAGGTGCAGAAGGAAAACGTTCGGCTCTTAAACATTCTCGTGTGATGATTCACCAACCTTTAGGAGGAGCTCAAGGACAAGCGACTGATATGGAAATTACATTGAAAGAAATCTTGAAATTGAAAAAAGAATTATATGATATTCTTGCTACTCACTCTGGACAAACTTTCGAGCAAATCGAAAAAGATGGAGAACGTGATTACTGGATGACTTCACAAGAAGCAAAAGAATACGGAATGATTGACGAAGTTTTATTACCTCGAAAATAATTTCAAATTCAAAAAATTATAACGAAAAAGGATACTTATTAATAAGTATCCTTTTTTATTTACAAATACTTAAAATTCTATAAAACAATGAAAAATATTATAAAAACAATAAATATAAAAAGCAGACAAAAATATCCATTTTAGACCTTTTTAGAACATTAATAAATTAACAAAGAAATATTTTCTATCTAAAAGAAAATAAATACCTTTGCTCCTTAATTAAGTATAAAAAATTGGAAGAAAATAAGTGCTCTTTTTGCGGAAAAAGCAGAAACGAAGTAAATATTTTAGTGTCTGGAATCGACGGTAATATTTGTGATAACTGTATTGAGCAAGCTCATGGTATAGTTTTAGAAGAATCGAAATTTAATGGAAATAACGATTTGATAAAACCTTTAACTTTAAAATCACCTAAGGAAATAAAAGAGTTTTTGGATGATTATGTTATTGGTCAAGATCAGGCAAAAAAAATATTGTCTGTTGCGGTATACAATCACTATAAACGAATTTTATTAGATAAAGATAATGATGTTGAGATTGACAAATCGAACGTTATTTTAGTTGGAGAAACAGGAAGTGGAAAAACATTATTAGCAAAAACAATTGCTAAATTATTAAATGTTCCATTTGCAATTGTAGACGCAACTGTACTTACTGAAGCTGGATATGTAGGAGAAGATGTAGAAAGTATTTTAACTCGTTTATTACAATCTGCCGATTACAATGTAGAACTTGCTGAAAAAGGTATTGTTTTTATCGATGAAATGGATAAAATTGCACGTAAAAGTGATAATCCATCTATTACAAGAGACGTTTCTGGAGAAGGTGTACAACAAGCCTTGCTTAAAATTTTAGAAGGAACAGTTGTAAACGTACCACCAAAAGGAGGTCGTAAACATCCAGATCAAAAATTTATAGAAGTTAATACAAAAGATATTTTATTTATTGCGGGAGGTGCTTTTTCTGGTATTGAAAAACATATCGCAGATCGTTTGAAGAAACACGTAATTGGTTTCAAGAACGAAGATCACAAAGAAATAGAAAATCTTTTGGATGAAGTAAATGCACAAGATTTGAAAAATTTTGGTATCATTCCAGAATTAATTGGACGATTACCAATTATTACGTATCTTAAAGCATTAGATAAAGAAGCTATGAGAGCTATTTTGACAGAACCAAAAAACTCTCTAATGAAACAATATACAAAGCTTTTTGCCCTTGATGGAAAAGAGCTTGTAGTGACGGACGAAACCCTAAATAAAATTGTAGACCGTGCCAATGAATTGGGTTTAGGAGCTCGAGGTTTACGAGCAGTTACGGAAGAAATCTTTACAGATTTAATGTATGATATTAAAGATTTACCAGAAAAAGTTATAATATAATCAATTGTATAGTAACTTTTTAATAAAAGTTTTTATATTTGTAATGAAATTATTTTTTAATTTTATTAATGACCAACCAAAAATAACATAATTTATGAAAAAGAATCTACTTGCTCTAATTGCACTAAGTGCAATGTATAGTGCTTCTGCACAAACTGCATATATAAAAGACAAAGCTGTTGTTGCTGTAAAACCAAATACATTAATGTATATGGGTAGTGGTTTAGAACTGGCCTCTTCTGTTCCTAATACAGTTATTAACGAAGGGAATATACAGATACAAGGTTATTTTAATAACACTATTATTAATCCCACAACTGGAGATGAGTTTATAAACCAATGGAAACAAAATGATGATTATGGACAAGTAATCATCAATGGAAATAATAATACTACTCTAGGTAAATTGACAATGGAAAAGAAGTCTGTAAGTGCAGCTTCTATCCAACAATATCCAATGTCAATTCCTTACCAAGGAAATGTTGAGACTATTAGCAATTCATTCTTAGGAACTAATTTCAGAGGTAACTGTCTATTAAATCAACCTTGTAGTCAACGAGGATGGATGACATTGTACATATGGAATAATAATAAAATTGTAAATGACGCAGTTGTAACTGGAAGTAAGTTAGTACCAGGTAGTTATTATTTATTAAATATTATTCCTAATACAGGATTAAATACTTTTTTTGACGGAACTAAAAAGGTTACATATAGAGGTATTCCTGCACCAGAAAATGTTAGTTTCAATAATTTAACAACTGTTATACCGAACTCAAATTCAACAACGTTCCCAACTTTACCATATTCTGACTGGAGATCATTAAAAAACCAATATAATGAGCTTTATTATACTTATTTAGGTAAAAACGAAGGAGATCTTTCATCAAAAACTTTTGGTAAAAATATGTTCAGATTTGGAAATCCATATACATCTAATATAGATTTATCTATTGTACGTGATTGGTTAACATTTAACTCTGGATCTTCAACAAGTAATTTTGAATTAATTAAACTAGCTCCAGGTTATACTCATAGTTGGAATAATACAAATGGATCTTCAGACAATGCTACTAATGGTACTCAATATCTTAAAGCTACTTACACTAACACTGTTTGGGCAGGAAGTGCTGAAGCAGTAATTGTTAGACCATTTGAAATGTTTAGAGTAAAATTTAATCCAACTGATGATAAATTAGTTAATATAAATGTTAATTTAGGTAATAACATAAAAACATTTAACCAAAGTGCATCAGCTAAAGGAGGAAGTTTAAATAAATCTGTTAACGAATTTTATCAATTAGAAATTGCTTTAGTAGATACAAACAATAATATTTTATCTGAATTAGCATATCTATCTACAAGTAATGAATTTGAAACAGGAGCTAATATTAATCCTGGATATGGAGTTAAAATGTCTTTATTTGAAGAGGATACTAATGGAGACATTATCTACAATGCCGAAACTTTAGTTAATACATTTAAAACAGATTATACAGCTAAACCATTACATTTAAATTTATATGATCTTGAAAATGGAAAAGAAGTTAGTTTAAAATTTAATCTAAAAGAAAATAATATTTTTGAAGAAAATATTCCAAATTATACTGATGGAAATTCATTCTTCATCTATGATAAATTAAAAGATACTTATACTAAAATAGACGAGACTACAAAAGTAAGCTTTAATTATGACGAAAATTTATCTGACAGATTTACTTTTTATTGGAAAAGTATTCCTGAGAAATTAGGAACTGACAATTTAAATAAATCTCAATCAACTATTGTTTATAAATATGATGCTAATTCATATAAAGTACGACTTGATAAGTCTAAAAGTATAGCAGACTTAGAAGTATATAATTTAACAGGAAGTAAAATTGCATCTCAATCAAAAGTAAATACACAAACTGATAGTAATTTAACATTTCCAGCAAAAGGAATGTATATTATTAAAGTAATTTATAATGATGGAACTACAAAAAGTTTAAAAGTTTTAGTTGATTAACCTAACCTAACAATAAATATTATGAACATAATAAAATTATTTATAGTTACTACTCTTCTTACTTCTAATTTATCTTTTGCTAATGATGCGAATGCTGGATACGATGTAAATAATACAAATGCTGCTCCACCAATACCTCTTGCTAGAGATGAAAATGATGGTCTAGGAGGAAATCCAACTCCTATAGATGATTATTTACCTCTTTTAGTCATTACTGCTATAAGTATTGCAGGTATAGTTTCTTATAAACAAAGACAACTTATTAAAAAATAAATTCATACTTTTAAACCTCAATCAAATGATTGAGGTTTTTTTATATATCAAATAAACTATGAAGAATAAATTTATAATTCCTCTTGTTGTTTTAGGAAGCTCTGTTTTTGGGCAATTTAATGTTTCTGGACAATTAGAAAATTACGCAAATAAACCTGTTTTAGTAAAAATTTATGATAATGCTGAATTAAAATTAATCAACAATACCAAAACAGATAATAATGGAAATTTCTCAGCTAAAATTCCTTCTAAATATAATGGTTTTGTACGTATCGATTTACCAACTGGAGAAAATTTATCTTTGTTAACAGACAATAAAGATTTGAAGTTTAAAACAGTTACAGGTCAAGAAATGAATGCTAAACTTCAAATCATTGAAGGAAGTTCTCAGCTTGAATACAATAAAGTTTTAGCTCTTCAGCCATTAAATGAAATTCAAAACCAAGTTTTTCCATATTTAATGCAGATGTATAAGCCAACCGATGAGTTTTACACGGCTATGGTAAAAGAAGACAAGCGAATTAATGAATTAAAACGAAACGAAAAATTCTCTGATTTAGTTACTTATATCAATGGATTGAGTGATATAAGACAAAAAGCTCAAAACAATAAAGATGCTTCAACCATCGAAGCTATTGTTAATCATTTAGCAAACGATGATCAACGTTTGGAACAATCTGGAATGTTTAATGACTTAATTTTTGCTTATATCAATAATAAATTAGCTACTGCTGGAAATCAAAATATTGAAGAAAATTTAATTACTGCAACTGATGAAATTTTAGCTAAAACAAATATTGAAACAACAAGAGGACAGAATGTCTTAACTGCTATTTTAAACTTTGTTCCCGAAAAAGAGTATGCAAATTTTCACAAAAAATATAGTGATAAAGTAAATAGTTTAAAAGGAAAAGTAACAGATCAATTAAAGAAAAAAGTTGGTGTTAGTTTAACTCAAGTTGGTCGTCAAGTTCCAAATATTACGTTTGAAAAAACTTTAAATGGCAAAAAGTCATTATATGATATAAAAGCGAATCAAAAATTAATTGTATTTTGGGCTTCATGGTGTCCGGCATGTCAACAAGAAATACCATTAATTAAAGAGTATTACAAAGACTTTAAAGCCAAAGGTGGGGAAATTGTTGCTATATCTTTAGATTATGATCAAAAAGCATTTGACAACGCTACAAAAGATTTAAATTGGTACAATTACACTGATCTTTTAAGATGGGATTCTCCAATCGCTGCTGAATACGGAATTGAGTCAACTCCTACTCTATTATTAGTAGATAAAGACAATAAATTAATCAAAAGAGTCAATCATATTTCCGAATTAGGTGTATCGAAATAATCATAAAAATAAAAAAGCTACATTTTATAAAATGTAGCTTTTTTTATGTATCTATTTTTAAATAAATCCTTGACTATTTTTGTAATGAATGATTAAGAAAATTCCAATCAAAATAGTGAACCCCCACAACGAACTACCTCCATAACTAAAGAATGGTAACGGAATTCCAACTGTAGGAAAAAGACCAATAACCATTGAAATATTAATGAAGAAGTGGAAAAATAAAATTGAGGCTACAGCATATCCATAAAAACGAGCAAATCTATTTTTTTGATGTTCGGCTAAGAAAAATAATCGTCCGACAAAAATTGCATATACAATTACCAATGCTGTACTTCCTATGAAGCCCCACTCCTCTCCAACTGCTGTAAAAATGTAATCGGTTTGTTGTTCTGGTACAAATCGTCCTTTCTTAATTGTTCCTTGATTATATCCTTTTCCATACAATTCTCCAGATCCGATTGCCGTTTTTGCATACAATAAATTATATCCAGAAGTATCTCGGTATTTCGCTTCTCCTTCGTACAATACCATTACACGTTCTTTTTGATGTTTTGGTAATTTTTCGAAAATAATTGGCGAAATAAAACTGACTGTACTCGCAAATAATAATAAAACGATTGAAACTATAATACTAAAATTTAGCACATTTGCGGCTAAACCATTTTGTGTTTTGAAAGGTGAATTATTTATCTCTTTTTGTTCTGTTAATTTTAAAATTAATATTGGAATAATTGAGATAACAAAACCTATTAATCCAAAGAAAACGGTATTAAAAAAGATTGGTTCGGAGAAAAATAATGAACGCATTGGAAAAAGATGTCCAAAAGATTCTCTCGTTGTTTCTGATAAATCTTCTACTAAATAACAGATTGCAATTAACAATATAAAGTAAATTGATAAACCTATCAAAATACCATGCATCGCATCAATTACATTTTGATTGTAGTTAAATGCTAAGATTATTAAAGCTATTGAAAGAACTATAAAACCTACAATCAATAGTACGTAAAATGGTATTTGTACAATAGAGATTAAAAAGATAATCAATAAAATAATAGGTGCAATAATAATCCAAGGATTAAGTCCTTCGCGGTATAATGCTATACTTAAAGAGCAGAAAATAATTACCGAACCTAGATCGGGTTGTAATAAAATTAGTACAACGGGAACTGCAATTACAAGTAAAATTTTACCTATAAAGCTGATATCTTTTAGATTAGCATTAGAATGATTGATAAAATTGGCTATCAATAAAGCTGTTCCAATTTTTGCAAACTCTGCAGGTTGCAAACTCAATGGACCAAAACGATACCAAGCTTTTGCTCCATTAATTTCTTTTCCCACAATCAAAACGCCAACCAAGAGGACTAATGAAACTATATAAAAAACGGGACTATAAATCTCGAAAAAATTACGATTGTTTCCACTCGCTATAATCAAGGCTAAAATCATCACCATTCCAAGTCCAAACCAAATCAGCTGTTTTACGCCTAAATCTGGATTGACACTATAAACGTTCATAATTCCGAAGGTTACTATGAGAAACCCAAGGATCAAAACTGTCCAATCAATTCCTTTTAGTAATCTGCTTTGACTCATTTTTTAATTTTGCTGAATCTTTCTTTAATAATTTTAAGGTATCTATTTTATTTCCGAAAGAATCCTTTTTAACGGGTTCTATATATAATCCTTTTCTTTTTAAATAATCTATCCATTGACGACGATATTCTCCTTGTAGATTACCATTTTTCATACGCTCTAATAACGGCTTACGTTTTATAGTATCTGTAAGGTATAATTCTGCAACTAAACTTGTCATCGGACCAGCCCAAGTGGCTCCGTAGTGTCCGTTTTCTACAATTGCAGCAATTGCAATTTTAGGCTTATCAGCTGGAGCAAAAAGAATAAACAAAGAGTGATCTTGACCTTGTGAATTCTGTGCAGTTCCCGTTTTCCCATATTGTACAAAAGCAGCTGTCTCAAAACTACGGGCAGTTCCTATGGTAAATACATTACGCATTCCACGGTGAATAATATCAAAATATTTCGGATCAACCAATGTTTTTTTCTTTACCATATATGTTGAATCTGTCAATGGCTTTCCATCAATACTGTGTACAATATGTGGTGTATAGAAAAAACCTTTATTTGCTATAGCGGCAGTATAATTCGCCATTTGCAAAGGTGTTGTATTGATATCTCCTTGTCCCATTCCGTTGAAAATAATACGATAAGGATTCCAAACTCCTTCCCCAAAGCGATTATCATAAAATTCAGAAGTAGGAATAAGCCCTTTACTACCCACAGGTAAATCTGTTCCCATGAATTTTCCTAAGCCAAAACTATTCATAATAGCTGCCCATTGATTCATCCCAACACTATAATCGTTTGGATCTTTTTTAACAATATCTCGATAAGCTTCAGAGAAATAATTATTACATGATTTTCCAATCGCATGCTCTAAACCTTGTGGTGCATAATACATTCCACAATGACAACCAATATGCATACGCCCATAACGATAACCATGTTTACAAACATAGGTCGTTTGTTCTGTCATCGTTCCCATTTGCATTCCAGCCAAAGCTGTCATTACTTTAAAAGTAGAACCTGGTGGATATGCTCCTTGTAACGCTCTGTCATATGTAGGACGAGAAATAGAATCGTTAATTAAAGCATTTCTCAATTTAGAATTCAAATAATCATTTGGATTAATTGTAGGTGCTGAGGCTAATGCTAAAATCTCCCCATTTGAAGGATCAATCGCGACAATTGCTCCTCGCTTATTTTTTAACATTTGTTCAGCTAATTCTTGCAATCGAAAATCTATAGTTAAATTAACTGTTTTACCACTTTTTACTGGTCGATCATAATCTCCATTTTTATATGGACCAACAACATTCATTGTTCTATCTACAATCCAGTTCTTTACTCCTTTTATACCTCGTAAATCTTTCTCATACGATTTTTCTACACCTGCAATACCAACCAAATCACCTGGTTGATAATAGGTAGAATCACTTTTAATATAAGACTGATTTGCTTCGTTTATATAACCTAATATATTTCCTGCAGAGGCAACCATATATTTACGCTCAGGACGTTTGATAATGCTAAATGCAGGATACAAGTACAATTGCTCTTGCATTCGAGCAAAATTTTCTCGAGAAATATTTTTCAGAAATGGATAAGGCGATAATTTTTTATAATCTTTTGCAGAAGTAATTTTTCCTAAAATAGAATCAAATTGTTTTGTCGAAATACCGACCATTTTAGAAAACTTCGATTTATCAAAATCATTTATAACTTCTCCATCTTTGTCCACAACTTTAGCTGGAATAACATCTAATTCGTATGAATAGGTATTACTTACTAATAATTTTCCGTTACGATCAAGAATATCACCACGATTTGGATAGACAATCTCTTGTTTGATTGATGTATTAAACGCATTCAACGTATAACGATCTGTAAATAATTGCAAATACGCCAAACGCCCTATAAATAGAAAAACTATAAATAGGATTAACGCATAAACAACCATCAACTTTTTCATACTCCAACTTTATTTTTAAATAAAATTTTATAAATGAAGACAAACACAAAAGTTATTCCTGAATTAATCAATGCTTTTAACATTAATGGACCAATTCCTGATGGTTTAAAATTTTCTAGGAGTAATAAAATAATATGATGAGCAAGGATTAAAATAATTAAATAGAATAACCATTGTGCAAAACTAAACGAATTGAACGAGAAAAATTCCATTTCATAATCTTGTTTACCTGCTAACAACTTAATAATTGGACTGCGTAAAAAAGCTACAAGCGTTAATGCAAATGCATGTATTCCTCCAGTATATTCAAAAATATCAATCATTAATCCTAACATAAAAGATAGAATTAACAAAGCATATTTGTTTTGATAAGGTGGATAAAACAATACAAAAACAATATAGATATACGGTTGATAGCTTCCTAAAAAGTTGATGTGATTGAAGACAAAAACTTGTAGTAAAGCTAAAATTATAATCTTGATAATATTGATTAAAAAATCTTTATTGAACATTTTGTCTATTTGTTATTGTATCTGATTTTTCGACTTGTTGAATTTCAACTTTATTAAGGTTCGTCACCACATAAGCTTGTGCTAAATTGGCAAAATCTTGTTTCAATCTTACTTGAACTTTCATTTCTCCAGTTTCGTCAATTCCTTTGCTTACAACTTTACCAATAATAATTCCTTCTGGGAAAACTGGTGATTTACCATCTGTTTCGATGATATCACCTTTTTTGACTTCGATGTATTTCGGAATTTCATATAATTGAACAAAACGAGGATCTTTTCCGTCCCATTTTACTGTTCCAAAATATTGATTTCCTTTGATACGCGCATTAATATTGATGTCTTTGTTTAATAAAGATATTGCACGAGAATAATTTTTTCCAGCAAAAGTCACAATACCAATTACACCATTATTTGTGATAATACCATCACCTTTTTCTATTCCATCGTTTGTCCCTTTATCAATCGTCAAAAGATTTTGCGTTTTGATAATAGAATTATTTACAATTTCTGCCGGAACAAAAGAATACGTTTGATGATAACCTAAAGTATCTGCTTTATAAAACTTTTTAGTTTTCGCATCTTTGATACCTAAATGCACCAATTGCTCACGCAAGAAGGCATTTTCGTCCATCAAATCTTTATTCGTTTGCGGTAATTGAATAAAGTTTGTCACCTTCGCAATTTTATCATCTACATAACCTGTAAAAGACGTACTCGCAGAGGCAAGAATAGTTTCGTGATAAATATTTTTCTTAAAGACAAGAAACAATGCAATTAACTCTAAAAAGACAAAAATTAATAGCATTCCATTTCTTCTAATCGCATTCAGAATATATTGCATTGCTCTTTACTCTTCTATTTCATTAAGAAAGTGAATTTATCAATATTTTTAAGTGCAATACCTGTTCCACGAACAACAGCACGTAAAGGGTCATCAGCCAAGAAAACTGGTAAACCTGTTTTTTTAGAAATACGTTGATCCAAACCTCTCAACATAGCTCCACCACCTGCCATATAAATACCTGTGTTGTAAATATCAGCAGCTAATTCTGGAGGAGTTTGAGATAATGTTTCCATTACACCATCTTCTATACGTAGAATTGATTTGTCTAATGCACGTGCAATTTCACGATAATTTACAGTAATTTCTTTTGGTTTTCCTGTTATTAAATCACGTCCTTGTACTGGCATATCTTCTGGTGCATGCTCTAATTCTTCTACAGCAGCTCCTACTTCTATTTTAACACGCTCGGCAGTTCTTTCTCCGATATATAAATTGTGATGGGTTCTTAAATAATATGCAATATCATTTGTAAAGACATCTCCTGCAATTTTCACAGACTTGTCACAAACAATACCACCTAATGCAACAACGGCAATTTCTGTTGTACCACCACCTATATCAATAATCATGTTACCTTTTGGTTGAGTGATATCTATTCCAACTCCTATTGCAGCAGCCATTGGTTCGTAAATAAGACGAACGTCTTTCGCATTTACGCGTGCACAAGAGTCCTTTACAGCACGTTTTTCAACTTCTGTAATTCCAGAAGGAATACAAATTACCATACGTAATGAAGGGGAAAATAATTTACCTTGAATTCCAGGAATTTTCTTGATGAACTCTGTCAACATGAATTCTGAAGCTTCAAAATCTGCAATTACTCCGTCTTTCAAAGGACGAATTGTTTTTATATCGTCATGCGTTTTTCCTTGCATGTGTTTTGCTTGTTCTCCAACAGCAATAACTTTATTTGTTCTTCTATGTATAGCGACGATAGATGGACTATCTACTACAACCTTATTATTGTGGATAATTAAAGTGTTAGCAGTCCCCAAGTCAATCGCAATTTCTTGCGTGAAAAAATCAAATAATCCCATCGTTGATTATGTCTCAGTATTATTAAAAATGAATGTACAAAAGTATAATAAATTTGGATGATTATAAAAGAGAATTTAATTTTTTAATCATCTAAATATTTTTACTAAAATAGGAAGTTTTTAACGAAAAAAAAGGGTTAATAAAAAATTAACCCTTTTTTATGATTTTTATTGAATTTGAATATCATAAGGTAATCGTAATTGAACACCTTTTTGTTCATTCATCATCTTTATTTCTTTATAAATTCTAATTCCATCCGAACCTAATTCTTTTGCGATTGCAGCTTCTGTATTTTTTCCTTTTAAATTATCCATAAATTCTTCGAAAGAATCTTTACGTTTTGGAAAACTTTCTGTCGAATATTTTTCGATTTTCGCCAATTTCGCTGCTTCTTTTATTGCTGTTTCTAAACTTCCAAAATCATCAACCAAACCAATCTGTTTTGCACGAGTACCAGACCAAACACGTCCTTCACCTATTTTATCCACTTGGTCGTAAGTTAATTTTCTATTAGCAGCAACATGATTTACAAACTTACCATAGATTAATACAATCGATTTTTGCATTGTATTTTTTGCAGTTGGTGATAAAGGCGTTGTCAATGATTTCAACTGATCTGCATTTGCATTCGTTTTTACTTCGTCAAAATCTAATCCAATATTATTGAATAATTTTTGCGCATTTGGTATCATTCCGAAAACTCCAATCGAACCAGTAATTGTATTGGGTTGAGCATAAATTTTGTCAGAAGCTTGTGCGATATAATATCCACCAGATGCCGCAACATCACCAAATGACACTACAATCGGCATTTTCGTTTTTAATTGCATCAACTCATATAAAATTTCTTCAGATGCATTTGCACTTCCTCCAGGAGAATTTACACGTAAAACTAACGCCTTAATTTTATCATTTTCTGCAATATTACGAATTGCATCAACATAGGTTTTGGACTGAATTCCGTCAAAACCATCTCCTTCTGTAATTGTTCCAGAAGCATAAAGGACTGCAATTTTATCTTTTTCTGATTTTTCTGATAAAGTTTCAAAATAATCTTCAACCTTTATTGTATGTTTCTTTAAAACCTCGAAAATCGTTTTTGATTTTTCTTCTTTTAAACCAAGCTTTTCAAATAACATTTTTTGATAATCATTTTCTTGCGCGATGATATCATATATTTTATTCTCCTTTCCAACTTCAGGAATAAATGCATATAAACTATCTGTTACAAGATTAAACTTCTCAGGAGATATTTTTCGAGATTTTGAAACAGAACCAGCAACATTTCCCCAAACATCATTCAATAATTCTGATAATTGTAAACGATTTTCATCAGACATATTCGTTCTCATATAAGGCTCTACAGCGCTTTTGAATTGTCCGTGACGAATCACTTGAAAGTCTACACCATATTTATCACCTGCATTTTTATAAAACATAATGTTTGAACTTAATCCCTGTAAAAGAGTTCCTCCTAAAGGGTTTTGATAAATTTTATCTGCAACACTGCTTATATAATATGATAATTGGCTTCCTGAATTTGAATAAGAATAAACAAATTTTCCAGATTTTTTAAAATCTTCTAGAGCATTACGAATATCTGTAGCTTGTGTTGCTCCACCAGAAAACTGATCAAGCTTCAAACTAATTCCTTTAATCTTATCATCATTTTTAGCTACTTCTATTGAATGTAGAATATCTTGTAAAAAAACACTTGATTCTTCTGACATATTAAATAATGATACTGAACGATCCATATCACTTTCCATAATTGGATCTTCGAGTGAAATTTCTAAAACAGAACCTTCTTTCACACTTTTGGAAGGTGTAGATAAAGCTGAAACAAATATCAAAACGAAAAGCAGAATGATAAAAACACTAAACGTTAATAGATTTCCTATAATTGTTGAGAATACTCTCCCGAAAAAGTTCTTCATTTTTAAATTATTATTACTTTTGCACTATATGTCGCAAAATAAAGTCATTTTGTTACTAGGAACAAACTTAGGTGACAAAAAAAACAACATAAACTCAGCTAAAGAGTTTATAAACAGAGAGATTGGAGAAATTAAAAAAGAATCAAATATTTTAGAAAACAAAGCAGAAGGCTTTACAACAGAAAATTTATTTCTAAATCAAAAAATCGAAGTATCAACATCTTTGTCTCCTTTCGAAGTTTTACAAAAAGTAAAAGAAATTGAAAAGAAAATGGGAAGAATATATATTCAACCTAAAGGAAATGAACAATATGTTGATCGCTTAATCGATATTGATATCTTATTCTATAATAATCTTTTAGTTGATTCTAATCGATTAAAAATACCACATCCACAAAATTTTGAAAGAGACTTTATTAAAAGTTTATATTTTTTTTAAGATATTAATTATTAATTCATTAGTTTTGTATAATATATTAATTATGCTTTATATTAGTTATAAAAATAATTCTAACCTATGAAAAAACTTTTATCTTTATTAATCTTGGGAGCTGCTGCATGTGTTTCTGCACAGACCAAGTACGATGAAAAACCATTCAACAACAGTAAGAAAGAATTCAATGATTGGTCTGTTTCTGTATTTGCAGGAACTAATGCCATTCAAAATTCAGATTTAGTTTCTTGGATGGGCGGAGGATATTTTACTCCTGGATATGATTTTCAACTTCAAGTTAATAAACAAATTTCGCATGCATTTGGTCTTAGTTTACAATATCAATTAGGTCAAACTAGACAAAAAGGTATGATATACGATAATACTCCCTGGGGAAATGCATATCAGGGCAAAGCTCATGGAAAAACTAAATACCAAGGTGTATCAATTTTAGCTGATATAAATGCTTCAAACTTATTGAGAAGAGTTGATAATAGAACAGAATTTAAATGGGCTATGCATTTATATGGAGGGTTTGGTATCTTAGGATATAAAGCTTATCGTCAACATTATTATGGTTCTGGCAACGATTATGGTCTTGTAACTGATCAAAAATTAGCAGACAAATCTGTATTTGGACAAGTTGGAGCTGGTTTACGTTATAAACTAAGTGACAAACTTGATTTAGAATTACGTGGAATGTATGTAATGTCTGGTGACGAAGAGTTTGATGGCTCTGGAAAACCAGAACCTAAATACTGGACTGCTGCTGATACCGAAGAAGGTCGTGATGATAATATGATCACTTTCTCTTTAGGTTTACATTACAAAATTGGAAAACATAAAGATGCATTACAATGGGTATCTCCTTTAGCTTACAAAGCTCCAGTAGAACAAACTCCATTTGAGTGTATTGATGAAGATCGTGACGGTGTTTGTGATCAATGGGATAAATGTCTTGGTACACCAGAAGGAATTCGTGTAGATGGATCTGGATGTTCTTTAGATTCTGATGGTGATGGTATTCCAGATAGTGAAGATAAATGTCCTACAATCCCTGGTCCTCCAACAAATGGTGGTTGTCCAGAGAAGGTTGTAAGAATTTCTGGCGAAGATGTAGCGACTACGATTAATGCTTATTTAGAAGGTATTGAGTTTGATTATAACTCTGATCGAATTAGAGAGCAATCTTACGAAAAATTAAATCATGCTGCTGAAGTTTTATTAGCAAACCCTGATTTTAAATTCGTAGTTGAAGGTCATACGGATGCTGCTGGTGGTGTTGATTACAACCAAAAATTATCTGAAAGACGCGCTGCTTCTGTTGTTCGTTATTTAGCTAATAAAGGAGTTGACACAACTAAATTATCTTCTGTTGGTAAAGGTAAATCTGACTTAAAATGGGCTGAATGTAACCCTGTTACTAACTGTCCTGCTTGGAAAAACTTAGAAAACAGACGTGTAATCTTCAAAGAAATTAAATAAAATAGTTTCATATAAAAACAAAAAGGTCAGTATTAAACTGACCTTTTTGTTTTTTTCAATTATAATAATAAAGGCTTAGAATTTTACTTTCTAAGCCTTTATTATTACTATTATATTTTAAATTAATCCAATAATACAAGTTGATTTGGATTAGATGAAACTTTATAAAGAAAATACTTTAGCATATTTTTTATTTCATCTGTTTCTTGAATAGGAATTAAAATATTATGAATTTTTTCAAGAGATTTTATTTGATGATGAAATTCATAATAACCATATCCTTTAAATTCTCCATTTTCAACTAAATAAAAAGATTTTTCAATCCCTTTTCTTCCTTTATCTATAATTAAAAAAGTCTCAGAAGGATATTCTGTTGTCCTAATAAAATCTTCAATTCTTTTATTATAATCTTCTCGTGATTCTTTTTTCACGCAAGCACCATTACATTTGTTGACTTTATATTGAAAACAAGGTTCGTCTGATTTCACACCTGCATTTACTTGTTGACAAAGGTAATAATCATTCAAAATCTTTTCTAAAACTTCTTTTGCACGTTCCTTTGTTTTGAATTTTAATACCGGCTCAGCCTTTCTAACTTTGCCAATTTCCAAACGAGAGTACCCTCTTTTTGATTCTAAATAATATAATCCATATGGATATATTTTATTTTCAATCAATTTAAGATTATACATGGGTTGATTATTCAACACTTCATTATTTTCTTTAATGGCTGCTAAAAATCCACTTCCAGTTTCTTCAAATTTTATGGAACGTGTATAACGTTTAAGCTTATTCGCCTTTAAAGTTTTAGATGTAAAAATCTGATTGATAGATCGTGCAATATTATTACTTCTACTAATATAAATCAATTGCTTTCTACTATTATATAAATAAAAAACACCAATTGTATTTGGCAAATTCTCTAATAATTTCTGATATTTTGAATGTGCTTTTTTAGGTTGTTTTAAACCTGTTTTCTTTGTAATAATTTTCTCTGAATCTTTATCCAAAAGCATTTTAAATAAAGAAATAGTAGCTCGAGCATCTCCTGAAGCCCTATGACGATCAGTTACCACAATACCTAAAGATTCGCAAAGCTTACCTAGCGAATAAGAAGGTAAACCTGGAATTAGCTTCTCACTATATTCGAATGTATCAATCCATTCTTTTTCAAAATTGTATCCTAAACGCTCAAACTCTTGTTTCAACATTCGATAATCAAACATTACATTATGTCCAACTAAAATACAATCCTCTGTAATTTCAACAATTCTCTTCGCTACTTCATGAAATTTAGGCGCTGTAAGCACCATTTTATCTGTAATATGAGTTAGTTTTTGCACATATTTATCAATCTTTTTTTCAGGATTAACCAATGATATAAATTGATCGACAATTTCTTTTCCATCATATTTATACACAGCAATCTCTATGATTGACTCTTCTCCTACTTTCCCGCCAGTCGCCTCTATATCTAAAATCGCGTACACTTGCTTATTTTTTTCCTTTTAAAAAATTAGTTAACATTTTCATTCCAAAATCAATCAATTTTCGAGTTGCGGTACGACTTACTTCTCTTACCACAGGATTATCTGTCCAATCTTTTTCTTGCGGAACTCTTTTTGTCGAAGTTGTTTTACTTGTAGACTGTTCACTATTTTTTTGTTGTTCTAATTTTTGTGATAATATTTCGTTTGCTGATTCTCGATTAACGTCAATAGAATATTTATTAACTAAATCAGAATTAGAAACTATTGTATCAATTTCATTCGAAGTCAATACGTCCATTCGTGAATTTGGAGCCCGCATATATGTATATGCTAAAGTCGTTGGAATTCCTTTTTCATCCAAAGCTGTTACAAAAGCTTCCCCAATTCCCAATTGCGTGATTACCTCATCGGCTTTATAATAAGTCGTTGTCGGATAATTTTCAATTGCTTTAGTAATTTCCTTGCGATCTTTTGCTGTAAAACCTCTTAAAGCATGCTGAACTTTAAGCCCTAATTGACTTAAAACGGCATCTGGAACATCGCCAGGAACTTGTGTTACAAAATATAAACCGACTCCTTTTGAACGAATTAACTTCACCATTGTTTCAATTTGATTCAACAAAGCCTTTGTTGCTTCTTTAAAAATCAAATGAGCTTCGTCAATAAAAATAACCAATTTTGGTTTGTCCGCATCTCCAGATTCAGGAAATTGAGAATAAATCTTACTCAATAAACTCAACATAAAAGTTGAAAATAAATTGGGTTGATTCTGAATATCAATCAATCGAATAATATTTACAATTCCTTTTCCATCTTTTGTTTTCAACAGATCTTGTACATCAAAACTCGGTTCTCCAAAAAACTTAGTTGCTCCTTGTTGTTCTAACGCAACAATTTTACGCAAAATAGCTCCTAAAGAAGCTGGCGCAATTGTTCCATAATTCGAATTCAATTCAGCTTTTCCTTCAGCAGAATCTGTCACATATTGCAAAACACGGCGAATATCTTCCAAATCAATCAATGGTAAATTTCGATCTTCACAATATTTAAATATAATTGAAATAATACTTTCTTGCGTTTCATTCAGTTCTAAAATTTTACTGAATAAAATTGGTCCAAAATCTGTTACAGTTGCACGAAGTCTTGCTCCTGGTTCATCAGAAATTGATAAAAATTCTACAGGTGAAGCCTGAGGACTAAAAGGCAAGTTAAGCGCTTCCATTCTTTCTTTTGCATTCGCATCTTCTGCATTTGCTGCTGCCCCAATTCCTGATAAATCTCCTTTGATATCCATCAATAATGTTGGAACACCTTTTAAAGATAGTTGTTCTGCTATAATCTGTAGTGATTTCGTTTTTCCAGTTCCTGTTGCACCTCCAATCAAACCATGTCGATTCATTGTTTTTAAAGCAACAGAAACCTCTGCTTCTTCTACAATTTCTCCATCTAATTTGGCTTTGCCTAAAATTATTTTATCATTTTTATAGGAATATCGACTTTGAATTTCCTGAATAAAGCTTTCTTTCTGGTTCATTTTGATTGATTATTGACTAAATATAGGAAAAATTTATTCTGCAAGTTTATATTTTACAACCACAGGATAATGATCTGAGAATTTTTTACGGATTACATATGCTTCAACTGATTTAAAATCCTTTGAATGAAATAAATAATCAATTCTAATTGGAAATTTAAATCCATGAAAAGTTGTGGCATTACCTTTGCCTACTTCAATATATGAATCGTGAAGATATTTTTTCAACTTTTCATATTCATACGAAACAGGTGTGGAATTAAGATCCGTTCCTAAAATAACTGGATGACGAGACGATTTGATATATGGAATAATTGCCTCCAATTGTTTTTGGTGTTTTTGCATTCCTTTAACCAATTTCAACTCTACTTTTCTACTCGAAATTTCGGCTGTTTGAGAATTATCTGACTGAATAATTTCTTTCACCATCGCTTTATCAATATACATTGGCTCCAAATAAACATTAATTACTCGAATCGTATCCGTTCCCAAATCGATATCCGCATATGCAGCAAGACCATTCAATTCTTCGTTATCTTCTGGTGTTATTTTTTTGGTTTGAATAATTGGATATTTACTATATATCGTCAATAAACCATAAAATTCTGAATAATAATTTTTAAAGTCTTTGTTTTTTAAGCTTTTCTGTTGACCTTCATACGCTTCCTGAAGCAACATAATATCTGCTTTATTATTAATCAAAAGTTCTTTTGTTCCCTCTTCTTTAAAACCATGCGTATTGTAAGTCAAAACTGTTAAATCAGCTTTTTTATCTTCTACTTTATTAAATTGAATAATTGGATAAGATAAATAAATTGGATAAAATAACCCGGCTGAAAGAACCAAAATCAATAAAAAATGACGCCAGCTAAACATTAACCAGTACAACAAAAAAAATACTCCAAATGCAAATAAAATAGGAAAACCAATCGAAATAAAATTGAAATAAGGGATTTCGGTAGGAGTAAAAATTTTATTTAAATAAACACAATAAGCCACCAACAAAAAAACGATATTAATTGTTAGCACTAAACGATTAAAATAATTTAGTTTAAACTTACTGATTATACTCATCTTACCTACCTTCTTTAAATAGAAAGTCTTTTTCTTCTTTAGACAAACTCTCGTATCCTGAACGTGAAATTTTATCTAAAATTATATCTATTTTCTTCTGTTTTTCAACTTTTTGATGATTAAAATCGTAATCATCTTTCGGAACATTTGTTCGACTTGACGTTGAAGAAGTATTTTTATATGTTTTGAACGTTGTTTTTTCTTTCTTTTGAAACAATCCTTCTATTTTAAAAATAAAGTTACCTAAAAAATCATTTCCTTTCTCAAATTGTTTCATATAAAGGTAACCAAAAATAGCTCCTCCTAAGTGCGAAATACTTCCACCTGCATTTTGGCTCGCTATAATATTATACACATCAAATGCAATAAAAACATAACCAACATATAACAACGGAAACGAAGTTGGAATTAACAACAAACGAACTGGCATTTTTGGATTATACGAAATCATTCCAAAAAAAACGGCATAAACAGCTGCTGATGCTCCTACTAAATGTTGATAATTAAACACATTCTGAAACAATAAAAAGAAAATTCCGCCCGCTATTCCACCAAACAAATAGAATGTAATCAAATTTCTGTTTTGAAATTGCTGCAAAAACATTTGTCCAACAAAATACAATAAAACCATATTCATAATCAAATGGAAAAGATTTCCATGTAACCAAGAATATGTTAGGACTTGCCAAGGTCTTACAATCAAATCATCGAAAGATGACAAAGCAAACAAACCAGTTGTTGTAATCGTAGAATTTACTACCGTTCGAAGAACAAAATCAACAATTAACAATGTAAAAAACAGCACAACGTTAACGTAAATTAATTTTGTTGCGCTATTTCCTGATGAATATTTTAATTTTAAATCGTCTAAGATATTATTTGCCATTTCTTAATTCCATCTATATAAATTCTTTTTCCAATGTCTTGTTAACAAGAAACCAATCAATCCACCTCCTAAATGCGCAAAATGTGCTACATTTCCAATATTTTGATATCCCATATAAAACTCAATTAATACCATAATTGGAATAAAATATTTTGCTTTTATAGGAACTGGGAAAAAGATTAGCATCAACTTTTCGTTTGGATATAACACTGCAAATGCCAACAACAAACCATAAATTGCACCTGAAGCCCCAACCATTGGTGTAACATAATTTGTCAAAAGTTCTGATGCAGCTTGATTACTTTGTATAATTGAATTTGTATGATATGCGCCTTGTAAATTTAATTTTGCAGCTTCATAAATCTGACTCAGACCAATTCCTTGTGACTGAATTGTTGTTTTCAATTGTTCTATTTGAAAATAATTCACTGCATTAAAAAGAATAAATCCTCCCAAACCAGCTAATAAATATAATGTGATAAACTTTTTTGGTCCAAAAGTTTGCTCCACTACAGAACCAAACATCCACAACGCAAACATATTAAACAAAATATGCGAAAAATCGGCATGCATAAACATATGCGTCAAAATTTGCCAAAATTTGAAGTTAGGAGATTCTGGATAAAAAGCACCTAAAATCACTCTCAAATCGATTCCTTTCGTATTAAAAACAAAAGTCGCAAGAAAGAACAAACCATTTATTATCAGTAAATTCTTTGTAATTGGTGGTATAGATTGTCTCATTTGGTTATTGTAATGTTTTTTTGATATCACCCGTGTTCATCTGCACAAAAATTGGTCGTCCGTAGGGTGTATAATTTGGATTTGGTAACTTTAGCAATTCTTCGACCAAAGTTTGCATTTGTTCAGCTTTTAATGAAACTCCTTTTTTAACAGCAGCATTTTTCGCTAAAATTTTCGCAAATGTATTTTCTAATTCAATTGATTCTTGGTATTCTAACTCTTCGATAAAATCCATAAAGACAGATACTACATCTTCTTGCTGTACATCTACAGGAATCGCATTAATCTGAATTGCTTCTTCGTCTAATGAAATGTCAAAACCAAAACTCAACAATTGATGTTCTACGTTGATTAATTTCTGACGATCATTTGGCGAAAGCTCCAATTCTATCGGGAAAAGCATTTGTTGTACCAAAGCACTTCCGTTATTTGAATGAATAAATTTTTCGAATAATATTTTTTGATGTGCTCTATGTTGATCTATTATTAACAATTCGCCACGATATTCCACAACCAAATATTGATTCATCCATTGAATTACTTCAAAACTATCATGAAAATCTTCAGATTCAAATAATTGATGCGCATGATTATTTTCAATTTCTAACTCAACAGCATCTTTATAAAAATCCATATTCGCACGAATATCAGATGGTTTTGGAGATCTTGTTTGTTGATGTTCAAATGGATTAAAACTTGAATCTACGGTAATTTCAGGCATTTTAATCTCTGTATCTTCTGTTGCAGAAGGTATAAATGCCCAGTTTGGATCTTGTTCAAAATCCAACGAAGGAATCACATTAAATTGTCCCAAAGCATGTTTTACAGCAGCTCTAAGAATGGTAAATATCAACGCTTCATCTTCAAACTTTATTTCTGTTTTGGTTGGATGAATGTTAATATCAATTTTTGAAGGATCAATTTCTAAATACAAAAAATAAGAAGGACTATAACCTGTAGGCAACAAACTTTCGAAAGCATCTACAATTGCATTATGCAAATATCCACTTCGAATGAAACGATTGTTAACAAAGAAAAACTGTTCTCCACGCGATTTCTTGGCTGCATCTGGTTTCCCTACAAAACCTTTTACTTTTACAATTTCTGTATCTTCTTCAACCGATATAATTTGAGAACTTAATTTCTTTCCAAAAATCTGAGCAATTCGTTGCTTTAAATTCCCTGCTTTCAAATGATAGATTTCAGCATCATTGTGATGCAAAAAGAAACTAATATTTTCATGCGCCATCGAAACACGCTGAAATTCATCTTGAATATGACGAAATTCAACCTGATTTGATTTTAAGAAATTACGGCGAGCAGGTACATTGTAAAAAAGGTTTTTGACAGAAATAGAAGTTCCGACAGGACAAACAACTGGATCTTGATTACGAACCTCTCCGCCCTCTATTATTAATTGTGAGCCTACCTCATCTTCTTCTCTTCGCGTTTTCGTTTCTACTTGTGCTACAGCAGCAATAGAAGCCAAAGCTTCTCCACGAAAACCTTTTGTATGAATATTATAGATATCCTCTGTCTTTCTAATTTTAGAAGTTGCATGACGCTCAAATGCCATTCGAACATCTGTCACACTCATTCCCGAACCATTATCTATTACTTGAATCAAGCTTCTACCAGCATCTTTTACAATAATCTGAATAGAAGTCGCTCCAGAATCCACCGCATTTTCAATCAACTCTTTTATCACCGAAGCTGGTCGTTGCACAACTTCTCCTGCGGCAATTTGATTCGCTACATGATCTGGCAATAATTGGATAATATCGTTCATCTTTTCGTATAAATTGATTTAATATTTGACTATTTTTTTAATCAAACTTTACAAATATACAAACAAATCTCCCTTTTTTACCCATTTCGAAGAAGTGAAACTTATCAACAATTTGATGAATTTAGAGTTCTCAGTTATCAAGAGGAAACTAATAATTTTCTATCATAAAAAAAGGTAGACAAACGCCTACCTCTTTTTAAAAGTTTATTTATGTAATTATTTCTCTTTCAAAACAGTTTTCATTTCTTCAAATTCTTTATCAATTTCTTGATTTGGTTTTTGAGTCAATAACGAAACAACATAAATTGCAATAACCGAAGAAACAAATCCAGGAATCATTTCGTAACAATCTTTATATGCGTGATTTGCATAAACCCAAGTTAACACAACAATTCCTCCTGTTAACATTCCTGCTAAAGCACCTTGCCAAGAAGTTTTTTTCCAGAAAAGTGAAAAAACAATTACTGGTCCAAATGCAGAACCAAATCCAGCCCAAGCATTTCCTACTAAATTTAAAATTGAATCTTTTGGTGTTAAAGACAATAAAACTGCAATAACTGCAACAATTAAAACTGATAAGCGACTTGCTGTTAACAATTGTTTTGGTGTTGCTTTCTTATTTAAAAATGCTTTGTAAATATCTTCTGTTAATGAACTTGATGTTACTAATAATTGTGAAGAAATTGTACTCATTACGGCCGCTAAAATTGCTGATAACAAGAATCCTCCAACTAATGGATGAAATAAAACACGCGAAAAAAAAATGAATATTGTTTCTGCTTCTGTTTTAGAATTGTCGAATGTAAGCATTGTTGTTTGATCATATTTCATCAAATAAGCAATTCCCACTAAACCAACTAACAAAGCTCCTCCAACCGTAAAAATCATCCATGTAATTCCGATATTTCTTGCTTTTGCTAAATCTTTTGGATTTCCAATCGCCATAAAACGAACTAAAATATGCGGCTGTCCACAATACCCAAGTCCCCAAGCCATCAAAGACAAAATACTAATCGTTGTTGTTCCTTTAAATAAATCTAAATATTTATCACCTTTATCATTAATCAAAGAAAAAGTTTCCCCAACTCCTCCAATCTCAGAAATCGCTACAATTGGCACAATAACCAAAGCTAAAACCATGATTGTTCCTTGCACAAAATCAGTTAAACTAACCGCTAAAAATCCTCCTAAAAAAGTATATAAAACCACAACAAAACTTGTCATCCAAAGTCCTGTCATATAATCCATTCCAAAGGCAGATTCAAATAATTTTCCTCCAGAAACCATTCCTGCAGATGTATACAAAGTAAAAAAGACTAAAATTAAAATTGATGAAACGATTCTTAATAATCGTGATTTATCTTTGAAACGATTTTCGAAAAATACGGGTAACGTAATCGAGTTTTGAGCAATTTCTGTGTAAATACGCAGTCGAGGCGCAACAAAAATATAATTTAAAAAACATCCCGTTGTCAATCCAATCGCAATCCATGCACTCGACAATCCAGTGAAATACATTGCTCCAGGAACTCCCATCAACAACCATCCACTCATATCTGCTGCTCCTGCTGAAAGTGCGGTTACCGCTGCTCCCATTTTTCGACCTCCAATTAAGAAATCTTCTGAATTACTTGTTGACTTTCTGTAAGAATAAATTCCAATCCCTATCATCAAAGCCATATACGCACCTATAGAAATATATTCGTAAACGTTCATTATTTATAATTTTTTTTCGAAAATATAATTTTTCATCCACAAAAATTGTACGAACTTTAAATAATTAAAGAATATAAATGAATTTTCAACAAAATAATCTCAAAATTGCGACAAGTCCATATTTAAAACAACACGAAAATAATCCTGTTTGGTGGCAAAGTTGGAGCGATGAAGTATTGAATTATGCAAAAGAAATTAATAAACCTCTTTTAATTTCAATTGGTTATTCGGCTTGTCATTGGTGTCACGTAATGGAGCATCAATCATTTGAAGATAAAAAAGTCGCAAAAGTAATGAATGATTATTTTGTTTGTATAAAAATTGATCGCGAAGAACGCCCTGATTTAGATGCTTTATACATGAATGTTTCGCAATTGATTCATCAATCAGGAGGTTGGCCTCTCAATGTTTTTGCTTTACCCGATGGTCGACCATTTTATGGCGGAACTTATTTTCCGAAAGTTCAGTGGGTTGAGTTATTAGAAAATATTCAACAAATGTATCATCAAAATTATCCTAAAACATTAGAATATGTTCATTCGATTGCTGATGGTTTAAATAAAATGGAAACGATCGAATTAAAATCAACTTCTACTTTTTCAGCTTCTAAAATAGATGAAACGTTCGAATTTTGGCAACAGCAATTTGATAATGAATGGGGCGGTTTCAATCGTGCACCAAAATTTATGTTACCAAATGCCTGGGAAACGATTTTGCGTTATGGGATTCAAACTAAAAACGAAAACTGTTTAATTCAAACCAAAATAACGTTAGACAGAATGGCTTTTGGAGGAATTTACGATCAATTGAAAGGAGGTTTTTCGCGATACTCAGTCGATCCGTATTGGAAAGTTCCTCATTTCGAAAAAATGCTTTACGATAACGGGCAATTGCTTTCGCTTTATTCTAATGCATATAAAGTTTTTGGTGAAAAAGAATATAAAACAGTTGTTGAAGAAACTATCAATTGGTTAAAAGATGAAATTCTTTCGCCAGAAAATGTTTTTTATTCAGCAATTGATGCAGATTCTGAAGGGGAAGAAGGGAAATATTATGTTTGGAAATCGGATGAATTAAAATCAATTTTGAATGATGATTTTGATTTATTTCAAAAATATTACAATGTTGATGAATTTGGCGAATGGGAACATGGAAATAATATTTTGATGCGATTAACGGATGACGAAGATTTTGCATCACAACAGAACATCACAACAACCGAGCTTCAAACTAAAGTTTCGGAATGGAAAAAAATACTTAATCCAATTCGTGAGCAACGCACAAAACCTCATCGCGATGAAAAAATATTAACTTCTTGGAATGCTTTAATTATAAAAGGCTTGTGCGATGCAACTATCACTTTCGAAAATACTGAATATCTTGATTTAGCAAAAAATGCAACACATTTTATTTTAGAAAATCAATGGAATGGCGAAATTTTATTTAGAAATTATAAAGACAAGCAAACAACAATCCCCGGATTTTTGGATGATTATGCTTTAATGATTGAAGCATTAATCAAATTATATGAAACTACTTCGGAAATTAATTATTTAGAAACTGCCCAAACATTAACGGAAGAAAATTTTAATCAGTTTTACAATCACAAAAATAAAATGTTTGCCTACAAATCTCATTACGATACGCCTTTGGTAAACGAAACATTCGAGATTTATGATAACGTTATTTCTTCTTCAAATTCTATTATGGCAAATAATTTATTCAAATTAGGAAAAATTTTGAATGAAGAAAAATACATCGAACAAGCAAAACAAATGCTAACAAATATTGATGAAAAAATCCATGATTACCCAACTGGTTTTGCAAATTGGATTCAGTTGTATTTAAATTTTAGTTATCCGTTCAAAGAAATTGTTATCGTTGGTAATGAAGCCCAAGAATACTCGAAACAAATCCAACAATGTTATGTTCCGAATGCTATTTTTGTTGCTTCTAAAACAGAACAATTAAAGATTACTAAAAACAGATTGATTGAAAATAAAACATCCATTCATATTTGCGAAAATTACACCTGTCAATTACCCGTTTATTCGGTAGAAGATGCTTATAAAAATTTATCATTATGAGTAAACAAAGTTGGAGTGACGAAAAACTTATTTCTCGATTAATAAACTACAAAACTGATAAATCTCGCTGGGAAACAATTCGGATTTTAAGAAGCCGTCCAAGTAAAGATTTATTTGATAAATGTGTTGAATTTATTAATTCTAATGATCAAAACAAAAGAATTATCGGGATTAGAATTTTAACTCAATTAGGTATTCCTCCAAGACCTTTTTTAAAAGAAACTATCAACATTTTTTTTAATCTATTAAACTCAGAAAAAGATGTTGATGTATTATTTGCAGTATTCTTCGGAATCAGTCATAATAATTCTGATTTAAATAAAAAAACAAATTAATAAAATCTGTTCTTTTCAAAATTCAAATAGTATTTTAATCAAACAAGAAATTGTAAACGCTCTTGGATTTGTTGAAGATGAAAAAGCTATTAATGTTTTGATTAAATTCTCAAAAGATAAAGCAAATCACATAAGAGATTGGGCAACATTTTATATTGGTCAAATAGATTTTGATAATGAAAATATTCGAAAAGCTTTATATGATAGAATTAATGACAAACATTTAAACACAAGAATGGAAGCTATCGCTGGATTAGCTAAAAGAAAAGATAGTAGAATTAATGATATCATTATTCAAGAACTAAAAAAAGATAATTTTGGAACTTTATTATTTGAAGCCATTTTAGAAACAGAAAGTAAAGAGTTCATTCCACTTTTACAACAAGAACTTGAGGAATCGAAAAATATCAAAATCATAAATCCTGATTGGATAAAAGAACTTGAAAAATGTATTTATGATTTATCTGAATTATAAAAAATATAAATTACATCATGGAAAAAACACGTTGCGCTTGGGTAAATAAAGACCAAGATTATATAGATTATCACGATAACGAATGGGGAAAACCAGTGAAAGACGATAAAATTTTATTTGAATTTTTGATTTTAGAATCTTTTCAAGCTGGATTGAGTTGGTATACTATTCTCAAAAAACGTGAAAACTTTAGAAAAGCATTTGCAAATTTTGAAGTAGAAAAAGTAGCCAATTTTGATGAAACTAAAATAGAAGAATTAGTCCAAAATGAAGGAATTATTCGTCATCGAGGAAAAATTTCTGCTGCAATAAATAATGCAAAGTTATTTATCGAAATACAAAAAGAGTTTGGATCATTCTCTGATTTTATTTGGAGTTACGTTGACCACAACCCCATTATCAACAATTGGAGTTCAATAAAAGAAGTTCCTGCAACAACCGAAATTTCGGACAAATTAGCAAAAGATTTGAAAAAACGAGGTTTTAAATTCTTTGGTTCAACTACAATTTATGCGCACATGCAAGCAACTGGAATGGTAAACGATCATACCAACGACTGCTTTTGTAAATAAATTTGTGTTTGTAAAAAGCGCCAACTTTCGCATCTTTGCGCAAATTTAGAAAATGAAAATCGAATTAAAACATTGGATCATCCTTGGTATTTTGGCATTAACATGGGGAAGCTCATTTATTCTCATCAAACAAGGATTGGTCGCTTACACGCCATATCAAGTAGGAGCTTTGCGATTAACAATTGCTGGAGGAATTTTAGCTATTTGGGGAATTCCAAGTCTTTTTAAAATTCCAAAAAATAAATTAAAATATGTTGCTTTGGCAGGATTTTGTGGAAATTTTATTCCAATGTTTTTATTTCCGATGGCTCAACTACATGTTTCGAGTTCTATGGCAGGAATCTTAGATTCTTTGGTTCCACTTTTCATTTTACTATTTGGCGCATTATTTTTCAATATAAAAGGAACTAAAAATCAAGTAATTGGTGCAATTATAGGTTTTTTTGGTGCTGTATTATTAATTGGCGGCGATGGTTTTTCTGGTGAAAACAGTTTAACACATTGTTTACTAATCGTTTTAGCAACTGCACTTTATGGTTTAAACAGTTTAATTTTAACGCGCTATTTAAACGACGTTCCATCTTTTCAATTATCATCTGCTTTATTTACAATTTGGCTGTTACCATCTATTACAATATTATTTATTTCAGGATTTTTTGATGTTTTCGAAGGAACAGAACAACAATTAAGAAGTTTAGGTTTTGTAGCCATATTAGGAATTTTAGGAACTGCTTTAGCAATGATTTTATTTTATCGATTAATACAAGTCACAGGTTCTATATTTGCATCGATGGTGACTTACATTATGCCTATCGTTTCTGTTTTTTGGGGATTTTTAGTTGGCGAAAAAATCACTTGGATTCATATCGTTGGTTTTGCTATGATTTTATCAGGTGTTTATTTAACACAGAAAAAAGAAAAAGAACTTCAAAACGGTTAGGCTATATTCGAAATAGATTCCTATTTTTATTAAATAATTAACACAACAATAGTCTAACGTAGATTATTTAATAAATTTAAAATGATTCATTTCACCACAATCTCAAGAAAACTTTCGCTTACTCTCTTACTATTATCTTCGCAACAAACTATTTTCGCGCAAGCTAAAATTGATAGTTTAGAATTTGTTCAATTACAAACTCAA
Organism: Empedobacter sp. EJD.6dd; assembly: GCF_057369435.1. Classification (NCBI taxonomy): domain Bacteria; kingdom Pseudomonadati; phylum Bacteroidota; class Flavobacteriia; order Flavobacteriales; family Weeksellaceae; genus Empedobacter; species Empedobacter sp. EJD.6dd. Next base: position 1,465,660 of record NZ_CM170667.1, read on the forward strand.
CTTCAATCAAACATTAAAATTAACAACAAAGCTGTTCAGCTTCCAACACAAACCAAATACAATCTCGAATTAATTGGTTCTGATAATCGATCAATCATTGGTTTGGATGGAAAAATAAATCAACCTTTAGTTCCTAAAACGGTTAATTTACTTTATAAATTAACTCGAAAATCAGATAAAGCAACAGCAGAAATTCCTATAAAAAATTTAAAAATACAAGGAAAATATACAAATAAAGGTATTAACCCAAAACCTTTTGTTATTCCCTCTTTGCGTGAATGGTATGGAGAAAAAGGAGAGTTTAATATTACTTCTTCTTCAAAAATTGTAATCGAACAAAATACTTCTGAGAATTTAGAAGTAGCAAAATTATTACAAGAAGATTTACAAAAACAATTTGGTTACAAATTAGAAATTACTTCAAACCAAAAAGCTACAAAAGGAGATATTTTTATCTCAAAGAAGAAAGATACAACTTTAGGAAACGAAGGTTACGCAATGGAAATTGGTGATTATCTTCAATTTTCGGCACCAACTTATACGGGAAATGTATTTGCAACTCGCACAATTTTACAATTATTAGATCAATCAACTAACAAAAATAGTATTCCGAAAGGTGAAATTAGAGATTATCCGACTTATTCAGAACGTGGATTAATTCTAGATGTAGGACGAAAATTTTTTACAATTGATTTTTTAAATGATTACGTCGAAATTTTATCTTATTATAAAATCTCTAATTTTCAAATTCATTTAAATGACAATGCATTTCATAAATATTTCAATTTTGATTGGGATAAAACACCTTCAGGTTTTCGTTTAGAAAATGATACTTATCCAGGTTTAGCTTCAGCAGATGGGCATTATACCAAACAAGAGTTTAAAGATTTACAGAAAAAAGCTTTTCGATATGGAATTAAAATTATTCCAGAAATAGATGTTCCCGCACATTCTTTAGCCATTGCAAAAGTAGTTCCTGAAATTGGAAGTGATAAATACGGAAAAGATCATTTAGATTTAGCTAATCCAAAAACATATGAAGTTGTTCAAGCTATTTTTGATGAATATACAAAAGGAAAAGACCCAGTATTTATCGGAAAAGAGGTACACATCGGAACAGATGAATATGATAAAAAGGAAGCTGAATCATTCAGAAAGTTCACAGACTTTCTTATAAAAGCAGTTCAGAAAAATGGAAAAGATGTTCGTGCTTGGGGTGCTCTTACGCATGCGCAAGGAAAAACACCTGTTACATCGAAAAATGTTGTGCTAAATATGTGGTACAATGGTTATGCAGATCCTATCGAAATGAAAAAATTAGGATACAAACAAATTTCTACACCAGATGGTTGGCTGTATATTGTTCCTGCTGCCGGATATTATTACGATTATCTAAACGTTAACAACATTTACAACAATTGGGAGCCACGTAACATTGGGAATGTAACATTCGAAAAAGGAGATCCAACAGTTGTGGGTGGAATGTTTGGAATTTGGAATGATATTGCAGGTAATGGAATTTCTGAAAAAGATGTTCACAATAGAGCTTTTCCCGCTATACAAGTTTTAGCTGAAAAAATGTGGACAGCAAGTGATCATAATTTAGCTTTATTCGATTTTAATCAGAAAAAAGTAAATGTTGCTGAAGCGCCTGGACTTAATTTAAGAGGATATTTTGGTGAAGAAACGCGTCAAATTCTTCATCTTCCGTTTGAAAATTCTGTAGAAGATCTTGTTGGTTTCTTCAATGAAAAAGTTAATACAAACAATCCTTCATTTACAAAAGGAATCATCAACAATTCATTGAATGGTACAACAACTTTACATCTTCCATTAGAGGAAATTGGAAATAGTTACACCGTTTCTTTTTGGTTAAAATCTGACACTGCAAATGCAACTATTTTATTCAAATCTAAAAATGCAACTTTTGAACTGAATAAAAATTCAGTGGAATATAATCGTGATGGATATTCATATCAAATGACTGATAATTTAAATCTAAATGATTGGAGTTTTATCACAATTACTGGAAATAAGGAAAATACTACTTTGTATGTAAATGGAAAATTGGTAAAAAAAATGGAAACAGAAAAAATCATTTTACCTTACAAAGAAAAAAATGGAAAAGATATTTCATTTAATAAAGTAAAAACGTTGACTTTTCCTTTAAGACAAATTTCATTAAAAAATGTTAGTTTGGATGATTTAAAAGTTTACAACAAAGAATTTTCAAAAGACGAAGTTTTAAGTGAATATACATCTGTTGAACAATAAATAAAAACCTCGCAAACGTAACGTTTGCGAGGTTTTTTATTTAATATATTTTTTTAAATCTTCTGCTAACTCCTTTGTAAAAGCATCTGCACCTTTGTAATTCATGTGAGTCGTATTGTAAAAATATTTTTGTTGATAACTAATCGAATCGCTCGAATAATCTAATAACTTAAGATGATGTTTTTGTAATGTTTGCTGATAACGATTAATCACTTCACCTCTATTCAACATATAATCTTGACCTTTGTAAAACTCTGGCGCAATCGTAAAAATAAGTTGAATATTTTCTTGTTCGCATTTCGTAATTAATTCTTCTAAAAGTTTGTAATCAGTCGAATCAAAATCAGAATTTTTCTTTTTCATCTTCTTCCAATCAACATCCCATTTACGATTATATGATTTGAAACCATCGTCACGAAAAAGTCCATCTTTATGCAACTTTTCTTTCTTTGATTTTACAATTTGATCTTTCCAATAGGTTTGATCTCTGTAGCGATAAAGTGGTACAATAAAATCAACCAATTTCGTGTCTTTATACTCTTTTAACGCATCATACAAATTGAAATTCCACAACATAAAAGGCGTGTATTGATTTGGTTGAAAAACTTCTTCGATATGTGAAAACGAAAACGTGTCTAAATTCCACACCACAATTTTAGGTTTCGGATTATGTTTAAGATATAAATTGAAACGATAGAATTGCATTTTGAATTTACTTCCGTTCAATCCAAAATTATGTGTTTTCAATTTTAAATCTTGCTCTAAAATTGTCGGGTTAATTTGAATAAATGCGCGCGAAGAACCAAAAACAGCTAATTCTACATTCGTTTTTCCTTCTTCTATTTGATTCCATTCTTGCACTTCTCCGCTAAACAAAGCCATTTTTTTAAGTTGATTCGAATAATAGACATCAACCAAAACAGCTACGATAAAAATGGTCAATAGCGAAATGAAAATGTATTTAATGAGTTTCATTATTTTCTCAACATTTCGATATGTGGAATATCATCTTCTAAATATTCTTCAGAAACTTGTTCAAAACCAAAAGATGAATAAAATTCTTTCAAATAAGATTGTGCCGAAATACGAATTGAAGACGTTTTAAATTGATTTTCGATCACTTGAATCGAATTCTTCATCAATTGTTTTCCTAATCCATATCTGCGAAACTTTTGATTCGAAATTACACGACCAATAGACGGTTCATTTTCGTACGAAATTCCTTTCGGAACAATTCGAGAATATGCAGCAACCTCATCGCCAATCGTTGCCCAAAGATGCCCACAAATCAAATCCTTATCATCACAATCTTGGTAAATACAATCTTGCTCTATCACAAAAACTTCGTTTCGCAATTGTATTATTTTATATAGCTCTTTCGAAGTTAAATCTTCAAATGATTTATAATACCAAATAACCTCTTCCATCTATTAATCTAATTTTGAATATTTTGCAATAATATTTTCGAACATTTTTTGAGGTAAAATATTTTTCAAGGTTACAGAGAATTTCTGCATCGATTTACCAATATAATAATGAGGTTTCAAATTCTTTTGAGCTAAAATATTTTCGATAATCGGAATCAAATTTTCTGTTGGTGTACCATCTTGTACTTCGTGATCAATATCTGCTACCATTGCATCATATCTTTTTTGATAGAATTTTGACACAAAAGTTTTCACACGTCCCTCTGCAATATTGGTTTTGATATCTCCAAAATTCAACGTAGCAATTTCTACTCCCGTGTGACGATTTTCTAAACGAGCCGATTCTATTAACCGATCAATCATTGCTTTCGAAGCTGAATAATACCCTCTAAAAGGTAAACCATTGTTACTCGCAATCGACGAAACATTCAAGATATAACCGTTTTTTTGAGAACGCATTGTAGGCAAAACTTCTTGCATAGTGTAAATTGGTCCATAAACATTAACGTCCAATAATTTTTCGATATCTGCTTTCGACGCATCTTCCACAGCACCTAACATTCCAATTCCTGCATTATTGATCAACACATCAATTTGATTATTTGTTTCCGAAAAAATCTGCTGAAAACTACTTTTTACATTTTCTTTATTTGAAACATCTGTTGCAATATGTTTGAATTTCTCTTGTCCTTTAGCCGTTCTTGATAAACCATAAACTTGATGTCCTTTATCGTGAAAATAATTTGCCAAAGTCAATCCTACACCCGAAGAAGAACCTGTAATTACAATAACTTTTGATTGCATGATTCGATTAATTTAACCGCAAAACTACATAATATCAGACAAATATTTATAGTTAAATAATTTTTTGAAGGGTTAATAGAAGATTCTCTAAATTTGTGCGTTAATTATCAAAAGATTTCAATTGAATCCAAAAACTAAAAAATATATTATAACGGGAGTTAAATTAACCATCAGTATTGCGTTAATCTATTATATCTTCTTTGTTAAATTACATATTTTTGATATTTTCAGTCATTACAAAAATGCAAATTGGGCATACATTTTTATAGCTGTTGTACTTTATGTTGTTTCGCAAGCGCTCTCTATTTTTCGATTAGATTATTACTTTCGAGACATTAATCTGGATTTATCTTACAAATCAAATGCGCGTTTATATTTTTTAGGAATGTTTTATAACACCTTTGTTCCAGGCGGAATTGGTGGCGATGCCTATAAAGTTTATGTCTTGAATAAAAATTATAAAATCAGTTTGAAAGAAATTTCACAAGCCGTTTTTCTTGATAAAATTATTGGTTTATGTGCAATGCTATTAATCATTATATTCCTAATATATCTTTCAAACTTGACAGATTATCCTTGGATACAATATGGTTCATTAATTCTATCTCTGATAGGTTTTATAGCTGTTCCATTTATTTTAGGAATAATTTTCCCAATTCATAAACGTACATTTTATAACTCGATGATTTATTCTATCGTTTTACAATTGATACAAGTTGGTATGTTGTATTTCGTTTTAGAAGGATTAAATATCCATCCAGATAATTTTAGTATTTATTTATTGATTTTTTTAGTTTCTGGTATATTATCAATTATATCATTTAGTGGATTTGGGATTAGAGAAGCTGTATTTATGTACGCTGCACATCGATTCAATTTTGATGAAACTTTAGCCACAAGTGCGGCATTTATTTTCTCTATCATCACCATTTCTATCTCATTTATTGGGATTATTTACCTGTTTAAAGGGGTTAAAATTGAAGAGAAAAAGAAAAAGACGAATATTTCTTTTTAAAATCTGAAAAATTATTTCTTTGAAACGAAAAGAGTTAAGCCCTAACATTAAATTTTATTTAATTTTTTTCATTTTAACTATTTGGATTATTCAAAAACAGCCCTATATTTGCAATCCAATTACGAAGGTCTCTTAGCTCAGTTGGTTCAGAGCACCTGCCTTACAAGCAGGGGGTCACTGGTTCGAATCCAGTAGGGACCACATAAAGACAATAGAAAGTCTTTTAAATAAAATTCTAAATAGGTCTCTTAGCTCAGTTGGTTCAGAGCACCTGCCTTACAAGCAGGGGGTCACTGGTTCGAATCCAGTAGGGACCACTTAAAGACATTAGAAAGTCTTTTAAATAAAATTCTAAACAAGGTCTCTTAGCTCAGTTGGTTCAGAGCACCTGCCTTACAAGCAGGGGGTCACTGGTTCGAATCCAGTAGGGACCACATAAAGACATTAGAAAGTCTTTTAAATAAAATTCTAAAAACAAGGTCTCTTAGCTCAGTTGGTTCAGAGCACCTGCCTTACAAGCAGGGGGTCACTGGTTCGAATCCAGTAGGGACCACATAAAGACATTAGAAAGTCTTTCAAATAAAATTCTAAACAAGGTCTCTTAGCTCAGTTGGTTCAGAGCACCTGCCTTACAAGCAGGGGGTCACTGGTTCGAATCCAGTAGGGACCACATATTAAAACTCCTTTCAAGAAATTGAAAGGAGTTTTTTATTTTAAATTATAAGTTCAACACAAATGTTACAAATTGACTACATTTTAAAATTATTTAATTTGTTCTGAATTAATGATAAACTGATTTTTCAAGTCTTCATCAATATTAGAAATTATCTTGTAAACATAAGGGTTTTCAAATAATTCATAAGGATTGAATATTACAATCAAATCATTAATACTATCATTATTTATCGCAACGAATATTTCTAAAGTATCATTTTGTATATCTAGAGATTTCTCTTTAACGATTGTGATTATATCATTCAAAGAAATATTTTTATTTATTAAGCTCTTATCATATGAACAGCTATTGACATGATAAATCGTAACATATTTAGATAAATCATTCTTGTCGTAACTTTCAATTAAAAGGTTAATCCAACTAATCATAAATCTATTGTTATTGAAATAAATATAATAAAAAAATCCTCGATAATTAATTATCGAGGATTTATCTTTTTAAAATCTTAATCTTACACCATTATCAGTTGTAAAGGCTTTTTTACGGAAAAGGAACAAAGTAAGTCCTCCAATAAATATAGCCGAATCTGCGATATTAAATACAGGCTGAAAGAACTTATAATGTTGTCCTCCTATGATTGGTATCCAAGTAGGCCAATCGAACTCTACAATCGGAAAATAAAGCATATCTACGACACAGCCCGTAAACCATCCCGAATAACCAGCAAAGTTAGCTTGTGCGACTCCTTGATAGCCTACCCAATCTTGAAACATTTCATTGTAAGTAGTTCCTTTATCGAAAATTACACCATAAAAAATTCCATCAATCACATTCCCAATTGCACCTGCCAAAACAAGCGCAATCGGAATGATAAAGAAATTATTATTTAGTTTTTTCGACCATGCATTAATATAGTAGATAATAGCACCAATTAAGGCGATTCGTAGAAGTGATAAAACTATTTTACCTGTTTCTCCTCCGAAATGCATCCCATAAGCCATTCCTGGGTTTTCTACAAATGCTATTTTAAACCAACCTAAGACATCTACATCTTCACCTAAAAAAAAGTGTGTTTTGACGTAAAATTTTGAGATTTGGTCTATGATTAAAACCAAAATGGTAATGAGTACTACTTTTTTCAAAATACTTTATTAACGTTGCATATTTTTAGCCTCGATACTTAATGTAGCATGCGGAACTAATTTCAAACGATCTTTGTTAATTAATTTTCCTGTTACACGGCAAATACCGTATGTTTTGTTCGAAATACGTAATAATGCATTTTTCAGGTCGCGAATAAATTTATCTTGACGCGCTGCCAATTGTGCATTTTGTTCTTTCGACATTGTTTCAGAACCTTCCTCAAAAGCTTTAAAAGTCGGAGATGTATCATCCGTACCATTATTACTATCGTTTGTGTAAGCTTCTTTTAATAATTCATAATCTTTTATCGCTTGATCTAATTTTTCTTGAATTATCACTCTAAACTCTTCCAATTCTGCGTCAGAGTATCTTACTTTTTCATCTGTTGTTGCCATACGCTTACAATTTAGTAATCGCAATTTGCGTCATCAATCCATTAATTTCAACCTCTGTTCCATTAGCTACTTCATCTTGTAAAACAAGATCTTCTGTTAATGTCTCAGAACAAATGTAATCTTTGTTTTGCTCGACTGCATTTACGATTGATTCATCATTTTTTAAGTTAAGTATAATTTTGTCGGTTACTTCTAATCCAGTTTCTTTTCGTAAATTTTGAATTCTATTTACTAATTCGCGTGCTACACCTTCGTTAATTAACTCTTCAGTTAATTGTAAATCAAGCGCTACAGTTAATGTAGAATTAGAAGCTACAGTCCATCCTGGGATGTCTTTTGTAGCGATTTCAAAATCTTCTAAATCTAAAGTTAATGTTTTGTTGTCAATTAACAAATCTATTTGACCTGATTGTTCTAATTTAACAATTTGTTCATTCGTCAATTCAGCAGTAGCAGCCGAAATAGCCTTCATTTCTTTTCCATATTTTGGACCTAAAGTCTTGAAATTAGGCTTAATAGATTTTACTAAAAGATTTGAAGCTTCTTCGTTTGTTAATAACTGTATTTCTTTAACATTAACTTCTTGTTTCAATAATTCTGATACAGCTTCTAAATTTGCTTTCATTGTATCATTCAACACAGGTATCATTACTTTTTGTAATGGCTGACGTACTCTATTATCGCTCAATTTACGAAGTGATAAAATCATACTTGTCGCTGTTTGTGCTAAATGCGTTTGCTCTTCCAATTCAGGTTTTATTAACGATTCATCTACAACAGGGAAATCTGCTAAGTGAACAGATTCTGCTGCATTTTTACCAGTTGCTGCATTTAAATCTTTGTACAAACGATCCATAAAAAATGGTGCAATTGGTGAACCTAAAATCGCAACAGTTTCTAAAACTGTGTACAATGTTTGGTAAGCAGCAATTTTATCTTTCGAATAATCACCTTTCCAGAAACGTCTTCTTGATAAACGAACGTGCCAATTTGATAAATTATCAATCACAAATTCTTGAATTGCACGAGCAGCTTTTGTAGGTTCATAATCTGATAAGAAACCATCTACTTTTTTCGTTAAGGTATTCAATTCAGAAATAATCCATTGATCTAATTCTTCTCTTTCATTTACAGGAATTTCTTCTTCTGCAAATGAGAATCCATCTACATTCGCATATAAAGCGAAGAATGAATAGGTATTGTATAATGTTCCGAAGAATTTACGACGAACTTCGTCTACTCCAGCAATATCAAATTTTAAGTTTTCCCAAGGTTGTGCATTCGCAATCATATACCAACGCGTAGCATCAGGACCATAAGTTGCCAATGTCTCAAATGGATCTACTGCGTTACCCAAACGTTTTGACATTTTTTGACCATTCTTGTCTAAAACCAATCCGTTTGACATTACATTTTTATAAGCTTTCGAATCAAAAACTAATGTTCCGATTGCATGTAACGTATAGAACCATCCACGTGTTTGATCGACACCTTCTGCAATAAAATCAGCTGGATACATTGTTCCGTTATCAATCAATTCTTTATTTTCGAATGGATAGTGAACTTGTGCATAAGGCATTGCTCCAGAATCAAACCAAACGTCAATCAAATCAGCTTCGCGTTTCATCGGTTTTCCAGACGCAGAAACTAACGTAATTTCATCGACAACATTTTTATGTAAATCGATTAAATCATAGTTTTCTTCTGTCATATTTCCAACTTCGAAATTTTGGAAAGGATTTGATTGTTGAATTCCAGCCGCGATAGATTTTTCAATCTCAGCAACTAATTCCTCAACAGAACCTATTACAGTTACTTCATCACCTTCTTCAGTTCTCCAAATTGGTAATGGAATTCCCCAATAACGAGAACGAGATAAATTCCAATCGTTCGCATTTTCTAACCAGTTTCCAAAACGTCCTTCTCCAGTCGCTTTAGGTTTCCAATTGATTTCTTTGTTCAATTCAACCATACGATCTTTCACTTCCGTTACTTTGATGAACCAAGAGTCTAATGGATAATATAAAATTGGTTTGTCTGTTCTCCAACAATGCGGGTAACTATGTTTATATTTCTCTACTTTGAATGCTTTATTTTGCTCTTTCAATAAAATCGCAATTTCTACATCAACCGATTTTTCAGGAGCAGTTCCGTCATCATAGTATTCATTTTTCACGTATTTACCTCCATAACCTTCTGGTAAATCTGCTACAAAACGACCTTGTAAATCTACTAATGGAACAGCATTTCCATGAATATCTAACACCAACATCGGAGGAACTCCAGCATCTTTCGCTACACGTGCATCGTCCGCCCCAAAAGTAGGTGCTGTATGTACGATACCTGTACCATCTTCTGTTGTTACGAAATCCCCAGGTATTACTTGAAAAGCATTCTCTACATTTTCATAAGGTAAAGCCCATGGTAATAATTGCTCATAACGCGTTCCAACTAAATCAGAACCTTTGTACTCACCTACAATTCTGTAAGGAATTGTTTTATTTCCTGCTGCATAAACTTTAAAATCTTCTTCTGTTTCTGCTAAGAAATATGGTTTTCCAAATTGTTTTGAAACTAATGGTTTTCCTAAAATAACTCGAATTGGTTCAAATGTATATTGATTAAATGTTTCTACAACAACATAATCGATATTAGGACCAACTGTCAACGCTGTATTTGAAGGCAAAGTCCAAGGAGTTGTTGTCCAAGCTAAGAAATAAACATCTCCATCAAAATCATTAAATAAATCTGTTGATTCTTTCTTTACTTTAAATTGAGCAACAATCGTTGTATCTGTAACATCTTGATAAGTTCCTGGTTGATTTAACTCGTGCGAAGATAAACCTGTACCAGCTTTTGGAGAATATGGTTGAATTGTATATCCTTTGTACAACAAATCTTTGTTGTAAATTTGTTTCAATAACCACCAAACAGACTCCATATATTTAGGTTTATACGTAATATACGGATCTTCCATATCTACCCAATAACCCATTTTTTCAGTCAAATCATTCCACAAATCAGTGTAACGCATTACTGTACGTTTACATGCTTCGTTGTATTCTTCAACTGTAATTTTAGTTCCGATATCTTCTTTGGTAATTCCTAATTCTTTCTCAGTTCCCAATTCTACTGGTAAACCGTGCGTATCCCAACCAGCTTTACGGAAAACTTGTTTTCCTTTCAACGTTTGGAAACGACAAAATATATCTTTGATAGAACGTGCTAAAACGTGGTGAATTCCTGGCTTTCCGTTTGCAGAAGGAGGTCCTTCATAGAACACAAAAGATGGATTTCCATCGCGCGTAGAAATACTTTTCTCGAAAACATTATTCTGTTTCCAATCTTCTAACGTTTCTGTTGAGACTTTTACCAAGTCTAAGTGCTTATATTCTCTAAACTTTTTTGCCATCGAATTCTTTGTTATTTCTTCTAAATCAAGGAGTGCGAATATAAGAAATTTTTACATATTTTTATCGTTATAGAAACGAAAATCATATTAATAATTGCTTAAATTTATCCCATTAATATTGAAATTTTTATTTTTTGATAAATAACAATAAAAAATATATTTAATTCAATTTTAATCAATCAGTTAAAACAACATCCCATACTATTTTCATATGAAAAAGGTTTTCAAATATTATTCGATATTATTCATTCTTTTACTTTTTGCAAGTTGCTCCAAAAACGAAGATTATACTGTTTTAATCCCAACTGATGCAGATTTTGTAGCATTAATTAATCCAAAATCAATTGCAGAAAAAGGTAATTTTCAGAAATTAGATCAATATAAAATTTATCAATTAGCAGAAAATGAATTAAAAAATCAAGATCCAACTTTTGATCAATTACTTAACGATATAAAAAGCAATCCAACTTCTGCAGGTATAGATATCATCAGTCCAATTTATCTTTTTGGACAAAAAATGAATGGTAAAAACATGGTTGCGTTGATTACCAATATGCGCGACAAAGATCAATTTGAAGAACATTTATCAACCATATACAAAGGACTATATAAAAAAAATATTTCGTTTGAGAAAAAAGAAGGTTTTACGACAATTTCTGGATTCAATAAACCTTTTATGACTTGGAACAAATCTCAATTTTTATTGATTGTTTCTGAATTTGGCGTTACAGAAAAAACGATTCAAGATTATTTTACAAAAATTATTAACGACAAACATTCACTTGCAAAAGAGAATAATAGTTTTGGAGATTTTGTCAAAAACTCGCAAGATATTAACATTTGGTACACAGGGAATTTCTTGAAAAACTTCTCTAAACACGAAAATTCTGAAAAGAAAAACCTTGATTTCACAAAAAGTTCTTGGGTAAATTTTATTTCGTTCACGTCGGACGGAATTAGTTTTACACAAAAATTTCATCCAGATGCGATTACAAAAGTTGAATTGGAAAAACATCCGATGTGGAAATCTAAGATTAATACAGACTTTTTTAAATATTTCCCAGCACAAAGTTACATGAATATTGGACTTGGAATTTACCCTGCAAACACACGATATGTATTCGAAAATCAAAATTTCTTAACTACTTTTTTAGAGCAATACGAAATTGATTTAAAAACATTAGAACAGAGTTTTGAAGGCGAGGCTTTGTTTAGCATCTACGATTTTGAAATTGGAAAAGCATTCAATCCAACTGATTTTTTTGGAAAGAAAGAAACTTTTATTAAGCAAGTTGTTTATCCTCAATTTGTATTAGGAGGAAAAATGAAAAACGATCTTTTCTTCAATGAGTTTATAAAATCTCATCAAGGAAATATTCAAAAAATTGGACCTTATTACAGGTTCCCAATTTCTACAAATATGAAGATTTATATGACGTACAAAAACAATTTGATGTACATTACAAATAATCAATCGATCATGAATCAATATTTGAACAATATGGTAAGTTCTTCAAATTTTGTCACTTCAGAATATGCGACAAATGCCTCAAATCCGATGTTTGGTTATGTGAATATAAATTTTGATCAATATCCAAAAGAGGTTCAGAATTATATTTATCAACAAATTCCGTTCGGAAACACAAAAGAAATGCAAACGGTTTTATCATATTTTGATCACATTGATTATCGAGTTTCGAATGAATATACTAAAACTGGAAAAATACACATGAAAAAGACAGATAAAAACAGTTTAGAAGTGATTTTGTTACTTTTAGATCAAGCTTATTCTTTATTTTTCAATCAAGCGCAACAACAAAATGGAAATTAAAATCAGCCAACTTGTTCCTCATCCTTTAAAAGAATTTGGTTTTGAACAATCTAAAATTTGGAAAAACGAGTATACTTTTTCCAGCGGAAAAATTTATCAAATCGTCGCGCATTCTGGTGTTGGAAAATCAACATTGATCAACATTTTATATGGCGATAGAAAAGATTATGATGGACAAGTATTATTTGATAATCAAAATATCAACACGTTCAAATTAAATGATTGGACCAAAATTAGACGCAAAAAAATTGCGTATGTTTTTCAAGGTTTACATTTATTTGAAGAATTAACCTTAATGGAAAACATTCAATTAAAAAATGTATTAACACAACATCAATCTGAAAATAAAATCATCGAATGGATTGAAAAAGTTGGTTTAAAAAGTCACTTAAATCAAAAAGCGATTCATCTTTCTTATGGTCAACGTCAGCGAATAGCTGTGATTCGTGCACTTTGTCAACCATTTGATTTTTTACTTTTGGACGAACCATTTAGTCATTTAGACGAAATAAATCAGCAACTTTTAACTGATTTAATCACCGAAGAAGCTGCAAAAAATAATGCAGGAATCATTTTCACCAGCTTACACGAGATTCACGATAAACGCCTTTCAAATGTCATTCAACTCTAATACTTTAATCGAAAAATTAGTTCGTAAAAACCTAAGTTTCTTGCGAATTACAACCTTTTGTTTTTTCTCTATCATCGGATTTTTTATTTTGATTTTAGCTGGAACAATTTATTTAGATTATGCTAAAAACTTTGGAGAAGATAGTTCGGTTTGGAAAGCAAATTATGTGGTTTTAAACAAAAAAATATCGTCGTTGCAAACTTTTACAGGTGAAAAACCAAATTTTAGTGAAGATGAAATTAATGATTTGAAATCTCAAAATTTTGTTGCAAAAGTTGGAACTTTCAAAAGCAGTCAATTTCCAGTAAAATTACAAGTTGGTGGCGTTGTTGGAATTCGAGGTTTTTCGACAGATTTATTTTTCGAATCTGTTCCAGAAGACTTTATCGATGTTAAAGAATCGGATTGGAAATGGAAAGAAGGACAAGACTTTATCCCGATTATTATTCCAAAAAGTTATTTGAATTTATACAATTTTGGTTTTGCTACAAGTCAAGGATTACCACAAGTTTCAGAAGGTTTGTTTACCAAAATTCCTTTTCAATTAATTTTAGGAAAAGGAGAAAATCAAAAAAATTATCAAGCAAGAATTGTCGATTTCACAACAAAAATTAATACCATTCTGGTTCCAGAAAACTTTTTGGAATGGGCAAATCAAACGTATGCACCTCAAAAAAGTTCAGCACCATCACGAATTGTAGTTGAAACAAAATCGCAAGGAGATGAAAATGCTTCGACTTATTTTGAGCAACAAAATTATGACATCAACAAAGATGAATTGAAAAATAATGAATTGACCTATTATTTGAAATTGGCTTTTTCGTTGGTTTTATTCATTGGATTAATCATCGTTTTTGCTGCAATTTGGCTCATGATTATCAACTTTCAATTAATGATAGAAAAAAATAAACACAAAACGAAAGATTTATTTTTGATTGGATACAACATCAATCAATTGGCTCGTCCATATCTTAAATTTTCGATTATTTTTATGTTAATCAGTTATATTATTGCTATTCCATTGGTTTATTTTGTTTTGAATATGATCAATGAAAAAGTTGGGAAATTTATGACAACAGAAGCTTCGCACGTTTGGGAAGTAATCGGTTTTGGATTAATCATCGTGATTATTTTATACCTTATTAATAAAATAATCTTGACACAATCGATCAAAAAAATTGCGCTAAAAGATTAAAAATAAAAAAGGATTCTGAAAATTTTCAGAATCCTTTTTTGCTTATCTAATATTCGATTAAAACGAATATCCTACACCTAAAGAGAATGAATGATTTTTCACATCTGCTCCTGTTGCTGTACCATTGTTTGTATTTTCAGTAATTTTAGTTAATCCCATATAATATCTTGCTCCAACGTTAATATTGTCAGTCACATTATATCCCAAACCAAAGTTTACACCAAAATCAAAATTCTTTACATTATCTTTAATATCTGTTGTATGAGCCTCCGTAAAAACCGTATTATTTGCGTAAGTATCTATTTGATCTTTATTACTTGCATACATATTAAAGCCAAATTGTGGTCCAGCTTCAATATTAAAACGTGATCCTCCTGGATAATATTGAAACATTACAGGAACTTGAATATAATCTAATGTTGTTTTATTTTTAGTTTTAACCGTTGTATTTCCTGCTTCTACAACTTCGTCCTTATACTTTCCTCCCATTCGAGTAAAATTAACCTCTGGTTGAACAGCAAAACGATCAGTTAATGGAAAATGTCCATAAACACCTGCGCTAAATCCTACTTTATAATCATTATCATTTACATCTTTTCCATTAAAAGAAGACATATTTACACTTGATTTGATACCAAATTGTGATGATGTCGTTTTTTCTTGTGCGCTCAAACTTACAACACCTAACATTGCAGCAGCAATAAAAAATAATTTTTTCATCTTTTTAAAATTTTATAGTTCTAATTATGATGTATGCATAATTTCAAGTCTTATGCCAAACTATGTTAAAATATTAAATATTAACACATAACATATTCATATAAAATGCTTTAATATTAAATTTTTAACATTTTTTAAAATGATTTTGATAAAAAAAGCTACATCGAAAGATGTAGCTTAATCAATTATAAGTTATTATTTGATTAGAATTTATAAGCAAAACCAACTGCTACTGCACTTGAAGCAGCGTCATATTTTACGTTTCCAAACTCTCTTTTAGATTCTAAACCTTTGTATGCTGCATAGACATCAAAATTAGCCCCTGAATAACCAACTTTAGGTTGATAATATAAACCTCCTTTCCAGTTATCTCCTGTAGCAAAAGCATAACCTAAATCAGCTCCAACGAAAAAGTTTTGAGCAACATCAAATTTAGCTGAAGCAGCTAATGGAATAAATCCATAATCTTTACCTCCTAAATCTTTGTATTTACTATCTGCAATAAAATGATCATATCCTGTAGCAACCCCTAATCTTACATTAGAAGCAACTGGATGTAAGTATGCTAAATCTACACCTAAGTTGAAAGAAGAATAATCTGCCGCATCACCTACTGGAATACCTACGTGAACTCCTCCTTCTACTCCTGTTGTTTGCGCTGAAACTCCTACCATACCTGCTACTGCGAAAGCAGCTGTTAATAATACTTTTTTCATTTTTATAATGTTTTAAAATATTTACAATTTTGTTAAACTTATTTGTATAATTTCAATTTATGTGCCAAACTTGATTTTTAAAAACCAACAAAAAGCATAAAAGACAACAAATACTTAAAAATCAAAATATTATTAAACAAAAAAGCTCCAAAATTATTTTGGAGCTTTTTACTTTTATTAGGTTTGAACTATTGCCCAACCATTTTATATAAAATATTTTGTTGTTGCTTTGCATAATTCGTGTCAATTTCTGCCGCAACACCTATCATTTCGTCTAAATAATTAAACTGATTCATGATTTTTGCTTGATCTGCAGCATCAACTTTTCCGTCAGCCACAACTTCTTTATATAATGTTTCGAATTTTTTCAAAACAGGATTATAAGCTGATTCAAAAACTTTCAATGCTTTATCCTTGTCTCCTCTTTCTCCTAAAGCTGAAGCTTCGTTGTAAATAGACATCATCAAATCATTTTTAGCAGATGCTAAATCAGATCCAATTGAATAACCTTTTCCAGAAGATAGAGACTCGAAGAAATCAATTTTAGCATTTGCTTCTTTACGAACATGTGCAAACAATTCTTGTGCTTTTTTATCCTCTCCTGCTTTCAAATAAATTCCTGCAATTCTACTTACTCCATATCCAATATCGTATTTTGCTAAAGCAGGTATTTCTAACATAACTTTATCCAATACTTGAATCGCTTCTTTTTTACGTCCAGCATTTAATAGATCATCTGCCAAACGAACCGCAGTATTTCTATATGTAGAAGAATAGTTACGTTCTGTTAAACTAAATGAAGCATCAGGATTATTGTATCCAGACCATTTGTATGAGTTAAATGTTTTTAATAACATATCGTTATCAGAAGCTCCAATAATTCCACCTTTTCCGAAAGGTGTATAAATCGGAACTAATTTATAACTCATTCCTGCATTCAGTAAATAATCATTCATGTAGAACGTATTTTCTGGATCAGAAATTCCACCTCCACTGAAATAAATAGGACGATCCCAATTATATTTTGCCATCATTGACAACAACATTAAATTGTTTTTGAACAAGCTTGATGCTTTGATATTAATTGTAATAGAATCTACCATTTTATCTGCATCTTTAGGATTTACAATTCCATATTTCAACGCATTTGCTTTGTTTACAGGAACTACAATTTTAGAAACAGGTAAATAATTCGCTCCACCAATTGGGTATCCGAAGTAATCCGCTAAAGCTTGTTTTTCTGGAGATTTATTATCTAAGATAAAATCCATCGCTTCTTTTGCTGTCATGCTATCTGTTACCAAATATTTCTGCAATGGTTTTAGATTATTGTAAACCGTCATTACTTGATTTGGATCAATTTCTGGATCAACAAAGTATTGTCCTACTTGATCAATTGGCATTTTACTTAACGATTCTAACGTTTGATTAGATTCAGGTTTGATAAAACTATTTAATTGATCGAAAATATTTTTAATAGAACCTCCAACGACAAATATTTGATCATTTGTTCCCGATTGATAATCTTTTGGTTTCAAATCACTTGAAATTGCCGCTGCATTATACGTTTTGCGTAATAATTGCTCTAAATTCCATGGAGAAGCAGCTAACGTTAAATTCGCTATTTTTACATCATCACGGAAGTTTTCTGTTTCTTGTAATCCCCAAAGTGGATAAGTATCATTATCTCCATACACAAATAGAATAGCGTTTTTGTCTAAAGGATTTAGATAATTGTAAGCTAAAGAATAAGCAACAGAACGTTCAGAACGATCGTGATCGTCCCAGTTTTGAGCTCCCATTAAAATTGGAATTCCAGCTAAAATTACAGTTGTACCGATTGCTAAAGAAGGTTTTAATTCTTGCTTCATTAATTTCTGAATCAATAAATAAACTCCCTGTACACCTAAACCGACCCAAATAGAGAAGGCATAAAAACAACTTACTAAAGCGTAATCACGCTCACGTGGCTCGAAAGGTTTTACTGATGTATAGAAAATAATTCCGACACTTGTTAATATAAATAGTGATAACAATGCCCACCAATTAACGAAGTTTCTATTTAATTGTGTGAATAAACCAATTAATCCTAAAATTAATGGTAACATGAAATAGACATTAGTTCCATCATTTTTGTATTCATCTGGTAATTTTGATTGATCTCCTAAACGAGGGTTATCAATAAATGGAATACCTGAAATCCAGTTACCTTTTGTGATTTCGAAATTCCCTTCTAAATCGTTTTGACGACCAGAGAAATTCCACATAAAGTAACGGATAAACATATAGTTTATCTGATAATCAATAAAATAATTAAATTGTTCACCAAATGTAGGAGGTTCAATATCTAAAATCTCTCCATATTTTTTAAGTTCAGCAACTTTTAATTGTCTGTTTTGACGTTTTTCTACCAATTGTGCATACATCTGTTGCGCTTCTTGATCTCCAGCATATTTAGCATTTAAAGAGAACTTTGGAAAAGCATAAACTGCTGCATAATTTTCCATCACACTTGGATCTGGACTAAACATTTTCGGAAAAAACTTTACATATTTATCTTCGTATGTATAGTCTAAACGATCTGAAACTTTTAAATATTTTCCTGTACGCTGATCTTTGATATATTCTGAACTACGAACTGTGCTCTCTGGTGCTCCATTTGCATCGCGCTTAATTCCCTCATTTGCAATATGAGCTGTAAAAACTGGTCCGTACATCACTGGCCAAGAACCATATTGTTCACGATTAAAATAGTCTAAAACTCCCAAAGCTGTATCAGGATCATTTAAATTCATATGAGGGTTTGCATTCGCACGGATTGGAATAACCAACCAACATGAGAAGCCAATCAGCATAAAAATTACACACCAAGAAATTGTATTCAGTAGAGCTGAACCGTATTTCTGTGTTAATTTAATTGCAAAATAGAAAACTGCAATTAAAATAATTGTTGCGATAATTGTCCCTGAATTAAATGGCATTCCTAAATTATTCACCACATAAATCTCTGTTCTACCAAAGAATGTCATGACAACCGGAAATATAATTTTAAATACAAATGCTAAGATTACCAACGTAATTACATTTGCTAGAATAAAACTTTTGATCGTAAATCTATATTTACGCGCATAATAAACGAAACAAACTGCAGGAATTGATAACATCGCCATTAGGTGTACACCAATTGATAAACCTATTACCAATGAAATAATTACTAACCATTTGTTTCCTCTCGGCGTGTCAGCTACTTGATCCCATTTTGTGATCAACCAAAATAATAAAGCAGTAAACAAAGAAGCCATAGCATAAACCTCTCCTTCCACAGCTGAAAACCAAAAAGTATCACTAAACATAAAAACTGCTGCTCCTACTAATCCACTTCCTAATGCTATTATTTTTTGAGAAGTGCTCATCTCAATTGCATCTACATTAATCGGATCTTGTGTTTTAGCAAACATTTTTCGAACAAAATATGTAATTGTCCAAAACAATAACATAATTGTAACTGCACTATATAAGGCAGATGTACTGTTAATTAAAATTGCATATTTACTGCCATCTCCAAATGCTAAACCTGACCAAACGGCTCCCACAATTTGAAACAAAGCTGCACCTGGCGCATGCGTAATTCCTAATTTCGCTGATGATACAATGTATTCACCGCAATCCCATAAACTTAGGTAGCGTTCCATCGTCGAAAGGTATAAAACCGAGGCAATCAAGAACATAGCTAAACCTAAAATGTTATTCCATTTTTTGAAATTTATCTCCATCTTATTCAATAAACTATCTTGCGAAAATAAGATAAAAATTTGATATAGCTTAGGATTGAAAAGATTAAATTCTGATTAGAATCACTTTATTACAACAATGATTTTACGATTATATAAAATTTATTTTTCCGATTTCTAATCGTTTAATTATCATATTAACAAAACATCAAATGAATTAAAAACTAGATACATTTTCTCAAATAGTTTTGATACTAAACTTTTTTCATCTAAATTTGCAATGCAAAAAGCAATGCCTTTAACAGACAAAATTCTACAAACGGGCTTCACTTTTGACGATGTGTTATTAGTGCCAGCCTATTCAGAGATATTACCGAACCAAGTATCTCTTCAAACAAGATTCACAGACAATATAACACTTAACATTCCGATAGTTTCTGCTGCAATGGATACAGTATCCGAAGCAAGATTAGCGATAGCGTTAGCACGTGAAGGAGGTTTATCTTTCGTTCACAAAAATATGTCTATCGAAGAACAAGCGAACGAAATTGATATGGTAAAACGTTCAGAAAACGGAATGATTTCTGATCCAATTACATTATCTCGTCATCACAAGTTACAAGATGCTGTTAACTTAATGGAGAAGTATAAAATCTCTGGTTTACCAGTTGTTGAGGAAGACAGAACATTGGTTGGGATTATTACTAATCGTGATATTCGTTACCAAGAAAACTTTGACCAATTGGTAGAAGATGTAATGACAAAAGAAAATATCATCACTTCTGATATTGATACTGATCTTAAGAAAGCAAAAGAAATTCTTTCTCGTTACCGCATCGAAAAATTACCAATCGTTGATGAAAACAATAAATTAATTGGATTAATTACGATTAAAGATATTGACAATTTAACTGAGTTTCCTAATGCATGTAAAGACACAAAAGGTCGTTTACGTGTTGGCGCAGGAGTTGGTGTTGGTGCAGATACTTTAGAGCGTGTTCAGGCTTTAGTAAATAAAGGTGTTGATATCGTTGCTTTAGATTCTGCTCACGGACATTCTGCTGGTGTAATCAGTAAAGTTGCAGAAGTTAGAAATGCATTCCCTGGATTAGATATCGTTGGAGGAAACATAGTAACTGCTGAAGCTGCAAAAGCATTGATTGATGCTGGGGCAAATGCTTTAAAAGTTGGTGTTGGACCAGGTTCTATTTGTACAACTCGTGTTGTAGCTGGTGTTGGTGTTCCTCAATTATCTGCAATTCATGATGTACATTCTTATGCAAAAACAAGAAATGTTTCAATCATTGGAGATGGTGGAATCAAATTATCAGGTGATATTGTAAAAGCAGTTGCTGCTGGTGCTAACTTGGTAATGTTAGGAAGTTTATTTGCTGGTACAGATGAAGCTCCAGGAGAAGAAATTATTTTCCAAGGACGTAAATTTAAAGCTTATCAAGGAATGGGATCATTAGCTGCGATGAAACGTGGATCTAAAGACCGTTATTTCCAAGCTGATGCTAAGAAATTAGTTCCAGAAGGAATTGAAGGTCGTGTTCCTCACAAAGGTTCAATTGCAGAAGTTGTTTACCAATTATGTGGTGGTTTACGTGCCGGAATGGGATACTGTGGAACTCCAACCATTCAAGATTTAATTGAAAACGGAAAATTTGTACGTATCACAGGTGCTGGTTTACACGAATCACACCCTCACGATGTTGTCATCACAAAAGAAGCTCCTAATTATTCAAATTAAGAGAGGAAATTATTATAGAACAGATAGCAGGCTAATAAATTAGCCTGCTTTTTTTATGTCTAAATTTTAGCTATAAAAAAACCACCTCATAAGAGGTGGTTTAATTTATTAATATGATTTTAATTATTTTGCAAAGAATAATTTAGAATCAATTTCGTCTTTATTAGATAATTTATTAGCTGCAGCTAATCTACTTTCACCATTTAACGTTTGTTGAATAGCTGGGTATCTTAAACGAGCGGGAATATCTTTTGCTACAACATTTCCATTTCTCATTGGAGTAAAAATGTATTTAGTTGTACCATCTAACATTGTACCTTCTTCACCTGGTAATAATAAAATACTAGTGTTTGGGTAACCTGTTCTACGATATTCGTTCCAAGCTTCATCAGCTTGTAAGAATAAAGCGATATACTTTTGCGTTAATACATTTTCTTGGTTAGCAGCAGCTAAACCTGTAATATATGTTGCAATATCAGCATCAGAAACATTCCATTTTTTCATAGATTCTTCAATACCTTTGATATACTCAGCTTGGCTCCATCCTTTATTTTCTGATAATAAGAAATTTACCTCAGAAGCCTCTAATAAAACTTCTGGTCTCGTTGCATTCAATACTTCTTTAGAAAAGAAATTAAAATCTCTAAAATTCGCCACTTGAGCTTTTAAAGCATTTGTAATACCATAAGGTAAACCTACATAATTTTTAGGATCATTTAAATCTATTCCTAAACCTCCACTAGCAACAGGTTTTGCCCATTGATCAGGTGTCATATCTTTATAATTAGACCATCCTAATCCTTTTGGAGCAGCATAGACAAACATACGTGGATCTACTTTCTTAAAAGTTCCTGTATTACCTCTTAATAAATCAATTAATGTTTTATTAGGAAAGAAATCTTGACGTGGCGTTCCAGTGAAGAATGTTTTCCAAAATGGATTACCATTTGCAGAAGAGTTTTCAAATCCTAATTGTGCATTATCTGAATTATCTGTAATTACTCCTTTCGCAATTGCATCTGTAATATGATCATTTGCTGCAGGTAGTTTAGCTTTCACACGATTTGCAATTCTTAATCGTAAAGAGTTCGCAAACTTTTTCCATTTTGCTACATCTCCACCATAAATTAAATCTCCTTGAACACCAGCTTTAGATGCTGATAATTGTGCTTCTGCTTCTTTTAACTCTTTTAAAATATCTGAATAGATTTTTTCTTGACTTGCATAAACAGGAGTTTTAAATTTATCAATTTGTAACGCCTGGAATTCTGCATCTTGAGAACCATAAGACCAATAAGGAACATCACCAAAGTGAGTAACTAAATTATCAAACGTGTAAGCTAACATGATTCGAGAAACAGCAATAGTATTGTCTCCATCTGTATATCCATAGCGTACTAAATAATCAGCATCACTAGCGTACTTAATGACTTGTTGATAGTTTGCCGCAGTTCTATACAACTCAGTCCATCCTGATTGTACTTGACCTGCATCACGGTATGCATATTTATCCTCATCGATGTAAACATTTTGAGCAGAATATTGCATCCATGGTGAAGATAATCTATAATGCCACCAACCATTTCTTGATTGTTCCATTAAATATCTAGTCGTTCCGTTAAGCAAAGCCGACATTGGAACTTCTTCTGGATTATTTGGGTTTGTATTAATCTCTTCAAATTCATTATCACAACTCGTTAGTCCTACTGTCGTAAAACCTAATGATAATGCAATTAATAATATTTTAACTTTTTTCATTTCTTCTAAATTTAGAATTGTAATTTAAGATTCATACCAAAAGATCTTGTAGAAGGTAAAGAACCTCCTTCAAATCCTTGTACATTTCCAGAACCAGCTGTTGACATTTCAGGGTCAAAATTCTTGTTATCTAATCCCCATGTTGCTAAGTTTCTACCAAATGCAGTAACAACAACATTTGCAAAAGGACCTCTGAATTTTTCAGGGAAAGTATACGATAATGTCACCTCTCTTAGTTTAAAGTAATCTGCGTCAAATACATTTTGTGCAGCGGGTCCTGAATAGTAATGTACAAAATAATTTTGTGCATCAACATTCTTTGTATTTACAGCTGTATTTGTAACAGTGTATGTACCATCTGCATTTTTAGATACGTTTCCAGTTACACCATTAGATACGATTCCATTTTCACGTACTCCATTTGCAGCTGTTTCTTCTAACATACCTGAGTACATTCCAAATTGATTTGAAACAGAGAAGAATTTACCTCCTTTCTGAATATCTAATAATGCACTTAAAGAGAATCCTTTATATGAAATACTATTACGAATACCTAAATTATAATCTGGTAAGATTGATCCTAAGTTTTTAACATCGCTCGCTAAATATAGACCATCTGCTCCTACAACTTTATTACCTTGATCGTCATAAATAAAGTCAGTTCCTCTAATTTGGCCATATTTTTCACCAACTGTAGCAACTAATTGAGCATTAAATGGAGCTGTTCCAATAATTAAATTCTTTACACCGTCTGTTAAAGAAACTAATTTATTTTCATTTTTAGAGAAATTAAATGACATTCCCCATTCAAATTCTTCAGTTCTAACAGGAACAATGTTCACCATTGCTTCAATCCCCTTATTAACCATTTCTCCTGCATTCATCCACTCATTATTGTATCCTGTTTCAGGTCCTAATTGGACAGGGAAAATTAAATCAGTAGTTGTTTGGTTATAATAGGTAACATCAAAAGATAATCTACTTTTGAACATCGCCATTTCAATACCAACCTCCCAAGATTTCTTTGTTTCAGGTTTTAAGAATTGATTGTTTTTTGCTGTATTCATTAAGAACCAAGGTTGATCACCAAAACTTACACTATTGTATGTGTTGTTTACATAAACATCTCTTAATCTGTAAGGATCAGTATCATTTCCAGATTTAGACCATCCTCCACGAATTTTACCAAATGTTAACCAATTTTGTTTAATTGCTTCCGAGAAAACAAAACTCATAGTAGCAGATGGATAGAAGAAAGAGTTATTTGCCATTGGTAATGTAGAAGACCAGTCATTTCTTACTCCTAAATCTAAAAATACCATATCTGCAAATCCAAGAGAAGCTCCTCCCATTACAGAATTAATTCTTTTATGGAATGATGAATTCGTAACCGTAGAAGCTTCATAACCATTAGATAAGTTATATAATCCTGCTACAATTAATCCACCATTTGTTTGACCAATTAAACTTGATTGTTTAAAATCACGTCTATTTACTCCAGCAAATGCATTAATACTAAATTGATCCCATTTTTTATTATAATGTAAACGTCCTTCGTAGTTAACTTCAGTTAAATCTCTTCTTTGTTCAGAATAACCTGAAGTAGAAGCAGACCCAACAGCTACACGTTCTTGAACTTTTAAATCATAGTGATCAAACATTGCTTTACCAACTGCATATAAACCTGGTAAGATATCATACTTTAACTCAACGTTACCATATACACGATTACGTTTATCATTAGAAGTATTTTCGTAAATCAACCAATATGGATTATCAGAGTATTTAGGTGTCCCATCATCCCAAGAAATTCTATTCCAAGGTTTTTGTACTCCAGCAGCAGTTTTATAATCTTTCATTTCATTATAATCTAACTGACGTTGCCCAAATTGAAGCATTTTCTGCATTACTGAGTTGTCTCCATAACCAATTTCTGGTCTATTAAACGCATCAGAAACAACATAGTTCATATTTGCAGACGCAGAAAATTTATCATTAAACTTTGTATCAACAACTAAACCAACTGAAGTTCTTTCTAATTCTGTATTTGGAACAATTCCCGTTTGACTTACATTAGATAATGATAAACGAGCTGTTGTATTCTCATAAGATTTAGCAAAAGCTACAGAGTTTGTATAAGTAATTCCTGTATTAAAAAATGATTTCACATCATTTTTAGGAGCAACCCAAGGGGTTTCAACAAGATACTTTGATTTAACATCTGGATCAAAAGCATTCCAAGCTAAAACCATTTTATTTGGATCATATTTTGGTCCCCAACTCTCATCAACAATATATTGTACTAAGTTATACTTTTTACCATTTATTGTTGCTTCATCGAAATCTGGACCTGAACCACCACCATATAAGCGTTGTAGTTTTGGTATAATTGAAACACTTTCTAAAGATACACCTGTATTTAAAGTAATTTCATCACGTCCTTTTTTACCACGTTTTGTAGTAATTAAAATTACACCATTACCTGCACGAGAACCATAAAGAGCAGTAGCTGGCCCTCCTTTTAGAACACTCATTGATTCAATATCATCTGGATTGATATCAAAAGAAGCATCACCATAGTCACGACCTCCCGCACCACGTTGAGTATTCGTTGTATTATAGTTGGAGTTATCCATTGGTACTCCGTCTATTACTATTAAAGGTCTATTTTCTCCTGTAATAGAACTAATTCCACGTAAAGTAATACGTGCAGAACCTCCAATATTTCCACTAGGAGTAGAAATTTGTGCTCCTGCTACATTACCAGATAAAGCAGCTAATGGATTTGAAGATCTTGAATTTGTTAATAAATCTCCCTTTACTTCTTGCGATGCATATCCTAATGATTTTTTATCACGTGTAATCCCTAACGCAGTTACTACAGCCCCTTCTAACTCAACAGTTTCAGAAGGTTTTAAAGAAACTTTATAATCTGTTCCTGCTCCAACTGCAAATGTTTGAGTTGGTAATCCCACTGCTTCTACTGTTACTAAATCTCCTTGTTTAGCTTCGATACTAAACACTCCATTTTCATCAGTAAAAGCTTCTTTTCCTGATGTTGTCTTTACAACTGCATCAGCAACTGGAAAACCTTCTGGATCAGTTACAGTACCTGTAACTGTCTTTTCTTGTGCATATAAAGAAGCTCCTAAAAGAAGTCCTCCTAATACAAACAAGTTTTTTAAATTTCTCCTCATCTGTTAAAACATTTTTAAAACTTCCATAAACTTAAGATTTCTATAACATTTACAAAACTTTTTTATGCTAAATTTTAATAACTTTGTTAAAATATTAAAAAATTGCATAAAGTTTTATCAAATCACGAACATGAAATTGGTTGTGACGAAGCAGGAAGAGGATGTTTGAGTGGTCCAGTTGTAGCAGCAGCTGTTATTTTGGGTGAGAATTTTGAAAATGATATTATTAACGACTCTAAACAATTAACTGAAAAGAAAAGAAACTCTTTGAGAGTATTTATTGAAGAAAATGCAAAATATTGGGCTATTGGAATTGTATGGCCGAATGAAATTGATGAAATTAATATTCTTAATGCTAGTTTTTTGGCTATGCATCGTGCTATTGATCAATTAGATTGTCCGAAAGATCTTATCATAGTTGATGGAAATCGTTTCAATACATATAAAGATGTACCACACGAATGTATTGTAAAAGGCGATTCTAAATATATGAATATTGCTGCCGCATCTATTTTAGCGAAAACTTATCGGGATGAGTATATGGAAAAAATTCACAATGAATTCCCTATGTACGATTGGAAAAAAAACAAAGGTTATCCTACAAAAGCTCATCGTTTAGCAATAAAAGAATTTGGAGCTTCTCCATATCATCGAATGACTTTTAAATTATTACCAGATCAACTGTCATTAGATTTATAAATAAAAAACGCCCATCAAATTGATGGGCGTTTTCTTAATATTTAACTTTTTACTTTTTAGTAATTTTTTGTGTATAACTTCTTTTATCAGTTTTGATATTCAGTAAATAAATTCCTTTAGGATAAGATTCTAAATTTATTTTCACATCTTTTTTATTTAATTTACCTTTCTCTGTTAATAATTTTCCTCCCATATCATAAACTTGATAGCTAATGATATTATCTTTTGTTTCTACATTAACAAAATCAACAGTTGGATTTGGAAAAATATTAAACTCTAATGTATTGATCTCATTAATTCCTAAACTACTACAATTAATTTTTGCAGCCCATCCTTTTAATTCTAATCCTCCATCAGAGATAAATCGGATAGTAATAGCCCCTGAATCATCTGTTGATACAAAAGGACCTGGAATTGTATTTCCATTTAAATTTTTTCCATTTGTAAATAATTTACTTGAATTTGTGGAAGTTCCATTATATACATTCATATAATCATATACTTCACCTTTTTCTCCTGCAGGCTCAACATCAAATTCAGTAAAAGTAATAGAAACTTTTTCTCCTGCAACAAAAGGTTTAAATACCTTTAAGAAATTTTCATTTGGCGAATAATTACCATCTGCTCCACCTGAATCATAATAAATATCTCCATTACAGTAGTCTCCTGGTATTTCTATAATTGATGTTACTGGAGAAGAATTTGATGTTTCAGAACATTTATTTGCTACCTCAATTCTATAATAAGCGTTTCTATCTAAATTATCGAATGTTAAATTTTTTGTAGTTGTTTCTTTCCATTGCGCATCTGCTGCACCTATTTTCTGGAATTTATATATCCATTTTGCACCTACTTCATCATTAATCACATATGAAATACTTTGTCCATTTAATGTTCCTGTAACGGATTTGATCGTTTGTTGACACGTCATACTACAATCAGTACTTAAACAAATTTTACCATCTACTGTTGCGCGAATTAAATTACCTGGTTGTTGACCAAATCCATTAGAAAAATTAATTCCTACACCACCAATTAAATGACAATAACTCATAATTGTACCTTTATCTGCATAAGGTATAGGACCTGTTGGGCAAGTTCCTTCTGCTAATTTCGGATCATAAGTTGGTGCACAACCATCTATAGCAGTTCCATCTCCGTTCCAAGAGCAAGCATGTGTATGTGGAGAACCTAAGGCATGCCCCATTTCATGCGTCATCGCCATAATTGTCCAAGAATAAACTGGTACATTATTATAAGTCATATTAATACCTGAATATGCATAATGATATTCATTATTACACATCGAGTTTAAATATGCAACTGATGTAGTAGAAGGATAATTTACTAAATGAGCAAAATCTCCATCAAAATCAGTTCTTGTTGTTCTAAATTTATTCAATTGAGCACTATAATCACCTGTATATGGATCTTGTTCTTTCCAAATCATTACCTTAGATAATGACGTTCTAATATAATCATTCGTATAAAGCGTTGCAATATTGTTATGAATTGCTGTTAACCAATTTAGTGTTTTTGCTTCGTCTAAACCATTTTGTCTATAAGGAGCATATGCAATTTCATAATAAACACGAACGCATTTTTCAGTCATTTCATTCGTCGTTTTATTTAAAATTTTAGGATCATAATTAGGCTTATAATTTTTATTCTCTTCTAACTGATCTACTGCACATTTTATATTGTTTTTAGCTTCAATATTATAAGATGAATACGTTACATATTCTTCTGAATCTTGTAATTTACCAATTACAACATCACCTAAAGCTGTAGAAGAAGCTACCCCAATTACTTGATCTTCGAAAATAGAAATAGCAACAACAGAAGTTTTATCTCCAGCAATTATTCCTTGATAGTATAAACCAGGTTGATAATTAATTAGTTTATTATTTTGATCTACTGCTTTAAAATTATCTGTAAATAGTGCTTCATTTTTTACTAATTCTAAGCTAATTTCTCTTCCTTCAAATGGAATTGTTAATGATAAAGATGTAGGTTTTGCTTGATATAATTTAGATAATTCTGCTTTTTCTAAATTAAAAACAGAAACCCCTTTTGCAAAATCAGCAAATTGATTCCCTTTTTGTTGTATAACGTTTCCAAATACATTATAAGATTTGAAACTGCGACTTGTTAATTTAGCTTGATCTACTTTTGTAGCTATTGGTCTTTGTTGACCAAACGTAATTGTGCTAAATACAAATGCAATTAATAGTAAAATTAATTTCTTCATATTTTTCATTTTGTGTTAATTGTTGTAAATGTATTACTTTTCAATTTTTATAACAGAAAAAAAAAGAGTAGATGTTTATCTACTCTTTATATTTTAACAAAATAATTCTCTAAATCCTCACTACATCTGGAACTAATATTTCATATTTCCCTCCGTTTCGCATTACATCTCGAACTATACTAGAGCTTATATATGCTTTACCAGAAGATGTTAATAAGAAAATAGTTTCGATGTTATGATTTGTTATTGCACGGTTTGTATGCGCAATTGCTTTTTCAAATTCGAAATCGGCAGGATTACGAAGTCCACGTAAAATAAATTGTGCATTTACCTCATCACAAAAATCAACTGTTAATCCATTATAAGACATCACTTCTACATTTTCAAATTTCGCAACCGAATCTTCGATAAACTTGATTCTTTGCTCCAACGAAAACATATAATTCTTAGAAGAATTTGTTCCTATTGCAACAATAATTTTATCAAATAAAGGAACTGCTCGCTCTATAATATCTAAATGTCCGATTGTTATAGGATCAAAAGAACCTGGGAAAACTGCTATTCTATCCATGGCGATGGTCTATTTAAAGCAAATTCTATCTCGCTATCCATTAAATCTTCCAATGCAATTCCTGCGTAAGCTGCTTGCTGAGGAAAAATACTTGCAGGAGAAAAACCTGGTAAGGTATTCATCTCAATAAAATGAGGCTCTCCGTTTACAATAATATATTCTGAACGAGAAAAGCCAGACATGTTAATACATTTATATGCTTTTGCTGCAATATCTCGTACACGCTGTTCAACTTCTGGAGTTAAACGAGCAGGCGTAATTTCATCTGATAAACCATTGTACTTTGCGTCGTAATCAAAGAATTCCGTGTGCGAGACAATTTCTGTAATTCCCAACACCATAGTTTCTCCTTTGTAATTTAATACACCTACAGAAACTTCCGTCCCATCTAAGAAAGATTCAATCAAAACTTCTTTATCTTCAAGAAAAGCTTTTTGCATAGCAGCTTCAAATTCTTCTTCTTTGAACACTTTCGAAATTCCTAAACTTGATCCTGAACGATTTGGTTTTACAAAACAAGGTAAACCAACTTGATCAATAATTTCCTTTGCAGAATATTGATCTCCTTTGTTGATATAAATTGATTTTGCATGAGGAATTCCATATTTGCTCAATACTGCAATACAATCTTTTTTATTAAATGTTAAGGCAGATTGATAAAAAGGACATCCATTATAAGGCAAACCAATCATTTCAAAATACGCTTGCAAATAACCATCTTCGCCTGGCGTACCATGAATTGTATTAAAAACGACATCAAACGTAATTTTTTCTCCATTTTTTTCAAATGAAAAATCACCTTTATTGATTGGATATTTTTCGCCTTCAATTTCGGCAAACCAACCTTCTTTTAAGATTCGAACCCTTGTTCTGTCGTACTTTTCTGGATTTAGACTTGAGTAAATTAACTCGCAACTTTTCAACGAAACTACACTTTCGTCGGAGTATCCACCTGCTACAACTGCTACTCTTAACATGTTTAATTTAAAATTTATTCAAATATAGAACTTTGACATCAATCATAAATATTATTTTTAAACTATATTTGTGCGACAATTTATCATTTCAATGAAAGGAGTAAAATCAATCATTCAAGTTTTGCTGAATGTAGCTATTGTAATAGCGCTATCATTTGGACTTTACCATTTTATTTTTAACGTTTGGTTAGATTCATATACAAATCACAATGAATTTGTTGAAGTACCAGATTTATCAAAAATGAATATTACAGATGCTACAGCTAAGTTAGAAGAGCTTGGTTTAACATACGAAGTAGATAGTTCTCGGTTTGATCCAAATACGAAACCTTTTGCAATTATGGATTTTTATCCGGCTGCAGAATCGCGTGTGAAAGAAGGTCGTCGTATTTTTATTAAATCAAATCCGAAAACTTATCGTCCAGTTGAATTACCAGATTTAGTTGGTAAATCAAAACGTTTAGCATTTACTCAATTAGAAATTTCTGGACTTAAGATCGGTAAGATTATTTACGAACCAGATTTAGCTAAAGATGCCGTTCTTAAAATATTATACAACGGAAAAATTGTAAAAGCAGGTGAGCAGTTGCCTCGTTTTGCGACGGTTGATTTGGTTTTAGGACGCGGAATGTTATCTGGTGTAAGAATGCCTAATTTGGTTAATTTAACGTTGACTGAAGCAAAGAAATCAATCAAAGATAACTTCTTCGAGATTGGTCAAATTAAATTCATTGGAGCTTCGAATGATACAATAAATGCAAGAGTTGTATATCAATTCCCATTTGCAACAGACACTTACGATCAAGGTCAACCGATTGATATTTGGTTATCAACAGAACCTCGCGAAAAAATTAGAACGCAATTAAAAGAATTGGATATTCAGTACAAAAACTTTGGCGAAGATACAATTAGCGGTTCTCAATACAGAGATATTATAACACAAAAAGCTGAACAGCAGATCAAAGATATGCAACAACAGCAACAACAAAGTAATCCATCAACAGAGCAGCCAAAGCCTACAGAGGCACCAAAAGCTCCGGAAGAGATTATTATAGAATAGAAAGAGAATAAATGACAGAAGATTTAGAAGATTTCTTACAAGAGGAAGATAACAATAAACTATACGAGCATTTTTCAATAACGGTTGACAAAGGTCAATCGTTATTGCGTATAGATAAATTCTTGATGGTTAGAATTGAGAATGCTACACGAAATAAAATTCAGCAAGCAGCTGATAACGGGAACATTTTAGTAAATAATGAAGCTGTAAAATCAAATTACAAAGTAAAGCCTGGTGATTTTATTCAGATTATGTTAGAAACTCCTCCTCGTGAGAATGAAGTTATAGCAGAAAATATTCCGATCAAAATTGTTTACGAAGACGATCAAGTTGTCGTAATCGATAAAGAACCTGGAATGGTTGTACATCCTGGACATGGAAATTACACAGGAACTTTGGTTAATGCCTTGAAGTTTCATTTTGATAATTTACCATCTATGTCAGATCAAATGGAACGTCCTGGTTTAGTACACCGTATAGATAAAGACACAAGTGGACTTTTAGTGATTGCTAAAACGGAAGTTGCAATGACAAGTTTAGCTGAACAATTTGCAGCACATACTACAGACCGTTTATACAACGCTTTAGTTTGGGGAGTTTTGAGCGAACAAGAAGGTACTATTACTGGACACATTGGTCGACACCTAAAAGATCGTATGCAAATGGCTGTTTTTCCTGATGGAGAACAAGGAAAACATGCTGTAACACATTATAAAGTAATGGAGAATTTTTCTTACGTTACGTTGGTCGAATGTAAATTAGAAACTGGTCGTACACATCAAATTCGTGCACATTTCAAACATTTAGGACATCCTTTATTTAATGATGCTCGTTATGGTGGAGATCGTATTTTAAAAGGAACAACATTCAACAAGTACAAACAATTTGTTGACAATTGTTTTGCTGCTTGTCCGCGTCAAGCTTTACATGCTCGTACATTAGGATTTGATCATCCGACAACAGGAGAACGTATGTCTTTCGAATCACCATTACCAGCAGATATTTTAGATATTTTAGAGCGTTGGAGAAATTATTCGGTAAATTCTGTGCATGCTACAGAACCTGATTCTCCTATTGATCGTCACGCAAAAGAATTAGAAGATTAATTACCTATCTAAATAAAAAAGCACTTCACTTTGGAGTGCTTTTTATTTCTCATTCAATCTGATTATTAAATCTGATTAATAAATTATTCAATAAATGAAATTCACTGAATTAAATATAATCGAACCAATTTTAAAAGCAATTGAAGAAGCTGGTTATACAGAACCAACCGAAATTCAAGAGCAATCTATTCCACTTGTCTTAGAAGGAAACGATATTATTG
The DNA here is from genome assembly GCF_057369435.1 of Empedobacter sp. EJD.6dd. NCBI lineage: Bacteria > Pseudomonadati > Bacteroidota > Flavobacteriia > Flavobacteriales > Weeksellaceae > Empedobacter > Empedobacter sp. EJD.6dd. Next base: position 1,499,223 of record NZ_CM170667.1, read on the forward strand.
GTTGCGCACAAACAGGAACAGGAAAAACAGCTTCGTTTGCGATTCCTATTCTACAAAACCTAACTAATACACCAAGCAAAGGAAAAAAAGTTAGAACATTAATCTTAACTCCTACGCGAGAATTGGCAATTCAAATCAATGATAGTTTCAAATTATATGGAAAACATTTACCTTTAAAACATATCGCTATTTTTGGAGGTGTTAATCAAAATCCTCAAATCGATGCTATAAAAAATGGTATTGATATATTAATTGCTACGCCTGGACGCTTATTAGATTTAATTGGACAAGGACATCTTAAAATCAATCAAATTGAGATTTTTGTTTTAGATGAAGCTGACCGAATGTTAGACATGGGATTTGTACACGAAATCAAAAAGATTATCGAAATCATTCCAAAACAGAGACAATCTTTATTTTTCTCGGCTACTATGCCAAAATCAATTCGTAAATTTTCTCATTCCGTTTTAAATCGTCCAAAAGAAGTAAGTGTTACACCTGTTTCTTCGACTGCCGAAACTGTTGAGCAATTTGTTTACCATGTTGACAAGGATATGAAAGTAAAACTTTTGGTCAATATCTTAAACGAACATCCAGAAGATCGTACGTTAATTTTTACACGTACAAAACACGGTGCAAATCGTTTGGTTAGACATTTAGAAAAAGTTGGTATTCCTTCTGCTGCAATTCACGGTGATAAATCTCAAAATGCACGTCAAAAAGCTTTAACTAATTTCAAAGAAGAAAAATTAAAAGTACTAATTGCAACCGATATTGCTGCGCGAGGAATTGACATTGATCAATTACCTTACGTTGTGAATTATGAATTACCTAATGTTCCTGAAACATACGTTCACCGAATTGGACGTACTGGTAGAGCTGGACGAGAAGGAAAAGCTATTTCTTTATGTGCTGCTGATGAGAGAGGTGATTTAGCAAATATTGAGAAATTAATTGGCAATTATGTTACCGTAATTAAAACACCAAAAGAGTTTTACAAATTACCTGATGCGAATAGCAACAATAATTTCAAAAAAACAAATACAGGTTTTAAACCGAAAAAAGATACGAAACCGAAGAATAATAATCGTAAACGTAGAAAATAAAACAAAAAATCACTTCATAATGAAGTGATTTTTTTATGCTTTCACATCTTCTGCATATTTGTCTACAATCATACTCAATGCGCCATCAGTTGTGATATTACAAGCTGTTCCAAAACTATCCTGCAATGCAAAAATAGTCAAGATTAAAGCGACGCCAGCTTCATCAAATCCTAAAACATTAGATATTAATCCTAACGAAGCGACAACTGTTCCACCCGGAACTCCAGGTGCACCAACAGCAAAAACGCCTAATAGTAAAACAAAAGTTACCATTGTTCCTAAATCAGGAATTTGCCCATATAAAACTTGCGAAACTGTCATTACAAAGAAAACTTCGGTTAAAACTGATCCACACAAATGCGTATTTGAGAAAAATGGAATTGTAAAGTTCGAGATTGTTGGTTTGATTACTTTACTATCATTCACTGCTTTTACCGCAACACCCAAAGATGCCGCAGAAGACATAGTTCCGACTGCTGTTAAATATACTGGCGGATAATATTTCAAAAGCTTAAAAGGATTTGTCTTGTGATAAAAACCTGCAATTGTATACATCAACGTCATCCATAGAAAATGACCAACAATTACAATCAAAATTACTTTTAGGAAAACAGGTAATTGTTTTTCAATAGAACCTTCATAACTCAAAATTGCAAAATTTGCTGCAATGAAAAATGGTAAAATCGGAATCAAAACTTTATTCACCAAGAGGATCACAATATCTTTGAATTGATCGAATATCTTTTCCAATTCTTTGGCTTTCGTAATTAAAATTCCCATTCCCAACATCAACGAAATAATCAACGCTGTCATCACTGAAAAAATTGGCGGAATATCTAATTGAAATAGTATTTTTGGAACTTCTCGTAATGAATCTACTGAAGTTGGAACTGATAAATTTGGAATGATTTGATAACCTGCCAACATTGAAAACAAACCTGCTCCAATTGATGATAAATAAGCAATCAATAACGAAAAACCTACAATTTTAGCTGAACCTTCATTTAGTTTTGTGATAGATGAAACAATAAAACCAATTACAATTAACGGAACTAAAAAGAAAATTAATTGTCCTGTAAAATATTTTAATGATAAAACAACCTGAATTGTTGCTTCATTTAAATAATTCCCTCCTACTAATCCAATAATTACACCCAAAAGCAACCTAAATAAAGTATTGCTTGCTATTTTTTTAAACATTTGAACAAAATTTGCGACAAATATAAACTCTATTAAATAAATAGACTAAATGTATTTCAGGAAATATTTAAATATTTTTACTAAATTATATGACATTAAAAAAGTACAAAATAAAAAGTCCCGTGTCACTCTGAGCCTGTCGAAGAGTCTTTTCTATTTTTTGATAATAAAGATAAATCTTCAAATCTATTATTAATTAAAGCTTCCTTTTTAGCTCTACTCCAACCTTTCAGTTTTTTCTCAAAAATTATTGCATGGTTTATGTCTAAAAATTCTTCATTAAAAACTAATTTAATTGGTCTTCTCGAAAAAGTATAACTCATAGGATTTATTCCGTCGTTATGCTCATTAATTCTTTTTTGGAGATTATTTGTCACTCCTACATAATACGAATTGTCTGAACACTATATAATATAGACATAATATATTTTTCTCATAAACAAAGTTTTATTCTTCGACAGGCTCAGAATGACCACAGTATTATTTATAATCTTTTCATATCACTTTGAGTTTATCCAAGAGTAATTATTTTAACACTCCTCTCTCACAAATTCTATTGCCAAGTTCAATGCATTATTCGAAACAATTTTGATAAAGTCTTCACGATCCAAATAAGGATAAAAACACTTTTTATTCAAGGCTTTTTCTCCATTCGTTACAGAAATCCAAACTGTTCCAACTTCTTTTCCATCTTCTCCTCTGTTCGGTCCCGCAACGCCTGTTGTAGAAATAGAAAGATTAGAATTTAAAACATTACAAGCTCCTAAAGCCATTTGTTCTGCTACTTGTTCTGAAACAACCGAATACTGATCAATATCTTTTTGATTAACGTCTAAAACAGAAGTTTTAACAGAAGTTGCATAAGAAACAATACTGCCAATAAAATAAGAAGAACTTCCCGAAACAGAAGTAATTAAGGTTGAAATATTTCCGCCTGTACAACTTTCTGCTGTAGAAATTGTTAGATTCTTTTGTTTTAAAAAATCACCTAAAACTTGCTGCGCTTTTCCTGAATTTTCTGAAATTAAAAACTCCCCCGCAATTGATTTAAATTTATCAATCTGATGCTGAATTTCATTTCTTAAAAAAACCTCATCATTTCCAGAAGCAGAAAAACGTAAATCAATCGAAGTACGATTCGGTAAATACGCCAAATGAATAAAATCTGGTAATTGATTCTCCCAATCTTCGAGCAAAATTGCTAAATCACTTTCTGGAATTCCACTGACCAAAATATCACGATGAATGATTGTATCTGAATTAAATTGACTTTTTAATCGTGGTACGATTTCATCACGCATCAAACCTTTCATTTCGAATGGAACGCCAGGTAAATTGATGATAATTTTGTTGTCAATATTTGTCCAAAGACAAGGCGCCGTTCCGTATTTATTCTGAATAAATGTTGATTTTTCTGGAATTAAAGCTTGATCTTGATTCAAATTATTTAACTCTTTCGTATAACCTCTAGCAGCAAATAATTGAACAATATTTTCAATTACTTTTTCTTCTCGAATTAAACCGCAATTTAAAAATTGACACAAAGCAGACTTTGTTTTATCGTCTTTTGTTGGCCCTAAACCTCCTGTAACAATTACAATTTCTGATTTCGATACGCCTCGTTGAAAGGCTTCAATTATATGTTGTAATTCGTCTTTTACAGAAATAATTTCTTCAACTTCAATTCCTATTTTATTTAATTCTTGTGCAATAAATGCCGAATTAGTATCTACAATTTGACCAATTAATATTTCGTCTCCAATTGTTAATAAAGTTGCTTTTGTTTGCATGGTATAAAAAAACTTGCTTAAAGTTAAGCAAGTTTGATATTAATATAAAATTTAAAAACCTTGTTCTCGATACAAAATTCTAAAAGAATTTCACTCGAACTGACGGTTTTATTTATTTTTTGTCAATTCCGTTACCTTGAGATTGTTCGTATAATTCGTCTCGTTTACGATTTGTTTCGCGTAAAATATCTGTATATTCCTTATTTGTTACTTTTTCACCTTTTGTTGGTTTTACGATTTTAGCTTTTTTAATTTCTTTAATTTTTTGAGCATTAATTTTGACGATTCGTTCACCTTTTTCAAAAGTTTCATTAATTAATTCTTCCAAAACCAAACCATTTACTCCCGTGTAAACATCTAAATTATAATTCTTTTTAAAATCAGGAACATACCAAACCGTAATCTTTAAATTATCTTTGGTATAAATTGATTCTTTTGCTGTATATCCTAAAATAGTTTTTGTATTTCCAGAATCTTTAAACTCTAATGGTTTGAAATTATTTTCGAGAATAAATTTTCTCCCGTACATATCCCTTTCTTCTAAATACGTTCCTTTTTCGTAATCGTAATAACTATAATTTGTATTAAGATTTGGAGGAATCATTATAAATCTAGCTATCTCACCCTGTCCGTTGTTCACTTTTTTTACGTAATTTACATTTGCTTCCTTATCATTAAAAATAAATGTAAAATACTCTTTTGGAGGATTTGCATTGCCTTCGATAATTTTGTTGCGCTCACTTACACTCGGTTGAGATTTTTGTAACTCTTCAATTCCTTTTTCATTGTTAATATAACTTACATGCGTTTCATATTCTATTTCATAAAACTGGGCTTGCGCAAAACTTGAAATAAGGATGATTAATGTTAACAGTTTTTTCATGGTTAATTATTTTTTGTCTACGCCTTCGCTATTATTTCTCAATTCATTCATTTTATTATTGGCTTCATCATAAATTGCATCAATTTGATTTGCTTTTACCTCAATTCCTTTTTTGGGTAAACTTATTTTCGGCGATTTCTTAGATTCCTTTTTAGCAATTGCTATCCACGAGTTAATCATTTCCGAATTATCAAAATTTAATTTATAATGCAATTCTAAAATAAAACCCTTTGAAGTCGAATAAATATCTGGTGTATATAAATATGGAATATCTTTTGTGTACCAAACAATTATATCAATATCATTTAATTTACCTTTCGCTTCATAAGCTTTAAATCCAATTATATCCTTTGTTTTTCCTGTATCAGTAATATTAATCGGTATTAAATTATCTTTAACTAAATAATTTTTACCATAAACATCTATTTCATATGAGAATTGATTCAATTTATAATCATTTACAACAATCCCTCCCATATTCATTGGTACTTTAGAAATCATAGATTCATTATCTTGATTATTATTTATACGACGAATATGTTCCGATTTACTTAACGATTCATTGTAAATAAACTTAAATGTTTCCTTTGGTGGATTTTGATTCATCTCAATCATTTTCTTGATTTGCTGCTTATCACCACCAACTGCTTCTTCAAACCATTTTAATCCTTCTTCATTGTAATGCGTTTGAACTTGTGTTTCGTACGTTATTTCATAAAACTGCGCTTTTGCAAAACTTGAAATGATGATGATTAAGGTTAATAGTTTTTTCATAGTTAATTTGATTTATCTACACCATTATTGTTATTATACATTTCGCTTCGTTTACAATTTGCTTCTTCTTCAAGTTTTTGAAATTCTTGAGGCGTTACAACATTATCTTTTTTGCTAGTTTCTATTATTGGATTTTTAAACTTATACTTTTTAGCATTTTTATTAATCTTAAGTACTTTAATGTAATTATTCACTTTACCAACATTTTCTGCTTTAAGAAAAATATTCATTTCTAACACAAAACCTTCAATCGGTTTTACTAATATTGGCATGAAATTCGAATCAATTTCTTTGGTAAACCAAGCTTCTACATTATAATTATTGTATTTAGCCGTTGCTTTGTATGTTTTGTAACCAAGAATTTCTTTTGTTTCATCGGTATATGTCCAATCCAATTCTTCTAAAGGAGATTTAACAATGTAGTTTTTTCCATAAAGATCAACTTTTCTATAGTTTTCTCCTTTTACGAGATTAGAATAAGTAAGACCATATATCAAACCAGGAGGGTAATTCTTGACTTCACCTTGAATCCCTTGTTGATTGTCAATTTTTTCTTGTTCAATTGTGTTTAACTCTGTTTTTGAAAAATAAATTTTAAATTCAATCGGTTTTGCATTTGTATGTTGTTCTATATACCATTTCCTCGTTTCAGGATCTTTTATGTCTTCATAAAATTTTACTAAATATTCTGCCGTATATTCTGGATTATACTTGGTTTCTACAAGAACTTCATAAACTTGAGCTTGCGCAAAACTTGAAAGAAGAATAAGTAGTGTTAAAAATTGTTTCATATTAAATTGATTATTATTTAAATATAATAAAAAAAGAGTTACAAAAAATTGTAACTCTTTCTAACTATTATAGTTCTATTTATTTTTATAAAATATGTTTCTCAGCATGGTAAGAAGAACGAACCAATGGTCCAGATTCTACATGACGGAATCCTAATCCACGAGCAAAATCTTCGTATTTTTTGAATTGTTCTGGTGTAATAAATTCCTTTAAAGGCAAATGTTTTTTTGTTGGTTGTAAATATTGTCCAATTGTAATGACATCTACATTTGCATCTGCTACTTCCTGAATTGTTTCAAAAACCTCATCTTCGAACTCACCTAAACCAAGCATAATTCCAGTTTTTGTACGACGCTGTCCAGCTTCTTTTGCATAACGTAAAACTTCTAACGAACGATCATATTTTGCTTGAATACGAACTTCGCGCGTCAAACGACGAACAGTTTCCATATTATGTGATAAAACTTCTGGTCCAGCTTCTACAATACGATCGATATGTTTTTCAATACCTTGAAAATCTGGAATCAATGTTTCCATTGTTGTTCCTGGACTAATTCTACGAACTGCATGAATTGTCTCTGCCCAAATAATAGATCCCATATCTTTTAAATCGTCACGATCAACAGAAGTTAAAACTGCATGTTTAATCTGCATCAATTTAATAGAACGCGCTACTTTTTCAGGTTCTGCCCAATCCACTTGATCTGGACGGCCAGTTTTTACACCACAAAAACCACAAGAACGTGTACACACATTTCCCAAAATCATAAATGTTGCAGTTCCTTCACCCCAACATTCACCCATATTTGGACAACTTCCACTTTGGCAAATGGTGTTTAATTTATATTTATCAACTAAACCTCTTAATTCACGATGTTTTTTCCCTGTAGGTAATTTTACACGTAACCATTCAGGTTTTTTTACTCTTCCATCTGGTAATAGCTCAACACTCATACATTACTTTTCTGATTGGCTAATTTACAAAGATTTTTTGGAAGATATTACATCCGAAATAATAGATTATGTTTCGATTAGTAAACTGAATAAAATTATCATCTTTAACATTTTTTGGAATATTTTTTGGATTAACAAGAATACTCTAACCTATAAAAAGATGAAAAAATCAATTATTCTTACTCTATTATTTTTTCTAACTATCGTTAGTTGTAATACTAACAATGATATGAAGTTTTCTACAAATGAGAGAAGCATTTACGATTCTAATGAAAACTCTTCCAATAATTTGTATAATATCGGAAAAACAAACACCAATAGTGCAAAAACAACACTTGATTGGGTTGGAACCTACGAAGGTATTTTACCATGTTCTAATTGTGCTGGAATAAAAACCACAGTTACATTAAATAAAGATGAATCTATTAAAATTACTACTCAATATTTGAAGCAAAATAAAAAATTTGAAAATGAAGGATACATTAAATGGACAGCTGACAACAACGCTTTGTATTTAGACACAAAAGACAAAAACAGATTTTTTTATAAAGTTGGAGAAAATAAATTAATTGTTTTATCTGAAGAAGGCGAAGAAATGAAAGGTCCCTTAGCTGATAAATATGTTTTGATTAAGAAATAATATAACCTCAAAAAATCATAATCCCGATAATTAATTATCGGGATTATGATTTAGAATAAATTCAACTGAGTTGATTCTAATTCTAACAAAAATTGTTTTCGTTTTTTACCTCCTGCATAGCCAGTCAAAGAGCCATCCGAACCAATTACACGATGACAAGGTACGACAATCGCTATTTTATTTTTACCATTTGCATTTGCAACTGCACGAATAGCTAATAAATCTCCAACTGCTATAGATTGATCTTTATATGATCGTGTTTCACCAAACGGAATTTTTATTAACTCGTTCCAAACTTTTTTCTGAAAATCAGTTCCTATCAAATCAAGTGGAATTGTAAATTCTTTTAAATTTCCATCAAAATAATCATTCAATTCATTTTCCAAACGATTCAAAATATCATCTTCTTCTTTTGGGATGATTTCCCCTAAATTTTCAATTTCTTTTAGTTGTTTTTCTGTCGATTTTCCATCAAAAAACTCTAACATACAAAGTCCTTTTTCTGATTTAATCGCAAGCATTTCTCCCAAAGGAGTTTGTATTTTTTTAGAGTAAAACATTTTATAAAATTTTAGTTGAAAGTTAGAAAAATATACCCGTAATTTGGTATCAAATTTGTTGTTAAAAATATCATAAAATTAATTTATGAAAAAATCTATATTTGCGAGTGTTTTCGCTTCATTCATATTATTCTCTTGTCAGTCAAAAGGTGTTCAACAAGAACAAAAAAATAATAGTGTCGATAATGCTATACCTGCAATCATTGCAATAACAGATCACAATGCTAAAAATTCTTTGGACTGGACTGGAAAATATGAGGGAACTTTACCTTGTGCCGATTGCGAAGGAATAAAATATAGTGTTGAGATAAAGAAAGATGGAAACTTTTTTATTGAACAAGAATATTTAGGAAAAGAAACCGTTTACCAAGACGAAGGTTTTTATAAATGGGACGCTTCAGGAAATGTATTGCACTTAAATTCGAATGTAAGCCCTTTAGTATTAAAAGTTGAAGAAAATAGATTGAAAGTTTTGGATCAACAAGGAAAAGAAATTTCTGGAAATCTAAAAGACAAATATATTTTGAAAAAGATAAAATAATCAATACAAAAAAAGCCCAATAAGTAATTTTATTGGGCTTTTTCATTTAATATATCAATTGATTTTTCTTAAGCTCTTCATAAACCTTGAGAACACCAATTACTTGAATTTCTTCGTTCAAATACTCTTCGAAACTAAAATAGTTTACAGCTTCAATTTCATTTGTTGGCTTTATATCTTCTTTCAAATCATACAAAAAACAATCCTGTTCCATCAACAAATTTTGTTCTCCGTAAGCTTCAGCCGTAATATGACAAAAGAATCTTAATTTTTCATTATCAAGATTAACATTCAATTCCTCTTTAATCTCTCTAATCAAACCAGATTCAGATGTTTCACCTTCATCTATTTTACCTCCTGGCAAATACCACGCTTTTTTATTTTTACTAAATGTAAGCAATAGCCTATTATCATTAATAACCAATAAACCTGCTGTTGGTAACTGAATCATATTTTATTTTTCTAAACTTTTTTGCCATTCCCAAGCTGTACGCATACTTTCAGCTAACTGAATTTCTGGTTTCCAACCCAATTCTTTCTCTGCAAACGAATTATCTGCATAAGCTTCGATAATATCACCCGCGCGACGCTCTTTTATTTGGTAATTTAATTTTAGATGATTTGCTTCCTCAAACGCATTTACAACTTCTAACACCGTAGAACCTGTTCCTGTACCAAGGTTAAAAAACTCTAATTTCGATTTGTTTTTATTTTCGATTAATCTTGTCACCGCTTTTACATGCGCATCAGCTAAGTCATTTACATCAATATAATCTCTAATTGCCGTTCCATCACGTGTAGGATAATCATCTCCCCAAACAGATAAAGCTTCTCTAATTCCTGCAGCTGTTTGCGTTACATATGGAATCAAATTATTCGGAATTCCTTTTGGCAATTCTCCAATTTTAGCTGTTGGATGCGCACCTACTGGATTGAAATAACGTAAACAAATTACATTTTTATCAAAAGCTGAAGAAAAATCTTCTAAAATTTCCTCTCCCATTTGTTTTGTTTTACCATAAGGAGATTCAGGTTTCTTTAAAGGCGTTTGCTCATCAATTGGCATTTTATCTGCTTGTCCATATACCGTACAAGAAGAACTAAAAATAATATTATCTGCATCAAAATCTTTCATTGCATCTAAAAGATTGATTAATCCTAAAAGATTATTGCGGTAATACATCAACGGTTTTTCAACAGATTCACCCACTGCTTTATGCGCCGCAAAATTGATAATTCCGTCTATTTTATTTGTTTTAAAAAACTCGTTTACCTTTTCTTGATTTTTTAAATCGATTTCGAAGTAGTTTGGTTTTGTACCTGTAATAGAAGTAATACGATCTAAAACACCAATTTCGGTATTCGACAAATCGTCTATAATCACAACTTCATAACCTGCATTTTGTAAAGCTACAACTGTGTGCGAGCCAATGTAACCCAAACCGCCAGTTACTAAAATTTTACTCATTTTAATTCTTAGTTTTTATAGTGAAATCAAATTTAGGAAAATAAAAAAGCTTCTGAAACTAATCAGAAGCTTTTTAGGTTATTTTTAGGATAAATTATTTTCCAAAAAATTCGCGAACAGCAGATGTTATATAAGCTAATTGCTCTTCATCTAATTCTGTATGCATTGGTAAAGACATTACTTCTTCTACCAATTTATTCGTATTAGGGAAATCTGCATCATTATAATGTCCGTTATCATATGCTTTTTGTTTACGTAAAGGAACTGGATAATAAATCATTGCAGGAATTTCTTTTTCTGTTAAGAAAGCTTGTAACTCATTACGTTTTCCATTTGTTACACGTAAAGTATATTGATGAAAAACATGTGTTGTATCTTTACCTTTTACTGGAGTTAATAAAGCATCAATATCTTTGAAAGCTTCTGAATAATAAGCTGCTGCTTTGTTACGAGCTGCGTTATAATCATTTAATAAAGGTAATTTACGACGTAAAACTGCAGCTTGAACAGAATCTAAACGAGAATTTACACCTACTTCATCATGATAATAACGTTTGTACATTCCGTGATTTACAATTCCACGTAAACGATGTGCAATATCATCATCATTTGTAAAAATTGCTCCACCATCTCCGTAACAACCTAAGTTTTTAGAAGGGAAGAAAGATGTACAACCAATATGACCAATTGTACCTGCTTTTTGACCTTTATAATCTGCTCCAATTGCTTGCGCTGTATCTTCTACAACATATAAATTATGCTCTTTTGCAATAGCCATAATTTCGTCCAGATTTGCACATTGACCAAATAAATGAACTGGAATAATTGCTTTTGTTTTTGGGGTAATTGCAGCTTTCAATTTTTCAGTATCAATTGTAAATGTATCATAATCAACATCTACTAAAATTGAATTTAATTTTAATAAATCAATTACTTCAACAGTTGCAGCAAATGTAAAATCAGCAGTAATTACCTCATCACCTGGTTCTAAACCTAAAGCCATCAAAGCAATTTGTAAAGCGTCAGTTCCGTTTCCACAAGGAATAACATGTTTTACGTTAAGATATTCTTGTAATTCAGTTTCGAATTGTTTTACTTCTGGTCCATTAATAAAAGCAGCCGAATCTAAAACATTCATAATTGCCGCATCAACGTCACCTTTTATTTTTTGATATTGACTTTGTAAGTCAACCATTTGTATTTTTTTCATAACTTAATGAATCTTTCAAAATCTACAACTTTAAAAAGTCGTTATTATTACAACAAATGTACAAAAAAAGCTCATTCTAAATTTTTAACTTTGCAACATTGTGCAAGGATTTTATAACACATCAATCAAGGCGTACGGAATGGCGCTAAAATTGGCATCGAATTTTAATGAAAAGGCAAAACTTTGGGTAAACGGTCGCAAAAATTGGGAAGAAAAAATAGCTTCTAAAATTTCTAAAACCGATAAAGTTCTATGGGTACATTGTTCATCTTTAGGAGAGTTTGAACAAGGTCGACCTGTTATAGAAGCACTAAAAGAAAAATATCCTTTGCATAAAATTGCGGTTTCATTTTTCTCACCTTCAGGCTATGAAATTAGAAAAAATTATCAAGGCGCAGATTTGATTTTCTATTTGCCATTGGACACAAAATCTAATGCAGAGAAACTAATACAGATTTTAGATCCTGAGATTTTGATCTTAGTAAAATATGAATATTGGTTCAATTTAATTTCAGCTTTACATCAGCACAACATTCCTACAATCGTAGTTTCTTCTATCTTTAGAGAAAGTCAAAACTTTTTCAAAAAGGGTGGAAATAATTGGTTTGCTAAAAAGTTAAGTTTAATCAATCACTTTTTTGTTCAAAACCAAAAATCTAAAAATTTATTAGATTCTATTCAAATTACTCAAAATACAATTGCAGGTGATACGAGATTTGATCGTGTAAAACAGATTGTTCATCAAGATAATCGTTTAGATTTTATGGAGAATTTCAAAGGGAATTCGAAATTAATTGTCGTTGGAAGTTCATGGCCAAAAGACGAAGAATTATTTATTGAATTGATCAATCAAAAATTAAATGATAATTGGAAAATTCTTTTTGCACCTCATAATTTGAATGAAACTGAAATCAATTCTTTTTTAACTAAAATCAATCAAAAATCGGTAAAATATTCAGATTTTGAAAAAACTTCTACACAAGAATTAATTGATTCAAAAATTTTTATTCTTAACACAATTGGTATTTTGTCTAAGGTATATTCGTACGCAGATATCACCTATATTGGAGGTGGTTTTGGAGCGGGAATTCACAATACATTAGAAGCTGTTACTTTTGGTAATCCGGTAGTTTTTGGACCAAAATATAAGAAATTTCAAGAAGCTGTGGATTTAATTGAAGTTGGCGGAGGATTTTCTATTTCGAATCAAATTGAATTTAATGAAATAATGAATCGTTTGATGAATGATGAAAATTTCCGAAAAGAAAGTGGAAAAAAAGCTGGAGATTTTGTTCAAAATTCACCAAATGCGACTAAAATTATTTTAGAATATTTAAATGATATTTTGTAAATCTTAAAATTTTATCAATTTTTAACAAAAAAGGCACAGAAATTGTGAATCAAAAAGCGTTATTGATTTTTGAAAGAACAAATCAATCTTTTATCTATGAATAAAACTTTACTTTTGAATTAAATATAAATAACTCAAACTTAAGTAATAAAAAAATGAAGAAACTTATTTTAGGAATAGCACTTTTCGGTGGATTAAGTGCAGCTAACGCGCAAATTGATTTAGGAGTAAAAGGAGGACTTAATTTTTCTACACTTTCTGGTGACTCAAGAAAATTATATGATGATCAAACTAAATTTAGAACTGACTTTTATGTGGGTGGATATGCCAACTATAAAGTAACAGATCAAATAAGTTTTCAACCAGAGTTATTGTATTCTAAACAAGGAGCTGGCTTAAAAACTACGGATAACTCTAAAGCAAAAATTGTCACACATAATATTAATATTCCATTGATGGGACGTTATGAAATTATGGATGGATTAAATCTTGAATTTGGTCCACAATTGGGTTTCTTAGTTTCTGCTAAAGCGAAAAGTGAAGAAGGAAAAACTGATACAAAAGTTAAAGTAACAGACAATTTCAAAACATTTGATTTCGGATTAAACTTCGGAGCTGGTTACAAAGTAACAGACGAATTAGAAATCAATGCTCGTTTTACAAAAGGTTTGTCAAACATCAACAATGTTTTTCCAGAGGGAATGAACGACAACTACAAAATTACAAACACTTATTTTAGTGTTGGTGTAGCATACAAATTAGCCGAAATGTAATATCATTTCAATTTAAAATATCAAGGAGCTTTTTGCTCCTTTTTTTGTGCAAAGTCGTTAAATAATTCAAAAATAAGTTGGTCAAATTAAATTAAATTCTATATTTGTAGTAATTAAATTACAGTTGTAGATATGAAAGTTAAATTATCAAGAAGAGAGGAAGAAGTGATGGAAGTAATTTGGAGTGGAAAACAAGTATTTGCAAAAGATATTATCGATTCCTATGACGATCCAAAACCTGCTAACACAACAATTTCTACTCTATTAAAAAGAATGCACGACAAAGGTTATATTGATTACGAGCAAATGGGAAACTCGCGTCGATACTTCGCTTTGGTAAAAAAAGATGATTATTTTTCTAAAGAAGTAAAAGGAATGATTTATAATTTCTTTAATAATTCAACAAGTCAATTTGCTTCATTTTTTGCTAAATCAAACAATATGTCTGTCGAGGAATTAGAAAAATTACGTGACATCATTGATAATGAAATAGACCGTAAAAAGAAATAGCCTATGGTTGCTTTTTTAATAAAATTTATTCTATGTTCTGGATTTTTATATTCTTTTTATAAACTTTTCTTGGAACGCGAAAGCATGTATAAAATCAATCGATTTTATCTTTTGTTTTCGTTAGTGTTTTCGTTGATTGCACCTTTGTACAAAATCGATTTGCCCATTACAGCTAATGAAACAAATATTTCACCTGAACTTTTAGCCTTTTTAATGCAAAATCCTGAATTATTGCAACAACAAGAAGGTGTTAATTTTGGAGATATTTTGAATCTGATTTATATTATAATTGGAGCTGTTTTTTTAATACGTTTTATTTACAATTTATACGAATTAATGTTTAAAATTAAAACAGAAGAAAAAATCAAAGATCAAGAAATTACTTACATTCTCGATTTAGATTCAAATCAACCTTACAGTTTTTGGAAGTATATTTTTATCCCAAAAAAGCAACTTGAAAATTTACATCAAAATTTAATTGATCACGAAAAAGCACATTGTATTCAGAAACATAGCTTTGATATTTTATTAATTGAAGTTTTTCAGATTCTTTTTTGGTTCAATCCATTTATTTATTACTACAAAAAATCGATTAAACTAAATCATGAGTTTTTAGCAGATGAGTATGTTTTGAAAAGAAATTCTGATTTAAAGACCTATCAACATCAAATTTTAGATTGTATTGCAACACAAAATCCATCAATGATGGCAAGTAATTTCAATTTTATTCTAACCAAAAAACGCCTACTTATGATGACAAAAAATACATCGAAACGAAAAGTAAAGATTCTTTCGTTTGCATCATTACCTTTTATATTGAGTGCATTTGTATTATTTTCTCAAAAATCTTTCGCACAAGAAGTAGAAAAAAAAGCTAAAAAAGTAGAACAAGCTTTAGAAAAACCTGTACAATCACAAGCTGAGCTTATTTTTGATCAAGTAAATAATTTAGGAGATACACTTCTTAATTCAAAAAAAATCGAACAAGATCAAACTGCTCCTAAAATAGAAAAGGTACTTACAAAAGATCAATTAAAAGAAATTTTAAAAAATAATCCTCAAAACAAAATTATTTTAAATGATGCTGGAGATATCATCTTGAATGATTCTATCAAAATTAAAGATATCGTTTTCAAAAAAGATTTGGTTCCAACAGTTTTATACGGAACAGATGGAAAAGTTTTACAAAGAATAGATCCTAAGGATATTGATAAAATGTTTGTAAAGAAGAATGAAGGTTTAATAGAAATCATCAAAAAAGATTCAAGTATAATCAAAATTTTCAACTCTGCAGAGGATATTCCAAAAGTTTCAAAAAAAGATATCGAAAAAGCAAATTCTGCTAAAATGTCAATGGTTACTAACCAGATTACTTTTCGTAATGGATTATCAATTTATACTGATAAAAATGGTGTAGAACATAAAATACAGAATTCTGATATAGACAAAATTTATATTTCAAAAATTAAAAATGGAACACTTGAAAATAAAGAATTTGATTTATCAAAATTCCCAAAAAATATCACAAATATAAAAGTAGATTCAAAATATGAAGGTAATGATATGAATATTAAAATTCTTCCAAAAAATGGATATACTGTTAATTACGAATTTAATGAAACAAATCAGCCATTATCTGAACTATTAGATCAACGAATGAAAGAACTAAAAAGTGAAGAACAAACTACTAAAATGAAAATAAAGGCATTAGAAAAATTACAAAAAGAAGAACGTAAAAAGGATAAGAATTAATGTTTTTAATTTATTTAAGAATATTTATAAAGTCGCTTAAATTTAAGCGACTTTATTTTATCTGTTTATTAAATACTTAAGTTTAACTTAATGATAAATATCATTTAAAAAATACTAACCTCAATATACATTTGCCACAAATTTAACTCTCATGAAAAAATTAATTTTATTAGCTACCGTATTAGCATTTGGAATAAATGTTAATGCACAAGAAAAAGAAAGTGTATCATTAGATGGAAGATGGTTCATTATGGGACAAGCTGGTTTCAATTCATCACACGAAGGAAATGTTCAATCTTATAGCTTTATTCCACAAGTAGGAACTTTTATTTCAGAAGATATTGCATTAGGATTAGGTGTTGGTTACAAGGGTAGCAAAACTGAAACTGAAAACACGAATAATATTGTTAACACTCAAAAAGAAAATTTATTAATAGTTAAACCGTTAGCTAGAAAATATTGGAATGTTGCTAACAATTTCTTTATTTTTGGTGAATTAGCTGTACCATTTGGATTTGGTAAAATTACTAATGAAAATTCAATTGGTAATAATACAACATCAATAGAATATAAATACACAAATATTGGTGTACAATTAGCTCCAGGTTTAGATTACTACCTATCTGACAATTGGTCTATAGAGGCAACTTTTGGTTTATTAGGATGGTCTTCTGTAAAACCTAAAGATGGTGACGCATCAAATGAGTTTAACTTCGGATTAAATTCTGGTGTTGATAATGGTGTAAAACTTGGAATTAAATACACTTTCTAATTAGTCGTTACATTCTTTCAAAAACATATTAAAAAAGGAAACTCTATAGAGTTTCCTTTTTTTAGTACGTCATGTTTTGGCATTCTGATTTTCTACTTTTGAGAAGATTGTTTAACTTTCCTAAAAATTCAGAATTTGTTACAAGCAGGCGATTTCAAAATTTACAATGCATCCGCTGGTGCAGGTAAAACTTATACGTTGGTAAAAGAATTTCTTTCGTTGTTATTGACGAATGAAAGCGATTATCATTTCGAACATATTTTAGCCATCACATTCACCAATAAAGCTGCTGGTGAAATGAAAGAACGTATAATCGAAACATTAGAAGAAATCGCTAATAACCCTAATCCAAAAGAAGATCGGTATATTCTCGAATTAGCTTCAGAGCTGAATATGAAGCCAGAAATTATCAAAACAAAAGCGTATAATATTCTGATTGCAATTCTTCATAATTATTCAAAATTTTCTATTTCAACTATTGATAAATTCAATCTTCGTTTGATGAAATCATTCGCGCAAGATTTAGGTTTATCGATGAATTTTGATGTCGAAATGAATACCACAGAAATCATCAACGAATCGGTTGATTTATTGTATTCAAAAATTGGAGAAGACGAAAAACTAACGCAAACCATGATCAAAATTGCGTTGGATAATATGGACGAAAATAAATCGTGGGATATCCGAAAAACGCTTTCTTCTGATACTTCTGACATTTCGAACGATCGACATTTACAAGATTTAGAAAAGTTAAAAAATATTTCGTTAGACGAATTTATTCGTTACCGAAAAGTTATTTTTGATGATATCAAAACGTTGAAAGATGGTTTAATTACAATCGGAAATGAGTTTTTTGAATTGCTTGCAAACAATGGAATTTCCGTGAACGAATTACCAGGCAAAAGTCGTGGAATTGCTGCTTTCTTTCAAAAATTAAAAAATTTCGATGGTTTTGGGTTGATTTTACCAACCGATTCCAATACAAAAGATGTTTTAGAAGGTGGTTATCTTTCGAAGGTGAAAGATGCAACTGCCGAATCTATTTTTCCACAAGTGAAAGATTTGTTCGAAAAAGCTGCAAACATCAATGATCACTTACTTTTATTAACCTCAATTCAGAAAAATATTTCTTCGATTTCGTTGATTAATGAGGTTGAAAAATCATTGGATTCAATCAAAAAAGATTCAAATGTTTTATTAATAAACGAATTCAATACCATCATCAGTAAAAATCTGCAACAACAACCTGCCAATTTTATTTACGAACGAATTGGTTCTCGTTACAATCATTATTTTATTGATGAATTTCAAGACACTTCGACTTTACAATGGAACAATTTAAATCCATTGGTTGAAAATGCGCGTGCGCAATCTGACACAATTATGTTGGTTGGCGATGTAAAACAGTCTATTTATCGTTGGCGAGGAGGAAATCCAGCACAAATGATTGATTTAATTGATCGAAAAGAAGAAGAAAATATCAAGGTAGAAGAATTAGAAAAAAACTGGCGAAGTCACGAAAATATTATTCAATTCAACAATGACTTGTATTCGTTTATTGCGCCTCAGCTTAATTTACCAAGTTTTCAGTATTTATACGAAATCGGTAATAAACAATTAACCAATCAACAAAAAGATGGTTTTGTCAAAATAAATTTTATTGAGCAAGAAGGTCGTTCGAAAGATTTGTTTAAAGAACAAAATTTAGATTTAGTTCTTAAAACAATAGAAGATTGCAGAGAAAATGGATTTTCGTTAAGTGATATTGCAATTTTGGTTCGTAGTAATGCGCAAGGAATTTTGTTGGCGAAATATTTGACCGAAAATAATTTGGTTGTCATTTCAAATGAAGCATTGTTACTTAAAAATTCATTCGAAATACAATTAATTGAATTTTTGTTCAAAATAACATCAAATCCGCAAGACGAACAATCCAAAATTCGCTTTCTAATGGTCGCTTACGAATTAGAATTATTCAAAACGAATGATTTAACAATTACTGTTGAACAAGCATTAAAAGGAGATTTACCAAAGTTTTTAAAATTAACAAAATCACTTGCAATTGATTTAGATTTCATTCAAGATCAAAATCTTTCGTTATACGATTTCACCGAAAAAGCGGTTAGAACGTTACATTTACAAGAACGTTCACCTGCTTACATTCTCAGCTTTTTGGATGTTATTTTAGATTATTCATCAAAAAATGAATCAGATCTTAATTCCTTTCTTGAATTTTGGTCAACGATCAAAGATAAAGCAAGTATCAAAACACCAAAAGGTGTTGATGCGATTCAAATTATGACAATTCATAAATCAAAAGGATTAGAATTTCCTGTTGTTATTTTACCGTTTTTGGATTGGCAAAGTAAGAATTCTAAAATTTGGATTCCGTTACAAAAAGATGAAGAAAATCCGTTCGAAACGTTTTATGTTGGAATTAATAATGAATTAAAATCAATCAAAAATGAAGCGATAAAATCAAAGATTGACGAAGAAGAAAACTTGGTTCAATTAGATGAAATTAATACGCTTTATGTTGCTACAACACGTGCAAAAGAGCAATTATATATGATTGCCCAAAAACCAAAAGAATCATCAAAGTCAAAAAATATTGCCAATTATTTACATGAATTTGTTTTCAGTAAAGGTTTTTCTGAGGATGAAGTTATTCTAAAGGGTTCTCCTGAACGAATTTCAACTCCAAAAGTCATTGAAAATTCTTCGGCTGAACTAAAAATTTATTCTTCGGATTGGAATACTCGTTTAGTGATTAACACCAATTCAGAAAAAGCGCAAGAAAAATTAAAGTTTACTGAATTTGGAAATACCGTTCATAACATTTTGTCACAAATTGTTACACAAAATGATTTACCAAAAATCATCGAAAGTGAAAAACAACGCGGAACAATTTCTGTGGAAAATGTAGAACATCTTCAAAAAACCTTGCAAAACTTATTACAAGATGTTAAATTAGTTCCATATTTTGCTGAAGGTTTAACGGTTTTGAATGAACGCGATTTTATCGATGAAAGTGGACAAATATTTAGAGCCGATCGTGTTGTAATTGATTCTGAAAATAATTGTTCAATTATCGATTATAAAACTGGTCAACCCGATTTAGATCATCATTTTCAAGTAAATAGATATGCTGAATTTTTCAATAATTTAGGTTATAAAATTCAAACAAAAATCTTGATTTATATTGATGATGAACAGCAAAAAATAAATGTTGTAGAGGTATTTTGATGAATGAAAATGTAAAATTAAAATTAGCGAGTTTACCCGAAACGCCAGGTGTTTATCAATATTATAACAAAAAAGGAGATTTGTTATACATTGGTAAAGCGAAAAACCTGAAACGTCGTGTGAATTCGTATTTCAATAAACAACACGATTCGAAACGATTGCGTGTTTTGGTGAGCAATATTGATAATATTGAAACCATAAACGTAAATTCTGAATATGACGCGTTGTTGTTGGAAAATAATTTAATTAAAGAACATCAACCTCGATACAATATTCTATTAAGAGATGACAAAACTTATCCTTGGATTTGTATCAAAAATGAACGTTTTCCTCGTATATTTTCTACTCGAAACGTTATAAAAGATGGTTCTGAATATTTTGGTCCATATTCTAATGTCAAAACCATGAAGATTTTATTGGGTTTGATTAAAGAATTGTATCAAGTTAGAACATGTTCGTATGATTTGAGCGAGAAAAACATCGAAAATCATAAATTCAAAGTTTGTTTGGAATACCATATTGGTAATTGTCTTGGGCCTTGTGAAGCTTATCAAACCGAGGAAGAATACAACGAGCAAATTTCGGCGATTCGTAATATTATCAAAGGTGAATTTAACGAAGCAAAACAATATTTGGTCAATCAAATGACAAAATATGCATCGGATTTGAAGTTTGAAAAAGCGCAAATCATCAAAGAAAAAATCGAAGCGTTACAGAATTATCAATCTCGTTCGACAATTGTTTCGCCTACCATTACCAATGTTGATGTTTTTTCGATTTCTTCGGACGAAGAATATGCTTACGTCAATTTTATGAAAATTTATCATGGTGCAATTATACAATCGCATACTGAAGAATGGAAAAAGAAATTGGACGAAACGGATGAAGATTTATTGGAACGAGCAATTATTGATTTCTCGGAACGATTTAATTTAACTTCGAAAGAAATTTATGTTCCATTCGAATTAAGTTTAGAAATTCCGTTCCGAAAAATAACAGTTCCAAAAATTGGTGATAAAAAACATATTGTTGATTTATCGTTAAAAAATACACGAATTTATCGTTTAGAACAGCTCAAACAAACCAAAATTGTCGATCCAGATCGTCATACCAATCGCATCATGAATCAAATGAAAGTTGATTTACGATTACCCGAAGAGCCTCGACATATAGAAGGTTTTGATAATTCTAACATTCAAGGAACCAATCCAGTTTCAGCTTGTGTGGTGTTCAAAAATGGAAAACCAAGCAAAAAAGATTATCGTATTTTCAATGTCAAAACTGTTGAAGGACCCAACGACTTTGCAACAATGGAAGAGGTGATTGAAAGACGATATTCTCGAATTTTAGCTGAAGGAGAATCTTTACCACAATTAATTTTGATTGATGGTGGAAAAGGACAATTAAGTTCGGCTTTGAAATCAATTGATCGTTTAGGTTTACGTGGAAAAGTATCCGTAATTGGAATTGCAAAACGTTTGGAAGAAATTTATTACCCAGAAGATCCATATCCTTTGTATTTAGACAAGAACTCTGAGACCTTAAAAGTTCTTCAACATGTACGTGATGAATCGCACCGATTTGGGATTACTCGACATCGAAATCGACGCAGCAAAAATGCCTATAATTCGGTTTTAGAAGAAATAGAAGGCATCGGTCCGCAAACAATTAAAGAATTATTAACAAAATTTAAATCGGTTGAACGAATAAAAAATGCATCTTTGTTAGAGTTAACCGATTGTATAGGAAAATCTAAAGCAAAAAAAATAAAAGATTATTTTTCGAATGATGAAAAATCTACTAATTGACAGAGATTTAACCTCTCTTTTGAACAATCCAAAGCTACAAGCTACTTTGGCAATTGTTCCAATCACCTTATTTATATTAGGCTTGTTAAGTTATTTTGGAATTTTTTATTCAATGTTCAGCACGCTCGATGCGCAACTTGGACATTTAGGAAACTCTAAATCGCTTTTGAGTGCTTTATTGGGAAATCTTATCATTTTTATCTTTTTAGTTTTGATGAGCTTTTTTACTGGAGTAATTTCCTTTGTATACTTTATTGTACATGCCTTAAAAAATCCGAATTTAATAAAAAGTGATGATCGTCTCATTTGGATCACAGTAATTATTTTTGGGAATGGAATAGGTATTTTTGTTTATTGGTTAACACAAATTAAACGTAAAAAACCTCGACCTATTATCGATTTATATACGGACGATATTTAGAATATAAAACAGTTTTACAATTTAGTAAAGCTGTTTTTTTTTATCTATAAACCAAAATGTTGTACCTTTTTACTACAAATCAGAACATTATGACAATAGTAAAATTATTAGCAACAGAATTGCAAAACGAATATCAAATTACGAAAGAATTTGTAGCAAAATTTCCAAGTGATAAAGCAGATTATAAACCGCATGAAAAAAGTATGGATATAACAACTTTGACAAATCATATTGTAGAAATATTTGCTTGGCCAGCTTTGATTTTAGCAACAGAAAAATTAGATTTCGCTGCTGGAGATTACAAACCGACAAATTATACTTCGGTTGACGACTTGGTACAAAAATTAAATAATGATTATCAAGCTGGTAAACATGCATTAGAAAATGCATCTGATAATGATTTAGATAAAAATTGGAAAATTGTAGCTGGAGAAACTATTTATGCGGATTATTCCAAATACGAAGCGATTCGACATGCGTTAAATCAAATTACACATCATCGTGCTCAATTAGGTGTTTATTATCGTTTATTAGGAATTACCCTTCCATCAAGTTATGGACCTAGTGCAGATTCTCAGAAATTTTAAAATAAAAAAAAGGCTTCTTTTTGAGAAGCCTTAAAATCATAATTAGTGTTAATTGAATACTACTGATCAGTAATACTGTTTACTCAAAACTATAACATATATCATATAAAAGCAAATCATGTTAAGATAATTTTTAATAAATCTTAACATTTTTATTAGATTCACACTTTTTAATTAGTATTTTTTAATTTATCTAAATAAGACACTCATAAAAGTATCAAATAATATGAATTCATAAAAAAAGCTTCCGAAATGATCAGAAGCTATATATGATTTAATATATCAATATCTTTTTAAACAAAAGGAGTTTTAACAACTTCTGCTAAAATATTTTTATCACGAATTTGAATTCTAATTGTTGTTCCAACTTTTGCAAAATCTGTGTTTACATAAGCTAAACCAATTCCTTGTTTCAACATTGGCGATTGAGTTCCTGAAGTAACTATACCAATTGTATTTTCGTTGTCGTCAACTACTTTATAATCGTGACGAGGAATTCCTCTTTCAATCATTTTGAAACCAACTAACTTCTTCTCTACTCCAGCTTCTTTTTGTGCTTTCAAAATATCAGAAGAAATAAAATTTGTATCCAATTTAGTTACCCAACCTAAACCTGCTTCTAAAGGAGTTGTTTCGTCGTTGATATCATTTCCATATAAACAATATCCCTTCTCTAAACGTAACGTATCGCGGGAAGCTAAACCACAAGGCTCTATATCATAAGATTTACCAGCTTCCATTACTTTGTCCCACATTTCGTTTGCTGCTTCATTTGCAAAGTATATTTCGAAACCTCCAGAACCAGTATAACCAGTAGCTGAAATAATAACGTTATCAATGCCTGCGAATTTCCCTACAGCAAAATGATAAAAAGGAATTTCTGCTAAATTAATATCCGTTAATGGTTGCATAGCTTCGATTGCTTTTGGTCCTTGGATTGCTAACAACGACATTTCATCAGATTTGTTTGTTAACTCTGCTCCAAACGTATTGTGTTTGTTCATCCATTCCCAATCTTTGTCGATATTAGATGCATTTACAACTGCCAACCATTCGTCATCAGACATTTTATAAATGATTAAATCATCTACAATTCCTCCTTTTTCATTTGGCATTGCATTATATTGTGCTTGACCAATTGCAACTTTCGTTACATCATTTGTCAAAATATGCTGTAATAAATCTGTTGCTTTTTCTCCTTTAATAAAGAATTGTCCCATGTGAGAAACATCAAAAACACCAACTTTTTCGCGAACAGCAAAGTGCTCTTGGTTAACACCTGCGTATTGCACTGGCATTTCATATCCAGCAAAAGGAACCATTTTTGCACCTAAATCTTTGTGCTTTTGGTTTAATGCAGTTACTTTCATTGTTTGTTTGCTTTGAATAAGTTTATAATTCTCCCAAAAATAAGGAAATAATTCGTAGGAAAATTTCTTAATGATAAGATTATCTAATTTTGTGAATAATTTTTAAATTCCCTTCTGTCGCTTTATAAGGCTCGAAACGCATGATTGATTTTCCTTTGCCAAATTTGTTCATAAACTTTTCGTTTATCTTTCCTGTCAACTTTAGTGGCTGACATCCTTCGCAAGGAATAATCAAAATTGTATCATTTGTTTCTCCTTTTACTTTTACAATTTCGTACGAATAATCTTTATCCAAACGAGAATTAATCGTATTTTCAATTGGTTTGCTAAAGCTTTCTACAAAGAAAACTCGTCGATCTTTATTACTACCAATAATAATTGCAATGCCAACTAAAATCAATAAAACGACAATTGATATCGTCAAAATTTTTTTAAAATCCATCTTTTTGGTTAATTCGTAGATTAAAAGTAATAATTCATTCCGAATGAAAAAAATATTCATTTTATTTCCTATCTTTTTAGTTCTATTTACATTGACAATGAATAGTTGTTCTAAGACAAAAATCACAACAGAAAAAAAATATATCTCGATCAAAAAAATTCAAAATGGAGATTTGATCTTTGTTGGTGCGCAAACCGAAGAGCTTTCTGGTGCAATAAATAGAGTTACAAAAATAAATGATGAGACAAATTTTGATCATATTGGTTTGATCGAAAAAACTTCTGATTCTATTTTCGTTTTACACGCAGCACCAATGGGAGGATCGCAACGAGAAGAAATTCATCATTTTTATACATCTCAAACCAAAAAAAATAATCAAATTGTTATTTATCGATTAAAAAAAGAATATCAATCAACAATTCCGAATGCAATTGTAAAAGCGAAAACCATGTTAGGAAAACCTTATAATTGGTTATATATTTTGAATGATGACGAATTATATTGTTCAGATTTTGTAGAAAGAGCTTTTCGTGATGATAAAGTTTTTGAATTAATTCCTATGAATTTCAAGAATAAAGAAACTGGAATTATTGATGATTTTTGGATAGATTTTTATCATAAAAAAGGAAAAAAAGTTCCGCAAGATGAACCTGGAACAAATCCAAATCAATTGGCAACTTCTGAAAAGTTAATCAAAATTGGAGAGTTGAAATTATGACTAAAAAGAGAGCATTAGCAATTACATTTCTAATTATATGTAGCGCATTTCTATTTTTTAATTCCAACCTTTACATAAATAATCAGAATTGGAAATATAGAAATGGATTTCATGTTGGAGATACATTAAATAGAAATGTGAATATTTCTAATGATGAAACTCTTTATTGCCTTGGATATATTTTAATAATCAAAAATGACAAAACAAATGAAAAAGGTTATTATATCAGAAAATAAAAAAAACTCTTCAACAAGCTCAGTATGACAACTATTTTCTTGTCTTGCAAAACTTATCAAGCTGGATTCATATCAGCTTCTCATGAATTAAACGAATAATTTACAAAAATGTATATAACTAATATATTAATAATTCTTAGCTTAAATATTCTAATTATTTTAAACTTTTATAAATCAATTTCTAAAATTAAAATTGGTTTAATCTGTCTATTAATACTTTTATTTA
Organism: Empedobacter sp. EJD.6dd; assembly: GCF_057369435.1. Lineage (NCBI taxonomy): Bacteria > Pseudomonadati > Bacteroidota > Flavobacteriia > Flavobacteriales > Weeksellaceae > Empedobacter > Empedobacter sp. EJD.6dd. The sequence goes on from NZ_CM170667.1 coordinate 1,525,353, forward strand.
TTGGACTTAATATTTATTTACAATCATTTTATCAACCAATAATTACCTTTATTATTCTATTTTTTTCTAGTTCAATAATAATTTTCAATTTATTTCTTAAACTTAGTCCTATTGATCATAAAATAGAAAATTATAAAACAATAAAGAAAGTTAGAATTCTTATATTCAAGATAGTTTTTCCGATTTTAATAACTAGTTTTCAAATTGTATTAATGTCTGACACTAAATTACAAGAAGAAATGTTATCTAACAAAAATCAAAACACAATAAAGGCTTCTTAAATGGAACTTAAAATCAAAATAGATTTATTAATTGACCAATCAATTGATTTTGCTCAACTTTGTTTAAACTGAATTCATTTTCATTAATAAATTAAAAAAAATGAAATTATTAAGATTAGCTGTAATACTTTTTGTATTTATATTATTTCAAAAAATTGCTTTTGAGAATTGGGAATTTAAGTTAGAATTCTTAAATCAAATTGTACTTTTTATTTTTATTTCTACTTTATTGTTCATTTTTTATTATTTTATTTCATTTAAAATCAACAATAAAAAAACACTTAATATTTTATTTGGATGTTTAATATTTATTTCAATTTTTAAAATTTTCATCAATCCTGAGAAAAGTAAAATTCTAAGTAAAAAAAATATAAATCCGACAGAAGAAATTATTATTATAGAATCAGATCCAAGTACATATATTGGCAATAGCTCAAGTTTTACAGATACCATTTTAATTAAAAAATATTTTCTTGTGCAGAAAAGAGTAAAATCAACAACTAAAACAAGCTCAGAATAATATTTATTTAGAAAATTTCATCCAACTTCTCAGTTCAATTATCTCAGAAAATTTTTCTGAATTAACGAAGTTTAATTAAAATAATATTATCGCTTCAAATAGAATTAGAGGAATGTAAACTTCAATAATATCATTACTTTTACCAGATGAAACAAAACATTATATATTCTGTTCTATTTTTTTGTGTCTTGTTTGGACTAAAATATTTATTCGACAAAAGTGATACGCAATCTATGTTAATTAGTTCGGGAATTGGTACGGCAATCTTTTTTATTTACCGTGCTATAATTAGACAAAAATTATATAAACAAAAAGACCAAGAAAATTAATTCCCTTGGTCTTTTTTTATTGCGTTCATTGCTTCTTCTATATGCAGATCTGCTGTATTAGAAACGATATGTTTAATTAATTTTCCTTGTTTATTAAAGACAAATGTTTCGCGAGGTGTGATTAATCCAAATTTCTTTTTAACTCCTAACAGTTTAGATAATTTCGCTCCTTTATCTGATAGTAACGGAAAATTAAGTTGATGTTTGGTATAGAATTTTTCGTGAGAAGATGTTGATTGTCCATTAATTCCTACAACAACCGTATCCAATTCACTAAAATCTGCATTGACATCTCGAAATTGACACACTTCTTTGGTACACATTGGTGTAAAATCCATCGGATAAAAGAATAAGACAAAATACTTTTTGTATAAAAACTCGTCTGAATTAAACCAATTTCCTTTGTTATCTTCCAACGAAAAAGTTGGTACATGATCACCTATTTTCATTCGCCAGTATATTCTACAAAATTACGAGGAGTTTCGTATAAAGTAACTTTCAATTCTAAATCTGAGGCTAATTTTGCGCGAATTTTATTCCATATTAAAATCACAATATTTTCTGCAGTTGGATTTACATCTTTAAATTCTTCGATATCTACATTTAGATTTTTGTGATCCAAATAATCTTCGACTTCGACTTCGATAATTTTTCGCAATTCGTCCAAATTCATTACAAATCCTGTTTCTGGATCAACTTCACCTTTCACTGCAACAATAATTTCGTAATTGTGTCCGTGATAATTTGGGTAAGAACATTTTCCGAAAACTTCAAAATTTTGTTCATCGCTCCAATTTTTATTAAACAATCGGTGCGCAGCATTAAAATGTGCTTTTCTGTTGACCGTAACTTTCATCTGTTTTTAGTTTTATTCTTCGATATACGAAACGTAATGTTCAAAAATTATTTTGAACCAAGCTGTATAATTCTGAGGATTTTTATCAATATCTTTTTTCAAATCATCTAATTCTACCCAACGATACGCCATCACTTCATCTGGATTTAGCTTTGGTTCTTCATCAAATGTTCCGATAAACACATGGTCTAATTCATGTTCTATCAAATCATTTTCTAGATGTGCTTTGTAAATAAAATTAAATTTATATTCTAATTCACAATCAAATCCCATTTCTTCTTGCAAACGTCTGTGTGCCGCTTCTTTGTATGTTTCGTTATCACGCGGATGACTACAACACGTATTGGTCCACAATGTTGGCGAATGATATTTGCTTGCAGCTCGTTGCTGAATCATCAACTCTCCTTTCGAATTGAATACAAAAACAGAAAATGCGCGATGTAACATACCAGCAATATGCGCTTGTTGTTTCTCCATCAATCCTAATTTTTGATCATCCTGATCAACTAAAACTACGAATTCTTCCATGTAACAAAAATAAACTTTTAAATAGGATTAAAAAAGAAGTTCGATTTCTTTGTGCTTAAATTCTCGCAATTCATTATTTATTTCAATTACTAAATTTCCTGCATCATTTACATCTCTAATAATTCCGTCTACTTCTACTCCATCTAGTTTAAATTTAGAAATCTCATCTTTTCTAAAAAGATTATCTAAATAAATTTGATGAATTTTTTCGAAATTTTTCTGTTCTAAATCCGGATACTCCATTTCGAACTTCCGCATCAAATCTGCCAAAATTTCCTCGATGTCATATTCTCTGTCAGTAATTTTTCGAATTGATGTAGCTTTTGGCAAGTGATTAAAATCAGTTTGATTAACATTAATTCCTATCCCTATCACAGAATTCATTACACCATTGGAACGATGATTTTCAATTAATATTCCACAAACCTTTTTATCGTTCAAAATAATATCATTTGGCCATTTTACGTTAGATTTTGGGTGAAATTGTTTTAAAAATAGACAAATAACATTCGAAATCCATTGATTAAAATAAATTAATTCTTGAAAACTATAATCCGTTTTCAGTAAAAAACTAAAGGTTAAATTTTCTCCTGCAACAACTTTCCATTCATTCCCTGCATAACCTTTTCCTTTTGTTTGATTTTTAGCATGTATGACAGTCCAACTATTGGCATCTTTTTTGGACAAATCCATTAAGAACTCGTTCGTATTAGGCAAAGAATCAAAACTAATTAAATACATTTTTTTTACTATTTTTATAGAGTGGTTAAAGTTATTTTAAAAAGTTTAAACTTTAATAAGGATTCACTAAATTTGCGAATTACAAAATAAAAGATGATAGATACTCAATATACAAAAGACTTGCTAGATAGCATTGTTGATGGAATTACAAATGTGAAAGGAGAAGAAATTACAATTTTAGATCTTAGAGAAATTGAAAATGCATTTTGCCAATACTTTGTGGTTTGTACAGGTAATTCTAACACTCAAGTTAGTGCTATAGCAGCTTCAATAGAAAGAACTGTAAAAACAGAAATGTCTGAAAGACCTTTTCACGTAGAAGGTACACAAAATAATCAATGGGTTTTGATAGACTATACAAATGTCATTGTCCATGTCTTCCAGAAAGAATACAGAGAATATTACGATATCGAAAGTCTTTGGGGTGATGCCATAGAGACACGTATCGAAATGGAATATTAATCATAACTGAAACCAAAAAAAATTGAAAAAAAATAATTTTAAACCTTCGGGGTTTAATCCTACATGGATTTATGCTATCATAGGATTATTGCTGATTGCCTTTCTATTATTTTCTGATAATATTGGAGGTGTAGGCGGAACAACAAAAAATATTGACCGCACAACATTCCTTACTTATGTAGAAAAAGGCTACGTAAAAGAAGCTGATTTAGAAAAAGAAACAGGACGTGTTAGTGTATATTTGACGGATGCAGCCCTTAATACTGAAGAATTTAAAAAGTTCAAAAAAACGAACGAAACTTTAAATCCTTTTGCAAATGGAGCTCCTAACTTTACATTTAATGTAGCAGATGCAGGAAATTTTGAAAAAGATTTCTACGCTAATGTGGAAAAAAGTCCAAATAAAACCGCAAAACTAAATACGCTTGTTTCAAGCGGTTTTGGAGGATTATTTATGAATCTTTTCATCTCTTTAATTTTCTTCGGATTAATCTACTTCCTACTATTTAGAAGAATGGGCGGAGGAGGATCTGCTGGAGGTGGCGGAGGAATTTTTTCTGTCGGAAAATCAAAAGCAAAATTATTTGAAGGTGATGATCATATCAAAACAACTTTCAAAGATGTAGCTGGATTAGAAGGTGCAAAAGAAGAAATAGAAGAAATTGTTGAATTCTTGAAACACCCAGAAAAATTCACAAAATTAGGTGGACGTATCCCTAAAGGAGCCTTATTAGTAGGACCTCCAGGTACAGGTAAAACCTTATTAGCAAAAGCTGTTGCTGGAGAAGCGAAAGTGCCTTTCTTTTCATTATCAGGATCAGATTTCGTAGAAATGTTTGTTGGAGTTGGTGCATCTCGTGTACGTGACTTATTCAAAAATGCAAAAGAAAAATCTCCTTCAATTATTTTTATTGATGAGATTGATGCAATTGGTCGTGCACGTGGAAAATCAAATTTTACAGGTTCTAATGATGAACGCGAAAATACATTAAACCAATTATTAACAGAAATGGATGGTTTTGGAACAGAATCTAACGTAATTGTGATTGCTGCAACAAATCGTGCTGATGTATTGGATAAAGCATTGATGCGTCCAGGTCGTTTTGACCGTATTATTCACGTTGATTTACCTGAATTAAACGAACGTAAAGAAATCTTCGCGGTTCACTTACGTCCATTAAAATTAGGTGAAGATGTTGAAATCGAATTTTTAGCAAAACAAACGCCAGGTTTCTCTGGTGCAGATATTTTCAATGTTTGTAATGAAGCGGCTTTAGTTGCTGCTCGTAAAAACAAAGAAGTCGTAGAAAAACAAGACTTTTTAGATGCTGTTGACCGTATTATTGGTGGATTAGAGAAGAAAAGTAAAGTGATTAAACCTTCTGAGAAAAAACGTATCGCTTATCACGAAGCTGGTCACGCTACAATTGGTTGGTTAACAGAACACGCTGCGCCATTGGTAAAAGTAACTATCGTTCCTCGTGGACGCTCATTAGGTGCCGCTTGGTATTTGCCAGAAGAAAGACAAATTACAACGACAGAACAATTGTTAGACGAAATGTGTATGACAATGGGAGGTCGTGCTGCAGAAGAAGTTGTTTTTGGTAATATTTCAACAGGTGCATTAAGCGACTTGGAGAAAGTGACAAAACAAGCTAATGCAATGATTAGTATTTATGGTCTTAACAAAGAAATTGGAAACGTTTCTTACTACGATTCATCTGGACAAAATGAGTATGGATTCAGTAAACCATATTCAGAACAAACTGCTCAAGTAATTGACAAAGAAATTAAGAAAATGATTGAAGAGCAATACGTAAGAGCAAAAGATATCTTACATATTAATCGTGATAAAGTTGACTTATTGGCTCAGAAATTAATTGAAAAAGAAGTTATTTTTAGAGAGGATTTAGAAGAAATTTTCGGTCCAAGAAAATATGTAAGCGAATTAGATCAGATTGAAGAGAAGCAAGAAGAAGCTATCGAAGCTGGACCAGAACAAGTTATTCAACCAGAATCTGGAAACGATATTTAATCAAAAAACATATAATTTTTCAAAAAAATCGCCTTATTAAGGCGATTTTTTTTTTACTTCTTATTATATTGTTAAAAATTATTACCTTTAGACTGAAATTGTATTAAACCGTACAAAAATCATAAGTTCCCATGTGGAAAGCAATTAAAAACCTACTTAAAAAAGCAACAGAGAAATCTGAGAATAAAGACGATGATAATCATATTGATTTATTTCATCCAAATTATTTTGAGGATAATATTTCTATGGATGAAGTTTTTGCGACAAACTTCAACGCTGGTGGTGGTCACTTTTTATTCTGCGATAACAATCAAGAAGCTTTTCAGAACTTAAAAGAAATTATCAATTACGAAAATGTAACTGAGTTAATTTGTCTTGATCCAAAGCTTCAAGAGATGTTAACAACTAATCAAATCCCGTTTGTAGTTAATCCTTGCGATTCTCGTTACACGCTTAGTTTTCTTAGTTGCGAGTTCTTAATTGCCTTTGATGGAAGTATTATGTTATCTGCACATCAAACTTGTGGAAGAAATATAGATGATTTTCCATCAAATTTTATTATCTATGCACGCCCATCGCAATTAGTAGAAAATGTGGGAGCGGCATTACAGAAATTACGAACATTAAAAAAAGACAACCTACCATCTAAAATAACTTCTATTCGAGGGAAAAACATGCACAAATTTCCTAATATACAGAATGCGAAGAATATTTATTTGTTACTGGTTGAAGAATAGCTATGAAAAATTTAGCAATTAGAGCATTTTCGGGACTTATTTATGCACTTGTAATATTTTTCGGAACAACAATACATCCAAAAGGTTTAATCGTTTTAATGATGGTTTTTGGACTTTTTTGTTTGTACGAATTCTTTAAAATCACCAATCTTACCAATAAACTTTATCAATTAGGTTCACTTTTAGCTGCTTTAGTTGTATTTGGATATTATGGGAAAGAGTTTTTACAAGCCTTTGAAACTACAAATCACTACTATTTTTATTTACGAAGTTTATATTTCATTATACCTGTTTTATTTGTTTTTAGTATTTATGTTATTTTCAAATCAACAAACGAGTTATTGAATGATTTTGGTAAAACTACTTTAGGTTTAACCTACATCATCGCTCCTTTCGCTATTGCACTTACTCTACCAAGTTTTGATTATAGTTTAGGTGAAAAAGTAATGCACTACGAAGTATTTTTTGTTTTCTTATTACTTTGGTGCAGTGATACATTTGCTTATTTAACAGGAAACTTAATCGGAAAACACAAATTAGCACCAAAAATTTCTGGAGCTAAAACTTGGGAAGGCTTTTTTGGTGGAATTATTTTCACTTTATTAACTGGATTTTTTATTCAGAAATATTTTGGAGAAAACTTACATGGTAATTGGATGATTATAGGTTTAATCGTTGCTGCATTAGGACCTTTAGGTGACTTAACAGAATCTAAATTGAAACGTTTTTTCAATGTAAAAGACAGTAGCAATTTAATTCCAGGTCATGGTGGTTTTTTAGATCGATTAGATAGTTTTATATTTGTCACACCATTTATTTATTTATATTATTTATTAGTATATACTTTATGAAACTTCACAGAGAAGGAACTGCAATTTTGATAGGTTGCTTAATTTTATTTGCAATCGCTACAGGAGTATTACATTACTTTTTTCCTGTTTATGGTCTTTTATTCGCTTTACCATTATGGATTCTTTATGGATTTGTCGTTTGGTTTTTTAGAAATCCAATTCGTGAATCAGATTCATCTGAAAATTGTGTTATTGCGCCGGTAGATGGAAAAGTAGTTGTATTAGAAGAAGTATATGAAAGTGAATTTTTGAATCAAAAATGTATTCAATTATCTATTTTCATGACGCCACTTAATGTACATGTAACGCGTTATCCTGTGAATGGAAAAGTTATTTATTCGAAATATCATCCAGGAAAATTTTTGGTAGCATTTCATCCTAAATCATCAGAGCTAAACGAAAGAACAACTGTTGTGGTAGAAAATACAGATCATACAAAAGTTCTTTTTAGACAAATTGCAGGCGCTGTTGCGAGAAGAATTGTTTGCTACAGTAAAGAGAATGATACAGCTGTTGCTGGTAAAGAATATGGCTTTATCAAATTCGGATCTCGAGTAGATATCTTTTTACCACTTGATACTGAAATCAATGTAAAGGTTGGAGATAAAACAAAAGGTGGAATTCAGAAAATTGCACAATTGAAATAAATCAGTTAGTTGAACTCAATGTTTTTAACTAATTTTGTCAAAACAATTATAACAATATATTCATACAATAAATTTTGTACGTCATGAAAAAATTAATTCTTTTAGTAGCTGTTGCTGCATTTGCTACATCTTGTAACTCTAAAGCAGGTGTAAACCATGGTGTACTTCCTGTAGTTCACGAACCAGCTACTGCTGAAGAAATGCACCACAAGTCTGAAGCTGCTCACGAAGGTCATGCAAAACATGAAGAAGCTGTTGAAGAAAAACATGAGGAAGTAAAAGATTCTACAAAAACTGTAGAAACTCCGAAAGTTGAGAAAAAAGATACTGTAAAAGCTGGTCATTAAGATTCAGCTTTTTTTATTCTATTTCTACAATCATTTTACCATCTCCAATGATATAATTTTTATTTTTTGGATGAATATAAAATGAAACCAAAGGCGAATTATTTTCTGAAATAATAGCTAAAATTTCTTGATAAGTAAACAGATCAGCATCTAAAACTAGATGTTTATTTAATTGTGATAAAGTTGTAAAATCTGTATTTCTATTTATCCAAAACAGTTCTTCTATACTTATTTGTTCCTTCAAATTATTCGTTGATGATTTTAGAGAAAACTTAACTAATTGCATGACATATTTTATCAAAATACCTGAACGTAACAACTGATAATTCAACCAATTCTTTTGATAATATTTTGACAAGAAAATCATCATTGCTTCAAAAAAATGCTTGTAATATTTTTTATCTCGTTTCGTACTCTCTCCTTTGTAATGTAAAACCGTGATATCTCCTTTATAATAATTTTTATAACCTGCTAATTCTGCACTAAAAGACAAATCAATGTCTTCTCCATACATAAAATAACGTGGATCAAAACCTCCAATTTCTTGATAAATCTTTTTCGTCGTAAACATAAAAGCACCTACCAAAATTTCGCAAGGCGCGGTATCAAATTCATCAACTTCTAATTTGTAATAATTATTTTTTTGTGAATGATTAAAACGACTAAACAATTTAGAAAAAGAGTTTTTAGCTGTTGGAATATTACGTTTAGATTCTGGATGAAAGTTTCCATTTGTATCCATCATTCTAACCCCTATAAATCCTATTTTATCTTTGGATTGATGAAATTTAATTAACGAATCAAATAAATTTTCAGGAATAACCGTATCAGGATTTAGAATCAAAATATATTCTCCTAAAGCATTTTCAACGCCTATATTATTCGCTTTTGAAAAGCCAAAATTTTCTTTTTGAAGTAAAAACTTTACGTTGGAAAATTTTAATTTGAGTAATGTAAAATCTATTTCCGATGAATTATTATCAATTACAATAACTTCACCGTCTATATATTTTAAAGCTTCTTGACAAGAGTCAAGACAAAGCTCTAGATGTTTTGGTGCATTATAACTAACAATAACTATCGATAAAATCATTCTAAAATTTATTTTCGGAATATGGTATTCGATGCTGAATAGAACGAACCAATGTTGCTTCGTCCGCATATTCTAATTCATCTCCAACACCAAGACCTCTCGCAATCGCAGAAAAAATAATTTCAGTATTCTTTAATTGTCGATATAAATAGAAAACGGTTGTATCACCTTCCATTGTCGAACTTAAAGCAAAAATTATTTCTTTTACATTCTCATTCTGCACACGATCTACCAAGGTTTGAATGTTTAACTGTCCTGGACCGATCCCTTCCATTGGAGAAATCTTTCCTCCTAAAACGTGATATTGTCCTTTAAATTGTCCAGTATTTTCAATTGCCATTACATCACGAACATCTTCAACAACACAAATGGTAGTTTCATCTCGTAAAGGATTATTACAAATATCACAAACCTCATTATCAGAAATGGTATGACAATGTTGACAATACTTAACATCATTTACCAAATGAGAAAGCGCTTCTGACAAAGCAGTTGTTTGAGATTTAGGACGATTTAGCATATGCAAAACAAGTCGTAAAGCAGTTCTCTTCCCTATTCCTGGTAAATTTGACATTTCTTCTACAGCTCGCTCTAAAACCTTGCTTGGGTAATTCATTCGTTCAAAAAATTATAGGTGACAAATTTACAATTTTATCTTCTTATAATTAATCTACCATCTTTAACTCAAAAATATTAAATTTGGGCTTATTTACTAAATAAATTATGAACTCAACAATTTTACTACTTTGTGTAATCGTATACTTTGTAGGACTTTTAGTTATCTCTTACTTCACCAGTCGAAATTCTGACAATCAATCTTTTTTTAATGGAAATAAAAAAAGTAAATGGTGGTTAGTTGCTTTCGGAATGATTGGAACAAGTCTTAGTGGTGTTACCTTTATTTCTGTTCCTGGAACGGTTGGAAAGCTAACTGGATCTGAATATATCTACGGCGGATTCGAGTATTACATGATGGTAATCGGATTTTTCTTAGGTTATTTTATTGTAGCTGGCGTTTTACTTCCACTCTATTATCGAATGAATTTAACCTCTATTTACACTTATTTAGGAAAACGTTTCAATGTCGAAGCACATAAAATAGGTTCGGTTTTCTTTATTATTTCGAGAGGAATTGGTGCTACAGCTCGTTTGTATTTAGTTGTAAATGTGTTACAAATATTTTTATTAGATGATTTAGGTGTTCCGTTTTGGGTAACAACTTTTGTCTTATTGTTAATGATATTATTGTACACTTTTGAAGGTGGAGTAAAAACAATTGTTGTCACAGACACGCTTCAAACATCATTCATGATTATTAGTTTAATTGCTTGTATTTGGTTCATTTTATCTCATCTTAATTTATCTGTTGGCGAAGCCTACGATATGATGCAAGCAAAAAATTATACTCATTTGATTAACCTTGATCCAAATTCGAAAACATATTTCTTAAAAACCATTTTAGGTGGTATGTTTATTACCATTGCGATGACTGGATTAGATCAAGAAATGATGCAAAAAAATATTTCGGTTGATAATCTTCAAAACTCAAAAAAGAACATGTTAACATTTGCAGGAACATTGCTTATTGTGAATTTAGCGTTCTTATTTTTAGGTGGATTGTTGTATTTATATGCAATGAGCGAAGGAGGTTTTTATACAGCTGATGGCTTTATGATGGAACAAGGAGGGCAAAATATTATGGGTGATGATATGTTTCCAGCACTTTCACTTTTAGGACATCATTTTCCTATGATTATTTCAATTATCTTTATTATTGGGTTAATTTCTGCATTATTTCCTTCAGCTGACGGAGCACTTACAGCCGTTACTAGTTCTTACTGTGTAGATTTATTGAATATTAACGAGGATAAAGTAAAATCTGAACAAGAAAAGAAAAAAATTCGTATTCGAGTTCATTTAGTTTTTACAGTTGTCTTTTTTATTTTGATTATGGTTTTCAAAATGATTAACAACAAATCTATTGTTTACCTTGTAATGGAAGTTGCAGGTTATACGTATGGTCCGTTATTAGGATTATTCGCCTTCGGAATTTTGACAAAACGTAACATTTACAAAAAATATTCAATCATTACAGTAGCACTTTTAGCACCTGTTTTAACATACATCATCAATGAATTGGTTATTAATTTTAGTGACTACAAAATCGGTGTTGAATTAATAATACTAAATGGTTTATTAACTTTTATAGGATTATGGCTTGTTAGCTCTAATCAACAGAAAGAAATCAATTAAAAATGGAAAAGAAATTAAAATTAATTTGGGATTTTTATGGTCCTGATGCTATACCAACTGCAAAACATCATGCTATTCATTTAAAGCAATATGCAGAGAAAGAAAAATTGCAAATTACAATTGCAGAATTTGTAGAAGTAGAACCTGAGTATGCTGTTGCATATTTAGTTGTTGTGGAATCTGAAATGATACAAGTTCGCGACGCTTTAATACCTCATCGTGGTGAATGGCATATAGAAGAATAAATAGAAAAAAAGATGAAGTTTTGCTTCGTCTTTTTTTATTGAATAAAATCTCAACTAAAACTCGTCCCTAATTGTAGTGATTTATCTACTATCATTTTTTTGCCCTACAAAAAAGAATTATTTTTGTTCAAATTTTTATAAACAAACAATGACACTTCAAGAACTTCAAACACAAGTACAACAAACAAGGAGAGATATTTTAAGAATGGTACATGCCGTAAATAGTGGACACCCAGGTGGTTCATTAGGTTGTGCAGAATATTTTGCTGCATTATACGGTAAAGTAATGAACTATTCTACAGATTTCTCAATGGACGGGAAAGGAGAAGATTTATTTTTCTTATCAAACGGTCACATTTCACCAGTTTATTACAGCACATTAGCTCGTACAGGATTTTTTCCTGTTAGCGAATTGGCTACATTCAGAAAATTAGATTCTCGTTTACAAGGTCACCCAACAACACACGAAGGTTTACCAGGTATCCGCATCGCTTCTGGATCTTTAGGACAAGGATTATCTGTTGCATTAGGAGCTGCTCAAGCAAAAAAATTAAACAACGACGATAAATTAATTTATACATTACATGGTGATGGTGAATTACAAGAAGGTCAAGTTTGGGAAGCATTTATGTATGCTGCTGGTAAAAAAGTAGATAATGTAATCGCTACAATTGATTACAATGGTCGCCAAATTGATGGTGACACAGATGTTGTAATGCCTTTAGGAGATTTAAAAGCTAAATTAGAAGCTTTTGGATGGATTGTTTTAGAAGAAGAAAATGGAAATGACTTAGAAAAAGTGATTGCTATTTTAGAAAAAGCTAAATCATTAACAGGAAACGGACAACCAATTTCAATCTTATTACATACAGAAATGGGTAATGGAGTTGATTTTATGATGGGAAGCCACGCATGGCACGGAAAAGCACCAAACGATGAACAATTAGAAAGTGCTTTAACTCAAAACCCAGAAACTGAATTAACAGATTACTAAACAAACTAACATAACCAAAATACTATGAAAACGTTATTTTATTCTATACTTACACTTTGTTCTTTGACAGCCTTTGGGCAAGAAAAAACATATTCTTTTGATAAAAAGATATCATACAAAATCAATTTACCAGAGGAATATAGCATATATTTAGAAGGACAAAAAGATTTACTTTTTGTTACATATCTTTCGAAAGACGCTATTTTAGGAATATCAGAAGGTGGACCTTATGTAACAGGAAGCTTCAGTAAAGACGCTTTCTTTATTAATAATAGCAAGTTTTTTGAAGTATATGCGAATTCTTTAGAGAATCAATTATCAATAAAAGCACCTTATTATTACGAAGGTGTTTCTGAAGAGAATTTAAAACCTTATTCAGATAATTTGTTTGAAAAATTTGTATCAATTAAAAACTTAAATTCATCTACAGCGATCAATGGATATAAGTGTAACGAATACGAATTAATATCTACAGCAGATGGTGAAAACAAAACATCAACATTATGTATTGATGAAAAGAACACCTTAAACAATGTTGGAATTATTTTTCCTCAAACAAAATTGAAAGGACTTTTAGTACGATACGATGCAGGAGATTTTAATGGATTAACAATTCAAAGTATTGCAAATTCTAATGTAAAAGTAAGCTTCGATGAGAAAAAAGAAATCGAAAACTTCACAAGCGAATTGGCAAAAAAGAAACAAGAATATGCTAATCAAATGGCAAATATAGATTCTACAGCCACAGCAGTTGAAGCATATTCACCAGACAACCGATACGAGGATCCTATTGTTAATTATTACAATTATCAATCATCAGAAAATAATAATGTCAATAATCTTTTTACAACTATTGCTTCATTAAATTATAACTTAGTTTATACAGATTCTGATTACGATGGAAATCCTGACATCGAGCGTTCTACTGCACTTGCAACAGCTCAAGGCTCTACAAATCAATTGATAAAACAATTCAAAAAGAATAAATTAGCAAACAAAAGTGAAGTAAAAGAATTAAATAACATTTTCAAAACGTATTTTGATGACGCAAAAAAATTTAAGTTAACAGAAGTATCAACAGATTATGATGCTGCAGCTGTGGCAGTAGATTCTGCTGTTGCTGTATCAGATAATTATGCAGATTATTATGATCCTTATACGTCAACTTATAAAACTACAGACATTAGTGTAATTGATTTAGCGATCGATAATCCTGATGTTGAAGATTTTCTAAAAATTGCTCCAGAACATTGTAAAAATCTGAAAGCTAAAATTCCAACTTTTATAGATAAACAATTAGGAAATTTAGTATACAATTACGCAGGACAAGTGTGTGATTTATACATTTATCAAAGTGGAAGTGTTGGATTGCCAGAAACGATAAATGCAATGCGAAAAAGCGTTTTAGAAATCAATAATAAATACGATAAACTGAAAAAAGAAGATAAAGATAAGTTGACAACTTTCTTGAACTCTTTGGATTAATTTATTTCAAAATCATAGATAATGAAAAAATCAATCAGTTTCATCTTAACGTTAATCACATGTTTTTCTTTTGCTCAAATGCAAACGTATAAATTTGAAAACGTTATACAATATCGTATTAAAAGTGATTTCTATTCAGATTTTCTGGATATTTTATCAACCAAAGATTACAAAGCGCATTTGATGATTACGCGAACACCAATGGGAAATTTTGCTTCGCTTAAAATAAACGATAACATGTATTCGGTTTATAGTGAAGAAAAAAATCCAAAGGTTTTTAAAATAGATTTCGAAGGAACAAAAGATTTATTAGGAAATTTATTTCTAATTACTGATAATCCAAGTTTAACAAACCAAGAGTTCAAAAACAGTTATGTTGCGAATAAAACAGGTAAAAAAGAAACCATTTTAAATCAAAAATGCGAAGTTTATAACATTTTTAGAAAAGATAATGGCAACGATAATGGTACAGAAATTTGCATCGATACAAATTCTAATATCAACACCGTTCCATTTATCAATTCTGAACTAAATTTGAAAGGCTTAGTTTACCGAGTTGGACAAAATATTGTCTTAGAAAATGTAGAAACCTTAGAAAATTGGTTGAAAAAAGGCAACGAAAAAGAAGAAGTTAAAATTTCGCCAAATGATTTTATTTATCAATTTGATGAGAAAAAAGAATTAGAAGAATACAAAAACGAATACAAAAAACAAAAACAATGATAGACTTAACATACACAGAAAAAAAAGATACACGTAGTGGATTCGGAGACGGATTGACAGAGTTAGGAAGAACTAACCCAAACGTTGTTGCATTATGTGCTGACTTAATTGGTTCATTAAAAATGGATCAATTTATCAAAGAAAATCCAGAGCGTTTTTTCCAAATTGGAATTGCAGAAGCAAACATGATGGGTATTGCAGCTGGTTTAACAATTGGTGGTAAAATTCCTTTTACAGGAACATTTGCTGAATTCTCTACAGCACGTGTATACGATCAAATTCGTCAATCTATTGCTTACTCTAACAAAAATGTAAAAATAGCTGCATCACACGCTGGTTTAACATTAGGAGAAGATGGTGCTACTCACCAAACTTTAGAAGATATTGGTTTGATGAAAATGTTACCAGGAATGGTCGTAATCAATCCTTGTGATTATAATCAAACAAAAGCTGCTACAATTGCCGCTGCAGAATACGAAGGTCCAGTATATTTACGTTTCGGACGTCCTGCTGTTCCAGTTTTCACTCCAGCTGACCAAAAATTTGAAATTGGTAAAGGTATTTTAATGAACGAAGGTTCTGATGTTACAATTGTTGCGACAGGACATTTAGTTTGGGAATCTTTAGTTGCTGCAGCAGAATTAGAAAAAGAGGGAATCTCTTGTGAGGTTATTAATATTCACACAATCAAACCATTGGATGAAGAAATCATCTTAAATTCTGTGAAGAAAACAGGTAAAATTGTAACGGCAGAAGAGCATAACATCTTAGGAGGTTTAGGTGAATCTGTTGCAAGAGTTTTAGCACAAAAATTACCAACAAAACAAGCTTTTGTTGCTGTTAATGATACATTCGGTGAATCTGGAACACCTTCAGATTTAATGAAAAAATATGGAATTGATTCTACTGCAGTAATCGAAAAAGTAAAATCATTACTTTAAATTTATCCATAAATAATACAAAAGGAGCTTGTTATAAGCTCCTTTTTTTATAGGTTTAATATTAATTAGGTTGGGTCGAAAAGCAAAACTGCTCTAATCCTATAGATTATTTGGCAAAATTAAGTTATATTGCTAATCAAAAAAATACTCATTAGTCAGTATTTTGTATCACCAATAGATCATAGGAATATGAAAAAATCAGGTCAAAAATCTTTAATAGAGTACACCACAATTGTAAAAAACCTTTGGAGTGAGAATACTGATTATAGACACTCGGCAAAAGATGAAGATAATTTCAAGTCTATAGAAGAGTTTTTACAAACGCTCGGAAGTTTATCTATTGGCGAGTATTTTATGTATATTATCAATCCTAATTCTGCCATTTTCGAATATGTTTCTCCCCAAGCTGAATCTATTTTAGGATATCATCCCAATGAATATACAGCAGAATTA
Organism: Empedobacter sp. EJD.6dd; assembly: GCF_057369435.1. Classification (NCBI taxonomy): domain Bacteria; kingdom Pseudomonadati; phylum Bacteroidota; class Flavobacteriia; order Flavobacteriales; family Weeksellaceae; genus Empedobacter; species Empedobacter sp. EJD.6dd. The sequence continues at coordinate 1,541,874 of NZ_CM170667.1, forward strand.
TGTGTACAAATTGTACATCCAGATGATTTGGACGATGTGATTGATATTCAACAAAAAATCGCAAATTTCAGTATGGAAATTATTCCAGAAGAAAGAATGAATTATAAATTCACATATGATTTTCGTGTTTTAGATAAAAAAGGAAATATACATCAAATACATCTTCAGCATTTTTTTTATGAATTAAGTAAAAATTTGTTACCTAATCGTGTGTTTTGTTTAGCAACTGATATTAGCCAAATAAAAGTTGGTGGAAAACCAACAATGCATATCTATAATATCAAAAATGGTTTGAATAGTTTACTTCAACCTAAAACAAATTCTTCTTTAAATTTAACAAAAAAAGAAAAAGAAATTGTAGAGTATTTATTCAAAGGTTATACTAGTCAAGATATTGCTGATGCTATTGGCTTAAGTAAACACACAGTTGATACTCATCGAAGAAATATGTTGAAGAAAAACGATTGTTCTAATACGTCAGAATTGTTTAGTCTTTACTTTAAAAAATAAAAAAAGCAAGCCGATAAGCCGGGTTCTGTCATCTTAAAAATTAAAATGCTTTGTCATTTATCTAGAATTTAAGTTACCTTAAATTTCAATCTGCCTACCCCCCAGCAACGAACGAGTAGCCCTTAACTGCTGGTATACATGGCATTGCTCCGCATAGAGTTTACCTGGTTTCACTACAGCCGAACTGTACATACTTTCTGTTGCACTTGTCCTCGCCTCTCGACGGACGGGCATTACCCGCTATGCTTACTCTTTGGAGCCCGGACTTTCCTCTTCACATACATGAAGCGACAAAGTGGCTTGCTGAGCGCAAATGTACGGCAAAAGTTATCGAAATAAAAAAAGGCTCGAACAAAAATGTTCAAGCCTTTCTTTTATAGAAACTTAGAAATTATTCTGATTTTTCTTCTTTTGTTTTTCCTTTTACAGAAATTTTAACACCATCTTTCGCTTCATTTAAATCAAGAGTTAATTGATCTCCTTCACTAATAACAGCATTGATAATCTCTTCTGCCATCGGATCTTCGATGTATTTCTGAATTGCACGTTTCAATGGACGTGCTCCATAATCTTTATCAAATCCTTTGTCTGCGATAAAATTCTTCGCCTCTTCAGTTAATTCAATATGATAATTTAAAGCTGTTAAGCGCTCAATTAAACTTGCTAATTCAATATCGATGATTTTCATAATATCTTCTTTTGTTAATGAATTAAAGAAAATAATATCATCAATACGGTTTAAGAATTCTGGAGCAAAAGCACGTTTTAACGCTGTTTCGATTGTTGATTTCGCACGTTCATCTGCAGAATCTTTCTTAGATGAAGTTCCAAATCCAACACCATCACCAAACTCTTTCAATTGTCTTGTACCAATGTTAGACGTTAAAATGATAATCGTATTACGGAAATCAACTTTACGACCTAAACTATCTGTAACATGACCGTCGTCTAAAATTTGTAACAAGATATTGAATACATCTGGATGCGCTTTTTCAATCTCATCTAATAAAATTACCGCATATGGCTTACGACGAACAGCTTCTGTTAATTGTCCACCTTCTTCGTAACCAACATAACCCGGAGGTGCCCCAACTAAACGAGAAACGGCAAATTTCTCCATGTATTCTGACATATCGATACGAATTAAAGCATCGTTAGAATCAAAGATTTCTTTCGCCAAAACTTTCGCTAATTGCGTTTTCCCAACACCTGTAGTTCCTAAGAAAATGAATGAACCAATTGGTTTATTAGGATCTTTTAATCCTGCTCGATTACGCTGAATTGCTTTCACAACTTTCGTTACCGCTTCATCTTGACCAATTACTTTTCCTTTCATTAACTCATTCATTTGAGCTAATTTTTTCAATTCTTTTTCAGCTACACGATGAACTGGAACGCCTGACATCAACGAAACAACTTCCGCTACATTTTCTTCTGTAACTGTTTCGCGATTCTCTTTCGATTCCTGAACCCATTTTGCTTGCTCACGTTTTAAGTCGCTTTCGATTTGCTTTTCTGAATCACGTAAACGTGCTGCTTCTTCGTATTTTTGAGATTTTACAACTTTTGTTTTCTCTTCACGAACTTCTTCTAATTTTGCTTCAAGATCTAAAATTTCTTGTGGAACTTTTATATTCTTGATGTGCACACGAGAACCTGCTTCATCTAAAGCATCAATCGCTTTATCTGGCAAGAAACGATCTGTTATATAACGTGTTGTCAAATTAACACAAGCTTGTAACGCTTCATCTGTATAATTTACATTGTGATGCGCTTCGTACTTGTCTTTGATATTATGTAAAATCTGTAATGTTTCTTCTGGTGTTGTTGGTTCTACCATCACATTCTGAAAACGACGAACTAACGCGCCATCTTTTTCGATATACTGACGATATTCGTCCAACGTTGTTGCACCAATACATTGTAGTTCACCTCGTGCCAATGCAGGCTTGAACATATTTGAAGCATCTAAAGAACCTGTAGCTCCTCCTGCTCCAACGATTGTATGTAACTCATCAATGAAAAGAATAATGTCATCATTTTTCTCTAACTCATTCATGATTGCTTTCATACGTTCTTCAAACTGTCCTCGGTATTTAGTTCCAGCAACTAAAGATGCTAAATCTAATGTTACCACACGCTTGTTGAACAATACGCGCGATACTTTACGTTGTACAATTCGTAATGCTAAACCTTCTGCAATTGCAGATTTACCAACACCTGGTTCTCCAATTAACAATGGATTGTTCTTTTTACGACGAGAAAGAATCTGAGAAACACGTTCTATTTCTTTTTCACGTCCAACCACTGGATCTAATTTTCCTTCTTGCGCAATCAAAGTTAAATCTCGTCCGAAATTATCTAAAACTGGTGTTTTACTTTTCGAAGGCGATTTACTTGTAGACGCACGCTCAAAATCGCTATCAGAATCACCTCCATCAAAAGATGGATTCTCTGCACGAGGAGATTGAATTTCTTCGTCTTGAAATTGAAATTTGAATTCTTCCTTTACTGTATTGTAATCAATATCCAACTTATTCATCAATTTTGTAATCGGATCGTTTTCATTACGAAGGATACACAATAATAAGTGAATTGTATTTACAGTCGGACTTTTAAACAATTTTGCTTCTAAGAATGTTGTTTTCAACGCTCTTTCAGCTTGTTTTGTCAAACTCAAATTTTTTATATTATTACCAGGAGTTTCTTTAGCTGGGTTTAGGTTTTCTATTTTTTGACGCATTTCGTCTAAATCGACATTTAATGCTTCTAAGACAGAAATGGCTTTCCCTTCACCGTCGCGAATAATCCCCAACAGAAGGTGTTCCGTTCCTATTTGGTCGTGGCCTAATCTCAACGCTTCTTCCTTACTGTAAGAAATAACGTCTTTTACTTGTTGTGAGAAATTATCGTTCATTTTATTATTTAAGCTGTCTTTAACAAATATAATTATTCTGATAGACTATAGCATAAATTATGCCTATGTCCGAAATGATTTAATGAATCCCTAAAATAACGAATTATTGTCTATTAATTTCAAAATAGCTGACAATATTTCATATCAATTCTTAAAGAGTTCATAATAATTTGAGAAATAGATGTCGTAGCTAAAAAATCATATAAATCGCCTTTTTTCATTTTCAAATCATCATGAAGTTCTAAAATTTCTTCTGAATTTAAATCATTATTTTGATTAAAAATTTCATCAATTTCATTTCTCCTTTCAGGACTATACAATGTAGACGAACACCACGTCACAATTTTTTCTTGCGAAACATCTTTTATACTCAATTCATTTTCATTCCAAAACAAAAGGTAAGCATTTTTAGTTGTTCTTTCAAAGACAAAAATGGTAAAAGGTGCTATTTCTGACAAATTTTCCGAATCAATAAACTCATTTACAGAATTATATTTCAATAAATCTAACAAGATAATTCCTCTACTTTCTCGGTATTGTTCTTTAAAATGCAATGGTTTTTCAATTCCTCCGTTCAAAATACACGCAAAATATTGCTCCGAATAAAAAATCCAAGTTCCCTTTGCAAGCTCATCTACAGGCGAAAAATATGTTTTGCCAAAACGTTCTTGTTCTACAATTTCTTTAGAAGATGATCGATTTATTTCTTCATCTCGGTTGTGCGTCAACACAAATTCGCTTTCATTTCTGTAAAAACTGACTATACACATCTCATTTTTCAATTTACTTCAAATGTAAAAATTTATCTTTGCAAAGAATTATGAGTATTCAGAAAACCATATCGCATTCTTTTGATGAAATGAAATCGATTCTTTTGCAATTTGACGATTCGTCTTTTCAACAAGAATTAAAAATTATTTCTAACGCTTCTGTTGGTAAACATTTCCGTCATATTATCGAATTTTATACCTGTTTTTTAAACGCTCAAAAAAGTTATTGTATTTGTTATGATGATCGACAACGAAATCATACGTTAGAAAATTCTGTTGTTGAAAGTTTAAACACGCTGAATCATTTAAAGTCGGAAATAGAACGCTTAGATTTAGATAAAACAATTAATCTAAAACAGAATTACTATGGAGAGAATTTTATACTTAAAACAACAAATTATCGTGAATTAATGTATTGTTTTGATCATAGTATTCATCATTTTGCGTTGATTAAAATCGCGATAGAAACTCATTTTCCTACCATTAAAATTCCAACAAATTTCGGGATTGCTTCTTCAACAATTGCTTTTCAAAATCAAGAGAAATGAATCCTAAAATAACAAAATGGACACGATACGAATTTTGGCCATTCTGGTTATTTTATGGTCCATTGACACCTTGGTATATCTATAAAATTTTTCAGGCAGGTGCTCCAGCTTATTTTTGTTCGGCAAATCCTACAATGAAATGGGGCGGATTTATTGATTATTCAAAAATAGATTTACTCAATCAAATTGATGAAAATTATAAACCAAAAACTGTTTTCTTTAAAGAATTTACAAGCCAAAAACTACCATTTGAATTTCCTTTTATTGCGAAACCAAATCTTGGTGAACGTGGAATTGGTGTTGAATTAATCAGAAATAATATTGACTGGAATCATTATTTAAAACAAAATAATCGTGATTTAATTTTACAAGAATATATTCAATCTAATTTTGAATTTGGCGTCTTCTATGTTCGATTACCAAATGAAGAAAAAGGAAAAATAATATCGATTACAGCAAAAGATTTTTTGACGTTTACAGGTGATGGTAAATCTACATTAAAAGAATTAATCGATCAAAATTTAAGAGCTTTTTATCGAAAAGAATATTTGGTTAAACGATTTAAAAACGATCTGAATTCAGTTCTCCAAAAAGATGAAAAATTATTAGTTGAACCAATTGGGAACCATAGTCGTGGCACAACTTTTTTGGACGGATCTTCTTTTAAAACCTCTAAATTAGAAGAAACTATTGATCAAATTGCACAAAAAATTGATGGTTTTTATTATGGACGAATCGATTTGAAAGCAAAAAGTTTAGAAGATTTCCAAAACGGAAATTTTGTCATACTCGAGATTAATGGAGCAAACTCGGAAGCAACTCATATTTACGATCCTTCATTTAATCTTGTAAAAGCTTATAAAGAAGTTATTAAGCATTTAAATTATCAACATAAGATAGCCGTTAAAAATCATCAATTAGGTGTAAAATGGACGGATTGGAAATTACTCGCGAAAGAATTAATCAAACGATATCAATCTTAATTTTACCATATTTGGCAGTTTTCATGGAAAGGAATAAAGATTGAAAGAAGTTTTCGAAACCAATTTTATGAGTTATCCTTTTCCCAAGAAAACGATTATAATTCCTTTGTTATTACTTATCCCTATGTGGATTATCTTTTTGTTTCAGCAAAATGGATACAATTTCGATGGTTGTTACGGAGTTATTCCGCGAACTTTTGTTGGATTGAAAGGAATTTTATTTTCTCCGCTCTTTCATTCTGGTTGGAAACACATTATCAGCAACACTTTTCCATTAGCTTTTCTTAGCTTTATCGCATTATTGATGTATGATAGATTAGCGTATTATGTGATTTTCTTTGGGTGGATTTTATCAGGTGCAATTTTATGGATTATTGGAAATCCTCCTTTTTTAGACGATCATGTAAGTTGTCATATTGGAGCAAGTTCTATCGTTTATTTATTGGCTTCGTTTATATTTTTCAGTGGAATTATTCGCAAAGAACGTGGATTAATGGCAATTTCGCTTATTATTATTTTATTATACGGTGGAATGCTTTGGGGAATGGTTCCGCAAGAAATCTTACCTCAATTAAAATCTGATGTTGGTGGTAATTCTATTTCTTGGGAAGGACATTTGAGTGGATTTATTTCAGGTGCATTTTTCGCCTATTTGTTTAGAAAAATTGGACCACAAAAAGAAGTTCCGAAATGGGATCAAGAAAATTATTACGATCCGCAAGCTGAGCGTTTATGGGAAGTTTATCAAGAACAAGAACGCTTGAAAACTGAATACTTAGAATCGCTGAATGAGGAAAATGAAAATCCGAATTATCATATAAAACAAAACCCTGAAAATTAATTTTCAGGGTTTTGTTTTTTATTCAATCTCTACTTAGAAAGGCATTCCAGGAATGTTTGGTAAGTTTTCTTGAGCTGTTTTTTTCGCTCTGTCAATTGCTTCTGTTTTTACTTGCTCTAACGCTTTGTTTAACGTCATCACTAATAAATCTTCAATTTCTTCTTTTTCCATTCCATCAGCAAGTTCAATATCTTTTACTGTTGCTAATTTAGACATTGTAATTTTTACTTTTCCATCGTTAGATGTAGTTGTAAAAACTTCACTATCTAATTCATTTTTCAAATCAGAGAATTTATCTTTAAATGAATTGATTTTTCCCATCATTCCCATGATGTCTCCAAAATTTCCAAACATTTGTCTTTATCTTTAATAATTAGTTATTCGTGTAGTTTTTTCCACAATAAATCTTTCAATTCTGTAATTCCTTTTCCAGAAACAGACGAAATAAAAATTGTATCGATATCAGTTGGTAATTGTGCTCTAATTTCTGCTTCTAACTCATCATCTAACATATCCGATTTAGAAATAGCTAAAATTCGCCCTTTATCTAATAATTCTGGATTAAATTTCTTCAACTCATTCAACAGAATTTCATACTCTTTTTTATAATCTTCTGTATCTGCTGGAATTAAAAATAATAAGTTCGAATTACGTTCGATATGACGTAAGAAACGATGTCCAAGACCTTTTCCTTCGGCAGCACCTTCTATAATACCAGGAATATCTGCCATAATAAATGACTGATGATTACGGTATTCTACAATTCCCAAGTTAGGCGTTAACGTTGTAAATGCATAGTCTGCAATTTTTGGCTTAGCAGCAGAAACAGCTGATAACAATGTCGATTTACCTGCATTAGGGAAACCAACCAATCCAACATCAGCTAAGATTTTTAACTCCAAAGTAACTTGATGCTCTTCTCCATCTATACCTGGTTGTGCATAACGAGGTGTTTGTCGAGTAGCAGAACGGAAATGCCAGTTTCCTAAACCTCCTTTTCCTCCTTTGGCAATAATTAATTCTTGTCCATTTTCTGTTATTTCGCCAATAATATTTCCTTCTTCATCTCTGGCAATCGTTCCAATCGGAACTTCCAAAATAATATCTTCACCATCAGCACCAGTAGAACGAGATTTACCTCCACGTCCACCATGTTGCGCACGGAAATGTCTTTTGAATCGAAATTCTAACAATGTCCAAAGATTTGAATTCCCAAGAAGTGTAATGTTTCCTCCACGTCCACCATCACCACCATCTGGTCCTCCTTTGTCAATATATTTTTCGCGATGCAAACTTGCTGAACCCGCACCTCCATGTCCGGCTCTACAATTTATCTTTACGTAGTCAACAAAATTTGATTGCATAATTTTTCTCTTTTAATTAGTCTGCAAAAGTACGATTTCTTGCTTAATGTAAAAAGTATTAAGTAATAAGTATTTCGTAAAAGAATAAAATCCACTTGAGAATGTTCGATAACACTATCAATAAATTATCAAATATTAACACTATTTTTTATCCCTTTAGTATAGATAAAGTACTTACACCACCAAACTGGCTTGGTTCAAGACGTGGTCTACTTGGTTCAAGACGTAGTTAGCTTGGTTCAAGACGTAGTCGGCTTGGTTCAAGACGTAGTCGGCTTGGTTCAGGACGTAGTCAGCTTGGTTCAGGACGTAGTCGGCTTGGTTCAGGACGTAGTCAGCTTGGTTCAACACTTGGTCAGCTTGGTTCAACACGTGGTCAGCTTGGTTCAACACGTGGTCGGATACATATTGAACCAGTAAATTTGCAGAAAATTATTCCTCAATTCATATTTCGTACTTTTCTGTCTAAATTGGATTGATTAATTTTGCAGCATGTACAAACAAATCAAACAAATTCTATTTCAATTACAGCCCGAAGAAGCACATCATTTTGTTACAAGAAATCTAAAAAATTATGCTGCATTTCCTGGAGTTGGAAAATTAATGGATAAATTTTATCAATTTAATCATCCAAGTTTAGAACGAGAAGTTTTTGGAATTAAATTCAAAAATCCAATTGGTTTAGCCGCAGGTTTTGATAAAAATGCTGAATATATCGAAGAATTGAACCACTTCGGATTTGGATTTATCGAGATTGGAACGATTACACCAAAACCTCAACCGGGCAATGATGCTCCTCGTATGTTTCGTTTGTTAGAAGATGAAGCGATTATTAATCGAATGGGATTCAATAATAAAGGTGTTGATTATGCAGTTTCAAAAATCAGAGATTTAAAAAATCGTGAGCAATATATTATTGGTGGAAACATTGGTAAAAATAAATTAACGCCAAACGAAGATGCTGTAGATGATTACATCAAATGTTTCAATGCACTGTTTGATTATGTAGATTATTTTGTGGTGAATGTAAGTTCGCCAAACACGCCTGGATTACGTGATTTGCAAGAAAAAGAACCCTTATTGTACATTCTAAAATATTTGCAACAATACAATAATCAAAACGAGAAACCAAAACCAATTTTACTGAAAATAGCACCAGATTTAACCGATTCTCAATTGGATGATATTATAGATATTGTTTTAGAATCAAAAATTGCAGGAGTTATTGCTACAAATACAACTATTTCGAGAGAAGGATTAAAATCTAATCCAGAAATTGTAAAAGAAACTGGAGGCGTTTCGGGAAAACCACTAAAAAATCGTTCGACAGAAGTGATTCGTTATCTTTCAGAAAAATCAAACAAAGCTTTTCCTATTATTGGAGTTGGAGGAATTCATACAGCCGAGGATGCGAAAGAAAAATTAGAAGCTGGCGCAAGTTTACTACAAGTTTACACTGGTTTTATTTACGAAGGTCCAAGTATTGTGAAAGATATTTGTAAAGGATTGGTTGGAGATAATAAGTAATAAAATATTTTATTCTTCGACAAGCTTAGAATGACAGCTTAGTTTTTTATCGATTTTGTCTATTATGATGAGATGTTGAAAACAAGTTCAACATGACAAATTCTGGAAATCATATCCAAATAATATTTTGTATTAAACACGACAATAAAAAAAGGATTCTAAATGAGAATCCTTTTTTTATATAATGTAAAAGTTGTTTTATAAAACTTCTTTAATTGCTGCGTTTAATTTTTCAGTAATATCTTCAATAGAACCTACTCCATCAATCTCAACCCATTTTCCTTGCGCTTTGTAGTGTTCTGCTACAATTGCAGTTTTTTCGTAATATTCTGTAATACGATCACGAATAATTTTTTCGTCCACATCATCAGCACGACCAGACGTTTTTCCGCGCTCTAATAAACGTTCTACCAAAATTTCGTCATCCACAACTAATGCTAATGTAATCGAAACTTCGCTTTCATATTTATCTGCTAAGATTTTATCTAAAGCTTCTGCTTGAGATGTTGTACGTGGATATCCATCAAAAATATACCCTTGCGCATTAGGATTATTATCTAAATGATCTACCAACATATTTGTTGTTACCTCATCTGGAACTAATTGTCCCTTATCCATATAAGATTTCACAAGTGCACCTAATTCAGTTTCATTTTTAAGGTTAAAACGAAATAGGTCTCCAGTAGAAATTTGAGGAGTTTGGTACTTTTCTTCTAAAAATTTAGCTTGTGTTCCTTTACCACTGCCAGGAGGTCCGAACAATACAATGTTTAGCATTTTGTTTTAATGTTTTATTTGATAAATATCTGGTAAATTTCTTCCTAATCCGTCATAGTCTAATCCATAACCCACAACAAATTTATCAGGAATAGAAATTCCCACTAAATCTACTTTTAATTCTTTTTTGTAAGCTTCTGGTTTAAATAATAACGTAGCTACTTTTAAAGATTTCACCTTTTTCTCTTTCAAGATTCGGTGTAACTCTACTAACGTATTACCTGTATCTACAATATCCTCTAAAATAATTACGTGACGACCTTCAACACTCATTGGAATATCCATCTCAATTTGAACTTTTCCTGTTGATTCTGTTCCTTCGTAAGATTTTAATTTCAAGAACGAAATCTCACATTCTCCTTGATATTGTTTTAAGAAATCGCTAAAGAACATTACAACTCCGTTTAATACACCAACAAAAATCGGTCTTTCGTCTTTGTATTCTTCATAAACTTCGTTTGCCATATTTTTGATGGCGTGTTCTATTTCTTCAAAAGCGATGTACGGAATAAATTTTTTACCGTGAATTTCTATTTCTTTCATTGTTTGAGATATTCAAATATATACTTTTTTTGATAAAGTTTAAAACATTTATCTATTTTATTAGATTGTCATAGAGAAGAGACGTGTCTCTGGGTCGTTATCTATCATTCTCTTATCGAATGCCATACATACATTTCTTACAAATGGTCGACCTTCTTCTTTTACGATTAAACCATCTTCTATAAATTCAATCAAATTATCATCAACCATACCTTGCAACATTGTTTTGATACGATCTACATCATCAAATTTCATTTTATCGTCTGTCCAATAAGTTTCTAAATTACACATTAAATTTAGAATATGACGACGCATAATCAAATCTTCTTCTGATAAAATATGACCTTTGAAAACAGATAACTCTCCGTTATGAATCGATTTTTCGTACTCTTCTACTGTTTTTTCGTTTTGCCCAAAGCTATACCACGAATCACTGATGGAAGATACTCCTAAACCTATCATTAGCTGTGTTTTAGAAGAAGAATATCCCATAAAATTACGGTGTAACGTATGGTTTTTCATCGATTGATACATCGAATCATGTTCTAATGCAAAATGATCCATTCCAACTTCGAAATAATTCATTTCCTCGAACATTTTCTTCCCTTCTTCATACAAAGCACGTTTCAATTCTGGTGATGGCAAATCTTCGTCATGAAAACCACGTTGTCCAACACCTTTTATCCACGGTACATGTGCATAACTATAAAACGAAATACGATCTGGATTTAACTGTTTTGTCAAATTAATCGTTTCCTTCATTCCTTCCATTGTTTGATGAGGAAGACCAAAAATCAAATCATGAGAAATTGATGTAAACCCAACTTCACGAGCTTCTTCAGTAGCTCTTTTCACATTGTCGAAAGGCTGAACACGATTAATCGCTTGCTGAACTTTCAGATCATAATCTTGTACACCATACGAAATACGTCTAAAACCTAAATCGTATAATGCTTGTAAATGTTCTTTTGTTGTATTATTTGGATGACCTTCTAAACTAAATTCATGTCCTTCGGCAACATCCGCATATTCAAAAATTCCATCAATTAATTTCTTCAAATTTTCTGGAGAGAAAAATGTTGGCGTTCCTCCACCTAAATGAATTTCTTTAATCTTTGGACGAGATAAAAATAAATTCACATACAACTTCCATTCTTTTAGCACCGTATCTATGTAAGGAATTTCTACCGAATGCTGTTTCGTAATACGTTTGTTACATGCACAAAACGTACATAAAGATTCGCAATAAGGTAAATGAATGTAAATTGATATTCCTTCTTCTTCATTACTTTCTTCAAAAGATCGCTGAGAGGTTTCCACCCAACCTTGTTTTGAAAAACCATCATTATCCCAAAAAGGAACAGTTGGGTAACTTGTATAACGAGGTCCTGGAATATTATATTTTTGAATTAAATTATTCATATCTAAAAAATTAAATAATACTTAACCATCCGATTAAGTATTATCTAATAAATTATTTTTCTTTTATATTATTTTATAAAATTGCTTGACGAACTCTAACTAATTTTGTTAATAGTCCTTCTAACAAATCTAATTGTAACATGTTTGCTCCATCACTTTTTGCATTTTTAGGATCTGGATGCGTTTCGATAAAAATACCGTCTGCACCAACAGCAATACCAGCTTTCGCAATTGTTTCAATTAACTCTGGCTTTCCTCCTGTTACACCCGAAGCTTGATTTGGCTGTTGCAAAGAATGCGTAATATCTAAAATAACTGGTGCATAATTCTGCATTACAGGAATTCCACGATAATCTACCACTAAATCGCCATAACCTAACATAGTACCACGCTCGATAATTGCTACATTGTTATTACCGGAATCTGTTACTTTTTCTACAGGAAATTTCATTGCTTCTGGCGAAAGAAATTGTCCTTTTTTTAATGTAACGTGTTTTCCAGTTTTTGCTGCTGCAACAACTAAGTCAGTTTGACGAACCAAAAAAGCAGGAATTTGTAAAACATCTACATAAGTCGCAGCCATTTCTGCATGAAAAGGCTCATGAATATCTGTAGTTGTAGGAACATCAAAAGTTTCTCCAACTTTTTGTATAATCTTCAATGCTTCTTCATCTCCAATTCCTGTAAAACTATCAATACGAGAACGATTTGCTTTCTTGAAAGATCCTTTAAAAATATAAGGAATCTCTAATTTATCAGTAATGTTAACTACTTTTTCAGCAATTCTCAAAGCCATGTCTTCATTCTCTATGGCACATGGACCAGCGATTAAAAAGAAGTTTGGCGAATCTTTGTGTTTTATCTTTGATAAAGTTTCTATCATTGTGCAAATTTAAACAAAGTTATCGACTTATTTTTCATAATTTTGCCTATACTTTATCATTCTTATTTATCGTTTTATGGATTTTTTATCTAACATCGGTATAGCCGATATTTTTGGCTATTTAGCTTCAGTCTTTATTGTATTAGCATTTTTCTTTTCTAAAATTACAGTTATCCGCATTATCAATGCAATTGGATGTATTTGTTTTGTGATTTATGCTGCAATGATTGAGGCTTGGCCGGTTCTTATTCCGAATGCGTTATTATTTCTAGTTCAGGCGTATTATGTTATTTTTAAACCTGGAAAATAATTTCTAAAACCATAAAATTTGAAAATTCTATCAGCAGTATTAAATAATATTGAAACGGATCAAAGATTAGATAAAGTTTGCCATTCTTTGCTAAAGTTTGGATACGATGTAGAATTAATTGGTGCTACATTAAAGAGTAAACCAAATCTTAATAAGCCTTACAAAACTCATTTGATTGATATGAAAAATCAATCTTCGATGAAAATGTATGCTGAATTTAATTGGAAATTATTCTTTACGTTGATCAAAAAAACAGATAAAAAGACTATTTTACTCGCAAACGATTTAGATAGTTTACTTCCTTTTTATTTAGTCAGCAAATTAAAGAATCTACCTTTAATTTTTGATAGTCACGAAATTTTTTCTGAATTACCATCATTACACAATCGTCCTAGAACAAAAAAAGTTTGGAAAACCTTAGAACAATTTTTACTTCCTAAAATCAATCATTTTTATACTGTAAGTGATGGATATGCAAATTGGTTTCGTAACGAATATGGCTCTAATCCAACTGTGATTAGAAATGTTCCCAACCGAACAAAACTAAACGATAAACAAGATTTTATTTTCTTTCGCTTACCCGAAAATCTGAATAATGATAAAATATTAATGTATCAAGGCGCTATTAATATGAGTCGAGGAATTGACAAAATGATTGAAGCGTTTAAACACATTAATAATTGTCAATTTTGGATTGCTGGCGAAGGTCCTAAAAAAGCAGAATACGAACAATTGGTAAAAAATTTAAACCTTACTAATCAAATTCACTTTTTAGGAAATATACCCCCAAAAACTTTAAAAACTATTACACCTTTAGCTGATGTAGGAATGAGTATGGAAGAAGATTTAGGATTAAGCTATCGCTACGCTCTACCGAATAAATTATTTGACTTTATTCAAGCTAGAGTTCCTATTTTATCAACTAATTTACCTGAAATAAAAAAAATGGTCGAAGATTATAAAGTTGGTAAAGTAATAGAAAACCATGAACCAAAACATTTAGCTGAAAAGCTACAAGAAATCTTAAACGAAGGAAAAAAATCGTATCAAGAAAATCTAGCTAGAGCTGCAAATGAGCTTTGTTGGGAAAATGAAGAAATAAAATTAAAAGAAATTTTTGAACACATAAAAAAATAGATTAGCTTTTGTTTAAAAGACTCATTTTATACAAAACTAGATACAATTTATAAAGCTGAAAAATATTAACTGAAGGATTATTAGATTTCAAATTCTTAAGCATCATCGGTTTTAAATTTTCTAAAAATAATTTACACAAATTAGTTATTCTACCTTTTTTCAAAATCAAATAAAATTTTATCAAACGAGTATTCTCAATCTTTAAATTTTTATTCATATACATAGAAATCACACTATCTATTGCCAAGTCTGTCTTATTTAAAAATGTAATACTATCTTCTAATCCATAATGATATACTCTATTCTCTATAAAAAAAACATCAATATTTATTTGTTTTAAATTTAAGCCAAACAATGTATCTATATTTCCATATAAATTATTTTTAGACTTGAATTTATTTTTTCCTAAAACTGATTTATGAATTAAAAAGTTACACGTTTTAAAATTTAAATAAGGATTTTTATTTGCTTGTTCCAAAGTCTGAACTTCATATTTCTGACCATACTTCCAACGCAAAATACCTTCTTTTGGTTTATCTTCTTGATACAAAAGCCCACCACAAAATGCTTTATTTTGATCATTAATTAACTGAATATATATCTCTATAAAATTGGAGTTAACTGGTACTACATCTGCATCTAAATAAATTAACCAATCATATTTTGCTAAAGTTGATAAATAATTAAGCGCCTCTGCTATTCCTCTATTCAGATCTGAAGTATAAAATGTAAAACCAAATTGGTTTGCAGTATTTTTATTAGTTTCAGTGATATTCTTTTTTGTAGAAAAATCATCATAAAAAATCACTTCAATCTTAGTATCTAACACAGAAATTTGGTTATTTAACTCAGAGGCTAAATCTCGAATATCATAATTATAAACAGGTACTAAAATTGAAATCATAATAATCTTTTACGAATAAAAAAAGAGTCTACAACTAAGTAAACTCTTTCTTTAAAAATATATTGTGTCTTATTTTTATTCTGTAATTGCTTCAGCAACTTCAAATAATTTTCCGTCTTCACAACGCACTTTACGTGCAGGGTAACGTCGAATAATCTCGTAATCATGTGTCGCCATTAAAACTGCACAATTATTTTGTTTAGATACTGACAACAACAAATCCATAATATCATTTGACGTTTCTGGATCTAAATTCCCCGTAGGCTCATCAGCTAAAATCAACTCAGGATGATTCAATAAAGCACGAGCTATAGAAACACGTTGTTGCTCTCCTCCAGAAAGTCTGAATGGCATCATTTTTTTCTTAGACAACATACCTACCGCATCTAAAACTTCGTCAATACGCTTATCAATCGTTGATTTATCTTTCCAGCCAGTAGCTTTTAAAACAAACGTTAAGTTTTGTTCTACCGTACGATCTGTTAACAATTGAAAATCTTGGAAAACAATTCCTAAATGTCTTCTAAGATCTGGAATTTTACTTGTTTTTAATGATTTCAAATCCATACCAACCACAGAACCTTGTCCAGATTGTAATGGTAAATCACCATAAAGTACTTTTAATAAACTACTTTTTCCACTTCCTGTTTTTCCAATTAAGTAAACAAACTCACCTTCGTTAAGTGTAAAATTAACGTCTGATAATACTAAATGATTCCTTTGATATATAGATGATTGATTTAACTCAATTACATTTTTAGCTTCCATACTTTCTACAGTCTTTAAAACAAATGTAAAAAAAAAGCTTGAAAGAACGACCTTCAAGCTTATTTTTTATGAATTGTAGCGATTATCTTTTAGCTCTTACGTCACTAACAGTTAATGCTTTTCTTCCTTTCTTTCTACGAGCAGCTAATACTCTGCGCCCGTTTTTAGAAGCCATACGCTCACGGAATCCGTGTTTGTTTCTTTTTTTTCTGTTACTTGGTTGAAATGTTCTCTTACTCATCTTTACTAAGTTTCTAATCCATTACTCGAATGGGTTGCAAATATACAGTTAATATTATTAATTCAAAAATCAAATTGATAGAAAATTACAAAAAAGCTGAATTAATAGTAAACCGCGTTCCGTTCTACACTTTGTAATTTTCGAAGTGCAAATATAAAAACATTTTTTTGTTAAGCAAGAGAAAATTAAAACAATAACAATTAAAACTTATCAACATTTTTAATTTATCAAACGAAATGAACTAATTTTTGGATGGATTAGAAAACTTTCCTTAAAACTTTCATAAAACATCAAATATCTTGTTTTTATCAGTCTTTTTTTAGCTTAAAATTCGTATATTAGCCACCTTATATATCAAAACAATATGACTGAAGGAGAAAGACTAATCCCAATTAACATTGAGGATGAAATGAAATCCGCTTACATCGATTATTCGATGTCGGTAATCGTATCTCGTGCGCTTCCGGATGTGCGTGATGGTTTAAAACCTGTACACCGTAGAGTATTATTCGGAATGTATGAATTAGGTGTTTTTTCTAATCGTTCTTACAAAAAGTCGGCACGTATTGTAGGGGAAGTTTTAGGTAAATTTCACCCACACGGCGACAGTTCTGTTTACGACACAATGGTACGTATGGCGCAACCTTGGTCTTTGCGTTACTTATTAGTTGACGGACAAGGTAACTACGGTTCTGTAGATGGTGATCCACCTGCTGCAATGCGTTATACTGAAGCAAAACTTCAAAAAATCTCAGACGAATTATTAGCTGATTTAGATAAAGAAACAGTTGATTTTCAACTAAATTTCGATGATACTATTCAAGAACCAACAGTATTACCTACACGTGTTCCCAATTTATTAGTAAATGGTGCATCTGGTATTGCAGTTGGTATGGCAACTAATATGGCTCCTCATAATTTAACAGAAGTTATTGATGGAACTATTGCTTATATTGATAACCGCGAAATTACAATTGACGAATTAACTCAATACATCAAAGCGCCAGATTTCCCAACAGGAGGTACTATTTATGGTTACGATGGTGTAAAACAAGCTTTCGAAACTGGACGTGGACGTGTTGTTTTACGTGCAAAAACTAATTTCGAAGAAGTACATGGTCGCGATTGTATTATTGCAACAGAAATCCCTTACCAAGTTAACAAAGCAGACATGATTGCAAAAACTGCTGAGTTAGTAAAAGATGGTAAATTAGATGGTATTTCTGAGATTCGTGATGAATCTGACCGTAAAGGTATGCGTATCGTTTATGTACTTAAAATGGATGCGGTTCCAAACGTTGTTTTAAATAAACTATATAAATTTACTCAATTACAATCATCTTTCAGTGTAAATAACATTGCCTTGGTTAATGGTAGACCAGAACAATTGAATTTGAAAGATATGATTTATCATTTCGTAGAACACCGTCACGAAGTAATCGTGCGTCGTACAGAATACGAATTGAGAAAAGCACAAGAAAGAGCACATATCTTAGAAGGTTACATGAAAGTAATCGGAACACAAGATGATCTGGATCGTGCAATTAAAATTATTCGCGAATCTGCAACACCAGAAGATGCTCGAACAGGATTAATGCAAGCTTTCGAGTTGTCAGAAATTCAAGCACGTGCCATTTTAGATCTACGTTTACGTACATTAACTGGTCTTGAGATTGATAAAATTCGTGAAGAGTACGATGAAATCATGAAAATGATTAATCACTTAAAAGATATTTTAGCAAACGAAGATTTACGTATGCAAATTATCAAAGACGAATTATTAGAAGTTCGTAAAAAATATGGTGATGAACGTCGTACTGACATCGATTATGCAGGTGGAGATCTAAATATCGAAGATTTAATTCCAGATGAGCAAGTTGTTTTAACGATTTCTCACATGGGGTATATCAAACGTACACCACTTTCTGAATATCGCAAACAATCTCGTGGAGGAGTTGGTAACAGAGCCGCTACAACACGTGACGAAGATTTCTTAGAATATATGGTTTCGGCATCTAACCACCAATATATGTTATTCTTTACAGAAAAAGGAAAATGTTATTGGATGCGTGTATATGAAATTCCAGAAGGCTCTAAAACATCTAAAGGTCGTGCAATTCAAAACTTGATTAACATCGAACCAGATGATAAAGTAAAAGCATATATCCTTACACACGATTTAATGAACGAAGAATACGTAAATAACAATTACGTAATCATGGTAACTAAAAATGGTATCATCAAGAAAACATCTTTAGAAGCTTATTCTCGTCCACGTGTAAATGGTATCAACGCAATTACAGTTCGTGAAGGTGACACATTATTAGAAGCATTATTAACAGATGGTAAATCTCAAATTATGATCGCTTCTAAATATGGTAAAGCAATTCGTTTCGAAGATGAAAAAGTTCGTCCAATGGGTCGTACTGCATCTGGAGTTCGTGGTATCAATTTAGGAGATCAACCAGATAATGAAGTTATAGGAATGATTGTTGTAACTGATGTAGAAAAAGAAACTGTATTAGTGGTTTCTGAACAAGGATACGGAAAACGTTCTTCTATAGAAGATTATCGTGAAACAAATCGTGGTGGTAAAGGTGTCACAACACTTAATATTACTGATAAAACCGGAAAACTAATCGCTATAGAAGCTGTTACAGATGAAGATGATTTAATGATTATCAACAAATCTGGTGTAGCAATTAGAACTGGTTTAGATGAAATACGTATAATGGGTCGTGCAACGCAAGGTGTTCGATTGATTAACCTGAAAAAGAACGACGAAATTGCGGCTATTGCAAAAGTACAAGTTGAAGAAGAATTGGAAGACGAAGTAGAACTAGATGAAGAAGGAAATCCAATTGTTGTAGAAAATACAAACGAAAACAACGAAACTCAAGCAGAAGAAACATCTGCAGAGGATCCAAATAATGAATAATCAATGAAAAAATTATTATTTAGTTTAGGTTTAGTTTTAGCAATGTCAACATCATTTGCTCAAACAAACACAGAAGAGTTAACAACAGAACCTACAGTTTTAGCTGAAAAATATAACAAATCAGCAAAAGAAAACTTAGCAAAAGGTGACGTTACAAAAGCAAGTCAAGATTTAGCAAAGCTATCTAAATACGAAAACGGTAAAGTTTGGCAAGTCAAAAACAAAGACTCTAAAAAAGACGAATTTTACTATTCTCAAGCAGATTTAGACAAAGCTACAGCAAGCGGTAACTATGCAAAAGCTAAAGAAGTTGCATTACAACCAAAATATGGTTTCTTATTGCAATCAGAAGTTTCTAATTTAGCGAACAAAGAATTAGATGCAGCTAACAAAGCAATGGACGCTAAACAATACACAGAAGCTGGAACAAAATTCTTGAACGTTTATAATTTAGTTGAAGCTTTAGGTACAAAAGAAGATATCTATAAATATCAAGCAGCAATTTGTTTTTACAATGCAAATGATTACGATAAATCGTTAACGATTTTAAAAGAATTGGCTGCAAAAGGATTTACAGGTAAATCGGCTAATCAAACAAAAGATTACAACCGCGACATGTATGTTTTAGCGCTTAATGGATTATACAATGCAAAAAAATACGATGCGATTGTAGAAGAAGCTATTGCCAAATATCCAACTGATGCTGATATCAACAATATCGCGACTGGAATTTACCAAGTTTCTGGAAACTCTGATAAAATGTTGAAACGTATCGAAGAAGCAATTAAAATCAGCCCTAACGATTCACAAAACTATTACAACTTAGGCGTTTTATATTTAGATGACGCTTCTAAAGCAGAAGAGTCTAAAAAAATGTTCAAAAAAGCGATTGAATTAAATCCAAAACATTTCGAGTCTTATAACAATTTAGTTTTAGCTATTTTACAACCAGACAAAGAAATTGTTGAAGCAATGAACAACAATTTAGGAACATCTAAAAAAGAGAAAGAAATTTACAATACAAACGAAGCAAAACGTAAAGCTTTGTTTACAGAAGCAGTTCCTTACCTTGAGAAAATGTACGAAATACAACCAGAAAATCGTTTGGTTATTCGTAACTTAATTCAAGCTTACAAAACTTTAGGAAACGAGCAGAAAGAAAACTTCTATCGTGATGCTGAGAAAAAATTAACTAAATAATTCTCTCAATAAAATAAAAAAGGACTTCAATTGAAGTCCTTTTTTATTTTCAAGTTATTTGAAATTAGTTAAATAAAATCTCTTCGAAAAGCTAATAATTCCAGCAAGTTTCGCACTTCTAATTTTGTCTTACAAATCCCAATTTCTAAGATCTGGCAAAAAATGATGCGCAGTTAAATCATAACGAACAGGTACAACCGAAACATAACCTTCCTCTAAAGCTCGTTCATCTGTATCTTCTCCTTTATCAAGATTTTTAAATTCCCCACTCATCCAATAATATGTTCTTCCACGTGGATCTTCACGTTTATCAAACTTCTCTTCCCATTTTGCATCAGCTTGGCGACAAACTTTTATCCCTTTTATTTCATGTTCTTTCAATTTAGGAATGTTTACATTCAACACAACTCCTTTTGGTAATTTATTTTTTAAAACCTGAGCAATAATTGTTTTAATAAATTTTTCTCCTGCTTTAAAATCTGCATTATATGAAAAATCACACAACGAAAATCCAACAGCTGGAATCCCTTCTATACCAGCCTCAACAGCTGCAGACATTGTTCCAGAATATATTACATTCACAGAAGAATTCGAGCCATGATTAATTCCCGAGATACACAAATCTGGTTTACGAGGTAAAATTTGCGAAACAGCCAATTTCACACAATCCACTGGTGTTCCAGAACACGCATATTCTTTTACTTCCGAATCAACTTCTATCTCATCACAAAACAAAGTTGAATTAATTGTTACAGCATGCCCCATACCACTTTGTGGACTATCAGGAGCCACAACATAAACTTCCCCAAATTCTTTTGCAACTTCTATTAATGCTCTTATTCCTGGCGCAGTTACTCCATCATCATTTGTAACTAAAATTAGCGGTCTTTCCATATTTATTTATTACTTTTATTCATCATTTATACAAATGTAAAAAACTTCCTTCTAATTTCTTTTTTGTTTTATATTTGAAGGAACCTTAAATTATTAATTTATATAACACCAGCAAAATATGTTAATTAAAAAAACGTATGTTTTACTATCGTTTTTATCGATGAGTTTGCTTGCTTTCTGCTTTTGCAAACCCATGTTAGACACTGATGAAGAAAGAGAAAAGTTAATCGTAAAAAATACACGAAACACATTAACTTACCTACATTACAAACCTGCTACAGTTGACGATAAATTTTCAGAAAATGTATTCAATAAATATTTAGAATATATAGATCCTAGTAAACGCTTTTTGTTGCAATCTGATTATGATTTATTCAAAAAAGATTACCACAATTTAGATGATTATTACAAAAATGAGAATTTAAATTTTTACAATTCTACTGCAGATACAATTTACAAACGTATTGCTGAAGCTGAAAAATATTCGATGGACGCCTTATCGAAACCTTTTGATTTTAATCAAAAAGAGAATTTCAACATCGATTATAAAACATCTAAATATGCAAAAGATAAAAACGAAGCAAAAGATTTGTGGCGTAAATATCTTAAATATAACGTAATGTTAGAAATCATTTCTATGCAAGATGATTTAAAAGGTGAAAAGAAAGATACTTTAAGTAATTCTACTTCGTTGAAAGAAACTAAAGATCCTTTAGCTGATAAAGACAAAAAGAAAATCACAAAAGATACACCTTTTGCAGAAGTAGAAAAGATGGCACGCGAAGAAGTAAAAGACTTAATTTCTGACTATTTCCGTCGCATAAAACAAACGAAGCGTGAAAATTATTTCTCAATTTACATGAATTCGTTTACAGAACAATACGACCCGCACACAACATATTTCTCTCCAACAAGTAAAGAAGATTTCGAGTTTGAAATGTCTGGACAAATGGAAGGGATTGGAGCTAAGATTCAAGATAAAAAAGGATACGCAACAATTGCCGAACTTATCGTTGGAGGTCCAGCATGGAAAAGCGGTAAATTAGAAGTTGGAGACCAAATTATTAAAGTTGCTCAAGGGAAAAATGGCGAGCCTAAAAACATTGTTGGAATGCTTTTAAGCGATGCTATTCGTCTGATAAAAGGTAAAAAAGGAACAGAAGTAGTCTTAACAATCAAGAAAAAAGACGGTTCTCAACAACAAATCTCTTTGATTCGTGAAGTAATTGAATATGATGAAGTATTTGCTCGTTCGTCTGTAATTACTGACGACAAAGGGGATAAATTTGGAATCATCTATTTACCTGAGTTCTATACACCGATGGGTAAAGAAGGTGGTCGTTACCCTTCTGATGATATCAAGAAAGAAATTGAAATCTTGAAAAAAGAAAATATCAAAGGTCTTATTTTCGATGTTCGTAACAATGGTGGTGGTTCATTAGAAGAGGTGGTTAAAATCTCTGGATTATTCATCAAAGAAGGACCAATTGTACAAGTTAGACGTAGTGACGGAATGCTTAAAATTCACGAAGACAAAGATAATTCTATCTCATACGACGGACCTTTAGTGGTAATGGTTAACGAACTTTCTGCTTCTGCATCGGAGATTTTTGCTGCAGCAATGCAAGACTATGGACGTGCAGTTATCGTGGGTTCTCCACAAACGTTTGGTAAAGGTACTGTACAAACTATCTTACCTTTAGATCGTCAGTCGGGAAGTGATGAGTATGGAGCTGTTAAGTTAACGATACAAAAATTCTACCGAGTTAACGGAGGGTCAACACAATTGAAAGGAGTTCAGTCAGATGTTTCATTAGTTGATCAGTATACTTACGAAGACATCAGCGAAGCTTCTCGTCCAGAAGCATTGAACTGGGATCAAATTAAACCATTGGTTATTGCAAAATGGCCTTCATCTTTCGATTTAGCAAAAGTAAAAGCGAACAGTAAAGCTCGTTTAGAAAATAATGAACACTTGAAATTAATGAACGAAAGTTTCAAGTTCATTAAATCAATGGAAGAGGTGAAAGAGATTCCTTTGAACTTGGTTGACTATAAAGCGTACCGTAAAACGCGCGAAGATAAAATAAAGAAATTCGAAGTTTTAGATAAGTACAAAAACAACTTCAAGTTTACAATGAATCAAAACGACTTGGCAACTACTAAGACTGATACTGTCTTAAAAGCTAAACGTAACAATTGGTTCAAAGGAATGCAAAGAGACTTTTATTTAAACGAAGCGGTTAACGTTTTAAGAGACATAAAATAATGAAGCAAGAAAACGGTTCATTTTCTCAAATCGTATTCAATAAATTAAGAAAGAACACCCTTGGTGTTCTTTCTTTTGGTGTAATAGTATTGGCTGCAATCATTTCTATCTTTGCTTATGTCTTTGCGTCGGACAAAACAGAAAACGCTAACAGACAAGACCTAACCATTGCATATGCACCTATAGGTTATCAGCAAAAAACAATCGAAATTCCCTTACCAAATTACACAGGAGAAACGAGTTTTGCTGATTATATCTTCGGGAAAGAGATTGATTCGGAACAAATAAGTATTACCTCTTACACCAACAATGGTAAAACTATTACCTATGTTCCTTATTTAGGAAACGGACTAAGTGGCGAACCAATCAAGGTAGATGTATCAACTTGGACTAAGCACAACATCAAACCTCAAGATATAGAGAAAGAATTTATCTATACAAAAACATATCTTCTTGGTACAGATTCTTATGGAAGAGACTTTTATTCGAGATTAATTATCGGGACAAGAATTTCTTTTCTTATCGGGTTTATCGCTGTATTTATCTCATTACTTGTAGGTGTTACCATGGGCGCTATCGCAGGTTATTACAAGGGACGAGTAGACGACTTTATAATGTGGTTGATAAACGTAGTATGGTCTATCCCAACATTACTATTGGTAATTGCTATTACATTAGCTATTGGCAAAGGATTTTGGCAAATATTTATTGCCGTTGGTCTTACGATGTGGGTAGAAGTTGCACGTGTTGTCCGCGGACAATTCTTATCCTATAGAGAAAAAGAATTTGTGGAAGCAGCAAAAGCATTAGGTTTTTCAGATTCAAGAATTATCTTCAATCAAATATTACCTAACGTCGTTGCACCTGTTATTGTGATATCAGCAGCTAACTTTGCCTCGGCAATTTTAGTAGAAAGTGGTTTGAGCTTCCTTGGAATTGGCGCACAACCTCCTACTCCGTCTTGGGGAAATATCATCAAAGAACATTACAATCATATCATTCTTGGTAAACAACATTTAGCAGTTCTACCAGGTTTAGCCATTATGTTTTTAGTTCTTGGATTTAATATCTTTGGTAATGTTTTGCGAGATATTATGGATATTAAGCAATAAAAATCTTATAAAGTTTTAAAATTTTTATATTAAACCACATAGAAACATAGGTATATTAAATAGTTTTCATAAGCTATGTTTCTATGTTGTTTGATTAATATAAAATAAGATTATATATTCTCTTTATAAAAACATCGAGACATTTTCTATAAAACGTCGAGTGATTTTAAGTAAAACGTCGAGTGATTTTAATCAAAATCACTCGACGTTTTTTTAGACCTATCTCAATAGATGTTTATAAAAGGTTTTTAGGACTTCTTTTTTTCATACTTTAAGGTTGCTAAAGTTTCTCGTAAATCTAAACCAGGTCTAAAAAGAATTTTAGCACCTTTTATCAAATTAGCAGTTACTTTTTGCTGTGTATCTACACCTTCGCTACTAATACTTATCTGAAAAGAACCAAAGTCTCCTAACCTTACAATTTTACCATCAGATAAATGCCTCGATAACATTTTTGCTAAATCTATTAAAGTAGCATACACATCACTCTCACTAACAGAAGAGGTTTGTGCAATTTCTTTGCTTAGTCTACGAAGAGAAACTTCGCCATCGGCAACAGAACTTGCATAAAACTTTTTAGGCGCTGAAGCATCTCCAGGATTGCCTTTTTCAATAACGTTGTATTTTACTGACATAATTAAAAGTGTTTATAGATTAATAGTTAATTAACTCTAAATTAATACTTTATATTTAATTAACAAAATAAACTTATTGATTATCAGTTTAATACAAATTAAACCATACACAAAAAAAGCTTCCTTTATAAGGGAAGCTTAGTTTTTATCTTGAAACTTTAGTGGTAAGTTTTGCAGTATCTTTTGGATGAAGTGTCTGCTGATGCAACCTCATCGAATCTTTTGACGGAACTTTTATTGGATAAGTATCCATTAGTCCTGCTAATCTAAACGCACTATAAATATTTCTGTTCTGTTTATTTCCTAATGCAATTACCGTAAATTGATTGTTAACATCGTGTACAAAAACCGTATTGTTCCCATGCCACCAACCATTGTGATATAATAATTTTTTACCATTATCATATTCTAACAAGCGCATTCCAAGCCCATAGTTTTTGAAACCTTTTTGCTCGTAACTATATCCTTTAAAAGCTTCTTGCTTAATCTTCTTAGGTAAGAAATCATCCGAATACATGGCAACATCTAATTTATACAAATCTCTTGGTGTAGAATAGATGTTTTTGTCTCCATATGTACGGTCAAAATCGTCCCAAGCCCACTCGTAACCATTGTATTTGTAACTACGAGCTACTGTATCTTTATCGCGATCATAGTCAAAAACAAAGGTGTGCTTCATCTCAAGAGGGTCAAAAACCATGTATTTCATCGCTTTTGGATAAGGCATTTTCATAATCTTTTCGATAACCAAAGCAAGAAAAGCAAAGTTGGTATTCGAATAATAAAAACCTTTGTCTGCAGGACGAATTTGTTTAACGTCGTGTTCTCTAAAAATATCCAACACATCTTGATTAGAGATTGGTTTCTCACGATCCATCATCACCTTCTTACCATTCCACAAAACGTTGGCATAATTTGGTAAACCACTGCGGTGATTTAGCAAATTACGAACCGTAATGTCGTCGTAAGGAAAACCTTCTAATATTGTATTAACCTTTTGATCTAATTTAATTTTACCTTTCTCGACCAGCTTAAGAATAGCCATCGACGTGAAAACTTTCGAGATAGATGCAATGTGAATAGGTGTTTCGGCAGTTATTGGACGCTTATGTCTTTCGTCTGCCATTCCTTGATATTCCTCTAAAAGTATTTGTCCATTCTTTACAACCAATAGTCCTCCACTCACTTTTCCATCAACCCAAAAGTCTTTGTAAAAGGTATTTACTTTGTTTCGGTAATCATTTAACTCTGCTTCTGTATACTTCATTGGTTTGAAATCTGCTTTCCAATCCAACGAATCGTAACGCAAAGCGTGCGGATCTTTCTTTCTAAGTTCTTCTTTTTGTTCGTTTTTCTTGCTACAGCTTCCCATAAACAGCATTGCAGAAGCAAGAACAACCGCTACATATTTCATGTGTTTTTTCTTAATCTATTTGTTTGTTTCTACTAAAGTATATATTTATTTGTGGAATAGTTACCCGTTTAGAAACATTAAGTTTTTTTTATGATTTGTGCGAAAGTTGAGACTTAAATTCTCCTAAGATGACACTTGTTGCAACAGCTACATTAAGACTTTCGGTAGAACCATTTTTCCCAAAGAACGGAATGCTTAATTTATTTGTAGTCAACTCCTCGATCTCTTTCGAAATTCCATTTGCTTCATTACCCATCACCAAAATACCTTCTTGTGGAAGTGTTTGTTCATAAATAGATTCACCTTCCATAAAAGTTCCGAAAATGTTCCCTTTATATTCCGACAAATACTTTTCCAAATCGATGTAATGAACTTTCACTCGTGTAAAAGATCCCATTGTCGACATCACAACCTTCGGGTTATACATATCTACAGATTCTTTGGTACAAAGAATATCTTCTACACCAAACCAATCTGCCAAGCGGATAATTGTCCCTAAATTACCTGGATCGCGAATATCATCCAACGCAATAGATAAACCATTTAACTTGATATTTTCGTCGTAATTTGGTAACTCGCAAAGTGCTAAACCGATATTTGGAGTTGTTAAGAAACTGATTTTTTTCAAATCTTTTTCTTCTATAAATGTCTTTTTGATGTGTGTAGCTTCAGGCCAAAAATCCTCAGTTATAAATAATTCTTTAATATTTATAGAACTTTTTATAACTTCCCCAATATTTTTAACACCTTCTACGACAAACAAATTATATTTTTGTCTATATTTTTTAGAACCCAGAGAAGTTATTATCTTAATAACGTTATTTGATAACATATTTATGCAAAAAAAAATTACAACAAATATAACACTTATCTCTTGTTTAGGATTACTTTTTTATAGCTGTAGTACAACTAAGAAAGTTCCTGAAGGAGAATATTTGTTCGTAAAAAACAAATTTGTCTACGATAAAGAAGATCCTGACATCAAGAAAAAGAAATCGATAATCAACAAAGATTTAAGTGATTATGTAAAACAAAAGCCAGCAGGAAAATTCTTAGGATTTTTTCCACTTTGGCAATGGGTTTACAATTGGTCGCCTGCGAAATTTGATGAAACTTTTCAGGAATATTATCGACAAGACGCCTCTCAACGTAACCAAAAGTTATTGGATAGTTTACTCACTAAAAATAATTTGAGCCAATATGTAGGGCAAAGTTTATGGAAAGAACGCTTGTATTATAGCCAAGGTGAAGCGCCAGTTTTGTTAGACGAGCAACAATCGGAGTTTTCTGCAAAAAACTTAAACCGATTATTTCACGATAAAGGTTATTTCGATTCGAAAGTCGCTGTTTCTTATGATAAAGATTCGGTTGCAAAAAAAGCGGAAACCATTTATGACATCAAATTAGGAGAGCCTTCTTACATCGAAACTTTTTCTCAAAAAATTTCTGATGCGAAAATTGAAGAATATTTAAATTCTCCATTAGGTCAACAAACTGTTTTACATGCCGGAGATCAATATAATTTTGACAAATTCGAAGAAGAACGCGATCGAATTATTGATTTATTGAAGAATAGAGGTTACTATGATTTTAATGATTCGGGCGAAGATTTATACTTTGAAGCTGATACATTAAAGAGTAACAAACGTCTTGATATCACTATGTTTATAGATAAATATAGTCAAGATTCTCTAAAAATTGATAGTATTACTCCATTTACACAATATCGTTTTGGAAAGATAAATATCTATGCTGACTCACGTAGTATGGTAGACGACGAAAGTCAATTAATCAAAAAAGAATACAAAGATTACAACGTCTTTTATACAAAACAACCAGAATATAGACCTCGATATTTTACAGATGCTTTTGTAATTCGACCTGGACAATTATATCGTCAGCGTCAAGAAATTCAAACAAAACGAAATATTTTTAAGAAAGAGAATATTAATTTACATGGATTTAGAGTAACGAAACAAGATTCTATTCTAAATGTTGATGTGTTTTTTACACCTAAAAAGAAATATGACTTAAATTTATTTGTCGAAAGTTATGCTTCTCGATATATGAATTTTGCAATTTCTCCTGGGATGACTTTAACTTCGAGAAATTTATTTGGAGGAGGAGAAAATTTAGAAACAACATTAAAAGGAACTTTAGGTTCGGTGAACAAAGATTTCTCAATGAATAAAGCTTTCTTGAATGCTTACGAAATTGCTATTGAAACTAAATTGAAATTTCCTTATTTATTAACACCAGTTAATCTTGATAATATTTTACCTAAACGTTTCTCTGCTGAATCTGCTATTCGAATGAATGCAAGTACACAGAAAAATGTTGGTTTAGACAAAACAACTTATGGTTTTGGTTTTGATATGGATATTTCAAGTTCAGAATTTCAACACAAAGTTTCTTTATTTAATACAGAATTTATTAGCAATCGTAAAAAAGATCGATACTATGAAGTTTTTACAAGAGATAATACTACAAAAAATGAAGTAAAAGCCTTATATTATGCCTATAATCCAAATGCACCTGTTTATTTAACAGATGATGAGTTAACCGATGCAATTGAGTCTGACAAAGGGTTTCAGAGTTCGCTTACAGGTGAAGATGCGAGATTATATGTTGATTTTGAGAATATGTTGTATAGAAAAGCAAACATTTCTCAAAATGTCTTAATTAATTCATTTATTTATCAATTCACGTATAATCAAGAAAATGCATTTCGTCCAAAAAGCAACCCATGGTTTATACAAGCCAGAATTGAATTAGCTGGAAATTTACTTAGAGGTTTAGACAAAGCATTCGGTTTTAATAAAGCCGAACCTGATAGAGAAGGACATCAAGCTGGTTTAATTTTTGGAATTCCATATTCACAATTTGTAAAATTTGATCTAGATATACGTCGAAAATTCAAAATGAACTCCAACTCTAGTATTGCAGGTCGTTTTTTATTTGGAATTATTCAGCCATATGGCAATTCTGATACAGCACCGTTCGTTAGAAGTTATTCTGCTGGTGGGGCAAACGATGTCCGTGGTTGGGCACCATTAACATTAGGACCAGGAAGTAAACCTCGCATCAATTCTAAAAATCAAAGTTTAGAATTTGAAAGTATGAAATTATTATTCAATGCTGAATATCGTTTCAATCTTTTTGGAAGTTTAGAAGGAGCTTATTTTATTGATGCTGGTAATATTTGGGGTGTAAACAAAGATCGTCAAGAAACTTTATTCAAATTCAAAGATTTTTATAAAGAATTTGGAATTGGCTCTGGAGTTGGTTTCCGTTATCACATTGGTACGTTTGCAATTGTAAGATTTGATTTAGGTTACAAAATTTATGACCCTTCTTATGAATTAGGTGATCGTTGGCAATTTGATAATTTTAATTTATTGAAACCAAGATTACACTTCGGAATTAATTATCCTTTCTAAAAAAACATCTATATTTGTTTCACAAAATTCTAACATAATGAGCAGAAAATTTCCAGCCGGTGTTGCAACCGGTTCATTAGTTCAAGACATTATCAATGATGCAAAAGCTAATCACTACGCTTTACCAGCGTGTAATGTCATCGGTTCAGATACAATTAACGCAGCAATGGAAGCTGCAGTTGAAGTTAACTCTCCTATTATTATTCAATTTTCTAATGGAGGAGCTTCTTTTAATGCTGGAAAAGGATTAAAAGGTGATAATCAACTTTCTGCTATCAAAGGAGCAATTGCTGGTGCAAAACATATTCATACTTTAGCAGAATCTTATGGTGCTACTGTAATTTTACATACTGACCACTGTGCAAAAAAATTATTACCTTGGATAGATGGTATTATGGATGCTAACGAAGAACACTTCAATAAATTCGGAAAGACTTTATTTAGTTCTCACATGTTAGACTTGTCTGAAGAACCATTAGAAGAAAACGTAGAAACGTGCAAAAGATACTTAGAAAGAATGTCTAAAGTTGGAATGACTTTGGAGATGGAATTAGGTATCACAGGAGGTGAAGAAGATGGTGTTGACAATTCTAATGTTGACAACTCTCTATTATACACACAACCAGAAGAAGTAGCATACGTTTACGAAAACTTAAAATCAGTTTCTGACAATTTCTGGATTGCAGCTGCATTTGGTAATGTGCATGGTGTTTACAAACCAGGAAATGTTGTTTTAACACCAAAAATTTTAGATAATTCACAAAAATACATCAACGAAAAATATGGTGTAGACAATGCTGTAAATTTTGTATTCCACGGAGGTTCTGGTTCTACTTTAGAAGAAATCAGAGAAGCAATTGGATATGGTGTTATCAAAATGAATATTGATACAGATTTACAATATGCATTTATGGAAGGAATTCGTAAATATTTTGACGAAAATGCAGCTTATTTGCAAGGACAAATTGGTAACCCAGAAGGTCCAGAATCCCCTAACAAAAAATATTATGATCCACGTGTGTGGTTAAGAGCTGGAGAAGTTACTTTCAAAGATCGATTAATCCAATCTTTCCACGATTTAAATAATGTTAATACTTTAGGATAATCTTTAATTAAGATTTTTCTATTCAAATAAAAACAGAGAATATGCCTTGGTTTATTAGAAGCAAGAAAAATATTACAACGCCTACAGAGTCAAAAAAAGACGTCAAAAAAGGCTTATGGTATAAAACACCATCAGGAAAAATTATTGAAACTGAAGAGCTAAAAGCAAATGCGTATGTAAGTCCAGAAGACGATCATCACGTACAAATTGGTTCTCAGGAATACTTTGAAATCTTATTTGACGAAGGAAAATTCACAGAATTAGATACAAAAGTAGAAAGTAAAGATCCTTTGAACTGGACAGATACTAAACCTTATAAAGATCGTTTAAAAGAAATAAAAAAGAAAACGGGAATGACCGATTCTCTTCGTAATGCGACGGGAAAAATTCATGGACGTGACATTACAATTTCTTGTATGGATTTCAAATTCATTGGAGGTTCTTTAGGTTCTGTAATGGGAGAAAAAATTGCACGTGCAATTGACTACTCTATCAAACACAAAACTCCATTTGTAATTATTACGCAATCTGGTGGTGCACGTATGATGGAAGCTGCAATTTCGTTAATGCAATTAGCAAAAGTAGAAGCTAAATTAATTCAATTAGCAGATCATAACATTCCTTACATTACAGTCTTAACAAACCCATCTTTTGGAGGTATTACAGCTTCTTTTGGATCAATTGGTGATGTTATTATGGCCGAACCAGGTGCTTTAATTGGTTTCGCAGGTCCTCGTGTTATTAAGGAAACAATTGGTAGAGATTTACCAGAAGGATTCCAAACATCTGAGTTTTTATTAGAAAAAGGCTTCGTAGATATGATCGTTCATCGTAAAAAGATGAAAGATAAAATAAAAGAAGTAGCTGATATGTTAATGCCTATCAACTAATTAATAGAAGTGCAAATATATTTTTGAAATTTTATTCAAATTTCATTTGGATTATTAGAAATTGATTTTATATATTTGCACTCCAATCGCGAGAATAGCTCAGCTGGTAGAGCGCAACCTTGCCAAGGTTGAGGTCGCGGGTTCGAGCCCCGTTTCCCGCTCTTTGAAATAATATTAAGATTCAAAAATCAAATTTTGCCTTGGTGGTGGAATTGGTAGACACGCAGGACTTAAAATCCTGTGTCCATTAGGACGTGCGGGTTCAAGTCCCGCCTGAGGTACTTTTTATTTGATTTTTGCAATTTACACGCGGGAATAGCTCAATTGGTAGAGCGTCAGCCTTCCAAGCTGAATGTTGCGGGTTCGAGTCCCGTTTCCCGCTCTAACTTCTTTCTTAGAAGTGGATGCCTTGGTGGTGGAATTGGTAGACACGCAGGACTTAAAATCCTGTGTCCATTAGGACGTGCGGGTTCAAGTCCCGCCTGAGGTACAACAAAGCTCAAGAATTTATTTCTTGGGCTTTTTTTATGCTTTAAATAATTATATCTTTATCATCTAAATAAAGTACGTTTTTATCACATGATTCAACAGTCATTTCTAAGAAAAACTCTCTTTACTCTTACCTTTTTACCTTTATTTTCTTATAGTCAAGAAACTAAAAGCTCTGACGAATTATTTCAGGAAGCTCGACACAAAGCTTTCGAAGAAAAAGATTATACATCTGCTAAAAAACTTGCATTGCAAGCATTAGATCAATCGCCAGAATATACTGATATTGCTGTATTCTTGGGAAGAATTTATACATGGAATAACGAAGAAGATGAAGCCAGAAAAATTTTTCAGAATGTAGAAAAAAATATGGATCCTTCAACTGATTTCTATTTAGCTTATACTTCGCTTGAATATTGGGAAGAAAATTACTCCGAAGCTGTTTCTATTATTGATCGTGGATTAGTTAAATATCCTAAGAATGAAGAATTGCTATTGTTAAAAGCCAAAATTCAAAATTCGGCAGATGAATATAGTGATGCATCAAAAACGATTAAAGAATTATTAACGATTAATCCTAAAAATACTGAAGCACGCGAATTAGCAAATCGTATCGAAATCAACAATACAAAAAATGCAATTGGTGTAAATTATAATTACTCGCATTTTGATAAACAATTTGCTGATGATTGGCATCAAGTTTCGGTAAGTTACAAACGTCAAACATCTTTGGGATCATTGATTTTTAAACTTAATTACGCAAATAAATTTAGAGATAACGGAGTTCAGTATGAAATTGAAGCTTATCCAAGACTTTCTAAAACGTTTTATATGTACATTGGTGGTGGATATTCAGATAACGATGGAATCTTCCCTAAATACCGTACAGGAGCTTCTCTTTATGCGAATTTACCAAAAAGTTTTGAAGGTGAATTAGGTTATCGACAACTTCATTTTTCTGACGATGTTTGGATGTTCACTGGATCTATTGGGAAGTATTATAAAAATTATTGGTTTAATTTAAGAGCATTTGTTACGCCAAGCAATAATAACATTTCGCATTCGTATACATTTACAACACGCTATTATACTGGGGATGCTAATAATTATTTAAGTTTAGCAGTAGGAACAGGAATTTCACCAGAAGATTTTAATAATAATCTTTTAGAGGATACTACTTACAAATTGAAGTCCTTTAAAATTGGAGCAGATTATAATTTTTCGATTAATGAATTGAATTTAATTTCAATTGGTGCAAATTATTATAATCAAGAATATCGTCCTAATGAAAAAGGAAATCAGTTTGATGTAAGCGTTTCGTATAACAGAAAGTTCTAATATATATATTTATTAAATAACGAATCAGGAACCATTTTTTGAGTATTTTTCAACGAATGGTTTTTTGTTTTAAATGATTTTAATCGATTCTTCAATTCAATTTCCATCTTCGAATTCTGCTCGATATCTTCGGTTAAATTTTTCTCAATGCGATATAATTTTCCACCCGATAAATGATAGTTCTGGAAAACATAATCATCCAAAATATTTTTATTTTGCATCAACGGAATTCCTTGTTTTCTATAATTCGCTTTTCCATTTTCTAGATTTTGCCCCATCCAAGTTACATAATTAGGTAATTTCATTTTATACGAATCTCTAAAATAGGTCGTAAACGTTGGCGCAATATCAAAATGCGACACACTATTTGACATCTTTTTCGGTGCTTTTAATAACGGAGAATAAACAATAATTGGTACATGAAAACGATCTATTTTGGTTTCCATTGGCACTTCTGGCATTCGATGATCTCCTGTTATCACAAAAATTGTTTGATTAAAATCTGAACGTTTTTGATAAACCTCAAAAAAGTTTTTCAACGCATCATCAACACTCAAAAATGTCACCAATTGCTGTTTATATTTTTTGATTGTAGCTAAAGTGATTGCATCATAATTTCTTGTTTTAATCAACGATTCAAATTGCGTATTATATTTCTCTACATTATTTATCAAAAATGGACTATGCGTCGCTAATGTCATCAACACATTAAAATATGGTTGATTATTTTCTTTCTGTTCAGTCAAATATTTTTTGAAAACCGAATGATCATCATAGCCCCATGTAAAACCATTATTCGAAGGAATTTTAGCGAAATCATTTCCATAATTATCTTCGTCAATTATCTTTTCTACACGCGAATAATCTAAGTATTTTGACATAAAATCAAAATCTGCATTTCCCCCATAAAAATAACCTGTTTTATACCCTTGACTTTTCAATAAATTATACAAATTGAAATGTTGCGGTAACGTACTTTGTTCCATAAAACCATTTTCTGCAAATGGTAAAGATCCTGTCAAAGCCGGTAAAACACCATATGTTCTACCTGTCGTACTCAAACCATTTTCCCAATACAAACTCTTCTTTGATAATTGATCAATATATGGAGTAAACGAGCCTAAAAAAGCTCCATCGTTACTAAAAGCTCGTCCCAAACCTTCGATAACAATAAAAACAACATTTGGTTTACCTTGAATTAAATTGAATTGATTTGCAAAAAAGTCTTGGTTATCATCTTGATATAAAAATGGATAATTTGCCTGATCAGGATAATGTCGCTGATCTCCATTAGTTGAATTAGAGCTTGAATTTAAAAAATCAATTTCTGCTATTTTTTCTTCAGCATATTGTTCAAGAGAATTGGAAAAAAAGTAAGAAGATTTACTCTGCACTAAGTTCGAAGAAAATTCATCAATTTGTGTATTTTTCAAATAAAGATTAATCGGAATAATAATTGCTAAAAGACTTAGAACAATCAACGGGAATTGTAATAACTTTTGATTAATTTTCAATCTATAACTATAAATAAATATGGTTACTAAAATTGCAATTGCAAGAATTGATACAATAATATTTGTTGGATTTATAACACCTGAAGCACCAACAATTAATTTTAATTCTTCAAAAGTATATGAGAATAAATCTGAACCTAATAAATTGAGTGTAGTTTCGAAGTATTTAATCAATAATATATTCGAGATAATCAAAAATGAATAAGCGAAAATAATCCACTTTTTTGCAAAACTTACTGAATAAAATTGCACTAAATAGTAAATAATACTTACTACAAAAATACTATCTAAAGCAAAATCAATGTTATGAGCAAACAAATCAAAAAACCACGTATAAGTTGAATGAGGTGTTAAATTTTGTTTATAAAAAGTAAACTCTAAAATTGTCGATAAACCGAAAAGAATAAAATAAATAAACGATATAAAAGTAGTTTGTTGAACCAAATTAACAAATCCTAATTTCATTGTTTGCCAAAGCGACAATTCATTCGTTTGATTTCCTCCAAAACCTTGTCGTGTCATTTCTCCCCACGAATTATTTTTGAGAAAGAAATCTTTTACGCCTTTCACACCTGCCATAACAACAAACGGATGAAATGTAAAGGGTTCTATAAACGCTGTGAAAAAAAGTTTTGGAATATCTCCTTTCTTGTGATAAACATTGTACGTCATCAAATCAATCAAAATCGCATAAATAGAATATAAAATTCCGTAAAGCAAAATAAATGCAAAAAGCAGGAAGAAAATATGCCAATTGATAAGACCTAAAAACATCAGAACAAAGAAAATAATCCAACCAATATATTCGATAATTGGTCCTAAAAACTCAAAGAAAAACCAATACGGATAACTCATCATTCCTAATTTTCCATATTTCGGATTGAAGAATAAAACACGATGTTTCCACAATGTTTCTATTGTTCCACGCATCCAACGATTACGTTGCTTGGTTAATATTTCTTTACTTTCTGGCACTTCTGTCCAACATAGCGGATCGGGAATATTTACCACTTTATATCGAAGTTTTTGCTCGTGCATATAACGACGCATACGCACCACCAATTCCATATCTTCTCCAACTGTATCATGATCATAACCGCCGCATTGAAGTACAATTTCACGATCAAAAGCACCAAAAGCACCCGAAATCAACATCAATCCATTTGCACGCGACCAAGCCATTCTTCCTAAAAGAAATGCTCTAATATATTCTAACGCTTGTGCTCTACCCAAACGAGTTTTAGGTAAATTAACATCAACAATTTTTCCATCAACAATTGTACAATTATTCGCCAAGCGAATCACACCTCCACATGCTATTACTTTAGCTTTTGCTTCGTCCATAAAAGGTTTAGCCAATTTTAGAATAGCATCTTGCTCTAAAATACAATCTACATCTATACAAACAATATAATCGTTTGTTGCAATATTGATTCCCACATTCAGCGCATCAGACTTTCCGCCATTCACTTTATCTACAATCACCAATTTCTTAAAAACTGGATTTGTACTTTTATAAATCGCATTGATTGGTTTCGTTTCTATATTTCCTTCTACAAAATAATCAATTTTAATCAAATCATACGCTTTAATCAATCGTTGCAACGAATCATCTTTGGAACCATCGTTCACAATAATAATCTCGAGCTGGTTGTAATACAACGACAACAAAGAACGCACATTTTCTACAATCGTTGCTCCTTCATTATATGCTGGCGCAATAAGGCTAAAACTTGGCGCATTAGCAGATGTTGCAATAAGCGAATAATCTGTAAAACTATTTTTTCGGATATATGATTTTATAGCTCCTTTTGCATAAAAACCAATCCATCCGTATACTAAAATTAAGAGGACTGAGTAAAAAAGAAAGCCATAAATAAAAAAATCGAAAGCCGTTTCTAGCCAATTCATGATTAGTTTTCTTGAATAATTTGATTAATAATTTGTTTTAATTCAGGAGAGGTTGATTGATTAGAAAGCATTAATAATTCATTCTTATCACAACAATTTATCAAAGCTTTTACACTTGCTTTTTTGACAGAAAATGAAGGATTTTCATTCGCTTGAGTAATTAAAAATGAAATATTTTCTGGATTTGATATTTTTTCTAATGCTTTTAAAATGATTATCTGAAACTTCTCATTACAATTTTCGTAATACTGAATCAGTAAAGTTGATGTAGAATCGTCTTCAATTCTCACCAAGGTTTTAATTGTTTCTTGAACTATTTTTTCTTCTAAAGAATCAAGATTTGCTGCAACCAATTCGTGCATTTGCAATAATTGAAATTTACGAATCAACTTCATTGCAAAAATTTTCACACTTTGATTAGCTGATTTTAGCCAATTCGAAATCATCAAATCAACCTCATCATTACTTGGTAAAATTGTAATCGCATCCAACAATTTTAACTGATGCCAATCTGTTAATTGTTCTTCTAAATGATCTAAAAAATATAGACCTTCAAATCCAGAAAACTTTACCAAACCATATTGTGCTTCTGTGCGAACCAAATCGTTTTTATGATGAAGTAAACTTTTTATTTTTGGTAAAGTTTCATCACAATTCATTGCCGTAACTTCTTGAATTGCTTCGGCAATGTCGTAATCTTTTTTACTATTTAATTTTTGGAATGATATTTTTTTTAGTTGATAATGTTCGAACAAATTTCGAACACTTTCTTTCGAATTTCCAGAAAAATTATGTTCCGCTTTCAGTAGTTTTTTTATAAAATAATGTTTGAACGAAATCGATTTCAAATAACTTGTAAAATCATGATTCAAATTTGGTTGATCCTCTAAAATCGATTCATATATTTCTTGATCAATGATTGCGTTCCACTTATTTTTCTTTGTAATGATTTTATACTCAATTATACTTGTTATTAATGTATAAATGATCGTCAAAAAAAGTAAAATAAGTAGAACATAAATTCCTACGATTAACTCCGTATATGTGACTATTTGTAGGATAATCATCTTTTTATTTTAATAATTTCTTTACTCGAACTGATAATTCAATAGGACTAAATGGTTTTACCATAAAATCATTTGCACCAAGGTTAAATGCTTCCACAACCACATCTTCTTGCCCTAAAGAAGACAAAATAATAATTGGCGTAGTTGCATTTTTGCTTTTTCGAACTGCACTAATAATTTCTAAACCAGAAGCAAAAGGCATCATAATATCCGTAATAATTAAATCAATATCTTCTGACTCAATTTTATTGATTGCTTCTTTTCCATTTCGTGTTAAAACAATAGTATGTCCTTCTTTTTTTAGTTTATGTTCGATTGTTTTTAAAATCAATTCGTCATCTTCCGCAATTAAAATCTGCATTATATTGGTTTTTAAATATTTTTTAAATAATTAATTACTAATTCAATTTCAGTTTTGGTTTGTATGATCAGTTGGTTTTCTAGTAAAGAATTGATTGAAGTTGATTTTTCTATTTTTTCTGTCAAATCAGCTAAAATATTAAGTCCAGCAGTTTTTGCTGTTCCTTTTATTTTATGACCAAGTTGATTGATTTGTTCTAAATTTTCGTTAATTAAATGTGATTCAAATTCTATTTTTGATTTTCCTAATTCGTTTATAATAATCTCGATAAACATTTTTCTAAACGATTCATCACCGTTTGTATAATTATCTATCATCGAAATATCCAGATGTTCACCAAAATCATTCGTTTGTTTATTTTCATCTTGAGAAAAATCTAACCATTTTTCTAACACATTCAAAATATCATTTTCACGAATTGGTTTTGCCAAGAAATCACTTAAACCAGCGTCAAGACATTTCTCTTTTTCACCTTTCACATTTCCCGCAGTTACAGCGATTATTGGTGTTTCTTGATAAGCAGACATCATTCGAATAATCTTTGTAGCATCAATACCATTCATTTCTGGCATTTGAATATCCATCAAAATCAAATCAACTTGATTTTCTTGACAAACTGTAACCGCTTCTGTTCCATTTACAGCCGTATAAAGCACAGAATTTGGCGAAATATTTTTGATAATTTGCTGATTTAATGCCATATTCACGATATTATCATCAGCAATTAGAATATGAAATTGTTTCGAAAAATCTTGTATTTTTTCTTCCAGTTCTTCGACAACAATGGTTTGAGTTTCTTTCGAATCAACCACACTTTTTCTTAGCGTATCAAATAATTCTTCAGACTTAATAGGTTTCAATAAGCGAGAATTAATTCCTAATTCTTTGGCTTTCGAAATCAAAAATTCATCTTCAGAAGAACTATGCAATAAGACTAAAGGAGTTTTTGTGTGCACCGTTGCAAAATATTCTTTTATTTTCTGAATTGTTTCTAAGCCATTCAAAACTGGCATGTGATAATCCATCAAAATAACATCGTACACTTCTCCATTTAACACTTTCTGAAGCGCTTCCATTCCATTATTTGCAATGTCAGATGTAATTTCTTTGAACTGCAACATATGCTTCAAAATAACTTGATTGCTTTGGTTATCATCAACAATTAAAACGTGTTTAATTTCATCTAAATGATCAAATTGTTGTTCTAAATTGTATTCAAAATCAACTTCTAAATCAAAGTAAAATGTTGAACCTTTATCTACTTCACTGCACAATTCTAAGTGACTTCCGAAATAATTTAGTAATTTATTTGAAATTGTTAACCCTAAACCTGTTCCACCAAAACGCTTACTAACAGTACTATCTTCTTGTGTAAAAGCATCAAAAATTTTGGCTTGTTTTTCTGGTTTAATTCCAATTCCTGTATCGCGAACAGAAAATCTAAGTTTGGCTTTTTTACCTTCTTCAATTGGTTCAACTTGACTAATTTTAAGTTCAATCTCACCTTTCTCGGTAAACTTCACAGCATTTCCAAGTAGATTAATCAAAACTTGTTTCAATCGCGCTTCATCAATCCAAATAAATTGTGGCAAATTATTATCGATGTTCAATAACAATTCGATTTTCTTATTTTCGGCTTGATAAAGAATCACATTGATAACTTGATTTCCTAATTCGAATAAATTGTTTTTATCGATAGAAACATCCATTCTACCCGATTCTATTTTCGAGAAATCTAAAATATCATTAATAATAGACAACAATGAGTTTGCAGAATCATTTATGTAATTCAAATATTGCTTTTGAGTTTGATTAAGTGGCGTTTTTAACAATAAATCAGAGAAACCAATCACACCATTTAAAGGCGTTCTAATTTCGTGACTCATATTCGCTAAAAACTCAGACTTCGCTTTACTCGCAATATCTGCATTCTTTTTCGCTTTCTTAAGTTCTTTATTTTTTATAAAAGATTCGGTAATGTTTTGCGAAAACATAATCAATCCTCCTATTTGTTTTTTATTGATGTACCAAGGATGAATTTCCCAAGTATAATGCTGATCTGTATCGTATTTTGGTGTACGATATATAGAATCTGGATTAGAATATGACTCTCCTTTTAAACACGCCTCGTATATCTGTTTTCTTTCCTCAGGAACATTGTATAATTCGTAATGCGACTTCCCAATTACATTTTTCTTTTTTATAGCAAATTCATCACTCCATTTATTACTTAATGTTATGTAATTCATTTCATTATCAAACATTGCAACTGAAGCTGGTACGTGATTAATAAACGTTTCGAAAATAGCTTTTTGTCTAGCTAATTCTAACGTATATCGTTTCATTTCGTTAATATCCTGAAAAATTCCGAAAACACTTACACACTCACCATTCACAAATTCTGGAATTCCTTTACATCTTACCCAAACCGTTTTACCTTTTTGAGTAACAATTTGCAATTCCATATCATACGGAATTCCTTTTTCTACAGCATCTTTAAATGCTTTTTTTATCTTTGGATAACTGCTTTTCGCTTCATAAAAATTAAGTGCAGTTTCTACATTTGGTTCAAAATCTGAATCTACTTCGTGGATTTTCTTCGTTGTATCAGCCCAAATTAATTTATTATGAACCAAATCATATTTCCAACCTCCAACATTTGCAACTTCGTAGGTATGATCTAACAATTGTCGCATACGATTAAGATCTCTTTCTAAAAGTGTTCGTTGTGTCATATCAATTGCTGTACTCATTACAATTGGATTTCCATCATTATCTTCATCCAAAATATTACTATACAACCAATATGTTAACGTTCCATCTTTCTTGATTAAGGTCATCAAACCAGAATCTTGCTTTTGTTTTGAAATTGTTTCTATATAAGTTTTATATTCCTTGTGATTTGTTTTTGGAATTAATTTTTTCAGGTTTAAATCTTCCGCTTCTTCATTCGAATAGCCCATAGATTCTAGTCCCTGCTTATTAATAGACAAAATTTTTCCTTCTAAATCGTGAATCGTCATTAAACCAAGCGAAGAATTGAAAAAGTTTCTAAATTTTCTTTCACTATTTTCAAGTTCAACTTTTTTAGAATGTTCAAGCGTAATATCTCGGCCAAAAAAGAAAATTTCATTCTCAATTAATGTACTCGATTTTGTATACCATTCTACTAATTTTTCTTCATTTGAATCGATTGTTGTCATCAAACATTTAAAATGTATCGAACCTGAATTATTTTTAAGATCAGCTAAAAACATTTTAACTTTATTTTGATCTTTCGCAGAAACAAAATCCAAAAAATTACTTGCTATTATATCTTTATTTTCTTTTGTTCCTAAAACTTCTTTAAAAGTAGGATTAACTGATTTTAACTCACCATTAATATTTGCAACTCCAATTAAATTATTTGAAATTTTGTAAATATTCTGAAAGTAAGCTGCATCTTTTTTACGTTTTTTACTAACTAATAATTTAGTAATATTTTTCCCTAATTGAATTAATAAACTTCTCTGTTTATCGCTCAATGTACGTGGATAATGATCATTCACACAAAGCGTTCCCAACGCATTTCCATTGTCATCAATCAACGGAACTCCTGCATAAAATTGAATATTTGCTGCTTTAACTCCTGCTATATTTTGTGCGGGTGCAAACTTGTTAACATCATCAATCACTAAAATCTCATCCTCCACCAAAGAGAATTGACAAATTGTTTGTTGACGAGGAACAACGTCTACTTCTATACCACAATTTGCTTTTATCACTTGATAATTTTGATCAAAAACAGAAACTAATGCAATAGGCGCATTACAAATTAAACTTGCTGCATTTGCAAAAACATCTAATTCTTCATCTTTATCATGTGCTTGCAAATTGTAATCATAAACCGCTTGCAATCTTTGCTTTTCGTTTCTAGGGATGGGATAATTTTCCATTAAAATTCAACTGTTTTAATAGGAAAGTAGAGATCGATAAAGATATTACTTAATTGTAAATATTTAAAATCTAATATTATTTAAAAATTTAGTACAACTGATTTTGAATTAAAAGAAAAAATAACAGGTGAAATTGTAATTGACGAAAATTTTGCACCACAAAAATAACTTTCTTACCTTGCTTGCTCAAAAGGGAATCGAGTGCAAATCTCGAGCTGTCGCGCAACTGTAAGTAGTGAAAAACTATAAGCCAGACCACTTTTTTAGATGATGCTTTCGCGATTGAAGCTCAATCAAAACTTCATATATTTTGATATTTGTTGAATTGATTGTCCTTGATTTCGAAAGCATTTTTTTATTAAAACTTAGTTTATTAAAATGCAAAAAGAAGAAATTCAACACATTATTGACCTCAAAACAAAACCACTTGGAGCCTTAGGTTTATTAGA
Organism: Empedobacter sp. EJD.6dd; assembly: GCF_057369435.1. Taxonomy (NCBI): domain Bacteria; kingdom Pseudomonadati; phylum Bacteroidota; class Flavobacteriia; order Flavobacteriales; family Weeksellaceae; genus Empedobacter; species Empedobacter sp. EJD.6dd. The sequence goes on from NZ_CM170667.1 coordinate 1,585,280, forward strand.
AAAAATAGCGCTTAAAATTGGTTTAGTTCAACAAAAAAATCATTTAGAATTAATCAATCCACACCTTATTGTTTTTGCAAGCGATCATGGAATTGCTCAATCTGGTGTTAGCGCTTATCCCGCAGAAGTAACGCCACAAATGGTATTAAACTTTCTGAATAATGGTGCTGCAATTAATGTGTTTTGCAATCAAAATAAGATCGATTTAACAATAGTTGATGCTGGTGTGAATTATGATTTCGAAGATTATTCTATTTTGAAAGATAGCAAAATTGCCAAATCAACCAAAAACTTCTTGTACGAACCTGCAATGTCGTTGGAACAATTAGAACAATGTTTTCATCATTCAAAGAAAATTGTAGATAAGATTGCGCAAAATGGAACTAACATTATTGGATTTGGAGAAATGGGAATTGGAAATACTTCATCAGCAGCGATGTTAGTGCATTATTTAACTGATTTATCTCTCGAAAAATGTGTAGGACGAGGAACTGGATTGAATGATGAGCAATTACAAAACAAAATCAATATTCTTGCCCAGGCTAAAGAAACACATGGAAAAATTCTTGATCCAAAACAGATTCTAGCAACTTTCGGAGGTTTTGAAGTTGCACAAATGACAGGTGCAATGCTAGCTGCTTATGAACATAATATGTTATTAATGATTGATGGTTATATTGCTTCTGCAGCAATTTTAGTTGCGTCAAAATTAAAACCAGAAATATTGAATAATGCCATATTTTGCCATCAAAGTGATGAAATTGGACATCAATATTTGCTGAATTATTTCAACGAAGAACCTATCTTGAAAATCAATTTACGCGTTGGCGAAGGAACAGGTTGTGCATTGGCTTATCCAATTATTAAAAGTGCAGTTAACTTTTTTAATGAGATGGCAAGTTTCGAATCTGCAGGTGTTACAAACAAATAAACTGAAGTAGAATGCTAAAAAAAGAAATCACTTATTTTTTAACGGCGTTGATGTTTTTCACTCGAATTCCAATTCCGTTCAAAATTCCTTATAGCAACGAAATTATGAATCAATCTCAGAAATATTACGCTGCAATTGGTTTGTTAGTTGGCTGTTTCAATGCGATAATTTATACAATTTGTCAATTTATTTTGCCAATCGATATTGCGATAATTATTACAATGATTACAAGTGTTTTGTTGACTGGCGCCTTTCACGAAGACGGTTTTACAGATGTTTGCGATAGTTTTGGAGGTGGTTACGGAAAAGAAAAAATCATGACGATTATGAAAGATAGCCGAATTGGTGCTTATGGCGTAATTGGTGTTATCTTATTATTGTTACTAAAATTTACGTCATTGGTACATATTGCCGAAAATAATTTTTGGCTAATGATTTTCACTTTAATTTCTGCACATTCTGTTAGTCGATTTTTCTCAGGAATGATGATTTACACACACGAATATGTGACTGATATTGATAAAAGCAAATCAAAACCAATGGCAAATAAGGCTTTACCAATTAAAAATCTAATCATTAGTTTTCTTTTTTGTTTACTTCCCTTTATCATTTTTGGTGAATGGAAAATGTTGCTAATTTTACCTCTTTGCTATGTAGGAAAAGTATATTTAGGATGGTATTTTAAAAAATATATTGGCGGATATACGGGCGATTGCTTAGGTACAGTGCAACAAGTTACCGAAGTTTTGTTTTATCTTGGTGTTTTAGTTTTATGCAAATTTCTGTAATTCGACATACAAAAGTTAATGTTCCTTCATCGGTTTGTTATGGACAAACTGATGTGGAATTAGCTGATACTTTTTTAGAAGAAGTTAAACAAATTCATGCTAAAATCGAAAATGGTTTTGATATAATTTTCTCAAGTCCGTTAAGTCGTTGTCAAAAATTAGCCAATACTTTTTCGGACGAACTTATTTTAGATGAACGATTAAAAGAATTCAATTTCGGAACGTGGGAAATGAAATCGTGGAACGAAATTCCTTCGGAAGAAATCAATCCATGGTACAATGATTTTGTAAATGTTAAAACACCAAATGGAGAATCTATGCACGAAATGTTTTTGCGACTTTCAGATTTTATGAATGATTTGAGAAATTCTAAACAAAAGAAAATTTTAATCGTAGCTCATGGTGGAATTATTAGATTAATGTGGTGCTATTTGTTGCAAATTCCAATCAAAAATGCATTTAAAATCCCAATTGATTATGGTGAGATTTTTCAATTCAATTTAGGTGAAACAAAAGAAGATGATTTTGTGATGAGAAAAAAGTAAATTATAAACATTTAATTTTTGCTAACGATTTCCATTCGTGCTCGATATTTTTCATTAAAACGGCATTATCAAAACAAACAGAACCTTTTGGAAAGATACTTTTATCTTCAAAAAAACTAGATTTCATATGTAAAACTTCTAAAGGTTCTATTTTCCAATTATATGTTTCGAGTTTAAGACCTTCGAAATTATTTCCATTCGGAGAATACCCTACAGAACCATTCTCGAAGAACTTTGAAACATCATCCAAAGACTCAAAAATAGAATCGTTATTCAGATTAGCAGCAAGTTTAGCAGCAAGTTTAGCATCTATTTCTATTCTAGTTTTATCAGAACCTGTGAAATCTAAATGATAAAAATTATTTTCCTCCTTCACATTAAATTCTGCATAATAATGTTTTCCAGGAAAAACCCTACCTCCTACAATCGCATTTAACCTAAGCGAAGTGTCTCTTCTAGGAATATAAACACCTTCTTTTGTCAAGCCATTTTCTTCCCACTCAACTGCGATTCTATGTGCTCCATTTTCTGAATTTACTCCAACAAAATTTGGCAAACCTTTCGGTTTGATATCTTTTAATCGAATCAAACAAATCCCAGCAATTGCCTTTTCTTTGTACAGTTTTGGACGAAAAGGTTTTGGTAAAATCGTTTCAATATATTGTGGTTCAACGCGAAAATTTATTAACATTCTACGTTCTATAATTCCGTGTATTGTCGGGATTCTCATATCTATATTTATTATTCTTTATACGTTGTTTCTTCTATTTTCCAATAATTCAAAGTCGAATTATCACTATATTTTAAATAAAGTTTGATGTAACCATTAGGATCAATTTGACCGAATTTTTCTTGAATTAAATAAATCTCTGCTTTATCTAAAACCTCATCTGGCTTACCAATAATTTTGTAAACCTCATCTTTTGTAGTTCCGCTTGATTTATTTGAATCAAATTTTAAAACATTATTAACTAAATCGTTTAACATTTTAAAACGATAATTTTCTCCATAAACACCTTCTTCAATTGAGTTCCATTTTACTGAATCGAATTTTTTATTAGAGTTACAGCTAAAAGAGAATAACAATAAAAGCGTAATAAACTTGAATATATTCATGATTTTAAATCGATTCATGATTTTTAATAAAGTCTTCAACAATTATTTTTAAACTTTTATTGATATCTAATTCTAAAATATCTTTTATAGACATTAAACTTTCTACTTTCCAAGCGTTATTTATAAAATTATATGAATCTAATTTAGAAACTAAATTTTGATGAAAAATATTGTCTCCAATTTCCATTTCAACTTTATTTATAAAATCATTTATTGTAATTGATTCCACAGGCCAATCATTTTCTGCATCAAAAAGTTTAATTGCAATTGTAAAATCTACTTTTGACTTGAAATTATTTCTTTCAATTAGGATTAATAACTCTTCAAATGTCATTCAAATTATATTTTTCTCTAATTTCTCAAAAAAAATCAATACCTCAAATATTTCAAAATTAATTTATTAGAAAAAAGTTGTAAAATTTATTCGAAAAACACTTGCAAAAGTAGTTTTATTGACCTTATATTTGCACTCACAACGCGGGAATAGCTCAATTGGTAGAGCGTCAGCCTTCCAAGCTGAATGTTGCGAGTTCGAGTCTCGTTTCCCGCTCTTTGAAATACAAATTCAAAAATCAAATTTTGCCTTGGTGGTGGAATTGGTAGACACGCAGGACTTAAAATCCTGTGTCCATTAGGACGTGCGGGTTCAAGTCCCGCCTGAGGTACTTTTTAATTTGATTTGAAAATTTATGCGGGAATAGCTCAATTGGTAGAGCGTCAGCCTTCCAAGCTGAATGTTGCGAGTTCGAGTCTCGTTTCCCGCTCTGTAAAAAAAACCGAAGATTAATCTTCGGTTTTTTTGTTTTAAAACTTATCCTACAAAAAAATCCTCATCAAAATTGACAAGGATTTATATGTTTTAGTTAATTCAGAAAAATTAATTCACCTTTTCTTCCGATAACATCTGTTTATACTTTTTACCTTCGATAAATTTTTTCTCAGCCCAAATTGTTCCTCCAGGAATAATTGCCGCTACAAAAAATATCCAGAAAATTTTCATCGACCAATTGTATTTTTCTTTCAACAAATACAATAAGACAACATAAGCAATAAACAATCCTCCGTGTACTCTTCCTGCGTGAGTTACCCAAGTTGGGTCTTCCCAAATATATTTCATAGGCATTGCTACAAAAAATAAAATAATCGCCGAAAGCGCTTCTAAGTAACCAGTTATTTTAAATAATTTCAACATTCATCTTAAATTTGAAGTCAAAAATAATTTTTAATTTTCACATGAACACTAATAGATATCAGTAAAACAAATACTTAACATCTATTTTACTCGTTATTATAAGCAACTATGCGATTTTTAAGCTACATATTCTTCTTTTTTATCCAAAGTATTTTACTTTTTGGACAAGAAAAAACGTATCATTTTTTACGATATAATGATGATACAAAATCGTATACAAAAGATTTTGAAAGTAAAAATCTTGATTCATCTTTAGATTCACTTCAAAAAAATGGTTATTATACATTGACTATTGATTCGATCAAAAACGAAAACGTTTACTTGAACAAAGGAAAAAACTATCAAACAATTTGGGTGAAAAACAATGAATTGTTTCAAAATAAAAATGACTATTTTCCGACAGATAATTTAGATTCTATTCTAAATAATATTGCTACTATTAATACCAACCAAGGATATCCTTTTGCACAAATAAAACTTGTTCCGAATGGGTTTGAGCAAAACGAACAAAAAATAGAACTAATTTTAGATAAAGGAAATCAGCGAACAATAGATGGTGTAAAATTAGTTGGTTATGAAAAATTATCGAAAGCTTATTTACGACATGGACTAAACATCAAAAAAGGTGAAGTATACAATGAGCAAAAGTTAGCGACTATTTCTACGTTGATGCAACAAACCAATTACATTGCAGAAGCACAACAACCACAAACCTTATTCAAACCCGATTCTACAATTTTATATTTGTATCCAAAAAAAATAAGTTCCAATTATTTTGACGGAGTTTTAGGATTTGGAACAGATGATAACGGCGATTTTAGATTGAATGGTAACGTGCAACTTTCATTAAATAATGTGTTCAATAGTTTAGAGGAAATTCGATTAAATTGGATTGGAACAGCGAATAAAAATACGTCGTTGAATATTGGTGTTAAAGTGCCTTATTTGTTCAAATCTGCGATTGGTTCGGAAACGAATTTCAAGCTTTTCAAGCAAGATTCTGTTTTTGTGAATTTAGATTTTTCGGAGCGTTTATTTTATCAACTCAACCTCAATTCGAACATTGGTGTGAGCGGAATTATACAATCGTCTAACTTTTTGTTGGAAGATGATTCGTATCTAAAATCAAGTTATGACGATTATTCGAAAACAGGATTTGGAGTAAATTATCAGTATTTTCTAAAACATCCTTTTCGTTTAATGGAAGGAAAATCGATGTTGAATGTTGCAGTAAATTCGATTCGTAAAAAGGAAAAGAATTTTTCTTGGACAGAAGATTTAGAAAATAAAACAGTCAATCAAATAGAAATTGGGCTTAAAACTTTTCGCTTATTCGAATTAACCAAAAAACATTATCTAAAAGCTGGTGCAGAATTTAGAGGTTTACTCACGAAAGACAATGATTTTTCTGAAAATGAATTGTACAGAATTGGTGGTTTTGGAAGTATCAGAGGCTTTAACGAAGAAAGTATTACTGCAAATATGTATGGCTTTTTAAATATCGATTATCGATTTGTTCCAAGCGAAGCTTTTTATATTGGGCTTTTCACCGACTATGGTTTTATTGATAACAAACGTGCAAATCTAAATACATCGTTGTTGAGTTTTGGAACTGGAATTTCTTTTTTAACTAAAATGGGAATCTTCAATTTGAGTTATGCAGTTGGTAAAACAGACAAAACTTCGTTTGACTTCAAAGAATCTAAAATCCACTTTGGGATATTAAGTCAGTTTTAGTTCATTTATAATCAACTTAAACAAGATTTGTTTACAAACATGGTTGTTTTACCTTAACGGAAGACTAAGTTTATTACAAACAAGGTTGTTTATAATAAATCTAAGGCTACATTAGTCTAAAACATGTCTGTTTGTAATAAATGTTAACTTACATTTATCTCTATCATATCTGTTTGTAATGTCCGTAAAGAAAATTTGATTACAAACAAGGTTGTTCTACCTTTCCTACTTTAGTAGTTGATCACAAACAAGGTTGTTTTAGTTTACCAAATGTACTGTGTGAATGAATACTATGAAGTTTTATTAAAAAAACTTTAAATTTTTATAGGTTTATTGTTAACATTTTCGTGAAATTAGCTACTTATAAAATGCTCACACAAAATAAATTTAAAAATGCGTAAAATTTTTTATCCAATATTCGCAGCTTCAATCTTATTTGGAGGTGTACAATTGGCGTCTGCACAAGACAATTTAGTTAATTCATTAAATAAAAACGTTAGCGAAAACAGTAAAGAAGCTTTCAAATTTACTGACGTTATCAATTTGGCTAAAACACCAGTAGAAAACCAAGGTTCTTCGGGAACTTGTTGGTCATATTCTGGAAATTCTTTCTTCGAATCAGAAATGATCAGAATGGGAAAACAACCTATTCAATTGTCTCCAATTTTCAATGCAAGAAATACATATGTTGAAAAAGGAAAACAATATGTACGCATGCACGGAGCTACAACTTTAGGTGACGGAGGTTCTTTTTATGATGTTTTAAATACAATCAAAAAATATGGTGCTGTACCTACAGAAGCTTACACAGGTTTAAATTATGGAACAAAAATTAACCAATTTGGTGAAATGGCTGCCATTCAAGAAGGCGTTTTAAAAGCTGTTGTTTCTAATCCAAATGGAAAATTAACGCCAAACTGGGAAAAAGCTTATACAGCTGTTTTAGATAGCTATTTAGGAAACTATCCTGCAGAGTTTACATACAACGGAAAAAAATATACACCACGTACATTTGCTGATCAAGTTGTAGGTATCAATCCAAACGATTATGTAGCGATTACTTCTTTCAAAGATCATGCATACTACAAACCATTTGTATTAGCTATTCCTGATAACTGGGCTTACGAAGCGTTTTACAATGTTCCAATGACTGAAATGACAGATAACATTGATTATGCATTGAAAAACGGATTTACTGTAGCTTGGGCAACTGACGTTTCTGAAAAAGGATTTAGCTGGAAAAATGGTGTAGCTTATGTACCAGAAGTTGATTTTGCAGATATGAATGCACAACAAAAAGCAGATATGTTCAAAGGTCCAAAAGCAGAAAAAGTGATTACAGAAGATATGCGTCAAGCTGCTTTTGATGATTACCAAACGACTGATGATCACGGAATGCACATTGTTGGTATTGCGAAGGATCAAAACGGTAAAGATTATTACATCGTGAAAAACTCTTGGGGATTAACTAACGATTACGAAGGTTATCTTTATGTAACAAAAGCATTTGTTCAGTACAAAACAACAAACATTTTAGTTCACAAAAATGGTGTTCAAAAACAAACGTTGAAAAAATTAGGATTGTAATTTCAAGTCTTATCATAAAAACAAAGCTCCTAATTTAGGAGCTTTGTTTATTTTACAATAAATGTAATTTGTTTTGTATTAGTTGGCGCAACTTCCTCCCAGCCTCTTTTGTAATCAAACTGAATTGTACATTCGCCTTTGCTTCCCGCTTTCACAGTATATACATTTTTACTCGGCGCACCTACCACTCCTTCTTTTTGATTTTTTACATTTGACTTATCAACAATTTTCACACTACAATCTTCTGGTTCCGATGTAAACCAATCATAACCAGTAGAAGGATTAGCAGTAACTTCTAATTTTACCTGATCACCTTCATTTAGTTTAATCGTTTTTACATTTTCTATTGTATCTAAATTAATCGTTTGTTCTTTACTTGCATTTGTCGCACACGCTGTCAACAAAGTTGCACTTCCAATTAATAATAAAGTTTTTTTCATTTTATGATGGATTATTTTATTTATTTTTTTGATAAAAACAGTTATAAAGCTATTCAACTAAGCGCATTTTCAACTAATTTTGTACTTTATTTTTTAGTCAATAATTATGCCTCAAAATGTAACCATACGCATATCTCCTGCAGAAGCTGCAAACGAGAAAATTTTGAAACAACGTTTAGCATCTGCTGTTAAAACAAAACCGGAGAATATCAATGCTTACCAAATTATTCGTCGCTCATTAGATGCGCGAAGCCGAAATATTATTTCCCAATTACAAGTCAATGTTTTTGTAAATGAAGAGTTTTCTGATGCTTTCGAGTTTCATCCAAATCTTCAGAATGTAGAAAATAAACACGAAGTTTACATTGCTGGTGCTGGTCCTGCTGGATTATTTGCTGCGTTAGAATTAATCGAACAAGGTTTAAAACCAATTATCATCGAGCGTGGTAAAAATGTACGTGATCGTCGTCGCGATTTAGCGGCTATGAATAAAGAAGGTAAAGTAAATCCTGAATCAAACTATTGTTATGGCGAAGGGGGAGCTGGAACTTATTCGGACGGAAAATTATATACGCGTTCTACTAAACGAGGAAATATTCTAAAATCTTTGCAATGGTTTGTACATTTCGGCGCAACAGAACGCATATTACAAGAAGCTCATCCACATATTGGAACGAATAAACTTCCTGGGATTATCGCAAACATGCGGGAAGCGATTATAGAATGTGGTGGTGAAGTTTGGTTTGATACAAAACTAACCGATATTATCATCGAGAATAATCAAATCAAAGGAATTGAAATCAATCATGATAAAAAGATTAAAACTTCTTCACTTATTTTAGCAACTGGACATTCGGCTCGCGATATTTTTAGAATGTTAGACGAAAAGAAAGTGTTAATTGAAGCAAAACCTTTTGCATTAGGTGTTCGTGTAGAACATCATCAAAGCTTGATTGATTCATCGCAATATCATTGTCCGGTAGGAAGTCAACGCAACGAATTTCTTCCACCTGCATCTTATTCATTAGTTTCGCAAGAAGCTGGTCGTGGTGTTTTCTCTTTCTGTATGTGTCCTGGAGGAATTATTGCTCCTGCTTCTACAGATGAGGGAGAATTGGTTGTAAATGGTTGGTCACCTTCGAAACGTGATGGTTTTTTTGCAAATTCAGGAATGGTTGTAACAGTTGATGAAACAGATTTTGCCAAATATGGTTTTACGGGTCCTTTGGCAGGAATGAAATTTCAGCAAATGATTGAACAAAAAGCATGGCAAGTTGGTGGTGGAAAATTAAAAGCTCCTGCACAGCGTATGACAGATTTTGTTTCTGGAAAATTATCTACTTCATTAAATGATTGCTCTTATTTACCAGGTTTAACATCTGGATTATTGAGTGATGTTTTACCAAAAGAAGTTCATCAATCCTTAAAATTAGGTTTCCAAACATTTGGAAAAAAAATGAACGGATACTTTACAGAAAATGCAAATATTGTTGCAACAGAATCAAGAACCTCTTCTCCTGTTCGTATTCCAAGAAATGAAGAAACATTAGAACACACTCAGGTTTCTGGATTATTTCCTTGCGCAGAAGGTGCTGGTTATGCCGGAGGAATTATTTCTGCCGCAATGGACGGAGCAAAAGTTGCATTAGCGACAAAACGATTTTTAGGGAAATAATATAAAATTTGTTGATTTGAGATTTCTAAATGAAAATACTTAAGATTAAACTTTTACGATATTATATCCTTTCAATTTTTATGATTTTATTTAGTTATTTACTTAATTTAATCGGATGGTCAATTGAAATTATGTTGGTTTATCTGGGATTAATATTAATGTTATTAGGATCAATACTTTTCATATTTATTCTTTTTTTAGGATTGATAAAACTAATTTCTTAATTGAATAAAAAAACAATCCAACAAGCAATAAATCAAAATATTAACTTCAAATCAATAATAGATAACAAAAAAACATTATTTTTAGAGAAATAATAAAAATTATCACATGAGGAAATCTATTTTGATCTGCGGAATCATTTTTGGTTCTGTATTTACTCACGCACAATTAAAAACAGTGAAAAAAACTGACAATAAAGGATATACCTATGAAATGGTAGAAAATGATCCTTCTAATACAAGGATTTATACCTTAAAAAACGGATTAAAAATTTATTTGGCTCAAATAAAAGATGAACCAAGAATACAAACACACATTGCTGTAAAAACAGGTTCTAATAACGATCCGGAAGACAATACTGGATTGGCACACTATTTAGAGCACATGGTTTTTAAAGGAACTTCTAAAATCGGAACTCAAAATTGGGCAGCTGAAAAACCTTTAATCAAACAAATTTCTGATTTATACGAACAACATAAAGCAGAAAAAGATCCAGCTAAGAAAATTGAACTTTATAAAAAAATAGATCGAGTTTCGCAAGAAGCTTCTAAGTATGCTGTCGCGAATGAGTACGATAAATTAATTTCGTCGCTTGGTGCTTCTGGTACAAATGCGCACACTTCTTTAGAAGAAACTATTTACCATAATAATATTCCGAATAACGAATTAGAAAAATGGTTAAAAGTAGAATCTGAACGTTTCAACGAATTAGTTTTACGTCTTTTTCATACAGAATTAGAAGCGGTTTACGAAGAATTTAATCGTTCACAAGACAATGATGGACGTTTAGTTTTCTATAAAATGATGGAAACGTTATTTCCAAAATCACATTACGGAACACAAACTACAATTGGAACTTCAGAACATTTGAAGAATCCATCAATGTTGGCGATTCATAATTATTTTGACAAATACTATGTGGCAAGTAATATGGCTGTAATGTTGATTGGTGATTTCGATTTTGATACAGCTGTCCCAATGATTGACAAATATTTTGGAAATTATGCAACAAAACCAGCTCCTGCACAATATGTAGCAAAAGAAGAACCGATTAAAACAATCGTTACAAGCGAAGTGTTCAGTCCTTCTTCGGAGCGTGTTCAGTTTGCTTATCGTTTCAATGGAGCAAAAAGTTCTGATGCAAAATATGTAACGTTAATTGATTACATTTTAAGTAACTCAACTGCTGGATTAATTGATTTAAATATCAACCAACAGCAAAAAACATTAGGCGCAAGTAGCTCTTCATCTTTCTTTAGAGATTATGGTATGCATTCTTTTTCGGGATCGCCAAAACAAGGTCAAAGTTTAGAAGAAGTTCGTGATTTATTAATTGCTCAAATCGATAAAATCAAAAAAGGAGAATTTGATGATTGGATGATTGAAGCTGTTACAAATGATCTAAGAAAATCTCGTATGAGAAGCTGGGAAAATACACGTTCTTTAGCTGCAAGCTTGTACAAATCATATATCAATGATGTTCCTTGGGCAGAAGTTGTCGATCAATACGATGATATGGGACGTGTAACGAAGCAAGAATTAATGGATTTTGCGAAGAAAAACTACACGAATAATTATGTAATTGTTTACAAACGTCAAGGAGAAAACAAGGATTTGGTACGTGTTTCAAATCCTGGAATTACGCCAATTCAATTAAATCGTGATGCTGAATCTACTTGGTACAAGGATTTCATGAAAATCAAATCAAGTGAGATCAAACCAGTTTTTGTAGATTTCAAAAAAGAAATGAATGAAGGAAAAATCAAAAACACAAAGTTCACTTCTATCCAAAATAAAACAAATGATATCAGTTCTGTTTACTATATCGCTGATATGGGATCGGATAACAATAAAAAACTTGGTTTAGCTATTAATTATTTAAATTATTTAGGAACATCTAAATATTCGCCAGAAAACTTGAAAAAAGAGTTTTACAAAATTGGTGTAGATTATGGTGTTAATGCAGGTACAGAAAGAACTTCAGTTTATATTACAGGTTTACAGAAGAATTTATCAAGCGGAATCAAATTATTTGAGCATCTTTTAAGTGATGCTGTTGCAAATAATGAATCGTACCAAGAATATGTAAAAACAATTTTGAAATCGAGAGAAAATTCTAAAAAGAATAAAAACGTGATTTCTTCTTTGTTGAATACTTATGCACAATATGGACCAAATAATCGTTCGAGAGATATTATTTCTGAAGCTGATTTAAAAGCAATTGATCCAAAAGAATTAACGCAAATCATTAAGGATTTCTTTAACTACAAGCATCAAATTTTCTACTATGGAAATAACGAAGCGGAAACTAAAAAAGCGATTGAACAAAATCATAATTTCGGAAAAAATTTAGATTATCCAAAGAAAAAAGAGTATCCACAACCTGCAACAGATGGTAAAGTTTATTTTGCTCCTTACGATATGGTACAAGCAGAAATTAATTTCTTTGCACGCGATTCTAAATATGATCCTACACTGTTAACATCTGCAGGAATTTTTAACGAATATTTTGGCGGAGGTTTATCATCTATTGTTTTCCAAGAAATTCGTGAATCAAAATCGTTAGCATATTCTGCTGGTTCTTATTATATAAATGCAAATAAGAAAGATAATTACAATTACGTAAGAGCCGTTATTGGTACACAAGCGAACAAATTACCACAAGCTGTAGACGCAATGAATGAATTGATGAATAATATGCCAAAAGCAGAAAATCAGTTTAACAATTCAAAGCAAGCTGCGCTTAAACAAATCGCTACAAGTCGCTATACAAAAGCAAATGTGTTCTTTTATTGGTTATCATTACAAGATAAAGGTCTGAATTATGATATCAATAAAGATATTTACGATCAAACTTCTAAATTAACTTTAGATCAATTGGATCAGTTTTTCCAAAAACATATCAAAGGTCAAAACTTTAATGTTGGTTTAATCGGTAAGAAAGAAAACTTAGATTGGCCATCTGTTGAAAAACTAGGACAGGTAAAAGAATTAACTTTAGAAGAATTATTTAATTATTAATATTCAACTAATTTATAAAATCAATAAACGCGTTTAGGAAATCCCACAACGCGTTTATTTTTTATAAACAACTGCTATGACTGGTTATAATTTTATTCAAAAATCAAGTAAGGTTCTATTTCTTTGAATTTTTCTTCACTTATTCCATAACACTTTTTTAGTATTTTAGCATCTTTAAAACTTCCTCCTAAAGAACGTTTAAAATTTAGGATTGTAGTTGCTTGTTTGTCTGTAAATCCCAATTTCATCCAGTCATCATGATTCAAATTATTCGGATTAAATTTACCTTTAAGTTCTATTTTTTCAACAACCTTTTCTTCAACTTTTGGCTTTTCTGTTTTATATTCTATAATTTCAGGTAAATCAATAAAAGGTTCCATTTCAAGAAATTTTTCATCCGAAATCATATAACATTTTTTCAGTTGCTCTTTAGTTTTAAACTGACCACCCAAAATATTTTTATATTTCAAAATTGCTTCTGCTTGTTTCACAGAAAAACCAATTTTTTGCCAATCATAAACAGCTAAATCATTTGGATTAAATTTTGTATAGTTTATTTTTTGTTTGATTTGTTTAGAAGCTAATTTTTCATCCGCTTTAGACTTTTCTGGTAACAATATAAAAGCTTGCATTTCTGCATACTTTTCATCATCAACTACAAAACATTTCTTAATTTGTTCTTTCGATGTAAATCTTCCACCAACAATTTGCTTATATTTCATAATTACCTCAGCTTGTCTAGGTGAAAAACCAAGCTTTTCCCAACCTTGTTGAGGTAAATCATTTGGATTAAAACTTTTATAAACTATTTTTGATTTTGAAGATGAATTCGTTGCAAAAGTTGATTTTGATTGTTCAGGTAAAAGAATAAACGGTGCTAATTCATTGTATTTTTCTTCATCAATGACATAACATTTTTTGATTTGATCTTTCGAAGTAAATTCACCGCCAACAATTCCTTTATACTTAATAATGACCTCTGCTTGACGTTCAGAAAATCCTAATTCCATCCAATCTTCCGCCGACAAATCATTTGGATTAAATGGTTTTATTGAATCTTGTGTTTTTTTTGCAGAAACAGAATGAAACGCATAATTTTTAGAGACAGTTTTATAAGTTTCCAACAAAGCTTTATCAGCCTCTGTTAACTGATAAGTTTCTTTTTGAATTGAAATATGTTGAAAAATTTCAAACAACAATATCAATACAAATAATAAATACACCCCAAATCGCTGTGATTTATTTAGATAAAAAGTAGATTTTTTTAAATATTTCATTTTGGTTAAAAAAGAAGTGAAATTCAATATATAATCACACACTTACTTTATCTAAAAAAGATATAACCTTCAAATATTTAACAAGTTAAGAAGTATAAATTTAATAATAGGTTTTAAATGTTTGTAAATAAGAAAATTACAAATCAAAAACCGATTTTCGTTTGATAATAAAACAATCTTTAACCCAAAAAAAGAATAACATAATAAAATAACCAACAAACGCTAAACCAAACGTTGCAAAAGTCAAATAAATAAAAATAAAACGCAATTTTGCTACGCGAACACCTAATTTATCTGCAAAACGTGAAATAACATTAAACCATTCTCTTTCTGTAAAATTTCTAATTTTCTCTTTCATTTAACGCAATATCTGTTGTCCAATAGCGCAATTTAAACATTTTTTTTCGGAGCAATATCTTTTTTTGAGTTGAATTAATTGTTGCGAATCTTTTGCTGTTTTATTTTTAAAACCAATTCGTTCAAATTCATCTAAAATAGAATTACGTTCTGCTTCCATTTCTTGTAACAAATCCAAATAAAAATCTATTTCAACTTCATCTTTTTGTCTTTCGAAAGCATATCTAATTGGAATAATTGAATTAATCAACAGATTATTTATTTTATCTTTTGAAAGATTTTTGAGCTGAAATTTTGATTCATTTTTAAACGTATAATGTGTTTCCCAAAAAGAATTCAATTTCAACTTATCAAAAATTTTATAAAATTCTTTCAATTTATTAGGCTGGATAATTACCGAAAATAAACTTTGATAATTCACATAAATCGATGCCAATTGTGCCAATCGAATAGTAGGAAAACCAATTGGTCGCATTTTCGAAAAACGGAACAAACTATTTTCAATCGGCATCAACTGATATTTAGTTCTTAAAAATTGATATTCGTTTTTTAATTGATTAAAATAATCATTTTCAAAACTTTCTTCTAAAAAACCTGCTTGTCCAAAAAATAAAGCTTCAACTTTCAACGAATCAAATTGTATTTTTTGCAATACGTTAAATGGAAAAGATTTTGCCCATAATTCAAACGCTTCAACATTTACTTTCAAACCAAAATTCTTTGCTAAACTTTTAAATAATGATTCTTCCCAATTTGAATTATTACGCTCCAAAATTTGTAAAATATCGTTCGTTTTTTCTTCAAAACGTTCAATTAAGAGTCTTTCAAACCAAAAAGAAAACTGTTTCAAATCAATTGAACTTAACATTTCTTCACAATAAATCTTATCGAATTTTGAATTGATAATATTTTGATAATTAAAAACAATTTCAGGTTTTACAAAATCTTTTAAAATAAGTGTTTGTACATTTCGTTGACGCAAAATATCAACTTCACAATCATGATTCCATACGACATGCAAAATCACATTTTGATAAGTTAAATCATCAGAATGTTGATGAATATTCCAATCAGAAGAATTTACATGCATTTCTACACTACCTATCCAAACTTTATCACCAATGATAATTTCTGCTTCTAAAAAATCTGGACCTGCATGCATATTCAATCTTCCAACCTTAACGATTTCAATGTAATCACCATGAAAAGTTTGTAAGTTTTGGTGCGAAAATTGATTCAATTTCCATACATAATGTAGAAAAACTTCTTTCATAGCCAAAAGATAATCAATTCATTACAATAAATTTCAGAAATAAATACTTAAAAATTAAAAATTAATTAAACGTTTGTTTAACTTTGCGCGTTCAATTTTTAAAAAGATGGAATTAAGTGAAAAGCAAATAGAAATTTTGATGGCTGCTGAAAAAGTTTTTGGTCGACGAGGAATTGATGCTGCAAGTGTTCGTGAAATTGCAAAAGAAGCAAACATTAACATTGCAATGATTAGCTATTATTTTGGATCGAAAGATAAATTGGTCGAAAATCTATTTAGCTGGCGTATTTCGACTTTCAACACCTCTTTAGAATTAATTTCTCAAAATTCGACTTTATCACCTTTCGAAAAACTACAAGAAATTTTGAAAGCATATTTGAATAGAATTCTTGACAAACCAGAATTTCATCGAATAATGGCTAGAGAATACTCAAAAAGTGATTCGATTTTAGAAGTTGATAACAAAATCAACGAATTGAAAATTAAAAACTTAGATTACATCTCTAATATCATTCATGAAGGACATTCAAAAGGAATTTTCAATAGAAAAGCACCTGCAGAAGCTGTTGTTATGGTTGTAATTGGAGGAACATCTTATTTGATTTTGAACGAAAAAACATATATGAAACAATGGGGGTTGTCTACTCATGAAGAGTTTACGACACATATTCACAACGAATATTACCCATATTTAATAGATTCTTTAAAAGCAATTTTACTATACGATGAAAAATAAAATTTTCTTACCGATTTGTTTAGTTGTTGCTACTTTCGCTCATGCGCAAGAAACTAACGTTTCTTTGCAGGAAGTTATTCAACAAAGTTTACAGAACAACAAATCTGTGAAAGTTGCCGAAGCTGCTAAAAATACCAGTGAGTATAAAGTACAAAGCGCTAAAAACAATCGTTTACCAGACATTTCGTTGAGTGGACAATACATGCATTTGTTTACAACAACTAATGTAGACATCAAACTTCCTATGCAATCTTCTGGTGGAGGAATGGGAGTTGAACCAAATCAATTATTATTAGGACAAGCAAGTGCTTCTGTTCCTGTTTTTGCTGGATTTAAAATTAAAAATGCTATTAAAAGTAGTGAATTAATGGTTGATTTATCAAACTTACAAATCGAAGCAACAAAAGAAAATGTGGTTTGGCAAGCGATCAATTTATATTTTGGTCTTTACAAAACACAGCGTTCGATTGATGTATTGAATGAAAACTTAGTTAGAGCAAATCAGCGTGTGAAAGATTTTCAGAACTTTTTGGATAACGGAATTATTGCGCGAAACGATTTGTTGAGAGCTAAACTACAAGCATCGAATGTACAAGTTGCGATTGATGAGGCTGAAACGCAGTACAAAAACATTAATTATCGATTGAATTTATTGACTGGTCAAGACGAAACTAAAATCGTTCATGTTGATAATGTTGAAACCTTGAAAACAATCAATCAAAATACTCAAGATTATGTTAATCGTAGTGATGTAAAATCATATGATGTAAAAAATCAAATAGCAGATAATCAAATCAAAATTGCGAAAGCAGCTTATTATCCACAGATTGCAGTTTCTGCTGGATATGTTGCAATGGATATTGATAAAGTTGCGTCAGTTACAAATGCTACAAACGTTGGCGTTGGTTTAAAATATGATTTGTCTTCTTTGTACAAAAATAAAGCAGAAGTTGAAATTGCAAAAGCTCAGAAATTAGAAAATGAGTTGCAAAAAGAAACAACAATTGATAAAGCTAAAGTTGAAATGAACGAGGCTTTTCAGAAATATGATTTAGCAAAAAAGAAGAATAATGTTTACAAAGAAGCTGTAGAGCAAGCGAACGAAAACTACAGAATTGTAAAAGATAAAAACGAAAACGGATTGGCTGATACAAACGATTTATTAGAAGCGGATGTGCAACAATTACAAGCAAAAATCAATCAAGTTGTTGGAGATGCTGACGAACAATTGGCTATCTACGAATACTATTATACAACAGGAATTTTATTAGAAAACGTACAATAAGACACTCACGATATGGAAGAGAATAATCAAGAAAAGAAAAAAATAAACTCTAAATTTATCATCGTATTAGGAGCTTTAATTATCCTTGGAGGTGGATACGGAATTTATAAATATTTGCACGGACAAGCGCACGAAATAACTGATGATGCACAAGTGGAAGCTAAAATAACACCTGTGATTCCTAAAGTTTCGGGTTATATTCAGAAAATTTTAGTTGAAGATAACCAAATTGTACACAAAGGTGATACGTTGGTTGTTTTAGACGGTTCTGAATTTGCATTGAAATTACAACAATCTCAAGATGCTTTATTACAAGCAGAAGGTCAATTGGGAGTTGCGCATGCGGGCGTTTCTCAAGCTGGTGCAGCAATTGGTGTAACAGAAGCTGGTGCAGTTGCAGCAAATACGACAATCGAAACAGCGCAAGCTAGTGTTAATACAGCACAAGCAAATGTAGAAGCTGCTAAAGTACAAGTTTGGAGAACGAAAAATGATTTTGATCGATACAATAAATTGTATCAAAATCAATCGATCACAAAACAACAATACGAGCAAGCTTTAGCTGCAAAAGAAACTGCAGAAAAACAATTACGAATTGTACAAGAACAATTAGGTGTATCAAGAGCGCAATTAGCTTCTACAGCTAAACAAGCACAAGCTACAGCAAAACAAGTAAACACATCGAAAGCACAAGCTGATGCATCAAAAGCACAAATAAAAGTAGCTGAAGCAGCAATTGGACAAACTAAAACAAACATTGAAAATGCAAAATTATATTTGTCTTACACGTATGTAATCGCTGCTGAAGATGGACAAGTTTCTAAAATTAATTTACAACCAGGTCAATTGGTACAAGCAGGTCAATCTTTATTTAATATTGTAAATACTAACAATATATGGGTTGTTGCAAATTATAAAGAAACACAATTAGAAAAAATTAGAGAAGGTCAAGAAGCTATCATCAAAGTTGATGCTTATCCAAACCACGAATTCAAAGCGAAAGTAACGTCTTTATCTCCAGCAACTGGTGCTAAATTTGCGTTATTACCTCCAGATAATGCGTCTGGTAACTTCGTAAAAACGGTTCAACGTGTTCCTATTAAAATCGAATTTATCGATCAAAAAGATGAAATGTTGAAATTGATTCGTCCAGGAATGAATGTGGAAGCTGATATTCTTTTAAAATCGAATACTTCTGCAAAATAATAACACCTATTCAGAAAAATTATGGAAGAAAATAATTTAGTTGAATATGGTGCAAGACGTGTAATCATCACCATTACCGCCATCATGTGTGCTTTGTTAGAAATTGTAGATACTACAATTGTTAACGTTGCAATGAACGACATGAAAGGTAGTTTGGGTGTCTCTTTAACTGATATTGCGTGGGTGGTAACCGCTTACGCAATTGCCAATGTAATTGTTGTACCGATGACCAGCTGGTTATCACAACAATTTGGTCGACGCAATTATTTTGCAGCGTCCATTATCATCTTTACAGTTGCTTCATTTCTTTGTGGAAATGCAACAACATTGTGGGAAATTATCTTGTTCCGATTTATACAAGGACTTGGTGGTGGAGCTTTATTGGTAACTTCTCAAACCATTATTACAGAAAGTTATCCACCTAATAAACGTGGATTAGCTCAAGCAATTTATGGTATGGGAGTAATTGTAGGTCCTACTCTTGGTCCACCTTTAGGAGGATATATTATTGACAATTGGTCTTGGCCATATATTTTCTACATCAATATTCCGATCGGAATTATTGCTGTTTTATTGACTATGTCGTTTGTAAAAAGTCCTAAATATGCTGAAAAATCTAAATTAAGTCAAGTCGATTTCTTGGGAATTATTTTGTTAGCAATTGCAGTTGGATCATTACAATATGTCTTAGAACATGGACAACAAGATGATTGGTTCTCAGATTCGACAATTGTCATGTTAAGTATTTCGAGTTTCTTCGGATTTATCTTATTTGTTTGGCGAGAATTAGTTTTTGATCATCCAATTGTTAATTTACGTGTATTAAAAGATAGCAACTTAGCTGTAGGTACAATTTTGTCGTTTATTTTAGGATTTGGATTGTATGGATCAACATTTATTATTCCTATTTATACACAATCAATTTTAGGATGGACAGCTACTGATGCAGGTTTATTATTAATTCCTTCATCTTTGATGACCGCATTTATGATGCCAATTATTGCAACAATGTTACAAAAAGGTGTCGAGCCTAAATACTTGGTTGCAGGAGGATTTTTAATCTTTTTCTGTTATAGTTTTTGGTCATACAAAATCTTAACACCAGACACAGGTTCAGAACATTTCTTTTGGCCATTAATTGTTCGTGGAGTTGGATTGGGATTATTATTTGTACCAGTTACCACACTTTCACTTTCGAGTTTGAAAGGACAACAAATTGGTGAAGGAGCTGCCTTTACAGGAATGATGCGTCAGTTGGGAGGATCTTTTGGTATCGCAATTATTACAACATTTATTTCACGTTGGACAGTTGGACATCGTACTGATTTAGTTGCAAATCTTGATACATCAGATTATGATGTACAGAAACATATTCAGAATTTACAAATGAACTTCATTAGCAAAGGTTTTGCTCCAAATGAAGCATTAAATAAAGCCTACAACCTACTCGATTTACAAGTAACGAAACAAGCAACTGTATTAACGTATATGGACGTGTTCTTGTATTTGGGTGTTGTTTTCCTTATCTGTATTCCATTTATCTTGTTCTTTATTAAAAAAGGAGCAGGTAAAGTAATCAGTGCAGGACATTAAAAAAGAATAATTATTTTAATTTTCAGTTTTTTATAAATGTAAAATCCATCTCAATTTGTTGGGATGGATTTTTTTTATTCAATAATTATCGTTTAATAATTTTACACTGTCGGCTCGCTTGTACGACTTGCAGGTAACGTACTATTTCTTGAAGCTTTTACGATCTCGTTCAAATCATGGTACAATTTTGTCCAATCTGGTACATTTTTCATTGCTGTAATAAAATTAAGGTAAGATCGTAAGACTTGTTCCAATTCTTTTCGAGTAGATGTTGCACTGGCAATTTGGCGCAAATCTGCATTTGCTTCTGCTTGTTGTGCAAATAATACCTCGAAATCTGTATGCTTTGTTTTTAGTTCAGCAAAAGCCGTTTCAAGCGCTAAATTTGTAATACGTTGCGTATTTTCTGGCTTTTCTAATTCTTCAATTAACTTCTTCAATTGTGCTGTTTCGGCAGAATAACTCAATCTGTCCAAATCTAATCCAAACGTTTGGAAAACTTTGTACAAAGCTTCCGCATCTTGGTAGTTAGCGACAGATGTCAATTTACGATAACCATTCAGAAAAGCCTTCATGTTACTAAAAGCCAAATCTCGCTCTTTATCTGCTGTCGCTACCTCTTTTCCTTTTCCACTGTAAGTCAACTTTGCGTATACCGTATCGTAGTTTTGATAACTCGCAATAAGCGACAACAGCAAAGGGTGATTCTCTACAATGGTATAATTTCCAGTTTGAGAAGAGTTGATAATTCGCTGTGCTAATGTCGCCAGATTTTTTGTAGATAATTTTTGTAAATTAATTTTCATAATAGGTAGATTAAGTGTTTTTAATTCATTTAATATTAATACATTATAAATATAATCAATATATTATTAATCAATATATCCTTACAGACATTACAAACAGATTTATTTTAGAGTAATGTAATCTTACATTTATTATAAACAGACTTGTTTTAGACTAATGTAATCTTACGTTTATTACAAACAGACTTGTTTTAGATTAACGTAATCTTACATTTATTACAAACAGACTTGTTTTAGACTAACGTAATCTTACGTTTATTACAAAAGCACTTGTTTTAGAGTAATGTAAACTTACGTTTATTATAAACAGACTTGTTTTAGATTAACGTAATCTTACATTTATTACAAACAGACTTGTTTTAGACTAACGTAATCTTACGTTTATTACAAAAGCACTTGTTTTAGAGTAATGTAAACTTACGTTTATTATAAACAGACTTGTTTTTAATAAAATCTTCTCAGTGGAGATTGGAAACATCCTGTTTTGAATGAAATCATTATTTAATCCAAACTATTTTTTAGTAAATAGGTTATTTAAAAATAATTATATTAGCGAGTGATTAAACGAAGTAAAACTATTTTTTGTTTCTTGTAAAAATAATTTTAAGTGCAAGCTCATAAAAGATCATATAAAAATGAAGAAGGAAGAAATTACCAATGAAGATATTAATCAATTACTGAATGAAAAATTAGGTGTTAAATATTGGGAATTTCAATTAGGTGTGGGATTACAATATGAATATGTCCATTCAAATATCAAATTTACTGCACCTTATCCGGAAATGGGTAAAGAACTTTGGAAAGCGTTTAAATTTGAAATTTATGAATTGTTGTGTGACAGAAATAATAAAACTCCACAAGATTGGGTAGAGGAATTAGTTAATGGTGATATTCGAAATTTGATTGTTGGTATTACTTCAGCAATAACTTCAAAATATGATATTACATTAGGAATTGCCATTCCAGTTGCTGCATTGGTTATTAAAAGTAATATTTTACTTTATTGCAACAATACTCCTAAAAAACCTAAAAAAAGTGTTTTAAAAATACTTGAAGATAAAAAGGAAAAAAAATAAAAGCCAGCGGCTAACCTAATTTGGAAAATATAGGTTTTATACTAAAGTAGCAATCCTTGTCAAGATTCAAAACCTTGACAAGGATTTTTTATTATTTCAATTCGTTTTTCAAGAATTTTCCTGTTACGCTTTTCGGATTCTTCACAATTTCTTCTGGCGTACCTTCGGCGACAATTTTTCCACCTTTTCCTCCTCCATCAGGACCGATATCAATCACATAATCGGCTAATTTTATCACATCTAAATTATGCTCGATAATGATGACTGTATTTCCAAATTCAACAATTTTATTGATGACTTTCATCAACACATTTACATCTTCAAAATGCAAACCTGTTGTTGGTTCATCTAAAATATAAATTGTTTTACCAGTTTGTTTTTTCGCTAATTCTGTTGCCAATTTTACACGTTGCGCTTCTCCTCCACTCAAAGTTGTCGATTGTTGTCCAAGTGTAATATAACCTAAACCAACATCTTGCAACATTTTGACATAACGATAAATTTTCGGAATAGCTTCAAAGAATTCTACTGCTTCGTTTACCGTCATTTCTAACACATCCGAAATCGACTTTCCTTTGTAACGAACTTCTAACGTTTCGCGGTTAAATCGTTTTCCATTACATGTTTCACATTCGACATGAATATCAGGTAAAAAATTCATCTCTATTACACGCAAACCTGCTCCTTGACACGTTTCACAACGACCTCCTTTTACATTAAATGAAAAACGTCCAGGTTTATAACCTCTAATTTTAGCTTCTGGTAAATTTGTAAATAACGAACGAATATCAGAAAAAATTCCTGTATATGTTGCAGGATTAGAACGAGGCGTACGACCAATTGGCGATTGATCCACTTCGATTACTTTATCTAAATGTTCTAAACCTTCAATTTTTTTATAAGGCATCGGATCTTTTTCTGCACGGAAAAAGTGTTGATTTAAAATTCGGTAAAGTGTTTCATTTATCAATGTAGATTTTCCACTTCCTGAAACTCCCGAAACCACAACCAATTCACCTAAAGGAATGGTAAGATTTACATTTTTAAGATTATTTCCTGAAGCGCCAAAAAGTTTCAGTTCGTTTCCATTACCTTTTCGACGTTCTTTTGGAACTTCTATTTGTAACTGATTATTCAGATATTTTGAGGTTAATGTATTTGATTTTAACATTTGTTCTGGCTCACCTTCCCAAACAATTTGACCTCCATTTTTTCCTGCCTTTGGACCTACATCAACCACATAATCAGCTTCTAAAATCATGTCTTTATCGTGTTCTACGACCAAAACAGAATTTCCAATATCACGCAATTTTTTTAACGAATCAATCAAACGTACATTATCACGCTGATGCAAACCAATACTCGGTTCATCTAAAATATACAGGACATTTACTAACTGAGAACCGATTTGAGTTGCTAAACGAATTCGTTGCGCTTCTCCTCCTGAAAGGGTTTTTGACGAACGATTCAAACTCAAATAATCCAATCCGACATCTAATAAAAATGACAAACGTGTATAAATTTCTTTCAGAATTTCGTGCGCAATTTGCTGTTGATTTGCTGTCATCGAAACAGGTGCTTCTTCAATCCATTTTTGCAACGATTTGAGATCCATTTCGGCAACATCACCAATATTTTTATCATCAATACGAAAGAAAAGAGATTCTTTTTTAAGACGTTTTCCTTCGCAAGTTGGACAAATTACTTTTTTCCCAAACTTTTTGCTGATCGAATTTGAAGAAGGATTATTCTTATCCTCCATGATTTCGGTAAGAAATTCATTTAATCCCTCAAAATCTATTTTATATGTTTTTTTGACTGATGCAAACTTCAAATCGACGTTTAAGGTTTCTTTCAATCCATTCAATACATCGTCAATTAATTCTTTCGGTAATTTTTTGAAAGCTGTTTTTTGATCGACATTATATTTTACAAAAATTGCTTCGATTTGCTTTTCTATTCGAGTAGAAGTTTTCAACGCTTCGAATAATTCTTCTAAATTATCAAATAATGATTTGTCTTTATCTTGAAATATTTTATCGTGATTGACAACTTTTAATTCTCCTAAACCTGTACACGTTGGACAAGCTCCTTTTGGTGAATTAAATGAAAATGTGTTAGGCTCTGGCAAAGCATACGAAACGCCTGTCGTTGCACACATTAATGAACGAGAAAAGAACCGAGATTCGTTTGTTTCGTAATCCAAAACCATTGTAATTCCGTTTCCTTGCTGCATCGCCTGATCGATACTTGAACGTAATCGTTGATCGTTGACTTTATCATTTAAAATCATTTTATCTACTAACAATTCGATATCATGCGTTTTGTAACGATCTAACATCATACCTGGTGCAATATCTTGTAATTCGCCATCAATGCGCATTTCTAGGAAACCTTTTTTAGAATACGTCACAAAAATTTCGCGATAATGACCTTTTCGAGAGCGAACTATTGGAGCAAGAATGGCTATTTTTTTACCTTCGTATTGCTCACGAATCAATTCTATAATTTGATCATCAGAATACGCCACCATTTTTTCATTTGTTTCAACTGAATAAGCTGTAGATGCACGCGCATACAACAAACGAAGAAAGTCATAAATTTCGGTAATTGTTCCTACCGTAGAACGTGGATTTTTATTGGTTGTTTTTTGCTCAATCGCAATTACAGGGGATAAACCGTCGATTTTATCAACATCTGGACGTTCTAAACCTCCCAAAAATTGACGTGCATAAGCCGAAAAAGTTTCGATATAACGACGTTGACCTTCTGCATAAATCGTGTCAAAAGCCAGCGAAGATTTTCCACTACCACTCAATCCTGTGATGACCACAAGCTCGTTGCGAGGAATCTTTACATCAATATTTTTCAGATTATGTTCACGTGCACCGTAAACTTCAATAAAATCTTTGTCCATGTTCGTTTGTAAGAAGTTGCAAAAATACAAAAAAAGCCACATTTCTGTGGCTTAGTCTATTTTAAAAATTGTTAATTCTTTCTAATTTATTATTTTACAATCGGTATATAAATACGCGACATCAATTTTAAACTATCTGTTTCTTTCGGATCGTTCAACATGACTTCTAATTGTCTTTCTCCTAATTTTATTTTTTTAGATTGAGCATAATTTTTCATTTTTGTAATGGTTTGATTACGTTTTGATCGAGGTCCGATGTGCAAGGTTAATAAATAATCGCCACCAGGAACTACTACTTTTTGCATTCCTTTCTGCAAAGGTAAATCTTCAATTAATTGAATTCCTGAGAAAAAAGTAACTTGATCTTTTTCCTTATTAAATTCAGTAAAATAGATATAAGGAAATCCTAAATCAAAATCAAAACCACCTTCTTCCTTGTTTATCAAAGATTTATAAATCACTTCAAAAGATTCATCTACCTTTTCCATGATAACATTATCTGCAATCTTCGTTTGCTTTTTGATTGCTAACAGATTAGTTCTATCAAAGGGAGTTATACGAAACTCTCCGTAGTTTAATCTACCTTCTTTTTTATCTTTATCTAAGCGAATTTTTACACGTTGACTTAAATTATCTAAAGATTCTTGAAACTTAGATTCTGGATTTTTGAAATAAGCAAAATAACGATAGAAATAAGGAATATCTTGACTCAAGTAATTCACTTTTGCAATAGTTTTACCATTTTCACTTTGGTCAAACTTTACATTTAAACTATCTAATTTTTCCCAACCGTCATATTTAATTGTATAATCAACAAAACGATTAACCGCAAAATTTTCAATTTTTACTTTTCCTGACGCAATTGCTGCATCTTCAGAATCCCAAGTCATCGAAATTTCATCATCTTCTTGTGTATTCGTAAATTTTTTGACGGTTAAAGTATCTGCAGCAGTAAATTTTTCCCATTTAGAAAATTGTCGAAGATTATAGAATTCGTCATAAACCAATCCTACAGGAGCATCAAACTCATATTCGATTTCTTCATCAAACCGATTTGGTAGTACGATTGGCAACAAGGCGATAATCGCAATAACAATTACTAAAAAAAGATTTATTTGTTTCATTTACAAAATTGAAAGTACAAAAATAGAAATACTTTATAGCACTCGTAATATTAATCTCAATTAATGTGTTAAAAATACTATATTTGATTTAAATAAATTTAAACTTATGGACTTTACAAATTTAATTCAAGGAGCTATTGGGCAACAAGTTGTTGGTGCTGCTGCAAAACAATTAGGGATTAACGAATCGCAAGCACAATCAGCAGTTGCTGCTGCAGTTCCTTTTTTATTATCTGCTTTAAATAAAAATGCACAAAGTGGAGGTGCAGAAGGAATCTCGAATGCTTTAAATCAACATGATGGAAGTATATTAGATAATCTTTCTGGATTTTTAGGTCAAGGTGGTAATCAGCAAGATGGTTTAGGAATTTTAGGACATGTTTTGGGAAATAAACAACAAAATGTAGAGTCTGCTATTTCACAACAATCTGGTTTAAATATGGGACAAGTAACGCAAATTTTAGCTTTAGTTGCGCCAATTGTAATGGGCTATTTAGGAAAACAAAAACAATCTGAAGGTTTAGATTCTAATGGTATTGCAGGATTATTAGGAGGTTTAGTTGGAGGAACATCTACACAAGCAAATCAAGGTGGAGTTAATTTAGGCGGATTTGAAAAATTATTAGATCAAGACGGAGACGGACAATTAGGATTAAGTGATGCAATGGGATTATTAGGAGGATTTTTCAAAAAATAACTCATTTTTCAAAACGTATAAAAATACAAAATTTATCAAGCAGGAAATTTTCCTGCTTTTTTTGTTGTTAAAATTATGAAGTTGACAAATTACAACGTTTGAAATTTATCAACTTCATAAATATTAAAAATTTTAATTAAAATAAGTGTAATAAAATTTTACAATAATTATATTTTTATCAATAATTAAACACAAAAACAATGGATACTTTATTTTACACAGAAAACTTTATTCAATCTATCAAATCGAAAAATCCTAATGAAAAAGAATTTCTACAAGCTGTAGAAGAAGTATCTGAAACAATTCTACCATTTGTAGAAGAAAATCCAAAATATAAAAAATTTAAAATCCTCGAACGAATTACAGAACCTGAACGAATTATTCAATTCCGTGTAACGTGGGTTGATGACAACGGTGAAATACAAATCAATAAAGGGTATCGTGTACAAATGAATTCTGCAATTGGCCCATATAAAGGAGGTTTACGTTTTCATCCAACTGTTAATTTATCGATTCTAAAATTCTTAGCTTTTGAACAAGTTTTCAAAAATAGTTTGACAACATTACCAATGGGTGGTGGAAAAGGCGGTTCTGATTTTGATCCAAAAGGAAAATCTGATATGGAAATCATGCGTTTTTGTCAATCTTTTATGACCGAATTATCACGTCATATTGGAGCAGATGTAGATGTTCCAGCAGGTGATATTGGAGTTGGAGCAAGAGAAATTGGGTATATGTTTGGACAATACAAACGTATAAGAAATGAATTTACTGGAGTATTAACGGGAAAAGGATTAGATTATGGTGGTTCTTTGATTCGACCAGAAGCAACAGGATATGGTTTACTTTATTTTGTAGAATGTATGTTAGCCGAAAAAGGTGAAAAATTGAGTGGAAAAGTTGTTTCCATTTCTGGTTCGGGTAATGTTGCCCAATATGCAGCAGAAAAATCTATAGAAATGGGAGCAAAAGTAGTTACATTCTCTGATTCATCAGGTTATATATATGATGAAGATGGTTTTGATTATGAAAAACTAAACGTTATTTTCAAAATTAAAAACGAAGATTATGATCGTATTTCGACTTATATAGATTATTATCCTCATGCAAAATTTTATCCTAACCAAAATCCTTGGAAAGTGCCATGTGATATCGCTTTACCTTGTGCAACAGAAAATGAATTGAATATACATGATGCTCAGACTTTACATTTGAATGGATGTATGTTGGTTGCAGAAGGTGCAAATATGCCAACAACTCCCGATGCTGTACATTATTTCTTAGATCATCAAATTTTATATGGACCAGGAAAAGCTGCAAATGCAGGTGGTGTTGCGACTTCTGGATTAGAAATGTCTCAAAATTCTATTCGTCAAAATTGGCACCGAGAAAAAGTTGATTATCGATTAAAAGAAATCATGATCAAAATTCATCATCAGTGTAAAAAATATGGAAAAGAACCGAATCAACACAATATAAATTATTATAAAGGAGCAAATATTGCAGGTTTCGTAAAAGTAGCTGATGCCATGATTGCCCAAGGAATTTAAGTACTAATCTTACTATAAAATTCAGTTTCCAAACTGAATTCGAATTCAATTGTTTGTTATTAAAGCCGAGTTTTCTCGGCTTTTAATTTAAAGGTAAATCTATTTTAAAACCAATTCCACGAACCGATTCAAATTTTATATTCTTATCAAACTGAAAATATTTGCGTAAACGAGTCATAAAAACATCTAAACTTCGTCCCATAAAATAATCATTTTCTCCCCAAATGGTTTCTAAAATTTCTTTTCGTGTGACTAATTTTTGATTATGTTGAGTAAAATAATACAACAAATCCGTTTCTTTTTCTGTGAGTTGAAATACTTCATCTTCGAAGACTAAAGTCATTTGATTTCGCTTAAAAATATACATTCCAATTGGGATAATTTCTTCTAAAACGGACTGATTTCTTTTCAGAATATTTTTGATTCTCAGAACCAATTCTTCCGGATCACAAGGCTTTGTAATGTAATCATCAGCACCCAATTTTAAACCTAAAACTCGATCAAAACTTTGTGCTTTTGCAGTTAAAAATAAATAAGGAACCGAAAATTTTTCAGACAACTTTTTTGCTAAAGAAAACCCATCAATTTCGGGTAACATGACATCTAAAATAATTAATTGAGTTGAAGATATAATCGACAAATCATTCAATAATTTTTGTGGATGATTAAACCAAGTTACTTCAAAGTCAGAAAATTGAAGATATTGCGTCAAAACTGTTCCCAAATCTTGATCATCTTCTACCAAAATCAATTTAGTTTTCATCCAGAATTTGTATTATAAATTCGACACCTTTTTCTTTGTTATTATCTACTTTAATTGTTCCAAAATAGCGATCAACAATCGTTTTTACGAGATACAAACCAATTCCTAAACCATTTACATTTTGATTTATCGAACGATCGACACGAAAATATTTATCAAAAATAAAAGGTAAATCATTC
This sequence comes from Empedobacter sp. EJD.6dd, assembly GCF_057369435.1. Taxonomy (NCBI): domain Bacteria; kingdom Pseudomonadati; phylum Bacteroidota; class Flavobacteriia; order Flavobacteriales; family Weeksellaceae; genus Empedobacter; species Empedobacter sp. EJD.6dd. The sequence goes on from NZ_CM170667.1 coordinate 1,615,373, forward strand.
GTCGGAATTCCTATTCCATTGTCAGAAAATGAAAGAATTATTTCGTGTTGAAAATTAAAGTTCAAGTCAATTTTAGTTGCACCATATTTGATAGAATTTTCAATTAAATTCTGAAAGATTTGCTGAAAGTCTTTCGTTTGTAATCTTCTGTTCTTTTCAAAAAATATTTGATGCGTAATTTTAATTGTAGGAAATTGTAGCTTTGCTTTCTGAATAATTTCACTTAAAATTATTTCCCCCAACAACTCATTATTTTCATCATTTTTCACAAAAATAGAATCAACCGTATTTTCTAAACGATTAATTTGTCGTTTCATCATTTCTTTTGTTTCTTGATGTTCAACTTGATGTAACACAAATTTCATCGTCGTTATTGGTGTATTCAATTCATGTGCAATAGAGTCTATTGTTAGATGTAATTGATTGATTTTCTCTTCTTGTTTTGACAAATTTTGAATAGATTTCCAGTATAAAAAAACTATTAATGCAACAATCAATAAACTCACCACAACCAAAGGAATTATTTTCTTTAGAATTAGAAATCTAAGGTTTAATAATTCATAATCAGTTTGTGATTTTATTTTGTATTTATGTCGCTCACTTTTATCAATCCCTGAATCAGAATCTTTTTGATTACTTATATCATCCGACGACCAAACACTTTGATTAATTGATTTTGGATGAATTATTTTTGTGGATGAACGATACATTATCAATGGTTTATTTGGTAATAATTCTTTATGATTGATTTCATCATAAACTGAATAAATATCCATTTTTAACGCAATTTGATAATCTTTTTCTTTGGAGTAAAAATCAATCAACGAATCTACTTTTGATGTAAACACCTGATGATTATTATTGATATTCAAACGAATAACGTTTAATTCATCAAATTGTTTGTCTTTTTCGTGTGATAACTTCTTAAAACTATTAATTAAATTATCTTCATCTATTACTTTCTGAAATTTGTTCATCTCATCCGAAACTTTCAAAGCAATTTCAGAAGCTTCTTTATTCATATCTTTTTCTACTAAACGATACGAATTGTAAATGTAATAAGCCTGTAAAGCGACCAAAATCAACAATACAAAAGAAAATAAAATTGAATAATATTTTTTAGAAAGATTCATATTCAAAAATACATTGTTTTTCATCACAAAACACAGATTAACGCATCGTTAACCGTTCATTAACCCAAAAAAGACTTGTTTAAAATCAACTTTGTGAAAACTTATCGCATGAAAACAATTTCTTATTTCTTCCTTTTTTTTCCATCAATCATTTTTGCGCAAATAATGACAGGAAAGTTAAGTGATGAACAAAATAATCCATTAACAAAAAGTTCTATTGAAATTGAAATCCCTTCACAAGAAACTCTTTTAATCGAAACAGATGAAAAAGGAGAATTTAATTTTGAATTTCATCAAGCAAAATTATTTACAATTTATATCAAAGAATTCGGTTATCAAGAGTTTGAAAAAACTTATCAAACTGATGACACAAAATCTATTGAAATTGTTCTCAAAAAAGATGAAACAATCAAATTGAATGATGTTGTAATATCGTCTCAAAAACCAATGTTGAAAAGAAAAATTGATCGCATCGAATTTAATGTTGACAATACACCTTTACAAAATCTTAGCGCTTGGGATATTGTAAAAAATACACCAAATATTATTGTTAAAAATGACCAATTAAGTGTAAGAGGAAATACTCAAATTTTGGTTACAATAAACGATAAAAAAACATTGATAACAGAAGATCAATTGAAACAACTATTGGAAAACACAGATGGCAATACAGTTTCTTCTGTTGAAGTCATTACGAATCCTCCAGCTAAGTATGAAGCTTCGGGAAGTGCGATTATCAATATCAAAATGAAGAAAAATGTATTATCTGGTTACAAAGGTCAATTCAGAGCACGTTATCATCAATCTGCTTACGCTAAAGGGTTATTGGGAACATCGCAAACTTACAATACAAATAAATGGCAATTAACAGGAAGTTATTATTTTGTAAACGGAAATTATGTTCGAAAAAATTTTGATGTTGTAACTTTTCAAGAAGATAAAACACGCTGGGAAAGTGATATGATTCGCAAAACTTCCGCAAAAGAACAACATATTTATAATTTTTCATCTCAATATACAAGAGATAGTTTACAGAATTTTCAGTTTGGATTAAATGGTTCAAGAAACCCCGCTTCTATTGGAAATTATGAAGTTCCTACAAACATTTACAACACAGATAATAATCAACTCGAATCTTATTATATCACTCAAAATCATCGTCGAGAAGCTTCAAGTAATTTTAATACATATTTTATATATGACAAAAAGTATGGAAAAAATAATTTGACTTGGTCTAATAATTTTAGTTATCGTTATTATAAAGAAAAGCAAGATGTTTTTACGAAACTGAATTTCAAAGATAAACCTTATGAAGAAAATCGTTTTTTAAGCGCTGCAATTCAGAAATTAAATTTATTTTCTACTCAAATAGATTATAGTTTCACTGATGAAAATTTTGGCTTAGAATCGGGAGCAAAATATAGTTTTGTGAAAAATAACAATGACATGGATTTTTTTGAATTAATCCAAAATCAAATCGAATATCAACCTTTAAAGAGTAATATTTTTAATTACAAAGAACAAATTTTTGCATGGTATGTTTCGTCTAATTATAAATGGAAAAAATGGGAAACGAAAGCAGGTTTGAGATCTGAAACAACTTGGATTAATACGATTTCTGATAATCCCAATAACCACAATAAACGAACAAATACAACTTTATTTCCCACTTTTTATGTGATGTATACTATAAATGATAAACAACAAATAGGATTGAATTATGGAAAAAGAATTGATCGACCTAATTATAATTTCTTGAATCCGTCAAAATCATATTATAATTTGTACGCATATTTTCAAGGCGATGCCAATATAATTTCTACAATTATTCACAATTTGAGTTTGAGTTATACATTGAGTAATTGGAATTTTGAAACCTATTATCGTTATGAAAAAGATCCTGCAATGGAAATTTCAATTCAAAATCCTGATACTTTCGAAACTGTTTATCATTTTACAAATATCAAAAATGGTCAAGCTTTTGGAGCTAATTTTTCAAAAAACTTTAATCTAAAATCGTGGTGGAAACTGAATTTATTTGCGATGGGCGAATACAACGAAAATTATTATTTCGGACCAGATCAACAACAATATAAAAATGATGTGTTTTTTTATCACATAAATTTGGGTACTCAACTTGATTTGGATAAAGAAAAAACATTAAATATTTCGGCTGGTTATCAATACAATTCAAAAGCAATTCAAGGTTCGTTTAATATCAGTTCTTCTCAAAACACCTATTTAATTTTGAATAAAAAGTTATGGAACAACCGTTTTGAAATTGGTTTAACTTTTAATGATATTTTCAGAACTGATCGCAATACCATTTCAACAAATTATGCGAATCAAAATCAGTCTTTCAAAGATTATCGGGACAATCAATACTTCATGATCAACTTAAAATACAATTTTGGAAATCAGAAAGTAAACGAAGCAAAACAAGTTCAAAAAACAGCAGAACAAAATAGAATTTAGTATTTTATAAAAATGAATTTTTGTTAAATTTGAGCAAAAGTAATTAATGCATTCAATCAAAATTATTCGTACAAATTCATCTGACAAAGATTTTCAAAAATTGGTAGCAGAATTAGATAAAGATTTAGCCATAAGAGATGGAGATCAACATTCTTTTTTTAATCAATTCAACAAAATTGATTTGATACAACATGTTATTGTCGCTTATTTGAATGATGTTGCGGTTGGTTGTGGAGCAATAAAACATTATTCTGACACTACAATGGAAGTGAAAAGAATGTATGTAAATCCTGATTATAGAGGAAATAGAATTGCTACAAGAGTTTTGAATGAATTAGAAAATTGGACAGAAGAATCTGGATACGCAAGATGTATTTTAGAAACTGGAATAAAACAACCCGAAGCAATTTCTTTATATAAACGATGTAATTATACAAGAATCGAAAATTATGATCAATACAAAGGTATGAAAGAAAGTGTTTGTTATGAAAAGATATTAAACTAAAAAAGCCTCTATTTTAGGACACTATCCCATCAAGTGTGTAAGTAGAAAAGTTAGGGCTTAGATTTTATAATCTGAGCCTATTTTCAAAAATAAGCATAAATTGGTTTAAAACAATTCCCCAATTATGGATTGGCATAGTCCATTTTTTAGTGGACTCTTTGAGTGCCAGATAAACAGACTTTAAGACAGCATCATCGGTAGGAAATGACATTTTATTTTTAGTGTATTTTCTAATTTTTCCGTTTAGATTTTCAATTAAATTAGTGGTGTAAATGATTTTACGGATTTCTAGCGGAAATTCAAAAAATACGGTTAATTCATCCCAATTATTTCTCCAGGATTGAATGGCGTACAAATATTTACTTTCCCATTTTGTTGCAAAATCGTCCAAAGCAGCTTTTGCGGCGTCTTTGTTGGGTGCTGTATAAATGTGTTTCATATCGGCAGAAAACTCTTTTCTGTCTTTCCAAACCACATATTTGCAAGCGTTTCTAATCTGATGAACTACACAAATTTGAGTTTGCGATTCTGGAAAAACAGAGCGAATAGTCTGGGTAAATCCGTTCAAATTATCGGTTGCTGTAATGAGAATATCTTCAACACCACGAGCTTTTAAATCGGTCAAAACACTCATCCAAAAACTGGAACTCTCATTCTTTCCAAGCCACATGCCTAACACTTCTTTTCTTCCCTCTCGGTTTAAACCAACGGCTAAATAAATGGTTTTATTGATGACTTTTGAATTTTCTCGAACTTTAAAAACAATTCCATCCATCCAAACAATCAAGTATAAATCGTCTAACGGTCGGTTTTGCCAAGCAACAACTTCACTAGCAACAGCGTTAGTAATTCGTGATATTGTTGATGTTGAAATATCAAAATCGTACATTTCTTTGATCTGTTCTTCGATGTCCGAAACACTCATTCCTTTGGCATAAAATGAAATAATAATATTTTCTAAACCATCGATAATATTGTGTCTTTTGGGAACTAAAGCAGGTTCAAAACTACCTTGTCTATCACGAGGAACCTTAATTTCTGATTCACCAAAAGCGGATTTTATTTTCTTGGAGTCATGTCCGTTTCGATAATTTCCATCTTTACTTCTGGCATGTTTTTCATTGTCTAGATGACTATCTAGTTCAGCATCCAATATATGTTCAACTGCTTTCTTGTGCAGCTCCTTGAAGAAGGATGTTAAATCCTCTCCATTCTTAAAGGACTTGTAAAAATCCTTACTGTTTAATAAATCTTCTTTGTCGATCATAACTATGTAACGTTTAAAAATAATAAAAAGTTATCTCCGAAAAATTATTTGAGCTGTAAGGCTCATAATTTTTCAGAATAACTTTTCTTCTTACACAGTTTGTGTGATACTACCTATTTTAGAGGCTTTCTAATTAAAAATATTATATAAAATAGATTTATTTCTTAAAAATTGATGTCCCCCCAGCTTGTGCTTTCGGAAAAATTGTAACATCTGCAATTTGTACGTGTTCTGGTTGTTGCAACAAATATTCAATTGTATTTGCTACATCTTCTGCTACCAATGGCTCGAAACCTTTGTAAACATTATCTGCTTTTTCTTCATCGCCTTTGAAACGAACCAACGAAAATTCTGTTTCAACTGCTCCTGGTGCAATATTCGAAACTTTAATTCCATAAGGCAATAAATCATAACGCATTCCTTTACTTAACGATTCTACCGCTGCTTTAGACGCGCAATACGTTCCGCCATTTGGATAAACTTCTTTTCCAGCAATCGAAGAAAGATTGACAATATGCGCATTGTTTGATTGTTTTAACAATGGAATAATCGCTTTAGAAACGTAGATTAATCCTTTCACATTAATATCAATCATCGCTTCCAAATCAGCCAAATCAGCTGTATCAAAAGGTGCTAATCCATGTGCATTTCCCGCATTATTGATTAAAACATCAATATTTTTCCATTCGTTATCTAAACTTTCTACTGCGTTGAAAACAGCTTCCTTGTCACGAACATCAAATTGAATGGTTTTTACTTCTGTTATTTGACTCAATTCTGCCTGAATTTCATCTAATCGATCTTGACGACGCCCACATAAAATTAAACGATAATTTGGTGCTAATTTCTTTGCTGTCGCCATTCCTATGCCAGATGTTGCTCCGGTAATGAAGACTGTTCTTTTCATTTTCTTAAATAATTAAAAGTGCTTTTTTAAGACCGTCTAAGATACAAGCTAAAAAGAAATTAAAAAATGATTTATCCTGTTTTCGTTCGATATTTTCTACTTTTTCTTCTTTCATTTTTCCACGCGAATCATTCTTCACTGCAGCATTTCCAATTGCTGAAAGTAATTTCTTTTTCGAACCATCATCGCGCAAAACATTTACTTTCAAACCTTGGTAATCTATTCCAAAATTTCCTCCTGCGACTTTATCATTTCCATCAAAATTAAATTTTATTTGATTGAAATAACCATCTATAGAAACTTTAAGATAAGGCTTTACAAAAGGATCGAGGTTTTTTGCAGGAAGTTTCGTTATCGAACCATTGATGTTAAATTTCTCTGAACGATTCATTGGATTAAATGTCCAATTTGCACGCAAATCTCCATTCATAAATTCTGAACGCCAATTCACATCTACATCTGGCAACGATTTTTTACGGTAACCTGAATTGATATTCTTAACGGTCGCATTTATCGAAGAAAAAGTCAATTTTCCTGTTCCGATACTTTTCTCTGTTTCTTCTTCGTATTCTAATTTAGAATTAACCAATTGCAATTGTTTAACGCCTAAATCAAATTTCATTTCACGCAATTTTTCCGAAAACATCGTTTTGCGTTTCGTATCATCTGGTTGTAATAAACTTCTATAAATATTTGCATAAAGTTGATTTAACTTGAATTGATTTGCTTTCAAGAAAAAATCTTTTGATGGCGAAATCCCCCATTGTATACCATTCCCTTGCAATTGTTTCACAGAAACTGTGTACAAATCAGCTTGTTTTTGCAAAGAAGCTGTATAGGTTTTTCGAGAAATTTTAGGCTTCAAATTTAATTGATTCAACGTTAAATTTCCGTTGTGAAACTGCAAAGCTCCCGTATTTAATCGATATGTTTTTCCTAAATCAAAATCAATTCCCGAAGATTTTAACAAAACAGATTTGTACGAAAAAGGTATTGCTTCTTGAATTGTTTTTGGATCGACATTAATTTGATCAAACACCAACTGAACTTGCTTTAAGGTTAAATTTGGTGTTTTTTGTTGATATGGAATCACATCCAAATGTCCATTTACCAAAGAAATTTTATCAACTTTTATAATATCATTAAATTCTTTCGAGGTTTTATTTTCTCGTTGAGCAACACGTCTTGGTTGACCAAAAATCGTAAATTTAGGATTCTTGAAAATGACATGATTAATACGAAGTTCTTTTCCATACTCGTTTTTCAGTCCTAAAACAGTCAAATTAACATTATTGAAATCAAATTTTTGTGATGCAATAAATCGAGATTGTTTTATCTGAATAGTATCAATTCCGAGATTAAAATTAATCAAGAATTTTTGCGACGCTTTTTCTACTTTCTTCGCAATCACTTTTTGATTTTTTTGATCGATGATTTTGACATTTACTTCATCTAACTTGATCGAATTTGAATGAAAATAAAAATCTCCATTTCTCATTCCCCAACTATTGTTATTCAATGTTAAAATTGGCGCTTCGACATCAAGTAATGAATTTGATTTGGTGTAATTTTGATTGAATTGATTTTTAGAAATCAATGGTTTCATTTTAAAATTCTTCAGAATCAATTTTTTTTCTGTCAAATCAAAATTAGAAGCCGTTAGCGTATGCATTTCATTCAATCGATAATACATCGAATCCAGCTTTATACGAAACGTTTTATAATCAATCGGAATATCATTTGTACGTGTTAATTCGTTCATTTTTATTCCTTCGATATTTAGCACAACATTATTAACAGCATATTTTACAGTAGTTGCATTCGAAAAAAGGGAACGAATTTTTCCATTTTCTATTTGTAATTTTTTGATGTTTATCAACTCAGCATCTTCTGTTTTTATAGACACTTTTTTGGCAGATTGTTTCTCAACCTTATTTTCTGGCTTTGCTGAAATAATGGTGATTTTTGGCTTTTTGAATTTAATTAAATCTGTCTTAAAGTATAATTTATCTTCCGACGTAAAACCCCAATCCATATTTGTTAAAGAAAGTAAAGGAGTTTGAATATCCAACAAATCCTTTTCAGAATTATTTGGAACATAAAATTTTCCATTCATTTTGAGTGGTTTCATCGAAAAATTATCCAATTCAAAATCAGTTTCATTGAATCGTACTTTTCTTGCTCGAATAATCTGTTCCTCTTTTACAACAAAAAACATCGAGTCTAATTTGATATCAAAATGAGAATATTTGAACGGAATTTTCTTATTAATTGTTCTTTCATTAAAATGTACGCCGTCAAAATCAATATCAAAATTAGAAACATTAGCCATGTGTCTTTTTCCTGATTGAGAATATAAATTAAACTCACCATTTTTGATATTTACATTAGAAACATCAATACTTTGACCAACTTTGGGTTGAATAGTATCTTTTTTAACGGTATCTTTTTTCTCTTTTAGATAATAATTTACGGTAGGACTATTGATATTAATAGAAAGTGCAGCAACTTCTTTTTTGGTAATTAACTTGAAAAAATTAATTCCAACCACATTTATTTCTTTCACTTTTCCAGTTGCATCTATAGAATCCTTTATCATCAAAGAATCTTTTGGCGAAACTTCAACATTTTTTAGAGAAAGAGATGAATTGAAAACAGAGAAACTTAAATCTTCGTAAGTTAGATTATAAGCAGTATCATTTTTTTCTGCAATGATTTTTGGAAGACGATCATTGAGAAAATAAGAGATGTAAAAACTTAAAATAAAAAGTATCGCAATAATAGATATTAGAGCGATACCGATTCTTTTTATCCAACGGTTCTTAATCATTGATATAGTTTGGTTAACAATCTAAATACAATTATTATACCAAATCTAATGAAATGTTAAAATTACTCGTTAATATCGTAAATTTCTTTGATATTTTCTAAGATTGAATCAAAGTTTAAATTCAAATCAATTAATTTTCCTGTAAACAAATCGAATACCCAACCGTGAATTTGCAAACCATTTTCCATAGCACGTTGCACAAAAGGATTTTTTACAACATTTACACATTGCTCTTGTACATTAAGTTCTACTAAACGATTGTAACGCATTCCTTCATTTTCAATCGCATTTAATTCTTCTGAATGTAAACGGTAAACGTCGCGTATATTTCTCAACCAAGGATTCATTACACCTAAATCTTTCGGAATCATAGCCGATTTTATCCCTCCACAATTGTAATGTCCACAAACTACTACATGTTTTACTTTTAGATGTTCAACAGCATAATCTAAAACAGAAGTTGTGTTCATATCCAATCCAATAACCATGTTTGCAATGTTGCGATGAACAAAAACTTCTCCAGGTTCTGCTCCTAACAATTCCTCTGCTGTCACACGGCTATCCGAACAACCTATATAAAGAATCTCTGGATTTTGACCTGCTGAAAGTTTATCAAAATAATGTTCATCTTGACCTAAACGTTTATTTACCCATTCTTGATTGTGTTCGAAAACTTTTTCTAAATTCATAATTTTTTAAATTACATCTTGTACTTCGGGATGTTTACCAATGTAAACACTTACATAACTACAAAATGGTATGATTTTCAACTGATTTTTTCTGGCGTATTTTACAGCTTCTAACACTAATTTTTCGGCTAAACCTTTACCTCTCAATTCAGGATTAACACCTGTATGATTGACAATCATTTGTTCTTCTTTTAACATAAAAGTAAGCTCTCCTACCTCTTTGTTATTATTGTCAATCATGACAAAAACGCCATTCTTTCCTTCTAAATTTAATTCGATTTTCATTGCAGTTTATATTTCAAATTAAATTACTCTTTTTAGATGAGATTAAGCTAAAACATTTGTTAAATATCTATAAACACAAGACAAATTTAAGGTCGAAAAGTTTTTTATTCAAAGAAAATTTAAACAAATAATAATGATCTTTTAATAATCAGCTTTCTGTTTGATTATCAACAACAAACCTTTCTATATAATATTTAATGTATAGGTATGAGTTTTTTACTTGATTATTTATTACATTTGTTAGATATTTTAAGGAAATATTCTTCATATGAAATTTATTGTATCGAGCAACACGTTATTAAAAAATGTTAACTTAATCGGAGGAGTTATTAACTCTAATAATACTTTACCAATCCTTGATAATTTTTTATTTGAATTGGACGGAAGTCAATTAACAATCACTGGTTCTGATTTGGAAACAACAATTTCGACAACATTAGAAGTTGAATCTAATGACAACGGGAAAATTGCAATTCCATCAAAAATCTTAACAGATACGTTGAAAACTTTTCCAGCACAACCACTTACTTTTATTCAAAAAGAAGGAAATACGTTGGAAATTGTTTCAGAACAAGGAAATTATCAGTTAGCATTTGAAGACGCAAACGAATATCCTCAAACGCCAGATATCGAAGATGCAAGTTCTACAACACTTAGTGCGAGCATATTATCAGAGGCGATTATCAAAACTATTTTTGCAACAGGAAACGACGAATTACGTCCAATTATGACAGGAGTTTTCTTTCAGGCAAGTACAGATATTTTCCGTTTTGTTGCTACAGATGCGCATCGTTTAGTAAAATATACACGCAACGGATTAGAGAATTTACAAGCAGCAGAATATATTATGCCGAAAAAACCGCTTAACTTATTGAAAAATATTTTAGGAGGAAATAATGACGATGTTACAATCGAATACAACAACACAAACACACGTTTCTCTTTTCAGAACATCGTGTTAACTTGTCGCTTGATTGATGGTAAATATCCAAATTATGAAGCGGTAATTCCAAAAGAAAATCCAAACGTATTAACGATCAATAGAAACTTATTCTTAACATCTTTAAAACGTGTGGCAATTTTCTCTAACAAAACAACAAATCAAGTTCGATTAAAATTAGTTGGAAATTCTTTAACAATTTCTGCTGAAGATATCGATTTTGCAAACAAAGCAGAAGAAAGACTTCCTTGTGATTACAACGGAACAGACTTACAGATCGGTTTCAATTCTCGTTTCTTAATCGAAATGTTGAACAATTTACAATCAGAAGAAATTACATTAGAAATGTCTGAACCAAATCGCGCAGGAATCATCAAACCAGTTGATGGACTTGAAGATGGCGAAGAAATCTTAATGTTAGTTATGCCAGTTATGTTAAACGCATAATCAAAAAGAATTCATAAAATTCATTTATACAATACAATGAAAATTTCATACAATTGGCTAAAAACCTACATTGATACAGATATAACACTTGATGAAGTGTCTTCAACACTTACAAGTACAGGTCTAGAAGTTGAAGGTGTAGAACAAGTAGGTGGAGCTAAAAATTACTTGGAAACCGTAATAGTTGGTAAAGTTTTATCAGCTGTGCCTCATCCAAACGCAGATAAATTAAAAGTTACTAAAATAGATTTAGGAGACGGAAAAGAAACGCAAATCGTTTGTGGTGCTCCTAATGTTGCAGAAGGTCAAAATGTACCTGTAGCAACTGTCGGAACTATTTTACCTTCTCCAGATGGAGAATTTAAAATTAAGAAGGCAAAAATTCGTGGTGAAGAATCTTTCGGAATGATTTGTTCTGAAGTAGAACTAGGAATTGGAACAGATCATTCTGGTATTTTAGTTTTACCAGAAGATTTAAAACCAGGAACTTCTACGTTTGACCTTTTCAGAAAAAATGATGAAGTTGATCACGAAATTGAAATCGGTTTAACACCAAATCGTGCGGATGCTATGTCTCATTTTGGTGTAGCGCGTGATTTACATGCCGCATTAAAAACTCGTGATATTGCGTCAACATTCAAAACATACGATATATCAAATTATCCTTCGACAGATTTAGGGAAAAGTCCAATTTCTATTGAAGTAAAAGATACAGAAGCTGCTCCTCGTTATGCAGGTGTTTACTTAAAAAATGTAAAAGTTACTGAATCTCCAGATTGGTTAAAAAATCGTTTGAAAGTAATCGGATTATCTCCAATTAACAATGTTGTAGATGTTACCAATTATATTTTACACGATTTAGGTCAACCTTTACATGCTTTTGATGCAGATAAAATTGAAGGAAATAAAGTTATCGTTCAGAAATTAGCTGAAGGTACAAAATTCACAACTTTAGATGGCGTTGATCGTACATTAAAAGGACACGAATTGATGATTTGCAACGAAAATAACCCAATGTGTATTGCGGGAGTTTTTGGTGGAAAAGATTCAGGTGTTTCAGATGCGACTACAAATATATTCTTAGAATCGGCATATTTTGAACCTGTAACAATTCGTAAAGGTGCAAAAGCACATGGTTTGAACACAGATGCTTCTTTCCGTTTTGAGCGTGGAATTGATCCTAATATTACAATTGATGCATTGAAAAAAGCAGCGATGATATTAGTTGAAGTTGCTGGAGCTGAAATTGCATCTAATATTGATGATATTTACGCAAATCCAATTCAAAACTTTAACGTAAAATTACGTTTAGGTAAAGTTGTAGATTTATTAGGTGTTAAAATTGCTGATGAAAAAATCAAGTCAATTTTAGAGAATTTAGAAATTAAAATTTTATCAGAAAATGATGGCGTTTTAGATTTAGAAGTTCCTGCTTACAGAGTAGATGTACAACGTGATGTAGATTTGATTGAAGATATTTTGAGAATTTATGGATACGATAACATCGAGATTCCTTCAAAATTCTCATTCTCTTATGTTCCAAATCAAAAAGTTAGCCCAGATAAAATTGAAGATTTTATTGCGCGTCAATTGATTTCTTTCGGATTCAATGAAGCGATGAATAACTCGTTAACGAAAAGAGAATACGAAGAAATTTTCTTTTATCCAGAAGGAGAAAGTGTTGCGATGTTAAATCCACTTTCTGCTGATTTAGCTGTAATGCGCCGTACGTTATTGAATGGATTATTAGAAAATGTTGCGTTTAATATCAATCGTCGTAATTCGGATGTTAAATTATTCGAATTTGGAAAAATATACCGTAAAATTAATGGTATTTACGAAGAGAATAAATGTTTAGGAATCGTTCTTTCAGGTAACTTTAACAACGAATCATGGACAGGAAATTTACGTAAATCTTCATTCGCTGATTTGAAAGGTTTAGTTAAACAAATTTTTGTTCGTTTAGATATTACTATTACAGATGAAATTCCAGCTAAAGATGATAATTTCTTAGATGGAATTGAATTTATTTCTGGTCAAAAATCTTTAGGAAAACTTGGAATCATCAACAAGAAATTAGCAAAAAAATTAGGGGTAAACCAAGATGTTTTCTTTGCTCAATTAAATTGGGATGCAATGGTTGCTTTGGCAAACAAACACGATTTGAAATACAAAGAAATCTCTAAATTCCCAGGTTCTCGTAGAGATTTAGCGTTATTAATTGATTCTTCTATTAAATACGAAGATTTATTTAAAGCGACGAAAGAAGTTAAAACAAAATTATTGAAAGCGGTTAATTTATTCGACGTTTACGAAGGAGATAAATTGCCTGCTGGTAAAAAATCATATGCGTTAAGTTTTATGATTCAAGACGAAAATAAAACATTAAGTGATCAAGAAATTGATGGTTTAATGAATATATTAATCAAATTGTATCAAGAAAAATTCAACGCTGAGTTGAGATAAAATATTCCAAAAATGAAAAAGATTGTAACCCTATTTTCAGCTACTATTTTGATGAGCGTTGTAACTACGTCTTGTTCTACAAGTGCAAATACAGCAAAATTAAAACCGAAAGGGGAAGTATCAATTTCAAATCAAAATTGGTATTTAACAAACGACAACAATGTGGTAAAAGGTTTGTACGAAAAAGATATCATGATAACAATTGACGAAGCTAATTCTACTGTAAGTGGTTTTGCTGGTTGCAATAATTTTAATGCATCTTTTACAAAAGTTGGTGGTGTAACAAGCTTTGTAAATTTTTCTGAAACAAAAATGGCTTGTCCAAATTTGAATGAAGAAAAAGCATTTTTATCAATGTTGAAAAATGTTAATCGTTACGAAGTTTCTGGAAAAGAATTACATCTTTACAAAGGCAATATTTTATTGATGAAATTTAAAACTATTTAATTTTCGTTATATATAAAATCAAAAGCGCTCTTAGAGCGCTTTTTTTTGTGGTTTATTTTATTTATTTTGAACTTCTTTATTTTCTTCGATTGACTGTTTTGGAGTTTCAACGACTGTTTCCTCACTTTGTTTAAAACCAATTTTTGTAATCGGAATTTCTTTTGATGATAAATAAAACTCTAAATCAGAATTTAATTCAATTAAACGATGCGGAAAATCTTGTCCAACATTTTGTTTTGCTTCATTGATAAAAATAGCACAATGCCTCAAATAATCTGACGTTAATTTAGATTTAGCTTCTTGAAATGCAGAAAATAAAACTTTTTCTGTTAGTACGATATTTTTTGTTTCATCTTTTCTGTATAAGGCATACAAGCGTTTCTTGAGTGATTGTGTAAAATCAATCAACATTGTATTAGAAAAGAGTTTCATCTCTGCAGCATATGGCGTCCAAAAATCTTTGTTTAGTGCATTTTGATTTTTCAAAATTTTTAACAAAGGAGAATCCGAAGCCAAATTAGCCGTTAAATGATGTAACAATAATTGCTTGCGCTCATCTAAACTTGGTGGAAAAATTGGAATATGTAAATCGAAACGACCTGGTGCAACAATCTCGTCATTCAGACTTGCTAAAGATTCTACAGAACCAACAATCAAAAGTTCTTGTTTGTCATTCTTCTGAATGTGTCGCAAAACAGAATAAAATAAATCAACCATTTCTGGATAAATTGTATTCTCAGAAGTTGAATGTAACAATTCGTCAAACGAATCAATAAACAATAATGTTTTGGGTTGATTCATTTTCTTTGATAAAAAATCTGAAAATTTATTCTTTTTCGAATCAAAATTCCCGATCAAATAATCATTGAAAACGTGTACAAATTCATAACCAATCATATCTGCAATTTTCTTTGCCCAATAAATTTTCCCACTTCCAGGAGGTCCATATAAAACTAACCCTGCAGGTTTCGAAATTCCCCACCTTTCAACTTGATCTTTACTAATAAATGGATCTAACATATCTGTCAGATAAAAATATAAATCTGTATAACCGACTAATGTTTTACCAGAAAAATCCTCACATTGCGGAAAAGCTTTTTCTATGAAAGGATATTTACCTCCAATATAAGAATGAATCAAATAACTGGAAACACCTGTTTTCATTTGTTTTGCAACCTCAGCTGGAATTCCATTCGAGACAAAAAAATGAAGAACTTCTTCTTCTTTTGCACCAATTGTTTGTGCTATTTCTCCTATAGTTTTTTCTTTAGAATAATCTTCGGCATATTTCTTCAAAAAATCTTTGTTCTTCTCAGAAAAGTCAAGAAAATCTTGTGTTACATTAAAATTTTCATCGATACAAAAACTTAGATCAATATTAAAATCATTGATAAAGTTTTGTAAACTTCCTAAAGATATTTCGAGTTGATTAGATAAATCTTTTAATTTCATTTTTGGTGGTTTGTTCTAATTTCTATTAAAAATAAAGATTAATTCACGAATAAGACAACTATTAGTTCTAAACTTCTGTTAAACAAGAAAGCGCATCTATAGATGCGCTTTCTTGTATGATTAATATATTTTCAACATTATAATTTTGATGAATGAAGATATTCTTCCATTTCGTCTTTATTCGCTTCATCTACCTCATCTTTTAATACACGATTTGCTACTTTACCAACAGTTAAACCTTGTATCACGATAGAGAATAGAACAACGATGTAAGTAATTTCTAATAACAAATCTTTCCATTCTGAATTTGGCATAGAAAGTACTAATGCAATAGAAACTCCTCCACGAATTCCTCCCCAAACCAATACAATTAATGAACCTTTGGAAAACGTATTTTTTCTTAAAATAGTTCGTGCAGGAATTATTATAGATAACATTCTCGATAACAAAACAATAAAAATAGTTACAATTCCAAGTAAAATTTCATCCATTAAATCTTCTATCAACAACAATTCAAAGCCTATAAAAAGGAATAAAATGGCGTTCATAATTTCATCTATTAATTCCCAAAATTTAGCAAGATAATCGCGTGTCGTTTTACTCATCGCTACTTTTTTACCATAATTTCCGATAATCAATCCAGCAATTACCATCGCTAATGGACTTGAAACATGAAGTTCTTTTGCTATTAAAAAACCTCCCATTACAATTGATAAAGTGATTAAAGCAGATACTTTATAATCATCAATTTTTTTCATCGATTTGGAAGCTGTAAATCCTAACAAAAGTCCAAGTAAAACTCCTCCTCCTGCTTCCATTAAAAATAATTTGGAAACACTTGCGAAATCTGCGTCAAAATTTGGATTGGTTGCGATTTGTAAAACTACGGCAAACATTACTACTGCTACACCATCGTTAAATAGTGATTCTCCAGTAATTTTAGTTTCGATGATCTTTGGAACTTTTGCTTGTTTTAAAATTCCTAATACAACGATTGGATCAGTTGGCGAAATCAATGTTCCGAATAATAAGCAATAGATATACGGAATTTGTATGCCGAAATAGGGTGCGATGTAATATAAAATCGCTGAAATGATAAAAGCAGATAACACAACAGAAATTGTTGCATAGGTTGCAATTGTCCATCTTAAATTTTTAAGATCGAGGATATTGACATGCATTGCACCTGCAAAAAGCAGAAAATTAAGCATTGCTCCCATCAATATTTCATTGAAGTCTAAACTATTAAATAATTGAAAAAACTCTTTTGTGGCGTCAGGAAAATAACTATCACCCAATAAACGGATGGCGACAGAAACAAGCATAGCAATAATCATAATTCCAATTGTCCCTGGCAATTTCAAAAATCGAATATTTGCATAAGAAAATAATGCTGCGAGAACAATTAGAACCGAAAAAGAATAATATAGTTCCATTGGTTTTGATTAAAATTTTGAAAAAGGTACAAAAAAAGAGCCACTCTAAAGTGGCTCTTTTTATATTAATTTGAATTATTTATCTAATTAGTTTTTTGGAGCTTGTCCAATTAAATCCATAAATTGATCTAACTTAGGTAAAATAATAATTTGTGTACGACGGTTTTTAGATTTACCTTCTGCAGTAGCATTCGTAGTTAATGGGTTGTATTCTCCACGACCACCAGCAGTTAAACGTTTTCCATCAACTCCATATTGGTTTTGTAATGCTTGTACAACAGAAGATGCACGTAAAGCAGATAAATCCCAGTTGTTACGAATGTTTGGTTTAGAGATTGGCACATTATCTGTGTTACCTTCAATCAATACATCGTAATCTCTATAATCATTGATGATTTTAGCAATTTTACTTAAAGTTTCTCCTGCAGCTGGTGAAATTTCGTAGCTTCCAGATTTGTATAACATATTGTCTGCTAACGAAATATACACAACACCTTTCAATACTTTAACATCAACATCTTTAGCTTCGTTACTTGATAAAGAACGAGTTAAGTTGTTTGTTAATACCATATTCAAACTATCTGATTTGCTTTTTGCATCAATCAAGTGTTTGATATATTTGTTTGATTGGTTGATTTCGTTCACTAACTCAGAAACATTTTTAGAACCTCCATTAATACAATTTTTCAATTGCTCTTGTAATTGTTTAATTTGGTTTCTTTCACTCTGAACTGTGTTTTCGAATTGACCTTGATTCGCTTCATAATTAGCTAATTTAGCTTTCGCTACAGCCAATTCTGTTTGACATCCTTGGTTTTCAGAATAAGCAGAGTTGAATTTGTTTTGTAATTCATCATACTTCTTCTGGCTCACACAACTAAATAAAGTTGAAGCAGCGATTACCGCTACTGGCAAAATTGAAACTTTCATAATTATTTTTTTATTTCAGTTATACGAATATATGTTATTATTTTTTTATTGGAACTAATATTCCGCAAAAACCATGCTGTAAAAATACAAAACTCCTACAATCATAAGGTTGTAGGAGTTTTAACGATGTAATTTTATTTATATTGCATTAACCCTGAGGGATATACAAAACTTGTCCAGGATAAATTTTATCCTCGTGTTTTAACATTGGCTTGTTTGCTTCGAAGATTTTTGGATATTGCATTGGATCTCCATATACTTCTTTAGCAATTTTAGACAAAGAATCTCCACTTTTTACTGTGTACATTGTCTTAGAAATATCTGGAATCTCAATTGTTAAAGGCGTTTTTAATGTCAATTGATCTTCTACTCCATCAACTCCATCAATATTTCCAGCCGTAGCTAAGATTTTTTGTTTTTCGTTGATGTCCAAAGCTTGTCCAGCTACCACAATTTTATCTCCATCAGCAGAAAATGTAACTCCTGATAAATCGAATCCTTGTTTTGCAACTTGATCTTTTACTTTAGCTGCTTTTTCTTCTGGAGTTTCTGCTCCTCCGAAGACTTTTTCTCCGGCATTTTTAATAAATGAAAATAATCCCATAGTGAGTTGATTTAATAATATTTATTTGTTGATATTTAGTAAATATATGATTTCTGTTACAATTATCGTGCAATTGATGAATATTTCTTTTTTAAATTTTCACTCATTGTGCGCTGTTGCTGGATTTGGCTTGTCAATTGATTAATCTTTGCATCAAGTCCTTTATCATTATCTTCTGCTGTTTGAATTTTTCCATTTAACGAAACCACTTGATCTTCGATTGTTTTTAAAGCATTTTCGGTTTTAATTTTTTTCTTCATTAATCCATCAGTTGCTTTATCATCAGATTCTCTTTCTAGTTGATTTACGATTAAATCTAACTTATCGCCCAAAATCTGTTTCTTGCTTTCTAATTTTAATAACGTATTATTATTTTTTAAATATGATTTGATAGAATTTCCTTTCTTCAATTGAGCATCTGCATTCTCTTTCGCCAAACGAATCATATTCTCGTTTGCCAATTTCAGTTCATTGCGAACACAACCTTGCTTCGTTTTTACAGCTAAATCTTTCAATTGATTATAAATCTTTTCAAATTCTGCCGAATTACTATTAAAGGTCATTCCATTTTGATCAGTTAACGTATTAATCACAGTTGTTTTTCCGTTTTCTTCATCAACCAAACTGATCACAGATTTATAAACATCTTGCGAATTTTTGAACTTGATATTACTCGCTTCATGTTTTTTAAGAAAACCCGAAGCCCCTTCTTTGTTTGTTACCCAATTTTCCCACGATTTTACAATCAAACTTTGGGAACAATTATCAGTAGAAAAAGCAAAGGATTTTAATTCTTGACCATTCATTTCATACTCAACTTCAAACAATCCTTCGTCAGATTGTGCACTAACATATGCTGATGTTATCAAAGTTGTAATGGCTAAAAGTACTATTTTCATCAAGTTTGTATTTTATAATTCTATTCTCAATAATTCATCCAATTTAGCAAAATATCAGAGTTTTTGAAAAGATGTTGTACAGATTTTTTATAATGGTTAATTTTAACCAGAAATTAATCAAAACTCAATGCAAACAAAAATTTTATTAATCTACACAGGAGGAACAATTGGGATGGCTAAAGACTATGGCGACCAATCCTTAAAACCTTTTAATTTTGATAATTTGTTGAAACAAATTCCAGAATTAGGACTGTTAGATTGTTCTTTTGACTACCATAGTTTCGATACGCCAATTGATTCGTCTGATATGAAACCTAAATATTGGATAGAAATTGCTGAAACAATACAACAAAATTACGAAAACTATGATGGTTTTGTTGTCTTACACGGAACTGATACAATGGCATATACGGCTTCTGCAATGAGTTTTATGATTGATAATCTTGAAAAACCTGTTATTTTCACTGGATCTCAATTACCAATTGGAGATTTGCGAACAGATGCAAAAGAGAATTTGATTACGTCAATTCAATTGGCTTCATTACGAAAAAATGACAAACCAATTATTAAAGAAGTTTGTGTATATTTTGAATACAAATTATTTCGTGCAAATAGAACAACAAAGATTAATGCAGAAAATTTTGACGCATTCGAATCACCGAATTATCCTGTAATTGGAGTTTCTGGAGTTCATTTGGAAGTGAAAGAAGATTTGTTGTTGAAAAATAATGTTACTGGTAAACTTTCTATCAATAAAAATCTGAATGCAGATGTTGGTGTTTTGAAAATTTTCCCAGGAATGAATCGTTCTTTTATCGAAAGTGTTTTAAAAGCTCCAAATACAAAAGCCTTTATTATTGAAGCTTTCGGAACAGGAAATATTTTTACAGACGATTGGTTTATTGAATTATTAGAGGATATAACTAATCAAGGAATTCATCTTATCATCAACACGCAATGTGCAGGTGGAATGGTAGAACTTGGACGTTATGCAACAAGTGATGCTTTATTAAATATGGGTGCAATCTCAAGTTTTGATTTAACAATGGAAGCTGCAATTACGAAAGCTATTTATTTATTAGGTCAAAATCTTTCGAAAGAAGAATTTAAAACACAATACGAAGCAAACTTAAAAGGAGAACTTCGTCATCATTTTTATAATGATTAAATCGATATAAATTTCATAAAAAACGCTACAAATTTGTAGCGTTTTTTATGTTTTAATACTTCTCATCTTCAAAAGGTTTACGAACAAAATCAAGAAATTTTCTCTCTGAAACTCCAAACTCTTGAAAATTTTTCCTCGCTTGCTCTAAACATACTTTATTTGCTCCTTCCTCATACAAAGGATCATTATATTGAATTCCATCATCTTCCCAAAAACATACTTCACATAATTGAAACGTATTAGTTGGTTTTTCAGAATATGTAAAATATCCACAACATGGACATTTATACATTCCTTCTTTATTAGTCATAATTTACTAAGATAGCATTTATTTCTTCCCTGACATTGAAGCTCCGTCTGATTCTCTCAACTTAAAAAAAATATAAGTAGATAAAATTGTCATCACACCCATTGTTAAAAACGAATATCTGAAAGCTTGTACTTCTGCACCTTTTGTTAAATCTTCCATTTCTCTAAAAAGACCTAAAATAAGAGCTGCAACTGAAATACCAAAAGTCAAGGATAATTGTTGCGTAACAGATAATAAACTATTTCCTTCACTCGATGTATTTTCGTCCAAATCGGCTAATGAAAGTGTATTCATCGCTGTAAATTGAATTGAACTAAAAAATCCATTCAAAATCATTAATGGAATGATATAATAAATTGGTGATTCTGATCCTAAAAAGAAAAATAACGAAATAATTAATCCTAATATAATCGTATTTGCAATCAATGTGTTTCTATATCCAAATTTATTCACAATTGGAACAACAAATGATTTCGCAATAATGTTACTTGCAGCAGACGGAATCATGATCAATCCTGCAACTGTAGCAGTATAACCATATCCAACTTGCAATAACAACGGAATAAGAAAAGGCATTCCTCCAATTCCTAAACGTGTTATTAGATTTCCTATTATTCCTATTTTAAGCGTTCTAATTTTGAAAAGATTTAAATCAATTAAAGGATGTTGTTTATGTTTTGCATGATAGATATATAATCCAATTAAGAAAATTGAAACGGCTGATAACGCTAAAACTGTTTGTAATCCTATTACACGAGAAGAAGTTAATTCCATTATCAAGGTTAGCATCGTAACACCACCACTAAAAAGAATTAAACCTCTTAGGTCAAATTTAAAAACTGGATGTTTAAAATCGGGGATTGCAAAAGTAGTCATCCAAAGTGCAATAATTCCGAATGGAATATTCACAATAAAAATCCAATGCCAAGAAAGTGTTTCAACTAAAATTCCACCAATCGTTGGTCCTAATAACGGTCCTATTAAACCCGGAATTGTAATAAAATTAATCACTTTCAATAATTCACTTTTTGGATATGCATACAAAATTGCTAACCGAACTACAGGAACCATCATTGCACCACCAATTGCTTGAATAATACGAGAAATAACTAAAAAAGGTAATGTTGTAGCAAATGCACAAAGTGTGGAACCAAATGTAAAAATCAAGATAGCTGCTTGAAATACTTTTTTTGTTCCATATTTATCTGAAAGCCATCCGCTCAAAGGAATCAATAATGCTACAGTTAACGTATAAGCAACAATTATGGACTGAATCTCTAAAGGGGATTTTCCTAATTCTTTTGCAATTGTAGGTAAAGAAGTATTTAGAATTGTACCGTCTAATGATTGCATAAAAATTGCCATCGCTCCTAACCATGGCAAGTATTTTAACAATTTTGGACTTAAAATATTTTCATTATTCATTGGTAGTTGCATAGCAAATTTTATTCCCTTTTAAATATCATTAATTTCTATATTTAAGAAGAATAAAAGACCTAAAAAAATTTAGGTCTTTTATGTATAATTTACTTTTTAATAAACTTCAAATTTTTAGTTCCTCCAGTTGTTTGAATAGTAATAATATAAACTCCTTTTGGAAGTGATGAAACATCAATTTGTCTTTGATTATTAGTTGATTTTATTTTTGAATAGCTGCGACCATTCAAATCATTTATTTTATAATCTAACACTTCTTTATTAGATTCTATATTCAACATTTTATCTGTTGCTGTTGGATAAATTCTGACATTAATATTCTTAGTCAAATATTCTTGCGTACTTAGATTTTGAAACTTAAGAACTGGATAATTATCATTCAATCCACTTACAAATTTCCATGGCTTTTCTGAATTTGAAGCATTTAATTTATTTGCAAATGTTTCATTTTTCATTGCAGTTGTTGTGTTTCCTGTAACATCAGCTGTTACACCTTCAAATTCAAAAGTTCCAATTCCATCTATACTAGAAATTGTTTCATCAAAATAAGAATTGGTAATCTTAGCACTTCCTATCATACCAGCATAAGTTCCTACTGCCATTGGAGCTTTTACTATACTAACTGTATATGTATTTTCTACTGTTAATGCTGTTTGTGCATAACCTGCAAACCCTCCCGCTCTTTCTAACTCTGCTTCTACTTCTGAAATAGAATAAGAATCTTTAATCGTATTCATTCTATTCGGACCAAAAGCCATTGTCGTAAAACCTACAAATCCTCCAATAATATATCCTCCCACAACTTTTCCTTTTGCAAAAGAATTTGTTATTGTAGATTTATCCCATAAATTCCCTGTAAATCCTCCAACTTGATTTTTCCCTTCTACGTATCCTTCAAAAGAAGAATTATTAACAAAAGAATCTGTTAATACACTTCCCGCAAAACCACCAATATTATAAGAAGTTGTAATAATTTCTGCATTTGTTACATGACAGTTATCTACAAGACTATTTGTAGAAAGGTTACCAACAAAACAACCTGCTGTATCTTTTGCTCTAACCTTAATATTATCTATTTTTAAATCTTTGAAAGTTGCTTTGAAAGCTTGTCCAAAAAAACCAACAAAATCTCCAGTTGGTCTGTTAATTAAAACATTCTTGATTGTATGATTATTTCCTAATACAGTTCCTGAAAAAGGCTTTTGATACCCATAACCAATAGAAGTCCACAAATGTTTTCCTACATCGATATCATTAGAAATAATAATCGTTTTTCCCAAGAAATCATTTCCATCAAAAACCAATTTTGCTAATCCAGCTAACTGCTCTGCATTACCCAAAGTAAAAGATGTAGAAGTAGAATTATACCAAGAGGTATCTGCATTATCAATCCAATTTGTTGTTGGAAAATTTTCATCCGCTTTCTTTGTAAACTCTTTCTCTGTCGTTAATTCATTAAAATTAGGTGCCTTCCCACTCTGTCCGTATAACGGAATACTCGACATTACTGCCGCTAATAAAATTGTAAATAGTGTTTTCTTCATGTTTTTGTTAATTTAACTTCTAATATATTATATTTAAAACACTTAACATAAATCAATAAACCTATTTAAGTAGTTTATACTAATTACAAATAATCTTTAAAATCCTAATTAGTAGAGATATCGTTTATTTTGTATTTTTGAATTTATGTTTCTCAACGCTCATACGCATCATTTATCAAATCAATCAGATATTTTGGAATTGTATAATCAGTTTCCAAATGATTTGAATGATAAAGTGAAGTTATTTTCTATCGGAATTCATCCAGCTTATATCAAAACCTCATCAATAGAAGAAGAAATAGAACTTATTAGACAAGCTATTTCAAATAAAAACTGTTTAGCAATCGGAGAAATTGGATTAGATAAATTATGTGAAACTAATTTTGAGTCACAAATCGAGATTTTTGAAAAACAATTACAAATAGCGGAAGAAAATAGAATTCCAGTCATTATTCATTCAGTTCGGGCTTATCAAGAAATTTTACAGATTCGTAAAAAAATGAAATTAACGATACCGTTTATTTTTCATGGTTTCAATAAGAACGAACAATTGCTCAATCAAATTATTACGCAAAATTGTTTTGTATCTTTTGGTAAAAATCTTCTTTATAACAAAAACTTACAAATTATATTTGCAAAAATTTCTGCAAATCAATTCTTTTTAGAAAATGATGCAAGCGAAATTCCGATAAAAGAAATTTATGCTTTTGCAGCAGATTTGAGAAAAATAACAATCGAAGAATTAAAGCTTCAACAAGCAGAAAATTGGAAAGCAATTTTTGATTACGAAATTCAATTATAATAAAATACATTTCAATGGCAGTTTGGCAAGAAAGAGCTGAATTATTATTCAAAAAAGAAGGTTTAGAAAACCTTAAAAAATCTAATGTTTTAGTAGTAGGTTTAGGAGGCGTTGGTTCTTTTGCCGCAGAATTTATTGCACGCGCAGGTGTTGGTAAAATGACAATTGTGGATGGTGACACAGTTGATATCACAAATATTAACCGTCAATTACCCGCCTTACATTCGACAGTTGGACAACATAAAGTAGATATCGTTGGCGATCGTTTGATGGATATTAATCCTGAATTAGAATTAACACGTATCAACGAATTTTTGAGTCCAGAACGTACACACGAAATCGTTACGCCTGATTTTGATTATGTGTTAGACTGTATCGATTCTGTTACGCCAAAAATTAATTTAATCTTAGCCGCAAAACGCAAAAAGGTTAAAGTAATTAGTAACATGGGTGCTGGAGGAAAATATTTGGCAAGTAAAGTCCAAGTACGCGATATTAGTAAAACTGACGTTTGTCCTTTGGCAAAAAATGTTAGAAAGCGCTTAAAAAAAGAAGGTATTAATAAAGGTGTTAAAGCTGTTTTTTCGACAGAAGTTCCTGATGAATTATCGGTAAAATTAACTGATGGCAAAAACTATAAAAAATCTTTTTATGGAACCAACTCTTGGATGCCTGGTTTATTTGGATTACATGCTGCTGAAACAGTGATTCGACATTTATTAAAAAATGATAAATAATTAACTACTTTCTTAAAGATTTAAGTAATTTAGTTGCAAATTAACAAAGAGACGAAAAAAATGAAAGTCAATTACGATTATATCACATACGAAGATGTTTTGAGAGCGCGTCAATTTATGTACGAGCAAGCGTTGGAACAGAATGCGACTAACTCGTTGTTGAATACCGCGAGAGATTTATTTGGAAATAGTAATTTCGAGATGTGTATCAAAGTTTGTGAAGGTTTATTGGATGCAAAAGACCCAAAACAGTTATACGATGCTAAGAAATTAATTGCTTTATCATATTATAGTTTACAAGATTTTGAAAATGCAGACAATGCTTTTTTTGATTTGGCTCAAAACTCTGATAATTCAGATGATTGGTTTAATGTTGTAATTTCTGCAGCTTTAAATAAAAACATCGAACGTAGCCAAGAATGTTTCGGGATTGCATTAGAAAAATATACTAAGTTTGGTCATCAACGCAATATGCCATCTGTACAATTGATGTTGCATTACATGATTACGTTAGAAACTGTAAAAGAATATGCATTGGCTTTAGAACAATGTAAAATGTTGTTACAAGTTTATGCAAAACTGAAAAAAACAGACGAAAAATTCTTAAGTTCTCGTGGATTAGAAAAAATCGAAAACTTTTTAGAAACAGCTAAACCTGTTCTGAAAAAAGCGAAAAAGAAAGAATTAACAGAAATCAAGAAAGAGTTATTAGAAGCTCTTGATGCAAACGGAGTAGAAAAAGCAGAAGCTTTTTTTGCTGAATTTTAAGAAAATTATTTTTTTACATATTTTAAAATCCACTTCGAAAGAAGTGGATTTTTTTGTTTTAATAAATAATGTAAATTAGTCAAAACACTAATCGAATGAAATACTTTTTTACTTTCATATTCTTCCTCTCAACTTTTACTTTTGGTTGTAGTTGTAGAGAATTTTCTGTAGAAGAAATTTTTGATAATGTTGATGCCGTTTTTATAGGAAAAGTAATTGCGGTTGATACTACAAAATATGATTTTTCTTCAAATCTTGTCTATGCTTATACATTTGAAATTACCAAAGATTATAAAAGAAAATATAAGGAAGACAAATCTCAAAAACATTATACAACTATTTATACACCATCAGAAAATTTGTTTGGTGGATGTGGAATTACATTTAAGTTAAACGAAACATATTTGGTCTATGGTATTCGCACAGATGTTGGAACAATGACAAATATGTGTATGAAAACACTGGATTTGAAATTTGTAGAAAAAAATGAATTGGATTCTTTACAATTATTAAGTAATCAATTTTTTAAAAATAAAAAAAACATTCTTGATGTAGATATTTATGGGGATTATTCAGATCAAAACAATGAATTACTTACTGAATACGAAAATGAAATTTTAAAACTAAAATCAACTAATAAAATTTACATTATTATTATTAGTCTATTTTCAGTCTTATTATTATTTAGTTTATTCTTCAATTTAAGAAAAAGAACAAATTCAAAATAATTTTAAACTTTTCAAACCTGTGTTTTTCAAAATAAATAATCTTTTTATAGCTTTATAACTATTTAATTAACACATGAGTCACGGAAAAATAAGAGAAGATCACAATTGTCAGAATTGTGGACATCACGTAGAAGAACTTTATTGCACCCATTGCGGACAAGAAAATGTAGAAACTCGGCAACCTTTTCACTTTTTATTTACCCATTTTATCGAAGATTTTCTTCATTACGATGGTAGTTTTTGGCAAACAATAAAAAAACTATTTTTAAAACCAGGACAATTAACAAAAGAATATCTAAGCGGAAAACGAAATAGTTCTGTAAATCCTGTAAAGATGTATATTTTTGTCAGTTTTATAACTTTCTTTGCGATTTCAATTTTCCCTTCTAAATCGCATGAAAATAAAACGACAACTACAATAGAACTAACACCTACTTTCGAAAAAGAAAAAGCTATAAATGCTGCTTTAGATAGTTTAAAAAGTAAAAACTTTATATCCAAAGAACAAAATGAAAAAATAAAAACTGTAGTTGAAAAAAGTAAAGATGTAAACTCTTTAGAAGATTTGAATGATGAATCTATCGAAATGATGGAGTCTAAAGTTAAAAGAGATATTCCTATTTTAACTCCGATAATAAAAAAATATCAAGAGTTGAGACAAAGAAAGGTTTCTGACGAACAAATGGGAGAAGCTATTGTAGAAAATTCATTACATGTTATTCCGAAAGTTCTTTTTGTATATATGCCTTTTTTTGCATTCTTTTTATGGGTTTTTTACAACAAAAAGAAATGGTGGTATTTTGATCACGGAATTTTTACGCTGCATTATTTCACGGTAATTCTTTTGTCCATTTTGGTGATTTTCTTACTCAACAAATTATCAAATATTATAGATATTAATGCAATTTCCTCAATTGTTTTATTACTCAATATACTTATTGTAATCTATATTATTATTTACTTTTTTATTGCACTTTATAAACTCTATCATCAAGGATTTATAATAAGTTTTATAAAAGGAGTTATTCTGCTTAATATTAACACAATCATATTTTTCTTAATTGTAGTTGGGATTTTGGTTTATTCTTACTTAAATGTTTAAAAACAGAAACTAAATAAATTCAACTTCTCACACTTAATGGGATTCTGAAATGAGTTTTGAATGATTATAAAATAAAAAGCCTCGCATTGCGAGGCTTTCTAATATCTAAATTCTAACTTCTTATTTATTAAGATATTCGCTCCAAGTTTTGATTTTTAAATCATCGATAGATAAAGTACAAAAAGCATTAATAAAAGCTGCTGCTAAACGTGCATTTGTAACTAATGGAATATTAAAATCTACCGCTGTACGACGAATTTTGTAATCGTTATCTAATTCCGCTTTTGTTAAGTTTTTAGGAATATTAATAACCATATCAATTTTCTTATCGTGAATGTAAGACATTACATTTGGTTCTTTTTTATCAGATGGCCAGTAAACTAAAGTAGAATAAACGCCATTTTCTGTAAAGAATTTGTGCGTACCTTCTGTTGCATAAATTTTATAACCTTTCTCGATTAATTGTTTCGCAGGTCCTAATAAAGCAACTTTAGATTCGATTGGTCCACCAGAAATTAAAACTGTTCTTTCTGGAATTTCGTATCCTACAGAAATCATCGATTTTAATAAAGCTTCTTCAGCAGTATCTCCAATACAACCAACTTCTCCAGTAGAAGACATATCAACAGATAAAACAGGATCGGCACCAGCTAAACGTGTAAATGAGAATTGAGATGCTTTTACTCCTACGAAATCTAAATCGTAAACAATTTCTGAATGTCCTTTTTCAACTTCTAATCCTAATAAAACTCTTGTCGCTTTTTCGATTAAGTTATTTCCAGCAACTTTAGAAACGAATGGGAAAGAACGTGATGCACGAATATTAGTTTCGATTACACGAACTGTATTATTCTTAGATAAGAACTGAATGTTCATTGGTCCAGAAATCTCAAAACGTTTTGCAATTTTAGCTGCAACTTTACGCATTTGACGAATTGTTTCGATGTAAACTTTTTGTGGTGGATAATACATTGTAGCATCACCAGAGTGAACACCCGCAAATTCTACGTGTTCTGAAACTGCATAATCAACAATTTCTCCGTTTTGACAAACTGCATCTAATTCAATTTCTTTTGCTCCTTGAACGAATTCAGAAACTACAACTGGATAATCAGGAGAAACTTCTTTCGCTAATTTTAAGAAAGCATCTAATTCTTCTGTATTAGAAACTACGTTCATTGCAGCTCCTGATAATACATAAGAAGGACGAATTAAAACTGGGAAATTAACCTCATCTACGAATTTGTGAATTGCTTCTAAAGAAGATAATTCTTTCCAACGTGGTTGATCGATACCTAATTCATCTAATATTTCTGAGAATTTATGACGATTTTCTGCATCATCAATACGTAAAGGAGAAGTTCCTAAAATATTGATTGATTGATCGTATAATTTCATGGCTAAGTTATTCGGAATTTGACCTCCAGTAGAAATAATTGTTCCTTCTGGTTGTTCAAAATCTAAAATATCCATTACACGTTCAAACGATAATTCTTCGAAGTATAAACGGTCTGATTCATCATAATCCGTAGAAACTGTTTCTGGATTATAGTTGATGATAATTGTTTTGTATCCGTTTTTAGAAGCTGTTTGTGCTGCATTTACACAACACCAGTCAAATTCTACAGAAGAACCAATTCTATATACACCAGATCCTAAAATACAAACTGATTTGTCAGTTTCTGGAGTTAAATCGTTTTCTATTCCGTGGTATGTTACGTATAAATAGTTTGTTTGTGCAGGGAATTCGGCAGCTAAAGTATCCATTTGTTTAATAACAGGAACGATACCAAAGTTTTTACGTAATTCACGAACTGTTAATTCGTTTCTGTGTACGTTTTGATTTCCTTTAACTAAAACTGCAATTTGTTGATCCGAGAAACCAGCTAATTTTGCACGTTTTACTAAATCTGCATCAACTTGTTCAAATCTTTCTAATGCTTCAAATTCTTTAGAAATATTAAAAATTCTTTCTAAACGTTGTAAGAACCATAAATCGATTTTAGTTAAATCGTGGATTTTTTCGATAGAATATCCAGCTTTAAAAGCTTCTGTGATAGCGTATAAACGTTCATCATTTGGCTCAGCTAACCAAGTATCTAACGATTCTCCTTCTGGAATTGTGAAAGAGTTTGCTACAAATCCTCTGTGTCCGATATCTAACATACGAACTCCTTTCTGAATTGCTTCTTCGAAAGAACGTCCAACTGCCATTACTTCTCCAACAGATTTCATTGCAGATCCAATGTTACGACGTACACCGTAGAATTTATTTAAATCCCAACGAGGTAATTTTACAACACAATAATCTAACGCAGGCTCGAACATTGCAGATGTAATTTGTGTAACGCTATTTTTTAATTCGTTTAAAGAATATCCTAAAGCTAATTTCGCAGCAACGAAAGCTAATGGATATCCAGTTGCTTTAGAAGCTAAAGCAGAAGAACGAGATAAACGAGCATTTACTTCAATTACACGGTATTCTTCTGATACTGTATCAAAAGCATATTGAATATTACATTCTCCAACTACACCAAGGTGGCGAATTGTACGAATTGCAATTTCACGTAATTTATGGTATTCTGAGTTTGTTAAAGTTTGAGATGGAGCGATTACAATTGATTCTCCAGTGTGAACTCCAATTGGATCGAAGTTTTCCATGTTACAAACTGTAATACAGTTATCGTAAGCATCACGTACAACTTCGTACTCAATTTCTTTCCATCCTTTTAAAGATTCTTCAACTAAAACTTGGTTAGAATAATTGAATGCTTTTTCAACTAATTCTAATAATTCTTCTTCGTTGTTTGCGAATCCAGATCCTAAACCTCCTAAGGCGTAAGCTGCACGAATAATTAATGGGAAACCAATTCTTTTTCCAGCTTCCATTGCATCAGCAACAGTTTCTACAGCTTCAGAACGAGCAGTTAAAACTCCGATTTGATCTAATTTTTCGATAAAAATATCACGATCTTCTGTTGCTTCAATTACTGGAATTTGAGTTCCTAAAACTTCAACACCGTATTTTTCGAAGATGTTATCTTTATTTAATTCTACCGCACAATTTAATGCAGTTTGTCCACCAAATGCTACTAAAACACCATCTGGTTTTTCTTTTTGAATTACTTTTTCTACGAAATATGGAGTTACAGGTAAAAAGTAAACTTCGTCTGCTATTCCTTCAGAAGTTTGTACAGTTGCAATATTTGGATTAATTAAAACTGTTTTTATTCCTTCTTCTTTTAACGCTTTTAACGCTTGCGAACCAGAATAATCAAACTCTCCAGCTTGACCAATTTTTAGTGCTCCTGATCCTAATACTAATACTTTTTTAATATCTTTTTTTAACATCGTGATTCTGATTATGCGTTAGCGTTTTTATATTTTTTTACTTCTTCGATGAATTCATCAAATAAATATTCTGTATCAACTGGTCCTCCCATTGCTTCTGGGTGAAATTGAACTGTAAAGAATGGTTTTGATTCGTGACGAATTCCTTCACAAGTACCATCATTTAAGTTTGTAAAGAAAGTTTTGAAACCTTCTGGTAATTTTGAATCATCTACCGCAAAACCGTGATTTTGAGATGTGATAAAACATCTTTTTGTACCAACTAATTGTACGGGTTGATTATGCGAACGGTGTCCGTATTTTAATTTAAAAGTAGAAGCTCCGGCTGCTAAACTTACTAATTGGTTTCCTAAACAGATTCCGAAAATTGGTTTATCACCTTTTAAAGATTCTTTGATATTATTAATTGTAGGAACACAGATTGCAGGATCTCCAGGTCCGTTAGAAATGAATAATCCATCGTATTCTAAAGTTGAATAATCATAATCCCATGGCACACGAATTACTTCTACATCACGATTTACAAAACAACGGATAATGTTATTTTTAACACCACAATCAATTAAAACAATTTTAATATCAGCGCCTTCGTTGTAACGAATAACTTCTTTACAAGAAACTTGATCTACTAAATTATCTTCGTTTGGATCGTAATATTCTACATCATTTTCAGCAACAATTTTTCCTAAAGTAGAACCTTGTTCACGTAATTTTTTAGTAATCATACGTGTATCAACCCCATAAATACCTGGGATATTTTGACTTTCTAACCAAGTTCCTAATTTTTGTATTGAATTCCAATGTGAATAATCATCAGCATAATAAGAAACAACTAAACCAGTAACTTGAATTTTGTTAGATTCCATCCAAGTTTCAATTTCCTTAATCATAGCTTTATCATCAGGAACACCGTAATTCCCAATCATTGGAGCTGTCATCACCATAATCTGCCCTTTGTAAGAAGGGTCAGTCAAACTCTCATTATATCCAACTAATGCCGTGTTGAATACTACTTCTCCTGCAGCAGAAGTATATGCACCGAAAGATTTTCCTTCGATTTCTAATCCGTCTTGGAATACTAATTTTACTGTCTTATCCATTGATGATAATGTTTATCTCAGTTTCTAATGCTGATATGAATTTATCTACGTATTGTTTTGTAATTGTTAAAGGAGGTAATAAACGAATAACGTTTGTACCTGCGTAACCAACAAAAATGTTGTGTTTTGTTAATAAGTTATTTTTTAACTCATTGATAGGGAAGTCAAATTCGATTCCGATCATTGATCCACGACCACGAACTTCTGTGATTTTTGGAAATTTATTTAATTGGATTCCGATATATTCTCCTATTTCTTTAGCGTTATCTATTAAATTTTCTTGTTCGATGACATCTAATACTGCAACTGCTGCCGCACAAGCTAAATGATTTCCTCCAAAAGTTGTTCCTAATAATCCGTAAGATGCTTTAAATTCTGGTGAAATTAAAACTCCTCCGATAGGGAAACCGTTACCCATTCCTTTTGCCATCGTAATTAAATCTGCTTTTATGTCAGAATGTTGATGAGCAAAGAATTTTCCTGAACGTCCATATCCACATTGTACTTCGTCTGCGATTAAAACAACATTATTTTCAGTGCAAACTTTTCTTAATTCTTGGATAAATTCGTCAGATGGTAAAATGATTCCTCCAACTCCTTGGATTGGCTCATAAATGATTGCAGCTACATCACCACCAGCAATTATTTCTTTAATTGCATCGATGTTATAATCTACAAAAGATACTTTGTGATGTGCATTGAAAGGTGCTACAATTTTTGGGTTGTCTGTTAAAGCAACAGATCCTGATGTACGTCCGTGAAAAGCTCCGTTAAAAGCAATAATACGATCTTTACCTGTGTGGAAAGATGCTAATTTTGCAGCATTTTCGTTAGCTTCTGCTCCAGAGTTACATAAGAATAATGTATAATCATCATATCCAGATAAACGTCCTAATTTTTCAGCTAATTCTGTTTGAATTGGAATTTGAACTGAGTTAGAGTAAAATCCGATATTGTTAACTTGTTCTGTAATTTTTTCCACATAATGTGGGTGTGAATGACCAATTGAAATCACTGCGTGACCACCATAAAGGTCTAAATATTCTTTTCCGTTTTCGTCCCAAAGGATACAATCTTTGGCTTTTACCGGAGTTACATTCATTAATGGATATACGTCGAATAGTTTCATTTAATAAGTTTTAAGTGATGAGTTCTGAGTAATGAGTTAATTAATTTCTCTAATTTTTTTAATTAATGAAATTAACATCGCTTTTATTTCATTACACTCATCGGTTAATTTTGAATATTCTTCAATTGTTATATATTCTAAATCTTTGGCCAATAGAATGAAATATGTTACTTCATTCAATGAACCTAAAGCTATGTTTAAAAAATGAGCGAAATCTTTATTTGAGTTTCTACCACATCCTTCTGCAATATTAGCAGGAATAGATGATGATGCACGTTTGATTTGAGAGATTAATCCAAATTGTTCTTCTTTCGGAAATAGATTAACCATTTTATATAAATCTAAAACCAGAAGATGAGAACGATTCCAAACTTTTAATTTTCTATAATCTTGCATAAAATCAATACTTAAGACTCAATACTCATAACTTTTTAAAACGCTACTGTTTTAAGGTTTAAACCTAATTTTTCGTCCCATCCGAAGATGATGTTCATGTTTTGTACTGCTTGTCCCGATGCACCTTTTGTTAAATTATCAATTACAGAAGTAATTAATAAAACATCGTTTTGTTTTTGCACATGTACTAAACATTTATTTGTATTCACAACTTGTTTTAGAGCAATTGGCTCATCAGAAACATGTGTAAATGGTTCGTTTTTGTAATATTCTTTATATAACTGAATCGCTTCTTCTTCAGATAAATCAGATTTTAAATAAATACCAGCTAAAATTCCGCGAGTAAAATCTCCTCTCATTGGTAAGAAAAAGATTTTATCATCAAAATTTGGCTCTAACGTATTTAAAGTTTGATAGATTTCTCCTTCGTGTTGGTGATTAAATTCTTTATAAAAAGAAACATTGTTGTTTCTCCAGCTAAAGTGAGTTGAAGCTGATAAAGATTGACCAGCACCAGTTGAACCTGTGATTGCATTGATGTGAATATCTTCTGAGATAGCTTTGCTAGCTGCTAATGGTAATAAAGCTAATTGAATTGCTGTCGCAAAACAACCTGGATTTGCAATATTTTTAGCTTCTAAGATTGCAGCACGATTAAATTCTGGTAATCCATAAACAAACTCTCTGTTATCAAAGTTTTTATCTGCATTTAGACGGAAATCGTTGCTTAAATCAATAACAATTGTATGATCTGCATACTTGTTATTCGTTAAAAATTCTGCAGATTTCCCATGACCAAGGCATAAAAAAACGACATCGGCATTTTCATCAATTTGGTCAGAAAATATGATATCGGTTTCACCTAATAAATCGTCATGTACTTTAGAAACGGGATTGCCTGCATTGGACGTACTGTAAACTGAAGAAATATTAACGTTAGGATGATGAATCAAAATACGTAATAATTCTCCAGCTGTGTAGCCGGCCCCTCCTACGATACTTACATTAATTTTATTTGTCATTTTGTTTGTTGTGCGTGTTTATTGTAATCTGAATATTGAAATAAAGTGGATTCAAGTCAATGAACCCACTTTAACGAATCAATTAATCAAAACTATGAACAATCTTTAATTGATTACCAAATATTTTAATAAATCCTCTTGCATCTCTAGAATCCCAAGCGTCATTTTCTTCTCCATAAACAGCAACTTTAGACTGCATCATATCGAAAGGAGATTCTATACCGATCATTGAGAAATGATATGGGTTTAATTGTAATTTTACTTTTCCTGTAACTCTTTCTTGTGATGATTCTAAGAAAGCTTCGATATCACGCATTACAGGATCTAAGTATTGTGCTTCGTGTAATAAAGTTCCGTACCAGTTAGATAAAGAATCTTTATGTAATAATTGCCATCTTGTTAAAGTGTGTTTCTCTAATAAGTGGTGCGCTTTGATTAATATGTAAGCAGCAGGAGCTTCAAAACCTACACGTCCTTTAATTCCTAAAATTGTATCACCTACGTGGATATCACGTCCGATAGCATATTCACCACCGATTTCGTTTAATGTTTGAATTAATTGAACTGGAGTTAATTTTTTTCCGTTTAAAGCAACTGGAATACCTTTTTCAAATTCAACTTCAATTACAGATGGTTCAGTTCTTGATAATTGTGTTGGATATGCTTCTTCTGGTAAAGCTTGGTTAGATGTTAATGTTTCTACACCTCCAACTGAAGTTCCCCAAATACCTCTGTTGATAGAATATTTTGCTTGTTCCCAACTATAGTTTACTCCGTTTGCTTGTAAATAATCAACTTCTTGTTGACGAGATAATTTTTCGTCGCGAATAGGAGTGATAATTTTAGAATTTGGAGAGATTACTGCGAAAGCAACATCAAAACGAATTTGATCGTTACCAGCTCCAGTAGATCCGTGTACAATATATTCTGCATCTACATCTTTTGCGTACTGAGCAATTGCAATTGATTGAAACATACGTTCAGCACTTACAGATAATGGATATGTGTTGTTTTTTAGGATATTTCCGTAGATTAAATAACGAACACAATCGTTGTAATACTTATCTGTAATATCGATTGTTACGTGTTTAGAAGAACCTAATTCGTATGCGCGAGTTTCAATATCTTTTAATTCTTCTTCAGAAAATCCACCAGTATTTACAATTACTGTGTGTACTTCCATTCCTTGATCTTTTGTTAAATTTACTAAACAGTACGATGTATCTAAACCACCACTGTAAGCTAAAACTGCTTTATTGCTCATTGTTTGTTTATTTGTTTATATTGGGAATAATTCTTCTTAATTCATTGGTAACCTCTTCACGGGTACTCTCTTCTTTCATTACGATCAATACCGTATCGTCTCCAGCAATTGTTCCAATTATTGTATTGAAATGCGTGTTATCAATCTCAAAAGCGATTCTGTTTGCATAACCTGGCTTTGTTTTAATTACTCCCAAGTTGTTAGAGAAAATCAAAGTTGCGTTTTCGTTATGTGTAACAGTTGTTGTTGGAGCTGCACTTTCAGTAAGGCGATAAATGTATTGTCCCGAACTATTAGGAACTTTTGAAACTTTCAATTCGCGCAAATCTCTGGATAAAGTAGCTTGAGTAACTGAGATATCTAAATCGATTAATTTTTTTAATAATTCGTCTTGATTACTTATTTCTTGATCTGTTATTAAATCCTTTATAATCTGGAATCTGTATTTTTTATTACTCATTTTGAATATTTATTCGAAATTTTATGCAAATATACTCATTTTAGACAAAAAAAAACCTTAGCTCGTATATTTATTCACTTTCTTTTTTATCAACATTTTGTTTTGCTTGCTTAGCGTACTTGTCATCAAGATTATCATAAACCAATCCTGTACAAATACAACGCTCGCGATCATTATCCATTAAGATGTGATAGTTTTTACAACTTTTACATCCATTCCAAAATTCATCCGATTGCGTTAATTCCGAAAAAGTTACTGGCTTGTATCCTAATTTTGTGTTCATACGCATTACAGCTAAAGAAGTTGTAATACTAAAGATTTTTGATTTCGGGAATTTAGTACGTGACAATTCAAAAACAGCTTGTTTTATTTCGCGCCCAATTCCTGAACTCCTTAAATCTGTACGAACAATTAAACCTGAGTTTACGACGAATTTTTCTTCTTCGTACGTTTCAATGTAGCTAAACCCTGCTATTTGATCATTATTATCAAAAGCAATCACAGCATTTCCATTACGCATTTTGCGCTCTAAATAAACTGGATTTCGTTTAGCAATACCCGTTTTTCTCATACGAGCTGATTCTTCGTACCATTCGCACAACAATTCTGTGTACTTGGCATCATCTGCATTTGCTATTCTAACATACATAATTTAGGGGAAAGTCGATTAATAAAGAGGGATTGGGAAAAGATGACCCTTTGTCATCACACTT
This sequence comes from Empedobacter sp. EJD.6dd, assembly GCF_057369435.1. Classification (NCBI taxonomy): domain Bacteria; kingdom Pseudomonadati; phylum Bacteroidota; class Flavobacteriia; order Flavobacteriales; family Weeksellaceae; genus Empedobacter; species Empedobacter sp. EJD.6dd. The sequence goes on from NZ_CM170667.1 coordinate 1,653,116, forward strand.
AAGTAAAATATGAGAACCAAAAGGTTTGCTTTCTATCGGAAAGCTACTCTCATAATTGAGAAGAATAATTTCAATAATTTCTTCCATTAATCAACAAGATATTCAGTTATTATACTGAGATGCAAAGTTAAATATTATATTTTTGTATCACCAAAAAAAAGCAAACAAAATTTACATATTTATTAAAATGTTGAAAATTATTAAAATAGGTGGCGGAATTATCGATAATCAGGAAGAGTTAACACAATTCCTACAAACATTTTCTGAAATTAGTGGTCCAAAAATTTTGGTTCATGGCGGAGGAAAAGGTGCTTCGAAGATGTTAAACCAATTAGGAATCGAACCAAAAATGATCGAAGGTCGTCGCATCACAGATCAACCAACTTTAGATGTAGTGACTGGTTTGTATGCAGGAAATTTGAACAAATCTATCGTTTCTCAATTACAAAAATTTGGTTGTAATGCCTTGGGTTTATCGGGCGCTGATGGTAATGCAATCAAAGGCTCTAAACGCCCTGTAAAAACTATTGATTATGGTTTTGTAGGCGATTTGAATGATACAAGTGTCAACAAAGAATTATTTCAATTGTTAATCGACAATAACATTACTCCTGTTATTTGTGCTATTACACACGACGGAAATGGACAATTGTTAAACACAAATGCAGATACTATTGCATCTACAATTGCCGTTGCAATGTCTCAAGAAAATGAAGTAGAACTTAATTTTTGTTTTGATAAAATAGGTGTCCTACGAGATGTAAATGATGACACCACATTGATACCAAAAATTAACGAAACTTTATATTTGCAGTTAAAAGAAGAAGGTGTAATTTTCGAAGGAATGATTCCAAAATTAGACAATTCATTCAAAGTAATCAATGCGGGTGTAAAAAATGTATGTTTAGTACACGCGCGCAACATTAACTCAGACATTAAAACAATTTTATGTTAGAATTAGCTGTTCTAAAAAAGAAAGCTGTCGATTTGTTATGTCAATTAATCGAAACCCAATCTTTTTCGAGTGAAGAAGATAAAACAGCCGATATTATTTTCAAGTTTTTAACCGATCACGGTGCTACGGCTCATCGTCAAGATAATAATGTTTGGAGTATTCATCCAAATTTTGATGAGAATAAGAAAACAATTTTATTAAACTCTCACCACGACACAGTAAAATTTGGTTCTTCTTGGACATATGATCCATTGAAAGCTACAATCGAAGGTGATAAATTGGTTGGTTTGGGTAGTAATGATGCTGGAGCATCTGCAGTTAGTTTATTGGCAACTTATATTAACTTCTTGCAAGATGATTTACCATACAACTTAATTGTTGCCATTACAGCCGAAGAGGAAAGCTCTGGGCAATTGAATGTTGCAAGCATTTTACCAAACCTACCTACAATTGATTTGGGAATTGTAGGTGAACCTACACAAATGGACATGGCAATCGCTGAGCGCGGTTTGGTTGTGATGGATGTAATTGTGAAAGGTAAAACGGGACATGCAGCGCGTAATGAAGGTGTAAATGCCATTTATGAAGCGATTGACGCGATGAATTGGTTCAAAACGTATCAATTCGAAAGAGTTTCTGACATGTTAGGACCTGTAAAAATGACGGTAACACAAATTGAAGCAGGAAAGCAACATAATGTTGTTCCAGATGAATGTCGATTAGTTATAGATTGTCGTGTGAATGAATTATACTCAAATCAAGAAGTTGTGGACATTATCTCAAATTGTTTACCGAAAGCTGAAGTAAAAGCACGTTCGTTACGATTAAATTCTTCTCGTATTTCAGAACATCATCCAATCGTACAAAAAGGAATCGAATTGGGTTGTGCAACTTATGGTTCTCCAACGATGTCTGATCAAGCAATGATGAATTTCGAAACTGTAAAAATGGGACCTGGAGATTCGGCTCGTTCACATACTCCTGATGAATATATTTATTTATCTGAAATAGAACATGGAATTGAACGATATACAAGTTTATTAAAAGACTTTACTTTTTAAGCAATAAGCAATCAAATAAATTGATAAAAGCCTCAAGTTAATAAATTTGAGGCTTATTTATTTTTACTTAACTATAAAACAAAAAAAGAGGCTAAATAATTTTAGCCTCTTTTTATATATTGAAATTAAGTCTTACTCAATTTGCATTTTTACTGGAATGTTGAAATTCAACTTCGCAGCACGACCATCCTCTGTTTGAGCTGGTTTAATCGTTTTACCTCTTTTTTGTTGACGTTGTGTAATACGCTCTAAAGCTTTTCTAGCCTCAGGACCTAATTTAGCGTCACCCATTGGAGAGATTCCAACAATTCTACCTTCTGTATCAATTTGGAAAGTCAATTTAGCTGAAACTACACCTGTACCTTGACCTGCTTGATCATTTGCGAAATCTTGTAACTCATCTTGTAAGTCACGAGATAATCTATCTGATAAACATTTTGTCGCAGCATCTTTACCTTTTGCAGCTTCTTTTTCACAACCTGGATATACCGCCATTACAGCTGCTGTACGTGCAGATACTGTTGCAGGAGGTGCTGGTTCAGTACCTTTTCCAGGATTAGGAGTAGCTGGTGTATCTTTTGGTGCTTCTTTTTTAGTATTTACTTCATTAGCACCACCAGTTTGTGTTGTTGATTTTGGCCCTTCTCTATCCACTAAACCTAAATCTTTATCCGCCATTTCCTTAACTTCAGGAACAGTTTCTTCTTTTTTAGGCTGAGCTTTTGGTTCTGGCATAACCACTTTCACCTGAGCTGTTTCTTCTTGATATCTTTGTTCTGGCTCTGGCTTTGGTGGTTCTGGTTCAACCACTTCCTCCTCTTTCGGAGGTTCAGGCATATTCAAATCTTCAAGCTGAACATCTACGACTACATCTTCTGTCTTCTTACTATCGAACATACCTGTCGCAGAAGCAATAAGAGCAAAAGCTAAAATCGCAATTACTATAAATCCACGAATGAAAGCTTTTAATAACGTACTCTTCTCTGTCATTCTCATGTCATAAGCTCCGTACGCTTTATTTCTACCTTCAAATACTATCTCGTCTAAGGATTTTAGTTTGTTGTTATTTTCTGACATTTTAATTCTTTTAAATTTAACAATTAAACTAATTATTTACCTACTTTTTCGTCGAACACTTTTTGTTCAAAAGGTGCAACAGGTACGATACCGTATCGAGTAGACTTAGTAATTTCCATTTCATCTAAGATAGTTACTAAATTATCATACGTAGCATCATCCATAGGTTTGATAATTACAGTAAACTTATCCTTATCTGCTCTAGCTTGTGCTGCTGTAATAACATCACGAACTTTAGAGTAGTCAGTTTCATTTAGAGTTCCTACATTTAATCCAGCCTCATCTTGTTGATGCCAAAACAACTTGTTATCCTTTCCAATTAAAATAGACAAAGAGTTTGCTAATTTAATTTCAGGAATATCAGTAGGTTTTGGTGTGTCAATTTTTGGAGGCATGTTCAAGTTCATTACGTTTGGTTTGATCGATGTCGCCGCAAACATAAAGAAAGTAATTAATAAGAAACCTAAATCAACCAAAGGAGCCATATCGACTTTCGTCGAATTCTTTTTGGAACGGACTTTCTTTCCGCCACCGTCATCGTGACTTTCTATTTGTGCCATTTTCTAATTTCTTAATAATTATTCTTGAGATGTGATTAACTGGAACTTATTCATATTTTTCATTTGCAACTGTTGAATCAAATTCTTGAATTGTTTATATTCAGATTTTTGATCCCCTTTAATTGCTAAGAAAACATCTGGGTTCACTTCTTTTGCTTCAAATACCCAATCAATTAACTCTTGGTTCTTTTCAGGTATTGTATCTAATGGAATACCAGGATGATATTTTTGTTGTTTATCAGCAGGCTGATTCAAATAATTTCTCATCTCTTTCATTGGTACACCAAATTCCACTATGCTTTTGAATGCGTTCTTTTCAGCATCTGTAAACTTTACTCCGTACTTATCACCCATTCTCTCTAATGTTGCGATACGATCCTTTTCTTCTAATCCGAATAAGAATTGTCCTTTATCATCGATTTTAATGATCATCATGTTTTCCGCAGCCATTTTTTGGTTCGAAACAGATGTTGGTGTTACGACAGGAACTACTTCAGGCTCTCTAAAGTTAGATGTCAAAATAAAGAAAGTTAACAAAAGCCAAGCCATGTCAGACATAGCTGTTAAGTCCATCGAAGGACCTCTTCTTTTTGGTTTTACTCTTGCCATTTTCTCTGTATTATTAATTAATATTCTAAATTGTTTGTGTATTGATTTTGTCCTTATACTATCCTTCTAAGGTTTTCGTCAATGAATATTAATTGTGAGCAGAGAAAGATTGTTGGATACTCATTCCTACTTCATCAATTTTGAATGTTAAATCATCAATTTTTGAAGTTAAGTAAGCATAAGCAATAATAGCGAATGCAGAAGCACCAATACCCATACCTGTATTAATTAAGGCTTCGGCAATACCTACTGATAATTGTGCAGCGTCTGGAGATCCACCTCCTTCTCCTAATGCGAAGAATGCTTTAATCATCCCGATTACAGTACCCATTAAGGCAATTAACGTACCCACAGAAGCAATTGTAGAAATGATTGTCATGTTTTTCTCTAACGTTGGCATTTCTAAAGTAGTTGCCTCTTCTAACGTTTTACCTAATTGAGCTAATTTTTGCTCTTTGTTTAATGTAGTATCGTTTTCTAAAGCTTTGTAAGTTGTTAAACCTTCTTTAACTACATTACCTACAGCTCCTTTTTGTTTGTCACATAATTCGATTGCTTTGTTTACTTCATTTTTGTTTAATAAAGCACGAATGTCGTTAACAAATTTTTCAGCAGATCCAGTACCTTTAGCTTTGTTTAAAGCAATAATACGGTCGATTGAGAAAACGATTACCATAAAGAAGAAAGACATTAAGAATGGAATAATTACCCCTCCTTTAAAAATAATCCCAAGTGGATTTAAAGGTTGCCCTTTAGCTGTATCCCCTCCTTCAAAGTTACCTGGTTGTCCAAAAACACCATAGAAGATCCCCATTGCTACTGCAATTAAAATGATCATAGTAATCACAGGGTTAAGACCTCCCTTTTTAGTTTTAGCTGGTACTGTTACATTCTTTTCCATTTACTAATTCTTTTAAATATTATGATTTTTATTAATGTGGGTGTAAATTAAGTGAAAATTTTTTAATTCTTCTAAATTTTTTGCGTTGTTATCACGTTAAATTTCGATTTCATTCAAAATCAATACTATTTTTTACCGAATTGATAACTTTATTTTCATCAAAACAGTGCAAATATGAAAAAACAACCTTTTAATTTCGAGTATCAATAGCTATCACAAAAATTAACCTATCGCAAATTTATTCAATAATTATACATATTTATATTTTTTTTTAAGAATTAAATTATTATTTTGACTTTTGTACTTTATTTGTATTTTGATCATATGAAAGTTTGCATTGCCGAAAAACCAAGTGTTGCTAAGGATATTGCCAAAGTTATTGGCGCTAATCAAAAGCATGATGGATATTATGAAGGAAACGGATTTCGTGTCACTTGGACATTTGGGCACCTGTGTACATTAAAAGAACCGCAAGATTATACACCCGAATGGAAAAGTTGGGATCTTAATTATTTACCTATGATTCCATCAAGTTTTGGAATCAAGTTAATTGAAGACAAGGGTGTTTCGAAACAGTTTAAAATCATCGAAAAGCTAGTGACAGATGATCAAGTTGAAGAGATTATCAACTGCGGTGATGCTGGGCAAGAAGGAGAATTAATACAACGTTGGGTACTTTTAAAAGCTAAAGCTAAAGCTCCTATGAAACGTCTTTGGATTTCTTCCTTAACAGAAGAAGCGATTAAAGAAGGTTTTGAGAATTTAAAAGATGGAGAAAAATATTTCAATTTATTCTCTGCTGGACAAGCGCGTGCAATTGGTGATTGGTTATTGGGAATGAATGCAACGCGTTTATTTACAAAGAAATTTGCTCCACCAAAAACTGTTCTTTCAATTGGTCGTGTACAAACCCCTACGTTAGCAATGATTGTTCAACGTCAGAAAGAAATCAATGCATTTATTGTAGATGAATATTGGGAATTGAAAACTATTTTTAAAGAAGTTGAATTTAATGCCACAATTCCTCGTTTAAAATCAGAAGAAAAAGCCAAACAAGGTTTAGATTTTATCAAAGATCAAGAATTTGAAATCATTGATTTTGAAGTAAAAGAAGGTCGTGAAAAAAATCCTCGTTTGTTCGATTTAACCGCATTACAAGTAGAAGCAAATAAAAAATATGCATTTTCTGCCGAGAATACCTTAAAATATATACAAAGTTTATACGAGAAAAAGTTTGTGACCTATCCTCGTGTTGATACTACATATTTATCTGAAGATATTTACCCAAAAGTTCCTGGAATTTTATCTAAACTATCAGCTTATCAAAATTTGATTGCTCCTTTGATGACACAACCTATCCCAATGTCTAAAGCCGTTTTTGATAACACAAAAGTAACAGATCACCACGCAATTATTCCAACCGAAATCTTTCCACAAGGTTTATCAAACGAAGAAAAGCGTATTTATGATTTAGTTGCTCGACGTTTTATTGCTGTTTTTTATCCAGAATGTAAAGTTGCGAACACAACTGTCGAAGGAAAAGTTGAAAATACAGGAAAAGATGGACAACTTTCTGCAATAAATTTTAAAGCAACAGGGAAACAAATTCTCGAAATGGGATGGCGCGAAGTTTATGTAAAAGATAAGAAAGAAGATGAAAAAGATGAGGAGAAAATAATGCCAATTTTTGAAATTGGTGAAAAAGGACCTCACGAACCTTTTATACATAAAGGAAAAACTACGCCTCCGAAAAACTATACAGAAGCGACTTTATTACGTGGAATGGAAACTGCAGGTCGACAAGTTGATGATGAAGAAATGCGCGAACTAATGAAAGAAAATGGAATTGGTCGTCCATCTACTCGTGCAAATATCATCGAAACATTATTTCGTCGAAAATACATTGAAAAGAAAAAACGTAATATTATTGCGACCCAAACTGGTATTGACTTGATTGATACTATACAAGATGAATTATTAAAATCGCCTGAGTTGACAGGAGTTTGGGAACGAAAACTTCGTTTGATTGAAAAAGGTGAATATGAATTGGAGCAATTTAAACAAGAATTAATCGAAATGGTTTCGAAACTAACGTTTGATGTAAAAAACAGCTATTTCAGACCGATTGCTTCACATCAAAACTCAATTCAAACAGAAGATAAACCCAAAAAAGAACGCAAACCAAAAGAAGAAATTAACCTGGAAGATGCGACTTGTCCTAAATGTAAAACGCATAAGTTAGTAAAAGGAAAGGCGGCTTATGGCTGTGCTAATTTTAAGGAATGTAGATTTAAAATTCCTTTCGAATTTATGGGTAAAAAACTGACAGATAAACAGATTTTAGATTTAGTTACCAAGCAAAAAACAGGAAAAATGGCTGGTTTAATCAACTCTGAAAATGGAGAAAAAGTTACTGGAAAAGCTATTCTTGGAATGAATTTCGAGTTAGAATTTGAAGAAATGTAAAAAAATAAAGCGAGTTTCGAAATTCGAAACTCGTCTAATTATATTTCTCCAACGTTTCCTTTAAAATTGTTTTGACTTTTTCTTTCAATTTTTTGGGTTCGATAATCGTAACTGAACGACTCATAGAAAGAATTTCACTGATAAAGTCTTCGGTTAAAAATAATTCTAAACCAATGAAAACCTCATCATTTTTTGTCTCTAAAATGTGTTGAGATTCATGTAAAGGCAAAGATTCTAAATATGCAGCCTGCTTTTTTGTTACAGAAAGTATTATTTTTTCTGGTTTTTCTGAACTTGGAACAATAATTCCGAACGAATATTTGTACTTATCATTGTAATTAAACTCGATATTATCGTCAATTTTTTCCTTTAAAATTGAAACTTTATTCATTCGTTCTAAACCAAAATTTTTGACAATTCCTTTATCATCTGCAATTAAATACCAACGATTATTGTGTTCTCTAATCGCAACAGGCGAAACTTTACGAATCGTTTCTTTTTCCTCTCCAAATTTTAAATAATGAAATTCGATTTTCTTTTTTTGTTGAATTGCTTGCACAATGTCAGGCAAAAATTCTGCTCGTTTAGGTTTTCTTTTTTCTAAATAAACAATCGATTCGAGTGAATTTGTCAATTTTAAAGCAGAAAAACTATTAATTTCTTCTAAGGTTTTCAGAAATAAATCGGAACTATAATCATCTTGAATAATATAATATCCACGCTGACTTCGACTATACATAATATCAATTCCCAAAATATTTCGAATTTCTCGAATATCGCGTTGTAATGTACGTTTCGAAAAATTAAACTCTAACGTATCATCTTGAATTTGCAACATTTCAAATTCTCGTTCTAAAAAACGTTCTAACTCTTCATACGAACAATATTTTTGTTGTGAAAGTTTACGAACAATATTGAAGTAACGTGCGATATATCCTTGTTTTGACATTGAATTGTAAGTATTTGAGCAAACTTAAGTGTTCTACAACTAAAAACAAAAAAAAGTAACATTTCCTTACAAAATGTTACTTTTTCTTCATTAATAAAAATGAAATATTCGAAAAAACGGATTTTATTTTTTAGATTTTTTCACTTTCGTTTTTACGTCCTTTGTTGCAGCTTTTACATCTTGCGCAGCCTCATCTACTGATACTGCTACAGAATCCATAGCCACAGCTGCGGTATCAACTGCTCCAAGTTCTGCTGTAGTTGCAGTTAAACCTGATTCATTGATTTGCGCTGTTTCGATAAAATTTGAAAGTTTATCAACAATTTCTGCATTTGAAGTTGGTTCATTCTTCACTTTTACGCTTAAAAAGATTGATGGAGCTGCATTATCTTGGATATAATTTGAATCGTTTTGATAAACTCCGTCATTTTTAACAAGTGATGAACTGAAATTTTCTGTTAGTTCTTTTGCTACTTTAATTGTTTCATCAAACGCTACATTTTGTTTAAAAACGACTGCAGCCACCTTATTAGAATTATCATCAGTTTTATCAAAACTTAACGTCATGATTAATTCTGGTTTCAAACTATCAATAATTTCTTTTTTCTCTTCTTCTTTTAAACCTTTCGTTAAATCTTTCCAAAGTAAAACATTTACATTTTCTTTATTTAAAGATTCTAATTTAGTTTTAAGCTCAGTTGCAATATTAGCCCCCGATGCTGCAGCAATGTTATCTACAATATCTAAAATAACAACTTTTGGTGCATCTTCAACAATTTTGTAAGATGATTGTGTTACTACTGGAACTTCATTCTTTGTTGTAAAAGAGAAAGAAACTAACCCTATTGCTACAACTCCTAATACTTGCGTCAATTTTTTCATAATAAATGTGTTTTGTTTAAAAAATGATACTTTTTAAATAGTTAGTACATGAATAAACTTTGCAGACACTGTTCCGAAAACTCTTAATTAATCCTAATAAATGTTATAGTTTTCTTAATTGACTGAATTTATACGGGATTCAGAAGAGATGAATTAATCATTTATCAAGATTTCGAAAATATAAAACATAAAAAAAGCTCAACTAAGTTGAGCTTTTATATTATTTACATGCAGCAATTATCTGCACGAAATCATCATATTTTAAGGCTGCTCCTCCAACAAGACCACCGTCAATATCTGGTTGAGCAAAAATCTCGTTAGCATTCTGAGCATTGACACTTCCTCCGTATAATATGCTTGTATCGTTCGCTACCTCCACTCCAAATTCATCATTTAAAACTTTACGAATAAATGCATGAATTTCTTGTGCTTGTTCTGGCGTTGCTGTTTTTCCTGTTCCAATTGCCCAAACTGGTTCGTAAGCAATAATCAAACGAGAAAGATCTTCTGAGTTTTGAGCAACCAAAGCATTTATCAATTGAGATTTCACTACATCAAAATGTTTATTTGATTCACGCTCTTCTAATTTTTCTCCAACACAAAGAATTGGATTAATTTGATGTTTGAACGCTTGTTTTAATTTCTCAGCAATGATAACATCTGTCTCGCCTTGATATTCTCTACGTTCAGAATGTCCGATAATTGCAAAATCTAATCCGATACTGTCTAATTGTTCTGCAGAAATATCTCCAGTATAAGCTCCTTTATCGTGAGCAGAAATATCTTGCGAAGAAACCTTAACATATTGCTCGTCTACAGCTTCTAATATTGTTTGTAAATAAATAGAAGAAGGCGCTACAATTACTTGTGCTATTGGCTGATTATCTGCCACCCAAGCATTAAGGTTTGTTGCTAAATGAATTGCCTCTTCAAAGTTTAAGTTCATTTTCCAGTTTCCTGCTACGATTCTATCACGCATAAAAAAGTGTATTTGATTAGATTTTGATTTAATATTACTGCAAGATAATTATTTCTCTTGAAATTATACCTGATTTATTTTATACGAACACGAGGATCAAGAATTCCGTAAAGTATATCAACCAAAATATTAATAATAATAAACATGACTGCAATCACTAAAACAGCTCCCATAACAATTGGCAAGTCTAATGTATTCAAAGCATTTACAATTTCTTTTCCTAAACCATTCCATCCAAAAACAAACTCAACAAAAACAGAACCTGCTAACATCGAAGCAAACCAACCCGAAATTGCTGTAATTACAGGATTTAAAGCATTGCGCAAAGCATGTTTTGTGATAACTGTTTTACGAGATAAACCTTTTGCGAAAGCTGTTCTGATATAATCTTGGTTCAAAACTTCTAACAACGAGTTACGTGTTAATTGTGTGAAAACAGCTAACGGACGAGAACCTAATGTAATGGCAGGAAGAATTAAATTTTTTAACATCAAATGCTTTCCTTCGCCCAAATCATCTACTTCGTACAAACTACCAATCATATTAAGTCCCGTAATATCATGCATTAAAAATGCAAAAATATACGCAATAATAATCGCCGAAAAGAACGACGGAATACTCATTCCAAAACTTGTGACTACCAATAAAACCCGATCAACCCAAGTATCTTTCATCAAAGCAGAAACAATTCCCAAAGCAACACCAATTATTGTTGCAATAATAATAGCTGCAATAGCCAAAACCATTGTATTAGGCAAGGTTTCTCCGATAATTGTACTAACACTTTTGCCTTGTTTTTGAAAAGACTGACGTAAATAAGGTGTTTTCAGAACCATTTCATTTGTTCCAAAATCAACTAATTTGGTGTACTTGTATTTATCCGAACTTAACGATGTATAAGTTGTATTGTTTTCGTCAATATTGTGAAAAGAAATCGGTGAAAGATCATTTAAATAAAACGCATATTGTTTCCATAAAGGCTGATCTAAACCTAAATTCCTACGAATTTGAGCCAATTGCTCTGGATCTTCTTTTTGATCAAGCATCATACGAGCAGGATCGCCAGGAAGAACCGAAAACATTAAAAAGACAACGGTAACAACTCCGAAAAGCGTTAAAAATCCGTAGAAAACTTTATTTAAAATATAATTAATCACCTGTTAAAATAATTCTTCTAATTGACTAATCGATGGAAAATCATTGTGATGATATTTAGCTTTTACTGTTCCTTTTTCTAAGATCATCACACCAGGATTAGAGCGAATAATTGTTTTCATTGTTGTTTGATCCATAAAACAATTTTCTAGTTCCAAACCTTTGATTGGATTATTAGAAACCGCCGTAACAATATAACCTTTTGATTTTGCTTCTTTTCCTAAACTATTTAATCTAGCAATTTGTTCCTTATTCACTTTTTCAACAAAAGGAAGAACAAAAACCAATGCTTTTGGCGCATTTAAAATCTCAGTAGTTTTATCAACACCATTACAATCAAAACTAAAATCGTGAATTGGTGGTTCGTAGCCTTTTTTCTCGACAATAGTTCGCGTTTTATCCGCTTCAATTACCCAAGGTGTTCCGTGTTTGTACCACTTATCATCTGCAATATATTGTGCATCATCAATTTCTACCACTTTACCATCAACATTATTTTTCATCGTATAAATTGTTTTGTATGTTGTTGGTTTCAATCCTAATTCTTGCGGAGATTTCATTCCTTCTATCAAATTCTTTCCAACAGCATAAGGTCTAAAATCAATCATTGGTAAATGATTAATTCCAATATAAGCGATAATTGCAGAACTTAAAATTGTAATAAAATTGATTACATAATTTGCTTTTTCGACAAACAATGGTTTAATGTATTGTTGACCAATCACCAAAATAATAATCAAAACCAACAAAACAACATCTTTATAAAATGATGTCCAAGGTTCTAATTTCAGCGCATCGCCAAAACATCCACAATCTGTTACTTTATTGAAGTAAGCTGAATAAAATGTTAGGAACGTGAAGAAAATTATCGTCAACAATAATGCAATTGTTGTAAATCTTTTCCAAACTCCAAGCAATAATAAAACACCTAAAACAATTTCAAAAATTGAAAAGAAAGTTGCTAAAGGCAAACTTAAACTTTCTAAAAAAGGAATATTAAGAACCGTTGGCGAAAAATATTCTTCTAATTTGAAACTTAATCCAATTGGATCCACGTTTTTTACAAATCCCGAAATGATAAAAATAACACCAACTATAATTCGTGCTAATTGTACAAGATATTTCATGATGTTTTCTTTTCATTAATTAAGATCATTGCGAAGATTGAATAATTAATCATATCCAGATAATTAGCGTCCAAACCTTCTGAAACAATTGTTTTTCCTTTATTATCTTCGATACTTTTTGTACGCAAAACTTTCTGATAAATTAAATCCGTAATTGAACTTACACGCATATCACGCCAAGCTTCTCCATAATCATGATTTTTTTTCATCATCAAATCGTGCGCTATTACAACATATTTATCATAAAATTCAATCGCTTGTTCATCTGTTAAATCTGGTTGATCTGCAAAGCCAAGTTCCAACTGAATCAATCCCATGATTGAGTAATTTACAATCGCAATAAACTCTCCTTCTTCGTCTTCATCAACCAAACGCTCTGTCGCTTCTTGCAACGTACGAATGCGATTAACTTTGATAAAAATTTGATCAGTTAAAGACGGCAAACGCAATACACGCCAAGCAGGACCGTAATCTTTAAGTTTTTTTGTATAGAGATCTCTACAAAGAGAGATAATTTCATTAAATTGAATTGAGGTATTTTTCATAATTTCGTTTCGATTTCAAAAATAATTGAAATTGCTTAAAGAACTTCTAAGATATGACAATTAATTGTAATGGTCGTTTGATTGATCTCAACGAACCAAAAATTATGGGAATTTTGAATACAACGCCAAACTCTTTTTATGATGGTGGGCGTCATCATTCGATCGATTTAATTTTAGAAAAAGTAGAAAAGCACTTGTCTGAAGGTGCGGATATGATTGATATTGGGGGATACTCGACAAAACCAGGTGCTGAAAATATTTCGGAACAAGAAGAAATTGATAGAACAGCTCCAGTTATCGAAAAAATTGTTGAACATTACCCAGAAATCATTCTCTCTATCGATACATTTCGTGGAAATGTTGCACGAGAAACTATAAAAGCTGGAGCTTCTATTATTAATGATGTTTCGGGTTGGGAATTGGACGAAAATATGTTTGAAGCAATCAAAGAACTTCGAGTTCCATATATTTTGATGCATATGAAAGGAACTCCTCAAACAATGCAAAAAAATCCTGAATACAACGACATCACACTTGAAGTGAACGAATATTTTTCACAAAAAATTGCTCAATTAAAAGCTGCAAAAGTAAATGATATTATTTTGGATCCTGGTTTTGGATTTGCTAAAACATTAGATCATAATTATGAATTATTCAGTAAAATGGAAGCTTTAGGATTTGGAGATTTCCCTCTACTATTAGGTATTTCTAGAAAATCTATGATTTATAATTTATTCGAAACGACTCCGCAAGAAGCTTTAAACGGAACTTCTGTTTTGAATATGGTTGCATTACAAAAAGGGGCAAAAATTTTGCGTGTACACGATGTACGCGAAGCAAAAGAAACATTGCAAATTTTTCAGAAATTGAATCAAAAATAAAATAACAAAGCCACTTCAAAAAGTGGCTTTGTTATTTTAATCAATAATTTTACTATTCGGGAAGAAAACCTTGAATGTATCAACAATATTAATATCCGAAGTTAAAATTTGCCAATGCGAATCTTTCACAAATTCAAACACAACCTCGTTGTTATATAAGTTCTCATCTTCAATATTTACATGCAAATTATTTTCCTTTCTATCACCAATAATCAATGCTTCGGTTACATTTTCCATTTTGAAACACAAATTTTCTAATTGCTCATATTCTACAAAAATACCATCTTGCTGATCGATGACTTCTTGCAATTCGAAAACCGAATATTCTTCCGTTTCACTTTCGCCATCAATCCAAAGTATTTTCCAAAAATAATCCTGTATATCTTTTATAGGAGTAATCACCTCTTCCATTCGTTGAATTTGGTTTTCGTCTTCTCCGTAAATTTCTATTTTATAAGTTTCCATATCTAATGCAAAATTAAAAAAGTAACTTCAAATTGAAGTTACTTTTTTAATTTTTATACTTTTTCTAATTCATGCTTTACTCGTTTTTCAGATTTGATATCCATAATCTGAATCGATTCTTTACTAAAAATCTTAAACGAATGTTCATGTTTCTCTAAAAGAAAATCATAAGGTCCTTTTGGTGCGATTAATTTTACTAAAACTGGTGCTGTTTCTAACGAAATAAAAACAAGAGCTATAAAAATAGCTGCAGTTCCTAAAATTGGATTATTGACAGACAATTCATCTAATGCTTGCATACGAGCAGCAAAACCATTGTAATTTTCTTCAGTAGGCTTAGCAGCGTCAATTTCTTTCTCTTTTGCAACATTCAATCGATCCAATTCTTTATTAATCTCAGCTAAACGTGGTGCTGATTGTTGAATATAAGTTTCGATTTCAGCAGATTTTTGTTTTTTCAATTCAGCTTTACGTTTAGCATTTGGCCCATAACCTTCACGACCAGTAGTTGTTTCTGTTTGTGTTCCAACCACCTCTTTTTCCAATTCTGTAGAAGCAGAATTATACTCTGTTCTTAATTTATCAATTTGAGCATAGATTTCCTTTCTTTCATTCGAAAAAGGAGTTCCCAATTCAGCGTAACGAGCATCAATTCCTTTTTGCAATTCTGCCTTATTTCGATTGACAATGATATTTAATTGCTTATCAATTTCTTTCTCAAATATTTTTAATTCTAACGGTTTCGAAATCACAATCCCTAATAAAACTGCAACTAAAATACGTGGTAAAGCGACAAAAAACTGACGAAAAAATCCTCCTGATTTTTTCATCGAGGTTACAATATATCGATCAAGATTAAAAATCATCAATCCCCACAACAATCCAAAACCTGTTGCTGCATATATGTTATCAAAAACTGTATTCAACGCATATCCTGCTGACAATGCTGCCAAAATACCAGTAAATAAAATGACACCTCCAATACCGACGTGTTTGTTGATATCTGTTGGTGTTTTTTTCAAGAGTTCAAGACTACTCCCTGAACAGATGATTAAAAATTTCTGTAGTCCATTCATTTTTCAAATATAGTACTTTGTATAACATAATATTAAATATCGTGCCAAAAAACTAATAATCAATTATTAATAATTTTCATTATTATTTGTTTTTTTAAAAAAAGTAATAACTTTAATCACTTAATTTAATATTATATTATGAAAAAAATTTTACTATTCACTACCCTAAGCACAGCATTATCTACTTTTGCTCAAATTCAAGTTATCGATACTGAAAATGACATTGAAATTAGTTCCCTTTCAGATAATGGAGAAATAGCTACTTTTTCTTCTCCAAGTAAAATGTATATTTGGACTAAAGAAACAGGTGTTCAAGAACTATCAAACTATGCTCCAACTGTTGGAAGAAGTGGTACTGTTATATTAAATGCTGATGGTACTAAAATAAGCTCAACTGTAATGAATCCTTCAACAGGAAATAATGAAATGGGTTTATACGATATTTCAACTAAAACGTGGAAATATCTTGGCGGTTTAAAACACTATATGGGTAATGAAGAAAGTTCTGCGTACTCTATATCTAATGATGGAAAAACAGTAGTCGGATTAGGATGGTTTGAAAAGAATTCAGCTCATGCTATTTCTTGGAATGAAACTACTGGGATTAAAGATTTAGGTAGTTCTGTAGTAGGTAATAGTTCTAGAGCAAATGATGTAAATAGTAATGGTGATATTATTGTTGGTTGGCAAGATAATTCTGAATGGTACAGACAAGGAGCTATTTGGAAAGATGGAAAGCAAACATTATTTTTTGGAAAAGAAGGGGAATATGCAGGTGAAGCAATTGCAGTATCTTCTAATGGAAAATGGATTGTTGGAGGATATTTAAATTATGATGCATGGATTTGGAGTGAAGAAACTGGAATATTTCCTGTTGGATATCCCAATGCAGGAATGGATTTAAAAGGAGTAAGTACAGGAGTCTCTAATGATGGACAAATTGTTGTTGGTTTTTTTCAAGCAATGACTGCCGAATATTCTTCTAATGGATTTATTTGGACTCCTCAAACTGGTGCTATTCCTTTAACAGAATATCTTAAAACAGGAGGAATTGATGTATCTGGATATTACTTATATGGTCCTGAAGGTATAACAGATAATGGAAAATTTGTATTTGGTAGAGGATTAAAAGATGGAAAACGTATTAATTTTATAGTTGAATTACCAGAATTGTTGGCAACAAATGAAATCGCTAAAAATGAAATAAATATTTATCCTAATCCTGTTAAAGATCAAATTAATATTTCAACAAAAGATAAAATTGCAAAAACTGAAATTTATAGTTTAACTGGACAATTAATTAAATCAACTAAATTAGAAAATAATAAATTAGATGTTCAGAATTTAAAGTCAGGAACATATATTTTAAAAATAATTTTTGAAAACCAAAAAGAAATAACGCAAAAATTCATTAAAAAATAATCCATTAAAAAGCCGAATCAAATGATTCGGCTTTTATATTATACTAACAAACTTATAATTAAGCTTGCTCCTCTATTTTAATTCTCCATCCATAAGGATCATCTGCTAATCCATACTGAATATCCTTCAATTTCTTTTTCAATTGTAATGCGAAAGAGTCTTCTTCAGCTAAAGTTGGTAACTGAGCACGCTCTTCTCCAAATCCTACTGCATCATATTGTGTAATAACAACTGCTGTTCCACAACCAAATACTTCTTTTAACTCTCCAGATTTGTAAGCATCATACAACTCTTGCACTTCTACAGGACGTACTTCAACTTCGTATCCATTGTCTTTTGCTAAAGTTAAAACAGAATCACGAGTTACTCCATTTAAAATACGCTCAGAAGTTGGCGCAGTTAAAATTTTGTTACCGATACGTACCATTACGTTCATTGTTCCTGCTTCCTCGATGAATTTGTGCTCGATAGAATCTGTCCAAATCACTTGATCATACCCATCTTTTTGTGCTTCTGAAGTTGGGAAGAAAGATCCCGCATAGTTACCACCACATTTTGCAAAACCTACACCACCTTGAGCCGAACGGCTATAATAATCAGCAATTTTAACTGATAAAGGTTTGTCGTAATAATTAGGAGCATAAGCTAATAAAATCGCAAAAATAAACTCATTAGATGCTCTTGCAGAAACTGCTTCTTCCGTTGCAAACATTACTGGACGAATATATAAAGACGTTCCGTAATCTTTTGGTACCCATTGACGATCTAAATCAATAATTGCTTCTAAACCATCAATAAAAATTTCTTTTGGAATTTGAGGCATGTTAAGACGTGCCGCAGATAAATTAAAACGCTCGAAGTTTTTCTCTGGACGGAAAATAAATACTTCTTCGTCATCATTTTTGTAGGCTTTCATTCCTTCAAAAATTGTTTGTCCATAATGGAAAGACATTGCTGCTGGAGTCATAGAAATTGGTCCATAAGGAACAATTTTAGGCTCATCCCACTTACCATCTTTGTAGTGAGCAATTAACATATGGTCTGTAAACTCTTTACCAAAAACAGTAGAGTCGAAAACTGAATCATTGAATTTAGATTCAGCAATTTTTTCTATAATCATTTTACGATATATTTTGTTTGTGCTTATCAAAGGTACATTTTATTTGCACTTTTTCATAATAAAAATCATAACTTTCGACGATGAAAAGGATTATTCAAGAAACGGAAGATGGCTCTAAAACTATCTATATTGAAGATTGGGATGAATCTTATCATTCTAAACATGGCGCTGTACAAGAGGCTTTTCATGTATTTATAAAAAATGGTTTTTATCATTTTACAGAAACCAAAATTCCTATTAAAATTTTAGAAATTGGTTTAGGAACTGGACTTAATTCTTTCATCACTTTAATGGAAGCAGAAAAAAATCAAATTCCTGTACAATATGTTGGAATTGAAAAATATCCAGTTTCAGCTGAAGAATTTGAATTGATTAATTATTTTGAAAACGTATTTAAACTTTACCCTGAATTAGAAGATCGTAAAGAAGAATTTTCTCTTTATTATCAACAATTATTTAATTCGAATTGGGAAAATTGGCATCAAATTTCTCCTTTTTTCGAGATTAAAAAAGTGAAAGAAGATTTTTTCAATCTCAAAAATAGCAACGAAAATGAATTTGATTTAATTTATTTTGATGCTTTTGGCTCACGTGTTCAACCAGAATTATGGGAAGAAGGGTTGCTAGAAATTGTAGATTCTTTGACTAAAAAATCTGCAATTTTCACTACTTATGCTGCAAAAGGAACAGTTAAAAGAGGTTTAAAAAAATTAGGATATATTGTTCAAAAACGTCCTGGACCTCCGGGAAAACGAGAAATGATGGTAGGTCTAAAGAACTTTCCTTTTACGAAATAATCTCATTGACAAATTAATTTTAAAAATCGTAAATTTGCATTGGAAAACAATATGATATTTTCCATATTTTTTATGACAAATTACATCGAATATAAATTTAAAGTAGCGGAAGTAGAACCTTTTAATGAAATTATTATTGCACTAATTTCTGAATTACCTTTTGAAACTTTTGTAGAAAACGAAGAAGGTTTTGAAGCTTATATGCCAAAAACTGAAGAAAATATTGACCAAGTAAAAGAAGTAATCGATTCTATCGAGAATATTGATTTTTCTTATACACGCCAAGAAATTGAACAACAAAATTGGAATGCTATTTGGGAAGAGAATTTTACGCCAATTTTAGTAAATGATCAATGTTTAATTCGTGCTGAATTTCACGAAACAATCGAAAATATTCCGTACGAAATTATCATCCAACCAAAAATGTCGTTTGGTACAGGACATCACTCTACTACACATTTGATGGTAGAATATATCTTAGAGACTGAATTTAAAGGAAAAGACATTTTGGATATGGGTTGTGGAACTTCTATTCTAGCAATTTTAGGAATGAAGCGAGGTGCAAACTATGCAGAATGTATTGATATTGACGAATGGGCTGTTGAAAACTCTATCGAAAACGGAAAAAGTAATGGCGTTAGTTTAGATGCTAAAATGGGAGATAATTCTCTTTTAGGAAGTAAACATTTTGACATTATTTTAGCCAATATCAACAAAAATATTTTAATGAGCCAAATTCCATCATATATCAAAGTTTTAAACGAAAATGGAGATTTATTCTTAAGTGGTTTGATGGAGCAAGATTTTGATGATATCTTAGCTTTCTGTACAGAAAATGGTTTGAAATTTGTATCTAAAAAACAACGAAATGAGTGGATTGCACTTCATTTCAAAAAATAAATTGATTATGATAAAATACGCAACACAACCCTTGTGGGAAACTGAAAAAGATTCTGCTGTTGATGTATTAGAGCAAGAATCGCACAAATATCAAATTATTGTTTACAACGATGACGTTAATACATTTGATTGGGTTATTGAGTCTTTAATAGATGTTTGTGAACATACACCTGAACAGGCTGAACAATGTTCTATTTTAATTCACTATAAAGGTAAATGCGAAGTATTAACTGGTGAATTAGAAGATTTAAAACCTCGATGCACTGAGTTATTGAACCGAGGTTTGAGTGCAGAAATTATATAAAAAATTCTTAATAATTATATAAAACAAAATCTGAATCGTCTAGTGTCACATTAGACGATTTTTTGTTTTGATCACTTACAATATACGAATCATATATTTTTTCGTAAACTTGATTCTCCGTAGTTGTATCTACAACTTCAGTCTCTTTTTTTGACGAATTAATAACAATAGGAAGTGTTACCAATGCAATAAATAATACACAAGCAGCAGCCCACCAAACATTAAAATGAATTGTTTTCCCTTGTTTTTTATCAATAGTTTTAGCCAAAATAGTTTGCTCCAAATCATCAAAATAATGATTCGGAACCTGTAGATTTTCTTTTTGTTTAAAAGAATTCAGGTATATTTCGTCCTGTAAATCATTAAAATAATGATCAGGAATTTTAAAATTATTTTTTAATTCATTCTTCATATCACAACTTAGACAATAAAATAAAAAAAAGGTTTAATCATCTAGTTCCAAAGATTCTTTAATCTTAGTAACTGCATGATGATATGACGCTTTTAGAGCGCCAACAGATGTCCTAAAATCTCAGAAATTTGTTCATACTTCAACTCTTCATAATACTTCATCATAAAAACAAGCCGCTGTTTTTCTGGCAAAGTAGCAATTGCTTTTTGTAATTTTTGTTGAATCTCATCTCCTGTAAAATATTCATCAGATGATAAATCATTAGCAACATTCATCGAATAATCTTCAAACGAGACATTATTTTCTTTTGCATTTTTATGAATAAAATTAATGGTTTCATTGTAAGTAATCCTAAAAATCCAAGTCGAAAACTTCGATTCGTTTTTAAAAGAATCTAAGTTTTGATAAATCTTAATAAATACATTTTGAGTGACATCATCAGCATCCTCATGAATCAAAACCATACGACGAATTTGCCAATAAACTTTTTGGTGGTACTCTTTCACAATAAGTTTAAATGCTTCTTCAAAATTTTTATCGCGTATACTATTTGAAATGATCTGATCCAATAGAAAAGTAAATTAAGATGTAAAGCTATTAAATTTAGAAGTATTAAAAATTTATATTTGATTTAATTCTGAATATTTACCATTTTTTTAAGAAGTTCTATACCTATCTAATCAGATAAGAATATATAAGCATTTATTAAACATTTATTTATCAATAATCTTTAAATCAATTAATTTTCAATAAGTTAACTTATTTTGTTTTTTTTATAATTCAATATTTTTTTTCTATATTTGATATACCAAACTATAACTCTATTACCTATGATACAACAAACTTCAATTCTCAATTGTGATTAATTAACACAATTTTCTATTTTATTTTTTTTAATAAATTCATTTAATGTTTAGATTATTCTAAATACATCTAATATTATATAAATAAATTTTTATTAACCCAAATACTATTAAATTATGAAAAAGTCAATTAATGCTTTTCAAGTAGAGAAATTAGAGGATAGAAAAGAGTTTATCTTCTATTGTTTATTACACATGTTCTGTAGCGGTCATGGAGGAAATACTACACCTCCAGGTGGAGGAAATTAATAAAAAAAGAGTTTAGTTTTACTAAACTCTTTTTTTAGAGTAAAATCTAAAAAACCTAACTAAAATGAGCCAAATTAATCAACTCTTTTTTCAAGATGTTGTCGACTTTTTATCTGAAAATGTTGAAATTAATCGTTTAAAAAAAGAACAATTAGACCTAGTTGCAAAAACGTATTATAACTACATTATTCACTTAGATAAATTAATTGATCAAGAGATTCTAATTAGCGCAAAATTACTTGAATCTAATCCTTTATTCAATTTAACCAATCATTACGAATTATGTATTAAAACATTGATTAAACTATTTGGTGAAGATTCAACTATATTTGAGAGTAAAGCAAAGTACAGTAAAATATATTTTGATGCATTAATCAAAGAAAAATTATGGAATTTTGATTCAACTATTCTATCTAAAGAAGAATTTAACAAAATTGCTGTAGAAAAACATATTCCAGTCTTTTTTATTGTAGATGGAATAAAGCTTTTACAACCAAATTATCCGACAGATGATATAAAGTTGATGTTATCATTAATTTTCAGAGGAATACAGATGTATGATGATATAACGGATATAGGAGAGGATTTACAAACAAAACAATTTACCTATATCATTTCTAAGACAATTGAATATTTGAAAAATGATAACGATTATTATCCGGATAATCAACTGTACACACACAAAGCATTTTTTGCTTTAGAAGAGTTATGTAATCCTCAATTTGATTATATGATCAAGCAATTTTCTGATGCGAAAGAAATTGCAATAAAATACAATTTGTCTAAAATTGTAAATTGGACAGAGGTCATAACTTCACAAATACAAGATTGGAAACATCAAATTGAAGGAATTAGAAATGCTTAATACAATTACAGACATTAATTTTTCGTTCACTAAAAAGAATGAACAAAATTGGATTTTAGAACATTCAGAAAAGTTTTTTATTGTAAGTGATGAAATAAAATCACTATTAGAAATTTTAAAAAAAAATAAATATAATCTCGAAAATTCTTATCAGGATTTCATTAAAGAATTTGATTATGTTTCTTATGATGATTTTAAAACAATCGTAGCTCAAAATCTAAAAAATTTAGAATTAGATAAAGTAGACAATCAACAAAAAAAAGAAAAATCATTTATACTTTTCGAAACAAAATTAATTTCTAAGGAAAAAGCGGCTCTATTTTCTAAAATTTTAAAGCCTCTATTTCAACCAACTTTTTTTTGGATTATATTTCCCCTTTTATTTATCTTCTCGATGTATAATCTTGCCCAAATGCATCATTTCCATCTCGAAAAAGAATACATGCTCCTCCTATTTCTACTGTACATAGTAAGTGCATTTATACACGAATTTGGGCATATTGCAGCTTGTAATCGATTCACTAAAAAAAATGGTGAAGTTGGTGTAGGAATATACTTTGTTTTTCCTGTTTTTTATTCAAACATCACACCTATTTGGACAGCAAAAAAACAAGAGAGAATTATCACAAACTTGGCTGGTGTATATGTACAACTGTTTATTATTGCAGCATTATATATTGCCTATCTTATAACAGACAATCATCAATTGCAAGACGTTATTGGCATTAGTACGATGATTATTTTGTACCAGTTGATTCCTTTTATTCGTACAGATGGTTATTGGATTGTTTCAGACCTAACAGATACACCAAATCTTTTACCAAGTAGTACAAAAAAAATAAGTGAATTAATTAAAAATCCGCTCAAATTTAGACTAACTGACAAAAAAGATTGGTTTGTTTTCCTGTATGGATTATTCAATCAACTTGTAATGATTTATCTGATTATAAGTATTCTTAAAACTTACAAATCTCAACTTATAACAGGACCAATTGAATTGATTAAAACATTAATCAATCATCCAAAAAATCTTTTGAATTATCTTAATTCTAATATAGAATTAATGATTATTTCAGTTGTATTCTATATGATTCTTTTTAATTTAATTAGACGTATTTTCAAAAAATAAAGATTACAAATCCGATTCTATTTAATTATAAAATATACAAAGTTTGGGCATTCCCTCGCTAATAATCATTCGATAATAAAATTATAATCAAAAAGCTCGATCGGGCTAACCGTTCCAATCTTTTGTTTTTGGGGTTGCTGAGCTTGTCGAAATACAAAAAACAAAAGGATTTCCACTGCTATCCCTAACGCGGGTTGAGTTCTAAGTTTTGAGTTATAAGTTATAAGTTATAAGACGTAAGATTTAAGGCTTACAGAATAGAAGTAGAAGTTAAACTATCATAAGGGTGTTTTCAAGTTCTGAGTAAGTTGTAAAAAGGAAGCTTTCATTTTATCAAGAAGAAGCTTCTCGTTGACTAATTAGAAGCCTCTTGTTGGATGAAAGCAAGCTTCTTGTTTTATAAAACATAGTTTGGAGATGCGTAAAGCTTAAAACGTTCAGCCTAAAGCGCGACGTATAACCACAAAAAAATCCTCAAGAAATAAATCTTGAGGATCTTAATAAAAACTGGCGACGACCTACTCTCCCGTAAGTAATAGTACCATCGGCGCAGGCAGGCTTAACTTCTCTGTTCGGAATGGGAAGAGGTGAGCCCTGCAGCTATAGTCACCCTAATATTTTTAAATAGGTATTAGTTCCTATTATATGTTGACATTATCAGAAGCTCTAGGCATTAAGCTTAAAGCTTTAGGCGTAAAGCCTTCACACAATCTTTGGTATTACATGTTTTAATCCAAATAAGATTAACTAACCTTCTCTATGACGATTAAATCATTTGTTAGTATTTAATCTTTAATTTAATTTTTATTGGTATTGCTACCAACTATCTCTGATTCGTACTTTCGAAAAAGTCTATGGGTAATTAGTACTACTCGACTATGACATCACTGCCTTTACATCTATAGCCTATCAACGTTGTAGTCTACAACGACCCTTTAAAGAAGTCTAATCTTGCGGCGAGTTTCGCACTTATATGCTTTCAGTGCTTATCTCTTCCAAACGTAGCTACTCAGCGGTGCACCTGGCGGCACAACTGATACACCAGAGGTTTGTTCAACACGGTCCTCTCGTACTAGAGTCAACTCCGCTCAAACTTCTAACGATCACAACAGATAGAGACCGAACTGTCTCACGACGTTCTGAACCCAGCTCGCGTGCCACTTTAATGGGCGAACAGCCCAACCCTTGGGACCTTCTCCAGCCCCAGGATGTGACGAGCCGACATCGAGGTGCCGAACCTCCCCGTCGATGTGAGCTCTTGGGGGAGACTAGCCTGTTATCCCCGGAGTACCTTTTATCCTTTGAGCGATGGCCCTTCCATACGGAACCACCGGATCACTATGTCCTGCTTTCGCACCTGATCGACTTGTAGGTCTCACAGTCAAGCACCCTTATGCCATTACACTCTACGCACGGTTACCAAGCGTGCTGAGGGTACCTTTGAAAGCCTCCGTTACTCTTTTGGAGGCGACCACCCCAGTCAAACTACCCACCATGCACTGTCCTTCCAAATGGAAGTTAGGCTCCAAGTAAATAAAGGGTGGTATTTCAACAATGACTCCACAATACCTAGCGATACTGCTTCATAGTCTCCCACCTATCCTACACATTATTTACCCGAAGTCAATACAAAGCTATAGTAAAGGTTCACAGGGTCTTTTCGTCCCGTTGCGATTAACCGGCATCTTCACCGATACTACAATTTCACCGAGATCATGGTTGAGACAGTGCCCAGATCGTTACACCATTCGTGCAGGTCGGAACTTACCCGACAAGGAATTTCGCTACCTTAGGACCGTTATAGTTACGGCCGCCGTTTACTGGGGCTTCAGTCAAAACCTTCGAGTTACCTCTAAGCTCCTTCCTTAACCTTCCAGCACCGGGCAGGTGTCAGACCCTATACGTCATATTTCTATTTTGCAGAGTCCTGTGTTTTTGATAAACAGTCGCCTGGGCCTTTTTACTGAGGCTGACATTGCTGTCAGCGACCTTTCTCCCGAAGTTACAGGTCTATTTTGCCTAATTCCTTAACCATGAATCGCTCGAGCGCCTTAGGATACTCTCCTCGACCACCTGTGTCGGTTTACGGTACGGGCTGCACATCTCGCTATTTCTTGGAACAATGTTCAGAGGATTATCACTCCAGCCGAAACCTTCGTGTACTATCCCTACTTTACGTAGGTTCAACGTACTATTCCGTCAGTACGCACCTCCTACAATCATTCGTCACTTTTATTGAGTGCAGGTACGGGAATATTAACCCGTTTGCCATCCACTACCCCCAAAGGGTTCGTGTTAGGTCCCGACTAACCCTCAGCTGATTAGCATAGCTGAGGAAACCTTAGTCTTACGGCGAATAAGTTTCTCACTTATTTTATCGTTACTCATGCCTACATTTTCTTTTCTAAAAGCTCCACCACCCATTACCAGGTGACTTCTGCGCCGTTAGAATGCTCCCCTACCAGATGTACATAAGTACAAATCCATAGCTTCGGTAATATGCTTATGCCCGATTATTATCCATGCCGGATCGCTCGACTAGTGAGCTGTTACGCACTCGTTAAATGAATAGCTGCTTCCAAGCTAACATCCTAGCTGTCAATGCAATCCAACCGCGTTTTCTCAACTTAGCATATATTTGGGGACCTTAGCTGATGGTCTGGGTTCTTTCCCTCTCGGACATGGACCTTAGCACCCATGCCCTCACTGCCTAGAAACATATATTAGCATTCGGAGTTTGTCAGGAATTGGTAGGCGGTGAAGCCCCCGCATCCAATCAGTAGCTCTACCTCTAATATACTTAACTAAACGCTGCACCTAAATGCATTTCGGGGAGTACGAGCTATTTCCTAGTTTGATTGGCCTTTCACCCCTACCCACAGGTCATCCGAAGACTTTTCAACGTCAACCGGTTCGGTCCTCCACTTTGTGTTACCAAAGCTTCAACCTGCCCATGGGTAGATCACAAGGTTTCGCGTCTAATACTACTGACTTAAGCGCCCTATTCAGACTCGCTTTCGCTACGGCTCCGGACCTGAAGTCCTTAACCTTGCCAGCAACATTAACTCGTAGGCTCATTATGCAAAAGGCACGCCGTCACACTTACGTGCTCCGACCGCTTGTAGGCGTACGGTTTCAGGTTCTATTTCAACTCTCTATTCGAGATACTTTTCACCTTTCCTTCACAGTACTAGTTCACTATCGGTCTTTGAGGAGTATTTAGCCTTGGAAGATGGTCCTCCCATATTCGGACAGAATTTCTCGTGTTCCGCCTTACTCGTTATCAACTAGATAAAAATTTCACCTACGGGACTATCACCCTCTACGGTTAACCTTTCCAGGTTATTCTGTTATCCTTATAAAGTCTTTAGGGCTAATCCGCGTTCGCTCGCCACTACTTACGGAATCTCAATTGATTTCTTTTCCTATTGGTACTTAGATGTTTCAGTTCCCAACGTTCGCTCTCTAATAAATTAGAGTGACATGTCTTCAACATGCCGGGTTGTCCCATTCGGAAATCTTCGGATATAATGTGTATGTGCCACTCCCCGAAGCTTATCGCAGCTTATCACGTCCTTCATCGCCTCTCAAAGCCTAGGCATCCGCCGTACGCCCTTTGTAACTTTTTTCTCGATTTAACCGTCATATTATTGAGCGGTTATGTTAATCTTACTCGTTTTTTGATTAATTGTATACCTTTATAAAACTTTGATCTATTTCTAAATCTGTTTGTTTTTGATTGTATGCGATTATAAATAAATTTATAATCTGTTTCTAATAATGTCAATGAACTCTTCTGTTAATTCGGAAATATGATAATCTGCTAATTAGCTAATTAAATAATTCTCAAATTAAAATCGTGGAGAATATCGGAGTCGAACCGATGACCTCTTGCGTGCAAGGCAAGCGCTCTAGCCAGCTGAGCTAATCCCCCTCTTTATGTTATTTAGTAGTCTCAGGCAGACTCGAACTGCCGACCTCTACATTATCAGTGTAGCGCTCTAACCAGCTGAGCTATGAGACTCTTTAATACTCTTAAAGAGTGGTCTATATTTATATATACAGTACAGAATAAAAAGCCGAATCAAAATCAATCTTCTAACTAATAGAAGAAAATTCGTCGTTCTCTAAATATGAGATGTTCCAGCCGCACCTTCCGGTACGGCTACCTTGTTACGACTTAGCCCTAGTTACCAGTTTTACCCTAGGCAGCTCCTATTACGGTCACCGACTTCAGGTACCCCCAGCTTCCATGGCTTGACGGGCGGTGTGTACAAGGCCCGGGAACGTATTCACCGCATCATGGCTGATATGCGATTACTAGCGATTCCAGCTTCATAGAGTCGAGTTGCAGACTCCAATCCGAACTGAGATAAGTTTTAGAGATTCGCATCTTGTTGCCAAGTAGCTGCCCTCTGTACTTACCATTGTAGCACGTGTGTAGCCCAAGACGTAAGGGCCGTGATGACTTGACGTCGTCCCCACCTTCCTCGCGGTTTGCACCGGCAGTCTCATTAGAGTCCCCGTCTTTAAACGCTGGCAACTAATGATAGGGGTTGCGCTCGTTGCAGGACTTAACCTAACACCTCACGGCACGAGCTGACGACAGCCATGCAGCACCTTGCATTCTGTCCGAAGAAATTACTGTTTCCAATAACGTCATTATGCATTTAAGCCTTGGTAAGGTTCCTCGCGTATCATCGAATTAAACCACATGCTCCACCGCTTGTGCGGGCCCCCGTCAATTCCTTTGAGTTTCATTCTTGCGAACGTACTCCCCAGGTGGGATACTTATAACTTTCGCTTAGCCACTGAATCCGAAAACCCAACAGCAAGTATCCATCGTTTACGGCGTGGACTACCAGGGTATCTAATCCTGTTCGCTCCCCACGCTTTCGTCCATCAGCGTCAGTTAATGTTTAGTCACCTGCCTTCGCAATTGGTGTTCTGCGTAATATCTAAGCATTTCACCGCTACACTACACATTCCAGCAACTTCAACATTACTCAAGACTAACAGTATCAATGGCAGTTCTATCGTTAAGCGATAGGATTTCACCACTGACTGATTAATCCGCCTACGGACCCTTTAAACCCAATAAATCCGGATAACGCTTGCACCCTCCGTATTACCGCGGCTGCTGGCACGGAGTTAGCCGGTGCTTATTCTTCTGGTACCTTCAGCTACTCACACGTGAGTAGGTTTATCCCCAGATAAAAGTAGTTTACAACCCATAAGGCCGTCATCCTACACGCGGGATGGCTGGATCAGGCTTCCACCCATTGTCCAATATTCCTCACTGCTGCCTCCCGTAGGAGTCTGGTCCGTGTCTCAGTACCAGTGTGGGGGTTCACCCTCTCAGGCCCCCTAAAGATCATCGTCTTGGTGAGCCGTTACCTCACCAACTAACTAATCTTACGCATGCCTATCCTACTGCGATAAATCTTTCAAAAAATTATGATGCCATAATCTCTATTATAAAGTATTAATCCTCCTTTCGAAGGGCTATCCTTTTCAGTAGGGCAAGTTGCATACGCGTTACGCACCCGTGCGCCGGTCTCTAGTTCCCGAAAGAACTATACCCCTCGGCTTGCATGTGTTAAGCCTCCCGCTAGCGTTCATCCTGAGCCAGGATCAAACTCTCCATTGTAAATTATTTTTTTTAGTCTAAAAGACTTCTGTTTTTACAACTTCGAATTTCCTATAGCTCCATTATTCAAGGATTGACTTCGTTATTATTCGGCTATTATTTCTTCTGTATATATTATAATTTCAAATGAACTTCTCAGTTTCAAACTTACTTAAACATCGCTGTCGCAGTAAGCGGTTGCAAAGGTAAAACTTATTTCTTAACTACCAAATTTTATTTTAAATAATTTTAAAGTTTTTATTTCAATAAGTCAATTTACTTCTCATCGCAATCACTCTCGTTATTTGCGGTTGCAAAGGTAAAACTTATTTTTAAAACTAACAAAATTTATTTTTAAATATTTTTTGATCGTTTTCGTCTTACTATGTCAACTACAATACTACTCGTCTTTCGTATTGGGATTGCAAATATACAACCCATTTTTCCGAACTTCCAAACTCATTTTACATTTATTTTACATTCTATCCCTAACTGACTGTTATGACGCGAAATATTTTTTGATAAAAGTGATGAGTGGTGAGTTTTGAGTAGTGAGAATGGATATTTTTGATTGACAATTTTTGAAATACGAGGGAAAGATTGTAGAGGTTCAGTAGAAAATTGGATAATATAAAAGAACATATATTCATTTTTTCTTGATACAAAAAGAATCAATGCCTCGATATACTCAGCACAAGCAAATCAAAAACTCAACAAAAAGGCATTTTGGAATTTCGTTAAATAAGAAAAAACATCTTTATTATAGTCTAAAATAACTACCAGTTTTCTCGACAAGCTCGAAATGACAAGGAAAATAAGGTTGGTTTATTACGCAAAAGTGCGTTTTCACCGCAAGAAATGATTAGACGTTTTGCTTTTATTTACTAAAAGAAAAAGCAAAATGTCTACTTTATAGGTAACTACTCGCGAGAAATTGCGCAAAGCGGAATTATTTGTAATACTAATCTATACTTTCGTAATCGTGTTTTTCTGCAATATGATCTACAAAAGACACCTTTCTTAGCTTTGCGTTTTTCTTTGGAATAATTGGATAACCTTTTATCTCGGCATAAACCTTAGTAAATTTCGCACCGAAATAAAGAATTGTTGCGACATAATATATCCACAACAAAAGAATAACAAGCGAACCTGCAGAACCGAAAATTGTAGAATATTTAGAATTTGCAATATAAATACCTATTAAATATTTTGCTATAAAGAATAGAATCGCTGTAAAAACCGCTCCAACAAGAGCCGGTTTTCCCTTGATACGAGCATCTGGGAGTATTTTAAACAAAATGTAGAAAATCAAAATTGAAATTGAAATACTTAATGTGTTATTAAGTAATATAACTGTTGTCTTTGTTATAATTACATCAAGTTCAAATAAACTGAAAATTTCTTCTCCAAAACTCATTAATACACTATTTAATATTACTGTTGCTATTAACACGATTCCCAATGAAAGGATAATTAAAAAAGACAGACCTCGGTTTATAACAAACTTAATCCAAGCTCTACGTGGAACCGCTTCGACACGCCAAATAAGATTAAGACTATCTTGCATATCAGTAAACATTGTCGTAGAACCAAAAATTAAAATTCCGATACCTATATATAATGCTAGCGAACTGTCTCCTGAAATTGTTGAATTTGTCACGAAATTTTGTACAGATAAAGCAACATCTGGACCTACAATATTTTTTAATTCATAAAACATTCTATTTTCGATAGCATCTTTCTTAAAAAATAAACTGGCACTTGAAATGACAATTAAAATAAGAGGTGAAAGCGAAAATAAAGCGTAATACGTTAACGAAGCACTCAATTTCATAATTCGGTCTTCACCAAATTCGACAATTGTCTGTTTTAAAATAGTAAAGTAGAATTTTAATTGCTTCATTGAGTTGGTTTAGAGATTAAAGATACAAATTCATAAAATCTATAACAAAAAAAAGACCATTCGATGAATGGTCTTTAAAAATATATCTTAAATCTTAGCTTACACTAACATTGTAACAGGATTTTCGATGTACATTCTTAATGTTTGTAAGAATTGCGCACCTGTTGCTCCGTCTACTGTTCTGTGATCACAAGCTAAAGACAATTTCATTGTGTTACCAACTACAATTTGTCCGTCTTTTACAACTGGTTTTTGAATAATTGCACCAACTGATAAGATACAAGAGTTTGGCTGATTGATAATCGATGTAAATGATTCGATTCCAAACATACCTAAGTTAGAAACTGAGAAAGTAGATTTTTCCATTTCGTCAGCTTTTAATTTACGATCTCTTGCACGACCTGCGTAATCTTTGACCTCAGCAGAAATTTGAGCAAATGATTTTTGATCAGTGTTTTTAACAACAGGAACTAATAAACCATCTTCTACAGCAACTGCAACACCAATATTGATATCACCATGCTGAATAATTTCTGTATCTGTCCAAGTAGAATTTACAGCTGGATGCTTGCGTAAAGCCATTGCACATGCTTTAACAACCATATCATTGAACGATACTTTCGTATCAGGAACAGTATTTAATTGTTTACGTGCAGCAATTGCATTATCCATATCTAACTCTACATTTAAGTAATAATGCGGAGCTGTAAATTTAGATTCTGCTAAACGTTTTGCGATTACTTTTCTCATTTGAGAATTTGGAATCACTTTATCTTCACCAGAAACAAAAGTTTGAGCAGGTTTCACTGCATCTGATTTCGCTTCAGCTTTTGGTTGAGCACTTGGCTGATAATTTTCGATATCTTTTTTCACGATACGTCCATTATCTCCAGAACCTTTAACCTCAGCTAAATTAATTCCTTTATCTTTTGCAATTGTTTTTGCTAATGGAGATGCAAAAATTCTGTCATTAGAAGAAGTTTCTTCTACTTTATTATTTACATCTAACTGAACAACTACTGGTTTTTCGTCCTCTACTACAGCTGTAGCAGGAGCAGCAACTTTACCTCCGTTTGCAACAATTGCAGAAACGTCCGTACCAGCTTCACCAATAATTGCTAATACAGAATCTACTGGCGCAGGTTCGTTTACTTTAGCACCTTGATATAATAAAACACCATCAAATTCTGATTCGAATTCTTGAACTGCTTTATCTGTTTCAATTTCTGCTAAAATATCACCTTCCGCAACTTTATCTCCTACATTTTTGTGCCAAACTACAACTGTTCCTTCTTCCATTGTATCAGAAAGACGAGGCATTGTAATTACTTCCACATTTGCAGGAATTTCTGCAGCAGGTTTTGCTTCTTCAGTTTTTGTTTCTGTATTGGGAGTTGATTTTTCTTCTTTAACTTCAGTTGTAGCTTTTGCACCACCACCAATTAAACCAGAAATATCTTCTCCTTCTTTTCCGATAATTGCTAAAACTTCATCAACATTTGTTGATACACCTTCTGCAACACCTTGGTATAATAAAACTCCATCAAATTCTGATTCGAATTCTTGGATTGCTTTATCTGTTTCAATATCAGCTAAAATATCTCCTTCCGAAACTTTATCTCCTACATTTTTGTGCCATTTTACAACAGTTCCTTCCTCCATTGTATCGCTTAAGCGAGGCATTGTAATAATTTCTGCCATGGTTTAGTTGTTTTCGATTTTATCTAAGAATGGATAATTTTCTTCAGAGTAAATGTAATCATACATCACATTTTCTTCTGGATAATTAGAATTTTCAGCAAATTCTGCACATTCTTCAACTTGTACTTTCACCTCTTCTATAATAGCATCTAATTGTTCTTTAGTTGCCCAATTATTTGCTAATATATGCGCTTCTACATTCAAGATTGGATCTTCTTGTTTGTACTCTTCTACCTCTTCTTTTGTACGATAAGGTTCAGCATCAGACATAGAGTGACCTCTATAACGATATGTACGTACATCTAAGAAAGTTGGTCCATCTCCACGACGAGCACGCTCTACCGCTTCGTAAGCTGCTTCTGCAACTTTTACAGGGTCCATACCATCTACAGGCATACAAGGCATTTCATATCCTAATCCTAATTTCCAAATATCTTCGTGGTTAGCAGTACGAGAAACTGAAGTACCCATCGCGTATTGATTGTTTTCACACACAAAAACAACTGGTAATTTCCAGTTCATCGCCATGTTAAAAGTTTCATGTAATGTTCCTTGGCGAGTTGCACCATCTCCCATCAAACAAATTGTAACACCATCGCGGTTGAAAAATTTATCACCAAAAGCAATTCCTGCTCCTAATGGAATTTGTCCACCTACAATTCCGTGTCCACCATAAAAATTATGTTCTTTACTGAAAACGTGCATAGATCCTCCTAAACCATGAGAAGTTCCTGTTTCTTTACCACATAATTCTGCCAAAATACGTTTTGGATCAACACCCAAAGCCATTGGCCAAACGTGGCAACGATAAGCAGTTATCACATGATCTACACCAGGTTTCATTGCATGAATAAAACCAGCTGGTAAAGCTTCTTGCCCATTGTATAGATGTAAGAAACCTCTAATTTTTTGCTTTAAATATAATGAACGACACTTATCTTCGAAGCGACGCCAAAAAGTCATATCACGATACCATTGTAGGTACGTTTCTTGCGTTAATTTTTCCATAATTGCACAATTCCGTTGGAACAAATTTAAACTAATCTATTTAGTGTACAAAATTGCTACCCTAAAAATTCATCAGTAAAATGCAATGGAAGTAAATCTTTCGCTGAATTTAAGACAAAAACTTCCCCTTCATTACCTGATAAAATAACTTCTATAGGCTGTTTCTGTTTCTTTTCAATTTCTAAAATATATTGACGACACATTCCGCATGGAGGCAGTGGATAATTGACATTTGGTGTAGAAACCGCCAATTTTTGGATCTTTATATTAGGATAATTGGCATTTACATAAGCCAATAAACCTCTTTCCGCACAAGTCCCAACAGGATAAGATGCATTTTCTTGATTTGAACTCGAAAAAATTTCTCCATTCTCTAATTGCACAGAAGCTCCAACTTTAAAATTAGAATAAGGTGCATAAGCTTGATGAGAAATTTCTAAAGCATGATCAACCACTTTTTTTTGTTCAGCTTCAAGCTCATTTTTATTTTCGAATCGATCAAATTCAAAAGAATATTTTTCTTTTTTCATATAGATTAAACACTAAAGTGTTTTATTTAATTAATTATTAAATACTTAAGTCCTTTTATCTATTTTATTAATTAGAAAAAGGAAGTAAATTTATAAAAAATCATCATATGTTGGTAAAAATTTTTGCAAGTGCTATTTTTGGAGTTTCCGCTCAAACCATTATTGTAGAAGTTAATATTGATCAAGGAGTTGGTTATCATTTGGTCGGCTTGCCTGATAGCGCTATTAAAGAAAGTAATTTTAGAATAAATGCTGCGTTAAAAAATTCTGAGTTAAAATTACCTGGAAAAAAAATCACCATTAATATGGCACCAGCAGATTTACAAAAAGAAGGTTCTGCTTATGATTTACCAATCGCTATTGGTATTTTAGCTGCTTCAGAACAAGTAAAATCAGAAAATTTAGACACTTTTGTCATCATGGGCGAATTATCGCTCGATGGATCTCTTCGACCAATAAAAGGTGCTTTACCTATTGCAATACAAGCCAAAGCAGAAGGTTTTAAAGGAATTATTTTTCCAAAACAAAATGCTGACGAAGCAGCAGTTGTACAAGGAATAGATGTTTATGCTATAGAAAATATTAGAGAAGTTGTTGATTTCTTAAATGAAAAAATCAAATTAAAACCACATCAAGTTGATTTGAATACCTCCTTTTTTCAAGAAATTGAAAATTATCCGTTTGACTTTGCTGATGTAAAAGGACAAGAGAATGTGAAACGCGCGATGGAAATTGCTGCTGCAGGCGGACACAATATTATTTTGATTGGTCCACCAGGAAGTGGAAAAACTATGTTAGCTAAAAGAATTGCATCTATTTTACCTCCTATGACTATAAATGAAGCCTTGGAAACAACAAAAATACATAGTGTTGCAGGAAAATTATCCAACAAATCATTAATTATTAGCCGTCCTTTTTCATCTCCCCATCATTCTATATCAGACGTCGCGTTAGTTGGAGGTGGATCGTATCCGCAACCTGGAGAAATTTCTTTGGCGCATAATGGTGTTTTATTCTTAGATGAATTACCCGAATTTAAACGAGCTGTTTTAGAAGTAATGCGTCAACCATTGGAAGATCGAGAAGTAACAATTTCGAGAGCAAAATTTACGGTGAATTATCCTGCGAGTTTTATGCTTGTTGCTTCAATGAATCCAAGTCCAAGTGGTTATTTTATGGATGATCCAAACAACACCTCATCTATACAAGAAATGCAACGTTATATGAATAAAATTTCTGGTCCATTGTTAGATAGAATTGATTTGCATATCGAAGTAAATCCTGTTCCTTTTGATGATTTATCACAAGAAAGGCGTGGAGAAAAAAGTGCTGTGATTCGTGAACGTGTAATTAATGCAAGAAATATGCAAACCAAACGATTCGAAAATACAAATGTTCATTACAATTCGCAAATGGGTCCTAAAGAATTAGGTGCTTTTTGTGAATTAGATGATCATTCTAAAAATTTAATTAAAGTTGTAATGGAGAAATTAAATCTTTCGGCACGTGCGTATGACCGAATTATTAGAGTTGGACGAACAATTGCAGATTTAGATAATTCTGAAAAAATACTTTCAAAACATATCAGCGAAGCTATTCAGTATCGAAGTTTAGATCGAAATCAATGGATGTGAGTTTAATTATTAATGATGAATTATGTGTTATGTGTTATGTGTTATGTGTTATGTGTTATGTGTTATGTGTTATGCGTTATGCGTTATGCGTTATGCGTTATGCGTTATGCGTTATGCGTTATGCGTTATGCGTTATGCGTTATGCGTTATGCGTTATGCAAAAAAAGGAATCTTTTTCAAGATTCCTTTTCCATTTACTAAAATTCAAATTCACCGACCAAAATTCCTTCTCCTCCTCCATTCGGATTATTATTTTGGAAAGTTATCATCTTCTTCACTTCTTTACCTGAACTATACATTAAGTAAATTTCTGCCGAAATAGTTGTTGGCCCCGAAATACTCATTTGTCTTTCTCCAAAAAAGTTAGTTTCGATTTTATATTTTCCTTTAATTGCTTTTTTCAACATAAATTGTTCTGGTCCGAAACCTTGTGTCACATCTTCGCTAATACGACCACCAATTGCAGTTGTGCGATGCCCATAAAAACATTTTTCACCGTTTGGGTCAGTTACCCACAAATCAATATCAGTCATATCTTTGTTCCAATTCATCACCACACGAATATCAACTGGAATATCAACAATGATATCTTTATTAATATGTGATAAATTTAATTCTTTGCGATGAAGCGAAATCAAATTGTTTATTTCCGGAACAATAATTTCTGTGATATCACGATCTCTGTTTGCAATTTCTACAGAATAATCATTTGTCAAAACTTTATACAAATGCTCTAAAGCCGATTGATATTGCTTATTATCTTGTAACGCTAATGCATAATCGCGGTAACTCTGTGCATCAAAAGGTCGCCAATCCAATACTTTTTTTGTGATAAACAATTCTGTTGGATATTCTTCTATTTCTTTCAATTTATAGGCTAACATTTTATACAATTCTGCATCTTCTAAACCTAAATCGGCAATAGAACTTAAAATTCTCAAACCAGTTTCGTTTTGATTTTGTTGAATGAAAAAAGTAGCAACATCAAAATAATACGCAGGCGTTTCGGCATAATCTTTTCTCAAGTCTAAATACGTTTGATAAGGATTTTTAGAAGCTTCTATCAACTTCATGTATTCTTTATCCGATTTCACATTGACTATTTTAATTTCCGGAACCGAAGCAAATTCTTCATCCTTCATTTTTTTATCAACAGAATTACTCAAACTCGAAACTCCTCTAATTCTCATACTTGAAGATGCTTCATAGCTTACTTCTTGTAAAGCAGATGCTTCTCTTAGCTCTGGAATCACCATATTCACTTGCGCAGTCTCTTCTAAATAAGTTGTAGAATCTGCAACAGGCTTTGGATATTTTGGTTTCACATATTTAAAATCTTTCTTCCACCACTCTTTTAATTCTTTTGCTTTCGCAATTGCGTTTTTCAATAAATCAGCTTTTCGAGTTTCTTTTTGTTCAAAACCTTGTTTCGATAATTTATTGAATTCATTTTGCAATTCTGCTGGTGGATTGATTTTATATTTTACATAATCCGAAACATTTTCTAACACAATCAAACTTGTATTTGATGTTACAATCGAGAATTGTTTTCCAATTTCTTCAATATCCGTTTTATTTAGCTCTGGATTTAGTTCGAGTGTATTTACTTTACTTTGTGCCCATATCTTACTAATTTCAAGATTTGGAGTTGATTTACTCAAATCCAATTCTTTATTAAATTCTACTTTTCCATTTCGTCCAAACATCATTGTTAATTTCGCATTTGGAGATTGAGAAATTCCAGCTATAGAAATCCCATTATTCACTTCATTTGTAGAAATTGGATAAACTTCGCCTGCAACATTATTTATAATTCCTAAAAACTGAACAGTACTTTCATTAATTTGCTTAAACGCATTTTCTACCGAGTTTTCATTTAGATTAATAAATTTTGCACCATTTTGTTGTGCTATCAATTTCAGCACTCCAAAATTTGATGTTGCAGATGTAGAAATCGTATAAATAGGTTTATTAATTTGAAATTGATTTGAACCAAAAGATGAAATTCCATCCGAAAACATCAAATATTCATCCGCTTTTAAATTTGTAGGAAGAATTTTTGCATAATTTGTACCTCCATCATAGGTAACATTTTCTAAGTATTTTCTCAATTCAGACCAATTACCATTTTTGATTTGAAATAATCTCGATTTCTCTAAAGATATATTTAACAACGAAACTTCAATATTTAGATTCTTTTGCTGAGAAATTAACTGATTCAAAAATTCTAATTCCTTTTTATGATTACGTTTTAATCCACTCAACGAATTATCCCAAATAATCCCAATATTTTTCGACCAAACTTTAGGTTGAGATTTTGTATCAATCAACATATTTGTGTAGAAATATACCGAACCATCTACATTTTTCTGAACAAAAGATTCTACATTATTTGGCTTTTTTGGAAGATTAATAATTAACGATTTCTTAGGCGTAAAATCTGTTTTAGATAAATTCGCTTCATATATATTACTGTTTCCAGAAAAACTGAACGAGCCATCTGGCGATTCTATCAACTGTGGTTTTCCCTCTGCATTATATACTTTAGTTGTCAAATTAAACTTCGATATTTTTTTCGAAGAATCTAAAGGCAATTGATATTGAACCGTTGATTTATCCAGTTTTAATTCCTGATAATATGATAATTGAATTGTACGTGAACCTTTGGCTGGAATTGGAGAAATTCTTGTTCGAAAATTATTTCCCTCAACTTTTTCAACAATGCCTGGATCGATATTTTGTTTCTGAATACTTTCGAAAACCTCAACAGCGCGAGCTTTTGTTACAGGAACAGCATTTCTCAGTTTACCATTTATATCAATCGCATATCCGCTAATCGTTGTATTTTCGGGTAAAGGAAAAACTAAATTTCCTTCGAGATTACGATTCGAAGAATTTGTAAAAACTAACGTAGTGGTTGTTTTAGCTAAATTTCCTAAAATCTCTACTTGTACATCCACTGATTGTAAACTCACTGATTTTTCATCAGGACGTTGACCAATTTCAATGCGAGGAAATCCAATTCGAATGTCTTGCGCATTTATTTTTGAAGAAAAGACAATTCCAACAAAAACAACGAAAAAAGAAAATAACTTTTTCATATAGTTCAATTTATAGGTTAGATGCAGATTTGAAATAAAAGGTTGGTTGATTAAATTTAAAAATAAATCACTAACTTTAAATTAGTTAAAACTTATTACTTATGAAAAATATATTTTACATCGGAGGATTATTCCTAGTTATATTATCAATTGTTCTTTTATTAATGTTTCCTAATTCTGGTAGAATGAGTTTAATTTCTGGAATGATTTTACCAATAGGATTAACTCTTAATGTCCTTGGTTTTGTCTTAAAACCAAAAATCCTAAAAAATTAATTTAATTTTGTGCCATAAATATTCAATCAAAAAGCCAATTGCTCTTTGGAACAATTGGCTTTTTGATTTTACTTTTTGATATCTATTTTCTCACGTTCTTTATCTTCGCTTACTTTGTATGCTTTTAAGACTTCACGAACAATTTTGTGTCGAACAACATCTTTATCATCCAAATAAATAAACCCAATATCGTTTACGTCTTTCAATATATTAATCGCTTCACGTAAACCAGATTTTTGTTTTGGTGGTAAA
The DNA here is from genome assembly GCF_057369435.1 of Empedobacter sp. EJD.6dd. Lineage (NCBI taxonomy): Bacteria > Pseudomonadati > Bacteroidota > Flavobacteriia > Flavobacteriales > Weeksellaceae > Empedobacter > Empedobacter sp. EJD.6dd. The sequence goes on from NZ_CM170667.1 coordinate 1,692,898, forward strand.
TCAACTTGACCTGGATCTCCAGTAATAATGAATTTTGAATTTTTTCCCATACGCGTCAAAAACATCTTCATCTGCGCATAGGTTGTATTCTGTGCTTCATCAAGAATTACAAAAGCTCCATCTAACGTTCGACCACGCATAAATGCTAGTGGCGCAACCTCTATTACTCCTTTTTCTGTGTAAGAAGATAATTTCTCGAAAGGAATCATATCTTTCAACGCATCATACAAAGGTTGTAAATATGGATCTAACTTATCTTTCATATCCCCTGGTAAAAAACCTAAGTTTTCCCCAGCTTCTACAGCAGGACGCGTCATAATAATTCGGCGAACTTCTTTATTTTTTAATGCTTGTACCGCCAATGCAACGGCTGTATAAGTTTTTCCAGTTCCTGCAGGACCAATTGCAAACACCATGTCTTTGTTATAAACAGTTTGCACCAACTTTTGTTGATTAGGTGTTTGTGGCTTGATAATTTTACCATTTACACCGTGCACAATAATTTCATCTTCTTTTTTCATTTGAAGCATTTCATTATTATCTTCGGTCATAATGATTTCGAGTTCGCGATCAGATAGTCGATTGTATTTGTGAATATGCTGAATTACTCGTTGCATTTTTTGGTCAAAAACTTTCAGAACATCTTCATTTCCAAAGACTGTCAACTCTCTTCCGCGAGCAATTATCTTCAATTTTGGATAATATTCTTTGATTCTTTTTAGATGTTCATTATTAGCACCATAAAAATCCTGAGCATTAATTTCGGCTAATTCTATGTTAATTTCTGTCAAATGAGATTGTTTTTTTGGTTCACTTACACAAAAATAAAGAATAATAAACAATATATTTGCTAATTATTACAGAATAGTGGCAATTATTACATTAACATCGGATTTTGGAGTCAAAGATTACTTTGTTTCTAGCGTTAAAGGCGCAATTCTAAAAGAATTGGCCGATGTTACAATTGTAGATATTTCACATCATGTTAATCCATATGATTTAGCTGAAGCAGCTTATATCATTCGTAATTCTTACGAAGAATTTCCAGAAGGAACAATTCATATTATCGGAATCAATGCGTTGAGTACGCCTTTTCAGAAACCAATTTGTGCCTTAATTAATCATCATTATTTTATCTGTGCTGATAATGGTATTTTATCCTTGATTTGTCAAAAAAATCAACCAGACGAAATTTATGAAATTACAGCATATCCAGAAGGAATAGATAGTTTATTCCCAATGAAAAATTGTTTTGTACCTGTTGCTTGTCACTTGGCGCGTGGCGGAGTTCCTGCCTTGTTAGGAAATAAACGTACAGAAATGAAACAGTTGAATGAATTGAAACCAATTTATCGAGATGATAAATTTATTATAGGTAATGTGATTTATATCGATCATTTCGGAAATCTTGTAAGTAATATTTCGAAAGACTTTTTTGATGAAATTGCGCAAGACAGAAAGTATAAAATTTTACTTCGTCAAAAAGATTTTTCAATGACAGATATTACGGTGATTTATGAGCATTACAACGAAGTTGTACAAGATTTTAATAAAGAAGTACAAGCTTTTGGACGCACTTTGTGCTTGTTCAACTCTGCAGGATTCTTAGAAGTCACTTTATATAAAAGTAATCCAACTATTTCGGGTGGAGCAAATCAGTTAATGGGATTAAAGAAAAATGATACGATTACAATTGAATTTGAAAATTAACGCTGAGAAAATTTAGTATTAGAGAGAGTTTACGACAATTATATGACTTATAATTATTTAATATACAAAGCAATACACGTTATCTTCGTGGTAAGTTACTTTGCTGGTTTATTTTACATTGTTCGCTTGATGATTTATCATACAGAAACGCAACAAATGGAAGAACCAAAAAAAACAATTTTGCAGGATCAATATACTTTCATGGAAAAAAAACTGTGGAATGTTATTACTGCTCCCGCTTTGGTTATTTTGATTACAATGGGACTGAATATGCTTTACAAAAATCAAGGATTGTTGCATATGCCTTGGATGAAAAGTAAATTGGGAATGGTGAGTGTTTTATTAATTTATCATTTTTGGTGCTGGCGAACATTGAAACAAATTCAAAATAAAGTTTTCAAATACACTTCGGTTCAACTACGAATGATGAACGAATTGGCTACCATTCTATTATTTGTTATCGTGTTTGCAGTAATTCAGAAAACAGATTTCGGTAGAGATTGGTATTGGTCAATTGTAAGTTTCTTCGGTTCTGGTGTAATACTTATGCTTATTGTGCGTTTAATTAATCGTAATAATAAAAAATAACATGTGGACAATCTTTAAAAAAGAGTTTTCCAATTTTTATTTAGGCTTCACGGCTTATTTAGCTACCGCAACATTTGTTATTGTTTCGGTTTTATTCCTTTGGTTTTTTGACAACGAGTTCAATGTTTTCAATACAGGAAATGCTTCTTTGAGTAGCTTTTTCTTTGTTGGGCCTTGGATTTTTTTATTCATGATTCCTGCATTAACCATGAAATTAATCGCAGAAGAGCAAGCAAACGGAACTTTATTGTGGTTATTCACACTACCTATAAAAAATAACCAAATTATTTGGGGCAAATATTTAGCCGTAGTTTCTGTGATCATTTTTTGTTTACTTTCAACTTTCTTGTTCACGATTACGTTGCAAGAATTTTTGATGCCCGAACAAGAATTAGATTACGGAACTATTTTTTCTGGTTATTTTGGTCTTTTCTTTATGGGAAGTTTATTCGCTGCAATTGGTTTATTTACCTCATCAATCACAAAAAATCAAGTAATGGCTTACGTTTTAGCTGTTTTCTTTTGTTTCATCATTTTCTATGGATTCGAAAGTTTAGCATCGTATAATTTACTTGGCTCGATGGATTTTTATGTTCAAAAAGTTGGAAGTTTTACTCATTACAACCAATTCTTAAAAGGAATTATTGACTCGCGAGATTTACTTTATTTTGTTATTTTGATTGCAATTCTTAATCAAGCTTCAATTGTTAATCTTGAAAATAAAAAATAGTGCCATGAAAAAATTAAACAAACAACATCTAATTACTTTCATTGCATTTATCGCGCTTTTTATCATCGCTCAATTTGTATATACACGAATTGATATGACAAAAGACAAACGTTTTACATTAACTTCTACAACCGAAAAATTAGTTGAAAATGTAAAACAACCACTTAAAATCGAAATCCTTTTGGGAGGAGATTTAACAGGTGATTACAGAATTTTGAAAAACGAAATTCAGTTTTTATTAGATGAACTTCGCGAAAAAAACAGTAATATATCTTATTCTTTTATTGATCCTGTCGATTTAGGTCAAGCAGAATTAGAACAAAATAAATTAGCTCCAGTTCCAATAAAAACGGATAAAGGAATCTTGAATGTTTATCCATATGCAAAATTAACATATGCTGATAAATCTACTTATATGGAGGTTTTGGTGAATGACCCTTCTACTCCATTTGAGAAATTAGCCTTAGCTTCAACAGAAAAATTAGAATATTTATTTGCAGAAAAAATTCAGAAAGCAACAAACTTCGAACGCAAACGTGTTGGTTTCATCGTTCATCACGACGAATTACCAGAAGCAAATATCCAAGGTTTAGGAACAGCTTTATCAGAAAAATACGATGTAGAAGTTTACCTAAATCCGATTGTAAATAAAACGTTTTCATTTCAACCATCTGACTTGGATAGTTTGAAACGTTTTGATGCCTTGATTGTTGCAAAACCAACGTTACCTTTTTCTGATATGGATAAATTGGTTTTGGATCAATATATCATGAATGGCGGAAAAATGATAATGGCGGTAGAAACTGTTGATGCCGAAATGGATTCTATTTTCCGAAGTGGAAAAATCGTTGCTTTTCCAAGAGATTTGAAGTTAAATGATTTCTTATTCAATTATGGTGTTCGTATTCATCCAGCTGTTATCAAGGATATGAATGGGGCGCAAATTGTTTTGGCTGATGGTGAAACTGCAGGAAATACAAGTTACAATTATTACAATTGGCCTTATTTTGAGTTAGGAATTAAAGGTGAAGAAAACCCGATTACAAGTTCAATAGATCCTGTGTTATTTCAGTTCGCTAATCCAATCGAATTATTAAAAAATCCAAATATTAAACAAACAGTTTTATTAAGTTCTACTGAACAATCAAGTTTAAAACCTGTTTTAAATTATATTCAATTAAACGAAGTAGAAATTGAAAATCCTGAAGAATACAAAATGGGTAAGATTCCCATGGCTGTTTTATTAGAAGGTAATTTCAACTCGGCATATGCATCACGTTATGAACGCAAAGAATTTCCAAATTTCAAATCGAAAACAACAAATGGAAAAATGATTGTTATTTCGGACGGAGATGTTTTAAAAAATGCTTTATGGAGAGGAATGCCAATGCAATTAGGAGAAAATAAATTTTCGGTTCGACCAGATAATCCAGATGGAAAACCCAAAACATACGCCAATCAAACATTTATAATGAATGCGATGGATTATTTGTTAGGTGATAATGATTTCTTGGCTTTACGAAATCGTAAATTAGAAATTCCTTTGTTAAACGAAACTACTGTTTTACAAGAAAAATCAACTTGGCAAATAATCAATCTTCTTGTTCCGACTTTTATCATTGTTCTTTTAGGTGGAATTGGATTTTGGGTGAGAAAGAAGAAATATGCTTAGTTGATCGTAATTAGAGTTTCGAAATTCGTAACTTCCAACTTCGCAATAGGGATTGTAGAGCAAATCCTTTTTCATCAGAAAAAGATTGCAACGAAAAGCCCGAACCGTAGGGATTGCCCAAGATAATTATAAATAAAAAACCTCTCAAATTGAGAGGTTTTTATATGTAAAGTTATGACGATTTTACTCTAAGTGCATAAACGCTTTTTTGCTCAAAAGTCGTTCCTCGCTTTCTACGTGGTTATCATCAGGCACACAACAATCCACTGGACAAACTGCCGCACACTGTGGTTCTTCGTGGAAACCTTTACATTCAGTACATTTATCTGGAACAATGTAATAAACCTCATCACTAACAGGATCTTGTACCGCATCAGCGTCAAACGTTGCGCCGTCTACGTTTACAATAGTCCCGCTTAGAGAAGTTCCGTCAGAATATTTCCAATCTACCGCTGCTTCATAAATCGCGTTATTTGGACATTCTGGCTCACAAGCTCCACAATTTATACATTCATCTGTAATAATTATAGCCATTGTATCTGTTTTTTTATTTCCTACATTTGCAACTACAAAATTACATTTAATTTTCAGAAAAAATGACATTTGAACAAAGGATTTCAGCATTTAACGAATTAGGACAGTTTTTTAATTTTATTATAGATAATGATTCAATTAAAAACACCGAACTGACAGCAAAATTCGAGAATTGGAAAGATGAAGTTGAATATGCAATTAGCGATGCAGAAGCCTACAACAATTGGTTTACGAAAGAAAATATAACATTAGCTTTGAAAAGTTGGTCTGAAGCTTTAACAGCAGACAACTTAATGGCTTGGACGAAAGATTATCCATTTGCTGAAACACCAAAAAATGTTGGTATTATCATGGCTGGAAATTTACCTTTGGTTGGCTTTCATGATTTACTTTCTGTGGTTATTTCTGGAAATAATGCATTAATCAAAACATCTTCAAAAGATGATAAATTAATGAAACTTGTAATGAAATTCCTTTATTCAATTGATGAAGAATTCAAAACAATTATTCAACCGATTGAACGTTTAGTAAATTTTGACGCTGTTATTGCAACTGGAAGTAATAATACGGCTCGTTATTTTGAACAATATTTTGGAAAAGTTCCGAACATTATCCGCAAAAATAGAACTTCGGTTGCTGTATTAAATGGTTCAGAAACTGAAGAAGAATTAAAAGAATTAGGAAACGATTTATTCATTTATTTTGGTTTAGGTTGTCGTAATGTAACAAAACTTTATGTAAAAGATGAAGCACAATTACCTAAAGTTTTCGAAGCTATTTTTTCTTGGGGCGATGTAATCAATCACCCAAAATATGCTAACAATTATGACTATAATCGTGCAATTTATTTGTTAGGAAAAGATGAATTTTTAGACAATAATTTTGTTATGATGAAAAAAGACACAGCTTTACATTCTGCTATTGCTGTTGTTAATTTTGAAGTTTATGAGAATGTAAATGATGTAAAAAAGTTTTTGATCGAAAATGAAGATCAAATTCAATGTGTGGTTGGAAACGAAATGAAAGATAATCCGAATTATGTTGAATTTGGACAAACTCAATTTCCTAAATTAACTGATTACGCAGATAATATTGATACATTAAAATTCTTAGCTGAATTATAAATTATAAAAAATCCCTCACAAAAAAGTGGGGATTTTTGCTTTACTAAAAAGTTGCTGCTCCAGCAGTTTGATTTTCTAATTTTCGGTTGATATTTGTTTTCTTACCTGTAGCAAAATCGTAACTAAATCCTAAGATAAACATGTTTTTATTGTTCCAGATTTGAGTATGATTTGTCGTTTGTACAATACTTTCTTCCACAGATTTCGTTTTGTACTCCGAAGGCATTCCAAGCCAATACGCACCTGTTTTGAAAGACCAATTGTTTAATTTATAACTCAACACTAAATGACTTTTGTTTTCGTTTGTATCCAAAAATGGACCTCCCAAAGAATAAACTGGTACATTAAACAAATACATCAAACTAAAGTTTTTGTAAACTGAACTCAACACAAAATTATTTCCGATATAATCATTTTTAATTGTTTTTCCATCACTCAATTTTACACTTTCAGAAGTTGGTGTTAAAACGATTTTCATTGTTAATAAATCTGTTCCAAATGGTTTGATTGACCCAGAAACTTGCACTCCTAACTGTTGAGAATTTTGAGCATTCTCGTACGTCAAGGCGTATCGATTTCCATCTAAAACATATAATTGATTAATTGCATCTTTTCGGTACCAATAGAATAAATTTGTATTAAGATCAAAATATTTTGAATTATAAGAGTAAATTAAGTTATTCCCGAATGATTTCTGAATATTTAATTCTGGATTTCCTTTGCGTACAATATTCGGAACCATTTGCACCACATTACTACTCAATGCATCACTCCAAGGACTTCTTGGTGTATATGAACTTGTAAAACGTAAACTTTGATTCTTCGCTAATTCATAACCCAATACCAATTTTGGTGTAATAGTCCATGTGTTCTGATTATTCTCCTCACTTTGATTGTGAATATTTGTTAATCCCATTCCCAAACGATACATCAGTTTTTTAGTTTTTCCAGAAAACTCGGTGTACATATATTGTTGCAAATAATTCACTTTATAATGCGATATTCCATCCAAATTAACCAAATCATTTTTGATATCGTTTGTCGTAATTCGATAACCAGAACTCAATTTTCCAGATTCGAAATCGTGAGTATGGGCAATTTCTCCAACTATAGAAGTTTGTTCCGCTTCTAATTTCATTTCGTTATTAAAAATACTATTTCCATTACTCGTTACCCACTCTTTTGACAACTCATTAACTTCTGTATTAAAATTAGAACCAACAAGATTTAAACTCAATTCATCTTTCTTTCCTAGTTTTCGAGAATAATACAAATCAACTGTTGGTTTTGTATAACTATTATTACCATGCTTGAAAGTGGTATGATTCTCTGAAATATTATTCGTCAAAAAGATACTTTCTCCATTAACATCTGTAAAACTTGTGAAAATATCTAGATTTAACTTTGCTTGAAAAGTGTATTTGTCTGAATCTGTATTCGTGTAACGTAAAATCACATTTTGATAGGTATATCCAAAATGATCAAAGCGATGTTCGGTTGTTTTATATTGATTATTGTTTAATTGATAAGCATACGAATTGGTATTTTCTCTATTATCATAATCTCTTAAACTAAGTGAATATTCAACGCCAAAATTATTTTTACCTTTTGTAAAATTGGCATAAGCCGATCCATCTACAAAACCAGTCAAAGGAGAAGTGATGCCTTCTACACCAAAAACATATCCATTTTCTGGATTACGTGTAATCAAATTCACAACTTGATCTGCTCGAGTCGCATAACGAGTTGGCGGAATATCAAAATACTCAACACGCACCACATCTTGCGGTTTTACAGAACGAATTTGATTATCTGTCGCTTCAATACCATTTATTAACAATAAAGTATTTCCTCCTTTCGTACTTTGTATCGTATTCGAAATTGGATCTAAATTCAATTCTGGTAAAGTATTCAACAAATCTTTTGCATAGCGTGCTTTTTCCAACGCTTCTTTATCAAAAGTATAAACAGCTTTATCTGCAAACATTTTTTTACGCTGCGATTGAACTAAAACTTCTTTTATTTCGATCGGATTATAATCGATAGAATCTTGAATTTCTTCCTGTCCAAAAGCGAATATTCCTGATAATGTAATAGCGAGTACAAATATATTTTTCATGGTTAATTCTTCTATTTAATATTAGTGTCTTTATTACATGACGCAGAAATGATGAATATGTTACATAGTTCTTGCAAATATTTTATATAACTTTACGTCAAACAAGATTTTTGAAATTGAAAAAAATAATTCTTTTTATAACATTATTACTTAATTTTAGTATTCTAAATGCACAAGAACAAGCCGAACGTGCTTTAACAGAATATCGTGTAGAAAGTTTTCAGACGCCATTAGTTGCAAAAAAAATGTTGTACGATTGGCTTGGTAAATGGGATGATGTTTTATACTCTGAAAACAATGAAGCTTTATTAGTTTGGTCGAATCGTAAGATTATCAATGAAGCAAACGAAACGTTTACACTAATTGCTGCTAGTACTGAAAATGAAGAAGAAATGTATGGAGCTATACAAGTTTTAACAAGTAAAAAACAAGATGCTTTAGCAAAAGACTCTCCCTTTAGAGAATATTTAAATGAATTTCTAAAAACTGTTTCTAAAAAAGAAAATAAAAGTAAAAAGTTTTATAAAGAATATATTAAGGTAGTTTATTAAAAATTAATATTCACACCCAAAAGAATATGAAGTGGTAATAAACGTTGTGTAAAATATCTTTCTGTAACTGGTGTTACAAGTGTTCGTTTTATTTCTTTAGTGTTAAACAAATTATTTCCTTTTACAAAAAACTTCATTTTAGATTTTTGCAATTGATAAAACAATTTTACATCCAAAAAATTAGTTGCAGATTGTTTTTGACCTCCGAAATTATAATATTCATAATTAATATCTAACGTCGTTTGCTTAGAAATATTAAAATAAACGTTGGTAGACGCATCAAAATTATTGTAACTATATGAATTTAGTTTATTTTTACTAGAATTAAAAGATAATTTTGTTCCTAATTCATAATTCCAAAAACCTGAAAAACCAGATTTCATTTCCATTCCAAGCACTAACACAGAAAACTGATTACGAATAAGATTATCATTAGCAATAGATGTACTTTTAATAATAGAATAATTACTATTAAATTGAATTTTTGATTTGATTGGAAGGATGAAATATTTGTACATAAATGTTGGATTGATAATTTCGATTCCGTCAACTATTGTTTGTTCATTTACTGAGAAATTTTGATTGAAAACAGAGTTATATCCAATACTTTTATTTTGAATTTGATACATAAACCCTATTTCATAACCAGTATTCATTCCTTTTGATTTGCTATAATTTAAGTTGAAACTAGAGCCTCCAAAAATTTCATAATTAAAAAGATTATTTCTACTAAATTGACGATTTCCTTTGTAAATTAATTCTTGATAATAAGCATCAAAGCTAGTTGGTGTTAATTGGTAATTATAGGAAAAAGATAATTGTCCAAATTTTCTTTTTTCATAAACAAGGTTAATAGCTGGTGCAACAAAAAACTGATTTTCTTTTATAGATAAATTCTCTCTTATCGAAGTTGAATAATATAAGATTGGCAAACTAGACTTCAATTTAAAATTCTTCCATTCTCGCTCAAAATTTGGAGTAAGACTAATTTTTGTTTGATTAAATTTCAAATTATTTACACTGTTTTCTAATAAATAGGTTGCCGTAAAATCCTCATCAAAACCTCTAAAATTAGAAATTAAATTTATGTCCTGATTTTCTGCTCCTAGATTAATATAATAATTTGACTTCTTAGAAATTTTATTAAAAAATGTCGATTTCAATCCAACATAGTTTTGTCTATTATTAATCTTTTGATTTAAATTAATTAAATCTGAGTTATTAAAAATATCTGCAAAAACAGGATTATTTTCTGTAAAATTATAAGGACGATTTTGATATAAATGTTTTGCAACAACTGTCAATAATTTTGTACTATCTATTTTATTTGTGTAAACAAATTGCGTTTCTGTCGAATTTGTTTCATTAGAGCCTTTCAAATTAATTGATGCGTTATTTAACAAAAAATCATTGTTATTTGTTTCATCTAAAAAAAATGAACGATTGGTAATATTTAGGTTTGAACTTTTTGTTAACTCTTTATTCCATTCTATTTTACCATAATAATTATCAATTTTCTTATTCCAATGACTATTTTGAGTATTTACAAACTGAGTTTCATTGTCATTATAAGATTCAATTTCATCGATATAATTATTTTTCTCAATTCTATTATAAATCCCTAAAACTTGTAGTTTGCTTGTTTTAAGATTATTTATAAAATTAATTACACCTATTTTATCATTATTGAAATTTGTCCGATTATCTTCAAATTGATAATTATCTTGATACAAATTTGCTAAATTAGGTAATTGTTGAACATCATTTAATTGGTCAAAATTATAGGCAGACGAAAATTGATTTTTGATTAAATAATCAACTCCTTTCATTTCATCAAAACCTATTGTATTGTAATTAAATAGCGTTACGATTTTTCTTTTTTTAGAAAAATTCATCAAATTTAATCGAACTTGTTGACGGTTTTCAATATAACTTGTTGATGAAAGTAATGCGCTACCATTCCACTGATTTTTTGCTTTTTCATCTAAAATTAAATTTATCGCCAAAGCATCAGAATTATAAATATCTTTTGTTAATTTATTTTTGGTATGATTGTTTATTACTTGAATTTTAGCAACAGATTGGTCATTCATTGCTTGCGTCAAAAGCGCGTAACCTCTATCAAATAAATCATCGCCTTCTACCAAAACAGCTTGTACATCTTTTTTTCCAATCTTTATTTTTCCATCTTTATCTACAGTTGCACCAGGAATATTTTTTATCAAATCCTCTACATTCAATTCCTTTCCTGTTCTATATTTTGACGCCTCAAATTCTGTAGTATCTTTTTTGTATAAGTTATCAGTAGATTTTACAATAACTTCTTTTAGATTTATAGCGTCATCTTTTTGTAAGCTGAATGTTCCTAAATCGATTTCTTTTTTATCAATCAAAACATCTTCTTCATAAAGCGTAAAAGTAGGTTTCTTGATTTGTATTGTTTTATTTCCAAACACAAAATCTGAAATAACAAATTCACCTGAACTATTAGTAATTGCAAAAGTTTCTATTTCTTGTACAGAATCTAACACAATTACATTTGCACCAGACGCAGCAATTCCTTTATCATCCTTTACTAAGCCTTTTATTTGACTAAATAAATTAGATGACAAGAATATAAAAAATATTAATATGATTGTTTTATTAATCAATAGAAAATTCTCTTACGTCTTTTCTCAAAGGAGATTCTGTTACTTTAGATCCCGCAGGAAGACTTGCTAATAAATTACTTTTCAAAAAATTTAACCAATTGTTTTCAAATTCTATTGATTGTTTTAGCGGATATATATGTTTAGCACTTGAATAAGATTTCAAAGCTGGAAGTGTTGGTATTTTATCTGAATTAAGAACAATCCGCTTTGCATCATAATCAAAAAGTTCATTCTCTACTTTAAGGATTAAACCTGGTAATCCTCCCAGTTTCCATGGTCCATAATTGTACGGAAACTCTGGCGAAAACCAAGCAATATAATCTCTTCCTCTAAAAGTTGTTGTTGCTTTATAAGTTGTATAACCTAATATTTTTTGAGATTCTTTGGTAATCTTCCAATTTATAATAGGTTTCTTTTCTCCTAAAATAAAACGTGAATAATTTCCGCTATTCTTCTTAAAAATACCAATTCTTTCTTGAAAAAGACTATCCGTCTTTAAGTTGACATAAATTGGTTCAAGATTATAAATATTTTTAGCTAACTTTTCTTCTTCATAATTTAGATTATCCTTATTCGTTAGGTTAACATAATACAATTCTGTATCATTAAAGATTAAATATTCGCTCATCATATCTTTAACCCCTTGCTTAGTTGTAATCGTATATTCTACCAAATTATTTGTTTGAGCGTTTATAATTACAAAAAGTAATAATAATTTAATTAAAAGTATTTTTTTCATATGTAAAATATAAATTAAAGTAAATAAATTTATATTTATTTACCTTTATTATTTATTATTATTAATCTATCTTTCTGGTTCTGGGAATGAATATACTACAGGAGGAAAACAAACTGTTATAGAAGTAACTTTGATATTAGCTCCTTCACAAGTTGGACAAGGTACAGTTTCAGAGAAACTACCTAAAAGTTCTCCATTACATCCATACACCCTTGTTATTACAAGAACACTTCCATCAACAGCTGTTTCTGTAATTATTTCTGTTCTAACTTCTTTCATTTCAGATATTTCATTTGCCATAGCGAATGATCCAAAAAGTGCAAATGCACCCATTAATAAGATTTTTTTCATTTTAATGTAATTTTAAGTTTTTAACAATTATTATAGTTTGCAACCTATAACTTTCTCAATCAACGTTAATTACATCAATAATAATAATAATAATAATAATACAAACCAAATCTTTAAAAAACTTAAATGATTAAAAACGGATAAAGTTTGCTAACAAAAAAATCCTTCAAGTTTTGCTTGAAGGATTTATATTTTGGTTGAAATTGAATTTCTTAATTATTTCGTTTGAAAAAAGAATCGACAAACTCCATTTTATTGAAAGCTTGTAAATCATTGATTCCTTCACCAACACCGATGTATTTTACTGGAATCTGAAATTGATCAGAAATACCAATCACCACTCCTCCTTTTGCTGTTCCATCTAATTTTGTAACAGCTAAAGCTGAAACTTCTGTTGCTTGAGTAAATTGTTTGGCTTGTTCGAAAGCATTTTGACCTGTTGAACCATCTAACACCAACAAAACTTCGTGTGGCGCATCTGGAATAACCTTTTGCATGACACGTTTTATTTTTGTTAACTCGTTCATCAAATTTACTTTATTATGCAAACGACCTGCTGTATCAATCAAAACAACATCTGCATTTTGAGCAACTGCCGATTGAATAGTATCAAACGCGACCGAAGCTGGATCTGATCCCATTGCTTGTTTTACAATTGGCACTCCTGCACGCTCTGACCAAATCACTAACTGATCTACCGCAGCTGCACGAAACGTATCTGCCGCTCCAAGAACTACTTTTAACCCTTGAGATTTGAACTGAGATGCTAATTTACCTATTGTTGTAGTTTTACCCACACCATTTACTCCAACAACCATAATGACATATGGCACGTCTTTTTTAGGAATAGCAAAACCATTTGTATCTTCTATATTATTTTCAGAAAGTAAACCAGCAATTTCTTCACGAAGAATCAAATCTAATTCAGAAGTTGAAACGTATTTATCACGCTCCACGCGTTCTTCGATTCGGCGAATAATTTTTATTGTCGTTTCTACGCCAACGTCAGAAGAAATAAGCACTTCTTCTAAATCATCTAAAACCTCATCGTCTACTTTGGATTTACCAACAACAGCACGACTAATTTTATCAAAAAATGAAGACTTCGATTTCTCAAGACCTTCATCTAATTTTTCTTTGCTTTCTTTACCTAATATCTTTTTGAACCAACTCATTAAAAGCTAAATTTCTTAAAATTTTGTACGAAGATACATAAAATATAAGGAAATAAAAAAGCCGCCTAAAAACGAGGCAGCTCAATTAACCTTAATATTTTTTTGTTAAGCTAACAAATAAACAAATTATTTCGCGAAGAAAGCTTCTGCTTCGTCAGCGTTAACTACTTTTTCAACAAATACGTAAGCTCCAGATTTAGGAGATTTTACCATTTTGATTACTTTGGTCATTTTTTTAGACCCTGTTTGTAGGGTTGCTACTGTCTTTTTTGCCATCGTCTAAAATTTTATTATTTGATCTCCTTGTGAATTGTATACTTTTTCAATACTGGGTTGAATTTTTTCAACTCAATACGATCTGGAGTATTTTTTTTGTTTTTAGTTGTGATATAACGAGACATTCCTGGCATACCACTTTCTTTATGCTCTGTACATTCTAAAATAACCTGTACTCTGTTTCCTTTTTTTGCCATGGTGTCTTAAATTATTTGATTAAACCTTCTTTACGTGCACGTCTAACAGCCTCATCAACTCCTAATTTGTTGATTGTTTTTAAACCGTGTGCAGAAACTTTTAAAGTAATCCACTCACCAGCTTCTGGCATAAAAAATTTCTTTTTGAACAAATTCACTTCAAAAGTGCGTTTTGTTTTATTATTAGCATGAGAAACATTGTTTCCTACTAATCTTCTCTTACCTGTAATTTGACAAATGTTTGACATCTTATTTTGTATTGTCCTATTTTAAACGGAGTGCAAAGTAACAAATTAAATATTACTTATACAACTCTTTAGGTTATTAATTTTATATTTTCTTCTTATTTTGTTTGTATAACAACTTCTGCGCAAGAGTATAAGCTAAGATAATACCCATTACCAATAAAGCTATTCTCGCGATGACGTCACCATACTTTGTATAAAACGTTAATTCACTATTCATCAGAATTGTACCATTTAAAGCACCCTGCTCTCCATATGGTAAAGACTTCATTATATCTCCTCGCTGATTAACGAAAGCCGAAATACCTGAATTTGCAGATCTAACAATAGCGCGTCTATTTTCAATAGCTCTCAAATTACCATATAATAGCAATTGACGATGACCATCGGTAGAGCCCCACCAAGAATCGTTGGTCATTGTGAATATAACATTTGCACCTTCTCTCACATATTCTGTTGTATAGTCTCCGTAAATAGATTCGTAACATATAACCGGAGCAACAATAGCGGTGTTTGCTTTATTCTTGAAAACAGAACGATGAGGTTGAATCCCCAACGTTTTTGTTGTGCCGCCAAAGTTAAGCATAAATTCTCCAATAATTGGCATTAAATAGTTACGATATGGAAAAATTTCTACTCCAGGTACTAATTTGCTCTTATGATAAACTTCTATCGAATCGTTTCCACCAATCTGTAAAGCTGAATTATAGGCGTCATACCATGTGATTCCATCTTTCATTACAGAGGCAGTTTCTGATGCTAAAGATTCCATCGGATAAATTCGCATAATTGATGCACCTGTCACAAAATGTAAATCTTTTTTAGTACTTGTCCATTGTTGAATATCTTGTACAATCAAATCATTGTACATATTATCAAAAATTAAAGCAGATGATCCTGGAACAGCTGTTTCTGGAGCAACAACGAATTGAGTTTTTGGCTGAATATTTTTCAATGCCAATTGTTTCAATTCATCATAAATCTGCAATCCATCTTTCATGTATTTCTCATTATATGGATCCAAATCTGGTTGAAGAACTAACACATCAAGCGCTTTTCCTTTCTCCTCATAATTTGCATATATAATGTATGAAATCCCAATTGGCACAGCTATTAATAAACCAGCATAAATACCTAATTTGTTTAGGTATCTCATCTCTTTCTTATTAATATAAGCTGTCAAATAATAGAATACCGTAATATTAACTAACCAAATCCAAAGTGCTCCACCAAAAGTTCCTGTATACTCGTACCATTGCACCCATTCGTAATATTTAGCAAACCCATTTCCAAGGTTAAACCATGGCCAAGTCAATTCCCAATTCAAGGTTAGTTTATCAAAACTCATCCAAATTGCGGGAAGAAAAATCAGTCCATACAAATTTCCTGCTTTTGTTTTGACAACATGATACAATTGAAACACAATTGACATAAACAAGGAATTTGCTACTACAGGAATTAAATAAGCGCTCCACGAATTTTGTAAATCGCCATTTACATTTGTTTCTTGTGCATAATGTAACCACCAAATTACAATCGCATTCCAAATAAAAAAAGCTAAATATGAAAGTCCGAAAATTTTACGTCCTTTTTTCTTGAATTCTGCACGTTGCGTTATTTGATGTTCTGCCAACATCAAGGGTACAAATCCTATAAATAATAACAATGGAAAACCGTGCGAGGGCCAACCAGCTGTTAGCAATAATCCTGTTAAGATTGCGTATGCAATGTATTTTTTCATGTCACAAATTTATAATTTCATCATTCAATAACCGATGATATTTGTTTGGAATATTTTATGAATTAAGTTTTTCGAAGTTCGATTTACAATTTACTAACTTCAATATAATAATTTGGATTAATCGTTACATCAATCACTTTTGTAATCGTTGAATGATTAATCGTTTGCCAATTTGAAGTTGGATTAATGGTTAAATCAGAATCTTTCAATCGCAAAGGCATCGTAAATCCATCCACCACATTTGTATAACGATATTCAACTTTATTTCCATTTTGTTTAAGTTCTAAAGTAGGAACTTTAACTGTTCTTAAATATTGATTGAAAAAAGCGTTTAAATCTAATCCAGAAAATTTCGCTATATAGTTTTCGATTTGTTCTGTCGTTACAGTTTGATGATAAAATTCTTTGTTTAATCCACGCAACATTTGTCTGAATTTTTCGTCGTTATTCATCCAAGTTCTAAGTGTATGAATCATATTTGCACCTTTGTAGTACATGTCACCACTTCCTTCTTGATTTACACCATAAATACCGATAATTGGAATATCATTTTGGATTGCCTTTCTCGTTCCACGTACATATTCGTTTGCAGCTTCTTTTCCATAATAAGTTTCTGTGAACAAAGTTTCCGAATAAGCCGTAAATGCTTCGTGAATCCACATATCTGCCACATCTTTCTCTGTGATATTATTTCCGAACCATTCGTGACCAGCTTCGTGTACAATAATAAAATCCCATTTCAATCCCCAACCAGAACCTGATAAATCACGACCTAAATAACCATTCTCGAATTTATTTCCATATGCAATCCCCGATTGATGTTCCATTCCCAAATGCGGTGCTTCTACAATTTTAAATGAATCTTCGTAAAAAGCATAAGGTCCAAACCAATGCTCGAAACTTTTCAACATCATTTTAGCTTGTTCAAACTGCGATTTTGCTTTGTCTAAATTATAATCTAATACATAATAATCTAAATCTAATTTACCTTTTTCGCCATCGTAAGTATCTTTAAAGTTGACATAATGTCCGATATAAGGAATGATATTATAATTATTGATTGGATTAACAACTTTCCACGTAGAAGTTGTTTTACCATTTTTCTCTTTCTTAGAAACTAATCGTCCATTCCCTACTCCTACAAAATCTTTTGGCGTAATAATTTCCAATTCCATTCCATTATCTGGCTCATCACCCAAATAGTCTTTGTTCGGAAACCAAGCACTTGCGCCCAAACCTTGTACAGCAACAGACATCCAATCGCGTCCTTTTGCGTCTTTTGCAAAAATCCAACCGCCATCCCAAGGTGCTCTCACTGCAACACGAGGATTTCCGTTATATTCTAATTCTAATTGATTTGAAGTATTCTTGATATTTTTTCCGACATTAATAAAATAAACATTTCCGTCACGTTTAAAATCAGAAATTTTCTTTCCATTCAATTTTACTGCCGAAACTATCATCGGATCTTGCAAATCGATTTGGATTAAATCTGATTTTTGAGGAGCTGTTTTATCAAATGTAATGGTTGTTTTTCCCTTGATAAATTTTGAATCAAAATTTGGTTCTACACTTACCTTATATTTTTTTACATCCCACCAATTTCGGAATTCATTATTAGTTCCTCGAAGTGAATCTTGTCGTGTAAACTCTTGTTTGTGATTAAGAACTTGTGCATGTGTTGTTATCGATATCAAGCCAAGCAATAGTACTAATTTCTTCATAGTCATTTTTAAAACATATCAAAAATAAGATTATATATTTGATAAATAAGCGCAAAAACCTATGATTACAGAAAAATTTAAAGAAAGAATAAATTATTTAAAAAATAATCACTTAATCGTTGAAGCATTGTACGAAATTTTGGATGAATTGAAATTAAAACATAGTGCTTTTACAGGTTTTACATTTCGAGAAGAAATCGATCCAAAAGGTTTTCTGCTAACTGCTGAAGGTGAAGAAAAAACTGGGATTACAATTCGTGTTCCTCGCAATATTTTGGACTTTGATATGGTTTTACTTTCTAATGTTTTGATGCACGAAATGATGCACGTTTTTCAACGTTCGGGTGAAAACCAAATCGAATTACGTGAAGAACGCGAATGGCAAGCCTATACAGAAATGATTTTTCATAAACGATTTCCTGATGTTCCTAAACTGACAGATTTTTATATCAAACAATTTGGCGAAAAAGCGTTGACGTATTACAATCGAATGCCTGATGACATGAAAACGAAATATGTGGATGAAAAAACTGATTTAGAAAAAATTATACAAGCTATTTACAACAAAGAAAATAAACCAAAAGAAGAACTAAAATCTGAAAATAATACTGAAACAATTTCTTGGCAAGATTTCGAGAAAGTTGATATGAGAATTGGAACAATTATCAGTGTAAATGATTTTCCTAAAGCAAAAAATCCTGCTTATCAATTAGAAATAGATTTTGGTCCATTAGGAATCAAGAAAAGTTCGGCACAAATTACATCACTTTATTCCAAAGAAGAATTGATTGGAAAACAAATAATGGCTGTTGTAAACTTTCCGAAAAAGCAAATTGCCACTTTTATGAGTGAATGTCTTGTAATGGGTGTTTATGGAAATAATAACGACGTAATTCTTCTAAATCCTGAACGAAAAGTAGAAAACGGAAGTAAAATTGGGTAAGCATGAGATTGAGATAAAGTTTAAGTATAATTTAACGCTGACATTTTATCAATCCAAAAACTGACGATTTTTTCTGCTCAAACCTGATTTACTCTTCATAATCTGACAACATGACATTTTAAAAATTGGGATGTCACCATTTTCTACGTTGGCACAAAGATTGACTATTATGGATGTAGCATCATTTTTGATGATGTGTAAAAGTTTAAAATAAATCATTAATAATATAAAAAATAACTAAACAATATGAGCAAAATAATCGGAATCGACTTAGGTACAACGAACTCTTGTGTTTCTGTAATGGAAGGTAGCGAGCCAGTTGTAATCCCAAATGCAGAAGGTAAAAGAACTACTCCATCTATCGTAGCATTCGTAGAAGGAGGTGAAATTAAAGTTGGTGATTCAGCAAAACGTCAAGCTGTAACAAACCCAAAGAAAACGATTTATTCTATTAAACGTTTCATGGGAACTAAATTTAATAATGATGCAGATGAAATCGGTCGTGTTCCTTATTCAGTTGTAAAAGGAAACAATGATACGCCAGCAGTTGATATTGATGGACGTAACTATACTCCACAAGAAATCTCAGCAATGATTTTACAAAAAATGAAAAAAACTGCTGAAGATTATTTAGGACAAGAAGTATCAAGAGCGGTAATTACTGTACCTGCTTATTTTAACGATGCTCAACGTCAAGCAACAAAAGAAGCTGGTGAAATTGCAGGTCTTAAAGTAGAACGTATTATCAACGAGCCTACTGCTGCTGCATTAGCTTACGGATTAGACAAAGCAAACTCAGATAAAAAAATCGTTGTTTACGATTTAGGTGGTGGTACTTTTGACGTATCTATCCTTGAATTAGGTGACGGTGTATTCGAAGTATTATCTACAAACGGTGATACGCACTTAGGAGGTGATGATTTTGATGATGCAATCATCAATTGGTTAGCTTCTGAATTCCAAGCGAAAGAAGGTGTAGATTTGAAAAAAGACGCAATGGCTTTACAACGTTTACGTGAAGCTGCTGAAAAAGCTAAAATCGAATTATCTTCTTCTGCTCAAACAGAAATTAATTTACCATACGTTACAGCAAACGAAACAGGACCAAAACACTTAGTAGAAACTTTAACTCGTTCTAAATTTGATCAGTTAACAGAAGATTTAGTACGTCGTTCTATGGAGCCTTGTAAAAAAGCGTTATCTGATGCAGGATTATCAATCAACGATATCGACGAAGTTATCTTAGTTGGTGGATCTACACGTATGCCAAAAATCCAAGAAGAAGTAGAAAAATTCTTTGGTAAAAAACCATCTAAAGGTGTTAACCCAGACGAAGTTGTTGCAATTGGTGCAGCTATCCAAGGAGGTGTATTAACAGGTGATGTAAAAGACGTATTATTATTAGACGTTACACCATTATCTTTAGGTATCGAAACTTTAGGAGGAGTATTCACAAAATTAATCGAAGCAAATACTACAATTCCAACTAAAAAATCTGAGGTTTTCTCAACTGCAGTTGATAACCAACCAGCAGTAACATTAAGAATTGGTCAAGGAGAGCGTCCATTATTCAACGATAACAAAGAAATCGGTCGTTTTGACTTAGTAGATATTCCACCAGCACAAAGAGGTGTTCCTCAAATCGAAGTAACATTTGATATTGATGCGAATGGTATCTTAAGTGTATCTGCAAAAGATAAAGGAACAGGAAAAGAGCAATCAATCAAAATTGAAGCTTCATCTGGATTATCTGATGCTGATATTGAAAGAATGAAAAAAGAAGCACAAGAAAACGCTGCAAAAGACGAAGAAGCAAAAAACAAAATTGAAAAAGTAAATGCTGCAGATTCTTTAATTTTCCAAACAGAAAAACAATTAACTGAATACGGAGATAAAATCCCTGCTGATAAAAAACAACCAATTGAAGAAGCTTTAGCTGAAGTAAAATCTGCTCACGCTGCTCAAGACGTTGCTGCAATTGATGCTTCTATGGAAAAATTAAATACAGCTTGGAATGCTGCTTCACAAGAAATTTATGCTGCAATGAACGAAGGTCAAGAAGGTGGTGCACAAGCTCAACCAGGAGCTGATCAAGGTCAAGCAAAAAATGATGGTGTTGAAGATGTAGACTTCGAAGAAGTTAAATAATAGAATTTCATTTATCAAATAGAAAAGCCTCGCATTGCGAGGCTTTTTTTGTTTATTTTAATTCATTTCATCGATGTTGTTGTGCATCAATTACAGCAATGGTCACCATATTCACAATTTCGCGAACTGTACTGTCTAATTGAAGTAAATGAATTGGTTTTTTCATACCGATTAAAATTGGTCCAACCGCTTCTATATTCCCTAATTCTTGTAACAATTTATACGAAATATTAGCTGATTCTAGATTTGGGAAAACTAATGTATTCGCATATGTTCCTGCTAATTTAGAAAACGGAAAATTACTTTGTAATTTCTCTTTATTCACTGCAAAATTTGCTTGAATATCACCATCAACTAAAACATCAGGATGATTTTGATGTAAATAATTCACTGCATTCTGAACTTTAGAAGCTGTTTCGCCTTTATTTGATCCAAAATTAGAATATGATAACAATGCAATTTTCGGCTCAATTTTAAACTTCTTGATTGTTTCATTAAATTGAAGTGTAATATTCACTAAATCCTCAGAAGTTGGATCCATATTAACCGTTGTATCTCCTAAGAAAATTGGTCCTTTTTCGGTTAACATCATATACATACTCGCAACTTTCTGTCCTTGTTCTGCTCCAATTAATTCTAAAGCTGGTCGAATTGCTTGCGAATAGTTTTTCGTCATTCCCGAAATCATTGCATCAGCATAACCAAATTCAATCATACACGATCCAAAATAATTACGATCTCGTAACATTTTTTTCGCATCCGATTTAGAAACACCTTTTCGTTGACGTTTATTGTAAACAAAATCTACAAATTGATTGAAACGTTCTGAATCTTCTTCTGCGTTTGTATCAACAATTTCTACATCTTCTAAATCCAACGCATAATCTTTGATCATTTGTTGAATTTTATTTTTCTTTCCTAAAATAATCGGAATAGCAATTTTTTCTTCCTTTACAATTTGTGCTGCACGTAGAATTTCGAAACGATCTCCTTCTGCAAAAACAACACGTTTTGGATTTGACTTCGCAGTTTGGGTCAAATTACGCATAATCGTACTTTCTTTTCCGATTCGCTTAATTAACGACAATTTATATTCTTCGAAATCAGTAATAATATTTTTAGCCACTCCAGTTTCAATCGCAGCTTTTGCAACCGCAGCCGAAACTTCTGGTAACAAACGTGGATCATTCGGTTTTGGAATAATATAATCTTTTCCAAATTTGATTGAATGATTATTGTATGCTTGCGTCACAACTTCCGGAACTGGTTCTTTTGCTAATTCTGCAATTGCACGAACAGCAGCAATTTTCATTTCCTCGTTGATTGTTGTTGAACGAACATCTAATGCTCCTCTAAAAATGTATGGAAATCCTAAAACATTATTCACTTGATTTGGATAATCAGAACGACCAGTTCCCATGATGATATCTTGACGAGTAGAAACAGCTAAATCATACGCAATCTCTGGATTTGGATTTGCCATTGCCAACACAATTGGATTTTCCGCCATTGTATTTAACATTTCTGCCGACAAAACATCTGCTGCCGATAATCCAATGAAAACATCTGCATCTTTTACAGCATCAGCTAAAGTAGAAATATCACGATCTGTTGCCCATTCAGCCTTAGAAGCATCAAGGTTATCACGATCAGAACGAATTACTCCTTTACTATCTAACATGACGATATTCTCTTTTGTTGCACCAACAGAAATATACATTCCTGTACACGAAATAGCAGCTGCACCAGCTCCATTTACAACAATTTTAACTTTAGAAATATCTTTCCCTTGTAACTCACATGCATTAATTAAAGCGGCACCAGAAATAATTGCTGTTCCGTGTTGATCATCATGCATCACAGGAATATTCATTTCAGCTTTTAATCGTTTTTCAATCTCAAAGCACTCAGGCGCTTTTATATCTTCAAGATTAATTCCTCCAAATGTTGGTTCTAAAGCTTTTACAGTATTGATAAATTCGTCAACATTCTTTGTGTCCAATTCGATATCAAAAACATCTATATCTGCAAAAATTTTAAATAAAAGTCCTTTTCCTTCCATCACTGGTTTAGAAGCTACTGCACCTATATCTCCTAAACCTAGAACGGCTGTTCCATTACTAATTACCGCAACTAAATTTCCTTTAGCCGTGTATTTATACGCATTTTCTGGATCTTTTTCAATCTCTAAACATGGCTCCGCAACACCTGGCGAATACGCAAGCGATAAATCACGTTGTGTATTCGTAGGTTTTGTAGGCACTACTGCAATCTTTCCGGGTTGACCCATTGAATGGTAATTCAATGCATCTTTCTTACGATTGTCATTCATTTTTCTGTGGTTTATATTTTTTCAATAATAAATTTAGGTAAAATTTATTCAATCCACTTATGACGAATGTTAGATTTTGATATTTTATTAAAATATTTTATCGAGTTACACTATTTTGAAGTTAATAATTATGAGGTTGTTAAAATATTCTATTTATTCTTAACAGTTACATTTCCTGTAATTATTTCTTTATCATTAAGTTTTATTCTATACCAATAACTATCTGATGGTACTATAAATCCATTCTTTTTCCCGTCCCAAGAATATTCATCATTTACTTGCTCATCTTTTATTATTGATCCATATCGATCAAAAATTTGAACAATCACATTCTTATATCCATTAAATCGAACTTTCCATGTGTCATTATATCCATCATTATTTGGCGTTATAAAGTTTGGTATATGATTGATAGAAAACTGTTTTTGAACTGGAGTACAATTGTCTGATGAAATTACGTAGACTGTGTACGTTCCATTTTTTAGAGGTGAAAAAATATTAGAATCTTGCCAATCTATTCCATTCAACGAATATTTGTACGGAGGATTTCCTGAGTCGACAATAATCTCTGCTCGACCATTAACTGTTTTTATTAAAACTATGTTTGGTAATTGAAAATTTGAAACTTTTATATGATGTGTATAAGGACATCCTTCTTTCGAAAAAAGTTCGACTGAATAATCTCCACTTTCTACTTCTATGGTTTGAGTCGTTTCTCCTGTACTCCAATTATATTGTAAATAATTATTGCCTGCATCTAAAATTGTTTTAGTATTAGGACAAATAATTACATCTTTTAGAGTTGTAGAAAGTTCTGGTTTTGAAACAAAAACCTCAATAATACCAATAGAAAAACATAAACCTGCTTGTTCAAATCTTACATAAAATGTTTTTGATCTATTTACTTCTTGAATTGGATTAATAGAATTTACATTATTTTCAGCATCTTCGAAAGATTCAAAAAATTTATAGTCATAATTGTAATCATTTACAAATCCTCCTAAAATGTATGAGCTTAAATTAAATGTATAAATTCCATCAAAGTCATTATCACAAGCATCGACAGGTAATATCTCTTGATTTAATTTTACTTTTTCACCAAATTTAAATTCTAACATTACAATCTCTGGTTGACATCCTTTAGTCGTTTCTATCCTTACAAAGACTTTTGTGTCTGAAGTAAATACATTTTGAGAATTAATAGTATTTAAATTCCCATCTAATGCATCTTGCTCATTTAAATAATATTTAACAGTAAAAAATTCTCGATTAGAAAAAATTTGTTGAATGATTTCATCAAGATTAATATTCATCTTACTTCCGCAATAAGTTGTCTGATATTTTGTAAGATCTATTTGAGGAAAAGGAAAAAATTCTAAATTTATTTCAGCTATTTCTTTACAGCCTGTTTTATTTTTTACAACTGCATAAACTTTCCTATTTGGTAAAGATTTGTAATTCTCAAAATCTTTTATTTCATTAATCAATATTTCATTTTCAGCATCTATCTTTGTTGGATAATAAGTTATTGTAACATCTGGATAAGAAGTAATATTTGCTTCAGTAAGATTAAACTCTCCTATTCCACCTACATTACACGCATAAACCGTGTCATTGTTTACAAATAGTTCATCAATTGAAATTTTAATTGTTACGATTTCACTATCTTCAAACTTATCTATTCCGTAAATTATATATTTAAATTCATCGTAGCCCTTTTGACCTCTATTTGGTGTGTAAGTTATAACTCCTGTTGTTGTGTTTATAGTGACATTACCTTTTGTAGGTTTCTCAAGAATTTGCGTTGCACTAAAATTAATAATTTGCGTTGATTTTGTAAACTTAGGAATGATATCAATAGGAGTTGTACCACAAGTTTCTAATGTTATTTCAGACTCATCAGAACATGTTCTTAATTTATACTCATCTTTTAATGGAGGACAGGTACCTATTGTTACTTCTACCGAGTAATCTCCCAATTTTGTCGGCTTATAGCTTACACTATTAGCTCCTGGAATTGCAACTCCATTTTCAAACCATTGATAAGTTTCGTAAATATCTGGTGTTACAGTTAATACTACATCAGGAAAACATCCGTCTGCGACAATTTTAGGTTTAGTTGGTAAGCCTGCAAAAAAACCTCCATAACCTGCTGCTTCACTCCCTGCTGTAATTCCTCCAGTTACTGCTTTGTCTGATTTTATTGTAATATTTCCTTTTACATCAGGAATTCCATAAGTAACCCAATTTGTTGTACCAATCAAATCAAATGGACCATAATTAGAATTAGGTACTAGACCATTTACAGTAAGTATAGCTCCTTTTTCTGTTATTAAATTAAGTTTTGTCGGTACGTTTTTAATAGAATAATAAGAGCTTCCACCTTCTTTTACTAAATAAATCTCATTTTCATCTATCAATCCGATTTCATCGATTGATTTTGGTAAAAAACAATTTAAAGCTGGAATAAAATTAATACCTCCTGTAGCTTCGATATTTCGCTCATTACTTCCGCCTAAAAGTTGATAAACATAAACTTTATGAGTCGATTGAATATATAAATTAAAGTGATTTTTACCCTGATTAATATATTTATTTTCGTTTACAATATAGTATTGACCTTCATTTATAGTTGTAAGCGGAGTTGATTCATTATTAACATATATCTCTGTGTTATCCTCTGTTGCAACAATAATTGCTCCTTCCATATTACTACCAAGATTACCTAAACCTTTTACTAGAACAAATTCATTTCCTAACTGAGAAACTGGCACATTTTGATCCATTAAGATATCTGAGCTATTCGGAAAATAGCCTGCATATTGTCCATTAAAATTTCCATTAGTTACAGAAATAGGTTTATCAGATTCTATTTTAGCTCCTATAAATCCAGTGAAATTTCTATTGTTATTACCTGTACCATCTATAATATAAGACTCACCTTTATTTAGTAGTATATTAAATTCAGTTCTACTTATACCATCACTAAATACTACATTTGGATTAAAGTTTGAAATTTTAATAGTTGTATTATCTTCAGTAGCTAAAACACTTGTCATAAAATTTAAAATCTCATTGTAAGTTTCTATAGGAGCCATAACTGTATAAAACAAATTTCCTATACCTGCTCTCCCTTTAGATGTTACAATTTCTGCGTGTTGAGCTACAGAAAATCTGAGATTTGCAAAATATGCATAATCAGCTTCTAAGAATAATCCTTTTTTCACTGGTTTAAACATATCTCGTTGATCTTGAGTAATTATATAAGATCTTGGAATATTATAAACACCAGGATTTCCTTTACTAATTGTTATTTTACCGATTATAACATTATCATTGTATATCTTTACTTCGAAAGGAGTTGTTCTATTTGTAGATAAATATATCTTTTGATTTGGATAAGGATTACCTGTTCTATCCATCATTGGTGCAAACCAATGCTTTGTATCAAGCTGAGCAAAAGTTTGAACAATATTAACAAATAAAAACAAAATCAATAAATACCTCTTCATGAATTAATCTTTAATTAAAATTAAATATAACCCTTAAACAGAAATATTTAGATAATATTGTTAAAAAATATATTCCTTATAATCCATCTACCACTTCTACCAACTTTTTAGTTAAATTCTTGCGATTGAATTGTTGTACTTCTTCTTCGTTTGTTTCAAATTTTTGGTTTGGATTTCTTAACCATTGATTGTAAATAGAAAGAATAAATGCTTTGATTTCTCCAACTTGTTGATGACTAAAATAATCTCCTGCTTTGGTTTTTTGAAGTATTTTTTCAACATCAGCATCAGCAGGCCCAATGGCTAAAACTGGATTTCCTGTTGCCATATATTCAAATAATTTACCTGGAATAATTCCTTTTGAAGCAACATTATCAAAGTTTGTTAAGATTAAAATATTCGCAGAATTTATCGCATTCAATGATTCTTGGTGCGAAACATAGCCATGAACAATTAAATTATGTTGTAAACCTTGTTCAAGAATTGTTTGTTTGACATCATCAGCCAAAGAACCATAAAAATTAAGTTTAAAATCTTCTCTGAAAGACTGATTTTCGTTACTAATTTCAGCTAAAGCTTTCCACAAAGCAATTGGATTTCTAAGCATTTCCAGACCTCCAGAATATGTCAAATGAAAGTGATTTTGATCTTTCTCTATTTGTTGCTTTACTGCTTCAAAACCGTTTGTAATCACTTCAACTCGCTTTGCTCCAATTTTTTTGAAATTTTCGCCATCTGCATAACTTGTTGCTAAAACAACATCTGCTTTTTGCATCACTTCCCGCTCTAAATCTTCGTGTATTTTGGCAGCCCAAGACGTTAATTTCAATTCTTTGTGATAACTAATCTGCGTCCAAGGATCTCTAAAATCAGCTAACCATTTAAGATTTGGTAATTGTTTTTTCAATTTCAAACCGATCAAATGTAAACTATGGGGCGGACCAGAAGTTACAATAGTATCTATATTTTCTTTTTGTAAAAAGTCTTTTAAAAATTCAGCAGAAGAATTTACCCAAAACTTTCGCGCATCTGGAATAAAGAAATTTCCTCGTACAAAAACCGACAACTTCGACATAAAAGATTGATTTTCTTTTTTCTCGAAATGTCCACCTTTGTAAGCTTTATTTTTTGGATTCAGTTTTTCTGCTAGCTGATAAGGTTCCCAAATTTTATTCTTGACGATTTTAACTTTTGGATTAATATCCTTGGCTAAAGTTTCATCAAGAATTGGATAAGAAGGATTTTCTGGAATATAAACATAGGTTTCATATCCAAATTCAGGAAGATATTTTGTGAATTTCAACCATCTTTGAACACCAGGACCTCCCGCAGGAGGCCAGTAATAGGTGATGATTAATATTTTTTTCATTCTAAAGTTAAGCCTTTTCAGTGGCTAAGTTTAAATTCTCTTTTGTAGAACATTTTTTGTATCCCAAATAAATCCCTCCAGCCACAACGATTAAAAGTAAAATATTTGAAACAATCACAATCATATTTCCAGTAGAAATAACTTGTGGTTTAAATTCCATCACAATTGTATGATTTCCTTTCTGTACAGGAACTGCACGTAATACGTAATTTGCTTTCTCGATCGGAACTTCTTTTCCGTCTACCGTTGCAATCCATCCATGTGGATAATAAACTTCTGAAAAAACAGCAATCTGATCAGTATTTGAAGACGATTTGTACGTCATTTTTATTGGTGAATAATCAACCAATTCTATTTTCGCATTAGCATCAGCTGAAACATTCAAGCTTTTATTCTCAACCAAATCTTTACGTAAAATAACCGTATTGTTAACTGATGTAGAATTTATAGCTAAAATTTCATCGTTCGCATTTTCTGTCCATTTAATATTTGAAGCTAACCAAGCACTTCCTAAAGCTGTAGGATTTTGCTGTACTTGTGGCTCAGTTGGACTTCCATGAATAATGTATTTTGTATTCATCATATTCAATACATTGATCAAACCTGTTTCATCTTTGATTCCGTATTTTTTTAATTGCGGATCTTGAGAAAAATAGATATCTACAACATCTTGGTATTTTCCTAATTTTGCTGCGTGATAACCACCAATTGAAGGAACAAAATATGAAGTACCTGCTTCATTAAAAGTGCTCAAAACTGTATTGTAAACACGGAAATGTGATTTATCTTGTTTTGATATGTTCGATAATAAATTATTCAACGGAACCTTGTAAGCTATTTGCGCTACATTATTATTGTTTTCTGCTTCGGTTTGTAAACGAGGCGACATTTCTGTTGGAAAAGGATTATCTACAATATATTTTGATACAAAATTATCTTCGTTCAAATATCTTTTGTTCACCGTAAAACCATCAATAAAAGCTAATGCTCCAATCGCTAAAATAACAATAATTGTTTTTTTGATAAACTTGAATAAATACGCCAATAACAAAGCCATTGTTAACAAAACAAAAATCAATGTGCGAACTGTATCCGCTTTAAACATTGAAATTCTATCTTGAATTAATGCTTCATCTAATCGTTTAATCAATCCATCCCAAAGTCCTATTGCATTTGGATTAGCTTGCTGAATTTGTCCGATTAATTGTTCTGTCATTAAACGTTCATTCTCTGATGTAAATGGGAAAATCATTCCACCAAATAAGAAGAAAATGATTAAAACACCAACCGTAGAACCACCAGCTATATAAAGTACTTTCTTTTTGAAATCATCAGACTCATCAGAATTAAAGAAATAATATAACGTTAAAATGGCTAAGAAAGGCATTGTGAATTCAGCAATTACTAAGATTGACGAAACTGCACGAAACTTATCATACATCGGGAAATAATCGATGAATAAATTGGTTACGAAAGGTAAATTTTTACCCCAAGCCAAAATGAAACTTAGAATTGTTGCGCCAACTAACCATTTTTTATAGGTCGAATAATTTCCTCGAACCATAAAAATTCCGATAATAAATAAAAATACAACTACAGCTCCTTGATAAGCTGGACCAGAAGTTCCTGGCTGATCTCCCCAATATGCACTTCTCGGCTGACTTGCTACCGCTTGAAAAACTTGCTGATTGAACTCGTCTTCACCAAGACTATATTGCGTATTTTGTAATTCTGATGTATAATTTTTTAAATCTTCTGGATTTGTTTGCGAACCACCACCCATCAAATTAGGAATAAAAAGATTTAATGTTTCTAATTTTCCATAGCTCCATTGAGTGATATAATCGTGATCTAATCCATTCGAATTCTTTTTCAACAATGTCATCTCAGATTTTCCACGTGTCGTTTCTTTGCTGTACTCGTAAGTAGACAATAATCGATTTGCATTCAATCCTGCAGCAATAATAACAGCTAGAACAACTAATGCAGATGATTTTAAGAAATCTGGTAATTCTTTCTTTTTTAAACTATCAATGAATTGAACAATTGCAAAAACTAACATCGCTAAAAACAAATAGAATGTCATTTGGATGTGATTCGCTTGTAGTTGTAGTCCCATAAATAGCGTAGTTAAAACAAAACCTGCAATATATTTTTTGCGATACAACAAAAGAATTCCTGCAACCAGAGGCGCAAAATAACCTATTGTATGTAATTTCCCGTTATGTCCAGCTGCAATTAATTCGAAATAATACGAACCAAAAGCAAAGAAAATTGCACCAACTAAAGCATATTGCCATTTTTTGAAAACCGTTAATCCAAGAATAAAAAATCCTGTAAATAACAAGAATATATAATCTGCCGGACGTGGTAAAAATCTGAACGCACCATCAATAGTTTTGATGATATCAAAACTATATTTCGCACCAGTTTGATAAGTTGGCATTCCGCCAAACATAGCATCAGACCAATAGACATTTTCACCTGTTTTGTCTTGGTATGTCAACATTTCTTGCGCACTACCTTTGTAGTTGATAATATCGGGCTGTATAACAGATTTGCCTGATAAAACTGGCGCACAATACACCAATGCTATTACTACAAAAAGTAACAATGAGATAAGAACGTAGAGTAAATTCTTTTTATTTTTCATGCTTTTTTTCTTCGATTATTTCGTAATCCACCGTTTCAGCGTCAATATTAAATTTCGGTTTATCGAAAGATGTGTTTTGTTGTGATTCGTTATGCGAATCATTTGAGTCTTGGCTCTGATTATAAGCATTTCTTTGCTGGTTTATAGCTTCTTGAAAAACTTTCTTGACAGCAAATACTTTTCTCAAAAATCTAAATATCGTTAAAAATATGATACTTAAAATTATAATCCAAAGTATTGTTTTCATTTTAGTTGACTGTTGTGACAGTTGTAACCGATTCGGTCATGGTTTGTTTTTGACCTTGCGCTTCAACTGTACGTTTTAATGTTTCCTTTTTCGTTAAATTAACTTTGTTGATCCAACCAGATTTAGTATCCAACAAAATTTTTCCATCTACATTCGCACTACTGTTCGCAGACATTGTAACTCCTTGTTGCGACTCATTTCCTTTTAAACTTTGTGTTCCTGTTACAGTAATTGTTGTATTTGCAGGTTCTACACTTGCTAAAGTTCTCTTCATTGAAATATTTCCTTTCATTGGACCTTGATCAACTTTTTGACTATCGCTCCAAGATTCTTTTAAAGCTAAGGTTTTATTAGGGAAAATATTCATCGTTTCTTCAAACTGAGAAGAAATGGCTTGTTTATTCAATGAGTTATCAATAATCTGAGTAAAGAATTTAAATTCTTCAGCACTTACTTGTGTTTTTACAGAATTTAGAATTGATTTTTTGATTGCATCTAATCCGTCAACACTTACAACTTTTCCTTTCTGATCAACTTTCATTGTATATGTTTTCCCTGTCATCGCTTTATAGATAGACCAAGAAACTGCAATATCTTTGTTAGCTGGTTTAGCAGAATTTGTATCATAAGAAATCGACTTTCCTGATGGATCTGTCATTTTCTCACTATAATGTTTAGATTTCACTTCTAATGTGTACACACCATCTTTAAAATCTTTTACCGTATAATCAATTTGTTTTTTGCTTTCGCTAGACATTTTCTGAGATTGTTTACCATCCGAAGCCGAATGCGTTGTCTTTATTCCTAACGTCATTGGGTATGTTTTTCCAATCTCTAAATTATATTTGTAGGCATATTTATCATCAGCACCTTTAGCAATGGCAACCACTTCTGGAACTGCAGGAGTTTCGATTTTCAAAGAATCAGTAACTTCAGTTTTTGCAACTGTATCACCTTTTTCATTTACAATAAGTTCTTTTCCATCTTTATCTTTTCCTACAACTTTATCATCTTTTTTACATGAAACTACTGCCATTGCGACAGCCATCATGAATAGTAATTTTTTCATATCAATTTTATGTTTGATAATTGGTTTATTGCCAAAATCAATCCAAAAATAATGATTTTAGTTGATTTTTTAACATTAAGATTTTAATTCATTTATTCTAAGAAGATTAACTAAATCGTAAAATAATCTATTTAACGTTAAAAAAATAATTACGCTTTCACCTTATGTCAGCTTTATATTGAATAATAGATTTGATTTTTTAAGAAAAACTATTGACGTAAATAAATAATATACTTTTTAATTTATTAAAAAAACTTTTTCTAAAAA
This sequence comes from Empedobacter sp. EJD.6dd, assembly GCF_057369435.1. NCBI lineage: Bacteria > Pseudomonadati > Bacteroidota > Flavobacteriia > Flavobacteriales > Weeksellaceae > Empedobacter > Empedobacter sp. EJD.6dd. The sequence continues at coordinate 1,725,565 of NZ_CM170667.1, forward strand.
ATGAATAATAAACAATTATATAATTCATAATCTATTAATTAACATACTATTATTAATTATTCTAAATAAATTTAATTCTTGATTATAAAATTTTACATTTGCGCTATAAAATTTATCTATTCTAAATAAATATAACTTATGTATACAAAATATAAAATTTTGATCATACTACTATTTAGTTCGATTTGTGCATTGGCACAAAATACAGGAATTATTGAAGGTAAAATTACTTCAGCGGATGGTTATCCTGTTTCTGGCATCCTAATTAAAATAGGAAAATCATCAAAATCTAAAACCACGAATAAAAATGGTAAATTTAGATTTGAAAACTTCCCAGAAGGTCATCATACTATAACGTTAGAAGGAGAAGGATTAAAAAAACAATCTCAATCACTAGATGTCGTGATGAATGAAGTAACTACTTTTACTTTTGTTTTGAACGAAGATATTACTTCACTAAATGAAGTTGTCATCAAAATAAACGATTCACCTAACAAGAAGAAAGAGACTATTCTCTCTGGTTTGGATATACAACCAATGGATTTACCGCAAAGTTTTCAGATTGTTAATCATCAAGTTATAGAACAGCAACAATCAATCAAACTGAGCGATGTAATCAAAAATGTAAATGGTGTATATGTTGGCTCTGCTCGTGGAGCTGCTACAGAATCTTTTTTTTCGAGAGGATATGATATGTCATCAAACAATATGTTTAAAAATGGTTTTCGATTTAACAATGGTTCAATTCCAGAAGTATCTTCATTAGAAAAAGTTGAAGTTTTGAAAGGAGGTGCTGCCTTATTATTTGGTAATGTAGCTCCTGGAGGTGTTTTGAACATGGTGACAAAAAAACCTCGATTTGATTTTGGTGGAGAAGTAAGTATGCAAATGGGTAGTTATAATTTTTATAAACCATCTGTAGATATTTATGGACCTATTAATAATACCATTGCTTATCGTTTGATTGGATCGTATGAAAATTCTGAAAGTTTTAGAGATGTTGTAAAAAGAGAACGTTATTATATCAATCCATCATTTTTGTTTAAAGTTTCTGATAAAACAGAAGTTGTTATTCAGGCAGATTATTTGAATGATGATTGGACTCCTGATTTTGGAACAGCTATTATTAGAAAAGAAATTGTCGACTTACCAAGAAACATGTACTTAGGAGCAACTTGGTCTAATGGAAAAACCCGTCAAGCAAGTTTAAGTTCTTTAATCAAACATGAATTTAATAACAATTGGAAATTAAATTTTAATGCATCATTTCAGGATTATGACAGGACTTCAAAAGGAACAGAACGAATTCAACCAAAAGCAAATGGTGATTGGGCGCGACCTTTAGGACAAAATAAGAATACAGAACAAGCTTATGCGAATCAGCTTAATCTTCAAGGAAATTTAAATACAGGAAAAATTAAACATCAATTGTTTACTGGAGTAGATTTTGATTATTCAACTGCTAAATCATATACATTTGTATTCAATCCTACAACTTATGGAAGTGGAAACATCTTTGATTTCGAAAACTTCGATCAAGGAGGAGCAATTCCAAACGCTACGAATACAAAAATTGCAAAAACTGCTACCAATCGTTTTGGAATATATTTACAAGATTTAATCTCTTTAACGCATAATTTCAAAGTTTTAGCTGGATTGCGCTGGTCTTGGCAAGAAGCTCAAGTAACAACTACAGATTTAACAAAGAATCCTATTGAAATTAAAAAAGATGGAAAACGTGTTGATGAAGCGTTTTCGCCTAAAGTTGGTTTAGTTTATCAACCAATAAAAGACATGGCTATTTTTGCAAGTTACTCTAATTCATTTACACCAAATACAGGAACTACTGTAGATTTAGTTGCAATAAAACCATCTATAATAGATCAATATGAAGTGGGAATTAAAAAAGATTTCTGGAAAGGCTTATTAAGCACAAATGTAACATTGTATGAAATCAAAAATAACAATTTAGCACAAACTGCAGAATTTAAAGCTGATGGAACACCAAATACAGATACAAGTATAAAAGTATTGAGTGGAGCTACAAAAAGTAAAGGTATTGAAATTGATTTAACTGCTCGACCAATTACAGGATTAAGTTTAATGGCAGGTTACAGCTACAATGATATGCGATACGCAAAAACATCAGGACTAAAAGGTAGTTTTATTGAAGGCGATCGTTTAGTAAGAACACCTGCTAATACAGCTAATTTAAGTTTCTTTTACACGGTTACAAATGGTAATTTAAAAGGTATTTCATTTGGTGCTATTGGAAATTATATTGGAAAACGAGTAGGTGGTTGGAATAATCAAATTGATCCTTCTCTACCTGGCGGAATATTAGACCGTGAAATTCCTTTGGATGCATATACAACAATAGATGTTTCAGCAGGCTATGCATGGAAAAAAATATCTTTATTATTTAAAGTTTCAAATATTACAGACGAATTAAATTATATAGTTCACGAAAATTATAGTGTCAATCCTATTGCTCCAAGACAATTTATGGGAACATTGAGATATAAGTTTTAATCGCCATAAAAGTTTAAAGCCACTCAACAGGGTGGCTTTTTTCAATTTATAGCTGTTAATAATTGAATTGTTATTATCGTTATCTATTTAAAATCTTATAATCTATTTAAATAGTTATTCATTTATCAAATAGAAAAGCCTCGCATTGCGAGGCTTTTCATATTATAATCGAATAGATTATGCTTCTTCTGTACTTTCAGTTTCAGCAGCTGGTGCAGCTTCTTCTGTTTTAGTACTTTTTCTACTACGACGTGTAGTTGCTTTCTTTTCAACTTTCGTGTTAGTGTAGATATCATTGAAATCTACTAACTCGATCATTGCTGTATCAGCACCGTCACCTAAACGGAAACCAGTTTTGATGATACGAGTGTATCCTCCTGGGCGATTAGCAATTTTAGGAGCTACAGTTCTGAATAATTCAGTTACAGCTTCTTTATCTTGTAAGTATGAAAATACAACGCGACGGTTGTTCGTATCGTCTGTTTTAGACTTTGTCAATAAAGGCTCAACATATGTTTGTAATGCTTTAGCCTTTGCTACTGTTGTGTTAATTCTCTTGTGAGTAATCAACGCTATAGCTAAATTAGATAATAAAGCTCTTCTATGAGAGGCAGTTCTACCTAAATGGTTAAATTTTTTTCCGTGTCTCATTTTTTAATAAAATTATTCTACGTCTAACTTATATTTTACGATGTCCATTCCAAAGTTAAGACCTTTGCTGTCCACCAATTCTTCTAACTCTGTAAGAGATTTCTTACCAAAGTTTCTGAATTTCATTAAGTCAGACTTAGCGAAAGAAACTAATTCGCCTAATGTTTCAACTTCAGCTGCTTTTAAACAATTTAATGCTCTTACTGATAAATCCATATCTACCAATTTTGTTTTCAATAATTGGCGCATATGTAACGCTTCTTCATCGTAAGTTTCACCAGATGCAACTTCTTCCGCTTCTAATGTAATTCTCTCATCTGAGAACAACATAAAGTGGTGAATTAAGATTTTAGCTGCTTCAGTTAAAGCATCTTGAGGTGTTATAGATCCATCTGTAGTAATTTCAAAAACTAATTTTTCATAATCAGTTTTTTGTTCTACACGATAGTTTTCAATTGCATATTTTACATTCTTAATAGGAGTGTAAATAGAATCAATTGCTATAGTACCGATTGGCGCAGAAGCCTTTTTATTCTCATCAGCTGGTACGTATCCTCTACCTTTTTCGATTGTAAATGTAATAGTTACGTTTACTTTAGCGTCTAAGTTAGCGATTACTAATTCAGGGTTTAAAACTTGGAATCCAGAAATAAATTTCCCTAAATCACCTGCTGTTAATTGATCTTGCCCTGAGATAGTAGCAGTTACAGTTTCAGCATCTGATTCATCAATTTGTTTCTTAAAACGAACCTTTTTCAGATTTAAAATGATCTCTGTAACATCTTCCACTACTCCTGGAATAGTTGAAAATTCGTGCTCAACACCTTCGATTTTGATCGACGTGATTGCATATCCTTCTAAAGAAGAAAGTAAAACTCTACGTAGAGCATTTCCAACTGTAATCCCGTATCCTGGCTCTAATGGACGGAACTCGAATTGTCCGAATTGAGAGTCAGACTCTACTAAGATTACTTTGTCAGGTTTGATGAAATTTAAAATAGTCATTTTATTAGTCTGATTTTAAGGTTTATTTAGAATATAACTCGACGATTAATTGCTCTTTGATATCTTCTGGGATTTGAACTCTTTCTGGAGCTTTTGTAAAAGTACCTGATTTTTGCTCATCATTCCAAACTAACCAATCGTACTCGCTACGTGCGTGTAAAGAGTTTGTGATTGCAGTTAAAGATTTAGATTTCTCTCTAACAGCGATAACATCACCAGCTTTTAATTGGTAAGATGGGATATTAACAACTTCTCCGTTTACAGTTACGTGTTTGTGAGATACTAATTGACGTGCAGCACTACGTGAGTTTGCAATACCTAAACGGTAAACTACGTTATCTAAACGAGATTCACATAATTGTAATAATACTTCACCTGTAATTCCTTTAGAAGCATTTGCTTTTTTGTATAAGTTAGCAAATTGTTTCTCTAAGATACCGTAAGTATATTTCGCTTTTTGTTTTTCAGTTAACTGAATAGCGTATTCTGATTTTTTAGCTCTTCTTTTGTTAGGTCCGTGTTGCCCTGGAGGATATTTCTTTTTCTCAAAAGATTTATCGTCTCCGAAAATTGGTGCTCCAAATTTTCTTGCAATTTTAGTTTTTGGTCCTGTATATCTTGCCATGATTTGTTACTATTAAATATATTAAATAATTAAATTGAGAAAAATGATTATACTCTTCTCTTTTTAGGTGGACGACATCCATTATGTGGTAATGGAGTAACATCAACGATTTCAGAAACCTCGATACCACCGTTATGAATTGTTCTAATAGCAGATTCACGACCTTGACCTGGTCCTTTCACGAATACTTTAACTCTTCTTAATCCTGCTTCGTATGCAACTGTTGTTGCATCTTGAGCAGCTACTTGAGCAGCGTAAGGAGTGTTCTTTTTAGATCCACGGAATCCCATTTTACCTGCTGAAGACCAAGAGATAACTTCACCGTTTTTGTTAGTTAATGTAACGATAACGTTGTTAAACGATGCTTGAATATGAGCTTGTCCAGTAGCTTCAATAACTACTTTTCTTTTCTTTACTACTTTCTGATTCTTTGCCATGATCCTATTTATTATTTAGTGGCTTTTTTCTTGTTAGCAACTGTTTTCTTTTTACCTTTTCTTGTACGTGAGTTGTTTTTAGTTCTTTGACCACGTAATGGTAAACCTAATCTGTGACGAATACCTCTTTGACATCCGATATCCATTAAACGTTTGATGTTTAATTGGATTTCTGATCTTAATTCACCTTCTACTTTGAAAGTTTCATTGATCGATGCACGGATTGCGTTGATTTCTTCATCAGTCCATTCGCTAACTTTAGTATCTTCTGAGATATTGTTCTCAGCTAAGATTTTAGAAGCACTGCTTCTACCGATCCCGTAAATGTATGTAAGTCCGATTACCCCTCTTTTGTTTTTAGGTAAATCTACACCTGAAATTCTTGCCATAATTCTAAATAATTAACCTTGTCTTTGTTTAAACTTAGGATTCTTTTTGTTGATCACATACAGACGTCCTTTACGACGCACAATTTTACAGTCAGCACTTCTCTTTTTAATGGATGCTCTAATTTTCATCTTTGTAAATTTATTTATAATCCGATAGAGTTAACGTATCTACATTAACTCTACCACCAGTCGTTATTATTTCTTTTAGTATCTGTAAGATATTCTACCTTTCGTTAAATCGTAAGGAGACATCTCTATTTTAACTCTATCCCCTGGTAATAATTTGATATAGTGCATACGCATTTTACCAGAGATGTTACATGTTACAACATGTCCATTTTCTAATTCGACACGGAACATTGCATTGGATAATGCTTCTGTAATCGTACCGTCTTGTTCAATATGTTTTTGTTTAGCCATAAATCTTTTTAATAAAATCTTATTAGATATCTCTTGAAGTTCTACCTGAAGACATTAAACCATCGTAACGGTGATTTAATAAATATGTATTAATTTGTTGTACAGTATCTAAGATAACTCCCACCATAATTAACATTGATGTACCTCCAAAGAACATTGCTAAGCTCTGTTCTACACCTAATAATTTTACAATCGCTGGCAAAACAGCAAGCAAAGTTAGTAAAATTGCTCCAGGTAACGTAATTTTTGATAAAATTTCGTCTAAAAAATTTGCAGTTTCTTTTCCAGGACGGATTCCAGGGATGATTCCTCCGTTACGTTTTAGATCTTCAGCCATTTGGTTTACTGGAATTGTAATCGCAGTATAGAAATAAGTGAAGATGATAATTAGTAACCCAAAAATCAAATTGTATTCCCATGTAAATGGATCTGCCATTTTTGCGAAGAATGCTTTGATAGGACTTCCTTCATCTAGAAAATAATTTGCCAATGTTCCTGGTAAAAACATAATTGCTTGGGCAAAGATTATAGGCATTACACCTGCCGCATTTACTTTAAGTGGAATATATGAACGTACAGAATCTGTAACCGATCTCATATATGAACTACTTGAAGTTTGCGCTCTTCTTACATATTGCACAGGTACTTTACGTACAGCTGCTACAATCATAATACACATTGCAATAACTAGGATTAACCCTAACATTTCTATCAAGAAGAAAATACCATTTGAAGGATCTACTTCAAACGCATTGAAAATTGCTTTTGGTAAGTCGGCTAAGATACCAACCATAATTAAGATTGATATACCATTACCTATACCTTTGTCAGTAATTTTTTCTCCCATCCACATGGCAAAGATTGTTCCCGTAATCAAAATGATTGTTGAAGGGAACCAGAACCAAAAGTTGGTTGGAGGGATAACATAAATAGCGTATGACGAAGCTGGATCGTAAGGTAAAATTTGAGATGTCACCAATGTAAGGTAAGCTGGTGCTTGCACCAAACATATCCCAATTGTTAACCATCTTGTAATTTGATTTACTTTATTTCTTCCACTTTCTCCTTCTTTTTGTAGTTTTTGGATGTAAGGTACTGCTAATCCCATCAATTGTATAACAATTGAAGCAGAGATATAAGGCATAATTCCTAACGCAAATACGGAAGCTCTCTTAAAAGAACCTCCGGTAAAAGAGTTTAATAATCCTAAAATTCCTGAATTTGCATTTTCTTGGTCTGCAACAAAACGATTAACCTCGTTAATATCGACACCTGGAAGTGGTATATGAGAACCGAATCTATATACCAACAATAGAAGGATAGTTACAAGTAACTTATCCTTCAATTCTTTTATGCTCCAGATATTTTTTATGGTCTGTATAAACCCTTTCATCTATAAAATATATGCTTAAGCGTTAACTAATTCTACTTTACCTCCTGCTTTCTCAATAGCTTCTTGAGCTGTTTGAGTGAATTTATCAGCAGTAACATTAACAGTAGCTTTTAACTCTCCACGACCTAAGATTTTAACTAAGTCATTTTTGTGAGCTAATCCTAACTGTACTAATGTTTCTTTGTTTAAAGTATCTGTAATTTTGTTGTTATCAACTAATTGTTGAATTGTATCTAAATTGATTCCAGTGTACTCAACTCTGTTGATGTTTTTGAAACCAAATTTAGGTAAACGTCTTTGTAAAGGCATTTGACCACCTTCGAATCCGATTTTTCTTGAATAACCAGAACGAGATTTAGCACCTTTGTGTCCACGACCTGCTGTCAAACCGTTTCCACTACCTTCACCTCTACCTTTACGGAATTTATTTTGTACTGAACCAGCAGCTGGTTTTAAATTACTTAAATTCATTTTTAATAATTTTTAAAAGGTTAAAAGCGATTAAGCTCTTTCTACTACTACTAAGTGTGAGATTTTACGGATCATTCCTTCGATTTGAGGAGTTGATTCGTGCTCAACAACTTGATTCAACTTTTTTAATCCTAAAGCAACTAATGTAGCTTTTTGAGATTTATCACGGTTGATAGCACTACGTGTTTGTTTTACTCTTACTTTGCTCATGATACTTTTTTTTAACCGTTGAATACTTTAGTTACAGAAATACCTCTTTGACGTGCAATAGTTTCTACAGAACGTAAGCTTAATAAAGCGCTGAATGTAGCTTTTACTGCATTGTGAGGGTTAGAAGAACCTTTTGATTTTGATAATACATCATGTACACCAACTGATTCTAATACCGCACGTACTGTACCACCTGCAATTACCCCTGTACCTTTTGCTGCTGGACGGATGAATACTTGCGCACCACCGAAACGAGCTTCTTGTTCGTGAGGAATTGTGTTGTTAAATAATGGGATACGTACTAAGTTTTTCTTAGCATCTTCGATAGCTTTAGCGATTGCAGAAGCTACGTCTTTAGATTTCCCTAATCCGTAACCTACTACTCCGTTTCCGTCACCTACTACTACGATTGCAGAGAAACCAAATGCTCTACCTCCTTTTGTTACTTTAGTAACACGTTGTACTCCAACTAAACGATCTTTTAAATCTAAACCTGTTGGTTTTACTCTTTCTACGTTTTTAAATCCTAACATAATTTCTTTCTCTTTTTTAGAATTTTAATCCACCTTCTCTAGCACCATCTGCTAAAGCTTTGATTCTACCATGATATACGAAACCGTTACGATCAAAAACTACAGTTTCAATTCCTTTAGCAACAGCTTTTGCAGCTAACGCTTTCCCAACTGATGCAGAAACTTCAGTTTTAGTACCTTCTACAGAAACACCTTTTTCACGAGATGATGCAGAAGCTAAAGTTACTCCACTGTTATCGTCAATAATTTGAGCGTAAATTTCTTTGTTAGAACGGTAAACTGACAAACGAGGTTTAGTTTCTGTTCCAAAAATATTTCGACGCACGCGTCTTTTTATTTTTTGTCTTTTTTCTACTTTAGATAATGCCATTTTTCAATGATTTTTATGCAGATTTACCTGCTTTTCTTCTAATAATTTCTCCTACGTACTTAATTCCTTTTCCTTTGTAAGGCTCTGGCTTACGGTAAGAACGGATTTTAGCTACTACCATACCTAATAATTGATTATCGTGAGACGATAATGTGATAATTGGGCTTTTACCTTTTTCAGTTAAAGTTTCTACTTTAACTTCTGTTGGTAATTCGATAATAATGTTGTGAGAGAAACCTAATGACAAATCTAATTTTTGTCCTTGGTTAGATGCTCTATAACCTACCCCAACTAATTCTAATTGTTTTTTGAAACCTTCAGTTACACCAGTAATCATATTATTGATTAATGAACGGTATAAACCATGTAAAGCTTTGTTATCTTTAGAATCGTCTGGACGAACTACAGTTAAAACTCCATTTTCGATTGTTACATCAAATCCAGCTTTTAACTCTCTTGTCATTGTAATGTTGTTACCTGTAACAGTAACTACGTTATCTTTAAAATCAACTGTTGCAGCTGCAGGAATATTGATTATTGCGTGTCCTATTCTTGACATAATTTCTTAATTTTTTAAAAGATTAATAAACAAAACATAAAACTTCACCACCAACATTCTCTTGACGAGCTTGTTTATCTGTCATAACACCTTTAGAAGTTGAAATGATAGCAACACCTAAACCGTTTAATACACGAGGTAATTCTTTAGATCCTGCATACTGACGTAAACCTGGAGTTGAAGCTCTTTTGATTTTACGGATTGCTGGCTCTTTAGTTACTTTGTCGTACTTTAAAGCGATTTTGATTGTTCCTTGAGGTTTGTCTTGACCTTCGAATTTGTAGTTCAAGATGTAACCTTGTTCAAATAAGATCTTAGTGATCTCTTTTTTAATTTTAGATGCAGGGATTTCCACTACTTTGTGTCCTGCCATCATTGCATTTCTAACACGAGTTAGAAAATCTGAAATTGGATCTGTATACATAAATAATTCTATAGTATAGCGCCTAAGCACTACTTTTAAAATTAAACTTTTACCAAAATGCACTATGCATTTGGGTTGCAAATATATTGCATATTTTTTAATTACAAACTATTAATCTAAAAATTTTATTTTTAACTCATTAAGGTATAGTTAAAACAACAAATAACTCTGTATATCGACACATAAAATATTTGAGATAAAAAAAATCCTTACTCAATAAAGAGTAAGGATTTTTATATTTATAAAGCTATTGGTAAATTACCAAGACGCTTTTTTAACACCTGGGATTAACCCTTCGTTCGCCATTTCACGGAATGTAACACGAGAGATCCCGAAAGTTCTCATGTATCCTTTTGGACGACCTGTTAATTTACAACGGTTGTGTAAACGTACAGGAGAAGCGTTTTTAGGTAATTTTTGTAATGCTTCGTAGTCACCAGCTTCTAATAAAGCTTGACGTTTCGCAGCATACTTAGCAACTAATGCTTGTCTTTTGCGCTCACGCGCTTTCATTGATTCTTTAGCCATGACTTCTTATTTTTCTTTAGTAAATGGTAATCCGAATTTAGATAATAAAGCTTTCGCTTCTTTATCTGTGTTCGCTGAAGTTACAAAGGTAATATCTAAACCTTGAATTTTCTTGATTTTATCAATATTAATTTCTGGGAAGATAATTTGCTCTTTGATACCTAAGTTATAGTTACCTCTACCGTCGAAACCTGTAGAAGAAATTCCGTTAAAATCACGTACACGTGGTAATGCTGAAGATACTAAACGATCTAAGAATTCGTACATTTTCTCACCACGTAAAGTTACTTTAGCACCAATTGGCATTCCTTTACGTAATTTGAAAGCTGCTTCATCTTTCTTAGAGATAGTTCCAACTGCTTTTTGACCTGTGATTAATTCTAACTCTTCGATAGCGTAATCAACGATTTTTTTATCAGCTGTAGCAGCTCCTAAACCTTGAGATAAAACAATTTTCTCTAATTTAGGAACTTGCATGATAGATTTGTATCCGAACTCTTCTTTAAGAGCAGCTACAATCTCTTCTTTATATTTAACCTGCGGACGAGGTGTGTATGTTGTTGTACTCATCTTAGATAGCTTTTCCTGATTTTTTTGCAATTCTTACTTTTTTACCTCCTTCTTCTTTGATTGCTACTTTCGTTGCTTTCCCAGTTTCTGGATCTACTAAAGCCAATTTACATAAATAGATTTGAGCTTCTTTTTCAACAACTCCACCTTGTGGATTTTGTGCGCTTGGCTTTACACGTTTTTTTGCAATATTAACCCCTTCAACGATAGCTTTAGCTTTGTCAGGGAATACGCGTAACACAGTACCAGTTTGACCTTTGTTAGATCCTGATAATACGACTACTTTGTCTCCTTTTTTAATTTTTAACTTTGCCATGTTGTTATATTATAATACCTCTGGGGCTAATGATACAATTTTCATATATTCTTTATCACGTAACTCACGAGCAACTGGACCGAATACACGAGTTCCACGCATTTCTCCTTGAGTGTTCAATAATACACATGCATTATCGTCGAAACGGATATATGAACCGTCTTTTCTACGAACTTCTTTTTTAGTTCTAACTACAACAGCTTTTGATACAGCACCTTTCTTAACGTTTCCTGAAGGTGTAGCTTCTTTGATCGCAACTACGATTTTATCACCTACAGATGCGTATCTTCTTTTAGTACCACCTAAAACGCGGATTACTAATGCTTCACGAGCTCCTGTGTTATCTGCAACTTTTAATCTAGATTCTTGTTGTAACATAACTTATATTATTTAGCTCTTTCAATGATTTCTACTAATCTCCATCTTTTGTTTTTAGACAAAGGACGAGTTTCCATGATACGCACTGTGTCACCTTCGTTACATTCGTTAGATTCGTCGTGCGCTGTATATTTCTTCGTTTTTAAAACGAATTTCCCATAGAATGGGTGCTTTTGTTTCTTCGTTTCAGCTACAACAATGGTTTTTTCCATTTTATTAGATGTAACTAAACCTACTCTTTCTTTTCTTAATTTTCTTTCCATCAGTTACAGATTACTGTTATGATTGTTTTTCGTTTAACACGGTATTCAAACGAGCAATTGTTCTGCGTAAGTCTCTAATACCGATTGGATTTGCTACAGGAGAAACTGCGTTAGTCAATTTTAATTGATCATAGTTTGTTTGTTCTTCAGCTATTTTAGCTTGTAACTCCTCAACACTTAGATTTCTAATATCTGCTGCTTTCATTTTTTCTTAATTTTTTGAAATAATTAATTTTGGAAATCACGTGCAACGATAAACTTAGTCTTAACAGGTAATTTCTGAGCTGCTAAACGCAATGCTTCAGTTGCAACCTCTACTGGTACACCTCCTACTTCGAATAAAATACGACCTGGTTGTACTGGAGCTACCCAATATTCTGGAGCACCTTTACCTTTACCCATACGTACCTCTGCTGGTTTCTTAGTAATTGGTTTATCTGGAAATATTTTAATCCATAATTGACCCTCTCTCTTCATGAAACGAGTTGCAGCAATACGAGCTGCCTCGATTTGACGTGCTGTAATAAACGCTTCGTCTAAAGATTTGATCCCGAAAGTCCCGTAAGCTAATTGAGTTCCTCTGTGAGAAACACCTTTCATCTTACCTTTTTGGGTTTTTCTAAACTTTACTCTTCTCGGTGATAACATATCTACTTAATTCTTTATGTTAGTTGTTAAACTAAATTATCGCTTTCTATTATTAGATCTTTCACCTCCCTTTCTTGCGTTGTCAGATTTCTTTTGTTTTTTCTGTAATCCAACTAAAGGAGATAATTCTCTCTTACCATATACCTCACCTTTCATGATCCATACTTTGATCCCTAAACGACCGTATGTAGTATGAGCTTCTGAAATGTGGTAATCAATGTCTGCACGGAATGTAGACAAAGGAATACGTCCATCTTTATAAGTTTCAGAACGTGCCATCTCTGCACCGTTTAAACGACCAGAGATTTGAACTTTGATTCCTTCTGCGTTCATTCTCATTGCTGATTGAATTGCCATTTTAATAGCACGACGATAAGAAATACGATTCTCAATTTGACGAGCGATACTATCACCTACTAAGATTGCATCTAATTCTGGTCTCTTAATTTCGAAGATGTTAATTTGAACCTCTTTACCTGTGATTTTCTTTAACTCTTCTTTTAATTTGTCAACTTCTTGTCCACCTTTACCAATAATGATACCTGGACGAGCAGTAGTTACAGTAACTGTAACCAATTTTAAAGTACGATCGATGTAAATACGAGAAACTCCGGCTTTAGACAAACGTGCTCTTAAATAAGTACGAATTTTTGCATCTTCTGCAATTTTATCACCGTAATCATTTCCACCGTACCAGTTAGAATCCCATCCTCTGATGATTCCTAAACGATTTCCGATTGGATTAGTTTTTTGTCCCATATCTATTAATCTTGTACTTTTTGTTTATCTTCTTTAGTTCCTAAAACCAAAGTTACATGGTTTGAACGTTTTCTGATTCTATGTGCTCTACCTTGAGGTGCAGTACGAATTCTTTTTAATTGACGTGCACTGTCAACAGAGATTTCTTTTACATATAATCCAGCTTCTTCAACATCAGCTCCTTCGTTTTTGATTTGCCAGTTAGCGATAGCGCTTAATAACAATTTTTCCAAACGAATTGAAGCGTGGTTTTTAGTATATTTTAAAATACCTAAAGCTTTTTGAATTTCAACTCCACGGATAATATCTACTACTAATCTCATTTTACGAGGAGAAGTAGGAACATTATTTAATTTCGCAAAAGCTACCTGCTTGTTAGCTTCTTTGATTCTTTCGTTACTTAATCTTTTTCTAGATCCCATGGCCTTCTACTATTTTTTTCCTTTGTTTTTAGCTCCGGCATGACCTCTAAAAGTACGTGTAGGAGCGAACTCACCTAATTTATGACCTACCATATTCTCAGTAACATAAACAGGAATAAATTGTTTTCCGTTGTGTACTGCGATTGTTTGACCAACAAAATCAGGAGAAATCATTGATGCTCTTGACCATGTTTTGATCACGTTTTTGCTACCGCTTTCTACGTTAGCAAGAACTTTCTTTTCTAATTTATAGTGGATGAATGGTCCTTTTTTTAATGAACGTGCCATAAATTATTTTTTTCTTCTTTCAACAATATATTTGTTAGACGCTTTCTTCTTGTCACGAGTTTTGTAACCTTTAGATGGAATACCGTTACGAGAACGAGGGATACCTCCTGTCGCACGACCTTCACCACCACCCATTGGGTGATCTACAGGGTTCATAACCATTGGACGAGTTCTTGGACGACGACCTTGCCATCTAGAACGACCAGCTTTACCAGAAACTTCTAACTGATGATCTGTGTTAGAAACAACACCTACTGTTGCTTTACACTCCACTAAAATCATTCTTGATTCACCACTTGGTAACTTAACGATAGCATATTTACCATCACGCGCAACTAATTGAGCATAAGTACCTGCACTTCTTGCCATAACTGCTCCTTGCCCTGGACGTAACTCAATACAAGAGATTACTGTACCTAATGGCATGTTTTTAAGCTTCATAGCATTACCTACTTCTGGTTCTACATTTTCTCCTGAAACAATTACTTGTCCAGCTTTCAAACCATTTTGAGCAATAATGTAACGTTTTTCACCATCTTCGTAAGACAATAAAGCGATGAATGCAGTTCTGTTTGGATCGTATTGTACAGATTCTACAGTTGCAGCACCTTCTTTATCACGTTTGAAGTCGATGATACGATATTTTTGTTTGTGTCCACCACCGATATAACGCATTGTCATTTTACCAGTGTTGTTACGTCCACCCGATTTAGATTTTCCTTCAACTAATGTCTTTTCTGGCTTAGCACCTTTGTCTACTGCCGCAAATTCATTAACCACTCTAAAACGTTGTCCCGGGGTGATAGGTTTTAATTTTCTTACTGACATTTTTTAATTCTTAAATTATCCGAACAACTCTATTTCTTGACCTTCAGCTAAGCTAACGATCGCTTTTTTCAATTTATTTGTTTTTCCAGTTTGAAAACCTGTTTTTGTGTAACGAGTTTTTACTTTTGGAGCAGAAACTAAAGTACTAACAGAAACCACAGATACACCGTAAGTTTTTTCTACAGCTTCTTTGATTTGAATTTTGTTAGCTTTTGTGTCTACATAAAACGAATATTGCCCTAATAACTCACTGTTATTTGTAGCTTTTTCTGAAATTACTGGTTTAATTATGATTCCCATTTTCTTCGTCTTATTTTGTTAAATTTTCTTGAACTGTTGCTAAAGAACCTTCTAAAAATACGATTTGAGAAGCATTGATTAAATCAAATACATTTAATTCCTCAGTTGTAACAACTTTAACTTTTTGTAAGTTACGAGAAGATAAATATACATTGCTATTAGACTCTCCTAATACGAATAAAGATTTTGTGTTCTCTAATCCTAAATCAGCTAAAACTGTTTTGAACTCTTTAGTTTTTGGAGCTTCAAAAGAGAAGTTCTCAACAACTTTGATTTCATTCTCAGCTAATTTTTGTGATAACACAGATTTTTTAGCTAATCTCTTTTGTGCTTTGTTTAATTTGAAAGAGTAGTTTCTTGGACGTGGTCCAAATACTCTACCTCCTCCTCTAAACACTGGAGATTTAATAGAACCAGCACGAGCTGTACCTGTTCCTTTTTGTTTTTTGATTTTACGAGTAGATCCCGCAATCTCAGCTCTTTCTTTTGCTTTGTGAGTTCCTTGGCGTTGAGCTGCTAAATATTGCTTAACTTCTAAGTACACTGTGTGTGTAGAAGGCTCAATTCCGAAAACTGCCTCGTCTAAAGATACTGTTCTTCCAGTTTCTTGACCTTTGATGTTTAATACTACTACTTCCATCTTCTAACGATTACGTATGAATTTTTAGGACCTGGGATAGCACCTTTAACAATTAAAAGATTTTTCTCAGCATCCACTTTAAGTACTTTTAAGTTCTGAACAGTAACTTGTTTACCACCCATTCTTCCAGCCATACGCATTCCTTTGAATACACGAGATGGATCTGAACCAGCACCGATAGAACCTGGAGCTCTTAAACGGTTATGTTGACCGTGTGTAGCTTGACCTACTCCACCGAAACCATGACGTTTAACCACACCTTGGAAACCTTTTCCTTTTGAAGTACCTGTAACACTTACAAATTCTCCTTCGTTGAATAACTCAACGTTAACTTCTCCACCTAATGTTAAAGAGTTTACGAATTCTTCTCCGTAAAACTCAACCAACTTACGTTTTGGAGTAGTTCCTGCTTTTTTAAAGTGACCTTTTAAAGCATTAGTCGTGTTTTTTTCTTTTGCGTCATCGAAACCAAGTTGAGCAGCAACGTACCCATCTTTCTCTACGGTTCTGACTTGAGTAACCACACATGGTCCAGCCTCTACGATAGTCACAGGAATATTTTTCCCGTTCTCATCAAATAAGCTAGTCATCGCGATTTTTTTACCAATGATACCTGACATTTGATTAAAATATGTTAATAATTTGTTTATTATTTTAGAGAATGTGCTCTTTCGAACACTAGAGATCTTCTCTAAAATTAGCATGCAAATGTAAGAATTATTTTGTAAACCACAAACTTTCAATTAATTATTTTTCAAAAGATTACAAACCAAGAAAAACAACGAAAGATTAAATCTAAAATAATTCGATAAAAAAACCCTGAGATGTGCACGTCTCAGGGTTTATATTTATTTAAAGTGTTGTTTAACTACACTTTAATTTCTACTTCAACACCACTAGGTAATTCTAATTTCATCAAAGCATCTACTGTTTTAGATGAAGATGAATAGATATCTAATAATCTTTTGTGAGCTGATAATTGAAATTGCTCACGAGATTTTTTGTTTACGTGTGGAGATCTTAAAACTGTAAAGATTCTTTTGTGAGTTGGTAATGGAATAGGACCATTAACAACAGCTCCTGTAGCTTTTACAGTTTTTACAATTTTCTCAGCTGATTTATCAACTAAAGAATAATCGTAAGATTTTAATTTTATTCTAATTTTTTGACTCATTTTTGTTGAATTAAGCGTTACCTTTTGCTTTAGCGATTACAGCTTCAGACACATTTGTAGGTGCTGGAGCGTAGTGATCGAATTCCATAGTCGATGTAGCACGACCAGAAGATAATGTACGTAATGATGTTACGTATCCGAACATTTCTGCTAATGGAACCATAGCTTTAATAACTTTTGCGTTATTTCTATCGTCCATACCAGATACTTGTCCACGTCTTCTGTTCAAGTCACCAACGATGTCACCCATGTTTTCTTCTGGAGTTAAAACCTCTAACTTCATGATAGGCTCTAAAATTTGAGCACCAGCAGCTTTAGCAGCAGCTTTATAACCCATTTGAGCAGCTAACTCGAAAGATAATTGGTCAGAATCCACAGGGTGGAAAGATCCATCTTTTAAAGTAACTTTTAACGAATCCATTTCGAATCCTGCTAAAGGTCCATTCTTCATTGCAGCTTTGAAACCTTTCTCAATAGAAGGGATAAATTCTTTAGGAACGTTACCACCTTTAATTTCAGAAACGAATTCTAAACCTACTTTTCCTTCATCTGCTGGTCCCATTGTGAAAACGATATCAGCAAATTTACCACGTCCACCAGATTGTTTTTTGTAAACCTCACGGTGATCTGCTGGTCTTGAGAATGACTCTTTGTACTCTACTTGAGGCTCACCTTGGTTAACCTCTACTTTGAATTCACGTTTTAAACGGTCAACGATGATATCTAAGTGTAACTCACCCATACCAGAAATAACTGTTTGACCTGAAGCCTCATCAGTTTTTACTTGGAATGTTGGATCTTCTTCAGCTAATTTAGCTAAAGCCATACCTAATTTATCAACGTCAGCTTTTGTTTTAGGCTCAACTGCAATACCAATTACTGGATCTGGGAAGTCCATAGACTCTAATACGATAGGTGCTTTTTCGTCACATAAAGTATCTCCTGTTTTAATATCTTTGAAACCTACTGCAGCTCCAATATCACCTGCTTCGATACGCTCGATAGGCTCTTGTTTGTTAGCGTGCATTTGGAAGATACGAGAAATACGTTCTTTGTTACCAGAACGAGTATTTAACACGTAAGATCCTGCGTCTAATCCACCAGAATAAGCACGGAAGAAAGCTAAACGACCTACGAATGGGTCAGTAGCGATTTTAAATGCTAATGCTGCGAATGGCTCATCAACTGAAGGCTTTCTCGAGATTGGCTCGTCAGTTTTTGGGTCAGTTCCTGGGATCGCTTCTTTATCACTTGGTGATGGTAAGTAACGACATACAGCATCTAACATGAATTGTACACCTTTGTTTTTGAACGAAGATCCACAAGTCATTGGGATGATAGACATATCTAATGTTGCAGCACGTAATGCAGCATGAACTTCTTCTTCAGTAATAGAGTTTTCGTCCTCCATGTACTTCTCTAATAAGTTCTCGTCGTACGCAGCTACTTCTTCAATTAATTGACCACGGAATTGTCTTACATCGTCAACCATATCAGCTGGGATTTCAACAACATCAAATGTAGAACCATGATTTTCATCATGCCATACAATTGCACGGTTTTTAATTAAATCTACAACTCCTTTAAAGTCTGCTTCGTCTCCGATTGGTAAAACGATAGGAACAGCGTTTGATCCTAACATTTCACGTACTTGACGACAAACATTTAAGAAATCAGCTCCTTGACGGTCCATTTTGTTAACGAAACCTAAACGAGGAACTTTATAGTTATCTGCTAAACGCCAGTTTGTTTCAGACTGAGGTTCAACTCCATCTACTGCTGAGAATAAGAAAACTAAACCATCTAAAACACGTAAAGAACGGTTTACCTCTACTGTAAAGTCAACGTGACCAGGAGTGTCGATAATATTAAAGTGGTATCCTTTAGCGTCTGGTAATGGTTTACCTTGTTCTGTTGGGAATGTCCAATCTACTGTTACAGCTGCAGAAGTAATTGTAATACCTCTTTCAGCTTCTTGCTCCATCCAGTCAGTTGTAGCTGATCCTTCGTGAGTTTCTCCAATTTTATGATTCTTACCTGAATAGAATAAGATACGCTCTGTCGTTGTAGTTTTTCCTGCATCGATGTGAGCAGCAATACCAATATTTCTTGTGTATTTTAAATCTCTTGCCATCGTGTATTAGAATCTAAAGTGAGAGAATGCTTTGTTAGCTTCTGCCATTTTGTGAGTATCTTGACGTTTTTTAACGGCAGACCCTTCCTCTTTAGCAGCTGCAATAATTTCTCCAGCTAATTTTTGAGCCATCGATTTCTCGTTTCTGTTACGAGAATATTTGATTAACCATTTCATTGCTGTTGAAATTTTACGGTCTGGACGAATTTCCATTGGAATTTGGAATGTAGCTCCACCAACACGGCGAGAACGTACTTCTACGTGAGGCATTACATTAGATAATGCTTCTTTCCAAATGTCTAATGAAGTTTTTTCTGCATCTTCTTTACGAGAATCTACGATTTCTAACGCATCATAGAAAATCTTGAATGCTACAGATTTTTTTCCGTCATACATTAAGTTGTTTACGAAACGAGTTACTAACTGATCATTAAATTTAGGATCTGGAAGTAAAGGTCTTTTTTTAGCTCTTGTCTTTCTCATCTTACCTTAAATTTATTTTTTAGCATCTTTAGGACGTTTCGCTCCATACTTACTTCTACGTTGAGTACGTCCGTTTACTCCCGCAGTATCTAACGCTCCACGTACAATGTGGTAACGCACACCTGGTAAATCTTTAACTCTACCTCCTCTAACCAATACTATCGAGTGCTCTTGAAGATTATGACCTTCACCACCGATGTACGCGTTAACTTCTTTTCCGTTTGTTAATCTAACACGAGCAACTTTACGCATTGCTGAGTTAGGTTTCTTAGGAGTTGTAGTGTAAACACGTGTACAAACACCGCGGCGTTGTGGACATGATTCCAATGCAGCCGATTTACTCTTCTTGGTTAGTTTTTTTCTACCTTTTCTAACTAATTGTTGAATTGTTGGCATACTAATTAAATTTCCTTTTAAATTTGGATTAAACCCATTTTTTGGGCATGCAAAACTACAAATAATTTATACAAAAACAAATAATAATGAATTTATTTTACATTGATTTATAATTTTTTAAAGAATTATAAGCTATATTTTACAGAATTTTAATTTAAGATTAACTAAACAAATCAAATATCAATAAACCATTTTTACGAGAAGAATAATTTTTTTATACATCTGTTTACAACAAAACTCATTTTTACTAAGTTCTATACTATTATTGTCTAAACTAAATAACTTTTCGTATTTTTAATCAATCTGAATATCATACGATTATAAATCTATTTTAATAAAAACGTTCGCATAATATTTATTTAATGTTAATTTTACATTAGAAAAATTAATTTTGCATTTCAAAACATTATTAAATGTCGGTAAACTCATTTTTTAAATTATTCACTCCAAAGGATAAAGTATTCTATCCTTTGTTCGAGGAAGCTTCAAAAAGTTTAATCAAATTAGCTGAACTTTTACATGAATGTGTAAATGCTCCAGTTGAAGAACGCGAAGATTACATCGCACAAATTTCTAAGATCGAAAGTAAAATTGAATATCTAACTCAAAAAACAAATTTAGAGTTAAGCAAAAACTTTATCACTCCATTTGACAGAGAAGATATTTATCAGTTAGTAAAATCTATCGATTATGTTGCTGACAATTTAAATGGTGCAGCAAATCGTATCAATATTTATCAAGTAGATAAAATCACGAAATCTATCCGAAAAATTACAGCTGTTAATTTAGAAGCTTGTCAATTAATCGGTGAAGGAATTGAGCAAGTAAAGGATTTGAGAAACGTAAATCGTATTTACGAAATTTGCGAACGAATCAATAAATTAGAAAATAAATCGGATCGTATTTTTGATAAAGCGGTTCAAGAAATTTTCGAGAACGAAACGGATGTAAAAAACATCATCAAATATAAAGAGGTTTTATCTTCATTAGAATCTGCAACAGATAAGTGTAAAAGTGTTGCAAATGTATTGGAAGCAGTAGCGGTAAAACACTCATAAACACAACTTAATCTAAAGGATTATGACAGAATTTTTTTCAGCGTTCTCGAGCATGTTATCGTCAACGCCAGGAATCTTATTGATTACTATTATCTTCTTAGCTTTTGTTTTTGATTATATAAATGGTTTTCACGACGCCGCAAATTCTATTGCTACAATTGTTGCAACTAAGGTTTTAACACCTTTTCAAGCTGTACTTTGGGCTGCAGTATTCAATTTTGCTGCTTACTTTATTTCAGTTTATTGGATTGGGGAATTCAAAATTGGTAACACCATCGCAAAGTCGGTTAACGAGAACTTTATTACATTAGAAGTTATATTAGCGGGAATTATTGCTGCTATTTCTTGGAATCTATTAACTTGGAAATTCGGTATCCCTTCTTCATCATCTCATACATTAATTGGTGGTTTTATTGGAGCTGCACTAGCTCATGCCGGAGGTTTTTCTGCTGGTGGAGAAGATGTAATTGTTTACAAAAAAGTAATTCCTATTGTTTGCTTTATTGTATTAGCACCTCTAATTGGAATGATTATCGCTTCGATCTTAACAATTATCACCCTTCACATTTGCAAAAAAGCTAAACCTGCTAAAGCCGAATGGTGGTTTAAGAAATTACAATTAGTTTCTTCTGCTTTATTCTCTTTAGGACATGGTATGAATGATGCGCAAAAAGTAATGGGTATTATTGGTGCCGCGGTTATTTTCTATCATATGAATGTAGATTTTGATCCTGCATATGTAGAGGCAGACGATAAATTCCAATATTTCGTTGCACACTGGATGTGGGTTCCTATCACTTCTTTCGTTGTTATCGCGTTAGGAACAATGGGAGGAGGATGGAAAATCATCAAAACAATGGGATCTAAAATTACAAAAGTAACACCTTTAGAAGGTGTAGTTGCTGAAACTTCTGGAGCAATGACGCTTTATATTTCTGAGCATTTCGGAATTCCAGTTTCTACAACACATACTATTACTGGTTCTATTATTGGTGTTGGTTTAACAAAACGTGTTTCTGCCGTTCGTTGGGGAGTAACAATTAGTTTACTTTGGGCATGGGTACTTACCATTCCCGTCTCAGCGTTATTAGCTGCATTAATCTATTATATTGTCACATTATTTGTATAAAAAATATATTCAACTAAAGGAGCTAAATAAGCTCCTTTTTTTATTTAGTAAAGATTTTTTCAAAATCAATATAATAGAATTAAGAAATTGTTAAATTTGCGCAATGCAATTAACTGTATTATTTATCATTATCGGCTTAGCCATTTTATTCGATTTTTTAAATGGTTTTCATGACGCCGCAAACTCTATTGCAACTGTTGTTACAACAAAAGTTTTAACGCCTATACAGGCAGTTATATGGGCTGCATTTTTCAATTTTGTTGCCTTTTTCATTGCCAAATATATCATTGGAGAATTTGGAGTTGCAGATACTATCGCCAAAATTATTAAAGAAGATGTTGTCGTCGCATTTGGTTCTAATCCATCTGTCGTAGTTATGGCAGCACTTTCCGCAGCAATAACTTGGAATATTTTAACTTGGAAATTAGGTATTCCCTCTTCTTCATCTCACACATTAATTGGAGGATTAGCAGGAGGTGCATTAGCTGCTACAGGTTATGATTTTTCAGCAATCAATAGCACAATAATCTTGACAATTATTGCTTTTATCTTAGTTGCTCCTATCATTGGTTTAGTTGCTGGAAATGTTATTTATATCATCACACTTAATCTTTGTAGAAAAGCAAAACCTCACAAAGCTGATGCTTGGTTTAAGAAGTTACAATTAGTTTCATCTGCAATGTTGAGTATTGGACATGGTTTAAATGATTCACAAAAAGTAATGGGAGTTATCACATTTGCATTACTTGCGAACCAAACTGAAATTACAAATACTGATATGAGTCAATGGATTCTAGATGATGTTTTTCATTGGAAACATTGGTTTGTTACAACAAGTAGCACAGATATTCACGATTGGGTACCAATTATGTGTTTCTCTGCAATTGCATTAGGAACATTGGGAGGCGGAATGAAGATTTTAAAAACGATGGGAAATAAAATCACAAAAATTACCCCTATCGAAGGTTTCACTGCTCAAACAGCATCTGCAATCACATTATTCTTTACAGAACATATCAAAATGCCCGTGTCAACAACACATGTAATCACCGGATCTATTATTGGAGTTGGAATGGTAAAAAGAGTTTCTGCAGTACGCTGGGGAGTTACAATTAGCTTATTATGGGCTTGGATTTTGACAATCCCTGTTTCTGCACTTATTGCAACTGGTTTCTATTATTTGTTTTCAATGTTTTTCTAACATTAAAATTTAATCATATAAAAAAATGGCTGTCAACTTTGACAGCCATTTTCTATTTATTTTAATTTATTCTTGAATGATTATTTACTAAAATCTTCTTTCAATAAATCAATTTTTGCTAACAATTCTTTTTGAATAGTTGGATATTGTTCTTTTGATGCTAAAGGAGCATTTACAGAGAAATAATATTTAATCTTAGGCTCTGTTCCAGAAGGGCGACAAGCTACTTTACTTCCGTCCTCTGTATAGAAAATCAATACATTTGACTTTGGTATCTCAATCTCTTTTTCTTCACCAGAAATTAAATTTTTGTCAATAGAAGTTTGATAATCTTTTATACGAATAACTTTAGATCCAGCTAACTCTTTTGGAGGATTTGATCTAAATTCCACCATCATTTTTGCAATCAATTCAGCACCTTCTTTACCAGGTTTCACAATATTAATTAAATCCTCTTGATAAGCTTTTCCGATTTCAAGATAGATCTCCATTAATTTATTGTATAATGAACTCCCTTTGGCTTTTTGTACAGCAGCAATTTCAGAAACTAATAAAGCCGTTGTAACAGAATCTTTATCACGAATAAAATCTCCTACCATAAATCCGAATGATTCTTCCCCTCCTCCGACAAAACTTTCTTTACCTTCGAATTTACGAATCATATCAGCAATCCATTTGAACCCTGTTAAACCAACTTTACAATCAACATTGAATTTCGCTGCGATATCATAGAAAATATCAGATGTTACAATTGTAGATCCAATAAATTCTTTTCCAACTAATTTACCTGCTTCTTGCCATTTTTCTAATAAATAATATGCCAAAACAGTGTTCATTTGGTTACCATTTAATAAAACAATTTCTCCTTCGTTATTACGAGTAGCAACACCTACACGATCAGCATCAGGATCTGTTCCTATCACAACATCAGCATTAATTTCGTTCGCTAAAGCAACTGCCATTACCAATGCTTCTGGCTCTTCTGGATTTGGTGATTTTACCGTAGGGAAATCTCCACTTGGAATTGCTTGTTCAGCAACTTGATGAACTTGTGTAAAACCTGCTTTCTCGAATGCTTTTGGTGTAATTGCTACCGCAGTTCCGTGAATAGAAGTGAAAACAATTTTGATATCGTTTTTACCTTCTTGAGTAAAACTTCCGTTTACTACGCATGCATCAATAAAAGCTTCATCAATCTCTTTTCCGATGTAAGTTAGCAACGTATCGTTTCCTTGAAATTTAATTTCTTCAACTTTTACATTGTTTACTTCGTTGATAATTTCTCCATCTTGAGGTGGAACAATTTGTGCACCATCATTCCAATAAACTTTATAACCATTATACACTGGAGGATTATGAGAAGCTGTCAACACAATTCCTGCATCACAACCTAAATGACGAACTGTAAACGACAATTCAGGAGTTGGACGAAAAGATTCGAACAAATAAACATTGATACCATTCGCAGTCAAAACATCTGCAACCATTTTTGCGAATGTATCCGAATTGTGGCGAACATCGTAAGCAATGGCAACTTTTTTCTCTTTATTAGGAAATTGTTGATTGATATAATTTGCTAAACCTTGCGTTGCTGCACCAAGTGTATATTTATTCAAACGATTTGTTCCAACACCCATTATACCACGCATTCCTCCTGTTCCAAACTCAAGGTTTTTATAAAAAGAATCGTCTAATTCGGTTGGATTATTATCAATTAAATCTTGAACAGCTTTTCTTGTTTCCGCATCATAAGCGTCAGAAAGCCATAATTTAGCATTATCTAAACTTGAAGTCATTCTTATCTTTTATTTTTTTAGTACTTGGGCGCGGTCGGCAATTTTTGTATCCTTATTAGGATCGCCCATAAAATTTACAATTGAGTTTCCTTTTGCAGAACCATATAAGGTTTGACGTGCATTGATGTCTAACAAAGCGTTATCATCAGTCGTAAAATTAGCTTCATTCACTTCATACTTGAATAAATTTAATTTCGATTCGCCATAAGCTTTCACTTTCATAGTTCCAGCAGTACCTTCTAACATTACATTTGATTGGTCATCTGCCTTCAAATTAAAGTTATTGGTAATTAAATAGGTTTGATTAATTCGTGCTTGATCAGCTACATTCATTTCCAATTCATCAACATTTAATGTTCCAGAAGTTGTTAATGAAGTTTGTTTGTTCACATCAATTTTTTCTAAATCGCGTGTCACATATACATACAAATCATAGGCGCTGTATTGATCTACATTTGATTTTTCTTTAATTGAAACAGTATTGTTTTTTGCTTCAACTTCTAAATTATCAATTATATTTTGATGCGATTCTACTTTAACTCCAGATTTATTTCCTGGAACCAAAATAACATTGCAATTACACGAAACGCTCAAATCTTTGATGTTATCGGCTGTATACTCTTTTTGAGCTGTTGCTGCACCTTCTCCATCTATAGAAGATGAACAAGAGGTAGCTACTAAACCTAAAAATCCTAACAAAATAATTTTCTTCATAGTAGTTGGTGTTTAATTAATTTAAATTCAATTCTTTTTGAACTAAATATAATTGTTTCTCTCTATTATTTCGAACAATTAATTCGCCCAAAAATCCCGCCAAAAATAATTGTGTCCCTAAAATCATAAAAACTAATGAAATATAAAAATAAGGACTATCTGTAATTAACTTGGCTGGAGTATGCGAAATATAAACTTTGTATAATTTTTCGATTCCGATATAAAAGGATGATAAAAAGCCTAATATAAACATCAATGTTCCTAATAGACCGAAAATATGCATTGGTTTATTTCCGAATCTTGACGCGAAGAAAAGTGTAATCAAATCTAAGAAACCATTTACAAAACGATTTGCACCAAATTTTGAAACACCATATTTACGTGCTTGATGTTTTACTTTTTTCTCGATAATTCTCGAATATCCAGCATTTTTTGCTAAAACAGGAATATAACGGTGCATATCACCATACAATTCGATATTTTGCGTGACTTCCCAACGATAAGCTTTCAAACCACAGTTAAAATCATGCAATTTTACACCAGACGTTTTGCGAGCAACACCATTGAATAATTTCGAAGGAAGATTTTTTGTCAATTTATTGTCTTGACGGTTTTCTTTCCAACCCGAAACGATATCAGCTTTTTGGTTTTTCAACATTTTGTATAACGATGGAATTTCCTCAGGAAAATCTTGTAAATCGGCATCCATTGTAATAACAACATCACCTTTTACTTCTTTAAAAGCTGCACTTAAAGCTGGAGATTTTCCATAATTTTTACGGAATTTAATTCCTTTCACTTCAGGATTAAAATTGGCAATATATTCGATAATTTGCCATGAATCATCTGTACTTCCGTCATCAACGAAAATAACTTCGAATGTAAAATCATTCTGTTCACAGACTTTTTTGATTCTGTAGAATAATTCCTCTAAGGAATCTTGTTCGTTCAATAAAGGAACAACAACTGAAATATCCATATGTTAAAAAACACGTTTTTTTAAGAATTGTGAAAACATCGCCGAAATTGCGATGTAGAAAGATAAGAAAATTGAGAATAATCCGAAGAAGTTTTTCACTGTAAATAAATTTAGTGTTTTATAATCGTCCGAATTTCTAAATGCTTCGATATCTTTTGCAATTTTAGGATCTGACATATTTGATGTAAAAGTGTCTAACAATCCTTGTTTCAAACTATCTTGTGCCCATTCTCCATAGGTATTGAAGAAAACAAATATTACAGTCAAACTAATAACTCCTGCAAAGAAAATGGTATAGAAACCTACTTTAAATCCTTCTTTGAAAGTCATTAATTCATCAATTGATTGATGAATTTTTGCTTTTTTTCGTGATAAGTTGAAAATTGTAAAAAAACAGTACAACGCATACAAAGGTAAAACTACAAAACAGCATATCATGAAGCTGTATGTGTAATAATCTTTTACAGATACTGTTCCATTTAACGAAAAATAAAAGTAAAGTGCAAAAAACAACGCTAATGTAATTGCTGTAAGCACTAATGAGTTTTTGAAAATTTTATTAAAACTAATCATTCGGCAAAGATAATTATATCCTTTATTCTACGATATATTATTTTCTATGATTTAAAAACGGAATTTGTATTTATAAATAAATTATTTTTGTTTGGAAATGATTTATTTATTAACACGTTTTCTATATCTATTACTTCTCACTTTTTCTGTTTTTATAGTAAAAGCGAGTGATAGAATCACGTCTTTAGAAAACTATTTATATAATTACAATTCCATTTTATACAATAACCCTTCTGAAGTTATTTCAAATGCAGAATTTTTAATCCGAAATTCAACTGACAAAAAAAATATAAATGAAGCTTATTTACTTTTAGCTTATGGAAATTTTTATGCGGGAAAAAATGATAAAGCTTTAGAAAATGTAACTATTGCTCATATTGGAGCATTAAACCTTTCAAATAAAAAATTAATTGATGAAGCTGAATTTCTTTTGCAACGCATTTATCAACGATATAATTTATATAATTTTTCGGAGAAATATATTCTCGAAAATCATTCTCAAAATAGTTTATCTATAAAAGCTAAACAATATTTAAATCAAGGAAACTTTTTAAAATGCATCGAAACTTTAGCACAAAAGAATAGTTTAACAATAGATGAAAATTTAACTTTATCTAAAGCTTATCTTAAGAATCATCAATACGAGAAAGCATTTAAATTGTTGCAAAAACTTGAAAATAACAATTCTCTTGGCTTATATTTCAAAGCAAGAATTGAATTGTATTTTGGAGAATTTTATTTTGATAAAAGAGAGACTCAAAATGCATTAATTCATTATAAAAAAGCATTGTTTATTGCAAAAAAAATAAATCATCCTTTTTTAATAAATGATGCATATTACAACTTAGGAGCTTTGTATTTATCAAATCATTCTATCAATGAATTTAATTATTATAACGAGAAATATGATTCTATCTCGACGTTAAATTTATTGATGAATCAAAAAATTAACAATGAAATTTTTCATCATCAATCAAAAATTATCCAATTTAATCAACAGAAAAAAGATAATTTCTATAGATATTTCATAATAATCATTAGTGTTGTTTTACTAACAAGTATTCTTATTTATATTTTTATTCTGAATAAGAAAAAACAAAAACTAAAACTTGTAACAACGATTCTAAATACTATAAAAGGTTATGACAACGAAGCTATACAAATAGAAGTTGATAAAATAGACCTTCAAAAAGCAGATTTATTATCAAAAGATAAAGAATATTCTCTTCTGCAAAAGTTAGATTCTTTTGAAAAAACGAATAAGTTCTTGTCAAAAAATGTCTCATTAGGATTAGTAGCTTCTCAATTGGATACAAATACAAAATATTTGAGTGAAGTAATTAATCGTCATAAAAAAAAGAATTTTAACACTTATATCAATGAATTGAGAATAAAATATATTTTGAATAAATTGACTACTGACAATAATTATTTGAATTATAAGATAACTTATATAGCAGAAGAGGCTGGTTTTTCTTCGCATAGTAGTTTTGTTTCTTCATTCAAAACATACACAGGAACTACACCTACAATTTTTATTAGTACTATTGCGCAAACAAAAGAATTATGAAAAAAGCACTCTTTATCTGGTTGTTTATACTTTGTAATTTTAATTGTTTTGCTCAAAGTGATTCAATCAAAATGAAAAATTTATACGAAGAAGCTAAGAAAAATGTTTACAATAATCCAAAGCAAGCTTTAAAACAAATTGAAATTTTGATCAAACAATCAAATGTAAATGCTGATCAATTAGTTAATATTTATTTTCTGAAATCAACAGCATATTCTAATTTGAACGATAAAGAACATGCTTTAAAAAGCTTGACAAAAACTTACGAATTAGTTAATTCTATAAAAAACGATCAAAAAAAAATTACTATTCTTCATCATCTTGCATCTATTTATCAGAATCTAAATTTGTATGATAAATCGCTTAATTACCTAAATGATGCTGAAAAAATAATTGCACAAATAAAGAATAAAGATGAAAAGTATGTAGCTATTTCGTATAACTATACTGTTAGAGGTTTAATTTTTAAAGATTCAAATAATTGTAGCAGTGCAATTGATTATTTTAACAAAGGAATAAATAGTTACAATAAAATTCAAAATAAATTTGTTGCATATTCTAATAAAAGTGTGATTTATTACAACTTAGGTTATTGTTACTTAAAATCTGATAAAATAAATGCTGAAAAAGCTTTTAACGAATCATATCGATTAGCAAAATTAACAGAAACAAAAATTTTAATTGCTTATTCTTTAAAAGGTTTAGGTGAATATTATTTTAAACTAAATGAATATAAAAAATCTAATAAAAACCTGAATGAAGCTATTGCTTTATTAAATGATATTGAAGATCCTATTTTAAAAAGAAACATTTACAGTTTAGTTGGATTAAATAGTATAGCTTTACAAGAATGGTCACATTATGAAAAAGCAGATAGCTTATCAACTTTATATGGAAAAAAAGTAAAAGATTCTGAAAATAGAACAATTAGTTTAGCCATAAAATCGTTGGATGAAGAAGCTAAATCATCAACTAAAAGATCTATAATCAATACTACAATAATTGGAATTGCTTCTTTTTTGATATTAATTCTTATCAGCTCATTTTTTTATAGGAGATTTAAAAAATTAAATAAAAATATTCTTCAAAGTCAAGAAGAACTCAATTCTTTTCTTAAAAAAAATAATTTGAGTTAGTATAAATATCTTAAAATGAACAAGAAATAATTCTTCTTTCAATAAACTTCAAAATCTTTTTCAAAAACCCTTTTATTTCTACAAAACTTTCTTACCTTTGCATCAGGCAAGTCCTACACAACCAGCTCCTGTTGAATCCTCCAGGACGGGAACGTAGCAAAGGTATACGGTCGTAGCGGTGTGATGTAGATCGCTTGCCTATTTTTATTTCCTTAAATTTCACTCTCACTTTTTTTTACCCGATTATTTATTCGTAAATTTGCAACCATTGATTTAAAGAATTCAATGGAAACAAACAAGACACCAAAGTACATTTTCGTTACAGGAGGAGTAACTTCTTCATTAGGAAAAGGAATTGTAGCATCATCTTTAGGAATGCTATTAGAAGCGAGAGGATATAGAGTAACAATTCAAAAATTAGATCCCTATATTAATATAGATCCAGGAACACTTAATCCTTACGAACATGGAGAATGTTATGTGACGGAAGATGGTGCCGAGACCGATTTGGATTTAGGACATTACGAGCGCTTCTTGAACCGCGCTACTTCTCGTGCAAATTCAGTTACTACAGGTCGTATTTATCAAACAGTTATAGAAAAAGAACGTCGTGGAGATTATTTAGGAAAAACAGTTCAAGTTGTTCCTCATATCACAAACGAAATCAAACGCCGTATCAAATTATTAGGTAATACTGGTGATTATGATATCATTATTACTGAAATTGGAGGTACTGTGGGAGATATTGAATCTTTACCGTATATCGAAACAATTCGTCAATTAATTTGGGAATTAGGAGAACACAATTCTCAAGTTATTCACTTAACATTAGTTCCATATTTAGCTGCTGCAGGCGAACTTAAAACTAAACCAACTCAACATTCTGTTCGTACATTAATGGAAAATGGTATTCATGCCAATGTTCTAGTTACACGTACGGAGCGTCATTTACCAAAAGATGTTAAAGCAAAATTGGCTTTATTCTGTAATGTTCGCAAAGAAAATGTGATTGAAAGTATGGATGCGGACACAATTTATGAAGTTCCATTCTTATTACATGAACAAAATTTTGACGAAGTTGTTTTAAAAGGCTTAGATTTGCCAACTGATCAAGAACCAGATTTTACAGTTTGGAACAAATTCTTATCAAACCATAAAAATCCTAAAAACGAAATCGAAATTGCTTTAGTAGGTAAATACGTTTCGTTACACGATTCTTATAAATCAATTACAGAAGCATTTGTACATGCTGCTGCAACATGCGAAACGAATGTAAAAGTTCGTTGGGTTTATTCTGGAGATATTACAGAAGACAATGTTGGAGAGCAATTACAAGGAGTTTCTGGTGTTTTGATTGCACCAGGTTTTGGTGATCGTGGAATTTTAGGTAAAATTATTGCTGCAAATTATGCAAGACGAAACAATATTCCAACATTAGGTATTTGTTTGGGAATGCAAATTATGGCAATTGAATTTGCGCGTAACGTTTTAGGTTACGAAAAAGCAGATTCAGCAGAAATGGATTTAACAACACCTTACCCTGTAATCAGTTTGATGGAAGATCAAAAAGATGTATCGGACAAAGGAGGAACAATGCGTTTAGGAAATTGGAAATGTGAATTAACAGCGAATACAAAAATCGCAAATATTTACAATACAACCGAAATCTTAGAGCGTCACCGTCATAGATATGAATTCAACAACGAGTTTTACAATGAATTTGTTGAAAACAATTTTATGCCAGTTGGTAAAAATCCAGAAACAGAATTAGTAGAAATTTTAGAACATAATCAACACCCATTTTATATAGGTGTACAATTCCATCCGGAATATAAAAGTACAGTTGCTTCGCCACATCCTTTATTTATAAGTTTTATCGAAGCTTCTTTATTGAATAAACAAAATGATTTATTAAATGCAACAAGAGAAAAAATTTGATTTTAACCAAACGATTGGTTTTATTTTAATTGCAATTCTTTTTGGCGTATTCTATTTTCTAAACAAACCTTCAGCAGAAGAAGTTGAAGCACAGAAAAAAGAATTAGTACAAAAGCAAGAGCAAGCAAAAAAACAGGAACAATTAAATAAGACAGCTACAACACAAGCTTTTCAAACTGTAGATCCTACATTAGCAAAAGATGTTGAAGTTAGTAATGATAAATTAAAAGTTACTTTTTCGCCAAAAGGAGCTCAAATTTCTGATGTAGAAGTTATCGGATATACAGCTTACAACAACGAAAAAGACGGACACAAAGATCCTTTACATTTGATAAAAGATGGATCTAGTAAGTTCAACTTATCATTCAAAACAAAACAAGGAGCTGTTCTTAATGTTTCGGATTTGGTATTTGTACCACAAGTACAAAAAAATGCGAACAACACAATTGTGACGTTTACAGCAAATGCTCAAAATAGTCAAATTCAATATATTTATACATTAGGAGATTCTTATGGAATCGATTTCGAAGTAAAAACACAAGGTTTATCGAATATTACTTCTGAGAAAAATGTAGACTTAGCTTGGACGATGGATGGCTTTAGTACTGAAAAAGGAAAAGATCAAGAAAAATATTGGTCACATACTTATTTTCAGTTCAAAGGAAATAAAGACATCGAATACGAATTATTTGGTTCTGACGAATGGGAAGAAGAGGAAGCTATTTCTTGGGTAGCAAACAAACAACAATTCTTCGCAACAGTTTTATCAAATGATGAAGGGTTTAAAAACACAAAAGGAGGTTCTAAAAACTCTGAAAAAGAAGATTTAACTTATAGTAAACACTATCATTTAAACTCTAAATTAGATTTAAAAAATAGTGAAATCAACACGAAATTCACTTGGGATTTTATTCCATTGGATTATAAAATGTTGAAAGATTACAATGACAAAGGATTCCAAAACTTAATTGACTTTGGTTGGGGATTATTTGGTTGGTTAAATAAATATTTCTTCTTGAA
Organism: Empedobacter sp. EJD.6dd; assembly: GCF_057369435.1. Taxonomy (NCBI): domain Bacteria; kingdom Pseudomonadati; phylum Bacteroidota; class Flavobacteriia; order Flavobacteriales; family Weeksellaceae; genus Empedobacter; species Empedobacter sp. EJD.6dd. The sequence continues at coordinate 1,758,825 of NZ_CM170667.1, forward strand.
TGTTTTCAAATGGTTAGCTTCTGTAGGAATTACTTACGGATGGGTAATCTTCTTGATGACAATCGTTGTAAAATTGATCTTATCACCAATTATGTACAAACAATACCGTCAATCTGCATTGATGAAAGTTGTTCGTCCAGAATTAAATGAAATCAACGAAAAATACAAGGATTCAAAAGATGCAATGAAGAAGCAACAAGAAACAATGGCAATTTATCGTAATGCCGGCATCAATCCTTTAGCAGGATGTTTACCAGCTTTATTACAAATTCCAATTTTCTACGCATTATTCCGTTTCTTCCCGAACTTACTTGACTTGAGAGGTGTTCCTTTCTGGTTCGTAGACGATTTAACTGCTTTTGATGATTTAATAAAATTACCAGAATGGGTTCCATTCTTAAATGGTCACTTAAGTATATTTGCTTTATTATACATCGTTGCAATGATGATTTATTTTAAAGTTTCAGGATCTATGGATAACTTCCAAATGCCACAACAAGAAGGAATGCCAAATATGCAATTCATGAAATACATGATGTATGTAATGCCTGTATTCTTCTTTGTATTCCTTAACAATTACGCTTCTGGTTTATCTTGGTATTACTTAGTTTCTAATGCAATTAATATCTTTATCGTATTATACATTAAGAAATATATGGTTCATGAAGCGAAAATTCATCAAATCATACAAGACAACAAAACAAAACCTAAAAAACAAGGTAAGTTTGCAACTCGTATGCAAGAAATGATGAAACAAGCTCAAGAAATGCAAGAGCAACAAAAGAATAATAAGAAAAAATAATTTTCAATATAATTCAAACTTAAAAATCCGTTAATAATAATTAACGGATTTTTTATTTATTCAAGACAGTAAATAATTTATTAATTTATATAATTACTAATCAGGTAAATATTCATTTAAAAATAACTTTATAGTGTACAGGTTACACTTTTTATTAATAAATTATTTTTTATTTATTAATTTCAGATTATTATTGTCTTTAAATAATAAATAACATGAATAATTTTTACTCAATTAAAGACCAAACAGCGAATCCAGGACCGCTTGGTTTATTTGGATTTGCAATGACAACTGTATTGTTGAATATTCATAATGCAGGTTTTTTTCCAGTTAATAGTATGATTATGGGAATGGGTGTTTTCTTTGGTGGTGGAGCGCAGTTTATAGCTGGCGTAATGGAATGGAAAAAAGGAAATAACTTTGGTAGTGTTGCATTCATGTCTTATGGAGCGTTTTGGTTAACACTTGTTTTTACTTGGTTAGCGCCATTACTTGGAGTAGAAAAACCAGATGGAAATGCAATGGGATGTTATTTAGGAATGTGGGGATTATTTACTTTAGTTAACTTTTTACAAACTTTAAAAGGAAACTTAGTAGGAAAACTATTGTTTGGTTCACTTACCTTGTTATTCTTTTTATTAGCAGCTGCTAACTTTACTGGAAATGAAGCTATTTTACATTTTGCAGGATGGACAGGAATAGTTTGCGGATTTATTGCTTTTTACGAAGCTTCTGCAATTATGATTAATCAGAAATACGAAAAAACAATTCTTCCATTATAAAATAGGACATAAAAAAAACTCCTTTATCAGTTAGATAAAGGAGTTTTTTTATAATAGAATTGTATTATTTATTAAACATAGGTGCTAATAATTTTTTCCATATAAATAACAAAATTAAAGCTCCTAAAATAGAGAAAATCCAATCTAATGGACTAAAGAAACTTACTTCTCCATCGTGAGAAATTCCTAAAATAGTACGCATATAAGCACCTAAATAAGCACCTACAATACCAATTATAGCTGTTACTACAAATCCTCCCGGATCTTTACCAGGCATAATAGCTTTTGCAATACCTGCACAAATAAGTCCGAATACAAGGTAAACTAAGAAGCTCCAAATCCCTGTAATACCCAACATAATAAATGAAGTTGTCATCATAATTAATAATATTTTTTATGGTTGTTTAAATTGTTAAGCAAAACTTAACTAAAATCGTTCCAAAAAGATAAGAAAACTTTTTGTATTTTGTAGATTTGTATCACTATAAAAAAATAAAATTTATGTCTCTAATAAAATCAATTTCAGGTTTTCGTGGAACAATTGGAGGAAAACCAGGAGATAACTTAACGCCAATCGATGCAGTAAAATTTGCAGCCGCTTATGGAACATGGTTAAAAAACCAATCTATAAAATCAGAATACAAAGTAATTGTTGGTCGTGATGCACGTATTTCAGGACAAATGGTTTCTCAGTTAGTTTGTTCTACTTTGCAAGGTTTAGGAATTAATGTTGTTGATTTAGGTTTATCTACAACACCAACAGTAGAAGTGATGGTCACTCATTTACATGCAGATGGAGGAATTATTTTAACTGCTTCTCACAATCCTAAAGAATGGAATGCACTGAAATTATTAAATGCTAAAGGAGAATTTGTTTCTGGTGATGATGGTGCTCAAATTTTAGCTTTCGCTGATAAAGATGATTATACATTTGCCGAAGTAGATGAGTTGGGTTCTTACGAAACATTTGACGATGCAATTGATTTACATATCGAGAAAATTTTAGCTTTACCTTTGGTTAATGCTGAAGCAATTCAAAATAAAAATTTTAAAGTTGCGATTGATGCTGTTAACTCAACAGGTGGAATTGCAATTCCTAAATTATTACAACGTTTGGGCGTTATTCATTATGATATGTATTGTGAACCAAACGGACATTTCCCACACAATCCAGAACCTTTAAAAGAACATTTAGGTGACATTTGTAAAAAAGTGGTTGATGAACAAGCTGATTTCGGAATTGTTGTAGATCCTGATGTTGACCGTTTAGCAATTATCGATGAAAAAGGTGAAATGTTTGGTGAAGAATATACATTAGTTGCCGTTGCAGATTATGTTTTATCTAAAACGCCTTCAGCAACAGTTTCTAACTTATCATCTTCTCGTGCCTTACGTGATATTGCAGAAAAATATGGTCAAAAATATTCACCATCTGCAGTTGGAGAAGTGAATGTTGTAGTTGAAATGAAAAACGTAGGTGCTAAAATTGGTGGAGAAGGAAATGGCGGAATTATTTACCCAGAATTACACTACGGACGCGATTCTTTAGTTGGAATAGCTTTATTCTTAACTTATTTAGCCGAACAAGATAAATCAGTTTCTGAATTAAGAGCTTCTTATCCAGCTTACTTTATGGCAAAAAAGAAAATCGAATTAACACCCGAAATCAATGTTGACGAATTATTAGTAAAAATTCAAGAAGTTTATAAAAACGAAGAAATCAATACAGTTGATGGGGTTAAAATTGATTTTCCTACAGAATGGGTTCATTTAAGAAAATCTAATACAGAACCAATTATTCGTATTTACACAGAAAGTACTTCAGAAGAAAATGCGAACAAATTAGCTGATAAAATGATCGAAAGTATAAAAAATATCATCTAAAACAATCTGTTTTAATTGTTTAATAAATGTGCAAAACTCTAACAATTCATTAGGATTTTTGCGCATTTTATTTTGTAAATTAGTTTGATATTATGGACGAAGATTTTTTTAATAACGAACTAATTGAAAGTTTTGAGCAAATGCTTGATAATCGTGAATATAAGTATTACGATTCAGAGGATTTGGTTGAAATTATAGAATTCTATATCGAAGTAAATGATAGTGAATATGCAAAACGTGCGCTCGATTTTGCAGAAAAAATGCATCCTGAAAATGTAGACATCAAAATCAAGAAAATAGAATATCTTCTTTCGATTAATGAATTAAAACGTTCAGCAAAACTAATTCAAGAGCTGAAAGATGTAGCAGCAAATGAATTGGATTATTTATTGGTGCAAGCTCGTTTTTGGGGAATGAAAAATATGCCTCGAAAAGCCATTAACTTTTACGAAGAAGCCTTGCAAATTGATGACGAAGAAACAGATTTTATCTGTAATTGTATCGGAAATGAATATTTGAATTTAGATGAAGTTCATTCTGCATTGATTGCTTTTAGAAAAGCGTTGAAATATAATCCAGAAAATGACTACTCTTTCTATTCAATCATTCAATGTTTTGAAGAAATTCATAATCCTGATGAGTGTATCGAATTTTTAAAAGATTTTATAGACGATAATCCCTATTCAGAAGTTGCTTGGTTGCAACTTGGTTTGTTGTACAACCACAAAAAAATGTATGACGAAGCAATAAATGCTTTAGATTATGTAATTGCAATCAATCCAAATTCTATCGCTGGACACGCCAATAAAGCTGTTTCTTTAGAAGAATTAGGTAAATATAACCAAGCAATCGAAACCTTAGAAGAAACGTTAGAATATGACGATTCTCCTGCTGTAACACATTTTAAGATCGGAGAATTGTATGAGAAATTAGAAAAGCCACAAAAAGCTTTAAAATCTTATCATATTGCAATAAAAGAAGATCCACAATTGGATAAAGTTTGGGCAAAATCTGCTGCTTTATACGACAAAATGGGCAATTTGGAAGAAGCTGAATATTACATTCACCGTGCTATTGAATTGAGTGAAGATAATCCTGAATATTATACCAATTCAACTTACTATTTCTTAAAACAAATGAAGTTTGAAGAAGCGTTGAAAAGTTTGGCTAAATTGGTCGAATTAAAACCTTTGGTTTTCAATACATGGTTCGCTTATGTGGAAACAATGATTGCGGTTGGTGAATACGACCAAGCAATTGCCGTTTTATTAACAGGAGCTTTGAAGAATTTCAATCGTGCCGAATTTTTCTATCAATTGAGTAATGTTTATTATTTAACAGATCAAGATCAATTGGGAAATGAAGCATTGAGCAATGCATTAAGTCTGGATAAAAACATCAAAGAAATGATGATCGAAAATTACCCAATTCTTCAAGAAAAAATTAACCAAATTTCAGAAAAATAAGAATAATAAATATAATTCTTAAGCCATCTTTTTAGATGGCTTTTTTCTTCACCATAAAATAACATTGTTCTAATCAAAAAAGAGTTAACTTTATATAACCAAACAAATCATATGAACTTTGTTGCACATCAATACTTGTCTTTCGAAAATCAATCCCTTCAAATTGGGAATTTACTAGGAGAAATTGTAAAAGGTAATCAATATATTAGGTACAAAGATGAAATTCAGAAAGGAATTTTACTTCATCGATCAATTGATTCGTTTACAGATTCACATGACATTGTCAAACAAAGCTCGAGTTATTTTCACCAAACACAACATAAATTTGCTCCCATTATTATTGATGTGATTTACGATTATTTCTTAATCAAGCATTGGAATAATTTTTCAGAAATTCCTTTCGAAAACTTCAAATCAAATTGTTATCAACTTTTTAAAGATGAATACAATTCGTTTCCAAAAAAACTACAAGAAACCATTTTTTATTTATTAAAATATGATTGGTTCGAAAATTATTCGACAATAGAAGGTGTTCAGAAAACATTGAAAGGTATTGGAAGTCGAACAAAATATCAAAATAATTTACATCAAATCATTCCCGAATTTGAAAAAAATTACTCTAATCTCGAAAATGATTTTCAAAACTTTTTTCCTCAACTTCAATCTCATTGTAAAAAGTTCGTTCTTCTTGATAATCAAGTCTAAATTTCATTTTAAGAATTCGATAAAATTCATTAGTTTAGGGCTGTAAACAAACAGAAAACCACAATGGATTTAACTTTTAATAAAAGAGAGGATCATAACAAATTATTACTTTCGAAACTACGCCAAAAACTGAAAGAAGTTTACCTTGGTGGTGGTCAAAAAAGAATCGATGCTTTACATAGCAAAGGAAAAATGACCGCGAGAGAACGTATTGATTATCTCTTTGACGATAAAAAACCGAGTATAGAAATTGGAGCCTTAACGGGCGATGAAATGTACAAAGAACACGGCGGATGTCCTTCTGGAGGTGTTGTTGTGAAAATTGGATACGTTTCAGGCAAACAGTGTATTGTTGTTGCAAATGATGCAACTGTAAAAGCTGGAGCATGGTTTCCAATTACTGGTAAAAAGAATTTGCGTGCGCAAGAAATTGCGATGGAAAATAGGTTGCCAATTATTTACTTGGTAGATAGTGCAGGTGTTTATCTACCAATGCAAGACGAAATCTTTCCAGATAAAGAAATGTTTGGACGAATTTTTCGTAACAATGCTATCATGTCATCAATGGGAATTACTCAAATTTCTGCTGTGATGGGAAGTTGTGTAGCTGGTGGAGCTTATTTACCTATTATGAGCGACGAAGCAATGATTGTAGACAAAACAGGTTCTATTTTCTTAGCTGGAAGTTATTTGGTAAAAGCAGCTATTGGAGAAGATATTGACAACGAAACATTAGGCGGAGCGACAACTCATTGTGAAATATCTGGTGTAACAGATTATAAAGCGAAAGACGATAAAGATGCCTTGGATAGAATCAAATCTATTGTTGGTAAAATTGGAGACTACGAAAAAGCAGGTTATAATCGTATTGAAGCTATAAAGCCAGCTTTAGATGAGAAAGAAATTTATGGTATTTTACCTGAATCTCGTGCCGAGCAATATGATATGTATGAAATTATTAACAGACTTGTTGATAACTCAGAATTGGATGAATACAAACCTGACTACGGAAAATCTATCATTTGTACGTACGCACGTATCGATGGTTGGGCTGTAGGAATTGTTGCTAATCAACGTAAAATTGTAAAGTCTAAAAAAGACGGAATGCAATTTGGAGGAGTGATTTACTCTGACTCTGCAGATAAAGCCACACGTTTTATAGCAAATTGTAATCAAAAGAAAATTCCATTGGTTTTCTTACAAGATGTAACTGGTTTTATGGTTGGATCTAAATCAGAACATGGTGGAATCATAAAAGATGGTGCGAAAATGGTAAATGCTGTTTCTAATTCTGTTGTTCCTAAATTTACTATTGTTGTCGGAAATTCTTACGGAGCTGGTAACTATGCAATGTGTGGAAAAGCTTACGATCCGAGATTAATTGCTGCTTGGCCTTCGGCACAATTAGCTGTTATGGGAGGAGAACAAGCTGCGAAAGTATTATTTCAAATCAAAGAAGCTAGTTTGAAAGCTCAAGGTATTGAAGTTGATGAAGTAAAAAAACAAGAATTATTGGACGAAATTACTGCGAAATATAATAACGAAACAAGTCCTTATTATGCTGCCGCTCGTTTATGGACTGATGGAATTATTGATCCGTTAGATACACGTAAATGGATTTCGATGGGAATAGAAGCTGCTAATCATGCGCCAATCGAAAGACAATTTAATTTAGGTGTTATTCAAGTATAATCAAAAAAAATATTTTCAAAAATAAAAGAGAATCCTAAATCGGATTCTCTTTTTTATTTTTTAAATACTGTTTGAAACATGTAAATCAAATCTTGTTTGAAACTCCAATTCTTTACATATTCAACATTAATTTTCACTTTATCTGGCCAAATAATTTCATCATTATACTTTATTGGATCATTAACGTTGGATAAAATTTCTTCTTCGTTCCTATATTTTAATTGAGCAGGACCAGTAATACCAGGCTTTACTTCGAGCATAATTTGATCATCAACTTTCAATTCATCAGCATAACCTTTTACATCTGGACGAGGTCCTACAAAGCTCATTTCTCCTTTTAAGATATTAAATAATTGCGGTAATTCATCAAATTTATAATCTCTTAAAACCTTTCCTATCTTTGTAATTTGATGTTGATCAGTTGTTACAGTCGAGTTCGAGATTCCTCTAATCGTTCTTATTTTATAAATTTTGAAAAAATGACCGTTCTTCCCTACTCTTTCTTGCGTAAAAACACCAAATTGATTGGTATCAAAAGAACTTATGATAATCAACAAAACAATTAATCCCACTAAAAAAATTAGTAGGATTAATGCAAGTATATAATCAAATATGTTCTTTAGTAACATTTCAATTAAAAGAATTTACTTTTAATTCGAGAGGCTAATCGTTTGATTTTACCGAATGATGAATTATCAAAATTCTCATCTCCTGCAAAATAACCGTAACCATATCCGTAGCCATAACCATAACCGTAGCCATAACCGTAGCCATAACCGTAACCATAACCAGTTTTAATTTGGAAATCGTTAAATATGATTCCAACATTAGAAGCTTCACCTTCTTCGTATTTATTCGAAATTGCCGTAATAAAGTTTTTCTCCGAATAATTGTAACGTGTAACGTATAATGTACAATCTGCATAGCGCATCAAGTCATAAGAATCTGTTACCAATCCAATTGGAGGCGAATCAATAATTACAAACTCATATTTTTCTTTTAACTCTGCAAATAATTGATCCATTCGTTTACTCAAAATCAATTCAGAAGGATTTGGTGGAATTGGACCAGCTGTAATAATATCTAAATTAGGTAAAATTGTACGTTGCGTAATTTTATCAATTTCTAAATCTCCAGCAACATAATCTGTTACACCAACTTTATTATTGATATTAAAATCATCAAAAATTTTAGGTTTACGCAAATCTAATCCTATCAAAACAGTTTTCTTGTCCATAGAACCAATTGAGCTGGCAATATTCATCGCATTGAAAGTTTTACCTTCCCCTCCAATAAATGATGTTACTAAAATGGTTTTATTGTCTTCCTCTAAACCTGGATTTTTATATAAATATTTCAGATTAGAACGAATTGATCGGAATGATTCAGAAATTCCTGATTTTGGATTATTAATTACAACAAGAGGTGAATTATCTCCTAATGGACCAACTAAACCAATAATTGGAATATTTGTACGACCTGTAATATCTTTTAATACACGTACCTTAAAGTCTAATAATTCTTTGATTACAACATAAACAAGCGGGATTAATAATCCAATTCCTAAAGCAATTAAATAATTACGATTTGGATTTGGATAAATAGAACCTTGTCCTTGATTTTTGGCAGGATCAATAATCGTGATATCAGATACAATAGAAGCTAAAGATAAATCTGTTGTACTTAATTGATTAATCAATGTTGAATACATTGTGCTATTCAATTCAAATCCACGATTTGCTTCAACAAATTCTATTTCTTCGTAAGGTAAATCTTTTGCTTTAAATTCTGATTCAGCTAACTTAGCATTAATCATTGATAGATCAGTATTCAACTTTTGTAAATGCGCATTAACAACATTCGAAATATTATTTCTTGTTTTTGCTAATTGACGATCAATTTCTCTAATCTCATCTGTATTCGATTTGTAAACCTTAAGCATTTGCTCTCGTTGATTCTCAAGATTATCCAATTGATCTACATTTGTCATGTAATAAGACACATCTAAACCTGCAATATTAAGCGCAATTAAATTATCTACACTACTTGATTTTTTAGGCATTAAACGATGAAGAGCATTAATTTTTTCTTCAACTTCAACACGTTCTTTGTCTAATGAAGTTAGTTTCCCTAGAAGTTCTCCTTTTTTAGTGTCGAAGTTATAAACTCCTGTTTGTTTTTGTAATTCCTGAAAATTATTAGTAGCACTATCTAATTTCAATTTTACAGTTGCTATTCTTTCTTGTAAATATTTGCGGGTTTGGTAAGCTGATAAATTTCTCTCTGCAAGTTCATTTTCGATTAGAACCTGAATAGAATTATTCAACAAATCTACAGCTTCATTTAAACTTTCAGCATTTTTAGAAACAGCTATTATACTTGAAATCTTAGAAGGATTTGTAACAGAAAAGTTTTGTGTTGCTCTAGCTGTAGCATCTTTAATTGTTACTAACTTAAATGACATTGTACTCTCTGAATATGGAACATTCGAACGTGTCAACATCATTTTATAATTCTTCCCAACCATCCATTGATTATAATATCCAACCTTAGGAAGATTTAAGACATCAGATTTAATAATACTATCTTTCGTAAAATTATATAAAGAACCACTACTATTCTCTACTTCTAAATAAAAAGAATTATGATCTTTTGGTTTAACTTTAATATCAACATTTGCAACTTGTTGATGTAAAGTATCTATATGTACATGAAAAGGAGCGTCTAATTTATAAATATTAGATTTTTTCAACCTTCCCTCCTCTGTATAATAAATATAAGACTCTGTTTTCTTTACAACCTTCTGGTTATGAATACGAGATGTTAAAGTATAAGACAAACCATCAATCTTATTGGCGTTACCTCCCCAAATAAAGTTAATAGAATTAGATGCTAAAGAATTATTAGATGAACTATTGTCTTTTATTTTAAAGGTTGTATTGGCAGAATAAATTTTATTTAGCTTCCAATTATTTAAATAATAAGCAACAGCTAAAGCAATAAGCATTGAAATTATATACAATGGCCATGCATTCAATAACCTTGGTATAAGCCTTTCTACATCAATAAAGTCAGATTGTTTTTTCTTACTTTTTTGATCGATTGTTGTATTCGCCATTTCTATATTTTATCAAAAAATAAATAAACTCCTAATATTGTAGCAATTGCCCCCATAACTGTTGTGACAACGCTTAATGGATTAAGCCCTACACCCCAAACTTTTTCTTTACGAGGATTTACAACAATGATATCATTATTTTGAACCCAATAATATTCTGAATTCATAATAGATTCTTTTGTTAAATCTACATAAACTTGTTTTGTTCCATCTAAGTCTGTTCTTATTATACGAACATTTTTTAAATCTGCGTAGATATTATTTGAACCTGTTTTAGCAAAAGCTTCTAAAATTGTTAAATCTCTTTTATTAGCCCTAAACGTTCCTTGGCTTACTTCGCCAACAATTGTATATTCAATACCAGCTAAATTAACATCTATAAAAGTTCCCTTTTCATCGTAAATTTTATAAAACTCAGTTTGAATTTTCTTTCTAACTTGTTCTATAGTCAAACCTTCAATATAAATATCTCCTATTCTTGGCAACTCTATATTTCCATCTTTTCTGACAAGAACTCCAGCATTTTCTCCTAAGACAAAAGTTTGATTTCCAGAAGAAATAAAGTCACTTAAAATCCCCATAGACTCTTTAGAAGCACTTGAGACATTAATTAAAACTCTATCTCCTTTCTGTATATAATATTCTGGTTTGTCAAAAGCAATTTTTCCATTAGAATCAAGTTTAAGATTCTGATCTGGTTGAATTAATTGAACATCTTTAAGTGATATACATGAAAATAGATTCATAATTATCAATAAAATAGCGGTTTTGGTTAAAGTTGATTTTAAGTAAAGCATTGTTTATAATGATATTTTTTTTTTATTTTTTAATACTACAAGATACTTTAGAGAGAGAATGAAATTTATTGATAAAACAATAAAAATCAAAAATAGTTTATTAATTTCAATATTTCTAAAATAATACCCAACGAATATAAAAAAAATGTTAATTAATACTAATATAATAGAAGTTTGTATATGATTAAAACCTAATTTTAAAAACTGATGATGTAAATGATTTTTATCTGGAGAAAATGGGCTTCTTTTACGAAGGATTCTAATCATAAAAACTGATATAGTATCTAAAATTGGAATTACAAAAATAAAAAGTAAAATAACTGGTCCAGTTTTCAATCCTAAATTTGAAGTTTCGCTGATATACAAGAAACGAATCGCCATAAAAGTTAAAATAAAACCGATTACCATAGATCCTGTATCACCCATAAATATTCGAAACTTATTAGAAAGATTATATCGTCCAAATCCTATTAAAACAGCTAAAGTACTAACTGCTAATATTCCAATTCCGTAATCGAAAATTCTGTAAAAAATATAGACAAAACATAGGCTGATAACAATACCTATTCCAGCCGCAAGTCCATCGACACCATCTATTAAGTTGAATGCATTAATTAGCACAATAAAGACAAATATTGTGAGTAAAACTCCTATAAAATAAGGTATTTCATAAATTCCAAATAATCCTGAAAAGGAGTTAATCAAAATTCCAGATCCAAAAATAATCAATATAGTACTAATTACCTGTCCATACAATTTTTTATCAGGAGCAACGACAAGTAAATCATCCATCAAGCCAATAAAAAAAAGTATTGTAATTGCTGATAAAAAGAAAGAGTAATTAACACCTAAATCTGTTGCAAAAATTGATGTGGAAACAACTATTCCAAAAAATAAAGCAACACCTCCTAATGTTGGAACTTTATTCGAATGTGAACTTCTTTCACCAGGAACATCCATTAATTGTTTTTTGTAAGAAATTCTAATAATCTTGGGAATTGATATTAGTGTAATTATCAAAGCAAAAAAATATGCTCCAAAAATATTAACATAAATCGGAGAAATATTTAGTGTATATAGATATTCTAATAACTTAAAGTTTTCCATATTTTTTTAATCCATTTAATGCCCAAAAAAAAGTATAATAAGATGATTTCAAAACATTCATCTTCAAATATTTTCTATAAACATTATATTGTTTTTTTGCTATTTTAAATTTATCTCGCGAAACTGAATTGTTTCTAATTCGGTATACAGCAAAAGGTTCTTTAATTGCTCTCGCATATTTTATTTTATCCAACAAATCAATCCACATTGCATGATCTTCACGTAACTCTACATCAGGAACTGAAATTTTTCCAATTCTTTTCGAATCATAAACTGATGTTAACATTGGGATTGGACAATTGTATAAAATTCGTTTACGATCAACATTATCAATTGCAATAAAATCTTCTAACAATGGTTGTAAATGTTCATCAACTCTTTTATAACTTGTATAAACCAACTCTTCTTTATTTTCAATCAAAAATTGAATAGTCGTTTCTAAAAAGTTAGGCAACCACAAATCATCACTATCAATAAATGTAATATAACGTCCATTTGCTTTTCTTAAAGCCAAATTTCTTGCTTTTGCTGCACCTTGATTACTTGGCAGAATAATTAGATTAATCCTATCATCTAAAAAGGAATTGATTATTTCTACTGAACGATCTGTTGAACAATCATCTACAATAATCCATTCCCAATTCGAATATGTTTGACTTTTTATTGACTGATATGTCTCTAAAAGAAACTTTTCCGAATTAAAGCAAGGTGTAATAATTGATACTAATTCCATCTCCATAAGCCGTAAATAGCCTCTTTATTAAAAACTGTTTTATAGTTTGCAAAATTTGATTTATGAGCCTGTTTAACTTGAAACCAAAATATCAACAATACGGTATATAAAACAAAACTTATGTAAATAAAATTCCTTTTAAATTTATCTCCATCAAAAGCATACACTAATCTACCTACAGTTAAACCTAAAAATACTAAATAAAAACCAGGTAATCTAACACCAAAAATTCCTTTACCTAAGAAAAAATATAATAACACTCCAACAACAAATAAATTACGGAAATAACAATATAACTTATCATGTACAGCGTATTTATTATATACAATAATAGATAAAATTGAAATAATTTTCACAAAATCACCAATCGCAACACCATCTCCTTGATCATATAATTGACTTTGATAACTTTCAAACTTATCTTGACCAATTGGCATATATTGCATAACTACTTCAATAATAGAATTTAGTCCGGTGTAAAATCCAATTATAGCTACTACAATCAACCAACCTATCAACTTTTCATCAAATTTCATTGGAGCGATCCAATAGGCTAAAATGAAAACAATTATTGATTCATGAAATTGAAAACCAATCGTTATACAAATTAAAAATTTAATAAGATTTCTATCAATAATATATCGTATTGAATATAATGCAATTGCGTTTGCTAAACCCTGTCTAATATGAACATGTTCTTCGAACATAAAGTTAGGCATTGCGTAGATAAAGAGAACTAAAAATGGAAAACCTCCGTATTTATAAAACGTTGTAGTTTTTAATATTAATGAAGTGGTAGCAATTATTAATGTTACCATTCCAAAATCGAAACCATAATCAACAAGTAACTTATTTAAACCTAAATAACCCTTCTCCATACTTGCCATGTCAGCAAAACGATCAAACTCAGACCAGGAAACATCACCTAATAATTGAAAAGTTTTAAAATAAGCAATCCAATCTGGACTAAGTCCATATCCAAATCCAGCTGTTAGAGCCATTATAATTACAATTAATACATATAATTGCTTACTAACTTTTTTATTAGAAAATTCGAAAAAAGAAGCAACAACGAGAAAAGCAAATATGAATAAATAAATTAAACTCACTTCAAATTAAAATTTTAGTAATAGTTGAAGATTAATAAAGGATAGACGATAATAAATTCTTTTTTTCAATGATAGTGAATTTAAGTAGTTTTTATTAAAACGTTTGTAATTTTTAAGTTCTTTTTTTGTTAAGTTACAGTGTTGCAAAAAATCACTTAAAGCGAGCAACATGTTTCGTTTCAAAAAATTGTCTTTCACATAAGCAACATAGGCTAAATATGAATAATATCCTTGAATTATTTGAAAACGTTTTAACTCAGTTGCAAATGTATTATATTTACTCTTATAAAAATAATTTGTCACTTCATTTACAGCAAGAAACATATCCAAACCTTTTTCTGTATGCGATTTAGTAATAGAATCTTGGCGTTCGTAATATTTATAAAATGGTTCATTAATTTTAGAAATAACTGTTGAGTCTAAAACTAATTTTGGAATCAGCTCAATATCTTCAAAATGAATTCCTTTTCTAAATTGATGATGATCAAACAACGATCTTTTGAAAATTTTATTACAAGCAAAACAACTCATTTCTCCAAAAATTGTAAGATCTTCTTTCAACACAATTTTTGAAGGTAATTGTGGAGATTGAGGTAAATCACGAAATTCAGTTCCATTTTCGTCCACTTTTACCAAATCACACAACACAATTTCTGATTGGTGTTCTTCTGCTAAATCAATCATTTTTTCAAACATTTCTAAATCGATGTAATCGTCCGAATCTACAAATGCTATATAATCACCAGATGCTCTTTTTATTCCAACATTTCGTGCATCACTCAAACCTCCATTATCTTTCAGAATAGAAATAATTCTCACATCAGTATTTTTATACTGATTAATAATCGTTTGCGAATTATCTTTAGAACCATCATTTACTACAATCACTTCAATATTTTTTAGCGTTTGATTCAAAATAGAATCTAAACACTTCGAAAGATATTTTTCGGTGTTATAAACAGGAACAATAACTGATATTTTAGGTTGAATTGGCATTATATATTATCAAAAACTGATTCGTATTGTTGAATAATTATTTGTTTACTAAATCGTGAATGAATACTTTTTACGATTTTGCTTTTATCATGAGATTCATTCAAAACTTCTTTTATTCTTTGAGCAAAACCTTCCGAATCTTCAATCGGAAAAATCTCTCCATTTATTTTATTTTCTATGATTTCATTTATTCCTCCAGGCGCATTATTTGCTAAACTATATGTTCCACAAGCACCAGCTTCTAACAAAACATTCGGAAAACCTTCGTAACGGGAAGAAAGTACAAACAAATCAGCTTGTTTTAAAAAAACAAACGGATTACTCACTTTTCCCAAAAAAGAAACATTTGATAACTCTAATTGTTCTTTCAAATCAAGCAACTCTTCTTTAAAAGCTCCATCTCCAAGAATTGTCAATTTAATTTTTTCATTTTTTAACTTATTCATTACTTTTAATAACAAATCGAATCCTTTTCTTGGTGAAAGATTACCGATTGCGACTATATTTTTATAGCCCGTGTTAAAATTGACAAAAACATTTTCCAATTTTAATCGATTAATTAAATCAAAATCAACAGGATTATTAATTTTAATGATTTTATTTTCAGAAATATTAAACGTCTGAATCAAATCATTTTTCATATCATCACTTTGTGCAATAATTTGATGAAAATTATTATAAAAACGATAAAAAAATAAAATCTCTTTACGTGTCACGTGTTTCGAAACCACATTTGTTTCACGTGTAATAAATTTCGTGTTTGGAAAAAAAGAAATAATGGGTGATAAAAATGCCGAAATTTCTCCCCAACCTGTAAAAACAATTTCAGGTTTTAACTTTCGAATTAATGGAATGATTTTAAAAATTGAATATCGAATTCGTGAAATATTTAATTCTATAATTTCAACATCATTTTTTAAATAATTCAGATAATATCCTTGTTTTTTAAACAATACCAATTTTGGACAAAACTTTGTTCGATCCAATTCATTACAAAGTGTCATAATCACTCGCTCTGCTCCTCCTTGATTAAGGTCTGGTAATATAAAAAGTATCGTTTTCAAATCTTAATCTTCGATTCTATTATTAATATAACCTTCTGTTGCATTTTCATTCGAAATTATTGTCATCGGATTTCCTGTCACAATAGAATTATCTGGCACATCTTGCGTTACATAACTATTTGGTGCAATCAAGACATTATTTCCAATTGTAATTCCGCCAACAATTACGGCATTTGTTCCAACCCAAACATCATCTTTCAAAGTAGGAAAACCTTTCAACTTCCCTCTATTTGTTTGTCCTAAAGTCACTCCATGAGCTATATTGCAATTTTTACCAATCTTAGATTTTGGATTAATTACAACAGTTCCCCAATGTCCCAAATTAAGACCAGGACCAATCTCTGTCTTAGCAGAAATTTGATAACCATATTTTATAGAATATCGACGTAA
Organism: Empedobacter sp. EJD.6dd; assembly: GCF_057369435.1. NCBI lineage: Bacteria > Pseudomonadati > Bacteroidota > Flavobacteriia > Flavobacteriales > Weeksellaceae > Empedobacter > Empedobacter sp. EJD.6dd. Next base: position 1,775,470 of record NZ_CM170667.1, read on the forward strand.
TAATAAGCGATAAAAAATTCCGATAGGATTATTTGAAGAATATTGTTGTGCTTTTCTCAAACAAAAAATAAATCGAAAACCTGGACTCATAAAGCCTTTTAGAAAAGGTGAGTTTGTCCAATACCCAAAGTTGCGATAAAAATCTTTTTGAATAATTGTTTTCATATTTAATTGTTTAAATGATATTCAATTGATTTAACAGCATTTCCTAACTCAAAAGGTAAGGATTTTGTTTCAATTATACGCTTATGATTTATTGCAATATCAGGATTCTGAATAAAATACTTCATTCCTTGATATATCGCATCTTCTTCGTTATCTATAATATAACCCAATTCTCCATCGTTCAATATTTCACGGACACCAGAAACATCAGTTGCAACAATAGGTTTAGCTAAAACTAAAGCCTCAAACAAAACGGTTGGATAACCTTCGTAACGAGATGATAAAATATAATAATCTGCAGATACAAAATATGGATAAGGATTCTCTTTAAACCCAATTAATTTAGCTGTTTCTTCAACTTTTAATTCATCAACCAATTTTTTGATATTTGGAAAATCGTATCCATCACCTACAATCCAAACTTGATGAGGAAAACCTTCATCTAACAAACGACGATGTGCTCTCAATAAACGATCAAATCCTTTTTGTGGGAAAACTGTTCCAATCGATACAAATGTCGGTTGATTTTCAACCTTCGTTAAATCACAAGCTTCTTTTGCCAAGGCTTTAATTTCATTAACATCAATCGGATTATAAATACGAACTACTTTATTTTTTTCTTCTTGTGAAGAAGTTAAATCTAAAAATAATTGATTAATCTTATCAGAAATCACCAAAATTTTATCAAATCTGAAAAATGATTTTAATCGTTCTTCTGTATATTCAGGAATATTAGATAAATCGTTGTGAATCCAAACTATTTTTTTTGAAGATTTGATTGGTGAATGTAAAATATCATCTGCTATTCCATGAATTGCTGCAAATTCTATATCATACGTTTTATTCGGTAAAATAAACTTGTAAAGCAGTTTCGGAAATCTCTTCAAAACTGTTTGATACCCCACTCGAAATGCTTTTTGAGGAATATCTTTTAAACGATTTGTTGTAATCATTTCACCTTTATTCAGATAATAAATAGTGATCCAAGACGGAACATCTTTTAAATATTTTCCTGAATAAAGATTTAACAATAAATCTATTTCGTATTTATCCGGTAATAAATTTTTCAAAAAAGTTACTAATACTTTTTCGGCACCTCCATGACGAAGCGAGCCAATACGTATTAATATTTTCTTTTTAGCTGACATTATTTTGCAGTAGATTTATGTTTATACAAGTAAAAATCTCGTCCTGAAGGCTTGAATTTATATATTTTATCTAAAATTTGATTATCAGATTTCGCAACATCAGCTACTTTAAATTCTTTAATCAATTCATACTCATTATAAATTGATTTATCAGCCAATTCCCCTTTAAACATTGGTTTGTGATCTTCTAAAATATAGTCCGGTTTAGCTTTGTTTATCAAATTTGAAAAACCAACAGCTTGTCCATTTTTCACTATATTTTCATCTGTTAAACGCTTATCAACTAAACCTACATAATCTATCACTCTTAATTTTGAAAAATAAGGAATATATCCGGCTGGTTCGAGAAAAATATATTTATTCTTATTTGGTTCTATTGAATCTAAATACAACCCTATCTTTCGCGCATAATTCCACTCTCCATGTCCTGTTGCAATAGAATGTATAGCTTGATATCCCGTAAAAGGTATAAAAATGACAACGAAATATAAAATTGAAAAAGTTTTATATTTTTCTGAATCTAAAACAACTAAAATTATTGGTAAGAACAAGCAAATCTGTGGAATCCAATAATACCAATCAAACCAAGAATTAGCAGCTCCAAAAATGATTGACTTTACAAATCCAAAAAGAAATAGAAATCCAACAACTTTCTTTTTAGTGGAATCCCATTTTCTAAATAAAAAAACTAAACATAGTAATGCTACAAAAAACAATATAATTGTTGAGAAATTATAAATCGATGTCGGAAATTTAATTATTCCAAAATAATTAGGCCCAAAATATTTAAATTCCACAAATCTCTCTAATAATGTAGGATTCGCATAATTATTTTTCTTAGATGTAATAGTATTATTTACTATTTCTCCAAAATAAAACCAATTAAAAGCTACTGTTGAAAAAACGGCTAAAATTCCACCAATCATTAATGTCGTATTCCATTTACGTTGTTGAATAACATCGTAAACAAATAACAAACCTAAAAATATACACGTATCAATACGTGTCCAAAGAATTAAAATTGGCATAACAATAAAAGCCCAATTCTTACGCTCTATAAGTCCATATTTTATTAAAGTAACATAAAAAAAGAAAAGCAAACCGAATTCCATTCCCAAAATCGACATTTTGATAGCAGGAGGAAGAAAACTTACAAATAAAATAAAAAGTATAATCTTATTTGTCGAATTAAAGAACAACTTTCCTAACCAATATACACCTATTGTAAATACAATTGTATTGAAAATAAGTAGCGGATAAATAAAATTTACTTCTCCAAAAATTGATTGAAATACAACACCTATAAAAACATACAAATGCGTAGTGGATGCGGATATTTTTTCTGCTCCATTATAGCCATAAACTCCATACTCAATAATATTTCGAGCAACTCGCCATGAAATTAAAGCATCTTCCTGAATATGGCGTGTAAAGAAAAAGATAGATTTTAGAAGTATAATTAATATTGATGCAATAAAAATTCTACTCTTATTCAAAGAATCTTTCATAAATTAGGTTTGGTTTGCAAATATAGGGTTTTAATTAAAATATCTATAATTAGGTTGAGAAGCTAATGAAAACATTGCTTCATCTCCTTTTGTATCGCCAAAAGCAATAATTTCATCGAATAAGGATAAATCAATTTCTTTTTCGATTCTATGTTTTTTCTCCTCGTAATTACAATTTGGTGAATCAAAATTTCCTGTATAAAAACCTTGTTCATCAAATTTTGATTTTGTACAAATTAATCCCATTCCATAATAGTCGGCGAAAGGTTTAATCCAAAAATCTATTGAAGCTGAAACAATAAATTTATCATGATAATTACTTAAAGATTTGATATATTCATTTGCTTTTGGATATATTAATGATTGATGGTTTTGTTCAAAATAATTTTGAGCCAATTCATTTATTTCAACATAAGATTTACCTTTTAAGAATTTTGAAATAAATTTTTCTTTCACAATAGCAGCTTCAATTATCTTTAATTTAGAAGCGACAAATAATGGAATAAATATCAGATAATTAATAAAATAAACTTTAGAAAAAGAGAATTTTAAAAAATCGAATAAGGTATCTTTCTTTGTTAAAGTTCCATCAAAATCAAAAAGATATAAATTACGATTCATTACATTTTTAGTTTTTTGAAAATAAACTCAGGAATATTACGAATAATCATCATAATTCCCCACCACAAAAATGTTACATAAACGACGTTTTTCTTTTTCAAATAAGCTTTATAAATAATATCTGCTGCTTGATCTGGTTGTGCTGTTAATGGCTTTGGTGTTTCTATATCTGCTGTCATCTTAGTATCCATAAATCCAGGAATAACTGTCATCACATGCACTTTTTTATGAAACAAATAATTTCTTAATCCTGCTAAATATGCAGTAAACCCAGCTTTTGCAGAACCATAAATAAAATTGCTTTGACGACCACGTTCACCAGCTACAGAAGACAACCCAATGATAGTTCCCGAACTTTTTGCCTCAAATTTCTGTGCAAAATAATTAATTAAGACAATTAATTTTGAGTAATTAACTTCTACTATTTGTTTTGTATTCCAATCGTCATATAAACCTTCTTCCGAATTTTTTCCTAAATATCCAGATGCACAAAACAATAATTCAGAATCGATATGAGAAATTAAAGAATAATCATTATCTTTTGTCAAATCAAAATGAACAACCTCGCATTGTTGCTCATATTTAGCAAAAAAATGTTGTGCTAACTTAACTGTTTTATCAACATTCGATGTAAATAAATAAACTATTGGAAAACGTTTTCCTTCTTTCAAAACCTTTTCTACAAAAGCTATTGCCACATCTGAATTGGATCCTAATACTATCATTTCTGCTTAAATCTATTGATACGTTCGTTCTGCATCGACTCAAATTTTAACGATTCGATGTTCTGTAAATAATCTGTTAATACAGGATTAGACATTGCATCTTTTGTACGATAAATATGTCCTCCAAATTCCATCACAATTTTATCTAAATTAATAATTAATTTCTCTAATTTATTGTTGACTTTAAAGTCTAAAGCCAACGTATAACCTTTCATCGGAAATGAATTGTAAGCTTGCGGATTATTATCTCCAAACAATTTCAAAACAACTAAAAAAGAACCATTTCCGCTTACAGCGATTGTCTCTAAGATTTTTTTCATTCCTTCTTTACCACGCTCTTTTGGAATAACAAATTGATATTGAATAAATCCATTTTTACCATAAATACGATTCCAATTATGAACAGTATCTAAAGGATAAAAAAACGTTTCATAATCAACAACATTCTTCAAATGTTTTTTTCCTTGCTTGTTAAAATACAACCAATTGAAAATTTTGATTGATAATGGATTCAACGCAAAATTTGGAAAAAAGAAAGGAATATTTAAAGTAGGTTTCTTCTTTAATTTTAAAGGATTTTTCTTTAATTTCTCAGGTAATTCAGCCAAAGTAGCATGTTCTCCACGCAACATAATTGACTTTCCTAAGTTTTCTCCTTTTTGTAAACAATCTAACCAAGCTACGTTGTACGTCCACGATTCTGAAGATTCAAATAATTCGAAAATTTCATCTAAATTTTTGGCTTGTATAGCTTCATTCTTGATATAAGCAGTTTCAATTTTTTTCAACATAAATTTTGCTGAAAGTAGAACTCCTGTCAATCCCATTCCTCCTATTGTTCCCCAAAATAAATTTGAATTTTCATTTCTCGAACAACGCAAAATATCACCATTTTCAATCATTAAATCAAAATGAATCAAATGATCTGAAAAACATCCATCAATGTGATGATTTTTTCCATGAACATCAGAAGCAATCGCTCCACCAACTGTAATAAACTTAGTTCCAGGTGTTACCGAAATAAAATATCCAGAAGGAATAGAAACGTCTAAAATATCTGATAATAAAACACCAGATTCTACTTCTATAATCCCATTTTCACGATCAAAATCAATAAATTTATTCCATTTCGAAGTCGATATAATTGTATTTTGTAAAGATGCATCTCCATAACAGCGTCCATTTCCACGAGCGATTAGTTGCTCATTAGAAAGAATTGCTTCCTGTAATTCTAAAATTGTTGTAGGAGAAACAACATTGGCTTTTATAGATGGATAGAGCCCCCAATTGGTTACTGGAGTTAATTTTTTATTTTCCATTGTTAAAATAAATCAATAAAATATAGCTAATTCCCCACATCACAATTAAAATTTGCAGAAAATGATCTTTAAAAATTAATTTGGTAGGAGATTCTGTTTTAGCGTACACAAATGTCTGTTGTAAATAGCGCAAAACCGCTGCAAAAACGAAAACAAAGGTATAAATAATATAATGATGAAATTTGGATTGTGTTTCAGGCGAAAGTATAAACATCATATAACAAATAACTGCAACTGTACATGTTATCGCCAAAGCTGAATTAAGAAAATTGAGATTATAACCGTCTAAAGATTTTCTTGTAACACCCATTAATTCTGCGTTTACCAACTCTCCTCTTCTTTTTCCAAGCGCTAAAATTAACGCCAAATCAAAAACCAGCAATATAGTCCAATCAGTTACTAAAAGCCCTGTCATATAACCTCCTACAAAAACTCGTAAAAGAAAACCGAATGCAATAATCATCACATCGAGAATAGCAATTTGTTTTAGCTTAAAAGAATAAGCGATATTCATTAAAAAATAAACTCCTACAAGAATGGCTACCTGAAAAGTTCCAAATATCCAAAGCATAAGTGAGGTTAAAATTACCAAAACAAAAAATAATATTAACGTATTTTGCTTTGAAATCTTACCGCTCGCTAAAGGCCGATTCTTTTTTTCTGGATGTTTTTTATCTTTTTCAATATCTACATAATCATTCACAATGTAAATACTACTTGCAACAAAAGAAAAAATAAAAAATCCATAAAACGATTCAATAAACAAATCGATATTTAATAAATTCCCAGAGAAAAATAATGGTAAAAAAACAAAAAGGTTTTTCACCCATTGATTTATTCGCATAAGTTTTAAATAGTGTGTCATTTTATTTTAATATTCTTTTATAAATTTTTATTAATTTTTTTTCGAGAAACTCATAACATATTAATCCGAAAAAAATCACTAAAACAATTACAATAATTGGAGAAAGATATCTTAAGTTAAAATTATCATTCAAATACTTGACAAAAACAACACCTAAATAATAATGAATCAAATACATACTATAAGAAGCTGTACCTATTTTTAGTAAAATAGGCTGTTCTAAAAAAGATAATTTTTTAGGTTTATAAACAAAAAGTAGTATAAAAATAAAAACAGAAATAGAAAATAAGAGTATTCCAAAATTTAATTCTTTTAAAACACATAGACCTAATAAAGATATAATAATATATAAAAAAGTTTTCTTTTTGGTTTGATAAAGCTTAAGCAAAAACATCCCAATAATAAACCAAATACACTCACTAAAAAGTACTAGACACCTTGCAACAAGTCTATAATAATCAAGTTGAGATTCTGAGAAATAATTTAATAAAAAAGATCGTGCAGAATGAGAATAAAAAATCATTTGTAACGGCATCATTATGATACACATAAGGATAAAATACCATAAATATTTATTTTTATTCAAAAAATACAATAATCCTATTATAACATAAAAACATACTTCAACCCAAAGACTCCAATAAGCATTATCTAAATAGTAATATTTAATTTCTCCTGAATATAAATCAAAAACATGAGGATCGATAAAAGTATTAGCTATTAAATAATTCCAAACATTTTTAGAATTCTCATAACCTTCACCTAAGTAAAAAGAATAAAAAAATACAAAGGTTAAGGTTGAACAAATTATCATAGCAGGTGATAATCTAATAAATCTATTTTTTAAATAAGTTTTAAAATTATCTGTTCGTTCAAGTGTTAAGGAAATTACAAATCCTGAAATAATAAAAAATAAAGGAACTCCATATGCTCCATAAAAAAATAATTCTCCTAATTCGGGATAAACTTTTGAACTATAATAATGATGTAAAAAAACTGAAAGAATAGCAAAAACTCTTAAGCTATCAAAAACCTTTATCCTATTTCTATCCATTACTTCAATTTAAAATAAATAAACGACAACGGGTATATAAGTATTGACAACAATTTAAAGTGCTTCAATCCTTTATTGATTTTTGAAAAACTGTTATGATTAATCATAGAATAGACTTGGTATCCAACTAAATTACGAATTAATGCTTTCGGGTAAGTAAAAAGTTTTGATCCATAAGAATTTAAGAATGACTTATAACCTTCCATCAAACCAAATGTGTTTTTTCCTGTCCAGCGTGTATTTGAAACTGAGTTCTCATCTGCTTCATCCAAATGGTAGTTACGAACAACTTTATTAACAAATCTTGTCTTGATTCCTGCTGCATCGTAAGTATTAAAAAACACCGACTGGGGAATATATCCTTTGTTCTGAAAAGATGAATAATCAAAGTTTTTCAACAATTGTTGATAAGTCTGCGTTATAAATATTCCAAACTTATCTCCACGCACTTTATACTTGTAACGCATATCTAAAATAGATCCATCAAAACCATTATTTGGATATTGATGACCTACAATTTTTCCATCTTCGTATTGAGATAATCCCATGACAGAAATAAAATCATCTTGATTATTGATTTTCTCTACCTCATCAAACAAAATTTGTAGCGAATCCAAAGGATATGAATCATCCGAATCCACAATCATAAAATATTTTGAAGTTACTTTTTTGATTCCTTCAAAAACGGTGATAAATTTATGTTGATTCTCATTCCAGAAATACTCAATATCAATTAAACCTTCGGATTTGAAGTTATCAACAATTTCTTTGGTATTGTCTGTAGAACCATCGTCCATAATAATCCATTTAAAATCTTTAAACGTTTGATTTTTTAATGAATCATAAACTCTCGATAATGTATGGGCACGATTATACGAAGGCGTAATTATTGTTATTTTAACCTCGTTCATTAGTTGATTTTAATTGATATTGTTGTTCGAAAACTTCTGAAACTTGGCGGTAAATCTCTTTTTCATCAAATTTATAGTACGCATTTTCCGTTCCATCTACAATTTTTTGAACCAACTTTGGATCGTTCATAAATTGTTTCATTGACTCATACATATCTTGTTCGTCATAATTTATTAAAAACCCATCTATACCATGATCAATCATCTCCGAAATACCACCAACATTAGTCGAAATAATTGGCTTTCGCATACACATCACTTCTCCTATAACAAGTGGATAAGATTCCGATTGTGTAGGTAAAATAAAATAATCAGAAGCTTTGATATAGGGATAAGGATTTGTTTGAGAATCTAACAATAAAAAAGAATCTTCTACACCTAATTCTTTACGTTGTTTTTTCAAATTCCCCATTTCATTTCCACCACCAATGACAGCAATTTTATGGTTAAAACCATCATCTAATAATCGTTTATGTACTTTCATTAATGCATGATAGCCTTTACGATGATGCAAACGCCCCATAGACGAAAAAACTGGTAAATCAGTTTTATAAGAATGTTCAAAAAGTTCGGCTTTTTTCAAAACCTCATCTACTTTTATTACATTATAAATTACAGTCGATTTTGGATATTTAACTTGATACAAATCATCAATCACCTGACGTGTTTGTTTTGAACCAAAAATCATGAAATCAAATCTTCTCATTTTTTCGATACGACTCAAAACTCTTTGCTGATCAGTATCATAACTAACGTCTGTATGAAACCAGCCAATTTTACGAGATTTTTTATCTGGCGAATTCAATACCATATCAAATTCTGCATAACCTGGTGAAACCTCAATATCGTATTTTTCTGGAACTTTTAGTTGATATAATATTGAAGGAAATTGATCATAAACTTCTAATTTTAACCTGCGCCAAACCAATTGCATTTTTTGAATAAATGGATTAGAACTCATTTGTTCTTTTCCTTTTTCTACAATTATTACTTTAATATCTGTGGGAATTTCTTTGATTAATTCTCCTTGATACAAATTAAGCATCAAAGTAAAATCGAATTTATCTTTTGATAAGTTTCGCAATAAATCTAAAACTACTCTTGGAACTCCACCCATTTCTAACGAACGAAGCCTAAAAAGTACTTTTATTTTTTTAGGTTGATTTGACATTTGGTTAGTTTAATGAACAAAAATACAACATTGATTTTGAATTGAATAATACAACAATCTAAAAACTCATAAAATAATTCTTAATTTTGCAGAAAAATTTGAAAATGTTCAAAATTGGAACAAAAGTTAAAGTGATTGATGATAACATTTCGGGGACAATTACCAAATTAAAAGGTGAGTTTGTTTACTTTAATGATGAGTTTGGTTTTGAGTATGAGTATCGCCAAGATGAGATTATCAAAGATATTGAGATTGATTACGAAGAATATCGCAACGTGGAGATAAAAGAATTTTCGAAACCAAAATTCAAAACATTTCGTAAATCTCATCGTCATCCATATTTAACGCGAGAAGTTGATTTACATATCGAAAATTTGGTTGATAATTGGCGCAATTTGGATAATGCCGAAATTATACAAACGCAATTAGATGTAGCGAGAAATGAAATAGAACGTGCTATGTTCGAAAGTCAAGTTCGATTGATTTTGATTCATGGTTATGGAAAAGGAATTTTGAAAAAAGAGTTAACAGAATTACTTTATCGTTATACCAATATCGAGTTCTATGACGCCTCGTTCAAGGAATATCACGGCGACGCCATAGAAGTCAAATTTATTTAGAATGTGACTCTGAACTTAATTTCAAAACCTCATCATTGATTATTAGAATCTTTTGATCCAATCCATTAAATCAAAATAATTTTGAGGTACAATTCCATGTCCACTTCTGTATTCATGATATTCGAAATTGATATTCATCGATTTTAAGAATTCATCCCCCATTCTTCCCAACTCTATCGGCAACACGACATCGTCTGTTCCGTGCGAAACATAAAAATTTAAATTAGAAAAATCTTTCTTTTGATCAAAATCTCCAATAATTTTAGCTTCTGGATAACCGCTTAAAATTGCAACATTCTTGATCTTTTCTGGATTATTCAAAGAAATTGCATAACTCAAAATCGCACCTTGACTAAATCCCATCAACGTTACATTTGCGGTATCCAAATTCTCTTGTGTAATAATTGCATCAATAAATTCAACCAATTTATTACGTGATTCTACTGCTTGTGCTTCATCCATCCACTTTTCATTGTTCACAAAATTGATGTCATACCACGCATATCCGCCATACATAATATCATGCAACGCACGCACACTTACAATATGTGCATTTTGTGGTAAATCTTGTGCAAACGAAAACAGATCTTCTTCGTTACTTCCATAACCATGAATCAAGACAAATAGAGGCGTTTTTTCAGTTGCTACAACCGGAGGTCTTTCAATATATTTTATATTATTTAATTCTTTCATTTTGTATTTATTTTGGATAAAAGTACAATTTATATAAAACAAAAATGGTATTCAAAAAAATATTGAATACCATATATTTATTATTCATGCAACTTTACACGTTAAAAAAAATATTTCTAAAACCCTTCAAAAACACCTAATCCAAATAACGCAAAATCATATTTTACAGGATCATTTACATCCATTTCTCTCAATTTTGTATCCAATTCTTTTAGTGCTTTAGCATCATTTTGTTTACGTATCAAAATCCCTAATTTTCTCGCGACATTCCCTGAATGGACATCTAATGGACACGAAAGAATAGAAGTTGGAATAGATTTCCAAATTCCTAAATCTACACCTTGATTATCATCACGAATCATCCAACGTAAATACATGTTAATGCGTTTTGCAGCCGAATTATTTAATGGATCTGAAATATGCTTTGTTGTTCGTGATAAATGTTCAACTTCAAAAAAAGTTTGTTTGAAATTTGAAATTGAAATTTGCATTGAGTCAGAAGTTTGATGTTTAGCAAAAACTTGTTCCAATCCACCATGGTGTTGATAAATATGACGCAGCGATTTCATAAAAAACTTTAAATCTTCGCTATTAAATGTTCTATGCACAAAACCATCCAAATTATTCAAATCACTTTCAGAAAAATTCATCACAAAATCATATGGCGAATTTCCCATCAACAGCATCATTTTATTTGCGTTATTGATGATCATTTTTCGATTTCCCCAAGCAATAGTTGCGGCTAAAAAACCTGCAATCTCTATATCTTCTTTAATTGAAAATCGATGTGGAATCTGAACAGGATCAGAGTCGATGAAATCTAATGTATTATATTGAAGAACTTTTTCGTCTAAAAAATCCTTTAATTCGGTTTGTGTCATTAAATTTCTGTTTGAAAAATACCATCTGCCATCACCAATTTTCTATCGGTCATGTTCGCTAATTCTTCGTTATGAGTTACGATGACAAAAGTTTGTCCAAATTCATTTCGAAGATTAAAAAATAATTCGTGCAGTTCTTCTGCATTTTTAGAATCTAAATTTCCTGAAGGTTCATCTGCAAATACAACTTTTGGTTGATTAATTAAAGCTCGTGCAACTGCCACTCGTTGTTGTTCACCACCAGAAAGCTGATTTGGTTTATGTGTCAAACGTTGCGAAAGTCCTAGATATGACATCAATTCTTTTGCACGTTTTTCGGATTCTGCTTTTTTTGTTTTCTTGATAAAAGCCGGAATACAAATATTTTCTATTGCATTAAACTCTGGCAACAATTGATGAAACTGAAAAATAAACCCGATATTTTCGTTGCGGAATTTTGACAAATCGCGGTCATTCAATTTTGTGACATCTTGTCCTGCAATTTGAATAGAAGTATTATATTTCTTTGGTTCAGAACTTTTTTCTAATGTTCCTAAAATTTGAAGTAACGTTGTTTTTCCTGCTCCAGAGGCACCAACTATAGAAACAATTTCTCTTTCTGTGATCGATAAAGAAACGTTTTTTAGCACTTCTAATTCACCAAATTTTTTGACAATATTTTCTGCTTTTATCATGAGGTAAAGATATAAATTAAGTCTTAAGTCTTAAGTTATAAGTTATAAGTTTTTTCGACAACAATCTTTTTTTATCAGAATCTTTAAAAATCAAATAGTGTATCAAATACGATTTAAAATTTATATAATATATGTTTTGACTTTCTATATCATTAATATTCGTACCTTGTAACCTCTAAATAAACAATATTAATTACTTTTTTAGCAGAAGCTGATAAAATTAATATGGCAAAATTTAGAATACATCAACAATATTTTTATTTTTGTAATTGAAAAATCAAAAAAAATGAATCTTCACGAATATCAAGGAAAAGAAATTCTTAGTAAATATGGTGTGAAAGTACAACGAGGAATCGTAGCAAGTACACCAGAAGAAGCTGTAGAAGCTGCTAAACAATTAACTGAGCAAACTGGTACAGGTTGGCATGTTGTAAAAGCACAAGTACACGCAGGTGGTCGTGGAAAAGGAGGCGGAGTAAAACTTGCTAAAAACTTGGACGAAGTTAAAGAAAGAGCAAACGATATCATCGGAATGCAATTGGTGACTCCTCAAACTTCTGCTGAAGGTAAGAAAGTTCATCAAGTATTAATCGCTGAGGATGTTTATTATCCAGGTGAATCTCAAACAGAAGAGTACTACGTATCTGTATTATTAGATCGTGCAACTGGTAAAAACATGATTATGTATTCTACAGAAGGTGGAATGGATATCGAAGAAGTTGCTGAATCTACACCAGACAAAATCTTTACAGAAGAAATTGATCCAACGGTAGGTATTCAAGGATTCCAAGCGCGTAAAGTTGCTTTCAACTTAGGTTTATCAGGAAACGCTTTCAAAGACGGTGTTAAATTTATCACTGCTTTATATAATGCATATGTAGCGATTGACGCTTCTATGTTCGAAATTAACCCAGTTCTTAAAACATCTGACGATCAAATTATCGCTGTAGATGCTAAAGTAACTATCGACGACAACTCATTATTCCGTCATCCAGATATCGCTGCTTTACGTGATACAAGAGAGGAAGATGCAACTGAGGTTGAAGCTGGTGAAGCTGGATTAAACTTCGTAAAATTAGACGGAAACGTAGGATGTATGGTTAACGGGGCTGGATTAGCAATGGCAACTATGGATATCATCAAATTATCTGGTGGTAATCCTGCTAACTTCTTAGACGTTGGTGGTACTGCTGATGCTGAACGTGTAGAAAAAGCTTTCCGTATCATCTTAAAAGACGAAAATGTAAAAGCTATCTTAGTTAACATCTTTGGTGGTATTGTACGTTGTGATCGTGTTGCTCAAGGTATCTTAGATGCTTACAAAAACATGGGAGACGCTATCAATGTTCCAATCATTGTTCGTTTACAAGGAACAAATGCTGAAATCGCTAAACAAATGATTGACGATTCTGGATTACAAGTTCACTCTGCAGTTACATTACAAGATGCTGCTGATAAAGTAAAAGAATTATTAAACTAAGATTAGTTTAGTTACAATATCTAAAAACTCTCAAAGGAAACTTTGGGAGTTTTTTTATTCAATTTATTTTTAATAATAACAAAAGAACTATTTTAGTTACTAAAAATTTGAACTTTGTTTTTTTCTATAGAAAATATGTATCATAAACTTTATTATCAATAACAAGTTTTCTTATTTGTCCTATTTCTACAAGAGCTTCTATTTCTTTTTTTAATTTTTCTTCTGTAATATTTATATCAGAATTACTTTTTATAAATTTATATAAATTCCATATTGTGTATTGATATTTCAAATCCTCATCATAAGGAATAAAGTTATAATCACAAATAATGTTATTTTGAATAACTTCGCAACCACCTCCATGAAATCGGTAATTAAAATCATCTATACTTCCCTTTCGTTCGAATAAAACACCTATATGATCTTCATATAAATTATCATTTATATCATAATGCTTCTTTAGCGCTTCTTCAAATGAAATAATGAATGACCTATAAATTCTTAAATGTAATTGTATATCTATCATAATTTTAATCATTTATATAAGTTATTATGTATTTAATTTACTTTTAATAAAATAAAAACCTCCTCTCAGCTATTGAGAGGAGGTTTCCTTTTACGCATATTAAAAAAGTCTATATATCGTCAAAATCGATATTCGTAAACGACTCCACTTCCGTTTCATCTTTACTTACAACTTTATTTTTTGGATCAAAATCTTTTTGATGTCTTTCCGAAATAACCTCTTGTCCTTTCTGTGCAAAAACAAAATCTGTTGTTTCGTCTAACATTTCCTTGAAGCTTTCAAAGTCTTCTTTATACAAATAGATTTTATGTTTTTTATAATACACATTTCCATCGTCTTGTGTATTCTTTTTACTTTCTGTAATTGTCAAATAATAATCACCAGCTCGTGTTTCGCGAACGTCGAAAAAATAAGTTCTTCTTCCAGCCCTTAATACCTTAGAAAAGACTCCTTCTGCATCCACCTTTTCTTGGTTTTCAAAATCATTCATAAGTCTAATAGAGTTTAATTGTTAAATGTTTCCTAACAAATCTAAAAAAAATTAAGAAAACAACAACATTTTAGACAATTAATTTCTATTTTTTTATGAATTAAGCAAATATTATCTTAATCAAGAAGCTGTTTATTATACAATTCGTAATAATATCCATGCTTATTTAATAATTCGCTGTTCGATCCATTCTCCAAAACATGCCCATCTTCTAATACTAAAATCTGATCTGCACGCTTAGCAGAGGAAACACGATGTGTGATGATGATTGTTGTTTTACCTTCTATCTCCGAAGCCAAATTATTCAGAATTTGCTCTTCCGTTTCTGTATCTACTGCAGACAAACTATCATCAAAGATTAATATCTTCGGATCGTTTACCAATGCACGAGCAATAGAAACACGTTGTTTTTGTCCTCCAGAAAGTGTTACACCACGTTCACCTACTACAGTTTCATAACGTTCTTTAAATCGATCAATATTATCATGTACAACTGCTTTCTTCGCATAAAACTCAGCTGTTTTCTCGTCATCATCATCTGTACCGAATAAAATATTATTGGTCAAAGAATCTGAAAATAGAAATGCTTCTTGCGGAACATAGCCAATTTCTTCACGAATTGATTCGACATTAATATCATGAATATTTTTTCCATCAATCAAAATTTCACCTGAAGATGGTTCTAAGGAACGAGCTACTAATAATGCAATTGTTGATTTTCCTGAACCTGTTTTACCAAGAATAGCTAAAGTTTCTCCTTTATTAATTTTGAACGAAACATTATCTAACGCCTTAATTCCTGTATTTTCGTAAACATAAGAAACGTTCTTAAACTCGATTGTTCCTTCTACTTCATGATTAACCAATTGTTTCTCTTTCACATCAGTTTCAGCATTCAAAAATTCGTTGATACGGAACATCGATGCTTCTGCACGTTGAACTACCATTGTAATCCATCCAAGAGAAGTAAAAGGCCAAATTAACATATTTAGGTAAAGGAAAAATTGAGCAATAGAACCAATATCCATTGTACCTTGTATGTATTTTATTCCTCCTAAATATAAAATAACCAAATTACTAACACCAACAACCACAACCATCAAAGGACCAAAAGCAGCTTGAATTTGAGCTAAATTTAATGCACGTTTTTGATATTCATCTGCTTCACCTTCGTATTTAGACTTTATAAATTCTTCTGAATTAAAGGATTTTATCACACGAATTCCAGCAAATGTATCTTGTACAGACGACGAAATTGTAGATTGTTGTTCTTGTACACGTTTACTTTTCTTATTTATATTTCGTGCTACGCTGTAAATTAATAGCGATAAAACTGGCAAAGGAGCTAATGTATATAACGTCAATTCCTTATCAATTTGTAACATAAAATAAGCAATAATAACTACACGAGACATCAAATCTATTGGATACATAATTCCTGGTCCAAGATACATGCGCACCAAACCAACATCTTCGGTGATACGATTCATCAAATCTCCCGTTTTATGTTTTTTATAAAACGACAATGACAGTTTTTGATATTTATCGTAAATCACATTCTTTAGATCAAACTCAATATAACGAGATGCCACAATAATCATTTGTCGCGTTCCTACAGTCAAAGCACCACCCAAAACTTTAAAAAAGAAGAACGCCAAACTCGTGTACATCAAGCCTTGTTTTAATAAATCAAGATTGCCTGTTCCATTATTTTTAAAATTCTGTAATAATTCTTCAACCGTATTGATTGCTTCTTTGATATATGTTACGGAAAAAACTTGTACCCAATTGGCACAAATAGTAAAAACGAAACCCCAAAATAGCTTCCATTTATACTTCCATAAAAATTTATTTAACTTTTGTAATGATTTCACAAAACAAAATTACATTCTTTTTTTTACCTTTGCATCAATTTATTAGACGTTATATCATTGAAATTATGTTGGGAAGAAGACAACTACGCGAAAAAGTAATGCAGAATATCTATGCTTACAATAGTTTAGGAACTGAAGGCGAGGAAAGGACGGTCGAGAAAAATATGATGAAAAGTATCGATCAAATCTATGATTTGTACATTTATATCCTAAATTTGATTAAAGTTCAAAAAGACATTGCTGAGCATAAAATTGAACTTGCAAAATCAAAAAACTTTCCAACCGAAGAAGATTTAAATCCAAATTTAAAATTTGTTCAAAATAAAGTTTTCAAAATTTTAGAAGAAAATCTTGAGTTGTCTCGTTATTCGAATGACAACAAATTTTTACTTTGGGATATTTATGATTCTTATCCAAACAATATCTATAAAAGCCTTACAGAAAGCGAAGCGTACAAAACGTACATGAGCAATGACAAGAGATCTTTTGAGGAAGATAAAGAGTTTATTATGGACTTTTTTGTAGAATTGATTGCTGAATACGAAGATTTACACGATTACTTAGAGGGAATTCAAATTACTTGGGCAGATGATGTACATATTGCAAATGCGATGGTACACACCACAATAAAATCGTTCCGTCAAAATAGTTCACCATTGATTTCATTATTCAAAGTTTACAAAGACTTAGATGACAAAAAATTTACAGAAGAATTATTCCGTAAAACAATTCGTCATCAAGCCGAAACGAAAAAAATGATTGACGAAAAAGCGGATAACTGGGAATTAGAGCGTATTGCAACTATCGATTTGATTATTTTGGAAATGGCTTTGACAGAATTTCTATATTTCCCAAATATTCCAGCAAAGGTTACAATCAACGAATACGTAGAATTAGCGAAAAATTATTCTACAGAAAAATCACGTGTTTTTGTTAACGGAATCTTAGACAAAACCCTAAAAGAGTTAAAAGACAATAATAATTTACCAAAATACGGTAGAGGTTTATTATAATCCTTATTTTTTCTTAAATTTGACTGAGACAAATAATTATAAAAATGAAAAGTAAATTATTTATTTTAGGTGCATTCGCCTTATCATTCGCAATCAGCTCTTGTGGAGAAAAAAAAGCAAGCGATAACTTTACAGCAGAAGAAACAGCACAACAAGCTGAAAATGTTGTAGATCCTGCTACTGCTCCAGTTTTAACATTAGCTGAAGCTAACCACGATTTTGGAGATGTACAAGCTAATAATAAAGTAGAAACATATATCAAGTTCAAAAACGACGGTAAATCACCATTGGTTATTCGTGATGCTTCAGCAACTTGTGGATGTACAGTTCCAGAATTCCCTTCTACTCCAATTGCAGTAGGAGCTACAGATTCTATAAAAGTTGTTTATACAGCTGGAAATATGAACGGTAAACAACAAAAAACAGTCACTTTAGTAACAAATACAGTAAACGGTCACGAAAAATTTGACATTTCTGCTAACGTTATTGGAGCAACTGCAAATGACCAAAATGCTCAACAAGCATTTGGACAATAAATATTAAACCATTAAAATATAAAAATGATTCAAACAATCTTTTTACAAGCTGGTGCTCAAGGCGGAGGTATGTCGATGCTTTTGATGTTCGGAGGTATGTTCGTGATTATGTATTTTTTCATGATTCGTCCACAACAAAAGAAAGCAAAACAAGAGAAACAATTCCAAACAGACATCAAAAGAGGAGACCAAGTTGTTACAACATCTGGTATTCACGGTAAAATCAATGAGATTTACGATGATGCTGTAGTAATTGAAACTGGAGCTGGGAAAATTAAATTTGAAAAAGCTGCCATTTCTCGTGAATTAACTGCTGCACGTTACGGAAAAACTACAGAAAAAGCTGAAAAAACAGAAAAAGCTGTAGAAGAAAAAAACTAAAATTAAGGTTAACATATATTTAACTGATTGCCGAAGGAATTATTCTTCGGCATTTTTTTAACTTCAAACCATGAAAAACAACCAACCTTTTGTAGTAGGAATTACAGGTGGCATAGGCTCTGGAAAGAGTACCGCAGCAAAATTCTTTGAGGAATTAGGCATTCCTGTATATAATTCTGACACAAGAGCGAAAATCATTCAGAATGAAAATTCCGAAGTAAAAGTTAAAATTATAAAAGCTTTTGGAGAAGATTCGTACAATGAATACGGTTTAAATAAACCATATCTATCCAAACAAGTTTTTCAGAACAATGAAAAGTTGAACATTTTAAATTCAATTGTTCATCCAGCAGTTTTCCAAGATTTTGAAAATTGGAAAAAAGCTCAAAAATCGGATATTGTGATGAAAGAAGCTGCTATTTTAATAGAAAGTGGAAGTTACAAAGATTGCGATGTTGTGATAAGTGTAGTGGTTGATCTGGAAACGAGAATTGCACGAACTGTAGAAAGAGATGGTTTATCACGAGAAGAAATTCTTGCAAGAATAAACAATCAGATTTCGGACGAAGAACGAATCGCTAAATCAGATTTTATCATTGATAATAATGGCGATTTAGCTCACTTGAAAAATGAAGTGGAAGAAACGTTTATCAAAATCAAAAAAATGATTTAATCGTCCAAATTTTAACAAAAAGATAGAAATTAGAAAAGATTAAACTATTTTTAATCATTCAATAAAAAATAAATGAAAAAAGGATTTTATAAAATCTTAATCGTTATCATGAGTGTTGCCCTTATAGGATTGATAATCATTCAATTCTATTGGCTAAACTTAACAATTCAGAATGGTACAGACAGTTTTAACAACAACGTGTACCAAGCGATGAATTATACAACTGAAAAAATAAATAAAAACGAATTAGAGCGATATTATAAGAAATTCAATAATATACAATCAGATTTAAAGTCAAATAAAGATAAACCGCAAGTTGTAACCAATCAAGTCATCAAAGATTCGCTTGGTGTAACGTATGCTTATGTAACGCGTTATGTGGTCGAAAAATCGATGTTGCCGTCATCTGGAAAATACAATGATAGTTTGACGAAAGCGAATATTTATTCGCAGGAGCGAGTTTTCAAGATAGACAAAGATTCTTCTGCTAGAGGAATTCCGAATCTGAATCTGAATTTTGAGCATGCTTTACAAGACGGAACATTTACGCTGGAAAGCGCTGCGCGTTGGGATGCAGGCTCTACGCCGATCGACAAACGTGTGAATTATGCAATGTTAGATTCGATTTTGAAAAACGAATTACGTAACAGAGGAATTCATCAAGCAATGCCAATTTTGGCAGTTTTGAAAAAAGATTCGACAGAAACAAATGTCAAATCAAAAGATTTTGATCGCAATAAAATCGAATTTATGGTTCCGCTATTTTTGGACAGAAAGGATCATATCGAATATTATTTGGCAGCAAATTTTGTTAACCGAAATTTAGCCATTGTTGCGCCAACAGTTCCAGTTATTTCATTGACATTTATCTTAACCATGATTATTATTACGGTTTTCTCATTGTCAATTTATTACATGCAATTGCAACGCAAGAGTTCGGAAATTAAGACTGATTTTATCAATAATATGACGCACGAATTCAAAACGCCTATTGCAACCATTAATATTGCGTCTGATGCATTGCGTAACGAAAAAATATTTACTGATCCTGAAAAGGTGAAATATTATGCAGATTTGATCAAACAAGAGAACAAACGTATGAATGCTCACGTTGAGATGGTCTTACGAATGTCAAAGCTTGATCGCAATCAAATGGATATGAATTTTCAGGAAGTAAATTTGAATGGGATTGTACAAAAAAGTGTTGAGCCGATAAGATTTATTGTAGAAGAAAGAAATGGTACAATATTTGAAGAATACAACGCAGAACAATCATTTGTAAAAGGAGATCCGTTCCATTTAGAGAATATCGTTATTAATGTATTGGATAATGCTCGAAAATACTCTCCAAACACACCGGAGATTAGAGTAAAAACATACAACAAAGACAACAATTTTTTAATTGAAATTTCTGATAAAGGAATGGGAATGCCGCAAAACGTTCTGAAAAAAATATTTGAACAATTTTATAGAGAAGAAACGGGAAATATACACAATGTAAAAGGTCATGGACTTGGGTTGGCTTATGTCAAAAAAATCGTTCAGCTTCACGGTGGACAAGTTTGGGCAGAAAGTTCAGCAGGAAAAGGAAGTACTTTTTTCATTAAAATTCCTCTAAAATCATAGATCAATGAGTGATAAACAACGATTACTTTTAGTAGAAGATGATCCAAGCTTCGGAAGTGTATTAAAGGATTATTTGGTTATAAACGATTTTGACGTAACGCACGCAATCGATGGTGAAGACGGTCTTGCCAAATTTAAAGAAAGTGATTATGATCTATGCATCCTTGATGTAATGATGCCTAAAAAAGATGGTTTTACATTAGGAAAAGAGATCAAAGAACTAAAAAGTGAACAACCAATTATATTTTTAACAGCGAAAAACATGCGCGAGGATGTTTTGAATGGTTACAAAATTGGAGCAGACGACTATGTCTTAAAACCATTTGATTCGGAAGTTTTATTGTACAAAATAAAAGCTGTTTTACAACGTAATTCTGGTGAAGAAGAAAAATTTGAACAAGAAGATTTCAAAATTGGTAAGTTTACGTTCAATGCAAAATTGAGACAATTAATTTACGATGGTAAATCACAAAAACTTTCACCAAAAGAAAACGAATTGTTGCGTTTATTAGCTGTTTACAAAAACGATTTAATGCCTCGTGAGATTGCCTTAACACGTATTTGGCACGATGATAATTACTTTACATCGCGTTCTATGGACGTATATATTGCAAAATTACGTAAGTATTTAAAGAAAGATCCTGCAGTAGAAATCGTGAATATTCACGGAGAAGGGTTCCGACTTTTAATTCAAGAATAAGATTACAGTCTTTATAGAAAAAAACCTCAACATAGTTGAGGTTTTTTTTTGTGGCGCTGTATTTTTAATTATCAACTTCTGCTCCTAAATTTCTGTATTGTTGACGAAACTTTTCAGCCCATTTAAACCATTCATCATATTGGGCATCAGGATGATTTTCTTTATCTAAAAAAGATTTGATATAATCATCTGAAAAATCTTTTGGATAATTTTGCATTGAATCAAACTCGTTATTTAACCAAGCTTCGTTTAAAATTTGGTTTACTTTATCAACTGACAAATGAATGTCATAATTATGATATTGTCCAGAAGCAGAAGATTTGAAGGTTGTTTTCATTTTCTCTTCTTTCGTTCTTGCAATAAGATTTCTATTATTTTTGTGTTTCCCAAACCACACTCCTGCATTACGCAATTGTATTTTTTCGTCTAACAAATTGACAGAATCTTTCCACATGTACAACCAATAATCTTTTCGGTAAACTCCCATTAAAATAGAGTTTAATATCCAATATTTACGCTTAGTTTGATTATCAACCAAACCTAATTTATACAAGAAGGTAAAAAACTTAAATTTATTAAACATAAATAAATCCATAATAAACGGATTAGATGTAAATGTTTTTAAAGGATAAGTCGTTTCTAATTGATTAGAAAGTGAATTAACTTCAGCATAGTTATCATCAGAATAAATACCTAAAATACCTAATTTTGTTAAATGAATGTTGTTAGACTTCATTTCAGAAATCAATTCGTTACAATTAATTTCTTTGGTAAACCAAACGTCATCTTCTGTGATTAAAAAATAATCTGAAGCATTTTCTACTGCCTTTCTCCAACTTTCCGTAGGTACTGCAAAACCATTGTTCACAATATCTTCTTTTATGTTTTTAGACTTCTGATTATAATTAATTGTAGGAATAATTTCCACTGCATATTTTTCTACAATTTTATCTAAATATTCTTTTGGAGTACCATCATCAACAATCTTTATTAGAAAATTACCTGTTACATTTTTGATAATCGATTGTATACATCGATCCAAATAATAAGGACGATTAAATGATTTTATAATGATATCCATTTATTATTTTTTCATTTTGTATAAAATAGCCTGAACTGTAGAAATTGGGCTTCTAAAAAAACATTCAATCAAAGGAATTAAAAATGTAGGATTTTTCTCATTAAGTAAGTAATTAAACTTTTTATACATCACTTCTGATCTTGATTTTCCTAAAATTTCTTTGCGTTTTTTTCCTTTGATACCTCTTCTATCTAGTGCACGTTCTTTTATAATATGATGATCACGATAGGTTATATAACTTTTCTTAAAACCTTGAGAAATTCCTGTCGGAGAAATACGATAAAAATAAAGAGGTTGCTCTACAAAATCTATCTCGCCTACTTCCTCTACTTTATAATACCAATCCTGATCTAACGCATTTCTCATAGTTCTGTCAATGTTACCATTTTCGATAAACTTCAATCTATTAAACACAAAAAAATGAGTCATAGCAGACTTTCCATATTCTAAATAAGTCATTCCATTTGGAATTTTAGTACTTGTTTTACAAACTTCTACAGGATTAAGATCTTTATCACAAATCCAATGTTGAGAATATAAACCAGCTAAATTTGGTTTTTCTTGTAAACGAGATAACATTACTTCTAATGCTTCTGGCACCAACGCATCATCAGGATCAATAATACCTACATAATCTGCTTTTGCAAGATTAATTGCATCATAAATAGCTTGTCCATAACCACCATTTTGTTTCTGTTGATAGAAAGATATGCGCTCATCTTTCGGAACATATTCTTTAATAATTTCTACAGATTCATCCGTTGAACAGTCATCTAAAATTAACAACTCAAAATTTTCGAATGTTTGAGCTAATACACTTTCTATTCCTTTTCTCAAATAATGTGCATTATTGTAATTACACATTAACAAGGTAATAGCAGGCTGATTTATTGACATAATTTAGTATTTATTCGGAATGTTTTTCATTTTTACTAAAGCAGAACCAAAAACTTGATGCATATCGTAGTATTTATATTCTGCTAATCGTCCACCAAAAATCACATTAGAAACTTCTTTACTTAATGATTTATATTTTGAGAATATTTCATCATTTTCTTGATTATTAATTGGATAATATGGTTCTTTATCCAAATTCCAATCATCAGAATATTCCTTTGTGATATATGTTTTGGATTGAGTACCATATTCGAAATGCTTATGTTCAATTATTCTGGTATATTTTTCATTATGCGAAGTATAATTTACAACAGCCACACCTTGATAATTTTCTTGCTCAATAATTTCGTTCTCAAAACGTAAACTTCTGTAATTTAATTGCCCAAATTTGTAATCAAAAAAAGCATCAATTGGTCCAGTATAAATTATATTTTCAGCAAGATTATTCCAATATTCTTTATCTTTAAAATAATCCGTATCAAGTCTTACCTCGATTCCTGCCAATAGTTTTTCAAAAATTTGAGTATATCCACCTATTGGAATCCCTTGGTATTTATCATTAAAATAATTGTTATCATACGTAAAACGAACAGGTAAACGTTTGATAATAAAAGCTGGTAAATTAGTTGCTTTTGTGCCCCATTGTTTTTCTGTATACTCTTTAATTAATTTATTGTAAATATCAAACCCAACTAAAGAAATCGCTTGTTCTTCTAAATTTGATGGATTTTCAACTCCAAATTCGTTCGCTTGTTGAGCAATAATTGCTCTTGCTTCATCAGGAGTTTTTACATTCCATAGTTGATGGAACGTATTCATATTAAACGGTAGATTGTAGATTTCTCCTTTATAATTTGCTATTGGCGAATTTGTATATCGATTAAATTCTGCGAATTGATTCACATAATCCCAAATCGTTTTATCATTTGTATGAAAGATATGAGCACCATATTTATGCACATTTATCCCTTCTATACTTTCTGTAAAACAATTTCCAGCAATGTGACTTCTTTTCTCAATAACGAGACATTTATATCCTTTTTTTGTTAACTCGTAAGCTGATACAGCTCCAAAAATACCTGCACCGATAATAAGAAAATCATATTGATTATTCATAGAATTTAGTTTGATTTAGTTGGTAAATTTACAACTTTTCGTTGTATTAACTACTTTATTACAAGAATACTAAATTGTAAAAAAAAATACATTGTTTTTTTACTAAATTTGCACAACTAAACTTATCACATGCAAACTCCATTAGTCAGTATCAATATTCCTGTTTTTAAATGCGAAGATTATATAATCAGATGTTTAGAATCTGTAAAAAATCAAACGTATCAAAATCTTGAAATTATTTTAGTTAATGATTGTACACCCGATAATAGCATACAACTTATCGAAGAATTTCGCGCTAATAATACAGCTCTAAACATAAAGTTATATCATTTAGAAACGAATCAAGGCTTATCTGTTGTTCGCAATACTGGAATTGAAAAATCTACTGGAAAATATATTTATTTTTTGGATAGTGATGATGATATTACATTTAACTGTATCGAAAAATTAGTAGAAAATGTACTGATAAATAACACCCAAATGGTTATTGCTCAAAATCGTTGGATGAATACATTCGATAATACGACGAAAGATTTTGGTTTTCCAACAAGATCTCAATTAAAAATTTACGATTCAAATTCAAGTATTTTTGAAGCTTATTGTAAAGGTTCTTTTCCTGTTTCTTCTTGGAATAAGTTAATTGATTTGGTATTTATCAAACATCATAATATTTATTTTGTTCCTGGTTTATATGCGCAAGACGAATTATGGATGTTTCATTGCATGGAAAAGATAGACAGTTTATCTATTATTGATGATATAACGTATAATTATTATTTGCACGCTAATTCTGTCATTTTTAATCGAACTAAACGAAACTCTGAAAATCATCAAACTATTTTAGAATGGATTGTAAAATCTTATCAAAAAACAACTGATACAGATAGAAAAAGATTAATACGAGGTTGGATGATCAACTTTAAGAAATTGATTATTCAAATGCAATGGAAAGTCTTAAAAGACGAAGCTTATTTCAAAATAAATTATAATCGCATGAAAAAAGCACCATCTCTTACTTTTTCTGATTATTGTAGTTCTGATTTTACAAAAGAACAAAAAAAGGAAAATTTATTACTAAATCTTCCTACTAATATTGGGTTTAAAATCTTTAAGAAACGTTATGAGGGGTAAATGTATTGATAAATTAAATTCTGTTAAATGGAAACTTTATTATAAAATAAATTTATTAAAATTAAAATATATTGGTGATAACAAACAATTTATATATAAAAACTACGTACGTATAAAGATTAAAGAAGGAGAAGTGGATCAGGGTATTGACAAATTTATATGGTCTTATTGGAACACCTCAGAATTACCATCAGATATAGTAAATTTTATAAATTCTAATCGTAGAATTAATCCTAATTTTAAATATATAATAGTAAATGATTATAATCTCCAAGAATATTTAAATGATTTTCCTAAAGATATTAAGTTTCCAAGTGTACAACATAAAGCTGATTTAATTCGATTGTTGCTATTAAATAAGTATGGAGGAATTTGGATAGATATCACAACTATTCTAACAAAATCATTAGATTGGGTCATTGCACTGCAACAAAATCATAAAACTGAATTTGTAGGTTATTATAATCCTCATATGATGAGAGATAATGATAGTTTACCTATGATTGAAAATTGGTTTATGGCTGCTCCAAAAAATTCTAAATTCATTAAAATATGGTTAAATGAATTTCTTGAAGCACTTAAAAGTGAGAGCCCTAGAGATTATTATCAAAAACATCATGATTTTGAAGACATAAGACAAAATATAAACCCTCCTTTTGATAGAACATTTACTATGCATTTATCA
This sequence comes from Empedobacter sp. EJD.6dd, assembly GCF_057369435.1. Classification (NCBI taxonomy): domain Bacteria; kingdom Pseudomonadati; phylum Bacteroidota; class Flavobacteriia; order Flavobacteriales; family Weeksellaceae; genus Empedobacter; species Empedobacter sp. EJD.6dd. The sequence continues at coordinate 1,802,034 of NZ_CM170667.1, forward strand.
GCTCAAAAAATTTTACAACATAATCAATTTTCGTATTATTTAATAAATGCTGAAGATGATGGTCTCTATTTTAATTATTGTTCAAAAAATAGAGTTGAATATTGTTCAAATTTATTATTAAGAGGATTTTCAAATCTACCATCTGTAATTAAAATAACAGGTGGAGATCGTATAAAATTGAATGATTTTATAAATAAAAAAGTATTTTCTAAAAAATCAATTTTTTATACGTACAAAATTATAAATAATTATTAAAATCTGGCATCAACCTTTTGTCATAAATGATTTGTTTATGATACTTTAAAGATAGTGGAACCATTATTCTTGATAAAATGCTAAACCATTCGATAGGATAACCTTTATTAAAACCTCTGTCTATGCCTGGATTTTTTTTAAGTTCATCATAATATTTATCTAATCTATAATGCAATTCTTGATACCATTCTGCAACAAAAAGTGAATAAGGTTTACATATAAAACCACAATTCCCTATACATAATCTATAATATTTAAAAATATCTTTATTTAACTCAATATTATCTCCTTTCCCTCCCATTTTACTTGGATTAAACTCAGGATAGCCAGCAATAACTTTTTCTGAGTTAGATTCTAAATTTTCAAAAATTTCTATCCAATTATTATTATTTCTCTTTATATCACTATATCCTCCCCCATAATGATACATAAAATAACACCTTAAATAATCTGATTTATGGACTAATGAAAGATACTGATAAGCTGGATGTAAAGGAAAATCAGGCAGAATATAACTATTCAAATTTTTTGTTGTAATTAATTTAACTTCTATTCCAGTATCCTTTTTTAAAATATTTAAACACTCTATTCTATTATTTGTTATTTTATTTTCTCCTGTCCAAAAACAATAAATAACCCTATCTATTTTTTGATTACTTTTTACTGGATATTTATCATCTAAGTGATTATTTAAAAAGTGATTTTTATACTTATTAGAAAAATATTTGTACGGGATTACTTTATGATAACTAAGTCTATAAAATGATCTAACTTTGAGTAAGAAAACATAAAGAAATTCTAATTTAGTTCTTAAAATTTTTAGTAACCGTTCTTTCATTTTTTTAGTAAATAATATTTTAAATAAGTAAATAAACTTAAATTATTTCGAATTATTTTTTTTTGATTTGAGTTTATTTTTTCGGTATAATAAATTAATTTCTTAACAAATTTTATTTTTTCATACTTATTAAATCTTAATTCATATTCATTAAGTAAATCATTATAAAATATACTCATGGCAGTTTTTTTATACTTAACAACTTTAGCACTAACATTTGTTGTTAACTGTACTTCACTTCTTCTTATTCCAACAAATGCCTGATTTGATATTTCTAAACTATCCATCCCAAATTCAAAAACTAACATTGCATCACTTCTCCAAGCTAAGGGATATTTCCTAATTCCTCTTTTTTCAAAAACTTCTCGAGAAAATACATTTTCAGATATTGAAATCCAATAAATTTGATTTAAGTCATTTAATAAATGTTGTTTAGAATTAAGATTTTCTATTTGATTAAATTCTTTCAGTATTTTACTTTGTTCAGATATCTTTAACATCTTAAATCTTAACAAGTCGAAATTACCTTTTTTATAAATAATCTCATAAAAAGTTTCTACAAAATTATCACTGACTAAATCATCATCACCTAAAATTTGAATATATTCTTCTTCATTTGTTAATGCAATACACCTTTCCCATTGTTCAACTAATTTACCTTGGCCTCCATAATTTTCTTCAAATTTCAAATAGGTTAAATTAATTTTTTGTCTATATGATTCTATCAAAGTCGAAGGGTCTTCTGGACTATTATCATTCCCTATGTATAAATTAAATCTATTATCAGTTTGATTTGATAAACTTCGTAATGTCTCTTCAAAATAAGTTAATTTATAATACGGGATAACTATTGCTAATTTAATTTCTGACATAATACTCTTTGATTAAATTATTCAAATACTCTTTTTTATCTTGTAAAGAAAATTGATACTGTAATTCATGTACATCTATTGAATAATGTTCACCTTTATTTTCAATACTTTTTTTTGATTTTTTATTTAATAAAATTTCAAAAGTCAAAATGATCTCTGGGATATAAAAATTTTCTGTATAAGCGACATTTACAATTTTATTCCATTTACCAAATTCTATGTATTGTAGTGTAATACGTTTTACATCTTCTACATCAATCAAATTACGTGTTGCATGTTGATGAACAACCAAATCCTGTCCTGTCTTGATTTGTCTTGATAAATAATTCATCAGCAAATTAGGATTTCCTCCTCTCCCAACAGCATTACTAACTCTTAAAATAAGAAAATGTTCTGCTTTTTGTTTTATTATTTCTTCGATATGAAGTTTATGAAGTACATAAGGCGAATTATATTTTGAAGAATCGTAAATAGAACATGTACTAAAATAAACAAACAATTTGTTTGAATATTTTGCCATTGTCTCCTCAACTAAATTTTGTTCGCGTAAAAACTCTTCTTCCCTTGTTTCTGAAGAATTAGAAACTCCAGAAGCAAAAAAAACAACATCATCTCTATCGCTATCAAGAAACTGAGAAGCAATTAACCCTTTACCAATAATCATAATAAATGATCTAAAATAAGTTGTGATGCATTTCCATTTCCAAAAGGATTAATAAAATTATTATTTCCTTTTTGTAATTCGTTGTAAAATTCATCTTTTATCATTTGCTTATTTGCACCAACTAATACACCACATCCACATGCTAAAACTTCTGGTCGCTCGGTTTCTTCTCGCAGTATAATAACTCTTTTCTGTAGAGTTGGTGCTTCTTCTTGGATTCCACCAGAATCAGAAATAATTAGTAGTGATTTTGCCATTAATTTTACCGCCTCTATATAGTTCAGTGGTTCTATAAATTTTATATTTTGTGGTGTACGTTGTCAAAATAATTTAGACACCTCTTTCTAAAAATTAAGAGAGTGTTTGGTTTATAAATTTATTATTTTTTCTTGAAAATACAACTGCCTTCTTTTTGCAATTGTTTGTTGTTTAATAATTGCTCTTTGTTCCAAAATTTTATCTGCTCTACCAAAATAAACATCCGAAGGTGTAAGGTTGTTCAAAGCCTCATGATACCTAGAATTGTTATAATTTTCTACAAACTTATTTAGAGCTTCTTTCAGCTCATCAGGATGATAATAATGATCTAATTTCACTACATTTTTCATTGTTCTATGATACCTTTCGATTTTTCCTTGTGTTTGTGGATGTAGTGGTTTTCCTCTTACATGCTTCATTTTTTGCGTATTTTTCAAGTAATCTTTTAATTCACTTGACACATAACAAGGTCCATTATCCGATAATAATTTTGGTTTCTGTTTCGTCTTTAATTTCGCTTTTTCAATTGCTGTTTTTACAGTTCTTTTCACATCTTCAGCTTTCATGGAGCTACACAATTCCCAATGAATAATATATCGACTGTAATCGTCTAAAATTGTGCTCAAATAATACCATCCCCATCCAATAATTTTAAAATAAGTAAAATCGGTTTGCCACATTTGATGAACAAAATTTGTTTTATCTTTAAATTCATTCGCTGCTACAATTAAAATATGATTGGGAGCAGAAATTAAATCTCGTTGCTTCAATATTCGATAAACACTCGATTCTGAAATATAAATTCCTAATTCATCAGTCATTTTGAAAGCCAGTTCTCTAGCAGATAACTCTGGATAATCTAGAGCTAATTCTACAATTAAATCTTTCTGAGATTCAGGAATACTATTCCATTTTCGATGAATTGAATGGCGTTTAGATTCTAAACCTTCAAAACCATTTTCTAAATAATTTGAATACCATTTATAGAAGGTGCTTCGGGCAATTCCAAACTCCTCTAAAGTTCGTTTAACCCCAATTTCTGATCGAGTTACAATCTGTATGATTTCGTGTTTTTCACTTGCTGATAATCGCATATATTTCTTGAATTTTGTCTTTAATCCAACGAATCCAAGGTTTTTTTTACGATATCATAGCGAACAACTAAATCAGCTACAATCTCTTTTAAACGCTGATTCTCTTTGCGTAAATCACTTACATCATCACTTGTTGCTTCTCGTGTAATATCTCCAGACAATCGTTTTTTACCAGCTTCTAAAAATTCTTTATTCCACTTATAAAATTGAGATTGTGAAATAGCATATTTGCGGCAAAGTTCAGCTATTGAAATCTCAGCACGTAAGGCTTCCATCACAATTAAAATCTTTTGTTCCGCTGTAAATATTCGTCTTGTGTTTTGACGAATATCTTTTACAAATTTTTCAGGAGTTTTCTTTTTTGAATTTGCCATAATTAAAGTTAATGCTTTTTAAAACACTAGCTTAAATTTTAGGTCTTAGATGTCCACTTTTTGCTGACGATTTACAATTTTGTGGAACATCATCAAATGTTTTGAAAATAAACTCTCTCGTTTTTGGATTAGGGTGTAAACTCCAATAAAATGTAATCAAAGGATTCTCAATCGCCAATTCTTTTATAGCCTCGCAAATAGAAAACATATTTTCACTAATATTTTCTCTTCTATGTGCTGTAATAAAAACGGTAGCTTCTTTTTCTAAAGATATAGCCTCTTTTTTTAAGACGTGGCTTAATAAATCAATAATTGTATTTCCTGTAAGTATAATTTTATCTTCAGAAATATTCTCTTTTAATAAATTATTTTTAGCAAGTTCTGTTGGTGCAAAATTTATTTTACTTGTCAACGAAACTACTCTACGGTTATACTCTTCTGGAAAAGGAAAACAAATATCATCTGTTCTTAATCCTGCTTCTACATGATAAAATTCTTTTTTTTCTAAAAATGCAACCATTGATGAAGCAAGAACAGTAAATGTATCTCCTTGAGCAATTATTTTTTCTATTGCATTCGATTTTACAATCTCAGCAATACCATCTATTAATTTTGCTAATAAATTAGAATTTGAATACTCATTTGATTGGGATTTAAGAAAATAATCTGGCTTAAAATCAAATAATTCTTCCATTTCTGTCAAAATGTTGGTATGCTGACCCGTGTTTATTGTAATAAACTGCAATCTTCTTTTCTTTGCTTCAAGTAAAATTGGATATACTTTCAGAAATTCAGGTCGAGTTCCATAGATTAAGGCTATCATTTTAGTTCAGTTGGTTTTAAATCGTATTAATATTATCCGTTGTGCTTTTTTTTGTTTATTTTATCAATAAAACTGTCATTTCGAGTGGAATTCTGAAAGAATTTTGTGTCGAGAAAAAAGTTATTGAAGATAAAATTCTATGCTCGATTAATTTTCTACATTTTATTTCGATAAATCACTCGAATTCACGAATTTTAATTCAAAATGCACAACTGGTTAAATATAAGTAAAATTAATAGAATCTTTAGTAAAGGTTATTCTTATGACCTTATCATCTCTTACTAAAAAGATTTTTTAGCACATAGTTAACAATCATACGAAATGGAATTTGATTCAGAACCTGTTCTACTTCTATCATCTTATGATTGTAAATTACATTATGCACTTCCTTTTTCCCATTTTTTAGTTCAGCAAACTCTCTTGTTTTATAATAAGCATGTACATAATCTTTGAATGGATTTGGATAATCTCTATCATGCCATGTTCCGACAAAATGATGAGTTGCATAATTTTTAGGTAAATCTAAACAGAAATAAGTAGATGGGTAAATTACAATTCCATCTTTTCCTTCTTGGTATTCATCTCTATCAGGGTCAATTCCATATTCTTTCACTAATAAATCAGATACAAAAACGGTATTAGTCGTTAAGTCGAAACTTGTTTTTTCATCATAAAAATCAATTACTCGTTTTGCCCAAGGATGTCCTTTTTCTGTTGCCCAAAGTGCTGTAAAAGGTGAACCTTTAATCTCAAAACCAGAAAATGCACGATGAATTAAAAATTCATCCAACGAAAACTTTACCTCAACATCAATATCCATATAAATACCTCCATATTGATACAAAGCTAATGCTCGTGAATAATCAGAAACAAATGCCCACTTTTTATTCTCTGCAGCTAATCTAACATATTCACAACAATTGATATCGAAGTTAGTTTCATTCCATTCCATAATTTTGTAATCAGGAAGGGCTTTTTTCCAACTTTCAAGACAGATATAAAAAGATGCTGGTTTAGGATTACCTCCAAACCAACAGTAATGGATTATTTTTGGGATCATTGAGGTATTTATTTAAATTCTATCATTCTTATTTTATTCAATCCTTTGATTAATCCAAATTCTTTAATTATATAATAATATAATTCTTTCTTATTGATTTGTTTTAACATTTTTTTATTTTTATAAAAACAAGTTATAGCATTAGAAATTAAAAACTCACGCGAAACTTTAGATATAGTTAAATCTATGGTTTCTTTATAAGTATCAAAGTAATAATAATATTGATTCTCTGCTAATTTTTCTAAGTTATCAAGATTCACCTGATATGAATCTTTATGATATCTTCTAAGTGTTAAAACTTCATCTAAAAAAATTGCATTCTCCGTAAGCAATACCAATTTTACAAAATAATTATATTCTTCTGCGGACTTATTCCTTTCAGTAAAGAAAATTAATTTCGCTATTGAAGATTTAATGATTACATCAAATGTTATCCAATTAATTTTCTTTGTAATAAAATTATTTGCGGTTATTGGCAAACTAGATATTTCTCTATAATTAAGTGGATTTTTACTCTCAGGGTTATTAAAATATTCAGATTTAGAAACTATAAAATCATAATTATTTCTCAAAATTGTATTAAGCTTACTCTCTATATGATTAGGTAACATCAAATCATCACTGTCAAAGAAGATAATATAATCTCCAGTAGATCTCGTCTTACCAATATTACGACAAGAATTGGCTCCTTTCGGATAATCTTTTGGACGTTGATATAATCTGAATCTCTCATCTTTTTCGACAAAACTTTGTATTACTTCTAAAGATTTATCAGTAGAACCATCGTCAACAATTATACATTCCCAGTTTTTATATGTCTGTTTAATAATAGAATCTAACGTTTCTTCTATGAGATTTGCTCTATTATAATTAGGAATAATAATTGAAACTCTATTTGCCATAATTAAAGATTATTTTCGATTTTTTTATTCATAATACATTTAATTAATAGATGTTTATGATTTAATTTTCATTAAAAAATTTATCATATTTTACTCCATAGATTGTAAATAAATTCAGGAGTTTTATTAAACAAATAGAAAATAAAAATACCAATACCTAAGAAGATTCCCTGAAAACTTTTGAATGTAAGTAATTCTTTAACAATAAAAAGCATACTCTTAAAATCTCTCTCTTGTACAACCTTAATTGATAATCTTTTTAATCTTTGTTTTGTATCTGTAACAATACGTAAATAGTTATTCTTTTTAGAAATTTTCAATTTCTGAAAATTAACAAAACATCCCGAAAAATTAAAAATTTTAGGCTGACTACTATTTTTTGCTGATTTTGTGCTTGAATGTTGTCTATAATAGAAAAGTGCTTGATTAATTATTTTATAGTTAAGTGTTTGGTAATTTTTTGAAAAAATACTCAGAAGAAATTCTGTTTCTTGCCCTCGTAATATGGCTTCATTAAATCTAAAGTTATTCTTTGTTAAAAAGAATTTATTAAATAATATACTTGGAGTTAATACATTAAAATTATCTCCCCAAACCAAATAATCATATAAAATATTCTTTTCAATTATAATATCATGCTCTTTGATTAATTCTAATTCAGAATTAACTATACTATGCGAGCAAATAATAATATCATCATTCTCTATACTATTTATTTTTACTGAAATAAAATCACTGGTCATCACATCATCACTATCAAACCAATTGATGTATTCGCCTTTTGAAATATCAAATCCGTAATTCCGCGCACCATTCCCTCCAGGCTTATAGTTACTTTGGCGTTTATAATAAGAAATTCTAGTTTCCTTTTCTATATAATGATTTAAAACTTCTTCTGTATTATCTGTACTTCCGTCATCCACTACAATACATTCCCAATTTTGGTAAGTTTGTCCAATAATCGAATCTAATGTTTCGCCTATTAAATCAGCACGATTATATGTTGGAATAATGATAGATACTAAAGGTTGTTCGGTCATTTGATTTAAATTTGTTTTTATCGTGTGAATTCCTGAACATTGTTTTCGGAACTTTTCACGTTCTGATTCTTAAACAAAATATAGGACAAATCTTTACAATTAAAAACAAATGATTGACTGGTTAGGTCGTGTTGAATATTGAATGATCTCGATACAAACTCAACTAATTTTGTTTAACGTGTAGTTATATAGTGTTTAAGTCACGCAAATATACAGAATTAGATTTGGAATGACATGTATTTTATAAAATTGTTGTGAGGGTAAAATGATAAGGATGCGCCGCCCCAGAAGAAGCATGTGGTTGATAAACAACTGTTATACTGATTATTGGTAAAGCAAATTCGGTTACTTTTTCATTATCGTTTATCAATTCACATGTTATTTTTTGTCTTGGATTTTGATTTTCTACAAGAGAGTAATAGAAATATTGCGGACAAACAAGTTCTAACTCTAACTCCTTATTGTAATATATCCATCCAAAACAGATTTCTAAATATGCAGTAGGATGCTTTTGAGCACAAAAATGACTTAAATTATTTTCTATAAACAAAGTGTTTTCGTCTAAAGAATAGGTACAATCAAATGGATTTAATTTCGAATTTTTATTTAGTTTCTTGTGCTGAAGTTTTCCTTTTTCGTGAGCATCAATCAAAGCTAAATAGAAGTTTTCTTGTGTTGATTCTTTTCTTATTTTGGAGAAAAATGACATCAATTGATTGTGAAAAGTTCCATCTTTTTGTCGCCATATCATAGGATTAAGTGCTTTTTTGAAACGCCCTACGAATATGGCGACTTCTTTAAAACGTTGTTGTACAGCTTTTGTACGGGGATGTTCGTGTGATTTTCCATTTACAAACCCTCCTGTATTTTTTTTGACAAACGTTTGTCCATTACGCTGAAAAAATATCAAATCTCCTACTTTTCCTCGAATATTAAATAAATTGTCTGACTTTGCCATAATAACATTATATTTACTTACTGAATGTCAATAATTTAAATATACTATTATTTTACATTTCTTCAAAATTTATTCGATTTGGTTATTCCTTCTATAACGCCTTTATACTACCTTTATATCGTTTTTATACACCTTCTATACCTTGGTTAGTTCATCCTAAAAAGAAGACAAGAGTAGAGTTAAATACATCTACTTAGATTGTTGTTTAGTTTATCTTAAAATACTATTGTATAAATCAAAATGCTTTTGAGCAAATTGTTTGGGTATGCTCTTTTCCTTTTCTGACATTATAAATTTAATTCGTCACTTATAATAATTAATCATTTTCTATAAGAATACCTTTTCGAATATTTACTGAAAATAGTAACATACATAAGTAGATTCTAGATTAGAAATAACAATTATAAACCATTGTATTCTAAAAAAATGTAAGGTTTATTTTGTTTAGATTTTTCTAAATTTTGAATGGTTGATTGATAAGTTTTATTTATTAAATTCTTTTGTTTTTTTAAACGCTTCATTTCTTGGAAATTAAATAAGAATATATTCTTCAAAATTTTATTTCGAATAATTTTTAAATCTTTTATTTGATTTAGTGAGTGATTTGGATTTGAATATTCTAATAGTAATTTTCTTTCTTTTGAAATTTCAGGATTAAAGTATTTTGTATTACTTCTTCCTTCACGATCGTGATAGATAAAGACTTTTGGGTAAACTCCTATTTTTAAACCTTTGTATTTTAAACGATGAACATAATTATCATCTTCAGCATAATGAAAAAATGTTGGGCTAAATCCTCCAACTTTTTCAATGCTTTTTTTAGTTAGTAACCATGCCGCTGCACAAATAAAATCAGATTGGTACAATCTATTTTGTACCGTATTTAAGACAAAGTCTGAGTAGAGTTTTTCACAGTTTTTAGGAGAAATATAATTTGAAAAATTGTAATCTAATGCACTCCCTTTTCCATTTAAATGAATTGGACTAACAATACCAAAATCTGAATCTACTTTGGATATTTTAACTAAATTTTCTATTGTATTCGAATCAACCCAAGCGTCTTGATTTAAAAGAAAAAAATACTCTGCTCCATTTTCTAAAGCATATTTTAATCCTTGATTATTAGCACCTCCAAAACCTTTATTTTCTTTGTTTTCAATTAAATAAACTTCAGGATAATTTTCTTTAATAAATTCTACAGAATTATCTGAAGAATTATTATCAATTGCAATAATCTTTACAGGAATAGTACTATTAATAATTGAATCAAAACATTTCTGTAACCAATCATTACGCATCCCGTTGTAAATTACTATTATAACATATGTATCCTCCATTAATAACGTATTTTATAATATAATTTGAAAATATTTTGCAATATTGGATACTTTTTGATTAATAACTTTCTCTTTCGAGTATTATTTAAATAAAAAAATAATTTGTTTAACTGAAAATCCTCATATTTTTCATAATCTTTTATTATACGATTTCTATTTACATTAGTTTCCTGAGAGTCATGAATTCTAAAACTAACCAAAGGCTCATTAATAATTATAATTTTATATTTTAATAACACTCTATACCAATATTCATAATCTAATATTTGCTTAAGATCATTATTAAAAACACCTATACTATTCATAATTTCTTTTTTAAACATGACAGTTGTAGGTTCTCCTATTTTATTTAATGGTGATTGAAAAAAGTCAGATCTCTTAAAAATATTCTTATTTAAATAATATAAGTTTGATTCAAAATCTAACAAATCTTCTAATTGAATTTGTAAATTACTATATTTTTTTATCCAATTAGACATTTCCTCATCAGATATTGATTTATTATTATTTATAAAATTTCTTTTACAAGCTACAAACTGAACTCCTTCATTATTATTAAAAACGTCAATCATTTTTTCTAAACAATTAGACTCTAATAAATCATCTTGAAACAAGAATTTAATGTATTCACCTTTTGCTTTTTGAACACTATAATTCCAATTCGCACCAATACCTGCAGGTTTATGATTATAAATATGAACTGGAAAATTAACTGCTTCCTTAAATCTTTTACAAATTTTTAGAGTTTCATCATTAGAATTATCGTCGGATACTATTACTTCTATATTTTTATACGTTTGATTCTTCACCGAATCTAATGCTTCTTGTAGATATTTCTCACCATTGTATGTTGGTATACAAATTGATATTAGTAGATTATTCTTCAAAACTAAATTAATTTGATTTTTTTATAACGTCAAATATCTCTTGAAAATTTTCAAGATATATTTTCTGATTTCGATCGTTTTGTTCCTTTATCTTAACGTTTAAATCACTACTAATAAGTCGTTCTACTAATTGAAACATTTCTAATTTTTCATCAAGATAAGAAAATTTTAAGTCCTTTATTGACCATGTTTCTATATAAGATTTTTGTTTTTTAATCTTATAATCTAGACCTACGTAAGGAACCCCATAATTCATAGCAGTAATTATTCCATGTAAACTTGTACCTATAAATACTTTACCATTAGCTATTATATTTATAATACTCGGTATATCTGGTTGCTTTATTAAAATACTTTCAAACTTTAATAAATCTTGAAACTTATTTAAAGCTTTATCATCTTCATGTCCACTTGCTGTACCTATTGGTAATAATATAATTTTATAGTTATACTTCTTATATATTAGTTTCAATTCATTAGCAATATGTTCGTATTCGTCTTTTAAGCTTAATATTGAAATTTGAAAAACAATATAGTCCTTTCCTATAAGTGGAACTAAATCTTTTTTAGGAAAAATTTTTGATAACATAACAACTGAATCTGGAGAAACTTTCGCTTTAATATTTTTTTTCTTTAAACTTGTATATGATATATCGTCTCTAACATTGAGTACACTAGCATCTTTCAAATCCCTCATTATAAACCCATCAACTCTATAACCACCTCCAACTGAATTATAAAAAAATTTAACATCAGGATTTTTGAAAAGTTTTCTACTCATCGAAAATGGATATGGGCTAATGCCACCTAAAATTTTTCTTGATAAAAATTTTAATAATTTATAATTATACTTTCGAGGTAAATAATTTCCTATATAATTAAAAGTTTTTGATAATTTAGGATTTATAAAATAATATAATCCTTCCCAAGTTGCCCCTAAACACTCTCCACCAGCTATTATTATAAAATCAATCCTAGAGCCATTAATATCTTTTATCATTTTCTTATAATTTTCAGATTTAAAGGCTCCAATATGAGTAAAATCAGATTTAATTAATGAGTATTTTTTTAAAACAATATCGCGATCTACAATAGATGAGAAACAATAATCAATAACTATTGGAAATAAAAAATCCCCATAGTTCATTCGATCATGTGGACCAAATATGGCAATTTTATTAAGTTTATTTTCTATTTCATTCATTTTTGTTCTATTTCGGCATTCATAAAATAAGGTGCAAAATCCGCCAACTCTAATCCCTCTACCTTAAACTTAACAAAATCTCGGTAGATACATAACCATTCATTTATTTTATCAGAACTATTATTCGTGTTTTCAGCTAGCATATAAGTAATAGAATATTCTCCGTCAATCAATCGTATGTCTTTTAAATTGATTTTCAAAGTAGATTGCTTTTCACCTTTAAAATACCCATTGAAACGATTCGTATAAACAGATCCTACTACCTTCATATCCTTATCACTAATTCGGATAATTGCAAAATATTCTTTATAATGTTTCTTTAAATTAACATCAAATTCGAGCTTTATATCTTTTCCAAACGGAATAACAATTGCTTGATTTTTACTTTCGTTTGATTCAAAAACAACTTCTTGATTATTTAATTTAAAATTAGACAACTCCGCACCATCTTGCATCTCAATTAAACCTAGTTTGTCGTTACTAAACTCATTTAGGTACAAGTCAATTCCTTTGTGAATATTAGTTCCATGGTAATACGATTTACCATGACGCATAAACAACACTTGGTTACATGTACGTGTAACATCTGGCATAGAGTGACTCACAAATATAACCGCTGCTTTTTGCATAATCTCCAACGTCTTGTTGAATGATTTTATTCGAAATCCAACATCGCCAACAGCTAAAACCTCATCTAAGATCAGTACATCGGGCTCTGTAAAAGCGGCAACCGAAAAACCTAAACGTACTTTCATCCCCGACGAATAATATTGTACAGGCGTATCAATAAATTCTTCTAACTCTGAAAAGGCAACAATTTCATCGTATTTCGCATCAATCTCTTTTTCTGTTAGTCCTAAAACAGCTCCATTGTTATAAATATTTTCGCGTCCTGTAAGAATTGGGTTAAAACCAGCAGTTAGCTCAATTAAGGCATTAACACGTCCTTTCATGGTAATCTTCCCACGATCTGGAGCGATTAAGCCTGTTAAAACTTTTAGCAATGTTGATTTTCCCGCTCCATTGTGTCCTAACAAACCAAGACATTCACCTCGGCGAACTTCAAAACTGATGTCATCTACCGCCCAAAACTCTTTTTTACGTAAATCTCTAACCTTATTGTTACCAAAAAAACTACTTCCTAAATCTTGTAAACCATACAATAATCCTAAATTAAGATCCTTACAAAATTTCTTCGAAACATTTTCTACTTTAATTAAAACTTCGTTTTCCATCACTTACAATTACATACGTTCTACAATAATCGGAATAGATACACGATAAAAAATCCAACCAATAATTAATGCGATTAAGCTCACTACAAATATCAACAACAGATACATCGGTTGATCCCATCCATAACCTGTTAATAAATTACGTGCAGAATTGATGATAGGTGTTAATGGATTAATATTAACCAATTTTGCCAAGAAAGGGTTTTTCATCTCTTGATACACAACTGGTGTGGTATACATTGCAAAAGATAAAAACAAAGGAATTCCTCTTCCAACATCTTTATACAACATACCAATTGGTGTTATTAACAATCCAATTGCATTTCCTACAAAGATTAGAAACAAAACCATTGCTAATCCTAATAGTACGTTTACACCTGGATTAATTTGAAAAACTAACAAGGCTAATCCAATAATAACAATTTTTATAACAGTGTTAAAAACTACTTTATAAAACCCTGACAATAAAATAGCTTCTTTCGGGAAATTAATTTTTGAAATTAATGCTTTTGCTCCATTAGTCGAAACTAAAGGCGAGTTGATGCTTTCAGAAAAAATACTCCAAAGCATTGATCCAATAAATACAAATAAAGGATAAGGCAACTGATCAGTTTCAATTTTCACAGCGCCAGACATACTCAGAAATATCCAAACAAGTGCATTGATTAAAGGTGTGATAAAAGCCCACATAACACCTAATAAAGATTGTCTATATTCGGCTTTTTTATCTCTGATGAATAATCTTTTTGCTAACTCTCTCGAGTCTAAAAAATCGGTTAACATCGCCTTAATTTCGGCAATAAAACCTGTTTTTCTTTTGGAAGAATACGTTGTAATCTTCAAACTCATAAAATAAATTTAGGTTGTTTAAAATTTTAGGTTCTTTTTTCAGAACCTAAAACTATTTAATTATACTGTTTTTCGTAATAATTCTGATAATCACCAGACGTTACATTATCTAGCCATTCTTTGTTTGATAAAAACCAATCGATAGTTAGACTCAAACCTTGCTCAAACGTCACACTTGGTTTCCAGCCTAATTCTTCATTGATTTTTGTTGCATCAATTGCATAACGTAAATCGTGACCTGGACGATCTTTAACGAAAGTTATAAGCTTTTCAGAAGTTCCTGCTTCTTTTCCTAATTTTTCGTCCATTTGTTTACACAATTCTTTTACCAAATCGATATTTTTCCACTCATTGAAACCTCCTACATTGTAAGAACCTCCATTTTTTCCTTCGTGGAAAACTAAATCAATCGCTTTTGCATGATCGATCACAAATAACCAATCGCGTGTATATTTTCCATCTCCATAAATTGGAAGTGGATTTCCGTTCAAAATATTATGAATACATAACGGAATTAATTTTTCTGGGAAATGATTTGGTCCGTAATTATTTGAGCAATTCGTCATCACAATTGGTAAACCGTATGTATCATGATAAGCTCTTACAAAATGATCCGAAGATGCTTTTGATGCCGAATATGGTGAATGCGGATCATAAGACGTTTCTTCTGTAAAAAATCCTTCATCACCCAAAGCACCAAAAACCTCATCTGTCGATACATGATGAAAACGTTTTCCTTCGAAACCTTGTGCTGAGCCTGTCGAAGCATTCATCCAAATTGTTTTTGCAGCATTCAACAAATTCACTGTACCAATCACATTTGTCATCACAAAATCTAACGGATTTGTTATTGAACGATCCACGTGAGATTCGGCAGCTAAATGAATAACACCATCTGGTTGATGCTTTTCAAAAACCTCTAAAATATGTTTGGCATCCGTAATATCAGCTTTTACAAATTCGTAATTTGATTTACTTTCGATGTCTTTCAAATTCTCTAAATTTCCTGCATACGTCAATGCATCAAGGTTGATGATTTTCGTTTCAGGATATTTTAAGACAAATTCTCTTACAACGTGAGATCCGATAAATCCAGCCCCACCTGTAATTAAAATAGTTTTCATAGTATTTTAGTTGTTATTTTTAATCGTTTCCAAACAAATCGCGCGTATAAACTTTCTCTTTCACGTCAGCCAATTCAGGTGCATTTCGATTCGAGATAATCACATCACATTCTTGTTTAAAAGCTTCAAAATCATTCATTACCTTTGATCCAAAGAAAGAATCTTCTTTCAGAACTGGTTCATAAACCACCACTTCAATTCCTTTTGCTTTGATTCGTTTCATTACTCCTTGAATCGCAGATGCTCTAAAATTATCTGAACCTGATTTCATAATTAAGCGGTAAACACCAACTTTCTTAGGATTTTTAGCGATGATAGAATCTGCAATAAAATCTTTTCGCGTTCTGTTTGCATCAACAATTGCTTGAATGATATTATTTGGAACCGCATCATAATTCGCCAATAATTGCTTCGTATCTTTTGGCAAACAATATCCACCATATCCAAATGATGGATTGTTGTAATGCGAACCGATACGAGGATCCAAACCAACTCCTTCAATAATTTGCTTACTATCCAAGTTGAAAGTTTGTGCATAACTATCTAACTCATTAAAGTAAGCGACACGCAATGCTAAATAAGTATTCGAAAATAATTTGATTGCTTCTGCTTCGGTTGAATGTGTAAACAACGTTGGAATATCTTTCTTAATTGCTCCTTCTTTCAACAAATTAGCAAAAACTTCTGCTCTTTCGCTTTGCTCACCAATAATAATTCTTGATGGATACAAATTGTCGTATAAGGCTTTTCCTTCTCTCAAAAATTCAGGAGAAAAAATAATATTTTGATATTCTAATCGTGATTTTAAATCTTCAACAAAACCAACTGGAACTGTCGATTTTATAATAACTACAGCATTCGGATTAAATTGTTTAACATCCTTTATAACCGATTCTACACTTGATGTATTGAAATAATTCGTTTTTGGATCGTAATCCGTAGGCGTTGCTACAATCACATATTCTGCCTTTGCATAAGCAGTTTCTTTGTCTAAAGTCGCAAGAAAATTAAGTTCTTTATTCTGCAAAAAATCTATAATTTCTTTATCTTCAATCGGAGATTTTTTTGCATTGAGCATTGCAATCTTTTCTGGAACAACATCTAACGCCACTACTTCATTATGCTGAGCTAATAAAATTGCGTTAGACAAGCCAACGTAGCCTGTTCCCACTATTGCTATTTTCATTTATGGTTATTTAAAATTAGTTTAAGAGAACAAATTTAGTGAAATTCTCTCAATTCAAATACCAATTTACTAAAAATGAGCAAATAGACAAGCTTATTTACGTTTATAAAACTGTAAAAATTTTTATTTCATTTTCAACGAATCGATTATCTAGTTCTTCATTTGTCAAACTGGAAAAAATTTCAGTCAAAATTAGTTCTGTTTTTAATATTCAAATTAACTTTACAAAAGTTAAAAATATAAACGTAATGTCTGTAAATAAAGAAATCAAACGTATCACTACAGAAACTGTGCGTAACATGAAATTTACCGGAGAAAAAATTTCGATGTTAACGGCTTACGATTTTACAATCGCTTCGCTTGTAGATGCGGCTGGAACTGAAGTTATTTTAGTTGGTGATTCTGCGGCTAATGTAATGGCTGGTCACGAAACTACTTTGCCAATTACTTTGGATCAAATGATTTACCATGCGCAATGTGTCGTTCGTGGAGCAAAACGCGCTTTGGTTGTAGTTGATTTACCTTTTGGTACTTATCAATCTGACCCACAAAAAGCCTTAGAATCTTCAGTTCGAATCATGAAAGAATCGGGTGCGCATGCAATCAAATTAGAAGGAGGGAAAGAAATCGAAGAATCTATTCGTCGTATCGTAAATGCTGGTATTCCTGTTATGGGACACTTAGGTCTTACGCCACAATCTATTTACCAATTTGGTTCGTATAAAGTGCGTGCAAAGGAAGATGCAGAAGCAGAAAAATTAATTAGCGATGCTAAATTATTAGAAGAATTAGGATGTTTTTCATTAGTAATGGAAAAAATCCCTGCTGATTTAGCTGCTAAAGTAACAGCCTCTGTTAATATCCCTACAATAGGAATTGGTGCAGGAGCTGGTTGTGACGGTCAAGTTTTAGTTGTACATGATATGTTGGGGTTAAACAACGAATTCAAACCAAAATTTGTTCGTAAATATTTAAACTTAGAAGATCAAATTCATCAAGCTGTTGGACAATATGTTGCTGATGTAAAATCGGGCGATTTCCCAAATGTTAATGAACAATATTAAATAAGTCATGAGTAATAAGTTTTGAGTAGTGAGTTTTTAAATAATAACTTGAGAAAATTCTAACTCAAAACTTTCAACTCATCACTCAAAACTCAAACATGAATCCAGAAATTTTATTCGAAGACAATCATTTGTTAATCATTAACAAAAAAGCGGGTGAATTAGCACAAGGAGACGAAACAGGCGACATTCCACTTATCGATAGTCTAAAGGACTATATAAAACAACGTGACAATAAACCTGGAAATGTTTTCTTAGGTTTAGTTCATCGATTAGATCGACCTACTTCTGGCGTTTTAATTTTTGCCAAAACTTCGAAAGCCTTAACGCGTATGAACGAAATGTTTCAGAAACGAAACATTGACAAAGTTTATCGCGCGATTGTACAGAGTAAACCTCCGAAAGATTTTGAACGTTTGGAGCATTATTTAAAGAAAAATCCGAAAAATAATAAAACTACGGTTTATTCCAAACCAACGCCTGATGCGAAAAAAGCAATTTTAGAATATACCTATCTTGGTGCTTTAGATACTTTTCATTGCGTAGAAGTGAAGTTATTCACAGGTCGTTCGCATCAAATTCGCTCGCAACTTTCTGCTATAGGCTGCCCTATAAAAGGTGATTTAAAATATGGTGCAAAACGATCAAACCCTGATGGAAGTATTTGTTTGCATGCTTATAAAATCACGTTTGAACATCCAGTCAAAAAAGAAGAAATGACAGTTGTAGCTCCAGTTCCGAAAGATGCAATTTGGCAAGCAACAACCAAATTTTAATTCGTAAATTTGTCTCTTATTTGTTTGTCAAATGAACAGCATTTTTTATTTTATCATCTATCAAATTTCTCGTTTACCATTATCGGTATTATACAGATTTTCGGACTTTTTGTTTTTTCTGTTATATACGGTTATTGGTTACAGAAGGCGTGTTATTAGAACAAATTTAGAGAAATCTTTTCCAGAAAAATCTCAAGAAGAAATAAAAGCAATCCACCGAAAGTTTTATGCTAATTTTTGTGATTATTTAGTTGAAACCTTGAAAAGTTTTTCCATTTCGCAAGAAGAATTAGACAAACGATTTACCTATTCTAATCTCGAAGTTTTTGATGAAATAAAAGCCGAAAAACGAAATACGATGATGATGTGTGGACATGTTTTCAATTGGGAATGGTTCATAGGTGCTGTCAAATATCTATCTACAAAGGAAACAGCAGCAGTTTATCATAAAATTAGAAATCCTTTTTGGAATGACAAAATTAATGCCATGCGTGGTCGTTTTGGAACAAAAGCCTTGGACATGAAAGATGTTCTGCGTTTTATGATGAAAGCTCCAAATGACGGAGAATTAACGTATTTATTTGTGGCTGATCAAAGCCCGAAACAATCTGCAGTACATTATTTCATTAACTTTCTGAATCAGAGAACACCTGTATTTAATGGTTTTGATAAAATTGCACGCCGCAAAGATATGGGTGTTGTATTTTGTAAAACTGAAAAAATAAAACGTGGTCATTATCATACGACTTTCATTCGTTTGAAACCTCAACAAGAGGAATTCGCCGAAAATGAAATCGTTCATCAATTCTTTGACCATTTAGAAAAAACTATTCAACAACATCCAGATAATTGGCTTTGGAGCCACAAACGTTGGAAATATGCCGATTTATAATATGAAAACAGCAATTGCCATTTTGAATTGGAATGGAGAAAAATTACTTTCTCAATTCTTACCTTCAGTTATTAACAATTCTAAAAACGCATCGATTTATGTCATTGATAATGCGTCGACTGACCATTCTATTGAATTGTTGAAAACTCAATTTCCTGAAGTAAAAATCATTCAAAACGAAGGAAATTATGGTTTTGCACAAGGATATAACGAAGGTTTAAAACATATTGATGCGGAGTATTTTTGTTTGCTTAACTCAGATGTTGAAGTAACTGAAAATTGGATTGATCCAATTGAAAAATTGTTTGATAACAACCAAGATATCGCCGCAATTCAACCCAAAATACTAGACTACAAAAACAAAGAATATTTTGAATATGCTGGTGCAGGTGGTGGTTTTATAGATAAGTTTGGTTATCCTTTTTGTCGTGGGCGAGTTTTTTCTACGTTAGAAAAAGATAACGGTCAATACAACGATACAACGCAAATTTTTTGGGCAACTGGCGCAAGTTTATTTATCAGAAAAAAAGATTTCTTTGAACAAAATGGCTTTGATGAAGATTATTTTGCGCACATGGAAGAAATCGACTTGTGTTGGCGATTAAACAATGCTGGACGAAAAGTTTTTTATTGCGGAGAATCTACTGTTTATCATTTAGGTGGCGCAACTTTGAATAAAGCTAATCCGAAAAAATGGTATTTAAATTACCGTAATAGTTTGTGGATGATGTTAAAAAATCTTCCTGCTAACAAATTATTTCCGATGCTTTTTACTCGTCTTTCTATGGACGGAATTGCCGCAGTAGCTTTTTTACCCACACAAGGTTTACCGCATGTTTGGGCAGTTTTCTTATCGCATATGCATTTTTATTTTGGTTTTATAAAAATGTATAAAAAACGTCAAAAGCACCAAATCAAAAACTACTCTGATAAAGAATTATTGCCTTTTCAGTATTTTATCAAAAAACGTCAATACTTTAAAGATTTAAAATAATAACTCCTCAAGAATTAAATTATTTCTTAAAATTTATATAAAATTTTAATTCTATTATTGTAGAATATAAAAATATTACTATCATTGTAGAACAAATCAAACTACAATGAGAAAAAAACTATCACTATTCACTTATTTTGTTTTATTAACAACAATTTCATTTGCACAAAAATTAGAAGTTACTTACCAAGAAATTGTAAAAGTAAATGCAGATGAATTTAAAGGTTCTGTAAAATTTTCTACAAATGGTAAAGCAAGTCAAATTCCTAATGATGTTTACGATAACATGATTAAGAATATGCAAGAACCAAAAGATTTTATCTTAACAATCAATGATAACGAATCTTTTTACAATAAAATTGAAAAGATAGATAATCAACAAGGTAGTGGAATGCGCGTATCAATGAGTTTTGGTGATTCTGGAAATGGTTTATTCAAAAATTTAATTACAAAAGAATATTTGAAAAGTGTAAAATCATTTGACAAAACTTATACGATAAAAGATAAACTAACTGAATATAAATGGCAATTGACACGAGAAACAAAGAAATTAATTGGTTTTGATGTTAAAAAAGCAACTGCAATTGTGGATAGCACAACCACAGTAACTGCATGGTATGCACCAAGTATTACGATAAAAGATGGACCTGGAGTTTACAATGGTTTGCCTGGGTTAATATTAGAAGTAGAAATTAAAAATACTAAAAATAAGGGAATTGAAAGTAGCATTATTCGTGCAACAGAAGTAAAAGAAGTTCCTAATCTTAAACCAATCGAAAAACCAAAAGATAAAAATACAATCTCTAACGAAGAATATAAAGCGTTGAGTGAAAAAGCAATGGAAAGATTGAAACAAATGAGCTCTGAAGGTGTGAATAAAGATTAATAATTCAATCAATATGTTTGAGAGATGATTTTATTTAGTATTTTAACATAAAACATCTTATAATCAACAACTTGAACTATCATGAAAAAACTATTAACCTTATTTGTTTATTCTACATTATTAACAACAATTTCGTTTGCTCAGAAATTAGAAGTCACGTACCAAGAAGCTTTGAAAATAAATCCTGAAGAATATAAAAGTACAGTTAAGTATTCTGCTGATGGAAAAGAAAGTACGATTCCAAATGATATTTTCGCAGAACTTTTAAAAAGTGCGACTGAACCCAAAAATTATCTTTTAACTATTTATAATAACGAAACAAGTTATAAGGAAATTGAAAAAATAAATAATGGTCAAAGTGAAGACATGTTTGATTTTGATGCAGGAAATAGTTTAAAGGATTTACTCAAAAATTTAACGACGAAAGAATATTTCAGGAATGTTAAAATAATGAATAAGCCTTACATTGTAAAAGATAAATTAACTGAATATAAATGGCAATTAAGTAGAGAAACTAAAAAAATAAATGGTTTTGATGTCAAAAAAGCAACAGCTATAATTGATAGTACAACAACTATCACAGCTTGGTATGCTCCGACAATAAATATTAAAGATGGACCTTCTATGTACAATGGTTTGCCCGGATTGATTTTAGAAGTAGATATCAAAAACTCGAAGAGAAAAGGTATCGAAAGTCATACAATTCGAGCAATAGATATAAAAGAAGTTCCTAATCTTAAACCTTTCGATCAACCAAAAAATAAAAACATTATTACTAAAGAAGAATATAAAGCTCTAAATCAAAAAGAAATAGATCATTATAAAAATATGAATTCGGAAGGAGTTAGTAAAGATTAAAAATAAATTTTCTGAGACAGATTAAACATTTTCGTATTTTAATTGTCTAAAGAACAAATTACATCAAAATGAAAAAAATAATTTCAATTTTAATTTTATTTATTGGTTTTGTTTCTTTTGCACAACAAGAAAAACTGGAGGTGAATTATACTTCTCGAATTATTCTTCCAAAAGATTTCACATTTCAAGCTCCAGGTGGAGGTAGTGGTAGACAAATACCAAAAGAAATGCAAGAACAGTTTATAAAATCAATTCAAGAACCGCAAGATTATACATTAACTATTTTAGGCGACGAATCACTTTATAAATTAATCGAAAAAATTTCGAACAATCAAGAGCAAGGAATGAGAGGTCCTCGTGGTGGAGGAAGAATGATGATGATGAATGGTGATAATATTTATAAAAATACCTCAACTCATCAATTGTTAAAAGAACAAAATATGATGGCAAAAACGTATATCATAAATGATTCTTTGCAAAATTATGATTGGAAATTAACACGAGAAAGTAAAACTATTTTAGGAAACGAAGCAAAAAAAGCCACAGCTATAATAGATAGTATTCAGACAACTGTTTGGTATATACCAACTATAAAATATAAAACTGGACCAGAAAATTATTGGGGATTACCTGGACTAATAGCAGAAGTAGAAACAGAAATAAACAGAGGTCCTGTAAAAGGAAAACGTATAATTACTTTATCTAATATTTCTACTTCGACAAACTCAAAAGCGATTGAAAAACCAAAAGATAAAAGCGCAATATCTCAAAAAGAATATAATAAACTAATGGATGAGCAACGCAAACGATTTGAAGATATGCGAAACTCTGGTGTTAATAAACGTGATTAATTTTTTTGAAATATTTCATTCATAATCATATTTTAAAACTTATATTTAATTCTAAATTAATCTTAAGAAATAAAATACTATGAAAGCTTTAATCATCGTAGATATGCAGTACGATTTTTTACCTGGAGGTACGTTAGCTGTAAATGATGGAGATAAAATTATCGAACGCATAAATAAATTACAAGAAAAATATGATGTCGTTGTCGCAACACAAGATTGGCATCCAGCTAATCACAAAAGTTTTGCTTCGCAACATCCACAAAATAATGCTTTTGATGTAATTGAACTAAATGGAACACGTCAAGTTTTATGGCCAGACCATTGTGTGCAAGGAACAAAAGGAGCAGAAATACATAAAGATATTAATCAAAATAAGATTAGTGCGATTATTAGAAAAGGAATGAATCCTAATGTAGATTCGTACAGTGCTTTTTTTGATATAAATAAGAAAAATCCAACAGGTTTACATGGATTTTTACAAGATCATAATGTAACAAGTGTGTATATATGTGGTTTAGCTGCCGATTATTGTGTGTATTATACCGCAAAAGATGCTTTATCACTTGGTTATACAACTTATATTTTAGAAGGTACAACAAAAGCGATTAACCAAGACCTTTTTGATGAATTGAAAGAAGATTTCACTAAAAAAGGAGGGAATGTCTCAACCTATTTATTATAACAATAGAATAAATACGTAGATAAAAAATGTCATTTGAAAACCTTAACTTTTTGAATGACATTTTATTTTTAACTAAAAAACTAACGTTTTTATGTAACATTACTCTATAAAAGTAGACTAACTATACAAATGAACTATATATGAAAAAAGCAATCTTAACATTTGCCTTAGGAATTATCACAACAACAGTTTCTATCGCACAAGACAATAAAGCTCAAAACATTGACGCCACTTATATCATGGAAGTTAAAATGGATTACGAGCAAACAATGAAATCTATTCCTCAACAATTAAAAGCACAAGTTGGTCCAATGCTAAAAGCTGAAATTGATGCTGGAATTTTTATGACTTATTTCTTCAAAAGCAACTCTAAAAATTCAACTTTTACATTAGAACAAAAAGTAGACAATGGACAAGGTGGTTTAGGAATTATTGCGCAACAAATGGCTGCCATGGACAACAAACCAACTTATAAAGACTTTACCGTAACACCAAATCTATATTACAAAGAAGTGGACATGGGCGTAAAGCAATATTTAATCAAAGATCAAATTCCAGATTACAAATGGAAAATTACACGCGAAAAAACTGACATTGCAGGATATCAAGTAACAAAAGCAGAAGGTGTGATGATGGATTCTATTCCTGTTACAGCTTGGTTTGCTCCTTCTATTCCAATTAAAGATGGACCTACTTCTTTAGCTGGCTTACCAGGATTAATCATCAAAGCAGAGTTTGATGCAAATGGTGCTAAAATGATTTATACTTTAAAAGATTTAAAAATTTCTGATAAAGAACTAAAAATTGCTTTACCAACAAAAGGTGAAGTTGTAACACAAGATCAATTTGTTAAAATAATGCTGGATATGCAGAAAAAAATGCAAGAACAATTCGGCGGTGGAATTGACACCAAATAATTATCACCAAATTAATCAGTTCTATTAAAAATAGAACTGATTAATTACCAACCTAAATCTCTACAACCTCTACCAATAATTATACGATAACACTATATTTCTATGAAGAAAATACTCTACCCGATCTTACTTATCGGAGCTGCACAATTTACAATTGCACAAGAATGTAAACTAAAAGGTACAGTTGCAGACGAAAATGGAATCCCTGTTACAGATGCTTCAGTTTCTATCTTTGATAGTAAAAACGAAGGAAAAGGTTTTGTTTTTACAAGTAATGTAGGTGAGTTCGAATTCAAATTACCTTGTGGTCAAAAATATGACATCGAAATCGAACAAGCTGGTTTCGAAACATATGTTGAAAATGTTGATTTAACTGAAAATGTCAACAAAAAATTAAAACTTAAAAAAGGAAGTCAAATTTCTTTACAAGAAACGATTGTAAAAGCACAACAAGCAATCAAAGTAAAAGGTGATGTTATAGAATATGATGCAGATTCTTTTAAGGTTGGAAATGAAGAAACTTTAGAGGATATTTTGAAAAAACTTCCAGGAATCGAAGTGGTGAATGGAAAAGTTATGTACAAAGGAAAAGAAATGAAACAAGTGACTGTTGGTGGTCGTGAAGTTTTGGGTGGTAACGAAAAATTATTAAATAAAAATTTACCATCTGATGCTGTTTCTAAAATTCAGTTGGATACAAAATTCAAATCAAATCCATTCGCTTCGTCTTTACAAGAAGATGATGAGCAATTTGCTTTAAACATCGAACTAAAAGATAATATGAAACGTCTTGCTTTTGGTAATGTAACTTTAGGTGGAGATGCGGATCAACATACAGATGCGCAAGCAAAGATTTTCTACTTTTCAGAAAAAACAGATGCAACTTTAATCAACGACTTTAATACGTTTGGAAAACAAGTTTTTGATCAAGATGATTACATGAGCTTCTTTGGTGGCTATTCAGAATTTACCTCAGATGGTAGTGTTTTGTCATTACGAGGAGGCACAAATAACTTTATGTTTCCATCAGAAGCGACTTATCCTGATATGAATACATATAATGGAGCAATACATTTTGGTGTTGAACCAAATAAAAGATTAAAAATTTCTGGTTTTGGACTTATTAATACCAATAATATTAGTTACGATTCTAGAGAAGAGCAACTTTGGCCAAATGAAACAATTATTAATGAGGAAAAAAATAACAATAATCGATTAATGGGAATGTCTCGCATTAGAATTGATTATAACCCCAATGACAAAGGACAAATTAAATATCGTTTAAACTTTAATTATTTAGGAAATGACGACGAAAAACTAATTGATCGTACAAAAGATGGTGAACAACTAAGCTCGAGTAAATATTATACAGACCGAAAAAATTATTCATTAGCTCAAACATTATCCTATATCCGAAAAGTTGGTAGAGATCATAATATTGGTTTTTATTTACGTCATCAATATCAAAATGAAAATCCGGAGTATAATATATTTTCTAATACAATGCCATTTACTGCATTTGGTAATTTAACACAAATCAACAATCAATATAACTTAAATCAAGATCAAAAATATCTTGTCAATACAATTCAAGCCTATTCTGTTTTCAATTATTTATTAACCAATACATCTAACCTTAAATTAAAAGCAGGAACAAATTTTAGTACACAAGATTTTGATAATTCTATTTCCGATTATCAAACAATACTTCGTACACCAAAAGCAGAAACCAATACAGCTTTTGACTATAATGAAACTTTTTTTGACGCAACATTAACTAAGAAATTAGGTAATTTTCAAGTAGATTTAGGAGCAGGTCTTTCTTTATTCAACGAAAAAGCAAAATTTTATGATGGATCAAAAATCAACTTTAATCTTACTAAAATTTTACCACATATTAATCTGCAATACAAGTTTAATAACGCGACAGGTATTTATTCAAGCTATTCGCAAAACTATAGTTTACCACATGCAAAAGACTTATCAGATTCTTATGTATTACAAAATTATTATTCAATCTTCGAGGGTAATAGAGAACTTAGACAAGCTTTAACGCATGTAGCAAATATTAATTTTAATCATTTTAATTCATTTAATTTCTTTCAATTCTATACTGGTTTTACATATTCTAAAAGAGAAAAAAGTATCTTGACTTCTTCTTTGATGAATACAATCAATAATACGCAAGTCAATACACTTCTGAATTCTGATTTTGAAGACGAAACCTATTCTGCAAATTTTATGATTGGTAAACGTTTTGCAAAATGGTACAATGCAAGATTAAACGGTAACATTTCATATTCGGATTCGTATTCTTATGTAGGAAATATTATAGATAATCCGGACACACCAGATCCTAATGATACAAAAACAGTTACAAATAATTACAATAACAAATCAATTTCACAAAATTATACGCTGACAAATACGTTTACATTCAAAAAGAAATTTGAATTAAAAGCTGGTCTTAATTTAAATTTAAACAATTACGAATCAGAAATTATCAATAGTACAAATACTGAAAATAATAGAGCCCAAAAATCAGAAAACTGGCGTCCTTTTGCCGAAGCTGCCTATTCTGTAACTGATAAATTATTAATCCAATCAGATTTTTCTTATCGTTTACAATATGTAGATAAAGTAAAAAGAAATGAAGCGAAGGAATTAAATGCTTCTGTTCGATATAATATTGCTCGTAAAACTTATTTATCTCTTACAGGAGGAAATCTATTAGGAAACAACGTCATCTTGACAAATCAATTTACTAACAACTACATATCGACTACAACACGTAATGTTTTAGGAAGATATTTTATTGTAAGTTTAAGATACAAGTTCTAAATCAACGAATTACATTTTATCATTTTATTTTCACAAACGCGTCTACAAAATAGGCGCGTTTCTTTTATGAATAATTTTTGTACTTTTAAATTATATCAACAAATAAAAAACAAATGGAAAACCTATCTAACGACATTTACAAAATCATTCAACCCGAAGATTGGACAAAAAGTCTTAGCGATAATCAAATTGTAGAACTTTCAAAAGAAAATGATTTTTCAAAAAACATTTTAGATGAAGGAAGAGATTATTGTTACTTTTTAGACAAAAAATTTTACGTAACACGCGAAAAACATATCGAATATGTTAACATGTCTTACACGCTAACTGACCCTGCTAACTTAGAAAAAGCGTCAACTTATGATACTATTGTAGAAGAAAACGAAACATACCTTATTCATCGCATAAGTGTTATTCGTGATGGACAATTAATAGATAAATTAGCTGATAGTACAATCAAAGTTTTGGACAACGAAGTTGATAGCGGATCTGGTGTAATTAATAAGAGTAAAAAAATCAATATCTCGATCAAAGATTTGCGCTTGTATGATATTCTTGTGTTAGAAGATGCAAGAGAAAAAGTGTTTACAGACAAAGATTTTGTTCGTAAAGAATACAGCCGATATTTATGGGTGAGCCCAGATTCTTATTGGGCTTATGGAAATTATAAATTCGAATTGATTAACCAACGTGATGATGAATTTTCTTACAAGAAAAATTTCTTTCGTGATGAGAATGCTAATTTAATCGAAACTAAAAATGGAACAATTCCTCCTGGAGAATCATACACATTTGAACTTGTAAACTATCTGAATCCAACAGATCCAAATCGTGAAATTTTTCCTTACATCGATTTTGCAACAAAAAGTACGTGGGAACAACTTTCTAATTTTATTTCGCCTTATTACGAAGAAGTCATTAATAAAGCAAACTTAGAAAGTTTTGCACCAAATTTAGTCGAAAAACTAAACGAATTTTCTGATCTTGAAGATAAAATAGAATATGCAATAGAATATGTTCAAAACCATATTTATTATATCTACAATGCCGATGAAATGAGCGGACACAAACCACAAGAAGCAGAAGTAACTTACGCTAATAAACAAGGAGATTGTAAAGCAAAATCTATTTTATTAAAAGTTATTTTTGATTATTTAGGATTAGAGTCTTCTATTATTTTATTGAATTACAATACCGATTTTTATTTCAAATATTATCTTCCATCGTTGTTAGCATTCAATCACGTTATTGTGAAAGTGAAACATAAAAACGAAACGTATTATGTGGATGCAACTATGCGAAATGAATATGGTTATCTTGAGAACAGAAGTTTTATCTATTTTGCACATTATTTGGAAATCAAGCCAAATGAAACCTTACAAATTCGACCTCCACACAAATTTCCAAAATTTTGCATTGATGAAAATGTTAATGTAACTACAAAAGGAAACGAAGGTTATTTGGAATCGACTTCTATTTATCGTTATAATCGTGCAAATAATATGCGACGTTATTTCAAAAACACAAACAAACGAGAAATTATAGATAGCTGGAATAGCTTCTTTTATTATGCGCTAAATTATAGTGCTGATCGACCAGAAATGGATTTGAGAGAAATTTTCAAGGATACATCGATTGATATAATTTCGGATGATAAAAAACTAAACGAATTAACGATAAAATATAAAGCTAGAATCGAAAATCCGTATTTCAAAGACAAAGTTACAAACGAACGTTTCTTGATGTTTTTTGATCGCAATGTTCCGAAAAATAATGTACGAGATTTCATTCACAAAGATGCGTCTTTTTGGCATAATTTCGATAGTGAGAAATATGAAATCAATTTAAAAACAGATCAAAAAATTGATACAAAAGAAAAGTATACCATTCAAGAATCTGATATCAACGATGAGTATTTTACCTATTCGAGCCGAAAAAAAATTACTCCAAATTCAGGAAGTGTTTTCATTGAATATAATCCGACGACAAATCATGAAATTACAGCCCAAGATTTCGAAAAATTCCGCAACAATCATTACATCATAGCTGATAGCAATTATGGTTTAGGAATAGATATTATAGAAGCAGGAATTATGAATTCACTGAAATTTAAAATGAAAAAAATGTTTAAATAATTGATAAAAAAACTCCCAAAAAATAATTTTAGGGAGTTTTTTTTATTTAATCACCTGTGGATAATCAAACAAATTATTCGGATCATATTTCTTTTTCAATTTTTGTAATCGAGCTAGATTATTTCCGAAATAAGCATTATTTGCTTCAGGAAAATTAATATCTGGATAATTTCTATATTGCTTTACATTTCCTAAATTTCTCAATAATTTTTGTACTTCTTCAAATGATTTTGTCAACTTTTCTTCTTGGGAAGGCAAATCCCAATATGCTTGTAACTCGCTTAAATAATTAATATCTCGATGCGGATAGGCTGTATCTGAAGAGTTAATCTCATTAATTTTTCCACCCAATGTATTTATTTGATAAATCATTCCTTTAGAAGATGTTACTTTAGTAAATAAATCCGTCAAACCATTTTCTATATCTCCAATTCCTTTGTACAAACCTGCCGAAGCATTTTTGAAATAAATTGGCTCTTTAATACCATAATAATTTTTTAGTGCTGCTGACAGATTTCTATTTTTCATTGGTTTATAATCATTTGCTAATGGAATTAAACTCGTAAAAGTCTTCTCAAAATCAGTTTGATTCGAGGCAAAATTGGTAAATAAGATCGTCAAAAACTTTCCATTCAAAACAAAAGCTGAGAATGCTTCATGAGGTAATTTTTCGGTAGATTGAAACCAAAGTTGAAGTAGTTTCACAAATTTATCTGAAGTCAAATTATTAAATTTCATGCGATATCCACTAAATGATGAGGGTGCAGTATAAGTTTTGAAATGTAATTCAGTTATAACACCAAAATTACCATTTCCTCCACCTTTGCACGCCCAAAGTAAATCTGGATCAACATCAGAATCGATTGTATTTCCTTTGTAATCGATCATTTTAACGCGAAGTAAATTATCACATGTTAAACCATATTTTCGACTAAAAAAACCGTAACCTCCACCCAAAGTCAAGCCACTAATAGCTACAGTTCCACACGAACCAGCAGGAATAATTCGTTTTTTAGGTAAAAAATCTGCATAAATTTCTTGTAATAAACAAGCTGGTTGCAACTTTACTTTATTCTCTTTTAACCAGGTAATTTTATTCATCAAACCAAGATGAATCAATAAACCATTATCAATATTCGAAAAACCTTCGAAACTATGTCCACCACTTCGAATCGCTATTTTTAGTTTCTTTTCATTTGCTAAAGCAATTGCGGTTTTTATTGCTTTTTCAGATTTACAAACTGCTATAATTTTTGGGAACTTTTCAATTCTTTTGTTAAATGATCTTCGATATTGATCGTACTTTTCATCATCTTTTGTTAATAAAATTAAGTCGTCATCCAAAAAATCATCAAAGGAATAAAAAGACATAAAAAAAATTCCTAAACTACTTGTAGCAAGCATTTTTAGGAATTCTCTTTTTGTATAATTTTGTTGTGACATAGCTAAAATTGGTTTAGCTAAATATACAACTATTTGATATTATTCTCTTTCAGCCAGTTTCTATAATTTTCAGCATTTTTCAAATGCTCCTGATAATCATTCGTATAAATATGATATCCTGGCTTTTTAGGATCTGCAACAAAGAAAATAAAATCGTGATTTGCTGGTGATAAAACCGCATCGATTGCTCCTAAATTTGGTAAACAAATTGGTGCAGGAGGCAAACCTTTGTTACGATATGTGTTGTATGCATTCGACGACCATGTCCATTTTTTATAAACGCGTTGCACTTTTTGATCCCAACCATTTTCCATTTTATATGCATAAATAGAAGTTGGATCGGCTTCTAAACGCATATCCTTCGCTAAACGATTCATATACGCACGCGCAACTTTCTGTTGCTCGTCCATATTATCTGACGATTCTAACTGAACTATAGAAGCTAATGTTGTCACTTGTAATGGCGACATATTAAGTGCTTTTGCTTTCGCTAAACGGTCTGCATTCCATACTTTGTCATGTTGAGCCACCATTTTTTCTACAAACTTTTCTGGCGTAATTCCCCAATAAACAAAATACGTTTCTGGTATAAAATATTGTTTAACCGTTTCATCATTTAAAGTTGTATCATTTTTTTCTTTTACAAAATCACGAATAGCAGTTAATACTTGAACCGAATCCATATCAAGTTGTTTAGAAACAGAACCTGCCAAATGATAAATTGTTGGTTCATTCTTGATACGAAGTTTCACTTCTTCTTGCTCTCCGCCCTGTAAACGATCAATAATATCGCGATTAGAATCAGTGCTTGAGATTTTATACTTTCCAGATTTTATTGTTGCTGGATAATCTGCATCTTCTGCATATTGTTTGAATAATTTTTCGTCCTTTAAAAATGGTTTTAAAGAATCTAAAACTTGTTCAAATTTAGCTCCTCTAGAAATATAAATAAAACCATCTTTGGTTGCATTTCCTTTGAAACCATCTACAAATGTACATCCTATAAGTACGAATGAACAGATTAATGTTAATACTAAATTTAATTTTTTCATTGGATTGAATTAAATTTCAATTTCACCTTCAAAAACTTTTATTGCTGGTCCATTTAACCAAACATTGACAAAGTTATGATTATTTTCTTCAAAATTTACAGATAAATCTCCACCCATTGCTTTTACTTTGATATCTTTTTTGTCTACAAAATTTTTCACATAAGCAGAAATAGCTGCAGCCGTTATTCCAGTTCCACACGCTAATGTTTCGTCTTCTACTCCACGTTCGTATGTTCTTATTGTAAGACTATTGTCGGGCATAACCTCAACAAAATTCACATTAGATCCTTTCTCAAAATATGGTGCTCCATTGCGAATTTTTTTCCCTTTATTATAAACATCAACATCTTTCACGTTTTCAACAAACTCAACATGATGTGGCGAACCTGTGTTCATAAATAAATATCCATCGTGATCTTCTACTTCATTCACATCAATCATTTGTAAACGAATAACAGCTTGATCTACGACACCATGATGTAAGCCATCAATTGCATTAAATGTCATTTTGTCATTAGCTACTTCCAAATCATTGGCAAATCGAATAATACAACGTCCACCGTTTCCGCACATGGTACTTTCGTTTCCATCTGAATTAAAATACACCATTCTGAAATCTGAATTTTCATCATTCTGCAATAAAATTAATCCATCTGCTCCAACTCCAAAATTACGGTCGCAAAGCTTATTTATTAGACTTGTAGAAATTGGAAATGTTTTTTCTCTATCATCAATCATGACAAAATCATTCCCAGCACCTTGATATTTATAAAACTTTAATTTCAACTTCTTAAATTTTAAACAAAGTAAATACATTTTTGTCACTCTTAACTAATGTTATAAAAGATTTATAATTTAGTGTTAACATCCGTTAAACGATTTGAAATGTTAAAGTTTTGGTCTTAAATTTGATTTAATCTAAAACATTAAAAACTTATATAATAAAGATGAAAAAATATACAGGTTACTTATTAGTTGGATTAGTGAGTTCTATGACAACTATGGGAGGTTTTTATTTGATGAATGAAAATGGAAATAACCCATTTATTACAAATGCAAGTAATCAGAAAAACGGAGACTTTGAATTTGTAGACTATAAAGGAAATTACAATTACGATGCTCCAAATTTTGTACAAGCATCTAATAAAGCTGTACATACGGTTGTAAGTATTAAAAATTATTCGAATCAAAGACAACAGCAACAACAGCAAATGTTTGATCCGTTTGATTTCTTTTTTGGACAACCAGAACAACAACAAAGAGGAAGACAACAACAGCCTGACCAAGATCAACCATCTGGAATGGGTTCTGGTGTAATTATTTCTCAGGATGGTTATATCGTAACAAACAATCACGTGATACAAGGCGCTTCTAAAATTGAGGTGACGTTGAATAATCAAAAAAGTTATATTGCTGAATTAGTTGGAACTGATCCAAGTACGGATATTGCCTTATTGAAAATTAGTGAAAAAGGTTTACCATTCACAAAATTTGTCGATTCTGATGCCATTAACGTTGGAGATTGGGTGTTAGCAGTTGGTAATCCATTTGGATTAACTTCTACTGTAACAGCAGGTATTGTTTCGGCAAAAGGTCGTAGCATTAATATTTTAGGTAAAAACTCTGAATCTCCAATTGAATCGTTTATCCAAACAGATGCGGCAATTAACCCAGGAAACTCTGGTGGTGCTTTAGTAAATGCAAACGGAGATTTAATTGGTATTAACACTGCTATTTCTTCACCAACAGGTGCTTATTCTGGATACGGATTTGCTGTACCTGCAAACTTGGTGAAAAAAGTTGTAGAGGATATAAAATCGTATGGAATTGTACAACGTGGATATTTAGGTATCAAAGGTTTTGATTTATCAAATGAAGATGCTGTAAAACAGTACAATAAACAATTCAAGAAAAATGTAAAAACAGATAATGGTGTAATGGTAACTGAATTAGTTTCGAAAGGATCTGCAATCGATTCAGGAATCGAAGAAGGTGATATTATTACAGCTGTAGACGGAAAACCAATTACATCTTTTTCTACATTATCATTCATGGTAGGTAGTAAACGTCCTGGTGACAAAGTCGCATTAACAGTAAGACGTGGAAACGCAGAAAAAACGTACACAATTACATTAAAAGATGCGAAAGGAAGTACGAAAGTTAGAAGTAAAGCAGATTTAACACCTACAGAACTTTTAGGTGCACAATTTGAACCATTAACAGAACGTCAAAAAGATAATTTTGGAATCAATTATGGTGTGATGGCAAAAAATGTAGAATCTAGTGGAAAATTAGCTGCAGCAGGTGTACAGGATGAATTCATTATTCTTTCTGTCAACGATAAAAATGTAAGCTCGCAAGAAGACATAGAAAAAATCCTAAAAAATTATAAAGGACGCGTTTCAATTAAATTTGCAGATTATTACGGTCGAATTTATACAAAAGGATTTACGATGGATTAAAATTTTGAGTCGATTTTAAATTTTAATAAATCATTATAAATAGCTACAACAAATTATGTTGTAGCTATTTATTTTTGTAGTAAGTATATTTACAAAAAATCAACTCTCATGAATCTTAAAAAAACACTTTTCATCATTACCTTATTTCTCAGTTCTATTTCATTTGCACAGAAAGATCTGATTGGCGCTTCTGTCAGTTACTCAAATCAATCTGGAAATTTTGGTAAAGCAGGTTTATTTATAGTTACAGGTTTTAATAGTAATTCTATACTTTATAAAATAGATGCAAATGTTAACATGGCATATATGCGAGATAATTTTCATGTCATACCCGAAATTGGTATTACTGGATATTTGGCTGGCGGAGGTTTTTATTATATTTTTCCGTTTGTAGAAAGTGAATTTACGCCATACACCATTACGCCAAAAGTTGGAATTTCCGTTGGTACTTTTGTTGATTTCGGAATTGGATTTGGTTTTAAGATTAATGAAAAAGAGGACTTCAAACCAATCAAAGGATTTCAATTTTCGGTTGGTCTCAATATTCCTTTTAATGTGAAATAGAAAAAGATTTTACTAAAATCTATTACTCAATCTAAAGCAAGTTTGATATTAAATCCTATCACAACTATCAACTTTCACTTATTATTCATTAATTTTATCGCATGAAAAAATTCATCGCAATCTTTGTTTTAATTTTTAGTTTTCAAGCAAAAGCACAACAAAATTTAACCGATTATTTCACAATTAATGTTGGTTACGAATATTGGAATGGAAATTACGGAAAAGTTGGAACAGATTTATTTCTGGTGCAAGACAACAATAATATTTTGACATTTAGCGCCAATGCTAATTTGGGTTATATGAAGGATAAATTTCGTGTAATACCAGAAGTTGGAGCGGGATATATGTTCAATTTCCGTAATAACCCAGGTGATCCCTATAGTTCTAATTTCAGTTCTGCATTTTATGTAATTCGTGCCGAAGTTTCTCCCTGGACAATCACTCCAAAAGCTGGAATTGCCGTACTAAGTATTGTTGAATTGAATGCAGGTTATTCATTTGAGTTTAGAGAAAATAAGGATTTTAAAGACATGAGTGGTTTCCGAGCTGGATTAATTATTCATTTGCCGACTCAGCTTTTTTAGCATTTCGAATGCTTTTACGCAATTCTTTCAAACGGATATACAAATCTGATGTAGAAGCATTTTCTTCTATTGCTTTAAAAATGAACACACCTTTATCAATATAAAAAAAGATAATAGCCTCGTGATCTGCTACTTTAAACGCATTTGTAATTCCATTGATTTTATTTTCAACCCAAGATAACTTGCATGTTTGTAAATCGAAAACATGATCTTCGTTTCCCAATATATCTTTGAAAATTAATTGATCTCCTTGTGTATAAAGAACTCCACTTCCTTGAAAGGATTTCATTTTTAAGAATCTTCCTTGTGGACGTCCGATATTATAGCGTACAACAGCTTTTAATTCAATATCATCAGGTAAACTTTTTAAAGTATACATTTCATTTTTCTCTCTTACCTTTGCATCTGATACAGCAATAACAAAGAATATCGAAACAAAAACTCCGAATATTAAAAAGATAATTAAAATTGATAAAAGCGCTGCCATAGTGTTATTAATTGTTAAGTAAAGTTATAAAAAAGCTTGAATTAACATCTAAATAAACCACTTTTTTTACCTTAGCCCTGCAAACAACCAATATTTATAGTAATGAAAAAATTATTTTGGATACTAATTCCTACATCAATATTTGCTCAAAAAGGTGAAACTCAACTGAAAGCAAATACACTTACCCTTCCTTTAGCTATGATAAACCTTGGAGTTGAACACGCTTTAACTGATAAAATCACATTACAAGCTGCCGGATTTATTTCGCCATGGAAGTCATTTGCTGGTAATCATTTGCAAATGTATATGGGTTTTGTTGAAGGAAGATACTATTTTGATCAATCAATGAGTAAATTTTATATTGGTCCAAATATCGGTTTAGGCTTTTTTGATATCCAAAAATGGAATTATTGGAATACAGATAAATACCAACGCGGAGTTGCTATTTTAACCGGAGCGACAATTGGTTATCAAGTTAAAATTAATGAACATTGGGGGTTGGATGTTTTTGTTGGTGGAGGACATTCACAGGGTAACTACAAAGGTTATTACAAAGAAGATGCTTCTAATATTGGTCGCTATGATTCTGCTCAATCATTTAACAAAAGTGGAGAATGGCTACTATACAAAGGTGGTGTTATGTTAACTTATAAATTTAAACGAAAAAAATCCAACTAAAATTAGTTGGATTCTTTCATAATTAGTGTTAATTAGAATTAGAAAACTAAGATTTTAGCTGTATTCGCTTTTCCTTGCTTATCTAACGTTTTGATGATATAAATTCCTTTATTCCATCCATTCGTAAAAATTGTTTTTGTAAAATTACCTGAGGAGATTAGATTTCCATTAATGTTATAAATTTGATATGTTTGGTAATCATAATCAATACGAACTTGATTTAAGTTACTTAAATATTTTATCGTTTGTGTTGAAGTTGTAATATCATTTACACTCAAAGTTTGCATTGGCAGTTTATAAAACTCTGTAAGGAAACTTGTCGCTGAATAATTAGATCCATAATAGATATACATACGATCGTATTCACCTTTTCTGTTCAACAAATATCCAGCATTTGTTATACTACCTTTTTCTGTTCTACCAGAAAAATCTGCAATAATATTATTTTCGTTTTGAGCAATTCTATATGTGTTTGCTATTTGATTATTTTCACGATCTTGTAAAGCATAAACATACTCAATTTCATTATCGTCGTTAATAA
Organism: Empedobacter sp. EJD.6dd; assembly: GCF_057369435.1. Classification (NCBI taxonomy): domain Bacteria; kingdom Pseudomonadati; phylum Bacteroidota; class Flavobacteriia; order Flavobacteriales; family Weeksellaceae; genus Empedobacter; species Empedobacter sp. EJD.6dd. The sequence continues at coordinate 1,839,701 of NZ_CM170667.1, forward strand.
TTGTAGGGTTAAGTGTAACATCTGTCAAAAACACTTTAAATTTTTCTGTAGTAGATGTTAAAGGTAATTTCACCTTTTTTACCTCTTTCCCATTATTATCAAAATGTTTTACAACACCATACATTTTATCTCCATCGATCTCTGGCATTCCCATTCCAAAAACATAGTTATATGTAGTTCCATTTGCTATACGATTCATGTCTAATGTTAATAATTCATCATTATGTAACGCAGGGAAATCATAAGCTACAGAGAAATCTGGTAAGTTGTAAACTCTTAAATTAGTAATTCCTTCTGGACCACCCATCATCATTACAGCTTGATCTTTTTGATTAGGTAACTCTTGTAACATCAAATTATTCTCTGCTCCAGCTCCCGCAACTTGCTCATCTATTTTATGAATAAGAACACCATCTTCGTTTACGACATAATAGTTATACCATTCTTGGTCTGCTAACATATCATAAATGTAAGAACCATAAGTAAATTCTAACTTATTATCTGTATTATATGTATTTTTAGAAATGTCATATTTATCTGTATTGTAGAACATTCCAAAAGTTGCCATAGGAATTGTATAAGGATTTTCCTCATCAAATCCGAAAACAGGTAATTTAAATGATTTTTCTACTGTAAACGTATCATAAGCTATTAAATCCAATACAAATTTTGCATTTGAATTAAATTCTAAGGTACTATTATCTACTAATTTTTCTGTATAATGTGCAAAAACTAAATAATCTTTTCCGTCTAAATTTTTATGTGTAATAGGAATTCCTGCATAAAAATTAGCTAAATCAAAAGGAAGTTTATATTCTTTTGTTTGTGATGGATTATTTAAATCAACTTTAGTAAGAATAACTTCATCATCAGTATTATCATAAGCAAAAAGACTATAATTAGAATTTTGATCTTTCTTAATTTCAAAACTACTCGCATCAGTTTTACTTACAATTTCCCCAGTTTCAGAGACTAACCAAATTTGATGTTTTTGAAATTCAGGTCCACTTCCACCTTCGAAAAAGTGAACATAGATTGGAATAATTAGTTTTGTATTATTTGCTAAAATTTTTGATGAAAAATCGCTAACCACTTGTACAGAGTTCGCACTTTCTGGAATTGATATTTTAAATTGTTTCTCAACTTTTAAATTATCATCATAAATTTGAAACTGAAAATAAGCTCCCGCTTTGTATTTTACTTCTGTACCAAAAAATAAAGTTTCTCCATTATCTACATTATTTCCAAATCCCCATCCTTGAGAATTAATCGTAGCAAAAGGTTGTAAATTACTTTGCTTTTTTTGCCCTCTACCATATTCCATAGCTTCGGTTGGAGAACTATATATTGTAGCTTTATTAAATGAAACAAAATCGATTTTCTTGTTCAATTTTTCAGCTTTCGTCTTTTCAATCTTAGTTGATTTAGTCAGTGTATTATCAAAAATACTTTGTGCATTCGCGCAACCAATTCCAATAATTGTCGCCAAAAGAATAAAAGTCTTCTTCATATTTTCCGTGTTATCTTTTTTCAAATGAAGAAAATAATTTTTGAATACAAAATCAAATTAACTACTACATGAAAGAAACTTACTTAAATTCATTACTTACAAAAAGAGATTAATACATTTATTAACAGTATATTATATTTTGTTATTTAAGGAATTTAGTTTTTTATACTTTTTCGTCTAATTTTATAAATTTTCCGAAATATTAAAATTATTAAAATAAAAATTAAAGAAATTGGAAGCCAAAATTTTGATAATTTCGTAAAAAAGGTTTGGTCTTTATGTAATAAATAATTCAAACTTTTTTCTTGAGCAATTAAAAATTTTTTGTCTATCGCTATTGCTGTAGTTCTAACAAGATTACTATATCTTTTATACCCTTCAAAATCTCTTAACTCGTATGAATTCTGAGCTAAAAGTTTATAGATTTGATTGCTTACCTGCAATGGTTGAGAAGATTGAATGTCCTTCAATACTTCGTTCAATAATATATTCGAATTAGAATAATTCTTTTCATACTGATAAATTCGAGCCAAGCTAATTTTGGCTGATTGATCATATTCTTCTAATTTATTTTTATGAATAACTTCTGTCGCTTCATTCAAATAAAATTTGGCAGAATCCAATTGATGTTTATCAATCAAACAATTTGATTTTTCAATGTATACCAATGCCAAATTGTTCAAAATAGACTGATTACTTTCCGAGGTTTTATAGGCTTTTATCGCTTTATTATAATACTTAATCGCAAAGTCACAATCCAAATCATCTTTATACCCATTTCCTTTTATTCCATATATATTTCCTAAATACATGGCTTTTTTCTCTGTTGGAAATGCATCGGAAGAAATCAATTTTACTGACTCATCCAAATATTCACGCGATTGTGTATTAAAACCATATCCTTGAAAAAGCTCACCTAATCGTCCTAAAATTCTAGCTTCGTTAAAAATATCTTTTTCTTTTTTCACATAGTCATACGTTTCATACGCATATTTCAGTGAATTATAACTATCATCTAAAGATGAGTATGCATTTGTTTTGATTAATCTTGCAGTAATTTGATCATTTTTATCAGAAGAATTTTTGATAATTCTGTCCGCAATTTCGATTGCTTTTTTGGGGTTAAAATAGACATAATCGTACGCAATTCTAACGCTATCTACTTTTTGTGCAAATAAAATAGATGAAATGAAACCGAAAAAAAAGAGGAATAACTTAGTCTTCATTTTCTGTCAAATTTTTAATGAATAATGAAGGAGTAGTTCCTGTCACCAACTTAAAAAAAGTGGTAAAACTACTTTGGGAAACAAATCCGCTTAGAGTTGCAAGATGACTAATTTTATACAAACGAAACTTTTTATCTTCTTTTAGACACTTTGTAATATACTCAATACGCAGTTCATTTATATAATTATTAAAACTCTTCTGCTTTATATTATTAAGAATTGAGGATAAATATTTTACGTTTGTATCTAAATCTTTTGCTAAAATCGTAATCGTAATTGTAGGATTTAAATAGCCTTTATTTTTTTCGAAATTCTCGAGTTTTATTAAAATTTCGTTTTCTACTTTATCTGAAATTAAATTTGGTTTACTAATCGCTTCCTCAACTTTTACTTTCTTTTTATAAAAAATAACAAACAAAATCATTGCTACCAATACAATACTAAAAATAAGAGACAACGTTTTTATATGTTTATTCTCTTTCGCTAATCTTACTTTATTTTGCTCTAATAATTTATTTACAAGATGATTTCGAGTACCTTTTTTATCAACATTTAATCTTTCATTAAGTGTTGATAATTGTGTGTTATAATTGGCAAATTTTTCGAGAGAATTATTTTTAAGATAAAATGATCTTAATTTTTTAAGAAACATAAATCGTTCTACATCATTGGTCGTTGTTTGCAAACTATCAGCTATTGCATTTGCTTCAATTTCGGACTGAATTGGATTTGCATTAATAGAATTGATAGAAAGATCTGTTCGTAAATCCAAAAACTTATGATGAACACTATTGATCCACTTTTTATCTTTGGACTTTACTTTTCTATATAATTTTTCTGAATGTTCCTTAAAACCTAAATATTGAGACAAATCGGCACCAATTATTGTGTATTTGTCTTCTATTTCTTGATTATCTAACGCTTCTACTTCTGGTTGAATGGCGAAATAAAGATCTAATGCTTCAACATCTTTTGAAACATAAATCTTAATCTTAATCAAATCAAGTTCGTAATTTAATTTTTGTTCTGGGTTTGTTGCATTGTTGATTAAATATTCATAAATCTTAATACTTTTCCCATTATCCTTTTTTATTTGTTGTATTGCTTCTTGATAAAATGTATTATTCTCATCTGTATTCTGAGAAAATCCAAAGATTGGCAGTACAAATACAATCCAAAAAACAACCTTATATACCATTTCTTACTAAACCTAATTGTAAAAATAAAAAAACTCTGATGTTATCAGAGTTTTTTATGGATATATAATTAATATTTTAACATATTAATATTTATACAGGCGTATTCATATCAAAAGCTTCAAGATATTCGGCTACACGTTTCACAAACATACCTCCCAAAGCTCCATCAACCACACGATGATCGTATGCATGAGATAAGTACATTTTGTGACGAATCGCAATCATATCTCCTTGTGGAGTTTCGATAACTGCAGGTTTTTTCACGATTGCCCCAACAGCTAAAATAGCTACTTGCGGTTGAGGAATAATTGGTGTTCCTAATGTATTACCAAAAGATCCGATATTCGTAATTGTATATGTTCCTCCTTGAATTTCTACAGGTTTCAATTTATTGTTACGCGCGCGATTTGCTAAATCATTCACTTGCGAAGCTAAACCTGCTAAATTAAATTGATCTGCATTTTTGATAACAGGAACAATTAAGTTTCCACTTGGTAAAGCTGCTGCCATTCCAATATTAATATTTTTTTTCTTGATGATTTTATCTCCATCAACCGAAACATTAATCATTGGAAAATCTTGAATTGCTTTTGCTACAGCTTCGATAAAAATTGGCATGAAAGTAATTTTTTCACCATGTTTCTTTTGAAACTCATTCTTATTTTTATCTCTCCATAAAACAATATTCGTCATATCAACTTCAACGAAAGATGTTACGTGAGGCGCAATTTGTTTTGCTTGTAACATATTTTGCGCAATAATCTTACGCATTCTATCCATTTCGATAATTTCATCTCCTGCTCCAACAGAAATAGGTGCAGATTGCATTTGTGGTGCTTGAGGTTGAGTTACTGGAGCTGAAACAATATTTGCTGCAACTGGTTGAGTTGTTTGATTTCCTCTATTCTTAACAAAATTTAGAATATCATCTTTTGTTACACGTCCGCCTTTTCCAGATCCTGTAATTTGGTCTAATTCTGTTTGAGAAATTCCTTCTTCTTTCGCAATAGATTTCACTAAAGGAGAATAAAATTTATCATCAGATGATGTGATAACTGTTTCAGATTTGATTGTTGCTACATTAGCTTCGATAGATTTTGCAGTATCTGCAATTTCCTGATCACTATTTGTATCAACTTCTTCTGTTACTTCAGCTTGTTCTACAACTCCTTCAACAGATAAAATTGCAATAGGCTCACCTACTTTTGCAATTCCATCTACAGGAACTAAGATTTCTTTTAAAACTCCTGCAACTGGTGAAGGAACATCAGAATCTACTTTATCTGTTGCGATTTCAACAACCGATTCATCTTCGGCAATTGCATCACCAATATTCTTTATCCAATTGGTAACAGTAGCTTCCATTACACCTTCTCCCATCGAAGGTAGAATTAATTTATAGTCAGACATGCTTTGTGTATTTGCTTCTTACAAATCTAAACATTTTTTCGATTTTAAAAAATAGAGAAAAAAACTTTAATCGATTTCTATTTTAAAGTATTCGTAAAAATATTTGAATTAAATATTAATATGATAAAACATAAAGAGGTAATGAAGTTCTTATTATGAATTTGATAGTTTTGGTGATACAAAAAAATCCCCCAATCTAAGATTGAGGGATTTTTGAAATATTAAGAATAATTCTTAAGCTTCGTAAGTTGCTGTACCGTTATTAACTTGAGGTTCTTTGATTTCACCAAAGCTTTTCTCGAAGTTAGTTACGTTTTCTGCTAACGATTGAGATAATTGTTTAGCTTGTAATGGAGACAAGATAATTCTTGATTTTACTGATGGTCTTGCACCTGGTAAAAATTGAACGAAATCTACAACGAACTCAGATGGTGAGTGGTTGATGATTGCTCCTGTAGCATAAACTCCTTGAGCTACTAATTCGTTTAACTCAATGTTTAATCCTTCGTTTTGTTGATTTTCTGACATTATAATTCTTGTTTTGCGTTTATTAATTCCTCGTATTCACGGTTAGATCCTACGATGATGTTTTGATACTCTTTTAATCCAGTTCCTGCAGGAATTAAGTGTCCAACAATTACGTTTTCTTTCAATCCTACTAAACCGTCTACTTTACCAGCTACAGCTGCTTCGTTAAGAACTTTTGTAGTTTCCTGGAACGATGCTGCAGACATGAAAGATTTAGTTTGTAAAGACGCTCTTGTAATCCCTTGTAAAACTGCCTCTGCTGTTGCAGGTAAAGCTTCACGAGCTGTTACTAAGTTTTTATCTTCACGTTTTAATTTAGAGTTTTCGTCACGTAATTCGCGAATTGTGATGATTTGTCCTGCACTTAAAGTATCAGAATCACCAGCGTCTTCTACGACTTTCATACCGAATAAACGATCATTTTCTTGCATGAAATCGTCTTTATGCTCTAAACTATCTTCTAAGAATCTTGAATCTCCTGAGTCCACAATACGAACTTTACGTAACATTTGACGTACAATAATTTCGAAGTGTTTATCATCAATTTTTACCCCTTGTAAACGGTATACATCTTGAATCTCATTTACTAAGTATTCTTGAACCGCTGTTGGTCCTAAGATTCTTAAAATATCTTCTGGTGTAATTGCTCCATCTGATAAAGGCTCACCTGCACGTACAAAGTCATTTTCTTGAACTAAGATTTGAGCAGATAATTTAACTAAATAACGACGGATTTCACCATTTTTAGATTCAACGATGATTTCGCGGTTACCACGTTTAATTTTACCAAAAGATACAACTCCATCCATTTCACAAACAACTGATGGATTAGATGGATTACGAGCCTCTAACAACTCTGTAATACGAGGTAAACCTCCTGTAATATCGCCAGATTTAGCTGACTTACGAGGAATCTTAACTAAGATTTTACCTGCATTAATTTTTTCTCCATCATTTACCATTAAGTGCGCACCTACTGGTAAGTTGTATGTTTTTTCTTCACCATCAATTGTGATAACTCTTAACGCTGGAACTAATTTTTTATTACGTGACTCAGAAATAACTTTTTCTTGGAATCCTGTTTGCTCATCGATTTCAATTTGGAAAGTTACCCCTTGTTCTAATTGTTCGTACTCAATCTTACCTGTAGATTCTGCAATGATAACCCCATTATAAGGATCCCAACTTGCAACCTCTTGACCTTTCTTAACTTTAGTTCCATTTTTCACTGATAATATTGTACCATAAGCGATATTCGTTTGTTGACGAACGTTACCTAAATCGTCAATAAGCTTCATCTCAGTAGAACGAGAAACAACAGTGTCTACTTTGTTTCCTGCATCATCAGTAGATTCAACAGTACGTAAGTCATCAAACTCAACTGTACCATCAACTTTTGCATTAATTGTATTTTGCTCAGAAACGTTACCAGCAGTACCCCCAACGTGGAATGTACGTAATGTTAACTGTGTACCAGGCTCACCAATAGATTGTGCAGCAACTACACCTACTGATTCACCTTTTTGAACACCTTTACCTGTAGCTAAGTTACGTCCGTAACATTTAGCACAAATTCCAGTTTTCGCTTCACATGTTAATGGAGAACGAACTTCTACATTTTCGATACCTGCAGCTTCTAAAGCTTCACCAATATCTTCTGTGATAATATGACCAGAAGCGATAATTAATTCGCCATTATCTGGGTTGTAAATATCATCTAATGAAGTACGACCTAAAACACGAGAAGATAAACTTTCGATAATTTCTTCTTTTTTCTTAAGTGCAGATACTTCTAAACCTCTTAATGTACCACAATCTTCGTGCATTACGATAACGTCTTGCGCAACGTCAACTAAACGACGAGTCAAATATCCAGCATCGGCAGTTTTTAAGGCAGTATCGGCAAGACCTTTACGCGCACCATGCGAAGAAATAAAGTACTCTAAGATTGACAGACCTTCACGGAAGTTAGAGATAATCGGGTTTTCGATGATATCCCCTCCTGAAGAACCAGCTTTTTGAGGTTTAGCCATCAATCCACGCATACCTGATAACTGACGAATTTGCTCTTTAGATCCACGCGCTCCAGAATCAAGCATCATGAATACAGAGTTAAATCCTTGTTGATCTTCTGTCATGTGTTTCATTACAATTTCTGTTAATGTTGCGTTTGTTGTTGTCCAAACATCAATAACTTGGTTGTAACGTTCGTTATTTGTAATAAGACCCATGTTATAGTTCATCTTAATGTTCTCAACTTGGTTGATCGCACCAGAGATAAGGTCTTTCTTTTGTTCTGGGATTAAGATATCACCTAATGAGAATGATAAACCACCCTCGAAGGCATTACGGTATCCTAATTGTTTCATATCATCTAAGAAAGCAGCCGTTGTAGGGAAATCTGTAATCTTGATAATTTTGTTAATAATAGTACGTAACGATTTTTTCGTTAATACTTCATTAACAAATCCAACTTGTTTTGGAACGATTTGGTTAAATAACACACGTCCTACAGAAGTCTCGATTAATTGATTTTCTACCAACTCCTCTCCTACACGAATTGTTCCTTTTACACGAATTGGCGCGTTTAAGTCAACAGCACCTTCGTTGTAAGCAATTTGAACTTCTTCGTCTGAATAGAAAGTTAATCCTTCACCTTTTACTGTAAATTGGTGGTCAGTACGACGAATTTTCGTCATGTAGTACAGACCTAAAACCATATCCTGAGAAGGTACAGTAATTGGAGATCCATTTGCAGGATTCAAAATATTTTGAGAGGCCAACATTAATAATTGTGCTTCTAAAACAGCTTCTGGTCCTAATGGTAAGTGAACAGCCATCTGGTCACCATCGAAATCGGCATTGAAGGCAGTACACACTAATGGGTGTAAACGAATTGCTTTACCTTCAATTAATTTCGGTTGGAATGCTTGGATACCTAAACGGTGTAACGTTGGGGCACGGTTTAATAAAACTGGATGACCTTTAATTACATTTTCTAAAATATCCCAAACAACTGGCTCTTTTCTATCGATAATTTTCTTAGCCGATTTAACTGTTTTTACAATTCCACGCTCGATTAATTTACGAACAACAAATGGTTTGTATAATTCAGCTGCCATATCTTTTGGTAAACCACATTCGTGTAATTTAAGTGTTGGTCCAACAACAATTACAGAACGAGCAGAATAATCCACACGTTTACCTAATAAGTTTTGACGGAAACGACCTTGTTTACCTTTTAATGAATCAGATAATGATTTTAACGGACGGTTACCATCAGCTTTTACAGCAGATGCTTTACGTGTGTTATCGAATAATGAATCAACCGCTTCTTGCAACATACGTTTTTCGTTACGTAAGATTACTTCTGGCGCTTTGATCTCCATTAATCGTTTCAAACGATTATTACGGATAATTACACGACGATATAAATCATTTAAATCTGATGTTGCAAAACGACCACCATCTAATGGAACTAATGGACGTAATTCTGGTGGAATAACCGGAATAACGCGCATTACCATCCATTCTGGACGGTTTACGTGGTGCATATTTGACTCACGTAACGACTCAACAACTTGTAAACGTTTTAACGCTTCTGTACGACGTTGTTTAGATGTTTCGTTATGTGCTTTGTGTCTTAATTCGTAAGATAACTCATCTAAATTGATACGAGATAATAGGTCCTCTAATGCTTCAGCACCCATTTTCGCAACGAATTTGTTTGGATCTGTATCTTCAAGATATTGATTTTCGATCGGAAGAGTTTCTAAGATATCTAAGTACTCTTCTTCTGATAGGAAATCTAATCTATTTAATTCTTCACCTTCTGGTCCTTTTGCGATACCTGGTTGGATAACTACATATCTTTCGTAGTAAATTACCATATCTAATTTCTTAGATGGTAATCCTAAGATGTAACCAATTTTGTTTGGTAATGAACGGAAATACCAAATATGTGCAATTGGCACAACAAGATTGATGTGTCCAATACGCTCACGACGAACTTTCTTTTCAGTAACTTCAACCCCACAACGGTCACAAACAATACCTTTATAACGGATTCTTTTATATTTTCCGCAGGCACATTCGTAATCTTTTACAGGTCCAAAGATACGCTCACAGAATAACCCGTCACGCTCTGGTTTGTGCGTTCTATAGTTAATCGTTTCAGGTTTTAAAACTTCACCTTTAGATTCTTGAAGAATCGATTCTGGAGAAGCTAACCCGATACGGATTTTTGAGAATTGACTTGTTTTATTTTTTGTTGACATATAGAAATGTATCTAACAATTATATTATTATAACGAAAAAGGTAGAATAATAGGTTGCCCTATTATTCTTCCAAGTTTATGTCTAATCCAAGACCTTGTAATTCATGTAACAATACGTTAAATGATTCTGGAATACCAGGTTCTGGCATTGGCTCTCCTTTTACGATTGCTTCGTAAGTTTTTGCACGTCCAATTACGTCATCCGACTTAACTGTTAAGATTTCGCGTAAGATATTAGATGCACCAAATGCTTCTAATGCCCAAACCTCCATCTCTCCAAAACGTTGTCCACCGAATTGTGCTTTACCTCCTAATGGTTGTTGAGTAATTAATGAGTATGGTCCGATAGAACGCGCGTGCATTTTGTCGTCAACCATGTGTCCTAATTTCAACATGTAAATCACCCCTACAGTAGCTTTTTGGTCAAAACGTTCTCCAGTATTACCATCATATAAATATGTTGTACCGTGTTTAGGAATACCTGCTTCTTCTGTAATACGATCGATGTCATCAATTTCTGCACCGTCGAAAATAGGAGTAGCAAATTTTTGTCCCATTTTTAATCCAGCCCATCCTAATACCGTTTCATAAATCTGACCGATATTCATACGAGATGGTACCCCAAGTGGATTAAGTACGATATTTACTGGTGTTCCGTCTTCTAAGAAAGGCATATCTTCGTCGCGAACAATACGAGCAACAATACCTTTGTTACCGTGACGTCCCGCCATTTTATCCCCTACTTTTAGCTTACGTTTTTTCGCAATATAGATTTTCGCTAATTTTACGATACCTGCAGGTAATTCGTCTCCAACAGAGATTGTAAATCTTTCGCGGTTAAGAGCTCCTTGTAAATCGTTGTACTTAATTTTATAATTATGTATCAACTCTTTTACTAATTCGTTCTTATCTTCATCTGTTGTCCAAAGAGATTCTAATCCAGTTAAGTTTAAGAAATCTTCAACGTTAGATAAGATTTTTTGTGTGTATTTTACACCTTTCTTGATTACTTCTTCGTTCAAGTCGTTGTAAATACCTTGAGAAGTTTTTCCGTTTAATAAAACGTATAATTTCTCTAATAAAATCTCTCTTAATTCGTTGAATTTAACGTCGTACTCAGCCTCTACACTATCAATGATAGCTTTGTCTTGAGAACGTTTACGTTTATCCTTGATACTACGTGAGAATAATTTTTTGTTGATTACAACACCACGTAATGATGGAGAAGCTTTAAGAGAAGCATCTTTTACATCACCTGCTTTGTCACCAAAAATTGCACGTAATAATTTTTCTTCTGGAGTTGGATCTGATTCTCCTTTCGGTGTAATCTTACCAATCAAGATATCTCCTGGTTTTACTTCTGCTCCAATACGGATCATACCATTTTCGTCTAAGTCTTTAGTAGCCTCTTCAGAAACATTAGGAATATCAGAAGTTAATTCTTCCATACCTAATTTAGTATCACGTACATCTAATGAATACTCATCGATGTGGATAGATGTAAACCAGTCTTCGCGAACAGCTTTCTCAGAGATTACAATGGCATCCTCAAAGTTGTACCCTTGCCAAGGCATAAAGGCAACAACCATGTTACGACCAATAGCTAATTCACCTCCTTCTGTTGCATAACCTTCAGATAAAACTTGTCCTTTCTCTACACGATCTCCAACTTTTACAATTGGTTTCAACGTAATTGTAGTTCCTTGATTCGTTTTTCTGAATTTAGTTAAATTATATGTTTTCTCTGCAGAATCGAAGCTTACTAATTCTTCGTCTTCTGAGCGATCATATTTAATTGTTATAATGTCAGCATCAACATAAGTTACTGTACCTTCACGTTCTGCATTTACTAAGATTCTTGAATCTTTTGCAACTTGTTTTTCTAATCCAGTACCTACAATTGGTGCTTGAGGTTTTAATAATGGAACTGCCTGACGCATCATGTTCGATCCCATTAACGCACGGTTGGCGTCATCATGCTCCAAGAAAGGAATTAATGATGCTGAGATAGAAGCAATCTGGTTAGGTGCAACGTCGATTAAGTCTACTTCTGATGGAGTTACCACAGGGAAATCTCCGTCTTCACGAGCTGTTACACGTTCAGTAGCAATAGTACCATCGTCTGCCATGTCGATATTGGCTTGAGCAATTACTTTAGATTCTTCCTCTTCCGCAGTTAAGTAGATAGGTGCTGATTCGACGTCCACTTTTCCTTCTTCTACCTTTCTGTACGGTGTTTCGATGAATCCTAAGTTATTAACTTTAGCGAATACACATAATGACGAAATCAAACCAATGTTTGGTCCCTCAGGAGTTTCAATTGGACATAAACGTCCGTAATGAGTGTGGTGTACGTCACGTACCTCGAATCCCGCTCTTTCTCTTGATAAACCTCCAGGTCCTAATGCTGATAAACGACGTTTGTGTGTAATCTCTGATAATGGATTTGTTTGGTCCATAAACTGAGATAACTGATTCGTTCCGAAGAATGAGTTGATAACAGATGATAATGTTTTAGCATTAATCAAATCGATTGGTGTAAACACCTCGTTGTCACGAACATTCATTCTTTCACGGATAGTTCTAGCCATACGAGCTAAACCTACTCCGAATTGGCTTGCCATTTGCTCACCAACCGTTCTTACACGACGGTTAGATAAGTGGTCAATATCATCCACCTCTGCTTTAGAGTTGATTAATTCGATTAAGTATTTAATAATCGAAATGATATCTTCACGAGTCAATACTTGTACGTCCTCGCTAATAGCTAAACCTAATTTTTTATTTAATCTGTAACGACCTACTTCACCTAATGAATAACGTTGATCAGAGAAGAATAATTTGTCAATAATTCCTCTTGCTGTTTCCTCATCTGGTGGCTCAGCGTTACGTAATTGTCTATAGATGTACTCTACTGCCTCTTTTTCAGTATTAGTAGGGTCTTTTTGTAAAGTATTATGGATAATTCCATAATCAGCAGAATTGATATCTTCTTTGTGTAATAAGATCGTCTTAACGCCTGAATCTACGATTTGATCGATGTGATCTTTCTCTAGGATTGTTTCACGGTCTAAGATAATTTCATTACGTTCAATAGATACAACTTCTCCTGTATCTTCATCTACGAAATCCTCGTGCCATGTATTTAATACACGTGCAGCAAGTTTACGACCTACAACTTTCTTTAAATTAGCTTTATTAACTTTTACTTCTTCAGCTAAGTCGAAAATTTCTAAGATATCTTTATCTCTTTCGTATCCGATAGCACGTAATAAAGTAGTTAATGGTAACTTTTTCTTACGATCGATGTAAGCGTACATTACGCTGTTGATGTCTGTTGCGAACTCAATCCAAGATCCTTTGAAAGGAATGATACGAGATGAGTACAGTTTTGTACCATTCGCGTGGAAAGATTGTCCGAAGAATACCCCAGGAGAACGGTGTAATTGAGATACAATAACACGCTCTGCACCATTGATAATGAACGATCCTGAAGGAGACATATAAGGAATTGTTCCTAAATAAACGTCTTGCACAACAGTTTCGAAATCTTCGTGCTCTTCGTCAGTACAGTACAATTTAAGACGAGCTTTCAATGGTACACTGTACGTTAATCCTCTTTCGATACATTCATCAATAGTGTAACGAGGTGGATCTACGAAATAATCTAAGAATTCTAAAACAAACTGATTGCGAGTATCCGTAATTGGAAAATTCTCAGCAAATGTTCGGTAAAGACCTTCATTTTTTCGTTGGTCAGGTCTTGTTTCCAACTGGAAAAAATCTTCAAACGATTTGATCTGAATGTCAAGGAAATCTGGGAACTGAGCGACTGCTTTTGCAGAAGAGAAGTTCAATCTTTCTTTTTTCTCAGTCGAGTTGCTTAATGTTGCTTTAGTGGCCAATTTCGAATGAATTTTGGTTTATATAATGACTTTATGCGTAAAAAGGTTTAGACCTAACACGTCCTGTGTTAGGTCCAAACCTATATTTTTGAGTAATAAAAATTACTTCAATTCTACTACTGCACCAGCTTCTTCTAGCTGTTTCTTTAAAGCTTCAGCTTCGTCTTTAGAAACTGCTTCTTTAACTGTTGCTGGAGTTGAATCTACTAAATCTTTAGCTTCTTTTAATCCTTTTCCAGTTAATTCTTTAACTAATTTAACAACACCTAATTTAGATGCTCCTGCTTCTTTTAAGATTACGTCGAATTCTGTTTGCTCTTCTGCAGCTTCAGCTCCACCAGCAGCAACAACAACTGCAGCAGCAGCTGGTTCGATTCCGTACTCGTCTTTTAAGATTGTAGATAATTCGTTAACTTCTAAAACTGTTAAGTTTACTAACTCTTCAGCTAATTTTTTTAAATCTGCCATTTTAATGCTTTTTGTTTTTTAAACTTTATTTAATATGAGTGTGTCTTATTCTTCTGAAGCTCCTTCTGCTTTTGCAGCATCTTTGTTCTCTAATTGAGAAACAACTGTTTTGATAGGAGATTGAAGTAACATAACGATATCTGCTATTAATTCTTCGCGAGATTTCAATGCTACTAATTGTGGTAATTTATCATCACCAACCCAAGTATTATCTTCAATCCAAGCTCCTTTTAAAATAGGTTTATCAGATCTTTTTCTGAAAGTATCGATTACTTTAGCTGGTGCGTTACCAACTTCAGCAGTCATTAATGCTGTATTTCCTTTTAAAGAACCATAAAGCTCTTCGAAGTTTTTGTCTTCGATTTGCTCCATAGCTTTCTTTAATAAAGTGTTTTTTACTACGCGTAAAGATACATTGCTTTTGTAGCAAGCTCTTCTTAATTCAGTAGTATTAACAGCGTTTAATCCGTCGATATTTGCTAAGTAGATGATTTTTGCTTCTGCTAATACAGCTTGCAACTCATCTATCATATTTGCTTTATCTTGTTTTGTCATTGCCATAATCTACTAATTTTAAGCGTTTACACTTTTTGGATCTACTGATACACCTACAGATTGAGTTGTAGAAAGCGTGATGCTTTTTACATACGTTCCTTTAGCAGCTGTTGGTTTTAATTTAATTAAAGTTTGAATTAATTCATTCGCATTTTCTTTAATTTTATCAGCATCAAAAGATACTTTACCAACTGCAGCGTGGATAATTCCGTAACGGTCTACTTTGAAGTCGATTTTACCTGCTTTTACTTCAGAAACGGCTTTACCAACTTCTAAAGTTACAGTACCTGATTTTGGGTTTGGCATTAATCCACGAGGTCCTAAAACACGTCCTAATGGTCCTAATTTACCCATAACAGCTGGCATAGTAACGATAACGTCAACGTCTGTCCAACCTTCTTTAATTTTTTGTAAGTATTCGTCTAATCCTACATAGTCTGCACCTGCTGCTTTAGCTTCTGCTTCTTTGTCTGGAGTAACTAATGCTAATACTTTTACATCTTTACCTGTTCCGTGTGGTAATGAAACTACACCACGAACCATTTGGTTAGCTTTCTTAGGATCTACACCTAAACGAACTGCTATATCTACAGAAGCATCAAACTTAGCGTAGTTAACTTCCTTTACTAATGATGATGCTTCATCGATAGAGTAAAGTTTGTTTTTTTCTACTTTCGCTAATACTTCTTTTTGTCTTTTTGTTAACTTTGCCATTTCCTAAAATGTTTTAATTATTCTGGAGCTTGCCCACCTTTTACAGTTATACCCATAGAACGTGCAGTTCCAGCAACCATTTTCATAGCAGATTCAACAGTAAAACAGTTCATGTCCGCTAACTTGTCTTCAGCAATAGCTCTAACTTGATCCCAAGTAACAGTACCTACTTTTTGACGGTTTGGTACACCTGATGCTTTTTTCAATTTCGCAGCTTCCATTAACTGAATAGCAGCTGGTGGAGTTTTAATTACGAAATCAAATGATTTGTCTTGATACACCGTAATAACAACTGGTAACACTGCACCTTGTTTTTCTTGTGTACGTCCATTAAATTGTTTACAAAACTCCATAATGTTAACACCTGCAGCACCTAAAGCTGGTCCTACTGGTGGCGAAGGATTTGCTTGTCCTCCTTTAACTTGAAGTTTTACAACTTTTTCAATTTTTTTTGCCATTTTTTTAATTCTTAAAATTAAGCGTTATGTGGAAGCAGCCTAAATTTTCTACTTTAATTGTTGATAGATTAAACAATCTTTTCAACTTGGTTAAAACTTAACTCTAGCGGTGTTTTACGTCCGAAGATTAAAACCATCACTTCAAGTTTACGTTTGTCTTCAATGATTTTTTCAACTGTTCCGTTGAAACCATTGAATGGTCCGTCGATTACTTTAATCGTTTCACCTACAATGTAAGTAATTCCTAATGTTGTATCAACGTTTTCTGCTAATTCGTCAACTTTACCTAACATACGGTTAACTTCCGATTGTCTCATTGGTACAGGATCACCTCCTTTCGTTGCACTTAAGAAGCTAATTACACCTGATGTATTCTTTACCATGTGAGGAATTTCTCCTACAAGTTCAGCTTCTATCATAATGTAACCAGGAAAATGTACTTTTTCCTTTTGATATTTTTTACCGTTACGGATTTGAATCACTTTTTCCATAGGAACAACAATTTGTCCTACATAATCATTCAAATTTTGGTACTGAATTTCTCTTTCAATATAATCCTTAACTTTAAGCTCTTGTCCAGCCACAGTCTTGATTACATACCATTTCTTTTCACTCATGATTCTAATTACTAAACGGGATATTATATAAACTAAAAAGCGCCGTAAATAAAGTTAAGCACTTGTGTGAATACTGTATCTACCGCATATAAAAATATAGCTAACAAAACTGTAGCTATTGCAACAATAATTGTATCTCTTTGCAGATCAGAAAAAGATGGCCATGTAACATGTTCTTTGAATTCTACAAAGGATTCTTTAAAGTATTGTACGACTTTCATATCGTTTTCATTTAGCACGGGCACAAGGATTCGAACCCTGATCAACGGTTTTGGAGACCGCTATTCTACCATTGAACTATGCCCGTAGAATAAAAAGAGTGGTAATCATTGAAGATTACCACATCTTCTATATTATATTTTTACTATAATTAGTCTAAAATTTCAGTTACCTGACCTGCACCAACTGTACGTCCACCTTCACGGATTGCGAAACGTAAACCTTCGTTTAATGCAATTGGTTGTAATAATTCAACTGTAATAGTTAAGTTATCTCCTGGTAAAACCATCTCAACTCCTTCTGGTAAGTTGATTTCCCCTGTTACGTCAGTTGTACGTACGTAGAACTGTGGACGGTAACGGTTGTGGAATGGAGTGTGACGACCACCTTCTTCTTTAGTTAAGATATAAACCTCAGCTTTGAATTTTTTGTGTGGTTTAACAGATCCTTGTTTTGCGATAACCATACCACGACGGATGTCAGTTTTATCAACACCACGTAATAATAAACCTACGTTATCACCAGCTTCACCTCTATCTAAGATTTTACGGAACATTTCAACACCTGTTACAGTAGAAGTTAATTTTTCTTCTCCCATACCAACGATGTCAACTGGCTCCCCAGAGTTAATTACACCAGCCTCGATACGTCCTGTTGCAACAGTACCACGACCTGTAATAGAGAATACATCCTCTACTGGCATTAAGAATGGTTTATCTTGATCACGAACTGGTTGCTCGATCCACTCATCAACATTGTTCATTAAGTTCAAAACAGTTTCAACCCATTGAGGCTCACCATTTAATGCACCTAAAGCAGAACCTTGAATAACTGGAGTGTTATCTCCGTCATACTCGTAAGAAGATAATAAATCTCTTACTTCCATTTCTACTAACTCTAATAACTCAGCATCGTCAACCATATCAACTTTGTTTAAGAAAACAACGATACGAGGAACGTTTACTTGGCGACATAATAAAATGTGCTCACGAGTTTGAGGCATTGGACCATCAGTAGCAGCAACTACTAAGATACCACCATCCATTTGAGCAGCTCCTGTAACCATGTTCTTTACGTAATCCGCGTGACCTGGACAGTCAACGTGCGCGTAGTGACGGTTAGCAGTTTCATACTCTACGTGAGATGTATTAATTGTAATACCACGCTCTTTCTCCTCTGGAGCATTATCGATTTGATCGAAAGCTTTTGCTTCTGAAAAACCAGCATCAGCTAATACTTTAGTAATCGCTGCAGTCAAAGTTGTTTTACCGTGGTCAACGTGACCAATAGTACCAATATTTAAGTGCGGCTTACTACGGTTGAAAGTTTCCTTTGCCATTTTACTTTTTATTAATTTCTATTGTTATACTTAAATTTAAAAAATAACTTTAAATTATTTTCAAGTGCAAAAATACACTTTTTGATTTATATAAAGATATTTATTTTTGACTCGCGTTAACCTTGGTTAAATGAGTTTCAACAACTACTTAAAAGATTAACTATACTGGCGAACCAGAATTTGAGCGGGAAACGGGACTCGAACCCGCAACATTCAGCTTGGAAGGCTGACGCTCTACCAATTGAGCTATTCCCGCATTCACTTCTAAAAAGCTTTGCAAATTTACAGATTAAATCCTAAACCACAAAAATTTTTAAAAATTAAGTTTGTGGGGAGAGCAGGATTCGAACCTGCGAAGGTGAAACCAACGGATTTACAGTCCGTCCTCGTTGGCCGCTTGAGTATCTCCCCGCCTTATTTTTTTTGTTCTTAAAAAAACTTAGAGCCGATAGAGGGACTCGAACCCACGACCTGCTGATTACAAATCAGCTGCTCTAGCCAGCTGAGCTACATCGGCATTTTGTTTTTAAAAGTAATATTTAAAAGAACAGTCCGCTAAATATGTTTGTTTAACGGACTGCAAATTTACGTTGTTTTTTGAATTAACCAAATTTTTAAGATTTTTTTTTCGACCAATTCTTCAATTTTTATCTATCGCTAATTTTTTCTTTTTTTCTGATAATTAATTTTTTCAATGTATCTACCGACAAATCAATACATTCCTCAAAAGACTGTCCTGTTTTACTTACAACGATATCATCACCTGGCACTTCTAACTTAATATCAACCGTCTTGTTATTTTTTTCTGCAGTATTTTCTAATTTGAAAGAAACGTTCGCTGCTATGATTTTGTCTGACAAAGTTTCTAGTTTTTCTAATTTTTTTTCTAAATACTCCTCTAAACCTGGTTTAGTGTTGAAGTTTACTGCTTGAAAGTTAATTGTCATAATTACTCTTTTTTGTTCTCACGTGGGTGAGCTTTGTTAAACACTTTTTTTAAATTTTCTATACTCCCATGTGTATAAATTTGAGTCGATGACAAACTTGAATGCCCTAAAATATCTTTCACTGCATTCAGATCTGCTCCGGAATCTAACATATGGGTCGCAAATGAATGCCTCAACATATGAGGACTTTTTTTATGTTTTACACTTATAAGACTAAGATAATATTTTACTTTGGAATAAACAAGATTATCGTACAAAGGTTTTCCTTTTTCTGTTACAAAAACATTCGTACATTGTAGAGTAATTTCGTTATGTTTACGCGTGTTATAAACTGCGATATCTTCTAATAAAAAAGTAGAAATAGGAATTACACGCTCTTTGTTTCTTTTTCCTAAAACTTTTATAGAAAGCGTATTAGGATCAATATCGTTTTCTTTTAATCCTATTAATTCTGCTCGACGAATTCCTGTTTGATACATTACATCAATCATTAATCGATCTCTTACTCCTTCAAACGTATCAGGAAAAAATTCATCATTATTTAGCAAATCATTTAATTCTGTCTCAGTAAAAGGAACCAAAACTTGTTTGTTTTGCTTTAAAGAATGAATTTGCTCGATTGGATTTACCGTAAGATGATTTTCTTTAATCAAATATTTATAAAAAGTGCGAAGCGCGCTTAATTTGCGATTGACCGTTTTCTCAGATTTCTCTAATTCTGATAAATACATGACAAATGCGCGAATATGATTTTTTGTTGCGAGTTGAATATCTGACGAATTCTCTTCTTGTTGATAAAATTCAACAAAATCGTCTAAATCTCTTTTGTAACTTGTGATTGTTAGCCTAGAATAGTTTTTCTCGAGCGCTAAATAATCTAAGAATAGTTGAATAAATTCCATAAAAAAACCTATTCATCAAAGTTACAACTTTAATAAATAGGTCAACAGAAATTAATTCTTTATATTGTTTAAAACAGCAATTTATGCTTCTTCGTTAGCAACTAAAGCTTGTTTGTAGATTGCTCTACTCATTTTAATTCTATTTGTAACAGAAGGTTTTGTAAATTGTTGACGTGCTCTTAACTGACGTACAACACCTGTTTTATCAAATTTTCTTTTGTATTTTTTTAGAGCTCTTTCGATTGACTCTCCGTCTTTTACTGGTATAATCAACATAATTTTATCTATTTCTTTTTGAGATGGCAAATATACAACTCTTTAGTAATTAAACAAATCCTTTTGTATTAATCTTTCAAAATATTTCTTCCGATGACTAATTTTTGGATCTCAGTTGTCCCTTCACCTATAGTACATAACTTAGAGTCTCGGTAGAATTTCTCTACTGGGAAATCTTTTGTATATCCATATCCTCCAAATATTTGTACCGCTTCATTCGAGATTTTAACACATGCTTCAGATGCATAATATTTAGCCATTGCACCTTCTGTTGTCATTGGTTTTTTATGATTTTTCAGATAAGAAGCTTTGCGAATTAATAATTCAGAAGCTTCAATTTCTGTAATCATTTCAGCCAATTTAAAATTAATTGCTTGGAAATTTGCAATTGCAGTACCAAACTGATGACGTTCTTGCGCATATTTTAGCGCCGCTTTATACGCTCCTTTTGCAATACCTAACGATAAAGCAGCAATTGAAATACGACCACCATCTAAAATCTTAAGCGCTTGCTTGAAACCGTCCCCAACATTTCCTAAACGATTTGAATCCGATACACGTACATTATCAAAGATAAGCTCTGCAGTTTCAGAAGCACGCATTCCTAACTTATTTTCTTTTTTACCCGATGTAAAACCTGGCGTTCCTTTTTCTATTACAAAAGCAGTGGCATTATTTTTTGCTCCTTTTTCACCTGTTCTTGTCATTACAACCGCTACATCTCCGGAAATTGCATGTGTAATAAAGTTTTTTGCTCCATTAATTACCCATTCATCACCATCTTTTACAGCTGTTGTAGACATTCCTCCCGCGTCAGATCCTGTATTGTGCTCTGTTAATCCCCAAGCACCAATCCATTCTGCTGTTGCTAATTTTGGTAACCAACGTTGTTTTTGCTCTTCGTTACCAAATTCTAAAATATGATTTGTACAAAGTGAATTATGTGCTGCTACTGAAAGACCAATAGAAGGATCTACTTGCGAAATTTCATCAACGATAGATACATATTCATCATATGACAAACCGCTTCCTCCATATTCTTCTGGAACTACAATTCCCATGAATCCCATCTTTCCAAGTTCTTTAAAAATTTCTACTGGAAAAATTTGAGCTTCATCCCACTCCATAATATTGGGCTGAATGTATTGTTTTGCAAAATCTCGTGCTGATTGTGCGATTAATGATAAATTTTCATTTTCTAAGAAATCCATTTTTTTGAGTTTTTTTTGTTTTTTTATGACTTAGCATCAAAAGTAATAAATTTCTATTAAGTGAATAGTTTTTCTTTTGCGATTATTTTTAATGAATAAAAATAATTGATTATCAGTGGCTTTAAGTTAAAAACATTTTGAAAAATAGCAAATGTTCAAAGTCATTTTAGGAAATGATTTTTCGCATTTTAATTCGGATAAATTAGTCTGAATTTTGTTTCAGAAATAAAACGATACATTATGAAAAAAGGACTTATACTATTAGGAGCAATCCTTACATCTGCAATCTCATTTGGACAAGAAGCAGGTGAATTGCATATGCGTGTAAGAGCGACAGGTGTAGTTCCTATGGAAAATGCTAAAATTGATGCTATAGGCGGAAATGTAGCGGTTACAAATAACCTTATTCCAGAAATTGATTTTACCTATTATATCACAAAAAACATTGCAGCTGAATTAATTTTAGGAACTTCAAAACACGAAGTTGTAGCTGTAAATACTGCTTTAGGAAATTTAGATTTAGGAAGAGTAATGCTTTTACCTCCTACTCTTAATGTGCAATATCATTTGTATCCTACAAAAAACTTGAAACCATATGTTGGTGCAGGAATAAATTATACAATTTTCTATGATGAAGGTACAGGAAAAGGTAGAAACGCAGCAGTAACAAATGTTGATTACGAAAACAAAGTTGGTTTTGGTTTTCAACTAGGATTTGATTACAAAATCAATGATAAATTATATTGGAACGTTGATGTCAAAAAATTATACTTAAACACAGATGTTACAGTTGGTGCAGCTTTAGACAAACAAGTTTATGTGCCAGCAGATGTGGATCTTAATCCTTGGTTAATCAGTACAGGTATTGGTTTCAAATTATTTTAACAATATTATCGAACTTTTATATATATGATGATTTATTAATCAAAAAAAAAGAGAAGTGTTAATTTGCTTCTCTTTTTTTATTTTATCACTATTTCTCTACTCGATTATCTTCTATTTGATTGTTTCGAAAATATTCTCGAACTGAAACAAATGTAGGTTCTATATGCACTAAGACATCTTTTACTTGTGGCATTTCTACTTGTACAGCATCTTTAAGATCGTGACTAATTTTATGTCCTTCGACTACCGAAATAGAGCCGTCTACAATTGCATGTAAATCCACATAATAATTCATTCCATTTTTACGCACATTACATTTCTCTGTTGCCATAACACCAGGAACATGCGAAGCAATTTCACGAATTTGTTCAATTTCTTCTTCATATAATTGTTCATCCATAATTTCTCCCAATGCTGGTCGAAGAATTTTATACGCATTATATAAAATGAAACTTGAGGCAAAAAGCGCTGCAACATCATCCGCCGCTTCCCAACCTGGTCCCATTACCAATGAAATTGATATTCCGATAAATGCCATCAACGAAGTAATTGCATCTGAACGATGATGCCAAGCATCTGCTTTTAGAGAAGAACTATTTGTTTCGACGCTTTTTCGCATCACGTATTGAAACGATAATTCTTTGAACAAAATAATTCCTCCAAGAACCAATAAAGTAAAAGGTTTGGGTTGATGATGAGGCGTAATAATATTAGTAATACTCTCTTTTGCGATAATAATAGCAGAAACAATTAAGAAGGTAACAACCAAAAATGTAATCAACGCTTCTGCTTTTCCATGTCCATACGGATGATTTTCATCTGCAGGTTTTGCAGAATATTTTAATCCAAAGAAAACAAATATAGAAGAAAAAACATCTGCCGAAGACTCGATAGCATCTGCAATAAGGGCATAAGAATTCCCAAAATAACCAGCCAAAAACTTAATTCCAGCCAAAGAAGCGTTTCCTACTATACTAAAAATCGAAGCTTTGATTGCTTTTTCCGAATTATCATTCATACCAAAAAAATAAGCCCTACAAATGTAAGGCTTATTCTAATTTTATATCTCGAAAATATTATTTTTCTAAGAATGGGTATTTGTAATCTTTTGCAGGAACAAATGTTTCTTTAATTGTTTGAACAGAAGTCCAACGTAACAAGTTCATTGCAGAACCTGCTTTATCATTTGTACCAGAAGCACGTGCCCCACCAAATGGTTGTTGTCCTACAACTGCACCTGTTGGTTTGTCGTTGATGTAGAAGTTTCCACAAGCATTTTTCAATGCTTTAGCAGCTAATTCTACAGCAGCACGATCTTTTGCGAAAATTGATCCTGTTAATGCGTAAGCAGAAGTTTCGTCAACTAATTTTAAAGTTGCTTCGAATTCATTTTCATCATAAACATAAACTGATAATACAGGTCCGAAGATTTCTTCTACCATTGATTCATATTTAGGATTCGTTGCTTTGATAACTGTTGGTTGAACAAAATATCCAACTGAATCATCATAAGTACCACCAATTACAACTTCAGCTTCTGAAGATGCTTGTGCACGATCAATGTATGCTTTAGATTTTTCGAAAGAGTTTTTATCAATAACAGCTGTCATGAAATTAGAGAAATCCTCTGGAGATCCTAATGTAACAGTTGCTAACATTTCTTTCATTTGTTTCTCAACTTCGTTCCATAAGTTAGATGGAATGTAAGCACGAGAAGCAGCAGAACATTTTTGTCCTTGGTATTCGAATGCTCCACGAACTAATCCTACAGCAACTTCTGTTGGACAAGCAGATTTATGAACCATTACGAAATCTTTTCCTCCTGTTTCTCCTACGATACGTGGATAAGTTCTGTAATTATTGATGTTATCACCAATTTGTTTCCACAATGTATTGAAAACTTTTGTAGAACCTGTGAAGTGTAAACCTGCGAAATCTTTGTGTTCTAAAACTGTTTTTGCAGTTTCTGCTCCATCCGTTAAAATCATGTTGATTACACCATCTGGTAAACCAGCTTTTTTGAACACTTCCATTGTTACTTTAGCAGCTAAAGTTTGTTTATCAGAAGGTTTCCAAACAACAACATTCCCCATCAAAGCCATACAAGATGGTAAGTTACCAGCGATTGCAGTAAAATTGAATGGAGTAATTGCGAAAGTAAATCCTTCTAATGGACGATAATCTACACGATTCCAAATTCCTGGAGAAGAAATTGGTTGATCTGCATAAATTTCTGTCATGTATTGTACGTTAAAACGTAAAAAGTCAATCAACTCACAAGCTGAATCAATTTCTGCTTGCATTGCATTTTTAGATTGACCTATCATCGTTGCAGCGTTTAATTTTGCACGGTAAGGTCCAGCAATTAAATCTGCAGCTTTTAAGAAAATTGCCGCTCTATCTTCCCATGGCATTGCAACCCAAGCTTCTTTTGCAGCCAAAGCTGTATCAATCGCTTTTTTTACATCGTCTTGAGTTCCTTCGTGGAAATAACCAACAACTTTTTGATGATCATGAGGAGGACGAATTTCTTTTTTATTTCCTGAAAAAATTTCTTCAGAACCAATGTATTGAGGAACTTCAGTTACCTCATTAAACATTTTCTTGTATGCGTCTAATAATTGCGCACGCTCTGGTGAACCAGGAGCATATGATTTTACCTCTTCGTTAACAGCTTGAGGAATTTGAGCAAATGATTTTGACATTTTGATTATTTTGTTTGTTTATACTTTTCAAAGTTCAAATTTAAGAAAAATAAATGGAAATGTTTTAGTTTGAATAATTAAGTCTCTTGTTGCTTTTACATCAAAACTCTATTGTTACTATTCATTTGGTTTATTCTCTTTTTTATCTTTTGTATACATGATTTGTTTTTCAATATTTTCTAAATATTGAATCTGCATTTCCTGTATTTCTAATAATTTTTTATTTTGATGAACCAATAAATGATCAATTTTTTCGCTTAATAATTTTATCTCCAATTCAGCTTTCAAGTTAATCTTATAATCATGTTCGGCTCTATCACGATCTTTATCTTCTTGACGATTTTGACTCATCATAATAATTGGTGCTTGTATAGCCGCTAAACAAGACAATATCAAATTCAATAAAATGAACGGATACGGATCAAAACCTTTGTTGTGTAACATCCAAAAATTAAGAAACATCCAAGCCAATAAAAAAATAAAAAACGAAATAATAAACGTCCAACTTCCTCCAAAAGATGCTACTTTATCTGCAATTCGATCTCCTGTTGTCAATGGTTTTGTTGAATTTTCTTTGATATTTTCAGAAAGAATTGAATTATCACGAATTGCTTCTACCACATCTTGATCCAGTTTTTCCATTTCACCTTTTTCTTGCGAAATTAAATTAGCAAAAAATTGACGTCGATATTTGTTCAATACTTTAATCGAAATATAATCTTCTTCAGTTATAGTTGGATAATCATGTTGAATTAATTTAAAAATTTCTTGTTGAATTTCTTTTCCTTTTACAGCTTCGTAGCGATTAATTGGTTTTTGAGTTACAAAACATTTCATAATAGTCTATTTAAGTCAAAAATCACATCACAAAAAACGCTCCTAAAATTAGAAGCGTTAATATGATTAAAAATTATTTGTGTAATAATCGAAATATTTACAATTGGATTTAATTTCTTGATACGTTTTTGTATCTGAATATTGTTTCAAGTTTTTAAAATTTGAACGATAATTTGCGACTTTAAAAGCCAAAATTTTATCTTCGTTATCATATTGATTTTCGTACAAACGTTTCAATACAGGATCTTTTGCATTATAAAATCTTCCTTGTTCATTCTTAGACAACGCAAATAAAAGCTGGGCTTTCATTTCTTTATCTTTTGTCGAATCGAAAGCTTTTTTCAAATAATTTTCAGAAGGTGTAAAATTGTCCACATAGTTTCCTCCCCAACCAAAACTTTTGTAAAAGAAATTATTTGTCGCGCTATACTCTTCTCCATAATTGTTATATTTTGGTCCATTTTCATTGTTACGATCAAATGTTAACAAGTAACGATAATAGCCCAAAGTTGTCGTGTTGTAATAAAAATTTCCTAACAAATAATTCGCTTTCGCACCTTCCTCGTTATCCTTTTTCGCAATTTTATTCAATTCAATCATTGCATTTGTCAATTCTAATTTTGACATTTTTGGTTTGATGAATTTAAATTCATTCAAATAAGGTATTGCAATTACTTGATTTTCGTCACAGTTAAAACACTCAATTTTATTATAGCCAAAAATTTTATTCGTGATATTATGATAGCCATCAAACTGATTTTCTACCCAAGTTTTGCTTTCTTTTTCTGTTGTATAATCGTAATCATAAACAAAATAAGCACTTTCTGACGTATGATATTTTTGATCAATCTTCTCAAATTCTTTCTTCGCCAAATCAAATTTCATTTCGCCTAAATACAATGTTCCTTTGAAATCGGCTAGATAATCTGATAATTTGAACTGAATTTCTTTCGATTTTTCTGTTCTCCAATCCCATGAACTCGATTTTACTTTTGTATTAATCAAATATTTTTCGAAAGCTGTTTTATTCGATTTTTTATCCAATTTATCCAAATCATTTATAATCACCCAATCTGGATTTGAACCTAATTGAGTAATTTCATTATGAATCAAAAATGCTTTTCCTTTATCGCCTTGCAAATAAAAACGATTTGCCAAAACGTCTAAAATGACATTTTTTAGATTCATTTTCTGATCATCTTCATTAGAATAACTATACACATCTTCAGGTAATTTTGGGTATTCATAATTCAAAATTGACGCGTATTTTGTCATCAATTGATTCTCAAAACTATCTGTAATTTTCTTTTGCTCGAAGATTTCTAACAAAATTTCGATCACTTTTTTCTGTTGTTGAAATTCTTTCGATGTTGAATTTACTTTTGCTAAATATGTTTTTGTTTCACTAAAATTTTTGTTCAATAAATTCAAATAAGCAACCGATAAATTCCAATACTCTTTATCATTTGCTTTCGTTGCTTGAGATTTTGCTAATGCAATTAATTCACTAATCTGAATATCATCTTTCGAATTCTCATCAGGATTGCTGTAATAACCATTACTTGTCTTAACTGGCAAATACAAATCCGTATATTTTTTTCGCTCTTGCGTCGAACTCCAATAATAATCTTCGGGATTTTGTTGCAAATATTGACGCTCGATCAAATTTATAGAACGCGCAAATAATATTCTCGCTTGTGGAGCATTTACATCATTTGCAATAATTTTTTTGGCTGGTGCTAACGGATTAGAGAAATTATTATACCCAATCAACAAATACAAGTCATTCTTTTCTTGATTCGTTTTGGCATTGTTTAACATTTTTTCATAATCCAAATCTTGTGTCACATTCATCGATTGATAAGCACTCATTTTTCGATCATTCGAATGAGAAAAAACTTCAAAAAAATCATAATTTGCTTGAATATAATTTCCAAGAGCTCGCTCTGCACCTCCTTTTTGATCTAACGCATAATAATACATTGAGTTTTTAATTCCTTGTGATGCCACATACATATTAAAATAATTAATCGCATCTTTATATTCGTGGAAGTAATGTGCAAAACGAACCAGTTGATAACCGTAACGAATTTTCAATTCTTTATCTGTTTCGGCATTCCAACTTTTCTTTAAAACATCAAGCACTTTTTTATAATTCAAATTATTGACATTCTTTTCTGGACGATCCACATACGACCATTCACCATTATCTATGTAATAAAATGCCATGTAAGGCTCTAAATATTTGGCATACGATAAATAAAGTAATTGTTGTTTGTTCTTACTTACCCAATCTGCAGTCGCAAAATTATACTTAGAATTTGTTGATTTTCCATTTTTAATCATCGAATCTACTTCTTGTTTCGATGCTTTAAAAACCAAATTATATGCTTGTTGATAACCAATTCCCAACGTTTTTTGCCAATCGAGAATATTATCATTTTTCTGATTTGCATCCATCGTATAATATGGATTATCCAAAGTCATCAAAAATGGTTGATATTGTGGCGCTTCGCTTAACGTTTGCGAAAACAAATTATAGTAGTAATAATCTTCTCCGCCTCCATCTGCGCAAGCAAATGCTTTGGTTAAACCAAAAGTTAAGTATAAAGTAAGTACTATTTTTTTCATAATTGGTTTGGTATTGTATTTAAAAATTTTGAATCTAAATGATAATAGATCAAACGATAATTGTATGGTAGTTTAGTATCGATAAACGATTTTGTTTCAACTAATAATTCGGGAGAAATTGTTTCAACTTTTATGGTAAAACCTTTGCTAACAAAAAAATTTCGAACAAAAAAATCATCTTCTACTTCGTAAAAACCTTTTCTAATTTCCTTCACAGGTTTTCCTATCAAATCTTGCTCCGAAAAAGAATTGATTAACTTTATTTTCCCGAGATGATTCGTTAAAATCGCCCACGAATAAATAGGTA
Organism: Empedobacter sp. EJD.6dd; assembly: GCF_057369435.1. NCBI lineage: Bacteria > Pseudomonadati > Bacteroidota > Flavobacteriia > Flavobacteriales > Weeksellaceae > Empedobacter > Empedobacter sp. EJD.6dd. The sequence goes on from NZ_CM170667.1 coordinate 1,868,827, forward strand.
AAGCTACATCTAGTTTAATAGGATAATCGTTTAAATTTTTCAAATAATCTTTGGCTATTTTTAAATCTAAAATCGAATTATTTTCAGATTGATCAGTTGGATTTGCTGTTGCATAACACATCAAAACCATTTTATCTAAAGGCGGAACACCTTCTTGTTCTTTAAATTTCACTTGATGTAAGCGTAAAGTTGCAGAAAGTTTTTTGCCCGAAATATGTTTCAATTCTGACAGAAACATAAAATAATTTTCGCGAGTAGATTTTGTCCAATCGCAATCTATTTGAATTTCATTAAAACTTTTTAAGTTTCCTCTTTCAGCTGTTTCACTCAAAAAATTATACACATCTTTTGCTAATGTCTTGATTTGATCTTTTGATGAATTCAGAAAAGTTTGATTGGTAATAAAAACAGTCGGAATATAATTAACATGAAGTTTTGTTGCATCAAAGTTTTGAATAATTCCGACCGGAGAAATTTTATTCGCCTTTTTATCCACATCAAAAAAACGAACGTAAACATTTTCTACTTTTAGCGAATCTGAAACTTTCTTTTCCGTTTCATTAATCGAAAAATTGCTTCGCCAGTAATAAAAATCTATTGGAGATTTCTTGGTTTCGGAATTACATCCAACCAAAAAAAATAATGTAATTAAGATGAAAAAATTGAAGTTAAATTTCATACTCAAATTTAATTAAAAATTCAAAGCAGATATTCAGTGAAAATAGTGAGATTTTCTCAATAGATTTATCGATATTTAAATCCTTTTAATCCTATCAATTAAAAATTAATCCATGAATGACAAAAATTTTCAACGTGTAATCGAAATGTCTTTTGCGAGTGTTTATCCACATTATATTACAAAAGCAGAAAAAAAGGAACGAACAAAAAGCGAAGTAAATGAAATTATTTTTTGGTTAACAGGTTATTCGGAAACTGATTTAGATCAAATATTACAGAATAAAACCAATTTTCAAGATTTTTTTGAAAATGCTCTGAAGTTTAATCCAAATGCTGAAAAAATAAAAGGTGTAATTTGCGGTTACCGAGTAGAAGAAATTGAAAATCCGTTGATGCAAAAAATTCGTTATTTAGATAAATTGATTGATGAATTAGCTAAAGGTAAAGCAATGGAAAAAATTTTGAGAAGTTAATTATTTATCTCCTCGAATTTCCAGAGCCGTATCCCATTAAAACATCATAACGTTGTCCCCAAGGGCGATAGTAAAATAAAGCTTGGTATTGATTTTCGGTTTGCCAAAAACTTCCACTTACATAACTTGGATCTATTTTTCCTGTTTTAGTATTTTTTACTACGTATTGATAATTGTAATAACCTTGTTTCAAAAACAATTCGGTTACCCAAAGCCCAGAATCATCCTTCTCTAATTTAGAATTTTCATCAATATTCCAATTATTAAAAGCCCCCACAACATAAGGTACATACAACCCATTTTGATCTTCGAAAGCATCTAAAGCAAAATACACCCACGAATAATCTGCCTCCGAATTTGCTGCATATTCGTTTCCATAACGATTATTTCGAATATAAAAATTACCATCAATATCTGGATAATCATCATAAGGCAAATTGTATTTCGGAATATCAACGCGCAAAACAGTGTGGTAAACACTATCTTTTCTGAAAGTCTTTTCGGTTGTCATACTTGGAACTTCCAAATTCTTATTATCAAACCAATTGTATTCTGCTCCACCTTCAAACAACGTACTTGTGTCATTATAGGTTAATTGATTTGGTCGAGAAAAAGATGGACGGTTTATAAAATAACCTTCGTTCCAATTATTATTTTTCATTAAAAATAATTTTGCTCCGTCAGGAACTTCTGTCAAATTCTGTGTACCACTCGAAACTTGAACTTGTAAACGTTGATTCAATTCTTTTATAGTTGGATTATTGTAACGAGAAACCATCACTCCAACATCTGTAATCGGTTGATAAACGGCAAATCTTTTCGTGAAAATTGGATTTGAATCGTTATCTAAATAAACCTTCAAAATATAATTTCCAGCTAATTTTACATTCATTTGCTCGTTTGGAAATTGAATCTGATAATTTGTATATTTTTGATATGTATTGAATGAATTCTTATATGTACGCGCATAATCTGCATTTACACCATTTAGAAATTCGGATTGAAAAATATTTGACTCACTCCAATCTGCATTTCTATGCTCAATAGAATATTGATAACGCTTATAACCTGCATTGATATCATCAAAAAGAAAAAACAAACTTTCACCAGATCCTAATCTAATAATTGGTGTATTATCATTTGTCTGCGGATTAAAAATTTGAATCGTCTTGATATTCTTTGGTGGTATTACGTCTTGAAATTGTCCAAAAAGAATTGAAGTCAAAAGACAAAGTATAATCGAATAGAATTTCATTTTCATTACTATTTTGATTGATAAAAATACAAAAAAAGCGCATGCCTTTTTGCAAAGACATACGCTTATATAACTCTAAAATTTATTTTTTAGTACAAAGCAGGAAACTCGTTTGGTTTCGCTTCGCGCATCAATTCATAAACTTGTTCTGTAATATCATCAACAGAAGGTTTTGAGAAATAATCTCCATCCGTTGCATATGCAGGACGATGCGCTTTCGCTGTAATCGTCAATGGTGCACTATCCAATGTAAAGTAACCACCTTGTTTTTCGATAATTTCTTGTAACAAGAACGCACTTGCTCCACCAGGAACATCTTCATCGACAATCACTAAACGATTTGTTTTTGATAAACTTTTCGCTACATCTGCATTGATATCGAATGGTAATAAAGATTGTGCATCAATTACTTCTACAGAAATCCCTAATTGTTCCAATTCTTTTGCTGCATCCATTACAATTCTCCATGTAGATCCATAAGTTAACAACGTTACATCTTTACCTTCTTTTGTAATTTCTACTTCACCAATTGGTGTTGTAAATGCCCCAATATTTGTTGGTGCAGGCTCTTTCAAACGGTAGCCGTTTAAGCTTTCTACAACAATTGCTGGTTCGTCTGCTTGCATCAATGTATTATAAAAACCTGCTGCTTTTGTTAAATCGCGAGGAACTAAAACATTTACACCACGAACCAAATTTAAGATTCCTCCCATTGGTGAACCAGAATGCCAAACACCTTCTAAACGGTGACCACGCGTTCTGATTATTACTGGAGCTTTCTGACCACCATTTGAACGATATAAAACAGTTGCTAAATCATCAGAAATTCCTTGTAAACAATAAAGGATGTAATCTAAATACTGAATTTCTGCAATTGGACGTAAACCGCGCATTGCTAAACCAATTCCTTGACCAAGAATTGTTGCTTCACGAATTCCAGTATCTGAAATACGATCGATTCCATATTTAGCTTGAAGACCTTCTAAACCTTGGTTTACATCACCAATATTCCCAGCATCTTCACCAAATACTAATGCTTTTGGATATTTCTCGAAAATTTTATCAAAGTTATCACGAACAATCACACGACCATCTTCTAATTCTGGATTATCACCAAACTCAGGTTTCACTTGCGGAACTTGAGTTGCTGTACCTGAAACTAATTTCGTCGAATAAATTTCTTCTTCACGTTTCATTTTCGTATCCAACCAAGAAATTAATTCAGTTTTTGAACTTAAATTCTCAGAACGAGTTAAACGAATAACTTTACGAACAGCTCCATAAACATCACGTTTAAATGGACTTTTCTTTGCCTTAAGATTACTAATTTCGATGTTAATAAATGCTCCATTTGAACTTTCTGAAGCTATTTTTATTAATAAATCTAATGCCTGATTTTTTAAATCTAAAATTGGATTCAAATAATCATCCCAACATTGTTTTTGAGAATTTTTAACTTCGGTTTTAACTTCTGCTTCTAATTGATCTAATTCTTCAGCAGAAATAATTGCTTCTGAATGATCAGCAAATGCTAAAATATATTCACGGAATTTTGCAATTCCATCATATTCTTTTTCCCAAGCCAAACGGTCTTCTGATTTGTAACGTTCGTGCGAACCAGATGTCGAATGTCCTTGTGGTTGTGTACATTCTTGTACGTGTACAATACACGGAATATGATGCTCACGCGCAAATCTTTCTGCACGAGTATATGCTTCTATCAAAGCAGGATAATCCCACGCTTTTACTGTAATAATTTCGTAACCTCTTTCGTTTTCTGTTCTTCCGAAACCTGATAATAATTCAGAAAGATTAGATTTTGTACGTTGAAATTTTGCTGGAACAGAAATTCCGTAACCATCGTCCCAAATAGAAACTACCATTGGTACTTGCAAAACTCCACCTGCGTTAATCGTTTCCCAAAAATGACCTTCAGATGTACTTGCATCACCAATTGTTCCGAAAGCGATTTCGTTTCCGCTTACAGAAAATTGTTGTTCTTCATCTGCTTGAGGAACATTTCTAAAATATTTTGAAGCTTGTGCTAAACCTAACAAACGTGGCATTTGACCAGCTGTAGGTGAAATATCTGAGCTCGAATTTTTTTGTTCTGTTAATTTTTTCCAAGAACCATCTTCATTTAAAGAACGAGTTCCGAAATGAGATGTCATTTGACGACCTCCAGACGAAGGTTCTTTCTCTAAATCTGTTAAAGCGTATAATTGTGCAAAAAATTGTTCAACTGTTAATTGACCAATAGCGAACATAAATGTTTGATCGCGATAATACCCTGAACGGAAATCTCCATTTTTGAATACCTTTGACATTGCAATTTGTGGTAATTCTTTTCCATCACCAAAAATTCCAAATTTTGCTTTCCCAGTAAGTACCTCTCTTCTCCCTAAAAGACTTACTTCACGAGACATAAAAGCCGTCTTATAATCACTAATGATTTGACTTTTAAACTCTTCGAAAGTAATTTTATTTACCTCTTTTGTTTCCATTTCTTTTGTTTGTTGCATCACAAATTTAACAAAAGATTTGTAACTTACACCATACAATTTACGTCTAACGAATAGATTATTAAATATATTCGTAATTTTATATAACACTAAAAATTAATACATGAAAAAAACTTTACTAAGTTTATGCCTCGTTTTTGCCTTTGCAAATTCGTCTCACTTAATGGCTCAAACTAAATCTGGAAGCGCAACTTTTGTGACGCAAGTAGAAGGAATAAAAGAATACAAATTATCTAATGGGCTACAAGTACTTTTAGTTCCAGATCAATCTCAAAGTAATGTTGTTGTAAACATTGTGTACAATGTAGGATCTAAACATGAAGGTTACGGAGAAAAAGGAATGGCGCATTTATTAGAGCATATGTTATTTAAATCGACGAAAAACCTTGGTGATATCAAAAAAATGTTATCAGATAAAGGAGGTCGCGCTAACGGAACAACATATTATGATCGTACAAATTATTACGAAGTTTTCCCTTCAAGTGACGAAAATTTACGTTGGAGTTTAGAGATGGAAGCTGACCGAATGATTAATGCTACAATTAAACAAGAAGATTTAGATAAAGAATTTTCTGTTGTTCGCAATGAATTTGAAATCGGAGAAAATGATCCTTCAAGTGTTTTAATGGAACGTGTAATTTCTGCTGGATATTTATGGCACAATTACGGAAAATCTACGATCGGTTCTAAAGAAGATATCGAGCGTGTAAAAACACCTCAATTACGTAAATTTTACGAAAAATATTATCAACCAGATAATGCTACATTAATTATTGCTGGAAAATTTGATGAGAAAAGGACAATTGAATATGTAAATCAATATTTTGCTTCAATTCCAAAACCAACTCGTGTTTTAGACGAAATCTTAACAGTTGAACCAGCTCAGGATGGAGAAAAATTTGTTGAAATAAAACGTGCAGGAGATTCGCAATCTGTTGGTGTAATGTATCACGTTGCGGCTTATAGTGACAAAGATTACGCTGCAATTAATGTTTTAAACAATATCTTAACTTCAGATCCTTCTGGTTATTTATACAAATCGTTGGTCGACACGCACAAAATTGCTTCTATTTGGGCTTATAGTCCAGAAGTTCGTGATGCGAGTTTCTTCTACATCGGAACTGAAATCCCGAAAGAGAAAAATATCGAGCAAACGAAAAATGATATTCGTGCAGAGTTAGATAAGGTTGCAAAAATTAATTATACTGATCAAGATGTGCAACGTGCAAAAGCAAACATCATAAAAAACATCGAAAATCAGAAAAATAATACCATTAATTATGCAATTGGTTTAACTGAAATTGTAGGTGCTGGTGATTATCGTTTAGGATTCTTATACCGTGATAATATTGAGAAAGTAACAAAAGAGGACATTAAACGTGTTGCTGAAAAATATTTTAGAGCAAATAATAGAACTGTCGGAGCTTTTATCCCGACAAAAGATGAAATTCGTGTAAAACCTGCAGAATTAACAAATAAACAGATCACTGAATTAGTTTCGAATTACAAAGGTCGTGCTGTTGAAAAAGAGGCAAAACCTTTCGAAGCTTCGATCAAAAATCTAAAAGCACATTATGCTGAAGGAAAAGTAAATAATGGATTAAAATACGGAATCATCGATAAAGAAATAAAAGGCGAAAAAGTTATTTTATCCTTTAATTTACCAGTTTCGAATGAAAAAGATTTAGCAAATAAAGGAATGATTGGTCAATTAACTGCTGAATTGTTAATGTCTGGAACAAAAAATCTAACGAAAGAACAAATCAAAGATCAATTAGATGCTTTAAAATCTTCTGTTGGATTTAGATTCGGAGGACAAACATTAACTGTATCTGTTAATACGTACAAAAATTCATTAGACAAAACAATGGATATCGTTCGTCAAATTATTACAGAGCCAACGTTCCCACAAGCTGAATTAACAAAATCTGTAAATGAATACACAACTTATTTAGATGCAAATACAAACGATCCACAAGCTTTAGCTTTCAATGAAATTAATCGTTTAACGTCTAATTATCCAAAGTCATCTATTTTTTATACAGCTTCTTTTAGTGAATTAAAAGATGAGATTAAAAATATTAAACAAACTGATTTAGTTGATTTTTATAAAAACATTTTAGGAGCTCAAAACGGTGTTGTTTCTGTTGTTGGAACAAATGATAAAGCAAAAGTTGAAAAATTATTAAATGATACTTTTGGAAAATGGAATAGCAAATCTAAATACGAAAAAGCATATCCTACTTTTACAGCAACTAAAAAAGAAGACAAGTTATATAACATACCGGATAAAGAGAATGCAGCAGCTGTTGGATCAATCAATTTCAAAATGAATCGTGAAAGTGCAGATTATGCAGCAATGGTTATGGCAAACGAAATGATTGGTAGCGGTGGTTTCTTATCTGCACGTATTCCAATGCGTTTAAGAGAAAAAGAAGGTATTAGCTACGGAGCAGGTTCGTATGTTTCTATTCCAAGCGATCCTAAAAATGATGTTGCATCTTGGGGATATTATGCATTCTTAAATCCTACAAAACGAGAAGCGGTAGAAAAAGCATTGAAAGAAGAAGTTGCAAAAGCATTGAAAGATGGTTTCACAGCTGAAGAATTAAAAACAAATATCGTTAGCTGGAAAAACGGTCGTACAACTTCTTTAGGTACAGATGGTACATTATTAGGATTATCAAATGGCTATTTATTAAACGGAATTAGTTTTGATGATTTTGATAATTTAGAGAAAAAAGTTGATGCTCTGAATGTAAATCAAGTAAACGAAGTGTTCAAAAAATACATTTCTTTAGACAAATTAACTTCTGTTTACACAGGAACTTTTGATAAAAAATAAATATAAAAGATCATAATTTTAAAAAAGCTTCAGATAATTCTGAAGCTTTTTTTGTGATTTTTAAAGAATAAAATTCTGTATGATTATTCATTTTCGGTCTTAAATGTGAAAATTTTTGTTAAAAAACCTCCGTTTTAACATATTCTAAAGAATTTGGCATCATAATTTCTTAACGTTAAAAATAATAAAAAAACAATTAACCTTAAATAATAATTTATATGCAAGGATTAGAAGAAAACAATCAACCAACAAACAAAGGAAAAAATGGCTTAGTAGTGCCTTTGGCTTTAGTAGGAATCTTATTAGCTGGTAGTGTTGGTTACAATATTTATCAGGCAAATCAAATAGGAAATTTTGAAAAAAATGACTCTTTAAACTCTCAAATCCTTAAAAATGAAACAGGTCAAAAAGAGCAAATTCGTAGACAATACGATTCAATTTTAAACGATTATACACAATATAAAGCTCGTATCGAGGATCGTAATAATTTGTTGGGAGATAAAGAAAATATGATTCAATTAAAGAATCAAGATATTCAAGAAATTTTAGACAAAGACAATCCAACTGCAGAAGAAATGAGTCGTGCACGTAAAATGATTGCCGATTTAGAAGGAAGCGTTAAAAATTATAAATCTGAAGTTTCTCGTTTACAAAAAGAAAATGCAATTCTTGTTCGTAATGTAGAAGATTTAAATAACAAAAATTCTGCTTTAACATCAGATAATAATAATTTAAGAGAAAACAATAAAGAGTTAACATATAATTACGAAACGGAAAAAAGTGTTCGCCAAAAAGACAATGCCATTTCGAAAGGAAAAATAGATGAATTAAGTTCAACATTATCTGTTTCGAATCAACAAATAAAAGGAATTCGCGTAAGAAACAGTGGAAAAGAAGTTGAAAAAACACGTGCAAAACGTATTGATAAAATTCGTGTTTCTTTTGATGTAGATCGTAATTCGAGAACAGAATCTGGAGAAAAGAAATTATATGTTGCCATCTATAATCCTGATGGAACGTTAGGAAGATATGGTAATGCACAAGGTGGACAAATTGAGTTGAGATCTGGAGATACAGTAAACTTTTCTGATGCAATTAACTTCAATTACACAAATGGGCAAACAAAAAATATCACTTTCGATTGGGAAAATGAGGAATTCCAAAAAGGAGTTTATACGTTCAATGTTTACGAAAATGGGTTTAAAATTAGTCAAGCAAAAATAACTTTAAACTAATTATAGATATAAGACTAACCAAAAAAACTCAGTAAGAAATTACTGAGTTTTTTTGGTTTATATAAATGATTATTATTTTTTCAGAAGATTAATGCTAACAGTTGCCAATTCGTTGTTTGGATATTTTTTGAACAATGTTTTATCAGGGAGTAAACCAGTTTCTTGACAAATACGATGAAAAACATCTACTTCTACAATATATTGATCGGAAAAACCATGTGTTGCATCATAAGCTGTTGCTGGTGTATCACCTAAATTCTTCGCTGTTAAATCTGGTGCAATTGTATGCAATTCGATTAACAACAAACCAAACTTCTCTACATAAGGTGCCCACTTTTTGAGATGATTCAATAAATTTTGTTCCACATCATTATTCGACAAACGTTTTCCTCTAAACGCAAACGCGCCAGTAGAAGTACTTATTCTGTCCGTTTTCACATCATTTACATCTTCCCAAATTCTGTTATGATCTAAGAAAGTTCTGATGTTTAATAAATCGCTCAACTCGATTGAATAGTCATTTTTTAAATCATTTGCCAATCGATCTGGATCGCCAATATCGCCCCAAATTACTTTTGCCCAAATATCGTTTTTAATTAAATTGGCACGTGTCACTTTCAAGGCTGCTTGGTTGTAATCTGCACCTACCAAAAACAAAGGATATTCGTCGAGATGTTTACCACGTAATGTTTGTCGCTCAATCACATCGTACAAATGCTGTAACAACGCACCATTTCCACATCCCATGTCCAAAATCCCTTTTGGTTGTTCTTCTATCGGACGATTAAAAATGTCGACAATAAATTCATCTATCACTTTAAAATATGTTGAATGCGCTCCTCCACTACCCCAAACATTCATTTCTCGATTAACATGTTGCTCATCTTCACCTTCTGTAATTTCTCGCAATTTTGTTGGTGAACCAAAAAGTAAATCATTCAACTTCGCAAACATTGGCAAATAAGAAACTGTAACACCGTAAGAAGTGGCGCGACGAGCAAAAAACAATCCTATTTCTGTGAATTTATAATTTTTTTCGTGTTTGATAAACCAACCTAATTCTGTTAATCGTTCTAATATTTTTTCGAAAGTTTGTGGATTTTTGTGAAATTCGTCTGGATTGAAAGATGCTTCCATAAAATATTTATGAAATAATCCACTCATTCCCATTCGAACTATAATTGGTCCAACCAATACTCCTTCTATATGTTTTGTAATTTGATAATGCAATGGTTTTTCCAAAAACTCTTCGTCTTCTGCTGTCGTCAAATAAGTTTTGTATTTATCAAATAATTTTATCCATTTTTTACAAAACTCATCCGAAAAATCAGCTTGATTGATGACTTCATCTTCTGCTAAAAAAGTTGCTAAATCATAATAAATATCAATATTTGTAAAAGCTCTGTCTGAATATTTATTGGTTTGAATTTCGACAATTTCTTGTTTATTATCGACCGAATATTCTAACATATTTTGAGAAGCTAATACACGCAAAGCTATATTAAGATAACCTTCGTTCGCTTGAAATTCATCGGTCAACTGATCCAACAACATTGTTTTATGCTCCACAATATAATGCAACACTCCTTTACTTGCTAAAGCATGTAAAATAGGCGCTGTTACAAGACCATCGAGATGTCTAAAAATTAACGATCTCAAATATTTTTTATCCATTTGGTTGATTTTTCTACTATAAATATATTGATAATTGTGAACTATTTATGTGAAGAATAATGTAAAATTTAATTAAAAAGCAATAAAAAAAACCTCATCAAATGATAAGGTTTAAAATCTTTAATTAATCAATTTTGATGAAATTTCCGTTCAGATCAAATTTCAAATCAACTTTATTCTGCAGTAATTCTACTTTAATTTCTTTGTCTTTTGTATCCATCTCAATCGATTTTGCATCTATTTTAGGATATTTTGTCTGAAGATATTTCTTAATATTTTCTGGAAAAAACTTATTCGGAATTACTTTTCCTAAGCCATTTTTCACTTCTGTCCAATCTCCGTTATCCGTAAACTCAATTTTAGTTCCATCTTTTAACTGAATATTATATGTTGTGATATTTCGTTCAACTTCTTTTATCGCATGTATAAATTCCATATTACCGAAGTTTTGTGAAACAAAATTCTGTGCATTTACAGGCAAATTATTTGCCGAAATCACTGTTTCATTTGGATCTACATTAACAGTCTTCTGTTGCCCGTTATCTTGCAAAACTACATATGTATTTGATGAAGTAGAAGCTTCGGGATTATTTGCAATATCACTTTCCGAAACAATTGGCTGTTCTGCAACTTCAGATTTAGTTGAAACAACATTTGTTTGTTCTGTTTTCTTCGATTCGCATGAAAATAGAACTAAACTTAAAATGGCTGCTGTTGATAAAACTATTTTTTTCATGATTTTGATTTTAACCAATTATCAACAAGCATTATACCATAAAAAAAGCTGATTAAAAATTTAACCAGCTTTTAAGAATTTATTTTTTCTTCTGAACTAAAATAAGGTATTCCCAAGGTTTCAATTTCAGTTTTGTAGTTGCATCAAATGTAACATCTTCATTGTTCATAAAGTTTTTATAGATTCCGTTAATTGGAACCGTAACCTCTTTAGCTGACTTAGTGAAATTTGCTACAAAATAAGCCTCTGTTGTGTTTTTCTTACGCTTGAAAGCTAAAATAGATTTATCATCAGATGTTTTTAATCGTTCGTAAGAAGCTGCTTTTTTAGCTCCATTAAAGGCTTCATTTGTTACTTTTAATTCTCCTAATTTTTCGTAAACACCACGCATTTTTGCATTCGAATTACGATCAATAGAATCTTTGACAAAGAATTTTAGACGACGGTTAAAATCTTCTTCTTGTCCATTATAAATTAACGGAATTCCTGGTAAAGTATATGTTAATGCAGCAAATGTTTCAACTGCATCGCCCATTCTTTCATATTCTGTTCCTGCCCAAGAATTTTCGTCGTGGTTAGATGTGAACAATAATTTGTAATCATCGGCTTGCCATTTTTTAGGAATCGAATCCATATATGCATCAATTGCAGAAACATTCTTTTTACCTTTTGCAATGTCATTCATAATATGATGAATTTTCCATCCATATGCAGCGTCGAAAGCATTTACTAAAAGATCTGGTTTTTCTGTTTCACCTAACATAAATATCTCACGACCATTTACTAATTGTGGTTTTGCTTCTTCCCAAAAATCAGTCGGAACCTCATGCGCCATATCACAACGGAAACCATCAATTTTGAAATCATCTAACCAATATTTCATATCAGCAATCATCTGTTTGCGCATTTCTTTGTTCTCAAAATTTAATGCCACAACATCTGTCCAATCGTATGGAGAATGCATTTTTCCATTCTTATCTTGCTCGTACCAATCTGGATGTTGTTTAACCCAAGGATGATCCCATGCAGTGTGATTTGCAACCCAATCTAAAATAACATACATCCCATTTTTATGTGCTTCATCAACCAATTTCTTGAAATCTTCTGCATTTCCAAACTCTGGATTGATTCCTCTATAATCTTTGATAGAATAATATGAACCTAAACCTTCTTTTCTATTTTCTTCTCCAATCGGGTAAATAGGCATAATCCAAAGAATTTTAACACCCAACTTTTTGATGTTAGCCATCTCTTTTGTTACTGCAGCAAAAGTTCCTTCTGGTGAAAATTGACGAACATTCACTTCATAAATTACCGAAGTTTCTGCCATTTCAGCTGTAAAAGGAACAACTCCTTGTTCTTTCATTTCAGATTTTACCTCTTCAGACTTTGTTTCTTTTTTGCTTTCGCAACTTGTGAAAAACAATGTCGTTATAAGGGTTAAACCAACTATTTTTTTTATCATTTTTATCTTCTATTTCTTCTAAAAAATTAATTTAACTTCTCTAATAATACAATATCAGAAGTCGTATTCAATTCTATATTCCCGTTTACAACTTTTCCTGAAACACCTGAATAAGCATCGCGAACTTTAGTACCATCTTTCCAAACCGAACTCACATTAATTGTTTTTTTACCAATAGGCATTTCCAATCCAATTACGACTTCGTCTGTCTTATATTTTCTTGTAAAAATATACGGAGAATTTTGCAAATCTGTTTGATTTCCTGCACCAACCGCTGGATGATTTCTTCTAAATTGTCCTAACTTCTGGTAATGATTCAATAATGATTCCGTTTCTGAATTTGGCTGAATACTTTCCCAATTCATATTCGAGCGAAGATTTGCATCTCCATCAACACCTTCTATTTCTAATGGACGAGCTGTTTCATCTCCATAATAAATTTGAGAAATTCCTGGAGCTAACAATAATCGAGTTCCCGCATCCCAAGGATTTTGACGATTTTTATCGAAAGGTGAACCATCATCGTGAGATGTAATGTAGCTCATCACAGACTTTCCGTTCATCTTATTTTGAAGAATATCATTGTATCGATCAAAAACAGCTTTATTCGATTCTTTTTGTGTTGAACGCAAATCGAAATTGATTAATGCATCAAATCCATTCTCGAAATAATTAACTGTTTTATCAGGAAAATTAAATTGTTGTCCATCGTTAATTGAATAATTATAAACTTCTCCTAACAAGAAAAATTTGTTTTGATCTAATACTTTGGTTGGATGAGTAGCTTTATATTCTGCAAAAGCATCTTGACAAATCTCTTCGAATTTCTTCCACACATCTTCTTCTGTATGTTTTACTGTATCGACACGATAAGCATCAATTCCGTACTTTCTAATGTAATCAGAAAGCCATTTCATGATGTAATATTTCGGAGCTTTTGGTAAATTATATTTTGCAAAAAAAGCATTCAATTCTGACACTTCTTTTTCCAAACGACCTTCTTGTGACCATTTTGCTAACAATTGGGGTGGTAACAACACATCATTTTCAGACTCTGTTAAAATATCTGGTAAGTTTTTCACCAACGTACATTCTATCGTCGACTTATACGAATCGTACGTGCATTGCGGCGAAACACGAACCCAATCTGAAGGAAAAACGCCATCCGAATTTGTAACAGGACCTGTATGATTAATCACCGCATCCAACATAATACGAATTCCTTTTGCGTGTGCTTTATCTACTAACTCTTGCAATTCTTTTTCTGTTCCCCAGTTTTTATCAATTGATGTCCAATCTTTGGTCCAATACCCATGAAATCCGTATGTTTTTCCTTGACCTTCGTCTACAAAACCATGAATTTGTTCAACAATTGGTGTCATCCAAATAGCATTAACACCTAAATCTGAAAAATAATTATCATCTATTTTATTGATTACACCACGAAAATCTCCACCTTCAAAACCTCTTAATTTAGATGTTTCGGCAGTTCTTCCGTAGTTTACATCATTCTTTATATCTCCATTTTCGAAACGGTCTGTCAATAAAAAATAAACATTTGCTCCATTCCAAACAAATGGTTGTTTTTCTGATTTAGTTATTTGTGTAGCTTGTGTTGAGGTTTTTGAGCAAGAACTTATAAACAATGAAGCTATTCCAATTGAGAAAAGTATTTTTTTCATACTAAAAAGTTTTGAGTACTAAGTTTTGAGTATTGAGAAATTTGTTACTCAATACTCATCACTCATTACTTATTTAATTTCTTTAATACTAATTGCAAAACCTCCACCAGCTTGAGATGTTAAATCTAAAACTGATTTTGCATCAACTTTTTTAGTTTCTATTTTATAGGCTTGAGGATTTGTTTTATAGTGCGCATCTTTTGCATCTGCATAAATTGTCGCTTCATATTTTTTCCCTTTCTCTAAGAAATCTAATTTGATTTTCGTTGAACGAGGAGTTTCACCATTTACATTTCCAATAAACCAGTTGTTTGAGTTTTTATCTTTACGTGCAATTGTTAGATATTTTCCTGGTTCAGCTTCCAAGTATTTAGAATCTTGCCAATCTACAGGCACATCTTTGATGAATTGAAATGCATCAGAAAATTGTTTGTAATGCTCAATAATATCAGCAGCCATTTGCAAAGGCGAATACATTGTTACGTACAAAGCCAATTGATTTGCAATTGTAGAATTAACATGTGAATGGTTGTTTGGATTTAATTTCTTTACATCCATTTCGAAAATACCAGGCGTATAATCCATTGGTCCACCTAAAAGACGCGTAAATGGTAAAATAGTTACGTGATTTGGTTTAGAACCTCCGAAAGCTTGGTATTCTGTTCCACGAGCAGATTCATTTCCAATTAAATTTGGCCAAGTACGTGCAACACCAGTAGGACGAACTGCTTCGTGTGCATTTACCATAATTTTATAATCAGCCGCTTTTTCAATTGCATATTGATAATGGTTGATTGTATTTTGGCTGTAATGATAATCTCCACGAGGAACGATATCTCCTACATATCCACTTTTTACAGAGGTATAACCATTATCATTCATAAATTTATATGCTTTGTCCAAATGTCTTTCGTAATTACGAATTGATCCCGAAGTTTCGTGGTGCATCATGATTTTTACACCTTTTGATTTTGCATAAGCATTTAACATTTTTACATCAAAATCTGGATAAGGCGTAACAAAATCGAATACGTAGTCTTTGTGATTTCCAAACCAATCTTCCCAACCTTCGTTCCATCCTTCTACTAAAACAGCATCAAAACCGTGCTCTGCAGCAAAATCAATGTATTCTTTTACATGTTCGTTATTTGCTCCATGTTTTCCATTAGGTTTTGCATTTTTATAATCTGTAACACCTAATTGTACCGTTGGAAATTCATCTGTATAAGCCCAAGAGCTTTTTCCTGTAATCATTTCCCACCAAACACCGATATATTTTACTGGTTTGATCCAAGAAGTGTCTTTAATTTTTGAAGGTTCATTTAAATTATATATTAATTGCGGACCTTTAAATGCAACTTCTCTTGCATCATCACTCGCAATAACTGTACGCCAAGGCGTATTAAAAGGTGCTTGTAAATAACCTTTATCTCCTAAAGCGTCTGGTGTTAACCACGATTCAAATGTTAATGTTTTATCATCTAAATTCAAACTCATTGCAGGATAATTAATCAATGCAGCTTCGTGTAAGTTGATGTAAAGACCATTTGTTGCTTTCATCATTAATGCTGTTTGTACACCAGTCTTTGAAAAAGCTTGTTGAGAAGCATTTCCAATGTAAGCTTTATCAAATAAACCTCTAATTTCAGATAATTTAGATTCTGTGTAATCGTATTCTTGTGTATCGTAATCTCCAGGAATCCAGAAAGCCGTGTGATCTCCAGCCATTGCAAACTGAGAATGCTCTTCTTTGATGACAAAATATTTCAAATTCTTTTGCTCTGGAAACTCGTAACGGAAACCTAAACCTTCGTTGAACAAACGAAAACGAATAATCATTTGACGATCTGTATTTGGTTGAGAAACTGTAACAGCTAATTCATTGAAATTATTTCTGATTTTATCTACTTCTCCCCAAACTGGTTTCCATGTTTCGTCGAATGTTGAAGTTTTAGTATCAATGATTTTAAACCCAGATAAAAAGTTCGCAATATCTTTTGCCTTTTCATCCTCTACACGATCTTGAACTGCAAAGTCCATTTCTTTATGTTTCGTTTTAAACTCAAATCCCAAATGACTTGGTTTCACTACATCTTTGCCTTTGAACTTTAATTGATAGGTTGGCTTTCCATCTTTTGACAATGAAAAATCCATCACGAAATTTCCATTCGGTGATTTCAACTCTTGTCCATAAACCATATTCATCATTGCGATCCCTAAACCAAGTATAAACTTAAAGTTTTTCATATTTCTTGTTTTTGTTTTTTACATTTTGTTAGATTCCTCCATTCGTCGGAATGACATTTACTTTATTATTTTTAATGAAATTGTCATTCTGAGTTTATCGAAGAATCTTTTTTAATTCTCTTTTAAGATAACTTTATTTATTCGTCATTTCAAGTGATTCTGATAAGAATCGTATCTAGAAATTAGACGAATTATTCACATTTTACTTCTCGATATAAATTCACTCGAAGTAACGTGAAACGTTTTACTTTCTAAGTTCAATAATCATTGATGTTTTACCATCAATTGAAATTTCTCCATTTGAATTAATTGGAAATGTTTTCTCAGAAATAATATCTTTTCCTGAAGTTATTCCAATTAATGATTCTGCAAAACGATCCAATTTGAACGTTTGTTTTTCTGGATTTGCATTCAAAATAACCATTACAGATTCTTTTTCATTGTATCTGAAATACACGTAAACATTTTTCTGAGGCATATAATGTTTCGTTTTTCCTGAATGAATAACTTCTTTGTTTTTTCTCCAATTAAAAAGTTTTGCTGTAAAATCGTGAAAAGATTTCTGTTCAGCTGTTCTTCCTTCAGTTGTGAAAGCATTTTGCTGATCTGATTTCCATCCTCCAGGAAAATCGCGACGAATATCTGCATCCCCTTTACTTTTATCACCACGCATTCCTATTTCAGAACCATAATAAACTTGTGGAATTCCACGAACAGTAGAAATTAATGATAAACCCAGTTTATAATCATTAATATTCCCATTCATAATTTCGTTCCATCGCTCTGTATCATGATTTTCCATGAACACAAACATGTTGTTGACATTTGGATACAAGAAATCATTCGTGAATGAATTGTATAATTTTATCATTCCTCCATCCCAAGACTCTTCTTCTTTGATTGCTTTTGGTAATTCTGAAAATAAATTAAAATCCATTACAGAAGGTAAATGCGAATTATAATGATCTATTTCTGCAATTTTAGAATCTTTTTGCCAATAAGAAATATGTGCTGGCGAATACATCCAAGCTTCTCCTACGACATTAAAATTTGGATATTCATCTGTAATTGCTTTCACCCATTTTGCCATTCCAACTTTATCATTGTACGGATAGGTATCTACACGCATTCCTCCTAATTCTGCATATTCTATCCACCAAATTGCATTTTGCGTCAGATAATTTAACACCAATGGATTCGATTGATTCATATCTGGCATTGATAAATCAAACCAACCATTCAGAGCTTCTTTTTTATCGACTTCTGCAACATTTGTATCAAACTGAGAAGTTGTACGATAATTAGAACGTTTAAAACCTTTTAGACCTCCGTCAGGAAATTGATGAATCCAATCTTGAGAAGGTAAATCTTGAATCATCCAATGCGATAATCCCCAGTGATTGGTAACATAATCTTGAATCAACATCATTCCACGTTGATTTAATTTTTGAGATAATTCGCGATAATCTTCATTCGATCCGTATCGTCCATCAATTTTATACAAATCTGTTTGCGCATAACCATGATACGAATGTTGCTTTTCATTATCCTCGTTAACTGGCGTTAACCAAACTGCTGTTGCACCAAGATTTTGCAAATAATCTAAATTGTTGATAATTCCTCGTAAATCTCCTCCGTGGCGACTATCTGGAATAGAACGATTTGCTTTATCTGTTAATTCTTTCTTCGAATCATTACTTTCGTCTCCATTTGCGAAACGATCTGGCATAATCAAATACACAATATCCTTTGACGTAAAAGAAGTACGGTTTGCAGAATTTGCCTTACGTTCTTTTAATTCGTACGTGTACGAATCAACAACTTTATTTTTGTTTTTGATGTTAATTTTGAACGATGATTTATTTACATCATTCGTATTAACTGTTACAAAAACATAATTTGGATTTTCTGTTTTCTGAATATCTTTGATCTTTATTTGATCTGATAACTCAATATTGTATTTACTTATATCTTTTCCGTAAACCAGAATTTGAACTTCCGGATTTTTCATCCCTTTCCACCAAAACATAGGCTCTACTTTTTGAATTTGAGCAAAAGCAAAGGTTGATAAGAAAGAGGTTAATACGAATAGTTTTTTCATTTTGTTTGTTTTTTATTTTGTCAAGTTGAACTTGATTCAACTTCTCATCTTCATTATATGATTTTGCACTTCGACAAGCTCAGTGTGACAGTTCAAAATGCCATTTTTCGTCAGTTCGAGTATTTAAAATGATTGTTATAATCTTTTTAAATGTATCGAGAACTTAGATGAATTCCCGTCTTACTTCTCGATACAAATTTTCTCCATTTTCATTTCAAAAATTCACTCGAAGTGACGTGAAATTATAATTTCAAACGTACTACTTTAAATAAAAATACCTCGAAAGCGATTGCCTTCAAGGTATTTAATTTTCCCTTTATTAAATCGAAGGCTGAACAACAACTTTTTGATCGAAAACATAAACCTCTAACGGTTTTGTTCCTTCCAATTCAAAAGTTGTTTCTCCTTTATTTACAATAACTTTTAGGATTTGATTACGGAAATTGATTTTAAATGAAAATCCTTTCCATTGTTCTGGCAAACGTGGTTCAAAATATAATGTATCATTTTTCACACGCATTCCTCCAAATCCTTCTACAATCGACATCCAAGTTCCTGCCATAGACGTAATGTGTAAACCTTCGTGAACTTCTTTATTATAATCATCTAAATCAAGACGAGAAGTTCTCAAATAAAATGTATATGCTTGTTCCATTCTTCCTAACGTTGCCGCTTGAATTGAATGCACACAAGGTGATAATGACGATTCGTGAACTGTTAATGGCTCATAGAAATCGAAGTGTTTTTCTAATTGTTCTTTCGAAAATTGATCTTCGAAATAATAGAATGATTGTAAAACATCTGCTTGTTTAATATAAGCTGAACGTAAAATTCTATCCCAAGACCATTTTTGATTAATTGGTCGTTCTTCATTAGATAATTCTGAAACTGGTGTTAAATCTTTATCCAAGAAACCGTCTTGTTGCAAGTAAACATCAAATTCTTCGCTAAATGGAAAATAGATATTCGCTGCAACTTCTTTCATTTCTGCTAATTCTGCATCAGTAACATTTGTTTTCGCGACAATGCGTGCAAAATCTTCAGGATAATTTGTCTTAACATTTTCAACTTGTTCAATCAAATAATTCATACACCATTGTGCACAATAATTTGAATGGAAGTTGTTATTCACATTGTTCTCGTACTCGTTAGGCCCAGTTACACCCAACATTACGTATTGTTTTTTATCGTTTGACCAATTGACACGTTGTTTCCAGAAACGAGCAATTCCTAATAAAACTTCTAAACCAGCTTCAGGAATATACGACTCATCACCCGTAAAACGAGTATAATTAAAGATTGCAAAAGCGATTGCTCCATTACGGTGAATTTCTTCGAAGGTAATTTCCCATTCATTGTGGCATTCTTCTCCGTTCATCGTTACCATAGGATATAAAGCTGCTCCGTTTTTGAAACCTAATTTTTCTCCATTTTCTATGGCTTTATCTAACTGATTAAAACGATACATTAACAAGTTTCGGGCAACTTCTTGATTTTTTGTCACCATATAAAAAGGTAAACAATAAGCTTCTGTATCCCAATAAGTAGAACCTCCATATTTTTCCCCTGTAAAGCCTTTTGGACCGATATTCAATCGTGCATCTTTACCAGAATACGTTTGGTTTAATTGAAAAATATTAAAACGAATTCCTTGTTGCGCTTTTACATCGCCTTCTATCGTAATATCAGCCATTTCCCATGTCTTCGCCCACGCTTCTTTTTGGTTTATTAACAATTGTTGATAACCTAACTGATTCGCTTTTGCCAAAACATTTTCTGCTGTCGAAACTAATTCATTTTCGTTATGATTTGTCGATACAACGTAACCACCAAATTTCTGAATAGTTGCAACTTCATTCGCTTTTACATTAATTTCATATGTAAATTCAACTTTCCAATCTGTTTTTGATGATTGAATTGGAGCAATTGTTTGTTTTTCTTGATTGATAAAAAATGCGTTTTGCATATACGTTACCACATTAAAATGTGTTTTGAACGTACGAGCTTGTACAAAACCTTGTTCACCTTTTATTTCTGAGTCAACCGATTCCCAAAATATTTCCTCCCAATTGGCATCCTCATTTTTTACATGCGCATCAACATAAGGTTTATAGATAATTTTCGCATCACCATTTAGCGGTTTGATATCATATATGATCACACCTAATTCATCTAAATCAGCTGACAGAAAACGGCTAACATTTACATCTATTTCTAATCCAGATGCTAAAACTGCTTGAAAAGAACGATTTAAAACTCCTTCTTTCATGTTCAGTTCACGACGGAAATTTTTGATTTCTATACATGTATTCAAATCGAATTGTTCACCGTTAATTTCGATGTCAATTCCGATCCAAACAGGTGCATTAAGTACTTTTGCAAAATATTCTGGATAACCATTTTTCCACCATCCTACTTTTGTTTTGTCAGGATAATAAACTCCAGCAATATAACTTCCTTGAAAAGTATCTCCTGAATAGAATTCTTCGAAATTCGCACGTTGTCCCATCGCACCATTTCCGATAGAAAATAAACTTTCAGACGATTTTACACGATCTTTTTCAAACCCTTCTTCGATAATTGACCATTCATTCGGGATGATATAATCTTGATTCATTTTTGTTCTTGTATGTTGATTGTAAAATTATTGATTGATTAATTCTATTAAGAATTCTTCTGTGATTTCAGTAAAGTTGTTGAAATTGTATTTTGCTTCATTTAAAACAGAAGCTTCTCCGATTCCTATACTTATCATTCCCGCATTATTAGCTGCTTGAATACCTGCAACCGAATCCTCAAAAACAATTGCATTTTCATTTGGTTGATTTGCTTTTTTTGCTCCAACGATAAACACTTCTGGATCTGGTTTCGCGTTAGAAACATCATTACCATCTACGATATCATCAAAATAGTTTAGAATATTTACTTTTTCTAAAATTGGTCGTGCATTTTTAGATGCAGATCCCAAAACAATTGGCTGATTGTTTCCTTTCAAAAAGTTAAGTACGTACATCACTCCAGGAAGAATTTCAGAATCATCCATCTTATTGATATACTCTAAATAATCTTCGTTTTTCTGAGTTAACCATTGTTCTTTTTGTTTATCCGTAGCGGTTACATTTCCTAAGCCAAGAATAATTTCTAATGAACGCACACGAGAAACACCTTTTAATAATTCGTTATGTTCGTGTGTAAAGTTGATATTAAGTGCATTTGCAATTTTTTGCCATGCTAAAAAATGATATTTTGCGGTGTCTACTATTACACCGTCTAAATCGAAAATAAATGCTTTAGTTTTCAAGATTTTATGCTTTGATTGGTTTTTCATCGTCTTGTACACGTTGTACTAACAATGCAGCAATTATAAAAGCTACACCACTTGTCATGATCGCGTAAATTGGATCTCCACCATAAATATATTTAACAATAGGTCCTCCTAAAATAGAATTGATGATTTGAGGAATACAAATGAAGAAATTGAATATTCCCATATAAACACCCATTTTTCGTGCAGGAATTGCTCCTGCCAACATCGCATAAGGCATTGCTAAAATACTTGCCCATGCAACACCTACTCCAACCATAGAAAGAATTAGTAGGTTTGGATTGTCTATAAAATAAATTGAGATTAATCCTATTCCACCCACAATTAATGAGAAAGTATGCGTTGTTTTTCGACCAATTTTTAAGGCTAATGCTGGTAAAAAGAAGGCGAAAATTGCTGATACTGCATTATAAACTCCAAAAATAATTCCGACCCAATCTCCCGCTTCGTTATACGTTGCAGATGAAGTATCAGAAAGTGGAAGTTTATAAACATGATGTGCAATCGCAGGTGTAGCAAAAACCCACATCCCAAACAATCCAAACCATGTGAAAAATTGAACCCATCCCAATTGTTTCATTGTTTTTGGCATGTTACCAAAATCTTTAAAAATTTGAGATAAAGTTGCTTGTTCTTCCTGTACAATTTCTTTTCCTTCAACTCTATCAAAAGCTTCTAACTCTGCTGGAGAATATTCTTTTGTTGTTGTAACTGTTACAATCACAGACAGAATTAAAACCACTGCTCCGATGATGAAAGATAAAATTAAATGAAACGGAACCTGACCTTCTGCAGCTACACTACTTATTCCAAGCCAATTACTCAAAATATAGGGTAACCACGATCCTAATACGGCTCCAAAACCAATTAATGCTGTTTGAATAGAAAAACCTAATGTTCGTTGATCTGATGGTAAAACGTCTGCTACTAATGCCCGAAAAGGTTCCATAGCGATATTGAACGAAGCGTCCATAATCATCAAAAAACCTGCTCCCATCCACAATGCAGGCAACAATGCAGTAAACGCACCAGCCTGAGGCATCAGAATTAATCCGATACTTGCCAATACAGCTCCAACTAAAAAATAAGGTTTACGGCGACCAAAACGTCCCCATGTTTTATCAGAATAATGTCCAATAATAGGCTGAACAATCAAACCCATTAATGGAGCTACAATCCAAAACCAAGACAAATGGTGTACATCTGCACCAAATGTTTGTAGAATTCTACTGGCATTTGCATTCTGTAAGGCAAATCCCATTTGGATTCCGAAATATCCGAAACTTAAGTTCCAAATTTCCCAAAAACCTAATCTACGCTTTTCCATTATCGTAATTATTTTTAATTATTTACGATAAGCGTTTCAGCTTATCAAAACTATATTTTTTTATTTGAGAAGTAAAAATATGTTTTGATTTGATTACAATGTTAAAACATTTTTTCGGGATTATTGCAACTGTAACAATTATTTAACCAAAAAAAACTTACTAAATCGTTGTAGTTTCTCTGTGTAATAATTCAGTACCTACAACTTCGGTTATATAGTGTTCATGTTCATTTTCTGACTCTAATTTTTGTATTAAAAGTCGGGCAGCAATTTCACCCATTTTAAATGCATTTTGTTTAACTGTAGAAATGCTTGGAATTGAGTTTTTTGAAATCACCCCATCTGTAAAAGCAATGAGATGTAAATCTTCTGGAACCTTGATTCCTTTTTTCAATGCAGTTCTTAACACTTTCACAGCGTACAATTCGTTCACAGCCATTACAGCATCAAATTTATTGTTTTCGAAAAAATCATCAATCATAGTGTCTAATTGACTCTCATCTTCTACTCTTAATATCAAATTTTCGTCAATCGCAATTCCGTTTGCTTCTAAAGTTCTTTTATAACCTTCTGTTCTTAACCTTCCTACGCTTATATAATCAGGCGTTGTAATAAAGCCAATTTTCTTACGTCCTTTGCTTATAAAATATTGTATTGCCTCTTGTGTAGCAAGTACATCATCAATAATTACTTTATCTGTATAAACTTCGCGCGTAACACGATCAAACATAACAACAGGCATTCCTTGATTGATAATTTCTTTGATGTGATGATAGTCCTTTTTAGATTGAGTTTCTTTAGAAAGGGATATAACAAACCCGTCTATACTACCAGATGCTAACATTTCCATGTTAAGTACTTCGCGTTCGTAAGACTCGTTTGATAAACAAATTAAAACATTGTAACCATATTGATTTGCTAAATTTTCGATACCACTAATAACCATAGCGAAAAAATCGTGAACAATTTCGGGAATGATCACTGCAATGGTTTTCGTTTTGCGATTCTTAAGACTTAACGCAATATTGTTCGGTTTGTAATTATACAATTTTGCAAATGCCTGAATTTTATTTCGGGTTGCTTCACTAATTTCTTCACTATTCTTCAAAGCCTTAGAAACCGTTGATATCGAAACGTCTAACTCCTTTGCAATTTGTTTTAATGTCAAATTCTTTTTCATAATATTCTTTCTACCTAAACCATCAATCTTATTCTACTAATTTCCGTCTTTTTTATTTAAAATTAACAACCTTCTTTAAATAATTTAATTATTTATTAACACGAAAACGTTTTCGTGACACTTATCGGTGTACAGCATACACAATCAATCAATTAAACGACTTACATTTGGTAATGAGAAGTAAAAATATAAATTAAAAATTAACGAAACAAAACGGAAAATATATGAGGATTTTAAAACAATCTCTTCTTGCATTAGTTTTATCAAGCCCTGCTATTTTATCAGCTCAAACAGCGGTAAAAGGAACAGTATATGATAGCACAAATGCAATTCTTGCTGGAGCTGATGTTTCGAACATCACAACAGGAGAATCTACGATTTCTGATGATAAAGGTAATTTTTCATTAGAAGCAAATGATGGTGATGTTATTGTAATCAGTTTTTTTGGTTATGATGATCAAGAATTGACATATGCTGGACAGACACAATTGCAGCTTCGTCTATCTAAAACAACTGAAAACTTAAAAGAAGTTGTGATTATTGGATATGGAACAGCTAAAAAAGAAGATGTTACAGGCTCTGTAAACCAATTAAATTCAGAGGACTTCAACAAAGGATCTATTACTTCTGCACAAGAATTAATGACTGGAAAAATTGCTGGTGTTGTTGTAACATCTGGTGGTGGAGCTCCTGGAGATGGTCAAAATATATTGATTCGTGGAAACAGTTCTTTATCATTAAGCTCTCAACCTTTATATGTAGTTGATGGTGTTCCATTAGGAGACTCTAACATTGGAGGTTCTCGTAATCCATTAGATTTCTTGAATCCAAATGATATCGAGACAATGACTATTCTAAAGGACGCTTCTGCAACTGCTATTTACGGTTCTCGCGCAGCGAATGGTGTTGTTATGATTACAACTAAAAAAGGAAAAGGAAAACAATTTAAATTCAATTATAATTCAACTACATCAATTTATCAACCAGAAGGTTATATTGATATGATGAATGCAGATCAATTCCGTGAATTAGTAAGAAGCGTAGGTACACCTGTAGAAATTGCTCGTTTAGGAAATGCAAATACAGATTGGCAAAAAGAAGTGTATAAAACTGCTATTGGTTTTGATCACAACTTTAGCGCAACAGGAAATATTGGAGGAAATATGCCTTCACGTTTTTCTGTATCAAACACTGATCAAGATGGTATTTTGAAAGGAGACAATATCAATCGTACAACTTTATCGATGAATCTAAACCCAACTTTCTTAGATAATCATTTGAAGTTTGAATTAAATGCTCGTGGTTCTTATATTGAAAATCAATTCGCGAATCGTGGAGCTATTGGTGCAGCATTAGAATACGATCCTACACAACCTATTTATTCTGGAGCAAATATTTATGGAGGATATCATACTTGGATGGATGGAGCTGTAAAACACAACTTAGCACCAACAAATCCTGTTGCATTAATTAACGAATTTAGCGATACTTCTGAAGTTCGTCGTTTTGTTGGAAATGCAAAAATGGATTATAAATTACATTTCTTACCATCTGTAACAGCTACAGTAAATGTAGGATATGATATTTCTAATTCTAACGGTCGTTCTGTTACAACTGAAAATATGCCAAACTCTTCTTTAACTTGGGATGGAGCATATACTAATTTTAGCGATCAATATTATAATAAACTTTTTGATGCATACCTAACTTATGACCAAGACTTCGGTCGTCATAACGTAAAAGTTATGGGAGGTTATAGTTATCAATACTTCAATACATATAAATATAGTTATGATGGTGAATTGGAACAACAAAATGCAGATGAGTTTGAGTTTGTAGATAGAGATCATTTTACAACGTTATCTTATTTCGGAAGATTCAACTATAGTTTTGATAATAAATATGTATTAACTGCTACTTTACGTGCCGATGCTTCTTCTAAATTTGGTCCATCAATGAACAAAAAATGGGGATATTTCCCATCAGCAGCCTTTGCTTGGAATGTGACAAAAGAAGATTTCTTAAAAGGAAGTACTGTTGTAAATGATTTAAAATTACGTATTGGTTATGGTGAAGTAGGTAATGTTGGAGGATTAGGAAACTTCCAATATTTAACACGTTACAACGGATCTCAATCAACTGCGTATTATCAATTTGGTTCTACTTTTTATCAAACATATCGTCCTCAACCTTTTAATGGAGATTTGAAATGGGAAATTTCGAATACTTTAAATGCAGGTATTGATTACTCTTTGTTCAGAAATAGAATTTACGGAACATTTGATGTTTATCAAAAGAAAACGAAAGACTTAATTGCAAGTGTTTATGTAGACCCATTTACAAACTTTGGAAATATGATCGATAAAAATATCGGTGATATGGAAAATAAAGGAGTTGAGTTTAGCATTAATGCTGATATCATAAAAACAAAAGATTTCGACTGGTCATTTGGTTACAACATTGCTTACAATGATAACAAAATTGTAAACTTACCTACTGATAACTTAACAGGTGGAATTGATGGAGGAACAGGAAACAACATTCAAATTCAACGCGAGGGTTATGCTCCATTTAGTTTCTATGTATACAAACAAGTTTACGATGCAAACGGAAGACCTATCGAAGGAGCTTATGAGGATTTAAACAATGATGGCGTTATCAATAACAGCGATCGTTATATTCACAAAAGTCCTTTTGCTGATGTAACAATGGGATTCAATACTTATTTCCGTTACAAGAATTGGGATTTATCAGCTACAGCACGTGCTAGTTTAGGTAACTATGCCTACAACAATATGGCGTCATCTAAAGGATACAGTAGAAAAGCAACTGGAAACGGACAAAACTACTTATCTAATGTGCATACAAGTTACTACAACACTGGTTTTACAAGCATAACAGAAACTAATTTATTAAGTGATTATTTCATCGAAGATGCTTCGTTCTTCCGTATTGATAATATTACATTAGGTTATAATCTAAAACAAGCCATTAAAGGTATGGATGTACGTCTATACGGAGCTGTTCAGAATGTAGCTGTTTTTACAAATTACAGTGGATTAGATCCTGAAATGTATAGAGGAATTGATAATGGTTTTTATCCAAGACCAAGAACATATGTATTTGGTTTAAATGTTAACTTCTAAGAGAACAATTATGAAAAAGAATAAAATTTCTAAATATATATTAGCTGCTGTATTAGCTTTTTCTATCTCATCTTGTCATGATGATTTAGATCTAATGCCAAACGATCCAGATATTTATACAGAATTTGATGTATTTAAAAATCCTATTGAAGCTAAATCTGCTTTAGCAAAAGTATATGCTTCATTAGCTTTAACAGGTCAAAAAGGTCCTGCTGGAGATGGAGATATTCAAGGTATAGATGAAGGTGCTTCTCAATACACTCGTTTAATGTTTAATCTTAATGTATTAACAACAGACGAATCTATCGTTGGTTGGGGAGATACAGGTTTACCAGATCTACATGGTATGTCGTGGAGTGCAAGCAACAGTTTTGTTGAAGCAATGTATTACCGTTTAGCACAAACTGTTTCTTTCTCTAACTCATTTATTTCAAATGCAAAAACATTAGGAGAGACAGATCAAGATGTAAAATCTTACATTGCCGAAGCGCGTTTTATTCGTGCCTATGCATATTATAATTTAATAGATTTATTCGCAAATGTACCTTTGGTAACGAATGTTACTTCTGAATTACCAAAACAAAGCAATCGTCAAGAACTATTTACTTTTGTTGAAACTGAATTAAAAGAAATTGAGACTGAATTAAAAGAAGGTCGTGCAAACGAATATGGACGAGTTGATAAAGTAGCTGCTCAAGCTCTATTATCTCGCTTATATTTAAATGCTGAAACATGGATTGGTCAACCTAAGTATACTGAATCTATTACTTATTCTAAGTTAGCTATGCAATCTTCATACAAGATTAATACAACTGACGTAAATAAAAATGGTTCTGCGTATGACGAATTATTTTTAGCAGATAACGATGTCAACGGTGCTCAAAATGAAGCTATTTTCACTCTGAATTTTGATGGAAATAACTCTAGAACTTACGGAGGATCTACATTCTTAGTTAAAGCATCAATCGGTGGTAATATGAAAGCAGGAGATTATGGTGTTAACGGTGGTTGGGGAGGTCCTCGATCTACAAAAGCCTTAGTTAACCAATTTAGTGATGCTGTTACAACAAGAAATAGTGAAGGAAATCCTATTGCATGGAGAGATAAACGCGCCATGTTCTTTACAGATGGTCAAACATACGAAATCAATAACGTTGGTACATTTGGAGAAGGGTATGCTGTATACAAATGGTCGAACAAAAAGTCGACAGGAGGTAATGGTAATGATGCGACAGGAGAATATGTAGATACTGACATTCCAGTAATACGTCTTGCTGAAGTTTATTTAAACTATGCAGAAGCTGTTTTAAGAGGTGGCGCAGGTGGTGATAAAGCAACTGCACTTAATCTAGTAAACGCATTACGCGAACGTGGCTACGGAAATACAGCTGGTAATATTACAAATAGTCAATTAGATTTAGATTTCATTTTAGCAGAACGCTCTCGTGAAATGTATTGGGAAGGAACTCGTCGTACAGACTTAATTCGTTTCAAAAAATATGTATCTAGTTACAATTGGCCTTTCAAAGGAGGTGTTAAAAATGGAACTTCTGTTGATGCTACAAAAGCATTATTCCCAATTCCAAATAATATTATCGTAATCAATAAAAACTTAACTCAAAATCCTGGTTACTAATATGAAAAATTTTATAAAATATATTTCGTTAGCTTGCGCAAGCATTTTTGCGTTAAGCGCTTGTAATGACGATGAGGATATCATTCAATTAGATCCATCTACTTTTGTTGCTCCTGTAGTTACAGCTCCTACTTCTAACTCTATTGTATTATTAGAAGAAAATGCTGCATCTAATGCAATGACTGTAAAATGGTCTGCTGCTCAATATGGAGCTAATACTCCTCCTAAATATGAATTAGAGATTGATTTAGCTGGAAATAACTTTAAAAATGCAAAGATTGTAACTTCAACTTCTTCTACAACTGCAGATATTACAGTAAAAGAATTGAATTTAATCGCAACAGATTTAGGTTTAGAACCTTTTAAAGAAGGGCAATTAGAATATCGTGTTCTATCAACAGTTGGTACACCTGGTTCTCAACAATTAATTTCGAATGTTCTTCCATTAAAAGTTACTCCTTATCCAACAGATTTATCTACAAATTGGAGTGTAGTTGGATCTATCACTGGTTGGGCAGATGGAAAAGATATTCCTTTCTGGAAAACCGATGAAACAAACGTTTTTGTTGCTTACTTTGATGTAAACGAAGCTAATTCTGAAATCAAATTCCGTCAAGATGGAAAATGGGATGTAAACTACGGAGATAACGAACCAAGCACTATAAGCCCTGACGGAAATTCAATAAGTGGAGGTTTAGATAAAGGTGGTAGCAACATCAAAATTGCAAACATTGGTACATATAAAGCAACATTTGACCTTTCAAAACTTACGTATAAAATTGAAAAATACACGTGGGGATTAGTTGGAGACGCTACAGCTAATGGTTGGGGTGGACCAGACGAAAAACTATCTTACGATGGCACTATCGATTCTTGGGTAATTACTACGACTTTAAAAGCTGGTGAATATAAATTCCGATTAAATAATGATTGGGGAGTTAATTTCGGAGGAACAACTACTCCTGGAATTTTGACTGACAAAGATGGAGCTAACATCAAAATCACAGCTGGAAAATACAAAATCACAGCAAACTTCAACAAGAAAACTTATACAGTTGAAGCTCAATAATAATTTTTTCTCATAAAATTATACATTCAAAAAGCCATTAAAATTCATTTCTGTTATTTTAATGGCTTTTTTTCTAAAACCACACTCACATGAAAAACATTTTATTTTTTACATTGATGTTTTTTGTAATTATTTTTACAAAAGCACAAATTACAACTACTCCAACAATTCCAGAACCTGATCAACCAGTTACCATCTTTTTTGATAAAAACAATACTGGTTTGGCAAGTTACTCTGGTGATATTTATGCTCACACAGGTGTTACTGTAAATGGACAAGCTTGGCAAAACGTTATCGAATCGTGGGGAAATAATACGACTCAACCAAAATTAACATTGGTTTCAGGAACAACTTATAAATTAGAAATCCCGACATCTATCTACAGTTTTTACAAAATAGATCCTTCTAAAAATATCACTGCAATCAATGTTGTTTTTAGAAGTGCTAATGGACAACAACAAACTTCTGATTTAACAATTAATGTTGGTTCGTTTAAAGTAACATTAAATAATCCTGTAGAAAATAGTATTACAAATGTAACTTCTGGAGCAAGTTTCAACATCAAAGCAACTGCAACAAAAAATGCAAATTGGACATTAACTGCAAACGGAACTCAAATTGATGCTTTATCAAATTCTACAACTTTTGATAAAAATTATACAATTACATCAAACCAAACCTATATCTTAAAAGCAGAAAACAATGGACAAACAATCTCAAAATCTTTTCAAGTTTTTGTAAAACCAACAGTAAAAAATGTTGCGATTCCTTCTAATTTAAAACAAGGAATCAACTATGTTGATAATGATCCTACAAAAGCTTATTTGGTACTTTATGCACCACAGAAAGAATTTATTCACGTAATAGGATCATTCAATAATTGGCAAATCTCGGATCAATATGTGATGAATCGCGATATCACGAATAAAGATTTGTATTGGATAGAACTTAATAATCTGAAATCTGGAGAAGTCAATACATTTCAATACAGAACAAGTGATGGCGTAAAAACTGCTGATCCATATTCTACGTTGATCCTTTCTCCATACGACGATCCATATATTACGGCTACAACTTATCCAAACATGCCTATATATCCTGCAGGGCAACAGTTTGAAGTTTCTGTCTTACAAACAAATCAAGCTAAATACAATTGGAAAGTTCAAAATTTCGCAAAACCAAACAAAGAGAATTTAGTAATTTATGAATTATTGATTCGAGATTTTAACACAGCTAAAACGTGGGAATCTTTGATTAATGATTTTGATTATTTCAAGAAATTAAACATCAATGCAATCGAAATTATGCCTGTCATGGAATTCGAAGGAAATATTTCTTGGGGTTACAACACAGCATATCATTTAGCTTTAGATAAAGCTTACGGACCAGCTACAAAAATGAAAGAATTCATCGATTTGGCGCATCAAAACGGAATTGCAATTATTCTAGACGTTGCATTAAATCACGTTTATGGTCGTTCGCCTTTAGTAAGAATGTGGATGAATGATCCTGATGGAGATGGTTTCGGAGATCCAACCTCAACAAACCCATATGCAAATCAAGAAGCCAAACATAGTTACAATGTTGGTTACGATCTTAATCATCAATTAGCTCCAACACAATATTATATAAAAAGAACAATTGAACATTGGATAAACGAATTCAAAATTGACGGTATTCGTTGGGATTTAACAAAAGGATTTACTCAAAACTGTTTGCCTTCAGACGAAACGTGTACCAATAATTATCAAGCAGATCGTGTAGCTATTTTGAAAAAATATGCAGATGATCAATGGGCTGTTGATCCTACTTCTTATATTATTTTTGAACATTTAGGAAACAATGGTTCTGCACAAGAAGAAACAGAATGGGCAAATTATAGAATAAACGAAGGAAAAGGAATTATGCTTTGGGGAAAAGCGACAAACAATTTCAATCAGAATACAATGGGATATGCTTCAGATAGTAACTTTGATTGGTTAAAACATTCGGTAAAAGGTTTTACAAAAAAGCATTTAGTTGCTTATGCAGAAAGCCATGACGAAGAACGTTTAATGTATAAAAACTTACAATATGGAGCGACAAATGGATCGTATAATGTAAAAGATTTAAAAACTTCTTTGGAAAGACAAAAAGCTCTTGGTGCTGTTTTATTTACAATTCCTGGTCCTAAAATGTTATGGCAATTTGGTGAATTAGGTTACGATTATTCGATCAATCATTGTGAAGATGGTACAAATAGCGATGGTTGTAGAACAAATCCTAAACCGATTCCTTCTGAAATTGGTTACATAAATGATACTGATAGAAAAAGTGTTTACGATGTTTGGTCAAAAATTATTGGATTAAAACTAAATAATAAAGTTTTTGAAACTGATAATTATACGATTACTTCGGGAGATTTAAAACCTCGTATTCAGATTACAAATAATTTATTATCGTCGTCTGATTTATATGAGGTAATTGTAATTGCAAACTTTACAACATCAACTCAAAATATCGCACCTTTATTTCCTTTCGTTGGAAATTGGTACAATTTAATGGATAATACAACCTTAAATGTTACCAATACAAATTCAACTTTTACAGTTAGCTTAAATCCTGGAGAATTTAGAATTTTTGGAAACGCAAAAGCTAATTTATCAACAGATAATGTCAATATAAAAATTGATAAAATTACAGTAAGTCCAAATCCAGCAGCATCATTTTTTACTTTAACTACTGATACTCAAAAAATAAAGATTTATGATATTTCAGGTAAACTAGTTAAAGAATTTTCTGGCAGTTTTTCATCAACGCATCAGTTTAATATAAAAGAATTATCAAAAGGGATTTATATCCTCAATATCGAAACAAAAAACAATAAATCAACTACAAAATTGATTAAAAACTAATAAAAATCCCTTGATTTTATCAACTTTTAAAATCAAGGGATTTTTGCTTAAACCCATTATTCTTTATTCAGTTAATTCATAGAATAATTAATATCTTGTGGATTAATTTACAAACCATGTCACAGAAGAAAATTTTACTTGGGCTTTTTTCCTTCATTTTTTCATTAGGATTTGCCCAAACTAACAAACACGTTTTATTTACAAGTAAAAATCAAACCGATGTCAAATGTTATCGCATTCCAAGCATTATTACGTCTAATAATGGAACTTTAATTGCAGCAATTGATGAGCGTGTCCCAAATTGTGGAGATTTACTTTACAATCATGATATCAATATTGTGATTAGAACAAGCCATGATAAAGGAAAAACTTGGTCAGAAATAAAACGAATTGTAGATTTCCCATACAAAGAATCTGCTTCGGATGTGTCGATGGTTTTGGACGAAAAAACAAAAGAAATCTTTCTTTTTTACAATTATATGAACCATAAAATTGCAAAAAACGAATTTAGACTTCACTTTATCAAAAGTGCAGACAATGGAGAAACTTGGTCGAAACCACAAGATATAACAGATCAAATCACACCAAATGAATGGAAAAAAGATTTTAAATTTATTACTTCTGGTCGAGGTTTTTATTCCAAAGAAGGCTGGATTCTGAATACCTTAGTTCGACTAAAAGATGGTGTATATGTTTTCGGAAGTAAAGATCACGGAAAAACATGGGAACGAATTTCGAGTGTAGCTGCTAACGCTGATGAAACGAATATTATTCAACTTTCGAACAAAGATTGGTTATTGAATGCTCGTATTCAGAATGCAGGTTATCGCAAAATTTTCACATCAAGTGATCAAGGAAAAACATGGACTTCTAAAATGGAAGAACAATTAATTGATCCGACTTGTAATGCTTCAACATTAGTCTTAGGAAAAAATATTGTATTTAGTAATTTACATGATCCAAAAGAAAGACAAAATTTAGGTTTAAAAATTAGTAAAGATCAAGCCAAAACATGGAATTTCGTTAAAACAATTGACCCTAAATCTTCGGCTTATTCTGTCTTGACAAATATCTCAAAAAATAAAGTTGGTATTTTTTACGAAGCAGATGATTACCAAGATATGATATTTGAAGTAGTCGATTTAAAATAAATAACAACGATTTAAACATAAAAAAACCTCATCAATAGATGAGGTTTTTCTTGTCTTAAAAATTAAGCTTGATATTATATTTTTCGTAGAAATTCTTGATATGAGCAACTGCTTCTTCAGCCGTATCAACCAAACGGAAAAGATCCAAATCTTTTTCAGAAATATACCCTTCTTTCAAAACTGTTTCTTTAATCCAATCGATTAAACCTGACCAATATTCAGTTCCGACTAAAACTATCGGAAAACGTCCAGTTTTCTTTGTTTGCACCAATGTCATCGACTCAAATAATTCGTCCAATGTTCCGAAACCTCCTGGCATTCCAATAAATCCTTGCGAATATTTTACAAACATTACTTTTCGTGCAAAGAAATAATCAAAATTAATTTCATATTCGCGGTCAATGTATTTGTTCAATTCAGTTTCGAAAGGCAATGTAATTCCTAATCCAACAGAAGTTCCTCCACCCTTTTGCGCTCCTTTGTTTGCAGCTTCCATAATTGCTGGTCCTCCACCAGTAATTACACCAAAACCAATTTGCGTTAATCGATATGCAATATCTTCTGCTAAAGCGTAATAAGGATGATCTGGTGAAGTTCTTGCCGAACCAAAAATAGACACACAAGGTCCTATTTTAGACATTACTTCGTACCCATTTACAAATTCTGCCATAATCTTGAACAATGCCCAAGAATCATTTATTCTAATCTCGTTCCAATCTTTTGGTCGAAACGGCGATTGTATTCTATCGTCTTCTCTTTCTTTATCTGTCATAGTATTTTAATAAAAAAACCGTAACAAAAATGCTACGGTTCAATATACAAATTTATTGTTTCTTAATGATTAATCTCTACTCATAAAAATTCTCAAAATATACCAGAACAATAACATTAATGAAGCAAATAACGACAATGCCGCCGCAACATATTGTTGTGTACCAAATTCATATTTCAATTGATGAGTGTTGTATAAAATTGCTCCTCCAGCTAATGCACACATTCCAACAGAGAACCATAATCCTAAATCGAACCCGAACATCATTCCTGCAACAATCAAACCAATTGCTAAGAAGAAACCAATTGTTAAAGCTCCTCTTAATATTGAGAAATCTGCTTTTGTTAAGAATACAATTGCTGATAAACCTATAAATAATCCTCCCGTAACTACAGCTGCTTGTTTTATTACAAATGTTCCGCCATAATACAACGCAATGTAAAGCATTGGTACAAAAATTAAGGCTTCTGCAATAATATATAAAAAGTATCCTAAATATTGTTTAGATTTTGAAATCGATCCGTACGCCATTTTTTGAGCAACCCATGTAATTCCCATGAAACCTGCTAATAAAATAAGCCAAAGATATCCAGTAGCTAAACTTAACATAAAGCTCACTAAAGCTTCAGATTTTAACATCAAAGATTCGATTAATACAAATACTAAAACTCCTCCAGCAACGTGTCCGTAAGTGTGTTTATAAAAATTTGCTCTTTCTACGCTAGTTGCTTCTGCGACCAATTGGTTTTGTTGATATACGTGTTGATTTTCCATATGTTTATTTTTAGGTAAATATTTTCTAATTATAATTCTTGCTAAAATAATAAATTAAATTTTAATTAAAACTCACTAATTTTTGTGAGTTTTATGAACTTTTATCCAATCAATTAGCCCAATAACTGACAAAATTAATAAGACAATATATTGAAAAGAAGTAATCACAGCTCCTTTATAAATCATCAACGGGATCATCACAACATCACCAACAATCCAGAAAAACCAGTTGTCTATTTTTCTACGTGCCATCATCCACATTCCAATTAAAAAGACTGCTGTTGTCGAAGCATCTATAAAATCGATATTGGTATAATGCAATTTGCATTGATTGATAAAACTTGTATCAAATCCATTCTGAATAACCGGACGGAAATAATATATTGTCAGAATAAAAAAGAAACTTAGAATAAAAAGAATCGTAGCATAGAAATATTCTTTTGCTGACGCCCACGAAACATCAACATGCTTGTTATCTTCTTCGAGATTTTTCTGCCACAATATCCAACCATAAATTGCCATCGAAGTATAATAGAAATTGATAATTGTTTCGCCATACAATCCCCAATTAAAAAATAAATAGATAAAAATAAAAGTCGAAATAATAGTTGTTGGATATACCAATATATTACGTTTGTAGGTGTAATAAACTGAAATAATTCCGAACAAAGTTGCAACAGTTTCGAGCAAAATATTCAGTAAAGAATAGGTTTTGTAAGGTGCAAAGATATAATCAATAAAATCGTTCATGGTTAATGTGTTAATTCGCTAATTTGAGAATTTGAGAATAATTTTTGAGTTTCGTAATTCGTAATTCTAATTTCGCATTTCGATTTATTCATAATCCAACACCCAAACCAAATAATACTCGCCTATCATTTTATAAAAAGCATGATATTTTCGACTTTTTAATTCATCAGAAATCCAACACACAATTTGTTTATTTTCTTGTAAATCGAATTCTTCTACACGATAATGATTCAAGAAATTCCATAGATTACCTCCGTTCAACTTATACAAACCTTCTTTTAAACCCCAAATTACATGCAGATATTCTATTTCACTTTCTTGCGGAATCCAACTGCTTTCATCAGGGCGAGCAAATTTATGTTTGATGTTTAATATTTTTTTAGGACGAGCCAATTCTATATCAATTCCTATGTTATATTCGCTCACTCCAACCGAAACTAATCCGTACGAATGTGTAATCGAAATTTCTTTGTTTGTTGGTAAAAATGGTTTTCCACGTTCGTCATAATTAACATCATAATCTAAGTCTAGTTTCTTTAGACAAGCGCGCAAGCCAAGATATTCGCGAGCCTGTTTAGGACGCAAGTTGTTGTACTTCTCTATTCTATAATCCTCTAATTGAAGATATTCTAATAATTCTTCATTCGATTCTGTCACTTCCCACGTAATAATACGAGTATGTTTAAAATCGTTAATATAATCGATGACGGGCATTTTATTAATCGAAATTTGTTTGTAAATTTGTTCCTTATAAACTTTAAAAAAAAGTTAGTTAAATATATCAATTGATGGATACAAAAACGCAATACATTCCTTACAAAGTTAAAGATATTTCTTTAGCTGAATGGGGAAGAAAGGAAATTACGTTGGCTGAGGCTGAAATGCCAGGGTTAATGGCTATCCGTGAAGAGTATAAAGCTGCTCAACCTTTGAAAGGTGCTCGCATTGCAGGTTGTTTACACATGACAATCCAAACTGCAGTATTAATCGAAACGTTAGTTGCTTTGGGAGCTGATGTTACATGGTCTTCATGTAATATTTTCTCTACACAAGATCATGCTGCTGCTGCAATTGCTGCTGCTGGTATTCCTGTGTATGCTTGGAAAGGGATGAACGAAGAGGAATTTGATTGGTGTATCGAGCAAACATTATTCTTCGGAGAAGATCGTCAACCATTAAACATGATTTTGGATGATGGTGGTGATTTAACGAATATGGTGATTGATCGTTACCCAGAATTAGTTGCTGAGATCAAAGGATTATCAGAAGAAACAACTACGGGTGTACACCGTCTTTACGAAAGAATGGAGAAAGGTACATTGCCTATGCCTGCAATTAACGTAAATGATTCTGTAACAAAATCTAAATTCGACAACAAATACGGATGTCGCGAATCTGCAGTAGATGCTATCAAACGTGCTACTGACTTGATGATTGCTGGTAAACGTGTTGTAGTTTGTGGTTTTGGTGATGTTGGGAAAGGTACAGCGGCTTCTTTCCGTGGTGCTGGAGCAATTGTTACAGTAACAGAAATCGATCCTATTTGTGCTTTACAAGCGTCTATGGAAGGTTACGAAGTAAAACGTTTAGATTCAGTTGTTGCAAACGCTGATATCGTTATTACAACTACTGGTAACTTTGGAATTGTACGTGCAGAGCATTTCGAGAAAATGAAAGACAAAGTAGTTGTTTGTAACATTGGTCACTTCGATAATGAAATCGATATGGCTTGGTTAAACTCAACTCACGGAGCAACTAAAACAGAAATCAAACCACAAGTTGATATGTACAATATTAATGGAAATGATATCATCGTTTTAGCTGAAGGGCGTTTAGTAAACTTAGGTTGTGCTACAGGTCACCCATCTTTCGTGATGTCAAACTCGTTCTCTAACCAAACATTAGCTCAAATCGAACTTTGGACAAATTCATCAGCTTACAAAAATGAAGTTTACACTTTACCTAAGCGTTTAGATGAAAAAGTTGCAGAATTACATTTGGCTAAATTAGGAGTAGAATTAGAAGTTTTATCTCAAGAACAAGCAGAATACATTGGTGTAACGGTTGAAGGACCATTTAAACCAGAATATTATAGATATTAATTAATTTTAATTCGAAATTTTTATTTGAAATAAAAAAACACACACTTAACTATATATCCTCGCCCTGAACAAGCGAGGATTTTTTATTTAATCTTTTTCAACGCCAGAATTAGCTTGTTTTTCACTACTCAATTTATCAAGTTCTTTTTTAGTTGTATATTTTTTTGGAATATTTTTCTTGAAATTAAACGAAACTTCTTTTTTATCTTTTAATTGATAAGTTACTTCTCTTCTATTTCCATTTTCTAAAGCCTCTTTAAAAATTATTTTTAACTCTACCACAACCAAATCTTTGAACTGAAAATAAATTGGGCTTGCCGAAATCCCATCAAAATCTCCCAACCAAAACGTATAATCGTACATTTCAGTTTCAGTTTTATATTCTTTCGCACGAATTCCCAAAATAGTCTTTTCTTGCCCTGTAGGTTGAACTTGAATTCGTTGAATTGAATCTTGTAGAAACTTAAAATTTTGGTTTGGATTAGTCGCTTTTTCATAAGTCAAATTTGACGCTTCGTCTATTAACAACCAATTGGGTTCTGGTTTAATATCTAAAAAGAAATTTTCTTGAGAATTTCTAACAACATCAATCAACTTGATAAATGATTGATTTTTATTCGCAAAAACTTCTAACTCAAAAGATTTATTCAATTCTTCTTTTACAGCAGCAGAAATAGTTGTTTGTTTATTCTTGGTTTCATAAACTTGATGAATATCGTACAAAAAACGATAAGTTTTTTCTTGCGCAAAAGAAAAACTACTCAAA
Source organism: Empedobacter sp. EJD.6dd (assembly GCF_057369435.1). NCBI lineage: Bacteria > Pseudomonadati > Bacteroidota > Flavobacteriia > Flavobacteriales > Weeksellaceae > Empedobacter > Empedobacter sp. EJD.6dd. The sequence continues at coordinate 1,908,632 of NZ_CM170667.1, forward strand.
AAGATAAATACGATCAAATATAGATTCTTCATTTTTTAGGTTTGGATTTATAATCTAAAATAAGTATTTATTTCATTTAAAATTTGTTAATCTTTAGCATTACAAGATAAGAACCAAACTCATCAATTTTAAATAGATTATCTTTAAAACATTATTGAATATTATTTTATTATTGATTATGATTAAAAAATGTTTACAACTTGGATTCATTTTAATTGGATGTTCTTCTCTTTTTGCACAAACTGAAAAACCTTCAGAAATATTTTGGAAAAATCTTGAAAAGCATTGTGGTAAAGCTTACGAAGGCAAGTTAGCAGAACATATTACACGAGATGATTTTGCTGGAAAAAAATTAACCATGCATGTAAAAAGTTGTACTGCAAATGAAATTAAAATTCCGTTCAACGTAGGTGATAATTATTCAAGAACGTGGATTTTAACCAAAAAAGATGGAATCATTACACTAAAACATGATCACAGACACGAAAATGGAACATCAGAAACAGTTACTTTTTATGGTGGAACAAATACAAATTTCGGTTTCAAGGATTTTCAGATGTTTCCTGCTGATCAAGAAACTGCAAGTCTTATAGATTATGCTTCAACAAATATTTGGTGGATAACACTCGACGACAAAACATTTAGTTACAATTTGCAAAAAGCAGGTTCTAAAACTCCCTTTAATGTCTACTTCGATTTAACAAAAGAAATTGAAACACCAACAGCGCCTTGGGGTTGGGGAACGCCACGATAATAAAAAAAGAGCGAAAAGCTCTTTTTTTATTATCGTTTAATGAGTATATCTGCGTTAATAGCTGGTGTAATTCCTAAAGGCGTTTTATGCCATTCTTTTGAATCCTTTGTTTTATATAAACATTTTGCTAACAAAGCTGCGCTAAGATATATTGGTTTCTCAAGTTTAGATAACAATTCTACTTTAATGTAGAAATTTCCTTTATGTTTGATATTATAATCTCTCAAATCATAAATAAAAATATTATTCGATTGATTTTCTTTTTTTACTACAATATTAAATGGATTTTCTAGTATCGATTTATCTGGACGATTATCTAAATCACTTAATAAATCTACTTTTACAATAACTGAATCAACTTGCAATGAATTACTAAAATTAAAATTAATTCGTTGAAAAGTAAATTCTTTATTAGAAGCACTTATAGGAATAGCAATTTCTTTTATATATTTTGGTAATGAATCATTTTTAAAATTAATATCAGAATTCAAACCGACTTGTACTGTCTTAGTTTTGGAATCAGAACCAACACGTTTCAATCTAAACTTAGATTTATCATACAGAATAGTTTCGTTTAATTGAATTGTATCATTCTTAATCTTTTGTGCATTTGTAAACGAAACAAAACACAAAATAAGGAAGTAAATTTTTGTCATCAAATTGGTTTTAAAATTATTACTCAATTTTATAAAAAATTGATAATCAAAACTCCCAATGGTTACACAACGGCATGTTAAAGTTTTAATATAATTATTAAGAATTATTCAATTTTTGCATTGTTTTTTTACATAAATTTAATATATACAATAAATTGAATGCGAACTAAATTTTACTTCTTCCTATTTTTAACTCTTCATTTTCTGTATTTACATGCACAGAAAAATGGTCTTTTATTAACGGAAAACACAAAGAAAGAAACGATTAATTTTAAGTTGATTAAAAATTTAGTCATCATACCGCTTTCATTTAATAATCAACAAATGAATTTTATTATAGATTCTGGGTTAAAAGAAACCATTTTATTTAGCGAATATGACCAAGCAATTAACAAAGAAAATCTACGTCAAATTACATTAAAAGGATTAGGAAATAACTCAATAAATACAACTGGATATTTTTCTACTAATAACCATATAACAATCGGAAAAAATTATTCTTCAAAAAATATGGATATTATAGTTATTCAAGACGAAAATTTTAATCTTTTTTCTCGATTAGGAATGGATGTTCATGGTATTATTGGTGCAGATTTTTTTATTAATTATCCTATCAATATTGATTATTCGAAACGCAAAATAACGATTTATAATAGTATTAATAATGTAAAAAAACTCAACAAATTTCAGTCAATCGATTTAGAGATAAGTGAAGAAAGTAAACCTTTTATTAGTGTAGATTTTACGCTCGAAAAACATTTCACCAATCAGAAAATGTTAATTGACATTGGAAATAGTGATGGATTGTGGATTTTTAAAAATCAGGTAAAAAATTTAACTTCTTTACAACATGCATTTCACGATGAATTAGGAAAAGGTTTTAATGGAGTTATTAATGGTGAACGTGGAACAATTTCTTCTGTTAATCTCGGAAAATATAATCTAAAACAACCTTTAATTGCCATTCCAAGTTATGAATCTATCCAATATCTTAACCTCAAAAATGAACGAAAAGGTTCGTTAGGAAACGAGATTTTAAGACGTTTTTCAATTATTCTTGATTACAAAAATAAAAGGTTTTATTTCAAACCAAATCGAAATTTTAAAGATGCTTTTCATTACAATAGAAGTGGTTTAACAATCATTCATGATCAATTTGAGTGGAAAAATGAGAAAATAGATGTTCAAGTTCAACAAGCTAATATTTCTGAATATAACACTGTTTCTACTCAAAAAGTTAATTATAAATATATTTTAAAACCTGTATATAAAATAGAATCTGTACGAAAAAATTCTAATGCAGAAATGATTGGTTTAAAAGCGAATGATCAACTCATTAAACTTAACGGAAAAGATGTAAGTAAAATGTCAATGGATGATATCGAAACTTTTATGCGACAAAATGAATTTCAACAAATTTCTATTGAAGTTTTACGAAATAAACAAGCGCTAACTTTCAAATTTGTGCTCGATATTCCGTATTAAAAAAGAGTAACTTTAGGCTACTCTTCTAATTGATTTAAAATGGTTTTAATTCGTTTTAATCTACTTCCGTAATATATCGCATACATGTAATATAAAATTCCCCCTACAATTACAATTGAAAAAACAATTAATAAAATTATCCAAATAAAAAATGTAGGATTAGAATTTAATGTTTCAGAAAAATTTATTAACTGTCCAAAATATTTTTCTGAATTACCCAAAGAAAACAATATAAAATATAACCCAATACCATTTGGTGTGGCAATTATTGTTGTAATTAGATAAGTGTCTAATGCATATTTTAATTCGTAATAAGTTTTTAACAACATTTCTTTTGACGAATTAATTTCATACTCTTTTGAGATTTTATAAAAATGATAAAAACGTAAATAAGTAACTATAGCTGCTATAAACAAATAAAAAATAAAAAAATAATAGAAAAATGTAACTACTCCATTAATCTTATATATCGGGACAATGGGTAGTACGAAAAGGAAAGCAAATGCAATAATAGTTATTGACAGCTCAGTTTTTATCTTTTTCCTTAGGTCTTCAAATATATTATTTGCAGTATTTAAATTTTTTAAATCTTTCTCAATCTTCACGTCTTCTGAAGACTGATTATCCCATTGTTTTTGTAATTCATCAAAATTCATAACCGTATTTTTTTATGATGATTTGTATTTTTTCTTTTGTCCTGTTCAATTTTACACGAGCATTTCCTTCTGTAATTCCTAAGTTAGCACCAATTTCTTTGTGGCTTTGACCTTCTAAAAACAAAAAAATTAAGGCTTTTTCTATTTTATTCAATTCATGTACAGCTTTGTAAAACAATTCCAATTGTGTTTCTTTCTCATCAGAATCAACCTCATCAATGTGGTCTATATTTTCTATAAACGTATGTTTAGTCGCTTTCTTCTTTTCTTTTTTTAAATAAGTTAAAGCAGTGTTTAACGAAACACGATACATCTAAGTAGAAAATTGCGAGTTTCCTTTAAAACGTTCAAAAGAATTCCACAATTGCAAAACAATCTCTTGTATCAAATCATTTTGATCTTCAATATCGTCCATATACATCTTAGCAATTTTATGTAAAATTCCTTTATGCTGTTCGATTAATTCTAAAAAATGAGTTTGCTTTGCTTCCAAAATCGTTACTTTACTTTTTTCAAGGCAACTTGTTCGTCATCGATGAAAAGAATACAGTTTACACTAAGAAATTCTTGCAGAATATTTACTTTTATCTTTAATCTTTCGTTTTTCGAATTATATAAATGTCCCGTTAAAATTGGAGTAGAAAAATAATTCGTTTGATAATCTTGTAATTTATCATTCACAAATAAACGTTCGCCAGAAAACCAATAATTCTCAACTCGAATCACATTATTCTCAAAATTTGCTTCCCAAATAGATTTCATTGTTTTTATTTTTAGTGTTTATTAGTTAGTAGACATTAAATAAAAACGTTACAGAAATTTTTATTTATTTTTTAGAAATCCATTTCCAACCAAATCGGTAAACTGAATTCTTCTAATAAATGTGCAAATTGATATTCTTTGTAGTTTTCTTTCGTTATCCACGCCATTTCTTCTATCTCAAAAGCAATTTTAAGCGTTTTTAAAGACTTTAATTTAACATGAAACACATTTGCATGTACTTCGGTGTTTTTCTCGTTTACAGCAATAGAAGAATGTTTTCCTAAAAAAGAAACGTCATGTGAAAAAATATCAACATTTATTTCTTCTAAAAACTCGCGTCGAAGCGTAGCAAGTAATTCTTCTTCTTGTTCGCGTTTACCACCAACCATCTGAAAATAGTTCGAATTCTTTTTTCGAACAGCTAACATTCTACCTTTTGCATCGGTTACCAATGCATTGACCAAATAAATATGATTCATGTTATGCGTTATGCGTTATGCGTTATGCGTTATGCGTTATGCGTTATGCGTTATGCGTTATGCGTTATGCGTTATGCGTTATGCGTTATGCGTTATGCGTTATGCGTTATGCGTTATGCGTTATGCGTTATGCGTTATGCGTTATGCGTTATGCGTTATGCGTTATGCGTTATGCGTTATGCAAAAGTAAAATTTAGGTAAGTTTGGAGCAAAAAAAAGCTCCACAAAAATGTGAAGCTTATAAAAGTTGGCGATCCGGACGGGACTCGAACCCGCGACCACTTGCGTGACAGGCAAGTATTCTAACCAACTGAACTACCGGATCAGTCTGTTTTTATTTATAATTTTCGATCGATCTAAAATAGAAAAAGAAATAGATGCGATCCGGACGGGACTCGAACCCGCGACCACTTGCGTGACAGGCAAGTATTCTAACCAACTGAACTACCGGATCAGAAAATTATAAATTAATATATTTTTTATGAATTTTATAAAAAATTGCGATCCGGACGGGACTCGAACCCGCGACCACTTGCGTGACAGGCAAGTATTCTAACCAACTGAACTACCGGATCAGAAATTATAAAAAATATATTGTGTAAAAGAACGAAACTTTTTGCGATCCGGACGGGACTCGAACCCGCGACCACTTGCGTGACAGGCAAGTATTCTAACCAACTGAACTACCGGATCAAAATCTGTATCGATTTCGGATTGCAAATATAGGCGGTTTTCTGATAAAACCTAAACTTTTTGCGAAAAAAATCTCGGATTTTTTTCATCCGAGATTCTTTTATTTCAAAATCAACGATTTAATTTATTATAAAATCGCATTTAATTTTTCTACTAATTGTTCTTTTGGAACAACTCCGACAACTTTGTCTACAACTTCACCGTCTTTGAAGAATAAAATTGTAGGAATATTACGAATTCCATATTTTGCAGCAACTTCTTGGTTAGTATCTACATCAACTTTACCAATAACTGCTTTTCCTTGATATTCTGTAGCTAGCTCTTCCACAACTGGACCAACCATTCTACAAGGACCACACCAAACAGCCCAAAAATCAACCATTGCAGGTTTTCCTGACTCTATAATATCCGATGCAAATGATGCGTCTGTTACTTCTAATGCCATAATCTTATATTTTTTATCTAATCTTAAGTTTACAAATCTACACAATTTTTTTTTGCCGAAAAATTTCGATCATATTATCTCTCAATTATAAGATAGATGAAACGTATAATTAGTTCAGTTTAAATGTAATTTCTTGTAATTCGTCTAATTCTTTTAACAAATCTCGGCAAATGTTAATTTTGATTTTACTGGCTGGTAAATCCAAATTATTCAAATAATCTTTTGGATCAATTAGTTGTATTTTCAACAATTTATCGCCTTGGTATTTGAACATTATATCTGATAATTTGGTAAATGTTTCTTCCGAAAATTCTGGAACTTCAATTTTTACCGTCATTTTTTCAGCTTGTTTTTCAACAATTTCGTTCAACAACAAAATATTAGTAATATTTTTATACACACGACCTTGCGTAATATTTCCTTCTTTGTCTTTAAATTCTTTTTTCGAGATATTCAATTTCAAATTCAAAAACATATTTTCTTGCATAAAATGTCTATACTTCATATAATCACTTCCAAAAACCATGATATCCATCGAATCGGTATAATCACTAAAGGTAAAAATCCCAAATTCGTTTCCATTCTTCGCAATTCTGTGTTGAATATTAGACATCATTCCACAAATTGATACTTCTTTATTTACAAAGTTATCTTCGTTTACATTAATATCAGAAATACTGCAATTAGAAGCCATTTTTAGTTCATGTTTGAAATCATCTAATGGATGCGAAGAAATATAAATTCCAACTACTTCTTTCTCTTTCGACAAACGTTGTAACATGTTCCATTTTTCACAATCTGGTAACATCGGCACAACATCTTCTACAACAGAATCTCCTCCAAAATCTCCAAATAACGAAGTTTGAGCAGAGTTTTTTTGTTCCTGATAACTTGCTCCGTACTTTATTAATTTCTCTAAATTAGTTGTTGTATTATCGATGAAGAAATAACGTCCACGGTGAAATTCAAAGCGATCAAAACCTCCAGCCAAGACTAAATTTTCGATTGTTTTTTTATTCACCGTTCTTAATTCGACACGTTTCACAAAATCGTAAATATCTTTGAACGAACCATTTTCTTCTCTTTCTGTAATAATAGAATTTACAGCCGCTTGACCAACACCTTTTACTGCACCCATTCCGAAACGAATCTCGTAATTCTCGTTTACGTTAAATTTAGTAATCGATTCGTTGATATCTGGTCCAAGAACGGCTAATCCCATTCGTTTACACTCTTCCATAAAGAATGTAACTTGCTTAATATCATTCATATTATTAGAAAGTACAGCTGCCATATATTCGGCAGGATAATGCGCTTTCAGATAAGCTGTTTGATATGCAATCCATGCATAACATGTCGAGTGAGATTTATTGAAGGCATACGATGCAAAAGCTTCCCAGTCTGTCCAAATTTTTTCTAAAACTTTAGGATCATGCCCTTTTTCAGACGCTTGTTCCACAAATTTTGGTTTCATTTTATCCAAGACTGCTTTTTGCTTTTTACCCATCGCCTTACGCAATACATCGGCGTCACCTTTAGAAAAACCTGCTAATTTCTGCGAAAGTAACATTACTTGCTCCTGATAAACAGTAATTCCATAGGTTTCTGATAAATATTCTTCCATCGCATCTAAATCGTACTGAATGGGTTCTTCACCATTTTTACGACGTACGAATGATGGAATATATTCTATCGGTCCTGGACGATAAAGCGCATTCATGGCAATTAAATCGGCAAAAACTGTTGGACGAAGATCCTTCATGTACTTTTGCATTCCGGGAGATTCGTATTGGAAAACCCCAACCGTTTCACCTCGTTGAAAAAGCTCATATGTTTTTTCGTCATCGATTGGAATTTCATCCGGATTGATTTCGATTCCAGTTCGAGCTTTCACTAACTTGATGGTATCTTTGATTAAAGTTAAAGTCTTCAATCCCAAGAAGTCCATTTTCAATAATCCAGCACTTTCTGCTACCGAGTTATCAAACTGAGTAACATATAAATCTGAATCTTTGGCAGTTGTTACAGGAACGAAATTTGTGATATCATCTGGCGTAATAATTACTCCACACGCATGAATTCCTGTATTTCGAACAGAACCTTCTAATATTTTAGCTTGCTGAATAGTTTCTGCCGCTAAATCAGTTCCATTTGATAAACGTTTTAATTCACTTACTGCATCAAATTCTTCTGGTTTTAATGATCCTTTTAACGCATTATCATCTAAATTAAAAATCTTTGCCAATTTCATGTTCGGAATTAATCCTGCAACACGATTTGCGTCAAACAATGGTAAATCTAAAACACGCGCTGTATCTTTTATCGAAGATTTCGCCGCCATTGTTCCATATGTAATAATTTGCGCTACTTGATTTGCTCCATATTTATCAATTACATAATCCATTACCAACGAACGTCCTTCATCATCAAAATCGATATCGATATCGGGCATAGATACACGGTCAGGATTAAGAAAACGCTCAAAAAGTAAATCGTACTGAATTGGATCTAAATTGGTAATCCACAAACAATAAGCAACTGCAGAACCCGCAGCAGAACCACGACCTGGACCAACAGAAACACCCATTTCACGAGCTGCAGCGATGAAATCTTGTACAATCAAGAAATAACCAGGGTAACCAGTTTTCTCAATCGTTGCTAATTCAAAATCTAAACGTTCTTTAATCTCATCTGTTAATTCGGGATAACGAATTTTGGCTCCTTCGTATGTTAAATGTTTCAGGTAAGCATTTTCTCCACGTTTTCCTCCATCTTCATCATCTTCTGCATGAAGAAACTCTTCTGGAATATCAAATTTTGGAAGTAATACATCACGATAAAGCGTGTATTCTTCGATCTTATCAACAATTTCTTGAATATTAATAATCGCTTCTGGAACATCTTGAAACAATTGTTTCATTTCTGTTTCGGATTTGAAATAATATTCTTGATTTGGCAAACCAAAACGAAAACCGCGACCACGACCAATAGGCGTTGATTGTTTTTCTGCATCTCGTACACACAACAAAATATCATGTGCATTCGAATCGTCTTGATTGATATAATAGGTATTATTTGTCGCAACAACTTTTACATTGTGTTTTCGCGCAAACGCAAGCAATGTTTGATTTACACGATCTTCATCTTCTTGTCCGTGTCGCATCAATTCGATGTAAAAATCATCTCCAAACTGATCTTTCCACCAAAGCAATGCTTCTTCCGCTTGCTTTTCACCAAGATTCAGAATTTTATTTGGAACTTCACCTTGTAAATTTCCAGATAAAATAATCAGATCTTCTTTATATTCTTCGATAATCGTTTTATCAATTCTTGGCACATAGTAAAAACCATCTGTATATGCCTTAGACGCCATTTTTGCTAAATGATGATAACCATTTTTGTTCTTTGCAAAAACAACAATTTGATAACCGTTATCTTTTTTTGATTTATCTAAATGATTTTCGCAGACAAAAAATTCAGAACCAATAATAGGTTTAATCAACACTTCTGTTGGTTCTTTTCCTTCTGCAATTAATTCTGTGTTCTTTTCTTTCGCTGCTTTATTATGATTCTGAACAGCTGCATTAAAATGAAACGCACACATCATATTTCCATGGTCAGTAATCGCAACTGCAGGCATTTTGTTTTTAGCCGCAGCACTTACCAAATCATTCACAGAAATAGTAGACTGAAGAATAGAAAATTGGGTGTGATTATGTAAATGTGCAAATTTTGCTTTCTCAAATTGCTCTAAAACCTCTTGCGAAATTTCAATTACCTCATCACCTCCTTCTTCTTTTGCCTTTGCTTTTGCAATTTCTTGTGAAGCTTTTTTTAGATTAACATGATTTAATCCAACTGGCTGAATATTTGTTTGATTGATTTCTTTGAATCGAACAAAATACTCATCTTCAACTTCTAACTCATTTTTTGTAAAAATACCTTTACGAATCAATTCGAAAAAACAACGCGTAGTTGCTTCCACATCGGCAGTTGCATTATGCGCTTCTCCAAACGGAACGCCAAAAAGATATTGATGCAACTCTGTTAACGTTGGTAATTTGTAACGACCACCACGACCGCCAGGAAGTTTCAACAACTCTGCAGTAATCTCGGTACACGTATCCAAAACAGGTTTTTCGGTTAAATTATTTTCATAATTAAGACGATAAAATTCGGCTCCCATAATGTTAATATCGAAACCTAAATTTTGTCCAACTATAAATTTTGCTTTACCTAAAACTTCATTAAACTTGTCTAAAACTTCTTTAAGAGGCACTCCTTTTTCGGTAGCCAAATCAGTTGAAATACCATGAATACGCTCAGAATCGTACGGAATATCAAAACCATCTGGACGAACCAAATAATCTTGATTTTCAATAATTTGTCCCATTTCATCGTGCAATTGCCAAGCGATTTGTATACATCTCGGCCAATTGTCAGAGTCAGAAATCGGCGCATTCCAATCTTTTGGAAGACCAGTTGTTTCTGTATCGTATATTAAGTACATTGAGTTTGCGTTTGAATCTGTAAATTTACGAAATCTTAGGCGAATAATATTCTTAATATAAGTTAAGAATAAAACTCTATATTTAGTTTATGAAACACGAAAAATACATTATAAGAAGGATTATTGCTGCATTAATAGATTACACACTTATTATTATCATCACATATTTTTATTTAAAAAATTTTGGTGAATTGAATCACGAAGGAGCTTATTCTGTTAGTGGATTAAAAACGTTACCAATTATCTTTATTTGGTTCGTTTATTTTTGTGTTTTTGAAACAGTTTTAAATGCAACTTTAGGAAATTTAATTGTTGGATTGAAACCTATTGATATAAATACTCAAAAAAATGTAACAATTAAACAATCTTTTCTGAGACATTTAGTTGATCCAATTGACATGATGTTTTTTGGAATAATTGGAATTATTTTGATTAATAACTCTGAAACGAATCAAAGATTGGGCGATATTTTAGCAAAAACTAAGGTTGTAAAAAAGTAAATTAGAAAAAGATGAACTTAATTCAGTTCATCTTTTTCTAAAATTTCTTCCGATTCAAAACTCATTTTAAGTTTGATGAGTTCGTCTTTTATATTTTCTAATCGCTTCACAACATCTATTTCGTCCGCTGTTGTCGCAATTCCTTTTTTACCTATCGCTTGCTTAGCACCATCTAACGTATATCCTTTTATTTTGACCAAATAATAGATATTCTTAAAACAATCAATATCATTTTTGGTAAATAATCGATTTCCTTTTGCATTTTTTTTGGGTTGAATTATTTCGAATTCTTTTTCCCAAAAACGAATCAACGATGCGTTTACATCAAAGGCTTTGGCAACTTCGCCAATCGAATAATATAGTTTATCAGGCAGGTCTACGTTCATTATCAGCGTTTAATCCAAAGATAATGACAATTTTTTAGAGTTTTGATAAATTTTAATGAAATCGTCTGGATCTACATCATTGTAGAAATACATAATCGGATCAACTGGTTCTCCATTCTTATGAATTTCGTAATGTAAATGCGCTCCTGTAGACAAACCTGTCGAACCAACATAACCAATTACATCTCCACGTTTCACTTTTTGTCCACTACGAACTTTTGCGCGAGACATGTGTGCGTACAAACTTTCGTAACCATTTCCATGTTTCAAGACAACCATATTTCCGTAACCCGAATTAAATTCTGAAACTTTTACAGAACCATCTCCAGTTGCATAAATTGGCGTTCCTGTGCTCGCTGCAAAATCTAAACCTTTGTGCATTTTATTTACTTTAAGAATAGGATGAAAACGTGAACCATAACCAGAAGCTAAACGATTCACATATTTATCTGCAACAGGTTTTAGAACTGGCATAGAAGATAAATTAGCATCTTTTACACCTGCCGAACGAAATACTTCGTCCAACGATTTAGATTCAGCTTCGATTTTATCGATTAACTTTTCGATATCTTCTGCCGTATAATTATCAATTTCTTTGTTTACAGAATCGATATTTTCATTGACACGCATATCATAAATTGTACGATAAATATTGCGATCTTTTTCTTCGATTTCTGTCAAAGCTTCTTCAACTTCTTTAAATTTTTTATGTAATTCTTGATTTTCATTTTCCATTCTTTCCAACTCAGCTAATAATTTGCTTTTGTCATCATTGAATTTTCCTGCTCTCGACGCAAATTCAGAGTCATTAAAATGATATCCTATCATTCCAGCAGATATTGTCGATAGACATAAAAATAGTAAAACGTATAATGCTGTTTTAGGAGTTTTTTGCGCTCTTTTCTTCACCCAACTCATCAAAAATTTCGCAGAATTATACTTATAGTTTTTATTTTCCATTACTTAACCAACCTTTTATTATCTTTGTAAAACGTTTGCAAAGTAACGAATATTGTATGAGCAAACATGTTAATCAAATGATAAAAATAATTTAATTAAATGAAATCCAAAGATATAAGAAAAGAATTTCTGCATTTTTTTGAAACAAAAGGGCACTTAATTGTAGACTCTGCACCGATTGTTTTGAAAGATGATCCGACATTAATGTTCAATAATTCGGGTATGGCACAATTCAAAGAATTCTTTTTAGGAAATGGAACTCCAAAAAGTAATCGTATCGCGGATACACAAAAATGTCTTCGTGTTTCTGGTAAACATAATGATTTGGATGATGTAGGAAAAGATACTTACCACCACACGATGTTCGAAATGTTAGGAAACTGGTCTTTTGGCGATTATTTCAAAAAAGAAGCAATTGCTTGGGCATGGGAATTACTAACAGAGAAATACGGTATTTCTAAAGATCAAATTTATGTAACAGTTTTTGAAGGTGATAAAGGTGACGGAACATCATTAGATGAAGAAGCGTTAGAACTTTGGAAACAACATATTGCAGAAGATAGAATTCTTTACGGAAATAAAAAAGATAATTTCTGGGAAATGGGAGATATCGGACCATGTGGACCATGTTCTGAAATCCATGTCGATATTCGTCCAGAAGCAGATCGTTTAGCTGTTGACGGAAAATCACTGGTTAATATGGATCACCCACAAGTTATTGAAATCTGGAACTTGGTATTTATGCAATATCAACGTAAAGCAGATGGTTCTTTAGAATCTTTACCAGCGCGCCACATTGATACAGGTATGGGATTTGAGCGTTTGGCAATGGTTTTACAAGGAAAATCATCTAACTATGATACAGATGTTTTTCAACCACTAATTCAAAAGTTAGAAGAAATTTCTGGTGTAAAATATGGAACAGCTGAAAAAACTGATATTGCAATTCGTGTAATTGTAGACCACTTACGTGCAGTTTCTTTTGCAATTGCAGACGGACAATTACCATCAAACACAGGAGCTGGATATGTAATTCGTCGTATTTTACGTCGTGCAATCTCTTATGGTTACCGTTTCTTAGGATTGAAAGAACCTTTTATTTATCAATTATATCCAATCTTGAAAGCTGAAATGGGTGATTTCTTCCCAGAATTAGTGAAACAAGAAACAATTGTAACTGGCGTTATTCGTGAAGAAGAAGCATCTTTCTTAAGAACAATTGAACAGGGATTAAACAGATTAAATCAAATCATCGAACAATTAGGAGATTCTAAAATTGTTCCTGGTGATGTTGTTTTCGAATTATATGACACATTTGGTTTCCCTGCAGATTTATCAAGAATTGTAGCCGAAGATCACGGATTTACAATTGACGAAGCTGGTTTTGAAGCTGAAATGGCGAAACAAAAAGAACGTTCGAAAAAAGCAACTGCTTTGGTGACGGATGACTGGGTTATTTTAGATGATAAAGGAAACGAAATTTCTATCGCTTATGATAATACAGAATCTGAAGTAAAAATTACACGTTACAGAAAAGTAAAAAATAAAAAAGGAGAATTTTTTCAATTGGTATTCAACCAAACGCCATTCTATGCAGAATCTGGAGGACAAATTGGTGATACAGGATCTATTTCTACTTTGAATGAAACGATTGAAATTGTTGACACAAAAAAAGAAAACAACTTAGTCATTCATTTCGTTGAAACTTTACCAGAAAATGTAAATGCAGTTTTCAATGCTAAAGTTGACACAGAAAAACGTGCAGAAACAACTAAAAATCACTCTGCAACACACTTAATGCATGAAGCTTTACGCGAGGTTTTAGGAACTCACGTAGAACAAAAAGGTTCTTATGTTGGGGATGATTATTTACGTTTTGACTTTTCTCATTTCTCTAAAATGACGGATGAAGAATTGGCTATTGTTGAGCAAAAAGTAAACGATAAAATTGCAGAAGCTTTACCATTAATCGAAAAAAGAGATTGTGATATCAACGAAGCAATTGCAGATGGCGCTATGGCTTTATTTGGTGAAAAATATGGTGATAAAGTTCGTGTAATTCGTTTCGGTTCTTCTATCGAGTTATGTGGTGGTACGCATGTAAAAAATACTGCTGATATTCGTTTGTTCAGAATTTTATCTGAATCTTCTACAGCTGCTGGTATTCGTCGTATCGAAGCAATTACATCGAACAAAGCAATCGAAGCGTACAAAGATGCTGAGAAAAATTATAACGATGTTTTAGCTGCTCTAAAAACGAAAAATGATGCGGTAAAAGCGGTTCAACATTTATTAGATGAAAATGCTGAATTGAAAAAACAATTAGAATCATTTGTTGCGCAACAAGCTGCTGCTGAAAAAGCAACATGGAAAGCTGCTGTACAAAATATCAACGGTGTTAATTTCTTAGCTGTAAAAACAAATTTAGATACAAATGCAGCAAAACAAAATGCAATTGATTTGACAAAAGAAATCGAAAATGCATTTATTGTTGTTGGTACAAATGATGCTGTAAAACCATCTATCACAATTTCTATAGCGAAGAACCTTGTTGAAGAAAAAGGATATAACGCAGGACAAATTGTAAAAGAAATCGCGAAGCATATCAATGGCGGCGGAGGTGGACAACCTTTTTTAGCTACTGCAAGTGGTAAAGAGGTTTCTGGATTAGATGCAGCTCTTAAACAAGCTGAAGATTTTATAAAATAATCTTTTAAGAAAAATAAACTCAAAAAGCGCCTTGAATTCAAGGCGCTTTTTCTATTTTTATATCTATCAGTTTCAATTATCTATTTTAAAACACTTTTATCTTGAAAGACATCAAATTAATGATTGCCATTTTAGCTGTTGCCATTATTTGGGGAACAACATTCTTAGGAATTCGCGTTGCTGTAGAAACCATTCCGGGTTGGTTTGTCGCTGGAATTCGTCAATTTTTAGCTGGAATAATTGTCTTAATGATTCTACTTTACAAAAAAGAATTAAGATGGATTGGTTGGAAAAATTTGGGAATTCAAATCATTTTATCTTCATTAATGTTAATTGCAGCAAATGGTTTAACTACTGTTGCAGAAGAAACAATTAGTAGTAGTTTAGCTTCTCTGATTAGTGCAAGTACACCAATATTAATATTTATCGGAAGTACATTAATAGGTCTACAAAAGTTTAGTTTTAAAGGTTTATTAGGAATTTTAATGTGCTTTTCTGGTATTCTTTTCATTTTTTGGGACGGTTTACAAGAACTTGCAAATCCTGCTTATCGAAATGGAATAATTCTTTTATTTTGTGCCATTTCTGGTTGGGCAATCGGAACTATTTTTACCAAAAAATTAAATAAAAAAGCGAGTAATATTACACTAAATTTGTTTTATCAATTCATATTTGCCGGAATTATTCAAATTGGTTTTGCTTTTGTGTTTAGCGAAAATTATAATTTCGAGAATTGGACATTCAAAAGTATTTCTGCTACGTTTTATTTAGCCATTTTTGGTTCTGTATTAGCTTTCTTTTCGTTTCATTACGCATTAACAAAAATTAGCCCAATTCAGGTTTCTATTTTATCTTACATTAATACCATTATTGCAATTATACTTGGTTGGCTAATTCTAGATGAAGAAATTTCTACAAAATTTATTGTTGCAACTTTTCTAATTATCATTGGTGTTTTTATTACTAATTACAACCCTGAAATGTTTAAAACTAAACGTTTAAATACTAATTAAAATTTGTGGAGTAAATATTTTCTTAATATTTTTCTACAAAAATTAATCACCTTACTTATGTTTTATTGGTTCAAAAAAGTAGTTATCGAGAACTATGCAAATTTCACTGGAAGAGCTCGTAGAAGTGAATTTTGGTATTTCTCACTTGTTAAATTAATCATTCCGATAATTCTATTAATTCCTTGTATAATATTAACAATTGTTTTTCGAAATAATACATTTGCTCCTGCATTTATGGTAGCATTTCTTATTTTTTTCGTTCTTTTCGAAGTTCTTCTAATCATACCTACCCTTGCTGTAAGCGCAAGACGTTTGCATGATATTGGCTATAGTGGCTGGATGCAGTTGATCTCATTAATACCCGGAGGAGGAATAGTTTTATTAGTTTTCTTTTTAATGGATACACAGCCTATGGATAACCAATGGGGACCAAATCCTAAAGCTATAAAAAACATAATTGATGAAATTGGCACAAAACAAATCAATAGATATTAAACAAAAAAGCGAGATAAATCTCGCTTTTTTTTAGTCTTTTATTCCGTTAAAAATATATTGTAATATCGGATTTATTTCAGGATTTTCAAGATGTTTCTTGAAAATCTTAGTATAATATTTTGGCTTATTAATCATTTTACGTTCAACTAATTCATCAATCGTGTCAATGTATTCTACAGAGGTTTTACCGATTAATAAATTATCTAAAGAACGTCCTTGATCTATATAGTTTAAAATCGTTTTCAATCCTTTCAGATAAAGCGCATCTTTCGTAAATCCACCACCGCGATAAACACGAGTTGTTAAGTAAAAAGCATCTTCTGGTTGCATTTTGTACTCTTCCATCAACGTCATAAATGTTTCGTTGAATGATTTTCCATTTGTCAACATATGAACTGCCATTACGCGTAAACCAAGTTCTCTTAATCGGCTATGATTAATAGAGTCAGAATAATACTCGCTTAAAATTGCTAAACCTTCTTGCGTTAATGTATTTACAGGTAAACCAATACTAAATATTTTTAATGGTTGATCTAACGAGTTCATTGTTGTAACCATATGTACACCAATTTCGTGTTCAATCAAACCATTTGTAAAACGTTTGTCAAACTTAACACCGCGTTTAATAACAACTTTTTTCTTACTATTAATTACAAGTGCTTTCGAAGCAATATCATCCGAAACTTCGATATCAAATTTAAATCCGTAATCATTTGTGGCATTTCTAAACAAATTAACTACTTCTTCTTCAGTGTAATTACCTTGTTTATCCATTCTAAATTCAGGACAATAAAGGATAAAATTCGCGTTTTCGATATCTTTTTTAGAAGGTTCTCCAAAATAACGTAACGAGTTGTACAAAAACTTGTCGGTACCAAGATTCGCCAACAAATCTACCTTATCAAAATAAGCATTTATGGTATCAACATACATATTTTGAATGCTGATATCATTAATTTTTTCAACTTTAATATTGGATAGTTTTCGTTTAAATTCGAAAGGATCAATATTTAATGGATTGTACTTAAATTGAGGCTCGTACGTATATTTAGATGCTAAGAATTTCTTCTTTTCAAATTCTAAATTTATAGGGTTGATGACACTTAACAACTCAAAATTCTGAACCAATTGATACAATTGTTTATCAATTTTTACTAAATCAGATTCTAATTCGTTGTGCAAAATATTGACTTGTTTAGAACCTACTTTGTACGTTGTTTCTGTCTTTACAAATTCGTATGCATGGTTTAGAATCGCCGATTTGAAACCTTCTTTTATTTGATTGATAATCTCTGGAAATGATTCTCCTGTAAGCTCATCACAATAAATTTTAGAGACTTCTGTCGCTAAAACCAATGTGTTTTTGAAACGATTCGTAACGAATTCTAATAAATAACCACGCCCATAAAACACATCGTTTATTGCTGAATAATTATGAATATTTTCTAACTCAATATTTGCTAATTCATCACGCCAACCTTCAACATATTTTCCGTAACGCTCATTATCTACACGCTCTGCACCAATATTGAATACAGGAACGGGACGATCCCAACGTTTCCAGTTGTATGAGTGAATATCATAAACCAAACATGACTTGAATTTAGATTCAAGTTTATTGATCAAAGCTTCTAAAACTTCATAAAAAGCATGATGTTTTGCAATACTTTTTTGTTTTTGAGAAACAGACAAAGGTTCTTTCCAAACTTGTTTTCCCCAAGCTTCTTCGTACACAGCAGTTTCAGGACCACGATTTAGATCGTATTCAAATCGAGAATCACAACCTTGAATCAAGATTGGAAAAGTTTCTACAAACTCTGCTGTATGTGGATCTTCTTCGTACCAACGCTCATAATTACTCAATAAACATTTTTCGCGTACATCATCACGCATTTGACCACCATCGTGAATGGCAGCACACACGTAAGGTATGTATTCGTCAATTTTTATTTTGAATGAGTCGTCTTCTGCATAAGCTTCAAATACAATTTCGTTCTCAATATTATCTAAAATTTGCTGTATACTTAAGGATTTCATGCTTTAAATTCTTTATATTTCTCCAATAACATCGATACAATTTGTTTCTGAATCTCTTTGTTATTGTTTACATTATTGTGAGGAACGATTCCTCCAGGACTTACGACATTTAGCTCAACCATTTTTCCGTTAATCAAATCGATTCCGCAAAAATAAATTCCATCTTCATTTAGTTGTTTTCCTATTTTACGGCACAATTCTAACTCATGTTCACTCATGTTATGTCTAATCGCAGAACCACCAGCCGAAATATTAGAACGGTGATCGCCTTCTGCAGGAACACGCATAATTGCACCAATAGGTTCTCCATTAATCACAATGGCACGAACATCACCTTTTTCTGCACCTTCTATATAGTTTTGACAAATAATAGGCTGAGAATTTCCGGTGTGATTGATATAAAAATCGCAAATCGAGCTTAAGTTACCAATATTTTTTCGTTCGAAAAGTATAACGCCTTTACCTCCCATTCCATCTAATGGTTTGATAATAAATTTTTCGAAATTATTTTCCTCTACAAAAGATTTAATCAAATCGATGTCTTTTGTAATAAGCGTTTGAGGTACAATTGTTTCTTGACCATCATCAAAAGAAGCGGCGTATATTTTATTGTTTGCTTTACGTAATCCAGAAATTTTATTCACGAAGAATACTTTATCTTCGATCAATTCTAACATGTTTAATAATAGCGGATCAATTGGTGGATCGGCTCTCATAAAAATCATATCAAATTCTGTCAACTCTTTTACACTACTTTCAAACTTCATTGTGTGGTAAAATTCCACACAATCATCTGTTTCAGTTGTGATCATTTTTTTGCAGTTCCCTACAACTTTGCCCTTGGCAATAGAGATATCTTTTTTTGTTAAATAGGATACTTCAAAACCACGGTCTACGCATTCTTTAATAATTCGCATAGTGGTGTCTTTTCCTGGTTCAACCTTGTCCCAAGGATACATTACGAAGCATATTTTCATATAAATAAAAAGGGTATTAAAATCAATGCAATAATAACTAAAAGTTTAATACAAAAAATAGTCTACAAAAAAATATATCATATTTGTTTCGATTCTATCTAAAATAGTGATTTTAAGCAATTAATAAATAAAAAGGGTGATTGATTTTTCAATTTCAATCACCCTTGGGTTGGTAAACTATAAACTATTTATTTCTTAAACGATCAATTGTTTCCTGAACTTTTGGATCATCAGCTTTTACACTATAGTAATCTGCAATTTTTCCATTTTGGTCAAGAACCAAATATCTCGGTATCCAATTTAAATCAATCCCTGTGCCAAAATTGCCTTTCCAATTGTTTCCTAAGTAAAAGTGTTGACCCTCAATTTGATATTTTTCAATCCCATTTTTCCAAGCTTCCTCCGACTTGTCCATTGAAAGGTAAACAAACGTTACATCAGGATTTTTTTCGTGCAAAGTTTTCAACGCTGGGATGTTTTTGACACAATCTCCACACCAAGTTGCCCATAAATCCAACAACACAATTTTTCCTTTATAGTTAGAAAAAACTTTTTCGATGGTTGCCGAATTTCCTTCTAAATCAACTACGCTATCTTGCAAAGCTGCCGCGGGAAATTCAGTTTTCATCACCGACGGAATTTTTTGCGAAAACGCATTAATTCCTACAAATAATATTAAAACGCTAATTATTTTCTTCATGATAAATTTTTATCGATTTCATGTATTTTCAAAATCTATACCAATTCAGTAGACTTTAGGGCAAAGTTAAATATTTATTTCGAATCATTGCAAAAAGGTGTAATTTTGTTTCATGCAAAAATATCTGATTATTGGACTAGGAAATATTGGAGCTCAATACGAAAATACTCGTCATAACATAGGTTTCAAGGTTGTAGAAGAAGTTGCTAAAAAAGTTGATGCTAAATTCTCTCCATCAAATTTTGGTGAAATCGCTCAATTCAAATACAAAGCACGTCCTGTTACTTTATTAAAACCAAACACTTACATGAATTTAAGTGGAGATGCTGTTCGTTTTTGGATGAAAAAGGAAAATATTTCATTAGAAAATATATTTGTCATCACAGATGATTTGAATTTACCTTTCGGAACAATTCGTATGCGTGGAAAAGGTAGCGATGGCGGACACAATGGTTTGAAAGATATTCAGAACAAAGTTGGTGGTCAAAATTATGCACGATTACGCTTTGGTGTAGGAAACGAATTCTCGGAAGGTAGACAAGTAGATTATGTCTTAGGAGATTGGTCCGCAGAAGAAAATGAAAAAATGAGTGAACGATTAAATGTAGCTGCAGATTCAGTTTTGTCGTTTATTTTTCAAGGTTTAACAAATACAATGAATCAATATAATGGTAAATAAAATTTTAGGAATCGTAATGATTGCAGGAACACTATTTTTAGGTTCTTGTGCAAGCCATTCAAGTATTTCTCAAGAAAAGGAAGCAAAAGTAGAAGAAACACTTTCTACATTAGACAATGTTTCGGATGTTAATTTGAAAAACAAAAAGAATGTTTTATTAGATGTCCGTACTCCAGAGGAATTTGCAGCAGGTCATGTTCCTGGAGCAATTAACATTGATGTAAAGAACGAAAATTTTACGCAAGAAATAGAAAAATTAGATCCAAAGAAAAATTATTATATCTACTGTAAATCTGGCGTTCGTGCTAAATTAGCAACAGAAAAAATGCAAGAAAAAGGGTTCAAAAATGCGAAGAATTTCAAAGATGGAATGTCTACGTATAAAGGAACTGTAGCAAAATAATGGAAGGATTTCGTCCCGAAATATTAAAAGAAATTGTCACAACAAAAATGCCTTTCGGTAAATACCAAGGGCGTTTGTTGTGCGATTTGCCTGTTTCTTATCTGGAATGGTTTGTTGGTAAAGGTGGTTTTCCGAAAGGAAAATTAGGAACTCTTTTATCCACTGTTTATGAAATAAAACTAAACGGATTAGAAGATATTATCTACGAATTGAAACGTCAATTTGGTTGAGTTTCCCATTCATAAAAATTTGCATCATCGCGCAATTGAAATCCAGCACTTGGATATAATGAATTTCCAATATCATTCGTAACACTTGTTTCTAATAACATTGCACAAGAATCTGTTTTGCGACACAGATTTTTTGCCTCTTCTATCAATTCTCTTGAAAAACCTTGTCCGCGAAATTCTGGTGAAACATATAAATCATTTAAAATCCAAAAACGTTTCATTCGAGTTGATGAAAATAATGGATACAATTGTACAAAACCAATTGCTTTTTCATTTTCGTCGAAAGCTAAATAAATTACAGATTCATTATTAGCAATTCGTTCTAATAAAAATTCTTTTGCACCATCTATGTCACTTACTTTATCATAAAATTGGCGATAAGCATCGAATAATGGTGCTAAAATTTGTAAATCATTAATAGTAGCTTGTTTTGTCATGATTCATTGATTAAATATTCTTTTTTGTTGTATTGATCTATAAAATACAATTGATTACTTCTTAATTCCATTTCCCAAGAAACAGATTTTATATTTTCGATAATTATTTGATATTCATAATTAATTAAATTAATAGAAATGAGATTTGTATTAGGATTTAATGTAGAATTCCATTCTTGTAAATAAAGTTTATAATTATATTTATAAAACCAATCACCAAAGATTTTATTATTAAATTCTTTAATTTCTGGATTTGATTTCAATATTAAGAAAACGGGACCAAATCTTATTTCACCTTCTAGTTTACTTTTAATTTCTAAAGAATCATATTTTAAAAAGTTTAACCACATAATAAAATTATCGCATCTCCAAATTAACCAATTAACTCATTAATCTTATCCATACAAATTACTTCCATCCAAATACTCCCAAACTTTATTAGGTAACATTGGTTTGATGTTTTTTCCTTCTTTTATCGCAGATCGAATAAAGGTTGAAGAAATTTCCATCAAAGGAGCCTCGACCATTTCTACATTGTCAAAATTTTCTTCTTGCGAATAACCAGGACGTGGATAAACATAGATTTGATAATCGCGCATTAAAATCTCAGCATTTTTCCATTTCGAAATTCCATCTAAATTATCAGAACCCATAATTAAAGCAAAATCATGCTCAGGAAATTTTTCGTTGAGATGAATTAACGTATCAATAGTATACGAAGGTTTTGGTAACGTAAATTCGATATTAGATGCACGAAGATTAGGATAATCTTTTATTGCTAATTCTACCATTTCTAATCGGTCATATTCATTTGCCAATGAACTCTTTTTCTTTAACGGATTTTGAGGCGAAACAACAAACCAAACCTGATCCAAATCTGTGAATTGTTGAAAATGATTTGCAATAATTAAATGTCCGACATGAATAGGATTGAATGATCCAAAATATAAACCGATCTTCATAAAATTGATTTTTTAGAAAAACAAAAATACGATAATTGTAGAATAAAAAAATCCAGCTTCGGCTGGATTGAGTTTATTAAAACTTCACTAATTCTTTATATAGCTTGTGTGTAGGAAGTCCCATTACGTTGAAATAACTTCCATTCATATTATCTACACCAATGTAACCAATCCATTCTTGTACGCCGTAAGCGCCCGCTTTATCAAAAGGTTTATAATTATCGATGTAAAAATAAATTTCTTCATCTGTTAAATCTGCAAAAGCTACTTGCGTTTCGTCTGAAAACGTAACTTCTTTTTCTGTAGAACGAATCGTAACCGAAGTAAAAACTGAATGAATTTTTCCGCTTAATTTTTTAATCATTTCATAGGCTTCTTCTCTAGTCGAAGCTTTTTCTAACGATTCATCATCTACCCAAACAGTCGTATCCGATGTAATAATTAAATCATTTGGTTGAATAGCAGTGTAAGCTTGTGCTTTTTTTGCAGAAAGATATTCTGTGATTTGTTCTTTTTTGAATTCGTTACGATCAAATGTTTCGTCGATATCTAATGAAATTGTCGAAAATTGTAATCCTAATCCTGCTAAAAGTTCTTTTCTTCTTGGCGATTGTGATGCCAAAATGATATTGGTATCTTTAAATTTTTCTGTTAATAACATTGTAAATTCTTTTATACCGAAGCAATTTCTTCTGCATTATACCATTTGTTTTGAACTTTTAAGATTTGTTCCAATAAATCGCGAACACAACCTTTTCCACCATTTTCTGGCGAAATATATTCCGAAGCTTTACGCACATCCATGCAAGCATCGTTTGGACAAGCTGATAATCCTACTAAATTCATCACAGCTAAATCTGGATAATCATCGCCCATATAAGCAATTTCATCGGGATCTAAACCATAAGAAAAAAGTAAATCTTCGAAAGCTTCAACTTTATCACGTTTATTCACGTAGATATCTGTTAAACCTAAATATTTTAAACGATTCACCACAGCTTCATCTCTTCCGCCTGTAATTACTGCAATTCGTATTCCTTGTTTGATAGCTAATTGCATTGCATAACCATCGCGTGTATTCATAGTTCTCACCATTTCTCCAGTTGGTAATAAAATTAAATTTCCATCTGTCAAAACTCCATCTACATCTAAAATAACAGTTTTAATGTTATTTAGTTTCTCTTTATAACTTATCATTTTTCGTAAACTCGCTTGATTGAATCTGTCAATATTTGGTAAATTTGTAATAATCTCGAATCGTCTTGTAAAGCTTCTAAATGGCGATCAATAATCACTTGATCTCCACGTTTTGCTGGCCCAGTTTGTGCATCTTTCGGACTCATTTCGATTACTTTATTTGATGTTTCTTGTATAAGAGGTAATAAAACATCGAACGGAACATTATTTTGCTCGCAAATATTTCCTGCGATATAATATAAATGATTGACAAAATTATTCGCCCAAACACCAGTCATATGCACTTGCATTCTACTTGCAAAATTTAGTTCATGAACCTCATTCGAAATTCGATTACCTAAATCATTTAGTATTTTTAAATCTTCAGCATTTTCAGCTTCGATAAAAAATGGAATATTGTCGTAACGCATTGTTCTTTCTTTCGAAAAAGTTTGCAATGGATAAAAAACACCTTTGCGATAATCTCCTTTCAAAACCGACATTAGTGAAGAACCAGAAGTATGCACCACCAACACATCATCATATGGAATATAATGCGAAAATTCTTCTATTCCAGAATCTGCACTTGCAATAATATATATATCTGCTTTTTCAATTTCAGAAATTCTATCGGTGTACGAAATTCTATTTGCTTCACCAATTTCTTTGGCATGCTCTAATGTTCTATTGAATATTTGTCGAACATTACACGTATTCTCGATTAATGCTCGCGTTAAATGAAATGCAACATTCCCTGCACCTAATATGACAATTGAACTCAATGTTTTAGCAATTTTATTGGTTAGTATTAAATGAATGATAAAAGTAAGTTTTTCAGTCGAGGAAATAAAATTTTAAAAAAAATTTAAAATACTTGTAACATTTTTTAAACACTTGCGTCTAATTAAGAAAATGTACGAACTATTGTAACTATGTATTATGTAAAACATAGTACTATTAAAATATATTAACTATGAGATTAAATAAAATTACTTTAGCTATTCTTTTCTCCGTATGCTCTATTTACGGTTTTTCGCAAGAACATCATCCTGTGAAAGGAAAGATTGAAAACACTAAGAACGAAGCCGTTTCTATGGCTGCAATTCAAATTTATAAAGCAGATTCAAAAGAATTATTCGATGAAGTTTATGCAAATGAAGATGGGTCTTTCGAGATTCCTGATTTAGAAGATGGAAATTATCGCTTAGTCATTACAGAATTTGGCTATCAACAATCTGTTACAACTGCAGAAGTAAAAGGTGGTGAATTAAATCTTGGAAATATCATTTTACAAACAGAAAAAACTGAAACTGTAGAATTAAAAGGAGCATTTGTACGTGCTCAAACTTCACAGTATCGTAATGAAATAGATAAACGCGTAGTTGAAGTAGGGAATGATTTAGTTTCTGCAGGATCTGATGCTGCATCAGTACTTAATAATATTCCGTCTGTTAATGTAGATCAACAAACAGGTGCTTTATCATTGAGAGGTAACGAAAATGTCAAAGTTTTTGTAGATGGTAAACCTTCATCTCAATCGGCAGCACAATTATTAAAACAAATTCCTTCTAATCAAATCCAACGAATTGAAATTATTACAAATCCTTCAGCAAAATATGAAGCAGACGGAAATTCTGGAATCATCAATATTGTTTTAGTAAAAGGAACTAAAAAAGGTTATAACATTGGGTTGATAGCAGGTTATGAACAAGGGAAAAAAAGCCGTTTCAACACATCGTTGAATACAAATATTAATGTAGGAAAGTTCAACTTATTTGGAAATATTAATTACGCTGATCGTCCATCAAAACAAAATGGCATTGGTCGTAATTATGATGACAAAATTGATCAATTATTCGATATTCAAAATACAAAAAATAGAAACTTATCATATAAAGCAGGTTTTGATTGGTTTATCAATGACAAAAATGCTTTAACGATTTATACAAATCAATGGGATGGTAATCATGCTGCTTTTATTAATACAAATGTTTTAAAAACTAATTTTAATAAATTAAATACAAATGATATTTGGTCAGATTCAAGAAGTTCTGATTATAGTTTAAACTATAAATTAGATTTTAATAAAAAAGATCACAATCTTGTTTTAGACGCTTTTTATTCGATAAACAAAGAGGATGATGATAGAGATTATACGAATACATTTCCTAAAGACGAATTTTACCAAGAATTCCGTTACGATAAAACACAAACAACTCGTGTTAATTTAGATTATACAAATCAAATTGAGAATGCTGGAAAATTAGAAGCTGGTGTACAATATCGTAAAGAATCAAATGATAATGATATGAATTCTACTAAAGAAATGACAAATCCACTTAATGGAAATATATTCAATCCGTCGGTAGATTTTCAGTTCGATCGTTCGTTTTATTCTGCTTACACAAATTACAAACAAAAGTTTAATAAGTTTGGTGCTCAAGTTGGATTACGTTTAGAGCGCGTTGAAGACAATGCAGATTGGTTTTATTCTCCAAATGAAGCAGGAACTTTGAAAAAAGATTATACCGATTTATTCCCTTCTGCTTTTTTAACATATGATTTGACAGAAAAAGCACAATTATCGCTGAATTACAGTAGAAGAATTAATCGTCCAGGAATTTATCAATTAACTCCCGTTCCGCAATATTCGACTGCATTAATGTCAAGTGAAGGAAATCCTAATCTTCGTCCCGAATATACAGATTCTTATGAAATTGGTTATTTAAAACAATTAACAAAAGGTTCTATTTCTGCGAATTTATTTTACAGAAGTGTAAAAGATAATATTATCCAATCGTTCAAAAAAGATGAAGATATTGAATCAGCAATCATTCAATACAATTTAAACTATGACAAAGTAAATAAATTTGGAGTTGAAGCAAGTTGGAATTATAAACTAGCGAAATGGATGAATGTCTATTTAGCAGGAGACTTCACTTCTTCTGAAATGCAAAATGACCACAAGAAAATTACTGCAAATGTATTTTCTGCTCGTATGAATAATACGTATAATTTATCTAAAAAATTAAGTTTACAACAATTTGGATTCTTTAGAGGTAGAACTAAATTTTTACAAGGAGAAATGCTTGAAATGTGGCGTATGGACTTAGGTTTACGTTATACATTTATGGAAGGAAAAGCATCTATATCAGCTCGTGTTAATGATGTATTCAAAACGATGCGTGCAAGAGTTCATATGGATGACCCGTATAATGGATATGCAAACTTCAATTGGGAATCTCAAACCGCTTACTTAGGATTTACTTACAATTTTGGAGGAAAAGTTAAATCTAGAGCCGAAGCTCAACAGAATAAAACTGAGCAAAATGGTGGAGGAATTGGTTTACAATAAAAATAATAATCTTCATTTATTTAAATACACTTAAAACTAAAAAGAGTTCCAAAATAATTTTGGAACTCTTTTTTATTTGATTAAAATTTTATTTTTATTGAACTTCTTTTTTAAATAATTTATTTAATGTCACAGCAATAGCGCCATCTCCAGTCACATTACCTGCAGTACCAAAACTATCCATTGCAATATACAAAGCAATCATCAAAGCTTGATTTTCTGCATTAAATCCTAACATCGAAGCGATAATACCAATTGCAGCCATAATTGCACCACCAGGAACTCCAGGCGCCGCAACCATTGCAATACCAAGCATCATCATAAATCCTAAAAATTGAACAAAATCAATTTCCATTCCTTGAATTAACATTAACGCTAAACAACAGCATACAATTTTTAACATCGAGCCTGATAAGTGAATTGTTGCACATAATGGAACAGCAAAATTTGCAATTTCTTCACGAACACCAATTTTTCTTACTTGTGCGATTGTAACAGGAATAGTTGCTGCAGAAGATTGTGTACCCAAAGCTGTAAAATATGCTGGTAACATTAGCTTCAGCATTTTGAAAGGATTTTTCTTTGCTACAGTTCCTGCAATTACAAACTGAATTACTAATAAAAGTACATGAAGGATAAAAATAACACCAATAATTTTTAAGAAAACATTCATAATCGTTACAACTTGACCTGAATATGACATGTTCAAGAAAATTCCAAAAATGAAAATTGGTAATAATGGAATAATTAAATTTTGGATTAAATAGGTAATAATTGCTTCAAAATCATCTGCAAATTTTCCAAAAGTTGAATCTTTTAATCGTGATAAGCCTATTCCAAAAAGAAATGAAAATACCAACGCTGGCATGACATCAAATAATGGTGGAAATTCTATTGAGAAATATGGTATAAATTCTTTTGCTTTTTCGGCTAAATTAATTTGTCCTGTTTGATGTTCTAATAAACCTGGAAACACAGACATACTCACAGAGTAGCCTAATAATCCAGAAAAAATAGTTGATCCGTAAGCAATCAAAACGGTTGTTAATAATAACTTTCCGGCTGTTTGTCCTAATCTTCCTATCGATGGAACGATTAATCCAACAATAATTAATGGAATTAAAAAGTTAAGTAATTCGCTAAAAAAATCATTGAATGTCATAAAAATACGACCAATAGCTTCTGGTATTATTCCGCCTAGTGCAATTCCAAGTACAATGGCAAGAATAACTTTTACGAGTAAATTGTCTTTAAGTTTGTGCATATCCAAATTTAGAAAAAATCCGTTCAATTCGAAGTTTTAATTCAAAATCTTGAGAAAAAGAAAAGCGATACTCGTTTTGAATATCGCTTTTTAATATGATTTTTTATAACTAAAATTATTTTTTAGGTAAACGTACAATTCGGCTTGCATCGTTTGTGTAAGCTTTACTTCCGCTTATTTTTTTGTAGGCAAATTTAGACGCTAAACGAGTATTTTCTGTTGTAATATTATTTGTAACATCTCCTTTGTTATTCATTCTATCTACAATATCATACGTTACATCATATCCTAATTGTTCGTAACGTGTCGGAAATTCACAATAAACATCTTTAAAGTCTTTGATAACACTTTGAACTTCTGTATCTCTCGTATTCATTAATCGTGCTGTACTAAACACAAAACCAAATTCACGGAAAGCATCAATATTTTTTGCATTATCTGGATTATAAACATCATAAACGGAAACAGATTTTATTCCGTATGCTTTGATATTATCCTTATTAAATGTTTTTAATTTTTCTAAATATTGCTTTCCTAAATTATCATCATCTCCAACCAAAACAGTAATAATTGGCGTATAATAATCTTCTCCATTTACTTTATCGTGCGGTTGTACAATTTTAGCAGCATTGTCAACAATTACAACATTTGCTTTTAACTGCTTTTCCAATTGCTTTTTTGTATAACTTGCTAACTCTTGATCGTCGCGATTTGTCAATAAATAAACTTGTTCTCCAGCGAAGTTTTTCCCTATTTCTTCAATAATTTGATCGGCAATCACTTCATCTTTTGGATTAGAAATCAACAAATCATTAAAAGAATTTAACGAATCGTCATTTGCATATGGAGAAATTACTGCAATACCAGAATTGCTAAAGAAATTTGCAACTTCTGTTACATCAGAAGTATTCAAAGGTCCAATAACTGCATCTGTTTTACTAAAATCTGTTGTCGATAAAATATCTTGTAGATTTCCACTTTTCGTATCAATAACTTTTACATTAACATTTTTACCTTTTTTTGCTAAACGTGTTAATGCCAATTTAGCTCCAGTAAAAAATTGCATCGCTTGTGAATTTTTCAGTTGTGGATTATTCGCAACATCAAAAGGTAACATAATAGCAACATTAATTTCGTTATCGTTTGCACGTTTCAACTTTCCTGCAGTTCCGTATTTGATAATTTTTGCTCCTTTCTGCAAAGGAATTCTTAGCGTCATTCCAGCTTTTAATCCATTAATCAATTCAGGGTTTAAACGCAATAATTCATCTAAATTTGTGTTGTATTTTTCTAAAATTCCGTAAGCAGAATCTCCATTCTGAACAACATAATTTATCGTATTTTCTTCAATAACAGCCGAACCAGATTTTTTTGGAATCGTTACGACCATTCCTTCTTTTACACCAGTTTGTAAAGCAGGATTTTCTGCATAAAAATCGTCAACACTTACATTATATTGTTTGGCTAACGTGTACAACGTTTCTCCTTTTTTGATTAAATGAGTTCCTTTTGGAACAGAAAAAACTTTGTTATTTACCGCTTTCGGAAGTTTAATCACATCACCAATTTCTAATCCTCTTTCTTTGATTTGAGGATTTAAAGAATTCAATGTTTCTTCCGAAATTTTATATTTTTTTGTCAAATTATAAACCGTTTCTTTCGGTTCTATTGTGACATATTGATAATTATCGTCCGAAGTATTTGCGCTTTGTGTTGGCGTACTTGTTGTATTGGTTTCAGTTGGTTTGGTTGTCGTAGTTCCTTTTCCTGGAATCACAATCAAATCACCTGGATGAATCCCATTTTTTTCAATTTTAGGATTGGCTTTATACAATTCTTCTTGCGAAACACCATATTGTTTCGAAATTCCGTAAACGGTTTCTTTTGCTTGAACTGTATGCGTTTTTTGTTGAGCATAAAGTGCTGATGCACCAACAAATAACAATAAAGCTAATATTTTTTTCATTTAGATGAATTTTCGTTGTAAATATACAAATTATGTTTTGTTTAGAGTTCTTCCTTTAACGTATTTATGATAAACTCAAACTCGAAAGGTAGAAGACTATCTTCAATAAAATCAATGAAATACTGTACATTAATGTAATCAAAATCAGAAAAATTTTTCACGCGTTCTTGCAATCCATTTTGTTGAGAAAGATCATTCAATAATTGCTCAATTCTTTTCAATAAATCTTCGTTCTTTTTTACTTCTGCATGCACCAAACGTTGTTTAATTTTTTCAAAACCTTTCAATTGTTTTGTACGCTGCGCTTGTATCATATCCGAAAAAGAAGATTCTGTTAACGAACTCAAATGTTCTAATCGATCAAAAATACTTTTCAACTCATTTTCCAGTTCAGGAAGTTTTGGTGCTATTTCTGATGAATTAATCGCTCGTTTTTTTGTGATCGTTAAACTATTCGAAAATAAATCTTCGTTCGATAAATTTAATTTTTGTTGCTTTTCGTATTGTTTTTCAGTTCTTATTAGCAAAGAATTTCTCAAAACTAAAAGCGGAAAATCAATTTCAAATTCGTTAAACATTTCTTTCAATTGCAGCCAATAAGCCATTTCACCTCCGCCACCGACATAAGCAACATTTGGTAAAATTGTTTCTTGGTACAATGGTCTTAAAATCACATTTGGACTAAACTTGTCTGGATTTTGATGTAAATCGGCAATAATTTCTTCTTTCGAAAATTTGATTGAAGTGTTATTGACAAAATACGTTCCATTTTGTTCAACAATACGTTCTCGCGAATTATTTTGATCGATATAAAATAAATTTATTTCACGAGGATTCACTTGAATAGAATAACCCAATTGTTCTAATTTCTCATTCTGAGGAATTACTTTTTTGAATGATGTTGACTGAATTAATTCTTTCTCAAACGTCGGAATCATGATTTTTTTCAATTCTTTATCATCTCCATCAATCATCAACAATCCAAGTTCTTTGAACAATAAATGCACCAATTTTCTTGTTGCATCAGTCAAGTTTTCATTCGATAAATAAGACGCTTCAATCAAATGTTGTAATTCCGTTTTCTTTTTTCCGTTTGGTAAAAGTGTCAAAAAAGAATTGAAAACATCTTGCAAACCTTCTGTAGACAAACGCCCAACTGGCCCGCCAAAATCTTTTTCCCAATGAATAATGCGATCACCAAATTTGAAATGATTGATTTCCTCAAAATCATGATCTTCTGTCGCCATCCAAAATATCGGAACAAAATTGATTTCACTTTGTTCATTATTCAATTCCTCGCATGCTTTGATGACTTGCAAAATTTTATAAAAAAAGAAAATTGGACCAGTAAATAAATTTAATTGATGCCCAGTCGTAATCGTTACTGTATTCTTTTCTCTTAATTTTTGTAGATTTTTTTGTTGCTTTTCCGATAAATCTAAATGACTCAATTGTTTCGAAACTTGGTCAACAAGAATTGCTCTATTTTTATAATTTTCAAGCTTATTTTTCGCTTGTTTTATATAGTTTTCTTTGGTTGGAAATAGGTTGTAGAAGTCTTTCAAATGTTCTTCTTGATTGATATAATTTAGCATCAATTTTGAGAAATAATTTGAATCCTTAAGTGATATTGTTTCCATTTAATTTTTATTAATCGTTTGATGTACATCTATTGCTCTATCTGTAGCAAAAATATCTACACCATCTTTTTCTAAATCGCGATAAAGTTGCCCATTTCTTGCAGAAGCACTTTTATCTAAGTTTCCTAATGTACCAAAAATGACCAAAATATCTTTGTCATGAATTTTGTTTATAAATGACTTGTCATTGCGTCGAGTTCCTGTAAAAGCAACCATTTTGTCAGTCGGAATTCCACTGTTCATCATTTCATTAAATTCTCGTTCGTTTCGCATCGAAACAGATAATAGCATTTCTGGCGCAAGTTGATTCAACTTCTTCGCTTGTCCAACTGTATAAGTCACCAATACAACTCGTTTTTGCATGTTTGCTTGTTCTATTGTTGAAATAATATCACGATAATCAACACCTTTTTTGATGTCAACCATAAAATAAATTGGTTTATTTTTCCCCCAATTCAACGCATTTGCAAAAGTTGGTATTTTGTATGACGTTTGTTGTCCAAAATCATCTACCAAAAAGTATTCCTTAATCGTTTTTAAGTCGACTTGATTGACATCTTGTCGCCCAGTACTTGTTCGTTGCAACTAATTGTCGTGCATTAAAATTAATTGCTTGTCTTTTGTTTCAGCTACATCAATCTCAAAAATTCGTATTCCTTTTTGAAA
Source organism: Empedobacter sp. EJD.6dd (assembly GCF_057369435.1). Taxonomy (NCBI): domain Bacteria; kingdom Pseudomonadati; phylum Bacteroidota; class Flavobacteriia; order Flavobacteriales; family Weeksellaceae; genus Empedobacter; species Empedobacter sp. EJD.6dd. The sequence continues at coordinate 1,941,627 of NZ_CM170667.1, forward strand.
AAGATATTCAAAAGTTTCAACACAATTTTCTGGAAAACTATGTATTCCACTTCCACCACGATGGGCACTAACAAAATTTTTGTTTTTGGTCGAATATTTGAAGGATATAACTTCGGATAAAGTATTTTGAGATGTTTCGGTTTGATTTTTATTCGGATTACAACTAAAAATAGCTAATGAACTAAGAATGAAAATTCCGAAATAAAATCGTTTAAAATAGTTGAAATCCATATTTTTAAATAAAAATTTAATTGAATTCATTCTACTATATTGAATGAAGCTGTAAATTTAAAGTGAAAATAATCAACAAAATAAATTATTATGGGACTTAGAACTTTTTTGAAAAGAATTTTAGGAAAAACGGAAACTGCGATTGATGTTGCGGGAGATAAATTTGACGATGTTTCGGCAACTGTAAAAAAAGCAGGAACATTGATTGCAGATGACGCATCGGATTTTGCGCGTAAAACAATCAATAATATAAAAGATGCTTCGGGTGATTTGAAAGAACAATCGAAAGAAGCAGCTAGAGATTTTAAAGAAAGATCGAAACAAGATTATAACGAAGTAAAAGATATCGCAGAAAAACAAATGAAAGAAACTAGTGCTTTTGTAAAAGAAAAAGTTTCTGATTTGAAAGATACATTTAAAGAAGAAAAAACTGATTTAGAAGAAAAAGCTGAAGAATTGAAAACTGATGCAGAAAATAAATTGGATGAAATTTCTGGAGACATAAAAAAGGAAACGAACTAATTGCTGCATTCATTTGTAGAGTTAAATGTTAAAATTTTAACTTTTTGTTGCTATTTAAAAAAATGGTTTAATTTTTGCATTTAGAAAAATTCTACGAATTTAATAAAATGACTGAATATAAAGATCTCGAGCCCTCTACTAACCCAAAGCATAAAAAAGAGTTCGTAAAGAATATCATTATTGCAGTTTTAGCAGTTGCCTTATTATTGGCGGTTGCTTATATTGTTTATTCTAAAGAAGCGAATGCAAAATCTTCTGTAGAAATGCAAACTGATATTAATGATTTAGAGCGTTCGAGAGAAATTTTAAAACAAGAGTTACGCCTCGTTAGATCTGATTTTGACGATGCAAAAACGCGTGTTGTAAAAAAAGATTCTTCATTAAGTTATCAAGATCGATTGATTTTAGAGAAACAAAAAGAAATTCAGGCTATTCTTAATAAAGAAGAAATTACAAGTCTTGAATTAAATCGTGCAAAACGTTTAATCACCTCTTTGCAAGCAGATATTAAAGTTTATAAAGAAGAAATTGTTCGTTTGAAAGATGAAAATAAAGTATTAACACATAAAAATACTGAATTAACTTCTCAGAATTCGAATTTAACTGAACAGAAAAAAGTAGTTGAAACAAATTTAACCGAAGAGAAAGAAAATCATCAAAACTTAATCAAAGAAACTAATTCGACATTATCAATTTCAAATTATACGATAAAAGGTTTGCGTGTAAAATCGAGTGGAAAAGAAATTGAAACAACTAGAGCCCGAAGAATAGATAAAGTGAGAGTTTCTTTTGATTTGGATAAAAACTTGAATGCAGCTTCTGAAACAAAAGAACTTTATGTTACAATTTACAAACCAGATGGTGAAGTAGGTAAATTTAAAGGTGCTAATTCAGGCGAAACAACTTTACGTTCTGGAGCTTCTATTGATTATTCTGATCGTGTAAAAGTGAATTATAACAGCATGTCTGGTTCGCGTGTAACCTTTGATTGGGTTGACTATGATTTCCCGAAAGGAGAATACAAAATCGATATTTACCAAAACGGTTATAAAGTTGGTCAAAATGTGATTACATTACGATAATAAACTTCAAAATATAAAAAAGAGGCTTGAATTTCAAGTCGCTTTTTTTATGTTTTGAAGGTAGTATCACACAAACTGTGTAAGAAGAAAAGTTATTCTGAAAAATTATGAGCCTTACAGCTCAAATAATTTTTCGGAGATAACTTTTTATTATTTTTAAACGTTACATAGTTATGATCGACAAAGAAGATTTATTAAACAGTAAGGATTTTTACAAGTCCTTTAAGAATGGAGAGGATTTAACATCCTTCTTCAAGGAGCTGCACAAGAAAGCAGTTGAACATATGTTGGATGCTGAACTAGATAGTCATCTAGACAATGAAAAACATGCCAGAAGCAAAGATGGAAATTATCGAAACGGACATGACTCCAAGAAAATAAAATCCGCTTTTGGTGAATCAGAAATTAAGGTTCCTCGTGATAGAAAAGGCAGTTTTGAACCTGCTTTAGTTCCCAAAAGACACAATATTATCGATGGTTTAGAAAATATTATTATTTCATTTTATGCCAAAGGAATGAGTGTTTCGGACATCGAAGAACAGATTCGCGAGATGTACGATTTTGATATTTCAACATCAACAATATCACGAATTACTAACGCTGTTACCAGTGAAGTTGTTGCTTGGCAAAACCGACCGTTAGACGATTTATACTTGATTGTTTGGATGGATGGAATTGTTTTTAAAGTTCGAGAAAATTCAAAAGTCATCAATAAAACCATTTATTTAGCCGTTGGTTTAAACCGAGAGGGAAGAAAAGAAGTGTTAGGCATGTGGCTTGGAAAGAATGAGAGTTCCAGTTTTTGGATGAGTGTTTTGACCGATTTAAAAGCTCGTGGTGTTGAAGATATTCTCATTACAGCAACCGATAATTTAAACGGATTTACCCAGATTATTCGCTCTGTTTTTCCAGAATCGCAAACTCAAATTTGTGTGGTTCATCAGATTAGAAACGCTTGCAAATATGTGGTTTGGAAAGACAGAAAAGAGTTTTCTGCCGATATGAAACACATTTATACAGCACCCAACAAAGACGCCGCAAAAGCTGCTTTGGACGATTTTGCAACAAAATGGGAAAGTAAATATTTGTACGCCATTCAATCCTGGAGAAATAATTGGGATGAATTAACCGTATTTTTTGAATTTCCGCTAGAAATCCGTAAAATCATTTACACCACTAATTTAATTGAAAATCTAAACGGAAAAATTAGAAAATACACTAAAAATAAAATGTCATTTCCTACCGATGATGCTGTCTTAAAGTCTGTTTATCTGGCACTCAAAGAGTCCACTAAAAAATGGACTATGCCAATCCATAATTGGGGAATTGTTTTAAACCAATTTATGCTTATTTTTGAAAATAGGCTCAGATTATAAAATCTAAGCCCTAACTTTTCTACTTACACACTTGATGGGATAGTGTCGTTTTGAAGTTATATCAACAATATTTTTCTCCTTTTTTCTGCAATTTCAAATCACTTACATACGATTTGATATTTTGTACATTGCTTCGAGGACAAATTAACAGACCTTTATCCGAATTAATTACAACATAACCATCTAAACCATCAATAATAATTGCTTTGTCTTCTGTGGAATAAATAAAATTGTTCTTTGCATTATAACCAGAAAAATGTTTACACAACAATGTATTTTGATTTTCGTCTTGATCTTCTCCTGTGTATTTATATTTCTCGTTGATAGCAGACCAAGTTCCGATATCGCTCCAACCAAACGTTGCAGGAATAACGTATACATTATCTGCTTGTTCCAAAATTCCTTTGTTAATAGATGTAACATCTAACGTTGTATAAATTGGTTTTAAAGTTTCTGTATTTTGTAACGATTGATCAAGATCAAAATATTTTTTCAAAGTTTCTTGCATAGATGGCAAATGCTGTAGAAAAGCTTTTACAATACTATCTGCTGACCAAATAAGGATTCCTGTATTCCAAATAAATTCACCACTTGTAATAAAAGATTCTGCAAATTCTAAATCAGGCTTATCGATATACGATTTCACTTTTTTAATAGGTGTTGGATGCTCTATAAACTGAATATAACTATAATTAACATCTGGTCGAGTTGGTGCTACTCCCAATGTAATTAATCGATCATTGTCAGCATCTTCGAAAGCAATTTTTACTTTAGCCGCAAATTCATCTTCATCAAAAATAAAGTGATCCGAAGGTGAAATAATTAACTTAGCATTTGCATTAAGTTGTTGAATAGTCATTGCAGCTAACAAATTACACGCCGCTGTGTTCATTACCCTTGGTTCAATGATAAAATTTTTCTCATTAAACTCTGGTAATTGTTCTTTTACAATTTCTTTATAATCTTGTATCGTAACAATGAAAATATTTTCTTGTGGAACAACTTTTTTTAATCGATTATAAGTTAATTGAATAAAAGTTTTCCCAATTCCTAGTAAATCATGAAACTGTTTTGGTTTTTTTATCGTACTCAGAGGCCATAATCTGACTCCTGTTCCACTGGCAAGTATAATAGCGTAGTTGTCTTTGTTATTCATGATTGTTCTTTAAAGTTTATTTACGGTAGCAGTCGCGTTTATCAAATATTTTTTCTTGGTTTTCAACTCTAAACAAAGATACCTTAATTTTCGTTTAGATTCTTTTTTAAAGACTCTTTTTCCTATCGAAAATACTGTGCCATCTTCTAAATCTTCTAAATATATTTGAGTAGGATTTTTATCATCTATAATATATTTTGAAATATTAATATCCGCTCCCAAACTCGCTTTCGGATGTTTTGCATGATGAAGAATATAAGGTTGCAACTCTTCGGGATAAATATGTAAAGATTCTAACAACAAATGACCAAAAATAGTTTTCCACTCTTTTCCGTGCGGATTTATTTTACGCGAATCAAATTGAACAAAAGTTTTGAGATGAGCTACTTCGTGCGTAAAAACAAAAAAGAAAGCATACGGGTTTAGGTCGCCATTTACTGTAATTTGATGACGATTATTTTCGACCAATTTGCGATAATCTCCCAACTTCGTTTCTCTTCTTCTTGTAATTTTAAGTGTAATATAATGGCTTTCTAACCATTTTTTCACATACAAGTCTGCATTATGAGGGAGATAAGAAATTAAATGTTCTAAATTCACATTGTGCAAGATAAATAAAAAGCCTTTCCAATAAAAATATTAATTTTGTCGTAATGAAACTAATCGAAAATATAGGGTCATACTTTATGCTTATGGGTAAAGTATTTAGTAAACCTCAAAAACTGAGTGTTTTCTGGAAATTGACTGTTAGAGAAATATATGATTTAGGTGTCAACTCATTAGGAATTGTAACCTTTATCTCTACATTTATGGGAGCTGTAGTAGCAATACAAATGGCTCAAAACTTTCAAGGAGCTTCCATTCCTGTACCAGATGCTTATATTGGTTATGCAACCAAGGTCGTTTTGGTATTAGAGTTTGCTCCAACTATTATGTCATTAATCTTAGTTGGTAAAGTTGGTTCGTATATCGCTTCAAGTATTGGAACAATGCGTGTTACCGAACAAATTGATGCATTAGATGTGATGGGAATCAATTCTGCAAACTTTTTAATTTTACCCAAAATTATCGCCTGTGTATTTTTCAATCCATTATTAGTCATGATTTCGATCGGATTTGGATTATTGGGAGGTTATTACATTGGTGTTTTCACAAAATTATGGTCTGCAGCCGACTTTATTACAGGTTTACAAATGAACATGGCTACCAAATTATTTGTTTATACATTTGTTAAAACAATGGTTTTTGCCTTTGTTATCGCAACAATTCCTGCTTATTATGGTTATAAAGTAAAAGGAGGTTCGTTAGAAGTTGGACGATCAGCAACAACAGCAGTTGTTTGGACATCAATTGCAATTATTGTGATCAACTTAATATTAACACAAACAATTTTAAGTTAATGATTGAGGTAAAAGAAATCAGAAAATCGTTCGATGCAGTTGAAGTATTAAAAGGTTTTTCTGTTACATTCGAAAAAGGAAAAGTTAGTTTGATTATTGGTCAAAGTGGATCTGGAAAAACTGTTTTCTTGAAAAACTTGATTGGTTTATTAACACCAACTTCTGGTCAAATTTTGTATGAAGGCGATAATATGATCGAATTCGATTACAAGGAAAAACAACGATTACGTTCAGAAATTGGCGTAGTTTTCCAAGGTTCTGCTTTATATGATACTATGAATATAGTCGAAAATGTAAAATTCCCATTGGAAATGTTTTCAGATATGTCAAATGCAGATGCAGAAAAACGCGCAAGAGAAGTATTAGATCGTGTAGAAATTGCGCGTACAGCGCTTAAAAAATTTCCGTCAGAAATCTCTGGAGGAATGCAAAAACGTGTGGCTATTGCGCGTGCTATTGTAAATAATCCAAAATATTTGTTTGCCGACGAACCAAATTCTGGTTTAGATCCAAAAACAGCTTTAGTTATCGACCAATTAATATACGATATCACAAAAGAATATAACACAACTACCGTCGTTAATACACATGATATGAACTCGGTAATGGAAATTGGTGATCATATCGTCTTCTTAAAAAATGGTTTCTTGGAATGGGAAGGTACAAAAGATGAGATTCTTGTAGCTGATAATCCAAATGTAATTGATTTTGTATATTCGTCAAATCTTTTCAAAAAGCTGAGAGAAGCCTTATTAAAAGAACAACAATAAAAATCAATAAAAATAAAAATTCTATGAAAAAATTAATTTTAACTGCAATTGTAGGTTTATCGACCAATTTTGCAATGGCGCAAAACATCAATTTTGGTATAAAAGGTGGAGCTGTTTTCAATACAGATAAAGGAGAAGTATGGAGCGATGCTGGTAACATTTTCAAAAGAGATGGAAAAGCTGCTACAGGATTTCAAGCAGGTGCTTTAGCACGTGTTTCTTTGGCAGGTATTTATATTCAACCAGAATTATTGTATACTCAATTTAAAAATGAATATGATGTTGATGGACAAAAACTTGATGTAACTAAAAAACGTATGGATATTCCAGTAAATGTTGGAAAAAGATTTTTAGGAATCGGTCATATTCAAGCAGGTCCTGTTTTCTCTTACTATTTTGATGACAAACTTTCTGTAAAAGATTTCACAACTGCAAAGCAAGACGAGTTTAACGTAGGAATGCAAATTGGTGCTGGTGTAGAAGTTTCTAAATTATTATTCGATCTACGTTACGAATTTGGTTTAGGAAAAATTGGTTCTGACATTGCAAATTCTAATGGAAGACAATTTCAAACAGAAAATCGTCCACAAATGTTAAACTTATCAGTGGCATATTTATTCTAAAAGGTTGTTTGTAAATAAATTTATTGGATATATTTGTTCCAAATTGTATTTTTGCAACCTCGTAAATTATTAAAATGGCAAAAAATAATAAAAAAGAAGAATTCGCTACAGAGCAATTCGTAGAAAAATTAGATAGAACAGCTTTCAACGTAGAGTTTTTTGTTGAAAAATATGCTAAAGCAATTGGTATTGGTTTAGGAGTAATTATTGTAGCTGTTTTAGGTTATTTTGCTTACTTAAAATTAGTCGTAGAACCTAAATCAGAAGACGCTTTCAAAGAAATGGTTCAAGCAGAACGTCTTTTTGATCAAGATTCTATTAACGTAGCGCTTAATGGTAGCGCAGGAAGTTTTCAAGGTTTACAACAAATTGTTGATGAATATGGAAATACTGACGCTGGTAATTTAGCTCGTTTCAAAGCGGCAAGTTCTTATTATAAATTAGGAGATTATGCGTCTGCTGTAAAATTATTAGAAGATTTTGATACAGATGACAATGTGATGTTAGCGCAAAAATATGGTATGTTAGGAAACGCATTAGTTGCTTCTAACAAATTAGAAGAAGGTTTACCTTACTATGTAAAGGCTGCAGAAGCAACAGAAGTTGAGACTTTACAATCAACTTACTACACAAAAGCAGGTGAAATTGCAATGGAATTAGGTAAAAATGTTGATGCTTTAAAATATTTCCAAGCTTTAGAGGATAAATATCCAAATGCAAACAATGGTGAAACTGCAAAATTTATTGAGCGTTTAAAATACGCTTCTGAAACTGCGAAATAATTCACTTTAAGATAATAGTTAAAAGCCGAACAAATTGTTCGGCTTTTTTATTGATTCAAATCAAAGTTTATCCTAAATCATTTTTGTAATTTTACCATTCAAATTAGAAACAAAATGGCAACAGAAAATAAAAATTTATCTCAATATAATAAAGCAGAATTACCTAATGTAGCAGGTTCTAAATTTGCGATTATCACCTCAGAATGGAACAATCATATCACATTTAACTTACGAGATGGTGCAAAAGATACCTTGATTGATTTAGGTGCAAATCCGAATGATGTAACATTATACGAAGTTCCTGGTAGTTTCGAGTTAATTTATGGAGCAGATAAAGTTGCGCAAACTCATCCCGAATTAGATGGAATTATTGTTGTTGGTTGCGTAATTCGTGGAGCAACAGCGCATTTTGATTATGTTTGTCAAGGTGTAACACAAGGTGTAAAAGATTTAAATATCAAGCATAACATGCCAATCATTTTTTGTGTTTTAACAGATGAAAACGAGCAACAATCTATCGATCGTTCTGGTGGAAAACACGGTAACAAAGGTGTAGAAGCTGGTGTTGCTGCTGTAATGATGGCAGACATGAAAAAGAAATTAGGTAAATAATTTACTCCTATTCTAACTCAAAATTTAGCAAATGCCAATTGCAGAAGATTTTCAATCCATTTTCACTAAAAATTGGGAAATATTTTTTTCTCAATGCGATCCTACTGGAAAAATGAAATTGACCGAAATGGCAAATCTTTTTCAGTTAACAGCTTCAGAACACGCTATAAAAGGAGGGTTAGGCTTCTTTGATTTACAAGAATTTAATCAATCTTGGGTAATGAATCGACTTCGAATAGAAATTGACGAATTACCTTCTTGGACAGATTTTGTTGATGTGAAAACATGGATTGAAGCTTTGAAAGGAGCAAAATCTATTCGTGATTTTACAATCGAGAAAAATGGTCAAAAACTGATTGGAGCTTCGAGTTTGTGGGCGGTTTTCAATACCGAAAAACGTCGTCCAGATATTCCCCAAATTGATTCGTCTCACATCGAACGATTCCCTGACTTAAAACCAACTGAAATCGATAATTCGATTTTGAACATTGATTTTGAACCGACTGAAGTTATTCAATATAAAGTTCAGTTTTCAGATTTAGATATTGTAAAACATGCGAATAACACCAAATATTTGGATTGGTGCTTGAATACTATTGATCCTGAAATTATATTAAAACATCGTATCAAAGCGATTGATATGAATTACTTGAAAGAATTAAGTTTACACGACGAAATAGAAATTCAGAAATTAGAAACGGAGCATTTAATTCAGTTCAAAATTGTCAATCAAGATAAAGTAAACTTCGTTTGTAGATTGGAATTGAGGTAGGGTTATTTGAATGAATAGATATCAAACTGAATTTATTTCAGCATATCATTAAATTTGTATATTATTCTAAATAATAGACACTATCCCATCAAGTGTGTAAGTAGAAAAGTTAGGGCTTAGATTTTATAATCTGAGCCTATTTTCAAAAATAAGCATAAATTGGTTTAAAACAATTCCCAAATTATGGATTGGCATAGTCCATTTTTTAGTGGACTCTTTGAGTGCCAGATAAACAGACTTTAAGACAGCATCATCGGTAGGAAATGACATTTTATTTTTAGTGTATTTTCTAATTTTTCCGTTTAGATTTTCAATTAAATTAGTGGTGTAAATGATTTTACGGATTTCTAGCGGAAATTCAAAAAATACGGTTAATTCATCCCAATTATTTCTCCAGGATTGAATGGCGTACAAATATTTACTTTCCCATTTTGTTGCAAAATCGTCCAAAGCAGCTTTTGCGGCGTCTTTGTTGGATGCTGTATAAATGTGTTTCATATCGGCAGAAAACTCTTTTCTGTCTTTCCAAACCACATATTTGCAAGCGTTTCTAATCTGATGAACCACACAAATTTGAGTTTGCGATTCTGGAAAAACAGAGCGAATAGTCTGGGTAAATCCGTTCAAATTATCGGTTGATGTAATGAGAATATCTTCAACACCACGAGCTTTTAAATCGGTCAAAACACTCATCCAAAAACTGGAACTCTCATTCTTTCCAAGCCACATGCCTAACACTTCTTTTCTTCCCTCTCGGTTTAAACCAACGGCTAAATAAATGGTTTTATTGATGACTTTTGAATTTTCTCGAACTTTAAAAACAATTCCATCCATCCAAACAATCAAGTATAAATCGTCTAACGGTCGGTTTTGCCAAGCAACAACTTCACTGGCAACAGCGTTAGTAATTCGTGATATTGTTGATGTTGAAATATCAAAATCGTACATTTCTTTGATCTGTTCTTCGATGTCCGAAACACTCATTCCTTTGGCATAAAATGAAATAATAATATTTTCTAAACCATCGATAATATTGTGTCTTTTGGGAACTAAAGCAGGTTCAAAACTGCCTTTTCTATCACGAGGAACCTTAATTTCTGATTCACCAAAAGCGGATTTTATTTTCTTGGAGTCATGTCCGTTTCGATAATTTCCATCTTTGCTTCTGGCATGTTTTTCATTGTCTAGATGACTATCTAGTTCAGCATCCAACATATGTTCAACTGCTTTCTTGTACAGCTCCTTGAAGAAGGATGTTAAATCCTCTCCATTCTTAAAGGACTTGTAAAAATCCTTACTGTTTAATAAATCTTCTTTGTCGATCATAACTATGTAACGTTTAAAAATAATAAAAAGTTATCTCCGAAAAATTATTTGAGCTGTAAGGCTCATAATTTTTCAGAATAACTTTTCTTCTTACACAGTTTGTGTGATACTACCAAATAATAAATAAAAAGGTTTCATATTGAAACCTTTTTGTATTTATTCTTTCTTCAATTCAAATTTAACAGAATCTGCTGTTTCTATTTTCTTTTGATTTTTATCTAACTGAATAATTTTTCCTTCTTCTATCAAAAAAGCATTCGGAACATTAGCTATTTCAGGAAAAACAATTGTATTTCCATCTTCTTTAAACTGAAAAGTTCCTGTCGTCATAATGGCATGATCATCTTTTCCCAAACGCTTTGTAGAATATACATACCCTTTATTTGGTAATAATTTTATTTCCATTTCAACCTCTTTGCAATCTTTTTCGTAACAAGGTAAAATTCCTTTATATGTCCCTTCAAATTGAATAGAATTTTCTGCTGTTTTTGCTTCTACTTTCAAAGAATCTTCAACATTTTCTACTTCATTTTTTACTGGTTCTTTTTCATTTTTACAACTTGACACAACAAAAGCTGCGATTGTAAATGTGGCTAAAATTATTTTTTTCATTTTTTAGAATTTGATTTAAAGGTAAGTAAATTTTAAGCCAAAAAAAATCCTTCCGAATATTTTCGGAAGGATTTATATGATGTTTTGTAATCTTATTCGATTAGAAAATTTCTTTCGCAGCAAAGTGGAAAGAAGCTTCAATAGCAGCATTTTCGTCAGAATCAGAACCGTGAACAGCGTTAGCATCGATAGATTCTGCATATTTAGCACGAATAGTTCCTTCTGCAGCTTCTGCTGGGTTTGTTGCACCGATTAACGTACGGAAATCAGCAACTGCGTTGTCTTTTTCTAAAACTGCAGCAACGATTGGTCCAGAAGTCATAAACTCAACTAAATCCTTAAAGAAAGGACGCTCTGCGTGAATAGCGTAAAATGCCTCTGCATCTTGTTTCGCTAATTGAGTCATTTTAGCCGCTTTGATTTTGAAACCAGCGTCAGTAATGTCTTTTAAAATATCTCCGATGTGTCCTTTTGCAACCGCATCAGGCTTAATCATTGTAAATGTAATGTTTGCCATTTTATTGATTTGTATTTATTACTTATTTTTTGAGATTGCAAAATTACAAAAATGATTCGAATGTATAACTTACATCAATGAAATTTCTTTAATTAATAAATACTATGTAAAATTATCAATTATAGCTATTATTTTTAAATTATGAAATTCTTCTTATTTTTAAGATAAATCTATTACTTTAAATTATGAATACAGATAATCTTTTTACAACGAAACAACATTCGAAATTGAAAAAACTGAATGGAAAATATTTTTTACCATTTGAAATTTGGAATTATTTAGATTTTGGATTGATGTTTCTTTTAATTGTATTTTTTACTTATTCTGTATATAAAATCAATGTTATTTTTATACTTATCATCGTTATTTATTTAATACGAATAATTACAACGATTAATGATCGATTTTTTATCGAAATTAAAACATCAAAACCTTTAAAAGAAAATATCAACTTAATAAAAGAATTAGCGAAGCGACAACCGAATTTCACACAATCATTAGATGAAAAAGGTTTGTTTTTATTTGAATACTCGGAGCAAAATATATTTTACAAATACAATTATAGAAAGCGAGATTATATTGAAACTGTTATCATTTATTGTGAAGATAATTCTATTTGGGTAAACTCATACAATCAACGTTATTTTGGTCTTTTTAGAAGGCAAAACTTAAAACAGTGGATAAAATTATTGAAAATAAAAAGCGAGAACTAATTCTCGCTTTTTGTTATTTAATATCTTTATTTTCGATTCGTTTATCAAAATAGAATAAGATTATTCCTAGTGCAATAATTCCTAAACCGAATAAGCTTTCTTTTGGTTTTTGCATCAAAACAAAATAACAGATATATAAACTAAAGGCTAAAAATATAGCAGGTAATACATAAAAAAGATTACTTTTTATAATCGTTAATTCGCTTCGTTTAATGAAAAAAGCAGTACAAACAGCCAAGGTTGCTAAAATTTGTAAAACAAAAGAAGTGTAAGTAAATATAACTTCAAAATCACCAGAAAAAATCAGTAAAATACTAATTGCTGTATGTACCCAAATTGCACGAACCGGAATTCTATTCTTGTTCTCTTTTGCCATAAAACTCCATAATTTATTCTCACGAGCCGTAGCTTGTGTCAATCGAGAACCAATCCACAAATAACCGCTAATTGTCGCTATTAATTGCAACGCAATAAAACAACTTACCCATTTTACATTGTTTCCAAGCAAATTACCAAACGAAATATTTGCCACATTTTCTTGTCCAGCTAATGAAATTGCCGAAGCATGTTTTAGAAAAACATAATTCAATAAAACATAAGAAATTGTCACAAAAACAACGCCTATAAACAATGCTTTTGGTAAATTTATTTTGGGATGTTCAATTTCTTCTACAATGTAAGAAGCAGAATTCCAACCAGTGTAAGCAAATGTTACATAAACCAAGGATGTGGCAAAAGCAGGAAGAAATAATTCATTTTTCCAAGTCGAATCAAAAAGCACCGCATTAGGCTCAACTGCTGGAACGAAATAAAAACCTAAAGCAATCAAAATAATTATAAATACAACTTTTAAAATGGTAAAAACATTCTGAAACTTGCTACTCAAATTTAAACTAAAGGATTGAAAAACTGCAACAATCAATATCATTGCTATTGCAAATTCTTTTCCTAAATCTAACCCAAAAATATTGAGGTATTTTCCCATCGCCAAAGCGGCTAATGATATTGGAGCTGAAAAACCTACGAACAAAGAAATCCAACTTGATAAATAACCAAAAAGTGGATGAAATGTACGGGATAAATAAATATAATCTCCTCCTGATTGTTTGAATTTTGAAGCTAATTCCGAATAAATAAAAGCACCTATTAAAGCTAAAACTCCTCCTATCGACCACAATAATAATATGGAAGTTGTGTTTTTTAGATCCGAAATTTGATAACCTAAACTGGTAAATACACCAGTTCCAATCATATTCGAAATAACTAATGCTGCTGCGGTTTTCCAACCAATTTTTGAATGTGCCATACACAAAAAAGTGCCAATTGAATGCTTAATTTACATTAAAATTGACACTTTGAATATTTTATTATTGTTTAAAATTTAAAACTTGCACGAGCAAAATAATACGCTCCTGTCATTCCCATTTGTACCGGTGCATGTGGGAAAACTCCATAATAAGAATTCTCATACACTTGTTTATCTGGAAAAACATCAAAAAGATTATTTGCACCTATTGTAAAGTTGAAGTTCTTCGTAATATCATATCCAATTGAAGCATCTGTTACTACTTTTCCTGTATGTTCTTGTACACTTCCCCAAGGATAACCATCTTTTATCACTTTTCCGAAATACGTATTACGCACCATGAAATTGAAACCAGAAATTGTATAATTTAATCCTAATGTCGCTTTTGTTTTTGGACTTAAAGACTCGATAATATTGACCTGATCTGGACCAAAAAATTCTTCTGTTGGAATTGTTAAAGCACTTGGAAAATGATAACCTACAATCTTTGTTTCGTTAATATTTCCTGATAAACTTGCGTTTAACTTTCCTTTACCTAAACGCGCATCATACGAAATAACTAAGTCTATTCCTCGTGTTTCGGTATCTATTGCATTCGTAAAAATACGTGCTGTTGCAACATTATATTTTTCTAAAGCAGGATCTGTGATATCAGAAGTTAATACAATTCGATCATCAACTCTGATAAAATATCCATCTAATGTGATAAATAATTTTGAAGTTGGACGAAACGTTAAACCTAAACTTGCATTAATCGATTTTTCTTCTTTTAATTTATCTAAACCGATTTCTCTCGAAAGTTCTGACTCATTTCGGATAATTCCTTTTGTTACCAAAACCTGATCACCATTATCATTCAAGAATAAATCTGTATATGAATTACTAAAATATTTTTGTTGTAAAGATGGCGCTCTAAATCCTGTTGAAATCGCTCCACGAACCGAATATCCTTTTGCATATTCATATCGCATTGCTAATTTTCCGTTGATAGTACTTCCAAAATCAGAGTAATTCTCGAAACGTCCAGCTAAATCAGCAGTAAAGTCTCCAAATTTCAATTCTCCATCAACATAAGCTGCAACTGAATGGCGGTCACCTTTAACTGCATTTAATGGTGAAAAACCAACAAAAGATTCAGATCCAGAACCTGAATAAGACGCCTCATCTCCCGCTTCGATTTTATATTGTTCGTAACGATATTCTCCTCCAAAAGCTAAACTAATGTTTTGATTGATTCGTTTCGAAAAATCTAAATTGACTGTATTTTGCAAAAATTGATGTTTCCCTGCGTAAAAATCGGTTGGAGAATTTAATCCTAATGATTGATTAATTGAATTTTCTAAATCATATTTAAATGAGTTCAACCCAAATGTATTACTCAAATCTATTTTCCAACCATCGTACGAATAACGTAATCCTGTTACATTAGAATAATCATTTACATTAGATTTTAACGTTGCTTGAAATCCATTTGGATAAATTTTTAATGCATCATCTGACAATTCACTTGGTAATCTTCTAAAACCAAATCCATTTCCTTGGCGCAATGAAACTCCTCCAAAAGAATAAAAATCTAATCGATCATTAATCGCCGTTTCTGCGTTGATAAAAAATTGTTGATTTTTGATAGCTGCATCACCAATTTGAAATCTGAAATCTTTTCTTGACAATCCCAATTCAGCAATTTTTGCATCATCAGCTGCTCTTGCAGCGTCTGGATCATCTGCAAAATCGTAGGCAAAGTTATCTCCAAAAATATCTAAATTATGATCTTTCGAACGATTCGTTTTCTTGCGCTCGCTGATAACAGCCGAAAAAACAAGCGAACCTGATTTACCTAATTTCGTTCCGTAACTTCCATTAAAATTATATGTTTCACCATCGTTGCGAGAAGTTTGACCGTATGTTAACGATGCGTCTCCACCTGGTTTAGACTTTAATACAATATTTACTACCCCTGCAATCGCATCAGAACCATATTGCGCAGCTGCACCATCTCGTAAAACTTCAATTTTATCAATAGCGGAAATTGGAATTGCACCTAAATCTGTTCCAACAGAACCATTTCCTACTGTATTTTGATAGTTTACCAACGAAGTTGTGTGACGACGTTTTCCATTCACCAAAACCAATACTTGATCTGGCCCCATTCCTCGCAAAGTAACAGGATCTATATGTTCTGTTCCATCGGCAGAAGACTGTCTAACAGAATTGAATGACGGAATAACCACATTCAAAATATCATTGATACTCAACTGAGGTGAAGATGTTTTTAATTTTTCAACATCAATAATATCAACAGGTACAGATGAATTAACAACGGTTCTTTCAGAAGCACGACCTCCGATTAATATAACCTCGTTAAGATTCGTTTCTTCTTTTTCTACCTCTTGAGCGAAAAGTGTTGATGCGCAAACAAATGCGAATGAAGCAAGTAAAAATTTGTTTCTTTTCATTTTTAATTTTTCATAAAACTTTCAAGAAACCAACAGATAAAAGTGAGATACTTTTACTCATCTTTCCCTTTAACTAGGTTGGATTTAGCACCTTAGATTATAAGTCATCTGGTTGCTAAGGTTTCATAGGGCCAATCCCTCCACCTTTCTTGATAAGTTTTGCAAATGTAATGCTAAAAAATGAATACGCAAACAATACTCTATAAAATTGATAGAGTTTATTTTAGTAACAACGAAATATCTAACTCTTGACTTTCCTCTAAATTCATCATTGCGTTAATTCGTTTGAATGATTTAAAATAGCTTAAATCTGAGACTTTTATATTTTTCTGAATAATTTCCTCTGATTGTAACAAGGCTTCGCGCATTGTTCCTTTTAATAAACAAGAACGTGGTGTTAACCATTGTGAACCATCAAAAAAAACGATATTCGAATAAATACAATCGGTAATATAATTTGACTTTACCAACACCAAATCATCTGTTTTAGATTCTTTCAAATACTCATCAAAAAACCAACGATCTAAATATTTGTAGGTATAATTAATTTTATTATCAATTTCAAAAAGCTGAATAGTTTCGATTGGCTTGATTTGATAAGGTTGAAATTCTATTGATTGAATTTCGCGATCATACTCAATTCTAATCTTGTATTTTTCGTCCGTTAAATCTTCGGGAAAATGAATAATTTCGTCTAATAATATTGGATTATTTTCTGAGAAATTATCATTTCTTGTGTAATCAAATCTTGTTTGATGAAATTCTAAATTTCGAAGTTGTTTATTCTCACAACAAATCGACTCAATAAATTGGAACATAAACTTTCTGAATTAATTCTTCATATTCTGCTTTCGCCTTACTTTTTGCAGTGATTCCTCCTCCACTCTTAAAATATAGCTCTTCTTCGTTTTTTTCAATAAAACGAATCATAACCGCACTGTCTAAATTTTCACCATCAAAAACACCAAAAACACCTGTATAGAAATTTCGATTATACTTTTCGGCTTCTAAAATAATTTCGATTGTTTTCTTTTTGGGCGCTCCACAAATAGAACCCGCAGGTAAAAGCTGATCGAAAATAGTTCCTAAATTTTGATAATAATCGTCTTTCAGATCACCTTTTATTTCAGAACTTACTTGCAACAATGTTTTATCATTCGTTTTGACCTCGTCAATATATCTGTAATTCGTTACCTCAACATTTTCTGAAACAAGACTCAAATCATTTCGTATTAAATCGACGATTGTAGCATGCTCAGCAGCTTCTTTTTCATCATCCAAAATCAATTGTTTAGCATTCGGAATTGAAGTGTCAATTGTACCTTTCATTGGATTAGAAAAGATTTTTTGATCTTCAATTTTCACGAAACGTTCGGGAGAAAAACACACAAAATCTTCTTTATATTTCAGCTTATATTTTGCTTCAGAAAATTTATAAACCTCATCTAATGATAAATCAGTTTCTATTTTTGTTGGCAACGTTAAATTCGTTAAGTATGAATTTCCAATTAAAAGATTATGGTGAACATATTCAAATTTTAGAAAATATTCGTCAAAGGAAATCGGGAATTTATTGAATTTAAAATCTTTCTGAAAAGATTCTTTTTTTGGCGAATCTATTTCAAATTTTATCTCATCAGGTAATTCATTTAACGGAATTACTTCTCCATTTTCTTTCAAAAAATCGATCATAAAAAAAAAGGGAACTTTTGCAGCTCCCAATTCATTCATTTTCGTAAAAATCGAATGCTTTGCTAACATTCGATAAAATTAATATTATTCTTGATTTGTACCAAGAAGATCAATTTCTGTTTTTTGATCATCTGTTAAAATCATATCTTTTAGCATAAAATAGACCATCATATAACCCAATGGATATGTAACAATCGCACCAATATAGCAAGCAATTGCACCAATTGAAGCTACTAGGCTAACAACTATCGCCATTAAAACCATCCACCAAAAATTCTTTTTTACAATTGCATAAGACGTTTTCAACGCTTCTATAGCACCCATATTTCCGTAATGAATAAGATAAGGAGCTAAATAAATACACGCTTGTAAGAAAAGTAAAAATATCGTTGCGACAAACATATATAACATTCCGAAGAGCGACGAACCAATCATTAATGCTGGATTAGCATTCTCTGGATCGCTCACTAAAACTGGTAAAATAGAGAAAATAAAATAAGGTAACATTACTAACAATGCTACACCAATAATGATAATGGTTAATAGAAAATAATTTCCAATATTCTTAAATCCTGTAAAAAAATCTCCTAATTCTAACGACATTTTATTTTCGGCACGTTCTGCACCAATCACAAATCCCATAATAAGTGGATACATCACAAAGAATAATCCAATAAAAGTAAAAGAAGCTAATGTAATAATAACTGCTGAGACCAAAGAGTAAATTACAAATGGTTGCCAATTTTTCTGAAAAAGTTCTAATGATTTATTAAAGTATTTTCCTATATCAAATTGGAATTTATTGTTTTTGTAATATTCAATTTTGTTGTAGTCTAATGTTTTCATCTTAACGTTGGTTTGATTAAATTTAATGTAAATTTGCTTGATTAGTAGAATAAAATTAAGAATTGTTACAACATGAATGCAAACGATTTATTATCAATCATAAAAAATAGACGCTCTATATTTCCTCCACAATACACACAAGATGAAATTACGCGTGAAGAATTAACTCAGATTTTTGAGGCTGCTAATTGGGCGCCATCACATAAAAAAACAGAACCTTGGCGTTTTATTGTTTTAGAAGGTCCTTCGAAAGATCGTTTTCGCGAGTATGTGAAACGTGTTTATGTACAAGGAACTCCTACAGATCAGTTGAGTGACAGAAAAATAAATGCATTAATTGAAAAGTGCGATAAATCGAATAAAATCGTTTTAATCAACTTTGTAAACACAGAAAAAAATCCTGAATGGGAAGAATTAGCTGCTACTTCTATGGCTGTTCAAAATATGTGGTTAATGGCAAGTACACTTAATATTGGTGCTTATTGGTCTTCTCCTGCAAATGTAATTGCGAATGTAGATGAATTTACGACAATGGAAGAAGGTGAGAAATGTGTTGGTGTTTTTTACATGGGAAAATTTGATGGAGAAACTCCAGAAGCTGTACGTCAACCAATAGAAGATAAAATAAAGTTTTTAGATTATTAAGAATTTTCTGAATTAAAAAATAAAAAGACTGCTAAAATTTAGCAGTCTTTTTACTGAATAACAATTAATTAATCATAGTTTTTGTATATTTGATTTCACACGTTTTAAAAAATAATCAACTATGAAATCTATTTATAAAATATTTTTTCTGAGTCTTTCATTTCTTTTCGTTTTGAGTTGTAAAACTACTCAACAAAAAGAATACACCGATCCAATTCCAAAACATGATACATTTACGATTCAATCTAAAGAATTAAAAGAAACTCGTACCATTAATGTTTGGACACCTGAGAATTATTCAACTTCCAAAGATTCGCTAATCGTGATCTATATGCCAGATGGTGGAACAAAAGAAGATTTTCCACATATTGCAAATACATTGAATGAATTAATGAACTCAAAAAAAATTCCACCAATGATTCTTGTTGGAATTGAAAATATACAACGTCGCAAAGATTTATCTCCACCAACAGAAAATGAAGAAGATAAAAAAGTAGCACCAATTGTTGGAGGTTCTTCAGAATTTAGACGTTTTATCAATGATGAATTATTTCCTGAAGTTAATAAACGCTATCGCACAACAGATAAAAGAGGAATTATTGGAGAATCATTAGCTGGTTTATTTATTATGGAAACTTTCTTGAAACAACCTAACATGTTTGATTATTACATTGTCATTGATCCTTCTTTATGGTGGAACGATCACAAAATGCTATTGAACGCGAAAAATGATTTAAAAAACTTTCCTACAACAGAAAAAAGATTATGGTTTGCTGGTTCAGGCGCAAGTGATATTTTGCCTTATACAGATGATTTGAAGAATATTTTAACACAAGTAAATCTTCCAAATTTAAAATGGAATTATTCTCCTGAACCAAAAGAAGAGCATTCTACTATTTATAGAGCAACTAAAGAAAAAGCATTAATTTGGACTTTTAACAATTAAAGAAAAATCTCCGAAACGAATTCGTTTCGGAGATTTTTTTATGAGTTACTTTTCACTTAATTCTTTCAACTTTGCTAAACCTGCGCCATACGATTTTTCCATTTGCGAATCCATCATTAGTTTCATCAAATTCATTGGATAATCTAATTCACAATCCATACTCCAAGTGACTTTGGTTGCGTTTCCTTCTTTTGTTAACACAATATCAGAAGTTGCGTCACTTTCGAATGGTTTTTTGAACATCATTTTTGTCGCCACTTTTTTATTCGGGTCTAAAGCTGTTATAACATGACAACCTTCACCAACATCTTCGTTTCCTTCCCAACAATATTCGTCACCAACTTGTCCTTGATTTCCTGAATATGTTAATTTCAGATTTGGATCTAATTTCATCCAAGGATTCCATTCATTAAATTTCTTTGATGAACTAGCTTGTTCGTAAACCTTTTCTATTGGCGCATTAATTACAATAGAAGTTTCGAAATGGTATTGTTTACCCAAAGCAAACATTAAAATTGTAAGCAAGACAAGTAAGCCTACAATAAACAAAAGGATTTTTTTAAGAATTTTCATATCATGTGTTTTGAATAATTATTTGAATACTAATATATTATTTTTTATATTCATTAAAAACATGTCTTTAATATGAACTGCATAAAAACATTATATTTAAGTCTCTTCTTCTTTCTCTTTTTAGGTAGTATAAATTGTCTTGCTCAAGAAAAAATTGAACTTGATGAAGTAAAGATTAATGCAAATAAAAAATTAAATACCTCAATTAAATACGAAAGATTAAAAAACATGCCCGAATCTGGAGTTTACTCTTTTGGAATTACCATAGAAAACGACAAACTATATGTAATGAGTGGAGATGTATCTAATATTGGGATGAGAACAGAATACAAAGGATTTAGTAATAAAATTTACATCTATGATTTAGAAAGAGATTTTTGGAAAACATCAAAAACAAAATCTTCAACCATTGCAAATAATTCTATCATTAGTCACAACGATTTGCTTTATAGTTTTGGAGGAAGAAGATTTGGTAATAATAGAACCAGAGAACTTTTAAATAACAAAATAGATGTTTATGATATAAAAAATGATACGATGATAATTGATGATGTTATGGCTCATCAAGCTGTTAATTTCACCACAGTAAAAGTTGATGACAAAATATTGTTCTTTGGTGGCTCTACAAGAAAATATCATAATGAATCAAAATTTTTCACAAACAAAGTAAGTATGTACAACCTTTCTACTGGATATTGGTATGAAATGGATCCTATGCCAGAAGCAAAAGAAGCGCCAGGAATTTTGGTTGACAATAAAGTTTATTTGATTGGAGGAAATAAAAATCATTCATTAAAATCTATTGATTCCTTCAATCTAAATGATGGAAAATGGACAAAAGAATTTGAACTTCCAATTGCAATGAGTAGACCTTCTTTAGCGCAAAAAGAACATATTATCTACATTTACGAAAATGGCGTATTTTACACATACAATACGTATGATAAAGTTCTTAAAGAATATTCTATCAATAATATTTTCGCACTTAATGGAAAAATTTTTATATACAAAGATTTTATTTACATCCTTGGAGGAATTGCAGATTCTAGCTCTCTTTCGAATCAAATGTACAGATTCAGTTTAAGTGAATTTAACAACACCAAAGTAAGAAGAGAACTAAAATTAAAGAGTAAATAAATCAAACTATTTTAAAAAGGAATATTCTTTTTCATTGCCATCATATATCCCAAATGCATTGCTTCGTGAATGTTATTATACAGAATAGCATCTTCAATAGACTCTAATGTCATTCCGAAACTTGTTTTATACGAACGATAATATGATAATTTCTCCGAACGATAATCTTTAAATAATTGCATAGGAGTACTTTCAAGCATTTCCTTCAATTCTTGCACATCTTCTTCCGTTACTTCCGTATTTCCGATTGTTCCTTTTTTATACTTCTGTATAAACTGAATATCGACCAACATCCTATTATCGGTTAAATAATAATGGATCAATTGCTGTGTTGCTAAAACATGAGCCGCATTCCAAAACAAATTATTTTTATAACCTACAGGTATGTAAAGTAGTTGCTTTAGAGAGTGTTGTTCAAGCTCATCAATAATCTGTTTTCTTATATTCGTCAGATAAATAATATGCTCTTCCATAGTTAGATTTAAAAGTTAAATATACATCAAATTACGTCTATTTATCAAATTATAAAGCAAAACAATTAAAATCACGTTTTTAGATTATTTAAAGTCTTTGATTCTTCGTAATTTTGTATCATTAAATTTAAAAGATGGCTTACACAAGAGATCAAATATATCAAGTATTAGAAGAATTGGGTATTCGCAATTGGATGCGTAACGCTCAAGTGATGGGAAATGATATTATTTTGGATATTGTTTCTCCTTCGCCTGCAATGCACGAACGCAAGCGTTTGGAAATTGCGTTGAAAAATGCATTTAAAGAAAATTTACCTGAAGCAAATCTTAAACTTAACATTTCTGTTGAAGTTGAAGAAAAAAATCCGACCGAAATCAAAGGTTCAGAATTACCAGGTGTTAAAAATATTATCGCAGTTGCATCAGGAAAAGGTGGTGTTGGAAAATCTACTGTTTCATCAAACTTAGCAATTAGTTTAGCAAACATGGGATTCAAAGTTGGTTTATTAGATGCTGATATCTACGGACCTTCTATGCCAATAATGTTCGATTGTCAAGATGCGCGCCCTTATTCTGTAGAAGTTAACGGAAAAACAAAAATAAAACCTGTAGAAGCATACGGAATCAAATTGTTATCAATTGGTTTCTTTGCAGATACAGATCAAGCAATTGTTTGGAGAGGACCTATGGCTGCTAAAGCGCTTAACCAAATGATTCGTGATGCACATTGGGGAGATTTAGATTTCTTATTAATCGATTTACCTCCAGGAACAGGTGACATTCATTTATCAATCGTTCAACAAGTTCCAATCACAGGAGCAGTTGTGGTTTCTACACCTCAAAACATTGCATTAGCTGATGCACGTAAAGGAGTTGGAATGTTCCAAATGGAAGCTATCAACGTTCCGGTATTAGGAATTGTAGAAAATATGGCGTATTTTACACCAGAAGAATTACCAAATAATAAATATTATATTTTTGGACAAAACGGTGCAAAAGATTTAGCAGAGCAAATTGGTGTTCCATTCTTGGGTGAAATTCCGATTGTACAATCAATTCGCGAAGCTGCCGATGTAGGACGTCCAGCAGCAATGCAAGAAGACACTGTCGTTTCAGAAGTTTATAAAACAATTGCACGTAACGCTGTACAAAGTTTAGTAGAACGTAACAGTACATTGCCTCCAACAGAAGCAGTTCGTATTACTACAATGGCAGGTTGTTCAGCAAAAAATTAAAAAAGAAAGATCATGACTCCAGAAGAAAAATATTCAGAAGTTGAAAAGGCCTTAACTGAAATTAGACCATTCTTAAATTCAGATGGAGGCGATATCGAATTAGTATCTGTAGAAGATAATATTGTAAAAGTTCGCCTAACAGGTGCATGTATTGCTTGTTCTGTTAATCAAATGACACTAAAGTCAGGTGTTGAAATGACAATCAAAAAATATGTTCCAGAAATCGTTTCAGTTATCAATGTTTCAGATTTTGAAACTCCTGCTGAAGCTGATCACATCTCTTCAATCAAAGAAGAAAATTAGAATAAGTCATTATTCAACATAAATAAAAACGCCTTTATATCAATTTATAAGGGCGTTTTATTATTTTTGGCAAACAATTTGAAACTTAACCTCAAAACGAAAAAATCAAAATGAAAAAATATATTTTATTTTTTACTTTTATTGTCCTTTCATTCGCATTGCCATTAAACGCACAAAACAATTATAAAGTTGGAGAAAGCCTTAAGTTTAGAGTACATTACTCTGGTTTAAATGCTGGTTTTGCAACTATTGATGTAAAAGAAGCAACTTTGAACGGAAAAAGTCATTATCACATTGTAGGAAAAGGGAATTCTACAGGTGCTGTGCGTGCTTTTTTTAAGGTAGATGATAACTATGAATCGTATATTGACAAAACAGATTTGAAACCTACTAAATTTGTTCGAAACATTGTAGAAGGTGGTTATAAACGTCATCAAATTTATTATTTTGATCATGCCAATAGAAAAGCGAAAGTTGAAAATAAACGAGATGGAACTATGTCAACAGAAACAATTCCGTACGATGCACAAGATTTACTGTCTGCTTTTTACAGCTTGCGCAATGCTGATCATTCTAAATTAAAAACTGGAGATTATTTGAACGAAAATATATTTCTTGGAGACGAAACATTAAAATTTAGATTGAAAGTTTTAGGACGAGAAGTATTAAAAACAAAATTCGGAAAAATTACAGCCATCAAAATTCGTCCGTATGTACAATCAGGTCGTATTTTCAAAGAGTCTGAATCTGTTACTATGTGGATTTCTGATGATGATAATTTAGTTCCACTTAAAATTAAAGCTGGATTATTAGTTGGGTCTTTAAATGCAGATCTAAATGAATATAAAAATTTAAAATACCCAATCAATTTTACAAAGTAAATTGAAAAAAACGAAGTTCGAAATCCGAATTTCGTTTTTTTTTTATTTCTCTAAATATTCCAAAAAAGCATCACTCGGAATTTCCATTGCACCCAAACTCGCTAAATGTTCGGTATAAACTTGACAATCGATCAACTTATATTTCTTATGATATTTTGCAACAAATTGTATAAAACCTGCTTTAGACGCATTACTCACTTTTGCAAACATGCTTTCTCCGCAAAAAACATCGTCCATTTCAATTCCATAAAAACCACCAACTAATTCTTCATTCTGCCAAACTTCTATACTTTTTGCGATTCCCATTTCATGCAAATTGCAATATGCTTCGATCATGTCATTTGTAATCCACGTTCCGTCCTGATCTTTTCTATAGGCTTGTGAACAATTTGTAATCACTTCTCGAAAGGCTTTATTCTCGGTATAGGTAAACGTTTGATCTCGAAAAACTTTTTTCATTGATTTAGAAACGTGTATATTTTCTGGAAACAACACAAACCGATCGTGCGGAAACCACCAAATAATTGGATCATCTTCGTTAAACCAAGGAAAAATTCCTTTCTGATAAGCCAAAATTAGACGTTCTGGCGAAAGATCTCCTCCAATTGCTATCATTCCCTCGCTGTTCACGTCATCGTAATCAGGAAAGATTAAATCAGAACTTAACCAATACATATCGTTTTGTCTATTATTTATTTAAAATTAAAAAAACGTGCCCAATAAAGAACACGTTTAGTATTAATTGATGTTTTGTTTTCCTTAGAATGGTAAATCATCATCATCTCCATTAGAAAAAGTATCTACTGGAGGCGCTGGTGCAAAATTATCGTATCCTTGAGGTGCTTGTGCAGCTGCATTCGCCATGTTCTCAATTCTCCAAGCTTGGATTGTATTGAAATATCTTGCTACTCCTTCTGGATTAATCCACTCGCGACCACGAATGTTGATCGAAACTTTCACTTCATCACCAGGTTTGTAAGCATTCAACACATCTGTCTTATCTTGTGTAAGCTCAATTAAAATATCTTGTGGATATTGTTCTTGCGTTGTAACAACGAATTCTCTTTTCTTGAAACTTGCAGTAATATTTTGAGTTTCAAATACTTTTTTAATTCTTCCTGTAATTTCCATTTTTGTAAAAGCTTTGTACAAATTTAGAATGTAAAAAAAGATTAAAAAAATTTTATTTCTAAATTTTGTTAGAAAGAAAACTTGTGTATATTTGCAATCCAAATCGGTGAGATTTAAGCGGGCGTGGTGGAATTGGTAGACACGCTAGACTTAGGATCTAGTGCCGCAAGGTGTGGGAGTTCGAGTCTCCCCGCCCGTACTTAATGAGGAATTTAACGATTCCTCATTTTTTTTGTCATAAAACAAAAGGTTCTTTCCTTTTAAAATCAAGGCTTTCGAGGTAAACAAAGAATTCAAATAAGGGGTTCGGTAAACCTTACCATCGTACATGAGTTCTCTACCGAACACTATTTCTATAAAGTTCATTTTTTCTTGAGAAGACGCTAAATGAAAGATGTTCTTAACACTATTCAATTGAGTAATAGACGAATTATAATATGTATCAAAATTAGAGTTCGTTTGTTCTATACTTTTTATTTTTGAATCAACACTTAATAAATCCTTTTTCAAAGAATCATGCCATCTCGAATAAGTATCATCGTCAATTTTATCATCTAAAAACTTTTCTTCTAATTTTTCTTTCTTTGAAGTTAATGATGCTTTCTTTTTTCGTAGGATCACAATATCTCCAGCTTCAGATTTTAACTTAGATTTTAATAATTCTTCGACTTTCACTTTTAAATAATCAATTTGGTAGTCCTCGAAACTTAACGTGTCTAAAACTTGATCAAAAAGATTATTCGCCTTATCAACGTTATAAGACTTTCTGTGACCTGTACATTCGTAATACCAATAATATTTATATTTCCCTTTAGATTTACCGCAAGTCATCGGTTTTCCGCACTCAGGACACGTAATAGAACCTTTCAAATAAGCTATATCATTAAATCTATTCACAACTTTGCCAGTTCTAGCAATCAATGCCTGTACTCTATTAAAAGTTTCTTCGGGAATAATTGATTCATGAATACCTGGTAAATAAACAATAGAATTATCCTCCAGTTTAAACTTAATTTCGCCTATGTAAACATGATTGGATAAAATTCTAAAAACAGCATCACGAGCTGTTTGTGTAAAACCTTTAACTTTCGCAAGACGTGTAGTTTCTGCAAATGAATAATTTTCTAAATACATATCATAAATGTATCTAACCATCTTCGCTTGCTCTTCATCGATTAATAAAATTGGCTTTTTTGCATCATCCCTAGCATTTATATAACCATAAGGCGCAACACCCAGGAAACGTCCTTGTTTTTTAGCAGCATCAATACCAAATTTCGTACGTTTACTAATTACTAATCGCTCAACGTGTGCCTGTAAAAGCATTTGAGTACGCATCTGAAAGAAAAATGGACTATCAATTGGAATCCCAATAGGTTCATGAAGTGATATAATTTTTATTTTATATTCTTCCTCTAGCTTCTGAATAACAGACAAAGCTTCTTGTAGATTTCGACTGAAACGATCGTATTTCATCACCACGAAATAATCAATATTTTTATGATTAATTTTCAAGAAATCTTCTAACTTTCTCCAGGCTTTTCTATCAAAATCTTTTGCAGATTGTCCTTCATCAATAAACGTATCAACCAACTCATAATTATTACGATTACAATACTCTGTAATCTGTTCTACTTGTCCAGAAATAGAAAAATGTGATTGATCCTCCCGGCTAATTCTTGCATAACCTACTACCTTTTTCATTTTGATGAGATGTTATTAATGACAATTTTTGCTATCAAATCTAAAAATAATTTTTCACGATCTGATAATTCTCTGACTTGAGTATCAGAATTATTAGATTTTGATGTTGATATTTTTACGATTTTTGACATTGATTTATTTATTCTTTTTTTCTAAATACATTTTAGCATATTGAAATCCTATACATTCGCACCCTTTATTCTCACCTATATTAATATGGCAATTAAATTGCATATCATAAGCTAAGCATTGAAAAGCAGCATCAACATTATGAGGTTCTTTATTTGCTTCAGAATCAAATTTAAAAGCACATGTTTTACACATTTTTCCAATATTTTTTATCTTAGCACCTTCTACAGCATAATTTGATATAGTTTTTCTTTTAAATTCATCCGAACTCATTTCTTTGAAATTCTAATAAATTCAGTTATTTTACTTTTATTATCATCTATCGAAATTTTTTTCATAATTCTATCTTCATACGAATATGCGTTTCGATTGCACCAAATTTTTAAATATCTTTTAAATGTTGTAGAAGGCAAATTGGTTAATAGTGGATGATATTCCTTGCAATCATTTAGTAAATCTTCTTTTTTTACGAAAAATGGAAAAGTCCAAGCTAAAAAATATTGAGCTACCCAACGTTTAAATTCAGGAGGAATAGACTCGATATTTTCTTTTACATCATACTTTATCGCATTATCTGCTAATCCTAATTCTTTGAATTCCTCTGGAGTAATTTCTATTGTAATTTTCATGATTATTTTTTTAAAACTCTACCCTTATAAGTAATAGGGTGTAAAGTGTAATTTTGTAACTATTTAATTTTCAAATATTATTTATCCGTATTTGATAGACGGACTTTGTAATTATTGAAGTTTTAAAGCTTCCTGAACAACTTTATAATGATTTTCTGTTGTATAGTTGTTGACTATTTGATATTGCGCCCTGGACTTGAACTGAACAGAGTAAGAACCGATCGAAGTAAATGTTGGAGGAATATAAGTTTTCATAATCTCCAGCATTGTTGGTAAATCAACTGGATCGGTATCGAAGCCATAACCTAACAATTTTCCACTTTTCATCTCATAGAACAGGTTAACTACTTTATGAGATTTCAGCATTGTCATTTTAACGATATGAAATTTGAAATTTATCATTAGATGTATTCGTTTTCTTTACCTTCTTCCAACTCTTCATCTTCAATAAAAGTCAAACGAATATGTTCGGTCGTTTTCATTTTAGGTTTTGAACCTTCATAAACAACGTTACCGTATTTATCAACCAAAGGAATGTTGACCATAAGACGATCCTCTAATTCATAATTATTAACCTTACACCAGGCATTTAATTTTTTCTTCAGACCTGCAGAAGTTAATTCTGATAAATACTTCGATTTTGATTCCTGAACATTCTTCAAAACTTCATCTTTCACTATTGTTAATCCTGAAATTGTTGGTATATAACGATCGGCCCAATCTTGAAAATGTCTTCCCATTTCTGATATATACGAACGAAGTAAAATATTTCCTCCAGGAGCTTCAATTTTCTCCTCAGTTCTTAAATAAAATGATGTCGCTTGAAAAACAAAATTTAAAAAGTCAAACCATTGTTCCGAATTCCAATCCGTGTAAAGCGTATAACCAAAATCATCTTTCGGTTCGCGTGCTTTTCTATCGTCATTCTTCGCGTGGTAATAATCTGAAAATCCCATAATCAATTGACGACGAGCTGAAGAACCTGAACGATCTCTTAACGAATAATTGGAAGTAAATACAATTTTTGGCGAATTCTGATACGATATTTTGACTTTACTTTCAAACTTAACGTTGACTGTCATTTTGCCTGTAGTTGCAGAATAAAATCGTTTGAAATCAAAATTTCTCTGAACGTCGTCGACGATCATCAAACCTGTGTGAGCGTCAACTCCTTCAAATAGGAATTTATCATCAAAATCTCCTTTTCCATCAACATCATGAACACCCATAAAGTATCTCATCGCTTCAAAAAACAATGATTTACCAGCTCCTCCTTCAGCAACATCATCTTCTAAAACAGCATTATCCAAAGCGAATGGCGACCACGCCTTTGTCGGGTCTTTGAATCTGTGAGCCAAATAACCAAAAGTGAAAATCTTATTTACCAAGTGCTGAACTTGTTCACTATTCTCCTCTTCAGATAAGTAGTCAGACTTAATTTTAAACTTAGATCGTTCGTAGAAATCCTCCTCTTTAAAACCTTTTTCAATGAAAGCAGCACGTTCTTTTTCCCAAAAAACACGGGAAGTTTGAATCAAATAATTCAGATAATCGCAGTCATTCTTCAAAATTTCTATATCATACAAATCTTCTCCAAGCTTTGATATTTTGAAATACGGACTATCAATTTCTAATTTGGATTTGATGTCATAAGCTGAGATATCAGAATCTGCCTCATCTTTTATTAAAGAATCAATCAGCTGAGATTTCAAAACATAATTATCAAATTTGAAGCTTTCTTTCGCACCTTTTGCATCGACTTTAAAACAACGATTTCCAATAAAAAAGAATTGACCTTCTGGTGTATAATTTCTAAAATCTAATGTACGATTGTGCATATTGGCTAAATGACTATCAGTAATCTTCTGAGAAGTAATCATCATATTTAGCAGCGCATGCGGAATTTCTTTAACACCAAGAGAATCTTGTTTTGCTAATAAGAAATTACGAAAATAATCTTTGATCGATTGCGTTGTTTTTAACTCTTCTACTACGTAACCTTGTACGCGAGCAAAATAATAACCGTCTTTCTTAGATGGATCATCAATCCTACAAAATCCATTTAATCGTAAAAAATAAAAGGCATACATGTGATGGAAATTGTATGATACACGCCCTTCTTTACTCACAGAAGTTTCCCAAAATTGAGCTGGCATTGCAAGATTGAGCATTTTCTGAACTTCAAATGTTACTTCTTTTTCGGATTTACTACCTTGTGAACGGATGAAATCTTTAAAATCTTTGTCTGATTTTCTTGTGAAAAACTTATCTAACCAAAGCGTTCTAATTGATAAAAACTCTAAAGCTAACTTTTTACCAACATCTTTTCCAGTAGCATCTGCATCAGGAACCAAAACAACTTGATGAGCATATTTGTGTAATTTTTTGATTAAAAAACGATTAGGATAATCTCTTTCTGAATTAAACCAAATTGGATATTCACCTAAACTCAAAAAATTTAACGCATCACTTCCTCCAGTAGCAATTACAACACGTTCTAATTTAAAATCAACATCAGAATCCTTCACTTCTTCTATATCAATACCTTTCTTTTCGGCATACTTTTCTCGTGCTTTTTCTAACTCTTTTTTATAAAGTTTTTTGACACGATCTAAACCGAAAACAAACGATTTTGATTTTTCTCCTAAATAACGGAAACGATTATCCTTTCCATCTTCGCTCCATCTTTTGGATGCTTTTGGCATATAAATTTTTAACCATTGCTCTTTGTTATCATTTTCATTGATAAATGCTAAGATTGGAAATTTATCCGTTGATCGAAATGTGAAAACTTTTTTCTTTTCTTCACTATAATAACTGTATTCTTCGAGAGAATTAAGTCCAACAGACAAACAATGTGATTCTGTCACATGTGTTCCCAAAATATCCAATTCATAAGCTGTAAAAGACTTTGTGATAAAATGAAAACCTTGACTATTAAGTTCATGTTTAAAATCTTTCTTTTCACATTGACGGAATTCATATTTATAAAATTCGAGTGTTTCTTCTTCGAAAATTTGAACACCTCTTTTATTCTGAAGCTCGCGTCCTATTTCAACGATAGCTTCAGAATAAGACATATTTTTATCTAAGGCATATAATCCGAAACAATCTTCACTTTTTATCGAGCCACCAAAATCAGTCATTCGGTAACGGTCTCCGTATACTTTTATAGAAGCTGAAGCTGTACGCTCTTCAGGGCGAGATTTAAACAGTTTTTTTGGAATTGCATCTGGATAAATGCTCTGTATAATTTCTAAACCTTGATCTGTTAGTTCAAGTATTTTTTCTGCAACTTTTTTTAAATCACTCATGATAATGCTTCGTTATTATTCCATTTTTTAATAAAACAGATGATTTCGTAATAAGAAATAGTATTGGTATTGATGACGTGGAAACATCTCTTAAGAGATTGATTGTTTAATTTAGCTTCAGGTAATTCTGAACGATATTCCAAAATCAATCTCGGAGCAATAAATATAGAGTCAGAAAAAGGTTTTAATTGAACTGGATTTCCAGATGTAAATTTATAAAAACACTCTGGAGACAAACCCGCTCGTATATCTTTAAAATATAAAAAATCAATATCTAATTTATCTTTTGGATGTTGCTTATAAAAACCTTTCGGAAATTTTTTCCAACCTGCCAATGTAGCGTTATGATAATTTTTTCCTTTTAAAAGTTCTTTTATCAATTTCGATTTTCCTGAATTTGGATCTCCGTGAATAATTAAATGTTTTTTCAATAAATTATCCTGGGATTTCGTTATCAATGCATCAGATGGTCTTTCTACCAATACATATATACTTTCGTTACAATTCATGTGTTTGTGTGTTGTTTATCAATTTTACAATTCGGTTATGAACCGAGATCATTTCTAATCCGATCATTCTTTTTCGATACCAGGTTGAAGCTCCAAATCGTTCTTTTAATTTTCTATTCAAGATTTTTTCGCTAACAAATGCTCGATCACTAAAAACTTCTTTTAAAAATTTCTTGTATTCTTTTTCATTATTTCTAATTGAACGAACAGGTAATTTCTCATCTTTTTTTGCAGAAACACCTAACAAAGAATTCGAATTGAGTTTAGTCTTATAATTAGCTAAATTGTCCTGAGATTTAGCTATTATTCTTGTTTTAGAATTGAGTCTTACGGTTGACATAAATTTATTTTTAGTGGTTAAATTCGTCCAGGGCCAAAAGAAAAATACCTATAGCCAAGATTTCTGAGTTATCAGTAGAGTTAAGATTAACTGCATTTTCATTTAAAGTTTTCCATTCCTGGAGCGTTCCACTTGGATGGTTAGTTTTCCATACAGAGAAATGCTCTTCGTGGCGTTTTACTCCTTCTTTTATTTTTTCTTTGAGAAACTCTTTTGAGTCCACGCCTTCGAAAGATTCGCGGACCCGAGTTTTTATTTGTTCTGTTGTCATTACCAATGTTTTTTAAGGATTGATTTATCTGAAGTAATCAATAGAACTCTAAGGATTAGTGTTTTCATTACGACAAATTTTAAATTGGTAAATCATCATCTTTTGGAATATCTACACTATCTGGAGAGATTGGTTTACCTGATGATATTCTAAGATTACCCACATACACCTGATCATCTTTTGTAGCATCTTTAAAATTTAATTGTACCGATGCATCGTTGTTATATTGATCGGGTTCGTCGTTGATCCAAACATTAACATTAAAATAAATTTTCCCATTTTTCCCACGAGAAAAAGCTTTGTGTCCTTTTTTCGCTTGATCGTTTAAATCTGATAA
This sequence comes from Empedobacter sp. EJD.6dd, assembly GCF_057369435.1. Lineage (NCBI taxonomy): Bacteria > Pseudomonadati > Bacteroidota > Flavobacteriia > Flavobacteriales > Weeksellaceae > Empedobacter > Empedobacter sp. EJD.6dd. The sequence goes on from NZ_CM170667.1 coordinate 1,974,978, forward strand.
GCAAATACTTCCGTATAATAATTGTGACATAGTTTTATTCTTTTATTGTGTTTCTTAATCGTTCGTTTTCTAATAATTCGGTAATAAATGATTGTTTTATTTGTTCAAACATTATATCTCGGAGAGATGATGTGTCATAAAACAGATGAACTTTAATAGGCAATTCATTTTCTGGTCTACATTCAACTGTTAAACCGTCTTTACCTTCCTTAATTAGAATCGCTTGCATTTCACAGTAAGTGAAAATTTTTACAAATTGACATTTCATTTTTCTTTGATTAACATGATACTTTTTCCATTTTTTCGGAAAATGATAAAACCTCCTGCTTCTGCGAATGGTTTTATTACTACACACAACATTGTATCAAGGCTTCGTTGCTTGTAATACAACATATCTTCGGACAAATCGGTTTGATAAGCATAATCGAGTAATTCTTTCAATTCAACTGAATCATTTATATTTTGATACAGCTTTTCAAAAACTCGAGTCGGTATTCTTGGTAGGTAAATTCCTTTATCTACCAATTTTACTTTGTACGCTTCATTCGTGACATCATCACGGTCAAATACTAAATTTTCCATTATAATTTCGCCCAATTTTCACCACGTTTTATTCGATAAATTTGACCTTGAGATAAATTAAATTCTTTCGCGATATCTCTTACTTTCATCTTACCAGATTGCAAATAGCTTTTAATCTTTTTTGCATCTTTTATTGAAATTTTTGAACCTGGAGGATTCGTACTTCTATCTACGCCTTTCATTTTCGAGAAAGATTGCATATAATGCGCTTTCCATTCTTCTGGCGTTACAACTTTGACGTTATCTGCGTTATTATTTGCTTTGTCAAAATCTATATTGATAAGTCTTTGATTTTCAACATTTTTATCATAGTCATGAAAAGCCATCGCAACCATATCGCGTACATAAATAGCTGTACGTTCTTTTTTAGTGTTTTTCGTCACCCAAATAACAGGATATCCATTATTAAGAGGAGTAACTTTTATTGCGGTTTTCTCAATGCCATTTTGCATCATTTTCATTACTTCGACTTTACCATCTCTGCGAATAAAATATCTGCGTTTATCCGAATCTTCTAAACCGAATTGGCTTAATTTAATTTCTACTTTTTCCATTGCTAAGAATTTTTAATTACAAGTAACCAAATGCTGAAGCTGCTAATTCTCCGATATCAGTTAAATCACCATCATTCTCAACTTCGCCATCCTCATTTTCATAAAACTTTGAAATTTTGTCATCCAAAACATCCCATTTATGTGCTTTTTCAAATGCTTTTTCAATTCCTAAAACAGAAGAAATTGCATTAGATATCTTTATAAGATCTTCTCTATTTACATCCGAATAGGCTTCAGAAGAAAAATGATCAAGTCCAGTTTCTAACTGAATTTGTGAACAATCATTTTGAATTCTAAATTCAAATTCTCCTTGAGAATCTGACGATTTACAAACTGTTTGGTATTGTTCTTTAATTATTTCCATCTGTTGAATTTTTGCTGAACCTAGTTTTTCTTGATTTCTATTTGCCATGATTAAGAGAATTTTTTATCAAACATATTTTTAAATGATTCAATTTGATTTAAACCAGAAACGAACTCTTCTAACCCTCCTTTCTCTTTTGATTTTTCATCAATTGTATTTTTCATAGATACAATTGAACAACATCTGTAAAATTCTTCTTTATTCTCAGGACTTGGATCTAGCTTATAAGCTGATAACTTCTCTTCTAAAGCTTCGATAAACACTTCTTCAGGCATAAAGCTTAACATGCCAATAAAAATTTCTTTCATATAATAATTATTTAAGATTTTTAAATTATTGTTTAGTTTTTGTAACGTCGAAGATTTCATCTTCCGTAAATCCTTCTTGTTTATAAAAAGCGACTTGCTCAGGCAATTTTAACAAAGGACTATTTCTTTTAACCAGTCTAAACAAAGAGTCTTGACGGATTTTCATATGCAAACTCATTCTTAATGAAAAATCATTATCATTAAGAATTCTATCTAAAATTTCATTAGCCAATTCGTATTTCATATTTTTACGGATATATTAAACGGATTAATTATACTGACAAAGCTAAGTAATTGTTTTGTCATAACAAAGTAATTATTTAGAAAAATTTAATCATGAAACCCGAATTAATTAAAAAACGAATTGCAGAATCATTGAATAACGCCTTAAATAGTGGAGTTTATAAGAATAAAAAAGAATTAAGCGACGCTATAAAAACAAACCCAACTTCACTAAATAAATACTTAGCAGGAGAAACTTTTCCACAAGTTGATGGTATTTTTTATATATGTAAAGAATTAAAAATTGCTCCAAATTGGATCATTTTTGGTGACGGAGAAGAAAAAAAGCTCTCTGAAGAAGAACCAAAAGACGAAATGAGTAGTCAATTTATAGAAATGCAAAAAACCTTGATAAAATATAAAGACGACGAAATAAACAGGCTAAAAGAGGAAATTGAAGCGTTAAAAAAATCAAGCGCAACAAGTCCTTATTATGAACGTATTGTTGCAGAACCAATTAAACAACTAACCAAAGAAGATAATAAAAAATAACCGAGGAATTAATCTAATCCCTCGGTTACGAACTCTATACTATATACATTAGAAGTTATCTGATTTTTTGTTACGGTCTTGAACCATTGTCTTTTTCCGTAACAAAATATTTCTGTACGAATATCAATATTTTTAATTTGATTTTTCGAGACGATTTTGGTCCATTGGAAACCTATATTGGTTACACGATTGGTAAACCAAGGCTGTAAAAAACGCGCTATTTCATCACCATGCAAACCTTTTGGATTTGTAGAATGGTTGTATCCTGCTACATTCAATCCATCATAATACACTAACTGAAGAACATTTGCATCATCGGTAATTTTTGCAGTTGTAGTTCCGCGGAAAGTCGCCAACGGAACTGCAAAACCATTGATTGTAATTTCTGATGTATTTTTGTTTTGAAGTCCATTCAATCGATATCCATCTTCATCGAAGAATATAGAATCAAATGTTGCAAGCTCCGTATCAGGAAACTTAATAATAAAAGATTGTTTGTCTGTGAATTTTCGGAGCGGTTTTTCTATTTCAAAATTTCTAAAATCAACAGGATCTTCTCCAGAAGTAATTTTGATAAAATTCATAAATACACGCGGACCATCAAAAATCAAATCATAGTTTCGCCAATTCTTTATCGCTGTTACCAATTCGCCAAACGTCATATCTGGAACTGCACGTTTTAAATCCACACGATTCTTATTGAAAACAAACGGAATTGCATCTCCACTTTCCGAATGAGCTCTAATCGGATTAATCTTTATTTGAGCAACACCTATATTATTTCCTTCAGCATCGAATTCGTTGTTTTTTGCTTTTCCATCAAACTTGAAACCGATTGTCACACCTTCTAAAGCTTCAGCAATACTGACATCAAAAACAATTGTGTTGCCTAATGCCTCCGAAAACTCGAGAACATAACTATCAGGATCATTTGTTTGATAAATTGTTTGTTCGAAATCATTTCGATAAATGGAAAGTTTGTCACCAGTTTCCATTAAAAATCGTCCCAAAATTCTATATCGCCCTGGAGCTGTTATTTTTAGTTTTTTGAAATAGGTCGTTTGATATCCAACCGTAAAGGCTGTATAATCTAAATCGTAAACATTTTCCTTGTATTCCTTCTGATCACCTGTTGTGAAATATTCGCCACCAGAATAAATTGTTCTTTGTCTCAATGTTTCATCATTTAAAACGTCTCCTGAAAGAATAAAACCTGCGTCTTTAAAGCCAATCTCAAGCACATACAACAAATAAGGCAATGGATGAATAATGTTACGATTAGCGACATCTGTATCATTTACAACTTCGTTTCGAGGAAAAATCCAACTCCCGGACTTTTGATAACGATTATTAATAATGCCATCAAAATATTTCCATTCTTCCGAATCTAAATCAAACTGATCCGTGATTAACTTTGGAAAATTATAAATCGTTTCGGGATATTTTTTTTTACAAATTTCTTCAGCGTGCAAATAAATATCTGCAACATCAATTTGCATCAATGGAAGCTCCGAAAGTGATGTATCAAAATTTGGTAAATCTTCAAAACCGCTATCAATCTGACATTTTAGAGAATTACCTTTAATTTCTAAAATCTCTAATTTGCCTTTCATTAATTTACCTTCGAAAACGTGAGTGCCTTCGTGGTAACGTTTCAAACCTTTTGCTAAATGAGAAGAATAATGTCCTAATTTGGATTGAAAATTACGATCCATATTTACATCAAAAGGTAGCGAGTATTTCGTCCAAAAAGAATCCTTAAACCTCGGATTCTCTTCGGTTACGGAAATTTTGCATTCGCTTAAATCAATCTCAAATTCCGATGTTATAAATTTATCTTTCATCTTTCAAAATTTTAAATTCCAACATCATCGATTTGAAACCTTTTTGTGAAGTACCTAAACTGTTCTTTTTCGCTGTAGGAATTGCTCTCACCGTCTTTTCTGGTAATTGAATAATTACAAAATTACTATTGAAAATCGCATCAATCAATTCTACTTCTTCATGTAAAATCCAACCTGTATTGATTGTTAAATTATCTGTTTGTTTCGTTTCAAATTTTTCTTCAGAACCACTCTCAACATTTTCAGAAATAGTATGCTCAAATTCAGTTGGCAACTCGTAATCTGCGGCACAAGAAAACCAATCAAAAACCAAATTATGCGTTTCAAAGAAAATGTTAACTACCTTATCTGAAGCTGGAACAGGAATCAATTTGACTTTTCCTAAATCAGCTACTTCATTGGAAGCATTGAGCACCGATTTATTGAACAAAAACGTACGAACATTATATCCAATTCTTGCTGTTTGACCTATTTTACTTAATAATTTTGAAACGTCAACATTCAATCCAATCATATCTGCAGATATCGCTAATCTTGATTTATTATTTACACTTCGAAGTGGAAAATCTGTAAAAAATGGAAAACACTTTGGCTTATAACCTGGAGCAAAACGAACGTTATCCAATACAAAAGAGTTTACCACATTATCAGCTTCATCAATTTCAGAGAATGTCATTTTAACAACTGCAAATTGATAAGCATCAAAACTATCTTCGAAATATTTTAAACTTCTTTCTTTTGCAAAAAAATCGTTGATTTCTTCTCCTGGATAAAACGTAACTTTATTTTGAAAATATGGTAATTGGTAAACTTGAGATTCGTTGTACATATTATCGTATCCCATGAAAAACATATCCAATTTCATAAAAACTTTGACCGCTAATCGATTTACACGCGTCATAGCAACTTTGTTCTTATCCAATGCAAAATAATAACCTGAGCGGCTAAAATCATTTACAATATGCTCCACGACATCAACTTTAACGAATATATTTTTCTGAACATTACCCGATTTCAGCACAATATTTCCTGAAAACAAACCAACACCCAAAGTTTCTGCATTCTTTGACTCAAAGGTTACTTTTCCATTCGCAAAAACACATGAATTCAAGAAACTTGGAAAGGATTCCATTGTAATTGCCAAACCATTCGGATTGTCAACAGTCACAACTCCTGAAGCTTTTTTATTTTCGGAAAGTAAAAGTGTTAAATCAAAATTATCTTGAGATAAATAAAATTGGGTTGTATCATTGATTACAGCTAATTTTATTGTTACACGTTTTTGTTTTCCGTCCGCCTTTATAATCATCTGTTCACTGTAATTCCCTGCAACAATTGAAGTTTCCGATAACGAAAGAAATAACGAAGTTGTGCTTTGATTGTCTGTTTTTGTAACAGTTAAATTGAAAGGTTGAGATTCCCAACCAACTTGGCTTTTGCTATAAACAATAATTTCTTTATCCCCCGAAAGCACATTATTTGCTAAATTAAATGTCAGATTAAAAACTTCTTTATTCGTTGTAATTGTGGATCCAGAATTATCTGTCTTCAGCATTTCGAGAGCACCTTCTACATTTTCATTTTCGAGTTCAGTTTCAACGCCATTTTTCACGCCAAACGCTTGACATTTGATTGTTATTTGCGTTACTCCAAGCTCCAACAAATCGAGGTTTTGAAAGGAATAGGTCAAATCTGTATTCTCTCCAGGTTGTATGTTCAACTGATTTCCATTTAATTTCGTAGAAGAAACAACCGCCCAATCAACTGGAGAGGAATTCATAAATGAAATATAAAATCTAAAACCTGAATAACTAGGATAAATATATTGAAGCTCTGGAACTTGAATATTTTGGATAAAACTTTTCGGATTATTTGAAACTGAAAGTTTTGGATTTTGAGGATATAACTTCCAGTCAACAATTGGAACTTGTTCACAGATTTCAAAACGATCATTACTTACTGAAGTATAGTGACACTCTTGTTTTGTTCTTATTGGCATTTATAGACTATTTTAAATAAAACAATAATTGATTAAACCTTTGTATTTACCATAGGTTCTAATTGATTTTTCATTGATATTGTGCTGCCATAATTCGACAGCTATATTTGGAAAGAATAAGATGATCCGATTATCATCAATTCGAAAATCTATGTTTAATTTTTGAACATTTGTTTTCAGGAATCGATAGAAAAAAGCATCCGTCACTAACAAATCAACATCTTTTGGTTTATAATTTTCAGGCAGAAATCCGTGCATAACTTTTGCAACGGATCCGCAAACCGAAAGTTTAGATCCAACCGCTCCGAAATTATCTTCTAACAATTGATAAACCGAATCAACATCTTTGTTTATCCGTGAATTTTCAAAAACTTGGAGCTTTTGAAATAAATTATTTTCCTGAAGCTCGTTGTTCAATTTTTTCATAAGATTTTATCATTCTTAATATTTTCTTTCCATTTTCTGCATCTTCGATGATATACGCCATAACACCGTCATCACTTAATTTTTGAAGTAATTCTTTAACATCTGTCAATACAGATATGTATTCGTAATAGGTTGTAGAATTATCTGAATTTTGAGAAGCAACAACTGGAGAACCTCCAGAACCTTCAAAAAAACCTCCTTCTGCAAAACTTGGAACTTGTTTACTTTTACGAATACTCTCTAACCAGTCATACGTACTTGCAAGCCTTGGATGTCTAGTCATCCATCGAGGCGAAACATGCTCAAATTCATGAAGTCTTACATTTCCTGCATAAGGACGTTCACCAGTTGCATCTGGAGAAAGAGAACTTGATCCCGTAAAACCTTCAAAAAAACCTCCTTCTGCAAAACTTGGTTTTTCAGGCAATGGTTGCGCTGCAATTGTAGCAATTTGCAAAGCTCCCAATGCTCCTACTACAATCGACATTGCAATACCTAAAGGACCTCCCAACGCTAACGAATTAGCCACACCTTGCGCTGTAGCTCCAATTGCAGAAAATATTCGTGCAACTTTTTCAGCTTTTGCTTGTTTATACTCAATTTCAGCTTGTTTATTCGCTAACTGAGTATCTAACAACTCAACTCCTTTATGATATTCTTCTTGCGAAATAAATCCTTGATTCAGTTGTTTTAAAAGCTCTTTTTGTTTTTCAGTTTGTTCTTTTTTGAATCGTTTTAAATCTCGTTCACCCAAACTACGTTGCAATTCTCCAAATGAAGCGGCTAAATTTCCCATTGCGGCAAACACTTTCCCAACAGCCGCAACTTTACCTTCAGTAGTATCTAGGTTTTTAAATGTTTCCTCCCAATCCTTAACAGAAAATCCAAGAATATCGACTTTCTCTTTTTTAGATGAAGACTCGTCAACAACTGCTTTATTATCGGTTTGAGTTCCGCCATCAATTGCAGTTTTAACTTGAGTAATTTTATCCTTTAGAAGTTCTAAATCCTCCAAAAGTTTCTTTCTAGCTTCACCATCTGAAATCTGAGAAATAGCCTGAACAAGCATTTCCTTTTGCTTTTCAAATGAAGCCAACTGAGCTGCCAACATTTTACGATCAGCCTCTTCTCGAAGAAATCTTTTTGCATCTTCTAAGGATTTTACATTTTTAAGCTCGTTATCCGTTAATTTTAAATACTGAAGATTTTGCAGTTTTTCTTTTGCTTCTGCTAAAGAATTAATCTCATTTATTTCGTCTTCATCAGCACGACGAGAAGCATTAATTCGAGCGTTTTCCTGATTAATCCAAAGTTCAAAATCTTTTGCATCCCAAATCTCTTTTATCTTACCAAGGTTGAACTGATGGGTTTTCTCCATTTGTTCAATAATCTGATCATTAATAGATTTTAGATTTTGACGCTTTTTATTAGCCACCTCTAATCCAGAGATCGCTTTTTCAAATTCTTGTTTTGCTTCAGGAGATTTTGTTTCAGATTTTGATTTCTCTAAATCTTTAATCTGCTCATTAGATTTATCTATTTCTTCTTGAATATTTTTATTCTGAATTTTTAAATCTTCCTTTTTACGCTCAAAATCGCGCGTTTCATCGTCAATCGCTTTTTGACGAGATTCATTTAATATTTTTTGTTTTTCGTCTTCATACGCTCGTTGAAACTCAAGCATTTTATCATCAGAATCTTTCTTTAATTGCTCTGCTTTTTTAACTTCCTCTTTAGAACTTTTTAAATCCGCTTCGTTTTGACGTTTTAATTTTTCAGCCGCTTTTTCTTCATCAGATTTACCACTACGATTTTTCTTAACATCTGGAACTACAACATTTGTAGGTGTCTTTTTATCATCAGTATATTTTTGAGCTTTTTTGTCGGATTCATTTATCGTATCAATAAAAAACTTATCAGCAGCTTCACGTTCTTTTTTCGTTTTTTCAATTTCGTCTTGAACTTCTTTCAACTCAATCTTAGCGCCTTTTACTTTTAAATCACTGGAAATAACTATAGTTGTCATTTTACCATCACCTCCATCAACTCTTCTAACTTCCTCTTTGTTCGGATCAGCTTCTGCTTTTTTTAATGCTTTTTTCTTAGCCTCTAATTTTTCTTGAAATTTTCTATCCTCTTCTAATCGTTCACCTTCTCTTTTTTCAATAACACTACGAGCAGCAGAAGCCCTAGCAGAAGCTATAATTGCATCACGAAGATTTTTGTAACTATCTTCAGCCTTTCCATTCATTATAATTTCATCAGAAATATTTTGGAAATAAGATGGATATTCTTCTTTTAATTTTCTTACAGCCTCGGTACGCTCTTCTGTAGATTTTTTTACATCAGTTGCTGTGCTATAAAGAATTTTCAAATTAGATATTTCAGAAGCTACATTGCGCTCTGCATCTTTCATAGCATCATTTAACTCCTTCTGATTTTTAACCGCTATATTAACTTCCTTAGAAAACGCTTTGTACGCAACAACAGCAGTAGCTACTAATGTAAATAACACGCCCCAAGGTGAAGCTTTAGCTACAGTATTAAATGCAATTGTTGCCGCCGTTATTCTTTGAGTATTTAGAGTAACAATTCCAAGAACTACATTATACGCTAATAAACCAATACGTTTAATCAGTAATCCTGCGGCTTGAGCCTTATCTGCAATAACATTTAACCATGTAACTTTTGTCAAATTACCTGTTGAAATAGTAGCTATCAATACACTTGTATTATAACCAAGAATAGCAGTCCCAACAACTTTCAGGATATTTCCTAGAAAGGATAATCTATCTTTAAAACCACTAATTTCTTCACCTGCATCCTTAGTTACACCAGTTATCCATCCTAAAATATTAACCAACCATTCAAAATGATTGATAATATTCGTTGACGTAAACATATCGTTAAATTCATTCTTTATTTTCTCAAGAATAGCCGGTGCATTATTATTTTTTTGATTAAACTCATCTTGTAGAGATGTCATTTTATCCATTTCTTCACCAGCTGTTTTCATTGCTTTTCGGAAATCATCCGTTCTATTAGCAGCAGCTCCAACAGCTTTTTGAACTTCTAATGAATTTAATTTTAATGATTCTAATATTTTTGAAGTTTCAACTGCATCAAGACCTTTCATACCTTGAGCAAATCGTAAGAAAAACTCTTCAGGTTTTGTATTGATTAACTCCTTTGCTTCCTTAACCGACATATTCATCGAATAAGCAAAAGCTTCAATATTTTGTCCAGCTGTCGACATAAAATTTGCAAACCCTGAAGAAGCGATTTGAGAATCAATTCCAGATTCTTCGAAAGCAGCTCCTAATCCTAAAACTTTATCGATTGCAGGACGCAAAGCTTCTGGTAAAGTTCCAACTCGCAAAGCAAATTGAGCAATATTTCCTTCAGATGCAGTTCCTTGAGCAGCCAACGTATTTAGTGCAGATCCTACACGATTTATAGCTTCAGCATATGTCATTGATTTAGTATCCTCAAAAAGCCCTTTAATCTTACCAAGTTGATCAACAACACCTTCTAAACCTCCCTCGAAACTGTCTCCTAATGCCACATAAGCTTTATCAACTTCCTGTACAAAATCTTTCATTTGTTCGGTTGGAACCCCAAGACGTCCACCAACTTCTGCAATTTTAAGACGTGAAAGCTTTGATGTTCTTGTGTCCATTTCATCAAAAGCATCCCAAAGCTCTTTTACTTCCGCTAAGGACATCCCCGATGTTTTCTGAACATCAGTCATTGCATCGGCTACTTTTAATAACTGATCAACAGTCATTCGACCTTTATCAATAACAATATCAAAAAATCTCGATGCTAAATCAGCTGTAAAAACCTGACGGAAAGTGTCTCCTAAACTCAATAAATTTCGACGTAGGAAACTTATTTTTGGAGCTGCTGAATCAATAGATCGAGTAACTGCGTTTATCTCATTTCGAACTTCTTCAAAACGAGCACGTGCTAATCTAACTTCTGCGGCTTTATCAATAAATTCTTGTGTCCCTGGAGTAAGTTTCTTTAATTCGGACTCAAGTTTTCTTGTAATCTTAGATACATTTGAAAATGTATTTTCAACTTGACTTCCATTAATATATAGTACACCTGTAGTTGTTATTCTAGTACCTGATGCCATACTGCATTAAAATTTGACGCAATATGCTTTTTGCCTACAACAAGCTAAAGGACATAAAAAAAGCTACCTAAAAAGGTAGCTTTAAAAATTTATTTCTTTCTGAAAAATATGAGAAAAACAAAATAACATAGTATTAAAAAAGAGATGAAATAACTAAACTCAAAACCAATAGAGAAAGTTTCACCGATAAATGAAGTAATAAATATAAAAATATACGAAATCAATGGAAAAGCATATACTACGATTCCTATAACAATTAAAGAGTATATTAAATTTTTCATAAACACAAGATAACTAATTTTCTAAAATTTTCTTTACTTCAAAAAGTAATTCTTCAGAACGAATTTTAGTAACATTTTCCATCACAAAATCGACTACACCAGAATTTTCTATTGCTGAATTAATGAAAGGCTGTGCTTTCACTTTCATAACATGAGATTTAAAACCATACGTTATATTATTTGGTTTAGTTCTTACCCTTGTCCCTCCAGCTCTTATTCCATCAACACCAAAATGTTGTACAAATCCATGACGAGCCATTTTGATTGCCAAACTTCTCATGTAAAAAACTTGATTATTATTTCTTTTTAATCCGTATTTTTTAACACTAGCTTTCGCTGTTGCATCTTTTAAAGACACTTCATTATTATCTCGATTAATATGATTTTGAAAACCCGAAGTTTTTTGACGCAAAGAAGCTTCTAACATTTGCTCGGCTTTATCCGCTATCTCTTTTTCTGTTTTGTACATAAAATTAGAATTATGCTAAAAATTTTAGCAATTATAAAATCTCGTATAAGTTCCAGATCAATATACGCCCAACTTCGACATCATCGTATTCTGCTTTTATTCCTTTCTTTTTATCGGCTTGTACGATACAAACTCTTTCCATTAAAATCTTTTGTTTTTGCTGAAATCCTAATTCAGTCAAAATGTCAAATACATCGTGTTCATCAATTGGATGTTCAGGAATCACACCACGAAACCAATTCCACATCTGTTTTGTTGTCGCTTCGTAAACAGGTAATACTTCTCCGAAAATACTTGTTGGCTCATAATATTTTGCCAAAACTGTTTTCATTGTTTCTTTATAATCGTGCATAAGTTAATTCGTTACGCAAAAATTAGAATACTTTAAATTATATAAAAAGACCATTTTATTGTAAGCTCTTTTAAAATCTGATCCATAAGCAAATGAAGTTCTCCCAGTGGATGGAGAGTTGAAAGATACATAACATGCACCGTCTTGTGTACGTGATGTTGTTAGAGCTCCTTTGTTTTCTTTTAAGAAGTTTGTTCCGTTTGATTTTGTTAAGTTTCGCATATTTATTTGTTTTTAAATTCCCATAAAAACACGAATGAAAAAGAAAACCTTGACTTTCGTGTAAAGTTGCGAAACTTAACAAACCCCAAGGGAAATGTACACTACTTGCCAAGGCAATATGATAAAATAATATTTATAAAAGTTGGAAATTTTAAGACTTCCCTTGTCTGTTTATTAAGTTTCGCATAGCAAATATATGTAAAATAACTTTTATTAAACAAAAAATACGGAAGAATTTTCCGTATTTTTAATTTTATTTTTTCAGTTTATCAAATAGTTCTAAAGCTAATCGAATAGATTTTTTAGTTTTATCAGACATAACAAAATCATTTACACTATCTCCCGAAAGCCTAACATCTACTTTATCAGTATTTATTATCTCTCTCAAAGCCTCTAACATTTCAACATCACAAACAACATCAGACGTTTCATTAACATATCCATTACCGACATATCTTTTTGTTTCACCAGCCTTATATTCAAGTTTTTTCCCATTATAAAGAATTATAACTTTATCAAAAAATATCCAACCAGCTCCATGATGCTCCATCACTAAATGATACTTCATTGAACTTTCTTTAACTGATAAATAGGCATATTTTGAAGTACCCGAAACTTTTGGAGTATAAAAAGTTATACTTCTAAATTTATCATCTTCAATTCTATATTCTTTCAAATCTTCTTTTGATAAATCAGATTGTTTTTTTGCTAAAACAATATTATTGTCTTTTGCAATTTTATCGATTGCCGCATAATTATTTAAAACAGCTACTACAGAATCAGCAGATTTCTTAATTTTTTCATTTTTAGAAATCGCACCCAAAACCATTATATCAACAATAGCTTTTGCTTTTTCATTGGGTTTTGTTTTTGCGGTTGTAATTAAATCTTTAAGCTTTTGATACTCATTAATACTGTCCTGCGCACTAACAACAACAGTAAATAACAATACTGTAAAAAATAAAAATTTCTTCATAGTTTATAATTTCTATAAAAGTAAATAAAACCACAATAGTAAGAATACGGTTTTACGTAAAAAGCAGAGAAGGACATTAATGCCCTTCTCTAAAAGTTTGTTTCCGTAAAAAACAATAACACAAAAAACCGTTAACAAACTTTGTCTATATCTTTCCAATCCATTGGATCAACTCTTAATAATTGTTTATTTCGTAGATTAAAAAACACTTCAACACCAAAATCTGAAGCTGAAAGCTCAACTGGAGAAATCTCTATCGAATCTTTTATCAAAGAATTATACAGGAAATGTTCCTCGTTGTGATTATCATACTTTACACGCGACATCACTTTAATAGCTATTTGTTCTGCAATATCAATTGTATTATATTGTGCTTCAAAATCATCATTATTCACTTTCGTGAACATAATCGCAAAACCAATTTGGCGCACTGCAATTGTATTTTCTTCAGGCCCATCGAAACCTAATTTATATTTGAAAAGCGTTAAATTCGGAGAAGCTAACTCGTTCGTATAAGCCGCAGTTCTATTTGCCCATTCGCGCTGAAAGAATCCTACAAAATCATTCAAAAAATTTGATTGTTCAACCAAATTTTCGAAATAATCTTTCATTTTTTTATAACTATTTGCCTCCATTTGCTGCTGCATTTTTTGCTTTGTGATATAAAATACTTTCTGACAGTACACCCAAGAACTCATAAATACGAACTTGATCGGCATCTTGTTTTTTCCCTAAAGGCTGAAGTTCATCCATTGCCATACCTACAATAATTTTATCGAAAGGCACAAACACCTGTTCTGTATTCTTGAAAATTGGTTTCAATTTTTCCTCTTCAGATTCTTCAGAAGCTTTTGGAAAAACAATTGGAAATTTATCTTCGATGTACATTCTCGTGAATAAAAAAGCAAGCGCAATCGCCTCCATTTGTTTGTGTGGTATTTTATCAGTAATTCGAGAAACATCTATCAAATCTAATTCGTCAAACTTTTCATTTTTACGATAAAGTGTCGCAATCAAACGTTTTAAATTCAATTCCGATTTGTCGTTGTACCAAAAATGAAAAAAGGTGTCAATAGTCGAAAATTGGCGGATCGTAATATTTTCTATTCGGTCGGATGGTTTTATTAATCCAGGTATTTCAGGAAACTTATAAAAATCCATAGACGTTTGTAAAAATGTGACATGTTTCTCCAGCTCAGAAATTGGAACTTCAGCAATAATTTGCTTGAATCGTTTCACATCATTGTAAGAATTTGAATTCTGATAACAACGTAAAATCATCTGAACATAAGATTCTGTGAAATCTTGCGGATCAGCGTGATTGAACAAATGCGCAATTTCTTGCGCCTGCCAATCGTTCAATTCATTCCACGAAGTAGGCACTTTTATGGCTTTAATTTTTCCCATTGAAAACGCGTTGAATGAAAGATTGAAGTTTTGAATCTTTGAATTTGACTTTATAGACAAGCATTAAAATAATGAATAAAGTTGATCCTATACCAAACCAAAAACTGAATCCAAAATCTTTTAAAGTTTTATCTTTCTTTTTTACTTTGGTAACATATGTTGTGTGCGTCTTGTAGGTGGTATACGTTTTGTAAGTAATTTCAGATTTATATTTCGTATTAATTTTGTTGGAGATGACTTCTTTTATTTTATCTGAAGAAGTAGATTTCTCTTGATTGAGATTTCCTCCAGATAAAAAAAACTCTTCCGTTATTCCGTTTTTAGTGTGCTTAAAAATTAACGGAATAATATTTCCCGAAGCATCGAATAACGGTTGATAATTCAACTTAAACAGCTCCGAAAATTTATCATTCGAAAAGTCGTAAGTCGAATTTTCTTCCTGGTTAAATTCCATTTTATTTTTCTCAAAACCTTCTGAATTCACAATAGAATCGATTTCCGTTTTTTGTTTTTCAGTAAATTCTGATTTTGTTTTCTGCAAGATTCTGCAATTCGAAAACAGCAGACAAACCGAGAGAATTGCAAGAAAAAAAGCTATGCGTTGTAAAATATTATTTCTCATTGATTAAAATTCATTGATTAAACAATACGACATCACTTGTTGTAAGCGTGTCAAATTCATTAATTCTTTATATTTCGGAATATTATTCACGACTTGACAACCTACACTCCAAGCTCCGATATTTGTTTTCTTAGTTCTCGAATCCAAATTATAATCAGATGGATGGAAATTGATCCCGCGATTAAATTCTTCAGAAATAGAACCAGCATCACCAGACTTTTTATTTTTATTACGATCACGAATTAAATCAACTCCAGAAGCTTGACGATACGCAATTACTTTTCCGTTGTGTAGTCCACGCTCCCAAAGATTGTAATACCACTTATCAGCTACCACAACAGCAACACCTCGTTCGTTATATTGCTCAGGATTTAATAATCCATTCGCTCCAGGATTTGTAGTTCCACTCATTACCATAATAAACTGTTCTCCTCTAAATATGTAAAATTTATCGTCGAATTCATTGAAACGATCTTCCTTGGATCTAACTCCCAAAATCCAATAGTTTTCAGGAATTTTAATAAAATTTCGTAATTGACGAACTCGCATTAAAAGCTGCGCATCGGTATAATTTTTAACCATTATTTTGATTTTTATCGTTCAACATTTTATTTATAGCATTCAATGCAAGCTTCCTTATCCAATTGATAAACATGGAAATGATATCGACATTTTCAACTCTTTTTTTATTTTTGATTGAAAGAAAATTTGCCAAAATTGAAAGGCATTCATTTGCTAAAAGAAGTCGAATAGCAAAATCTGCTAAAAGGATGAAATTAAAATTCAAAGCCATAGCCAAAACAGCTACAGTAAAAGGAATAATGAGAATAAGCATCTTTACAAGAAAGCCTAATAAAAATGTTTTTTTCTTGAATTTTACGCCTAAAACAAGAGAAGCTGTAATTCCAAATCCCATATCAATAAACATTGCAACACATAAAAAAATCGCAAAGTCATAGTTGATATTTATTAGAACTAAAAAGCCATAGAATAAACATTTAATTATATTGGATGTAGCTTGGTCTGATCCGAAACATTCGTATAATTTCATCTATTTAAAATTTATACATCAAAAATGCTGAAGAAGTAGAGGAGAAGAAAGGACATAAAAAAAACCACCTCGTTTGAGGTGGTTTTTAGATTATTTTATTTTTAAAACAATAAATGTTGTTTGACCTTCTACATAATTAGCATTTACAATTAGATTGTTATTATAAATGTCAGTTACTAGATTACAATTAGAACTTTCAACAACTTCTATTTTCTTTCCGTTCAGAGAATTTTTAATTTCAACTATATCATACATACTTGCAGAATAGTCCAAAATAACATATTCATTTTTGTTATATTCAAAGTTAAACATCGATAATCGTCCATCTTTTCGTGTTTTTGATAAATCCGTATAAGCGCGATATAAAACTGCATTATATGCTGTGTTTTCATTTAGAGTAGTTCCAACCTTAGAACCTTCAACGCCGTGCGGGTAAACTTTTCCCGTATTATTCCGAATTTCGAATGTAGACGTAGCAAAATCTTGTAATTTCTTTCCGACACCGTAATCCTTGAGAAAACCTATCACAAAGCCAGTGTTATTGAAGTATTGGATCACTCTATTGACAGGGTTGTTTTGATCTGCCCAATTTGAAGATTTCGTGTACAACGCTGGTACTGATGTACTCCATTCAACTCCTAAAGGCTTACGAAAATCATATCCATTAATAGGTAATGAGTTCGGAATATAATATGAAACAATGTCAGAAGTTGCACCTATTTTTTGGGATTGAGAAAACATAAAATCTGCAAATACTAAATTTTGATTTGTGTTAAAATTTGCATTTACAATACAATTCCCATTAGCGTCAAAACGATAATGATTGTAAACTGTGAACATTTTCCCACCTGCGTAATTTGGTGTCAATGTTCCTTGATTCAAAACCAAATTTTGGACGAAATCATAAAAATTAATGAATGAATACGATTCTATTACATCTAAATATTCAGCGTAATATGTCCCGTCTGAAGAAATTTCATCCTTACCATTTAACAGAACTTTTACAGATTTATTAAAAGCTCCTGGATATTGATCTGAAACTACTGAAGAAATAGTCAAAGTTTTATCACCACGAGTAATTGTTCCCGCAGTAATAGCTGTAATTGTATAGTTTTCTCGTGTGCCCGTTGGAACAGAAAAAAATGATAAAGATGTAGTAGAATTTATCTTAATCAAAATATACTTTAATCCATTTGAGTGTGTCCACTCCGTACCAACATAACTATTATCTAAGCCATGTTCTACTGATATTGTTGCAATATTATAACCTTGTCCGTGATTTGCACCTAAAGTAGTTCCCATAACGTGCACAGGAGCCACATCATCGGTATTGTTTACATTAACGCTTTTAAAAGAAGTATTTGTGAAATTAGCAATTAAATTCCTGTTGTAGTCTAAATTAAATGTAATCGAGCCATTTGGATTATTAATTTTTAAAACAGATGAAGTTTTCGTAAACACAAGACTACCACTACTTTTAATCAAGTTTTTAATATCCTTAATATTAGCTAATGAACTATCTAACTTTTTTTCAGTAGTTAAATTGTTTACAGCTTGATAATCTGTAGCAGCGTAATAATATTCAAATGATGTTACTTCAAATAAAAATAAACCTTGATTAACTGCAATATTTGTGTTAAGAATAGAATATCTCACATATTCAGCATTAGCTGGAGAAGTAAAAGTATTCACATTGTCAAGACCCGAAACAAAAGATTTGTTAGCGTCGTAAAATGCCACTTTACGCATACTTTGAGTACCTCCCGTATTTATTGCTTTATACTTTGTAGACGGTGAAATTTTAATAAAATAAAAAGTGTTATAACTCGCCGATGATCCCGTCGTAGTTAATTCTCCAGTAGTATCTGATACTAATGTACCAGGAACAATAAGAGTAGGATTAACTAGATTTGTTGAATACGATTTAACTACAGATATTTGTTGAGTAACATCCTTTGCGTGATCATAATCTACGAGTTTAGTATTGATCGTACTAACGGAATTTTCAACCTCTGTTAATCCTTCTACATTAGATTTTTTTATTTTCAAATAAGGAACATAAGAAGTAGCTATATCAGAAAGCTCAACCATAACGTTAGTCCATTGAGTGTTATCATTAGTCAAATTAATCACTATATAAGCACAATTAGCAGGAATCGTAATAGTACCTATGTTAGCAGAATTATAGCCGATACATTGTTTATTTGCATCGTAAAAACCTACACCTAATCTATTTTTATTTCCCGAAATAGTTATTTTTTGACCTGCAGTAACCGCAATGAAATTAGAACACCACCAACCTGAATTTGCTGTAGTTGTAACTAGGTTTTGAGTTTGTGATGGCTGGTAAGTATCTTTCAACACATCATTTGTGTTGAATAAATTTTTAGTCCTTAAATTTTCTGTTGTATATTTTGTATTTATATTTTCAAGTAAGCTTATTCTATTATTGACAGGTGTCAAGTCCTGAATTGGAATCTTAACCTCACTTTCTAATTTCCAAGCAGTACCGATTTTTCTGAAATCTGTTAAATAACCAGTTTTAGCGGTCAATCCATTTGCATAAATCCCTTCAGTTTTTGCACGCCAAACACCATCTACCAAAGCATTTATTGTAGGTAAATCTTGAGTGATTTCGATTGATCCGTTTATACCAGTCCCTATGTCTTCAAATGATTTTTGTGTGTCATCCAAAACACTATTAAAAACCTCTTGTAAAGCAGTTGCAGAAGTACCTTCTCTTTTGCCAGGAACAATTTTTTCCTTAATATTTTTTTTTGCGTTCTCAAACATAAATTATGTAAATTCAAAATTAAACTCGTCCGTAAATTCTCGTGTGAATACGCCTTGATCAATCCAACTATGTTGATTTCCGAAATAGAAGATTGGAGAATTGCTTGTAATTTTTACAACAGCTCCAGAATTATCTTCATATTTTTTTTGAGTAGAAACATCAGCATTATCAATAAATGCACGATTGCGTAAATTACCAATCACCCAGTTATTCCCAACAGCATCTACCACTATAAAAATCATCGGAGTGTTTTTATGTGCTTCAATAAATCCTAAAACTTTTGCTCGGAAACCAAGAATCAGAAATTCTAATTCTGTTTTTGATTTTTTGCGTTGGAGTGGTCCTGATAAAGTTTGTTTCAATTCGTTTTCACCAATCAAAACATCAATGCTATTCCAACCACCACCACGGAATTTGATTCCGTTTTGCGCAATACTTACAAATTCTTCGTAGGCTTTGGATTGATTTGGTAAATCTATTTTTTCAAAATATGAAGCTGGAGCATAATAGACTTTTGTCTTTATCCCAGATGCAAAATTGTCTTGTGGACAATGCTTTAAATCCTCTACGTTAACACCTTCAAAACTGTTCATCACAAGACAAAAAAAAGACTACATAACGTAGTCTAAAAGGACGGATTTAATACTTACCAATCACCACTTGAAGTCGAACTATCATCGTAAGAACTACTCGAATCGTAGCTCGTAGAATCTGATGGAGAGTTATAACTATCATCTATCCAACTTTGATGAATTTCACGTTCTTCAGAAATTCCTTTATCGTGTGAATCATCAATTCTTCTATCTTCTTCTGTGTATTCAGGTTTTTGGAAATACTCTTTTTTAAAATCTTCTTGAGGTAAGCTTTTCAATCTTTCTAAATATTGTTCTGAAGGAGAAAGAATATTTTGTTTAGAATCATCAACCCAAATAGCCTCACCGAATGGTCTACTCAATACAAGTATAGAATCTGACATATCAACATTATCATATTTAGGATTATTATATTTAAAAACAATGCCTTTTTTATGTTCTGAAGAAACTTTCGTTTCTCTATTTTTCTTTTTACCAAAAATTCTTTTTAACCAATTCATTTGTAATTTTTTGTTTAATATAAAACTTTCTTACAGAAACAATCCTGATTGTTTTGCTCTTATTTTATAGGCAGATTTTCCTTTAGTATAACATGGAAATTGATTCGGATTATTTTTGATAAAATTCGTAACCATTTTCAAACTATTTTCTGCTAAATACAAAAAGTTTTGCCCAGCAATTAATTTTGATTGTGCATCCAACACCTGCGATTTTTGCCAAGGTAATTCCTCATACTGAATAACAACTGCGTTTTGCATAAAAACGAAACGAGGCAATAAACTCGCATAATGCAACGCATAGAACACTATTGCTGAATGAAAAGCTTCTTTCAAATCTTTGTCTTCTAAAATCTGATCAAAACATTCTTTGTCTATTAATTCTGATACTTTCAGATTAATTGCTTGCTTAATGTACGGCTGAAGCAAAGAGAACACTTCGACAGAATGATTAATCGAATAAATTTGATTAAATACTGATGGAGTAGAAATATAGTCGTTTATCGTTTCGAAAAATGGAAGTTTATTTTTCAATTCTTCATTTTTTGAAATCAACTCAATCGCATTTGAGAAAAAATTATCTCCAGCTTTCAACAAAGCCAATCCCAAATCTCGAACATCCCACCAAGGAGCAGTTTTCAATTTATCTTGAGAAAATTGTTCGATGCCTGTGCTACTAATATGAACTTTAATTTTTGGTATATTGAAAACAAAACAGAAATGAACCGCCGCTTTTGTCAATAATCTGAAAATTTCAGGTTGAGAAGTTTCTATCTCCAAATAAATTTCTTTAGGAATAAATTCGAAAATTTTTCTAAAACCTAATTCTTGATCAACCAATCCCCAATCAAATGTTTTTGGTAGAATTAAATAATTTTTTAATTCATTTTCGTAGATAAAATACTCCATTTTTATAACTTTTTTTTTGTCCCTTTTTCACGCAATTATTTTACGTTTATTTAGTTAATTATTTTCTCTTGTCCGTTTGGATTTTTATCCAAAGTTGTTAAGTTCATCATTGGATATTTTCCAAAAACTGTCGGGTCCCAATTATTCCAATATTTGATGTTTTCAAAAATTGCCAACGTACGCATTTGCTTAATCGGAAACTTAGCACAAAGGATTGTCCATGCCTCACGTTTGTCAGAACCTGAACCGCTCAACGATTTACCGCCAAATGCTCCACCATTAATTAAACACGGATCAACTCCCATCGGTGTCAAAATCTCATAATTAGCAGCAGAACCATCTAACAAGAAATCACCGTTTGATTGTGGCTGTGGAACTTCCTCAATTTGAATTCCTTTTATTTCTTTACCAGTATCACGATCACGGAAAAATGGAGAGATTAACGATTTACCAGAACCTTTATTTGATTTTAATTCTGAATCAATAAAATCAATTAATTCATCTCGTTTTGCTTGACGCTCTTCAGTAGTAAAATTATTCCAATCCTCACCATATACATGCGCAAAGTAATCATCAGCTATATGAATAATATATTTAATGTTCAATTGTTGTTCGAACATTAATTTTTTGAATTCAGGAAGCGCTAACACAACATCAATCCAACCATTTTTAAATGATGAATGCCAACCTTTAGAAACATAGGTTTTTTCAACTAAAAGTGTCTCGATGATTGGAATAGTGAATTCAAAAATTTTCTTTTCCTTACAATAATCTTTGATTTCGTTGATTGGAATGCTTGATGAAAAACAAGGAATAACAGATGTATTGTCTTTCTTATGATTTTCCCAATCTGTATTTACACCTATATTATTTATAATTCCATTTTTATCAGGAACTTCAAAACGAACGTCTGCTGTTTTTGTACGACGAACCGATATAATCTTATCACCATTTGGAGACAACAGATAAGTTGGAAATGCCATTCCCCACGTCTCAAAATCGACAATGATATCAGAATTGACTTCGTTATATTTTGTACGAATCAAAAAATCATTGATATCAGGAAAAGAAGATGGAAGCCGCTCACGGAAATTAATTCCGTCTTTAGTTTCAATCCCTTGAAAAAGTTGAAAACCCGAGCCGAAATGAGCAGAAACTAAAACATCTACACCACCAATAGCAGCACCAGCTTTTTTAAATTTTTTCGCAAAATTTTGAGGATACAAATTGTCATCGCCCCAAGGCAACCATTTATTATCAATTAAAGTATCAACATTGTTTTGCTTAAAATTGGTGTGTTTTGGCTCATCTTTACTTTTATTAAATAAAATAGCCGCACCATTTTTACGACCACCTACTGCATATATTCCTTCAGAAACTTTCATTATAATATGACATCTAATCCGTTAAACTTGATAATGAAAAGAATGTGTATTTTCTTAATTCCTTCATTCGTCTTAATATTTCGCGTTCTATTTTTCCAATGATTTGGATTTTTAAAATCAATATCTTGAGATAATCGAACAACGCCTGCAGTTTTTGACGGTTGCATTAAAGTTGCATTTTCGTAGGTTACGAATCGACCTCCTGATTTATTTTGCGTGTTGAAAGTTCGAATTGAAATCGTAAAAGGAATCGGATTTTTTCGCTCGTCCAATTTTCGCATTTCGTTGAGAACTTGACTCAATAAAATTGATTTTTGCATAGTGCGAATATTGTTCGAACACCTTTCAAATGAAAGGACTAAACTTTTACTTATCAATTTACACCCCTCATTCTCAATATTTTTTTGCTTTATAATTGAGTATCAAAAAAATAAAGAATCAAAACCCTTATGTATTCTCAAAATGTAAGGTTGACCCACACAGCCGCCTTATTCATTTCTACAATTGCAGTTTTCAAAAAAAACGATATATGTAACAGCAAACCCGCTATATAAGCGGGTTTTATTGAAATTTCATTAAAAATTCGAAGAAAATTTGGGAAATCCGATCAAAATCGGACCATTATCCATGTAGATTCGTAACCAAGTACGATGATTGATACCTTGAGTCTATCAAATGCCAGAACTGCCAATATAAATTGTAATCTAACGTATCCGAGAAATGTGTTGCATGTTCCTGAAGTATTTTTTTACTTCGTTCGCTCGACTTATCTTTTTCGAAAGCATCATCACCTTTCAATGGAGCATTTTCCATTGAGATTATAAGATTAGGACAATTGTCTGCATTAATACGGACAACAGGTAATCTCAAATCATTCTCTGCGAAAATATAATTGATTAATTTATATTTTGCTAAATGCCCTGGATTATTAGTATTAGGAGTTTTATCCGTTACTTTCCAACCTGCAGCTCGAAGTTTATTAATAACATCTTCAACTAACGTCGTCTTACTATTCGCTTCCTTCTTGGCTCCCGACTTGTCACGATAGATGTGTATCTCTTTACAAGAAGCTTTATGTGGTTCATAGTAATCAATAAAATCTTGCACTACATCATCTAAGATGTCCGGGTGTTTACGATAGAATTCTTTAATGAAGTTGACAGTATTCAACGACTTCAAATGTTGAGATACTGTCATACAGTTAATCTTTCCACCAAAGTCAAGATTCATTTGCAAAGGAACTCCACGTACTAAATCATTATCATATTGACATGTCGGTTTGAAATCATTCAGCGGTGGAACTAAGAAGTCTTTATCTTTTTTATAATAATGCTTAGTTGCTTTTAATTGACCATAAAATCCATCTTGCACACCTTTCGGTCTAATGTTAAGAATTTCTGCATTGAATAATGTTTGACTCAACGCTTCCTTCTGCATATCTTGAATCCAACCTTCTTTTAGATTATGAGCATTAACAAAAGCATTAGCTTTAATAAACGCGTACTTGTGCGGTTCTTTTTCTGCTAACTTCTCACGTTTCGTAAACCAATCACCCGTCGCAGTCATTGCAACAGAAGAAACATAAATCTGTGCATGAGCCATTGAAGCTTTAGAAAATATTGTCTTTTTAGCACGATTGGTTGTGATAACATTGTTGTATAATCTCTCGTAAGTCAATAAAGCCGCTTCGTCGCCAATAATCCAATAAGCATTCAATCCACGACCTGAGTTTGGGTTATCCAACGAAACCATAACCGCAATTGTTCCATTACGGAAATGAATAACATTATTCCAACTATCTGGAGCTTGGAAAGGCATCTCAAAACCTAAGTCTTTACCACAACGCCCAACAACATAATCAATACCTTCAAATAATCCCCACATTTCCATACCTTCCTTGGTAGATGGTAATGTTCGCGATTTAATTTGTACGAAAGTTTCTCCAACAACAATACCTGTTGATCGAGGCATTTGTTTAACAGCTTCTTTGATAAACCAACCAATTACGGTTGACTTACCAGTTCCACGAGCTGCCTCTATAGTAATATTCGGAATTTTAAGTTTTTGATTTGCCAGCACCGCAGATGCTTGCATAAGGTTTAATTCTACTACCTTAGATGCATAAGGCATTAAAATATTACTCATCTTGATATTCGTCCTCGTCTTCAGGTTCTACAACTTTGAAATCGACATCTTCAGCTCCAATATTATTAAAGTCTAATACACCATCACCTGACAATGTTTTGGATAATAATTTTGTAACATTACGAGGAAGCTTAATGATATAATTAGAAGCTTCTAATTTCTTAGGATCAACTTTTTGAACTGTATCATGAAAATCGTATAAAGACTTAGCTTGAGTTAATGCTCTTGTTGCTGCATCAATATCTCCTTTTTTTAAAGCCATTTGATATAGGTTATCAAACTTTTCTCTAAAAACCATTCGTTCGGCAGCAAGATTTACCTGGTCTAAATCACCAAATAAATGCATTGCTAATGGATAATATCTGTATGCTGTAGAAAAAGAGATCGGATAATCTCTCTCAATAATTTGAATAATCTGATGCTTAGTGTATTTATTATTGATTCGTAAACTCCAAATATGCACTAATATATCTTTCAGCTTTAAATCTTTATCTGAAAGCTTAACGGAATTTTCATCTATATACCACGCTTTTATACGTTGATACGAATTATCTTTTGTAAAATTCACAATATCCATACAACGAATTTAGAAGCCTAAATCCGCTGTTTAAAGGACATAAAAAAAGCCTCTAATTAAGAGGCTTGTAATTCTAATTGTCTTCTAATTTCTTTCCAATTCGCTGTATACTTATTGATTGTAACTGGAGCTTTTCCTTCAGATTTATCTCTATCCCAAATTTTTAATATTTCTTTATTCGAATAACCTTTAAAAGATAAAGCTTCATAATCATTAATATTGAAATGAGAGTGATTTAAAATAGCCTTAGATAATTTCATAATACATTGATTTACTTTTGTTTACACACCTAAGTACGGTAATCTTTTCGACCGTTGCAAATTGTTTGCAAACTATTTCAAATCAAATTCTTGTATTTCTTCAGCTGATAATTTTCGACCATTTCGGACCACTTCGTAAGCCAAATTATTTTCTTTCATATACGAAACCCAACGACGTATAATGACGTCAACAAAACGTGGATCTAATTCAAATCCTCTACAATTTCGCCAGTTCATTTCCGAAGCAATCAAAGTTGATCCCGAACCGAGAAATCCATCAAAAATAATTTGATTTTGCTTTGATGAATTTTTAATCAAATAACCAATCAAATCAATTGGTTTCATTGTTGGATGATCCGCATTTCGTAAAGGTTTATCAAAACTCAAAACTGAAGATTGTTTGCGATCACTATACCACGGATGCGCTGCCTCTTTATTCCAAGCATAAATCATACATTGATGATCATCTTCAGGAATTTCTTCTTCACAACAAATCACCGGTTCATGTTGCATATGATAGTCAAGTCTTCCAAGAACAAACTGATTCTTTACCCAAATTAATGTCGATGAAATTTTAAACCCTGCAGATAACATTGCATTTCTAAAATTCACAGCTTCAGAATCAGAATAAAAAACATAAGCAGGTCCACCTGGAGAAGAAAACGAATAAGCATTCGAAAAGAAATCAAACAAGAATTGATAGAAATTATCATTCGACATTTTATCATTTTTGATTTTCAATTTGTCTTTTGTTCCTCCTTGATAATCGACATTGTATGGCGGATCAGTCACCATCAGATTATATTTTTCCACTCCAAATACTTTATGATAACTATCTGCAGAAGTCGAATCGCCACAATAAACAATGTGCTTTATTCCTTTGTCTTTCGAAATTAACTCATAATAATCTCCTTCAATGCAGTTTGGTTGCACAGGTAAATCTGCATCAAATTCACCTTCATTCTCGGGTGGCAAAACTGCATTTTGTTGCAAAAATTCATCAAAAGCATCTACATCCATTCCAATTCCTTCTAAATCGATATCCTGGAAAAACTCTTCGATTTTGCTCCAATCAAACTCTCCATTGTTAATGTTTGATCGTAACATATATTCTTTGAATTCCTCTTCAGATAATTTTCTATTCGGAATTCTTACATCAACTACATCATTTCCACGCTCTAATATATATAGAGCAGCAATACGTTGATGTCCTGCTATCAATACATTATCAAAATCAATGACTGGAATTTCAACCAGATTAAATTTTTCTAAACTCAACTTTAATTTTGCCAATTCTTCCTCTGAAATTTGACGAGGATTAAAATCGCACGGAATCAATTCCGATACTTTTCGTTGTACCGTGTACCATTCTAACGGAGCTAAAACGTTTTCTTTCTCCGAAAATTTGTCATTGTTCATATTATACATAAATTTGCTCATCTCACTTTTCAACTAATAAAGACTCCAACATAGAAGACTTAATCAGTCCTCCGCGTGGGAGTCTTTATGCTCTAAAGTTTGAAAGGTGAGATGTTTAAATTTTTGCGGAGGACGTTTTTAACCGCTGAAAACCAACCTAATTTTTATAAAACCATTGGCTTTTCATTTTCTCTACTATTGAATAAATCATAAAAGGAGGAACACTCATTCCTGTTATGTATCTTGTATCATATCCACAGAAATCATAATCTTCAGGAAAAGATTGCATCCTTCTAAATTCAGTCGTATTCGGACTTCTTTTTTCTTCATAATACACCGTAGCCCCTTGACTAACTATTGTTCCAGGAACTTCATGATCATAAAGTAAAAGTGTTGAGAAAAAAGCATTATAAGTCTCAAGATTTCGATATCTTGCATCTGCGAACTTCAAATTCTGATCACCATATTCAACAAAAGGAAGCCGAACCTGAATAGATGGCCAAAGTTCTTTTGATGGTCCAGTTTTACAACCTTTATCCGCAATTTCTCCAAATGGAATTGGCTTACAATTAAAATCAAGTTGGAGAGGTTGAAGTTTCAAATCTTTCCGACGAGCAATAAAAAATATTCGTTCGCGAGCTTGAGGAACTCCCATCGTAGCAGAATTTAAAGTAAAAATCTGAACATCATAACCATAAGACTCCAACCGCTCATAAATTTCAATAGCATATGCTTTTGCTTTACCTGCAATTATTCCAGGAACATTTTCTAAAATTGCAGTTTTTGGCTTTAGTTTTAGAATAGTCTCACAATAGATAAAAACTAAATCATCTAACGTCTGAACTTTTTGACCTTCCTTATATTTCCGAGATTTTCCCCAATCTTTTTCACGATTACCAGACATCGAAAAAGTTGTACAAGGTGGAGAACCGTCCAAAATATCCAAATCATACAGTTCATTTGGTAAATCTTTTCTTTTATTAAATTCTCTAATATCTTCATTATACAAATGTTTTGGCTTATGATTTTTTCTATAAATCTCACACATCCGTTTATCTATTTCCACACCTCCGAGATGATGACAACCAGCCAATTTATAACCCATTGTAGAACCACCGCCACAAACAAAAGTTCCAAATACTTTTAAATTATTTTTTGGCGGATAATCTTCTTTTCTCCAGTCTATTTTTAAACTTCTCATAATCTTTTCTTAATTCCTCAATCATTATCTCACGGTTCACAAATGGACGTTGAGACTTCCTTTTCGTTATTTTACGTATCATTCTTTCAAAAAAAATTAAGGCATAAAAAAAGCCCCGCATTTGCGGAGCCTATTACTCATAAAGTCTTAGAAATGGTGAGATGGAAAATTAGAACTCAAATAAAGCTTGAGATAATATAATCTGAAAGGACAGAATTATTTCTTCAATAATTCCAATATCTTATTCTCATCCAAAATAAATTCCTCCAGCTGTTCTTTTTTCATTTGTATAGAAGCATATTTTTTATTGTAATTCTGATCAGAAATAGGAGGTAGTTCTTTTATTTTTTTCTCAATAGTTTGACGACGACGACAAATCAATGAAGCCAAATTTCTACGTTCCTGGTCCAGTTCTAATGGAGTGAATTTTGAATAATCTTTTTTTGATTCTGTTGGTAAAATTCGTTTGTTTTCTAACCAATAATCAAGTGATTTTTTATTGATATCAATTTTTGATATTGATTTAATCATCTTTAATTGTAATTGATAAGCATCATCAACATCCAATGGAACAACATCATTTAACTGAATTTTATAACTACAAACTTTTATCCAAGCATTGTAACATTCTTGATAAGCAGAATGTAATTCGGTTGGATATTGCGAGATAAATCCAAGAAATGCAGGCTTTGTTGGTTGAGAAGCTTCAATCATCTTTTGCGAATTCTCAAAACTATTCTGTATAGCTTCCAACACAACTTCTTTCAGATTTTTCTCCTTTGGTTTTTGTTGAGAAATTAAATAACTAATTTTTGCACGGTTTTGAATCGTTGGTAAACGATGGCGATTTGCAATTTTAGAATCTCCTCCGTTCTCGAGATAAATTTTTATATTTTCTTCGTGTGATCTCATCTTGTATGATGTAAAAAAACCTCGCTATTTGCGAGGTTTAAACCTAAACTACTATATGAATGAAATTCTATTTCGCTTTGCGAATGGTTGAATTTAAACTTTTTAAAACTTCTTTCAAAACTTTTAATTCCGAACTATAATTATGTGGTTCTCGAATCTTTATCAACTCATTAATTTCGTTAATTGATTTAGATTCTAACAACACAACACCTTCTTTTGTTAGTTCAAATTCTCCAGCTCCTTTACTCCATAAATCATAAGCTTCATCTGGTATTGATTTTAATTTCAATTTAAAATTTTGCCCAATAATTACAGAACCAACAGGAACTCTTAATTTAAATTTATTCTCCATAATATAAAGTTTAACCACCAACTGGAGGAACAACAGCATCAGGTGTTACTGTAATTGTTCCTGCATAATAGTATGGTTTTGTGTTTGCTGAAAATGTTCCAGATACTCCTGAATTATCTTCATACTTTTTACCAGTAGTTCCGTCTGCCTTAGAAAACATTGCATCAGGAATAGCCCATAATTTACCAGTACTATCTGGTACAACTAATAATAGAGGTGTGTTTTTATGCGTATCGACAAAACCAATATTATCAACTACGAAATCAGGAATCAAACAATCAAAGTCTGTTTTCATCTTCTTGTTTCCATCAGCTCCAACTAATGATGGTTTTAATTCCCCTTCATCCTTCAAGATAACGATTTTCTTAAAACCTTTCTCAGCTGTGACTGGAGTAATACCTGCAGCCAAAATAGTTATGCGTTCTGCATAAGTAGACTCGTTTTTTACCGTTGGATAAGTAATATTAACTTGCGCCATCGGAATATAATAACAAACTAACTTAACACCTCCAACCGTGTCATTATTTGGACAATAGTTCAAATTTTGAGTTGGTACATTTTCGAATGAACAATCTTCTGCCATCGTATTATTTTTTAATGATTAAACTTGAATTTCCTCCGATAAGCTGAAGCTTCAACTCATCATTTTTTGCAATTTCTTTTTGAGAAACTCCCTTTCCATTCAATAAAATAGATTGAGGTGCGCTTTCTGAGAATTGATATTTTTCACCTTCAAACTCAAATGAAGCTGGAGCTGCTTTTTTCTCTGATTTTACTTCAGATTTTTGTTCTAAAGCTTTTTCACGAGCTTCTAAATCAGTTTTTTCTTTCTCGATTTCAAGTGATAACTCTGCTAAATTCTTTTTCGCAATATTAAATTCAGCTTTCTCTTTTTCGAAGTTTGATTTTTCAGTTTCAAAAGCTTCTTTTTCCTCCTCGAATTTATTTTGCTCTAAAACAAAATTTTCTTGAGCTTCAGAAACTTCTTGAGCCATAGCTTTCAAGCCTGCCTCTTTTTCGATAAGCTGCTCCTCAGTTAGAGGAACAGCTTTTTGTGTATCTTTTGCCATAAGATTATACCGTTAGCGTTAATTCGTTAGGGTAATACAATGCGTTTTGTTCAGCATTGTTCAATCCGCGTTTTTTCAACGCATCCGATGTCTCAACAAATACATATTGATTAACTGCGAAATCATATCCTAAATGGAATTGGATAAAGATTTTCATCACATAATCTTGCACCTGAACATCATCGATTTGCGCTGGATTATCTTTACGATCGTAAAGGCGGAATAAGTTTCCATCAACCCAAGCAATCATTTTCGTTAATCCAGGAACACCAATTAAATCACGTCCATATTTCGTTTTTTTACGATAAGCCGCGTTATAGTCTACTACTTCGTTTGCAGGCGTTTCACGCTCTTCTACGTAATCAAAGAATAATTCCAACGGAACTAAAATTTGAGAAACAGCTACACCTTGAGGTAATGCACGCTCGAATGCATTTACTTTTGCTCCTGGAGCATTTGCCAACGATGCGTCAATAGGAATTAAAAATCCAGGATTAACTGTATCAGTTGAAATTCCATTCACTACTTCATCAATTCCGTTCATGATTTTACGTAAATCAGGACTTGACGAACCAACCTGAGTTGCATCATATTTCGAAATAATAGTTGCAGCTGCTAGTTCTGAAGTAATTTTGGAACCAATCATTTCAACTAAATATTTTGAAATTGGCATTTCAGCTGGAGTTTTATCCTCTTCGTATAATTCTTCTTCCCAAGTTCCATAAACATCGTATGGATTAACTCCGAAGTTTACTTTCAAATGGTAGTTTTTTGCTACTTTGTTATTGAACTGTGCTGTTCCATAATCTGTCCATTTATCTGAAAACGCTTGTAACAAATTCGTCATCAAAATAGATGGAAACGACCATTGACCTTTAACTTTTGCTAAAGGTTTTGCAAACTGATTCAACAAAATTTCTTTTGATAAAACAGCAGGATTTAATGCAGTTGGTTTTGCATTACCATAGCGAATCACTTCATTTTTGATCGCATCAACGTTTATACTTCCTTTTGCCATTGTGCTAATTATTTATTGATTTGGTTGTGTTCAGCATTTGGATCAAAAAAACCTTCTTTCAATCCGTCGCCTTCATCTTGTTTATCTTTTCCGTCCGTTTTGTGGATTGAATGAGAATTCGTTGCCTCTCCATACTCTGTACATTTTGCACTCAAAGCTTCTACAGCTTCAGCAACAGTTTGTCCTTCTACAGTCTTTAATCCGTGTAATTCGAAAGCAGCAGTTAATGCTTCCTGGACCGCAGTTTCATTTGCTTGAAGAGTTGCTAATGTCTTAGCATCTTCAGCAGAAGTTTGTTTTTCTAAGGCATCCTCAATTAATTGAAGTTCCTCTTCTTTTAGGCGAACATGTTTTTCTCCTTTACCAAAAATGTTGGTAGAATGAAAAACAAATGCTTGAATACCTAAAACAGCTAATACTCTTTTCATATGATTATTTAAAATTTATTTAAAGCAGATTCCAGAGTTCCTATTTCATCGATTAATCCAACCGCTAAAGCTTCTTTCGGTCCATAAGTTTTACCTTTGAAAACCAGTTTATCATCTTGAATAGATTCACTAAGATTTTCTTTCATTCGTGCAATAAAATCTTCTGTTAACACACGAAGTCGTTCCTCGTAAGCTTCTTTGTTTCCCGCTTGTAATTCACGGAACTCTTTGTTTTTTTCTGTAGATTGCGGCGCATATAATTCATAAATAGTTGCACCCCATTTTTCGAACATTGCCGAAAAATCTTGATATGACATCATCGTCCCGATAGAACCAATCATATCTGCATATGGAGAAGCCATACGCATATTTGCTCCTGAAGCGATATCCATGGCAGCAGAGCACATATAACCATTCGTAAAAGCAATTGTTGGTTTAGAAAGACTTTTGATTGTTGCAGTAAGTTCAGCAGTTCCAGACACCATTCCACCTCCAGAATCGATGTTCAAAACAATTCCCGAAACTTGCGGATGTTGATCCAAATTTTTCAGAATTGAAATCATGTCTTGCGTACCTAAATAGTAGTAAGAACTATACTTCATGATAGGACCGCTAATATTGAATACAACAGGAAAAACATCAGCTCCTAAATCTTGTGCTTTGGAAGCTTGTAGTTCTATATTTTTTTGTGCTTTTTCAACAATTTTCTCAGCAGACAGAAAGTCTTTTTGCTGATATCCTAAAATGATAGTAGGAATTATCGACAATAGAAAAGCCTTGTCAATGGCTAAAGGTGTGTTTATAAAATTATTTTGTCCGTGCATTCTAACAGAATTTCACGGACAAAAATGTTATTTGAAGTAGGTTTTAGAAAGGACAGAATTACCAAGAAATCACATAGAGATATCCATCTTTTTGATTGTATTTATCTTCTACTTTATAACCTTTATCTTTAAAGAATTGTAAAACATTTTCTTTCACAAAACAATAAATTGTAATTGCAGACTCACCAATATTAATAGCATGATCAATACCTTTATATATTTCAGATTTTTGAAAATTAAAATCTTTATCAATAAATTCTTCTGTCCTTTTACGTGCATATTCGGAATCAAATTCTAACATATTTATAAGCTTTTATATTTTGGTTGAATAATAGACTTTCCAGAAATTGCAATGGTATATTCATCGCTTCCTGAATTATCATTTTTAGTGTTGTCAATAAATTCGACTTTCAGCAGTTCTCGATCATTCCCAAATAACAACTGTGCTGTATTGGTAACAAAAACAACCGCAAATTCTTCTTTATTCAAGTTATCAAAACAAAAATCAACAGTTTCTGTAGATAGATCCAACAATGGGAAATTAGCATCCAACTCGAACAGGTAATTATTATTTTGCGTCTTTGTAGGGATTTTATGCGAAAAGCTTTCTGGAACAACATCAAAAGAAATTAAAGCATTCATTAATTCAGGAATTATACCTTCCAAATTATTAATGTAGCTTATTGAAGTAGCTTTATAAATAATCACCTTCCTAATTTCACGGAAAAATGATTCAGATTTATTGTCAAAATGTTTCATGTTTTAAACTTTTTTTTTGTCCCTTTTTCACGCAAGGTTTTTCAAGTTTTTTGTTAATTTATCTTTCACGCGATAAAAATGTTTTTGCAAAGATTCATACGTTAATTCCTCTTCAGTAATATTATATTGATCTAGAAAATTCAAAAACGTTGTTTGATAATCTATTTCATACAATTCTTTATTTACTAAAGCTGTAACGTATAATTCTTCTCTTATAGATTTATCAATTGCCCGAACTATTTTGTGCAACTTATTATCATTAATTTCAAATCCTTTACGAGTTGCTTTATTAACTGAAAGATTTATATTGAAAATCTCAGATAATTCCTTGTAACGATAATATTTACTCAACTCTTTTTTTCTATATCGATAAACGGCATAATTCTTAGTCATGAGAGTGTTGCAAATAGCCATGCCAAACAAAGTATTTTCTTTCAAAACGAAATCATCTCCATATTTGGCTACAAGAATTTTTTTCAAATATTTAGGAACTGGAAGCTGAAGTTTGATCATAGTGAAGTATTAGTGATTTCGCAAGTATAGTAAAATTTAACCACCAAATAAAGTATATAACTTCCTTCAGAGTAGGTTTTATTTTGTAATTCTGTAAACCTTAGTCTACATAAGACTTAGGAACGAAAATCAATTTTGTAAACCGATTTTTAGCGGTTTTGTAATTTTTGTAATCCCTAATTTATTACAGAAATTTTTGTAATATAAATTTTATTACAAAAAGGAAAATAAAAGTGTAATATACATAAACAGAGGTTTCGCCTACTTTATTACAGAATTACAAAATCAAATTTACTTTTTAATCTTTTGGGGTTTCGGGGAAACTTGAAAACGCTTGCGCGGAGAACTTATGAGCAAAATAGTTGTGTAAAAAAAAACCTCACAAATAAATGTGAGGTTAAACGTTGAACACACAACGATGGAAGCATAGGAATTTTTATTTTAAATGTGGGTAAGGGTGTTAATTATGGGTATGCAGATTTTTTTAATTTTATCATTAAGCAGTTTTTGAAATTCGGTCAATCCACAGAAATAATTTTTCTAAGTGTTCGGTTGATGACTCGTTGTGGGTACTAAAAAGGTTTAAACAAATTGTTTAAACCTTTTTTTATGGTTTATTGTTTTTACAACCATTTGTGATAAATTTCTTAAATTTAGCTCATTATTTGGTTATAAGTTGGTTTGGTATGTATTCTAAAAGAAAAAGAAATTTAAAATCTGGTGGGAGAACTATTCCCATTTTTGAATTTATAGTAGTTGTTATCATCATTATTGTATTAATTTACTTCGCTGTTTTCTAAACTAGAAAACGCTAATTTTAATTTAACATTTATTTACAACTCTTTCGTAATCTATGGTTTAATATTTGTTCTAATAAATTATAATCTATTAACAACTTATAAAAACAAAAATTATGGACAAATTACAATTAGAAGGAAAATGGAATCAAATTAAAGGATCAGTAAAACAAAAATTTGGTGATTGGTTTGATGATGATGATACATTCTTGAATGGAAAATTTGACGACATCGTTGGAAAAATTCAAGAAAAAACAGGAAAAACTATCGAAGAAATTGAAGGAACAATTAGAGATTGGGTTGATACGGATAATGATGCAGAAGACAATACGAAAAATCAGCCACAAGCTTAATTGATATATAAAAGGGTTAGAATTTGCGTTCTAACCCTTTTTTTAATTTTCTATATTTTTATAAAATGTTTTTCGTCTTTTATGAACAACTGGATCAAAGTTTTTCCATAATTGTTGCACTTTTGTATTCTCCTCTAACAAAGGATTTGTTTCTAACGTTTTGATTCCTCTTGTTACAAATCGATCATAAAGTTCTTTAAAAATTAGCGCGTTTACACCTTTATTTTGATAATGCGGATCTATTCCTATTAAATAAAATTCGACGTGATCATTCTTTTTTTGAGCTTGCATTAAATGCCACCAACCAAACGGAAATAATTTACCATTTGTTTTCTGAAAAGCTTTCGAGAACGAAGGCATTGTAATGGCAAAAGCGATCATTTTATTGTTTTTATCTTTTACACATGAAATAAAATCGGGATGAATAAATTTGAGATATTTCTGTTTATAATGTTCTACTTGATATTTTTCAATCGGAACAAAACTTTGCAATTCAGCATACGTTACATTCAACAAATCAAACATTTCATCTACATAAGGTAACATTTCATCAATCGAATTGAATTTGTACGTATCTATTTCATATCTTTTTTTGAGCATTTCGCATAATTTATCCATTTTTTCTACTGGAGCTAAATTTTCAATTTCAATCGAATATTCTAACCATTCGGCTTTCGGTAGATAACCTAGTTCTTGTAAATATCTTGGATAATATTCGTAATTATAAAGACCAATTAAAGTTGCCGTTTTATCAAATCCTTCTGTTAATAAACCAGCTTTATCCATATTCGAAAATCCCATTGGACCTTCTATATAGCTCAATTCTTTTTCTTTAGCTATGTTTTCAACAGTTGTTAATAAAGCTTTAAGAATGTTGATATCATCTTTAAAAACCAGCCATCCAAAACGAATTTTAGATTTACATAGTTCATTTACTTCCGTCCAATTGATAATTGATACCACTCGCCCTACTACTTCATCACCTTTATAGGCTAAAAAAAACTTAGCTTCTACTGTTTTAAAAATCGTATTATTGGGGTCGAAACTGGCTAATTCATCTTTTTTTAAGGTTGGTACCCAATATGGATTTCCTTTATATACTTCAAAGGGCAAATCGACAAATTTTTTCATATCTTTTGGCGACTTCACCTCTTTTATTGTTATCATATAGTATTTAAATTGTCTTCTAAATTCTAATTTATGAAGAATTTTTTAGAGAACAATTTTCTCGTGTATAGATTTTCCATTTTTATCTTTTCCATAAAATAAGATATGTTCAAGTTTAACCGAAAGCCCCGCTGTACCTTTTTTCTGTTTTAAAAAAACTCGATTTAAGGTTATCAACTTGTCATTGATAGTTGTTTGAACAATTGGATTTTTATCAGCATCAAGCTTTAAGATCAATTTTTGTTTTGGAAAAGAAACTAAAGTTAATTGATAAACATTCTTATCAATTTTCTGAATATCTAATCCGTAAGCCAATTTTTTTTGAATTGAAGTCAGAGGTTTCTTTTCTCCATTTTCTGCATATAAAATGCGATAGATATCAACTGGATTTAGCTCATCTAAGATTCCTTTCGAAGAAAAAATAGCATCGTAAACAAATGTGTTTTTATTCTCGTTATGTTGTATATAAAATAATCTATTCGCAGATTTTGGTGGTATTGGGTAACCATCTTGACCGAAAATAACAAGAGAGAAAAAGAAAGCAAAAAGAAATAAAATATTTTTCATCAACTATGTATTAGATTGATTAATATACAAATTTATTTCTTACGTTTTTCTTTTATAAACTCGATAATGATTGGAAGTACAGAAAATGCAATAATAGCCATTACAACAATTTCGAAATTATTTTTGATAAATGGAATTGTGCCCAAAAAATAACCTGCTAACGTAATTCCGAAAACCCAAATTGTTCCTCCAATCAAATTATACTTGATAAAGGTTCCGTAATGCATTTTAGATATTCCTGCAACAAAAGGAGCCAACGTTCGTACAATTGGTACAAAACGCGCAATTACAATTGTTTTTGAGCCATATTTCGTAAAGAAATCTTCTGTTTTTTGTATAGCTGAATCTTTTATAATTCGTTTTCCAAAAACTTTAGCTGTCACCAACTTTGTTCCCAATGTTTTTCCGATTGTATAATTAACCGTATCACCAGCAATAGCCGCTATCCATAGTAAACCCAGCACAATATAAATGTTCA
The DNA here is from genome assembly GCF_057369435.1 of Empedobacter sp. EJD.6dd. Classification (NCBI taxonomy): domain Bacteria; kingdom Pseudomonadati; phylum Bacteroidota; class Flavobacteriia; order Flavobacteriales; family Weeksellaceae; genus Empedobacter; species Empedobacter sp. EJD.6dd. Next base: position 2,012,368 of record NZ_CM170667.1, read on the forward strand.
ACTGATTTGGAAAAGCCGCAGCTAACATCCCCGCAGCAAATAACAAAGAATCGCCTGGTAAAAAAGGCATCACAACCAAGCCAGTTTCGATGAAAATCAATAAAAACAAAATCAAGTAAAACCAACTTTGATAATCGTTTAGAATTGTTTCTAAGTATTTATCTATATGTAGTATGTAATCTAAAATTTCCATATTTAAATGTATAAAAAAACTCGACCGAAGTCGAGTTATATTTAAATTTTATTTTTGTTCTGTAATCGTTTTTTTGAAAAATTTTTCTTTGATAATTTCTACAAAAATTGGAAGTACTGAAGCGATTGTTATTCCTAAAATTACTTTAGAAAAGTTTCGTTGAACCCATTCAATATTTCCTAAGAAATATCCAATAAGAGTTAATCCAACAACCCATAAAATTGCTCCAATTACATTATAAGTTAAGAAAATAGAATATCCCATTCTTCCAATTCCTGCAACAAAAGGCGCTAAAGTTCTTACGATTGGAACAAAACGAGCAATTACAATTGTTTTAGAACCGTACTTTTCGTAAAACTCATGAGTTTTATTAATATGTTCTTCTTGAATAAAATTCTTACCAAAAATCTTTACTTTAGTAGCTTTATAGCCGATTTTCTTTCCAATTGTGTAATTTAACGTATCGCCGAGTATAGCTGCAACCAAAAGAATTGCAATCATAATCCATACATTCATATCATTTGATTCTTGCGCTGCCAACATTCCTGCAGCGAACAATAACGAATCACCAGGTAAAAATGGCATTACAACCACACCTGTTTCTACAAAAATGATTAAAAATAAAATTGCATAAAGCCATAAACCATATTCATTCGCAAACTCTGCTAAATGCTGGTCGATATGCATAATAAAGTCAAAAAGACTCATAATTACCTCCATATAAGTTGATTATATTTCTGAAGCGTCGAATGCATTTTGGATATGATTAACGCTCCAAGATTGTTGTATTTTTAAAAGTGCTAAAATATCAAATCTAACTTCACAAATAAAATTATTTTTCTGAATAAAATCATCTGCAGCAAGAATTAACAATTTCTTTTTCTTTGCATTAACTGCAGTTTCAGGTTCAGAAATGTAATTTGACGTTCTCGCTTTTACTTCTACAATAATAATTTGATTTTCAGATTGTGCAATAATATCGATTTCAGCTTTTCTAAAAAAGTAGTTTTTTGCTAAAATTTTATACCCTTTTTCGGTTAAATACTTCACTGCAAAATCTTCTGCTTCTTTTCCAAAATCGTAACTATTACTCATCAAAGTTTTTTACATTGTTCCGTACAAACGATCTCCAGCATCCCCCAAACCAGGAACGATGTAACCATTTTCATTCAACTTTTCATCTAATGCAGCTAGGAAAATAGGCACTTCTGGATAAACATTCTGAACAGCCTCTACACCTTCTGGACAACCAACTAAACAAGCTAAACGGACAGACTTTGCACCTTTATCTTTTAAAATTTCGATTGCTTTGATTGCAGAACCTCCTGTTGCTAACATTGGATCAACCAAAATAACATCGCGAGAACTTAAATCTGACGGAAGTTTACATAAATACTCAACCGGTTGTAATGTATCATGATCACGATAAAGACCAATATGACCTACTTTTGCAGTAGGAATTAATTGATGAATTCCTTTTACCATTCCCAGTCCAGCACGCAAAATAGGAACAATTGCCATATCGTTTCCTTTTAATTTGTAACCGATTGTTTTGGTAATTGGCGTCTCCACTTCAACTTCTTCAAGTTCTATATTACGTGTAATTTCGTAACACATTAAACCAGAAATTTCGTCAACTAATTCACCAAACTCTTTTGTTGTCGTGTTCTTGTCACGCATTTGCGTAATTTTAGCTTTTACTAATGGGTGACTTATCACTGTTAAACTATCTTGTTTCATATATTTAATCTATAAAATACAAATTTACATTATTTGAGGTAACATTTAGATGAACTTTTGCACCCATTTTTAATGCTACATTATGACCTGTATGTCCCGCTGGAAAGCCATAAACTACAGGAATATTAAGATTTTTTGTAAAACTATGAATCACTTCATACGTTTTAGGATCAAAAGGAAGATTATAGTTTTCGGCATTTTCTTCTTCAGTATCCATATGTGTAAAACTTCCAAGAATAATTCCTTTTACTTGACTCAAAATTCCGTTTCGTTTCAGATTCATTAACATACGATCAACAGCATACCAATTCTCGAACCAATCTTCCAAAAATAAAATTTTTTCTGAAGGATTTGAAATTGCAGATTCGCTTCCTAAAAGAGAATAAACAATAGACAAATTTCCTCCAATTAATTCTCCTTTTGTTTCGCCTAAATTATTAGATGAATGTGATTGAATTTCATAATTAATTTCATGTCCAAACAATGCTTCGTAAACACTTTGATAAGATGTTGGATGATAAGTTGTATCAGCTAATTTCTTCGCAGTAACACCATGTAATGTCTGAAATCCTAAACGATTAAAATGATTATGAAAAACAGTAATATCTGAATAACCAATAATCCATTTTGGATGTTTTTTAAAGTTCGTTAAATCTAAATCATCAATAATTTTTACTGAACCATATCCACCACGAGCACACCAAATTGCTTTGATCTCAACATCATCTAAAGCCCACTGAAAATCTTGGGTTCTTAATTCATCTGTTCCAGCATATTTATAACCGAAATCATATTCAGCATAGATATTTTTCCCAAGAACTGGAACTAACTTCCAAGATTTTATCAACTCTATTGCCTCGTCTAATTCGCCTTTCAACATTCGTTTTGCTGGCGCGACGATTGCTATTTTATCACCTTCTTTTAGAAAATCGGGTTGAATCATTTTTCTATAAAATTTTAGTAAAGGTAAACACAAAAAAAAGACGAACTACATGAGTTCGTCTTTTTGTTATATAAAGAAAATATTTCTTAGAAAGTGAATTTAACCGAAGCATTCCAAGTTCTTCCGTAACCGAAATAAACTTGATTATTTACGTTAACTCCTTTGTAATTATCTACACCATCAGCTTGCTGAATATTTGTAGAAGATTCAGAAATATAAATATGGTTAAATACATTGTTTACGTTGAAACGTAATGTTAATTTATTTTTTGGTGTTAATTTGTAATTCCAAGTTACACCAGCATCCATAATATTGTAAGAAGGTAATTCTAAGTTACCATCTTTTTCTGTTACTTTAGATGAATATAAATCTCCGTTGTAACGGTAATCTGCATCTACAGAAAATCCTTTTAAGAATTCGTATTTAGCACCTAAACCAAATTGAGTATGTGCTGCGTCACCAACTTTTAAACCATCCCAATTTTCTTTTTTAGCAGCTCCAATTACATTTTGATTTTCATCATAATCTGTTGTAGTTGCTTGACCTTTGTATTTCCAATCACCTAAAGACGCAAAACCTGTTAAAGTTAATTCACGAACTGGTTTATAGTTTACTTCTAATTCTACACCTTTGTGCTCTTGTTTCACACCTTGGTTTACTGTATAAACGTAAGCATTTACAATTCCTGGGTAATTTGCATCACCGTTTTCGTCGATAAATTTACTAGATGAAGTAATTCTATTTTCCCAAGTTGTGTAATATGCATTGAAATTAGCCCAGAAGTTTCTTGCTTTGAATTTGTATCCTAATTCTAAACCTAAGATTTTTTCGTTCTCAGCAAATGGGTTAATATCATTTTTGTAGTTCATGAATAAGTTATCATTAAACGGCTGACGAGAATAGTATCCTGCATTCGCAAATACTTGGTGATTCTCTGCAATTGTATAACCTAAACCTCCTTTCAAATTGTAACCCCAGTTAGTCACTTTTTCTGATTTATCTTTACCAGCTTCGTAGTTGAAATAATCCCAACGTTGATTTCCTTGATTAGAAACAGATCCTTGGAAAAATGCAGTTAAATTATCTTTTGCATACTCAATTTGCGCAAATAATCCACCATAGTTAATTCTTTCACTGTAGTCCCATCCTAATTTTTGAGAATAGTTATCTGCGAAATCATTTAATGCTTTCCATGGATTTCTTGAGTATGTTTGATTAACTTGGTAAGCTGCATGTTGTTTATTATATTTCTCTGTATAATAATCAGCCCCTAATGTATTATTTAATTGACGGAAGTGTTCTCCTTTGTATGTTCTTAAATCAAAACCTACATTTAAGCTTAAGCTTTCTGTCAATTTACGGTTTAAGTTAGAAACCATTCCGTACCATTGATGATTATTAACCGATGATTGGATACGTCCTGTAGCTTCACCCCCTAAAGCTGATTGTTTGTCAAAAACTTCTTGTAAATTTCTTTGACCATCTGCTCCAATTTTAGTTCCAGAAGAAGAAGATCCTCCACCTCTTCCCCAAGAAGCATAAACAACAGTAGATAAAGATGTTTTATCATTAATATCCCAATCCCAGTTTAAGTTTGCTACTGGTTTATGGTAATAGTTTCTTCTCTCGTTATAGTTTTCTCCGTTTAAAAAACCCCAGTTACTGTTATATTTTTTACCATATTTCAAGAAATCAGAAATTTTATTTCTTGAGTTTTGATCGTGCCATTGTGGTGCACCTGTAAACAAAACATTTAATGTATGATTTTCAGCTGGTTTGTAACCAAAAGAAATGAAATAGTTTTGTCCTTGACCTGCTGACATTTGGTTGTAACCATCTCCTTGCCAGTGAGTCATCATTACAGAAACTCCGAATTTATCATTTATTAAACCTGTGTTATAAGCTAATGTAGATTTGAAATAGTTGTCATTTCCTAAACCTGCACTAAAAAAACCTCCTTGTCTTTTCTCTGTTGCTTTTGTTACGAAGTTATACGTACCACCAACAGAAGAAATAGCTAATTTAGACGATCCTAATCCACGTTGAATTTGTACTGCGTTTGCAATATCTGACATACCAGCCCAGTTAGACCAATAAATTTTACCATCTTCCATACCATTGATTGGTTGCCCATTCAATAAGAAAGCTGTATTTGATTGATCAAAACCACGTGTTACAATTCGAGAATCTCCAAAACCTCCTCCTTGTCCTGCAACATATACAGATGGAGTATTTACAAATGCTTGTGTAATATCATTAGCACCAACTTTTTGTTCAATTACTTCTTTTGTAATTGTAGTTGCAGCGATAGGTGTTTTACGATCGTCTTGTAAGTCGATTACCCCTTTACCAATGATTAATGTTTCACTTAAAGATACATTTTCGTCTTGTTCAACCTGTGTAGAATCTGTTGGTTCAACAACTTGAGCGAAAGATAATGATGCCGTTAAGGCGAAAGCTCCTACTAATAAAAGCTTAACTGAGTTTAACCTCATCTTATGAAATAGTTTAAATGTTTACCGGTGCAAAGTTGAGGTGTATATATGTTAAAATTGCTACAAACGTTATGTTAATTAAGAATAATTATTAGATAAAAAATATTTTTCTTTATGATATAATAATTTTCTCAAAAATTTGACGATATAACAATTACTAATTCTAATAATTATTATATTATTTTATTTAATTAAGTAATTTATTGAATTTTTATTTAATCAATAATAGTTAAAAAGATTTAAATGTATTTTTATTCATTAAAAAATGAATTTTTATTCTTAAAATAAAATTATTTAGAATTAATTTAAATAAAATTTTAACTTTTTCCTCAATTTTTGTCAAGTGTTTTATTTACAAATAGTCACAAAAAAACGGACTTAAAAATAAGTCCGTTTTAATATGTTGAGATTTTCTAATTTTATTAGAAGCTATATGTAACACCTGCATTCCAAGTTCTACCTACTGCATATCCGTATCCATTTCTATCGATTCTACTTACGTATTGATCGTTGAATAAGTTACGAACGTTTCCTCTGAATTTGATTTTTTGTTTACCAAACTTAAATTCGTATGCTACACCTGTATTAACTTTTGCAAAAGGTGAAATCTTATCAGCTTGATAAACTTCTCCTTTTAATGCACTTTTAACAACGTCCTCAGGATTTACTTGTCCGTAAGTACGTGCATTGTACATAAAGTCTACATCCCAATAGAAATTTCTTGTAAAGTTAACTTTAGTTCCCATACCGAAAGTAAATTGAGCAGCTTCTCCGATATAAGTTCCTGTTAAATCAACATTTCCTTTTTCAAAGATTGTATCATCATCAGTATACATAGATTCGAAAGGAGTTGTTCCGTCATATTTCCAATCACCGTAAGAAGCGAAACCGTATAAGCTAAATGCTTGAGATACTTTTGCATCAAAATCGATCTCTACTCCTTTGTGAATTTGAGCAATATCTGTATAAGATGTATAAATTGGTCGAGTTGTATTATCTGGCTGAGTTACAGAACCTGAAAGTCCTAAGAAACGATTACCCCATTTAGTAGAATAAGCATTAATATTAACTCTCAAATTACGTGTTTCGTATTTGTAACCAACTTCGAATCCTGTAATTTCTTCGTTATCCACATTTGGTTCACGTAAGTCGACTTTATTAAATTCGAATACATTATCTAAGAATGGTTGACGAGAATAACGTCCTGCATTACCAAAAATAGTATTTTCTTCATTAAGATTTACAGATAAACCTCCTTTAATGTTCCATCCTAATTTATTTACTTTTTTAGAAGCAGTTTCTACTCCTCCATAGTTCCAAGTATCAAATTTTTGATAGAATTGATTCGAAACAGCACCTTGAGCAAAAACAGTAATAACATCGTTAGAGTATTCTACTTGTCCAAAACCTCCTTGGTAATTAATATCTTCTGAATAATCTCTACCTGTTCTTTGTGATTTCCCTGCAGATTTGAATAAAGCAGACCATGGATTAGTACTGAATGTTTCGTTTACAATTACAGCCTCATGATTTTTACCATTGATTTTGTTGAAATCTTGCCAACTTTTCAATCCAAATAAGTTATTCATTTGTTGGAAGTGGTTACCATGGTAAAAACGGATATCAGCTCCTAAATTGAAATTCCAACCCGTTTTTGTATCAAAGTTTAAGTTTGTTACACCTCCGTACCAAAAATGGTTGTTTACTGATGTACGAATTGCTCCATTAGAAACATTTACTCCATTAGCATCTTTACCCCCATTATTTCCGATACCATCAAGGTCTAACATGTTGTTACTTTGAATTAAATCAAAATCAACTAAACCATTTTTTAAAGTACTTGTAGCTCTACCAACACCAGAAGTACCACCTCCTGTACCTGTAGAAGCATAAAGAACTGTAGATAAGTTCATGTTCTCGTTAATATTCCAATCCCAGTTTAAGTTCGCTACTGGTTTGTGGTAAAAGTTAGTTCTTAAATTTTCTCCTTTACCATTGTAATATCCATAAGTTGTATTATACTTATTTCCATAACCAAACTTTTCAGCGTCAGCCCATTGCTTATCATTTTTAGTAGAATAGTTTTGACCATGTTGTTGAGGTGCACCAAAAATCATAAAGTTAATATTATGACGATCGTTTGGTTTATATCCTACAGAAACAAAATATGCTTGCGAATTTGCATCAGTTCCTTGAGCCCAAGATCTGTGCATAGTTGTTTGGTTAAATAAGAAAGATGCTCCCCATTTACCTTTCATCCCTGTATTATAAGAAACTGTAGCACTCATGTAACTATCGTTACCAGTATTGAATCTTACAAAACCTCCTTGTTTTTTATCTGTAGCTCTTGTTACCATATTTACAGTACCACCTACAGAAGAAATCGCTAATTTAGAAGATCCTAAACCACGTTGAATCTGTACTGCATTTGCAACTTCTGTCATTGCAGACCAGTTAGACCAATACAAGTTACCATCTTCCATCCCATTAATAGGTTGTCCGTTTAATAAGTAAGCTGTATTTTGACTACTAAATCCACGTAAAAACATTTGAGAATCTCCAAAACCTCCTGCTTGTCCTGAAACATAAACAGACGGAGTTGTAGCAAAAATTTCTGGAAAATCTACATTTCCTACTGCTTTATCTTCAATTGCAGCTTTGCTAATTGTAGACACAGCTACTGGAGTTTTACGATCTTGAACGATATCGATAACCCCTTTACCAATAATCAATGTTTCACCTAAAGATACGTTTTCGTCCTGTTCAACCTTTGTAGAATCTGTTGGTTCAACAACTTGGGCGAAAGATAATGATGCCATTAAGGCAAAAGCTCCTACAAGTAAAAGCTTAGTTGAGTTTAACCTCATCTTTTGAAATAGTTTAAAAGTTTACTTTCGCAAAGTTCTACACTTTAAATGAGATTATTGTTAAATTATGGTAAAATTTTAAACTTTTCTTTAACAAGTTAAATATTAATTATCAAATTAATAAAATAACACTTAAAAATAAATACATATACTAATTTAGAGGAAGTAAATATATCATTTTTTAAATATTATTTAACATTTGATTAAAAATTAACATAATTAAAATGTTAAAAATTAACATTTTTAAGCGAATTAAATAGATTTTTTTTCTTGAAAACTATAAAATAACAATTAAAACTTCTTTATTTAGAACCAGTATTAATAAAATTCAATCGAATAACCTTTTAATATATAAGTTTATAGTTAATCAAATTATTATTTTATATTCAATACACAATATAACTAACGTAAACTAATCAACTTTCGTATAAATAAAAAGATAAAATATCATAAATGTTAAAAAAATTAATCTTTTATTGCCTTTAAACTCAAGTCGAAATTAGGTGCAGTATGAATAATCGCTCCTGATGAGATAAAATCTACTCCTGTTTCTGCAATCGCTCGTACTGATTCTTTTGTAATTCCACCCGAAGCTTCTGTTTTTGTTTGTCCATTAATATATTGAACAGCTTCTTTCATTGTTTCCAAATCAAAATTATCTAACATAATCACATCAACATTTGCCTCTAAGGCTTCTTTTACCTCATCCATATTACGTGTTTCCACTTCTATTTTAAGGTGTAAATGATGTTTTGCTAAATAATCTTTTGTTTGCTGAACAGCTTTTGTAATATTTCCACAGAAATCGACATGATTATCTTTTAACATCACCATATCATACAAACCAAAACGGTGATTTTCAGCACCACCAATTTTAACTGCCCATTTTTCTATCATTCGGAAGTTTGGTGTTGTTTTTCGCGTATCCAAAATCTTGGCATTTGTTCCTTTTACCAAATCCATCATTTCATGTGCATAAGTTGCGATTCCAGACATACGCTGCATACAATTTAAAACCAATCGTTCGCAAGTTAAAATAGATTGAGAAGGACCTTTTAATCTAAACGCTACATCTCCGAAATTTACTTGATCTCCATCATTTTTAAATATTTCTATCGTAATTGAAGGATCGAATGTTGCAAAAATAATTTTAGCTAATTCTATTCCAGCAATTATTCCGTTATCTTTTACTTTCAATTCAGCTTCCTGAATAGAATCATAAGGAACACAAGCAAGTGTAGAATGATCGCCATCGCCAACATCTTCTAAAAAGGCTTGACGAATAAAGATTTGTAATTTTTCGTTTGTAATATATGTAGGTAAATTCATTATCTATAAGTTAAAGATGCAAATTTTGATTGATTAAATTCTTTCTTGGTTTTGTATTCGTAATACTCGGCCCAAGTTCCGTTCTCTTCTCGTACAACTGTAATCAACACTTGCACAGAAGGATCATTTTCGAAGAAATTTTTGATTTGAAGTTTATATTCTTTGTCATCGATTTTACCTTTTGTAATATCTATTGCACCAGATTTAAAAGCCAAATCAAAAGCTGTTGCATACGGATCTACGCTTGCCATTTCGAACAAATTAGAGAATCGTCCCAAATAATATTCGCGATCACCAGCTTTTCCGTAAGTTTTCAAATTAAAATCTTTGTCAATTCTCACTTCTATTGTTTCTTCATCCGTTTTTAAAGTAAATAAAACTCTATTATATGAAGGAAAACTTTCGAAGTCATTTTCCTTTTCAGCAGCTTCGTAGCGTAAAGGAAGATTCAAATTAGTATCTACTGATTTATTATTTTCATCTTTTCCAGGTTCAATTTTTACATTTGCTCGATCCATTTTATTTTGCAATAAAACTAAACTTGAAGTCGCAACACTATTGAAAATTGGATTAGAACCATCTGTAGTAAAATTTGCAAAATTTCCATCGCTATCAATCGTAAAACCTAATTTAGATTGTGCTGTTTCGATGTGTAAATAATCGGCAATATTCGAAAAAAACGAAATTTGATTTTGAACATCTCTATTCAAATTCGTATTCATGCATGAAACCAATTCTTTGTTGTCTTTAAAATTTTCGCACCCGAAATAAACTGGCATTTTTTTGACAGCATACTTTGATTGTGCAAAACTTGTTGCAACTGAAAATAGTGATATAAAAAGAACTAATTTCTTCATTTAGTTTAAATCTTTGTTATAAAAAGTTCCTCGATTTTCTTTTTGATTGATACTTTGCTCAATAATTAAATGTGCGACATCAACTAAATTTCGAAGTTCTAATAATTTTGGAGAAATAATCGTGAAATAATAAATTTCTTTCACCATTTTTTCTATTTCGATGACACGATTCTGCGCAATTTTAAGACGTTTATCGCTTCTTACAATCCCTACCAATTCGCTCATCATCGCTTGTAGTTGTTTACGTAAATATGAAATCAAAACCAATTCTTCTTGCACTTTCATTCCTTCTTCATTCCATTCTGGAAAATCGAAATTATGAATTGAAAAATCATTATAATCGAGCTTTTCGATTGTATTTAGCGCAGCTCGATGTCCAAAAACCATAGCTTCTAACAACGAATTAGACGCCAAACGATTTGCTCCATGTAAACCTGTATTTGAACATTCGCCAACAGCAAAAAGATTTTCAATAGATGTTTTTCCATCTAAATCAACATCAATTCCACCACATAAATAATGCGAAGCAGGGACAACAGGCACTAATTCTGTAAACATATCGTAACCTTCTGATTTACATTTTTCGTAAATATTTGGGAAATGTTCTAAAAATTTTTCTTTGTCCAAATGACGACAGTCGATGTACACATAATCATCTCCGCGCAATTTCATTTCGTTATCTATTGCACGAGCAACAATATCACGTGAAGCCAATTCTTCGCGTTCATCGTATTTATGCATAAACAATTCACCATCTTTCGTACGCAATTTAGCTCCAAATCCACGAACAGCTTCCGAAATCAAGAACAATTGCCCATCAAATTCACTGTAAAAAGCAGTTGGATGAAACTGAATAAATTGCATTCCCGAAACGGTTACTTTCGCACGTCGAGCCAAACCAATTCCATCTCCTGTTGCAATAATTGGATTAGTTGTGTTTTTATACACATGCCCAACACCACCCGTTGCTAACAACGTTATTTTTGCTAAATGACGTTCAACTTTATAAGTATTTAAATCTAAAATGTAAGCACCGAAACAAGTAGTTTCATCTGCTAAATCTCTATCCAAATGATGTTCTGTAATCAAATCCACCACGAAATGATGCGTAAAAATTTGAATGTTTGGGTATTCTTTGATCGCTTCTAACATCGCACGCTCAATTTCCCAACCTGTTACATCTTTGTGATGAACAATTCGGTTTTCGGTGTGTCCGCCTTCGCGACCTAAATCATAAATACCTTCTTTGTTTTTATCAAATCGTACTCCCCAATCTATAATCTCATTGATGCGTTCTGGTGCTTCTTTCACCACAACCTCAACAGCTTCTAATTTACACAAATCATCACCCGCACGAAGTGTATCTTGAATATGTTTCTCGAAACTATCTTTTTCGAAATCGCTAACAACAGCTACTCCTCCTTGCGCATATTTGGTATTGGTTTCATCTTTATTTGCTTTGGTTACGATGGTAATTTTTGCATCAGGATGTTTGATTGCAATTTTTAAGGCATACGACAAACCTGCAATTCCAGAACCAATGACTAAAACATCTTGAATAGCCATTATTTTATTTTTTCTGATAATTCTAACATTCTATTGATAGAAGCTAAGGCTTTCACACGTAAACTTTCTTCAATCTGTATTTCTGGTAGTTCGTATTTCATGCACAAGTATAATTTCTCTAATGTTGATAATTTCATGTAAAAACATTCTGAACAATTACACGATTCGTCTTGTACTAAAGCCGGAATTAATGTTTTATTCGGAGCAAGTTTTGCCATTTCATGTAAAATTCCTTCTTCTGTCGCAACAATAAATTCTGTCGCTTCATCTTCTACTACATAATCTAACAAACGTGAAGTTGAACCAATAAAATGAGCAAATTTCAATAAATCTTCTTGCGCTTCTGGATGCGCAATTAATTTTGCATTCGGATAATCTGCCATTTGTTGTGCAATTCTTTCTAACGAAAAAGCTTCATGAACAATACAAGCCCCATCCCATAAAATCATTTTGCGATTACAAACCTGATTTAGATAACGTCCTAAATTACGATCTGGCGCAAAAATAATTTCTTGCTCTTTTGGCAACGAATTAATAATCGCTTCCGCATTAGAAGAAGTAACAATAATATCTGATTCCGCTTTAACACCTGCATCACAATTGATATAACTCACAACAATCGCATTTGGATGTTGCTCACGCAAACCACGTAAACCTTCTGCAGAACAAGAATCTGCTAACGAACAACCTGCTTTTGTATCTGGTAAAACAACTTTTTTAGACGGATTAAGAATCTTTGCAGCTTCTGCCATAAAATGAACACCACAAAAAACAATCATATCCGCTTCCGTTTTAGCTGCCGCACGAGCTAATTGTAACGAATCACCTAAATAATCTGCTAAATCCTGAATTTCTCCAGATTGATAATAATGCGCTAAAATAACCGCATTTTTTTCCTCTTTCAGTTTTTTAATTTCAGTAATTAAGTCAAGTCCTTTAGGAATCTCTACATCCAAATAACCCTTATAATCTAACTTTTCTATCGCTTGTTCTAATGTACTCATTTGTTAGTGATTTTTTATTTTATACCTAATTGCTTTTTTACTTCTTTTGACAAAGCATCTTTGTGCACTGTAAAAGCAATTGATTTCATTCTAAAAAATGGTTTCGACATGTAAATATGTCCATTATTTCCTAAATCTTCTGTTCCCCAAGAATTTTTTACATCATAATATTGATTTCCCAATTGATCTTTTAAAATTCCTGTTATATGCATTAAATGATCATCTTCTGTCGAATAATCTTCAAAGCCAGCTTGACGTTCATCAGCTGAAACCCATTTTTCTGGTAAAATTTGAACAAAATAATCAGATTCTAAACCTTCTGAAGGCCAAATTGCCATTCCATATTTCTTAGAAAATGTTTTTTCTGAAACATCTGTATCAAAAGCTGCTGTATATCCTTTGTATAACGCTTCGTCCAATACTTTCATGTATTCGTCTAAAGGTAAATTATAGTATGAACCATTTGAAAAATTATCTGGCACATGTAAAATAAACTGCGAATAATAGGGCGCTTGTTGAAAAGATGTTAACGTTACATAATCATCTGGATTAATTTTCAGGAACTTTGCAAATTCTTGTGGCGTATATTCTTTTCCTTCGAATTTAAATTTTGTTGGAGGAACACCTAATTTATTATTCAACTGTTGATCAAACTTAGCTTTCCAATCTTTTGTCAAATATTGTTTTGAATTTTTAATGATCGAATCTAAATTAGTCTTCAATTCTTTTACCAACAATTCGTGATTATGTTTTGTATCAGTTCCTGCTGTAAAACCTGTATAAACCTCGTTTGGAACTAATCCATTTCTTCGAACAGAATTAAACACATCGTGCGACAAACCTCCTTGACTAAATTGCGCTTTTCCTTGACGATATACATAATTGTAAGCCTTTACAGGGTAAGTATAACGCACATTGTACATTTCTGATAAATCTACATCTTTTCCTGTTAAACGCTTTACTTCCGATTCTAAGAAAGATGTTGTAGAAAACGACCAACATGTTCCTGTTTTTCCTTGCGAAATAATTGGAAGTGCTGTGTTGTTTACTAATTCTGTAAACTTAAAAGGCGTTTCTTGCGCCGACACCAACGCACCTAAAAAAGCTAAGCTGGCTACTATATATTTTTTCATTTGTGTTTTGTATAGAATTCAAAAGTAAAGTTATTTTATGAAGTTTGTATGTAAAACGGCTCCAAATTGATTAGAAGAAACCATGAAAAAAGATTTTAAAAAATATCTGACTATTGAATTTAAAAATAAAATGACAGGTTAATAAATTTATAATATTTCACTTTTAGAACAAATTATAAATCAAATCAGTATAAATATTCAATTTTTATACATATAAAAATTAATTTCTCTTAAAATGCCATAAATCACTCAAAAACCTATTAACTTTGCTCAAACATTACGCAAATGCAACCAAGAGAAGATTTTTTATTGAAAGCTTACGAGCTGGGAATTATAAAATTTGGAAATTTTACTTTAAAAAGTGGTATAGAATCTCCTTTTTATGTCGATTTAAGACCTTTGGCTTCTAGTCCACAATTACTAAAAACTTTAGCAAACAATTTATTAGATTTAGTAGAAGATGTAGAATATGACTTGATTTGTGGTGTGCCTTACGCAGCTTTGCCAATGGCGACTACAATGAGTTTAACATCGAATATTCCTTTAATTATCAAACGTAAAGAAAACAAAGGATATGGTACTAAAAGAATGGTTGAAGGTGTTTTTGCAGAAGGACAATCTTGTCTTTTGGTAGAAGATGTGATTACATCTGGACAATCTTTATTAGAAACAATTGATCAAGTTGAACGCGAAGGTTTACGTGTAAAAGATTTGGTTGTTGTTTTAGATCGTGCACAAGGTGGTTCAGATAAATTAAAAGAACAAGGGTACAACGTGAAAACGTTATTTACAATTCACGAAGTAATCGATATTTTACATAAATATCACCGTTTGAGTGATGATGAAGCGAAAAAAATCAAAGACTTTTTAGCTTTACCTCCAGAAGCTGCTCCAGCAAAACAACGTATTGCATTGGAGAACAAAAAAATTGTTCATCCTGTTGGAAAACGTTTAGTTGAATTAGCACTTAAAAAACAATCAAACTTGATTGCTTCTGCTGATTTGATTACTTCTGAAGAAATAATTGATTTCGCAAGAAAAGTTGGTGATCATGTTGTTGCTTTAAAATTACATTCAGATATTATTCAAGATTTTTCGGACAATTTAATTGTTGAGTTGAAAAAAATCGCGCGTGAAAAAGAATTCTTATTATTCGAAGACCGTAAATTTGGAGATATCGGAAATACGCAAGAATTACAATTCAAGAAATCTATTTATAAAATTTCTGATTGGGCAGATTTAGTAACTGTTCACCCAATTGGAGGTTTAGAATCATTAAAAGTTTTCGAAAATACAGGCGTAATCACAATTGTAGAAATGTCTTCGAAAGGAACATTGACAGACGATTATTACTTTACAAAGGCAATTAATGTTTCGGAAGAATCTGGCAATGTTTTAGGGGCTGTTGCTCAACGTCAAATTCCAGACAATTTGTTATTGTTTACACCTGGAGTTAATATTTCTTCGACTGGAGATAGCAAAGGACAACAATACAATACACCAGAATTGGTTTTCAAAAATTACCATACCGATTTTATGATTGTTGGTCGTGGAATTTACAAAGCTGCTGATGTAAAAACTGCTGCTAAAGAATATCAAACATTAGGTTGGGTTTCTTATTTACAAAGTTTGAATGACTAAAATTTAAATAAATTTCAAAAATAGAAAGCAAGCTTAATTTAGCTTGCTTTATATTTTTTATTTCGTTTGAGTTTTACTTCAAGACAAATTTATGCGAAATAGAATTTCCTTTGTTATCGTTAATTGTAGCTATATAAAAACCAGTTGATAAATTAGACAAATTTATACTTCCGTTTGAGTGATCAGAATTAAACATTTTAATAGTTCGTCCGGTAGCATCTATAATTTTTATCGAAATTGCTGATTTAAAATTTACTTGATAATTTAATGTTTTGTTTGAGACGTAAACTTTAGACGAATTTTTATCAAGATCATTTGTTCCTAAAATTGCAGTTTTAGCAGCTTCAACTACATATTCAATTCCTAATTTCGTGAATTTTGCAGCATGTGTAGATGTATTTCCCATTGATGCATAGGTATCGTTTACAGAATGTATGTAAGGATTATCTTCTCCCATTTTAGCTTCAAAAGGTAAAGTTGCTGCAAAACCATTTTCGTACCAACTAAAGTGATCAGAACATCCATAACCACATTTTGATGTATCATATGTAAATTGATGCAAACCAGTTTTGTTATATTCATCCATCAATTGCATCAAAAAAGAGTTAAGATTTGTATCACAATAATTATCTGTCATCAAAATAATATCTTTTGCAGAACCTTTATAATTAGTCATATCAAACTGCACATAACCAATCACATTTTTTTTGTCTGTTGCATATTTTTTTGCAATTTCTTTCGATCCAACCAAACCTATTTCTTCTGCTGCATACGCCATAATTTCAGTAGTTCTTTGCGGCTTGAAGTTGTTTTTTAGCAAAACTCGTAAAACTTCTGTAATGGTAGCAATTCCAGATGCATTATCATCTGCTCCAGGAGCAAAAGACTGATCTCCGCTCCATCCTATTGTAGAGTCTGCATGTCCACCAATTATAACAAATTCGTCTTTATTTCCTGATCCTGTAAAAGTCAAAATCAAAGATTTCATTGGTGTATTGACATGATCTACAACTTTCACCACTACATCGGTTCTCTTAGCATCAGCAATCATTTTTTCCCAAACTTCTTTTATTTTCAAAATAGCATCATTTGCTTCTTGTCTTGTATGATAACGTGTTTTGAAACCTTCTAACATCAGAATTGTTTTCTCGATTTCTTTTACATCAACATCATCTAATGCTTTTGTAATAAAATTTTGCTCTGTTATGGTATAATTATAAGGAGCTATTTTTTGTAAAACGTTTTGTTGAAGTGCTTGAATAGCTTGTTCCTTTGAATTTTGAAAAACATATCCATGCCCATGCGCAAATTTCCCATGCAAGTGTTCTGCTACATGAGGATGAAAATAAATCGCTGATAAATTATCTTTCGAGGAAATAATTTTAATTGAATCTGGTTGCTTCTTTTGTAAAAACAAAGCATGTTCTGTTTCCATTGTCGCATAAATGAAATCTTGATTGGTTTGCGCAAAAGAAAAAATACTGTTGAACAAAAAAGATGCAAGGAATAAAAATTTATTCTTCATAAAATCATATTAGTGTAAAACAAATATATGATTAATAATGATTTATCGTATTTATCTAAAACAAAAAATCCATCTTTCGATGGATTTCTGATTAATATTTTAATTTGAATTTTATATAGGTAATCTTTTTACCTTCTTCCAAAAATTTTGATTCGTAATACGTTTGTACCTCTGTTACAATTGCAGGAATATCCGAATGATCTGGATGATAAACATCGTGAGTAGATCGAATAACTTCATGCCCTTCGATATGAATTACACCATGCGTATATCCATGTAAAAATTCAGAATCAGTTTTCAAGTTTACTGTTCCTTCTGGTTTTAAGATTTTATTGTAACGTCTCAAAAACTCAGGATCTGTTAAACGATGTTTTGTTCTTCTGTATTTTATTTGTGGATCTGGGAAAGTAATCCAAATTTCGCTTACTTCATTTTCAGCAAAAAGATGGTCAATAATTTCGATTTGTGTTCTAAGAAATCCTGCATTTTCGATATCTTCATCTAAACATGTCTTCGCTCCACGCCAAAATCTTGATCCTTTAATATCTACTCCGATAAAATTACGATCTTTATCACGACGCGCCATTGCAACTGTATATTCTCCTTTACCGCATCCTAATTCTAACACAATTGGATTATCGTTTTTGAAAAATTCTTTGTTCCAATTTCCTTTTAACGCGAAGTTGTTTATCGCTTCTTCTCTTGTTGGTTGAACAACATTCTGGAAAGTTTTATTTTCGTTAAATCTTCTGATTTTATCTTTTCCCATTTCGGATATATTTTGCGCGAAATTACGAGATTTTGATTAATCTAAAAAACTGTTCTGAAAACACATAAATATCAGCAAATAGTATTTATGTAAAAAGGTTTGTTATTTTTGTAATGAAAAACTAAAATTAGAAAAATGGATTTTATCAAACAATTTCATAGTGGCTGGGCTTATCTTGTGATTTTGATGGGCGTTATCTTTGTGATTTCAACTTTAATTTATGCGATTTCGAAAAAAGACACAAACGCTACAATTAAGAAAATAGGGTTATTCACAACCATTACTTTTCATGTACAATTGTTACTTGGTTTAGTATATTACATTATGATGTTTTCTGCATTAGAGCCATCAGGAATAATGAAAGATTCGGCATTAAGATTAACTTTCGTTGAGCATCCAATGATGATGATTGCTGGAGTTGTATTTATGACGATTGCAAATGCAAAATTAAAACGATCTACAACTGTACCTATGAGCGTTGCTGTTTTTGCAATTATTGGATTAGTTTGTATTTTAAGTAGAATTCCTTACCATGTTTGGTTAGCTTAAAAAAATAGAATAAATTCATAAAAAGAGTATTAAGTAATTGGTACTCTTTTTATATTTTTAAGTAATTAATAATTTTTTTATTTTAATTTCGTTATACATTAAGTAGACAAATTTTTCTTTTCTTATTTTAAGAATCTTTGGCATTCGATTTGAAATAGATTAGTACAAACTAAGAAATAAAATGAAATATATAAAATATCTATTCTCTTTGCTTTTGGTTTTGGTAACTTTTAACCTTAACGCACAAGATTTCCATACAGCAAATATTAAAGTTGATTACGAACAAGAAACTGGGACTTTAAACATCACAGCTCGTACGTTTACTAACCAATTAGAAAAAGCTGTTGGCGCAGACGTTTCGAACAAATCTAACTTTGAAAACAAGTTAAAAGCTTATGTTAATAGTAAAGTTGATGTAAAAGTAAATGGTAAAGCGTTAGGAACTTCATACTATGGTTATCAGGTAAATGATAAATCGACACGAGTATTCTTTAAGTTTGATAAAATTTCTGATATCAGCTCAATAGAACTGCGAGTTGCTTTGTTAACAGATATTTTTAATGATCAACAAAACATTGTCACTTTTGATGTCAAAAACAAAAAAGACACAAAAGTATTAACAGGAAATAACGACATTGTAAAGATGTCATTCTAATAAAGCAAAAGCCTTCCAATAGGGAAGGCTTTTTTTTATTTAAAATTATTTCTAATAATTATCCCTTACAATTCGTAAAAGCTTCTCGTTTTCGTTTCGAATCCACGATAAATCTTTAATCGAATTATTATTCATCAGGCTAAAAATAAGCGTTCTCCCTGATTTTGTTTTCAAATATCCACTCAACGTTACATTGTTATTTAAAGTTCCTGTTTTGGCATAAATATATGGTTGAGCAGAATCTTTGTATCTATTTTTTATAGTGCCCGTTTTTCCTCCTACTGGAAAAATAGAAAACAAACGCTGTTCTGGAAATTCATTGTACATTTTTTCTAAAACTTGCACAAAACTTTGAGGCGTAAACAAATTATATCGTGATAAACCAGAACCATCAAACCATTCGGGTTGTTGCTTTAGATCCTTTAACAAATATCTTTTCGAAAAGGTAATAATTTCAGAAGCGCTCAATTTTCCTGGTAACGTACTCGAAGCTAAAATCAATAAATGTTCTGCCAAAAAATTGTCACTATTCTCCATCATTTCACGGTAAACATCATCTGATTTCTGACTATAAAAAACTTTCGCGTCTTTAATCATCGGTGTTTTGATCATATCAACTGGTTTTCCTAAAATTTGAGCTAATGATTTCTCAATTACAGTTTCATTTACAATAAACGGAATTTTTTCTGATCGTTTTTTATTACTGATATAAAATTTATTATCGTAAAAATTTCGTGGCTCGGGCATTTCTCTAATTTCTGTTAATTCCTCAAAATAGGTTGGGAAAGTTGTGATTGAATTTCCATTTTTAGAAATCGAAACTAAATTTTCATGAATCGGAAATTGACTTCTTTCTGGTGCATAATCTTTTCTAAAATCATCCCAAGTCCAGCCTGGTAAAAAAGATTCTTCATCAAAATTATTCCAATGAAAAACTATTTTAGATCCATTTTTTTTCAAAAAATCTAACGCTCGTGTATTTTTATATTTAGGATGCAAAAAAGTAGGATCGCCTGTTCCCTCGATGTGTAATTCATCTCCAACAAGTTGATATTTAAAAGCGGGAATAGAATCACTCAGCATTTTCATTGCTGTATACAACGTAAAAATTTTAGTATTAGAAGCAGGAATAAAAAATTTATTTCCATTGTAATTATACATCTCTTCTTTCGTGATTGGATCATACAAATAAAATCCAGTAAATTGAGTTGAATAGAAATCTGAATTGAGATGTTGATCAATTAATTCTTTCTGCGCAAATAAATGCACAGAAGAAAAAATTGAAAGTATAATTAAAAAATATTTCATTAGTCTTTATTATCAAAAGGAATAATTGGAGAATTATTTTCGTTTTTGATAATCATCTCTGTATGTGGATAAGGCATCGAAATATTATTATCGTCTAATGCATATTTCACAGCTCTATATAACTGCCAATAAGCTGTCCAATAATCACTATTTTTAACATAACAACGAACAGCTAAATTAACACTACTTGCAGCAAATTCTAAAATTTCGACTGTTTTAGATTGTGTGTCATCAACCAATTCATTTTTTTCCAAAACATCTAACAAAACTTGGCGTGCTTTGTCAAAATCATCGTCGTAAGAAATTCCGATATTAATGTCTAATCGACGATATTCTTTTACAGAATAGTTTGTAATTGGATTGTTAAATAAGTTTGCATTTGGTAAAGTCACAATTTGACCTCTAGCAGTTCCAATTACTGTATTCAACAAACTAATTGACTCTACAGTTCCTTCATTTCCTTGCGAAACAATATAATCTCCAACTTTAAATGGTTTGAAAAGAATGATTAATATTCCTGCTGCAAAATTTGACAAAGAACCTTGCAAAGCTAACCCAACTGCTAAACTCGCTCCTCCCAAAGCTGCAACCAATCCTGTTGTATTTAATCCCAAACGAGCTACAACAAACATAATCACGATTAGTTTTAAAACAATATTGATGATAGGAATAAGAAATGTACGAACAGATAGATCTACATTTCGTGCAATCATACGTTTTTCTATTAGCTTTTTTAGCTTACCTGCTAACCACAAACCAATTGTCAATGTTAAAATTGCAGAAACTAAACTCCAACCAACTTCCGAACCTTTCGTAATTAACCAATTTGTAATATACTCTACATCTTTAAATGGTGTTGCAATCACGTCCTGCAAACTATCTACTTTGTCTTGCTCTTGCATAATTTTTCTTTTTTATAAGTAATTCAATTGATAAAATTAATTCCAATCTAACATCTTTTCAAAAAAATAGAAAAATTATCATTTTTTTTAACTATTTTTAATAATTAAGAATATTGGTACAATATTCGTTAAGAACAAATTACAACAACAAAGACTATAATTAAAAATTAAAAAACTATGAACATTATTGAATTAGTAAAAGGGTACATTACCCCTGATTTGATCTCTAGAGCTTCTTCTGAATTAGGGGAAAGCGATTCGGGAATTTCAAAAGCGATTAGTGCTTATCTTCCAATCTTATTAGGAAGTTTATCAGAAAAAGGAAGTTCTTCTACTGGATTGTTTCACGCAATCAAATCTTTTGGAGCTTCTAGAGGATTAGCAAATATTACAACAACAGAAGAAAATCCAAGTGCTTTATCAAGTATAATTTCTTCAGTTTTAGGAAGTAATACACAACCAATTATTTCAAAAGTTGCAGAATATGCAGGTATTTCTACTGCATCATCTTCAAAATTATTAGATTTAACTGCTTTAACAACATTCGGTTCAATCGGAAAAGAAGCTGAGTTTAATAATGTAACAGAATCTGATTTCTTTTCACAATTAGGTGGAATTAAAGATAAAATTTCTGGATTAATTCCGGCAGGTTTAGGACTTGGTGCATTAGGTTTAGGATCTTTCTTTACCGATAAAACTAATATTTCTGAAACCGTTACAGAAACTGTAGATACTGTAAAAGATAAAGTGGCGAATACTTATGCTGATGTAAAAGAAGCAATTACTCCAGAGGAAAAACCTTACGTTGAACCTGTAAGTTCGTACAATGAAAATAATAACAACAATAGTGGGGGTGGTTTCTGGAAATGGTTAATTCCATTAATCATTCTTGGTCTAGCAGCATTCTTCTTGTTAAAATACTGTAAAGGAAAAGAAGAAAAAACAATTGTAACTGAAGAAACTGAAGTTGTAGTGGATTCTTTAAACGGAGATTCTTTAAGTGGAACACGTGAAATTTCTTCAATCGATTTAGATGGTGTTGCGTTAAAAGGTTATGCAAATGGATTAGAGGATCAAATTATTAAATTTATCAAAGCACCAGATTTTGCAACAATGACAGAAGATCAATTGAAAGAAAAATGGTTCAACTTTGATAATGTAAATTTCGTTTTTGGTAAAACAGATCAGTTAGAGCCAGGTTCTGAAGTACAATTAGATAATGTTGCAGCAATTTTGAAAAAATATCCTACTGCAAAGATTAAACTAGGAGCATACACGGATAAAGTTGGCGATGATGCGAAAAATAAAGAGATCTCTCAAAAAAGAGCTGATTTCTTAAAAGCTGAATTAGCTAAACGTGGTGTTGGAGCTCAAGTTATTTCTGCTGAAGGTTACGGAGAAGAATTTGCTACTGTTGCTGAAACAGCTTCTGATGAAGAAAGAGCTGTAGACCGCAAAATGTCGTTACGTTTTACAAAATAATCATTCTATAAAAATTCAGAATAAGGGTAAAGTGAACTTTATCCTTATTTTTTTGTTATTTTTTTCGAAACCAACTCGCAACAAGCTAAACAATTAATATCTTTGCACACTATGAAATTTTCAATCGATAAAAAAGACGAATTTTCAAAGGCAAGAGCTGGTGTTGTAGAAACCGATCACGGTAAAATTCAAACACCAATTTTTATGCCTGTTGGTACAGTTGGTACAGTAAAATCTGTTCACCAACGTGAGTTAGAAGAAGATATTAAAGCCCAAATCATTCTTGGAAATACATATCATTTGTATTTGCGTCCAGGAACAGATATTTTGCACAAAGCGGGTGGATTACATAAATTCATGAATTGGCAAAAGCCTATTTTGACAGATTCTGGAGGTTTTCAGGTATATTCTTTGGCGACAAGTCGTAAGAAATCCGAAGAAGGTGTGCGTTTTAAATCGCATATAGATGGTTCTTACCACATGTTTACACCAGAAAAATCAATGGAAATTCAACGTTACATTGGAGCAGATATTTTTATGGCTTTTGATGAGTTAACAGGAATTCCAGCAAAATATCACGATGCAAAACGTGCCATGCATGTTACACATCGTTGGTTAGAGCGTTGTAGAACTTGGTTAAACAATAATCCTGAATATTACGATCACAAACAAACGCTTTTCCCAATTGTTCAAGGAAATGATTTCAAAGATTTACGTCAAGAATCAGCAAAATACATTGCCGATTTTGGTGCGGAAGGAAATGCGATTGGTGGATTATCTGTTGGTGAACCAGAACCTGTAATGTACGAAATGACGGATATCGTTACAGAAATCCTTCCACAAGATAAACCTCGTTATTTAATGGGAGTTGGTACTCCTTGGAATATCATCGAATGTATTGCTTTGGGAGTTGATATGTTTGATTGTGTAATGCCAACACGGAATGCACGTAACGGAATGTTATTTACATGGAATGGTGTAATGAACATGAAAAATGCAAAATGGAAAGATTGTTATGAACCATTAGACGAAAGCGGAACTAGCTATGTGGATAGTTATTATACAAAAGCGTATGTCCGCCATTTATTTAATGCGCAAGAATCTTTAGGAAAACAAATTGCATCTATACATAATCTTGCTTTTTATTTAGATTTGGTAAGAGTTGCAAGAGAACATATCTTAGCTGGAGATTTTGCACAATGGAAAGAACAAATTGTTCCACAATTAAAACAACGTTTGTAGTTTGAAAATAATTGATAAATACATCATCCGAAACTTTATCGGAACTTTTATCTTTATGGTTTTGATTTTGTCTACTATCGCCGTAATTGTCGATCTTAGTCAAAAATTGGGACGTATTAGCGATAGTGGTTCTACTGCTTATTCGGCTTTGACTCAATTTTACCCTTATTGGTCAATTTGGATTATTAACACCTTTTTACCTATTGCTGTTTTCATCACCGTGATATATTTTACATCGCGATTAACAATGCAAACAGAAATTGTAGGGGTACTTTCGGGTGGTATTAGTTTTTATCGATTTACACTCCCTTATATTTGGGTTGCCATATTTTTGGCAGTATCAGCCTTATTGGTAGGAAATATTGTTTTACCATGGGCAAATATCAAAAAAAATAAATATCAATATACCCATTTATTAAGCAATAATGATAAGGAAGAGTATTATAAGCGACAACGAATTGGTTCGCAAATTTCTCCAAACGAATATGTTTTTGTGGATAGTTATGACAGAACAGAAAAATTAGGAAGTTCTTTCATGTACCAAAAATTTGATTCAACTGAATTGAAGAAACAAGTTATTGCTTCGAGTTTTAATTGGAACGAAAAAGATTCTACGTATGCTTTGATGAGTGTTTATACTCGAGAAGTGAATAAAGATCAAACCGAAAAATTAAAGTACGAGCCCAATACAAATGTAAAATTACCTGCTTCGCCAGACGAAATTTTGCCTGAAGAATATGTTGCAGAAACTATGAATACTTTTGAGTTGAACGAATTTATTCAGAAACAAAAAGCAAAAGGTTCTGCAAATGTCAACACATATCAAAATGAATTAAATAACCGTTTAAGTGGTCCTTTTTCTACTATTATTTTAACAATTTTGGCGTTATCGCTTTCATCAAAAAAACGTCGTGGAGGTATCGGAATTAACTTGGCTGTTGGTATTTCATTAGCATTTGTATACATTTTCTTTTCGCAAACAACATCTACGTTTTCCGAAAAAGGATTTGTTTCTCCATTTGTAGCCTCGTGGATACCTAATATTGTTTTTGGTTTACTTACCTTATTTTTATATTTTAGAAGAGCACGATCTTAAAATATTTCAAAATCCAGTTTCCATAAGAAACTGGATTTATTTTATACAATCATACAAGTAAATAATTTATTTGATTTACCTCAAAACCCACCATACTTTATTTTTTTATTCCATTGATATTGAATATATTTAACTCATCCTAATCCTTTCTAAAATAAGTTATTAGAAATTACAAAGGTTCAAGTTTTAAACGATAATCAATTGATATGAAAAAAAATTTACTCTTTCTTTTTTTAATCCTTTCGGTTTCTATTTTTTCGCAAGAAACATTAAATACGATGTTTTATAATGTGTTTAAATTTCCGAATTCTCTTCCTCAAAATCGTCAATTGATCTTGAAAGATATTTTAGATGATTACAAACCTGACTTATTTATGATTTGTGAATTGGTAACTGAACAAGGAGCAGATTTAATTCTAAATACTTCGTTACAAAATCAACCTGATAAATTTGCTCGTGCTCTTTTTATAGCTGATACAACTAATTTAGATGATCCTTTACAAACAATGGTTTTTTATAACACACGTAAACTTACCTTAATTACACAGAAAAAAATTCCAACTGTTTATCGCGATATCAATCAGTATTCTTTTCAATTAAATATAAGTTCAAACGATCCAATTCGTCTAGAAGTTTTTGTTGCACATTTAAAATCAAGTACAGGACCTGCAAATCGTCAAATGCGATTAGAAATGGTGCAAGAAGTAACAAAATCATTAAAAAATTTAACACAACCTAATACGTATGTGCTTTTTGCTGGTGATTTTAATCTTTATAATTCATCGGAACCTGCTTATCAAGAAATTCTAAATCCTGCAAATGCTATATTGATGATTGATCCACTAAATGCGTCAGGAAATTGGCAAGACAATCCAGCTTTTAGTTATTTACATACTCAAAGTACACGTGTTTCAAACTCAGGTTTTGGGAGTGGTACAAATGCAGGGGGAAGTGGTGGTTTAGATGATCGCTTTGATTTTATTATGATGAGCGAGAATTTCAAAAATAGTACACGCTTATCATATATAAACGAAAGCTATAAAGCGTATGGAAATAATGTAGATTGTTTAAATAAAGACGTTAAAGACCCAAATTGTACTGGTATTTACTCTCAAACTCTACGAACTAATTTGTATAATATGAGTGATCATTTACCTGTTGTAGCACAATTTAGAATTAATGAATCTTTAAGTACAAAATCATTAGACACAAAACCTTTGATATGGTTACAATCATCTACTATAACGAATGAAAAAATTATTATTGGTGTTGATAAATCTAGATTAAACTCTCAAAATAATACGCTTTTCATTTATAATTCAGTTGGACAATTGGTACAATCTGTACAATTAAATAATCAATCGAGCATCACAATTGATTGTCAAGGATTAGCTACTGGAATATATTATATTAAAACAAAAGAATCGAACGAAATTTTAAAATTTATAAAGAAATAATTTTTTTACAAAACTCAAATCCTGATCAGAATTAAATGTTTTTTCTATTATTAATGATTAAAATTCAATAAAAAATTAAGTCATTCCGAACTTGTTTCAGTATTATATAAAGTTAATATTTAAAATATTCTGAATAATCAATAATCAATCAAAATCAACCCTTTAAAAATTTCGTCAACTTGCAGAAAATTCGTAATTTTGCATTCTATTACAAATTCTAAAAGACAGATGATAAACATTTCTCTTCCAGACGGAAGTGTAAGACAGTATGAGAGTGGCGTAACTCCTATGGATGTAGCGCTTAGCATTAGTGAAGGTTTAGCACGTAATGTAATTTCGGCTATAGTAAACGATAAACAAGTTGAAACAACAACCCCAATCACCACAGATGCAACGATCAAATTGTTAACCTGGAATGATGAAATGGGTAAAAAAGCTTTTTGGCATTCATCTGCTCACTTGTTAGCGCAAGCTATTGTTGAGTTTTATCCGAACGCCAAATTAACTATCGGACCTGCTATTGATAAAGGTTTCTATTACGATGTTGATTTTGGTGTGGATAAATTTACAGAAGCTGATTTTGCGAAAGTAGAAAAGGCAATGTTAGACAATGCAAAGAAAAAAGCTGAATTCAAATTATATTCAGTTTCAAAAGCTGATGCATTAGAGACATACAAAGACAACGAATACAAAACAGAATTAATCTCTAATCTACAAGATGGAGATATTACATTCTGTACACACGATAATTTTACAGATTTATGTCGTGGTGGACACATTCCAAACACTGGAATTGTAAAAGCTGCAAAAATCTTAAATGTTGCTGGAGCATATTGGCGTGGAGACGAGAAAAACAAAATGTTGACTCGTGTTTATGGTATTACATTCCCAAAACAAAAAGATTTAACAGAGTATCTTGAGTTATTAGAAGAAGCTAAAAAACGTGATCACCGTAAATTAGGTAAAGAATTAGGTTTATTTGCTTTTTCTGAAAAAGTTGGTGCAGGTTTACCACTTTGGTTACCAAAAGGTGCTGCTTTGAGAAGAAAATTAGAAAACTTCTTATTAAAAGAGCAACAAAAAATGGGTTACGAAATGGTAATCTCTCCTCACATTGGTCAAAAAGAATTGTATGTAACTTCTGGTCACTATGCAAAATATGGTGCAGATAGTTTTCAACCAATTAAAACACCAAACGAAGGAGAAGAATTTTTGTTAAAACCAATGAACTGTCCTCACCACTGCGAAATTTATAAAACATCTCAATGGTCGTACCGTGATTTACCAAAACGCTATGCTGAATTTGGTACAGTTTACCGCTACGAACAATCAGGAGAATTACACGGTTTAACTCGTGTACGTGGCTTTACTCAAGATGATGCTCACTTATTCTGTACACCAGATCAATTATTAGAAGAATTCAAAAAAGTAATTGACTTAGTATTATATGTATTTACAAATTTAGGGTTCGATAATTATTCTGCACAAGTTTCATTACGAGATCCAGAAAATAAAGAAAAATACATTGGTTCTGACGAAAACTGGGCAAAAGCTGAACAAGCAATTATTACAGCAGCAGAAGAAAAAGGCTTACCAACAGTTGTAGAATATGGCGAAGCTGCATTCTACGGACCTAAGTTAGACTTTATGGTGAAAGATGCATTAGGACGTCAATGGCAATTAGGAACAATCCAAGTGGATTATAATTTACCAGAGCGTTTTGATTTAACTTACACTGGAGCAGACAACGAAAAACACAGACCAGTAATGATTCACCGTGCACCATTTGGTTCTATGGAACGTTTCATTGCCATCTTGTTAGAAAATACAGCAGGTAATTTACCACTTTGGTTAACACCAGATTTATTCACAATTTTACCAATTAGTGAAAAATATGTGGAATATGGAGAAAAAGTATTAAATTTGCTGGCTGAAGAGGAAATTAACGGATTGATAGACAGCAGAAATGAGAAAACTGGTAAAAAAATCCGTGATGCCGAAATCAACAAAATTCCTTTCATGTTAGTCATCGGTGAAAAAGAAGCAGAAAACGGTACAGTTTCTGTAAGAAGACACGGTGAAGGTGATTTAGGAGAGATGAATATTCAAGAGTTTATCAACTTCATGAAAGAACAAATCAAATTAAAATAATTTAAAACAGAATAACTATCGCAATTAGAAGAAAAGGCGGCAGAGGTCCAGCCAGAGTAATTAAGGAAGATCAACACAAGATCAATGATAAGATTGACGCGAAAGAAGTACGCGTTGTTGGAGAAGGCATAGAACCTGGTGTATATCCAATAGCTAAAGCTTTAGAACTTGCAGAAGAACAAGGTTTAGATTTGGTAATGATCAGTGAAAAAGCCATTCCACCTGTTTGTCGTGTCGTAGAGTATAAAAAATTCTTATACGAACAAAAAAAGAAAGAAAAAGAGCTGAAAGCTAAACAACAAAAAGTTGTCGTTAAAGAAATTCGTTTCGGTCCTCAAACAGATGATCATGATTACGAATTCAAAAGACGTCACGCAAGATCTTTCCTAGAAGAAGGTTCTAAATTGAAAGCATACGTTTTCTTTAAAGGACGTTCTATTATCTTTAAAGATCAAGGAGAAATTTTATTGTTACGTTTAGCACAAGAATTGGAAGATGTTGGAAAAGTAGAACAAATGCCAAAACTTGAAGGTAAAAGAATGATTATGATGATGGGACCTAAGAAATAATTAGGTTTCCATTCTCTTACAAAAAATAAAAAACGTTTTAATTTTAAATATTTGTAATCATGCCAAAATTAAAAACAAAATCTGGAGCGAAAAAACGTTTCAAATTAACAGGAACAGGTAAAATTAAAAGAAAACACGCTTTTAAAAGCCACATCCTAACAAAAAAAGAGACTAAACAAAAGAGAAATTTAACTCAAACTGGTTTAGTTGATCAAGCTGATGTTCATTCAGTAAAACAACAATTAAGATTAAAATAAGAACGTGTTCTTATTTGGTTTATTAATTCATTATTAACCCTGTCGATGGGCTTTGAAGTAGAGTAATCTCGCCCACTACAAAAAAATTAAAAATTATGCCAAGATCAGTAAACGCAGTTGCGTCAAGAGCTAGAAGAAAAAGAGTTTTAAAACTTGCAAAAGGATATTTCGGAAGAAGAAAAAATGTTTGGACTGTTGCTAAAAATGCAGTAGAAAAAGGTTTAGTTTACGCTTACCGTGATAGACGTCAAAAGAAAAGAAATTTCCGTGCGTTATGGATTCAAAGAATTAACGCTGGAGCAAGATTACACGGATTATCTTACTCTAAATTTATGGGTGCTGCTCATAAAGCTGGAATCGAATTAAACCGTAAAGTATTAGCGGATTTAGCGATGAATCATCCAGAAGCTTTCAAAGCAATCGTAGAAAAAGTAAAATAATTTTTTTTAAACAATATTAAAACGTTTTAAAACTTGGCTATTTAGTCAAGTTTTTTTTTGCCTAAA
The DNA here is from genome assembly GCF_057369435.1 of Empedobacter sp. EJD.6dd. Lineage (NCBI taxonomy): Bacteria > Pseudomonadati > Bacteroidota > Flavobacteriia > Flavobacteriales > Weeksellaceae > Empedobacter > Empedobacter sp. EJD.6dd. The sequence continues at coordinate 2,042,604 of NZ_CM170667.1, forward strand.
TTTGAAGTATGTCATTCTGAGTTTATCGAAGAATCTCATCCACAAATATTATTTAAAAATCCAAGCTAAATGAATCAACAAAAAGATTTATTCCTAAGAATTTGGCCATTTTTCGTCGTATTTTTTATTTACAATTTTGCAGCAATTGCGATGACACAATACTTTGGTCGCGATGAATTACATTTGCATTTCAATAAATATAGTAATCAATACTTTGATAAATTCTTTGTTTTTTATACCGATTTCGGAACATATTATTTATTCTTTCTTCTCTTAGGTTATTTATTTTGGAAAAATACGAAACGAGAATTTTATTATTTATTAATTTCAGGCGCAGTTGCTACTGGAATTAGTACATTTTTTAAACTAGAATATTTCAAACAAGTATTACGTCCAGGATATTATTTCACTCAGAAAAAAATTAATATCGTTTTAGTCAAAGATTACGCCATACAAATGGAATCTACTTTTCCTTCTGGACATTCTTTAACTGCTGCAATTATATCAATGATGTTATGTTTACTTGCAAAAAACAGATGGCTACAATTATTCTTTGCACTACATTTTCCAAGTATCGCAATTAGTAGAATATATCTATCCCGACATTTTGCTATTGATACTGTAGGAGGATCAATGATTGGTTTTTTTATTTTTATCTTTACTTATTACATCATTAATACATTCAATAATCCTAAATTAGATCAAAAATTTATCAATAATGGAAAATCAAACTAAACTTAAAATATCGTTGATTCAATACGATGTTATTTGGGAAGATGCTGAAGCAAATCAAACTTATTTAGATAACTTGTTAGCCAATCATCAAACAGATATTATTCTATTACCCGAAATGTTTGCTTCAGGTTTTTCGATGAATGTAGAAAAAATTGGTCAAAAACCTTTTGGAGAAACCTTCGAATGGATGCAACACAAAGCCAAAGAATTGAATTCTGCAATTGCAGGAAGCATTTCTACACATGAAAATAATAAATACTTCAACCGTTTTTATTTCGTTTGTCCTAGTGGCTCTATTTACATTTACGATAAAAAACATTTGTTTAGTTACGGAAAAGAAGCTGGCGTATATTCTGCGGGTGATAAAATTGTAACAATAGATTATAAAGGATGGCAAATTCGACCTATTGTCTGTTATGATTTACGTTTCCCTGTTTGGATTCGCAATACAGAAGAAAATCCTTACGATTTATTACTTTGTAATGCCAGTTGGCCAAAAGCTCGTAGAGAAGCTTGGATCTCTTTGTTAAAAGCACGTGCAATAGAAAATATGGCTTTTGTAGCAGGAGTGAATAGAATTGGTGTAGATGGCTATAATCTCGATTATCAGGGTGATTCTTATCTCTTTGATACATTAGGGCAAGATTTAGAAAGAATAAACAATCATTCAGAAATTTTACAATTCGAGATTGATAAAAAAATACAAGAAAAAACACGTCAGCATTTTAACTTCTTAAACGATCGAGATTCATTTTATTTTGGATAAATATAAGCTCGACGTTGGTTGAGCTTTTTTTTATTGGGTTCCCTCGTTAATAAACCTTCGATAATAAAAAGGTCATACATATAGCTCGGTCGGGCTATCCGTTCCAATCTTTTGTTTTTTGGGGTTGCTGAGCCTGTCGAAGTACAAAAAACAAAAGGATTTCCACTACTATCCCTAACGCGGGTTGAGTTCTAAGTTTTGAGTTATAAGTTATAAGTTATAAGACGTAAGATTTAAGACTTACAGAATAGAAGTAGAAGTTAAACTATCATAAGGGTGTTTTCAAGTTCTGAGTAAGTTGTAAAAAGGAAGCTTTCATTTTATCAAGAAGAAGCTTCTCGTTGACTAATTAGAAGCCTCTTGTTGGATGAAAGCAAGCTTCTTGTTTTATAAAACATAGTTTGGAGATGCGTAAAGCTTAAAACGTTCAGCCTAAAGCGCGACGTATAACCACAAAAAAATCCTCAAGAAATAAATCTTGAGGATCTTAATAAAAACTGGCGACGACCTACTCTCCCGTAAGTAATAGTACCATCGGCGCAGGCAGGCTTAACTTCTCTGTTCGGAATGGGAAGAGGTGAGCCCTGCAGCTATAGTCACCCTAATATTTTTAAATAGGTATTAGTTCCTATTATATGTTGACATTATCAGAAGCTCTAGGCATTAAGCTTAAAGCTTTAGGCGTAAAGCCTTCACACAATCTTTGGTATTACATGTTTTAATCCAAATAAGATTAACTAACCTTCTCTATGACGATTAAATCATTTGTTAGTATTTAATCTTTAATTTAATTTTTATTGGTATTGCTACCAACTATCTCTGATTCGTACTTTCGAAAAAGTCTATGGGTAATTAGTACTACTCGACTATGACATCACTGCCTTTACATCTATAGCCTATCAACGTTGTAGTCTACAACGACCCTTTAAAGAAGTCTAATCTTGCGGCGAGTTTCGCACTTATATGCTTTCAGTGCTTATCTCTTCCAAACGTAGCTACTCAGCGGTGCACCTGGCGGCACAACTGATACACCAGAGGTTTGTTCAACACGGTCCTCTCGTACTAGAGTCAACTCCGCTCAAACTTCTAACGATCACAACAGATAGAGACCGAACTGTCTCACGACGTTCTGAACCCAGCTCGCGTGCCACTTTAATGGGCGAACAGCCCAACCCTTGGGACCTTCTCCAGCCCCAGGATGTGACGAGCCGACATCGAGGTGCCGAACCTCCCCGTCGATGTGAGCTCTTGGGGGAGACTAGCCTGTTATCCCCGGAGTACCTTTTATCCTTTGAGCGATGGCCCTTCCATACGGAACCACCGGATCACTATGTCCTGCTTTCGCACCTGATCGACTTGTAGGTCTCACAGTCAAGCACCCTTATGCCATTACACTCTACGCACGGTTACCAAGCGTGCTGAGGGTACCTTTGAAAGCCTCCGTTACTCTTTTGGAGGCGACCACCCCAGTCAAACTACCCACCATGCACTGTCCTTCCAAATGGAAGTTAGGCTCCAAGTAAATAAAGGGTGGTATTTCAACAATGACTCCACAATACCTAGCGATACTGCTTCATAGTCTCCCACCTATCCTACACATTATTTACCCGAAGTCAATACAAAGCTATAGTAAAGGTTCACAGGGTCTTTTCGTCCCGTTGCGATTAACCGGCATCTTCACCGATACTACAATTTCACCGAGATCATGGTTGAGACAGTGCCCAGATCGTTACACCATTCGTGCAGGTCGGAACTTACCCGACAAGGAATTTCGCTACCTTAGGACCGTTATAGTTACGGCCGCCGTTTACTGGGGCTTCAGTCAAAACCTTCGAGTTACCTCTAAGCTCCTTCCTTAACCTTCCAGCACCGGGCAGGTGTCAGACCCTATACGTCATATTTCTATTTTGCAGAGTCCTGTGTTTTTGATAAACAGTCGCCTGGGCCTTTTTACTGAGGCTGACATTGCTGTCAGCGACCTTTCTCCCGAAGTTACAGGTCTATTTTGCCTAATTCCTTAACCATGAATCGCTCGAGCGCCTTAGGATACTCTCCTCGACCACCTGTGTCGGTTTACGGTACGGGCTGCACATCTCGCTATTTCTTGGAACAATGTTCAGAGGATTATCACTCCAGCCGAAACCTTCGTGTACTATCCCTACTTTACGTAGGTTCAACGTACTATTCCGTCAGTACGCACCTCCTACAATCATTCGTCACTTTTATTGAGTGCAGGTACGGGAATATTAACCCGTTTGCCATCCACTACCCCCAAAGGGTTCGTGTTAGGTCCCGACTAACCCTCAGCTGATTAGCATAGCTGAGGAAACCTTAGTCTTACGGCGAATAAGTTTCTCACTTATTTTATCGTTACTCATGCCTACATTTTCTTTTCTAAAAGCTCCACCACCCATTACCAGGTGACTTCTGCGCCGTTAGAATGCTCCCCTACCAGATGTACATAAGTACAAATCCATAGCTTCGGTAATATGCTTATGCCCGATTATTATCCATGCCGGATCGCTCGACTAGTGAGCTGTTACGCACTCGTTAAATGAATAGCTGCTTCCAAGCTAACATCCTAGCTGTCAATGCAATCCAACCGCGTTTTCTCAACTTAGCATATATTTGGGGACCTTAGCTGATGGTCTGGGTTCTTTCCCTCTCGGACATGGACCTTAGCACCCATGCCCTCACTGCCTAGAAACATATATTAGCATTCGGAGTTTGTCAGGAATTGGTAGGCGGTGAAGCCCCCGCATCCAATCAGTAGCTCTACCTCTAATATACTTAACTAAACGCTGCACCTAAATGCATTTCGGGGAGTACGAGCTATTTCCTAGTTTGATTGGCCTTTCACCCCTACCCACAGGTCATCCGAAGACTTTTCAACGTCAACCGGTTCGGTCCTCCACTTTGTGTTACCAAAGCTTCAACCTGCCCATGGGTAGATCACAAGGTTTCGCGTCTAATACTACTGACTTAAGCGCCCTATTCAGACTCGCTTTCGCTACGGCTCCGGACCTGAAGTCCTTAACCTTGCCAGCAACATTAACTCGTAGGCTCATTATGCAAAAGGCACGCCGTCACACTTACGTGCTCCGACCGCTTGTAGGCGTACGGTTTCAGGTTCTATTTCAACTCTCTATTCGAGATACTTTTCACCTTTCCTTCACAGTACTAGTTCACTATCGGTCTTTGAGGAGTATTTAGCCTTGGAAGATGGTCCTCCCATATTCGGACAGAATTTCTCGTGTTCCGCCTTACTCGTTATCAACTAGATAAAAATTTCACCTACGGGACTATCACCCTCTACGGTTAACCTTTCCAGGTTATTCTGTTATCCTTATAAAGTCTTTAGGGCTAATCCGCGTTCGCTCGCCACTACTTACGGAATCTCAATTGATTTCTTTTCCTATTGGTACTTAGATGTTTCAGTTCCCAACGTTCGCTCTCTAATAAATTAGAGTGACATGTCTTCAACATGCCGGGTTGTCCCATTCGGAAATCTTCGGATATAATGTGTATGTGCCACTCCCCGAAGCTTATCGCAGCTTATCACGTCCTTCATCGCCTCTCAAAGCCTAGGCATCCGCCGTACGCCCTTTGTAACTTTTTTCTCGATTTAACCGTCATATTATTGAGCGGTTATGTTAATCTTACTCGTTTTTTGATTAATTGTATACCTTTATAAAACTTTGATCTATTTCTAAATCTGTTTGTTTTTGATTGTATGCGATTATAAATAAATTTATAATCTGTTTCTAATAATGTCAATGAACTCTTCTGTTAATTCGGAAATATGATAATCTGCTAATTAGCTAATTAAATAATTCTCAAATTAAAATCGTGGAGAATATCGGAGTCGAACCGATGACCTCTTGCGTGCAAGGCAAGCGCTCTAGCCAGCTGAGCTAATCCCCCTCTTTATGTTATTTAGTAGTCTCAGGCAGACTCGAACTGCCGACCTCTACATTATCAGTGTAGCGCTCTAACCAGCTGAGCTATGAGACTCTTTAATACTCTTAAAGAGTGGTCTATATTTATATATACAGTACAGAATAAAAAGCCGAATCAAAATCAATCTTCTAACTAATAGAAGAAAATTCGTCGTTCTCTAAATATGAGATGTTCCAGCCGCACCTTCCGGTACGGCTACCTTGTTACGACTTAGCCCTAGTTACCAGTTTTACCCTAGGCAGCTCCTATTACGGTCACCGACTTCAGGTACCCCCAGCTTCCATGGCTTGACGGGCGGTGTGTACAAGGCCCGGGAACGTATTCACCGCATCATGGCTGATATGCGATTACTAGCGATTCCAGCTTCATAGAGTCGAGTTGCAGACTCCAATCCGAACTGAGATAAGTTTTAGAGATTCGCATCTTGTTGCCAAGTAGCTGCCCTCTGTACTTACCATTGTAGCACGTGTGTAGCCCAAGACGTAAGGGCCGTGATGACTTGACGTCGTCCCCACCTTCCTCGCGGTTTGCACCGGCAGTCTCATTAGAGTCCCCGTCTTTAAACGCTGGCAACTAATGATAGGGGTTGCGCTCGTTGCAGGACTTAACCTAACACCTCACGGCACGAGCTGACGACAGCCATGCAGCACCTTGCATTCTGTCCGAAGAAATTACTGTTTCCAATAACGTCATTATGCATTTAAGCCTTGGTAAGGTTCCTCGCGTATCATCGAATTAAACCACATGCTCCACCGCTTGTGCGGGCCCCCGTCAATTCCTTTGAGTTTCATTCTTGCGAACGTACTCCCCAGGTGGGATACTTATAACTTTCGCTTAGCCACTGAATCCGAAAACCCAACAGCAAGTATCCATCGTTTACGGCGTGGACTACCAGGGTATCTAATCCTGTTCGCTCCCCACGCTTTCGTCCATCAGCGTCAGTTAATGTTTAGTCACCTGCCTTCGCAATTGGTGTTCTGCGTAATATCTAAGCATTTCACCGCTACACTACACATTCCAGCAACTTCAACATTACTCAAGACTAACAGTATCAATGGCAGTTCTATCGTTAAGCGATAGGATTTCACCACTGACTGATTAATCCGCCTACGGACCCTTTAAACCCAATAAATCCGGATAACGCTTGCACCCTCCGTATTACCGCGGCTGCTGGCACGGAGTTAGCCGGTGCTTATTCTTCTGGTACCTTCAGCTACTCACACGTGAGTAGGTTTATCCCCAGATAAAAGTAGTTTACAACCCATAAGGCCGTCATCCTACACGCGGGATGGCTGGATCAGGCTTCCACCCATTGTCCAATATTCCTCACTGCTGCCTCCCGTAGGAGTCTGGTCCGTGTCTCAGTACCAGTGTGGGGGTTCACCCTCTCAGGCCCCCTAAAGATCATCGTCTTGGTGAGCCGTTACCTCACCAACTAACTAATCTTACGCATGCCTATCCTACTGCGATAAATCTTTCAAAAAATTATGATGCCATAATCTCTATTATAAAGTATTAATCCTCCTTTCGAAGGGCTATCCTTTTCAGTAGGGCAAGTTGCATACGCGTTACGCACCCGTGCGCCGGTCTCTAGTTCCCGAAAGAACTATACCCCTCGGCTTGCATGTGTTAAGCCTCCCGCTAGCGTTCATCCTGAGCCAGGATCAAACTCTCCATTGTAAATTATTTTTTTTAGTCTAAAAGACTTCTGTTTTTACAACTTCGAATTTCCTATAGCTCCATTATTCAAGGATTGACTTCGTTATTATTCGGCTATTATTTCTTCTGTATATATTATAATTTCAAATGAACTTCTCAGTTTCAAACTTACTTAAACATCGCTGTCGCAGTAAGCGGTTGCAAAGGTAAAACTTATTTCTTAACTACCAAATTTTATTTTAAAAAATTTAAAGTTTTTATTTTAATAAGTCAAATTAACTCTACTCTCAAACTCCTTTCGGAATCGGTTTGCAAAGGTAAAACTTATTTCTAAACTACAAAATTTATTTTTGAAAAATTTTTGATCGTTATCGTTTTACAATGTCAACTACAATACTACTCGTCTTTCGTATTGGGATTGCAAATATACGCACCCTTTTCTCGTTTTTCCAAACACATTTTACATTTATTTTACATTCTATCCCTAACTGACTGTTATGACGCGAAATATTTTTTGATAAAAGTGATGAGTGGTGAGTTTTGAGTAGTGAGAATGGATATTTTTGATTGACAATTTTTGAAATACGAGGGAAAGATTGTAGAGGTTCAGTAGAAAATTGGATAATATAAAAGAACATATATTCATTTTTTCTTGATACAAAAAGAATCAATGCCTCGATATACTCAGCACAAGCAAATCAAAAACTTAACTAAAAGGCATTTTGGAATTTCGTTAAATAAGAAAAAACATCTTTATTATAGTCTAAAATAACTACCAGTTTTCTCGACAAGCTCGAAATGACAAGGAAAATAAGGTTGGTTTATTACGCAAAAGTGCGTTTTTACAGCAAAAAATGATTAGATGTTTTGCTTTTATTTACTAAAAGAAAAAGCAAAATGTCTACTTTATAGGTAGCTACTCGGGAGAAATTCCGCGAAAGCGGAATTAGTTGTAAATAAAAAAAAATCTAAAAAAAGATTCTCTTGCTATATTATATATGTATATTAAACTTTAGATTCGATAATCTCCATTACTTTATTTACCGTTTCTTCTAAATTCATATTCGAATTATCTACTTCGATAGCGTCATCTGCCTTGCGAAGTGGTGAATAATCTCGGTGAGAATCGATATAATCTCTTTCATTCACATTTTTTAGAACCTCATCTAATGGAATATCTTTTCCTTGTTGTTGATATTCTAAAAAACGACGTTGCGCACGAACTTCTGGCGAAGCGGTTATAAAAATTTTGATATCAGCATTTGGAAAGACTGTTGTTCCGATATCGCGACCATCCATCACAATCCCTCCTTTTGCTCCCATTTGTTGTTGTAACGCTACACAATAATCACGCACAGCTGGAATTTCGGAAATTGGACTAACCATTTTAGAAACTTTCATCGTACGAATATCAGCTTCTACATTTTCTCCATTCAAAAAAGTAAGATTCTTTTGAGTTGTAGGATCTAATTTAAATTCTATCTTAATGTTAGACAAATTGGTGACTAAGGATTGCTCATCAATTTTATTATCGACAATATACTGATGTTGAAACGCATATAAAGTTACAGCGCGGTACATTGCGCCACTATCAATATGTGTATAACCAAGATTTTTTGCAATAATTTTTGACATCGAACTTTTTCCTGTAGAAGAATATCCGTCGATTGCAATAATTAAATTTTCTTTCATCTAAATAGAAATTGAAGACAAAGATAAGATTTTATAGTTGTTTGAAAAGTTTTTATAACCAAGGATTACTTCTCCAATAATCTCGACCTTGAATAATACGATCTAAATTGATAATCAAACCAAAGTGGTTAGAGCCACCAGATTTGTGATAATTGGCATGACCAAATTCAAATCGGAATGCATTTACTCGAATTCCAAAACCATACGTTAACCCAGATAAAGAGCGAATTCCTTCTGCTGCTAATTCGTTTCCACGTTTAAAATTATAACCTAAACGCATATTGAAATCCGATTCTGGAAATAATTCTGCTCCAACCGATACGTGATCGATTATTTTTCGTCCTGCAGAAACTTCTTGTCCATTCTTATTATATGGCTGAGAGATATCAAACTTTTGTAAATCGTGCAAAGAAAACGTAAACTCTAACGGAACATGTTCCAATCGATGCGAAATTCCCAAGTTTACTTGCGTTGGCATATCTTCTTTCTTTCCGTTATAAGTTTGGATTTGCCCTCCAATATTGCGAACAACCAACGAAACATTTACATTTTTATCAAAATCGTGGTACGAAAGACCTAAATCTCCCGCTATTGCTGAGGATTTATATGATTCTATGGTTGAATTAATGTACTTTAAATTTGCCCCAACTGTCCAATAATCACCTAAAACACGAGCATAACCTACAGTAATTGCGGCATCACTTGCTTTGAAATTTCCTGTTATATTTCCGTTTTGATCCGTTCCGACTAATTTTCCATAATCGACATATTGCCCATGAACAGACAAAAAGTTTTCTTGATCGATTTCATAAACCGTCGAAAATGTTCCAAAATCTACATCAGCAATATAATTTACATAATTAATTCCGAATTGTCCGTGCATTTCTCGGTTCATCAAAGCAGGATTCCACAAAGAAGAATTTGGATCTGCATCCCAAGAAGTCGCAACATTTCCTCCTAAAGCAGCCTGACGTGGAGAAGTTGTAATGTTCAAAAACTCGTAAACACGCGTTCCATCTTGCGCAAAAATCGATGATGATAGCGCGATAAACAATAATGTACTTAGCTTTTTAAACATTTAGCAAAAATAAAGATTTTGTAGAATAACGAAAACAGAATGATTTTGGTATGTATGAAACAAAATTTTAAGCTTTCTGAAAAAAAAGCTTAACTTCAATTTACCTAAAAAACACGTTATGGAATTTTTTATTGCCATTATTATACTTATTCTGATTGTAATTTTGTTTAACAAAGTTTCTCAACTTAAAAAACAAATTGATTATCAAGAAACTAAAATAAAACATTTACAAGAGCAATTAGATACAAAAGAAGTAAAAACTGAAACAAAACCAATTGTTGAGCAACCTAAAATTATTGAAGAAAAAAGAATTGATTCTCAGCCCGAAGTTCATCCTTATAATAAAGCAGAAACGCCAAAACAAATTTTCGATGAAATTCCTCCCAGACCAACTTCTGAAAGTAACTTTGATAAAAATATCAATAATGCAATTGCTTTTATTAAAGACAATTTTTTGACAATCTTTGGAATTGTAACCTTGGTTTTGGGAATTGCTTACTTTGTGAAATATGCGATTGATCAAAATTGGATTAACGAAACTTTCCGTGTAATGATTGGAATTGGAGTTGGTCTCAGCATAATTGGAGTTGCGCATAAAATCAGAAAAAATTATGAAATCTTTTCTTCTATCTTAATCGGTGGCGGATTGACTGTTTTATATTTTACCTTAACTATCGCGTTTCGAGAATATCATTTGCTTTCTCAAAATATCACATTTGCTTTATTAACACTTGTCACGATTTTCTCTATCGTTATGGCGATGCTATATAATCGACAAATTTTAGCTATTTTTTCAATAATTGGTGGTTTTTGCGCTCCATTATTGATTAGTACAGGCGAAAGCAATTTTATATTTCTGTTTGGTTATCTAACAATTCTCAACCTAAGTATGCTTTATATGGCGTGGCGAAAAGATTGGCAGGTTATTTCGTTTATCGCATTTGGTTTTACCTTTATATATAGTATCGCTTGGATTGATGATTCTAAAACCTCGTCTCAATATCTTTTCTTCGGACTACTTTACGTTATTTTTACCGTTACAAGTTTAATCAACTACATCAAAAAAGAAGAATTTTCGGTTTGGAATTCACTTTTATTAAGCTTCAATACCATTCTATCAACTGTTTTAATTTCTTCTGTCTATTATTTTATTGTTGGAAACAACAATGGTTTGATTGCATTCTTATTTGGGTTGATGAATGCTTTCGGCGCTTTTTATATCTATAAAACAACTAAAAATAGTTTATTACAAAATACCTTAATTGGATTAAGCATTGCGCTCATCACAACTGCAATCGCATTACAATTCAAAGCAAATATGGTTTCGATTTGTATTGCAATAGAATCTACATTGTTGTTATTTCTATGGAAAAAAAGTCGAGAAAATATTTTCAAAGTCTTTTTTATTGCGATGTTTCCATTTCTTTTGATTGCTTTATGCGTCAATTGGTTTGAATATATCGATACTGAAAAACATTTAGCCATAATTTTCAATCGCGTTTTTATCACAAGTTTTATTGCCTTAATTTGTTCTATCGCGAATATTTATTTGATGAAAGATTTCGAAACAGAAGAACAATTCTTAGGTTTCAAGCTCAATCATTCCAAATTTATCTTCATTTCAACATCTCTTTTATTAATGTATACAGGAATTCTGTTCGAATTAATTTATCAAATAGAACCTTATTTCAACTTTATGATGATTATAAGTTACGTTTTAATTTATACCTTATTCTTTATCGGTTTCATTTTAGCACTTCGCAAAAAACTAAATTTAGGAAGTACATTGCACCTCGTTTTACAAATTTCAGCTGCATTATGCATTCTATTTTTACCTATGTTTACCGAAATTCCATTGTTACCAAGCAAAACAAATTACACTATTGGTAGTTATTTTATTTATTTGACTTATTTAATTCCTACTGCATATCTTGTTTATTTAGTTGTAAAAAGTAAAGATTTCAAAAACTCAACTGCCAAACAAATTATCAGTATGCTATTAATTGTTTATGTAATTAGTTTCGAAAAATACAATAGTTTTATGTTAATGACACTAGACGAAACTTCTTCAAATTTTTCGCATCAAGCAGATATTTTCCGAATGATATTATTACCAATTATATGGGCAGTTTTAGGATTTGTGCTGATTTATTTCGGATTAAGAAAACAATTAAAAGGTTTTCCTATTGTCGGAATTATTTTATTTGGATTAATTATTCTAAAATTATATTTAGTTGATGTTTGGGAAATGAGCAACGTTTTTAGAATTATATCGTTCATCGTTTTAGGAATTTTAATCTTATTGACATCTTTTATGTATCAAAAACTAAAAAACTTGATGATGAATTTGATGGAAAAACCTCACGATAATAAAGAAGCTGAACAATAATGTTCAGCTTCTTTATTAATTATTTCTTTTCAATGCTTCTGCAATGACACGCATATCATCCGAAGAAGGTGATTCAAAAATCTCTAAATGAAAGAAAGGTACAACTGCAATAATGTGATCAAAAATATCCGCCATTATCACTTCATATTCGTTCCAAACCGTTGTATTTGTAAACATAAATAATTCAATAGGTAATCCATGTTCGGTTGGTTGAAGTTGTCGAACCTCAAACATCATATCTTTTCTAATTTTTGGACTATTATACGTATATGTTTTAATATATTGACGAAACAAACCAATATTCGTCATTCGTCTTCCGTTCGCCATAACCGTTGGATCAACTTTATTTGACATATTATATTGTTCAATTTCATGTGATCGATCTACAATAAAATCATGCAACATTCTTATTTTTTTCAATTCATTAATTTCATCTTCTGTCAAAAATCGAATCGAATTCATTTTAATATTAATAGAACGCTTTATGCGTCGCCCTCCTGCATTTTGCATTCCGCGATAATTTCGAAACGAATCAGAAACCAAAGCATAAGTAGGAATTGTTGTAATGGTTTTATCAAAATTTTGAACTTTTACAGTTCCTAAGTTTATTTCGATAACAGTTCCGTCAGCACCATATTTCGTCATTTCAATCCAATCGCCCACACGAACCATATCATTCATAGAAACTTGAATACTTGCTACGAAACCTAAAATAGAATCTTTGAAAACCAACATCAAAATTGCCGAAGCAGCACCCAACGAAACTAAAAACGTAATGGGTGATTTACCTGTCGCAATCGAAAAAATAAGAATTCCACAAATAAAAAATATCGAAATATTCATCACTTGTAGATAACTATCAATTGGTTTGTCTGCAAACGACTTTTTACTTCGAAGAAAATCTCTAAATGTTTTGAAAATTGCATTAAATAATAATCCTACTGCAATAACTAATGTAATATCTGTAATCTGCAGAGCTATTTTTATCCAATTCGGAAAACCTTTAAAAATAAGTGGAATTGATTCTTTAGCGACAATTATAGGAACGATATGCGTAGCAAATTGTAAAACTCTATTTTTGATTAATAAATCATCAATCTTGGTTTTACTTTTCTGAATTACATTTGTCAACACTAACAGCAAAACTTTTCGCAAAAGAAAATCGATCGCAAATAAAATCACAATAAGAATTATAGATAATACTATTGTTGTGAACAGTGTGGTAGAATAACTCGAAAAGCCTAATTTGGAAATTAATTCGAGCGTAGAGCGATACAAATCACTTTGAATATTTTCGTCTAAAAGTTCCATCTAAATAAAATCTAATTCAACAAAAATAAGTTTATCCTTTTCATAATTACAATCAACTGACAAATTACATTGAAAAAAAATTCTGACATATTATTTATTTTGATTCAAAGTAAAGAAAAGTTTATATTTGTTAGATTAATCTAACTTATTTATTAAAATTAATGTTTTCAAATCCATTAATATTTGCTTTTAGTTTAACTTTTCTTGCTGGCATCAGTACTGGAATTGGAAGTCTTTTGTGTTTATTATACAAAAAATTTAATCCAAAATTCTTAGGCGTAATGTTAGGAATTTCTGCTGGCGTGATGCTTTACGTTTCTTTTGTGGAAATCTTAACTAAAGCGAAACTTTCTTTATCAGCTGTTTTTGGTGAAAAATTAGGTTACACTTATACTTTATTGGGATTTTTTATTGGAATACTACTAATAATTCTAATTGATAAAATTTTACCACATAATCATTCCGAGGAAAAAGAATCAGAAACAAATGATCAAAAACTTTTGCGTTTGGGAATGTTTTCTGCTTTAGCTTTATCTATTCATAATTTCCCAGAAGGTTTAGCCACATTTTTATCTGCATTAGAAAATCCAACATACGGCATTTCGATCGCCGCAGCAATCGCCATTCATAATATTCCCGAAGGAATTGCCGTTGCTATACCTATATATTATGCTACAAAAAATCGAAAGAAAGCATTTTTATATTCTTTCTTATCTGGATTAACAGAACCTATCGGTGCTCTAATTGGATATTTTGTTTTATTGCAATTTTTTGATGAGTCTATTTTTGGAGCAATCTTCGCAAGTGTAGCTGGAATGATGGTTTACATTTCTATCAACGAATTAATTCCTACTGCAAAAGAATATGCTGGAAAAAAATTATCTACTTATGGTATTGTTTTAGGAATGTTTGTAATGGCTGTAAGTCTTGTTCTTTTTATGTAAAATAATTAAAATATTAATAAACAAATTTTTACTCATTTTTAAGTATTTACAATTACCTATAAATGATAATAACAAACAAAAAAAACATAACTATCTTTAAATTAATTAATTAAAAACGTATTTTATTGATAATTATTTTATATTTGTAATATTAATTAAGATCAACTAATCTTTAATACCTAAAAATATGAAACAAAAATTATTCTTTATGCTTTTTGCAGGTATAACTATATCTGCATTTTCCCAAGTGGGAATCGGAACTAACACTCCACAAACAACCTTGGATATTAATGGAAGTATGGCTTCAACAGAAGGTGTAGTAAATTATTCATCTTCTTCTACAACTACAATACCTTTAAATTACTCGTTTGTGAAAATTACAGGAAGCGCTGCCTCTAATTTTAATTTTGTGTTTTCTACAACACCACATTATCCTCAAGGAGTTAAGAATGGTCAACGAATTGTAATTTATAATGACACAGCTTTCAACGCAACATATGGGGCATTCATTGTACAAAGTAAAACGGCACAAGAATTCATTTATTCAGCTGGAGCTTGGTATTCTGTAAAATCACCAAGTACAACTCCTGCTACATTAAAATGGTTTTATGCACCGAGTTTAGTTCTTGATACAAGTGTAAGTGCTACTGCGAAAACTGTAAATGTCTATGAAAATTACAAAAAACAATTTACAGGAATTTCAACAATTGAAACTAATCCAAATTATGGACCTTCTGGAACCACAGCTTCATTACCTGTTTATTTAGTGAATGAATTAGACTATATAATAACTGGTTACGATAAAAGTGTTTTTAGTAATGTCTCAATAAACGCAAGTGGAATATTAACTTATACTGTTTCTAATCCAGCTTCAGATGCAACTTTTATGAATATTGTATTAGTTCCTAAAAACTAATCGCTATGAAAAAGAATATTTTTAATATAGCTTTTTTAGTAGGAGCTACAATATTTGTACAGGCACAATTTCCTTATACAAACTCCCTTCAAAAAACAGGTACTTATAAAGAAATATCTGGAGGTACAGGTGTGGGGCTAAATGCTACTGTAAATAGCGTAGCAACTAAAGGAGTTTTACTAACCAAGAATCAAATTTCCCAATTTAGTGGTATAGAATTACAAGGTATTAACTTCCCTACGACAAGAGGTTTTAATATTGATTTTGAATATTTTCAATGGGGAGATGGAAGAGGTGATGGTTTAGCATTGGTTTTATTTGATGCATCTAATAATTCTCCAAGTATTGGAGCTAAGGGAGCAGGATTAGGATATGCATATTCTAATAATTATAATGCTAGTACTATTACAAATGGTTTTTCTGATGGATATTTAGCTTTTGGTTTTGATACTTTTGGAAATTATCATAGATTAAGAAGACAATCTGATGATATAAGAAACGGTATCGTTATAACTGATCCTGAGCTAGGTAAATCAAATTATATTATAGATGCTGCTGATTATTTTACTAATTTAAAATATTCTGGAGAAAATGATCCAGCTAATTCAAGTTATTTCAGTATTAGAGGTTCTTCAAATAATCCAAAATGGATAGCTAATACATCTTCTTCTGATAATAGTAAAGGTTATCCTTTATTATATACTGTCAATACTATGATAAATGGAGCCACTTCTTCTGTAGTCAATGGCATGTCGTTATCAGCAGCTAATGATGGAACTCATGGTTCAAGAAACATTAATACATTTACCCCCTTTGATATTAGAAGTGGTTCTTATACAGAGGATATAAAATCAAATGCATACAGAAGGGCTTATATTCAATTTAGAAAAGGTGTTCGACAATATTTTACTACTGATCCAGATACTAATCCGAGTGCTGTTAAAAATGAAGAAATACTATCTTATTTTGCAGATGTAGTTGTAGAAACTAATGCTGGGCAAAAAGTAATTGCTAAAAATGAACAATTTAGAATTAGTGCTACTAATAATGCGGCAAATTCAGTAAAGAAATATTATGATCCTACATCTCTTTCTCTAGATAAAACATATCTACGATTGTTAGATTTTAGAGGTGCTGCCCCTCAAAATTTAAAAATGGCGTTTACTGCTTCAACTGGTGCTTCTTTTCAAAATCAGTTGGTTAGAAATGTAAATATTACTTTACCTTATTCACCAATAATAGTAAGTGATTCTTACACAATTCTTTGTCCTGATAATTCTTCGGTTATTGGGAAACCAATGTCTAATGATATGGGATATAATGATGATTTATATATACAACGCTATGTAGGAAATCCTTCTACGCCAACAGCAAATTTAATAGTTAAAACACCTATAGAATCTCAACCTAACACATCATATTTAGACTCTAAATCATTTGCTTTTATGGTTTTAGGAAATGATGGTAGTTATCAAAAAGTAAATCCTGCAGGTGTAACACCAGAAGATCAACATACCTTAGTTGTGGCTGGAGTAGGTACTTTTAACTATATTTATAAAGATAGTTTAGGAAATATCCTATCCCCAACAGATACTTATATCACTTATACACCAACTGCTGGATCAACACTTGCATCAGGGTTGCATTCAATTTATTATTCTATAAAAAACACTAATGTGTTAAGTACAAATGGGAATAATTTAGGTACAGAAGAATATAGATCGTCTGTTGGTTTAATTAATTTAAACTTCAGTTCAACACTTTGTGGTAAAACACACATCATTACAAATAAAAATATAACTGAAACAATTAAAAGATAATTAAAAAAGCCCCATACAAATAATTGCAATGGGGCTTTTTTTTAATTTATTTCTCTCGTCAACCATCCACTTCTTCCTGCCGTTACAATAGCATATGGAGTAATCCAAAAAAGAGTGAACATATAAAAAATACTATAAGTATATGCTAATAAAGCTTCGTTGAAATTATATTTCTTCGCATAAAACAACATTTGAATACTTGAAAAAACTAAAACACCTGACAAAGTACTAATGATGAATAAAATTGGATGAGTTAGAACAAAAAAGATTAAAATTAAAAATAGAGGAATCGCCATAATTAATTTTACCCATTGCATCATTAGGATAACCCTTGTTCCTGTTGTAGATCCGTCTCTAAAGTTTGTAAATGCAAATTTTGACATCATGATATTTTCGCGAACATTACTTCTCTCCCAACGGATAAACATTTTATACAAATTCTTATAACGCTCTGGAATATTTGTATAAACCATTGCATTTTTCTGAAAATAGACATGTTTACCTTGTTTAAGGATCATATTCGTTAAAGCTCTATCTTCTCCGATTGTACTTGGTTGACCTAAAAAAGATTGGTTCATCCATTCTTCCAAACAATTCATTACCGCATCTTTTTTATAAGCCGCTAATGCACCTGGCGTACAAAAAACAGAACCTAATGCACTTTGAGCAGATCGTACAAACTCGAAACTAAACGTAAAACTAACATTCAGCATTTTAGGAATTAATCCTTTTTCTTTGTTTAATACACGAACATTTCCTACTACTGCACCACAATCTTCATGTTCAACAAAAGGACTTACCAAATTTCTTAAAGTCATTTCATCCACAATAGAATCACTATCTACAGTTATAAAAACATCTCCTTTCCCTGTTGTAAATCCTCTATAAAGCGCATGACGTTTTCCCATATTTTGAGGTTGTTGAAAAAGAGTAACACGATCACCTAAAACTTTTTTTGCTTCGAGTAACCACTTCCATGTATCATCTTTACTTCCGTCATCAACTGCAAGTATCTCGAGTTTATCTGTCGGATATTTACTATCAGCCAAACTCAATAAAGTATCATAAACTAACTTCCCTTCATTATATGCAGGAACAATCACAGTACATTTTGGCAAATCATCATCAGAAACATTTTTAACAGCTTTATATTTAATGTACAAATAACCTAGGTAAACTAAAAAAGAAGATTTTATAATAAGAAGAGCTAAACCTAGACTATAAATAACAACACCCCACAAAGTAGATAATTTGGAACTGTGCCATTGAAGAAATTCATTTTGATAAATGAATAAAAAGAGAATTGAAGCTAGCATAATCACAAAACTTGATGCTATGACTAAATAATCTTTTTGGGTGAGACAATTTTTTGATATGCGTTCAATAAATTTATTTCGTGAAATTCTTTTTTCTTGTGTTCCAGATTGAATAATTTTCATATCTTTTTTATCCTCGACCAAGGAGTGTATAGTAGTATTAGCAAAATTGCTTTTTGTTTTGGTCGCTGTCATGTGAGGAATCTTTTCTTTTAGAAAAAATTTTAATATTAGAAGTTTAAAAAAAACAACTATTATGCCATCAAACGTTAATTTAATCCTCATTAAGTTAAATCAGTATTAAAAAATAAGTACTTAAAACCGGATATTTTATAATTGAATTTAAAGTTAAGTTTATAGCCTTTTAATCGATTAGATGTCTAAACAAAGAATTTTATTTTCTTAATAAAAACAAAAAAAGCACTAATCAAATTGATTAGTGCTTTTTGAGGTTCCTAGCGGATTCGAACCGCTGTGGACGGTTTTGCAGACCGCTACCTAGCCTCTCGGTCAAGGAACCATTCCCGTTCTTTTGGACTGCAAATATAGTAATATTTTTAGAAAAAAAAACTTTAATAGCTTTTTTCTAAAATAACACTTACTTTTTCTACATGCCCACCAATAGGCGGATTCAGCTTAGAAAGCTTGACTTTAGCATACGTAACATTTATAAGTTCCTGACCTATACGATCTAACACTCTTTTACAAACATGTTCTAATAATTTCGAACGAATACCTACTTCTTCTTTTACTATTTTATTTAACGATACATAATCTAACGCATCTACTAACTCATCTGACTCTGTAGCTTTTGTAAAATCAGCATGAGCTTCCAAATCAACTAAATAATCTGATCCAATACGTGCTTCTTCGTCTAAACATCCGTGATTCGAATAGATTTTTATATTTTCTAAAATAATTACTCCCATAGTTCAAAGATAAAAAAAGACTTGCGTATTTCTACACAAGTCTTGTATTGATTAAAGTTTTTAAACCTTATTATTTTGCAGATGCAAATCTTTCAGCAACTTTATCCCAGTTAATTACACTGAAGAAAGCCTCAATATAATCAGGACGACGGTTTTGGTAGTTTAAGTAATAAGCATGCTCCCAAACATCTAATCCTAAAACAGGAAATCCTTGTACATCAGCAACAGGCATCAAAGTAGAATCTTGATTTGGAGTTGATGTCACAACTAATTTTCCATCTTTTACAATTAACCAAGCCCATCCAGAACCAAAGCGTGTTGCAGCAGCTTTAGAAAACTCATCTTTAAAAGCTTCAAAAGATCCAAAAGCAACGTTAATTGCATCAGCAACTTCTGCAGTTGGTTGATTAGCTCCACCTGGAGTTAAAATTTCCCAAAATAAATTGTGATTGTAAAATCCACCACCATTGTTACGAACTGCTGGTTTATCAGTTCCTTTTGCTAAAACTTCTTCGATTGTAGCGTTTGCTAAATCAGTTCCTTCAATAGCAGCATTCAAGTTATTTGTGTACGCAGCATGGTGTTTATCATGGTGAATTTCCATTGTTTTTGCGTCGATATGAGGTTCTAATGCATCAAATGCATAAGGTAATTTTGCTAATTCAAAAGCCATAATATTTATTTTTTAGATTTAATTTTCTTGTATAAAGATACACAATAACTCAACAAATATGATTCCGAAATGATAGAATTTTAACATTATTTAATAGTAAAAGCTTATTTTAGTAAAAGATTCTAATTTTTTGAAATGAAAATACTTTGGAAAATAATAAAATGGTTCATCATTATCATTTGTGTATTAATCCTAACTCTTTATGCAACAGGTAACGATTATATTTTTCGTGGTGTAAAACTCACTTACATGAAAGGTGAAAGTACTGCAAATATAGATGACTATAAAGATTTTGATAACAATGTAATTTTGGCAGGTTCGCCACGTGTTTGGCACCAACATTTAGATTACAATCAATTTCCTTTGTCAGCTAATTTTGAAAAAGAGATGAAAGATTTTGGTACTGCTGGCTTAGTTATTATAAAAAATAATCAAATTTTGAGCGAATATTATTTTAATGGATATGCACAAAATGATATTACTAATTCTTTTTCGATGGCAAAAACTTTTACGACAATGATGTTAGGTAAAGCGATAGAACAAGGTTATATCAAAAGTTTGGATCAAAAAATAACAGATTTTTTACCTGAATTTAAAGATGATAAATTTGGTGCACAATGTACTGTTAGCGATTTATCAGCGATGACATCAGGATATGATTGGGACGAAGATTATTATTTTCCGCTAAATCCTACTGCAAAAGCTTATTACGGTGATAATATCGTTAAACAAATGTTAGACAGAAAATTTGTTGTTCAACCTGGTGGGCATTTCAAATATCAATCAAGTGATACGCAATTATTAGGTATAGTGATTGAACGAGCGTTAAAAAATAAATCGTTATCACAATATTTTCAAGAAGAATTTTGGCAACCAATGGGCATGGAAATGGATGCACAATGGTCGAAAGATAATCCAAAAGGAATGGAAAAAACCTATTGTTGTTTTAATGCAACTGCTCGAGATTTTGCAAAACTTGGACAATTATTATTAAATGATGGAAATTGGTACGGAAAACAAATTTTAGATTCTGCATTTGTTCAAAAAATGGTACAGCCAAATACGAAAGCATTTAATGCTAACGAATCAAAAATTTATGGTTATTCAGTTTGGATGGATTATGATTACAAAACGCCTTTTTATACAATGTTAGGACATTTAGGACAACGTGTAATTGTCATTCCTTCAGAAAAATTAGTGATTGTAAGAACAGGAAAAACGCATAACGATCAACCAAATAATCGTCCGATTGCAGATGGAGATGTTTATCGATTAGTAGATGAAGCGATGCGTATTAATCAAAAAGTGAAAGAAAATGATTCAACGAATACCATACAGTAAAATATTATTTTTAGATATTGAAACGGTTCCTCAAACCGATGATTGGAATCTTTTATCTGAAAGAACACAAGCGCTTTGGGAAAAGAAAACGGCTTTTCAACGTAATAATAACGAAATTTCGCCAGAAGAATTTTATCACGAACGTGCTGGAATTATGGCTGAATTTGGTAAAATTGTATGTATTTCGGTCGGAATTGTTGTCAAAGATTCTTTTATTCACATCAAAAGTTTTTATGGACATGATGAAAAGAAATTATTAGAAGATTTTAATTCAATGTTGATCGAAAACTTTTTCAAACCTGATCATCTTTTGTGTGCTCACAATGGAAAAGAATTTGATTTTCCATACATCGCTCGCCGAATGCTAATTAACCAAATCGAAATTCCTTCAATTTTACAGTTGTTTGGTAAAAAACCTTGGGAAATTCAGCATTTAGACACGATGGAATTGTGGAAATTTGGCGATTATAAAAACTTTACGTCATTAGATTTGTTGGCAAATATTTTCGAAATTCCTACGCCAAAAGATGATATTGACGGTTCGCAAGTTGCACGTGTTTATTACGATGAAAATAATGTGGAACGTATAAAAGATTATTGTGAAAAAGATGTAGTAACCTTAATTAACGTTTTCAGGAAAATGAGGTATGATGAATCCTTACAACGAAAAGAAGATTTATAGAATAAAAAAACCGCTTAATAAGCGGTTTTTTTTATTCTATTTTTTGAATGATTAATTTTCATCATCTTCTGCTGAATCTGGTTCATCACGGAAGTTTTCAATTAATTCATCTTTCACTTTCAATTGAATTTGCTCTACCGAATTTCGGTACATTTTAATAATTGTTCCAGTATACTCTTCCAAATCTACCAAATCTCCTTCAGTCAATTCTTTATCAGGGTAACATTCCGAAACTAAACCAGCCAATGTATCGTAATGTTCACTTTCCTCAAATCTAAAAGGTACTAAACGATTAATATCACTTATCGCATTGTGTGCATTTACATTATAAACACCTTCAGAAACGCGAGAAACAATCGGATCTTCATTGTCGTATTCATCTTGAATTTCTCCAACCAATTCCTCTAAAATATCTTCCATCGAAACAATACCAGCAACTTCTCCAACTTCATTTGTTACAATTGCAATTTGCATATGTTTTTTCTGAAACTGTTTCATCACATTTTTAATCAATGCATTTTCAGAAATAAAAATCGGCTCGCGCAACAAACCTTCAATTTCTGTTTGGTTAGGATTTTCTAACAATTGTTTGATCAAATCCTTTGCATAGATTACTCCTTTTATATTATCAAACTCTTCCTCATAAACTGGATAACGAGAATAACCTTCATTAATGGCATAATCTAACGCTTCTTTTACAGAAGTATTGATATTAATTGCAGAAACATTTTTACGTAAAGTTTGAATATTCATCACACGACGATCATCAAACTCAAAAACATTCTGAATTAAATTTCTTTCTGATTCCTCAATAGCACCACCTTCAGAACTTTCTGTAATAATCATTTTCAATTCTTCCTCTGTGTGTATTTCGCCACCATGAATAGGATGAATTCCGACTGCACGAAGAATAACATTTGCCAAACCATTCATTAACATAATAAGAGGTTTGAACACAAAATAGAACGCTCTAAGTGGCCAAGCAACTGTAAAAGTTGTTTTAGTTGGATATTGAATCGCAATAGATTTTGGCGCTAACTCACCAAAAACAATATGTAAAACAGTTACAATAAAGAAAGAAGTTGGTATTGCAGCATTATGTGCAATTGTTGTCCAAGACGGAGACGTTAATCCTAAAACTTCAAACAATTTCACAATAACTGGCGTAATAGAACTTTCTCCAACCCAACCTAAACCAAGCGAAGCTAAAGTAATTCCTAATTGTGTTGCTGCAAGATAAGAGTCTAAATGAGAAACAATGCGTTTTGCTGCATTGGAAGTTCTTTCGTTAATATCTTGATTAACTTCAATTTGTGACGAACGTACTTTTACAATTGCAAACTCAGCTGCAACGAAAAAACCATTTAATAAAACAAGGAAAATTGTAAGCAAAAGTTTTGCTATAGAAATTTCATCGGCGACATTGTGATTAGCGACTAAAAACAATGTCGAAATCTGGGAGTATGTATCCATTCTTCGAATTTAAAAAACTGACTTGTTATAAGTTTTTATAAGTCAGTAAATCAATAAGTCTAAATTAATAAAAAAAATTAAAAATCACAACGTTTTGATTCGTAGCAAAATTACAAATTTTATAAATACAAAATCTTAGAAATTATTGATTTCAATAAATGGCTAAAAAATCACTAAATTTCCACTTCATTTACCAAGCAATTATTTGCAATGCAAAAGCAAGATTTACACTATATTATAGAAGTCAAAAATTTATCGATTTCTTTTGGAGATAAACAAGTTCTGAATAACATCAATTTTAAAGTTGAACAAGGCGATACATTAGGAATTGTTGGAGAATCTGGTTCCGGAAAATCATTGACATCATTAGCCATTATGGGATTATTATCTCCAAATGCGACGATTCATCCAGAAAGTGAAATTCTTTTTCGTCAAAATGATAAAATGATTGATTTACTAAAACTTTCGCCTAAAGAGTTAGAAGAAATTAGAGGAAATGAAATTGGAATGATTTTTCAAGAACCGATGACTTCTCTAAATCCAAGTTTGCGTTGTGGTGAACAAGTGGAAGAAGCGATTCGTTTGCATCAAAAATTATCGAAAGATGATGCAAAAAAGAAAGTGCTTCATCTTTTTGAACAAGTTAAATTACCAAATCCAGAGCGTATTTATAAAGCTTATCCGCACGAATTATCCGGTGGTCAAAAACAACGTGTAATGATTGCAATGGCTATTTCTTGCGAGCCAAAATTATTAATCGCTGACGAACCTACAACGGCATTAGATGTAACGGTACAAAAAGCTACGTTAGATTTATTGAAAGAATTGCAAGAGAAAAATAACATGAGCATGTTGTTTATTTCGCATGATTTGGGTGTTATTGCAAATGTTTGCGAAGAAGTTTTGGTGATGTTTCGTGGCGATGTGGTGGAACAAGGAAATGTAGAAACCATTTTTCATCATCCGAATGAAAATTATACAAAAGGATTAATTGCATGTCGTCCTCGATTAGATGAACGTGCTAAACGTTTGCCAACTGTAAAAGATTTCCTTGAAAATCCTGATTTCAAAACTGAAATTTACACAGAAGAAGAACGAAAAGCTTTTCATGAAAAAATTTATGCTAATCCTCCAATTTTAGAAGTTAAGAATCTAAAAAAATACTTTTATCCTTCATCATTATTTGGAAATGCAACGATTCCTAATGTAAAAGCTGTGGATGATATTTCCTTTAAAGTTTATCCAGGAGAAATAATGGGATTGGTAGGTGAATCAGGTTCAGGAAAAACAACATTGAGCAGAACCGTGTTGTTATTAGAAAAACCGACTGCAGGCGAAATCTATTTTAATGGAATTGATATTACAAAACTCAAAAAAGAAGAAATTAGAAAATTAAGACGAGAAATTCAGATTATTTTCCAAGATCCTTATTCGAGTTTAAATCCGCGTCAAACTGTTGCGCAAATTATTACAGAACCTATGCAGGTTCATAAAATTGGAAAAAACAAATCGGAACGATTACAAACAGCATCATCTCTTTTACAAAAAGTAGGATTATTAGAACAGGATTTGAATAAATATCCACACGAATTTTCTGGAGGTCAACGTCAACGTATCGGAATTGCTCGTGCTTTAGCTTTAAATCCTAAATTTATCATCTGTGATGAATCCGTTTCTGCTTTAGATGTTTCTGTACAAGCGCAAGTTCTGAATCTTTTAAATGATTTAAAAAACGAATTTGGATTTACTTATATTTTTATCTCTCACGATTTGGCTGTTGTTAAATATATGAGTGATCAATTATTGGTGATGCAACATGGTGAAATGAAAGAATTGGACGATGCTGATAAAGTTTATGCACATCCTACAACAAACTATACAAAAGAATTGATAGCAGCGATTCCAAAGCTATAAAAGGAATATGTATAAAAGCAAAAAGCGTTTGAAGAAATAGAACTTCAAACGCTTTTTTATTGATTGCAATGAATCAATATAAACTAAACTATTTCAAAATAAAAAAAGCATCCAAATCTGAATGCTTTTTTGTAGTCCCTAGGGGAATCGAACCCCTCTTTCTAGAATGAAAATCTAGTGTCCTAACCGATAGACGAAGGGACCTCCTTTCGTATTATTGTGGTGCAAAAATAAACGTTTATTTTTTATTACCAAACAATTTTCGAAAATATTTTATATTTTTTTTAATCAGGTCAAATTTGTAGTCCCTAGGGGAATCGAACCCCTCTTTCTAGAATGAAAATCTAGTGTCCTAACCGATAGACGAAGGGACCACTTAATATGAATTGATTAAATTCGAATATTCTTTTTTAATGAACGTCAATTTGTGTTGGGAGTTGTAGAAAAGTCGATGTATAATTCTAATAATTTGAACCAAGTTGAATTATACAGCGACATTTTCATTCCCGATTAACCATCTAAACAATATGATTAACCTTTACAAACAAAACACAAAAAACAATTTCCTTTACACAGTATTCTACTGGTTGTTTAATAAAACATCAACAACTATGAACAAGGAAAAAAAAGATTGCAATAATGCAATCCATCTATTAATTTGTAGTCCCTAGGGGAATCGAACCCCTCTTTCTAGAATGAAAATCTAGTGTCCTAACCGATAGACGAAGGGACCACTTTTATTTTATTAAGCTAATCCCGCAATATGTTTCGCTAACTTTGATTTTAAGTTTGAAGCTTTATTCTTGTGAATAATGTTTCTTTTTGCTAACTTATCAATCATTGAAGAAACTTTTGGAAATACTGTTTCTGCTTCTTTTTTATCAGACTCAGTTCTTAAAGCTTTGATAGCTGTACGAGCTGATTTGTGATAATATTTATTACGATCGCGTCTTACCGCTGACTGTCTAATTCTTTTTAATGCTGACTTATGATTTGCCATAACTTAAATCTCTTTCTATTTTAGTTCGGCAAAGATATAAACAAATATTTTATCTCGCCAAATTAATTTAATAATTTTCTAAAACACTTTAATGTAGCCCATAGGAGAATCGAACTCCTGTTTCCAGGATGAAAACCTGATGTCCTAACCACTAGACGAATGGGCCGCATGACGGCTTAACAACTTCTTGTGAAAAGCGAGTGCAAATGTATAACTTATTTTTTTACTTCCAAATTTATTTGAAAGTTTTTTTACTAAGATTTATGTTAAAAAATGTTAAGGAAGTTAATATTATGTCAAAAGATAACTTATATATAATGAGTTATAATTTTAACAATTACTTTAGCGGTGCTATTAAAATTTATACAAACGAATACTCAATATATGAAAGCATCGATTTTAGGTGTAGCTACGGTGGTTTGCACGATGTTTATAACATCATGTTCATCTTTGACCCCAGTTAACGAAGCTACAGAATATTCTTCGAGAAGTTTCATCCCAAAACCAAGGGCGATTGAAACTCAAGCTAAAATAATCAACAAACATGCCAATTTGGATGTTACACCAATAGAAATTAACGACGAAGCAAAATCTATGGTTGTGTTAAACAGTGTTTTAGAAGAAACAAACGAATTATTCTCTGGATTTTTATTAAAGGAAGCTGAAACATATATTGGTACACCATACCGATACGGAGGCACAACAAGAAGTGGTATTGATTGTTCTGCCTTTGTTAGAAATGTTTTCGAAACTTTCAATAAAAATTTACCTCGTGTATCTGCTGATCAAGCAAGAGAAGGTTTTACAGTTAGTACTGATGAAGCAAAAGAAGGAGATTTAGTTTTCTTTGCAACGAGAGGTCGTGGTAGAGTTTCGCATGTGGGTATTGTACACGGACGTAATAAAGATGGAGTTTTAGAATTTATCCATTCATCAACTTCGCAAGGAGTTATGGTATCTTCTTTAAATGATAGATACTGGGGACCAAAATTCTTATATGTTAAAAGAGTATTATAATTCGATATAATCTATTTCATTATCATAAAAAAAGCTTCAAATTAAATTTGAAGCTTTTTCTTTTTATTGATATCTCGTTATTTTCGATGTTCTCTCAAAATTATCACAAATAAAACAATTAGTGGAAGTATCATTCCTAAAATGTAATACGTATTGATTTGTAATATGGTTGGATAAAATAATATTGCTGTTAACATTCCAACAATTGCACCTCCTAAATGCGCTGAATGTCCAATGTTTCCTAAATTCTTTTTCATTCCGTAAACAGAATATCCTAAATACAAAATAGCAAAAATCCACGCAGGAATTGGTATCGCAAAAAATAGTCTTAATTCCATTTCAGGAAAAGCTGCAATTGCAGCAAATAAAACACCTGTTACACCTCCAGAAGCTCCAACAGCAGAATAAAAAGTTTCCTTCTTATGAATCAATAAAGACAATAAGTTTCCACCTATAACCGCCGCAAAAAATACCAAAAGAAACATTCCGTATCCTACATTTAATTTTGCATTCGAAAAATCTCCTAATAAAAAACCTTCGGGACTTGCGAAAAAACCAATCACCGGATTAGCAAAAAAGTATAAGGTTAGCATGTTAAACAACAAATGTGTAAAATCAACATGTAAAAACCCTGAACTTAAAATTCGATAATATTCTTTCTGATACAGAATAGAACCAACTTGAAATTTGTATTTATCAAAGAAAGCAAAATCATTAAATCCTTTCCAACTAACTAAAACATTAAGGCCAATTACGCCTAATGCAACAAGTGAGATATCTCCCATTATTCTTCTATATTTTCTTCTTCATTCATATTTTCCTCAATCGCATCAAAAAGAGTTGGTTGCGGTTCTTCCCCAGGCTCTTCCTCTTCTTCTGGCTCATCGAAAGGAAGCGGTTCCAATACATTAATCTGTTTCAACTTATATGTTGTCAATTGATTTCCTTGTGCCTTAATCCCTTTAACAGTAATAAATTCTTCTAAATTGATTACTTCTGGTTCTTTTTCTAAACCTTTCACTTTCGGGAAAATTAATTCGATAACAGGTAAATAATCTGTCGAAACGACTTTAATTGACGATTTTCCATCTTCTAATGAATAGAAAACTTGAGGAGAAAAAGTGTCTTCTAACACAAAACGTTTTACGAAATAACGATCTTTCTCTGCGTCAAAGTACACACAAGAAATTGGTTTATTCGGTTTCCATTTCTCGATAATTTCTAAATCTTCATCAAAACGATTACTCAAATCAAACGAAACCAATTTCGCTTCGCCTTTTTTATTAATTGTTAAAATTTTATCATCACCTTTAAAAGAACCTAACAAAAGCCCCAATCCATCTGCATTAAGACGTTTTGTATCTGTATCAAACCAAATTTGGCGAGGCGCTAAAGTCGAAACTCCTTCCTCTTTCAATTCTACTTTTTTGATTGGATATTTAGTGACTAAATTACCTTTTGATGCACGACCTTTTATCGCTAAATCTGCAAAATTGATATCAAATTTTAACTTTTTGATACGCTGATGTGTTTTCAAAATAATTGACACAACTTCCGCTTCTCCATTTGGATTCGCTGAAAAATATAATACTTCCGAACCTTTGTTACCAGCCGTTAAATCATATTCTTTGTCGCGCGTAATTCCTGTAACAGCAAAACGTTTTTGATAAGCCGGACCATTTTTACCATCACGATAAATCAAGTTATAAATCGTACGTTTATCATTTTTATGCCAAATTCCGACATGAATAATTCCTTTTCCGACAAATGTTTTTGCATCAACTTTTGTCACAATCATCGACCCATCGTGTTTAAAAACTACAATATCATCAATGTCCGAACATTCGAACAAATATTCATCCTTCTTCAACGAAGTTCCGATAAAACCTTCTGTTCTATCTACATAAAAACGTGTATTTGCAACGGCAACTTTCGTCGCATCAATCGTATCAAATGTGCGAATTTCTGTTTTACGTTCTTTCCCTTTTCCGTATTTTGTTTTTAGATTCTTGAAATAATCAATCGCATAATCAATCAAATTTGCTAAATGATGTTTAACATTTTCGATTTTATCTTCTAACGATTCGATAAATTGTTGTGCTTTATCTAAATCAAATTTAGAAATACGTTTGATTCGAATTTCTGTTAAACGTGTAATATCTTCTTCTGTAACTGCGCGAACTAAATGTGCAATATGAGGTTTCAACCCTTTATCAATGGCAGCAATCACACCTTCCCATGTTTCCTCTTCTTCGATATCGTGATAAATTCTATTCTCGATAAAAATTCGTTCCAAAGAAGAAAAATGCCATTGTTCTTGCAGTTCATCTAACTCGATTTCTAATTCTTTCTTCAATAAATCAACTGTGTTGTTTGTATTATGAATCAAAATTTCAGAAACAGTTAAAAATTCAGGCGTTTGTTCATTGATGACACAGGCGTTTGGTGAAACAGAGATTTCACAGTCTGTAAAAGCATAAAGTGCATCAATTGTTTTATCAGGACTACTTCCTGGTACAAGATGAATCAAAATCTCAACTTCAGCAGCTGTATTATCTTCAATCTTTTTGATTTTAATTTTTCCTTTATCATTCGCTTTCAGAACCGAATCGATCAAAGATCCTGTTGTTGTTCCGTAAGGAATTTCAGTAATTTTAAGTGTTGTTTTATCTTCTTGCAAAATTTTTGCTCGAATACGAACTTTACCTCCTCGTAATCCATCATTATAATCAGAAACATCAACCAATCCAGAAGTTAAGAAATCAGGGAAAATTTGAAATTTCTTTCCTTTTAAATGTAAAATTGAGGCATCAATTAACTCATTAAAATTATGTGGTAAAATCTTCGTTGACAAACCAACTGCAATTCCCTCCACTCCTTGTGCTAAAAGCAAAGGGAACTTAATTGGAAGATCAATTGGTTCTTTATTTCGACCATCATAAGATGGTTGCCATTTTGTAGTTTTAGGATTATAGACAACTTCTAAAGCAAATTTAGTCAATCGGGCTTCGATATATCGCGACGCAGCCGCTCGGTCACCAGTATAAATGTTACCCCAGTTTCCTTGCATATCGATCAACAATTCTTTTTGACCAATTTGCACCATTGCATCAGAAATCGCCATATCTCCATGTGGGTGATATTTCATCGTATTTCCTACAATGTTCGCCACTTTATTATATCGTCCGTCTTCCAACTCGCGCATTGAATGTAAAATTCTACGCTGAACTGGTTTCAATCCATCATAAATAGATGGAATTGCTCGTTCTAAAATTACATAAGAAGCATAATCAAGAAACCATTCTTGGTACATACCAGAAACTTTCTTGATGCTCTCTTGATTGTCTTGCATCATGTTAAATAGCTACTTCTACATTGTCTTTGACTGCATAATTAGACGCTACAATTTTGTCTAATTCAGTCAAAATAATATTAATATTTCGATTAGAAATAAATGCTAAACGAAACTTTACTTTAGTTAAATTGGTAGGATTCTTTTTACTATTGATATAAAACACAAGCGTTTTTGAAAGTAATCCTTTCTGAAAATCGTACTTGATCAATTTATATTTTGGTAAATCGATTTTATTTGTTTTTGAATCTAAGAAGGATAGAAAACCAACATTCTTCGTTTCAAAAGTTATAGTTTCACCTTTTGTATCCATTGCAAAAAATTGATTTCCACTTTTATAACTGATATAAATTAATATTGCTATAAAAACAGTGACAACATAAGGTGGTATTATGTGATATTTGTAAGGCAAAATACCTGTATACATAATAAGGTTTAGAATGATTAAAATAACGATGGTGAGATTTAGCATTTTAAAAAGCTGTATCACATTTTTATTATTTTTTTTCATAATTGATTTTGGTTTTAGGTTAGGTAGAAAGTAAAGTTTTTTTATATAATAAATTAATTTTTAATGGACTCTATAGCCAAATTGTTAATAATAAATTCTTGTCTTGTTGGCGTGTTTTTCCCCATATAAAATTCTAAAAGACTATCAATTGTTTGGTCTTTTCCTATCATTACAGGTTCTAAACGAATGTCTTTTCCTATAAAATGTTTAAACTCGTCTGGCGAAATTTCACCTAATCCTTTGAATCGAGTAATTTCAGGGTTTTTAATTTCCTCCAATGCTTTAACACGTTCTGGTTCTGAATAACAATAGCGTGTTTCCTTCTTATTTCTAACGCGGAAAAGTGGCGTTTGCAAAATATACAAATGACCTTCTTTGATCAGTTCTGGGAAAAACTGTAAGAAAAATGTAATAATTAGCAAACGAATATGCATTCCATCGACGTCGGCATCAGTTGCAATTACAACGTTATTGTAGCGTAAATCTTCTAAACCTTCTTCGATATTTAGTGCCGCTTGTAAAAGATTAAATTCTTCATTTTCATAAACAATCTTCTTCGTCAAACCATACGAGTTTAACGGTTTTCCTCTTAAACTAAATACAGCTTGTGTTTCTACACTCCTACTTTTCGTAATAGAACCACTGGCAGAATCTCCTTCGGTAATAAAAATAGTTGTGTCTAAACGTAATTCAGCTTTTGGATCATTATAATGTTGACGACAATCGCGCAGTTTTTTGTTATGTAAACTAACTTTTTTAGCTCGATCACGTGCTAATTTTCGAATTCCAGAAAGTTCTTTTCTTTCCGTTTCTGATTGTTTAATTTTACGTTCTAAAGCTTGCGCAACTTCTGTATTTTTATGTAAAAAATTATCAAGATTTGTTTTGATAAAATCATTTACAAATGTACGAACAGTAGTCATTCCAGGTCCAATTTCATTTGAACCAAGTTTAGTTTTCGTTTGAGACTCAAAAACAGGTTCAATTACTTTAATCGAAATTGCTCCAATAATTGATTTTCTAATATCCGCAGGATCGTAATTTTTATTATAAAATTCTCGAACTGTCTTTACAACAGCCTCTTTAAAAGCTGTTAAATGTGTTCCTCCTTGCGTAGTATTTTGTCCATTCACAAAAGAATAATACGTTTCTGAATATGATTTCGAACTATGCGTCATCGCTAATTCTATATCTTCTCCTTTTAAATGAATGATATCGTAAATTGTTTCTTCCTCGATATTATCTTTCAATAAATCTTTCAATCCATCTTTTGAAAAAAATTCTTCTCCATTAAAAATAATTTTCAATCCTGGATTTAAGTAAACATAGTTTTTCAACATTTTGTCTACATATTCTTTTCTAAATTTAAAATTCAAGAAAATCGATTTATCTGGAACAAACGTAATCTTAGTTCCTTTTCTTAGAGAGGTTTCCTTTTCATCTTCTTGAATTGTCAGAATCCCTTGTTCGAACTCAGCTATACGTGTTTTTCCATCTCGAATAGACTGTACTCTAAATGATGTTGACAACGCATTTACCGCTTTTGTACCAACGCCATTCAAACCAACCGATTTTTTAAAAGCTTGCGAATCGTATTTACCTCCAGTATTCATCTTAGAAACAGCATCAACCATTTTTCCTAGAGGAATTCCACGACCATAATCACGAACTGTTACTTCATCTTCACGCAGATTAATCTCGATAGTTTTCCCTGCTCCCATCACAAATTCATCGATACAGTTATCCACAATCTCTTTCAACAAAATATAAATTCCATCATCTTGAGACGAACCATCTCCCAGCTTCCCAATATACATCCCAGGTCGCATGCGAATATGCTCGCGCCAATCAAGGGTTTTAATATTGTCTTCCGTATAATTTACTTGTTGATCTAATTCTGACATTTGAGTTGTTGAGTGTTAAACGAGTTTTACAAAAATAAGAAAAAAATTCTTAAAAATATTAAGGTTTATTGTTTTGATTTTGAGTAAAATCAACCTAATTTACCAATATGATTAAATCAAAGCTACCCAATGTTTCAACGACCATTTTTTCAATAATGAGTCAATTGGCAAATGAACATCAAGCAATAAATTTAGCACAAGGTTTTCCCGACTTTAATGCAGATTCTGAATTAATTAGTCGATTAAATATTTACTCAAATCAAAATTACAATCAGTACGCGCCAATGACTGGCGTCGAAAAATTGCGTGTGTTACTTTCTGAAAAATATTCTAAACTTTATAATTCTGATTACGATTTTCAGAATGAAATCAATATAACAAGCGGTGCAAGTCAAGCAATTTTTAATGTTATATCGGCTTTAATTCATCCAAATGATGAAGTTATTATTTTTGAACCTGCTTACGATTTATATCAACCAACAGTCGAATTATTTGATGGGAAAATTGTTCCAATTCAACTAAAATATCCTGAATATTCAATCGATTTTGAAGAATTAAAGAGGAAAATAACGGATAAAACGAAATTAATTATCGTAAATAATCCGAACAATCCAACAGGAAAAATTTTATCCGAAAATGATTTGAAACAATTTGAACAAATCTTAAAAGAAATCGATTGTTATTTATTGGCTGACGAAGTTTACGAACATATTACGTTTGATCAGAAATCGCATCAAAGTTTTGCGAAGTTGAAATCGGTAAAAGACAAAGTATTTATTGTTGGTTCATTCGGAAAATTATTTCACATTACAGGCTGGAAAATCGGTTATATTTTAGCGGAAAAAGAATTGATGAAAGAATTTAGAAAATGTCATCAATTTAATACGTTTTCTACACATACTCCTTCACAATATGCAATTGCAGATTTCTTAGAAAATACTGAAAACTACTTGTATTTGAATGATTTTTTTCAACAAAAAAGAGATTTATTTGTAAACGGATTGAAATCGACTAAATTCGAACTTTTACCTTGCGAAGGAACTTATTTTGTATGTGCAAATTATTCTAAAATCAGTGATTTACCTGCAGACGAGTTTGCAAAATCTTTAACAAAAGAACACAAAGTTGCAACGATTCCTGTTTCTGCATTTTATCATGATAAAACCGATCATAAAATTATTCGATTTTGTTTCGCAAAAAAAGATGAAACCTTACTTCAAGCATTGGAAAATTTGAAAAATTTATAAAACAAAAAGCTCGAATCTATGGATTCGAGCTTTAATCTTATTTTTTAACAATCTTACGTGAAATCACATTATCTCCAGAATAGAAATTAACAATATAAATTCCTTTTGGTAAAGATGATATATTTGCTTCTGATTGATTAACTTCAGAAACTAATTTTCCTGTTATATCAAACACTTTAACTTTCTTAACATCTTTTAAACCAGATATTTTAACCAAATCATTCTCTTGATAAACAAGTATAGATTTTTTATTAATATTCGAAATTCCTAAATTAGACGAAGTAACTAAAATATCATCCAAGAGTAGCATAAAAGAATTTTTACTATCAGTATTATGATGCCTAAAAACTAATTTCACTTTTCTATCTTTAAATTCTGTTAAATCTAAATTAATAGTTTTGTATTGTTCTGAATAATCTGAATTTATAGTTTCTGAAAAAATTGGTTTTTCCGTTCCTATAAAATTATCTGACTCATTAATAACATAAACACTATAGTGTTGTTCAAATAACTCATTATTTATATTTGCTAATTTAAATGTCAAGTTTAAATTATTTACATCTGGCAAATTGATTACCGGACTAACTATTGCGTCATCAACATTCATTGGAAGAAAAACCATATTAGATAATGAACCTATACAAGAACCAAAAGGATTTGCATCTGAATAGTATGTCCATTCTAAACCATCATTATCTATATCTAGTTTTGTCCATTCTACTAAGGAATCTTCATTGTTAAAGTTTTCTTCGAAAATAGTTGATTGAGCATTTACAAATCCTAATGTAAAAATTGTAAGTAGTAAAAAGTGTTTTTTCATAATTATTTAATTTATAATAATTTAAAAATACAATTAAATTACTAACAATCATTAGTTTAAAAAACAATTCTACAAAAACTAATTTTAACAAAAAAAGCATCAATAAATATTGATGCTTTTAGTAAGATATTCTAATATACTTAGTTACACATTAAATAAGAAATGCATAATATCTCCATCTTGAACGATGTATGCTTTTCCTTCTACGTTTAATTTTCCTGCCTCACGACATTTAGATTCTGATCCATAAGTTAAGAAATCCTCAAACTTGATCACCTCTGCACGAATAAATCCTTTTTCGAAATCTGTATGGATAACTCCCGCAGCTTGTGGACCTGTTGATCCTTTTTTGATTGTCCAAGCGCGAACTTCTTTAACACCAGCTGTGAAATAAGTTTCTAAATCTAATAAAGAATAAGCCGAACGAATCAAGCGATTAACACCTGGCTCTTCTAAACCTAATTCTTCTAAGAAAATTTGACGTTCGTCGTAAGTTTCTAACTCGTTAATATCAGCTTCAATTTGAGCAGCTAAAATCAATACTTCAGCATGTTCATCTTTTACAGCCTCTTTCACTTGCGCTACAAATTCGTTTCCATCTTTTGCAGCAGACTCGTCAACGTTACATAAATATAAAACTGGTTTAGCCGTAATCAACTGTAAAGAATCTACAATTTCTTGTGCTTTTTCGTCTAAATCCATTTCACGAACATTTTTCAACTCTTCTAAATGAGCTGTAACAGCAGTTAAAACTTCAACTACTTTTTGTTCGTCTTTATTACCAGCTTTAGCCGCTTTTTTAGATTTATCAATACGTTTTACAACCGTATCCAAATCTTTCAATTGCAACTCAATATCAATTGTTTCTTTATCACGAATTGGATTGATCGATCCATCAACGTGCGTAATATTTTCATTTTCGAAACAACGTAAAACATGTATAATTGCATTACACTCACGGATATTTCCTAAAAATTGATTTCCTAAACCTTCTCCTTTACTTGCTCCTTTTACCAAACCAGCAATATCTACAATCTCTACAACCGCAGGTACAACGCGTTCTGGATTTACAATTTCTTCTAATTGATTTAGACGAGTATCTGGTACAGAAACAGTTCCTACATTAGGTTCAATTGTACAGAAAGGATAATTCGCCGATTGCGCTTTGGCATTCGACAAACAATTAAATAAAGTAGATTTACCAACATTAGGCAATCCAACAATTCCACATTTCATATATGTTGACTCTTTTTTTAATGATTGAATATTAGAACGATGTTCTAATAATTTTGTGCAAAGATAATGATTTCCATCAAATTTATTTAACCGAAGAAACTCTGTTCAATTTTATATTTAATACATTACCAGAATATGATTTCATTTCGCCTAAAAAGCAATCGCATGTACTATCATAATTTAAATTATAATAATTAGATGTTTTATCTAAGTTTATTTTTCTAAATTTTAATTGAGGATAGTTGAATAAAACCGAATCTGTAACATCTTTTTCATAACCATCTTGAAAATCAAACTCAATTTTTAGTTTCGATTTCACTTGAGACACATCCATTATCGCATCACTTTTAGACAAAGGCACTTCTACCACTTTTGATTTATAATCTAAAAAATCTTGTTGCCATTTTCCTTCAATTGTTTTCATTTTATTAGAAGCACAACTTGTAAAAAATAATAAAAAAATAAATCCTAAAAAATGTTTCATAAGTGTTAATTTTAATTGAAAATACTATTTATTTTTTACATTTACTTAAATCTTATTTTAATGAAATTAAAAAGTTTATTGTTCGGATTTCTTATTGCAATATCAGGAATCGCAAATGCGCAAACAGCAACTGAAATATTAATGAAAGCTCAAAATCAAGCTAAACTCGAAAATAAAAATGTTTTTCTAATATTTCATGCTTCTTGGTGCGGATGGTGTAAAAAGATGGAGAAAAATATGGATGATCCAGCTGTAAAATCATATTTTGATGCTAATTATGTCAAAACATTTATTACGGTACAAGAGCGAGCTGAAAAGAAAAATTTAGAAACGCCTGGCGGTGATGTTGTAAATGAAAAATTAGGTGGAAAAAATCAAGGTTTGCCTTTTTGGGTAATTTTAGATCCGACAGGAAAAGTATTAGAAGATTCTCGTGTTAATGGCGAAAATATAGGCGGACCTGCTTCGGAAGATGAAGTAAATCATTTAATTACAAAACTTGAAAAAACAACGAAAAACGATAAAGTTAATCCAGAAAAAATAAAAGAAGTTTTTATCTTGAAGAAGAAATAATTCCATAAAAAAATCCGCTCTATGAGCGGATTTTTTATTGTGTTAAAACATGAAAAGCTTCTTCCAGGTTTTTATATTGTCCTTTAAATTCTTCTATTGACTGATCTGCAACAATTTTTCCTTTATTCAAAAGGATTACGCGCGAACAAAGTGCTTCCACTTCTTGCATAATATGCGTCGAAAGAATGACTGTTTTTTCTTTACCTATTTCGCGAATAACTTCTCTAATTTCGATTATCTGATTTGGATCAAGTCCATTTGTAGGTTCGTCTAAAATCAAAATTTCTGGGCTCGAGATAATCGCTTGCGCCAATCCGACACGTTGTTTATATCCTTTTGATAATTGATGAATTTTCTTATGTTTCTCAGGCGATAAACCTACTTTTTCGATGACTTCATCAATTTTTGATTTAGGCACATTTCGAATATTTGTGACAAATTCCAAATACTCTTTTACATACATATCCATGTACAATGGATTATTTTCTTGCAAAAATCCAATCAACTTTTTCGATTCAATTGGTTGCGTCGAAACATTAAAATCATTCACAGAAATTTCACCAGAATCTGCATTTATTGCATTGGTAATACTTTTCATCAAAGTAGATTTTCCTGCTCCATTTGGTCCAAGTAAGCCAACAACTTCGCCATTATTTATCGAAAACGAAACTTTGTCTAAAGCCACCTGTTCACCGTATTTTTTTACTAAATCTGTAATGATTATTCCCATTTGATGAAAAATTTTCGATAAAATTAGCAAAAAAGATTTGGATAACTGAAAAATTATCTTTTAGATTTGTAGAAATAAAACGAGAACAAGAATGACAACATTCAATTATTTTAACGCATTTTTCTTTTACTTTTTTGGGTATTATCCAGGAGAGCAGGGACTGCGTTGTCATAATTGATTGTAACATCAACATAAGATAATAATAAAGTCCCGCATTTTGTGGGACTTTTTTTGTGGAAAAAAATGAAAACAAGAGTTGCAATACAAGGTTATATTGGTTCATATCATCACGAAGCTGCCAATAATTATTTAGGAAACGATATCGAAATTGTAGAATGTGATACATTCAAAACCTTAGCAAAGTCTCTTGCAAAAGGAAAAGTTGACAAAGCGGTAATGGCAATAGAAAACACAATTGCTGGAGCTATTTTACCAAATTATGCGCTGTTAACGAAATACAATTTGAAAGTTGTTGGAGAAATTTATTTATCAATTCAACATCAATTAATGGTCAAAAAAGGGCAAACTTTAGACGATGTAAAAGAAGTTCGTTCGCACCAAATGGCATTGCTACAATGTGACAAGTTCCTTGAAAAACATCCAACTTGGCGAGTTGTAAATGATATCGATACCGCATTAACAGCGAAAGATATTGTAGAACAAGATTTGAATGATGTTGCGGCAATTGCCTCAAGAAAAGCAGCAGAAGTTTATGGATTAGACATTTTAGCGTCAAGCATTCAAACATTTCAAGATAATTTTACTCGCTTTTTTGTATTGCAACGCGAGCACAATGATTACGAAGATTTCAACAAAGTTTCGATGCGTTTTTCAGTTCCACACAAGGCTGGTGCTTTGGTAGATGTACTAAATCAAATAGCTGAATGTGGAATAAATATGGACAAAATACAATCTGTTCCGATTATCGAAAAACCTTGGGAATATTCTTTTCACATCGATATAACGTTCGAGCAAAAAGAACAATATTATGAATTGCTAGGAAAAATTGCTCGAAAATTAACGGATTTAGAAATATTAGGCGAATATAAACTGGGAAAAAAATGATAGCAGAAGCCCAACGATTACAAAGTGTTCAGGAATATTATTTCTCGAAAAAATTACAAGAAATAGCGAACATGAAAACTGATATTCCGATTATTTCATTAGGAATTGGAAGTCCAGATTTACAACCTCATCCAGATGTTATCGAGGAATTAATCAAAAATTCTCAAAGCGGAATTAATGGCTATCAAAGTTATCGTGGAATTCCAGAAATGAGAGAAGCTATGGCGAGCTTTTACAAAAATCAATTTAATGTAGAAGCCAATCCTTCAACTGAAATTTTGCCACTTATGGGTTCTAAAGAAGGAATTATGCACATTTCGATGGCTTTTTTGAATGAAGGTGATAAAGTTTTGATTCCAAATCCTGGATATCCAACTTACTCATCTGTTACAGAATTAGTACAAGCAGAACCTTTGTTCTACGATTTGAAAGATGAAAATGATTGGTTACCAGATTTTGAACAATTAGAAAAGTTAGCCGAACAAAAACCAAAAATAATGTGGATTAATTACCCGCATATGCCCACAGGAGCTAAAGCTCCAAAAGAAGTTCTTAGAAAATTAATAGCGTTTGCAACTCGTCACAATATTTTAATTGTAAATGACAATCCATACAGTTTTATCCTAAATGATGAGCCGACAAGTATGTTAGCAATTGAAGGCGCAAAAGATGTTTGTATTGAATTGAATTCGTTAAGCAAAACCTTTAATATAGCTGGTTGGCGTGTGGGAATGGTAATTGGTAAAGAAAATTTTATCAATTCTATTTTAAAGGTAAAGTCAAATATGGATTCGGGAATGAATTTTGCGATACAAAAAGCCGCTACTAAAGCACTTTTAGTTGACAATTCTTGGTACGAAGAGTTAACAAAAGTATACGCAGAACGAAGAAAAATCATTTGGGAAATTGCAGATATTCTAAATGTAAAATATAATCCCAATGCAGCAGGAATGTTTATTTGGGCAAAGCTTCCTGAAGGAAAAGATGACAAAGAATTTATTGATAAAGTTTTACACGATAAAAAAGTGTTCATTACACCAGGAAGTATTTTCGGAAGCAATGGAGAAGGATTTATTCGTTTTTCTCTTTGCGCGCCAGTCGAGAAGTTAATTGAAGTCAAAAAAAGATTAGAAGCATGAAAACAATTTCAGTAATCGGTTTAGGATTAATCGGAGGTTCGTTTGCTTTAGCTCTGAAAAAAGTTGGTTTTGCCGAAAAAATAATTGGAGTTGATCAAAATGTTGCACATCAAATTGAAGCATTAGAATTAGGAATCGTAGACGAAATAGCTCCTTTAGATAAGGCACTTTCTCAATCAGATTTGGTGGTGATTGCAGTTCCGATTAATTCAATTCAGAAAGTTTTACCAGAGATTTTAAATCAAATTAATGATAAAACAATCGTAATGGATATGGGATCGACAAAAGCAGGAATTTGTAAAAAAGTTGCAAATCATCCCAAAAGAAAACAGTTTGTTGCAACGCATCCAATTGCAGGAACAGAAAATTCAGGGCCAAAAGCTGCTTTCCCAGAATTATTTTTGAACAAAGTAGCCATTTTATGTGATGTTGAAGAAAGTGAAAAAGAAGCTGTTAAAAAAGTAAGAAAAATTTATCAATCCCTTTGGATGAATGTCAAAACAATGACATCTGATGCGCATGATGCGCATATTGCCTACGTTTCTCATCTTTCTCATATTACGTCTTTTGCTTTAGGACAAACGGTTTTAGAAGAAGAAAAAAACGAAGATGCAATTTTTGACATGGCTGGTTCTGGTTTTGAATCGACGGTTCGTTTAGCGAAAAGCTCGCCTGATATGTGGACACCAATTTTGATTCAGAACCGAGAAAATTTACTCAATGCAATTGATGCTTATCAGACACAGATTTCCAAAATCCGAAAAATGATTGAAGAAAAAGATGCAATGACTATTCATCAATATTTGAAAAACACAAACGACATACGTCGAATATTAAATAAA
The DNA here is from genome assembly GCF_057369435.1 of Empedobacter sp. EJD.6dd. NCBI lineage: Bacteria > Pseudomonadati > Bacteroidota > Flavobacteriia > Flavobacteriales > Weeksellaceae > Empedobacter > Empedobacter sp. EJD.6dd. The sequence continues at coordinate 2,084,122 of NZ_CM170667.1, forward strand.
TAAAGAAATAATTACTCTCAAATAAAATAAATATTTAACCTTAAATTTGTAAATATTATGGAAAATAATAACTGGATTAAAGAATACGACAAACCAATGATCATCGCTGGACCTTGTAGTGCAGAAAGTGAAAAACAAATGATGACAATCGCTGAAGATTTGGACAAAGATTATGTACAAGTTTTTCGCGCTGGAATTTGGAAACCTCGTACAAAACCAAACTGTTTCGAAGGAGTTGGAGCAATCGGATTAAATTGGTTGAAAAAAGTAAAAGACGAATTCGGAATGAAAATTGCCACTGAAATCGCCAATGCAAATCATGCAAAATTAGCGTTAGAGTATGATGTTGACGTTTTATGGATTGGTGCTCGTTCTACTGTAAATCCGTTTACTGTTCAAGAAATTGCAGAAGCTTTACGCGATACAGACAAAACTGTTTTAGTGAAAAATCCAGTAAATCCAGATTTAGATCTATGGATTGGAGCGTTGGAACGTTTAGAAGGTCAAGGAATCAAAAATTTAGGTGCTATTCACCGTGGTTTCTCATCTTACAAAAAGACAAAATACCGTAATGATCCACAATGGCAAATCGCATTAGATTTCAAAAATAAATTACCAAATATTCCTATTATTTGTGATCCATCGCATATTTGTGGAAATAGAACTGGATTATTTGATGTTGCACAACAAGCATTCAACTTCGAGTACAATGGATTGATGATCGAAACACACAACAATCCTGATGAAGCTTGGTCTGATGCAGCTCAACAAGTAACACCAGCTCGTTTATTGGAAATCTTGAAAGATTTAGAAATTCGTGTTTCTGATGATCCAGATGCAATTTACAAAACTGGAATTCAGAATTTACGTCATCAAATTGATGAGTTAGATAATTCTATTTTAGATGCAATTGCTCAGCGTATGAAAGTTGCAAACTCTATCGGAGAATTGAAAAAAGAACATAATGTCGCGGTTTTTCAGCCAGATCGTTGGAAACAAATCAAAGATAATTCTGTAAAAGCAGGAGTTTCTTTAGGTTTATCTGAAGATTTTGTTGATAAATTATTGCAAGCTATTCACCAAGAATCTGTTGCGCAACAAAACCAAATTATGGTAAAAAAGGAAGAAAAAATTTAAACAATATTGAAAGGAATTGTCATAAAATCTACTGGTAGCTGGTATCATCTTCTTACGGAAGATGGTGCTACTTATCAGGCAAGAATTAGAGGGAAATTTAGAATTGCAAATATCAAGCACACCAATCCAATTGCGGTTGGAGACGAGGTTGATTTTGAAATTGATAAAGACGATATTGCAGTGATTACGAATATACATGATCGTAAAAATTATATTATCCGAAAATCGGTTAATCTTTCCAAAAAAACACACATCATTGCATCTAATATTGATGTAGCATTTTTGGTTGTAACGCTTTCTAATCCCAAAACTTCTTTTGGTTTTATTGACCGTTTTTTAATTACTGCCGAAGCTTATCATATTCCTGTTGTTCTACTATTCAATAAAATGGATTCGTATACAGAAGATGAAATGGCTGAGTTAGAAATTTACAAATCTATTTACAATCCTATTGGTTACGAAAGTCTTGATATTTCTGCTGAAACAGGATTAAATCTTGATTTAGTAAAAGCTAAAATGAAAGACAAAGTAAGTTTAGTTTCTGGACATTCTGGTGTAGGTAAATCTACTTTATTGAACACTTTAAATCCAGATTTAAACATCAAAACGCACGAAGTTTCAGACTTTAATAGTAAAGGACAACATACCACTACTTTTGCGCAGATGTACGAATGGTCTTTTGGAGGTTTCATTATCGATACACCTGGAATTAAAGAATTTGGTTTAGTCCATATCGATAAAACTGAATTACAAGGTTATTTTCCCGAAATTTTAGATTTAAAACATAATTGTAAATTTGATAATTGTATTCACGTCAACGAGCCAAAATGTGCCGTTCGAGATGCCGTAGAAAATGGAGAAATAGCTATTTCTCGCTACGAAAATTATCTTACCTTTTTAGAAGAAGATATTTACACAGATAAATAAGATTCAATAAAAAAATCCTTTTCTTAAGAAAAGGATTTTTTTATTTCTCAAATTACGGTTTCACGTAAAAATAATCCAACGACTCATTCTATTTTTGATAAAATTAATTGAATGAGCGATTTATCGATTAAAATTGCGTTGGATTTTGTAGAATGTACAAAAGAACAAAAGGAAAAATTTTTGGAACATCTGAAAACAATAAATTGGAAGCCAATTAATCCTAATAAATTATGGGTTGTTGAGAATAAAAAAACAAAACTACGAGAGATCGAACAACAATTAATTTCAGCAAAAGAAATTTCTAATTTGTATGAATTAGATTATGTTATAATCGTAGATGAGGAAATATATTTTAACCAACTAACTTAAACATAAAGCGATTGCTTGCTTAACTTAAACTACACCTAGCGTTATAAATCATTATTTTTTATAACGCTTTTTTATTTGTTAAAATTTTCTTAAATTTCGAGTAATTTTTAAATTTAATACATACAATTATGCGAGTGATTTTACAGCGCGTACAACATGCTTCTGTAATAGTTGAAGGTGAAATATCTGGAAAAATTGATAATGGAATTTTAGCTTTAGTTGGTTTTGAGCCTGAAGACTCAAAAGAGGATTTTGAATGGATTTCTAAAAAAATCATTCAATTACGAATTTTTAATGATGAAAACGATGTTATGAATTTAGATATACAACAAACAAATGGAGATATTTTAGTTGTTTCACAATTCACATTACACGCTTCTACAAAAAAAGGAAATAGACCTTCTTACATCAAAGCTTCGAAACCCGATTTAGCGACAGAGCAATATTTGTCGTTTTTGACTGTTTTAGAAACAAATTTTAAACCTGTACAAAAAGGAATTTTTGGTGCGGACATGAAGGTTGAATTGTTGAATGATGGACCTGTTACCATTTTTATCGATTCAAAAAATAAAGAATAATAAACTTAACACTAATATTGAATGAAAAAAACTCTACTTTTTACAACTTTATTTATCAGTTCGTTTTCTTTTGCACAAAACTATGCAGTAGATCAAATTCCTGCAGATTTAGTGAAAGATGCTTATGCTGTCATCCGTAAAAACGATGAAAAAATTGAACTTTTAAAAGTTGATGAACTTAAATACACCGAAGACGTTGTGGTTACTGTTTTGAGTAAGGCTGGTGATAACTATGTTGGTGCGCAAGCGTATTACAATCCAAACATCAAAATTGATGTATTAGAAGCAACTTTATTTGATGCAAACGGAAAGGAAATCAAGAAGTTTAAGTCTAAGGATTTTAGTGATCAAAGTTATGTGAGCAGCGGACAAATGTACACAGATGACCGTATCAAATACCTTAATTTTACTCCAACTCAGTATCCTTATACAATTCAATATAAAATTTCGACAACAAGTAAAAATACAATTGGGATTCCGAAATGGTTCCCGATAAAAGCCCCAAATTTATCTGTCGAAAAATCTACTTATACTTTTACGAATAAAACAAATTCTATTATTCGTCTAAAAGAAAATAATTTTGTAGGATTTAACATTCAAAAAGAAGGAGATACAAATAATCTAAAGTATACATTTAACAATATTTCTGCTTTTAACGAGGAGGATAAAATGTTAAGTATTAGAAACATTTTTCCTAATGCTGTATTAGCTTCTAACCAAATTAATATAGATGGTGTAAAAGGAACTTTTGATAACTGGAATGATTACGGAAAATGGACTTATAATTATTTAGTTGGAGGAAAACAAGATTTTACATCAGCTCAAAAAGCATTTTTTCAAAATCTTGTAAAAGATGCAAAATCAGACCGTGAAAAAGTTCAGATTTTATATAAACATCTCCAAAATAAAGTTCGTTACATTGGTGTACAATTGGGAATTGGAGGACTTTCCCCGTTTCCTGCATCTTATGTAGAAAGTAAAAGTTATGGCGACTGTAAAGCGTTAACAAATTATACAATGTCTATGCTAGATGCTGTTGGTATCAAATCCTATTATACCGAAGTCCATTCAGGTTCTTCTGCTCAAGATATGACAGAAGATATGATGTATTTACAAGGTGACCATGTTATTTTATATGTCCCGTTAAAAGACGAAGATATTTGGTTAGAAACGACAAGTCAATCTTCTGCTTTTAATTATTTAGGCGATTTTACTGCCAATAGAAAAGTTTTTATTCTAGATGAAAAAGGCGGGAAAATTATTCCTTCACAAAGTTTCAAACCAGAAGACAATCAATTATTAGTAACCGGAAATGCAACTATTTCAACTGACGGAACTTTAAATTTTCAATTTACAGAAACATCAAAAGGATTGATTTATGAAAATTTAGCTCGATACAATCAACTAAGTGAAAAAGATCTTGATGTGCGTTTAAAAAACAGATTTTCATCTTTACAAGGAATTAATTTCAAGAAAAAGGAATTTAAAAATGATTGGGAAAATGCAATTTTCACTTCAGATTTTGATTTTTCAGTTCCTAATTACGCTAAAATTCAAGGAAATAATATCATCATTAATATGATTCCTGTAAATCGTGAAGAAACCTCTCTGAAAAAAGCAAAAGACAGAAATTTTGATTTTAAAATTGAATCAGGATATGTTGACCAAGTAACCTATTCGCTTGCATTACCTGCTGGTTATAGATTACCACAAAAATTTGATGCAATTACCGTGAAATCTGCTTTTGGAGAATATCTTTTAGAAATCAATCCTAAAGAAAATGCAACTATTGAGATTAAACGTATTTACAAACAATTTCCTGGGGAATTTGCAAAGGAAAAATACAATGATTATGTAGAATTTCGTAGACAAATTGCGGGATACGACAACACTAAATTATTATTAGAAAAACTATAACACACTAATATGAAAACTTTATTCACTATTGTAGCATCTGTAGCTACGATTTCGAGTTTTGCACAAGATGTAAAGTTTGGAAAAATATCAAAACAAGATTTCGAAAAAACGAAAAGCACTATTCAGGCAGATGCACCTGCAGAAGTTTTGTATGCAGACGGAAATTATAAAGTCAGCTTTAATACCAATCAAGGAGGTGTGGAACATACTAAAAAAGTGTATTATCGCATGATTATCTTTGATAAAGATAAAACACCTGACGATGTTCTAAAAATAGAAATTCCTCTTTATAAAAGTGCGGGATCTGATCAAGATAAATTACTATCCTTAAAAGCTGTTACTTATAACTTAGAAAATGGAAAAATTGTTGAACAAAAAGTAGAGAGAAAAGATATTTTCTTAGATAAAGTTCATCGTTTTTTGGACAAACAAACCTTGACATTTCCTAATGTAAAAAATGGTTCTATTTTAGAGTATTCATACGAAATTATTTCTCCGTTTTTTAGACAAACAGACACTTGGTATTTCCAACAATCAATACCAGTCGTTGCAAGTAATTTTACATTCCAAAATCAAGAATATTTTAATTATCAACAAGATTTGAGGGGTGGTTTTGCACCTAAAATTTCAAAAAACTCAAAGGAAGATAATTATATAATCCACAATAAAAGAGAAAGTGATATCTATGGCAGAACAACACAAAATTCTAGTGTAGATAATGCCAAAATGAAAATTAATACCCAAACTTATTCTTTAGCAAACTTACCATCATATTCTCGCGAAGCATATGTGCTTAATCCACGAAATATGTTAGCAAGTATTCAGTTCGAATTAGCTTCTTTTGTAGCTCCAGGAAGAACATCAGAAAATTTTACAACAAGTTGGGAGCGCATTGGAAAAGACTTGATGGATCAAGAAGATTTTGGTCGACAATTAAATGGAAATAACTTCTTAGATGAAACAGTAAATGCAACAATAGCTGGAAAAAATACAAATATCGAAAAAATGTCAGCCATTTTTGATTATGTCAAAAAGAATTTTACTTGGAATGATTATTTAAGCGAAACAACAGAAAAAGGAATTCGAAAAACATTTAACGAAAAATCTGGAAATTCAGCAGATATCAACTTATTACTAACAACAATGTTACGCAAAGCAGGCCTAGAAGCTAATCCAATTGTGTTAAGTTCTTTACAAAATGGTCTAATCAATTATTCTTTTCCTACTCGTAGCAAATTGAATTATGTTATTGTAGGTGCAAATGTGGATAACGATTTTTATCTAATGGACGCAACAGACAAAAATTCTCAAATTAACTTATTACCTTTAAGAGCGATTAACGATCGTGGATTTATGGTAAACGACAAAGGAATCAAAGAAGTTCCTTTACGTAATTCTGTAATGACAAATAATAAAATATCAATTACTGCTGATTTGTCTGCTGATGGAAGCTTGAAAGGTCAATTTTCTAATGTCAGAGATAACTACTTTTATATGTTTGATAAAAACGAAATCGCAGATGATCCTAAAGCTTTCGAGAAAGAATTTGTAGAAGATTATAATTTCGAAATTTCTGATTTCAAAACACAAGATAACAATCAAAATAATATTCGTCATCAATTTAAATTTGAAGATGTAAAAGTTGATGTTGCCGGAAATAAAATCCTTTTCAATCCTTTTCTTTTTGTAACAAACACAAAACATAATTTGAATTTGGAACAACGTACGTATAATATCGAATTTGGTGCGCCAATTACGAATACAAATACAGTGAAAATTAAAATACCTGAAGGATATAAAGTAGAATCTTTACCTGTAGAAAAACAATTCACAATGCCAGATCAAGCTGGTGGATATGCTTTTAAGGTTATCGAGAAAGATGGATACATTATTGCTCAAGCTCAAAAAGTAATGCCTTATAGTACATTACCTGCACAATACTACAAACCATTGAAAGAATTTTTAACAAATATCATTAATGCCGAAAGTCAGCAAGTGATTTTAGTTAAACAATAAAAAATATTCTAAAGATAGAATAAAGCCAACTCCAAACTCGAGTTGGCTTTTTATTTTTGTACCTTTATCTTTTAAAAATTTAGAATAAAATGAGCCTTAAACAAGCACAATTAGATGTAGATAATTGGATCAAAGAACATGGTGTTCGTTATTTTAACGAGTTAACAAATATGGCACAACTAACAGAAGAAGTTGGAGAAGTTGCGCGTATTATTGCTCGCCGTTACGGAGAACAATCGGAAAAAGAATCAGATAAAAACAAAGATCTTGGCGAAGAATTAGCGGATGTTATTTTTGTTGCGCTTTGCTTAGCAAATCAAACTGGTGTTGATTTAGAATCTGCTTTCTACAAAAAATTAGATTACAAAACAAAACGCGACCACGATCGTCATCAAAACAACGATAAATTAAAATAAATATGATTGAAATTTCAGCACTACAATCACCTATAAATAATCAATTAGCAGTAACAGGATCTAAAAGCGAGAGTAATCGTTTGTTGTTATTAAATCAATTATTTGAGAATGTTTTGACATTAGAAAATGTTTCAAATTCAGAAGATTCTCAGTTAATGCAAAAAGCTTTAGCAAACAAAATAGATTTAATCGATATTCATCACGCTGGAACAGCAATGCGATTTTTGACGGCTTATTTTTCTATTCAAGACGGACGAAAAGTAACGCTAACAGGTTCTGATCGAATGAAACAACGACCAATAAAGGTTTTGGTAGATGCGTTAAACGAATTGGGTGCAGAAATTTCTTATCAAGAAAATGAAGGTTATCCGCCTTTGTCTATTGTTGGAAAAAAATTAACCAAAGAATCTATTACAATCCCTTCTAATATCAGTTCGCAATATATCACAGCGTTGTGTTTAATTGGAACAAAATTAGAAAATGGATTAACGATAAATCTTGATGGAAAAATTATTTCTATTCCATACATTCAAATGACAATTCAGTTATTGAATAAAGTTGGAATTAAGGCTACTTTTGAAGGAAACACAATTCAAGTTCCTTTTACAAATAGCATCGAAGCACAAACTTTACAAGTCGAATCGGATTGGAGTTCTGCTTCTTACTTTTATAGTTTGATTGCTTTATCACAAAATTCTGAAGTTAAAATTTCTACGTATTTCAACGATTCTTTACAAGGAGATTCAGCATTACAACATATTTATGCCGAGAATTTTGGAGTAATTTCTACGTTCGAAAATGGTATTTTAAGTTTAAAAAATGATGCTAATTTTCAACCTCAACCCACAATTGAATTAAATTTAATCAATACGCCAGATATTGCGCAAACAATCGCTGCAACTTGTGTTGGGTTAAAATTGAAGTGTATATTAACAGGTTTAGAAACGTTAAAAATAAAAGAAACTGATCGTTTGGTTGCACTTAAGAATGAATTAGAAAAGTTTGGCGCAATTATAACTATCACTGATGATTCTTTAACAATAGATGGTTACAATGATTTTTCTGAAACACCAACTTTAGAAACTTACAATGATCACAGAATGGCGATGTGTATGGCGCCTTTGGCTCAGAAATATGCTATTCGTATTAATAATGAAATGGTTGTTGAAAAATCTTATCCGACATTTTGGGAAGATTGGAAACAATTAGGATTTGAAATCAAATCGATTTAATATAAAAACACAAAAAAAGCTTCGAAATTCGAAGCTTTTTTTAAAATATAATAGGTTAATTATTCAAAATTTTGCATGTTCACCAAATTCGCGTAAACACCTTTTTTCTCAATTAATGAATGATGATTTCCTTCTTCAATAATTTTCCCTGCTTCCATCACCACAATTTTATCAGCGTTTTGTATTGTCGATAATCTGTGTGCAATCACTAACGAAGTACGATTTTGCATCATATTATTTAAAGCTACTTGCACCAATTTCTCCGACTTTGTATCTAAAGCAGATGTTGCTTCATCTAATACCATTATTGGAGGATTTTTATAAACTGCACGCGCAATACTCAGACGTTGTTTTTGTCCACCAGAAAGTTTACTTCCTCCTTCACCAACTGATTCTTGATATTTTTCGGGCATTTTAATAATAAACTCTTCCGCATTAGCTATTTTAGCTGCATGCTCCACCTTTTCCTGACTCGGAAATTTATCACCTAATGATATATTATTAAAAATAGTATCATTAAACAAAATCGAATCTTGCGTTACCAATCCAAATAACAATCGATAATCGTGTAATTTGATATGCTTGATATCAATTCCATCAATTAATATTTGACCAGATTTTACATCCCAAAAACGTGTAATTAAATTAGCTAAAGTAGATTTTCCAGAACCAGATTGCCCAACTAAAGCAACCGTTTCTCCTTTATTAATCGTTAAATTAAAATCTTTAATCACATCATGCTTTCCATAAGCAAACGTTACATTTCTAAATTCAATTTTATCTTCAAATACATCAATTCCTTTTGCATCTGGTAAATCTTGAATCGAAACATCTGCATCCAATATTTCAAAAATACGTTTAGCAGAAACTTCTCCTTTTTGAATATCTGATAATGCTTTCGAGAATTTCTTGATTGGATCCAATAATGTATAAAAAGTTGCGATATAAAAAATAAATTCAGAACCTGTTAATCCATTTCCTTCTAATGATAATTTACCACCGAAGAATACTATTAACCCAATTGTAATTGCACCTAAAAACTCACTTGTTGGTGATGCCAAGGCACGTTTTTTCATTACTTTTTGAAGATATTCTCTATATCGATTGATCGATTGATCAAAACGTCCTTTTACTTGATCTTCTGCATTAAAAATTTTGATAATTTTTAAAGAAGTCAATGTTTCATCAACATATGTAATGATATTTGATAATTCGTCTTGTGCATGAACTGCAGCTTTTTTTAAACTTTTTCCAATCAACGAAATAATTGTTCCCATAACAGGAAAAACCAAAATCGCAAACAAGGTTAATTGATAACTAATTGTAAACAATACGCATACAAAAACAATTATCATAATAGGAGATCGAATAATTTCTACGAAAGAATTTAAGATGTTCGATTCTACTTCGTTTACATCACTCGAAATGCGATTAATTATATCTCCTTTTCTTTTTTCAGTAAAATATGCAACAGGTAAATCAATGATTTTATTGTGAATATCAACGCGTAAATCACGTGTTACACCTGATCGCATATCGACCAAACAAGTTTCCGATAGAAAACTAAAAATATTTCTAAATAAAAACGCTACAATAAAAATAACACATGAAATGGCTAATACATAAATTGGACCTTCAGTTTGTGAAATTTGTTGCATATAATAAGCTGAATAATTTGAGAAAAAATCTTTCAGATCAACCAATTCACCAGAAAAAATAGGTTTAGAAATAATATCTTTTTTCTTTTCATCAAATAAAACACTTAGAATAGGCATCATAAATGCTAATGCTACAATATTAAAGATAGCATAAAGCAAATTGAAAATAATTGCCGAAATAAAAGACGTTTTATATGGCTTTATATACGAGATAGCTCGATTTCTGTATAAACTCATTTTATAATTTTATTTTGTCAAGAAAATGACGCTACAAATTTAAGCAAAAAAAATAATGACTATTCTTTTTAGAAATAGTCATTATAGAGTAAAATTTTGTGGGTTTGATTACTCAGAGTAACCTTTTCGTTTTTGTTTTGATTTATTTAACTCTCTGCCAAGTTTGCGTTCTTCCTACAAGTGAAATTCCGATATAACCTCTAACATCAAGTTTGTCATAACCATTCAATGACATTTTTGCTTTGTATTCTTTTCCGTTATTAGGATCAAGGATTCTTCCTCCGTTCCATTCATTTCCATCTTTTTTAAGACCAGAAAGAATTTGCATTCCTAAAATTGGTTTATTTTTTAACGCTCCTGCACAATCTGTACATTTCGCGTCTTCTTTTCCTTTTGTTAAAATCTTAGTGACTTTTCCATAAAGTTTCCCATCCTTCTCGAAAATCTCTACGTAAGACTTCGCCTGTTTTGTTTCATCATCAATTGTTTTCCATGTTCCAATTGGTGATTGCGCATACATTAAAGATGTCAACATAAAGAATAATCCGAATAAAATTGATTTTTTCATATTTTTATCCTTTAAAATTTATTTCACTAAAATAACTCTTTTTTAGTGTAAATAAAACACTATTCATTATTTTTTATAAAATTTTTTACTTTTTAACAATTAAATTCATTTATAACTCTAATTATCAAAACATTAATTTTACAATTATTTTTAAATAAATATTATTGTATTTTATTTAAAAAAGTCAAAACAGTGTACTATTATGCTAACATAATAATATTTTAAGCATTCTCTTTTTTTACAAAAAACACATTTTTAGCTCAATTAATTAGAGAAAATTAAAAAAAATCATATATTTGTCTACTATTTTTATAGAGTTTATAGATTTTAAAAATGAGCCAACTTTCAAGATATAGTTTACCATTTAATAGAACGGAATTAGAACCTTTAATTGAATCGATTATTTATGATGAAATTTTTCAACAACCTAATCCATCCTATAAAAAAGAAGATTTATTAAATCAATTCAATTCAGTTTTATTAAAAATTGTTCCCGAAGAAAAGTCAAATAAGATTAGTCTTTATTTTTTTGATCAATTTGCTAAACTTAGAGAAGAATTAGAAGAATTAATCTTTGTTTTCTATTCAAATGATCCTGCTTCTAAATCAGAAATTGAGATATTATTAGCTTATCCTGGTTTTTTTGCCATTGCTGTACATCGTTTAGCACATATTTTATTTCAACTTGATACTCCTATTCTTCCACGCTTTTTCTCAGAATATGCACATTCTAAAACGGGAATTGATATTCATCCAGGAGCTACAATCGGAAAAAATTTCTACATCGATCACGGAACTGGAATTGTGATTGGAGAAACAACCATTATTGGAAACGATGTTAAAATTTATCAAGGAGTAACGTTAGGCGCTTTTTATGTTTCAAAGAATTTAGCCGATAAAAAACGTCATCCGACAATTGAAAATAATGTGACCATATATGCTGGAGCAACAATTTTAGGAGGAACAACTGTTATTGGAGAAAATTCTGTTATCGGTGGAAACGTTTGGATTACAGAAAGTATTGAAGATAATTCGCTCGTTTACCAAAATAATCAACCACAAATCAAAAAACAAAAAGTAGAACAACATCATAATTATATCATCTAAAAACCTATTCACAATGATTTATAACAATGTCTTAGAAACCATAGGAAATACACCAATTATTAAATTAAATAAACTATTTCCAAACCATAATGTTTACATCAAAGTAGAAAAACAAAATCCTGGAGGATCTATAAAAGATAGAATTGCTTTAGCCATGATTGAAGATGCTGAGAAAGCTGGAATTCTGAAACAAGGAGGAACAATTATAGAACCAACTTCGGGTAATACTGGAATTGGATTATCATTTGTAGCAGCTGTAAAAGGATACAAAATGATTATCACGATGCCAGAATCTATGTCAATTGAAAGACGAAAAATTATGGAGGCTTATGGTGCTGAATTTGTTTTGACCCCTAAAGAATTAGGAATGAAAGGAGCTATTGCAAAAGCACAAGAATTAGCCGAAACAATAGAAGGCGCATGGGTTCCGCAGCAATTTGAAAATAGTTCGAATCCCACGGTTCATTACAACACAACAGCAAAAGAAATTCTAAATGATTTTCCTGAAGGAATTGATTATTTTATCACTGGTGTTGGAACAGGAGGTCATCTTTCTGGTATTGGTAAAGCTTTGAAAGAAGTCAGTTCTTCAACAAAAGTTATCGCTGTAGAACCAACAGACTCTCCTGTCATTTCAGGAGGTAATCCTGGTCCGCATGCTATTCAAGGAATTGGAGCTGGTTTTATTCCTGGTAATTTAGATACATCAATTATTGATTCATCAATTCAAATTACGAAAGAAGAAGCGTTCGAATTTGCTAAAAAAATAGCTAGAGATGAAGGTTTATTCGTCGGAATTTCAACTGGAGCTTCATTGGCTGCAGTCTCTAAAACACTGAAGAATATTGAAAATAATGCGAAAATATTAACTGTCAACTACGATACTGGTGAACGCTATTTATCTGTAGAGGGATTATTTTAAAACCTATAAAAATTTTTAAACCGAAAGGAGATGTTGTCAAAATGTCTCCTTTTTTTATTCAATAAAGTCAAAAAGTCAGTTTTTTAGATTGATTTCTACTTTGGAATTTTTTTTGATGAATTAAGAACATACAAAACCAATATAAAAAACTAAGAACCAATGGATTTTAATCAATTTACAATAAAGGGTCGTGAAGCGATCCAAGCAGCGCAACAAATCGCAGTTGCGCACAAAAATCAAGCGATTGAACCTGCTCATATTTTAGGAGGAATGATAGATGTTGATGAAAATGTCTTATCCTTAATCTTAGAAAAACAAGGTGTAAAAATGGATATGTTGAAACCTGAGTTAGATTTAGAAATTAATAAATATCCAAAAATTGAAGGTCAACAAGGAAATCATCTTTCCAATTCATCCAACCAAATTTTGCAATCGGCACAAGAAATTGCAAAAGAGATGACAGATGATTTTATCACCTTAGAGCATTTATTATTAGCAATTATAAAGAATGTATCACCTGTTAGTCAATTACTAAAAAATAGAGGTGTAACATTCGAAAACACAAAAAAATTAGTATCAGAGTTGAGAAACGGAGAAAGAGTAACTTCAGAAAATGCAGAAGGAACATATAATTCATTAAACAAATATGCTAAAAACTTAACCGATTTAGCGAAAGAAGGAAAGTTAGATCCTGTTATTGGACGTGATGAAGAAATTCGTCGTGTGCTACAAATTCTATCACGTCGTACAAAAAACAATCCGATTTTAATTGGTGAACCAGGTGTTGGTAAAACCGCTATTGCAGAAGGTTTAGCACACCGAATTATCAATGGAGATGTTCCAGAAAACCTTTTGAATAAACAGATTTTCTCATTGGATATGGGAGCTTTGGTTGCTGGAGCAAAATACAAAGGTGAGTTCGAAGAGCGTTTGAAAGCTGTTGTAAAAGAGGTAACAGCTTCTAATGGAGAAATTATTTTATTTATCGATGAGATTCACACACTTGTTGGTGCTGGAGGTGGCGGAGAAGGTGCTATGGATGCAGCAAATATCTTGAAACCTGCTTTGGCTCGTGGTGAATTACGTTCGATTGGTGCAACAACTTTAAATGAATATCAAAAATATTTCGAAAAAGATAAAGCTTTAGAGCGTCGTTTCCAGAAAGTAATGGTAGAAGAACCAGATGAAGAATCTGCAATTTCAATCTTACGTGGAATCAAAGATAAATACGAGCAACATCATAAAATTGGAATTAAAGACGAAGCAATTATTGCGGCTGTAAAATTATCAACTCGCTATATCACCGATCGTTTTTTACCAGATAAAGCCATTGATTTAATGGACGAAGCAGCTTCTAAGTTGAGAATGGAAATGAATTCTAAACCAGAGGATTTAGATAAATTAGATCGTAAAATCATTCAATTAGAAATCGAAATTGAAGCAATAAAACGTGAAAATGATGAGAAAAAATTGAATCTTTTGAAAGAAGAATTATCAAATCTTCAAGACGAAAGAAATCAGTTGAATTCGAAATGGGAAGCGGAAAGAAATCGTGCAGATGAAGTTCAAGACTTAAGAAAAAGCATCGAAAACATAAAATTCGAAATTGAGCGCGCAAAACGTGATTATGATTACGCGAAAGCATCTAAATTAGAATTTGAAGATTTAGTTAATGCTAAAAATAATTTAGAAGAAGCTGAACATAATCTGGAAGAAAACAAACAAAATAAATTAGTAAAAGAGTTTGTTGATGCCGATGATATTGCAGAAGTTGTATCGAAATGGACTGGAGTTCCAGCTCAGAAAATGATGCAATCTGACCGTGAAAAATTATTGAATTTAGAAAATGAATTACATAAACGTGTTTTAGGTCAAGAAGAAGCAATTACAGCAGTTTCAGATGCAATTCGTCGTTCTCGAGCAGGTCTTAGTGACGAAGGAAAACCAATCGGTTCGTTCTTATTCTTAGGGTCAACTGGTGTCGGAAAAACAGAATTAGCAAAAGCTTTAGCCGAGTTCTTATTTGATGATGAAAATGCGATGACGCGTATCGATATGTCCGAATATCAGGAACGTCATGCGGTCTCTCGTTTGGTTGGAGCGCCTCCTGGTTACGTTGGTTACGATGAAGGTGGTCAGTTAACAGAAGCTGTTCGTCGTCGTCCTTATTCTGTTATTTTGTTGGACGAAATTGAGAAAGCACACTCAGACGTTTTCAATATCTTATTACAAGTTTTGGATGATGGACGTTTGACAGATAACAAAGGTCGTGTGGTCAATTTTAAAAATACGATTATCATTATGACATCGAATTTTGGTTCGCATACGATTTTGGATAAATTTTCGAACATTGACGAAAACAATGTTGCGCAAGTTTATGACGAAACAAAAGATATCGTTTTTGAGGAATTGAAACAAAACTTTAGACCAGAGTTTTTGAATCGTATTGATGAAATTATTTTGTTCCGTCCATTGAGCGAAAATCAAATTTCTGGAATTGTGAATATTTACTTAAGCGGAGTTTCTAAAAAATTGGCTCAACGCGATATTACGTTAGATATTACGCCAGAAGCTGTTGATTATTTAGCAAGAAAAGGTTACGATCCTCAGTTTGGAGCACGACCATTGAAACGAGTAATTCAGCAAGATGTTTTAAATGAACTTTCTAAAGAAATTTTGAAAGGAACTATTAATGATAATGATGCGGTTTTAATCGATTATTTCGAAGAAAAACCAGGAGATAATAAGTTAGTTTTCAGAACTAATCAATAAATAGATTACGATTTTATTCATGTGTAAAAAATCCGCTCGTTGAGCGGATTTTTTTATTTCTTCTTTTTATAAAGTGGAACCGTACTACACGCTTCTCCAAACATCAACGAGCTTACAATTGGTTGTAAACGTTCTATTAATTGAATATAAGCCGATTCTGGCACAGGTTTGTGAGAACAACCTTTCACAATAATTTTTCCATCAACATAATCATCATAAGGTAAATGATCAACAATTTCTGTATATAAAATCGTATCTAAATCTTGTAAACTTCCATGTACAACTCTTTTTACAATTGGCGACAAATAAGTTGCAACTAGCAAATAAGCCCAAGACGGAACTATCGCATCCGCTGTACATGTTA
Source organism: Empedobacter sp. EJD.6dd (assembly GCF_057369435.1). Taxonomy (NCBI): domain Bacteria; kingdom Pseudomonadati; phylum Bacteroidota; class Flavobacteriia; order Flavobacteriales; family Weeksellaceae; genus Empedobacter; species Empedobacter sp. EJD.6dd. The sequence continues at coordinate 2,100,342 of NZ_CM170667.1, forward strand.
ATGCCACATACTTATCTTGGTATTGTGTCCAATTATGATTTTTTAGATTTTCTCTAAAATCTTTCTCTCTAAGAATCAATTCTTCATACAACCAATCTTTCAAGTCAAAAACAACACGATCACCATCAGGATAAAAATCCTGTAAATCAATTGTTACTAAACTACTATTGGCAACTTTATTTATAATTTCGTCTGACATTTTTCTTTGTTTGAAAGAGTAAATTTACGGAATAAAAAACATTGAAATCTACTCCACTTATAGATTTCTCCTATCTTTGTAAGAAGAAAAATGATTTCCATTGAAATACTATATCATTGCAGGTGAAGCTTCGGGCGATTTGCACGCATCGAACTTAATGAAAGAATTAAAATTAAAAGATCCACAAGCTGAATTTAGATTTTGGGGAGGCGATTTGATGCAAGCGCAAGGCGGAACTTTGGTCAAACATTACAGAGATTTAGCCTTTATGGGGTTTGCCGAAGTTGTAATGAATTTGAGAACAATTTTAGGAAATATTTCTGTTGCCAAAAAAGATATCGAAGCGTACAAACCAGACGCCGTTATTTTGGTCGATTATCCTGGTTTTAATCTTAGAATTGCAGAGTTTGTAAAAAACCTTGGAATTAAAGTTTACTATTATATTTCGCCACAAATTTGGGCTTGGAAAACAGGACGCGTTCATAAAATAAAGAAAGTAGTTGATAAAATGTTTGTGATTCTTCCATTCGAGGAAGAGTTTTATCAACGTTACGATTACAAAGTAGACTTTGTAGGAAATCCTTTATTAGATTCGTTGGATAATCTTCCAGAAATTGATGAAGTACAATTTAGAAAAGATCACAATTTAGACGAAAGACCTATTATTGCCCTACTTCCAGGAAGTCGAACGCAAGAAATAAAAGTCAAATTACCTTTGATGCTTTCTGTAGAAAAAGATTTTCCTAATTATCAATTTGTTGTTGCAGGAGCGCCATCTCAACCAATTGATAATTATAAAAAAATAGCAGGAAATCAGTTGAAAATTGTTGAAAATAAAACCTACGATTTATTACGTATTTCTCACGCAGCCTTGGTTACGTCTGGTACAGCAACATTAGAAACAGCTTTACTAAAAGTACCTGAAGTTGTTTGCTACAAAGGAAATGCGATTTCGTACGAAATCGGAAAGCGCGTGGTAAAAAATATTAGATTCATATCGTTAGTTAATTTGATTATGGATGAAGAAGTTGTAAAAGAATTAATTCAATACGATTTAACATATGAAAATATTAAAAGAGAATTAGATTTAATTTTAAATTCGCCAAAAAGAGAACAAATTTTAGAGAATTACGAAAATTTATACCATAAACTTGGAGGAGTTGGAGCTTCTGAAAGAACTGCAAATCTTATCGTTAGTGATTTAAAAAAATAAAATTGAAAAAAAAGTAAAAGTTTCACGCAACCTTTTATTGTTTTTGTAATCTTTAGAGCGTAGATGTCACTCAGATCCAATTATTAAAAATGTTTCGGATTGACCTAACTAAAGTTTACAACCTTTTCTAACAATGCAATCCTCTTGATTTTCAAGAGGATTTTTTAATTAATACTGTTAAAAAAAATATTTTTACGCAACCATTTTAAAAAATCTAAGTCTTACTTTTATAACAATTAAAACTCATTCAATGAAATTAATGAAAAGATTAAGCATGTTTGCTTTAGTGGGCGTTTTAGGATTAACAACATTTAGTTGTCTAAATAATGATGATTCGGATTTTACAAATTATGGGTATTTTACAACTGAAGGCGTTACTTATAATCAAGATTCTATAATGCCAGTAAATCAAACGACAAATGTTAGAGTAAGTTTTTCGAAAACAAATTCATGTCAAGAATTTATACAATTCAGTTTATTACAAGGAAGTAACGATTCTGTTCACTATATTGGTGTTTTAGGTTCTCAAGGAAGTGGACAATCTTGTTTACCTGTTGAAAGTATAGAAACTAAAACATTAAAATTCACTCCAAAAAAAGCAGGTAAATATACCTTAAAATTCTGGACAGGTAAATCATCTGACAACAAAGATACTTTTAACGATTCTATCGTTTTCGATATTAAAGAAAAATAAAAAAATAAATAAATCACAATAATATGAAAGCAATCAAACGATTAAGCACTTTAGCTGTAGTAGGAATTTTAGGTTTATCAACTTTTAGTTGTTTAAACACTGATGATTCTGATAATGTTTATACAACAGATGGATTTTTTGTTGCAACGAAAATTAATGTAAATTTTGACTCTGTACAGCCAGTTGGTCAACAAACAAACGTTCATGTCACATTTACTACAAACAGTTCTTGTCAAAACTTTGTTACATTCAAAGAATTAACTGGAAGTAATGATAGTATCCAAAATATTGGTGCATATGGTACGCAAACTAATGGGTCAACTTGTGTAACTGATAAAAAATCTGTTACAAAAACATATAAATTCACTCCTAAAAAAGTTGGAGTAAATACTATTAGAGTTTGGGCTGGGAAAGATCCAATAGAACCAACTAAAGATATTTATATTGAACAGACATTAGATGTTAAAGCCAAATAAAGTCCAATAAGTTTGAATAGCGACTCTCTTGAATATTTGATCAAGCAATGTCAAGAACAAAATAGAAAAGCTCAAGAGAAAATTTACCTTGAGTTTTCGCCTGTTTTATTCTCGATATGTCTTCGTTATGCCGAAAATTACGAAGATGCGCAAGATATTTTTCAAGAGGGTTTTATTCATATCTTCAATAAAATAACTCAATTCAAATTTGAAGGTTCTTTTGAAGGTTGGATGAAACGAATAATGGTAAATCTCAATTTAGAAAAGCTAAAAAAGAAAAATACTTTACCATTTGAAGATTACGAAAATCTAATCATAACAGAAGAAAATGACGACGAAGTTGAAGAAAATTTTGATTATAAACAATTGCTAGAAGCTGTTCATAATCTTCCACCACAATACAGGCAAGTTTTTAACCTCTACGTTTTTGAAGAATATTCTCACCAAGAAATAGCAGAAATGTTAACCATATCGGTAGGAACCTCAAAATCAAACTTATCAAGAGCAAGAAATTTATTAAAACAAAAACTCAACCTTTTAAAAACTGTCACAGAAGATGAACAAATTTGATCAACATATTAAAGAGAAACTTTCTCAACAACAATTTCCACCGATGGACGCTTGGAAAAACATCCAAGAGAAGTTAGATGAAAAAGAAAAGAAAAAACGAATTATTCCTATATTTTATTGGATTGGTTCCACTGCCGCATGTTTAGTAGCAGGAATTGCTGTGTATTATTTCAATCAAAATGAGACTATCGGAGAAAATCAATTTCCTACAAATGAAATTGTAAAAACAAACTCTAAGGAGACAGAAAAGTCATCTATTTCTGTACAAAAAAATAAAACCGATTCTCTTACTTCAATCTCAAATCAGAGTTCTATTTCATCAATAAGTACTCATATAAAATTGGAAAAAAATTCTATTCATCAAACAACTCAATCTTTTGAAAATAGTAATGATGATCCAACTTTAATTTCGAATATAAACAAAGTTTATAAACAAAATCTTATAAACGAATTTCCATTAACTGATTCGAATCAAAACGAAATTTCAATTCAAAAAAAGAATTCATCAACAGAAAAAGAAACGATCAAAAAAGATGAATTAATAGCTAAAAATCAAGATGAAAAACCGTTAGAATTAGTTCTAGAAGAAGAAAAAAAGAAAAAAGAAGAGAAAATTATTGTTAAACAAAAATCTCCAATTTTAGCTGTTTCTTCATACATAAATCCGACTAAAATGTTAGAATCAAAATCTATTTTAGCAGATGAATTTAATGATCACAACATCAAAAATAACATTACAGTTGCTTATGGCGCAAAAGTTTCTGTTCGATTAAACGACAAATTAAATATTCGTTCTGGAATTGCAAAAGTTGAGTTGGAACAAAATACAACTAATATAAATTCGGGAATCAATACCGGTGTTTATGCTCTTTCTGCAAGCACGCCAAAATCATCTAACAATATCACATATCATTCGAATATTCGAGTTGTAGGTGATAATGCATCACATACGACAATGACCATGTTGTCTTCTGAAGCCAATACTATGGAACAAAAAGTTCATTATATAGAAGTTCCATTAGAAGTTGAATATAAATTGGCAAGTTTTGATAAAATTAATATTCTAGCAACAGCGGGAGGAAGTTATTATGTTGTAACGAAAAATTCTATTTCATTAGCTGATACGAATACAAGATCAAATTATAAATTAGGTGAAGCAAATAACTTAAACAATTCGAGTTATAGCGCTAACGCTGGAGTTAAGTTAGAGTATAATCTATCAAATAAATCAAGTATAAATTTGGAACCAAATTATAGATATATGCTAAATCCGTTAAAAAATGTAGATGCTAAAAATCCATCTTTATTAGGATTGAATTTAGGATTTTCAATTAAGTTTTAACAAAAAAGACGAAGTTATTCTTCGCCTTTATTGTTATTTAATTTAATTGAAATTGTATTATTTTCTTCGGTCATCTCGACTTTTGCTTCCTCAAAAGTTGGCTCACGCAAAATAGGATCTAAATTCTTCGAAAAACCATATGGTTCTTTACGTACACCCAAAAAACTTTTATCAAGCTGTTTATTATTGTTCGTATCCAAATACACTTTTACAGCGTAAAAAGTTGGTTCAATATCTTTAAAAACTGTTTCGTATTTATCTATATCAGCAACTGGAACATATAATTTCTTGAACGCATTTTGACCTTTTGTATAATTTTCTACATTTCTATAAAACTCTATCGCCAAATTCCCTTTCATTTTCTTAAGGTTTGTGATTGATAATTTTACATCAATTTGTGCCATCGCCATCTGAGTAAAAAACAACACAACCAGTATAAGAATCTTCTTCATTTTCTTAAATTTTTAATCAACTCATTTACAAATGCTTAAAACCTACTATTTGTAAATATTATGTTAAATTATTAGGATGAAAAAGTATCTCTTTTTTGTCCTAACAATTTGTTTCTCAATCGGAATAATTATTTCTGAATTATTAATTCCTGCTACAAATTTACGAATTATATTTTTTCTACTAATTATTCTTCTTTTTATCTCTTTGTTAAAAAATAATAATCGACAAAATATCATCCCTTTTTTAATCATTTGTATTTTTTTAGGCTACTATATTCATCAAAATTACAATCAACATCAAAAAATTGATTTTACTACCACTTCAAAAGTTCATCTTCTAAAGATTATCTACAATTCAAGTTCAACCGAAAAATACACCAATTATGTTGTAAAAGATATTGAAACAAATGATCAAATTCTTTTACATCTAAAACTTAAACAACATCTCTTATTTCCATCAGATGAAATCATCGTTCATGGTCAAAAAACTGAAATTCAACAACCATTAAATCCCTATCAATTTGATTATAACCGATTCTTAAATAGAAAAAATATTTATTCTCAAATCTTTACAAACGATGTTATTTCAATTCATAAAGAAGGTAAAGGATTTCGGAATTGGGCTGCAAAATCGAAAGTAAAAATCAGAAAAAAATTGACGGAACAAGATTATTCACTTGAAAGCAGAGCAATTATTTCTTCGATGCTTTTAGGTGATAGAACCGAGCTTTCACAAGAATTGAATCAAAGTTATATTGCTACGGGAGTTGTCCATATTTTATCGATATCTGGACTGCATGTAATGATGATTTATATGATTTTACAATTCGTATTACAACCTCTTTTAAAACTAAAAAATGGGCGAAAAATTCGAATTATTATCAGTTTAATATTTATTTGGATTTTTGCTTTTTATGTCGAATTACAACCTCCTGTTTTTCGTTCTGCACTGATGATTTCAATTTATTATATCAGCGAACTACTCAATCGTCCAAAGAATATTTATCACACACTTTCGCTTTCAGCATTTGTAATTTTAATCTTTCAACCAAATTTTTTATTCGATGTTGGTTTTCAACTAAGTTTTTCTGCTGTATTTTTCATTGTTTGGCTCAATCCAATTTTCGAGCACTTTTGGAAAGTAAAGAATAGTTTTTTGAAAAAAATAAAAATTATGATTGAAACAAGTTTATCAGCTCAACTAGGAACTTTGCCTATTTCTGTTTTGTATTTTAATCAATTCTCAGGTTTATTTTTATTTGGGAATTTAGTTTTAATTCCAGCTTCTTTTTTGATGATTTGTGGAGGAATAATCAGTATTATTCTCATTATTTTGGACATCAATATTCCTGCTTACACATGGATTTTTAATCATTTTATATCTTATTCGAATCAATATATTTATTGGTTAGCGAGTTTCAAATTCGTAGCAAAAGATATTTACATCAGTTTACTTACTGCAATTTTAATTGGAATTATTTTATATGCGCTGAAACCTTTATTTCTCAAAAAATCTAAACTAGCATTCATTGTTTGTTTAATTTCTTTATTTCTAATTGAAGCAGAACGATTTTATCAAGTTTATCAACTTAATCATTCGAATGAATTAATCGTTTTTAATCAATATAAAAATAGTATTATCGGAATAAGAAATCAACGAAATTTAGCAATTTTAAGCGAAAATCCTTTGGATGAAAAAACATATAATTTTACGATTAAACCATATAAAATTCATCAACGAATTAAGCAAATAGAATTCTATTCTTATGATTCAAGCTTTAAACATCAACAGTTTATTAAACATCAAAATTCTATCGAAACTAAATCATTTAAGTTCTTATTAAATGAAGATTCTATAACTAAACCTTTTTATATCTTAATTCATCAATCAAAGCTTTATCGTTTCGAAAAAAATAACCAATTAAAAAGGGTAATTGCTGATGCCAGCAACTACCCTTCTATTGTTACAGAACTCGAAGAAACTTCGGATTCTATTTTATGGAAAACCTCTCAACAAGGTTATTTCTCGATTAAATTTTGATATCGTCTATGAAATCTGTTGAACTACGAAAACCTAAAACAACTTTGTTTATGTCTCCTTTTCCGTTCATCAAAACAGTTGCAGGATAACTCAATTGTCCATTTGTAAAGGCATAAGCCATGTAATTCGCTTTAGCAGGCGCAATGTATGTGTACTGAATTCCCATAAATTTTACCATATCTTTTGTTTCTGCATCAAATTTTACAGGAATGTAATTTTTGTTTACATACTCTGCAACTTTCTTATCTGTAAAGGTTTCTTTATCTAAACGCTTACAGAATCCACACCATGTTGTATAAAAATATATCAATACAGGTTTTTCTGGATGTGCTTTTATTTCTTTTGTTGCTTCGTCTAATGATAACCATTTAATTTCTTGTCCGAAAAGAAATGATGATAAAATTAGGGCAGCGATTGCTAAGCTTGATTTCATAATTTCAATCTTTATTATTTAACTCCGTGCATCAATTTCTTCATAATTGGATTTAAAGCGATAACGATTAAACCTGCTACAATTGGTACAATTGTAAAAATTAAGAAGAAAGTTGATAACGAATATTCTTTTGTAATATTTTCGATTTGACCTCCTAAAATGGCTGCCAATTTGTTACCAATTGCAATTGCAAGGTACCACATTCCGAACATAAATGCAATCATACGAGCTGGAACTAATTTCGATACATACGAAAGTCCAACTGGAGATAAGCAGAGCTCGCCCAATGTGTGGAACAAGTAAGCTAAAACTAACCAGATGATAGATACGCGTACTCCTTCTGAGATTCCGTAAGAACCGAAAGCTAAGAATCCGAATCCGATTGCCATAATGATTAATCCTAAACCATATTTTACAGAAGCTGATGGATTGTATTTAGAATCCCAAACACGAGAAACTAAAGACGCTAATGCGATGATAAAGAATGAATTTAATGTAGAGAACCAAGAAACAGTAATTTCAACTTGACTATCTTTAATTTCTGCAACTTTAGCTGGAACAATTTCTGATGGTTTATTTTCTTTTTTGTATTCAGCATCTAATTTCACTAAACTTTCTGGAGAAACTAAAACAAATTTGTCTCCCTCTTGATGAATGTTGATATCAGTTCCTTTTGTTAAAGCATCTTGAGAAGCTAAATTAATTGTTTCTGTTACAATTTTATCTGTAGAATTAGCCACATAAGAAGCTGTAACAGGTGTTTTAACAAAAACTGGTTGACCTTCTTCATTCATTACTTGCTTACCTGAATCATCTAATTTAGCCGTTTCAATTGCTTGGTAAGAAACATCATACGAGTGAGAAGTCCAGTTATAATTTAACATCCAAATTGCAGCAGCCCAAATTCCTAAGAATGTAAACGCTAAAACAACGTTAGACATTGCCGCTTTTTTAAATGTTTGTTTTGCTAATAAAATCAATACATAAGAGATAAACAATAATGGAACAACTGTTAATAATGTATTGAAAACGTTGAATGCCATTGCAGCACCACCAATCAAGTTACGTTCTGTATTATCACGTGCAAAGATTACTAACGATGTAGCTCCTTGTTCGAAAGACATCCAGAAGAAGATAACGAAGAATGCAAAAATAATTACTGCAATCATACGATCACGAACAACTTTAGTATAATTTGCCAAACGACGAATTACCACAAAGAAGAACAAGAATAATGCAATTAAAATAACGACATTTTGACCAGATAATCCTCCAATAGAAAATGGAAATAAGTTAATTCCACCAATTGCATTTAATGGATCATTGAACGCATATCCTAATCCTAATAACGTCATAATAACGATTAAGATTTGATCTAAAATTGTAAAAGGATTTGGTTTTTCTCCAGCTTCGTATTTAGGTGTTTCATCGTCAGCAGTAATTTGATTTCCTGTTTTTGATGGAACCTCTCCAATATGCCCAAATAATGGTTTTGCTAACCAGAATTGTAATGTTCCTAATAACATGAAGATACCTGCTAATCCGAATCCCCAGTGCCATCCTACTTTTTCTGCTAAGAATCCACATAACATCATTCCGAAGAATGCACCTGCATTAACTCCCATGTAGAAAATTGTATAAGCTCCGTCTTTTTTCTCTGGGAAATCTTTATACATTTCTGATAAGATAGAAGTCATATTTGGTTTAAAGAATCCTGTTCCTATTACCAAACACGCTAATCCTAAATATAAAAATATCGGTGTATCAAAAGCCATGAATGCGTGACCTAACGTCATAATAATCGCACCAATTACAACTGCCCATCGATAGCCTATATATTTATCGGCAATAATCCCTCCAAAGATGGGCGTAATGTATAATAACATTGCGTATGTTCCGTATAAAGCAGTTGCTTTTTCTATAGACCATTCCCAACCTGGATTTAAACCAATAACTGCAGCTGTTAAAAACTGAATTAATAAAACGCGCATTCCGTAGAATGAAAAACGCTCCCACATCTCTGTAAAGAAAAGCACGAACAATCCTGACGGATGTCCCAATACTTTTGAATCAAAGAAATTTTCCGATTTCGAACTCATGTTTATTTGTTAAAATGTATATATCTTAAAAGTTATTTTACGTCTTGCATTAATTTGCGAACAAGTGGAGATAGAGCAATTAAAATTACACCAGCTATCACTGCGTATAAAGCAATTTCTTTATATCCATCTGCGTAAGCATATAATCTATCCAAATTAGAACCACCTTCTACTGTAGACTTTGACATGTTTGAACCTATAATTCCTGCAACATATTGCCCGTAAGCAGATGCAAGGAACCACATTCCCATCATCATTCCTTGTAAATTATGTGTAGATAATTTTGTCATAATTGATAAACCAATTGGCGACAAACATAATTCACCGAAAGTAATCACTAATAAAGCTAATGTAAAGAAATTTAATGAAGTAACTCCATCTGCATTAGCAAAGAATTTTGTTGCAAATAATACGTAATATCCTAATCCTAAAAGAATAAATCCTAATCCGAATTTTATAACTGTATTTGGCTCAATTCTCTTTTTGGCTAACCATATCCATAATAAACCTAATAAAGGTGCTATTAAAATAATGAAAAATGCACCTCCAGAGTTATTAACTCCATTCGGGTCTAAGTTTAACCCTAATAAATTAGAATCAAGGTTTTTAGCAGCATAGATACTTAACGACCCACCTGCTTGCTCGTAGATTCCCCAGAATAAAATTGAAAAAACAATAAAAACTAAGGCTGCGTATAATTTTTTACGTTCCTGAGAAGTTACTTTTGTCATTTCATAAAACAAGTAAATCAACGTCAATGGTCCTACTGTATACATAAAATAGTCTGTATAATCAGTGTTTTTTACCATTGCCATAATCAACGGAATAGAAAGTATTGTACAAACATATACAGCTATTTCTTTCCATAAAGGCATTCTTTCTGTTTCTCCTGATGGTAATATTTTACGTGGTTGTAAACCAATTGGACCTAAGTGTCTTTCAGTAAAAAAGAAGTTAATTAAACTGATTAACATTACGAAAGCAGCTAAACCAAAGGCTACGTTCCATCTGTGTGCAACATCAATAATATCGGTAAATAGATGTCCTTTACCAATTGCAATACAAATGTATCCTCCAAGGAAAGCTCCTAAGTTAATTCCTGCATAAAAAAGTGAGAAACCAGCATCTGTTCTTTCGTCTCCTTTTTTGTATAATTCTCCTACCATTGTAGAGATATTTGGTTTAAAGAAACCTGTACCTACTACGGTAAAAGACATTCCTAAGAAAAATAAATTATGAGGATCTGATGCCAAAAGGATACTTCCTAAAATCATCAGCGAGCCTCCCCAAAACAATGACTTCCTAAATCCTAAAATTTTATCTGCAAATAAACCTCCTACAAATGTAAAAGCGTAAACGAATGCCTGAATTGCGGCATATTGCAATTGGGACTGAGCTTCTTCAAATTTCAATTGATCGATCATGAAGAATACTAACATTCCTCGCATACCGTAGAAGCAAAATCTCTCCCACATTTCAGAAAAGAAAAGACTCCATATTTGTTTTGGATACTTTCCTTTAAAATTCTGAATTTCCTCTAAAGTTAATTCTTTACTCATAATTTCTTTAACTAAGCGCTAATATATCATTTAGATTTTATTAGCAATCAACGAAAATAAAAAAAACCTCTGACAATGCAGAGGTTTTTTTTATTTAATGCATGATTTTTGTCAATTTGAATAGCAAACTAATCTAATCATTGGCTTATTCTGATAAATATATTGCTTATCTTATAAATTCTTCTTGATAAAGTTTGTCATCTTACGATATAACTGAATTCTTGTGTTTCCACCATAAATTCCGTGGTCTTTATCTGTATAGATTGCCATATCAAAATCTTTATTCGCTTGCACTAATGCTTCAGCTAATTCATATGTATTTTGTGGATGCACGTTATCATCAGCAGAACCAGAAATCAATAAGAAATTACCTTTTAATTGATCTGCATAATTAATTGGTGAATTATCATCATATCCAGCTGCATTTTCTTCTGGTGTACGCATAAAACGTTCTGTATAAACAGAATCATAATAACGCCAGTTTGTTACAGGAGCTACAGCAATAGCAGCTTTGAACACATCATTTCCTTTGAATAATACATTCGAAGCCATAAATCCACCATAAGACCAACCCCAAATTCCGATACGAGATTTATCTACATAAGGTAAATTACCAATTTCTTTTGCAGCAGCAATTTGATCTTCTACTTCATATTTACCCAATTGTAAATACGTTTGTTTCTTGAAAGCTTCTCCTTTATAACCAGTTCCACGACCATCAACACAGAAAACAATATAACCTTCTTGTGCTAACATCATGTGCCAATAATCATTCGAATTGAAATAAGCATTGTTTACATTCTGAGAACCTGGTCCAGAATATTGATACATTAAAACTGGATATTTTTTGTTCGGATCAAAGTTTTTAGGTTTAATCACGTACGCATTCAATTCGTGTCCCGCAGCTGTTTTTAATACAAATAATTCTTTTGTACCAATATTATCTGCATTCAATTTATCTTTTAATGGAGCATTATCGACAATCACACCCAAATCTTTTCCAGATTTAGACTCAACTAAACTAATTGTTCTTGGTGTTGTTGTGTTAGAAAAAGTATTAATAAAATAGGTGAAATTCTTACTAAAAGCAGCCGAATTCGTTCCATTATTTTTCGTCAACATCGTTGTTTTCTTACCATCTAAACTAACCGAAGAAATTTGTCTTTCTGTCGAAATACGTTTCCCATTATTAGAATTTGATTGATAATAAAGCGTTTTGTTTGCAGGATTGTATCCATAATAATTCGTTATTTCCCAATCTCCTTTCGTAACTTGATTAATCAATTTTCCGTTATCTGCATAATGATAAATATGATTATTTCCATCGCGCTCAGAAGTCCATAAGAACGAATTATCAGCCAAGAACTCAACAGTTAAATTATCTGTTTCAATCCATGCTTTGTTTGTTTCTGTAAATAATTTGTTTACTTTTTTCGAGTTGATATCATAAAACGATACATCAACATTATTTTGATGACGATTAGACGTTACAACTGTTAATAAATTCGCTTTTTTAGAGAACTTAATTTTTGGAATATAGTAATTCTGAACACCAGTTAAATTAACGTTTGTTGTTGCGTTATTTTTTGTATCAAAAACATGCAAAGAAACCTCCGAATTGTCTTGTCCTGCTTTTGGATATTTGTATCTTAATTCTTTTGGATAAAGATTATTGTGGTAAATCGGAATATTAATTTCTTTCACTTTCGATTCATCAAAACGAACATAAGCTAAAGAAGTTCCGTCAGCATTCCAATCAAAGTTTCTTACGAAACCAAATTCTTCTTCATAAACCCAATCATTAATACCGTTGATAACATTATTCTTCTTACCATCAGTTGTAACTTGCGTTACTTTATTTGTTTTAAGATCCTGTATGTATAAATTGTTCTCAAAAGCAAAAGCCACCTTAGAGGCATCTGGCGAAAACAAAGGCTCTTGAATTCCTTTTCCGTCAAATAATAATACCTTCGATTTCGTTTGGGTATCATAAACTTCAAACTTTGCTGTAAAAGAGTGACGATAAATTTGATTAGAATTCGTTTGCAACAATACATAACGCTCATCTGAGCTAAATTCATATCCTTCAAACTTTCCTGGAACAACAACTACATCAGACGATTGTCCTTTTTTTAATGTCGATTCGTACGAACGTTTTACTAAACCGTCTTTTGTTAAAATAGTATAGTTTTCACCATCATTCAACGAATTTACACCATATAACGAGTTTTCGCGGTATTTTCCGCCATATATCCCTTCAATGGTTATTTGTTGTGCATATGAATACGCACCCATCGCTAAGACAGCTAAACTTAAAATAAATTTCTTCATAGTTTTCTTAAAATGTGAGTTCAAACTATCAAATATAATCAATTCTGTGTTTTCATAAGACACATTTCCACGAATAATCGATTATTATTACAACATCAAAAAAAAATACAACACCATTTTATTCTTCCTACAACTTATTCCTGAAAAATAATTATCAATAGAATCAATGTATATTTTAAATTTAAAAGCAATAATATAACGAATTAATCCATACAAATTACAAAATCGTCTTTTTGTGTCCACTTTTGTCCATGTTTGTCCACATTTGTCCAGTTCTGTCCATCAACTTTTTAAACAACTACTGTTTTAAGCAAAATAAAATTTCTCTACACGATACTATTCATAGTGGTTAGAGCAAAAATGATTTTTAGGTCGATTTTGGCTTTGTTCGACCTTCGTTCGACCATCGTTCGAGGATTGTTCGACAAACCTCCCTAAAAATGCACCTTTTGTCGAACAATCCTCGAAGAACTGTCGAAGAAAACACGAAGAAACTTAATGAGATGAAAAGGTAAATAGCATCAAAAAAGAATGAAAATCCAATAAATAAATCTATATTTATTGGATTGACTCAAATTTACTACTCTAGTAAATCGTTAAAAAATAATGAAAAAACAGAGGAAGTACAAGTTCACATTCAAAACGTTTGTATTTTTGTCTTATAAAAAATATCCAATATGAAGCATCAAGCAGTAGAAGGTTTTTCGAAATTGTCGAAAGAAGGAAAAATTGAATGGGTTGTAAATGAATATTTGAATGGCGATGAAAAAGCAATTCAAATCATGAAACAATATTGGAATGACGATGCAGATTTACAAAAATTGCACGACGAGTTTTCTGAAAATACAGTTTCTAATTTCTATATGCCGTTTGGTTTAGCTCCAAACTTTTTAATAAACGATGAATTATATGCCATTCCAATGGCTGTTGAGGAGTCTTCTGTAGTTGCTGCGGCTTCTAAAGCTGCTAAGTTTTGGCAAACACGTGGTGGTTTCAAAACAACAATTTTATCCACAACTAAATTGGGCCACGTTCATTTTATGTATGAAGGTGACAAAGAAAAGTTGAAAAATGCTTTTGAGTCTACTATCAAACAACAATTAATCGAAACGACAAACGACATTACCAAAAATATGCGCGCGCGCGGTGGTGGAATTTTGGATTTAGAATTAATTGATAAAACAGAAGATTTAGCAAATTACTATCAAATAAAAGCGTCTTTCGAAACAATGGATTCGATGGGTGCAAACTTCATCAATTCATGTTTAGAGCAATTCGCAAAAACATTACGCAACGAAATCGAAGCTGATACAACTTTTACAGATAACGAAAAAGATTCTGTTCAAATTGTAATGTGTATTTTATCGAATTACACACCAGATTGTATTGTTCGTGCAGAAGTTTCTTGTCCAGTTGAGCAATTAGCGGAAGGAAATGTTGCGGCGGAAGAATTTGTAGAGAAGTTTTCTCGTGCTGTTCGTATTGCTGAAATAGAGCCATATCGTGCAACAACGCACAATAAAGGAATTATGAACGGAATTGATGCAGTTGTAATTGCAACAGGTAACGATTTCCGTGCTGTGGAAGCTTGTGCGCATACATATGCTGCAAAAGATGGTCAATATTCTTCGCTAACGCATTGCGAAGTGAAAGATGGTATTTTCCGTTTTTGGATTGATTTACCAACTGCGCTTGGAACAATTGGTGGATTAACTGCTTTACATCCGTTGGTAAAATTAGCGTTAGGAATTCTTGGAAAACCAAATGCAAAAGAGTTGATGGGATTTGTGGCAGTTGCAGGTTTAGCCCAAAACTTTGGTGCGTTACGTTCGTTAGTTACAACTGGAATTCAGAAAGGACACATGAAAATGCACTTGATGAATATTTTAAACCAATTGGAAGCAACAGAAGAAGAAAAGAAATATTTTGTTAATTATTTCAAAGATAAAACAGTTACTCATCACAATGTAATTGAAGAATTTTGCAGATTACGCGGTGTAAAAAATGTAGAAGAAATCAAAAAAGATAAGTAATAGATGCGAATTTGGTCTGTTCATCCGAAATATCTTGATGCAAAAGGAATTGTAGCACTATGGCGCGAAACGCTCTTGGCAAAAAATGTTTTGGAAGGAAAAACAAAGGGCTATATAAATCATCCACAATTAATTCGTTTCAAATCTGTTGAAAAACCACTTGAAGCAATTAATCAATATTTAGCTGAAGTTTGGGAAGAAGCTTCACGAAGAGGTTATAATTTTGATCGAAATAAAATCGATTTTGATTTTCAGAAAATTAAAATTGATGTAACAACTAGTCAAATGGATTATGAATTTATCCATTTATTGAAGAAATTAGAACACCGAGATATTGAACGATATCATCAATTAAAAGATTTTAAAGCTTTAGAATCTTGTGAAATATTTTCGGTAAAAGAAGGAGATTATAGAAGAATGGGAGATCATTTCTTAGAAGAATATTTTGCGAAAGCAAAAGAAAAACAGAAAGAACACAAAAAGTTTTTGGAGAAGCTGAAGAAAAAGCCACCCAAAAACTTGGATCAAAAAATGGAAGAAATTCACGAAGATGTTTTTAATCGAGTTGATTGTCTTTCGTGTGCGAATTGTTGCAAAACGACAGGACCACTTTTTACTCAAAAAGATATTGAGCGTTTGTCGCATGTATTTCGCTTGAAACCAAGTCAGTTCATCGAAAAGTATTTGCGTATAGACGAGGACAACGATTATGTTTTACAGCAATTGCCTTGTCCTTTTTTGGATAACGAAAATTATTGTTTGGTGTACGAAGATCGTCCAAAAGCTTGTCGTGAATTTCCACATACAGACCGAAAAAAGTTTTATCAGATTAATCATTTAACGATTAAAAATACGTTGATTTGTCCTGCTACTTATGAAGTTGTGGAACAAATGCAGAAAGAAATAAAAGTATAAATGGATACACTCTTAAAAATAATCGCATTTATCATGTTGATTTTTCCGACAATTTATCAAGGAATTGCTGGTTTTAGAACAAAAGAAGCTGCAATCGTAAAGAAAGTTGCTTGGCGTTCAGTTATTATGCAAATTATGGGAACGCTTTTAGCTTACTTTATTTTCATCAAAATTGGTCAAGACAAACAAGTTGCCATTTATGTTGGCTTTATGTTTTTTACGTCGGTTGCAATTTTAGTGCTGATTCAAAACATTTTGATTTACTTAAAAAACAATAGTAATAATTAAAAAACGTCGCTCATAGAGCGACTTTTTAATTTATAAATGGGTTTCTATCATTTTGATTTTATCAGAATCTGAATTGGATTTTAGAAGATATAAATAATCATCTTCAAAATCGAAAAAAAATATTCTTTGATTTACATTTTCAAGTATTTGAAACATATTCGTAATGTCTGAGAAAGTATTTTTATTATTCAGTTTGAATTTAATTCCAACTTTATCATCTTTATTTTTCTGGATTTCCTTAATTAATTCAGCATAATAATCTTCATCATTTTTATTATAATTCACTTTTAGAAGTGTTGAATCGTATTTATATACAGGATCTTTCCAGTAATAGTATATCTGATAAAGAGAGTTATCTTCTTTTTGATCTAATTTTGGAGCTGTACTTAAGAAATAAGTTCTTTGAAATGATTCATTTCTATCCCTAATAATTTTCACAATGCAAAATATAAACAACATAACTAATATTGTCCATCTAATCGCTACATCAAATTTTATAGTTGATTTTATTAAATTCATTAGGCCAATAAGTTAACGTATTGTTCTGCTTTTTCGGTGATTTTAGCTTTTACTTCATCATAATTTGAATCAAAAAAGCTACGTAGTTTGAATTTTGATTTTTTGGTTTGAATGGTTAGAATTTGATTTCGATTCAGGCGTAAAATATCTTCTTCTTCGTACAAATAATAAATTGCACGATAAGGAATTTCATCTTTTCTGAAAATTGTTCTAATCTGAAACGTTTCGTCTTTTAGCGTAAATAGTGTTAAGTTGAACGTCAAATCATATAGAATCGACATTGATCCTAAGAGAGAAATCATGAAAATTCCGATGCGTAAAAAAGGTTCATCAATCCAAAAGCTTCCTCCAAACCAAAAAACCTTAACAAACATAAAGTTAACTACCATCAAGAATAGAAAAATGATGATAGGAATAAATGTTTGCCAGCTGAGTTTAGATTTTATCATCGAATTGGATTTGTACTAATTTACGCTTTTTTGAGATTTATTTAGAATTATTTTCTGAAAATAATAAACCTCAGAAGATTCTGAGGTTTATTATATTTTAAAAATGTTATGTTATAAAATTTCAATACTAAAACTATGATTGAGATGTTTTCTATATTCCAAGATTTATGCCAAACTGAATCATTTTACGATTATCGAATGTGTTATCTTTAAAATAATTATTAAAATCCTTACGAACAAAAACATTCACCATTCCTAAACCAACTGTCACTTCGGCTCCGTAAATAAAATTGTTTACATTATAATTTCCTCTTTCTTTATTGCGAACACCATCTCCTTTGTAAATATTATTTGATGACAATAATGTTCCGCCGTACAAATACGCTGCAATATAATGCTTTCCTTGAGGGCGATAAGCAAAATCTTCTGTTATATTTTTCACTTTCGAGAAGTTGTATTTAAAACCAACTGGAACCATGAAATATGCCGAACGTAACTTTGATTTATCTAAGGATTTTTCACTTTTTACTAAACTTACATCTCCATTTTCATCTCTGTTGAATCGCATATCATCGTCGATACGATATGTTCTCCATGAAAATAATGCTCCTGCCAAAAAGTTTATAGGACTTGTTAAAGCTAATTGTCTTTCATAGACTAAACCAGCTGTTAAATTGCTCGAAAACTTTTCATGTTTATTTAATTCTTCATCATTTTTTCCTGTAAAAGCCATGTAACCGAAAGAACCATAACCATTAATTTGATTAGCTATTCTGTAACGTTTTTTTACATCTTGTCTTGATTTTGGTGAAATTGGATCTTCACCATTCATAATCGAAAATGCAACTTGTTGTTTGATGATATCATCTAAATTGAAGTTAACTTCAGAAATTCTATCATTTATTGTTCCTGAATATACATTTGCAATTTCTTCTTTTTTTGCAGTAGCTTCAGTAGCACTAAGTTTACCAATATTTAGGTCTGTATCAACTTCTGCAATTTTCTTTTCCATTGCCGTTTTTTCTTCTTGAACAATTTGACGAATAACCAGTGTAAATTCGCTGATACGATCGCGAACAATTGGACTAATTTTTTCGTCGTTTTTATCGTTCAAATCAAATGTAAATTTTTGAGCATATAGTGATGTAGCTGATAAGCATAATAATCCTGCTACGATAAGTTTTTTTATCATAATCTTGTTAATTTAATGGATATTAATGTATTATTTAAAGCCTATAGAAACCACGCGCGATTGGTTAGACTCTTTTAGATTTTCTTTATTTTCGATCGAATACAACAACATATTTGGATCTACGAAATTCTTTTTCTTTTTATTCGTTTTTGCTGAATCTACAGTTGAGTTTGTAACAAAACTTCTTTTAGTTTGCAGCTCAACTTTTAAATCCTCTTTCTTTTCAACAACAGCTTCTTTTTTTGTTGGCAATGAAATTTCAACCTGTTGAGATTCCTCATTTATAGCAACATGTACTTTGCCATGTTGTATCGCTTTCTTCTCTTCTTTTTGTGGTACTTCAACTATTTCTTTTGACGAATCTATTTTCTCATTATTAGCCAAAACAGTTTCAGAAGAGTGTATTTGATTTGAATCAGATTCGATCTGAATAGCTTGATTTTGCTCCTGTTTATTCACAAATTCTTTTGGTTCATTATCTGTTTCTGTAGGATTCATAAACAAATAAACCGATGTAGAAACTGTAAACAATGCGACTACGGCAGCTGATAACCACCATTTAAAATTAGATTTTTGCTGCATAGGAACAACATCCATACGAGCTTGAATTCTGTCCCAAGCATCATGAGAAGGATTCAGTTCACGATTTTCTAAATCGTCTTTTATATAGTTTGATATTTTATCGTTGTTTTTCATTTGTCATTTTCTTTTTACTTAGAACAATTTCTTTCAGTTTAGCCTTTGCACGAAACAACTGCGTTTTACTGGTCGACACAGAAATATTCAGCATTTCTGCAATCTCTTGGTGCGAATAATCTTCGAGAATATGAAGATTAAATACCAAACGATAAGGTTCTGAAAGTTGATCTAACACATCTTGTACATTAAAATTTAACCATGTTTCTTCTACTTCATCTTCTACTTCATCAAAATTAGAAGCTCTCACATCATCTACATAAATAAGCGTTTTATTTGCACGTAAAAAAGTTAAACATTCGTTGACCATTATACGACGCATCCAACCTTCGAAACTTCCTTTATTTTGGAATTTCTGAATATGGTTAAATACCTTACAAAAACCGTTAATCATACAATCCTCTGCATAATGCATATCCTGAATGTAACTTCTACATATACTCAACATCTTTTTAGAACATTGTTCGTAGAGTTCTTTTTGCGCTAAAGCATCGTTCTTTTTTAGCCGTTCGACTAAAATTTCTTCTTTACTTTTTCGATTTAGTACAAATAATTTCACGTGTGTTAATTGCTTTCTTACTTAATAGACTCAAGGTTTGTAAAAAGGTTACAAAATTTAAGCATTTTTTTTAATTTTTTCATAAATAAAGCGTTATTGATACTACAAACAATTTATAATGACACTCAAAAAATTAGATTTTTATCTGATCTCACTCTCTTTATCGCTTATTATTTTTGTTCCTTTTTTATTGTCTAACGGAGGTCTTGGTGTTGATTTTTTAACTTATGTAAAAGCTGCAGATAAATTACCTGTTTTTAATGACAACTTGTTTCCGATTGGTTTTCCTTTTTTTTGAAGCTGATGGAAATATTAACGAATGAATATTTTTATAGTTCTATTCTTTTAAAAAGTATTTGTTATCTCTTTATTATCTGTTTTTCTTTCAAAAAAAATTTTTATTTTAGAGAAACCGTGATGTTAATGTGTTTAAAATCTACTTTTTGGATTTTTGTGTACCAAAGTTCCGAATATATTGGATTACCATTTTTATATCTGTTTTTATATTATTCTTATCAACTTTTTAATAATAAAATAAATCATAAAAAATACTTAATTGCTTGCTCTATTTTAGGTCTTATTCTTTGTACAATTCGATATGCAAATGTGTTTGTTTTTATAGCTGCACTTGCATTTTTACCATTCTTAAAAAATAATAAAAAAATAAGAATTACTTTATTCTCAACTATCGTAACGATTGGGATTTTCTTATTTTTATATTTACTTATTAATTATTTAACAATTGGTTCTTTTGCTTCAGAAAATCGAAGAGTAAATGATGAATTTGATACTTTTTGGTTGGATACTTATACTGATTTTGTTGGTTTAATTAACCTTTCTAATCCTTTCTTTTATCTCAAAACATTTGATTATTCATCGAAAATAAAACTTGTTCTTTCGTTAATATTAATCTGTGTAGATCTCATTTTTTGGTATATAAGCATTCGCATTTTAAGAAAGAATAAAAGTTTATTTATCAAGTTTATAATTATCATTGCAGTTATAAATGCAATAATCACTTTTTTTCGGCTATGGTTCAAGGAATAGAACCTTTAGGAATACGAATCCTTTTTAATTCTTCTTACTTATTCTGTTTTGCTTTGTTGATTACAATTCGAGAGCATCAGTTCGTTTCGGATAAATTTTTATACATAATTTGTATTTTAAGTGTTGTATATAACACATGCTTTATTGTAAAAATTCCGACAAAATTCATCTTTTATAAAAATGCTGTTGAGAATGTTGTCAAAGCAAAAAGTCAGCTTCCTACTTATTATTACGATGATGAGAAGAAAGTCGTAGAAAGCGAGTATAATATTCCTTTTAAGAATAAATCGTTTCATTATATTCATGAAAATAAACAACCTGATTATATTTATAAATCAATTTTAAGATTGGTTAATCCTTCAATTGAATTTTTAGAGAAAAAACCTGAAAAAGAATCGAATAATATTATTTATAGTTCTGAAATAACTGATTTTATAATGCATAAAAAAAACCGCTAATTAGCGGTTTTTTTTATTTTATTTCTCAAACGAATCTTTGTTCAATTCGTAAAGTATTTTTAGACCTTTTATGGTGTGTAAACGATCATCTGTATCAATCTTATTGGTCAACGATTTGTAAACTCCACCAACTCCGCCAGTTGAAATCACAACTGATTTTTCTCCAGCTTCTGTATTAATTCGATCAATCATTCCTTCAACCATACTCAAAAATCCGTAAACCATACCAGATTGCATACACGCTTCTGTATTTGTTCCCAGTACACTTTCTGGTGCACGAAGTTCTACTGTAGGCAATTGAGCCGTTTCACCAACTAAAGAATTAAGTGCCGTGATAATTCCCGGAGCGATTACAACTCCACGAACTTTTCCGTCTTCATTAATTCCTAAAAAAGTTAAAGCTGTTCCAAAATCGATGACGATTTTTTTGCCTTTGTAATCTTGATAATGTGCTGCAACTGCATTGGCATACAAATCTGTTCCCATTTGGTTTGACGTGTGCACAATTTCAGAAGGAGTATTACGATCAACAACCATTGGTTTGAACTTGTGAATTCGTTGCAAAGCTATTTTGACACTTGCTGTAAGTGGCGGAACAACCGATCCGATTACAATATCAGTAATATCATCTTTCGAAATTCCGAACGGTTCGTACATGTTTGAGAATTTTGCGAAAAATTCATATTCGGTACGATAAGGCTTAGAGTTGATTGTCCACGTAATAATCTCCGTTTCACTTTTAAAAACCGCGAAACGAAGATTAGTATTTCCAATATTTACTGCTAATAACATTATTTTGTAAATACGTTATTTTTATCGTTCACATCTGCCAAACGTTTTGTTGGATCGATGGTAACTTGTTTAACTTCTTTCGAAACTTTAACATCATAAGTAGGTTTTGTCCAGAACCAATCTTCTAAAATAGTTCTTTTCGCTCCTTGATATTCTACTAAGTTTTCTGCTGGTTTTTCTCCACGCATTTCACGTAAAGGGATGTAAAATAATTCTTTCGAACCATCTTTGTATTCAACCAATAAGTCAATAGGCATTGCAAAATCTGATTTGTTTGCAATTGTAATTGTATTTCCATTTACTCCTTCTACAGCGTAATCAATTTTACGTGTTGTATTGATGAATAAGTTGAAATACCATTTTAAATTAATGCCAGAAACTTCTTCCGCTACACGTTTGAAATCATTTCCTGATGGATGTTTAAACTTCCATTGTTTATAGAATTCTAAAAATGTTTTGTTCAAATTATCATTTCCAATAATATATCCCAATTGAATTGCCAAAACTTGACCTTTGTAATACGCTTCTAAAGAATACGCATAATTTGTATTGTAATAATCTGCTAATAAACTTGCTGGTTCTTCTTTACCAGAAAGCGCTAAACCAATGTATCCTTTGTATGCATCTGGATTTGGATTAGAAGGCATCACTTTCAATTTCTCTACAACATTTAAGTGAGCCATTTGTTCTACGTAAGAAGTAAAACCTTCGTCAAACCATTCGTTGTATGTTTCGTTAATACCAAATAATTGTTGATACCAAGAGTGAGCTGCTTCGTGAAAAATAGTTCCGATTAAACTATTTAAATTTTTACCACCTGCGATTAATGTTGCTGTTCCATATTCCATTCCACCATCACCACCTTGAATAATTGAATATGTTTTCCAAGGATATTCTCCAAAATGTTCAGAATTATAATCAAAGAAACCTAATGCATAAGGCATCGCCTCTCTCCAAGCTGGAGACGAATCGTTGTCTTGATACACCAAATATACCTCAACACCATGCTTTGATTTTGCATGTTCTACAATAAATTCTTTGTCCGCAGCCCAAACAAAATCATGAATATTTTCAGCTTTGAAATTCCAAGCTACTTTTCCATTCTTCGCTTTGATTATTGGATTTTTTACATAACCTTTTACACTATTTGGATTCTGTAATTCTCCTGAAGCTCCGATTACATAATCTTTATCAATGTTAATCGTTATATCAAAATTACCAAAAGGCGCAAAAAATTCACGACCAATGTACTCATCTAAATGCCATCCTTCTGGATCGAATTCTGCCATTTTTGGATACCATTGTGCCATTGAAAACTCAACTCCATCTTTAGAATTACGTCCAGAGCGACGAATTTGTTCAGGAATTTGAGCATTCCAAATCATATCAAAAGTAGATGTTTGTCCTTCTGCTATTGGTTTTGCCAATGTTACTTCTAAGATTGTTCCGTCTACTTTATATGAAACAGCTTTTCCGTCTTGCTTAAGAGATGTTACTTTTTGATAGCCGATTTGATCTGGTTTCAATTCAGAAATACGGCTTACATATTTAGGATTTTCTTTTGTTCCAACATTAGTTGCCATTCTTTTATCAGGATCTGGAATATTTTGTAAACGATTATCCATCATACTTCCTGGTTGAAAAGCATTAAAATACAAGTGGAAATAAACTTTATTCAAGCTTTGACCTGAATTGTTGGTGTATTTCAATTGCATTTTTCCATCGTATTGATATGATTTTTCTTTCATATCAACATCAATTTTATAATCTACCTTTTGTTGCCAATATCCTTTGCGTTGCGCAAAAGCCAATTGAACCAAACATAGGCAAATTAGTAAAGTAAATTTTCTCATTTCTAACTAATCATTAAACTTTAACTTCAAAAATACAAAAAAGCTTGAAACAAGTCGGTTTTGTTTCAAGCTTTTGATTACTTTAAACTATCAAACTCCAATCGAATCAACTCTAATAATTCTTTTACTGATAGTAATTCATCAACATTCGGATAATATTCAGGATACTTTTCTGGATTAGAATAATAAATCAGGTTTTTCTGATTTTCCTTATTTATTAAAATAGTATACTCCATTCCATCAAGAATAGTAACTTCTTTATTAACTCCAACAATATTACCTTCTTCTATTAAATATTGTTTTGATTTAGTTTTTAATTTATAACTTATTTTATCAAAATTTGGTAAGTGTAAAATATCTGTATCTAAAATTTTAAACCAAATTAATTCAAGATTACTTAAAGAGTTTAATTTCTCTTTAACAATTCTAATTTTAGTTACATTATCAATTGTTCTTGCTTTTGTTTGATACAATTCTGCTTTCCAATAATCTTCTTTTACATTAAAAAGTCTAAACATTTCTAAACCTGTCGATGTAGCGTATTTTTTATAAATTCTAATTTCATTTTCATGCAATTTCAATGAATCAATTTTCAATATTCGATTCAATTCTTCAATTTGTTGAGAGAATAATAAAGAATGCAAACAAAATATTATAATCGATAAAATTAACTTCATAAACCAGTTGAATATTTTAAAAATATTAATATACAAAAAAAGCTCGTGTCAAATTGCTTGACACGAGCTTTTTAAATAATAAATAATAAAAAACTATATAATAATCATTTCACAATTACCACATTGGCGTTTGTAAAAATGACGATAATATTCCTGGAAAAATTCCCATCACAATCAAGATAACCATTCCAATTACTAAAAGGAAATTTGTCAATCCATCTTGTGTTTTTAATTTGTTTTTACCTTTCTTGAAATACATGTAGTTAATCACTTTGAAGTAATAATACATACTCAAAACTGCCATTACTAATGCAATTACAATCAAAAATAAGTTTTTGTCATTTGTTCCACCTATACTCAATGCCATGAATTTTGCGAAGAAACCTCCTGTTAATGGAATACCTGCTAATGAAATCAATGAAATTGTAATCGCTGCAGCCAAAACTGGATTTGCTTTTCCTAAACCAATGAAACTTTCAAATTTTGGATTTTTGAATTGATCAATTGTATAGAAAATAATAAAATTCGCAACTGAATAAGCAATTGTATAAAACATCAACGCTTCTTTTGAAGATGAATTGATATTAAATAAAACAAATAACATGAAACCTGCTTGCGCGATTGATGAATAAGCCATCAAACGTTTGACAGATTTTTGAGAAACTGCTCCGAAGTTTCCGATAAATAACGTCAAAATAATGATTGACGCAAATAATAAACGGTAATATTCGGCATATTCTACATTTGTTGGGAATGATTTTAAGACTAAAATAAATCCTAAAAATGATCCTCCTTTGATAATTGTCGACATAAACGATGTAAATACCGTTGGTGTTCCGTCGTAAACGTCTGGTGTCCATGCATGGAAAGGAGCCGCAGAAACTTTGAAACAAAATGCGAAGATGACTAAACACCAACCCACGTAATAAATTGTTTCGAAATCTTTGTTATAGTTCACCAATTGGTCTACCATAAATGTTCCTGTTGCGCCGTACAAAAATGTAACACCTAACATCAAAATTCCTGTTGAGAAAGCTCCCATCAAGAAATATTTTACAGATGCTTCTGTACTTTTTATACTTTCTTTATTTGCCCCTGCAAGAATGTACATCGGAATTGACATTAATTCGATCCCTAAGAACATAATTACTAAGTTGTGGAATTGTGCTAAAACTGCGATTCCCGTAAAAGAGAAGAAAATCAAGGCATAATATTCAGCCACATGTTTTCCTACTTTTCCGAAAGAATCTTTGTTCAGCAATAAGTAAAAAATTGCCAATCCAGCCAATGCGATAAAGAACGAAACGCCGTAAAGCGATTGTCCGATCATATTATCGAATTTTCCTGCAAACATTGAGCAACCTTTCAAATCGAAAATTCCTCCTACAATCATTCCGAAAAACAGAACAACCGAAAGAATATTTAAGGCACGATTATTTTTGATGTAGAATCCACTAAACATCAAAATAATACCTGAAAGTGCTGATAAAATAATCGTATTCATATCTATTTATTCAAAAATGATTAATGTGCTAATAAATTAAAAATTGGTGTTGGATAAACTCCTAAGATGATCACAATGATTGCAATGACAGATAATACTGCAATTGGTCCAAAACCTCCTTTTTGAGCATCTTTTTGTTTGATGTTTTTTACTTCTCCAAACAATAATGCACTTGATAATCTCAACGTATAAACGGCAGATAAAATAACACCTAAACAAGCTACCACACATAAAACTGGATTGTGTGTAAACAATGCTGAAAGCATCATAAACTCTCCGATGAATGAACTTGTCAATGGTAATGCTACGTTTGCTAAACCGAATATCATGAATAAGATAGATAATGTTGGATCAACTTTCGCTAAACCACCAATCGATTTAATATCTGTCAAATCATATTTTCTTTCCATAATATCTACACATAACCATAATCCTAAAACTACTAAACCATGTGAAAACATTTGAAAATAAGCTCCTGTTACACCATTTGCTAATTCTGAAAATATAGAAACAAAAATTAAAGCCAAGTGAGCAATCGAGCTATATGCAATAATTTTCTTTACATTTTTTGCACTCAATGCGATTAACGACGCGTAAACTAATCCGAAAATTGCGATGTACGTAATGTATTTGAACAATTCTGAAATCGTTGGGAACATCCCCAAATACCAAGTAACCACTGCAAATAATCCCATTTTCGCCATCAAAGCTGAAAGTACAACTGTTAATGGAGTTGGAGATGTTTTATAGATGGTTGGTTGCCATGTGTGAAATGGGAAGATTGGAATTTTAATCACAAAAGCGATTAAGAATAACAATGCCAGCGCAGTGTTTGTTGAATAATGTGGTCCTGTTACTTGTACAACATCTGTTAATAAAAACGATGCTGGTTGTAAGAAAAATCCGATGTAAATAATTCCTCCTAACATAAACATCGATCCTAAAATCGTGTATAAGAAGAACGTCATATTTGCGCGAATTTTATCTTTCCCAATTCCAAATAATCCAATTAAGAAATAAACCGGAATTAAAACAACTTCCCAGAAGAAATAGAATAAAATTAAATCTTCTGCTAAGAAAACTCCATTTAATCCTGCTAAAGTGATTAATAATAATCCGTAAAACGTATTTGAATATTTTTGTTTAGTTGTTGATAAATAAACAAATAAAGCCAAATAAGTGAAGTTAGATAAAAGTAACATCAAGCCACCTAAACCTTGAGCATTTAACGCAAAATAAGTTTTAACGCTGTTGAAATTGAACCATTGAGTTTGGAACGTTAACTCGTTGTTACCTCCTTTACAAGTGATAAACAAGTATAACGCTAACAATGCTCCGCCAACGAATGCTCCTAACCATCTTTGTGGTTTTTGACCTTGCATTAATAGCATAAAAACTCCTACTATTAATGGTAATATGATAAATAAAGATAAAAGCATTACTAACCTATTTTGAAATTAAATACCCCATAAAAAAGATTGCGATACCTGCTACGATTCCTACAACCATTAGCATAATATAGAATCCTACATTTCCGTTTTGTAGCTGACGTACATTTTTTGATGCGCGACCAGAAACAGTTCCAACTCCTAAAACGAAAGCTGCAATTCCTGCTTTTTCTACATATTTTTTCAAGACATCACCTAACTCGAACAATGGTTTTACAATTGCATTGTCGTATAATTCGTCGATGTACCATTTATCTTCAAAGAATTTTGCAATTCCTGTTGCTTCACCATCTACATAATTTGTGTATTTCTTAATCGCATAAAAAATTGCACCAAGAACACATAATAATAAAGCTCCCATCATCATCCATTCTGTTGAATGAGAAACATGATGAGCCTCTCCGATAGAAACAACTCCACTTAAGAAAGTTTGAAGCTTATGACCGTCTTGCATAAATAATGCTGGAATTCCGATATAACCTGCAATAACAGAAAGAACTGCTAAGATGATTAATGGAATTGTCATTGCTGCTGGACTTTCGTGCGGATGAGCATCTTTACTACGTAAATCTCCTAAGAAAGTCATTGCATATAAACGGAACATATAGAATGTTGTCATTACAGAAACGATAAATCCAATTCCGTAAATAACTGGGTTAGAAACAAACATTCCTAATAACATTTCATCTTTCGAGAAGAAACCTGATAAACCTGGAATACCAGCGATTGCCAAACATCCGATCAAGAAAGTGATATGTGTAATTTTCATGTATTTTTTCAGACCTCCCATTTTGCGCATATCTTGCTCATGGTGCATTCCGTGAATTACAGAACCTGCTCCTAAGAATAATAGTGCTTTGAAGAAAGCGTGCGTCATTACGTGAAAAACAGCTGCTATATATGCTCCAGAACCAATTGCTGCAAACATTAATCCTAACTGAGAAACAGTAGAATATGCCAACACTTTTTTGATATCGTTTTGACGCATTGCAATAGTTGCTGTAATAAATGCTGTTGCAATTCCTATGTACTGAATAATTTCTAAAGTCAATGGAGCTGCAGTAAACAATTCATTACAACGCGTAATCATAAAAATACCAGCCGTTACCATTGTTGCAGCGTGAATAAGTGCTGAAACTGGTGTTGGTCCTGCCATCGCGTCTGGTAACCAAGTAAATAATGGTAATTGAGCCGATTTACCTGTTGCTGCTAAGAATAACAATAATGTGATTCCTGTTAATACAAAACCTGTAAATGCAGATGGATCAATTGCTAATTGGTTGAATACTTTTACATATTCTAATGTTCCAAATTCTTTGAAAATCCAAAACATCGCCAATAAAAATCCAACATCTCCAATACGGTTCATGATGAAAGCTTTCTTTGCCGCTTTGATATATTCTGGATTTGTAAACCAAAAACCAATTAACAAGAAAGAACATAATCCTACTCCTTCCCAACCTATAAACATCATTACAAAGTTGTTTCCCATTACAAGGATCAACATAAAGAAGATGAATAAATTTAGGTAAGAAAAGAATTTTGCAAATCCTTTGTCTTCGCTCATATAAGCCGAGCTATACACGTGAATTAAAAATCCAACTCCTGTAATAATTAACAAAAACAAACTCGTTAATGCATCAATTTGAAATGCAAACGGAACTTGTAAAGTTGGAATATTGATAATATCAAATGCCTTAAAAATTAATGGCTGTGCATCTGCTCCTGATGGAACTGACATAAAAACCATGATTGATAAAATGAAACTTGCCAAAACTGCTCCACTTCCAATGAAAGTCACTAAGCTTTTAGAAAGTACATTTCGTCCTAAACCGTTAATCAAAAATCCGATGAATGGAATCAAAGGAATTAACCATATATACTGCTCCATTCTTAACCTTTTAAACGATTTAACACATTAATATCTACCGAGTATACTTTGCGGAACAATAAAATTATCACTGATAATCCTACAGCAACCTCAGCCGCGGCTACAACCATAATAAAGAATACTAAAAGTTGTGCATCTGTTCCTTTTTCTAATGCTGGATTTGCATGATAGTGCATTTTTGAGAACGCTACTAGCAACAAATTCACAGAATTTAACATCAATTCTATACACATAAAAATGACAATTGCGTTACGACGAATCATTACGCCAGCCATTCCTATTCCGAATAGGATTAATGATAAAGTAATATAATAACTGATTGGTAACATCTTTTACTTTTTATATTTAATCCAATAATTCTTCGTCCTTTTTCGATAACATCACCGCTCCAATCATTGCAGAAATAAACAAAATACTGCTCAACTCGAATGGTAAAACATATTCTGAATACAACAATGATCCTAAGTTGTGAATCAATCCTAAATCACCTGTTCCCATTTCTACAGCTGTGTTTGCAGAAGCTTGATTTTGTGAGAAAATACCAATTGTCAAGGCAACAAATAACAAGGAGATTAAACTCGCTGCTACTATTTTTGCTGGTCGACCAAATGATTTCTTTTCACTATTCAAGTTCATCAACATCACCACGAATAAGAACAATACCATAATTGCTCCGGCATAGACAATAACGTTTACAATTGCCAAAAACTGCGCGTTTAGCAATACATAATGTCCGCTGATGCAGAAGAATGTTACGATTAAATATAAAATGGAATGTACAGGGTTTTTACTGAACACCATTAGTAGCGCACTTAACACCGTTAAGCTCGACAAAACATAGAATAAAATGATAGGTAATTCCATTAATTTGTAGCTTTTTTCGGGATTAATAAATCTTCTTTCGAATAGATAAAGTTTTGACGTTTGAAACTTGCTGGTGGAACTGTTTGCGATAAATAAACAGCATCTTTTGGACAAGCTTCCTCACAAAATCCACAGAAAATACAACGTAACATGTTAATTTCATATTTCGCCGCATATTTTTCTTCACGGTAAAGGTTTTCTTCACCAGGAAGTCTTTCTGCCGCTTCCATTGTAATTGCTTCTGCTGGACAAGCCAAGGCACAAAGTCCACAAGCTGTACAGTTTTCGCGATCTTCTTCGTCTCTATTCAAAACGTGTAATCCTCTAAATACAGGACTAAACGGTCTTTGTTTTTCTGGATAACTAATTGTTGCTTTCTTCGAAAAGAAGTGCTTCAATGTAATCATCAACCCTTTTGCGATAGAAATCAAATAAATACTTTCCCAAAAAGTAAGGGGTTTACGTTCTACTTGTTTTAATCTATTTGTAATTGGTTTCATATTTCTAATGATTTTGATGATTCTAATTGTTTAATAATAAAATCACTAAGCCTGTAATTAACATATTGATCAATGCTAAAGGCAATAATTTTTTCCAACCTAAATTCATTAATTGATCGTAACGGAAACGAGGAATCGTCCAACGAACCCACATATAGAAGAAGATGAAGAAACAAGCTTTACCGAATAATGAAAGGAAATTAAGAATTGCCGTTCCATTTACTCCGATAGAGTTTACTAATGTTGCATCGTCTACAAAAGGGATATCATATCCACCAAAATATAAGGTAGAAATTACCACTGCACTAATAAACATGTTGATGTATTCTGCGAATAAGAAGAATCCCATTTTCATCGAAGAATATTCTGAGTGATAACCACCTACCAACTCGTTTTCTGCTTCTGGTAAATCGAAAGGTGTACGATTTGTTTCTGCGAAAGAACATACCAAGAAAATGATAAATCCTAATGGTTGTAATAAGATAAACCAAGCATGTTCTTGTTGATAATGTACAATATCACTCAATTTTAAAGATCCTGTCATCATCAAAATTGTGATTAACACGATTCCCATTGGTAATTCGTACGAAATAATCTGCGAAGCTGCACGCAAACCTCCCATTAATGAGTATTTGTTGTTCGATGCCCAAGCACCAATCATAATTCCATATACACCCAAACTTAATACACCTAAGATGTATAAAAATCCGATGTTTACATCTGCAATTTGTGGAATAACTACGCGATCTCCAATCTCGAAAGCTGTCGACCATGGAATAACTGCACCTGTCATACAAGCTACAATCATTGCCAAAGATGGACCTAAGATGAATAAAAATTTATTCGAATCTTTTGGTGTAATTTCCTCTTTAGAGAATAATTTTAAACCATCTGCAAGCGGTTGTAATAAACCAAAAATACCTGCGCGGTTTGGTCCGATACGATCTTGTAAGAATGCTGCAACTTTACGTTCAGCCCAAGTAGAGTACATGGCAACAACTAATGCAAAACCAATCATTACGCCTACTAAAGCTAACTTTTCTAATGCATCAGCAATAAATTCTTCTGTCATTTTTGTTAATTTTATTTACGAATGATTAATCTTTAAAATCTTTACTTGTTGCTGGTCCATCAATTTTAGATAAATCACGATTTGGTTCGTTTACTTCAGAAACGGTATGAATATCTAATAAAATTTTTGGATCGCGTTTGATTACTTTCGGAAGTGTTTCATTTGGTTCTACTTTATTCTCAAAGTAATGACCTTGACGAACAACAGAATCTTTAGAAACTTCTGATGGTTTTTCTAACGTCCAATCGTTGATGTCTTTTTTATCAAAACGACAAGTGTTACAAATCCAATCTTCTACTTCGTTAAATTCATCCTTGCGAGCTGTTACACGAAAAACTTCGTTTCCACGGAACCACACTTGCGCTTTACCAGAACAAGTAGGACAATCGCGATGTGCATCAACTGGTTTCAAGAACCAAACACGGTTTTTGAAACGGAACGTTTTATCTGTTAATGCTCCTACTGGACAAACATCAATAATATTTCCGATAAATTCGTTATCTAAACTTTTGTTAATATGTGTTGAAATTTCAGCGTGATCTCCACGATTCATTACACCATGCTCACGACAACCTGTGATTTGATCCGCAGTTTTTACACAACGATAACATAAAATACATCGGTTCATGTTCAACTGAATATTTGGACCTAAATCTTCTTTCGGGAATGTACGACGATCAAATTCGTAACGCGTAGCTTCTGCTCCATGCTCGTAACTTAAATCTTGTAATTTACATTCTCCTGCCTGATCACACACTGGACAATCTAAAGGGTGATTGATTAATAATAATTCAACAATCCCTTTACGTGCCTCAACTGTACGTTCAGACGTTTTATTACCAACAACCATTCCGTCCATAACCGTTGTACGACATGATGGAACCAATTTTGGCATTGGACGAGGATCTGCTTCACTACCTTTTGATACTTCTACCAAACAAGTTCTACAGTTTCCTCCTGTGTTTTCTAATTTACCGTAGTAACACATCGCTGGAGGTGCTACTTCTTTACCAATCATACGAGCGGCTTGAAGGATCGTTGTTCCCGCAGGTACTTCAATCGTTTCGTTATCGATGGTAACTTTAAATAATGGTGTTTCTTCTGCCATCTTCGTATTAATTTGCGGTTTCTTTTATTTCGATTGGATCAGCATAATGTGCTAAACCAAAATTACGCGTCAAACATTCTTCCGGATTATTAATATGCCACTCGAACTCATCACGGAAGTGACGAATTGCAGCTGCAACTGGCCAAGCCGCTGCATCTCCTAATGGACAAATTGTATTTCCTTCGATTTTACGTTGAACATCCCATAACAATTCGATGTCAGACATTTTTCCTTTTCCTTCATCGATTCGTTTCAAGATTTTCTCCATCCAACCTGTTCCTTCACGACAAGGTGAACATTGTCCACATGATTCGTGACGATAGAAACGAGCTAATGTGTAGGTATGATAAACCACGTCTTGATCTTCATCTAAAACGATAAATCCTCCAGAACCCATCATCGTTCCTGTTTGGAAACCACCTTCTGATAAACTTTCGTAATTCATGTAACGAGGTTTACCTTCGGCAGTTTTTAACAATAAGTTTGCTGGAACAATTGGCACAGAACTTCCTCCAGGAATACATGCTTTAAGACGTTTTCCGTTTGGAATTCCTCCACAATATTCATCTGAATAAATAAATTCTTCAACTGTGATTGTCATATCAATTTCATAAACGCCTGGTTTATTGATATTACCACAAGCAGAAATTAATTTAGTTCCTGTAGAACGACCAACTCCAATTTTAGAATATGCCTCTCCTCCAATTTCAATAATTGGAACAATTGCAGCAATTGTTTCTACATTGTTTACAACCGTTGGTCTTCCCCACAAACCTTTAACAGCAGGAAAAGGTGGTTTAAGACGTGGATTTCCACGTTTACCTTCTAACGATTCTAACAATGCCGTTTCTTCACCACAGATGTAAGCTCCACCACCACGCTGAACATAAACTTCTAAATCGAAACCTGTTCCTTGAATGTTTTTACCTAACCATCCTGCAGCTTTTGCTTCGTCGATTGCTTCTTCTAAAATTTCTGCAACCCACGCATATTCTCCACGGATATAAATGAATGATGTATTAGAACCTAAGCAGAATGATGAAATCAAAACTCCTTCAATTAATAAATGAGGAATATATTCCATCAAGAAACGGTCTTTGAACGTTCCTGGTTCTGATTCGTCTGCATTAACCACCAAGTGTCTTGGAACACCTTCTGGTTTTGCCAAAAAGCTCCATTTCATTCCAGTTGGAAAACCTGCTCCACCACGACCTCTTAAACCCGAAGTTTTTACTTCTTCTAAGATTTCGTCAGCTGTCATTTTAAATGCTTTTTCTGCATTTGCATAACCACCGTTTTCGCGATAAGCTTGGTAATGACGAATTCCTGGAACATCAATATTTTTTAACAGTAATTTTTGTCCCATTATGCTAATTTTTTCAATTCCTCTAATAACTCGTCTACTTTCTCGATCGTCAAATGCTCACGATAAGTTTTCCCTAACTGCATCATTGGTGCATAACCACACGCTCCTAAACATTCGACTGGTTTTAAGGTAAATAAACCATCAGTCGAAGTTCCTCCAGCTTCGATATTTAACTTTGATTTGATGTGTTCGATAATTTTGTCTGACCCATTTAACATACAAGGTCCTGTTTGACAAACTTCTAACACATATTTCCCTACGGGATTTAGGTTAAACATTGAATAAAAAGAAGCTACTTCGTAAACTTCTACTGGTAAAATTTCTAATACTTCTGCAACATAATCTAAATGAGGTGTGTCTAACCAACCACCAAACTCAGCTTGTGCCACATGAAGTAAAGGAATCAAAGCACTTTGTTTTTTATCCGCTGGATAACGTGCAATGATTTTATCTACTTTTTGTTGTGTTTCTTCTGAAAATTGAATTGCCATTTTTAATAATTTTTATTAAGCATCTAATTCTCCAGCAATCAAATTCAAACTACTCATTGTAATAATGGCATCTGAAATCATTGATCCTTGGATCAATTCTGGATAAGCTTGATAATAAATGAAACAAGGTCTACGGAAATGTAAACGATATGGCGAACGTCCACCATCAGAAACGAAATAATAACCCAACTCACCATTTGCAGCTTCTATTGAATTATAAATTTCTCCTTTTGGCATATCTACCTCTCCCATAATAATTTTGAAGTGATAGATTAACGCTTCCATTTTTGTGTAAACATCTTTCTTTAATGGTAAATAGAAGTCTGGAGCATCAGCATGATATTGCGTTGCTTCTTCACCTTCTAATGCATCAATCTTTGCAATTGCTTGTTTGACAATGCTTAAACTTTGCCACATTTCTTGACCACGAACTAAGAATCTATCGTAACAATCTCCCGTTGTACCAACCGGAATATCGAATTCGAATTCTTCGTAACGAGAATAAGGTTTCGCTACACGTAAATCATAATCTACACCAGCCGCGCGTAAGTTTGGCCCTGTAAAACCATAATTTAATGCACGCTCAGCAGAAATCCCTCCTACTCCTTGTGTACGATCCATAAAGATTCGATTACGTAAGAATAAGTTTTCGAACTCTGTTAAAACATCTGGAAACTCTTTTACGAAACGATGAATTTTTGTCCATGCAGTTTCAGAAAAATCACGTTCGAAACCACCAATACGACCAATATTCGTCGTCAAACGAGAACCACAAATTTCTTCGTAGATCTCATAAATCAACTCACGATATTTCATCATGTAAAGGAATCCTGTAAACGCTCCTGTATCAACTCCCATAATCGAATTACATACGATATGATCCGCAATACGAGCTAATTCCATAATGATTACACGTAAATAAGAAACTCGTTTTGGAACTTCAATTCCTACAAATTTCTCTACTGTCATGTGCCAACCTAAGTTATTTAACGGAGCTGAACAATAGTTCAAACGGTCTGTTAAAGGTGTAATTTGATACAAAGGTTTGCGTTCAGCAATTTTCTCAAAAGCACGGTGAATATACCCAACTGTAGGAACCGCAGATTTGATGATTTCACCATCAATCTCTAAAATATTTTGAAATACCCCATGTGTTGCAGGATGCGTAGGCCCTAAGTTTAAGGTAATTGTGCTTTTTTCTAACGAACCATCTGGAAGATCAAGATGCTTTGATTTTTTAGTTTTCTCTTTTCCCATGGTTAATTTGCTTTTAAATTAAAACCTCCATAATTGAAGTCTCCACCACGACCAAACATATCGTCGTCCTTATCTTTACGCGTTTGATCCTCTAATGGGAACTCTTTGCGTAAAGGAAAATAGTCCATTTCTGGAACATTCATGACACGAATTAAATTTGGATGTCCAACAAAATCAACTCCATAGAAATCATACGCTTCACGTTCTAACCAGTTTGCAGTTTCGAATAGTTTAGTTGCTGTAAAAATCGAAGGTTTTTCGATTGGCAAAGCAAATTTTAAACGAACTTCAACATTCTCGTACATATTATATACTAAGTAGGTTACAACTAATTCTTCTCCAACATTATTTGGATAATGAATCGCCGTTAAATCTTTCAAGAATTTGAACGCTAATTGCTCTTCATCATATAAATATTGTAGAATCTTTAAATTGAAATCTTTGTTAGCATGAATTGTTAATACACCAAAGTTTTCTTCGTATCCAACTATATTTTCTTGAAACTTCTGAACCAAACGGTCTTTTATAAATGAATTGTCCATTATTTCAGCTTATTTAATTCCATAACTTGCCAAAAGTTGTTGATATTCATCGCTACTTCTACGACGAACACTTTCTGACTCTACCAACTCTTGGATACGCATTACTCCATCAATAATTGCTTCTGGACGAGGTGGACAACCTGGCACATAAACGTCTACCGGAATAACTTCGTCAATTCCTTGTAAAACCGAATATGTATCAAAAATTCCTCCTGAACTTGCACAAGCACCTACTGCAATTACCCAACGAGGTTCTGCCATTTGAATGTAAACTTGTTTCAGAACTGGAGCCATTTTTTTAGAAATTGTACCCATTACCATCAACAAATCGCACTGACGAGGCGTAAAAGCCAAACGTTCAGATCCAAAACGTGCCAAATCGTATGTCGAACCCATTGTCGCCATAAACTCGATTCCGCAACAACTTGTCGCAAATGGTAAAGGCCAAATTGAGTTTTTACGCGCTAATCCAACTACTTTTGATAATTGCATTGCCATAAAACCCTCACCTTCAAAACCACCTGGAGACTCTACAATCTTCACATTGGTATTGTGTGTTACTGGTCTTTTATTATGAATCATTATACTATTATTTTAGATATTAATCGCCCTATTTTTCCCAATTAAGAGCTCCTTTTTTGCGCACATATATGTACATTACGAAGAATAAACCGACAAATGTTGCAACTGCTGCAAATCCTTCCCAACCTAATTCTTTGAAATTCGCTGCGTATGGATAAAAGAAAATTACTTCTACATCAAACAACACGAATAAAATGGCTACTAGGAAGTATTTAATTGCAAAAGGCTGTCTTGCATTTCCTACTTTCTCAATTCCAGACTCGAAGTTTTCTAATTTTTCGTCTGTTTTTCTTGATGGCCCAAGCAAATGTGTCGCAACAATAGTTCCCGCAACGAACGCAAAAGCAACGACAAAAAGAATGAGAATAGGAAT
Organism: Empedobacter sp. EJD.6dd; assembly: GCF_057369435.1. Lineage (NCBI taxonomy): Bacteria > Pseudomonadati > Bacteroidota > Flavobacteriia > Flavobacteriales > Weeksellaceae > Empedobacter > Empedobacter sp. EJD.6dd. The sequence continues at coordinate 2,138,227 of NZ_CM170667.1, forward strand.
ATAACTTGATGCTGTTTCCATAACTACTTTACTATTTTTTCCAACTAATATTTTATCGATAAAAATAATAATAAAATATCACATTATTTATGTAAATTAGTATTCAGCAAGTTACAGTTCTTGATATGATAAATATAATACTATTTATTTATATCGGAATTTTAGTCTATACTAATAAAAAGGAAGAACTAACAACTTGGTCAATTCTCCCTATGTATTTTATTAGATTACTAATTAAAACTTAAAAAAGTTAATGAATTAATAAATTTCGCAAATTTTGAAGTGCTTCGTGCACTGTTTTTATATGTTCAAAACGAAGCAACAAAGTAGGATACTCTTCTCCTTTTTTGGGTGATTTTTCCTTAAAACTGATGTTTTTAGGGTTATTTTGAACGTAATTTAAAATTAATCTAAATTCGTTTGATTGATAAAATTCACTTTGAGGTTTATTGATAAAATATGCCAAAAGCACACCTTTTTTCATAACAATACGTTCAAAACCTAATTTTTTACTGATCCATTTTAACTGAATTGATTCTAATAAGTTTTCTGCCTCAATAGGTAATTTACCGAAACGGTCAATTAAATTATTTTTAAATGTTTGTAAATCTATTTCAGTCTCAATATCAGCTAATTCTTTATACAACAATAAACGCTCTTCAGAACTTTCGATATATTCGTCAGGGAACATAATTTGTAAATCAGAATCAATCTGCACATCTGAAACATAAGATTTTTCTTCTCCAGATTTTTGATCTTCGAACAAATCTTTGAAATCTGTTTCTTTCAATTCTTCGATCGCCTCATTCAAGATTTTTTGATAGGTTTCAAATCCGATATCCGTCATAAATCCAGTTTGCTCAGCACCCAATAGGTTTCCTGCACCACGTATTTCTAAATCTTTCATTGCAATGTTAAATCCTGAACCTAAATCTGAAAATTGCTCAATTGCCTGCAATCGTTTACGCGCTTCATCAGTTAAAACCGATAAGGGAGGCGCCACTAAATAACAAAATGCTTTTCGATTACTACGACCTACACGACCACGCATTTGATGCAGATCTGCCAAACCAAAATTCTGCGCATCATTAATCAAAATTGTATTGGCATTCGGAACATCTAAACCAGATTCGATAATCGTTGTCGAAACAAAAACATCATATCGACCATCAATAAAATCTAACAAAACAGCTTCTAATTCTTTCCCTTCCATTTGTCCATGACCAATTGCAACACGCGCATCAGGAACCAAACGTTGCACCATTCCCGCTACATCTTTAAGAGATTGCACACGATTATGAATAATATAAACCTGTCCACCTCGTTGCATTTCGTACATAATTGCATCACGAAAAACCTCTTCATTAAATCCTACCAACTGTGTATCGACAGGCTGACGATTGGGCGGAGGCGTTTTTATCACTGACAAATCTCGAGCAGCCATCAACGAAAATTGAAGTGTACGAGGAATTGGTGTCGCTGTTAATGTTAAGGTATCAATATTTTCACGCAGTGTTTTCAGTTTATCTTTTACTCCAACACCAAATTTATGCTCTTCATCTACAATCAATAATCCCAAATCTTTGTATTCGATTTTTGGATTAACCAATTGATGTGTTCCAATCACAATATCGACTTGACCGGATTTTAAACCATCTAAAACAGCTTTTTTCTTAGCACCTGTTACAAATCGATTGAGATAAGCAACTTTAACTGGCAAATCTCTCAAACGCTCAGAAAATGTCTTGAAATGTTGAAAAGCTAAAATCGTTGTTGGCACTAAAACTGCAACTTGTTTTCCGTCTACAGCAGCTTTCATTGCTGCACGAATCGCAACTTCCGTTTTTCCGAAACCAACATCACCACAAACCAAACGATCCATCGGACGATCCGATTCCATATCTGCTTTTACATCTTGTGTCGCTTTGAATTGATCTGGCGTATCTTCATAGATAAAAGAAGCTTCCAATTCATTTTGTAAATAGGTGTCTGGCGAATATGCAAAACCTTTTCTAGCACGGCGTTTCGCATATAATTTGATCAAATCAAAGGCTATTTCTTTAACCTTCGCTTTTGTTTTATTTTTTAAGTTTTTCCAAGCTGGCGACCCTAGTTTTGAGATTTTTGGCTCTTGTCCATCTTTTCCTCTAAACTTAGCAATTTTATGTAACGAATGAATATTAACGTAGAGAATATCATTGTTTTGATAAATCAGTTTGATTGATTCTTGCGTTACACCATTATTATTCAGACGCACTAAACCAGCAAACTTTCCGATTCCATAATCAATATGCGTTACAAAATCACCTACTTGCAACGAATTGATTTCTTTTAGTGTAATTGCTTCTTTCTTTGAAAACGAATTTCGAAGATTGAATTTATGGTAACGACCAAAAATTTGATGATCCGTGTAACACGTTAACTTAATTTCTTCATCGATGAAACCTTGATAAATAGATCCTAAAACTGGAATATAAGAAACTTCCTTCCCGATATCATCAAAGATTTCTTCGAAACGTTTGATTTGATTTTCATTCGAACAAATCAATGCATTTTTAAAACCTTCTGTTTTATGCTCATTCAAATCATCAATTAATAATTCGAATTGTTTGTTAAAACTTGGTTGAGGTTTAAATGGTGATTCAATTTCTTCTACTGTTTCAAAATAGGACTTCATCGAGCATTCGATCACTCCAAATGTTGAAATTTGTTGAAGAAATCCATTTTCATTCAAAAATAATTGATTCGGTTCAGCTTGTTTAATTTCACCTTTCAGTTCTGAGAAAGCAGATTCAGCTTGTTCAAAATTTCTGGTGATTTGTTTTGCTAAAACTGAAATGTTTTTTGCTATAACTAAACTATCTTTTGGTATATATTCTAAGAAACTTTCTCGTTTTTCGTTGATCGATTTACTTTCAAGATTAGGAATAATCGTAATTTCTTTTGTCGTCGCAATTGACAATTGATTTTCGATATCAAATGTTCTGATTGTTTCAACCTCATCTCCAAACAACGAAATTCGGTACGGATGCTCGTTCGAAAACGAAAAAACATCAATAATTCCACCACGAATCGAGAATTCACCAGGTTCTGAAACAAAATCTACTCGATGAAAATTATAAGATGATAAAACTTCTGTCAAGAAATCTATTCCCAAATCATTTCCAACTTTTACTTTCAATGTATTTGTTGTCAACGCTTTTTTCGTTACCACTTTTTCAGACAATGCTTCTGCGTAGGTTACAATAATTTTGGGACGTTTAGAATGTGAAAGCACGTTTAACACTTCTGTTCGTATTACCACATTTGCATTGTTTACCTCCTCTATCTCATAAGGACGCTTATATGAAGATGGAAAAAATAGAATTTGTTCTTTATCAAACAAAGTTTCTAAATCATTCAACACATAAGCTGCCTCTTCTTTATCATCAAAAATTAGAAGCGTAGGACGAGCAACACGATCATATAAGTGACCTGTTAAAATACTCAATCCTGATCCCAAAAATCCTTTGATATTAACTTTATGCTGTGGATTATTTTTAAAATTGACAATAAGCTTCTGTACGAAATCTGAAGAATCGTATAAGCTAAAAACGTTGTGAATGGTTTTCTGTTCCAAAGTTTTGCAAATATAAAATTTATTAAGCTTATTTTTAAACAATCTTTAAAAAAAGCAATTAATAAATGCGAATTTTAAATAAATGATATTTTTTCAAATAAAAAATAAAAAAACTTGACTTATTTAAAATAAAATAACTCTAGCTTTGAATAATCAAAAGTAAAAAATGAAATTAGTTCACAACATTATCAACTTGATTATTTTAGTCATTCTTATTCCAAGGAGTGGTAATTAGTTGTGTACATACAAAATAACAATTAAAGCCACTTCTTTACGAGGTGGCTTTTTTATTTTAAACAATTTTAGAAAAATATAAACAAAACAGCATTATGCAACATTCATTTGTCATTATTATCATTATTATTTTGGTCTTAGTCTTACGATTAGGAAAGGTGGTGTTATGACAAATTTTTTGAACAATTTTTTATGAGCCACCTATAACAGGGTGGCTTTTTTTATGATTTTATATGAACAAAATATCAAATAAACAACAATGAACAACAACAATCAAGCACTTAACAAACACAGCCGAACCGTAACGCAAGATGATAGTTTACCCGCATCACAAGCTATGTTACATGGGATTGGCCTAACTAACGAAGACCTAAAAAAACCTTTAATCGGTATTGCAAGTATGGGGTACGATGGAAATACTTGCAATATGCACCTTAACCAATTTGCACAGTTGGTACAAGACGGAATGAAGGATGAAGATTTGATTGGACTAAAATTCAACACAATCGGAATTAGCGACGGAATCACAAATGGAACATCGGGAATGCGTTACTCTTTGGTGAGTAGAGAAGTTATTGCAGATTCTATAGAAGCCGTTTGTGCAGCACACTTTTACGATGGTGTAATCACTATTCCAGGTTGTGATAAAAATATGCCAGGATCAATTATGGCAATGGGAAGATTAAACCGACCTTCTATTATGGTTTATGGAGGAACTATTGCTCCAGGACATTACAAAGAGGAAGAATTAAACATCGTATCTGCATTTGAAGCTTTAGGAAAAAAGCTGAATGGAAAAATTGATGATAAAGATTTTTGCGGAATTATTCAGAATGCCTGTCCTGGTCCAGGTGCATGTGGCGGAATGTACACTGCCAACACAATGGCTGCTGCAATCGAAGCTTTAGGTATGAGCTTACCTTATTCTTCATCTTACCCTGCATTAAGCCAAGAGAAGAAAAATGAATGTTTGACTGCAGGAAAATTTTTGAAAAATCTCTTAGAAAAAGATATCAAACCAAGTGATATCATCACAAAAAACTCATTAGAAAACGCGATAAAAGTAATTGTTGTTTTAGGTGGTAGTACAAATGCAGTACTTCATTTATTAGCAATCGCAGCTACAATGGATATTGAATTATCCTTAGATGATATTCAAGCTATCAATGATAAAACTCCTGTTTTAGCGGATTTAAAACCAAGTGGAAAATACTTAATGGAACATTTAAGTAAAATTGGTGGAATTCCGGCTGTGATGAAATATATGCTAAAAGAAAATCTGATTGATGGAAATTGTTTAACAGTTACAGGAAAAACCATTGCAGAAAATTTAGAAAATGTTGAAGAATTAGATTTCTCTAATCAAAAAATCATTCTTCCATTAGAACAACCTATCAAAGAAACAGGTCACTTACAAATGCTTTACGGAAACTTAGCTCCAAAAGGATCTGTCTCGAAAATATCTGGAAAAGAAGGTTATTATTTCAAAGGGAAAGCACAAGTTTTCAACAGCGAAGTTGAAGTTTTAAAAGCAATCGAAGATTTACAAATAAAAGCAGGAAGTGTAATTGTAATTCGCAACGAAGGCCCAAAAGGTGGTCCAGGAATGCCTGAAATGTTGAAACCAACTTCAGCCATTATTGGTGCAGGTTTAGGAGATAAAGTTGCTTTAATTACAGATGGTCGATTTAGTGGTGGAACGCATGGTTTTGTCGTCGGTCATATCACACCAGAAGCTTTTGAAGGAGGTCCTATCGCTTTGGTAGAAAACGATGACCTCATCGAAATTGACATCAACAAAAAACAATTGAACTTATTAGTTGATGAAAAAACTTTAACAGAACGAAAAAATAATTGGAAACAACCTGCATTAAAAGTAAAAAATGGAATCTTATACAAATACGCAAAACAAGTTAGAAACGCTTCAGAAGGATGTCTTACTGACAGATAGTAAAAATCAAGTTTCAGGTTCTCAAGCTATTATTAATGCTTTATTATATGAAGGAGTTACAACAGTTTTTGGATATCCAGGTGGAGCAATTATGCCTATATATGATGCTTTATATGATTACAAAGATAAATTGGAGCACATTTTAGTTCGTCATGAACAAGGTGGTATTCATGCTGCTCAAGGTTACGCAAGAACTTCAGGAAAAGTAGGTGTAGCCTTTGCTACAAGTGGTCCAGGAGCAACAAATTTAGTAACTGGTATTGCTGATGCTATGATTGATAGTAATCCTATCGTATGTATAACAGGACAAGTTTTTGCTTCACTTTTAGGAACAGATGCTTTTCAAGAAACAGATGTCATTAATATTACTAATCCCATCACGAAATGGAATTATCAAATTACAGATGCAGAAGAAATTAACGATGTATTAGCAAAAGCATTTCATATTGCACGCTCTGGAAGACCAGGACCTGTATTAATTGATATTACAAAAAATGCTCAAATACAGCTTATCGAGAAGAAAAAGTATGAAAAATGTACACATGTTCGTAGTTATAGACCAGAACCACAGATAAGAGTTGAATATATAAATGCTGCTGCTGAAGTCATTAATCAAGCAAAGAAACCATTTGCAATTATTGGTCAAGGAATTATACTTGGAAAAGCAGAACAAGAATTAAAAGATTTCTTGGAAAAATCTGGAATTCCCGTAGCAACAACTTTAATGGGATTGAGCTCTTTAGATACAGATCACCCACAATATGTTGGCTTATTAGGAATGCATGGTAATTATGCTCCGAATGTCAAAACAAACGATTGCGATGTATTAATTGCTATAGGGATGAGATTTGACGATCGCGTAACTGGAAGACTTGACAAGTATGCAAAGCAAGCGAAAGTAATTCATCTTGATATTGATCCAGCAGAAATTGGTAAAAATGTAAAAGTTACTGTTCCTGTTTGGGGTGATTGCAAGAAAACACTTCCGTTATTAACTAATTTGATTGATCAAAATGAACATACCGATTGGTTAAAAGAATTTAGAGATCTCGAAAAAGAAGAACATAAAGAGGTCATTCAAAAAGAATTTTATCCAACTTCTGATGTATTGTCTATGGCTGAAGTTATTAACACATTAAATGAGTTAACACATGGACAAGCTGTAATTGTTACAGACGTAGGGCAACATCAAATGTCTGCTTGCCGATATGCAAAATTTAAAGATTCTAAACTCTTAGTTACATCAGGCGGATTAGGAACAATGGGATTTGGTTTACCTGCAGCAATTGGAGCATGGTATGGAGCACCCGAAAAAGATGTCGTAATGGTTTGTGGAGATGGAGGTTTCCAAATGACTTTACAAGAAATGGGAACTATTATGCAATTTGGAGCAAAAGTAAAAATGCTAATCCTAAACAATAGTTTCTTAGGAATGGTTCGTCAATGGCAGGAATTATTCAACGACAAACGCTATTCTTTTGTAGATATTACAAGTCCAGATTTTGTGGCTCTTGCAAAAGCATATCAAATTGAAGGTCAAAAAATAGATCAAAGAAATGATTTAAAAAAGGCATTAAAAGAGATGCTAGAACACGATGGTTCTTACCTTTTAGAGGTAATGGTAGGAAAGGAAAACAATGTATTTCCTATGGTAGAACAAGGTACAAGTGTTTCTGAAATTAGATTAAAATAAATGATTATGGACTCAAAACAAGAATATACGATTACGTTATATACAGAAAATTCCATAGGAATTTTAGGTAGAGTTGCAGGAATTTTTACCCGAAGAAAAATTAATATTGAAAGCTTAAGTACTTCTCCGTCAGAAATAGAAAATGTACACCGATTTACAATTGTTATTGAAGAATCAGAAGAAGTTGTTCGAAAACTTTGCATGCAAATCGAAAAACAAATCGATGTTCTTAAAGCTTATTTCAATAATAATGAAGAATTAATTTGGCAAGAACAAGCTTTATACAAAGTTCCAACAAATATTATTGCAGAAAAGGCATACGTAGAACGATTATTACGTCAATATGGTGCAAATACAGTCGTAATTCGAAAAGACTATACAGTTTTCGAAACAGCTGGCCATCGTGAAGAAATCGATAATCTAACACAAGAATTGACTAAATATGGCTTAATAGAATTTGTAAGAGGTGCAAGAATAGCCATTATAAAAGCAAGTGCTGGTTTCCATGAAAAATTATTGCAATTCGAAAAAGATGAACCATCAAAAGAAGTTATCGAAAATGAATTCCTAAATGAAGGCAATTCAGTTTTCACCATGTAAAGACAAACAATTCAACAAATAATTTTATTTAAAAAAAACAAAAATGACTAATTATTTTAATTCACTATCATTAAGAGATCAATTATATCAACTTGGACAAGCAGATTTTCTAAATAACACGGAATTTGAAAAAGGTACAGATGCATTAAAAGGCAAAAAAATTGTGATTATAGGCTGTGGCGCTCAAGGATTAAATCAAGGGTTGAATTTACGAGATAGCGGTTTAGATGTTTCTTATGCTCTTCGTAAAGAAGCAATTGAACAACAACGAGATTCTTGGAAAAATGCAACAAGCCATAATTTTACAGTAGGTACGTTCGAAGAATTAATTCCAAATGCAGATGTTGTCGCAAATTTAACACCAGACAAACAACACACGCAAGTTATCAATACTATTCAATCACTTATAAAACAAGGTGCTACACTATTATATTCTCACGGATTTAATATCGTAGAAGAAGGTGTTCAAATCAGAAAAGATATTACCGTAATCATGGTTGCCCCAAAATGCCCTGGTTCTGAAGTTCGTGCAGAATACTTAAGAGGTTTTGGAGTTCCAACATTAATTGCCGTTCACCCAGAAAATGATCCCGAAGGAAAAGGTCTTGATCAAGCAAAAGCATATTGTGTAGGTACAGGAGGTGACAGAGCAGGTGTTTTAAAATCATCATTTGTTGCTGAGGTAAAATCTGATTTAATGGGAGAACAAACCATTTTATGTGGTCTTTTACAAACAGGTTCTATTCTTTCTTTCGAAAAAATGGTTGAAAACGGAATTGATGCTGGTTATGCTTCAAAATTAGTTCAATATGGAGTTGAAGTTATTACAGAAGCCTTAAAACATGGTGGAGTTAGTGGTATGATGGATCGATTAAGTAATCCTGCTAAAATTAAAGCTTTTGAATTATCAGAAGAATTAAAAGACATTATGCGTCCATTATTTCAAAAACATCAAGATGATATTATTTCTGGTGAATTTAGTAAAACGATGATGGAAGATTGGGCAAATGATGATAAAAACTTATTAAAATGGAGAGCCGAAACAGGTGAAACTGCTTTTGAAAAAACACCTGCAGGTGATTCAAATATTACTGAACAAGGATACTTTGACAACTATACCTTAATGGTTGCTTTTGTTCGTGCTGGAGTTGAATTAGCTTTCGAAACAATGGTAGAAGCAGGAATTAAACCTGAATCTGCTTACTACGAATCATTACACGAAACTCCATTGATTGCAAATACAATTGCTCGTAAAAAATTATTCGAAATGAATCGTGTTATTTCTGATACTGCAGAATATGGTTGTTATCTTTTCGATCAAGCTTGTAAACCATTATTAAAAGAGTTTATGACAAAAGTAAACGTAGACGTTGTCGGAAAAAATTACAACGACGGAAAAGATAATTCTGTTGACAATGCGACATTGGTACATATCAATGATGTTTTACGTAATCATCCGGTAGAAACTGTAGGAAAAAAACTTCGTAAAGCGATGACAGCTATGAAAACGATAAAAACAGTGTAGTTAAACAACTTAAAAAATTTAACTATAAAAATTAAAGAAACTCAGAAATAGTGAATTATGGCAAATGGACTTAGAAATGAAAAAACTGAGACCTTAGGCGTTTCGCTTGACGAAGTAAACTTAGCACAAATGAATTTGAAAGGAGTTGCCAAAAACACTCCTTTCGATTTCAATGAAAATTTAAGTCGTCAATTTGAAGCGAATGTCTATCTAAAACGAGAAGATTTACAAGTCGTCCGTTCGTACAAATTACGTGGTGCTTATAATAAAATCGTTCAATTATCAGAACAAGAAAAAGAAAATGGTGTAATCTGCGCAAGTGCAGGAAATCACGCACAAGGAGTTGCATATTCGTGCCAACAATTGGGTATTAAAGGTAAAATTGTGATGCCTACCACTACACCTCAGCAAAAGATAAAACAAGTAAAATGGTTTGGAAAAAATCAAATCGAAATCATTTTACATGGTGATACTTTTGATGATGCTTCTGCTTTTGCACATCAATTATCAACGAAAGAAAATATCACATTCATTCATCCATTTGATGACGAAAAAGTAATTGCTGGTCAAGGAACTATTGCATTAGAAATTTTAGAACAAAGTAACACGCCTATCGATTATCTATTTGTTCCGATTGGAGGTGGAGGATTAGCTTCTGGCGTTATATCTGTTTTAAAAACGTTAAGTCCTTCTACCAAAATTATTGGTGTAGAACCAAGCGGCGCAGCTAGTATGGCAGAAGCAATTAAGCAAAATCAAACTGTTTCATTAGCTAAAATTGATCCTTTTGTAGACGGAGCTGCGGTAAAAAAAGCGGGAGAAAAGACGTATAAAATTTGTGCAGAAGGCTTAGAAAAAACATGTGCAGTTCCAGAAGGAAAAGTGTGCTCGAGCATTTTACGTTTATACAACGAAGACGCAATTGTTGTAGAACCAGCAGGTGCTTTAAGTGTTTCTGCTTTAGATTTTTTCAAGGAAGAAATCAAAGGTAAAAATGTAGTTTGCGTGCTTAGCGGAAGCAACAACGATATTACGCGAATGGAAGAAATTAAAGAAAGAAGTTTACAATACGAAGGTTTGAAACATTATTTCATTATCAATTTTCCTCAACGTGCCGGTGCTTTGAAAGAATTAGTGAATGAAGTTTTAGGTGAAAATGACGACATCACATATTTCCAATACACGCAAAAAAATAACAAAGAAACAGGTCCAGCTGTTGTAGGAATTGAATTGGATCAGAAAGAAGATTTAGATGGATTAATTTTTCGATTAGAAAATCATCATTTCGATTATCAATATCTTAACACAGACAACACACTTTTTTCATTAATGATTGGGTAATAAAAAAGAGGATAGAAAATCTATCCTCTTCAGAAATTAACTAATCTTCTAAATTTACTTTTTAATCACTTTATAGGTTTGTGTTTTTCCGTTAGAATTAACCTCTACAATATAAACTCCCGCTTTGTAAGCAGACATATCGATAGTAGAAGATTTTGTTTGAAATGATTTTGTAAAAATTTGCTGACCTGTTAATGTATAAATTGAAACACTTGAGATTTGTTGTTTCGCATCAATGTTTAATACATTAGTTACTGGATTAGGATATAAAGTTGCTTTAGGAGAAGATTGAATTTCATCTGTTGATAAATTATCTTTTAATTGAATTCTAAACGTAACTTTCTCGTAAGTATCTGTATTAAATCCCCAACCTAATAAATATTTCCCATCAGAAGATAATTTAGTTGGAACATAAATTTTATCCCCTTTAGTATCAAATTTTAATACATTTTTTACGTATTCATTCAAATCCTTCATCCCGCCTTCTTTTGTGTAGATAAATGGACGATACACAGGATTATCACTGATTGATTGCTTCGTAATATAATAACCATAAACAACCGAGCCATCATACGTCATTGTCGTTACATAACCAGTAGTTCCAGGATCATTTGTTAAAGTTCCCATTTTAACCAAACCCCCTTCTTGATTCCAAATCCAAGCATTAGGATAATATCCATTTCCGTTACCACCAATCCACTTACCATCTCCAGATATTGTCTTTGCCCAACCTAAACGATTGCTAATATCTTCCGTACTTTTTTGTGGATCGATTGTTAAACGAAGTGACATAAAATAACCTTTTCCATAAGGATTTTTATGCCACACTGCAGCTTCCCATTGTCCAATTTCATTTTCTTGCCAACCTACTATAGTAGAACCATCTTTACTTATATCTTCTCCACGAGCGTTTACATTTACAAGTTGAGTTTTAAGTTGAGTTAATCCATCTTTTTCACTCCAAGCAAAACCAAACGCTTTATTATTTCCAGTTGCATAGCTATTTCCAGTTACTGTTTTTCCATTACCAGAAATACTAAAAGCACCACCTGCTGCACTTCCAGAAAAACCTCCAAAATTACCTAAGGTTGTCCAAGTTTTTGTAGTTCGGTTATAATAAGCTGGTTCTGCTAAAGGCGTTTGCTCATTATTAAAAGCAGTTCCTGAAATAAAATTAGAATCATCTGAAAAAACAGCTAATCCTCCAAAATTATTACCAGGTGCAACTCCTCCAATTTCTTCTTCTTCATTTGTATCCGCATGCCATAACATATATGGACCTCCCCATTCTTTATACCCCACTACAGTTCCGTCGTTGGCTACACTATGAGGACCAAAATACGATGTAGAAATATATTGACCATAGGCAAAATTTGCTCCAATAGTTAAAAGAGAGGCTAATAAAAGTTTTCTTAAATTCATAATTTTTTAAAATTTTGTGTTAAATAATCTCACTACAAATATCTTTTATCAATAAAAAAAAGCTTTAAAAAAACACTAACTTTTATGATACAAAATGAATTTCAAGTATTACATTTATCGTACATTTTTTTACAAAAAAATGTTAATCAGTACTTTATAAAAAAAACAAAAGATGACCTTTTCTAAAAGGTCATCTTTCAAAATTCATAAAAGTGTTTTTCGGTTGAGAGTTATTTTTTGATTACTTTATAAGTTGTTGTGTTAGATTCTGAAATCACTTCTACTAAATACATTCCTGCTTTTAAAGTTGATAAATCTATTTTAGGATTTTTTGTACGAGCTTCCTTTAATAAAATTTGTTGTCCTGTTAAGTTGTAAACTTTGATTTGATTAATCTGAGTTTTCGAATCAATATTCAACATGTTAGTTACAGGATTTGGATATAGAGTTGCTTTATCTGAAGTCGCAACTTCATCCGTTGATAACTTTGGAAGTTCTACTCTAAAAACTTTAACATTTGTTCCATCTAATCCCCATCCTACAATATATTTTTCATTAGCTGATAACATTGTCGGCACATATATTTGATCTCCTTTTGTATCAAACTTTAAGGTCGTTGTAACATAATCGTTGAAGTTTTGCATTCCTTTCTCTTTTGTCCAAATAAATGGTTTGTAAACTGGCGCAGAATCTATCCATTGTTTAGAGATTGTGTAACCCAAAACAACCGATCCATCATAATTAATAGAAGTTACCCAAGAAACAACATTATTTTCATCTGGTGTTGCTAGAGTTCCTAAGTCAACTAATCCTTTTTCTTCATTCCAAATCCATGCATTGGGATAAGCTCCGTCACTTTTTCCTCCAATCCATTTTCCATCACCAGAAATCGCTCTTGCTTCTCCTAATTGATTAAACTCATTCGTTGCGCTGCCTTTAGGATCAATTAAAAGATATTGTCCTTTTTGATAAGTACCGTCTGTATTCCTTTTCCAAACTTGCGCTTTCCAAGGACCTCTTACATCTTCCCAACCAACAACAACTGATCCGTCTCTTGAAACAGCATTCGCTCTTGATTGTCTTGACGCTGCACTACTTCTTTCTAAAATTGAAACACCTTTTGTATTGTTCCAAGCATAAGCAATTGCTTTTGGAGCCTCTTGTCCTTCAGAAGAAACACCTTTGATATATGATAATCCTACAACTGTATTTCCATCTCCAGAAATATAATATCCTGCACTTAAATCTGAACCTGATAAGTTTGTATTGTAGTTGTAACCTAATGTTTCCCATTGTTTAGTAATCGTATTGTATCGTGACATTTCACCAATTGTAGGGTCTTCGCCACTAATACTTGTTCCTGAGATATATTTACCATCTTCAGAAAATGTTGCAACACCTCCATGATTATCTCCTGGTGCAATTCCACCAATTGTTTCTATTACATCTGTATTTGGATTCCATAAATAGTAAGGACCAGCCCACTGATCATATCCCGCAATTATTCCATCATTCGAAATAGAATGTGAGTTCGGAAAACCAGTTGTTGTAATGTACTGCGCATAAGATTGATTCGCAAATAAACCAAATAATACGACTAAAGCGTAATTTTTTAATTTCATAATTCGATATTTTGTGTTAATGTTCCACAAATATCTTTTCTACTAGAAATTAATTACTTAAAGAATATTTACATTAATGATACTATTTCTATTTCTTAATTTACATTAATGGTATAATATTTTACAAAACACTGTTTTTCAGAAAATTAAATTGTTGAAAGAAAATTAATTAAATTTTTATCTTCTCCTTGAATATTTAATTTTTTACGAAGTCGAGAACGTGACACAGAAATACTATTAACGGATTGATAGGTAATCGCAGATATATCTTTTGTAGACATATTAAGTCGTAGAAAAGCGCATAATTTTTTTTCGTTTGGTGTAAGATCTGGAAATAATTGGTATAATTTCGAATAAAATTCTGGATTTACTTTTGTAAAATACGTTTCAAATTCATTCCATATATCATCGTCTTTTTTCTGACGCATTTCTACAATTAACTTTTGTATTTCTTTTTGATTTTCTGGAATTGCTTTCTTTTTAATTTCGGATAATCTTTCGGCAACTGTATTGATTAATTCATTCTTTTTTAACAAATACATCATTTTAGTTGTCATTTCTCTGTTTTGCAGTTCTAATTCTTCTTTTAAAGTTTCTTTCTCTAAGATTGTATTTTTATGCTGCAAATGCAATTTTTCTTTAGAAAGATTAATATTCTTAATTTTTGATTTCTGTAAATAAATCCACAAAATAGAAATTGCAAGTACACATAACAAAGCTCCAGCAATACTATAATAGAAAATTTTATTTTTTTGTTTTTCAATTTCTTGACTTTTTAACTCAGCTTTATAAATAGATTTCTGCTTATCTAATTTATAATTTAATTCTAACTGAGCCATTTGCTTTACAGATTGATCATTAAATAAACTATCCTTTAGATTGGTTAATTCTTTCAAACATCGATAGGCTAATTTTTCATTATCAGTATATTCGTACAATGTTCGCAACGATTCTAAAGAATAAATAATAGACTCTACATTTCCTACTTTTCTTCCAATCTCTAAAGCTTCATCAAAATAATGTTTAGCTTGAGTATATTGTTTTTTTAAAGCATAAACTTTTCCTAAATTATTATAACATTGTGCTATTTCTCGTTGACTTCCGATAGATTTTCGAATAGATAAAGCTTCTTCTAACACAAAAATTGCCGTTGCATATTCTCCATTTTCTAAATGACAAATTCCTATATTGTTTAGAATAGTTGCTTCTAATTTTTTATTATTAAGACTTGCATTCAATTTTCGAGCTTCTTCATAATATTTCAATGCTTTTTTGAAGTCTTTTTTCTTCGAAAATACACTTGCTGAATTATTTAAAATAGATAGACTTTCTCGTAGTTTAATTTGTTTATCTGTAACTTTTTTAGATTCTATAGTTGCTCGATTATAAAATGATAAAGCTTGATCTAAATTATTTTGACGTAATTCTAAATTTCCAATAAGTATTAATAAATCTACTTTAGAAATTATAAAAGTTTGATTATTGAGATCTTTTTGAAGTTGAGAATCAACAATTTTTGCAGCTTTTAAAAAATAATCTAATGCGATCGGTAAATTTCCTTTTTCTAAATATACAGTTCCCATGTTCTTAAAAAGCGATACATGATTTGTGTTTTCTGGAAGTCGTTGCACAAGATCTTCTGCCATTTTATTATACAAAAGAGCTGAATCTAGATTTTCTCCTAAGAGGTCAAAAGATTTATTTAAATATTCTTCTATTTTTTTTTCTGTCTGAGACTTCGGGTTTATTTTTTCTTGTGCATTTATTATATTAAAAGCAAAAAACAAAACAATAACAAAACATCTAAAACTCATTTTGGCAACTACTATTCACACTATAATTATTAATCTTTTCATAAATCTTTACCAAGATACAATTAAAAACAAAAAAGACATATTCTCTTTTTAGAATATGTCTTTGAAATTAGTGAAATCTAATGTTAAACCATTCAATAATTTAATTATTCTCAAACAACCATTCTTTCAAATCAGAAAAATTGTTTTTCAATTCAATTTTGTATGATGGTTTCAACTTCAAATCTTCTACAGCTTTAGGATAAATGATTTTTTCTCTAATGTTTTCAAAAAACACGTCAGGAAATTTACACGGATGAGCAGTTGATAAAAATACTAAAGCTTCTTTTTTATCCATCTTTATTGCTTGATATTCTTTCGCTGCTAACCACGCAATAGCAGTATGCGGACAAGCGATATAATTATATTTTTCATTGATTTCTTTTATAGCTTTCAACGTTTCATCATCCGAAAAAGCTTTCGAAATCATTTTTGATTTTAATTTTTCTACATCTTGATCAAAAAATTCCATAACACGCACCCAATTACTCGGATTTCCGACATCCATTGCATTAGATAACGTTTGTACTGATGACTTTGGTGAATACGTATTCGTTTCTAAAAACTTAGGAACAGTATCATTTTCATTTGTTGCTGCTACAAATTGTTTCACCTCTAAACCTAATTTCGATGCTAAAATTCCAGCTGTAATATTTCCAAAATTGCCACTTGGAACAACAAAAGAAATCGTTTCAAATCCTTTTCGTTTAGCTTCTGCAAAAGCTTCGAAATAATAAAAAGATTGAGGAATTAATCGCGCAATATTAATTGAATTAGCAGATGTTAAATTCAGATTATCGATTAAATCTTTATCTAAAAAAGCTTGTTTGACTAATGCTTGACAATCATCAAATGTTCCATCAATTTCTATTGCTCTAATGTTATTGCCGTTAGCTGTTAATTGCAATTCTTGAATCGGAGAAACTTTTCCTTTTGGATACAAAATCGTTACTCGAGTTCCTTCCACACCTAAAAAACCCAGCGCAACAGCACCGCCTGTATCTCCAGAAGTTGCGACTAAAACATCTAATAATTGGTCTTCTTTTCTCGAAAAATGAGCCATAATTCTACTCATAAATCTTGCTCCAAAATCTTTGAAGGCAAAAGAAGGACCATGAAACAATTCTAAAACAGCTAAATCATTTTCAAGAAAAACCAAAGGTGCCGGAAAATTAATGACTTCATCAATCAAATCATTTAAATCTTCTTCAGAAAAATCTGCTTTCAATAGCTCAAAACTGATTTTCTTCGCAATTTCTTGAAATGAATAATTATGAATAGAATTAATCCAATTCTGATGTAATTTTTCTATTAATAAAGGCATATACAACCCATTATCTACTGGAAGAGATTGAAAAACTGCTTGCTGAAAATCGACAATATTTTGATGATTATTTGTACTATATAATTTCATGATTTAATGTTTTGTATATGGACCTTGAGTGTTTATTTTTGAGACAAAAGTGAGATGATTGACATGTTTAGAATTTAAAAAATCATGAATCAAACGTTCTATTTTTTCTGCGATTAATTTATCTTTAGAAAGCGCCATAACAGTTGGACCAGAACCTGAAATCCCGAATGTTAATGCTTCATTTTCTAGCGAAATTTGTTTCATATCATCAAAAAAAGGAATCAACAAAGAACGATGAGGCTCGATAATTTCATCTTGCATAGAACGTCCAATTTCATCATAATCATTTTCATAAATCGCAGCAATTAAACTTGCTACATTTCCTAACTGGTTAATCACTTTTTTTAGCTGAATTTTATCTTTAATTAATTTTCGAGCTTCTTTTGTTGGCACATCTACTTTCGGATAAATTAATGTAACATATAAATCTTTTGGAACAGGTAAAGAACGCACCAAAAGTGGTTCATAAGACGGAATTAATGTTATTCCTCCAAACAAAGAGGGTGCTACATTATCTGCGTGAGCAGAGCCGCAAGCCAATCGTTCTCCTTCTATACAATAAGGTAATAACTCATTTTTTGATAAAGGTTTTCCTAATAATTCATTCAAAGCAAAAACACCCGCAACTGTACTCGCTGCACTTGACCCTAATCCACTTCCTATTGGCATTTTCTTATGTAATTCTATCGAAAGTCCAAACGAATCGTTCAATCCTAAGTCACATAATAATTTCCAAGCCGAATGTGATACCGTATTTTTAGTTGCATCTAATGGTAATTTGCCTTCATCACCTGTTATTTTTAGAATTTCTATTCCTAATTTTTCTGTCCTTTTCATGATAACCTCATCACCAGGTTCATCTACCGCAAAACCCAAAATATCAAAACCGCAAATCATATTTGCAACTGTTGCAGGTGCAAAAACATGTACTTGCTGTAAAAATTTATCTTGATTAATCTTATTTTTTATTTCTATTTCTTGAAACATTTTTTTCCTATTTTATCTTATTGAACTAATGTTAACTAAATCTGCAAAAACCCCAGCTGCTGTAACTTCTGCACCTGCACCAGGTCCTTTAACAACCAAAGGTCTTTCCTTGTAACGCTCTGTTGTGAAAGAAATAATATTATCGCTTCCCGAAAGTGAATAAAAAGGATGTTGCGCATCAACAAAATCTAATGAAATCGATATTTTTCCGTTTTCTAAAACACCAATATATCGCATCACTTTTTGCTCTAATTCGGCTTTCTTTTTTATGTTTTCGAAATAATCATTTTCCAACTCAAGTGCATTGTAAAAATCTTCAACAGAATTTGCTTCGAGACAAAATTTTGGTAAGATAGAATCTATTTTTACCTCTTCCGCTTCAACTTGATATCCATTATCACGAGCAAGAATTAACATTTTTCGCATAAAATCAATTCCGCTTAAATCATCACGAGGATCAGGCTCTGTATAACCTAATTCTTGCGCTTTTCTTACTACTTCTGCGAAAGATTTTTCACCTTTAAAATGATTGAAGATATAAGAAATTGTTCCTGATAAAATAGCTTCTACTTTCAGAATTTCATCTCCACTCATCCTCAGATCTTTCAATACAGAAATAATTGGCAAACCTGCTCCAACATTCGTTTCGTATAAATAATCTATTCCATATCTCCTTGCTGTATTTTTCAATTCTAGATACGATTCATACGAAGATGAATTTGCTATTTTATTACAAGTCACGACCGAAACATTGCTTTCAAAAATTTGTTTATAATAATTTGGTACTTGATCACTCGCTGTATTGTCTACAAAAACACAATTAGGAAGATTAAACTGTTTTATTTGCTTGATGAATTCATCCATATTCGCGTCTATCTTAGAATCATCTAAAGCATTTTTCCAATCAGAAAGTGAAATTCCTTTTTCATCAAAAATCATCTTTTTTGAATTTGACAATCCAATTAATTTGATTTCGATATCATTATTCTGAGCAAGAAAATCTTTCTGTTTTTCTAATTGTTTCAAAAAAGTAGAACCTATATTTCCTACACCAACATTAAAAACATGAATGGTCTTTTTTAAGTGATAAAAAAATGCATCATGAACAGCATTTAACGCTTTTGAAATATCTTTATCACTAATAACTACAGAGATATTATATTCCGAAGAACCTTGAGCAATCGCCCGAACATTGATTCCATTTCGTCCTAGCGCATTAAATAGTTTTCCTGAAACACCTATTGTTTGTTTCATATTTTCTCCAACAATCGCAATAATACCAAGATTTTCTTCAATTTCGGTTGGCTCTAGCCATTTTGCTTTAATCTCTAAAACAAATTCATTTTCAATTAAATCCTTCGCTTTTTTAACTTCATCATGATGAATTGCAAGTGTAATACTATGCTCTGATGAAGATTGTGTTATTAAAACAATATTGATTTGATTTTGTGCTAATAACGAAAACAACCTCCCACTAAATCCTAATTTACCAACCAATCCACTTCCTTTAATATTAATTAGAGCAACATTGTTTATAGATGAAATACCTTTTATTGAATGCGTAGTTGGTTCTGAATGAAATTGAATACGTGTACCTTTAAAATCTGATTGAAATGTATTTTTGATAACAATCGGAATTTTTAATTTAAAAACAGGTGACATTGTTGGTGGATATATCACTTTTGCACCAAAATACGATAGTTCCATTGCTTCTGTATACGATAGACTATCCAATGAAAAAGCTTTTTTAACATAACGTGGGTCAGCAGTCATCATTCCGTTAACATCTGTCCAAATCTCTACTTGTTCGACATTTAATGCAGCACCAAATAATGCAGCTGTATAATCTGATCCACCACGTCCTAAAGTTGTTACTTTCCCTTCGGTATTTGCAGCAATAAACCCTGTTACAACCAATAATTTGTTTTGATTATTTTGAATTAATTGCTGAATATTTTGATACGTTTTTTCTTCATAAACATTTGCATGACCAAATTGATTATCTGTCAAAATATAATCTGAAGCATTTACAGCAATTGCATTACCAACATATTGATCGATTATTTTAGTTAATAATAAAACACTACATCTTTCTCCAAAACTAACAATCAAATCTTTTGTTTGAGGACTAAGTTCCTTAAGTGTTTCTACACTTTGCAATAGTTCCTCTAACTCATTCATTAAAAGTTTTAATTTTGTTAAAGTCGGATTTTGATTAGAAATTTCAATTAATGTTTTTACAATGTCAAAATGTGTTTGTTGAAAATTTTCAAGATCTTTTTCATTCAAATTTCCCTCTGAAGCTTCTTCGGACATCTTGGTCAATAAATTGGTCATTCCGGAAATAGCTGAAACAACCAAAATAATTTGATGATTCTGTTGCTTTTCCTGTTTAACAATTTCTACAACTGTGCGAATACTATCTACAGTTCCAATTGATGTTCCTCCGAATTTTAAAATTTTCATACGTTAATAAATTTTGACAATAAAAAAAGCACCTTCTATTTCTTAGAAGATGCTTTGCATAATATTTTTGATTTAAATACATAAAAAGATTCTTCTAAGTGAGCACACTCGAAGTAATCGTAATAATTGTATTTAATCCATTTTTTTTCATTATTGATATCAAATATAGCTATTATATTATAATATCCATAAAATTATATGATTTTTATTGAAAATTATTTCACAGAATCTTTTTTAACAGCTAAAGAATCTGCATTAGCTGCAATAGGTTTTACATCACTCGCATACCCTACAACTATTCCATCTAATTTATCAACCTTTTTTACTTTAAACGTTTCAGTACCTTCTGCTCCTTTAAAAGATACTTTGTAAACAGCTTCATAAACCGTTTTATCACCATCCTCTAAAGGTGTCATTTTCTCAAAATTGTAAACATCTACAGGTCCGTATTGTTTCACTACAGCATTCAAATCATCAACATTTACACCTTCTACTTTTGCAAACAACGAATCTGGCTTATCGGCTCTGTATTTATAAACGTCCAAAATCGCTTCTTTCACTTTATAATCTGGTAAATCTGATTTCTTATTACAAGCTGTTAAAGCTAAAATCCCACCAACCATAAGTAATGCACTTGCTTTCATAATTCTATTTTTTTGTGTTAATTGATTGTATCTAATGTAGCAATAAATAAATTTATAAACAAGTATTTTTATTAAAATCAAACAGATAGAGAAATAAAAAAGTCAGTTCTGTTTATAGAACCGACTTTTTAAAATTATTTTAATTTGATTTTAGACTTCGAAATTTACATAAAACCCTTCGTGTCCACGAACATTAAATACTGTGTTATCTTCAAAAATTAGATATTGACCTTTTATACCTTTCAAAACACCTTCTATTTCGTGTATTTTTTTCAAGTTCAACGATTTTACTTTTTCTGGATAAGACAAAACAGGATACTCTAATTTCATCACTTCAGGTTCTTCTACTAAAAATTGTTTAAAATCTTCGTTTACATATTTTTTGATTTCTTGATACTTTTCAAACAAATCAATTTCGGGCACATCATTTTTCAACATACGTTGCCAGTTCGTTTTATCAGCAATTACATCTTTCAAAGAAACCTCTATCATTCCTGCTTCATAACGATTATCCGTTCGTGCAATAATAATAGCTTCTGATGCACCTTGATCTATCCAACGCGTTGGAACTTGTGTCAAACGTGTTACACCAACTTTAATTCCTGACGAATTTGCTAAATAAACTATATGTGGCTGTAATTCGAACTTCGTTTCAAATTCTAAATCTCGCTGTGCAATTCCTAAATGTGCTGTTGAAAGTTCTGGATTAATAATACTTGGATTAGCCTCTGGCACAGTGAAAAAACAATTTTTACAATATCCCATCTGATAAATTTCTTTATCTTCATGACAGTTTAAACACTCGTAATGATCAAAGTTAATCTTGATTTTTTTACCTAACAATTGATTCATAACGATAAAATCATTCTTGAAGTTCCAATAATAGTTAATTGGAGCTCCATTTTCAGTTGTCATTTTACGAATTTGTCCTTCAAACTGCATCTTGCTAAAAAAGTTTAATTAATTTTGTGTAAATCTACAAAACTTTTAGCGGATGGGAATAGTCAACAAGATTATGGAAATTATGATGCGTAGCCGAATGAATGTTATCGAGGAAAGCGTCAAAAATCCAGTTGGTACACAAGAACGTGTGTTATTTGAAAACATCAAAAAAGCCAAATCGACTATTTACGGAAAAGAATTTCATTTCAATGAAATCAACAATATTCAGAAATTTCAAGAGCAAGTTCCTGCTGTGCATTACGAAGATTTTCAACCTTATATTGAATTAGCAAGAAAAGGTGAAAAAGATGTCACATGGCATGGAAAAATAAAATGGTTTGCGAAATCTTCTGGAACAACTAATGCTAAAAGTAAATTTATCCCAATTAGTAACGAATCGTTAGAGGATTGTCACTACGCAGCTGGTAAAACAATGTTTGCCTTATATTTAAATGCCAATCCAGAAACGGATATTTTTATGCACAAAAACCTTCGAATTGGAGGAAGTAGCGAACTTTATCAGAAATATGATACACGTTTTGGAGACTTATCAGCTATTTTGATTGATAATTTACCTTTTTATGCAGAAATGAAAAATATTCCGAATCGTGAAATTTCGTTAATGTCAGATTGGAATGTAAAAATGAATGCCATTATCAATGCAACTAAAAACGAAGATGTTGGTTCATTAACAGGTGTTCCGTCTTGGATGTTAGTTGTTTTAAATAAATTATTAGCCGAAACTGGAAAAAACTATTTGGACGAATTATGGCCAAATCTTGAAGTCTTTTTTCATGGTGGAATTAGTTTCAAACCTTATGCAGAAAATTATAATTTAATTACTCAGAAAAAATTAAATTATTTCGAATTATATAATGCTTCCGAAGGATTCTTTGGAATTCAAGATCAGTTACACAAAAAAGAATTATTCTTATTATTAGACAATGGAATTTTTTACGAATTTATTCCAATGGAAGAATTTGGTTCTTCCAATCAACGTTATTTAACAATTGGAGAAGTTGAAGTTGATAAAAATTATGCGATGGTCATTACAACAAATGGTGGTTTATGGCGCTATATTATTGGCGATACTGTACGTTTTACTTCAACAAATCCGCATAGAATTGTGGTTTCTGGAAGAACAAAACATTATATCAATGCATTTGGTGAAGAACTGATGATAGAAAATGCCGAAGAAGCATTAAAAAGAGCATGTGACCAAACGAATTCTATTGTTTCTGAATACAGTGCAGGACCTATCTTTATGCAAGGAAAAGAAAAAGGAGCACATGAATGGATCATCGAATTTGATAAAGAACCTGAAAATTTTGAACAATTTTCACAAATTTTAGATAAATCCTTACAAGATGTAAATTCAGATTACGAAGCAAAACGTTTTAATAATATGACATTAAATCCTCCAATAATTCATATCGCTAGAAAAAAACTATTCATAGAATGGATGGCTTCACGTGGAAAATTAGGTGGACAAAACAAAGTTCCTCGCTTATCTAATACCCGAGAATTTATTGAACCGTTAATAGAATTAAACAAAAAATGAGAATATGGAAAGAGAATCGAAAGATTCTCTTTTTGTTTTTAAATAAAATAGGATAATTATATCGAAACAAGTAAATTTACGTAAAGAGAAAAAATACCTATTAATGCGAAGTACGAATTTAAATGAACTTAAGTTCCACCAAATCGTGGAAAATAAGTTTCAAATTTACAACAGCCTCTTTATGAGTCTGCCTTATGAGAAAATGCAAAACATCGGATCATTGATTCCGTTTTTGTACGATGAAAGTCAAAAAGGTTTACCAGAAGGAAAATCTCCAAATGAAATCATCGACAATTTTTTTGAAAAATACACCGATCTAAAAACTGAACAAGAACAAATTGATTTGATGTTCCGTATGATACAATATATCGAGCGTCAAGTGGTTTTATTCGATAGTATAGAAGATGCTGCTTTCCCTTCTTTACATTCCGAAAATGAAAAAGGAAGCTTAGAAAGTATTTACCATATTGCGCAAGCACAAGGTAAAATGGAGCAGGTAAAAAATAAAATTGAAGATTTTGTTACAAGAGTTGTTTTTACGGCGCATCCAACACAATTTTACCCAACAAATGTTCAACAAATTATTCAAGATTTACGCGATGCAATACAACAAGATTCTGTTAGTAAAATAGATATGTTGTTACAACAATTAGGAAAAACACCTTTTATTAATGAGGAAAAACCAACTCCTTACGACGAAGCTGTCTCTATTATTTATTATCTGAGAAATGTATATTATCAAACAATTGGACGATTATATAACGAAATCAATCATTTGTTTTTTACAGAAAGTGAGCCTCTAAAATCTCCTGTTATACAATTAGGCTTTTGGCCAGGTGGAGATCGTGATGGTAATCCGTTTGTAACAGCAGAAATTACATGGAAAGTTGCGAGTTTATTACGCACAAGTATTCTGAAAAATTATTACAATCATCTTAAAATTGTTCAACGTAGACTAACATTCAAGCATGTTACAGAGCCATTAAAAGAGTTAAGTAATCTGATTTATGAGAATATGTTTAACGAAAATGGGACAATTACATTGGATGAAATAAAAAATCGTTTACAATCAATCAGAACCATTTTAATTGAACAACACAATGGTGTTTTCTTAGATATTTTGGATGATTTTATCACGCGTGTTGATATTTTCGGGTTACATTTTGCTTCGTTGGATATACGTCAAGATTCTCGTGTTCATCAAAAAGTAATTAATCAAATTGTTGAAAAATATACTGGAATTAACTTAAAAGATTTGAGTGAAACAGAGCAAATCGAAATCTTAACAAATCCATCATTCAGAGTAAAACCGGAAGATTTTGAAGATGAAATTGTAATCGATACCATTAAAAATGTTTATCAGCTAAAAACCATTCAACAACGCAACGGAGAATTAGGAGTAAACCGCTATATAATTTCAAATTCTGAAACTATTTTCGATGTGTTAAATGTTTATGCATTATTCAAATTTTGTGGATATAACGATAATGAAATTAATTTTGATATCATGCCACTTTTCGAAACAATTCGAGGCTTAGATGGAGCTGAAAACACAATGAATAGATTGTACAATTTACCAATTTATGCACAGCATTTAGAACGTAGAAACCAACGACAATCAATCATGTTAGGATTTTCTGATGGAACAAAAGATGGTGGTTACATCAAAGCGAATTGGGAAATTTATCGCACCAAAGAAATTCTTTCGAATGTCTCGGATAAAAATCAAATCGAAGTTATTTTCTTTGATGGTCGTGGAGGACCTCCTGCACGTGGTGGTGGAAAAACTCACGAATTTTATGCATCTCAAGGAAAAACAATTGCCAATCACGAAATTCAAATTACGATTCAAGGGCAAACAATTACCTCAAATTATGGAACATTGCCACAAGCAAAATATAATTTTGAACAATTGTACACTGCTGGAATTATTTCGGATGTCTTTGCCACGAGTACAAGTCAAATATCACCTGAAGAGCGCATTTTAATTGATAAGTTAGCTACAATTAGTTATCAGAAATACGAAGATTTAAAAGCGCATCCTTCGTTTCTTCCTTATTTAGAGAACATGAGTACGCTTAACTATTATGGAAAAACAAATATCGGAAGTCGCCCAAGTAAACGAGGTGGTGATAAAAAATTAGAATTTGATGATTTACGTGCCATTCCTTTTGTTGGTTCTTGGAGTCAGTTAAAACAAAATG
Source organism: Empedobacter sp. EJD.6dd (assembly GCF_057369435.1). Taxonomy (NCBI): domain Bacteria; kingdom Pseudomonadati; phylum Bacteroidota; class Flavobacteriia; order Flavobacteriales; family Weeksellaceae; genus Empedobacter; species Empedobacter sp. EJD.6dd. The sequence goes on from NZ_CM170667.1 coordinate 2,164,305, forward strand.
TACCAGGTTATTTTGGTGTAGGAACGGCAATAAATGAATTAAAAAAACAAGGTCATTTAGAAGATGTAAAAGATTTATTCAAAAATTCGAGTTTCTTCAAAACCTTAATTCAAAATAGTATGATGTCGATGGAAAAAACATATTTCCCATTAACTTCTTACATGAAAAATGATCCTGAATATGGTGAATTTTGGAATATTTTGCACGACGAATTCGAATTATCTAAAGCATTATGTTTAGAAATTTCTGATTATTCAGCTTTGATGCAAGATGAACCTTTAAATAGATCTTCGGTACAAATGCGCGAAAAAATTGTATTGCCATTGCTAACAATTCAACAATTTGCATTGAACAAAATTCATCACGAAAGTGAATTTAAATCTATCTATGAGCAAATTGTTATGCGATCGTTATTTGGAAACATTAATGCAAGTCGAAATTCCGCTTAATTTTTGAGAATATCTTAATACCTTCGCAACGATGGAAAAGATTATTTTAGGGATTGATCCTGGGACAATGGTAATGGGTTTTGGTTTGATTGAAGTCAAAAACAACAAAATGAAGTTAATTACTTTAGATGAATTGTTGTTGCATAAACTTCCCAATCAACAAGCAAAATTGAAAAAGATTTTCGAAAAAACCCTTGCCATTATCGATCAATATCATCCGGATGAATTAGCCATTGAAGCGCAATTTTTTGGTGTTAATGTACAATCTATGCTAAAACTTGGCCGCGCGCAAGGTGTTTGTATTGCAGCATGTCTACATCGCGATATGCCTGTGGTAGAATATGCTCCAAAAAAGATTAAAATGGCGATCACTGGAAACGGAAATGCCTCAAAAGAACAAGTGGCAGGCATGTTACAGCATTTACTTGGCTTAAAAGAAATTCCGAAACGTTTGGATGCCACAGATGGTCTTGCTGTTGCGGTTTGTCATTACTTAAACTCTGGTAAAACAACAGGAACATCAAGCTCATATTCAAGTTGGGATGCTTTCGTAAAAAATAATCCTAATCGAACAAAATAGATATATTTGTAGTAGAATTAGCAACCTAATTCGTAAAACATAAAAAACATCAAATGAAAAAATATTTAATCGCTGCATCAGTTTGTGCAACAGTTTTCTCTTCGTTGTTATTTTCTTGTAAAGATTCTTCAGGAAAAAATAACACTGCTATTACCGAAATTGTTTCGAAAATTGAACAAAACAAATACAAAATTGGCGACAAAATTGATATTCCTCTTTCAAGCTTAGAAGGAATTACAAAAGTTGTTGTTTCGGTAGATGGACAAGAAGTTCCGGCAGATTTTACAATTGACGGAAAAACAATTGGTTTAGGAAATCATACAGTTAATCTAAAATTCTTTAAAGGAGAAGAAGAAACAAATTCGCGCGATTTTACTTTTGTCGTTTATGCTAACGAACCTGCTGCTCAATGGTCGTATGAAATTGTTGGAACTTATCCACATAACAACGATTATTTTACACAAGGTTTCTATTTCAAAAATGGAAATATTTTCGAAGGAACGGGACTTCGTGATGGTAAAACACGTTTGATTGAATATAAATTAGGAGCAACAGAACCAACAAAATTATACCAAATCAAAGATGATGTTTTTGGTGAAGGAATTACGGAACTGAATGGTTTTATTTATCAATTAACATGGCAAGATCGTGTTATTTATAAATATGATTTGAATTTTAATCAAGTTCAAAAATTTGATATGCCAGCTCAAATTATCGAAGGTTGGGGAATAACTACAATTGGGAAAGAATTAGCTGTTACAGAAGGTTCTCAACGCATTCATTTCTTTGATGAAAACTTTAATTATTTAAGAACTGTACAAGCTTTTGACAGTCAACAACCATATAGTTATCTGAATGAAATTGAATATCACGATGGTTTAATTTATGCAAATGTCTACTTAAAATCTGGACACGCAGATAACAGTAATATCGTAGTAATAGATCCACAAACTGGAGCTGTAAAAGCAGAGTTTAACTTCGCTGAATTGAAAGGAAAACAAGGAAATCCACAAGCGCAAGAATTAAACGGAATTGCATTCAAAGACAACGGAAATATGTTAGTAACCGGAAAGCTTTGGGACAAAATTTTTGAAGTGAAAATTAAGAAATAATATGGCTGTTTGGCAGTATAATATTTTCTTAATTCCATTAATTAACTTCAAAGAAAACTATTTAGAATTTCTTAAACAAGAAGATTCAGAATATCTTAAAGATACTGAGTGTTTTTGGAATAATGTTTTTATTAATAAAAATGATATTGAATTAAAGATTGATAAATTCATTTCCAACTATAAAAGTGCAAATGAACACTTTATTTATTGGAAAGGAAATACTTCGAATTTTGAAGACAATGATTGTTCTATAACTTTTGATGATAAAAACAATATTAATTTTTTCAATTTTAGATTCGATTTAAGGAGTGAAATTAATGTTATACATTCAATTGATTTTTTAATTGAAATTGCTCAAGAATATCAACTAAAATTTATGAATGTTAAATATCAATTTTTTGAACCTGAAAAAAATTTATTTACCGAAAACATTCGTCAATCTAATGGATTTAAATTTCTTGAAGATCCTGAAACATTTTTAGAAAATTTACAATAAATAAAAACAAAAAGCTCGACCTGCAAAATCGAGCTTTTCTTTTCAAAAATCATCTAAAAAATTATAAGTAAAAATTTATGGTTACGAAAGATTTATAACCAAAATTGATCTTTCCAATCTGTGTTTGTTAAAAGTGAACTAAATCGTTCTTTAATTTTTTTTAATTTTTTCTGAGTTGCATTTTTTTCAAATTCCGGAAACATTTGTTTTTCCTCGAATCGAATATGTAAATCCAATTCTTCTTCGATATAAATTAAACTTTTCATCGGATTCTTAACATCTATTTTAAACAAACGACGCAAACGTCGGTGTTCTTTTAAAGCTCTTTTTACCAAATAATGATCCTCATCCAATAACGTGAAAAGTGATTGTTCTTCTATTTCAAACTTTTTGAACAATACTTCTTTTCCGTACCAATTTACATAATCCACGATACGTTGTATATCGATTCCTTTATCTATTCCCGCTCTAATATTCCAACAAAAAAACAAGGTTTTATGATGTCTTTCGCAAGCTTCATTTAAATTTACTCCTACTGAATAAGTTAAATGCGAGAGATTTGTCTGAGGAATTTCTATAGCTAGTTTCATTTCTTAATAATTTTTAATTCGGATATTCGGATACTTTTATCTTATTTATTGGCAAATTTTTTTAATGTTTAAGGAAAGCCAATCCTTTTTCAAGATCATCAATTAAATTGAACATAGATGTTCTTTCTAACATTCCTCTCAAATCATTTCTTATGGCGAAAACTCTACTGTGTAAAGCACAAGGTTTATTCGCATCACATTCTACTAATCCTAAAATACAGCTGTGATATAAACCATCTCCATCTATTGCCTTGATAATATTTACTAATTTGATATCTTCTAAATGTGCTGCATCCATCTGGAAACCACCCATTTTTCCTTTTACAGACGATATCACATTTGCTTTTACTAATTGTTGCAAAATCTTAGCAGTATAAGCTTCTGGCGAATTAATAGAATTCGCAATTTGTTTCAAGTTTACTCTCTTTCCTTGTACAGATTCTTGTGCAATAAAAACACACGCTTTTATTCCGTACTCACATGCTTTTGAAAACATTAATTTCTTTTATTCATTATAAATTACATTGCAAATATACAACTAATTTTAAATCGGACAAATTTATCTTATTAAATTTTTAACTATAAAAAAAACCACTCAATATTGAGTGGTTTAATTTATCTGAAAAGAATAATTTCTTAATCTTCGTCTTCGTCTTGATCAGCATCCTTAACAGCGTTACGAGAAGTACGGATAGCTACTACTACTGCGTTATCTGGATGAGCGAATGTATAGTTATCATTTTTCAATGATTCAACATACATTTTGTGACCAATTCTCATTGGAGTGATATCGATTTCGATTTCGTTTGGTAAGTTTGCTGGAATAGCACGAACTTTTAATTTACGCATATTGAAACGTAAAACCCCACCAGCTACTAAACCGCGAGCACGTCCTACTAAACGAACTGGAACTTCCATTGTTACTGGTTTGTCGTCGCTTAATTGGTAAAAATCTACGTGTAAGATTTTATCTGTTACTGGGTGAAACTGGATGTCTTGTAAAATTGCTTGAATTTTAGTACCATCAGCTAACTCGATAGAAGCTGTATGAGCATCTGGAGTGTAAACTAATGATTTGAAAGCTTTTTCATCAGCTGAAAAGTGGATAGGCTCTCCTGAACCATAAACCACACAAGGTACTTGTTCAGCATTACGTAGGTTACGTGTAGCCACTTTACCTAAGTCTTCTCTTTTTACACCTTGAATTGTAATTGACTTCATAATAATATGTATATAATAAAAATAATTTAATTTTTAGCTAAATCACTAGATAACAAAACGTTGACTAATAGATTTATTACTATGTACTAAATGCATAACATCTGCAAAAAGCGGAGCGCAAGATAATACTTTTATTTTAGATACGGAAGTATTTTTTAATGGAATACTGTCAGTTATAGCAATTTCCGTTAGCATAGAGTTCTCAAGACGCTCGTAAGCAGGTCCAGATAAAACTCCATGAGTAGCAATTGCTCGAACAGATTTAGCTCCTTTTGACATGATTAATTCTGCAGCTTTAGCTAAAGTTCCAGCTGTATCAATCATATCATCTACTAAAATAACATTTTTACCTTCAACCTCACCGATTAACATCATGCTATCAACTTGGTTTGCAACTTTACGTTCTTTATGACAAATTACGATATCTGCATTCAGATATTTTGCATAAGTATTTGCACGTTTTGCTCCTCCCATATCTGGAGAAGCTATACAAATATTATCTAATTCTAATCCTTTAATATACTCTACGAAAATTGTAGAAGCGAATAAATGATCTACAGGAATTTCGAAAAACCCTTGAATCTGATCTGCGTGTAAATCCATTGTCATCACACGAGTTGCTCCGGCTGTCATTAACATTTTAGCAACTAATTTAGCTCCAATTGGTACACGAGGAGCGTCTTTTCGATCTTGACGAGCAAAACCAAAATAAGGAATAACTACAGTAATACTTCTTGCAGACGCACGTTTTGCTGCATCACACATTAATAGTAATTCCATTAAATTGTCTGTTGGTTGCATAGTAGAACCGATTAAGAATACACGAGCTCCACGAATTGGTTGTTCGAAAGCAGGCACAAATTCTCCGTCGCTAAATTCTACGATTTTAGATTTACCTAGTTCTTGACCATATTGATCGGCAATTTTTTGAGCCAATTCTACTGATCCACGAGTTGAAAAAAGAAATGCTGATTGTTCCATTGTTTGTTTTGGGAAATATTTGTGCAAAAATAATTTAAATGATTCAAAGATGAGATAAAAAAAGCAAAATTTAATTTCGGCACAACTTTTGTAATAATTTTTAAACACGTTAAAATAATCATAATAAAAATATATGACTTTAATTAGTTTTAGACATTTTTAACATGATTTATAAATTCGTTTTTAAGTATTTATATAATTTTGTAATTAAATATATCCTCATGAAAAAGATTTCATACCTATTAAGTGTAATTGGATTAGGAATTTTTGCTCACGCGCAAGAAGTTACTGAAACAGTTAACAACAATGATTACAACAAGTGGTCTATCGAGGCCAATGGTGGTGCTGTAAAAGCACGTAAAGCTTTTGCTCCTGGTTACTATTCAGAAACACCTAGCTTTTTTCACGCTGATTTTGGTGTGCGTTATATGTTCAATCCTAAATTTGGTTTAAAATTAGATGGTGGATACGATCGTATCAAAGAAGGTGAAGGAGTTGCTCGTTTTCGTTCAAATTACTACCGTGTAGATTTACAAGGGGTTGTAAACGTAGGACGTGTATTAAATTTTGAAACTTGGACAAACAGAATTGGATTATTAGCTCATGGTGGTGCTGGTATTTCTATGATGAACAACGACCTTACTAAAGGTGTTGATGGGAAAATTTTCAAAGACAACGATAACATGGCAAATGTTATGGTTGGTTTAACACCTCAATTAAGATTAACTGATCGTGTAGTTTTAACAGGAGACGTTTCTTATGTAAGAAATATTCGTCAAAATGTAACATTTGATGGTACTACTAAAACTTCAGGTTCTGGATTTGGTGGTGAACTATGGAATGCTACTTTAGGTTTAACATTTTACTTAGGTAAAAACCAAAAACATGCTGACTGGGTTTACGAGCCAACACGTTCTGATTTAGAAGATCGTATTGCTAACATCGAGCAAATGTTAAAAGATACTGATGGAGATGGTGTTGCTGATTATTTAGATCAAGAGCCAGATTCAGCTCCAGGTGCAGTAGTTGACACTAAAGGTGTTACTATCGATCATAATGGAAATGGAATTCCAGATAATATTGAAGAATATATCAAACAAAATGCAGGAGGAAATACAACTATCGTTAACGATGCTGATTTCTTAGAGCAAATGATTAATTCTGGTATTATAAACGTATACTTCGATTACAATTCTGACAAACCATACCAACAATCAGTTGGAGGTATCAAATTTGTATCTGAGTACTTAAAAGCTAAACCAAATGCTCAAATTGACATTTTAGGTTTTGCTGATCCAGTTGGTGGAGATGCTTTCAACAAAGATTTATCTCGTAGAAGAGCAGAAAATGTAAAAGCTATATTAGTTAGTCAAGGAGCAAACGCTTCTCAATTAACTACAGTTGGTGAAGGAGAAGATAAAGAGTTCAAAAACTCTCAAGTATCATCTCATCAATTAGCAAGAAGAGTTGTTTTCAGAGTAAAATAATTTCTCCTTAAATAAAATATTAATCAGGGATAGATTTTTCCTCTTAAGGAGCTTTCTATTCCTGATTTTTTTTTATCTTTACCATTACTTAAATTACTATAACATTGAACCCTTTTAACCAACACTTTAATACTCCTAGATGGGTAGTATTAGTGATAGATATATTAATTGTATTTATAAGTTATATTATAAGTAATTTTATTTTAAATAGTTTTCTAAATACTTTTAGTATTGAAAAACTATTTTATAAATTACCTTTTATAACATTAATCTATACTTTATGTTTTTTAAACTTTAAAACATATAAAGGTGTCGTAAAAAAAACAGGACTAAAAGATGCTGAAAATGTCTTTGTATCAAACACTACTGCATTTTTAATACTTTTCTGTATATCATTTATTTTTAGACAATTTCTTGAACAAAAAATATCAACTTCTTCTAGTTTAATATCAACTTTTAGAATGTCTTATTCAGTAATTTTTGTACATCTATTTATAACTACCGTAGCAATGGTAATCGCTAGATTATATTATAAATGGATTTATGATTACTTCTTTTCAAAAAACAAAACAATAGAAAGAGTATTAATTTATGGCGCAGGTGATTCTGGATTAATTACACGAGATATTCTTCAAAACGAAACACAGTATAATTATAAAGTTATTGGTTTCATAGATGATAATCAATCAAAAATAGGAACCTTTATAGATGGTATAAAGATTTATTCTATTCATGATATAAATGATAAATTTATAGATCGAAATGATATTTCTGAGATAATTATTTCTATTCAGAATATCAAAACAAATCAACTATTAACACTTTCAAAATCTATAGAAGATTTACCTGTAAACATTAAAATTATTCCTCCAATTTCAAATTGGATTGATGGAACATATAAACCTAACCAAATTAAACAATTAAAAATTGAAGATTTATTAGGTAGAGAATCAATAAAATTAAAAAATCCTATAATAAACGAAAGTATTAAAGGTAAAAAAATATTAGTTACTGGAGCAGCTGGTTCAATTGGAAGTGAAATTTCTAGACAAATTGCTATGATGGATTTTCATCATTTAACATTAATTGATCATGCCGAATCTGCACTTTATGATATACAGCAATATCTTAAAAATGAGATACCAGAAGAAAAGCAAAATAGAATAGATTATATTGTTTCAAGCGTTAGAGATCGAAAACGTATGCAAAGCTTATTTGATAAATATCAACCACAAGTAGTTTTTCATGCTGCAGCTTATAAGCATGTACCTCTAATGGAAAAATTCCCATATGAAGCTATTAACACTAATATCTATGGAACTAAAATCATTGCTGATTTAGCGAGCGATTTTGGAGCAGAAAAGTTTGTTATGGTTTCAACTGATAAAGCTGTAAATCCTACAAATGTAATGGGCGCTACAAAACGTGTTGCAGAAATATATGTGAATTGTATTAACGAAGTTTCTAAAACTAATTATATTGTAACTCGATTTGGAAATGTTTTGGGGTCAAATGGTTCTGTAATTCCTCTTTTTAAAAGACAATTAGAAAACGGAGGACCATTAACAGTAACTCATCCTGATATTACACGTTTTTTCATGACTATTCCAGAAGCTTGTCAACTAGTATTAGAAGCAGCAATAATGGGAAAAGGTGGTGAAATTTTTGTATTTGATATGGGAGAATCTATGAAAATTATTGATCTCGCAAAACGAATGATTAGACTAAGTGGCTACAAATATCCTGAAGAAATTGATATAAAAATTGTAGGGTTAAGACCCGGTGAAAAAATATATGAAGAATTATTGGCTAATGATGAAAATACAGTAAAAACACATCATGAAAAAATAATGATTGCAAAAGTTAATAGAACTAAATGTCAAGACAATAAAAAATTAATAGAAGAATTATGCTTAATGTCTTCTACAATAGAGAAACATGAACAGGTAATGCATTTAGTTGCTAAAATAAAAGAAATCGTACCTGAATTTAAATCTCAAAACTCTGAATTTGAGAAACTTGATAATGTAATATATGAAAAATAGAATTTTCCAATTTTTATGTATCTTTTCTTTAATAATAATCACTGCATGTGGTTCAAGAAAAGAAATCGTTTATTTTCAAAACCAAGAACAATTAACAACTAGTTTTGAACAATATATACCCAAAATACAACCTACTGATCAATTAGCAATTGTAATATCTGGGGCAGATGTTGCTTCTGTAGCGCCATTTAATCAATTAAGCACTATTCAAACAACAGCTAATAGCAGTAATATTTCTCCTTTTAGCCCAACATATACTGTAGACGAAGCTGGAAACATTAGCTTACCTATTGTAGGAAACATAAAATTAGGAGGATTAACAAGAAGTCAAGCTATAGAAACTATAAAAGAAAAAGTAGGAAAATATATAGTAAACCCTGGAGTTAATGTAAATTTTGTAAATTTTAGAATTAGTGTTTTAGGAGAAGTAACTCGTCCAGGAAGTTTTATTGTACCAACTGAAAGAATTACGCTTTTAGATGCATTAGGTATGGCAGGCGATTTAACAATTAAAGGAAAGAGAGAAAATGTAACCGTAATTAGAGAAAGTAATGGGGTTAAGCAACGCTATAATGTTGATTTAACATCAGAATCTGCTTTAAATTCTCCTGTTTATTACTTAGCTCAAAACGATGTAGTATATGTAGAACCAAATGCAGCGCAAGTTTCAGCTTCTAAATTTACACCTAATTACACATTATGGATTTCTATGGCTGGTGTAATTATTTCTGTAATTTCTGTTTTAACAAGATAAAATGAATCAAAATAATAATTCAATAAAAAATTCCTCATTTGAAGAAGAGGAAGAGTCTATCAATCTAAGGCAAATTTTAGAACAATATCTTTACTATTGGAAGTGGTTTGTTTTGGGTTTGATTATTGCGATAATTGGTGCTTTATTCTATTTAAAATATACCCAAAAACAATATCAAGTAACAGCAAAAATTCTTTTAAATGAGAAAGAGTCTGCTGCTGGTGAATTAGCTGGTTTAGCTGATGCTGCAACTATGTTTGGAAATAATACAAATGCAGAAGTTGGTGATCAAATTGAAATATTAAAATCTAGAAGACTTATCTCTAAAGTTGTTGAACAAAATAATTTTAATATTCGTTATTTTAGTGTTGGTAGAATTGCAGAAATCGAAACTAAAGCAAGTAATTCGCCTATTAAAATTTTGTTCTTAAATGAAGCTGATAAACTTAATGATGATTTATTTGAAGAACTAAATATAAAAATTGAATCTACAACTAAATTTGTATTAACAAATAACAAAACAAAAGAAACTAAAGAATATTCTTTCGGTCAAAAAATAATTACAGATTTTGGAAACATCGTTATTAGTCCTAATAAAAATATAGAAAAAAGTATAGATTCAGAATACCTAATCAAACTAGGCTCATTAAATAATACTGTTAGTTATTATCAATCTCAAATTCAGATAGAACCTAATAGTGATAAAAATTCTAAGATTGTAAACTTTAATTTGGTTGGTACTGTTCCTGATATTTCTAAACAATTTATTAATGATTTAATCAATCAATACAATCTTGATTTAGTCACTGATAATAACAAATTAACAGAAGCTACTTCAAAATTTATTGATTCTAGGTTAGCGATTGTAACTGGAGATTTACAAGGCGTTGATAAAGATTTAGAAAGATATAAACAAGCTAATAATATTACTGATGTCACTTCAGAAGCAAATATATTTTTACAAAATGCTTCTGATAATGAAAAAAAATTATTAGAATCTACAAATCAATTACAGTTAGTTGACTATATGAACTCAGCTTTAAATTCTAATAAAACTGACCTTTTACCAACTAACATTGGTTTACAAGACCAAACTATTGCTTCTCAAATTGCTTCATATAATGAATTAGTTTTAACAAGAGAAGATATGTTAAAGTCTGTAACAAATGAGCATCCGAATGCTATTAAGCTTCAAGAGCAAATAAATGATATAAAAAGAAACTTAAAAAACAGTTTGCGTTTATATAGAAATAATACACAAACAACTTTAGGCTCAATTCAAAATAAACAAAATCAAATCACAAGCAGAATCCAAAAAGTTCCAAGTCAAGAACGTGGTTTTAGAGATATTTCTCGTCAACAACAAATTGTAGAAGCATTGTATTTATTCTTACTACAAAAAAGAGAAGAAAATGAAATTAAAGCTGCGGCAACACCAGAAAATATAAAAATTATTGATTTTGCCTATGATTCTAAAATACCAGTATCTCCTAAAAAGAATATAGTTTTATTAGGTGCAATGATTTTAGGATTAATTATTCCTTTCGCTTTTATTTATATCTACAAGTTGCTAAACAACAATGTAAATTCTAAAGAAGATGTTGAAGATGCTGTTGGAGCTCCAATTGCTGGACAAGTTCCTAAAAGTGAGATTTCTATCATCGAAAATAATGATAGTTCAAGTACAGCGGAAGCATTTAGAATTCTGAGAACAAATATCAATTTCTTGTTAAAAAACTCTACAGATTCTAAAGCGATTTATGTAACATCTACTACAAGTGGAGAAGGAAAATCTTTTATCTCAACAAATTTAGCACAGATTTTAACCATGTCTGGAAAATCTGTTTTATTAATAGGTGCGGATATTAGGAGTCCAAAAGTATTAGATTATTTAGGTATAACAGATCAATACAGAAATCACTATGGAGTTACAGAATACTTAATTTCTAAAGATATTGAAGTAAAAGATGTTATCATTAAAAATCCTTCTCATTATAAATTTGATGTAATTTACTCTGGACAAATAGCTCCAAATCCTTCAGAATTATTAATGAATGGAAGATTTGATGACATTATTAATTACGGAAAAGAAAATTATGACTACGTTTTAGTAGATACTGCTCCTGTAAGTTTAGTAACAGATACATTACTAATTTCTAATAATGCAGACATCACAATGTATGTAGTTCGTGCAAATTATTTAGACAAGCGTATGTTAGCCATTCCTAGAGATTTGTATCGTGATAATCGCCTTGAAAATATGGCAATGGTTGTAAACGATGTTGACTTTACAAAAGGTTATGGATACGGATATGGCTACGGTTATGGTTATGGAGAAAATCACAATAAAGGAGATAATTTCTTAAGTAAATTATTTAAAAAGAAATAAATTAAAACAATAAAACCACTTCAATTGAAGTGGTTTTATTGTTTTATTAAAGAGTTATTATTGTCTTTGTCTCACTGCCTCATAAACGCAAATAGCTGCTGCATTACTAACATTCAGAGAATCTACAAAACCTAACATTGGAATTTTAATTAATGAATCAGAATGATCTGCCCAAAAATCTGAAAGTCCAGTTGCTTCTGTTCCTAAAATAATGGCAGATGATTTTGTAAAATCTGTTTCATATAAATTCATCGTTTCTTCTCTCAAAAATGTAGAAACTACATGAATATTCATTGATTTCAAGAAGTCTAATACAGATTCCTTACTCGCAGAAGCAATTTGATTGGTGAACAAGGTTCCAACCGACGAACGAATAACATTTGGATTAAAAAAATCGACCGTTTCGTCACAAACAATTACTGCATCTACTTTTGCTCCATCCCCTGTTCGTAAAACAGCACCAAGATTTCCTGGTTTTTCTACAGCTTCTAATACAACAACCAAAGCATTTTCTGGTAACTGTAAATCTGATAATGTTGATGATTTTGTTTTATAAGCACCAATTATTCCTCCTGTCGATTTTCTATACGCAAGCTTCTCAAAAACTTGTTTTGTAATTGTAAAAACTTTTGCAGCACCAAAATCGATTGACTTATTATAAATATCTTCGCAAAGATAAATTTCAACAGCTTCGTAACCTCCTTTTATAGCCAATTCATTTTCTTGTGTTCCTTCCACAATAAATAAACCTTGATTTTTACGTTCTCTTGATTTTTCTTGCAATTTCAGCAAGTTTTTAATCCTTGGATTTTGAAGACTTTCTATTAACATTTTACAAAATTAATTCTTTTTCAATCAAAAAATAACACATTTTATAATTAACATTTGATATCAGTTAAAAAACTCATTTCCAATCATATTTAATTTATATTCAGTATAAACTTATATTTTTTGTACCTTTGCACCTTAAAATCAGAATTTTCGTATGACCAAAGATGGAAAAATGGAGTTGATGGCTCCTGCTGGGAATTTCGAATCTTTGCAGGCTGCATTAGATAATGGTGCTGATTCTGTATATTTCGGAGTTGATCAGTTAAATATGCGTGCGAGAGCATCGATCAACTTTACAATGGGAGATTTGCCAGAAATCGTACAACGTTGTGAAGAAAAAGGTGTGCGTTCTTACCTTACATTAAATACAATTATATATGATCATGATTTGTCATTAATCAAAAACTTATTAGACAGAGCAAAAGAAGCTAATATTACGGCTGTTATTGCAATGGATCAATCAGTTATTGCTTATGCAAGACAAATTGGTATAGAAATTCATATTTCGACACAGATTAACGTTACGAATATCGAAACAGTAAAATTCTATGCAATGTTTGCTGATACGATGGTATTGTCGCGTGAATTGAGTTTGAAGCAAGTAAACAAGATTTGTGAACAAATTATCAAAGATGATGTTCGTGGACCAAGTGGAAATTTAGTAGAAATAGAAATATTTGGACACGGAGCGTTGTGTATGGCAGTATCAGGTAAATGTTATTTGAGCTTACATTCGCATAATTCATCTGCAAATCGTGGTGCTTGTAAACAAAACTGTCGTAAAAAATATACTGTTATCGACCAAGAATCTGGTTTCGAAATCGAATTGGATAACGAGTATATGATGTCACCAAAAGACCTTTGTACAATGGAGTTCTTAGACGAAGTTGTTGAAGCTGGTGTAAAAGTATTGAAAATAGAAGGTCGTGGACGTGCGCCTGAGTATGTTGCAACTGTAATTCGTGCTTATCGCGAAGCGATTGATTCTATTGCTGACGGAACTTATTCGAAAGAAAAAGTTGATTACTGGATGGGATTATTGCAAACTGTTTATAATCGTGGTTTTTGGTCTGGATATTATTTAGGTCAAAAATTAGGAGAATGGTCTGCTGTTCCAGGCTCTATGGCAACTCAGAAAAAAGTTTATATCGGAAAAGGAGTTCATTTCTTCCCAAAACCAAGTATCGGTCAATTTGTTATTGATGCATATGATTTGAAAGTTGGAGATTTAATCCTAGTTACAGGACCAACAACTGGAGCTAAAGAAATGGTTGTAACAGAAATGATGGTAGAAGATTTGAAAGCTGACACTGCTAAAAAAGGTGATTCAATTACAATTCCAATGGAATTTAGAATTCGTCCTTCTGATAAATTATACAAATTAGTAAAAGTAGAAGAGCCAGGTACACAACAAAATAGTGTTGAAGAAGGAGCGTATTCTCATTAAAAAATAGAAGAATTCATGGTCATTATTACGTTACAACGCGATAAATGCATCGGATGCAACTATTGTTATGAGTTAGCACCAGAACGTTTCAGAATGTCTAAAAAAGATGGTAAATCTGTCTTGTTAAAAGCAATTGATAAAAAAGGGTTTCATACTTTAAAAGATCCCGATCACACTATTGCTGATAGCTGCGAACGTGCTGCAAAAGCTTGTCCTGTAAATATTATTACAGTAAAAGAAATATAGATTAAACATTAGCTATATAAAAAAGTCCATCAAATTTTGATGGACTTTTGCTTTATATAAAAAATAAATCTTAATTCATTTTACTTTCTTTTTCTAATCGCTCTAATGCTTTCTCGTGCGCAGATTTCACATCATTTTTGATCTTTTTATCTTGAGTCGATTTTCTTATCTTTTCTGCATGATAAGCCAAATCATCTAATGTCATTTTATAACTGACATAAAAACCTCTATTGTAGCGAGAATATGAAGCTAACCCCCAATTTGCAATCAATTGATTTTTGATTTTCTTTGTTTGATATTCATTCAGATAGCGTTGTAATTTAGGTGAGATTTCTTCTTTCGCAATTGATTTTGCTGAACCATTCATTCGACTAAACCAATATTTATTATCCAATTTGATATACGATTTTGCTCCCAAAATACTCTTAAAAGCAAGATCTCCAATCAACAATACTTTCTCAAATTCTGACTTTTCATTGGTCATATAATCCCAATACATTTCAGAAGTCATACCAACCATTGGACTTTTATCTATAGTTGCTTCGTACAAATCTTTTCCATTTTGATAAGCAGCTGCTACATTCTTAAATTCGATTCCGAAATCATCACAAGCCTTTTGATAACCTGTAAAAGAACCTGAATATTTTTCGAAATTATCAATAAAAACACGATAAATACAGTAATGTGAAATATCTATCAAAACTTTTTTAGAGTCATCTAAAAAACCATTTATCAACTGAATCGGAAAGTTATAATATTCGTACGAACTCATAATTATTTGATTGTCTTATAGAGGTGTTAATTTATCGACTAAGATAAGATAGTTTTTACGAATCATAAAATGATAAGTATCAAAATACTTCAAAATATAAGGGATAATATTTTGACAAATTTGGTTTTTTATTCCTAATTCCTTCCTAAATCTTCACATTACTTTGTCTCAAAATAATAAACAAATGAAGATTTTCTTATCAATAATTACAAGTTCGATGTTAGCATTATCAGGTTTTGCACAAACAAAAAATGATACAATAACTATAGATTCTATCAAAACTTCACCATCTCAACAAAAAAAATTAAAACCAAAAGTTGATCATGCAGAACCTTTATATATGGACTTGATGCGCGATTTAGGAGCAAGAAAGGGGGAAGCAGAAATAAATGTAGGATTTGGAATCGCATCGCACAGAGGATACAATGAGTATAACGGATTTATCGAATATGAGTGGGCAGTTGCAGATCGATTAGGAATGGAAGTGGAAGTTCCTTTTTCGTTTAATCATAAAAACTCAAATAATGATGGTTCAATCTATGTACCAAATAATAAAATAGAAGGTTTAAAACTTGCGACTCAGTATACTTTTTTGGTGAATGAAAAACGAAAAATGTCGTTAGCGGTTGCATATGTTCATGAGTTTGAATTCAATAATTTCAAAGAATTAGGTCATCAAGGAAGTGTTTTTACAGGTATGAAAATGAATCCCGTTTTTATTGGAGCAAAGAATTTCAAAAATTTCAACACTTTATTATATACAGGTCCAGTTTTCGAACACAATTATAAAGAGCAAAAAGTAGAAATTGGTGCAACTATAAATGCAAGTATGATGTACGTTTTGCCCAATTCTAAAAACTTTATCGGTTTGGAAAATAATATGGATATTGACCAAGAAGGTTTTCATTACACCTTAAGACCTCAAATTAAATTAGCTATTCAACATAATTTAATGATTGGTTTAGTCACAGGAATTCCAATTACAAAGCATACTGGAACTAACCTTGATGTGATGACAAGAATTATTTGGGAACCTTAATTTATAAAAAAAACTCATTCTGAAATAGAATGAGTTTTTTAGTGGAGCTGGCGGGACTTTTATTTTTTATTGATAATCAATTATTTATATTGAATATATTTGAAAAGAAGACGGTAAAGGGGACGGTTTTTACTTTTTTGTAACTTTATTATTAATTGTTTTAATAGAGTCTTTAGTTATTTTTGGTTCAGATAACGAATCTTTTTTATTTATTTGTAAATATGAATCTTTAATAAAGCCATTCCTTATACTGTCTATAATTAATTTCTCTTTTTGATTTTTATATTGCCTATCAATAATTGTATCAATAGGATCTTTACACTTAATTAACATAAAAGAAGAAAGTAATGTAGTAATTACTAGAATAGTAATCCCTACATTTATTTTATTATTTGCATTCGTATCGTTATTTTTTCCATTTTTTAATGAATTGTTCGTAAAATAAAAAATTGCAATTATAAACATTGATAACCCACCACCTAAAGCTACCATAAATAATATAGCACCTTGAACATTTTCTATAAATTTAAAGGCTGGTATAGACGATAAAATAAAAGTGATAATTGCAGTAAACAAACCTATAATCTCAATAGATTTAAAATCTTTTTTTTCTAAATCTTGATTAAGATTAGATATTTTAGTATTAAAATCAGCCTTTAATGTTTTAACACTTTCCAGATCATCATTTAAAGTATTAAGTACATCTACTATATTTTTAATATTTCTAAACTTTTGACGAACCTGAGAATATTGATAATCTAAACTATCATAATCTATAGGAAGAACAAAACTAGAAAAAAAGAAAACTTCATCTAAATAATCAATTTTAAACAACTTTACATCAATTTTAGATTCTTCAAAAGATAGTCCATAAATAAAATTATTCTTCGTTTTAGCCCATTCTTTTTTACTATAATATATATCTAAAATTGGCTCTAATCTGTCTACTAAATTTTTATAATATCCTATATCTAATTTTCTTTTACTATCTAATTCTTTGAGTAAAATATTAAAAATAGTTTCTAATAATTTAAATTCCAGAAAATAATTATCAATATATAATACTAAATCACTTTTTATATCTTCATACTTTTCAAGTAGTTTTTCAACGCCTTTTTCAAAATCACAATAACTTGAAAAGTAATTATTTATTAAATAATTCGAATTAATTCCTTTTACATAATTATTATAAAAATTATCAGATAACTTTAATTTATTAGAAGAATTATTTATTAATTCACTTAATTTATCACTTTTCTTCTTAACATCTTTGAAAAATTTAGTTAGAGAATGTAAATCAAAAAATGAAGTTAAATTTTGTAAATCAATATCCTTAACACTATTTTTAATACCATCACTACAATCTTCACTCAACTCATAATGATACTCAATTTTATTTAACCATTTTTTAAATATTAATTCATATTGATTAGGATTACTTTTATATGATTCTAATTCTTTTAAATCGCCATTGATAGTTACTTTTAGTGCTTTTTTCTTTTGAATATATTGTCTTCTTTTTATCCATTTCTCTATTAAAAAATCTAATTTTAAATTAATTACTTTAATAATTGGATATTTATCTTCTTTAAAAACACTTAATCTACTTTTTAAATCTAATAGGGAAACTAATTGTTTATATGTTGATTTTAAAGAAACATCTGAATAAGTAATTTCTATTAATAATTTTAAAATTTTAAATAAATCATTTATATCAGGATTATTATGATTCTTTGATGGTATATTTTGATAATCTATATAAATTAAATCAAATTTATTTTCATTAGAGAATTCTGATTTAATTTTAAAATAAAAAGATTTATATATATCAATTAAATAATCAATAGAGTTTTTGAAATCAATTATTTTTGTCAAAACATCTGATTCTACATCTTCTGTTAATTTTTCAATACTTGAATCATCTATTAATTCCTGAATTGATTTTAATTTAGATTCAAAATCATTCTCACTAATAAACTCACCTGATAAAATTGAAATATAAAATAATGAAATTACATTTTTTAGTTTCTTAGTGATAAAAGTTTCTGATTTAACTAATTTCTTTTGATAATCATCTAAATATTTTTGATAATCATCCTCACTTTTAACTTTTACTTTAGCTTGAAGTGTTTCATTAGAAGATTCTAATTCTTCCGTATTTGCTTGAAGTGTTTCATTAGAAGATTCTAATTCTTCCGTATTTGCTTGAAGTATTTCATTAGAAGATTCTAATTCTTCCGTATTTACTTGAAGTATTTCATTAGAAGATTCTAATTCTTCCGTATTTGCTTGAAGTATTTCATTAGAAGATTCTAATTCTTCCGTATTTGCTTGAAGTGTTTCATTAGAAGATTCTAATTCTTCCGTATTTGCTTGAAGTGTTTCATTAGAAGATTCTAATTCTTCCGTATTTGCTTGAAGTGTTTCATTAGAAGATTCTAATTCTTCCGTATTTGCTTGAAGTGTTTCATTAGAAGATTCTAATTCTTCCGTATTTACTTGAAGTGTTTCATTAGAAGATTCTAATTCTTCCGTATTTACTTGAAGTGTTTCATTAGAAGATTCTAATTCTTCCGTATCTACTTGAAGATCTAAACTTTCATTTTCTTTAATGAAATCTTCTTTAGACTTTAATTTTTCTTTATGATAAGAATAATTTAAAAAATCCTTTAAATCAGAATTAATTTTATCAAAATAGGAGTCAAACATATTAATATTTCTTAAAGAAAATATTTTTTCTCTTCCTCTCTGATAACATCAGTAGGAATTGAAATTATTGAAGAATATTTTGACTTAACTGTATTAAAATAATAATCCCATGAATACCATTCATGACTCAAATTCACTAAATCAAATGCGCCAAAATTAATTATGTTAGGATTTATTGATAAAAGCCTATTTAATGAAGATTCAAGTAAAATTTGAGTATTATTATTTAATTCTGAGAAATCATTTCTATTAATTGTTTCTTGCTTAAAAAGAGTCATTTTATTATTCAGCGAGAAGAATCTCAAATCATCAGATTTTATAGCGTTATAAATATCAATTTCTACATGACCGTAAGGCATAGCAACATAATTATCAAAAATGTTTAAAGGATCTCCTTGCTCAGTTTGGCTAGTAGATATAAAAAACAATAATTTGATAGCTTTTAATAAACTTAAATCATTTGCCTTTTTTCTTTCTTTATAAGACAATAGAAGTTTATATAATAAAAACTCAAATGCTAAATTTTTGTTCACTTAATGTCGTAATATGGTACAAATATATCAAGAAGTATGCTAATATCAACAGTTATGTTAATAACTTTTGTCTTTTTTTATAGAAATATCTCATAATTATTCTTAATAAAAAATATGTATATCAAATGATAAGCGGTATTAACAATAGTTTTATAAAAACATATTTATATCAATTAGTAATTAAAAATCTTTTTATTCATCCCCTTTTTTACGAGTCGGAAAACTCTACGATTTAATTCAATTTGTTTCATTCAGATTTATATTTTGAATTATTTTTTATATCTCTTAAAGTTTCTATACTCAAATTTGAATAATCAATTTCGGGGAACAAAGACTGTTCAATTTTCGTTTCAATTTCTTGTTTGTCTGCCAATCCGTTTAATCGTTGCGTAATACTTGAATTGTAAATACTCTCCATTCCACCCTCTATTTGGTCTTGACGTATTATTTTACGTATGCGTGAACAGATTGTCATTGTTTAAATATTTATAAAAAATAATGACAGATTTGTTTAACCTCTTTAGTGTTTAAAATAAATAATCCGAATTTTTACAGTTTAACACTTACGTGATTGTAAAAACTCGGATTTTAATATTAATAAAACTCATCTTAAAACCTTTCTATTACTATGTTTTGACAAAATTATTTAAAGCATAATCCTTTGGTAAAAATTCGGAATCGTATAACCTCATCAAAGTCTTTACAACCAATGTGTCAAAATCATCTTTTATTGACGTAATTCTGTTGTACTTTTTTCGTTCATAATCAAATTGGCTTTTATATGTTTCATCTGTCAATCCTTTCCAATAATTAACTTTTGAGGTTTTAGTTAAATAATTACGATTTTCTTTTCCTTGACCTTTCAGAGTTGGATTGACATCTATTATCAAAATATATTTTAATTCCTTTATTAACTCTGTAAACACGTTAGAATATGTTTTAGTTAATGTCAAATCATATAAGCTTTCTATTGCTAATGCTTTTTTTATGTAATTCGATTTTTTACTCTTTATTTCATAACGAATCGTATTATTATTGATTTCTTTCAAATCTTGAAACTGTAAACCTTTTGCATAAATTTTTATTTGTTTTCTTTCAGAGCTATCTGATATTTTAGAGTTAATATTTTTATTGATTTTGAAAGGCGATTTTTTATAATAAATTACTCCATTCATAAAACTCTCTACATTTCTATTAAGAATCATATTTAAACCTATCTCAATATTAATTACATAAAATTCTTTGAATTCATTTTGTTCAATAGATAAAAATGAAAAAACTTCACTAATTACACAAATACAATCTGACGGACTAAAATCGTTAGCGTTATGTAAATGATTATTAAAAATATAATGAGGTTTTAATCTTATTTCAACCGAACTATATCCGATATGTAGATTATTTTCCCAAGCTTTTCTAAATTCAAATCTTAAATTATATTTCTTGATTTCGAAAACATCAATAATATTTATTTTTTGTTCAATTTTCTCTAAATCATTACGGTTTAAAATCTTATCAATAATATCTTTACAATTAGATATTAATTTCAGAAAATCAACCATTTTATTTATATTTGGTAAACTTAAAATCTATTATAGATTTATTGTATCGGTTAAAGGAATTGTGCTTCATACAGTTCCTTTTTTATTTTATTTTGAATTTCTGATTCTGAATCTTTTCAAATAATGATTCATTTATCTCATCAGATTTAAATAAAACTCTATGACCTATTTTATAGGAGTTTATCAAACCTTTTTTTACGTAAACATCTAAAGTACCCAAAGACAAATGAAGTTTGTTTGCGACTTGTTTCCTTGTTAAGTATTCTTGACCTTTTTTTTCTGATTGATTTTGAAAATCGGAATACTCTTTTAATGCTTTAGCAATTGAATTATTAATTAAAGTTTCTAATTGATTTAGAGGAAGTGAAATTAATATAGTTTCTTGTATCATAACCTTTTCTTTTTGTTTGATACAAAGTTGAGTTTAGTTGATTTCTCAAATTGTTCCGAAGTATTTCCGAATCATTTCAATTCAATTTATCAAACTCTTGATGTCTTTCTTTCAATAGTAGATTATCATTATAATTTTCATCTAAAATTTTGGAAATACTAACATCATAAGTTTCTTTGATAAACTTAATATAATAGGATTGACTACATATAAAACCGTTTAAACTATCTATGTAACGGAAAATTTGAGAATACTTACCTTTATTTAAATTGTAGTAGTTTTCAATCAAGTAATTGAATAAATCATTAATATCAGAATTACGAAAAACATCTTTTCTAAATTCTTTTATTTGAATTTCAGATTTTACGTTTTCTAACTTTTCCGAATTATTTTCTTCTAAAACTTGAAAAACCTCATCATAAATAGTTGAGCTAATTAATTCTAAAAAAGTATTAATTTTTCTAATAAATGAAACTTGTAAGAATTCATTAATCTCATTTTGAGAAAAGAAATTATCTAAACTTTTGTAGAAATTGCTTTCATTAAGAAAACTAAAAATTATGTATGTCTGTAATGATTGATGAGGTAAAAAAGAAAAATCATTTTCTAAATCATTGTAAATAGTTTCTTTGTTATTTTCAAAAATCATCAAAAAATTAGATTCTTGTAAACTATTCTCATTTAAAAATTCTTCATTTTCATCTACATAAAAATCTAAATCTTTAATTAATTGATTTACTAAATATTTTACTTGCTTTCTGTCTATATCAGATAATAATATTTGTTTGATATTACTTGAAACAAAGTCTAATAAATTTTCAATTTCAAAATCTAATTGTCTGAATGATTCAAGTTCTACAAGTTCATCAATTAAGAATAATTTTAATTCAAAATCATTATAGAATTTAACTAATCTATTTTCCATAAATAAACACGCTTATACTAACCCTCAACGGTTTTAATAATACGTTTCATAGTTTCTTCTACATTTTCAACAATAAGATTAATAAAAGGCTTTTTATTATGCTCTACTTGTGCCATTTCTAAAGCAGAATAATATTTTAATCTACTATCTGTATCGCCTTTTAAAATTGCAATAGGAAAACCATTTTGTAAAAGTATTAAGTTCATTAATAATCTTGCAGTACGTCCGTTTCCGTCTATAAATGGGTGTATAGTTACTAATCGTTCGTGCATTTCGGCACTTAATACAACAGGGTGTAATTTACCTTTGTTCTCATTGTACCACAAAAATAAACTTTCCATTTCTTTAGCAACTAAAAATGGTTGAGGTGGAACGTGCTTTGCTCCCGAAATCAAAACTTGTAAATTTCTATACTTTCCCGCTTGTTCGTTGTTTATTCCTTGCAGAATTAAATAATGTATTTGCAATAAGTCCCTTTCCGTAATTGTTTCATTTTGTTTTGCAAGGTCTTTGATATATTCTATTGCGTGTTGATGATTAACCGCCTCTAAATGCTCATTCAAAGACTTACCACCAATTGTTAAACCTTTTTCAATAACTAAGGCTGTTTCTTGTAACGTCAATGTATTGCCCTCGATTTTGTTACTTTCATACGTGTACTCAATATCGAACGCATTTGCGACTTTATCACTTTGTAAGTTTCTAAGCTGGTTAAGATGATGTTTTAATTTATCTAAGTAGTCATATTTATTTTCCATAATCTTATTCGTTAATTGCTTTATTAATATTGATAACTTTTCCTTTTTGTGGTTTTTCGTTAGGTTCTAATTTTGAACGCAATAAATCAGCTTTTTGTTTATCATTCATTTTAATATACGTTTGCAAGGTTTTAGTTTGTTTGTGTCCTGTTCCTATTTTCAATGTATCTAAATCAATTCCTTTGCTATAATTAAGTGTTACAAATGTTCTTCTTGCAGTATGACTACTAACCATTTTGTAACGTGGTGTATCATTTTCAGAATTAAAAGGTTTTTGCAAAGTATCGCATTTTTCGGCAACTTCTTTTATGTAATCATTAAATTTTGCATTTGAAATCTTAGGTAGCTTATAGTTATATTTTTCTAAAACCTTTCTAATTGAATTAAGTAACGGAAGTGTAATTGCTTCTTTAGTTTTTTGTTGACGAATAGAAATATATTCATCATCTATAATATTATTTTTATCAACCTTATTCAAATCTGAAAACCGTTGACCTGTATAACAAGCTATCAAAAATAAATCTCTAACCTGTTCTAATCTTTTATTCGTGGTTAAATCTAATGATTCAAGTTCTAAAAGTTCTTTATCACTTAGCGCAATATTATCAACCTCAACATCTTTAGTTAAAAATCTACTGTTATGTAAAAATGGATTTACGGTAATTCCTTGCTCATCTATAAAATTTAATATGGTTTTTAGAGACTTCATTTTTCTATAAACAGTTGTTTGTGCATAATGTTTAACATTAATCAAAAAATCAACATATTCATTTCTAAATTTTAAGTCTATCATTTCAGTATTATAAACACGTCTTTTCAATTTCTGAAAATCTTCAAAATTGTTTTTTGCTTGTTTATATTTTTGAACAGTGCTATTTGCTGTATTCGACTTTATTGTTTCTACATAATCATCAAAATAATCTGTAATCGTTTTTTGAACTGTTTTCTTAAACTGCGGGTTTTGTTGAAAATATTCTAAATCAAATAAATTCTTTATTTCTTCCTTTAAAGGCTTACGATTATATTTTTCAATAAACTTCCCAAAGATTAATTGTAGACAGTTCTCAATAGTTGATAATTCATCATTAATCTTTTTAGAATCACGAACATTTATCGTGTCTTTTACTCTTTGCTTTTCTTTATTCCAATATTCGGGATTTAGTTTTTGTTTAGTCGAAATTTTTAAACTATTATCTTCCCAACGAAAAACAACATAAATAGGTGTTTCAGTTTTTGCGTTTGGCTCTTTTAAAACAAATGTAGATTTTGCCATAATTGTAATTTGTTATATCGGTTATAACAAATATAATCAATTTTAAAAAAGGGGACGGTAAAAGGGACGGTAAATTTAGTTTTAGTTGCTTTTATTTGTTTTTAGTTGAGGTCTTGAAACAACAAAACCCGCCTATTTAAGCGGGTTTTTGTAATTTTTAAAAACTTCTAAAATTCGTCTTTGTGGAGCTGGCGGGATTCGAACCCGCGTCCAAACAGGCAACAAATAAGCTTTCTACATGTTTAGTTTATTCTTAATTTTCGACGAAATCCTGAGAACAAACACTCTGTCATTCGCTTATCATCTAAAATCTCGAAACCTATCCGATGCACTAAGGTTTCTATTCTTACTTTCCCGTGTTCCTATATCAAACGCCGTAAGTCAAGGCTTTTGAGGAACATTCAGCTTCTATACCTTGTATAGACGTGGCGTATTCTTACTAAAATTCAGAATTATGCAGCTAAAGCGTACTCTTCGTTGCCAGTTAAAAAGTTGAAGTGCCTGATTAAAGTGAGTACACAACCTATCACTACATGCTTACTTACCCATTGGCCCTGCTGTCAAAACCAGTCAGCCCCATAAAGTAAATTGTCAATATATAATTGACGGATGCCAAATGTACAAATTTTATACCAAATAGAATTAACTTTTTCTAAACATACTTCCTCAAATTTAATTTCTAAATTAGAAAAAGTAAATCATTAAAAAAGAAACAAATATGGAAAATTTAGTAAACGTTCCTGCTTTTAAAGAGCATTACGATAATTATATTAATGGAAAATTTACAGCACCAACTCAAGGAAAATATTTTGATGTTGTAACACCTTTAACAGGTAAAGTATTTACAAAAGCTGCACATTCAACAGAAGAAGATTTAACTTTAGCTGTTGATGCTGCTTACGAAGCGTTTAAAACGTGGAGCCAAACATCTGCAACGGAAAGAAGTTTAATTTTAAACAAAATTGCAGATCGAATGGAGCAAAATTTACAAAATATTGCTGCTGTAGAAACTTACGATAATGGAAAACCTGTTCGAGAAACATTGAATGCTGATATTCCTTTAGCTATCGATCATTTCAGATATTTTGCTTCTGTTATTCGTGCAGAAGAAGGTTCTTTGAACGAGTTAGATAAAGATACCGTATCTATCATTGTTCATGAGCCAATTGGTGTTGTTGCACAAATTATTCCATGGAACTTTCCTATTTTAATGGCTGTTTGGAAATTAGCTCCAGCATTAGCCGCAGGAAATTGTGTCGTATTAAAACCTGCAGAATCTACGCCTATTTCGATTTTATATTTAACAGAATTAATAGGAGATTTATTGCCTCCTGGTGTCTTAAATATTGTGAATGGTTTTGGTGGCGAATTAGGTCGTGCATTAGTTACAAATCCAAAAGTATCTAAAGCAGCATTTACAGGATCTACTGCAACAGGTCGTTTTGTAATGCAGTATGCTACAGAAAATATTATTCCAGTAACATTAGAATTAGGAGGAAAATCACCAAATGTATTCTTCGAATCGGTGATGGATCATGATGATGACTTCTTAGATAAAGCAATTGAAGGAGCAGTTTTGTTTGCGCTTAATCAAGGAGAAATTTGTACGTGCCCTTCTCGTCTATTAATTCAAGAATCTATTTATGAAAAATTTATTGCACGAGTTGTAGAACGTGTTAATGCAATCAAAGCAGGAAATCCTCTTGATCCAGAAACAATGATTGGTGCTCAAGCTTCGCAAATTCAGTACGATAAGATATTAGGATACATAAAATTAGGAAAAGAAGAAGGTGCAGAAGTATTAACTGGTGGAGATGCAAATCATTTACAAGGTGAATGCGAAACAGGTTATTATATTAAACCTACTTTGTTTAAAGGAAATAACAAAATGCGAATTTTTCAGGAAGAAATTTTTGGTCCTGTTTTGGCTGTTACAACTTTCAAAGACGAAGCTGAAGCAATTGAAATCGCAAATGATACAATTTACGGATTGGGTGCAGGTGTTTGGACGCGTGATGCACATCAATTGTATCAAGTTCCTCGTGCTATTCAGGCTGGTCGTGTTTGGGTTAATCAATACCATAGTTATCCTGCTGGAGCGCCTTTCGGAGGTTATAAACAATCTGGTATTGGACGCGAAAATCACAAAATGATGTTAGATCATTATCGCCAAACTAAAAATATGTTAGTTTCTTACAGCAAAAAGAAATTAGGTTTCTTCTAAATCAATAATTAATCAAAATCTCAAAAAATGAAACGTGTTGATGCTACAGAAAAAGCAATTGATTTATTGAATGAATTAAAAGCTAAACATGGCGATTTAATGCTTTATCAAGCAGGAGGTTGTTGTGAAGGAACGCAACCACAATGTTTCAGAAAAGGAGAATTTTACCTTCGTTACAAAGATGTTTGCATTGGAGAAATTGATGGAGTTGAATTTTGGATTGATAAAGATTTATTCGAATATTGGAAACATGCTCATTTCGAATTAGATGTTATTGAAGCTATCGGAGCTGGAGGTTTTTCTTTAGAAGTTCCTCTTGGCAGAACATTCAAAGTCAATTACAGACTTTTCAATCAAGATGAACTTAATCAATTAGATGAAGTCAAAATCAATTTATAACAGAAAAGCCATTTGCTAAGCAAATGGCTTTCTTATTTTTAGAAAATAAATTTTATCCTAAAACTGATATCGCGTTATTAATGCGAGCAATTGTTTCGTCTTTACCTAAAATTGACATAATTACAGGAACATCTGGTCCTTGTAACGCACCAACTAAACTAAGACGTAAAGGCATTCCGATTTTTCCAAATCCAATTTCTTGA
Organism: Empedobacter sp. EJD.6dd; assembly: GCF_057369435.1. Lineage (NCBI taxonomy): Bacteria > Pseudomonadati > Bacteroidota > Flavobacteriia > Flavobacteriales > Weeksellaceae > Empedobacter > Empedobacter sp. EJD.6dd. Next base: position 2,191,721 of record NZ_CM170667.1, read on the forward strand.
GTGGTTACAAAATTAGCCATTACATCATGAAGGGTTTCAGCATCAAAATCTGAAGTATTTAGAACTTCAATAAATTTATTCAAAATATCTTTTGAATCTTCTTTCCATGCTTTTTTAGCTGCTTTTTCATCGTAAGAAGATGGAGCTATATAAAAGAATTTACCTTGTTCGAAAATATCTTTAACGAAATTTGCTCTTTCTTTTAATAATTCAATCACTTTAGCATCTAAAGAAGAATTTGCTTCGATTCCATTTTCTTTCAAAACTTCCTCAAAAGATGGTAACAATTCTTCAACCGATTTTAATTGTAAATATTGATGATTGAACCAAGTTGCTTTTTCTGGAGAAAAACGAGCACCTGATTTCGAAACTTTTTCTAATGAGAATAATTGAATCAATTCTTCCATTGTAAAAATCTCTTGTTCAGTACCAGGATTCCAACCCAATAAAGCTAACATATTAAGCACTGCATCTGGGAAATAACCTTCTTGTTTGTATCCTTTTGCAATTCCTTCTTCTGTTTTCCATTCCATTGGGAAAACTGGAAATCCGTGTTTGTCTCCATCACGTTTACTTAATTTTCCTTTTCCTTCTGGTTTTAAGATTAATGGTAAATGTGCGAAACGAGGTGCTTCCCAACCAAATGCATCATACAATAATTCGTGCAAAGCCATTGATGGTAACCATTCTTCTCCACGAATTACGTGAGAAATTCCCATCAAATGATCGTCCACAATATTGGCTAAATGGTACGTTGGCATTCCGTCAGATTTGAACAAAACTTTATCATCTAAAGTTGATGCATCAATCGTGATTTTTCCACGAATCATATCATCCAACAAAACTATGCGCGCATCATCAATCTTGAAACGAACAACATAAGGTGTTCCATTTGCAATTAATTCATTCGTTTCAGCTTCTGTCAACGATAAAGAGTTCTTCAACTTTCCTCTTGTCGACCAATTATAGATAAATGTTTCTTTATTTTCTTCAGCCTTTGCACGAGCTGCTTCTAATTCTTCAGCTGTGTCAAAAGCGTAATAAGCTTTTCCGTTCGACAACAATTCGTCTACATATTCTTTGTAGATTTCTTTACGTTCTGATTGGCGATAAGGACCTAAATCTCCTCCAAATCCTACTCCTTCGTCAGGATTTAAACCTAACCATTTCAACGAATCGATAATATATTGTTCAGCACCTTCCACATAACGTGTTTGGTCTGTATCTTCTATTCTTAATAAAAACTTTCCGTTATGATGTTTTGCGAAAAGATAATTGTATAACGCTGTACGAACTCCTCCGATGTGCAAAGCACCTGTAGGACTTGGCGCAAATCTTACGCGAACTTCTTTTGCCATTGATTCAAAATTTTTGCAAATTTAAGCTGTTCCGTTCTATATTAGCTATTTATTTTAAAGAATATTCTTATTTTATCTTCTCGATAGATTACATTTATCTTTCATTAAAAACTACAAAATGAAATTATATACGATAGAAACAGGAAATTTTAAATTAGACGGAGGTGCAATGTTTGGAATTGTTCCGAAATCTATTTGGAATAAGACGAATCCTGCTGATGATAGAAATTTAATCGATCTTGCGATGAGATGTCTATTAATCGAAGATGGCGAAAGATTAATTTTGATTGATACAGGAATTGGAACAAAACAAGATGCTAAATTCTTTGGTTTTTACTATTTATGGGGCGATGCTACTTTAGATAATTCTTTAGCCAAACATGGTTTTCATCGAAATGATATTACAGATGTTTTTTTAACACATTTACATTTTGATCATTGTGGAGGAGCAATTCAGTACAATAAAGAGAAAGATTATTTAGAAGCTTCATTCAAAAACGCAAAATTTTGGACAAATGCCAATCATTGGGATTGGGCAGTAAATCCAAATCCACGCGAAAAAGCATCTTTCCTGAAAGAAAATATTTTACCTCTACAAGAAAGTGGACAACTTAATTTGATTGATTTACCTCAAAATGGACCAATTTTAGAAAATTCTCCACTTGGTTTTGATATATTATTTGTTGACGGACATACCGAAAAACAAATGTTGCCAATTATTACATATAAAGGCAAGAAAATAGTTTATATCGCAGATTTAATCCCGACCGTAGGTCATATTCCTTTGATTTATGTAATTGGGTTTGATACACGACCTTTAATAACAATTGATGAAAAAGCATCGTTTTTACAAAAAGCAATCGAAAATGAGTACATTTTGTTTTTTGAACACGATCATGTGAACGAATTAGCAACATTAAAAATGACAGAAAAAGGTGTTAGATTAGATCAAACCTATTCATTTTCAGAAGTTTTCGATTCTATTTAAAGTCAAAAACTTAACCAAAATGATTTCACAAATTCAGAAAAATATTTTCATACCTTTGTGTTGTCATTTTAAAAAAATATAGAAGCATGGGATGTGGATCTTGTGGAACTTCTAATGGCCTTCCGAAAGGATGTAACAATAATGGTGCTTGTGGCACTGATGGTTGCGGAAAATTATCAGTTTTTGATTGGTTATCGAATATGCAACTTCCAAATGGACAAGAAAAGTTCAATTTTGTGGAAGTTCGTTTCAAAAACGATCGAAAGTTTTATTATAAAAACGAAAACAACATATCTCTAAATATTGGCGATGTAATCGCTGTTGAAGGAACGCCCGGTCATGATATCGGGGTTGTTACACTTACGGGTGAGCTTGTTAGAATCCAAATGAAAAAGAAGAATCTTTCGTGGACTGCGGAAGATGTCAAAAAGGTTTATCGCAAAGCAAACCAAAAAGATATCGAAACTTGGGTAGAGTTTCGTGATAGAGAAAAACAAACAATGGTTGATTCTCGAATTATGGCTAAAAACCTTAATTTGGAAATGAAAATTTGTGATGTTGAGTACCAAGGAGATGGAGCGAAAGTAACATTTTATTATACAGCAGAAGGACGTGTCGATTTTCGTCAATTAATCAAAGAATACGCAGGTAAATTTGGCGTAAGAATTGAGATGAAACAAATCGGTTATCGTCAAGAAGCTGCAAAAGTTGGTGGAATTGGATCTTGTGGTCGCGAATTATGTTGTTCAACATGGTTAACAGATTTTCGCTCTGTGAGTACTGCTGCTGCACGTTATCAACAATTATCAATTAACTCGCAAAAGTTAGCTGGACAATGTGGTAAATTAAAATGTTGTTTGAATTTTGAATTAGATTCATATTTAGATGCATTGAATAGTTTTCCTTCAATGGAAAGTCGTTTCGAAACAGAAAAAGGTTGGGCACATTGTGTTAAAATCGACGTTTTCAAAAAAGAAATGTGGTTCGCTTATGATAAAGGAGGAATTGTTTGGTATAAATTTTCTGTAGAAGATATTCAAGAATTTTTAGCAATAACAGAAAAAGGTCAAAAAACTGAACCTTTAGAAGATTTAGCTAAAAATGTAGAAGAATCTAAACCAGATTTTTCTGATGTAATTGGAGAAGATTCATTAGAACGTTTTGAACGCAAAGAGAAACAAAACAAAAAACGTAAAAGAATTAAGAATAATCAAAATTCTGGAAACGAAAAAGTTGCTGCAAATGCGAATAATCTAAAACCTCAGAAGGCAAAACAAAAACAGCCTAATGAAGCGAAAGATAAAACAAATCGTCCTGAAAATAAACAAGGTAAGAATCCTAATCAGTCTAAAAAGAATAATCAAAATAGACCGAATAAAAATTCGAATCCTAATCAGAATCAACAACAAAATCAGCCAAAAGAGAAGCAACAGCCAACTCAGGCTAATGAGCAACAAGCTCAGCCAAGTACTGATCAGCAAAAGCCGCAAGGAAATAATCGCAATCGTAATCAACAAAAACGAAAACCGAATAATCCGAGCAATAATAGCCAACAAAATAATCAAACAAATCAGGCTAATCAGTCAACTCAACAACCAAAAAAACAACCTCAGCAAAACAATCAAAATGCTGAGCAAAAACAGAAAACAAAGGATGAGAATCAAACAAATAATTCTCAACCGAATCCAAATAAATCGAAAAATCGAAATAAAAAAAGATTTAATCGTGGGCCAAAACCAGATGATACGCAACAGTAGTTTGCTTTTTATTTTAGTCTTTTTCTTGTTTAGCTGTGAGGCAAAACATTATTATCAAGACACAAAAGATGTGAAAGACCAATGGAAGAGTAATCAACCTCAAACCTTTACGTTTGATGTTAAAGATCCTAAACCTTCGGCTGTAAACATTGGATTTGTGTTAAGAAATAATACGTCGTATGAATATAGTAACTTATATTTGTTCACGAAATTCATCGATCCTAAAGGAAATGAAATGATTGATACGTTACAGTATTACATCGCAAATCCTGACGGAAGTTGGATTGGTAAAGGAATGACAACAAAAGAAATGATGCTGGTTTATCGTGAAAATTTACCAATAAAAGACTCTGGTCGCTATCAACTAAAAGTTTGGCAAGGTATGCGAACAAAGAATTTGAAAGGAATCGAAGACATTAGTTTGATTGTTGATAAAGCTGAATAATACAGAATGGAAAACAATAAAAATTCTAAAACAAGCACAACTTCTAAAGCAAAAAAGAAGTTCAATAGCTTTTCATTGGCAAAAAAAATAATCGTAACCATTTGGGTACTATTTTTTGCCGCAGTAATAGGAGTTTTCGGAATATTTTGGGCGACATCTAACGGATGGTTAGGTGAAATTCCAAATGTACGTGATTTAGAAAATCCTGATATTTATGTCTCATCAGAAATTATTTCTTCTGATGGCGTTTTATTAGACCGTTTCGAAGCAGAACGTAGAACTCCTGTAGATTACAAAGACTTACCTCCACATTTGGTTGATGCTTTATTGGCTAAAGAGGATGTTCGTTTCTTTGATCACTCGGGTGTTGACGTAAAAGCTGCTGCACGTGCTATTACTTCTGGAGGAGACTCTGGAGGTGGTTCTACGATTACTCAACAGTTGGCAAAACAATTGTACACAAAAGATCCTTCTTCTAACAAAGTAAAACGTGTTTTACAAAAATTAAAAGAATGGGTAACATCTGTTCAATTAGAAAAGTTATACACGAAAGAAGAAATTATTGCAATGTATTTCAATAAATTCGACTTTATCTACGGTGCGAAAGGAATTGAATCGGCTTCTAAAGTTTATTTCAACAAAACAACAAAAGAATTAAATTTAGATGAAGCTGCAACTTTAGTTTCAATGTTTCAAAATCCTGTAGCATACAATCCTGTAAAATATCCTGAAGTTTCGAAAGAAAAGAGAAATCTTGTATTGGACCAAATGATGAAATACAACAAAATTTCTCAAGCTGAAGGTGAGGCTGCAAAAGCTGCTCCTTTGGTTACGGATAAACAAGATATCATGAAGCATGATGAATCGCATTCAGCATATTTCAAATCTGCGTTGAGAAAGGAAATTCAACAATGGATGGTTGATTACGAAAAAGAAACTGGTAAATCATATAATCTTGAAAAAGATGGTCTTAAAATCTATGTTACATTAGATTCTAGAATGCAAGCTTTAGCAGAAGATGCTGTAAAAAAACAATTAAAAGTTTTACAAGATCAGTTTTTTGGAGAACAACGAGGACGTAGTTTAGCACCATTTTATAATGTTTCTGCAGATAAAAGATTAAGAATTTTTAAGCAAGCTATGCAACGTACAGATTTGTACAAGAAGATGAAAGCAGAAGGAAAATCTGAAGCAGAAATTGAAACTGTTTTCACAACTCCACGAGATTCTGTACAGTTCTTTACATGGAACGGCATTCAATACAAAAAAGGTAAAACATTAATGGATTCTATCGAATATCACAAACATATTTTACAAGCTGGTTTGATGTCGATGGATCCTAAAGATGGAACGATCAAAGCTTGGGTTGGTGGTATTGATTGGAATTATTTCAAATTTGATCACGTAAAACAAGCGCGTCGTCAGGTTGGTTCTACTTTCAAACCATTTGTTTATGCAACTGCAATTAATCAATTAGGATTAACGCCTTGTCATACGATTTCTAACGAAAGAATTCCAGGAAATTGGTCTCCTCGTAATGCAAATGGAAAATATGGTGGATCTCAAGATTTAAGAACAGCTTTGGCTTATTCTACCAATATTGTTGCTGCTCGTTTGATTATGCAAACAGGTACAGAACCTGTTATCCAAATGACACGCGATTTAGGTGTTGAATCTCCTATTATTAATGATTATACTATTGCTTTAGGTTCAACAGATTTATCATTATATGAAATGGTAGGTGCGATGAGTGCTTTTGCAAATGGAGGAATTTATATCAAACCGCAATTAATTCTAAGAATCGAAGATAAACAAGGTAAAGTTATCAAAGATTATACTCCTCAAACTCGAGAAGTTGTCAATGAAAATGTTGCTTATACGATGATTGATTTAATGAAAGGTGTTGTAGATAGAGGTTCTGGTGCAAGATTAAGAAATCGTTACGGAATGACCGCAGAAATTGCAGGTAAAACTGGAACAACAAATGAGAACTCTGATGGTTGGTTTATGGGATTAACGCCAAATTTAGTTACTGGAGTTTGGGTTGGTGCAGAAGACCGATTCGCTCACTTTGCGAGTACAGCCACTGGACAAGGAGCTAATACTGCTCTTCCAATATGGGCTTATTACATGCAAGGTGTATACAAAGAAGGTGGAAAATTTGGAGTAACAGCTAGTGATAAATTCGAGAAACCAAAGGATATCGAGAAGCATTGGGATTGTTCAAATACCTACGGTTTCCATCAATATGATCAAATATATGACCCAGGTCCAATTATCGAAGGTGGAGATGGAATTACAACTTCTAACGATAATTATGATCAGAAAGAAGAAAATGAAAATTCAAATGAATAATTAATCATAAAAAAAAACCATTTGCGATGCAAATGGTTTTTTTTATTTTATTTAATCGATATTTTCATTCTCATTATCAAATTGATTATTATAAGCTTCGCGTTCTTGTGCTAACTTTTTTTCTCGTTGCTTCTTCTTAAAATCTTTAATTGTCATATAAGTTAATAACACAACAAGTGCAGCTACCAAAAAATAATTGGCATATGTAAATATATTAGTAATCGTATCTGCTACTACATCTTCTGGTGTTGTGACCACTTGATCTTCCATAGAACTATTTTTATTGGTAAAACTCTTTCGGGTATTCAACTATTCCTTTTACATTTTTCAAGGCATCAGGAATCAACTCAATCGCCATACAATTCTCATCTGGAACATCGAAAGGTAATTGAATATCAAATTCAGAGGCTTTTAAGTAACCAAATTTAGGATAATAAGTTGGATGTCCTAACAAAATAACAGATTCAAAACCTAATTCCCTTGCTTTTTGATGTGCAAATTCTATTAAATGACCACCAATTCCATTTCCTTGATAATTTGGCAAGACTACAACTGGTGCAAGCGCTAAAGAATCATAAGAAGAGTTAGAATTAATAATCTTAATCTTTGTCAATAAAATATAACCTACAACAAGTTCATTCATTACAAAAACTAAAGATAAATCTGGAACAAAGTTTTCAGAATTTCTTAATCTTTCAACTAAAAATTGTTCACGATGATCACTATATTCTTCATTTTCAAAAGCCTTTTCTATTAACTTGAAAACATGTTCGTAATCTCTTTCTTCCTCTTTTCTAATAAACATTCCTCATTCAATTGAATCATCTTATAAAATTAGAAAAAGGTTTTAACAAAACAAACTACAAATCGTATCTTTGTAGCTTATAGATTATAAGCAGATGAGTCATCCAAAAAGATATACAATTACAGCGGCGTTACCATACGCTAACGGTCCTTTGCACATTGGTCATATGGCAGGTGTGTATGTTCCTTCTGATATTTATGCACGTTTCTTAAGAAGAAAAGGGAAAGATGTTGCCTTTATCGGAGGTTCTGACGAACATGGTATTCCAATTACTATTCGTGCAAAAAAAGAAGGTGTTACGCCACAAGATATTGTTGATCGTTACCACGAAAACATTAAAAATACATTAGAAAATTTTGGTATAACATTCGATATTTATTCTCGTACAACTTCAGCTAAACACAAAGAAGTTTCTCAAGATTTTTTCAAAACATTGTATGATAACAACAAGTTTACAGAAGAAGTTACAGAACAATATTATGACGAAGATGCACACGAATTTTTAGCGGATAGATACATTCGTGGAGAATGTCCTAAATGTGGTAATACAGATGCTTACGGAGATCAATGTGAAAAATGTGGATCAACATTAAGTCCAGAAGAATTAATCAATCCTCGTTCTGCTTTATCTGGAAATACACCAATCAAAAAAGAAACGAAGAACTGGTATTTACCATTAGATCAATACCAAGATTTCTTATCAAAATGGATTTTAGAAGGTCACAAAAATGACTGGAAATCGAGTGTTTATGGTCAAGTGAAATCATGGTTAGATGATGGTTTAAAACCTCGTGCAATGACGCGTGATTTAAACTGGGGAGTTCCTGTTCCAGTAGAAGGTGCTGAAGGAAAAGTAATGTATGTTTGGTTCGACGCACCTATTGGTTACATTTCTTTTACACAAGAATGGGCAGAACAAAACGGAAAAAACTGGAAAGATTATTGGCAAAACGAAGAAACGAAATTGGTTCATTTCATCGGAAAAGACAATATTGTTTTCCACTGTATCATTTTCCCAACAATGATGAAAGCGCATGGCGACTACATTATGCCAGATAATGTTCCGGCAAACGAATTCTTGAATTTAGAAGATGATAAAATCTCAACTTCTCGCAATTGGGCTGTTTGGGCACACGAATATTTAGAAGATTTCCCTGGTCAACAAGATACTTTGCGTTATGTGTTAACAGCTAATATGCCAGAAAACAAGGATAATAACTTTACTTGGAAAGATTTTCAGACAAAAAACAACTCAGAATTAGTTGGAATTTTAGGAAACTTTATCAACCGCGTAATGGTTTTATCTCACAAATATTACGAAGGAATTGTTCCTGAAAAAACAATTGAATTTGAAGAATTAACTGAAATAAAATATTTTGCAAAACGTATCGGAGATCATTTAGAAAAGTATGAATTCCGTGCTGCTTTAACAGAATATATGAATTTGGCTCGTCTTGGAAATCAGTTTTTACAAGCGCAAGAACCTTGGAAAAAAGGTGATGATCCAGAAGCTGTAAAAGGAATTATGTACACTGCAACACAAATTTCTGCTGCATTGGCACAATTAGGAGAACCTTTTATTCCGTTTGCTTCGCAAAAAATGTTAACGATGATGAACTTAGAAAAAACAACGTGGGAAGATTTAGAATCGACTGACGAATTTGTACAAACAGGACATCAATTAGGTCAATCTGAATTAATTTTTGCGAAAATTGAGGACGAAGCAATCGAAGCACAAATCAATAAACTAAACGAAAGTAAAGTCAAAAATAATATGACAAACCCAAATGCAGAACCTCAAAAAGAATTGATTTCTTTTGATGATTTCCAAAAAATGGATATCCGTATCGGAACTATTTTAGAAGCGAAAAAAGTAGAAAAAGCTGATAAATTATTCGAACTAAAAGTTGATACAGGAATGGATGTTCGTACAATTGTTTCTGGTATTGCAGAACATTTTAACTTAGAAGAAATTGTAGGAAAGCAAGCAATGGTTTTAGCAAATTTAGCACCTCGTAAAATTCGTGGAATCGAATCGAACGGAATGTTATTATTCGCTGATAAAGCAGACGGAAAATTAACGTTTGTTAATCCAGAAGAAGAAACGCCAAACGGTGTTCAAGTTGGATAGACTTAGATTTTAGATATAAGTATTGAGATATTAGAAAGCCACTTCGATGAAGTGGCTTTTAATTTTTGCGATAAAATAATTTTCGATATTAATTTATACTAATTAACTTTATGGTTTATATACTTTTATGTTAAAATATTTATCGTGCTTACTATTATTGCTTTTCAATGTAAATGTTAATAGTCAAGAAACAAATCTTATAGGAAAATGGGTATTGGTAAGAACTTTATATAATGATCAAAAGTTTTTAGAAATTAATCATCTAGATTATGCTCAATCCTTAATTTACGATATTAAACCAAATGAATTTAAAATTAATAATTTTAAAAATTTTCCTGTTGAATTCCAAAAAAATCAAATTATTTATCCTTTACAAATAACAAACTATACTTTTGAAGGTGATTATTTAGTAACAAATATAGAAGGGAGTAATTTGAAGCATTATTTTCTAAAAGTAGAGGATTTATTGAAACGATTTTCTGAGTTTAGCCAACCTACATCATCTAACGAAGATTATATATTGGATAATGGATTAAACAGTTATGATTTTAACCAAGATATTCCTTTGGAGATTTTTATAAATAGAGGATTAAAAAATGTTGTTCCAAAAAATGATAAACGGATTTTTGAAGCTGAATTTGTATTAAATCTTAATCATAAAATTGAGGATATAAAGATTATCAATTCTATTTCTCCAAAATTTGATCAAGCGTATAAGAATCAGTTACAATTGGCTGAATTTTTTCTAAAAAATAATACTGATCGCAAGTTAATTATTAAAAATCGAATTATATTAGATAATGTTAACGTCAATTTCTTTCTCAATTCTAATGTAAGAAGCCTTGGTGAAAAAATTGAGGAGTATTATAAAAACAATAATTTTCCTAAAATAGTAGAATTATCTGAAAACTTTGATAAAGTAATCAAAAAAGAAAATAAAGAAAGTCTTTATATAAGTACAGTTCTTAAATATATTGCGATCTCCCACCTTGCTGTTGGTAATAAAAAAACGGCTTGTGATAAATTTAATGAATTAGGCGATATAAAAAATTTTCGTGTAAGAAACTTTCTTTTAGATTTTTGTAAAGAATAGTGGCTAACTTAAATTTTAGAAATCAAAAAGCTACTTCGATGAAGTGGCTTTTACATTTGAAAATTATCTCGTTAAAACTTCTATAAACTTTCCTTGTTCATTTTTTTCTGAATTAACTTTTAAAATATAATCCTTCTTTTTAATTAAAAAATAATCTTTTCCTTTCATTTTAAAAACTGTATCTCCTTTTTCAATTGAATCACACACATTAGAAAACCATCTACCATCATTAAAAGTATCTATTGTATTTGTTTCAGGATTATTTCCAATAATAGTAAAAGATGCAGATTTTACTCTGTCATCTTTATAATTTTTATTAGAAATAATATTTACACAATAATCTAACTCAGTCTGTTTTTGTCCATTTGTAAAATCACTTTTAAAAAAGTACAAATAGATAACAATTAATAAGAAAACAAATACTAATACTTTGCTATCAAATATTTTACTCATTAACCGCTAATGCTAAACATTCTCTGGAAAAGTAAACGAATCGCCTTGATTTGGTTTATTTTTTCGTTGTGTTGGATTATCTTCTTTTGTTATTTGATGCTCGTTTAGTTCATGCGCCGCTGTAAACGAAGTGACCATTGTATTTAACATTTCCGATGCTGCCGTTGGTGAATTTGGTAAAAGAACTAATTTGCTTCCAGATTTTTCTCCAATTGCTTGCAATGTATCATAATGTTGCGTTACGACAATTAATGCTGAAGCTTCTTGCGACGTAATTCCCGCTCCATTTAACACATCAACAGATTCTAATAAACCTTTTGCTATTTCGCGACGTTGATCAGCAATACCTTGTCCTTGCAAACGCTTTGACTCTGCTTCGGCTCTTGCTTTTTCTACAATCAAAATACGTGCAGCATCACCTTCGTATTGCGCAGCCAATTTTTCACGTTCGGCAGCATTAATACGATTCATCGCATGCTTTACTTGTTCGTCAGGATCAATATCTGTAACTAATGTCTTAACGATTTCATATCCATACGAATTCATTGCTTCTTGTAATTCACTTTTTACTGCAACCGCAATATCATCTTTCTTCTCGAAAACATCATCTAAACGAAGTTTAGGAACCTCAGCTCGAACAACATCAAAAACGAAAGAAGTTATTTGCGTATAAGGATTGTCTAATTTGTAGAAAGCATCATAAACCTGAGCCTTAATAACTTGATATTGCACCGAAACTTTTAAGCGAACAAATACATCATCTTTCGTTTTGGTTTCGACAACTACATCTAATTGTTGAATTTTAATAGACATTTTTCCTGCTATTCTATCCACAATCGGAATTTTGAATTGTAATCCAGGATTACGAATGCTATGAAACTTGCCAAAACGTTCAATCACAACAGCCGTTTGTTGCTTTACTGTGAAAACGAACAAAAAAAGAATAATAATTCCAAAAAATAATAAAATCCCTATATATCCCATGAGTTATTAGTGTTTTGATTTAGTTGGATTAAAATACAAAAAAATTAGGAATGTTAAGTTATAACATTCCTAATTCAAATTTTGCTTCTTCGCTCATCATGTCTCTATCCCAAGGTGGATCAAACGTGATTTCTACGTAACATTTTGATACGTATTCTATCTCTTCTACGCGCTGTTCTACCTCTAAAGGTAAACTTTCAGCCACTGGACAGTTTGGAGATGTCAAGGTCATGGTAACTTTTACCTCACCATCTGCATTCACTTGCGCATCATAAACCAATCCCAATTCATATATATCAACTGGAATCTCTGGATCATAAACTGTTTTGAATTTTTCAACCAATTTCTCTCCAATCGAATCTAATTGTTGTTCTGTTAATGCCATTGTTATCAATTGTTATTGTTCTGCAAATGTACGAATAGTTTAGCTTACGTGGAATTTTTCTAAATAACTATTTTTAATGATTTAAAATAAAATATTTATAAGTATAGAAAATCGCTTTTCTGGAGAACCCAAAAAAGCGATTTACAAACACGAAGAACTTTTTTATAAGAAAAGTTTTATCATTATATAGTTTTAATTATAGACCTACTGTCCAACCTTTAGCCCAAGTTGGTGTATCCACACCATTTCCAGCTCCTGTATTATCTGCTTTTGCATAAGCATTAGAAACGTTAACTGCTGCACCTGCAGAAGTTTTACCTGTTGCTTCTACTCCAACGTTAATAAATTGTACGTTTTTCAAGAATAAATCATTTGGAATCCAAGAGATTGTAGCATCATGTTCGATATCGATACCTTTTGCCCAGTTTGCTAAAACAAAATTCTCGAATTTTCCTTTCGTACCAACACGTAATTTCATTGCTTGATTTTCTCCTTCTCCTGTATAAGAAGTTCCTAAACCAATTAAAGTTACATATCTAATTGTAGGATTAGAAATTGGAGTTAAGGTATGATTACTTGAATTGTTATCCGCTTCTATACCTCTATTTCCTTTGCTACGACCTTCTTTTCCGTACCAATATTCGTTTGTACCAATCCAACCTTCTGTCCAGTCAAACTGATCATCTTCGTTTTCATTTGATACAATATATTTTGTGTTAACAGTTCCACCAAAGAATTCGATTCCATCATCAGAACCTGCATACATTTGTACATATTCAATTTTAGTTCCGTTACCAACACCAAATAAAGAAAGTCCATTAAATTCTTTTTCAGAATTATAAATTGCTCCTGCATATTCAATACGAGTATAGGTAATTGTACCAGAATTATCATTTGCAACATCACCACCATATGTTAATTCAGAAACCTCAGCAGTAGCTGTTTTTGCCTTGTTAATAGGTGCTTTACCACATAAAACTACACCTCCCCAAGAACCTGGTGCTTTTTTATCTGATGTAAATACAACTGGTTTAGCAGAAGTTCCGTTCGAAAATATTTTTCCTCCTTGCGCAACAGCTATAAAAGAAGATGTACCTCCGTTAGCAACGATTAGTGTACCAGCAGGAATTATTAATTCAGCTCCGTCATTAACTTGAATTTTTCCTGTTAAGTAGTATATTTTTGATGCATCTAAAGTAATTTTATCTCCACTTTTTAATTCACCTTTAAAATCAGCAGGATTCGCAACAAATCCTGAAGGATTTGTATTAATGTCTCCATTATCATCATCGTTACTACAACTTGTCAAGGCTAATGTAGAAAATGCTCCTACTAAAAATAGTTTTAAAATTGATTTTTTCATAATTAAATGTTTTATTGTGTTTGTTTTAATTGTTTTAAAATTGATAGTTAACAGATAAACCGAAGTTCATTCCTTTTTTATAGCTTAATGTTTTTACATCTCCATTCAAGTTTTCTTGAACACGATCTATCGTTGGATTTAATAGATTTTTAGCAGAGAAATTGATTCCGATATTTTTATTCAATTTCGAACGTAAAATGAAATCTAATGTGCTAAATCCTTTATCTACTTGATTTCCTCTTGTTTCAGTTCCAAGCGCATAAATACGATCAGAGAAATAGTTATAAGCCACAGTCGCCATTACACTTCCTCCGCTTGCCCATTTCTTAGAATAAGATAAATCTGCATTTGTAATAAACTTAGAAGCCCCTGTAAAAGCATCTTCTGCATTTGTAAAGTTGGTATTGATACGTTGACCATTGAACAATGTTTCGTTATACACTTTTTCATTATCCAATTCTTGATTAGAATACATATAAGCTCCATTAAAACCAACAGTTAATTGTTCTGGATTAGATGTTTTATTATCTAAAATTGATTTTCTAACCTCTAATTCTGCACCAACTGCATATCCCCAATCACCTGTATTTGCGTAAGAAATATCATTAGATGATGAAGCAATTGTTGTTGTATTGATTGGATCTTGAATATATTTCCCGAAACCTCCCAAAGAGATTACTTCTCCACTTTTCGGGAACCATTCCCATTTAATGTCTGCATTGTAATTTGTTGACGGATATAACATTGGATTTCCACGGAAAGTTTCTGTTACATCTTCATAAACAAACATAGCAGTTTCTTTGAATTGAGGTAATGTATAGGTTTTAGATGTAGCGAAGCGTAAGTTTTGATTATCTGTTAATTTATAACGTAACATCAAACTTGGTAATAATTCGAATTGATCGAATGAATTTTTACCTTGTGATAATGCTGTGTACCAATCGATACTTTGTTTAAGATATTCTGCACGAACGCCCAAAACAGCTGTTAATCGATCTGTAAAATTATATTCTACCTCTGCAAAACCAACTTGAATATCTTTTTGTCCGCTGTAAACTTGTGATCTATAACTTCCGTCAGATTTGATATCAAACGTTGTGATTTCGAAACCTGAACCATAATTAGACTGGTTGAAGAAAGCATCTAAATTATTTGGATCAACTTGAATTCCACTTCTCAAAATTTTGAAATTAAATTGATTCGCTTCAAAATCTCTTTCTTTGTGTCTACCTTGGTATCCAATAGAAATTTTAGCTTTATAATCTTTCAAATCTCCACCAAACACTCGGTTATATTCCAAGTTTGCAGAAACCTCGTTCTCATTAAGATTTTGGTAATAACGATTACTTAACGAAGCATCTTGAGAAGCTAATACATATTGTCCAGATTGCTTATCCAAACGCATTGTATTTTGCAAACGATCTGGCATATCTTGTTTCACCGTATTGTATGAAATTCCCCAATGAAACTCAGATTTATCATCTAACCTGTGGTCACCTAATAATTGATTGACAAAAACTTGGTTTCTTTCATAAGTTCCTCTGCGAATAAATCCATTATTATCTTCCGCTAAATCTCTAATAAAACCTTTATATTCTTGTAAACTTTGAGAAGTATTGTTAATAAAAATACTATTTGCTCTTAATCGATTATTTGGGTTAAAATCATAATACAGATTCACCATTCCTGTTGTATTCGTATTATAACTATCTTTTGTATACTCATTGAAACCTTTCAAATTATTTCCTTGAGCATCTACAGAACGTGCTAAACCTTTCTCGATACTTTGAGCTGAATTATCAAAAGAAGCTGTTGCAAAGAATCCGAATTTTGCTCCGTTTTCAAACTTGTAACTTTTACCTCCTTTTATATTGAAACCTCCAGCTACAGCAGATTTAGATTGTGGATTGAAACTATTTGTAAAATGATATCCAGTTGTTGCATTTGCTGGAATTTTCGTTTTTTGAAAACCAAACCAATTTGGTCCATCTTGCAAATTGAAGTTCTTATTTGTAATCGCATTTGAATTAAGATTTAATCCAGTTCCGATTTCTAATAAACCATTTCCTTCATATAATTTTGATGCAATATCAATATTTGCTCCACCAAAATCAGCCATCATTCTTACATTGAATGTTTTGCTCAACGAAATATAATCAATAACATCTGTTGGAAATAAATCCAGTTTAACATTCTTGTTACTTGGATTTTCTGAAGGAATTGGTAAACCATTCAATGAAGTATAATTATAACGATCTCCTAATCCACGTACAAAAACATCCCCCGTGCCTTCTTGCTTAGTAACACCAGCCATTTTTGCAACTGCCGATGCCGCATCACTTACACCTTTACGATCCAATTCTGCAGCACCAATATTCTCCACCATTTTCACAGATTTCTTCTGTATATTAAGTAAAGATGCTTCTCCAGATTTATCTTTTCGTCCTGTGACAACTGCTGCTGATAAATCAATTTTACCATCTTTAAAATCTTCTGGCTTCAAATACATGTTTAATGTATTCGAGTCTGATAAGTTTTGAGAAATTGATTGATAACCATCAACTTTAATATCAAGTTGATAAACATCGTCTGGAACAGAAATTTCGTAGTGACCTTTTTCGTCAGTTTTAGCTTGTATATTCAACCCTTCAACCGTAAAAGATTTTCCAGAAAGTGGTTCATTCGTTTGTTGATCAAATAGTGTTCCTTCTAATTTAATATTAGTTTGTGCAAACAATGCTACTGATCCTAATAATAAAAGTAAAGTTAAATTGCGTTTCATTGCGTTTGATAATTCGTGTTTGTTGTTTGCAAAGTTGTTGGATTCCAATGAAAAACATTTTTAGAAATTGTAAAGGTTTTGTTAGGTAATTGTTATGAAATTATCGTAATTTTAAATGAATGTTAAGAAATGTTTTTGGTTGAGTTCTCCTAAAATTTAAGCTTAATTTTACATCAACTAATTTTATTTAGTTATTACAAACAATTATGAAGAACATTAAAATTTTATTAGTTGACGACGAACCAGATATCTTAGAGTTTATTGGTTACAACTTAAAAAAAGAAGGGTTTGAAATAGAAACTGCTCAAAATGGTGTAGAAGGATTGAAACAAGCCAAAATTTTCCGCCCAGATTTGATTCTATTAGATGTGATGATGCCGCAAATGGACGGAATGGAAATGTGTGCAGAATTGCGTAAATTAGATTCTTTTCAAGATACTTTAGTCGTTTTTCTTTCTGCTCGCGCCGAAGATTTTTCTCAATTAGCAGGTTATGATGCTGGTGCAAATGATTATATTTTAAAACCAATCAAACCAAAAGTTTTAGTGAGTAAACTAAATGCCTTATTGAAGTTAAAACAACCTAACGAAGCACCAAAAGACGAATTTATCAAGCTAAATAATTTCGAGATTAACCGCGAAACCTATAAAGTAAATTTCCAAGGAGAAGACTTTTTATTACCAAGAAAAGAATTCGAATTGATTGCTTTATTAGCTTCAAATCCTGAGCGAGTTTTTAAACGCGAAGAGATTTTAGAAAAAGTTTGGGGAAACGAAGTCGTTGTTGGAGGTCGTACAATTGATGTACATATGCGAAAATTGCGCGAGAAATTTGGGAACGATCGTTTCTCTACAATCAAAGGAATCGGATACAAAATAAATGACTAAAAGCTCGTAATGGCTTCAACTTTCAAAGTTCAAAACATCTTTCTATATGCCTTTCTCAGTACACTAATCTTGGCTTTAGGATTTGTTTTGTTCTCTTTTTTATGGTTTGGAAATATTGAATTTATTCTCCAAGAAAAATTATTTTTCATCAGTTTGATGATTCTTTTATTGATTGGCTTAACCATTTTTTATTGGTTTTCTTTAAAAAATCAACGAAGAAAAGATTTCACTGAAATCTCGAAAAATATTCCACAATTTCAATCCAGTACAATGGATTTTGAAGAACTTTCTCAAAAAATATCAACCATTACAGAAGATCAATCCAAAGAAATAGATGTTTTACATGAGCGAGAAAATTACCGACGAGATTTCTTAGGAAACATTTCACATGAATTGAAAACGCCTCTTTTTTCGGTACAAGGTTATTTGTTAACATTGATTGAAGGTGGTGTTGAAGACGAATCGATTCGTGACAAATACTTAAATCGAATTAATAAATCGGTTGATCGATTAATTTATTTGGTAAAAGATTTGGATATGATTTCGGAGTTAGAACGTGGACGAATCAACATCGAGTTTTCAGTTTTCAATTTAACAGCTCTTGTTCAAGATGTGATTGATTTGTTAGAAATAAAAGCAGAAAAAAATAACATCAAAATTTCGCTAAATTATCCAATTCATCAACCGATAAAAGTCGTGGGTGATATTCAAAAAATACAACAAGTTTTAATTAATTTGATTGTAAATGCAATCAATTATTCAAATCCAAATACAGAAGTTTCGATTGATTTTGAAGAATATGATGACAAAATTCAGATTTCAATCAAAGATGAAGGTGTTGGAATAAAACAAGAGGATATTGACCGAATTTTTGAGCGTTTTTATCGTGTAGATAAATCAAGAAATCGTAATAATGGAGGTTCTGGATTAGGCTTAGCGATTGTAAAACATATTTTAGAAGCGCATAAACAAAAAATTTATGTGACAAGTAAAATTGGGAAGGGTTCTACTTTTTCTTTCTATTTACAGAAAAGTTAATAGTGCTCTTTTTTCTTGGTAAATTTCAACGTAATACTACGTTTGAAAACTTTCAATGTATCATTTTTAGCATCTTTCCATATAAAATAAGGCGGTTGAATATTCAATATGTTCCCTTTTGTTGCTAACGAATCATCAAACATTTCGGCATACATTACTGTATCTTTTTCTAAAAACGATTTATCTTTATAATCAATCAAATAATATTCATTTTTCAAATACATGGGATCTTTTACTCGCAGTGTAGAGTCTTTTGCATCTACATTCCATTTTATATGAATGGGATTAAATCCATCTTCATAACTCACAAAAATACGTGTCGTATTCACAATATGTCGAACAGAAAATATCAGGATAGTAAAAAAAACAAGTATACCGATATAGTAAAATATCAATTCTTTTTTCATGGTTTGGTTTAGGTGTTGATTATTAACGTACAAATATCGTCTTTCTAAGTTAAAAGATACATAAAAAATGTAAATTTGCACTAATTTAATTTTAATATAACTTCCGATAATGCAATATAATCCGAATGAAATCGAACCAAAATGGCAAAAATTTTGGATTGAAGACAAGACGTTCAAAGCTGATAATCAATCAGAAAAACCAAAATTTTATGTATTAGATATGTTTCCTTATCCATCTGGAGCTGGCTTGCACGTAGGTCATCCACTTGGGTATATTGCATCTGATATTTATTCTCGTTACAAAAAATTAAAGGGTTTCAACGTTTTACACCCAATGGGTTACGATTCTTTTGGTTTGCCTGCGGAGCAATATGCGATTCAAACAGGTCAACATCCTGCGATTACAACAACAACGAATATCGAAGGTGGTGTTGATAAACAAGGAAATGTGATTGCTGGTTACGAAAACCAAATGAAAAAGATTGGTTTAGGATATGACTGGGATCGTGAAATCCGTACTTCTGAGCCAGAATATTACAAATGGACACAATGGATTTTTAATCAATTATTTGATTCTTATTACGATAATTCAACTGATAAGGCTGAACCAATCAGTAAATTAGTTGAAACTTTTAGAACAGAAGGAAATGCTAATGTTAATGCAGTTGCAGATGAAGATATCGAAATTTTCTCAGCTGAGCAATGGAACGCTTATTCTGAAAGAGAGCAACAAACTATTTTATTGAAATATCGTTTAACATTTTTAGCAGAAGCAGAAGTAAACTGGTGTCCAGATTTAGGAACTGTTTTAGCAAATGATGAAGTGATTAACGGATTGTCTGAACGTGGAGGATTCCCTGTTGTTCGTAAAAAAATGACACAATGGATGATGCGCATCACAGCTTATGCAGATCGTTTATTATCTGGATTAGATGGAATCGATTGGCCAGACGCAATTAAAGAAGCACAACGCAATTGGATTGGAAAATCTCAAGGTGCATCAATCTTTTTTGATGTTGCAGGAAACGATGAAAAAATTGAAGTTTTCACCACTCGTCCTGATACAGTTTTCGGTGTTTCATACGTAACATTAGCGCCAGAACATCCTTTGGTTTCTCAAATCACAACAGCAGAAAATAAAGCGAAAGTTGATGCATATGTAGATTTCACATCAAAACGTTCTGAACGTGATCGTTTAGCAGATGCTAAGAATATTACAGGAGAATTTACAGGGGCTTACGCAACTCATCCATTTACTGGAAAACAAATTCCGATTTGGATTGGTGATTATGTATTAGCATCTTACGGAACTGGAGCTGTAATGGCTGTTCCTGCTGGTGATGAGCGTGATTTTGCTTTTGCAAATCATTTCAATTTACCAACTGTAAATATTTTTAAAGGACAAGATATTTCTGAAGCTGCTTTTACAGAAAAAGGTGGATTCGAATTACAAGATTCTGATTTCTTAAACGAATTAGATTATAAACAAGCAGTTGCAAAAGCAATTGAAGCTTTAGAAGAAAAAGGTTTTGGAAAAGGTAAAACAAACTTCCGTTTACGCGAAGCTGTTTTCTCTCGTCAAAGATATTGGGGAGAACCAGTTCCGGTTTATTTCAAAGACGAAATGCCTTACACAATTCCTACAGAAGCTTTACCAATTATTTTACCTGAAGTTGACGAATATTTACCAACTTCTGAAGGTGAGCCACCTTTAGGACGTGCAACAAAATGGGCTTTTGATACAACAACGAATCAAGTTGTAGATAATACTTTAATCAATAACGAAACTATTTTCCCAATAGAACTAAATACAATGCCAGGTTGGGCAGGTTCTTCTTGGTATTGGTTACGTTATATGGATGCAAAAAATGAGAACGATTTTGTATCAAAAGAAGCTGTTGATTATTGGCAAAATGTAGATTTATATATGGGTGGATCTGAGCATGCAACTGGTCACTTATTATATTCTCGTTTTTGGCAAAAATTCTTATTCGATAAAGGTTTAGTTCCTACAGACGAATATGCGAAGAAGTTAATCAACCAAGGAATGATTTTAGGAATGAGTGCTTTTGCATACCGCATTAATGGTACAAATACATTTGTTTCTAAAGGTTTAAAAGATCAACACGAAACAACTCCAATCCACGTTGATGTAAACATGTTAAAAGATGGAGGTGATGAATTAGATACAGATAAATTCAAAGCTTGGCGCGAAGATTATGCTACTGCTGAATTTATTTTAGAAGATGGAAAATACATCACAGGACGTGAAGTTGAAAAGATGTCAAAATCTAAGTTTAACGTTATTTCTCCTGATACTATTTGTGACGAATATGGAGCTGATGCATTACGTTTATATGAAATGTTCTTAGGTCCATTAGAACAAACAAAACCATGGAATACGCAAGGTTTATCGGGTGTTTATTCGTTCTTAAAAAAATTCTGGCGTTTATATCATTCAGGAGCAGAAGAAACTTTCTTCGTTTCTGATGACGAACCAACAAAAGAAGAGATGAAAGTATTGCATCAATCAATCAAAAAAGTAGATGAAGATGTAAACAATTTCTCTTTCAATACGTCGGTTTCTACATTTATGATTGCTGTAAACGAATTAGGAAAATTAAAATCAAATAAACGTGCAATTTTAGAACCTTTGGCAATTATTATTTCTCCTTATGCACCACATATTGCTGAAGAATTATGGGCTAAATTAGGAAACGAAACTTCTATTGCTTTGGCAGATTTCCCAGCATTTGATGAGAAATGGTTAGTTGCAGATGCTAAAGAATATCCTGTTTCGTTTAATGGTAAAATGAAATTCTTATTAGAATTACCTTTAACCTTATCAAAAGAAGAAATTCAAGAAATTGTAATGAACGACGAACGTACAATCAAACAATTAGGCGATCGTACTCCAAAAAATATTATTATTGTTCCTGGAAAAATCATCAATATCGTTGGATAATTTTTGGATAAAAATATAAATTTTGAGCCGAGTAAATTACTCGGCTTTTTTATTAAATTTATTTACTTATAATTGAACCTCAATTTTTATGAAATACACACCTATATTAGAAACAGAACGATTAATCATCAGACCAATTACGATTGATGATTTACAAGATTTTTTTGAAATGGATTCTCAACCAGAAGTTCATGAATTTCTAAAAAAAGATCCGATCAAATCTATAGATGAAACAAAAGAAGTTATTGAAGATATCCAAAAACAATATGAAGAACTTGGACATGGTCGTCTTGCTGTTGTAGAAAAAGAAACAGGTAAAATGATTGGTTGGACTGGTTTTAAATATATTATCGAAAGCGAATCGATGAATAATAAATTCGACTTTATTGATATCGGATATCGTTACAGAAAAGAAGCTTGGGGAAAAGGTTATGCAACCGAAGCAGCAGAAGCTTGTATGGAATATTACAGAAAAAATATGTCGCATATTAAACTTAACGCAATAACGCATGTTAATAATATAGCATCAAGAAATGTATTAGAAAAATTAGGCTTCGAGGTAACCGAAACATTTCATTTTGACATGTGGAATTTAGATTGTTTTTGGTACGAATTAAAAAAATAATTAATACTCAATACAATCATAACGCAACCTTTTAAGTAATTCTTTCTCTTAGATTTAAACACTATTTATGAGAAAGAATTATCTTTTTATTTTATTAAATTTAGCTTTCGCACAATTTATTTTTGCACAAGAAAAAACAAATGATGAACGTAAAAATGTCGTTTCACTAAATGTTCTTTCCGCTACATTATCTCCGCCAAGATGGACATTTGGTTACCTATATAAGATTAATGAACATTATTGGATTGGTACTGATATTGGATATGGAAGCGCTAAAAGTATTCCTGTAAGTCACAAACCTAAATACAAAATAAACGATGACTATCAAATAGTTGAAATTCGTCCTGAATTTTATGTAAATATCAATCCTGGAGGAAAAGTAAAACATCTTATTTCCTCGGAGTTATTTTATATTCATCATACAGATCATCTCGAAAATGGAGAATTTTATCGAAAAGATGATCAAAATTTTTCTTATTTATATTCTTATGATACTTCCGATTACAAACGAGAAAAATATGGAATAAATCTTAATTATAATGTTTTTATACAATTGCACAAAGGTCTTATACTAATGCCAAAAATTGGTTTCGGAGTCAAAACACGAAAAGTAAACTATTCTAATATCGATAATATGCAAAGCGTAGAAACTAAAATTTTTGATGATTTTATGGGAGGTTTAGAAAATCATTATAAAAAAGAAGGAACGATGACAGGTTTCAATTTAAATCTTAACTTTAAAATCGGTTATCAATTTTAAACAAAAGATGAAAAAAATAATTGTTACGACACTTTTTTTAGGAATAACACAACTAAATTTTGCACAAAAAATTTCGACAAACGACTACGAAATAAAAACGACTTTAGTAGATTTTAATCTAAAAGGAAAGGTTGAAAAAGTAATTTCTACAGCAACAGATGCAAAAGGAAATTCGGCGACTTTACCTTTTTTAGAAAATGAATTTTACAATCAAATTTCATTAGAATTTAATTCGAAAGGTTTGTTAACAAAGCGAACAAATTATTTAGATTATCAAGGAAAATTAGCTGTTTATAACTATGTTAATTACAACTACAATAACTCAAATTTAATTGATAAACAGACGAATACAGTTATTAACAATGGTGAAGATCCTAAACGAATTGCTTCGGACAAAACATTTGTTTATGATAACAAAAATCACTTGATTAGTTTGACTGAAAAGATAGAAGGAAAATCATCAAAATCTAGTTATGAAACGCTGTTTAACTATTCGAATAAGTTGAATAAAATCACAACGAAAGTAGAAGGTTCTACGATTTCTGAAAACAATTTGACGTACAATAAAAATGGCTTATTGGTTTTGGACGAAATGACTTCATTTGATGGAAAAAAAGGTCGAAAAACCTATTATATTTATGATAAAGAAACACCTGTTTTTCAAGAAGAAATTGTTGGAAATTCAAGTAAGATCATGTTCTTTGAAAACGGAAATATTTCGAAACTACAATCATTTGACAACAATAAAGCTTTGGTATATCAAGCTGATTTTGATTCGAAAAATGAAATTGTGAACTTTAAGAAACAATCCTTCCGAAATGGGCAAACCATTTTAACTTCTTATCAAGTTTCGTACGAATACGATGCAAAAAACAATTGGGTAACAGCTTCTATTTCCACAAATGGAGAAATAAAATATATCGTAAAACGTGCAATCAATTATTATTAAAATACAAAAGGTTGAGCAATGCTCAACCTAAAAATAAAGTTTTTAGTTCCAAACTTCTTCTGCAATTTCTTTGATCAATCGTATTTTATTCCATTGATCTTCTTCTGTTAAAATATTACCTTCTTCTGTTGAAGCAAATCCACATTGTAGACTTAAACTTAACTGATTTAATGGTATATATTTACTCGCTTCTTTAATTCTATTGATAATTATTGACTTTTCTTCTAAGGTTGGATTTTTACTTGTAATTAATCCTAAAACAACATTTTTATTTGCTGGTATATGTTTTAACGGTTCGAAATCTCCTGAACGATCATCATCAAATTCTAAATAAAAATTATCTACATTTTCTTTTCCAAAAAGATACTCAGCAACTGGTGCATATCCACCAGAAGTCGCCCAAGTAGAATGATAATTTCCTCTACAAACATGCGTAGATAGTCGCAAATCTTTTGGTAAATCTTTTAATGCTTCATTGTTCAATTTTAAATAGATTTCTTGTAATTCTGTCTGATCGTAATTTTCTCCAGCCATATTTTTCCAGAAATTTTGATCACATAACATTCCCCAAGTACAATCATCAATTTTTATATCGCGACAACCTAATTCATAAAATTTAAGAATTGTCTCACGATAAGCTTTAGAAATATCAGCAAATAAATCTTCTCTATTTGGATAAAATTCGTTCACTTTTTCTTCATTCGATTCGCGAACCAATTCAGCATAAAATTGTGCTGGAGCAGGGATACTTTGTCTTACAAGTGCTCTATTTGCCGTAATTTCTTTTAGAAAAAGAAAAGCTTGAAAATAAGGATGATCTTCTGAAAAATTAATTTTACCTGTTAATCGAGCTGAATCATTTCGAGTTTCTTCGCCATGAAATAAATAACCTCTTTCCATTAAATTATGTTCAACACCAGAGAATCCCCAAAAAAAATCTAAGTGCCAATAACTTTGTCTAAACTCGCCATCTGTCACTACTTCTAAACCCGCTTCTATTTGTTTATCAACAATTTTCTGAATTTCTTGATTTTCAATTTCACGTAATTCATCAACAGAAATTTCTTTTAACTCAAATTTTTGTCTTGCTTCTTTTAATCTATTTGGTCTTAAGAAACTACCAACAGTATCTACTTTCAAATTTGCTTTTGTACACATATCTTTTTTTTTAATTTTTATCTACACAAATTTAAAAAGACAAAACATTCAATTGTAATATTGTAAAAAATAAGTATTTTTAACTTTTATTAAGTGTTTTTATGAAATATTACACTTTAATACAATAAATATAATTAGATAAAAGAATAATATTTTGATGGATACATTAGACGCAATAGATTTAGAGCTTCTTCGAATACTACAAAAAGACTCAAAATTGACTGTAAAAAAGATTTCTGAAATGGTAAACTTATCTGCATCTCCAGTTTTTGAGCGAATAAAAAGATTAGAACAACAAGGATATATAAAAAATTATAGAGCTGTTTTAGACGCTGAAAAATTAAACAAAGGATTTATTGTTTTTTGTAACATTAAATTGAAACAACATGATCGTGTAATTGGTCATAAATTGGTAGAAGATATTTTGAAAATAGATGAAGTAGTAGAATGTTATAATATTTCTGGAGAATATGATTTCATCTTAAAAGTACAAGTTTTAGACATGAAACATTACCAAGATTTTGTTTTTAATAAATTAGGTGAATTAGAAAGTATCGGAAGTACACACAGTTCTTTTGTAATGGCTGAAATAAAAAATACATATGGGATTAATTTCTAATAAAAACAAAAGGTTGAGCTAAGCTCAACCTTTTTTCCACAAATAAATAACACACTACTTTTTAATTACTTTGAAAGTAGAGTTGTTAACTTTTATGAAGTAAACACCTTTTTGTAAAGTAGAAACATCCAATTGATTTTTCCCTTTTTGTAGTGTTTTCTCTGCTATTTTATTTCCTGTAATAGCGAAAATTTCGGCTTTAGAAGCTTCATTTGTTTCGATAAACAATAAATTGTTAACAGGATTTGGGTAAATATTTACCGAAGATTTATTCAATTCATTTGTTCCTAAAACAGCTGTTGAAATTGAAACCGTCTGCGCTACAACTTTTCCATTCGAATTGAATGATAGCTTTATTTTAGCTGTTCCGTTTTTTAATGGATTAATGACTAACTCATCATTTTCGTTAATAGAAATTTCTACAACATCATCATTTTCGATAATTTCTAAATCCTTCACAATCGCTAAAGCTAAATTATCATTGTCAGAAACTTTATCTTTCAAATCTATTGTCGTAGCTGTATTAATATGATAAGTTGTTTCTAAGTCATTAATAATTGGCGCTGAATTATCAGGAAAAACTGGCAAAGATTGAAACCAATAATAATCGTCTAGTGCAATTGTCTTGATTAAATTTCCTTTGTTATCAAATCTGTGAATCCAGTTTTTTTGGTAATGTGTTCCATAACCATTTTCTGTTGTCGTTACAATCAATTCATCTGTTACAGGATCTACACGCAAACCAGCTCCATAAATAACTTGTTTGTATTGCTCATCTTGTCCTGGAATAGTCGCAAAATTTTCGCTGAACTCGTTTTTGTCTACATCATATTTCACCATTGTTGGGCTCACAGACCAACCAGAACCTGGAAAAAAGTAAATCGCATTTTCTTGAGAAGAAGCCGTAAAACTACCTGCATTCCACGCTCCCCAAGTATTTGGAATTGTTTTCGTTGGAATTGCAACTTCTGTTGTTTCTAATGTAGTTGGATTAATTTTAACCAACTTATTTGCTAATGCTCCCCAAACGTTTCCATCTTTTGTTTGTGTAACAGAAATAAAACTACCTGCGATAGTTTGTTTAATTGTATGTGTTTTTGGATCGATTACTAAGATTCCACCTTTCTGAGTTACAGCAAAAACATAAGTTGATGTACGTATCATATTGGCTAATGCACCAACTTTATCAGCTCCTGAGATTAAAGCTCCTTGCTTCATATTTTCAATATCAAACAAATAAAGTCCACTCGAAGTTCCTACATATCCTGTTTTTGTATCTACTCCAACAAAACTTCTTCCATCTCCTCCAAGTGTCGTAAAACTTGCCTTTTTTTGTAAAGTTTTAGCATCTGCAATCACCAAACGATTTCCTTGTTTCGAAACAATGTAAAAATTATCGCCATAAATTGTAGCAAAAGGAGGTGTTACACCTAATTCTTCGTTTGTGTTTGCAGTTTTATAAATATTGTAATCAACCGTATTATCTTGATTTAAAAAATTGATTGATCCATTTGAATGACCAAACCAATCTTCATTCAAAATAAAAATACCGTTTGTGTATTCTTTTGTTTGTGCAAAACTTGTTTGTATTGCTGCTACCGTAAAAATTGAAAGTAAAAATTTTTTCATATGTTGTTTTTAAACTATCCGAAACCATCATCCAAAAATAACAGCTCCGGATAAAAAATATTTAGAATGAGATGTTATTGAATTTTTTCTACCTTAAGTTTATCCATTGTAAAATATAAAGCTGTATTTGCTCCCCAATTTCCTACATCAGTAGTTTCTAAGAAAAACATCAAGTATTTTACTTCTCCTAAAGCAGAAAGATCTACATCTTGCCAATTTGTTGAAATGTTATTAATTCCGTTTCTGAAATCAACAAAATAATGTGTAACAGGTTTTTCGGTAGTTAATTGCTTATTTGCAGAAACACCATAAATATGAATAGCAAAATAATCGCCTTTTTCAAATTTTCTTGCATAATCATCTCCGTTAAGAATCCCATAATAAGCCCATGGACTCATCACAAGTTTTACACTTTTAGCTTTATATTTATTTGAAGAGTCTGTTATTTCTACAACACTTGAGAAACGATCAGTATCTACTTCTGTTCCGTATTTAAGAACTTTGTCTGATGGTTTGTGATCTGCAAAAGAAACTAAAAATGGTGTTCCTTGTCCATCAGCACCTCCTTTTGCCATTGATCCCCATTGGTTATCTAACCAACCTCCTTCACTACTTATTTGATTTGAATTATCATTGCTGTTAGAAACTGTGAATCCCATCCATGTAAGATATTCTGGCCACGCAATGTGATTAAATTTGAAAATTCCAGAAGTTAGTTCAGCATTTTCAACATATGTACTTTCCCAGATTTTACCTCCAGCTGTAGAAGTTCCTTTTGAAAGGTCAAATTTTGATAAATCTAACGTTTCATATTTCTGTTGTTCAATTAATTCTGTATTATCATCATTGCTACATGATGCTAAAAAAAAGAATGATGTTGTCGCAAATAATAAATTAAAGAAGAGTTTCTTCGTAAAATTAAAATTCATTTTAATTATTTTATGATGTTATTAATGTAAATCGTAAGCTCCAGTTACTTCAGTTGAAATTTCGCCTAACCAACCCGCTTCCTGATTAGTTCCTGTGTATATTTTGATAAAATCTATTCCCATTAATTTGACTGGATTTCCGTTTTTATCAACAGCCCAATCAATATCAATATTTGAGTCTTCGGAACTATTTTGAGCATTATCTGCATAACCATATGCATATTGTTTTCCTGTCCAAATTCCATTATTTTCGGAATAATTATTTGGTAAAAGTGTTCCTGAAAACTTCAGTTCATTTTGTCCAAACCATAATGGATAATACGATTGCTTATGAAAAGAATTTTTCGTTTTATAGCCCGATTTTCCTTGATTATCTGTCCATTTTACATATTCAGGATTAGGAATAATATCTTCCACAGTTGGTTTTTGAAATGTGATCGAATAATTTTTTATTGTATTCGGATTTTTATACTCACTTCCTGCAATTTCGTACCATTCGTCTTCGTCAGGTTTTCCGTTTTTATTTTTATCGTACGCAACCATAATGATACCAGGCTCAGAAGATCCAGCGAAACCATTTCCTAAAACTTTGAAATCACGTTTATTTACCTTATTCATAATTGTATGATCAAAGCCAAAAACAACATAACCACCAAATCCACCTAAAGAGATCATTCCTGTTTCTTTTCCAATCAACTCTTTTTCTGCTTTAGCAGTCATTTCAGCTTGCTTATCCCCATCTACAAAAGCTGGAAGTTTATTAACAAACTGACCAATTGATGGTAAATAATCAAAAACTTGTGCGATGTATTTATTGTATGTCGTTGTTTCTTGTTTGACAATAATTTTTGTTTGTAACGTTTTAGTATCGGTTAACGATTTTATTTCTAATGTCAAATCATAATCACCAGCTTTATCTGAAACAAAACCTAATGTTTTTTCATTTCCGATAATTTCATTCCCAAATTTCCATGTATATGTCGCATTTTCGAAACCAGAAATCGTTGGCTCAATCGGGATGATTTTTAATCGTGTTGCATCATAAGAAGCTTCTAAAGTTGCATTATCAGGATTTAATTCGATAATATTATCGTCATCACTACAGCTTTGTATCAAAGCAAAACTTAGCGCAGTTAGTAAGATTTTTGAATAATTCATATGTAAATTTTATTTGTAAACAAAAGCAAAATGAGCTGGAATATTTCCACCAGCAGTTTTCCATTTAAAGACTCCATTTTTATCAAAACAATAGACATAACCCATTGAAATATAATTCCCTACATCGGTTATAAAAATGTCTTTTGTCTTTGGGTTAACAGCAATTCCGTAGGGTGTTTCTATATTTTTGATAACAGGATCATTCACCAATGTTTTATTGATAACCTGTTCTGTTTTGGTGTCTATTACGCCATAAGATTTGGTGTATTCGAAAGTGGTATAACTAAATTCGTTCGAAAAAAAATAGAGTTTATCATCATCAATCGTGAAGTTAGAAACTGGAATATCAAATTTCTTTTTAATTTGATGTGTCTTACTGTCAATAACAAAAAGATTAGATGAAATATCTCGATAATTACCACGAGAAGTAACATATAAATCTCCTTCAGAATCTTTTTTTATTCGATGAAGATTTACTTCAACATCAATTTTCTTCGTTTCTTTGAATGTTGATAAATCAATAACCGAAATTGTTTTATCATAATCTGGAGCACGATAACCACCTGAATTTGCAACGTATAAATTATTTCCAACAACTTCTAACTCGTCTGGTTGATAACCAACTGTTACTTGACGCGTCACAGATAAATTAATCGTATCAATTTCTACGACTTTTCCTAAAGGAGCTTTCGGATCAATTGTAACTGGTCCGGCATACGATGTTGCATACGCCTTACCATTTGCAAATGTGATGTATCGACCATTTTCTAAAGGAATTGTTCCTAAATGCTTCGCCGTTTTTGCATCCATTACCTCAATAAAATTAGAAACATTGATGACGGCATATAGTTTATTTCCATAAATCTTAATGTCATTCCCAACATCGCCTAATTCTTTTACCATGGTTGGATTTACAGTCGCATAAATATTTCGATTATAGGTTCCTGTTTTAAAATCCATATAATCTATTGTCGCCATATTACTTCCCATATTTCCTTCGTTCAGCAAATAAAATCCAACCACATCCGTTTCTTCTGGAGTTGTTACACCATCTTCTTCACTTTCGATTAAATAAGTATCTTGCTGACATGCATAAAAAGTGGTTACTGTTAATAAACAGACCATTAATCGTTTAAAATATCTCATAAATTTGCGCTTAATATGAATTTGAATTGCCTTCCTGGCATTGGATAATTGTAAATCACATCGTATTGTTGATTCAAAACATTGTTTAATTCAAAAGAAACTTTGAACGAATTTTGATTCAACTTAAATTCTTTATGCACTCCTAAATCATTTGTAAACCAAGGATTTAGTCGATTATATTTATTATTATCTTGATGCACATTGTATCGTTCGCCCACATAAATAAAACTGTAATTGAAATTCCACGTTTTGTATGAAGCTCCTAAAACAAAAGATCCGCTATGCTTGGCTGTATATGGAATTTGATTTTTGTAGTAACTTTTTGCAGGATTAGAATAATCTAACGCTTCTAAAAAACCATAGTTCAACATTGGCGAAACCTCAATATCACCTACTTTAAAAGTTGATCTTATTTTTACATCTAGACCTTTTATTCGGACTTCATCCAAATTCATCATCGTGAAACGAAACAAACTACTTGAAGGTGCTGCGATAATTTTATCAGTTACTTTATTATAATAAGCATCAGCTTGAATGGAAATATTTTTGAAGAAACTCTGAGATGATTTAGAATAGGTAAATCCTAAATTATATTGTGTAGAATATTCTGGTCGAAGATAAGAATAGCCAATATTCGTGTAATACAGATCGTTGAACGTTGGCATTCTAAAAATACGTTTGTAAAATGCTCTAATATTAAAATCGTGAGATTTGAATGGTTGATAATTTGCAATAATAGTTGGTGTCCATACATTTTTATCTGGTGCGCTTGTGTTTTTTTCGACCGATTCTTTCACAAATGTTCCTAATAAACTTCCTTGTAGATTAAGACGACCAAATCTGTAAGTTGAAGCAAAAGCAACCAAATTTATATGACGGGTTGGGTATGAAAATTCTTTTAAATCGGCATCTAAATTGCTAAACTGATAGTCCGTTGCAACGTTCACATCCCACTTATCATTAATAGCATATACATTCGCCCATGAAATATAAAATTCGCGTTGAATAAATTTATTTTCATTTTTTACCGTAGAAACAGTGTCTGTAAAATGTGTAAAATCGTATGCAAGTTTTGCATTAATCTTGGATTGAAAATTCTTGAAACGTTTTTCGTATTTTCCTTGAACAAAATAATTTTTATCTACCCATGTTTGTCCACGACCATCTAAACGTCCACGGACAATTGATGCTGGTATTCCTCTATCCGAATCAAACAAATAACCTTTTACATTCCAATTCGATTGATTTCCTTTCCCGAATAACCCCAATTCTACACGCTTCGCATCAACTTGTCCATCGCGACGTCTTAAAACGGTATCATAAGCTGTGGAACCATCTAAATTTTTGCGTTGATAACGAAATTTATACACACCATTCGTTTTGATATATTCTGCACTTAAAACAGCTGATAATCGATCAGAAATCTTATGTTCAATTCGTGTTGAAGGATTAATTAATTGAATAGATCCTAATTTATATCTAATTGTGATATTAGTTCTTTTGTTATTTCTAAAAATAGGCTTCTTTGTTTCTAAATAAATCGCCGAAGCTGATGCATAATCTTTTGCAGATTGAAAAATGTTACTTTTTTGACCGTTGTATAACGAAATGACTTCCATATCATCCAACGAAAACTTTCCTAAATCAACAATTCCATTCTGCGCATTTCCTAATTGAATTCCATCATAAAATACTGCAACATGTTGCGACCCCATTCCACGAACATCAATTGTTTTTAAACCACCAACACCTCCGTAATCTTTTATTTGTACACCAGAAAAAAAACGAACAGCGTCTGCCACAGAATGGCTATTTAAAGCCTGTAACTGCTCTCCTTTCAATTCCTGAACTGGAACTACTGATTTGTTATTAATTGTTGAAATTTCGACTTGTTGAAGCTCTAAAATACTATCACGAATTATTTGCGCAGAGGCAATGCCACATGAAAGTAAAATCAAGCTGCAACAATAAATTATAGTTTTTAGATTTCTCATTTAGCACTAATCAACTGTTGCTAACGAGAGTGTATGAAGTATAATAGAGAGGTAAACCTATCCAAAAATTGTTCTTCACGCTTTAGTCCCCGAAAGCTGTTAACATATATCATTTTGGTAGGTCTTCTGACTTACTCCTTTTTTAGAAATCCTTCCCATCAAAAATGACAGTGGATAAATATAATTCTAAAAAATTATGGAGCTTACAGCAGCGGGTCTGTTCAGGATTTTCACCTGATTCCCTGTTACCGAACAATTAAGTTCGCACCAAATGTTAGTCAAAAGTAAAGTTATTATTTTGAATAAAAAATTTAATCTGAAACAAAACAAAAAAAGCTAACTCTATGTTAGCTTACTCTTTTACTTTATTTATCTGAATTACTTCTCCTGTTTCATCTATCTGAACAGCGATTTTCTCATAATTCCATTTATCAAATTCTTTTTCACCAACAATTATAGCTGAACCAGTGCCTTTTGTACCTTTTATTGGAACTGTAATATTAGCTTCGCCCGTATTGTTTGTTACCGAAATATTTCCACTAAACATTCCATCAGTCTTTATATCTGTGCCTAATTTTTCCTTTACTTCAGGATTTTGATTAATGATATTCATTGCATGTTTAGTAACATCACTATCAGAAGTAATTTTACTAATACCCCAAAAAGCACCACCTACAATTAATCCAATAAAAAGAATAACAAATGTAAGACAGCCTACTGGTACAAACCATTTCCAATTTCGCTTAAACCAATTTTCTTTAGGTAGTAATTGATTATCGTATTGATTTTCTTCCATAATCTAAATTATTATAAGTAAATCAAATATAATTATTTTTGGGCGTTCCTCGCTAATAATCATTCGATAATAAAAAATAGTCTTTCGTGTAGCTCGGTCGGGCTATCCGTTCCAATCTTTTGTTTTTTGGGGTTGCTAAACTTGTCGAAGTACAAAAAACAAAAGGATTTCCACTACTATCCCTAACGCGGGTTGAGTTCTAAGTTTTGAGTTATAAGTTATAAGTTATAAGACGTAAGATTTAAGACTTACAGAATAGAAGTAGAAGTTAAACTATCATAAGGGTGTTTTCAAGTTCTGAGTAAGTTGTAAAAAGGAAGCTTTCATTTTATCAAGAAGAAGCTTCTCGTTGACTAATTAGAAGCCTCTTGTTGGATGAAAGCAAGCTTCTTGTTTTATAAAACATAGTTTGGAGATGCGTAAAGCTTAAAACGTTCAGCCTAAAGCGCGACGTATAACCACAAAAAAATCCTCAAGAAATAAATCTTGAGGATCTTAATAAAAACTGGCGACGACCTACTCTCCCGTAAGTAACAGTACCATCGGCGCAGGCAGGCTTAACTTCTCTGTTCGGAATGGGAAGAGGTGAGCCCTGCAGCTATAGTCACCCTAATATTTTTAAATAGGTATTAGTTCCTATTATATGTTGACATTATCAGAAGCTCTAGGCATTAAGCTTAAAGCTTTAGGCGTAAAGCCTTCACACAATCTTTGGTATTACATGTTTTAATCCAAATAAGATTAACTAACCTTCTCTATGACGATTAAATCAATGTTAGTATTTAATCTTTATTAATATTTTGTTGATTTGAAATCAACTTATCTGATTCGTTCTACTTTTTAAGAAAAAGTCTATGGGTAATTAGTACTACTCGACTATGACATCACTGCCTTTACATCTATAGCCTATCAACGTTGTAGTCTACAACGACCCTTTAAAGAAGTCTAATCTTGCGGCGAGTTTCGCACTTATATGCTTTCAGTGCTTATCTCTTCCAAACGTAGCTACTCAGCGGTGCACCTGGCGGCACAACTGATACACCAGAGGTTTGTTCAACACGGTCCTCTCGTACTAGAGTCAACTCCGCTCAAACTTCTAACGATCACAACAGATAGAGACCGAACTGTCTCACGACGTTCTGAACCCAGCTCGCGTGCCACTTTAATGGGCGAACAGCCCAACCCTTGGGACCTTCTCCAGCCCCAGGATGTGACGAGCCGACATCGAGGTGCCGAACCTCCCCGTCGATGTGAGCTCTTGGGGGAGACTAGCCTGTTATCCCCGGAGTACCTTTTATCCTTTGAGCGATGGCCCTTCCATACGGAACCACCGGATCACTATGTCCTGCTTTCGCACCTGATCGACTTGTAGGTCTCACAGTCAAGCACCCTTATGCCATTACACTCTACGCACGGTTACCAAGCGTGCTGAGGGTACCTTTGAAAGCCTCCGTTACTCTTTTGGAGGCGACCACCCCAGTCAAACTACCCACCATGCACTGTCCTTCCAAATGGAAGTTAGGCTCCAAGTAAATAAAGGGTGGTATTTCAACAATGACTCCACAATACCTAGCGATACTGCTTCATAGTCTCCCACCTATCCTACACATTATTTACCCGAAGTCAATACAAAGCTATAGTAAAGGTTCACAGGGTCTTTTCGTCCCGTTGCGATTAACCGGCATCTTCACCGATACTACAATTTCACCGAGATCATGGTTGAGACAGTGCCCAGATCGTTACACCATTCGTGCAGGTCGGAACTTACCCGACAAGGAATTTCGCTACCTTAGGACCGTTATAGTTACGGCCGCCGTTTACTGGGGCTTCAGTCAAAACCTTCGAGTTACCTCTAAGCTCCTTCCTTAACCTTCCAGCACCGGGCAGGTGTCAGACCCTATACGTCATATTTCTATTTTGCAGAGTCCTGTGTTTTTGATAAACAGTCGCCTGGGCCTTTTTACTGAGGCTGACATTGCTGTCAGCGACCTTTCTCCCGAAGTTACAGGTCTATTTTGCCTAATTCCTTAACCATGAATCGCTCGAGCGCCTTAGGATACTCTCCTCGACCACCTGTGTCGGTTTACGGTACGGGCTGCACATCTCGCTATTTCTTGGAACAATGTTCAGAGGATTATCACTCCAGCCGAAACCTTCGTGTACTATCCCTACTTTACGTAGGTTCAACGTACTATTCCGTCAGTACGCACCTCCTACAATCATTCGTCACTTTTATTGAGTGCAGGTACGGGAATATTAACCCGTTTGCCATCCACTACCCCCAAAGGGTTCGTGTTAGGTCCCGACTAACCCTCAGCTGATTAGCATAGCTGAGGAAACCTTAGTCTTACGGCGAATAAGTTTCTCACTTATTTTATCGTTACTCATGCCTACATTTTCTTTTCTAAAAGCTCCACCACCCATTACCAGGTGACTTCTGCGCCGTTAGAATGCTCCCCTACCAGATGTACATAAGTACAAATCCATAGCTTCGGTAATATGCTTATGCCCGATTATTATCCATGCCGGATCGCTCGACTAGTGAGCTGTTACGCACTCGTTAAATGAATAGCTGCTTCCAAGCTAACATCCTAGCTGTCAATGCAATCCAACCGCGTTTTCTCAACTTAGCATATATTTGGGGACCTTAGCTGATGGTCTGGGTTCTTTCCCTCTCGGACATGGACCTTAGCACCCATGCCCTCACTGCCTAGAAACATATATTAGCATTCGGAGTTTGTCAGGAATTGGTAGGCGGTGAAGCCCCCGCATCCAATCAGTAGCTCTACCTCTAATATACTTAACTAAACGCTGCACCTAAATGCATTTCGGGGAGTACGAGCTATTTCCTAGTTTGATTGGCCTTTCACCCCTACCCACAGGTCATCCGAAGACTTTTCAACGTCAACCGGTTCGGTCCTCCACTTTGTGTTACCAAAGCTTCAACCTGCCCATGGGTAGATCACAAGGTTTCGCGTCTAATACTACTGACTTAAGCGCCCTATTCAGACTCGCTTTCGCTACGGCTCCGGACCTGAAGTCCTTAACCTTGCCAGCAACATTAACTCGTAGGCTCATTATGCAAAAGGCACGCCGTCACACTTACGTGCTCCGACCGCTTGTAGGCGTACGGTTTCAGGTTCTATTTCAACTCTCTATTCGAGATACTTTTCACCTTTCCTTCACAGTACTAGTTCACTATCGGTCTTTGAGGAGTATTTAGCCTTGGAAGATGGTCCTCCCATATTCGGACAGAATTTCTCGTGTTCCGCCTTACTCGTTATCAACTAGATAAAAATTTCACCTACGGGACTATCACCCTCTACGGTTAACCTTTCCAGGTTATTCTGTTATCCTTATAAAGTCTTTAGGGCTAATCCGCGTTCGCTCGCCACTACTTACGGAATCTCAATTGATTTCTTTTCCTATTGGTACTTAGATGTTTCAGTTCCCAACGTTCGCTCTCTAATAAATTAGAGTGACATGTCTTCAACATGCCGGGTTGTCCCATTCGGAAATCTTCGGATATAATGTGTATGTGCCACTCCCCGAAGCTTATCGCAGCTTATCACGTCCTTCATCGCCTCTCAAAGCCTAGGCATCCGCCGTACGCCCTTTGTAACTTTTTTCTCGATTTAACCGTCATATTATTGAGCGGTTATGTTAATCTTACTCGTTTTTTGATTAATTGTATACCTTTATAAAACTTTGATCTATTTCTAAATCTGTTTGTTTTTGATTGTATGCGATTATAAATAAATTTATAATCTGTTTCTAATAATGTCAATGAACTCTTCTGTTAATTCGGAAATATGATAATCTGCTAATTAGCTAATTAAATAATTCTCAAATTAAAATCGTGGAGAATATCGGAGTCGAACCGATGACCTCTTGCGTGCAAGGCAAGCGCTCTAGCCAGCTGAGCTAATCCCCCTCTTTATGTTATTTAGTAGTCTCAGGCAGACTCGAACTGCCGACCTCTACATTATCAGTGTAGCGCTCTAACCAGCTGAGCTATGAGACTCTTTAATACTCTTAAAGAGTGGTCTTTTTGTTAGTTTTAAGATTTTAGTAATGAGATATGAGATTTAGATTTATCTAATTTCTCAATTCTAATATCCACTAGCTAACTTATATATTTATATATACAGTACAGAATAAAAAGCCGAATCAAAATCAATCTTCTAACTAATAGAAGAAAATTCGTCGTTCTCTAAATATGAGATGTTCCAGCCGCACCTTCCGGTACGGCTACCTTGTTACGACTTAGCCCTAGTTACCAGTTTTACCCTAGGCAGCTCCTATTACGGTCACCGACTTCAGGTACCCCCAGCTTCCATGGCTTGACGGGCGGTGTGTACAAGGCCCGGGAACGTATTCACCGCATCATGGCTGATATGCGATTACTAGCGATTCCAGCTTCATAGAGTCGAGTTGCAGACTCCAATCCGAACTGAGATAAGTTTTAGAGATTCGCATCTTGTTGCCAAGTAGCTGCCCTCTGTACTTACCATTGTAGCACGTGTGTAGCCCAAGACGTAAGGGCCGTGATGACTTGACGTCGTCCCCACCTTCCTCGCGGTTTGCACCGGCAGTCTCATTAGAGTCCCCGTCTTTAAACGCTGGCAACTAATGATAGGGGTTGCGCTCGTTGCAGGACTTAACCTAACACCTCACGGCACGAGCTGACGACAGCCATGCAGCACCTTGCATTCTGTCCGAAGAAATTACTGTTTCCAATAACGTCATTATGCATTTAAGCCTTGGTAAGGTTCCTCGCGTATCATCGAATTAAACCACATGCTCCACCGCTTGTGCGGGCCCCCGTCAATTCCTTTGAGTTTCATTCTTGCGAACGTACTCCCCAGGTGGGATACTTATAACTTTCGCTTAGCCACTGAATCCGAAAATCCAACAGCAAGTATCCATCGTTTACGGCGTGGACTACCAGGGTATCTAATCCTGTTCGCTCCCCACGCTTTCGTCCATCAGCGTCAGTTAATGTTTAGTCACCTGCCTTCGCAATTGGTGTTCTGCGTAATATCTAAGCATTTCACCGCTACACTACACATTCCAGCAACTTCAACATTACTCAAGACTAACAGTATCAATGGCAGTTCTATCGTTAAGCGATAGGATTTCACCACTGACTGATTAATCCGCCTACGGACCCTTTAAACCCAATAAATCCGGATAACGCTTGCACCCTCCGTATTACCGCGGCTGCTGGCACGGAGTTAGCCGGTGCTTATTCTTCTGGTACCTTCAGCTACTCACACGTGAGTAGGTTTATCCCCAGATAAAAGTAGTTTACAACCCATAAGGCCGTCATCCTACACGCGGGATGGCTGGATCAGGCTTCCACCCATTGTCCAATATTCCTCACTGCTGCCTCCCGTAGGAGTCTGGTCCGTGTCTCAGTACCAGTGTGGGGGTTCACCCTCTCAGGCCCCCTAAAGATCATCGTCTTGGTGAGCCGTTACCTCACCAACTAACTAATCTTACGCATGCCTATCCTACTGCGATAAATCTTTCAAAAAATTATGATGCCATAATCTCTATTATAAAGTATTAATCCTCCTTTCGAAGGGCTATCCTTTTCAGTAGGGCAAGTTGCATACGCGTTACGCACCCGTGCGCCGGTCTCTAGTTCCCGAAAGAACTATACCCCTCGGCTTGCATGTGTTAAGCCTCCCGCTAGCGTTCATCCTGAGCCAGGATCAAACTCTCCATTGTAAATTATTTTTTTTAGTCTAAAAGACTTCTGTTTTTACAACTTCGAATTTCCTATAGCTCCATTATTCAAGGATTGACTTCGTTATTATTCGGCTATTATTTCTTCTGTATATATTATAATTTCAAATGAACTTCTCAGTTTCAAACTTACTTAAACATCGCTGTCGCAGTAAGCGGTTGCAAAGGTAAAACTTATTTCTTAACTACCAAATTTTATTTTAAAAAATTTAAAGTTTTTATTTTAATAAGTCAAATTAACTCTACTCTCAAACTCCTTTCGGAATCGGTTTGCAAAGGTAAAACTTATTTCTAAACTACAAAATTTATTTTTGAAAAATTTTTGATCGTTATCGTTTTACAATGTCAACTACAATACTACTCGTCTTTCGTATTGGGATTGCAAATATACGCACCCTTTTCTCGTTTTTCCAAACACATTTTACATTTATTTTACATTCTATCCCTAACTGACTGTTATGACGCGAAATATTTTTTGATAAAAGTGATGAGTGGTGAGTTTTGAGTAGTGAGAATGGATATTTTTGATTGACAATTTTTGAAATACGAGGGAAAGATTGTAGAGGTTCAGTAGAAAATTGGATAATATAAAAGAACATATATTCATTTTTTCTTGATACAAAAAGAATCAATGCCTCGATATACTCAGCACAAGCAAATCAAAAACTTAACTAAAAGGCATTTTGGAATTTCGTTAAATAAGAAAAAATCTCTTTATTACAGACTAAAAAAACTACTAGATTTCTCGACAAGCTCGAA
Organism: Empedobacter sp. EJD.6dd; assembly: GCF_057369435.1. Lineage (NCBI taxonomy): Bacteria > Pseudomonadati > Bacteroidota > Flavobacteriia > Flavobacteriales > Weeksellaceae > Empedobacter > Empedobacter sp. EJD.6dd. Next base: position 2,232,193 of record NZ_CM170667.1, read on the forward strand.
ATGACAAGGAAAATAAGGTTGGTTTATTACGCAAAAGTGCGTTTTCACCGCAAGAAATGATTAGACGTTTTGCTTTTATTTACAAAAAGAAAAGCAAAATGTCTACTTTATAGGTAGCTACTCGGGAGAAATTGCGCAAAGCGGAATTATTTTTAAATAAAAAAGCTCGAAAAATCGAGCTTAATGTAAATATGGATTCAATATTATTATATAAGATGTTTCAAAATTCGATTCAATTCTTCTAATTCCACTAAGAATCCATCGTGTCCAAATAAAGATTCAATCTCTATATATTTAGCTTTTGGAATATGATTCGCGATAAATTTTTGTTCCGAAGGCGGAAATAAGATATCCGAAGAAATACCTATAACTATTGTATTGGATGAAATTTGAGCAAGTGAATTTTCTAAACTTTCTTTATTACGTGCAATATTCTGCGAATCCATTGCTTTGGAAAGCGTCCAGTATGAATGCGCATTAAATCGATCTGCTAATTTCTGCCCTTGATACTTTTGATAAGACGATGCTTTGAAATCATTATAAATCGAATGATCATCTTTCTGCTTTTGATCATATATAGTATAGGTACGATAAGAAAGCATAGCAATTGTTCGCGCTGCAATCAATCCATTTCTTCCTCCATCTTTTGTTTTATCATTAAAAGTAGAATCAGCTTCGATTGCTAAACGCTGAGACTCGTTGAAAGCAATTCCCCACGGAGAGTGTACTGCATTTGTCGCTAACAAAACCAAATTATCCACTTTTACCTTATTAAGTAATGTAAATTCTAATGCTTGTTGCCCACCAAGTGAACCACCAATTAATAAATGAATAGATGAAATTCCTAAATGTTCGGCTAAAAGCTGATGTGCGTTTGCCATATCTTTTATCGTAATTGTTGGAAAATCGCGGTAATAAGGAGCATTTGTTTCAGGATTTGTAGACAATGGATTTGTTGTTCCGTAATTAGAACCAATCACATTTGCACAAATGATAAAATGATCTTTCGGATTAAACAAATCGTTTTCACCAAAAAGACCAGCCCACCAATCAAAAACATCCGAGTTTGCCGTTAATGCATGGCAAACCCAAATGATATTGTCTTTATTTTTATTTATTGTTCCTGCCGTATGATAGGCAATTGTTAAGTTTTCTAAAGATTGACCATTTTCTAATTGAAATGATCCATTATAATGATAATGATTAAAATTCATTACTAATTTTATACGAAAATAATCAGTTTATTTAATTTTATCAAACGCTTGTTGCAAATCATATTTGATATCATCGATGTGCTCAATTCCGACAGAAAGACGTAACAAACCTGGATAAACACCAGCAGATTGCTGTTCTTCATCACTTAATTGTTGATGAGTTGTTGCGGAAGGATGAATAATCAACGATTTTGCATCGCCTACATTTGCCAAATGACTAATTAATTCTAAGCTGTCAATAAAATGATTGGCTTGCTCAGCACTTCCTTTGATCACAAAAGAAAGGACCGCTCCAAAACCATTTTTTAAATATTTCTTTGCCAGATGATGACTTGGAGAAGAAATCAAACCTGGATAATTTACTTTTTCCACTTGCGGATGAACTTCTAACCAACGTGCAATTTCTAAAGTATTGTCTAAATGCTTCTGAACTCTTAATGATAAAGTTTCTAAACCTTGAAGCAATAAAAAAGAATTGAATGGAGAAATTGCTGGACCAAAATCGCGCAAACCTTCTACACGTGCACGAATAATAAATTGAATATTACCAAAAGGACCATTAATTCCGAAAACATCAGAAAAAACTAAACCATGATAACCTTCTGATGGTTCTGAGAATTGTGGAAACTTTCCGTTACCCCAATCATAATTTCCACCATCTACAATCACACCTCCAATAGAAGTTCCGTGTCCACCGATCCATTTTGTAGCAGATTCTACTACCACATTTGCACCATGTTCTAATGGTTTGAAAATATATCCACCTGCACCAAATGTATTATCAACAATTAATGGAAGATTATATTTTTTTGCAATTGCAGAAATTGCTTCAAAATCGGGAACATTAAAACTCGGATTTCCGATAGTTTCGGTATAAATCGCTTTGGTATTTTCGTCAATTAAGGATTCGATAATCGTTGGATCTGCATTTTCTGCAAAACGAACATCAACTCCCAAACGTTTGAAACCAACTTTGAACTGATTATACGTTCCACCATAAAGATTAGAAGCAGAAACGAAATTATCGCCCGATTCTAAAATATTATTTAATGCAATAAATTGTGCCGCTTGTCCTGATGAAACAGCCAAAGCTGCAACTCCACCTTCTAAAGCAGCAATGCGTTTTTCGAAAACGTCTGTTGTTGGATTTTGAATTCGTGTATAAATATTTCCGAATTCTTTTAATGAAAATAAATTTGCTCCATGTTCAGCATCATTAAAAACGTATGATGATGTTTGATAAATAGGAACTGCACGTGATCCTGTTGTTGGATCTACTTCTTGACCTGCATGAACTTGTAAAGTATCGAAATGTAATTTTTTTTCTGTTGACATAATAAAATTGTGTTGAATGTGACTTTTAATTAAATGTTAGGATAAATTAGTTGCCGAAAAATTAGCGGCTACACATTCGAATTTTACTATTGATACAATTATAGATGCTTTGAAGCAGGACGCCGTGTCCAAAAGAATGTTTTTGAGAATTGTACTTCATCTGAAAAAATTTTAATCATTTCCAGTTACACATTGTAACTTCTTATTTGATGAAGTGAAATTAGAATAATTTTCTAAATTATAAAATATTTAAACTATTTTTAGAAAATAAATCTATAAAATTAATTTTAAAAGAAATTTTATATTTAAAACTCTAAAATAATTCTTTCGAAATCTATAAAAAGCAATTTAACAGAATAATATTTAAATAAGAAAAGTCAATTCTGACTAAAAAGTATAAAAAAAGGAGATCAAAAATGATCTCCTTTGTATTATTTGTTCTAAAAAAGTAATTAGTTCGCTAAAACGATTACTTTATTATTGTTCATTTCTATTGTTCCTCCTTTGATATCTAATAATAATGTAGACTCATTTGATGGAGATGTATAAACTTTACCTGATTGATTATCGAAATCTTCGAAAGTTTTTGTGTGAACTTTAATTTTGATTGTTCCTTCACCTAAAGTTGCAACGATAGGAGCGTGGTTATTTAGTAACTGAAATTCACCATCTTTTCCTGGTAATGTTACAGCATCTACTTCAGCATCGAAAACTACGTGTTCTGGAGTGATAATTTGTAAGTACATAATCCTATTGTTTTAAAAAAAAGAGTACTTAGTAACTTTTAGAGTAAAAGAAACGTAAGCACTCTTCTATATTGTTATATAAAAATATTATTTAACTTCTGCTAACATTTTTTCTCCAGCCTCAATCGCTTCTTCGATTGTACCACGTAAGTTGAATGCAGCTTCAGGATATTGATCAACTTCTCCGTTTAAGATCATGTTGAATCCTTTGATTGTATCTTTAATGTCTACTAAAACACCTGGGATACCTGTAAATTGCTCTGCAACGTGGAAAGGTTGAGATAAGAAACGTTGGATACGACGTGCACGGTGTACAACTAATTTATCCTCTTCTGATAACTCTTCCATACCTAAAATCGCGATGATATCTTGTAAAGCATTGTAACGTTGTAAGATTTCTTTTACACGTTGTGCTGTTTCGTAGTGCTCTTTACCAATAATTGCTGGTGTTAAGATACGAGAAGTAGAGTTCAATGGATCTACCGCTGGGTAAATACCTAATGAAGCAATCTTACGATCTAATACCGTTGTAGCATCTAAGTGCGCGAAAGTTGTAGCTGGCGCAGGGTCAGTTAAATCATCCGCAGGAACGTAAACCGCTTGTACAGATGTAATAGATCCGTTTTTAGTAGATGTAATACGCTCTTGCATAGCACCCATTTCTGTTGCTAATGTTGGTTGATAACCTACGGCAGATGGCATACGTCCTAATAAGGCAGAAACCTCAGAACCTGCTTGTGTAAAACGGAAGATATTATCTACGAAGAATAATACGTCACGTCCTTGACCTTGTCCATCACCATCACGGTAATATTCAGCTAATGTTAAACCTGATAAAGCAACACGAGCACGTGCACCTGGAGGTTCATTCATTTGTCCGAATACGAAAGCAGCTTTCGACTCTTTCATTAATTCTTTATCGGCTTTCGAGATATCCCATCCTCCATTTTCCATAGATTCCATGAACTCGTCACCGTATTTGATAATTCCAGATTCGATCATCTCACGAATTAAGTCATTACCTTCACGAGTACGCTCACCAACACCTGCGAATACAGATAAACCTCCGTGTCCTTTTGCGATGTTGTTAATTAACTCTTGAATTAATACTGTTTTACCTACTCCGGCACCACCAAATAAACCAATTTTACCTCCTTTTGCGTAAGGTTCAATTAAGTCGATTACTTTAATACCTGTGAATAAAACTTCTGTTGCAGTTGATAAGTCTTCGAATTTTGGAGCTGGACGGTGAATAGGTAATCCGTTTTGTTTGTCTAAATTCCCTAAACCATCAATAGCATCTCCTACTACATTAAATACACGTCCGTTGATTGCCTCTCCAACTGGAACCATAATTGGTCCACCTACAGCGATAACCTCTTGACCTCTTTGTAAACCATCAGAACTATCCATTGCGATACAACGTACAGTATCTTCACCGATGTGTTGCTCAACTTCAAGAATTAATGTTTCTTTTCCTTGACGAGGAACCTCTAATGCATCATAAATATTTGGAAGGCCTTCTGCGTTATCAAAAATAACGTCAATTACAGGTCCAATAACCTGTGCAATCTTACCTTTCTTTTGATTTGCCATTATATGAAATGATTTAGTTTATTTTATTTGGGTGCAAAGGTAAGTTAAAAACATTGTATTATTTACATAGTTTTTAAGATTTTTGTCATAATATTTTGATTAGTAATCAGAATATTACAATCTAAGGAAATTAAAAATAGATTTGAAGTTCGATTTGAAAGCCTTAATTTTGTGCAAAATCATTTTTAGTGAACGTTTATCAATCCGTAGAAGAAATCAAACCTATCAAGCGTCCTGTCCTTACTTTGGGCATGTTTGATGGTGTACACATAGGTCATCAATCTATTCTAAAACAACTCAATACAATTGCAAAAGAAATTGATGGAGAAAGTGTTTTGATTACGTTTAACCCACATCCTCGAATGGTTTTACAACCAAATTGTGATTTAAAATTTTTGACCACTTTAGAAGAAAAAGAAACCGTTCTTCATCAATTTGGATTAAAACATTTGATTATTCAAGCGTTTACAAAAGATTTTTCGCAAGTAACTTCAGTAGAATTTGTGAAGAATTTATTGGTTGATCAAATCAAAATTGACACATTGGTTATTGGGTACGATCATCATTTTGGAAAAAATAGAGAAGGTAACTTTGAGCAATTACAGGTACTTTCGAAAGAATATGGTTTCAATTTGATTCAATTGCAAGCAGTTGAAGAAAACGACATTGCAGTAAGTTCTACCAAAGTTAGAAACGCTTTGTTGAATGGAAATATCGCATATGCGAACAAAGCACTGAACTATCAATATCCACTTTCTGGAGAGGTTGTTCATGGTGATAAAATTGGACGTACACTTGGTTTTCCTACCGCTAATTTACAAGTTGATCCAAATAAATTAATTCCGAAAGATGGTGTTTATGCCGTTGATGTTTTCGTTGATAATAAAAAATATTTAGGTTTATTGAGTATTGGATTTCGCGAAACTGTTACCAATTCACGTGAGCATAGGGTAGAAGTGAATATTTTAAATTTTGATCAGGAAATTTACGGAGAAATAATTCGTCTCGAATTCTTAGGGCATTTAAGAGATGAAAAGAAATTTGATTCATTAGATGATTTAATTATCGCGATGAATCAAGACAAAGAAAATGCAATAAATTTATACGGAAATAAATAGTAAAAGGTTCGCGAAGCGAACCTTTATTTTTTAAAAATTCACTCCTCAATGAATTAGCATTACTATTAGTGTGTTATAAATATATAATATTTTTTAACACTTTCTATAAATAGTAACAAAATTTTCTTCATTATTCTAATTCACTCAATTCGAGGAAATAAATATTTTTTGTTACTTTATTTCATAGTAAGTAAAAATCTCTTTTTTATTCTTCTCCAAAATCCCCAATAAAACAGCATCCATCTTTGGTTGATTGGTAGTCAATGTAATTTTGTCTTTCACTTTCTGAAAAGTAATAATCACATTATTTGTTGAACTTTCAAAAACTAATTTAGTTGGAGTTGAAACATTCAACAGTTTAAAATTTGTACGCAAAATATCCGATTTTACTGTAAATTTTAATGGTTTATATAAAATAGATGAATTATCTATTGTTGATTTTTTTGGAGAAACCTGCAAAACAGAAGCTTCTTGCAAAGAAGTATTCGCCATTTTTTCATCTGCAACTACAGACATTTTCATCACTTTAGAAGTATCATCTTTTATTCTTGAAGTCCCTCTAATTACAATTGAACCATTTGTTTTCATGGAAACTGAATCTTTCACATATCCATTTACATTTAAAGTAGCAAATTGTTTTTCTTTTTCTATCGAATCTAAAACTTGTGAACGAGCATCCATTGCTTTAGGTGCTGAATATTCAGCAGCAGGAGCAGAAGCTTTACTTAATTCAGGAAAATAGCTTCCACTTGCAGCTGCACCAACAGTATTTTCTTCGATTACCTTGTACACAGATTGTTTAACAACCTTATCATTCTTCACAATTTCTATTGGTTCATCAAAAGTTTTATCTTTAGATTCCAACACTTTTATTTCTTCTTGTTCAACAGGAGATTGCTCAACAATTGGCGCATTTGTTTTTACAATTTGAAGAGAATTTTCTCTATTTTCTGTATTAATATTTTCGATAAAAAGCACAAAATAAGGAATTGCAATTAACGCAAAAACCGCTGCAGAAAACCAGACACTCGAAACGAATTCGCGAATTGGTTTCTTTTTCTTTTCTTCGTTCTGCAAACCAGATTCAATACGTTTCCAAACCAAATCTCTCGGTTTTTCGCCGACAGTTTCGTTACTTCTTGATCGAAATAAATCTTCTATTGGATCATTTATGTTCACGATAAATTTGATTTTATATGTTCATTCTTACTTAACATTTCCTTCAATTTGGTTTTCGCTAAATTGAGTTGCGATTTCGATGTGCCTTCTGTAATTCCTAAACTTTCGGCAATTTCTTTGTGCTTGTACCCCTCAATAACGTAGAGGGTAAATACGAGACGACAACCATCGGGCAAATAATTGAGGAGTTTCATTACATCATCTTCTTCTATTTGTTGCGAAGCTTCTTGATTAGATGAAATAGAAGAAGAGTAATCGTCTACATTGAGATGAAAAATTTTATTTTTCCGCAATTCCATCAAACATTCATTAATCATAATTCTCCTCATCCAACCTTCAAAACTTCCTTCGAACGAATAATGCTGTAGATTCTGAAAAATTTTCAAGAATCCTTTAACCAAAGCATCCTCTGCTTGCTGTATATCCGTAAAATATCGTTTACATACTGCAAAAAAACGCGCATCGTATTTTTCATAAAGCAGTCGCTGTGCTTTCGAATCATTATTGATACAAGCTTTTATCAGTTGTTTTTCGTCCAAAATACTTTTCTTTCTTCTGTTTAGATGCGAAAATTACGTTTATGGTTGCTTTGTTAACGTAAAATATTTGTTAAAGTTCTGAAAACTTATTTATTAAACATAAAAAAGTCGCTCAAAAAGCGACTTTTTTATGTTTATATTATGATAGAATCTTATCCTACCAATTTATTTTTTACTAAATATTCGGCAATTTGTACTGCATTTGTCGCAGCACCTTTGCGTAAATTATCAGCAACAATCCAACAATTTAATGTATTTGGTTGAGACATATCACGACGAATACGACCAACAAAAACATCATCTTTTCCTTCTGAATAGAAAGCCATTGGATAAGTATTTGTATCTGGATTATCTTGTAACGTAACTCCTTCTTGTTCTGCTAATAATTTGCGAACTTCGGCTAAATCAAAATCATTCTCAAATTCGATGTTTACAGACTCCGAATGTCCTCCTTGAACAGGAACACGAACTGCAGTTGCTGTAATATTCATCTCATCAACACGCATAATCTTACGAGGCTCGCGTGTTAATTTTAACTCTTCTTTTGTATAACCTGTTTCTTCGTCAAAAACATCACAATGAGGTAATGCGTTTTTGAAGATTTGATATGGATAAACTTTCGCAACGTCACGACCTTCTATTTCTCCATTCAATTGCTCTACAGCATCTTTACCTGTTCCTGTTACCGATTGATAAGTAGAAACAACAACGCGTTTGATACCATATTTTTTGTGCAATGGATTTAAAACCATTACCAATTGAATTGTAGAACAATTAGGATTTGCAATGATTTTATCGCTTGTTGTTAAAATATCTGCATTGATTTCTGGAACAACTAACGGACAGTTAGGATCCATTCTCCAAGCCGATGAATTGTCTATTACAGTTGTTCCAACTTCTGCAAACTTAGGCGCCCACTGTTTGGAAGTTTCTCCACCTGCCGAAAAAACTGCGATATCTGGTCGCATTTCTACAGCATCCTGCATTGATACAATTTTGTATTCTTTTCCTCTGTACTCAATAGTTTTCCCTATTGATCTTTCTGATGCTACTGGTATAATTTCAGTGATTGGAAAATTTCTTTCTTCCAAAACTTGGAGCATAACTCTGCCGACCATTCCGGTAGCGCCTACGACTGCTATTCTCATTTGTTTATTAAATAATGTATTATAAATTTCGAAATGCTAATTTACAGATTATTTCGATACATTTTTCTCTCTTTCATAGGTTTAGCAATCAATTTGATATGATATAATTTATGTTATGATGTTAATTCAGGTTTTTAAACTTTTCATTGAATTAAAATTGATGAAAATCATTAATGAAAGAATTTTAGACATAAAAAAAGTGAAACAAATTGTTCCACTTTTCAATAATTGTTTATAAACTTTTTTTCAACAATTATTTTTTGATGATTTTTTGAGTGTGAGTTACACCTTTATCATCTTTCACTGTTAAAATATAAACTCCTTTAGGAAGTGATGCAGTATTCACTTTACCTTCTTTAGAAACATTTACATTTATAGTTTTACCTGTTAGATCTGTTAATTGAATTTGTGCAATTTTTGAATTTTTTAATAACACATTAAATTCAGTGTTAATTGGGTTTGGAAACACATTCATGTCTTTAACATTTGAAAATACTTCTCCTGTTCCTAAAGAGGATTCTCCAATAACAACAAAAGCTAATCCATTGTAAGTACTATCTTCAACTATTTCTGATACTGTACTCCAAGATGTTAATCCACCTTTTAAAATATTACTTGGATCGATTACTTGGGCAGAATTATAATTAGAATCCCCAACAAACCAATTAAAATTTAACATACTATCGTTCATATCAAATAAATTTGTTTTTGCTGCAAATACCAACCAATATGTTTTATCTTTTGAAAGTATAAGATTATGACCTAATGCTTTTAGTACATCTATTGTAAAATAATAAATTCCCTCAGTATCAGGATCTTCTTCTATATAATAGGCTTCATGACTTTTATCAATATCAATTTTAACAACAGGTGTTACATTGTTACCAGGGTACCCAGTAGGTTTTCCTTTATCATCTTCGTAAATATAAAGAATTATGCCTTGAGAAACTTCAGTAGGAAATGTATGTTCATTCTGATATCCTCCAATCATTACTTTTCTTACATTACTATTTTCTTTCAGAATAAAATCGTCTGCTAAAGCAATATAAGTTCCATCATTTAATACTTGTGATAACATTCCATTTAGCGAAGATATTTCTTGATAAAATAATAGACTATCTTGTTTATTTGTTACTAATTCAGGAATGCTATTTGTTTTAGTAACAATGTTTGTTTTTAATAAATCTGTATTTTGTGCTAGACAAATAAAATTGATTAATAAAATAGTGAGTAGAGTAAGCTTTTTCTTCATAATTGTTAATTTAAATTAATTTCGTTTTTTGTTAATTTATTCATATAAATATACTCTAATAAATATATTATACAAAAAAATTAACATCATAATTAATAAAATTCATGATTATTAACTAGTAAAAGAATTTTAATCAATGTTAATGAAAAACGTATATCCTTTATATTTTTCTATAGAAATAAACTCGCAAGAATTTTTTTTTATAGAATTGGATTTTAACAGCTGTTTTTTCATATTTAATGATTTATAAAACAATCACTTCTATTGAATTTGTTATCATATTTATTACTTAAATTTTTAAAAAAAATTGAGATATTATAAGTTTTATTAACAAAAAGAGAAGCCAATAGCTCCTCTTTTTGTTAATTTATAATAATGATAAATTTATTTTTTGATGATTTTTTGGATTCTTGTAACTCCTTTGTCATCTTTAACTCTTAAGAAATAAACTCCTTTTGCTAAAGTTGATGTATTCACTTTACCATCTTTAGAGAATTTAACTGGAATAACTCTTCCTGTTACATCTGCAACTGTTACGTCTGCAACTTTAGATCCTTCTAATTTAATGTTAATCTCTGTTGTAGCAGGGTTTGGAAATACAGCTAATTTTGTAGAACCTAATTCTACAGTACCCATCGTTTCAGTAGATCCAGTAATATTTCCTACTGGATAAATATAAGCAGCACCTCCATTAACATTCGTTCTAACATCTGCATAACTACCTTGAATGACAACACAGCCACCTAACGGATTACCAAAATAAGCTGGTCGTGTTTCAGTTAAACCCGCCTGGCTTGTTAACCAAGGTTGAAATGATTCACTCCAATTATTTTGTAATCCAGTCATCGTAAATACAGAAGAAACTCCAAACTTTTGTCCTTCAGCAATAGGAAAAGCATCTGAAAACTCAATATTAACCCATTTCGCACTAGTAGATGCTGTTAAAGAAATACTACCATAATTATCTGTTTCTGTTACAGATGTGAACGGAATAGTACTACCATAAGTAGTTCCATTATAATATACAATTGTAGATTCGATTAAAGTATTATCCCATGCTCTCCCGAAAACATCTACTGAAATAGGTATAAATGCACCAGTAATACCATAATCCGCTTTTAAATCATAAAACCTAGTAATTGTAACAGGTGCTTGAACATTATTACATGCAACAGAAGCACTACCGGCTGTTATTGTTTGAGTTGATAGTTGAGAAAATGTTTGATTAGCCTTATTTATAGGAGTACTTTCAGAAATAACAGATTCATGAATATTTGCATCAAATTTAGCTATATTATCTTGTGCTAATGTTATTGTAGATAATACTGCAATTGATAAAAGAGTAAAAATTTTCTTCATAATTATTAATTTTTAGTGTTAATTGTTTTTAATTATTCAATAAAACTAATTAATAATAATGCAAAAGAAAAATTTTTAAAAATAAAAAATCCATAATCACAAGGATTATGGATTAAATAAATCTTAATATGATTTTTATCTTATTTTTAAGCAAACTCGTTATAAGCAGCTTTTAAATTTTCTGCGATAGCTGCTGCAGAGTGTCCTTCGATATGGTGACGCTCTAACATATGTACTAATTCACCATCTTTAAATAAAGCAACTGCTGGAGAACTTGGAGGAAATGGAGCAAAAAACTCACGTGCTTTTTCTACAGCTTCTTTATCAAAACCTGCGAAAACTGTTGTTAAATGTGCTGGAACTTTGTCATTATCCAAAGACATTACAACACCTGGACGTGCTGCACCTGCGGCACAACCACAAACACTATTTACCATTACCAAAGTTGTTCCTTCTTGTTTGATAGCTGCTTCTACTTGTTCTGGAGTAGTTAAATCTTCGAAACCATTAGAAGTTAACTGAGCCTTCATTGGCATTACTATTTCTGCTGGATACATATTCTTCTTTTTTTGTTTTAATAAAAATAAATTATTTTCAAAGTTACATAATTCTAAAACTTTTTAGATTACTTACTTTTGCAGTTACAAATTTACGTAGAATTTAGCAATATGAAATTGACTTTTGGTAAGAATGAGAAACTTAAAAGCAGAAAAGCATTCGATGAATTATTTTCTGATGGAAAAACATTTGTTTCTCATCCCATCAGATTTGTCTACAAAATCAAGCCAAAAGTGGATTATGATATACGAGTAGGAGTAAGTGTTGGGAAAAAGAAATTCAAACATGCGGTTGATCGAAATTTATTAAAACGTCGTGCAAAAGAAGCCTATCGTTTAAATAAATTAATAGTTTTACCTTCTCTTGATTATTCTATTGATTTAGTGATGATATATACATCATCTAAACCTCAATCTTTTGAAGTGATAGAGCAATCTGTCAAAGTTTTATTAGAAAAATTAAACGAAGTGATACAAACAAAAAAAGATTAATCGAACTGATTAATCTTTTTTTTATTTTAATGAAATAAATGGTTTATTTCTTAAGATTTGCTTGTAATCTGAAAAAACTAAAGTAAACAGATACTAAGATCAAGCCGCAAACAGAAGCTCCAATTCCTAAAACGCTACGAAAGTTTCCTTCAGCCATCAATCCAGCTTTATAATCCATCTCATATAGGTTGTAACCTAATCCTATCAACAAAACGATTGTCGCGATATAAATATATGTTTTCATTTGATAATGAATTTTTAAATTTTAATTTCATTCATAAACAATGCGCCAATATTTGAGGTAAATAATTTAATCGCTATTGATAATAAAATTACTCCAAATACTTTTTTCAGCACCGATAAAACTCCAGGTCCCATCCATTTTTCGAGTTTTCCTGCAAATTTCAGCACCAAATATACGATTAACATATTTAATATAATCGCTATCACAATGTTAATATCTGAAAACTGAGAACGAAGTGAAAGTACAGTTGTCAAAGAACCTGCACCCGCAACTAACGGAAACGCAATAGGAACAATGGATGCAGAGTTAGATTCTACACCTTTTTGAATTTCAATTCCTAAAATCATTTCAATAGCGATGATAAAAATCACAAAAGCTCCGGCAACAGCAAATGACTGAACATCAACTCCGACTAATTTTAAAATTTTTGTTCCAAAGAATAAAAAAGAAATCATCAAAATTCCTGCTGCAATAGAAGCTTTTTCGGACTGTATATGCCCAACTTTACTTCTGATTCCTACAATAATTGGAATACTTCCTAAAATATCAATAACTGCAAAAAGAACAGCAAAAGTGGTTCCGATTTGGTTGAAAGAGAATTTCTGAAAAAAAGATGTAATACTATCCATTTCTTGTTTCTTAATTTTTATAATTGGTTGGTACAAAAGTAGATGTTTTTTGTCAAATTATAATATTCAAGTTTAAATAGATTTACTGATCTAACCAATTTTTGAAATCGGTCACTTTTTCTCGGCTTACAATCATATCTTGTTCGTTGTAAGTAGTTAAAATTATTTTTAATCTTGAATTAGAATACATTGTAATTTCCTTAATCGAATCTATTTGGATAATTTGACTACGGTTAATTCTAAAAAATTTCTTCGGATCAAGTTGTTCTTCTACTTTATCTAAGGAAAAATCAATCAAGTAATTTCGGTTCTCTTTTGAGTGAATGTAAGTTGCTTTGTTTTCGCTAAAAAAACATTCGATATTCTCGGTTTCAATAATTTTGATTGAAGTTCCTATTTTGATGGAAAAACGTTCTTTAAATTTCTCGATTTTATTGGTTGAAAAAAGACTTTTCAATTCATTTAAATTAAATCTAGATGAAGTTTGCTGAAATTGTTTTTCGAATTTATCAAGTGCAAATTTCAATTCCTCTTCATCAACTGGTTTCAACAAATAATCTACCGAATTTAGCTTAAAAGCCTTCAAAACATATTCATCATAAGCTGTCGTAAAAATTATCGAAGAAGACAATTCTACTTGATTAAAAATCTCAAAAGACAACCCGTCTGACAATTGTATATCCAAAAAAATTAAATCTGGATTTGGATTTTCCTTCAACCAAGCAACACTTTCTTCGACAGAATGTAGCATTTCATGAATTTGATAACCCAATTTTTCTACACGTCTTTTTAGTAATCGCGCTGCTGGTTTTTCGTCTTCTATAATTAATATTTTCATCACTATTTATTGCCATTTTTTATTTTGCTCTTTCTCCAAGATTTCTTTAGCCTTATTTTCTTCCCAACCAGAACCATACGCAAAAACTTTTACAGCATTTAGTGCAACTCCCAATCCCCAACCTAAAACTGGCCAATAAAACCACCAATGTCCATTACTTGTAACTAAATTCAGAATAAAAAAGAATAAACTCATTACAACATAAGTTCCTAAATGTGCATAAAACTTTTTCAATTCCTTAGCTCGTTCTATGGCACGTTGATAGGCTTGTTGCTCATCAATATTTTGTGATTGTGTATTCATAGTTGTATTTTTTTGTGTTAAAATAGGAAGTTTAACGTTAAAAATTTCTTCATTTTTTTCGATAAGCACTTCTCGATTAGAGATTAATTGATATCGGTTAATAATATTTTTTAATCCAATTCCCGTCGAATCTTTGATTGTTTCTTTAGGTTGAAAAGAGTTTTCCACAATTAAGAAATTGTCTTTTTTAGAAATTTTTATTTTTAATGGTTTTTGTTCCGAAACCACATTATGTTTGATTGTATTTTCTAATAAAATTTGCAATGAAAGGGGAACAATAAATTCGTTTTCTGAAAAAATTGATTGTTCTATTTCAAAATCAATACTATTCTCAAAACGCAATTTTAGTAAATTAACATAGGTTTTCGCAAAGTTTATTTCTTCTTGAATCGGAACAACTTCTTTATCTTTTTGTTCTAAAACATAACGATAAATCTTAGAAAGTGACGTTGTAAAATCTATTGCGTTATCTGGATTTTCTTCAATCAAACCTGTTAAAACATTCAAACTATTAAAAAGAAAATGAGGATCTAATTGGTTTTTTAATGTTTCGAATTGTGCAGTTGCAGTTTCTGCTTTTGTTGATTCTTTTACAATTTCTTGCTCAAGTTTATTCTTTTTTCGATCGATAAAATAAAATAATCCTAAAAAAAATGAAGTTATTAAAGCTACCAAAAAATAATTGATCAATTGATCATAAAATATTTTTTTATCCAATAAAGGATTTACAAATTTTACGAATACATAATATAAACCTAATGTGCTAAAAATAGATCGCAAAAAATACTTTCTGATAATTTTATTTGGATTAGCAGATTGAGGCAGATTTTGTCTAAAATCGTGAAATATACTTGTATTAATAAACGATGCAGCAAATGCAAATGCAAAATATCCAACAAAATATTTTAAAGCTTCTGGATGAAAATATTGATCAATTGTAACATTAGGAGATGTAAAAAACAATACGCTATATATCAAAATATTGACAACGAATAAGATTAAAATATTACGTAAAATCAATTTCTTTTCGGACACAATTATTCCATAAATAAATTTGTAAATAATAAATCCTAAAGCTGAATATTTAATAATATTATTTCCAATTTCTTCATTCTTAATTGATACTAATGAATAAATCATTAGTATTAATACAAAAATTATTTTTTTTACATCACTATTCATTTCAAGCAATTAAATTAATCAACCAAAAAATAATTTCGTGAATAAACTGAGCAAATAAAGCTATCATTATTGTGTGGTTTTACATTCATTATTCAATAATTTTTCAGCGCGATCTTTTCCCCATTTTGGTTCGTTATTCTTTGGCTTTTCAGCATCAAATAAAGCTAAAGATTTTTTTACATTTTTACAATCTTGTGTAATATCCATCCCGCTGTACTTTGCAGAATTGATATTAAACTCTGCTAATCCTAAAACAGAACGTGGATTTGTAGGATTTAATGCCAACGATTTTTGATAAGTTTGTAAAATTTCTGGGTAATAAATTGCACCATTTTGCATTGGATTTTGCACTAATTCTGCAGTTAAATACAAGGCTTTTAAGTTTAAAATCTCAGTATTTAACGGATTATTTTTTAATAAATCATCTAATTGATCTTTTGCTTGTGATAAGATTTTTTCGTTATTATCTGTATTTGTAGATTCAAATGTTTTCAAGATTTCAGATAAAGTCAAGTAATATTTTGGTAACCATTCATTAGGATAAGTATTTATTAATTGCTTAAAATTAGCTTCTGAAGAATGATTTCCTTTGTTCCATTCTATTAAAGTATTACTCAAATCTGATTCAAATTTATTTTGTGCAAAAGTTGATATTGAAAATAATGTTACGATTGTTAAGAAGATTGTTTTCATAATTTGTGTTTTTTATTTGTTGAGTCAAAGTTCTTACAAACACTTTTTTTATGAAATTATATGTTACCGAATCGTCAAATATACTGGATGAATTGTAAAATAAAAGGGACAACTCAAAACTGAGATTATCCCTTTTACGATCTAAAAAACTTGAAATTTATTTTCGCATTAATTCTTCTACTACATTTTGTGTTGCTTCGAAAACTTCTTCTAAATTTTGATTCAATCCTCCGAAAGCATATTTCGCTTGTCTTGCATTATTCAACAACAATTTCCATTGCTCTACAGCAAGTACGCTTACACCATTTTCGGTTAACTTAGCTGCAATTATTTCGTCTGAAAAATTAGCTAAATCTATGTTAGTATTCTTCATTGCAACATTGCACAAAATGGTTTCTTGTAATTGATAAAAATCTTTCTGATCTTCTGCTTTTATTTTCTGTTTCAATTCTTCTAATTCAACAGAAATTTGATGTAAATTAATTGTTGGTTTTTCTACCAATGTAAATTTTTGTGTTTCCGTTTTTGGTTGAAAAGCTTCGAAATTATTTTGTTCGTTAAGTGGTTTTATTTTAGGTAAATTACTTTCTTTTTCAGAAGGATTATTTTTCTTTCTCATCAAGAATAAGCTTCCTGCACTCAACGCAATTACGCCTCCTGTTAACCATAACCAACCACTTTTTCCTTCTTTAACATCATTCTTTATCTCATCAAATTTATCCGAAAATGTAGAATCCGTAGACAAATTAGAAGCTAAACTTGTCGAAGCATTATTACTTTTAGAACCTGAAACATTAATATTAATTGAATCAGATTTTAATGTTATATATTTTTCTTTTGCAGGATCAAAATAACTAAATTCTACAGGCGAAATCGTGTATTCTCCTCCATAATTTGGAACAAGAACTGTTTGCTCTGCAACTTTACCTTTCATTCCTGTATCATACGTTTTGTAGGCATCACGTTTTTTAGGCGCAAATTTTTCCAAATTTTTTGGTGTTGTTATTTCAGGTAAATTAATGGTATTGAAATTTCCTGTTCCAACAATTTCAACATCAAAATTGATGCTTTCGTTTGTTGATACTTCTTTTTTATCAACCGAAGCATTCATTTTAAATTGCCCTACAGCGCCACTAAAATTCTTTGGTTTACCTTCTTCTGGTAATTCTTTTGCATTAATCACGACTGGATTACTGCGTACTTCTACAGGTTCTGCTCCATACGTTGTTGGCAATACGACATCTACTGAAAATGGATCAATTTCAATTTTTCCTGGTTTTTGAGGAAATACATAATAACGTGCAATTTCTTCTGAGAAATATTGTTTACCAGCAACTATTTCTTGTTTGATATTTTCGGGAGAACTTTTTACTATTTTAGGGCTTAATCCATCTAAATTTCCTTGACGAAAATTCTGTTTACGATTTAAATACGACAAATCTTTTGCATATAATTTTACCGATAAACCTACTTGTTCGTTCACATAAGGATTTGTTTTAGAAACTTTACTTTCTAAAAAAACAGGTTGCGATGTATTACTTCTAAAACTATTGTGTGTTAAACCTGTTCCTTTCACAATAACATCAACAGGCTTTGAAGTATATGTTTTTCCGTTGATAACAATTTTTGCTGCTCCAACTCTATATTTTCCTTCTTTTTCTGCTACAAAAGCTAGAACAATTCCATCTTCTATTATTCCACGTCCATTAACATAGGATACGTTTTGAGAACGTTGTTCGCCCACAATCTGTAATCCTTTATGTGGAGGATATTTCATTGCCTGATCAATCGTATAACTATCGGTGTTAGATTCGATAAAAAAGCCCACAGTAAATGCTTCTCCTAAACCGACCTGCGTTTTATCTGCATCCGATTTAAAACTAATTTGTTGTGCTAACGTTGTTATAGACACTAGGGCAAACACTAAAAAGCTATTTATAACTCTTATCGTTGTCATTACCAATCCTTAGATGTTGTTGTACGTTGTTTTTCTGCTTTTTGCTGAATAATTCTTCGTTGAGTTTTGGCTTCCTGGTTTTGTAATGCTTTTAGCAAACCATCTCCCAAATTATTCTTTGCATTATCTTGTTCTTTTCCATCTCCATTATTTCCTTGTTTTATTTCTGGAGACGAATTATTTCCTTGTCCTTTATTATTTCCATTTTCACCACCAGCTTTCGGATTACCTCCTTTATTTTGCTGTTTTTGCTGATCAGATTGTTGATTTTGTGACTGATTCTGATTTTGCTTTTGGTTATTTTGGTTTTGTTGATTCTGTTTATTTTGTTGCTGTTGTTTCTGCTGATCTTTTTGATCTTGTTTATTCTGATCTTTATTGTCTTTATTGTCTTTATTATTTTGATCTTTTTGCTTTTCACGTTCTTTCTCTAACATTTTTTTTGCTAAAGCATAATTGTAACGTGTTGCATCGTCTTTTGGATCATTTTTTAAGGCTTGTCGATAATTATCAACCGCATTTTGATAATCTTTTTCTTGCATAAACGCATTTCCTAAGTTGTGATAGGCAAGATGTTTATCATTCTTTGTTTTCGAAACTTCAGCAGAACGTTTGTAATGAGCAATGCTTTCTTTATATCGTTTTTGTTGAAATAAAGCATTTCCTAAATTGTAATTTGCTTTGATAGAAGTTGGATCTTCCATTGTAGCTTTTTTGTAGGCAACTTCTGCATTATCAAATTTTCCTTTTTGATAATACTCATTTCCTTCAATAATGTAGCTTTTCGCTTTCGATTGACTATAACCAAAAACGGATAAAAGCATTATTCCTAAAAATCCTATTTGTTTTAAAAAATACATCATTTTACCATACAAACTTACTATTTCTTTTTGTTAAAAATCTTATATTCAGATGTTAATAATTCCACAAAAAGTAAACACACCGCAACCGCTAAAAACCACTGAAAAATATGATTCATATCTCTTGTTGTAGAGTTAGCAATTTCGTTTTTATCTAATCGGGCTTTATACATTGATAATGCGGATAATGCATCTTGTGTATTATCTAAATGTATGTAAGTTCCGTTTGTATCTTGTGCTAATTCGCGTAGATTTTTATCTTCTAATTTTGTAATAACTGTAGACCCCGTTTCGTCCTTTTTATAGTCTTCGGCGTAGCCATTGTAGTACATTGGAATTGGAGCTCCTTTATCTGTTCCTACACCAACTGTTACAATATGAATTCCGTTATCTTTTGCTATTTTAGATGCTTGATTTACGGTATTTTCGTTATCTTCTCCATCAGAAATTAAAACAATTAATTTACTTGTATTTGCTGAACCTTTGAATGTTTTAGCTGCTTCTTGAATCGCATTTAAGTAATTTGTTCCTTGACTTGAAATTAACTCTGTATTAACATTTTGCAAATAACTTTCGATTGCTGCATAATCATTTGTCAATGGAGAAATTGTATAAGCGTTGGCTGCAAAAGCAACCAAAGAAGCTCTATCTCCACCCAATTGACCTAATGTTTCGGTGATTAACTTCGTTGCTTTTTCTAAACGAGAAGGTGCAACATCTTGTGCATTCATACTCGAAGAAAGGTCTAATAAGAAAACCATATCAATCCCTTCTCTTTTTACTTGTACATCGCGTTCTCCATAAAGAGGATCCATTAAGGCGATGACAATTAAAAATAATGCTACACAAAAAGCGATAATTTTAAATCCATAACGCTTAGAAGAAGTGATTGGAAAAACAAATGGAAATAAATCTTTATCTGCAAAGGTTTTCTTTATACGTTCGCGCCATTGAAATACTGTTATCGATAAAAAAATAACGATAAACAATAAAATCATCAACCAAATATTATGTAATTCTCCCCACTGCATTAGATTAATTCTTTAAAAACGGTTCTTCTTAAAATTGCTTCTAATACTAAAATGATAAATGCTGGTAATAAGAAACGTGCAAACAATTCGGTATAATTATAATATTTGACTTCGTTAATTTCTGTTTTTTCAAGTTTATCAATTTCTTGATAAATGTTTTTCAGGCTTTCATTATTCGTTGCACGGAAATATAAACCTCCCGTTTTATCTGCAATTTGTCCCAACAATTTTTCGTCAATTTGTACTGGACGCATATCAAAAACATAATCACCTAACATATCGTAACCATAAGGCATAGGCGCCATTCCATTTGTTCCAATACCAATTGTATACACTTTTATCCCTTTATCTGCTGCAATATCAGCAGCTTGAATAGGCGAAACATACATCAAATCTCCGGAAGGATTTACACTTTCAACACCATCTGTAATCAAAATCACCACTTTTGATTTTGCTTTACTATTCTTAAGATGATTAACAGCAGTTGCTAAACCTATTCCTATTGCCGTACCATCTGCCAGACTTCCTGAATGCAACATTTCAATTTCTTGTGTCAATACATCTCGGTCTGTTGTGAGTGGAACACGAGTTAAAGCTTCTCCAGAATATTCGACTAAACCAATTCGGTCTGTTTTTCTTCCAAGTGAAAAGTCTTTTGCTACATCTTTTAGAGCCGTTAAACGATCTGGTTTCAAATCACGCGCTAACATACTCAACGACGTATCTACTGTTAATAAAATATCTACACCTTCGTCAGATTTTACCTTTGTTGTAACATCTACATAACGCGGACGAGCTAATGCAACAATGCATAAAGCCATCGCAATAATTCGCATCAAAAACAGTAGTGGTTTATATGTTGCTAACGAACTTTTAGCTCCACCGAAAGCTTTGAGAGAAGGTAATTTTAAGGATGCTTTTTTCTGACTTGTTTTACGAATTTCTCTAAAAATAAAGAAAGGCAAAGCAAGTAATAAGAGTAAGATCCAAGGATTTTGAAACTCAAAATTTAGCATTCCTAATTGTTATTAAACTGTTTATATTTTTCTCCTGTCACTTGATCTTTTTGTAAATCTTCATTTTCAGGAATTTCTAAAGGTTTTACACGCTCCACAAATTCATCTATCCAATTTCTGTGTGTAGTATTTATTGGTTCATCAAACTCTTGTTTGGCGAATTTAACCAAATCAGCATCGAACAAAAATTGTTTAAATTTCTGTATATCTTCTGGTAAAATATCTTGTTTTGTTGCAATGTATTTTACTAAATCATCAGACAAAATTTCTAAAGCCGAAAAATTATATACACGCCCTAAATAACGTCTAATAATAAATGATAATTGTGTGTAATATTCTTTTTGTTCACCACGTTTCAAATATTTTTTTGCGTCCAATGCTTTCAAACTTGCCTTCGCTTCATCATAAGGCGTTTTGTATGATTTTTCGCCCGATAATTTTGATTTTGCACGAACATATAACACAACCAAAACTATTCCGATAATAAACAAAATCAACGCAATAATGCCATACAACCAATACTTATTCCAATAATCGCGCATCGAATATTGTTCTTCCATCACAGGTTTTATCGGGAAAATTTCATTCTTAGTTGTATCAACTGCAATATCTTGAATTTCAATTTCAAGTTGTTTTGTCGTTAGATCTTTTCCATTTTTTTGAATGATAAATGACGGAATATTAAATTTCCCTGCATCATATCCAGTCAATTCCAAATGTTGAACAATTTCAGATTTTCCATCTGTTTTTACTGTGTCAAGTTTTTGATCTAAAACTTCTATATGATAATTTAAAGAATCGGCAATTGTAGGAAATACCACTTTATCTCCTTCTTTGTAATCAATTTTTACTTCATATTTTATTGGCTCACCAACTTTAATTGTCGTGCGATCCAATTTTGGCGTAATTTCTTGCGCAAGTGAAAATTGAAAGATAAAAAAACTTACTAAAAGCAATAAATTCTTCATTAGGCTTTATGACTTTTAAAGTAGTTTAACAATGGGCGAACATAATCTTCGTCGGTACGAATACTAATTGCACCTGAATGATTTTTCTTGAAAATAGATTGATAACGTTGATCCAAATCGCGGTAATATTGTGCATATTGTTGACGTAATTTTTTCGAAGAAGTATCAATCAAACGGATTTCTCCTGTTTCATTATCTTGTACGTGAACCAAGCCAATATCTGGAAAAGATTGCTCTTTTTCGTCATAAATTCTAATTCCAGTCACATCATGTTTTTTTGCTACGATTCGCAACGCTTTTTCGTAATCAGAAGAATCAATAAAATCTGATAAAATAAAAACATTTGATTTTCGGCGAACCAAATTCATAAATGTTTCCAACGTCGCTGCCAAATCAGTTTTCTTGCTTTTTGGCTCATACGAAACAATTTCTCTTACCAAACGCAACACATGTTGTTTTCCTTTTTTTGGAGGAATAAATTTTTCGACTTGATCCGAATATAAAATCAAACCAACTTTATCATTATATGTAATTGCTGAAAAAGCTAATGTAGCACTCAATTCAGCAATCGTTTCCATTTTAATTTGTTTTCGTGTTCCAAAGTTTTCAGAATTCGAAACATCAACCAATAAAAACATGGTTAATTCACGTTCTTCTTCAAAAACTTTTACATAAGGTTCACTATATCGAGCAGTTTTATTCCAATCAATATTACGAACATCATCACCATATTGATAAGGACGAATTTCACTAAAAATCATACCTCTCCCTTTGAATGAACTTTGATATTCACCCATAAAAAGGTTGCTCGCTTTACGCTTGCTTTTTAGCTCAATACGTTTTACACGTTTGATGATTTCTTTTGCATCCAAAGTTTAAATGATTTTGAATAATGGTTTAAGGAACTGGAACAACATTTAGAATATTGTCGATAATTTCTTCTGGCGAAACATTTTCTGCTTCTGCTTCGTAGCTAATTCCAATGCGATGACGCAATACATCTTTTGCCATTGCACGCACGTCATCTGGAATAACATAAGCACGTTTGCGTAAAAACGCATAAACTTTTGATGCTTGTGCCAAATTGATTGATCCACGAGGAGAAGAACCAAAGGAAATCATTGGAACTAATTTTTCTAATCCAACTTTATCTGGAAAACGAGTAGCGAAAATAATATCTAAAATATATTTTTCAATTTTTTCATCCATATAAACTTGTTTCACCATTTCACGCGCATCCAACAATTCTTGAATAGAAATTACTTTTTCAATTTTTGGAAAAGATTGATTAATTGAGTTTCTCAAAATCAAACGTTCTGCCTCAAATTCTGGATATGTAATTACAGTTTTCAACATAAAACGGTCAACTTGCGCTTCTGGTAAAGGATAAGTTCCTTCTTGCTCAACTGGATTTTGAGTTGCCAAAACCAAGAAAGGTTTTTGTAACGGATATGTTTCGTCACCAATTGTTACTTGACGCTCTTGCATCGCTTCTAATAAAGCAGATTGCACTTTTGCAGGCGAACGGTTAATCTCATCAGCTAAAACGAAGTTCGCAAAAATTGGTCCTTTTTTGATTCTAAAATCGTTTTCTTTTACATTGTAAATAAGCGTCCCCACAACATCTGCAGGTAACAAATCTGGTGTAAATTGTATACGAGAAAAAGATCCATCAACAGCATCAGATAATGTTTTAATCGCTAATGTTTTTGCTAATCCAGGAACACCTTCTAATAAAACGTGTCCATTTCCAAGTAATCCGATTAATAGACTTTCAATCATTTTTTCTTGTCCAATAATCGCTTTATTGATTTCCGATGTCAACCTTGCAATGCTTTCGCTTTTTGCTTCTATTTGTTGGTTTAGTTGTTGTATATCCAAAATTTCGTTGAAATTAATGTTTATATTATTGATTCAAATTTCCTCTAAAATTAACAAATACAATTGATTTAGAAATTAAAACTTTCATACAATATTGTTAAACTTTGTTAAGACAAATGTAGTGTAGCAAACGATTTGATAAATATTTTTTAAAAATATTTTCGAATAGTTACAAACTATTTATAAACAATGTTCGTTTTCAATTAAAATTCATTTAAACCATTAAACAATAACTATTTAAAGAATATTTATATTTTTACTAAAATTTATTAAAACTATTATGAAAAACTACTTATTATTAATCATTATTGTACTTGGTTCTATAATTTATGCACAGAAAGAAAAAGTAAAATCTGGTACTGTTGACTTCTTAAAAGGTCAGTCGAAAATGAAGGTTATTTTTGACTATTCAAATCTAAAAATTAATGCAGATAGCATTACAGAAGCAGAATATGTCCAAAAAAAGATTGTTGATCTAAATAATAAAAATGCTGGAAATGGAGATATTTGGAATGATAAGTGGATTGGTGCTAAAGAGTCTATTTGGGAACCAAAATTCATGGAATTATTAACAAAATATGGTGCAAAATCTACTGGTATTTCTTTCTCTGAAAATGCTACAGACACTCCTTACACAATGATTGTTAAAGTAGATTGGATATATCCAGGATGGGATGCATTTGTAATGAAACAAGCAGCAAAAGTATCTACAACTATTTCTATTGTTGATTCTAATAATTTTGAAGATAAAAAATTTGTTGTCAATTATAAAGAAGCTCCAGGAACTCAATTTGGTAATAATTATAGTGATGAATCGAGAATTGGAGAAGGATTTGCAAAAACAGCTAAAACTTTTTCTAAAATGTTAGAGAAAAAAATAAAATAATAGTATTCAGCATTTAATTAATCCACTCAAAATGAGTGGATTTTTTTATTCATTTTTGTTAAAATAATTTTGAATTCTGTTATTTAACCGACGTTTTAAATGACTTTACCTCAATATTTTTGCTTCAGTTTTTTTGTGTTGCAACTTTGTACAAGCAAAATGAAAGAACATATTAATTCTAACATTTTAAGTTGTAAACAAAACACAGATTATTATGAAAAAAGTATTTTTATTAGCAAGTATGATGATGGTTATGGCAGTTTCTGCACAACAACGACCACAATCACAAAAAAACAGTGACAAAAAAGAACAAAGACAACGTCCTTCTGTCGATAATCAATTAAAAGAATTTGAACAATATAATTTAACATCAACACAAAAGAAGAAAGTAAAGTCGTTGTTAGAAAGTAGAAATTCTCAAATAAAAAAATCATTTGAAAAAGGTAAAAAACAACAAAATGGAATGAATGATTTTGATACTAAGTTAGAGAAAATTTTAGATAAAAATCAATACAAAAAATATAAACAAAATAGAACAGAACACGCAAGATCAAAAGATTATAGTATGCGTGGTAAAAATTATTTAAACGATCAAAGACGTTCTAAAAAATCTGCATAAGCAGTCTATAAATCATGTTAACCGACAAAATTTACTGGTTAACCTTTATTTATTGAAAAAGTGAAAATTAAATTACATTTTTACTTCGAATTTTAAAGTTATTCATTGTAGCACAAGTTACAGTAATTCATAAATAAGTTTTTTTAAAAGTAGTTTTTAAAATTCATTTTCATTCAATTATCAAGTGAAAAGCGAGCCAATTGGCTCGCTTTTCCATTTTATTCTTCTGGCATTGCTTGCCATTTTTTATATAAATTAATAATAAAATAAAAACTAATAATAAATAATAGTGGATTGATGTAAAGGAAAACTTCTGCAAATTGTTGTAACATCAACAGTTCTTTGTTTGTTTCTCTCAACTCATAAATTCCAATTCCCGAATTAGAATCGTATAACATTTCTGCTCGCAAATCTGTATAAAAACTAAGCATCATCATTCCAATAAAAATATTAGTCGCAACAAACCAATTTAGATTAACTCCTGTTATAACTTTATATTTTTTGGAACGTAATCCAAGTAGTGTAATTACAAAAAAAGCAATGTAAAATAGTAATAATATAATGTAAGGCGTAAATTTTGTATAACCGAAACCTGCATCAATAGAAATACCGAAAACGCTTCCTAAAATTCCTAAAATTCCAGATCCAATCAAAGAAATTAACCAAACTTTGAATGAACTAAATCTGAATGTAATGACAAGAACTGTAAAAATTAACGCAACAAGTAAATAGTATTGAATTTGATCTAACCAAGTCGATTGATATTTCGCAAACTCAATATTTTCATACACGCTGTTCAAACTATTTTGGTTGATATAATCGTTCTGAATTTTATTAGATGTTTGAAAAACATCAATATAATTAAGTTTATGATCAATAAAATAATACGGATATTGAGGCAAATAATCGATCCAATTTTTATGTTTGAACTGATAACCTATTTCTTGTTTTTTCAGTAAATCGGTATAATTATTCAATAAATTTTCTATCGCTTTTCGATCATTTTTCTGCAATAAAGCAATCCATTGCTCATCGTAAAATTGATGATTTTTAGTAGAATCTTTCAGATTCTCAAATGCCATAAAACTATAATTATATAAACTCGCTAAGTTGTAATAAACATCTGGTTTTCCTGAAGCATTAACAGGATTTGCATATGAAACAGAATCTAAACCGATGGAATAAGCCGAATCAACGGCCATCTCTGCTGGATAAGCGATTTCATCTACAGATTCATTAGTAGATTTTATACTATTTTTTAAAGGTTGGTAGGTTTCACTAAAAATAATCTTTGAATAACTAAATCGTTCTGGAAAATAATCTCTTAATAAAGTTTCAAATTCAGGATTTCTGAAATAAGGTTCTAAAATAGAATCATATGAATACATAGGATTTTCTCTTAAATACTCCTTTTTATTAATTTCATATAACTCTTTTGTTTCTTTTTCCGAAACCAACGAATCAAAAGCTGGAACAGGTAAATTTCTCGAATAATTATCATAACCAAAAGTTGGTTGTAAGGTAAAACCTTGTGTTCGGTTAATAATGTCAATATCTTTCAAATATTGTTCTTCAGACATATAATTTGAAACTCTTAATTTCAAGCCTGTCTTAAAAGAATTTGATGCATACATCATCAAAAAGAAAATGAAAAAAACTGCTAAAAATTCTTTGAACAGATAATTTCTTGAAGTTGGATAATTAGATTTGAAACGATTATTTTTAATATAAAAATACAACCAAATTACAGTAATAATTACTCCAATTAACACATAATAAATAAAGATACCTGAATTGGAAAATACTTCGAAAAGTCCACTTTCTTGTAGTTGAGATTTTTTATTAAAAAACAAAAAACCATTGATAAACGCAATAAAATTGAAGATCAAAACCGTTAGTAAAATCCAAATAAATTTCAGATTCCAAATCAGTGGATATTTTGTAATTAAAGTTTGATTTATTTTTTTGAACATAGTGAGTTGGTTTTAATTGACAAAAAAGCGACGACTTGATTTCGAAATATCTCGAATGTATTTTACTTTCAATGCTGATTTTCCTATTTCGGTAAGAATAATATTCATTGAAATATGTTCATCAAAATAGGCGATATAAGAACCTCCATTAAATTTGATTTGCTTAATTTCAATACTCGATAAAGCTGTTAATAACTCTTCTTTAGTATTCTCAATATCGATTTCAACAATGGTAAAATCTCCTTCTAAATCATTTTTATCTCCCTGTACCTTAAGCTTTCCTTGTTCTAAAAAGAGAACTTCTGTTGATACTTTTTCAACTTCATACAATTGTTGAGAACTCAAAATAACTCCAAAAGGATTTCGAATCGACTGCGATAAATATTTCAAATCTTCGAGAATAATTTGCTGCGCCAAAATGTCCAAATTCGCTAAAGGTTCATCTAACAATAAAACTTTTGGACGGCGTAATAACGTTCGCGCCAATTCGAATCGCATTTTATAACCAGAGGACAATTGTCGCCATTGCAAATCTTTATATGGCCAAAGTCCTAAACGTGCTAGCATCACATTTGCTAACAACCAATTTTCTTCGCTGTAAATATTATAACATGTTAATGTAAATTGTAAGTTTTCCATCAAGGAACCATACAAAACTTCGATTCGCTGCGGAACATAAACCAATTTTGTTTTCAACTCGAAACTAAAAGGTTTTGCAGAGGAAAAATGATAATTAATTTCACCTGAAGTTGGTTTTAATTCACCACAAATCAAACGCAATAAAGTCGTTTTTCCATTTCCATTTTCACCAACCAAACCAACAACTTCTCTCGATTTGAGATCGAATGTTATAGGATGAAGTTTAAAATTTCGACGATGATAAGCTTTTTCAACATTGTTTGTTGATATCAAAGTTTCCTCTTCTTGAAAGGGTGGAGCGGTAGTCTTTTTTAGCTTTTCAACAAATTGTAAAGCTTGAGATGTTTTATAATCATTTGTAGATTTTTCGTTGTAATAGGTATCTGAATACGAAATAATCTCTTTGTAAAAATCTTTCTCACCCAAATCTAAAACACAATCAATTAATCGTCGATAACCTAAATCGAGATCATTATTTTGCAAATGATTTTCTACTTCGTTTAGCCGTTGGTTAAATTCATTCATAAACTGATAATTAGTCAATTACGAATATAACAATGCTTTTTGTTTAATAAAATAGCTATTTGTAGTTAAATTTCAGTTTCAACATTTTTTGATAAACTATCTTAATTACTTTTTAATTTATTGTTTATCAATTATTTATAATTAACAATTTTTAATATAATTGAATCAAATCAATATAAATAAAGACTTATTCACAACTTTTAATAAACTAGGTTTATAACATTTTAATTCACTTCAAATCAGTCATTTACTATGAACAATTCAAAATATTTAATCATATATAAACAATATCTTAATAACTCAGTTAAAAACATATTAAGTTACTATATAACAGGAAATTACTATTAACAATTTCATCCCACAAAATGTATTAATTGATAAGCTGAAATAAATTCGTTTTATCAATTAGTTACAAAAAAAGTCGAGCAAAAGCCCGACTTAAATTTTTACTATTTAAAGTATTTTTTTCCTTTTTATTTTAAAATTGCAGCAACTCCAGGTAATTCTTTACCTTCTAGAGATTCTAACATTGCTCCACCTCCTGTAGAAACGTAGCTTACTTTGTCATCGTAACCAAATTGTTTTACGAATGCAACAGAATCTCCACCACCAACTAACGAAAAAGCTCCGTTTGCTGTAGCTTCAGCAATTGCATCTCCTAAAGCGATCGTACCTTTTGCAAAATTTGACATTTCAAAAACTCCTAAAGGACCATTCCAAAGAATCGTTTTCGAATTGTTGATGACGTTTGCAAAAACTTTTGACGATTCTACTCCAACATCCATCCCCATCCAACCATCTGGAATTTCGTTTGAAGGAACTGTTTGTGAATTTGCATCGTTACTAAAATTATCAGCGATAACATTATCAACTGGTAAATAAACTTTTACATTATGTTTTTCACATTCTGCTAAAATTTCTTTTGCCAAATCTAATTTATCATCTTCAACCAAAGAATTTCCAATTTTACCTCCGTTAGCTTTTACGAAAGTATATGTCATTCCTCCACCAATAATCAAGTTATCAATAACTGGTAAAATATTGTTGATAATCGTAATTTTAGAAGATACTTTTGCTCCTCCAAGTACTGCTGTTACAGGTTTTTCACCATCAGCTAACACTTTGTTAATAGCAGTTAATTCTTGTTCCATTAACAAACCAAAACACTTATTTTCTGGAAAAAATTCTGCTATAATTGCTGTAGAAGAATGAGCTCTATGAGCAGTTCCAAATGCATCATTTACATAAATATCTCCAAATTGAGCTAATTCTTTTGCAAAGTCTTTATCACCAGCTTCTTCTTCATTATGGAAACGAACATTTTCTAATAATAAAACTTGGCGCGGTTTTAGATTAGCTACTTTTTGTTTCGCATCATCGCCAATAACATCATTTGCAACGATTACATCAACGCCAAGAATTTCTGAAACTTTTGATGCAATATGTTTTAATGAATATTTATCATTGAATTCGCCTTTAGGACGTCCCAAATGACTCATTAACACAACAGCTCCATCATCTTTCAATACTTTGTCGATCGTTGGTTTAGCAGCTCTAATTCTTGTGTCATCAGTTACATTTAAATTTTCGTCTTGCGGAACATTGAAGTCAACACGAATCAATGCTTTTTTATTTTCGAAATTGTAGTCGTTGATTGTTTTCATATTTTGATTTGAAATTTTGAATTACACAAAAGTAATCAAAGTTTCATTTTCGAACTTAAAATCATTCAACACAATTTTCAACTATTAACAATTCATAAATATTATAATAGATTAATAAATTTTTAAATTTTAAAAAAAGAAAAAAATGTTACTATTATTAGCACTGTTAATATGTGGATAACTAAAGTGAGATAAATTTTATTTAATAGCAATTAACAAGCTATTATTCGTAATTTTGTTTTGTAATGAAAGAGTTAGATAAGCTATTAACAAATTATCATTTTAGTTGATAAACAGCTTTTGTTAAAAAGAAGTTTTGTGAAAACTATTCATAACGGTGTGTAAATCTTTCATGCCAAAATGAAAACTTTTACTTGACTTGTATTGATTTATTTCTAATTGGATTTTTGAATCAGATTTCCAAATTTTTCCTTCGAAAAGTTATTAGATTTATTCAGTAAACTTTTAACAAGTTGTTACTTTAACTTAACGTTTGATTTACAATTATTTAAACAAAAAAACAAAAAACACCTGTTAATTAAATGAAAATTGCAATCGGAGCGGACCATGCTGGGTTCGATTATAAGGAGAAATTAATAACCTTTTTAACAAGTCAAGGATTTGAAGTTGAAGACTTTGGAGCGTTCTCAACAGCAAGTGTTGATTACCCTGATTTTGCGCATCCAACAGCACAAGCTGTAGAAGATGGTAAAGCAGATTTCGGAATCTTGATTTGTGGAAGCGCACAAGGCGTTACAATGACAGCAAATAAACACCAAGGAATTCGTGCTGCACTATGTTGGATGACTGATATTGCGCGTTTGGCTCGTCAACATAACAATGCAAATGTATTAACATTACCTGCACGTTTTATTGCGTATGAATATGCAGAAGAAATTGTAAACGCATTTTTATCGACTCCTTTCGAAGGTGGTCGTCACCAAGGACGTGTAGATAAAATTGCTTGTTCGTATAACGGATAATTTTATACATATATAAAAGACATAAAATCGGTCAATTCGTATGAATTGATCGATTTTTATTTTAAATAATAAACTTAAATATGTATTTGAGTTTAAATAATTAATTATAAATAGAGTATATAGTTTAAAATTAATTATTTTTTAAACCAATTATAGTCAATAGTTAACTTTATTGTTTTTATCATTCTAATTTTACATCCAGAAATTAATGAAGCAATTATTTAAAGATTAAAAGAATGAGCAGAGCATTATTACTTAGAGAACAAGCAATATCTTTCGTAAAAGAAGAATTCTCTAAAGGATTACAACAACAATTAAACATTATTCCTGTATCAGGACCATTAGTAGTTTTGGATGGAACAGGTATTAATGATGATTTGAATAGTATAGAAAGACCTGTAAAATTTCCGATTAAATCTTTGAATGATAAAAATGCTGTAGTCGTACACTCTTTAGCAAAATGGAAACGTATTCGTTTAAAAGAATTAGAAATAGAACCAGGTGAAGGAATTATTACTGATATGCGAGCATTACGTCCTGACGAAGATTATTCGCCAATTCATTCTATTTATGTGGATCAGTGGGATTGGGAAAAAGTAATTGTTCCTGAAGATCGTCAACTTGCTTATCTTTTCCAAACGGTTGAATCTATTTATAAAGTCATCAAACAAACTGAAGAAAGTGTAGAAGCTAAATATCCTCGATTAAAATCGGTTTTACCTGATAAAATTACGTTTATTTCTTCTGAAGATTTACTACAAAAATACCCAACATTTACTCCAAAACAGCGAGAGAACGCAATTTGTAAAGAATTTGGAGCGGTGTTTATTTATGGGATTGGAGGTGTATTGAGTAACGGAGAATTGCACGATGCGCGTGCTGCAGATTACGATGATTGGAGTACAGAAAACAGCCAAGGATTTAAAGGTTTGAACGGTGATATTTTAGTTTGGAACCCTGTTTTAGAATCTGCTTTCGAATTATCTTCGATGGGAATCCGCGTTGATAAAAAAGCATTGACTAAACAACTAGAGATTAGAAACTCTTCAGATCGTAAAAACTTATTATTCCATTCAATGTTACTAGATGATAAGTTAACAGAATCGATTGGAGGGGGTATTGGACAATCTCGTATGTGTATGTTTATGTTGAAATCTCGACATATCGGGGAAGTACAAGCAAGTATTTGGGACGGAAAAGTAAAAGAAAAATTGAAAGAAGAAAGCATCGAATTATTATAAGTTTAAAAAGCAGTTTCCTTAAAAGAAACTGCTTTTTTTGTGTCTTATTTCAAAATAAACAATGTTTATAAGTGTTAATAATAGATATTAATTTATTTTAATTCAGCATTTTAATAAATTTAAAGATTGTTCATTAAGAAATACGTTCGTTTTTCTTTGCAATAAAACTATCAAAAATTTTTGGCTCAATTTTCGCAATAACTCAAAACGTTACAAGTAATCTTATCCTTAATGTAACATAGAATTAGTTGTAAATTGTTATTTTAGAGAAGGATATATTACCTTTGCAGTGGTTATGTTGTTTATTAACATCTTATTAAAAGTTATCAAAAATTAATTGATAATCAATAAATTGAGATGTTTATTTATTAACTATTTATAAAAAGAGTTTCTAAAATAGAAAAAGAAATTCGAGAGAAAACAAATTATGCCAAGAAAAAATTTTAAAAATACAAAGGCGAAAAAAGACAAAAACATAACAAAGTTTACCAAGTCTATTATCGAAGTTTTATTTCAAAATCCAAATAAACCTTTAAACTATAAACAAATTGCAGCAGCATTAAACTTAACTAATAGAATCGATGTTGAATTATTAATTAAGAATATTAATGTTTTATTAGCTGATAAAAAGATTTCTGAAGTAGAAAGAGGAAAATACAAAATCAATGCGACGAATGATTATATGGTTGGGATTGCGGATTTGACTTCTTCGGGAAGTGCCTATATTATCATTGATGGATTAGAACAAGATATTTTTGTACAAAAAGGAAAAACGAGAAATGCTTTAATGGGCGATACAGTTCGTGTCTATGTTTATCCAAAAAAGAACAAAAATTCGTCACGTGTAGAAGGTGAGATCGTTGAAATTGTAGAACGAAATAAAACAGAATTTACAGGAATTTTCGAATTAGGAAAGAATGGAAATTTTGGTTTTGTTACCATGCAAAATGGAAATCACGATTTTTTTATTCCAAAAGAACGTATCAATGGTGCGCAACCAGGAGAAAAAGTTGTAGTTCGATTAACAAATTGGCCAGAAGGTTCTAATTCTCCATTTGGTGAAGTGACTCAAGTTTTAGGAAATCCGGATGACACAGATGTAGAAATTCATGCAATTTTATTAGAATACGATTTGCCAGCTCAATTTCCAGAAGATGTAGAAGAAGAAGCAAATCAGTTGGATACTTCGATAGATGAAGCCGAAGCTGCTCGTCGTCGAGACATGCGAAATGTAACAACGTTCACAATCGATCCAAAAGATGCGAAGGACTTTGATGATGCTTTATCGATTCGAAAATTAGAAAATGGTAATTGGGAAATAGGTGTTCACATTGCTGATGTTACGCATTATGTTCGTCCAGGTTCGTTAATCGAGCAAGAAGCATACAAGCGCGCAACTTCTGTTTATTTAGTAGATAGAGTAGTGCCAATGTTGCCAGAAGTTTTATCGAATGTTGCATGTTCTTTGCGTCCTAATGAAGATAAATATACATTTTCGGGCGTGTTCGAAATGGATGATAATGCAAAGATTGTAAAAACATGGTTTGGTCGTACTGTAACGCATTCGGACAGACGTTTTACATACGAGGAAGCGCAAGAAATTATCGAAGGAAAAGATGGCGATTTTAAAGATGAAATCTTGACTTTAGATCGTTTAGCCAAAACAATGCGTGGAAAGCGTATGAAGTATGGAGCGGTTAATTTTGATAAAGTCGAAGTAAAATTCGATTTAGATCAAGCGCATAATCCACAAGGAATATTCTTCAAAATTTCGAAAGATTCGAATAAATTGATTGAAGAATTTATGTTGTTATGTAACCGAAAAGTTTCAGAATTTATCAGTTTAGATAAAAATGGAAAAGAGAATGCAAACACATATATTTACCGTGTTCACGATGATCCTAATCCAGATAAATTATTAGATTTAAAGAATTTTATCCGTCAGTTTGGTTATGAACTAGAGATTGGAGATCGTAAAACTACTATTAATTCGATGAATAAATTGTTAGCAGAAGTAAAAGGTAAGCCTGAAGAAAATATGGTGGAAACTTTGTCAATGCGAACAATGGCAAAAGCAAAATATACAACAGAAAATATTGGGCATTATGGTTTGGCTTTCGATTATTACACACATTTTACGTCACCAATTCGTCGTTATCCAGATATGATGGCTCACCGTTTATTACAAGATTATTTAGATGGTAAAAAATCGCCAACAGCAGCTGTTTATGAAGACAAAGCAAAACATTGTTCTTCTCGCGAAAAAATTGCTGCCGAAGCAGAACGCGAGTCAATCAAATACATGCAAGTAAAATACATGGAGCAGTTTGTAGGACAAACATTTGATGCGTTTATTACAGGTGTTCAAGATTATGGAATTTTTGTGGAAATTCCAGAAACTCGTTGCGAAGGTTTGATACGTTCTCGCGCAATGAAAGGAGATCATTTTGTGTTCGACGAAAAAAATCATGCTTTAGTTGGAAAACGTACTGGTGTTAAATATCAATTAGGAAGCCCAGTTAGAATCAAAGTTTTAGGTGCTGATTTAATCAAGAAGCAATTAGATTTTGAATTAGTTGATGCTTAAGTTTCATAATTTAAACTTATCTTGCAGACCTTAATTAAGTTATGGAAATAATATTTTCGGCCATACTAATAGGTTTTTTATTAAGTACAATTCTTATCGGACCTGTATTTTTCTTGCTTATTGAAACAAGTCTACGAAGAAGTTGGAAAACCGCTGTAGTATTAGATTTAGGAGTTATTGCTGCTGATATTTTATGTATTGCTGCTGCCTATTTTGGAAGCAAAGATTTTACAGATTATGTGACCAATCATCCCAAATTTTACCGCATTTATATCATTGCAGGTTTCTTTGTTTTGATTTATGGAATTTTTATGTATTTTTCTAAACCAAAGCTGCATATAGAGGGCGAAGCAGGATTTGTGAGTAACAATTATTTGAGAACTTTTATCAATGGATTTATCATGAATTTATTGAATATTGGTGTCATTGTTTTTTGGTTTGTAATTGTATCTTCAATTATGATTCAATATCCAAATCCAAGCGATTTTATGCTCTATATGGGAGTTGTTTTGACAACTTACTTTGTAATCGATTTGGGTAAGATATTTTTGGCAGGGAAGCTACAGAAACGTTTTACAGATCAAAAAGTATTTATGGTGCGAAAAGGAGTTGGAATTTGTCTTTTAGTCTTTGGATTAATTATTATTCTCAAAGGCTTCGGCTTTTTTAAAGAAATCGATCAAAAGATAGAACATCAATTAATCAATCAAGAACAAACAAGTTAAAATATAAACACCCATCAAATTTTTGATGGGTGTTTTTAATTATTAATTTCTCGTTAATATCAGCTGAGATCCATCAACATATGATTGATCTAATATTAATGTCGATTTAGAGTAAGTTGACATCCATTTCAAATTATCAATCTCTATATTATCACTATTATAGTTAAATTTATAATCTCCATTATTATATCCCAGTGTTTCTGAATTAGCACCTGAAATAACTAAAGTATTATCACTTTTAAAGTTATACACAATATTTTGTTGATCGTAATTAACTGTTTTTAAAGTTATTTCTCCAGTTTGAGAAGTAACATAAATTTAACCTTGTGATAATTTCCAATTACCAATTATTGGTGATTTATTTTCCGATTCATCATCATTACATGAAGAAAAAACTGAAAATATGATTAATGTAAGATAGAATAGTTTTTTCATAATTAATTTTGATTAGTTTAATCATTTATTTAGAATAATACATCCATAAATTACCTCAAAAGTGACTTCCCCGAATTCTTATAATTCCATGATTTTAGCTTTAATAAATCAGCAATTGTTGAAGCAATTTGATCAGTATATGTTTGATTTTGGTTGAATTTTTTAGGGTTAATTCCATTCCCTATCATCAAAATAAAACCTTCGTCTGATCCTGGAATTTCATCATAATGCTCAGACCATTGTCTTCCATTTCCGCGTCCATGATCTGTTGTTACAATAATCGTTGTTTGATCTTTGTAAAAAGGATCACTCTGTACATAATTCCATAACTCTTCAATCATTCTATCATTGCGATTAATCGAATTTATATATTGATCATAATCTTCTATATGTCCGTAATCATCGGCTTCTCCATAGCCAATAAAAAGTAATTTTGGCTTTTGATGTTTCATGGCTTCTAATGCAAATTCATGTGTAAAAATATCAAATCTTGTTCCCCACCATTGTCGTGGCGTTTCCAATTGAAAACGTTCTGTAAGAATTTCTCGTTCAGATTTATTTTTATTAAAACTATCTTGATAACCAGCGTTTACCAACAGTTTAGAGCGTTCTTGGTTGAAGATATAAGGATACATCATCCAGCTTCCGAAAATCATAACTTTATCTGTTAATTTCTTTTGTTGATTAGCAATTTCGAAAACCGAAACATTTGGATTTTGAATTGCTTTATTATTTACAATTCGCTCATCATCTGCTTTTCCTGTAATTATTTCATTGTATCCAGGATAAGACCATAATCTTTTGTTTTTTAAATTTACAAAGTTTTGTTGGTCTCTATTTCCTAAAATAACACCATCTTCTCTGATTGTTTTCCATGTAAAAGGCATTAATAATTCTCGACGTTTTAGTGAATCTTCCGCCCAGTATTTATCATTGGTTTGTACAATTAGTGAATTATATTTTTTATCGTTTAAGATTGATTTTTCTACTCCTCGAAAAACTTCTTTCCAACGAACACCATCTAGTGTAATTAAAATTACTTTTGGTTCTTGTGCAAAAAGAAAATTGGAGAATAAGGCAAGAATAAGAAATGTATATTTCATGTGATTTTAATTTCTTATAAAAATAGGAAAAGCATCGATATGATGCTTTTAAAATATTATTTTTCGAGTTTGTTTATGATTTGTTGATAAACTTCTTCAGGACTTAAATTTTGAAAATAATCATAATTTTCGAAACCTTTTGGATCTTTTCCAAAGATAGATGTAGGTCGACATTTTAATGTTTCATCTTGTATAATATCATCTATTGATTGTCCATAACCCAAAAAACCAGCAAATGGATGCGTTCCGCCCCAAATGGAAATGGTACGTGTTCCCATTAACGAAGCCAAATGCATATTAGCACTATCCATGGAAATCATAGCTTCTAATTTTGAAATTGCTTCTAATTCTTCTTCAAATGACATTGTTCCTGCTAAAGATTTAATAGTCGGATTGAAACTTTCCCATGTTTTTAACTCTTCAGCTTCAGCTTTTCCTCCACCAAATAAATAAATTTTGTAACCATTTTCAGCTAATTTTTTAGCAACGATTTTCATCTTTTCAATTGGATACATTTTACTTGTAAAGGCAGCAAAAGGAGCAATTCCGATAGA
The DNA here is from genome assembly GCF_057369435.1 of Empedobacter sp. EJD.6dd. NCBI lineage: Bacteria > Pseudomonadati > Bacteroidota > Flavobacteriia > Flavobacteriales > Weeksellaceae > Empedobacter > Empedobacter sp. EJD.6dd. The sequence continues at coordinate 2,270,264 of NZ_CM170667.1, forward strand.
TTTTGGTTCTTTAGTAGATTTAGGTTCTATTTTATGCTTTAAATTGACGTTAAAACCAAGTTGACGCAAAACATCAGCATAGCGTTCTGTTGTTAGTTTTAATTGCTTAAAAACGCGATTTTCTTGATTTACTAATGCTTTCTTCTCAGATCGACCTTTGTCTAAGGTTGCAGTTTTAGTTCCGTTTAAACGAAATAAAGCTGTAATGATTTTTGATCGAATAACATTGTGAAAATCTGCAACATAATCAAAATGATAGTTTTTTAACTCCTTGTATAATTTGAATAAGCTAAAAAAGCTTTTATAATCTTTATTTAAATCAACTGAAATGAATTTTATTTGCGGAAATTGCTTGAAAATAGTTCCCATAAAAGGACGAGAAGCAACGTATACTTCTACGTTTGGATTCTGTTCTATAAACTCTTTTAAAACAGGAGCTATCATTGTAACATCACCCAAAGCAGAAAAACGTAAAACCAATAATTTTTTACGATTCGTGTTCTCCATTATTTCTATTGTTAATTTCTTTTGCAACCATTTTCATTTGCTTTTCAAACTCCTGTTTTGATGCTTCAAAATATTGATCTGAATTTTCTGCATGTTTAGCAATTTTACGCAATGACTTTCGGTCACTTTTTATAAAAATTTCGCCAATTTTAGATGCTTCTTCATAAGTAAATCCATATTTCAAAAGAATTTGTCTCCCAACATATACCGAAGAGAAAAAGTTTTCTCTATATACTTCGTTCAGGCCGTCTTTTAAATAATTATACGCATAACTACGATTTTTTGCACGAACAATTATTTCAAGATTTGGAAAATTTTTTCGAACAATGTAAACCAATTTCTGATTAATTTCTGGAGGATCTAAAGCTGCCACAAAATATTTAGCATGTTCAGCACCAGCAGATTTCAATAAATTGACATTTGTCGCATCGCCATAAAATACATTAAAACCTTGTTTACGCATTTTCTCAACACGCTCGCTATCATTATCCAAAACAATAGATTTTATTCCAGTACTTTTTAATACACGACTAATGGTATTTCCAAAATCACCAAAACCAGCAATAATAATTTCTCCTTCGGCAGAATGTGGATTAATTTTATCATTTTCGATAATGGTTTTCACTCTAGTTTTTACACCAAAATATTTGAGTATTAATTTTTCGTTCAAGACTAGAAGTAATGGCGTAATCACCATTGTAATTGCAGTTGTAGCAAGCATTAAATCGTACCATTCTTTGTTTAGAATATCAAGATTTCGTGTTAAAGATAAAATTACAAATGCAAATTCTCCAACTTGAGATAGTAGTAAAATAAACAACCATTTTTGATCAAAATCAAATTTGTGTTTAATACCTATAAACCATAAAACCAATGATTTGATAAACATAATTCCAAATGTCAATCCAAGAATCATTAAGGGTTTGTCTCCTATTAATTTGAAATTTATTGTTGATCCAACTGCAATAAAAAATATGCCTAATAAAAGTGATTTAAATGGCTCTATATCGCTTTCTAGTTGGTGTTTATATTCATTATTTGCCAAGACAACACCTGCAATAAAAGCTCCTAAAGCAGGAGAAATTCCAACTTTTTGCATTAAGATAGAAACACCAATGACTAAAAGTAATGCAGAAGCAGTATAAATTTCGCGAACTTGTAATTGTCCGACATATTTAAAATATGGTGTAATGATATATTTTGCAATAACATAAATAAAAGTAATTGCACCAACAATGACTAAAGTTTTCATGAAAGCCGGACCGCCAACTAATAAACTTTTTGAATCGTCTCCAATCGATTGTATCAAGGAATCTCCAACCAAAAGTGGAATTATTGCTAAAATTGGAATAACCATGATATCTTGAAACAACAACACCGAGAAAGTTGATTTTCCAATACTAGTTTTTGTTAATCCTTTTTCACTCAAGGTTTGCATAATTATCGCTGTGGAGGACATTGTTATTGCAAAAGCGAGAGAAACAGCTAACGAAAAATTCATTTTTAGCGCAAACATACCAACTAAAGTTGCAATGATTATAGTTCCTAAAACTTGCATTCCTCCAAGGTTGATGATTTTATTTTTCATCTTCCAGAATTCTTTTGGATCAAGTTCTAAACCAACTAAAAAAAGCATCATGACAACACCAAATTCAGTTGCGTGCATTATATCTGTTCCATCTTTACCAACAAATTCTAAGACGTAAGGTCCAATTAAAACTCCGGCAATTAGGTAGCCTAAAACAGAACCCATTCCTAATTTTTTGGAAATAGGAACACAGATTACGGCAGAAAAAAGAAATATAAATGCTTGGCCTAAAAAGTCGTTCATTATTACTTAGGTTGATTAGTGCTTATTGCTAACTATTATTTTGTTTTGATTGAAATGCAATCGCATAAAATTTGAATTGTTTAATCATTGCCAATAACCCGTTTGCACGTGTTGGTGATAAAAATTCTGATAACCCAATTTCATTAATGAAATCTGTATCCGATTCTAAAATATCTTTTGGAGTTTGATTGTTATACATTCTGACCAATAAAGCAGCAATACCTTTTGGTAAAATTGCATTAGAATCAGCAGTAAATTCAATCGTATCATTATTCATTTTTGCAGCTAACCAAACAGAAGATTGGCAACCTTTGATGATTTTGTCATCTGTTTTTTCTTCTTCTGGTAAAGTTTTTAAGCTTTTTCCTAATTCGATTAAATATTCATAGCGTTGTTCCCAATCTTCAAAAAATGAGAATTCATCTACTATTTCGTTTTGAATTTCTTTAATTTTCATATGACAAAGTTAGAAAGTTTTTGATAGTTTTTCCTCAAAAAAAGACGTTAAATACCTTGATTCTTTTAGAATTCTTATTTTTGTTGTTTGATAAATTTCAATTCCCAAAAAAATGAAGTACACTTTCATTGTTAATCCAAATTCTGGAAACGCAAAACACAGCATTTCAATTGATTTTTTACAATCGAAATTTGATGCTTCAGATGAAATTGTTTTGAAAGAAACGGCTTATCAATTTCATGCAAAAGAATTGGTGCAAGAAGCTATTAATGAAAAATCAGATGTGATTGTTGCTTGTGGAGGAGATGGAACAATAAATGAAGTAGCAAGTGCATTGGTAAATTCAAACATTCCTTTGGGTATTCTACCTGCCGGATCTGGAAATGGATTAGCAACTAATCTTAATATTCCAAAAGATATAAACAAGGCAATCGAGATTATCAAGAAGAATTCTATTCATTCGATAGATGTTGGTAGAGTAGAGGATAACTATTTTTTTAGCAATTTAGGTTTTGGTATTGATGCAGAAGTTATCAAAACGTATGAAGAAAATCAAAAAAGAACTATAACAGGATATGTTGATGCTTCTGTAAAAACGTTGTTGAATTATAAATCTAAATTGTTTCGACTTTATATAGATGATGCGATTATCGAGAAAAGTTTTTATTATCTTTTCTGTTCTAATTCTAATATTGCTGGTTATGGAATCTCTTTTACTCCAAAAGCCGATTTATCTGATGGCGAACTTGATTTGTTAATGATTGAGGACTTAGATGTTTTTGAACAATTTTATTTCTCGGTGTTAGTTTTGGCTAAAAAGATTGATTTGTTAGATAAAGCAAAGTATCGTAAAGTCAAAAAATTCAAAATTGAAGCACTAGATGGTTTACCAATTTCTTATCAACTTGATGGAGAGGTACATCAATCTAATTCACTTCAAGTAAAAGTTAAAGTACTACCAAGTGCGTTAAAAATTATTTATTCATTATAATTTATCATTAATTAACATTTTAATCTATTGTATTATAGTTAATTAAAAGGTTGTTAACTAAGTTATAAACGTTTTGTTTGTAACCAATTTTCTTTTAATTTTTACATAGATGTTTGCAATCGTTGTAACTTTGATAAAACTTTTACAATGAAAACTCCTTATAAAATTTTAGCAATTGATTCTAATCACGAATGTTTGAATAATGGACTTCGTGAAGCTGGATTTATTGTTGATGAAGATTATACTTCATCAAAAGAAATCATTGAACAGAAAATTGACGAGTATGATGGTTTGATTGTAAGGAGTAGATTCCCAATTGATAAAGATTTTTTAGCTAAAGCAACTCATCTAAAGTTTATTGGTAGAGTAGGGGCAGGTTTAGAAAATATTGATGAAGAATTTGCAGCAGAGAACAATATTGTATTATTTAATTCTCCAGAAGGTAATCGCGATTCGGTTGGCGAACATGCAATTGGAATGTTATTGATGTTGATGCATCATTTGCGTAGAGCTGACAATGAAGTACGTCATGGAATTTGGAAACGAGAAGAGAATAGGGGTGATGAATTAAAAGGAAAAACAGTCGGAATTATAGGTTATGGAAATATGGGAAATGCATTTGCTAGACGCCTACAAGGTTTCGATGTTAATGTTATTTGTTATGATATTTTACCTGATAAAGGAAATGAATTTGCAAAACAAGTTTCGTTAACTGATTTTTTTGAACAAGCAGATGTGGTTAGTTTACATACACCTCAAACTCCAGAAACGATGAAAATGGTTAATGCTAATTTTATTTCAAATTTTAAAAAACCATTTTATTTTGTGAATACAGCTCGTGGAAAATCTGTTGTGACAATAGATTTGGTAGATGCTATGAAAGGTGGAAAAGTTTTGGGCGCGGCTTTAGATGTTTTAGAATTCGAAAAATCTAGTTTTGAGAAATTAGTTGCATCAGAATTACCAGCAGAATTTCAGTATTTGATAGAAGCAGATAATGTTGTTCTCGCGCCGCATATTGCAGGTTGGACACATCAGAGTAAAATTAAATTAGCCGAATATATTCGTGATAAAATTATAAATTGGAAGAATAATCAAGATTAATAAAAGGCTTTTTTAAGCCTTTTTTCTTCAATATATCCCAGAAGCACATCCAAAAAAGTATTTTTTGTAATTAACTTCTAAATTATTCTTTCTAAAAATTTCTTCAACTTTTTTACACGATTCAAATTTTTGCGTATAAATCCATAACATTTTATAATCATTAGGATTCCCTAAAAATAGTTTTCCTAGTATTGGAATTACTTTTCCAAGATAAAAAGAATAGATAAAGAATAAGAGGTTGTTTTCAGGTTTTGAAATTTCTATAAATGTAAATTGTCCATCTTTTTTTAGTAATCGAAAGACTTGTTTTGCCAATAAATCAATTTGAGAATCATCAAATGTTTTTAGTCCAAATGCACATGTAATAACATCAAATTGTTCTTTATCTAATTCATTGTTCAAAACATCATCTTGACAAATTTCTATTTTATTATCAAAAACTTTTTTGGCTTTTTTACTTGACTTTTCAACCATTTCTTCTGAAAAATCTAATGCATAGAATTCGGCATTTGGAAATCTTTCTTTGATATAATTCCAATTTTCTCCTAAACCTGAAAGAAGATCAATAACCTTTATGTTAGATTCATTTTGTTCTATTTTTTTTATGAATTGTTTTCTCCAAATGATAGAAAAACCGAACGATGTAATGTAGTTCATTCGTTCATATGACTTCGACATTGTGTTGAAGAGTTTCTTAACAAATAATGGATCATAAATATTTTTCATAGAATTAGATTTAATTAAAAAGGTTCCGAATTTTCGGAACCTTTTTTCATTTTGTAAGTTTTTTGTAAACCTTATACAAAATAACTGCTACTATAATTACAAGAACGATTTGGAGAAGAATCCAAAGTATCACATTAAATGTCGATTCGCCTGAAATTGATAGCATATGTATGTCTCATGTGTTAACTGAATGCTAAAATATAAAATATTTTTAACATTTAATTAATAAAATCAAAAATTATTGGTTTTTCTTTTAATTGGATTAATGATTGATAAACTTATCACATATCAATTTATAAGTTTAGAAAGCATCATAAATTTGTAAAAAAATTAATAACTATGAATTATCAAATATTTAAATCAGATTTAAGAGGAGGAGCTAATCACGGATGGTTAAACACTCGTCATTCATATAGTTTTGCTAATTATTACGATCCTGCTCGTATTCATTTCGGTGCATTACGTGTTGTAAACGATGATATTATCACTGGTGGAATGGGATTTGGAAAACATCCTCACGATAATATGGAGATTATTACGATTCCAACTAAAGGAGGTATTTCTCATCAAGATTCTATGGGAACAGGTTCTATAATTGAGTCTGGAGATGTACAAGTAATGAGTGCTGGAACTGGTGTTTTTCATAGCGAAATGAATGCATATGAAAATCAAGAGGGTCATTTTTTTCAAATTTGGATTATCCCAAATAAAATGAATGTTGAACCTCGTTATCAACAAATATCTGTTCGCGATGTTGCTAAAGAAAATGATTTGTATCAAGTTCTTTCGCCTAATGCAGATGATCAAGGTGTTTGGATACATCAAGATGCTTGGATCTTTTTAGGAAATTATACAGAAGATAAAGTAGAGACTTACACTGTACAAAAAGAAGGAAATGGAGTTTTCTTTATGGTTGTAGAAGGTGAAGTTGAATTTGACGGAAATAAATTGGAAAGAAGAGATGTAGTTGAGATAAAAGATACAAACGATTTTTCGTTTAATGTATCTAAAGGTTCTCGATTAATGTTGATAGAAGTTCCAATGGAAATCTAATCAATTTTCATGTTTTAGTTGTTTTATATACAAGGCAGATTCCGTTTCTGAATTCTGCCTTTTTTTGTGCAAAAAAATATCCTTTTCAATACAAGTATTTAGTATATTTACTGCTGATAAAACTTTAACTTAAAACGTATTAATCTATACTATATGAAACGTTTATTGATCATTGCTTCTTTCGCTTTAATGATTATCAGCTGTAAAAATGATAACATCGAAATTGATTCTTCTTCTGCACAAACTTTTAGTGAAACTGTAGATAAAATTTCTAAAGCTTTGCCTGTTATGCAACAAGATAAATTTAAGGAAGCTTTGCAAATTATTTTCGAGTATAATACAAGTTCAACAATGGATAATGAAGCTCGTTGGGGAATAGTTCGTACGTTATTGGATGGTAAAACGGTTGATGAAGTTTTTGATATTGCTGAGAAAGTTGCGCTTCAAAATAAGTTTACATGGAATAGAAATCAAGTTCCTTTAGTGAATGGAATTCCTAAACCAGGAGCAACAGAAGTTGTAGAAACTCCTACAGAAGCAACATCTAATGTTCAACGTTTTGATTTTAGTGTAAAACAAGATGATTCAGGAATTTCAATTTCTCCATTTTTTTATAATGCCCAAGGAGAAGAAATTCAGCTGGATCAAGCTGTAACAGCAACAATAGAAGTTTTTAATTCAGGAAATATTGTTTATACATTTCGTTCAGCAATCGATCCAAATTCTATGGATGATTTGTATAGAAAGAATGCGATTAACATCAAATATTCTTCGTTAGATGCATCTAAAATTAAGAATGATCGTTTGGATATCTTGGTTCGCATTCCTAATTCTGAACGTTATTTAACAAACCGTAAAGCTGTAAAAATTCCGTTGAATTTAGTTGGAGTGTCAGAAGTTGTAGATTCAGCTGTTGTTGAAAATACACCTGCTCATGTAAGTAAAGAGGCTGGAATGGTAAAATCTTTATCGAATCGTTTTATGACGAATTTATCGAAGAAAAACTATTCAGGAGCTTTTGCATTAACAAGAAGTGGAGAGTGGAATACGTTTCAAAAGTTTTCTTCTGATGATGTCATTAAGAATTTAGAACAAGCAACAATTAATGATGCTAAAGTTTTAGATGCAGACGAAAAAGTGGCTTTGGTTGAAGTACAAGCAAACTTAAAAGATCAATCTTCTAAAACGTATCAAGTTACTTTAGAAAAAATTAATAATAAATGGTTTGTTGTTAATTTTAAATAATTTCAAAACCAACTTTAATAAAAAAACGCGTTCAATTTTGAACGCGTTTCTTGTTTTATATTGAAATGAATTATTGACCCGCTTCTTTAGCAGCGTCAGCTTTCATTTTAGCATTAGCAGTAATTGCAATCTCTACACGACGGTTTTGAGCACGTCCTTCTGCAGTAGAATTATCAGCAATCGGTTCTTCTAGTCCTTTTCCTTGAGATGTTAAACGAGAAGATGATATTCCTTTGCTAACTAAATAATCTTTTACAGATTGTGCACGTTTTTGAGATAAAGGTAAATTATATCCTTGTGAACCTACATTATCTGTGTGCCCAACAATTAATAAATCTGTATCTGGGTATTCATTAAAAACTTCTACTAATTTATATAAGTTTGTTTTAGCAACAGCCGTTAAAGAAGCTTTATTATATTCAAATGTAACTCTTGAATTTTCATCTAAAATAAGGTTAATTCCTTCTTCAGTTCTTACAACTTCAGCACCTGGTAAAACTTGCTCAATTTTTTGTGCTTGTTTATCCATTTTGTTACCAATAACTCCACCGGCAGCACCACCTACAGCAGCACCAATTACAGCACCTAAAGCTGTATTACCACCTTTACCAATGTTATTTCCTAAGATACCACCAATAACACCTCCAGCTACAGCACCAATACCAGCACCTTTTTGAGTATTATTTGCATTTTGTACAGCAGTACAAGAAGACATAATGAATGAACCTCCTAATACAATTGCAACTATTTTAGTATTTATTTTTTTCATAATTTCTAAGTTTTTTAAATTGTTGATTAACGTTGGAAGTTATAAATTACTTGAGCAATTTTTCCGTTTGCGTTGATATCTTGTACCAATTTCATAGAGTTTGCATCAACATAATCTACACGCATTTTATATCCAGCAGTATTTTGTTTCGCTTTGATTCCTGTTACATCTTTAAAAATAAAATAAGTAGTTGAACCATCTTGTTCTAAATTCCATATAATATTTGCTGTTCCAGAAGGACAGTCGCCACCAGCATTATTAAAGGTGTACGTTCCTTTCTTATTATTTTGAACTAAGTTCCAAGTAGAACCTTCGTAACATTCTGGATTTGCTGTGTCAAAAACTCTAGAAACAGCATCTGTAACTTTTACATTACCTTGGACCTCATTAGTTGTTAAACCTTGATAGTCTACATTTGTTAAAGTCCATGCTCCTCTAACTTCTTTTCCAGTTTGTATTTCTTGTTTTGCAACAGTTGTAGAAGCACAAGAAGATAAAAATGCAGAAGCGCATATCCCAAATAATAAAATACTTTTTTTCATAGCTATTTATTTTATTTATGATTATAGTCCCAAAAATGGCTCTTATAAATTAGTTTTAATTAATTTATTTTAAAAATAGGTTATAATCCTTGTTAAGGTGATTGAAATGCGTTTAAATAAGCTTATTTTAGTTTTTAGCTTTTATAACATAGATTAAAGAAGAATATTCTCCTGTTTTCTTTGCCTTCGCATTTGATTTTAAACCAACTTTTATTGCATTTATAAATCCTAATTTATTTCCTTTATATTTTTCAGAAAGAAGGCTCACATAAAATGAATCTAATTTCATCGGATGAGTAGATTCAATTTTCATACCAAAGTTGTTAAAAAGCTTATTCATGCTACTTGCAGAAAAATGCCATAAGTGTCTTGGAACATCATAAGCGGCCCAATATTTTCCGTAATATTCTGCATCATAAGATTTGTGATTTGGAACAGCTATAATTAATCGACCATTTTCGGTTAAATGATTTTTTAATTGCTCAATAATTTCATTCAAGTTTGGGATATGTTCTAAGACATGCCATAGCGTAATGATATCAAATTTTTGATTATTTTGTTCTAACTCTGTAGAAGTGACTTTTTCGATACCAATTTTTGATTGCGCAATTCTACGTGCCGAATCATTTGGTTCCATTCCCAAAACATCATAACCATTTTTTTGTAGATGTTCTAAAAAATCTCCTACGCCGCAACCATAATCTAAAATCTTTTTACCGGTAGAAACTTTATTCATCAATTCTAATTTGTTATTTAAATTGATGGATTTTGCCATTTGGTAAAAACGTTCAAAGATTGATTTCTTACCATCGGTATGCGAAATGTAATTTTTACTTTCGTAATATTTACCCAAATTTTCGATAGGCTGGGGGAGTGTGTATAAAACACCCGTTTTAGAATCTTCAAATAACTCGAAGTTTTCTCCAGTTAAAAAATAATCTTTTAAATCTAATTTCTTAATACCAGAAAATCCTTCTTTTGAAGGATTTTCTTGAGATGTTTCACGTGAAACATTTTCCATATTATCTTCCCATGTAAATTAATAATACACTTATATCTGCTGGTGATACACCACTAATTCTTGATGCTTGTGCTACCGTTGCAGGTTTTATTTTTGTTAATTTTTGACGAGCTTCTATTGACATCGAACCAAAAACATGATAATCTATATCTGCTGGAATTTTTAGATTTTCCAAACGATGCAATTTATCTGCATTCTGTTGTTCTTTTTTGATGTACCCTTTATATTTAATCTGAATTTCTGTCTGTTCTAATTCTTCTTGATCGTATTCATTAGTCTCAATAAATTCTTTTACACGATCTAATTTCGTAAAATCAGATAACTTTAATTCTGGACGAGAAATAACAGAAATCATTTTATTTGGTTGCTTCAAAGGAGTTCCATCACGCTCTTCAATTACGTCATTTATCTCTTGAGGTTTGATTGAATGTTCTTCGAAATAATTGACCAATTTCTCAGCTTTATCAAATTTTTCTTCCATTCTTTTCAAACGATCTTCAGAAGCTAAACCAATATCAAAAGCTTTTCTTGTCAAACGTTCGTCCGCATTATCTTGTCTTAATAAAATACGATATTCTGCACGAGAAGTAAACATACGATATGGTTCTTCTGTTCCTTTTGTAATCAAATCATCGATTAAAACACCAATATACGCTTCGTTACGATTTAAGATAAATGGATCTTTCTCTTGAATTTTTAATACAGCATTTATACCAGCCATTAATCCTTGAGAAGCTGCCTCTTCATAACCTGTTGTTCCGTTAATTTGACCAGCACAATATAAGTTGTCAATTAACTTTGTTTCTAATGTATGTTTTAATTGTGTTGGTGGAAAATAATCGTATTCGATGGCATAACCAGGACGCAAAATTTTAGCATATTCAAATCCAGGAACGGAGCGTAAAGCTCTTGCTTGAATATCATCTGGCAAAGATGTTGAGAATCCATTTATATAAAATTCCATTGTTTCCCAACCTTCAGGTTCAGCGAAAATTTGGTGACGATCTTTGTCCGCAAAACGATTAATTTTATCTTCAATCGAAGGACAATATCTTGGTCCAGTCGATTTAATGGTTCCATTAAACATTGGAGAACGATCAAAACCTTCTCTTAATAAATCGTGCACTTCTTGGTTAGTATAAGTAATCCAACAAGAACGTTGTTTCGTTAATTTCGGAGTGTTTGTGTACGAGAATTTAGATGGATTTTCATCACCTGGTTGTTCAACCATTTTTGAATAATCGATTGAACGACCATCAACACGTGGAGGAGTTCCTGTTTTCATTCGTCCAGCTTCAAAACCTAAATCAACTAATTGCTCAGTAATTCCGAATGCTGCAGATTCTCCCATTCGTCCACCTCCAAATTGTTTTTCTCCAATATGGATTAAACCATTTAAGAAAGTACCATTTGTCAAGACAACAGCTTTTGAACGAATTTTCATTCCCATCGCTGTAATAACTCCACACACTTTACCATTCTCTATGATTAAGTTTTTGACCATGTCTTGGAAGAAATCAACATTCTCAGTTCTTTCTAATGACAAACGCCATTCTTCTGCGAAACGCATACGATCTGATTGAGCACGTGGCGACCACATTGCAGGACCTTTAGATTGATTCAACATTTTAAATTGAATCATTGTTTTATCAGTAATGATACCAGAGTATCCACCTAAAGCATCAATTTCACGAACAATTTGTCCTTTTGCAATTCCACCCATAGCTGGATTACAAGACATTTGTCCTATTGTTTGTAAGTTCATTGTAACAAGAAGCGTTTTAGCTCCTAAATTGGCTGCTGCTGCTGTTGCTTCTGCGCCAGCGTGACCACCTCCAACTACAATTACATCATATTCTGATTGAAATATCATTTGATTTGTAAACTTATTTTTCTTGTTAAAATAATAAATGTTCCACGTGGAACATTATGAATTTAGATAGCGACTAAATGTTTCTAAATATTGATTTTCTTTCGCAGTCATCATTTCTTTTTCTTCTGGTTCTTTGTCCATATAACCAGCAAAATGTAATATTCCGTGAATAATTACACGAGCCAATTCGTTATCAAAAGAAACTCCATTTTGCTCTGCATTATCCTTTATTCTTTCGATACTAATAAAAATATCTCCCATCAATTCATCTTCAATAGAATTATCGAAACCGATAACATCTGTGTAATAATCGTGGTCTAAATATTGTCGATTAATTTGAAGTAAGTATTCATCATCGCAGAAAATATAGTTTAAATCTTCTATTGTTTTCCCTTCATTCTTCATACTCTCTACGATCCAATCTATCCAAGTTTGAGCATCTTTTAACTCAAAATCTGTTTCGTAAAATAATTCTATCATAGTTCTAAAACCAGTAACCTAAACTTAAATTAAATAATCCTTTTTTTGTGTAAGGCGAATAACTCCAAATAAAATTTAAAGGACCTAATGGACTATCGTAGCCATAGGTAACGCCATACCCAAGATATTTGTAATCTGTTAAACTTAATTGCTCAAATCTATCAGTGATATTTGCAATATTCATAAATAGACTTGCGTAATGATTTTTCAAAATCCGAGCTTGAATGTGGGAACCAAATAACAATTGATTGTCGCCAATCGCAGAGCCAAAAGGAAGCCCATAAAACTTTGTATAATTGAAAAAATCTTGTTCAACATAACCTCCGATATAAAACTTCTGAGGCATTGTTACATTATCGTTGAAAAAGGTTCCAAAGTTAGCAGTAAATCTGTAACTTAGGAAATTATTTAACGGAAAATTTGCCTCTAAACTTGATTCTAATAAATAGTTATTTTCAAACCCAGTGACATTAGAATCAAATAAATACTTAAAACTTCCATCAAATTTTAAACCACTTCGTGCAAAATTCGCATTGTTTCGGTTATCTGCTTTGATATAACCATACGCTTTCCAATAATAACCTTCCGATTTTGCTGGAAAATCTTCGTTAGACGCAATAAAGTTGTTGGTGAATACTTTTGCATATTGATGTTCTAATCCAATTCCTATCGCAAACTTTTCTTTAATTGTTGATTGGATATATAATTGATTGATATATTCTCTAAAATTATAATTTACTTTTTTGTAAATATTATCCTGTCCAAAGAAGTATCGAAGATCGATTTCTTTATCAAAATAGTGTGAAAAAGAGTTGAATCCAATGCTTGGTAAATACCCATTGTCAATGAAAAAATTGATGTTATAACGCGCATAATCTCCAACAACAACATCTGCTGAAAAAACAGAGTTTTTAACAAATAAATTTTTAGAAGTTAAATTCAAAAGTAGTCCTGTTTTGAATAAATCGTCATAATGTAATCCAAAACGGATTGATTGTTTGGTTTTATTTTCTTGAACTTTTAACGTTAATAAATTTTCTTCGTCAGCAATTTCTGAAATTTTATAGGTGATATTATTAAAGTTTCCAGAAGCATATAATTTCGAAATTCCATATTTTAAATCATCGTACTTAATAATTTCTGGCGTACGAATCCCTAACTTACCTTCGATGTAATTTTTATTGAAATTCTTCAAGCCTTCCACTTCAATTTCTTTTACCAAAACATAATCATCGAGTTTAATTTCGTTTCGAGTTTTGTTCGAAGCATGCTGTTTTTTTGCAATTTCTTTTAGTTGATCATACACTTTTTCAGAAGCAACTAAACCACGATTATAAATAGAATCTACTTCATCAAAACTTGTTACAGCATATTCTTTTAGCTCGGGTTTGATTAATAGATCCACTAATTTCTTTTGCTCATCCGTTTTTTTGACGATACTCATTGTCATAATCTGACTTAAAATATCAATCGCAGAATTAAGGTCATCACGTTTTTGTAATCCATCACCTAATTCGACTCCGATAATTATATCAGCACCCATATCTTTAACTTCTTTAACAGGAAAGTTATTTACAACACCACCATCTACATATATTTTTCCATCAATAGTAACAGGATCTAACATGGTTGGATAAGCTCCAGATGCTAGAATAACACGTGGTAAAAAACCTGAACGAAACACTTTTTCTTCACCAGTTTCGAGATCTGTTCCAATACAAACAAATGGTGTAGGAAGCTTATTAAAATCATCAATGTTATGAACAGGTCGTAATAGATAAGTTAATAAATCAAGAGGACCTTGACCTTTAGAAATAGCATTTGGAATGGTTAATTTAAACTTGTCAAAAGGTAATTCTAAGATGTATTTTTCCTTGTAAGCTTTATCGAAAAAAGGAATTTCTGCTCGATCTTTATTCTGTGTTATTAAAGAAGAAATATCCAATTGATGCATGATTTTTTCGAGCTCATCAGGCGTATATCCAGCAGCATATAATCCTCCAATAATTGCGCCCATACTAGTTCCTCCTATATAATCAATTTTGATACCTGCTTCTTCTATTTTTTTTAGCGCACCAACATGTGCATAACCTTTCGCTCCTCCGCCACTCAATACAACACCAACTTTTAGTCGTGTAGAATCTTGTTTACTTTCTTGAGCAAAAGAGAGAGAAGATATGAGTATTACGAAAGCGAAAAATCTACGCATAAATTTGTTTGAATTGTGGAATAAAGATAAGGAAATTTTATGCGATTGGATTTTTATATTTTTCAATAAATAATGATTAAATTTATAAATATCAACTCACTATTAAATGAAAAAATTATCAATCTTCATAAGCTTCTTTTGTCTAATTTCTTGTTTGAAAAAAGGGAATGATAAAGAACAAAATATTATCAAATCTATAGCTGATATTAATTTTGATAAAGGTGTAACTCCAAAATTTACAGCTCATACAATTAATAAAGGATTGTTTAATTCTAAAGATTTGAAAGGTAAAAATGTAGTTTTAGTAGTTAATAGAGTGGATCAAGAAGGACATATGGCTGAAGATTTTAATGCTTTAGTGAAAAAATTTAAAGATAAAAATGTTGATTTTATCTTAATTATTGATGGTGATTTAGAATCTGAAAATAAGATTGAAAATATAATTAATCTCTATGATTCAACTACAATTTTTATTGATAATAGGAAAGTAGAGTTTAGTAATAATCCACAAGTTAATCATACTATTTATTGTTGGCCAGCTAAAATTTTGATGGACAAAGAAGGTAAAGTAATTTATTCTTCATGTGGAGGATATGGTTTTTCAGATGAATATGAATACAAATTGGATAGTTTAGTTAATCATAAATGATAAAAAAAGAGCTACTTTTCAGTAACTCTTTCTATGTATTATTCTTTATAATATACTCGTTTTATCCGTTGCGAAACAGATGTCAGTACTTCGTAAGGTATTGTATCTAACCATTCGGTTACATCTGCAATTGTTGGTAAGTCCCCAAAAATGGTCACTTCATCACCTTCTTTACACGGAATATCCGTTACATCAACCATCATCATGTCCATACAAACAGAACCTACAATAGTAGCTAATTGCCCATTAACACCAACTTTTCCTTTTCCTTTTCCAAGTGAGCGGCGAATTCCATCAGCATAACCAACAGGTAAAGTTGCAACTTTTGTATGGCGTTCAGCTGTAAAACGACGTCCGTAACTTACCGTTTCACCTTTTTCTATTTCTGATATTTGAGAAATTACGGTTTTAAATCGAACAACTGGTTTCAAATATTTTTCCATGAAATCGGTATATTCCGAATAGCCGTACATACCAATTCCTAAACGAACCATATCGTATTGATGTTCACCATATGCCACAATTCCAGGAGAATTTAATGCATGTTTAATTGGTTTTATATCTAATGCTGTTGTAATCGCTTCATAACTGTTGTCAAAACGATGCAATTGATATTTCGCATATTCTTGTTCTTCTGGCATATCAGCAGTTGCCAAATGCGTGAAAATTGATCGAACATAAACATGAGAATTATTTTTTAGAATCGCAATTAATTCTTCGAAATCATCTTCATGAAAACCAAGACGATTCATTCCAGTTTCCATTTTTAGGTGAATTGGATAAGGTGAAGAAATTTGTTTTTCTTGTAATTTCTGAATGAATAATTTTAAAACACGTAAACTATAAATTTCTGGTTCCAATTGATAATCGATCACAGTAGAATAACTACTTTGTTCAGGATTCATCACAATAATTGGAACTGTAATTCCAGCCTCGCGCAATTCTTTTCCTTCGTCAGCTATTGCGACACCAAGAAAATCAACACCATTATTTTGTAAGGTATTTGCGACTTCAAAACTTCCAGTTCCATAGCTATTTGCTTTTACCATACACATCAATTTTGTGGTAGGTTTTAGCAACGAGCGGTAGACATTTATATTTTCGATAAGATGTTGCAAATTAATTTCAAGAACAGAATCGTTGGAACGTGTTTCCAATTCATTCGAAATTTTTTCTAATTTGAACGGACGAGCACCTTTTAATAAAATTGCTTCGTTATCGACATGTTGATGTTTGAATTGTTCTAAAAATTCTTCAGTCGAACTGAACGAACGAACGTATGATTGAAATAAATTTTTGAAGTTCGAAATTTTTTCACCGATCAAAACAATTTCATCAAAATGATAAGGATTCACCAAATCGGCTGCTTGTTGATATAAATCTTCGTCAGCTAAGTTACTTTGTAAAATATCAGTCAAAACCAGCGATTTTTTATCTCGAGGTTGTTGATTTAGAACATTAAGACCAATTTTTAACGAATTTAGATCAGAATTGAATGTATCATTAATTAAGATAGAATGATTAATCGCTTCCTTTATTTCCAAACGCATTTCAATTGGTAAAAGCTGATAAAATTCGTTTTTAAATCCCTTGTAATCAATATTCAAACTGATTAATATCGTTAAACAGATCAGACTATTTTTTATAGATGCATCATCAATGAAAGGAATCGAATACGTGAATTCTTCTTGATTATGTAAAATAGAAATTTGTGTATTGGTCTGATTACTTATGATTTGCTTGATTTTTACAGTGGCAGAATCTGAATAACCATACGTGTATTTATCTATTTTTTCTAAATGTTGGTTTTTAAGAATTGCTTGATGAACTTTTTCATTCTCGATATTGAAAACTAATTTTTCTACATTCGAAAATAATTTTAGTTTCTCTTCAATCAATTCATCTTGATTTTTGAAATTTTCTAAATGTGCTTCTCCGATTTTTGTTAACACACCAATTGTTGGTTGAATAATTTCTTCGAGATTTTGCATTTCATTTGGCATAGAAATTCCAGCCTCAAAAATTCCTAAATCATTTTTCTCTTCCATTTGTAAAACAGAAAGCGCAGCTCCAAATTGAGAATTGTAACTTTTTGGGCTACGAACAATCGAGAATTTTTTCCATAACAATTGATTCAACCATTCTTTCACAATTGTTTTTCCATTAGATCCAGTAATTCCAATTACGGGATAATGAAATTTCTTGCGATGGATTTTTGCCCAATTTTGTAAAGCAAACAGAGGATTCTCGACTTCGATAAAATTTGCATTTGGCAAATTAGTTAAAGCTTTTTCGACCACAAAATTTCGAATTCCTCTTTGATATGCATCTTGTAAATATAAATGCCCATCTTTTTGATTGCCGTGAAAAGCAAAAAAAATTCCGTGAGTTGGATTGACAATCATTCTCGAATCAAAAAAAATTTGATTGATGATTTCTTCTCCATTTCCAATCAAAGTACCATTGATGATACTCGAAACCTGATTTAGATTATAAGTTTTCAACTTTTTGTTTGTTTTGTTCTTCCCAAAAAGCAACTCGGCTTAATGGTTCGTATTCTGAAGTTTCGCCTAATTCGACAAGACGATCACTGTCAATTTTTCTGTGCGAATAATTTGCCAAATTTCCTGTGCGTACACAAATAGCATGAACTTTTGTAATGTATTCAGCAGTAGCCAAAAGATTAGGCATTGGTCCAAAAGGTCGACCTTTGAAATCCATATCTAAACCTGCAACAATTACACGTTTTCCTTCGTTCGCCAATTGATTGGCAACATCTACAATACCTTCATCAAAAAATTGCGCTTCATCAATTCCTACGACATCACAATCATCTGCCAATAATAAAATCGCAGAAGAATATTCGACAGGAGTTGACGTAATAGAGTTCTGATTGTGCGAAACGACTTCGCGATCTGCATAACGCGTATCAATAGTTGGTTTGAAGATTTCGACACGTTGCTTAGCAAATTCAGCACGTTTTAGGCGGCGTATAAGTTCTTCGGTTTTACCAGAAAACATTGAACCACAGATGACTTCTATCCATCCACTTTTTTTATTATGATTAAAGGTGTTTTCGAGGAACATAGTTTAAATAATTTAGATTAAAAATGTGAGAACAAATTTAAGGAATAAATTAGATGAGAAAAGTAAAAAAAATATAAAGATGTTTTTATAAGAAAAGATGAATATTTACGTTTTATTGACAAAAACATATGTTTATCTGTAATTTAGAAATAACATATAGAATGAGTTTGTTATTAAAAATGTAATGCAAAAAAAGAGACATGTAAAATTTTACTTTTACCAAGAATTTGTTGATGTTGTTACTCTATTTATATTGTTTTTTATTTTTTTAAAATTACAATATCAATATTTTTGGACAGAAGATTATCCTTTAGAGAAAATCCCAACTTATTTTGAACTTTTAAAGTCCCATTATAAGGCACTATTATTATTTTTGGTTATTTGGTTTTTAATAGCAAAGAATGTGTCTTTGTATGATGTACCAAGACGTGTGAAATTTGTGGATATTCTAAAAAAAGTCTTCTATCAAATTTTATATTTTTCTGTTGTTGTTTTTGCAATTTCTGGTTTAAAAACCTCTGATTTATATTCTCCTCAATTAGGGATAGCTTATCTTTTTAGTATTTTTTTTATTGGTGTATTTTCTCGATTATTTATTTTTATTTATTACAGAAAATTACATCTTAAGGGATTGAATATAGAAAATGTATTAATTATAGATGAAAATGATAATACAAATAAGTTTGCAGATTTATTAAAAGAGCGTAGAGATTTAGGAATTAACCTTTTCAATAAGATTTTAAATAATCAAATTAACTTAAAAGAAGATATTCTAACAATTAATGGAATAGATTTTAGAGAGTATGTTTCGATAAATAAAATAAAGAAAATATTTATTTCTCAAAAAGGAGAAATGAGTAAAGAAATTATATATAAAGTAGCAATTTTATCAGAATCTAATCTTATTAATGTATCATATATACCTGATTCTATATATAATGGAATAACAGAATTAAAAGTTGTTTATATAGATACTTTACCCATTTTTGAAGTAAAAAGATTTCCTCTTGATTTAAAATTTAATCAAGTAATTAAAAATATTTTTGATTTTGTTTTTGCCTCTTTCATATGTATTTTTTTGTTAAGTTGGTTATTTCCTATTATTTCTTTATTGATTTATTTAGATTCTAAAGGTTCAATATTATTTATCCAAAAGAGAAATGGATTAAACGGGGAAGAATTTGATTGTTATAAATTCAGAACAATGGTAGATTCTAAATATAATTCAATAAAAGCTACAGAAAGAAATGATCCACGTGTAACACATATAGGAAAGTTTTTGCGAAAAACTAGTTTAGATGAGTTACCACAATTTATTAATGTACTAAAAGGAGATATGTCTATAGTTGGTCCGCGACCACATATGATTTCTCAAGACTATTATTATAGAGATTTAATCAATCGATACAATATTAGGCATTATGTAAAACCTGGTATAACAGGATTATCTCAAGTAAAAGGATATAGAGGTGCTATAGATTCTAATGAAGATATGGAAAAACGTATCAGAACAGATGTATATTATGTTCGTAACTGGTCTTATTTGCTAGATATTCAGATAATTTATCAAACAATAGTCTTAGTTGCGCAAGGTGATGAAAATGCAATATAAACTAAAAAAGTTACTCAATTTGAGTAACTTTTTTAGTTTTAGAAGTTATATGAAATATACAATAAAGCAATACAAAAAACACAATACCTCGTTGACGATGAAATATAGATTCTGTAAACATGATAGAAGAGGTTAGAATTGTATAAAATAAAAAAACAAAATCATGATATTTAATTGCATTTATCCAATTATAAATAATCATAATCATTAATAAAATAAATCCCAAAATTCCTAATTCTGCAAAAGATTGTATATACTGATTATGAAAATTTAATTCCCCATAGTAATCTACTAAATGACGATCTATTTGTTTTTGTGTAATTTTTTCTTGTGTTGCGGAGGCACCAAAACCTGTCCAAAAAATACGATCTTCTTTCAAAAATTCTTTAAAAAGACGTGTTTGATATAGGCGAAAAGCTGTGCCGTTAAAATAATATTCTGAACCAAATATTTCTTGTTCCCATGCGTTTTTCAAAGAAACGTTTATTACACCATTTTCAAGAGTAACATTTTCTGTTGTATTTTGAAATTCTAGGTCGAAACGTTCTTTTATTTTTGAACTTAAAGGAATCATCAATATAAAAAAGGCTCCAAGTATAATTAAAATATTTTTCTTTTTGATTGTTGATTTATTATAAAAAAAACTAATTAATACGCCCAAAAGAGTGATTACAATTACATTTTTAGATGATAATAAAATAAGAAAAGAAAAAAGTAATAAAGTAGCTAAAAAGTCATACCATTTTTTATTTTTCTTTACAAATAGGTTAATAAATGCGAAGGAAATAAATAGAGAAATATAGATTGCATTAACCTCTAATGTAACTAAATCATGATAGAAAAAATAATGAGATTCTCCTGTTTTAATAAATCGATATAAAGCCCTTAAAAGATAGAGAATAGTCGCAATAACCATTAGATAGCTATAGTTATTGAAAATCACATCTCTTTTATGCTTTTCTATTTTGGGTAAGAATAAAAATAATAGAGGAATAATAATAAAAAATAGAGCTTTTGAGAGATATTTACTTGAATCTTTGAAATCTATTGTCCATGATAATGAGATAACACACAGTAAATAATATAAAATTGGAATGAGTAAAGAATAAGAAAATGAAAAATGGAGTTTCTTATAATTTACAATAACAGCTAAAACAAATAGTCCAAAAGCTATATTGATAAAAGCAAAAGGAAGAGGCAATGAGGCTAATAATAATATTAGACTCATTACTATATAATTTGTATGTTTTAAATTCCGGATCACTATCACTATTTTATTGTAAACGCAATTTTTTTAAATAATTTATTTTTACAATAATTTATTTAAAAAGCTGTTAAATATAAAACAATAAAGAATAATGAAAACTAAAATAATTCAGTTTACGCCATATTTATTTATACTTTTTTTCTTTTTCGAACTTAGTAAATATGTATTGAACATTCCAATAAATGATGATTATAGAGCTATAATAGGGTTTATGAATACTTATTTAGAAGTAGGTTTTATGGATAAAATAGCATTACTTTTTAGTCAAGCAAATGAACATAGATTATTTTTTGATAGAATTATAACTTTAATAGATTACTATATTTATGGGGAAGTTAATTTCATACACTTAGCAATAATAGGAAATTTAGCATTACTTTTTATTTTTCTTTTTATAAAGAAAAATGTTGTCGATTTTTATCATATACCCAAAGAAATTTTAATAGTTATATCGGCACTATTGTTTACGTTAAGTTTTTGGGAAAATATGACTTTTGCAATGTCTGCATTATCAAATTTTTATTCACTATTATTTTCTATTATTTCTATATATTATTTTGTAAATAAAGAAAAGAAATATGATTTTTTAGTTTCTTATCTATTTCTTTTTTTAGCTATTTACACTCAAGGAGGAGGTGTTTTTGTCATACCAATAGTATTATTGTATTTAGTTTGCGAAAGAAATAAGAAAGATTTGATTATTTTTTGTTTATTTTCAATCATTATTTTGTGTTTCTATTTTGTTGGATACAAACAACCAGAGCATCATTCAGGAATTTTACAAAATATAATTAATTATCCTTTTCAATCAATTCTATATTTCTTTACTTTTCTGGGTAATGATTTTAATTTTTTCTTGATATTTGATAATACATTAAGCAAATCTCTTATATTTTGTGGGATATTAGGAGGATTTAAATTAATAACCTTTCTTTTTCTTTCCAAAAAGAGATTATATAAAACAAACCCTTTTATATATATGATTTTATGTTTGATATTACTAATATCAATAGTTACAGCTTTGTCAAGGGTTTATTCAGGAATAGAAACTTCAGCAGCATCAAGATATAGATTAAATGGTGCAATTTTCACAATTTTCACAATTATTGGATTTTATTTAGTTGATTTAAAAATTAATGTGAAAAAGATGAATATATTTTTTATAATTTCATCAATATTATTTTTTATATTTATTAGTTTACCACATAGTGAATATCTTTATAATAGGAAATATGTAAGTCTTCTAGGGGTTTTAAGATATAACGAAAGTGAAAATATTGATTTATTGAATACATTAAATGAAGAAAGGATTTATAGTGGAGAAGCAATTAAAAAATCTGAACAATTAAACTTTTATTCTTTACGAGATGTTTCAGGAATAGGAATTTTTTTTCCAAAAAGTTTTTTAGTTGAAAATTTGAATTTAGATGTAAATAACCAGCTGAAAGATGTAAAAGTAAATGCGTTTGTAAGTGATGTTTTAGATATGAATAGTTCCTTTTTAATTGAGGGATTTGCTTTTATAGAGGGCTTAAAAGTAAATCAACAAGATGTTTATATTGTATTACAGAACATGAATGATTTTTCAATTAAAATATTCTCTACTAAAACTATAAAACGATTTGATTTAAATTCTTATTTTAAGAAAGATGGATTGATTAACGCAGGTTTTGTAGCAAATATTAGTCATGAATTTATTGCCAAAGGGGTTGATTATAAGGTTGTAGCTTTAATAGAGGATAATAAAACAAAAAAAATAGTATTTTCAGAATTTGATAAAATTATAAAAAGATAAGGAAGAAGAGTTTCTTTCTTATCTTTTTATATACAAAAGTTTAAAATATCTTATAATGAATTTAGTGATTTTTTTAATTCATCAGTACTGTTTAAAAATACATTATTTTTTGTTTTGAATTTAAAAGTATAATCATCTTGGTTGTAGTTAATACTTTCATTTGAGATAAAGTACTTTAAATACGCACCATCAGAACCATCAATTTTATTTTCTCCTCTTTTAAAAGTAATATTTTTTATTACCGCTTCTTCTTGTCTTAATTCAGTTAATTGAATTTGAATATCTTTTATTTTTACAGAAGTTGGGATGACAAAATCGTAAATTTGGAAAGAATCATCTGCGTAAACATTTTTTGTAATTGATTTTTGAATAGAAAATTCTTTATCATTTTCCTCCATGTAATATAATCTAATTAAGTCATTTTTTTTAAACTTAGCATCAATTATAACCTCTAAATTATTACTTTTAAGAACTTCGGTTTTATTATTTTCTTTGGTTCTTTCTTTTTTATCATTACAAGAAAGAAGGAAACAACTTAATGTTCCACTAATCAACAATGTGGTAATAATTTTTTTCATATGATATAAGATTTTAAAGTACTATAATATTTTTCATTAATAATATTCCAACTAAATTCTGTTTCAATTGCAATTTTATTTTGATTAATTTTTTGCAATTCTTTTTCTTTCTCTATGTTATTATAAAGTTGTTTAACATCATCTTTATTAGAGAAATAAAAAGCATTTTTTTTCAGAACACCTTTGTTAAACTCGTTATCATTTGCACAAATCAAACAATTAGAAGCCATAGCTTCTAAAAGAGAAGGATTTGTTCCACCAACAGAGTGTCCATGAAAATATAAACGTGAATAATAACGAATATTGTTTAATTCTTCGAAATTATAAATTCCACCCGTAAATATAATGCTTGAGAAACCTTTATATTTATCTTTCAAAAATTCTCCGTAAGGTGTCTCATGTTTTCCTATTACAAGAAAAGGCTCGTTTCTAGAAGAGCTCGTGACACCATCCAAAATCATTTCGAGATTATTTTCTGGTTCAAATCGTGCAATTAAAAGGCTATATTTTTCTCTTTTAATCTGATATTTTTTTAGAACAGACTCATCAGGATTGGTAAAGTTATCCGCACCATAAGCAATATATGTGGAGTCTTTGTTATATTTTTTCTTTAGATAACTTTGTATTCCTAATGAATCTGCAATTAAATGATCAGAATGTTTAGCTCCTAATTTTTCTGCGTATTTAAGAAAGTTTTGTACTTTCTTAGAATACTTGCTGCGCTTCCATTCTAATCCGTCCATATTGGTTACAATTTTAGCCTTTTTAGGCATTAACCACCACCAAATGGTACTGCTCGTATAACCTAACTGAAGAATTACATCAAAATTACGTTTACGAGCATCTAAAATACAATTCAAATCGTAGAGAAACTGTCCTGCTGTTCCCATTTTATCTTCTGGATCTTTGCAATGAATTAATTTAACACCATTAAAGGTGCTTTTTTTATAGGGATGGAGAGAAGAATTATAGACATAAACATCTTCACCTTTATTGGCTAAATAAACAGCAAAAAATTCGACAAACTGTTCAAAACCACCATGATGATTGGGTATTCCTCTTGTTCCTAAAATAGCAATTTTCATGATAGATTATTTGCTAATTGATATCCTTCTAATGTTTTTTCTGCTGTTTTTTCCCATATATAATGTTTAAGAATTTTTTTCTTTAAATTTTGATTTACAGGATTGTTATATGCATTATCAATAGCCTCTCTTATACTTTTAATATCATCAGGTTCGCAGTAGTAAGCCATGTCTTCAAAATACTCCTCAGTATCACCTTTTTTAGTAATAACAATGTTACAATCCATTGCTCCAGCTTCTAACGATGATAATCCAGGAGTCTCCATCCAACTAATCAAACAATGTACTTTTGCAAGTTTATATAATTTTGCAAGGTCTTGATGAGAAACAGGACCTAAAAAATGAGTGTTTTTACCTGCTTCTTTGTGAACTTCTTCCACAAAAGATTTTTGATTTTTTGATTCATTTCCAACTAAAACTAGCGTATAAGGACTATTTTTAATTGCTTTTACTAAATTTAGAGTAGACTTCCTTCCTTCTATTCTTGCAGCACAAAGAATGCAATTTTCGAACTGAATATATTCATCTTGATGATCAATTTTAACATACTCATTAAATATGTTCTTGTCTATAGCATTAGGGATATTTAAGTAATTGTAATTTTTCAATTTAAACTCCTCGGCTATACGTTTCATTTCTAAATCAGAGTTTGGGAGTAATACAGTAACATTGTCTACAATTTCTTTCATTAATTTATAATGCCCTTTCTTTACCATATTCCATACACCTGAATGAAATCTATTTTCATGATAATGTCGGATAATTGTTTTTACATAGCTAATTTGATATGGAGATAAAATATTAGCAATTTTTTGGAAAATACCACCTCTTGCCTTTCTTTCGTACTCAGTATACAAGCCATAAATTGTAGATAATACAATTTTTTTATTTTGTCTTTGAGCATTTTTAAATTGTAAATAGATATCTTGAGGTTCCATCAAATTAAATAAATGGACTAGATCATAATTAGATAAATCTGGTTCAAGTTCTATTGAAATATCTATTTGAACTCCTAGTTTTTCTAGATATTCTTTTGTTTTTAATATTTGAACTAAATCACCACCAGGAGCAGAGTATAAATTTGTTCTACTTTGAAATAAAATTTTCATTTAAAAGATTTTTTGATTTAAAAATTACTTCGTAATAAGCTATAAGACCACCAACAAATAATGATTTATTATCTAATTTTAAATAAAAGCCTAAAAACACTAACGTAGAAAAGAATAAGAATATACCCGTACTATTTATAAGTAACTTGATATTATTTAATAAAGGATTTTGTGTCTTGGAGTATAAATTAGATAAATATATCATACAGATCAAGAATATTACTGTTCCAATTATTCCTGATTTTAAAAATATAGTAGTGTATCCATTATGTAAAATAGGGGCGTGTCTTACTTGACTTCCATCTGTTGTCCACATTAAAGAGCCATAATTGACGGAAGATCCAAATCCTTTGCCTAGCCAAACTCCTAAATCGTCTTGATTCATAACTTGATTTACAGTAATTTTTGTCTCATAAGATCTGAAATTGTCATGAAAGCGAGGTGAATTATCATTTTTTACATATGGATCATATATTTCTTTAGGGGAATTTTTTATTTTATATAGAAATGCCTCAAAACCTTTTCCATTTCTAGAGGGATTCATGTCATAAATAATTTTGTAACCAATCCCAAAAATTAACATAAGTGAGCAAAATGCAATTATCTTTCTTTTAGATATTTCAAATAACCCAAACATTCCACAACCTAAAATAAAGAATTGTATCATATTCGTTCTTGCTAGATATAGAACTAATGAACCACCAATAAATAAAATTAAAAACAGTAATTTTTTTCGAGAAAAATTAAGTTGAAATTTTTTATGAAATAAAAGAATTATGAGTGCAAATGTTTCAAAATCTGAAAAATAACCACCGTAATATCTTATATCATGGATACTGTTTATCTGATGTATTAAAGCAGAAAAAAATAAAATGATATAATGTATAGTTGCTATAACAAAAGCAGAGTATATAACGGTTTTGAAAAAATCACTTTCCTTACTTCTGATGCATTGATAACCAATCATTAGTCCTACTACGGGCTTTATGAAATATGATATGTCACGAAGAATGTCATAAAGTTTATAATCATATAAAAAAGCTCTAAAGCCTCCAATAAAAACAATTATCAAGAAAAACAAACACAATCTTAGGATTGTTTTGGAATAGAATCTTTTTACTGTAACAGCAAAAATAATTAACCATATAAGTAAACTTAATTCATAAATATTGATATACGAAAATCCAACGGCTATCAAAAACAGAAGTTGATAAGGCCATTCTTTGGTTAATCTAATTCCCATAAAAAATATTTCTTTTTTTTGATAGAGCAATAAAATATAGAATAATCACTAGTAATTCAGTTAAAATCATTGCAATAAAAGAGCCTTTTAATTCATAATAATTAATAAATATGCTTAATATAACTAATGACAAAATACAACTGAAATAGATTATTTTAGTATATTCAGAAACTAAATTGAGTGCAAACATTAACTGTCTCAAAGCTTGTGAAACTACAAGAAAAATTGGTACAAATAATGCTATTTTTAATAAAGATTGTATTGTATTATAATCTACTAGTCTAATATGAAAATAACTTAAAATGAAATGACTAGAAAAAATAATAACTAAACACCCCAAAGTAATAATTGCAAAATTAGAGAGATGATAAATTCTCCAAACTTTAATACCTTTTTTTCTATTTTTTTCTATTGCATCACAAACATGTGGATAACTATAGTTGAAAAACATAAAAATAAATGTTCTAAAAACGCTAAATATTTGTTCTATAATTCTATAAATTCCTGCAGAAGCGCTTCCAGTAAAATAACCAACAATTAGTATTGGAAAATATTGATAGAAAGCTAGACATAATTCTGAGATACAGATATTAGAGTCTGATTTAATAATTTTTACACCATTGTAAATATTATTTAATTTAAAACTCAATTTGTTTTTTTTTACATAAAAAATTAAGTAAAAAATATAAACAATAACTCCACTCATTCCTAAATAGAAATTAGCCCATATATAATCTTCTCGATTTTTTATGAATAAATAAATGCAGATAATATAAATTATTTTTGAAATAATATTTAGCAATGCAATCTGCTTAAATTTTTCTAAACCTTGTAAAAACCAATTTGGATTGACTACTTGCGAAATAACAATAGGTAAACTTAAAAATAATAGTTTTTTTTCAAAAAAATTAGGAAGCAATAATATTCCAATAAGAAATATGCCTAAAATTGTAAAAAAAATAATTGTCTTATAGCTATAAATATCACTTATTCTTTGATTTATATACAAGAGATTTACTTTATTAATAACAATTTCTTTTGTACCATTTAAATAAGAGCTGTAATCAACAATGCAGCATAATATTAAACAGATAGAAAATGCAATACCAATTTTACCCAAACCATCTTCTTTACAAATTTTCATTAAATGAGGCATTACAATTAAAGGGCTAAGTAGATTGATAGATTGTCCAATGGAGTAAACTAAAAAATTGGTTATTTTCGAAGGGATCTTCATCCTTTTAAAATTATTTTATCTTTCTAACTATGGAAAATAATAGAAATAAACCAATTAATATAACAGGGAATAAAAGATGAAATTTTCCATTTGTACCAGAAAAGTCTAAAATATTAGCAGAAAAATCTAGTGGAGTAATAATATATGCCAAATTGTATTGATGTATTTTTAATTCATGATTTTCTTGTACCAATTTTAGTTTTTCTTGAACTAATGAATTTAACTGACTTTCTCCATTAACTAATATTGTTGAGTTGTTTGTACTTAAAGAACCTGCTTTTTTTATAATTAAATCAATTTGAGAAATGGTTGAATCATTAATTATTATTTTATCTTTTACATTTTGTAGAATTTCTTTACGAAAAACTTGATAAAATTTACTAGAGTTTAGATAATTCATAATATTATCTAATTCTTTTTGGTCAATTTTTTTATTAGAATTAACAGTGATCAAATGATTTGTAAAATTTTTACTAGTAGCCTTATCTTCAGATACTTTTTTTGCATCATTATTTTCTGTTAAAGTCTTGAATATTTCATAATTCTTATCATCTTGATTCAAAAACTTATACAAATTTGTAATTGGTTTTACCTCTATTTTTGATATTTTAGAATCAAAATTAATTCCTGCTTGAGTTAAAAAGACAGTATCATTTTGCTGAATTTTAGAATTTAATAAATCAATTTTTTCATACAAATAATCTACAGTGTCAAAATTTGGGACAACAACAATATTACTTTCATATTTTTTATTGTATTTGTTATAAAAAACTCCAGCAACTGTCCCAAGAATAAATAATCCAATTAAAATAAAGATATTCTTCTTTATAAATTTTATAGAATTTGAAATGATTTTTAAAATTTGAGTCAAACCTTTTTTTACAGAATTTGAAACTTGTAATAAGTCAATTTCGTTATTTTCTTGTTGAGTAGAATTATTATTCATTTTTTATAAGTGTGTTTAATTATAGTGCTTCAAAATTTAAAGTACGATTTTATAAATCGTATTTCTACAACGTAGAAAAAAAGGATTTATTCTACTTTTTACGCATAAAAAAACCTCTTATAAAGTTTATAAGAGGTTTCTCGAATTAATTCGAAAATATATTTTTATACAAATAAAGATAAATTATCTTTCGTATTTCTTTTCATTTTCGGTTCCAAAGCTAGCGATTTTCATTAACCACCATCCTAACAATGCGCATCCAACGAATGTGAATAACCATCCAAAGATAACACCAACTGGAGATAATAAGTTTTCAAAAGTCCATTTGAAAATATCACCAATCGCAAAAAATAAATCAGTTATAACTCCCATATTCTAGTTTATTGCTTAATTTGCATCAAAGTTAATAAAATGTTGGTTAATCTACTTGACAAAAGGAATTTTTTTATACAGATTTTTATCATTGTGCTGTTTACGTTGCTTGGTATAACGAATTTTAACAGTATTGATCTGAGTAATTTAGAAAAATTAGGTGTAATCCTGACGTTTTTAACAATAGCTTTAGTTGGATATACTGATAATACAAACGATTTAATTAGCACATCTTCTTATCCGACTTTCATTTATATTTTATGGATAATGCCTTTTATAGCAGGTTTATCCGATTATCGTATTGCAGGTAGTTTGTTACTTGTTACCTATGTTACGATTCAATTACTTTATTTCGAATCCGAAAAAAACGATACATATAATGCTTTTGATATTGGCGTTTTTATGAGTTTTGCCATCTTATTAAGTCCTGCACTTATTTTTTTAGGAATTGTTGTGTTTACTTATTTCTTGACATTAAGAGTGGTTGAACCAAAAATTCCAATTCTTGGTTTTTTAGGATTTCTTTTGCCAATATTAATTGTTGCACAAGTTAGTTTTTTGTTAGACTATCATTTTATGCTAGATTTTTACAAAGAACAATTAATGTTGACAATAGTGCATTTCGATCTAAAACAATTGTTTTTAATTCCAATTGCAGTTATATTAATTTATTCAATTGTCAACCATTTTAAAAATATAAATAAACAAACAGCTCAAAAGAAAAGAATTTTTCTGTTGATGTATTTCATGTTTCTTGCCATTTTAGTGACATACATTCTATTTGGAGGAAATAATGATGCTTACCTTTCATTTTTAGGTTTTAGCATTATGCTGATGTTAACAAGATATTTTAGCGAAAGCAAACCAAAAATAGAATGGCTAAAAGAAGCTCTTCTATGGATTTTGATGATTTGCTTGCTAATCTATAATTTTTATGATCGAATCCCGAGATTCTTCTCCTTGATTACGGAAGTAAGTTTTTAATTCGAATTCGTTTCCATCAAAAACACCATAGGTAAAGTAATTAATCCAATCACCAAGATTGATATGACGAGCTTTTCCTATTGCAATTTCCATTGGTAAGTGTCGATGTCCATACACAAGGTAATCGTAATATTTACGATTCAATTGCTGACGACTATACATGATTAACCATTCGTTATCAACACCAAGAAAATTGACATCTTCATCACCAGAAATCATTTTATTTTTTCGAGAAGCTGTAATTCCTAACCACATTGCCAAATCTGGATGAAGGAGATAAAAAAGAAATTGACAAACTTTGTTTGTGAATACTTTTTTCATGCGTTTGTAGCCTTTATCTCCAGGCCCTTTCCCATCGCCATGAACAATAAAAAATTCTTTTCCGTTGATGATAAAATCTTGCTTATCACGAAAAACAATTGCATTGATTTGTTCTTCCAGATAATCTTTCATCCACAAATCGTGATTTCCGACAAAGAAATAAATTGGAATTCCACGATCAGAAATTTCGGCTAATTTTCCTAAAACACGAACAAATCCTTTTGGAACAACATGTTTATATTCGAACCAAAAATCGAATAAATCACCAATCAAAAATAAAACACCACAATCGTCTTTTATTTCGTCAAGCCATTTTACAAACAATTTTTCGCGTACTAAACTATCTTTTTCATTCGGAGCACCAAAATGATGATCCGAAGAAAAATAGGCTTTTTTACCAGCTTCTAATTGTATGTTTATTGGTTGTCCTCCGCTAACCATTCTGCGTAAGAATTTTCAGTTTCGTGTAATTTTAAAGCAACCAAATCGATATTTTTTGGTAAAAGCGGTTTTATTCTTTCCACAATCCACAAAATCATATTTTCTGCAGAAGGTTGATAGTCTGTAAAAACAACATTATGTCCTTCGCTTAATAATTTTTGTCCTAGAGATTTGTGAGGAGAATTTTCGTTCAACAAAATAGCATGATCAAAAAGATCTACAATTTCTTTGTTTACAATTTTCTTCAAATCACCAAAATCCATTACCATTCCAAGTTTCACATCGTTGATATCTTCAGAAGGAATACCTTTTACAGTAACAAATAATTTGTAAGAATGTCCATGTATATTTTTACACTTTCCGTCATAACCATGCAAAGCATGTGCAGTTTCGAACGTAAAAGCTTTTGTAAGTCGAATGATTTTCATTAAATTTAGTACTAAACTTTAATTTGCAAAGGTAATGGAAATCAAAACAATCGTAAATTCTTTGGTTGATTTATTTTTTCCGATGCGTTGTTTGGATTGTCAAGACGTTATTCAACCTTCGCAGTTTCTGTGTGTTTCGTGCTCAACAAAGCTCTCTTTTACACATTGGCAATTCAATCAAAACAATAGTGCTTATTCCAAATTACGAAATTATTGTGAAGTCGAAAACGTATTTTCTTTGTTAGAATTTAAGCATCACAATACAACGCAAACGATTTTGCATGAAATGAAATATAGAAATCGTCCCGAAATTGGAATTGATTTAGCGCAATTAATAAAATTTGATTTGAGTGAATATGATGGTATAATTCCAATCCCGTTACATCCAAAACGGTTGAAAAAAAGAGGTTATAATCAAGTACAAGATTTTGCTCGAGCATTAGCAGAAAACAATCAGATTAATTATTTTTCGCAAGGGTTAATTCGAACAAAGTATAATTCTTCTCAAGTGAATGAAGATAAAAAACATCGATTAAATAACTTGAAAGATGCATTCGAAATCAGTCCTAATCTTAAGCCAGGGCATTATATTTTGATTGATGATGTCTTAACAACTGGTGCAACAATTGCTTCGGCAATTAAAAAGTTTAACCTTTTGGAAAATTTTAAGATAAGTGTAATTACCATTGCTTGTGCTTAATAACAAGCTTTTTCTTAACTTGCACCCATGAATAAGACGACACGTTTTTCGCTTTTGATGTTAACTATTTTATTGGTTATTTCTTGTGCAAGACAAGGTTCACCAACGGGAGGACCTAAAGATGAAACTCCGCCAGTTTTTTTAAAAGCTGATCCTGATACCTTGGCAACGAATGTTGATGTTAATTTACAAGAAGCTGTAATTAACTTTGACGAATATATTATGTTGAAGGAATACAGTAAAAATGTTGTGGTTTCGCCTTCGTTTCAAATACCACCAATTGTAACGCCGCAAGCATTAGCAAAGAAATATATTTCGATAAAATTTCAAGAACCTTTATTACCAAATACAACTTATAGTTTCAATTTTGGTGATGCGGTTCAAGATTTTAATGAGAACAATAAGTTATCAAACTTTCAATATGTTTTTTCAACAGGTAGTTTTATTGACTCATTAAAAGTGACAGGTCGTGTAAATTCGTCATACGATTTCAAATTACCAGAAAAGATATTAGTCGGACTATATAAAGTAGATAGCACTTATAAAGATAGTGTAGTTTTACAAAAGAAACCATATTACATTGCGAGGGCGAATGATAGAGGAGAATATCAGTTAAACTATTTAGCTTCTGGTAAATATAAATTAATTGCATTTGAAGATAAGGTAGAGAATGTGATGTATGATTATGGAAAAGAACGTTTCGCTTTTCATAACGAACCGATTGAATTGAACGCGAATCAAGAAATAAACTTGAATTTATTCAATCAAAAACCTGCTTATCGTAAGCCTGAAGCAAGTTTTAAACAAGAAGGTTTAATTGTATTTAAAACAACTGGCGCTACAGATGATGTTACAATAACTCCAGTAGCAAAAGAATTCAAAACGGCTTATATACAGAAGTTTCCAAAACAAGATTCGATAAATTTTTGGTTCAATCCAAAGGTTGATACAATTGTAGGAAGAAGTACAAAGTTGAATTTTAATGTACAACACAAAGATCAGATAGATGAAGTAAGTGCTTTGTATTCAAAATCGACAACTGAGCGTAAATTAGAATTTAAAGCATTAAATGATCAAAAATTAGCACCGAATAAAGAATTTAAAATTCAGGCAAATGCGCCAATTAAATCATTGGATTTATCTAAAATTCATGTGTTTAAAGATACAGTTTCAATTCCATTTAAAGTTTCGATTGATACGATTAATGCACAAAATTTGAATTTTGCTTTCGATAAAAATTTAGACGAAAAATTTGAGGTAAATATTTATCCAAATGCATTAACAGATGTATTAGGAGAGAAGAATGATACACTTGCATATCCAATAAAAATGGGAACTCGTGGTGATTTTGGACATCTAAAATTAACGCTTCAGAATGCGCCATCAAAACCATTTATTTTACAATTTTTGAAAACAGATCAAAATTTCACAGTATTAGAAGAGATTTATAATCCGGCAAATAAAAATTATTTTGAATTCAATTTTATTGAACCAGGAGAATATTTGTTTAGATTATTAGTTGATGAAAATGAGAACGGAAAATGGGATACAGGAGATTATTTGTCTGGAAAACAACCAGAACCTATTTATCTATATCCAGAGCCAATTAAAGTTCGTGCGATGTGGGATGCGACTGAAACATGGATTTTAGGAGAAGCCAATCAACCTGTTTCGTTACCAAATGATGAAAAGGATTCAGATAAAAATAGAATACGTAGAGGAGAATTGAAAGAAGGCGAGGAGCGACAAAATCCTCGAACAACAAATAAAAAGTCAGAGGAATAGTTTCTCTGATTTTTTTATTTTAATCAATACGTAAATCTTTTGTAATACTTGCGTAATGCTGTATATCATAAACAGGGCAGCCAATTCTATCTAAAATAATATTTCCTACAATTAAATATATCTGAAATCTTGTTTTGGGTGTATTGTTATCAAAAAATTGTTTACAATTTGTAATAAGAATGCCATTTATAAATTCTTCAACAGTACTTTCTGAATTTCATCATCTTTGAAATTAATATTGAAATGATTTTCAAATTGCATGATTAATTCAACTGTATCTAAACCCATAAAATTAACTTTCTGGTGCTAAATATATAAAAGGAGAAATAGGTATGTTTCTTAGAATTGAATAAATCAACAAAAAAATAAGAAAATTACGTGCAAAACTTGTCGGCAAATGTAATTTTCCTGAAATAGGTTCGGCTAAAAAAATATTGGCGATTACAGAGTAATAAAACTGAATGCAAATATAAAGCGCGAAAGGTAAAAGTAAATTGTAACGAAGCGATTGTAAAATATGGCCGTGTACAAGCAAAGAAAAAGCACGTTGTCCACCACAACCAGGACACCACAGATCTGTTACAGCATGAAACATACATTTTATAGTAAACGGACTTTGGTTGTTGTAATAGCTGTAAAAATACACAATTACCAAAATAGGCAATAAGGTTGCTAAACCATAAACCAAAATCCGTTTCATCATATTATTTAGTGATACTACTTAATTTTAAGATTATCTATCTAAGACATCTTTATATTGATTCATAATTGCGTCGCTACCTTGTGTAATAAATACGAAAATTAGATAAATTAAGTTTATTGCAATTAAACCAAAAGCAACATAGCTTAAAATTTTAGAGTTTTTAGCAGCTTGTTCAGCGCCAATATAATCTCCAGCATCATATTTAGAGTTGGCTTGCGTAGAAAACACAATCGCAACAATTCCTACTATAACAGAAATGCAGCATGGTGAACAAACACCTAAAACTGTAGCTACAATAGATAAGACAAGGTTGTTTTGTGGTCTTGGTCTTATTTCTTCTAAAGAAGATTGTTGAGGTTGATTAAAATCTTGGTTAGATTGGTTTGAATAATCCATAAAAATGTTTTTTAAAGTTGAGATAAAAATATAAAAAAATACTTATAAATCAATTGCTTGAGAAAATTTTTAATCAACTATTGAAATAACATTCGATAAATATCTTCAACTTTCGAAATACGAACAATTCGAATTCCAAAATCTGTATCTTTTATTTTATTATATTTTGACACGAAAATCACATCAAAACCTAATTTTTCTGCTTCAGTAATGCGTTGTTCAACACGATTAACAGCTCTAATTTCTCCACTTAATCCAACTTCTCCTGCAAAACAACAATTATCTGGAACTGCAGAATCTTCGCTCGATGAGAGAATTGCTGCAATGACTGCCAAATCAATCGCAGGATCATCTACACGAATTCCTCCTGTGATGTTTAAGAAAACATCTTTCATGTTTAATCGAAAACCTGCACGTTTCTCCAAAACAGCCAACAACATATTCAATCTTTTTGCATCAAAACCCGTAGCAGTACGTTGCGGAGTTCCATAAACAGCTGTGGAAACCAATGCCTGAATTTCGATTAACATAGGACGAACACCTTCTAAAGTCGCTGCAATTGCATTTCCACTTAATAATTCATCTTTTTTGGTGATTAATACTTCCGACGGATTGGTGACTTCGCGTAATCCAGCTCCTTGCATTTCGTAAATACCGATTTCTGCAGTCGATCCAAAACGATTTTTATTGGCACGTAAAATTCGGTAAATATGATTGCGATCGCCTTCGAATTGTAAAACGACATCTACCATATGTTCCAAAATTTTCGGTCCTGCAATGACACCTTCTTTGGTAATATGACCAATTAAAATAATCGGTGTATTGGTTTCTTTTGCATATTGAATCAGCTCAAAAGTTGTTTCACGAATTTGAGAAATACTTCCCGGAGAAGATTCTACATATGTGGTTTGTAGAGTTTGTACAGAATCAACAACAATTAATTGAGGTTGAATCTCTTTGGCATGTGCAAATATTTTTTGTGTATTGGTTTCAGGTAAAATAAAACATTGATCAGATTCGATTCCAATACGTTCTGCACGAAGCTTTACTTGCGAAACAGATTCTTCACCAGAAACATATAAGATTTTAATCGTATCTAATTTTAAGGCTACTTGCAACATCAAGGTTGATTTTCCAACACCTGGTTCTCCACCAACTAAAATAACAGATCCAGGAACAATTCCTCCTCCTAATACGCGATCTAACTCTTGATTTTTAGTAGAAATTCTGATTTCACCTAACGGATTAATCTCTCGAATATTTAGTGCGAAAGTTTTTTCTTTTTTATCAGATTTATCTTTCCACGTTTTCTTTTCTTCGCCTTTGTCTACAATTTCTTCAACAATGGTATTCCATTCGCCACAACTTTTGCATTGTCCCATCCATTGAGAGGTTTGCGTGCCACAGTTTTGGCAGAAATATGTAGTTTTTGTTTTAGCCATAGTTTCAAATTTACACAAAAATACAGTTTTATAGCGACAAGCTGTGGAGTTATATTTGTGAAAAATTTTAATACAACAAGTAAAAAACGTTAACAGTAATATGTTTTTTTAACAAATTATCGACTTTAGATAAAGTTGAGTTAAATATTGATTTTCAATTTATTTCTCTGTTATTTTTAATCAAGATTTAATTGCGAATGAAAAGAACTTTACTTTTTAACCTATTTTTTATTTTATGTGTTACACTTCAAGCACAATCCACATTAATTTCAGGAAAAATTATTGTGGATGATGCTGATGAAGTAATTAATTATGAGGCCTTTTTAGTTGAAAATTTAAACACAAATGCCCGAACAAAACCAAATGATAAAGGTCTTTTTTCGATTCGAGTTAATGCAAATGATGTCTTAGTTTTTAAGCAAATTGGATTTGAAGAACGTCAGCTTAAGATTTCTGAATCAATGATAGCTAAAGGTTTTATAGACGTTCATCTAAATATCGAAGTGATAGAATTGGCAGAAACGAATGTAAAACCTTTAAGAAAATATTGGAAAGACAATGTGAGTAAAGAAGAAGCGGAATCTGAAAAGATAAACAAGAGTTTGGGAATTAATCAAGAGTTTAAAGATGATATGGTGAAAGCTCATTTTGCTGCTCAGTACCTTAGAAAATTTGATGTTCATATTCGTTATGAAAATGTATTAGCGCTAATAGAACAGTTTTCTGACAAAGAAGTACAGACGTATAAACATTTTTTGAAAACGAAGAATCAAGATAAATATGAGCAAATCATGCAACTCAAAGATTATTTTACTGAATATTATTTTGAAACAGATTTAAAAATTCCAAAAGGAAGCATTCTTGATTTTATTCATTATTGCTATGTTGAGTTTAAGTTAGAATCTCTTTTGAAAGCAAATAATTATGAAAAAATAACTTTAATTTTCGAAGAACAAGCACCAAATTATCTTTCAATCATCAACCAAAAAGCTGTAGAACATGAGTAAATTTTTACTTTTTTTATTTTTTATTACATCAATTAATATTCAAGCGCAGTCTACATTAATTACGGGAAAAATTATTGTGGATGATGCTGATGAAGTGATTGATTTGGAAGGAACTTCGATTGAAAATTTAACGACTAAAGCTAGAACCAAAGCAAATAATGTTGGATTATTTTCAATAAACGTGAACTTGAATGATGAATTAAAAATTAAACAATTAGGTATTCAGGAAAGAATAATTAAGGTTTCTGAAACAATGATTGCTAAAGGTTTTGTTACAATTCACGTTAATGTAGAAGTAATAGAATTAGCAGAAACGAATATTCAGAAATTGAATAAGGATGCACTTAAGAATTTAGGAAAAGAGAAATCGTTTCAAGAGAAACTAAATGATGAAATGGGCGTTGTTTCTCCGGAATTTAAAGCAGAATTGAATCTTAAACATGACGAAGAAAGAGTGAATAGAACGATTAAACAAGTTGGTGGAGTAAATTTATTAGGAATAATGAATCTCTTTAAAAGTCCAAAAAAACGTGTTAAAAATCCTGTTCCAATAAAAGTTGTAAAAGAAGATCAAATACTTGCGCTACGTAAGTTTTTTACAACCTATTATTTTGTAAACGATTTGAAAATTCCTGAAGGAAAAATAAATGATTTTTTAGATTATTGTTATTCGAATTTTGACTTTCCGAAGTTGTTAAGAGATAATAATTTTGATGAAATACTTTTCGTGATTGATGAACAAGCGCCAATCTATTTGGCTAAAATGAAAGAAAATGAATAAGATTTTATATACAGTATTTTTTAGTTTGATCAGTGTTTTTTCGTTTGCACAAACCAATTTGATTACAGGAAAAGTAGTAATTGATGACGGAGTTGTTGGACAAGATGCGGTAGATAATATTTTGGTTACAAATGAAATGACGGGTGCCAAAGTCTTGACAAATTCTGCTGGTATGTTTTCGATAAAAGCATCTGCTGGTGATGAATTGATATTTACGCACGATTTTTACAAAGAACGTATAATAAAAATTACGTCTGATATTTTAACAAAAGGTATGTTAACCATACATCTTAATATCGAAACCATAGAATTAGCTGAGGCAAAAATCATCACATTGGATAAATATTTTAAGAATAACATTAAGCTTAAATATGATGAAGTTGATGAAATGTACAAACATTTGAATTTAGGAATTGATCCCAATCTTCGTTTCAGAAAAATTGATCCTAATGCGACTTCAAATATAGGAAACTTTGGTTTACTGAATCCTGCTGTTTGGATTGCAACAATTTCTGGGCAAAGAAAAAGAGAGGAAAAACAGCAAGAATATTTTAATAAAGCTGATAAAATAAAAGATGTAGAAAATTATTTTACGAAAAATTATTTCATCGAAAGTTTAAATATTCCCGAAAATAAAGTCAGTGATTATGTAACGTATTGTTATGTGAATTTTGAGTTAGAGAAATTGGTAAAAGAAAACAATTATGATAAAATAACTCAGATTTTAGAAGAACAAGCGCCTAAGTATTTGGAGATGATAAGGAAATAATATATATTAAATCAAATTTGTGAAATATGGAATTACTTTTTGTATTATTCGTGAATGTTATTTTCTTTTTAGTTATGAAAATAAGTTATAAAATAAATCCTTGGGAGATTAGCAAAATGATTAAGCTTTGGAATCGTAGTTTTGGAGGAATGTGATTATTCTGTAGAATCTCTTCGAATTCTTGAAATTTTATAAATAGCGATTAATCCAAAACTAATCATCGAGATAATTTGTGCTAAATAAAGAATTAGCCCAAAATAATCGCCAATTGCTCGTCCTTCATGTTGATCACCACCTTTAGCCAAATAAACTGCCGAAAAAGCAATAGACATCACATACGGATAAGCCAATCCACCAGAAACAGGTAAAATCATTCCTAAAGAACCTGCAATTAATAAAAATAACCCTTCTGGTATTCCAAAATTTTCGGTGTCAGGAAAAGCAAAGAAAACAAGAAAAGTCATTAGGAAATAACAAATCCAAAGCGCAAAAGAATAAAAGATAAATAAACCTCTTTTTTCTAATGTCGAGATCGATTTAATTCCTTCCCATAGTCCTAAAAGAAATGTTTTAATCTTTTCAAAAAACGTTAGTTGACTAATTTTTTTCCAGAAAAATCCTATAAAAGCAATTCCTAAGATTATTACTCCAAGAGCAATATAATACTTTAAGAAAGAAGGTTCTGTTGTCGGTTGATGAGCTTTTTCTTTATTTCCAATTTCTACGAATTTGATAAAGGTTTCGTAATTGAAAATAAGCGTTAATCCGAAAAATAAACCCAAAAATAAAAGATCGATAACACGTTCTAAGACAACTGTTCCAAAAGATTTTTCGAACGGCACTTTTTCCATTTTATAAAAACTCGTCGCACGAGCTACTTCACCACTTCTCGGAATGGTTAAATTCATAAAATAAGCAAATGCAATTGCCCAAAAGCCAGATGAGATTTGTGTGTTATAGCCCATGGGCTGTAGAAGAAGATTCCAACGAGCGGCGCGTATCCAATAAGTTAAAATACTGATCGCCATAGAAGCAAAAATCCAAAAATAATTGGTTTGGTTTAAAACTTCTGCAACTCGTTCAAAATCAATTTGCTTCACTGTTATCACAATAAAAAATATAGCTAACAATGAAGCAATGATTAAGAAGAGTGATTGTTTAATCTTACTCTTCATATAAATGTTTGAAAATTAATTTCTTAATCTAAACGATTGTTCTCGTTAGGGAAAACAATTGTTGGTTCGTATGTTTTGGCTTCTTCAAATTCCATCATCGCATAGGTAATGATGATAACCGTGTCACCAACTTGTACTTTACGCGCAGCTGGTCCATTCAAACAAATTTCACCGCTTCCACGTTTCCCTTTAATAATATATGTTTCAAATCGCTCTCCGTTCTCTTGAACTACGATTTGTACTTTTTGCCCAACTACCATATTTGCAGCATCAATCAAATCTTCATCGATTGTGATACTTCCGATATAGTTTAATTTTGCGTCTGTTACCTTAACTCTATGTATCTTAGAGTGAAAAACTTCTACCATCATAATTTTGCAAAGTTACACTGAACTTATAAATTTCAAAACCTGTTCCAATATTTTTCAATCGATTTGTAGGATTTGATCTATTTAATTAAAATTGAATATTATCGATTAGACGCACATCACCTGCATAAGCAACGACAAAACCACGAATATATTTTGCGTCCGAAAAATGTTCGATTGATAACAATGTTTCTTCATCTGTGATTTCAAAATACTCTAACTCGAAAGGAGAGTTTTTAAATTCATTTTCGACGAAAGATTTTACGTCAGCAACATCTTTTCCTTCATTTTTAAGGACAACTGCTTTTGATAAAATTGAATAAATCTGTGGAGCATCAGAAGTTTGTTGCGATGATAAGCGAGCATTTCTTGAACTAAAAGCTAAACCAGAATCTGCACGATGAATTGGCATAGGAACAATTTCTACATCCAAATTCTCTTGTTTTACCATTTCTTGAATGATACGAATTTGTTGAAAATCTTTTTCACCAAAATACGCTCTTGTTGGCTGAACTGCTTTAAAAAGCTTGCAAACAATAGTTGCAACACCATCAAAATGTCCAGGACGAGAAGAACCTTCCATCACTTTATCAATTGTGCCAAAATCGTAATGTTTTGCACCTTCGTTTGCCTCATATAAATCCTCAACAGTAGGCATATAGACAAAATCGCACCCATTTTTCATTAACAATTCTTTATCATTTTCCTCAGTTCGAGGATATTTTGCTAAATCTTCTGGGTTATTAAATTGTGTTGGATTGACAAAAATGCTGACAATTGTGTAGTCATTTTGAGCTTTAGAAGCTTTTACCAAAGACATATGTCCTTCATGTAAAGCGCCCATTGTAGGGATAAATCCTATTGTTTTGTTTTGGTTTTTTAACTCGACGATTGCGGGAGTTAATTTTTCCTTTTCGTTAAATATAACCATAACACTGATTTGTTAAAAAAAAACTAATATCTGGCAAAGCTACTATAAGCAAATAATATATCAACATTTTTTTGTAAATTTGTGCCTTATTATTCATTAGGAAAAGAGAGTAGAAATTATGGAAGGAAAGCGCATATTGTATGTAACAACAGAAATGGTACCTTACTTTCCTGAAAATCCGATGTCTTCTCAAGCATTAGATTTGCCAAAAATCATGCAAAGTAATGGCGCAGATGTAAGAATCTTTATGCCAAGATTTGGAGCAATTAACGAAAGAAGACACCAATTACACGAAGTAATACGACTTTCAGGTATGAACATGATTATTAATGATTTGGATCAACCCTTAATCATTAAAGTAGCATCTGTGCCAGGAGAGCGACTACAAGTGTATTTTATTGATAACGAAGAGTATTTTAAACGTAAAGAAGTTTATGGAGAAGATAATGGATTATTCTCTGATAATGACGAACGTTCTATCTTCTTCGCAAAAGGGGTTTTAGAGACAGTAAAAAAATTAAACTGGAAGCCAGACGTTGTTCATGTAATGGGATGGATGTCAAGTTTAGTGCCATTGTATCTAAAAAAATACTATTCGGATGATCCATTTTTTCAAGATGCAAAAGTTGTTGTTTCTTTATTTGACAATGCTTTTGATGGTGAATTGGATAATGAATTAGTGAAAAAATTAGCTTTTGATAAAGTAGAAGCTGATGTACAAAACTATTTAGAAAAACCTACACATTTAGGGATGATACAAGCTTCTTTGCAATATGCTGATGCAGTAGCAAAAGGAGAAGATGTGATTCCAGAGGATGTAAAAAACTATATAAACCAACAAAATATTCCTTTATTAGATTATTGTTCAAAAGAACAAGCAAAAGAAGTGTATAAAAACTTCTATCTAGAGGAAGTAATGAACTCTAATTAAAATCCGTTGAGATTAATGAAAAAATTTTTGAATGTCCTTTCTGTATCTGTTGCAATGATGATTGGAATGGGAACAATTGTTTCG
Organism: Empedobacter sp. EJD.6dd; assembly: GCF_057369435.1. Taxonomy (NCBI): domain Bacteria; kingdom Pseudomonadati; phylum Bacteroidota; class Flavobacteriia; order Flavobacteriales; family Weeksellaceae; genus Empedobacter; species Empedobacter sp. EJD.6dd. The sequence continues at coordinate 2,313,298 of NZ_CM170667.1, forward strand.
TGTGAGAGCGAAACATTAGGATTAGATAACAATGTGATTGGTGGTGAGGCTGACGGAAATGCAAAAGTATTAGACGTTATTGCATTTAATGCCAAATTTGATACACTTCGTACTGATAAATTTGTTTTACAAAATGGTGCGTTTGGTGTGTATAATGAACCAATTTTTGGTACAACTTCTTCTAAGTTTTATACACAAATAAGACCTTCATCTATAGGTGATCAGGATTTTGGTACAGAAACGAAAGTTGATTCTGTTAATTTAATCATTCCAGTTTATTACAGTACAACAAAAGATCCTGTTTCTAAAGATACAATCAATTTATCTAAACCAGGAGAAAAACCAAAAGATACAGATACTATCCAGATTACAACAAAGTATGCAGTTGACTCTTTGTATGGTAAAAAGGATTTAGAAATGACGTTGAAAATTAAAGATATTAATACGGTTTTGTATAAAGACTCTAAGTATTTCTCTACTTTAAATGGAAACGAATCTCCTGTCTCTGTAAATTCAAGAGTAATTGGAACAGCAAAAATTGGTAAAACAGTTACCAGTAAAGTTGTAAAACAAAAAACAGGAACAAGCAATATATCAGAAGAAACAGTTGGTTATAAAGTTGCTTTAGATAAAGATTATTTTGACGAAAAGATTATCAAAAATGCTAAAACCGGTTTATTAGCTGATTACGCTACATTTATTCGTGAAAATATCAAAGGTTTAGAATTTTCTGTTGAAGAATCAGATGGATTTATTGTCAATTTTAATCCAAATAAAATGGATTTAAAGATGTATTATTCATACAAAAATCCAACACCGAAGAAAGATACTGATAAAGATTACAAAGAGCGTTTGAATAGTTCTTACGGATTTGATATGACAAATCAATGGAATTCAGGTACTGCAAATAATGCTAATATTATCTTGAGTCAAATTGTCAATAATACAACAGGATCTATTTATTCAACTGTAAAACCTGATTCAATTAATGGAGATGCAAGATTATATTTGAGTGGTATGAGTGGTAATTATGCTCAATTAAAATTTAATGCACAACAATTAGCAGACTTAAAGACAGAAATGTCTCAAAATAAAATTGCTATTCTTGGCGCTAAATTGAAATTTTATATTGATGAATCAACTAATCTTCCAAAACCTCCTTATTTAATTGCGTGGAATAACTACAAAAAAGATAATAAAGAAGTAAATGAACTGTATGCAGATGTGTTAGAGTTTTATAATTCTTATCCAACATCGGTACACTTTAACCCACAAGTAACTGGAAAAACAGATTTTTATACGATCGACATTACAAAACATCTAAAAAGTATGTTAGAGAAAGGTAATGAGTTTAAAGATCAAACAATGTTTATTACTTTGGGGAATTTCTTAACATCAGTTTCTGATGCAACGACTATAAATAGTACAAATCCATATCAAAATAATAGAGCGTACAATCCTTATAGAATCGTGTTACACGGAAATAATACGGAAGATGTTACTAAAAAATTAAAATTATTAGTATATTATTCCAAAAAATAAGAATTTAACTTAAAATACTATATAATATTATGTGTGGAATTGTCGGATACATTGGACATCGCGAAGCGTACCCAATTATTATTAACGGACTAAGAAGACTAGAGTATCGTGGATATGATAGTGCTGGATTAGTTCTTTCTACCGGTACTGATTTTGAATTAGTAAAAACAAAAGGAAAAGTTTCTGATTTAGAAGAAAAATCTTCAAACTTAGATAAAACTCCTCATTTAGGAATCGGACATACACGTTGGGCAACTCATGGTGTACCAAATGATGTAAATTCACATCCTCATATGTCAAACAATGGACGTTTGGTATTAGTTCATAATGGAATTATTGAAAATTATGAATCAATCAAACAACTATTAAAAGATAAAGGTTACGTTTTTCACAGTGATACAGATACAGAAGTTTTAGTAAACTTTATTCAATTATTTCAAGAAGAGCAAAACTTAAATTTAACTGATGCAGTTCGTTTAGCTCTTAATGAAGTGATTGGAGCTTATGCAATTGCAGTTTTAGACAAAGAAGAACCAAATACAATTGTCGTAGGACGTTTAGGTTCTCCATTGGCAATAGGAATAGGTGAAAATGAATTCTTTGTAGCGTCTGATGCTTCTCCGTTTATTGAGTTTACGAAAGATGCGATTTATTTAGAAGATGGTGACATGGCAACAATTACTTTAGATAAAGAAGTTGATGTACGTACGATTAAAAATAACGAAACAGTTTCTTTAGATATTCAAGAATTACAATTGAATATTGAAGCAATTGAAAAAGGTGGTTACGAGCATTTCATGTTAAAAGAAATCAACGAACAACCTCGTTCTATTCGCGATACAATGCGTGGACGTTTGTTAGTTGACGAAGGTGTAATTAAAATGGCTGGTATTTGGGATCATCAAGAGAAATTCTTGAATGCAAAACGTATCATCATTGTTGCATGTGGAACATCTTACCACGCTGGTTTAGTAGCAGAATATATGATCGAAGATTTCGCTCGTATTCCTGTAGAAGTGGAATATGCTTCTGAATTCCGTTACCGTAATCCAATTATCAACAAGCACGATGTCGTAATTGCAATTTCCCAATCAGGAGAAACAGCAGATACATTAGCAGCGCTTAAATTAGCTAAAGAAGCTGGAGCATTTATCTTTGGAATTAATAATGTTGTAGGTTCATCAATTGCTCGTATTACAGATGCTGGTGCTTATACGCATGCAGGTCCAGAGATTGGTGTTGCTTCAACAAAAGCGTTTACAGCTCAGTTAACAATTTTAGCATTGATTGCATTAAAATTAGGAAAACACAATGGTGAATTATCAACAGAGAAATTTACATTGTTAACACGTGAATTAGAGCGTATTCCTGAATTAGTTCAACAAATTTTAGATAACTGTGAAGGTGTAATTGATCAAATCGCTGATAAATACAAAGATAACAGAAATGCAATCTATTTAGGACGTGGATACAATTATCCATCAGCTTTAGAAGGTGCATTAAAATTGAAAGAAATTTCTTACATTCATGCAGAAGGATATCCAGCAGCAGAAATGAAGCACGGACCAATCGCATTATTGGATGAAAATATGCCAGTAATTGTAATTGCAACGAAAAAAGGATACTACGAAAAAGTTGTTTCTAACATACAAGAGATAAAATCACGTAGTGCAAAAGTAATTGCTATTGTAAACGAAGGTGATGAGCAAGTAACTGCTATGGCAGATGATTATGTAGTAATCCCTGAAACTGCAGAAGAATTCTCTCCAATCTTAACTGCTATTCCATTACAATTATTATCGTACTGGATTGCTGTTAAATTAGGTAAGAATGTAGACCAACCTCGTAACTTAGCAAAATCAGTTACTGTAGAGTAAAAATCTTATTCAGATAAATAGTAAAGGGATGATGTTTCAAAATCATCCCTTTTTCATTTTATAATTTTAGAATTAATTATTATTTTCACCAAAAATAACATCATGTTTACAGGAATCGTTGAAGGAGTTGGAAAGCTTATAAAAGCAGAGAAAGATCAATCAAATTTACATTTATGGATTGAAGCAGATTTTTGTGATGAATTAAAAATTGATCAAAGTGTTGCGCACAATGGCGTGTGTTTAACAGTTGTTGATTTCAAAGATGGTCTTTACAAAGTCACTGCTATAGAGGAAACCTTACAAAAAACAAATTTTAACACTTTAAAAGAAGGTGATTTGATCAATTTAGAACGATGTTTGCAGTTCAATGGTCGTATCGATGGTCATATTGTTCAAGGACATGTTGATCAAACTGGAAAAATTGTTTCAATTGAAAATCAAAACGGAAGTTTTTTTCTAACAGTTGAATATGATGAAGCTTCATCTGGAAATGTAACAGTAGAAAAAGGTTCAATCTGTCTTAATGGAATTAGTTTAACAGTTGTAGATAGCAAAATTGGACAATTTTCTGTAGCAATTATTCCATACACTTGGGAATTTACAAATCTAAATCAAGTGAAAGTTGGAGATACATTAAATTTAGAATTTGACATCTTAGGAAAATACGTTAAAAGATTATTCCAAAAATAAAAATGATTAGAAAAAAAAATAACCTATCGCTACCTGTTCGTATTATCATTTATATGGTAACGATTTTGTTATTTACCGCAGGAGCAATCTTGCTAATTACTGCCAATCATTTTAATGATCAAACCAAACAATATCACGAAGATATTCTCAAGAGAAAAGTAAGAGCTGTAGAATCTGCAATAGATTACGAAATGGATAATTATCCTGGTATTGCAACCAAAGATAATATTCATAATTTGTTAGAAGACGGTTTTCTTCGTATTGGAGATATCAACAAAACAGATATTGTGATTTACGATTTGCGTGGAAATAAAATTTTAACAACGCAACCCGTTTCGACAACGTATGATGTTTTACCACAAAAAATATTAGATAAGCTCAAAAATTCTAACGATTTTATTGTTACGAATAAAGATACCAACAACGAGAATGATATCTATTCATCTTACAGTAATATCAAGAATTATTACAACGAAAATATAGCGATTCTTTGTTTACCTTATCAATCTAATCAAGACTTTTTACAACAAGACATGTTTACCTTAATTGGTAGTTATGGTTTAGCTTTTGGAGTAATTCTTTTGTTTGGAACATTGGCGGTGTATTTTGTTACAAAACGTACTTTAAATAAGCTTTGGTCGTTTGCAGATCGTATTCGCGAAACAGAAGTTATCGTCAACAATATGCCGATTCGATATGATGGAAATGATGAAATTAAAGTTTTAGTTGATTCTTATAATGATATGCTGTTTAGGTTGCGCGAACAATCAGATTTGTTAGCAAAACAAGAAAGGGAGGAAGCATGGCGAGATTTTGCAAGACAAGTTGCACATGAAGTAAAGAATCCATTGACACCAATGCGTTTGATGATTCAGAATTATATGCGAAAATTTGATGCCAATGATCCTGATTTGGAAGAAAAAACCATGCGAACAGGTAATATTTTATTACAACAAATCGATACAATTTCTGGTATTGCAGAGGCTTTTTCAGATTTTGCAAAAATGCCATCGCGTAAAGATGAAAAAATTGATGTTGTAGAAGTCATAAAAAATACACTTTATGTATTTCCAATGGAGTTTATCGAGTTTAATTATTCTCCAAATATCATCATGATGCGTTTTGATAAACAATATTTGAACAGAATTATTACCAATATTACAAAGAATGCATTTCAATCTATTCCACAATCTCGTACTGCAAAAGTGAAAGTGGATGTCGCTTTTGTAAAAGATTTTCTTCATATTACCATACAAGATAATGGAAATGGAATTCCAGTAGAATCACAAGATTCTATATTTGTTCCAAAATTTACAACAAAGAATAGTGGCATGGGAATCGGTTTACCAATGGTGAAAAAAATTATTGATGATTACGATGGAACAATTCGTTTCGAAACCGAAATTTCTGTTGGTACAACATTCTACATTTTGATTCCTTACAATGAATAGAAAACCTTTTCGATTCAAACAATTCGAAATTTTTCAAGATAAAACCGCAATGAAAGTAGGCACAGATGGTGTTTTACTTGGTGCTTGGTCGACTTTAGAATTGGGAGAAAATATTTTAGATATTGGAACTGGAACTGGATTAATCTCGTTGATGTTGGCCCAACGTTTTCCAAATGCAAAACTTGATGCGATAGAAATTGATAAAGATGCATTTATACAAGCATCAGAAAATTTTGAGCATTCTATTTTTGCTAATCGTTTAACAATTTTTAATTCATCACTTCAAGAGTATTCAACAGATAAAAAATATGATTTGATTGTCAGTAATCCTCCTTTTTTTGTGGTGAATGATACGGTTGATTTTGATGCGCGTAAACAAGCACGCCAACAAGAAACTTTAACATTCGAAGAATTGCTCCAGAAAACTGCTGAATTACTTCATAAAGACGGTTTGGCGAGTTTTATTATTCCGTATGATCAAATGGGTGTTTTTAGTGAAATTGCCTCGCAAAAAGGATTAAAGCGATCAAAAACAGTTTATGTAAGAGGAAACTCAACAACTGCAATCAAACGAGTTCTGTTAGAATTTAGTTTTCATGAAAAAGAAGTAGAAGAAAAAGAATTAATCATCGAAGTCGAACGTCATCAATACACAGAAGATTATACCAATTTAACAAAAGATTTTTATTTGAAAATGTAATTTTTCTATTGTAAATCTGAATGAAAATTTGTCAATTTGAGTGATTTTTAGAAATGAAATTTATAAAAAGTGTATCTAGAATTAAGATGAATTATATCTTTTTAAAAAATTTAAAACATAAAAAAACCGAGCAATTTGCTCGGTTTTGTATTTATTTCTGATTTTCAAAATGAGTTAAAACTTTGTCTTAATCTCAATCTTAATCTCAATCTTAATTTCAACCTTAAATTGTTGGTCCTCCAGCTAATAAATCAGCAGTAGCAAACTCTTCAAATTTCTTGAAGTTCGCTTTAAATTTATCTGCTAATTCTTTAGCGTTTGCTTCGTAAGCTTCAGTCGAATCAAAAGAAGTTGCAGGATTTAATTTTTCAGGAGATACTCCTTCAATTGCAACCGGAACTTCAAATCCAAAATAAGGATCTTTTTTGAACTCAGCATTGTTTAAATCTCCGTTTAATGCAGCATTAATAACGGCACGAGTATCTTTTAACGACATACGTTCTTTTTTACCATTCCAACCTGTATTGATTAACCAAACGTTTACACCAGTTTTTTCAACTTTATCGCTTAACATTTCAGCATATTTTGTTGGGTGTAACGGCATAAATGGTGCACCGAAACAAGTAGAGAATGTTGTTTGAGGTTCTGTAACTCCAGCTTCTGTACCAGCTACTTTAGATGTATATCCAGAGATAAATAAGTAAGCAGCTTGATCTGGATTTAATTTTGCGATTGGTGGGAAAACACCATAAGCATCAAATGATAAGAAGAAAATATTCTTAGGATTTTTTCCTACAGATGGAACAGCAATATTTTCGATATAATCAATTGGGTAAGAAACGCGTGTGTTTTCTGTAATTGAAGTGTCTGTAAAGTCAACTTCGTTAGTTCCAGGAACTAATTTACAGTTTTCTAATAAAGCACCATCTTTAATTGCTGCAAATATTTCTGGCTCACCTTCTGGAGATAAGTTAATTACTTTTGCATAACAACCACCTTCGAAATTAAAAACTGTATTATCTTCTGTCCATCCGTGTTCGTCATCACCAATTAAGCGTCTGTTTTTGTCTGCAGATAAAGTTGTTTTTCCTGTACCAGATAAACCAAAGAACATTGCAGTATCTCCGTTTTCTCCAGAGTTAGCAGAACAGTGCATTGGTAAAGTGTTTCTAAATACTGGCATGATGAAGTTAAGAGCCGAAAAAATTCCTTTTTTCATTTCTCCTGTATAACCAGTTCCACCATTTAAAACAATTTTACGTTTAAAGTTTAAGATAGAAAAATTGTGTTGTCTCGTACCATCTTCGTTTGCATCAGCAACAAAAGTTGGCGCATTTATAATTGTCCATTCAGAATCTCCAAAGTTTTTTAATTCTTCTTCTGTTGGACGAATAAACATGTTGTAAATAAATAAATTAGCTGCAGGAGATTCAGTAATTGCTCTAATTTTAGTTTTGTATGCATCATCTGCACAAGCAAATGCATCGCGTACATAAATTTCGCGGTTACTTAAATGCTCTACAACTTTATCGTATAAAGCGTCAAATTTATCAGAATCGAAAGGAATATTGATGTTTCCATCCCACCAAACGTTGTCTGCAGTGATTTCGTCTATAACAATAAAACGATCTTTAGGAGAACGTCCTGTAAATTCTCCTGTTAACATATTTACTGCTCCAGAAGATGTAATTTCTCCTTGTCCTAATTCTACCATTTTCTCCGTAAGCTCTTCAGGAGATAATTGATAGTTAATTTTGGAATTTTTTATTCCGTAAGATGCCAATTCTATGCTCATTTTTGTGATTTTTATAGTATTTTAAAATATTAAAGGTAAAAACTTTGCACAAAGTTACAATAAAAAAAAGCTTGAAAAATTTGACTTATGTCATTCACTTAAACGTTTTCGTGAATATTTATTCACCCTATATTTGCAAGTTCTTATGCGTGCATATAAAAAAAAGCTTGTATTTAATATAAGTTTTATATTTTTGCACTAGTTTACAACAATTAAAATTAGAAAATTATGTCTGACATTACATCAAGAGTGAAAGCAATTATCGTAGATAAATTAGGAGTTGACGAAAGCGAAGTTACGCTAGAAGCAAGTTTCACTAACGATTTAGGAGCTGATTCATTAGACACAGTAGAATTAATCATGGAATTCGAAAAAGAATTTGATATTCAAATTCCAGACGATCAAGCAGAAAAAATTTCTACAGTAGGTCAAGCTGTAACATACATCGAAGACTTAAACAAGTAATAGTTCCTATTTTTATGGAATTAAAAAGAGTAGTAGTAACAGGTTTAGGCGCGCTAACACCAATCGGAAATACATACCAAGAATACTGGGATGGATTAGTGAATGGTGTAAGTGGCGCTGCGCCTATTACGCTTTTTGATGCAACTCTTTTTAAGACACAATTTGCTTGTGAGATCAAAAACTTCAATATTGAAGATCATTTTGATCGAAAAGAAGCGCGCAAGATTGATCGTTGTGCCCAATTGGGAATTGTGGCTGCAAGAGAAGCTATCAAACACAGTGGGATCTTAGATGCTGCTAATGTAAACAAAGAGCGTATCGGCGTTATATGGGGGTCTGGTATAGGTGGAATTAAAACTTTTGAAGAAGAAGTTTCTAATTTTGCTACAGGAAATGGAACACCACGTTTCAATCCTTTCTTTATCCCTAAGATGATAGCAGATATCACGCCTGGTCATATTTCAATGGAATTTGGTCTTATGGGACCTAATTATACAACTGTTTCGGCATGTGCCTCTTCTACAAACGCAATTATTGATGCTTACATGTTATTAAGACTTGGAAAAGCAGAAGCTATTGTTACAGGAGGTTCAGAAGCTGCGATTACAGCATCTAGTATTGGAGGATTCAATGCATTACATGCGTTATCTACACGAAATGATGATCCACAAACTGCTTCTAGACCATTCGACAAAGACCGCGACGGTTTTGTAATGGGAGAAGGAGCTGGATGTATTGTTTTAGAAGAATACGAACATGCAATTGCACGTGGAGCTACAATTTATGCTGAATTAGTAGGGACAGGAATGACAGCAGATGCACATCATATTACAGCACCACATCCAGAAGGAGTAGGAGCGTTAAATGTGATGAAAGAAGCTTTATTAGATGCGAATATCAACGTAGAAGACGTGGATCATATCAATATGCACGGAACATCTACACCATTAGGTGATATTGCTGAATCTAAAGCGATTCAAAAATTATTTGGAGAACATGCATACAATATTCAAATCAACTCAACAAAATCAATGACAGGTCACTTATTAGGTGGTGCTGGAATTATCGAGGCGATTTCGACTATTGGAGCAATCAATAATGGTATTGTTCCACCAACAATTAATCATTTTACGGATGATGAAAATCTTGATCCTAAAATTGATTATACATTTAACAAAGCAAAAGAGAAAAATGTAGAATATGCATTAAGTAATACTTTTGGTTTTGGTGGTCACAATGCATGTGTGATATTTAAGAAGTATAAGTAATGTCTTTCTTAAAAAAATTATTTTCTTTTAAAAATCATCGTGATGATTCAAATTCATCTGATCCTTTTTTGAAATTTTTGAAAGAGATCTTGGGTTATACTCCTCAGAATGTTGAGGTATTTAAAGAAGCATTTACCCATAGATCAGCTCAAAAAAAAGATGAAAATGGAAACAGTATAAACTTTGAAAGATTAGAGTTTTTAGGAGATGCATTACTTGGTGCTTCTGCAGCAATGCACTTATACTACAAAGCACCAGATCAACAAGAAGGTTATTTAACCAAAATGCGATCTAAGATTGTTTCGCGTAAACAATTAAATGCAGTTTCGAAACAACTTGGTTTGTTGGATTATTTAGATCCAATGAACAATCACAACAATTTAGGAGAAGATGTAAATGGTGATATGTTAGAAGCTTTGGTAGGTGCAATTTATGTGGATGGAGGAATAGATGCAGTCCAAAAGTTTATTCAGATCAAAATTATTGACCCTTATGCGGATTTAGATCGTTTGGAACACACCATTACAAGTCATAAATCATTGATTTTGGAATGGAGTCAAAAAACAAGAAATACGATAAGATTCAATACATTTGAAGAACAAAATGCTGAAGATCTTCAGGTTTTTGTATCCGTTATACGTCTCAACGACAAAGTCATCTCGAAGGGGAGAGGAACTTCAAAAAAGAAAGCGGAAGAAAGTGCAGCAAAACGCGCCTACTATTCGCTACAAAAGAAAATAGAAAAAGTTTAGAAGCATGGCAGAATTACTCTTATATGACGATTGGATAGATTTCCATCTGATAGGCGTAAATTCTAGTTTCAACACTCCTACACAATTTATTTTCCATCTCAATTCTACTTTTGATACGCGTTTTCAGCGCATCAATGATTTGGATATTTGGTTGGATGATCATACTTACTATTTCGAGACTTACGAATGGTTAGATGAAGCGAATAAAATAGATTATCACATCATTAAAAATATTCCAAATCAATCCGATTTTAAAAAAAATGAAGTAGATTTATCAAATCTTTTCAAAGAGAGCATTATTCTTGTGCCCAATTATAAGGATTGCAATTATATTGTCAAAGTATCTGGTTGGGAAGATAACATAGAAAATCTTCAACTTCCGTTTGTAGAAAAAGATTTTATAAAATTGATAAAAAAAATAGATGTCGATCTTATTAGCAATGCTGACAGATTGGTATTCTAACAAAATATTGTGCATAAAAAAAAGGGAAAAATTATGATTTACGATAGACAATATCTTAAAAAGACAAAAATTGTCGCGACTTTAGGTCCGGCAACAGAAAGTCCAGAGATCTTATTAGAAATGATGAGAAAAGGAACAGATGTGTTCCGTATTAACTTTTCACACGCAGACTATGCGGACGTGAAACGTAAGATTGAAACAATTCATCAATTAAATAACGATCATGGCTACAATACAGCAATTTTAGCAGATTTACAAGGGCCAAAATTGCGTATTGGAAAAATGGAACATGAAGATTTCGTTATCAATCCAGGAGAAATTTTAACATTCACGAACGAAGATGTTGTAGGAACAAAAGAAAAAGTTTTTATGACGTACAAAAAATTTGCTCAAGACGTGCAAGTGGGTGAAAATATTTTGATAGATGACGGAAAATTAATCTTCAAAGTAATTGAAACAAATGGAACTGATATTGTTAAAGCAGAAACAATTCAAGGAGGTCCATTGCGTTCTAAAAAAGGAGTTAACTTACCAAATACAAATATTTCTTTACCAGCTTTAACAGAAAAAGATAAAGAAGATGCAAAATTCGCGATTGAAAATCGTGTCGATTGGTTTGCATTATCTTTTGTACGTTCTGGACAAGATGTAAAAGATTTATCAGAATTTATCAAAGAAAATGGAACATTAAAAATTCCAATTATTTCTAAAATCGAAAAACCAGAAGCATTAGAAAATATCGATGATATTTTAGAATTTTCTGACGGTTTGATGGTTGCTCGTGGAGATTTAGGAGTAGAAGTTCCGTTTGAAATTGTTCCAAAAGCGCAAAAACAATTAATTGATAAAGCTAAATTAGCACGTAAACCAGTTATTGTTGCAACGCAAATGATGGAAACGATGATTTCTAGTTTAACACCAACTCGTGCTGAGGTTTCTGACGTTGCAAATGCAGTTTTTGATGGAGCAGATGCGGTAATGTTATCAGGAGAGACTTCTGTTGGTCAATACCCAGTTCAAGTAATTGAAAAAATGACGAAGATTCTTCAAACTGTAGAGGATGATGATCACGTACATGTACCAGAGCACAAACCATTAGTGAAAAACGAACGTTTTGTAACAGATATGGTTTGTTATAACGCAGCTAAAATGGCTCAGGATACAGGAGCAAAAGCAATTGCGACATTAACATATTCAGGTTATACAGCTTTCCAAATTTCATCTCATCGTCCAAATTCATTTATTTTGGTATTTAACCCAAGTAAACGAATCAATCGTATGTTGAATTTATTATGGGGTGTAAAAGCAATTAATTACGATCCAAGAGATACATCAACAGATCAAACGGTAACCGAAGTTAATATTTTAGCTAAAAATGCAGGTTACGTAGAATATGGTGATTATATCATCAACTTGAATGCAATGCCAGCATTTGAGAAAGGAATTACAAATACATTACGTATTTCGATGATTTAAGATTCAAATAAATTTTAATTATAAATCCGGCTCATTTGAGCCGGATTTTTTTTGCATTAAAATGTTAGAACAATTATCGAATGACTTTTATTGATTTATTTCTGAAATAAACAAACCCAGCTCCAATAGCTATGAACAGTAATAGATAAGCAGAGTCGTTAATTGGAGCACCAGGAGTATCAGGATCATCAACAGTAGCAATATCATTTGATTGTGATTGTGATGAAAAGAATGATACTTGATCTTCATCATTTGCATAGATAAATGGTGAAAATGATAAAATTATTATTAAGATAAGTTTTTTCATTAGAATAAAGTTTTTAAAGTTGTTGTTTTAGAATCTGAAGTAGTTACTTTGATTAATAAGACTTGATTATTTTTCTTTACTTCTGATAATACAAGTTGATTATTCGATGTCTTTTTAGAGATAACTTTTCGACCTGTGATATCATAAACCTCTACAAAAGTGATTTCTTTTTGAGATTTTAATACAAGTGTATTATTTGTATTGTATAATGTTACATCTTGTTTTGATAAGTCTGTAGTAGATAACATTTTGTTCTGATAAATTACTTCAAAACGATTGTTATAAATACCTGGTTGAGCATCAAAAGTGTAATGATCTTTAGTTAAATCAATTACTTGATTAAGATCTTTGTCTCTTAAATAAATTGCTTGATTATCAAAATTCTCTGTGTTACTTAATTTTATTGTATAAGGTGCATTTTCTTTCGCATCAAATCCTAGTTGAACTATATCTTCTGTTGTGAAAGGTGCACGTCCCTGAATTACATATTTTTCTTCATTTCCATCTATGATAGAAAATAATGTAGATCCGTTGAACATTCTATTCAATGTAGCATCAATTTGATGATCAACACCATTTGTAGCATCTTGCATATAAGTTACTAAGATCTGATTTTTAGCTTGTGTGCCTTCATACAAATCTAATCTCACACGCTTTGTATCTTCTTCTTTTTTATGAAAAATAACATCGTTATCCCATCCTGTAAAATTATTGCTTAAGAAAATACTTCTAGGATTGTCTTTCATTTCTACAAAAAAACCTTGTCCTATTGCAATATTTCCGTTAGGTATTTTTCCACCTGCAGCAGCTTGTACACCACCTGCTCTCGTATAAGAAGAATAGTTGTTACTAGCATAACCATTTGTTGTTAGAGGAGATTCTTGTGTCCAGAAATACAATGCAGAAATATCTTCATTGTATTGCAATAAATAGTTTGCATGAATTGGTGCAGGATATGGATTACCAATTAAGTTATATCCAAAATTATTTTTTGTTACAGGAATAGATAATAATCCTGTATTCAATTTACCAACAAATTTACCAATATGTTTTTTTCCTGGTTTTGTTGTAGGGAAATCTGAACCAACTCGAATATGATAGCCTATACCAACTTCAAAATCATAGCTTGTAGGATTTTCTAAGTTAGCATTAGGATATAAAGGATCTTCAACAAATAAACTAGCAAATTTGTTTGTTTTTTCGTTGTATTTGTAGAATCTTTTTAACAATGTATTTGGCGAAAAATCTCTAAGGTTTTGATTTTTAACAGGAGATGACCATAAAGCAGCATCGTTAAAAATCATAGGTGAACTTTCTTGTAAAATTGTAAATTCACCAATTGCAGAAGGGTTATTTCCCCATTGAACTAATCCACTATTGTTTCCTGTAACTATGAATTTATCAGCAGATAATTTATTCTCGATAATAGGTGCAATAATAGCAGCATAATTATTAACTGTAACAGAACCACTTTCTAAGGTGAATTTATTTGTTTGAATACGTGAATTATTAAGAATCAAATCACCTCTTACAATAGCTTCTTTTGTATCTGTTGGTTCTCCTACAGACCAAGAAGTACCGTTCCAAACTGTAGATGTAGCATCTTTTACGATGATGGTATAGTCTTCTAACTGCCCTCCAAAGCGAGGATCACAAGGGCCATAAGTAACGTGAAGAGTATTGCTGTAAGTATTTGATACATCACCAACAATTCTCATTCTAAGTGGAGTGTTTTTTATAGCTGTGGTAGGTATAGTAATCGTTGTTGATAAATTTGTAACATTCCCAAGTAAATCAAGATTAGATAAAACAACTTCATCAGCATCAAAAACACCATTTCCATTATAATCTATATAAACATAAACTTTTCTTCTGTTTGTTGTATTTTGAGTGCTAATACTTAAAGGATATGAATTTCCTTCAGTCACTTCTGTGATATAAGCAGAGTTTACATTGTTATTTTTTGTAAAGTCATTGTGTAGATTACTACTTAATCCTTTTTTATAGATTGTATTAAACTCTACTTGATCAAAACGAATATATCGAGAAGTTGTAAGTTCAGTTACTTCACAAGCTTCTACAGGAATATTACTCGTCCCATCTGCAGGTGTTAAAGCTAAAGAGGTTAAGAAAGATGATCTAAACTCTAAGAATTTTTCTATAGACCTATCAGTCTGCCCTTGAGTAAAAATTGATCGTCCATTTGGACCACCAGATCCATAGTTTAAAACATTACTTACAATATCATCAAAAGGCTGGTTTGTACAATGATTGATAATAGAAGAAGTTGGACTACTCGTTAAATATTTAGAATAATAATAATTTCCGTTTATAGTTGGTGCTGTATCAGCGATAAAATCACCTGTAGTATACGGATCACTAGATTCTGTTTCTGTACAATTTGTATTAGAAGACCCTCCAAAAACATGGTGTAAGCCTAATGCATGCCCAACTTCGTGTCCAAAAGTTGCCATATTTTCTCTCACTACACCTGAACGCATCACTGTATAATCATAAATAGTTCCGGCGCTTTCTGGCATTCTTGCATAGCCATTTAGACCACTTTCTCCTGAATCAAACTTGTTAAAAACATATACATTATAATAGCTTTTTGGATCCCAAAAACTTGTTTTTATTAAATCTTCGGCTTCATATCCATTTTTAGTATCATAATTTACACCATGGGTTGAGTATTTAGAGTCTTTTGAATAGTCTAACCTAATGATACCATTTGTTGGTTTGTTATCTGCAGTTCTTTTTGCTAAGACTAGTCTAAAGGGATAATTAGCACTAGTGTTATTTTGGTAATAAGTATTGGCGTAAAGACCATTTGTATAATCAATCCATTTTTTTATTTGTTCATCACTAGGGTTTGTCTGACTTCCTAAAGGAGAATTATCAACAAATAAATGTACAACAATTGGAATCTCATAGATTTGATTAGCTTTTCTATTTAAGAATTTGCCAGTCTTCATTTCTTCTGCGATTCTCTTATTAGATAATTCAGCAATTTGTCTTATTTGAGGATTGTTTTTTAAAAAAGCCTCATTCATTTCATCAGTAGCGCAATATTCTTGCGCGCTAGCATAACCATTTGATAAGAGGAATAATGATAATAATTTAAAATAGAGTAATTTTTTGCTCATATGATATATGTTTAAAGATTGTTGCAAATTTTATATTTACTTATACAATAACAAAGTATATGCAGGGTAGTTGTTTGTATAAAAAGGGTAGTTTTTTATAAAAAAGGGTAGTTGAATGGGTAGTATTTCAAAAAATAAATAATCTTTAGAAATATAATACTATAATATTATTGTTAAAAATTCCGAAATCTTTAAACTTAAGTCTTTAATTGTGAGTAGTATAATTTATTGTTTTAATGGGTATTGTAAATTATAATTTTATAAAAAAATAAGTATAATCTTTCCTATATTTGCAAGTTCGAATTAGAAGAATTTATGTGTATTTATAATGTGATCTTATCTGGTGGTGTTGGAAGTCGACTTTGGCCACTTTCACGAAAAAGTCATCCCAAACAATATTTACCTTTGTTTAATGAAAAATCATTATTCGAATTAACTATCCAACGTAATCGACCAATTGCGGATAAGTTAATGGTGATAGGTAATAAAGATAATGATCATTTAAGTCAAGAAGTTCTTGATAAAATAGATGTAGAATACACAAAAATTGTAGAAGCTGTTCCACGTAATACTGCTGCTGCGATTGCTTTTGCTGCTTTAGCAGTTGAGGAAGATGATATTTTGATTGTAACGCCTTCGGATCATTTGATTGAAGATATGGAAGCGTATCAAGACGCGATGAAAAAAGCGATAGATTTAGCTCAGAATGATCATATTGTGACATTTGGTGTGCATCCAACTCGTCCAGAAACAGGATATGGCTATATCGAACATAAAAAAGATAATGTGCTATCGTTTCGTGAAAAACCAAATCATATTACAGCGCAAGATTTTATTGAGCAAGGCAATTTTTTGTGGAACAGTGGGATGTTTTGTTTCAAGGCGAGAATTTTATTGAAAGAATTGAAGAAGTTTGAAAAAGAAATTTATGAAGCGTCTAAAATAGCATGGTCTGAAAATGTAAATGGAGAGCTGAATGAAGAACTTTCGATGAATATTCCTTCAAATAGTATAGACTATGCGGTGATGGAACGAAGCAAAAAAATAAAAGTGGTTCCGGCTAAATTTATTTGGAACGACTTAGGTTCTTTCGAATCCTTATATGATTATTTTGTGATGAATGGACATTATGTTGATCGAAATGGAAATATGGTGATTGGAACAGATGTGTATACATCTTTTGTAGGGCTTCAGAATTGTATATTTGTCAATACACCAACAGCGAATTTAATTCTACAAAAAGAATATTCACAAGAAGTAAAAAATGTTTATACACATTTAGAAAAAAGAAATTCGGAATTAATATAAAAACAAAAGCTCTCAAATTTGAGAGCTTTTTTATTGCTATATTCCTTAAAATTAATTCAACAATATTCCCTAAATTTGTCATTCCAACAATATTATTATAAATGACAACTGGAATAACTTTCGGAATATTTGACTTACTTCACGCGGGACACGTTATGATGCTTGAAGAAGCAAAAAGACAATGTGATTACTTGATTGTAGGTCTTAATACAGATCCTGCAGCAGTAGACCCTTCAAAAAATAGCCCTACACAATCTATCGTAGAACGCTATATACAATTGGAAGGATGTCGTTATGTAGACGAAATAATCCCATACGAAACCGAACAAGATTTGTTTGATATGTTAAGTGCATTACCAGTAAATATTAGAATTATTGGTGAAGAATACCGAAATATAGATTTTACAGGAAAACAATATTGTTTAGATAATAATATTCAAATTTACTACAACAAACGTACACATCGCTTCTCTAGTTCAGGATTAAGAAGGGTAGTTGCGACTTCTGAAAAGGAGAAATAATGAAAACAGTATTTATAACTGGCGTAGCTGGTTTTATAGGTTATCATTTAGCTGAAAAGTTAATCGAAAAAAATATTCAAGTTGTTGGAATTGATAATATAAACGATTATTACACTGTTCAGTTAAAATATGATCGATTAAAAGAATTAGGAATCGATCAAGAATTTGCTTCAAATTTTGATCAAAAAGTCATTTCGTCTAAACACGAAGAAAAAATGATTTTCTATCGCATGAATTTAGAAGATAAAGAATCATTGGCACAACTTTTTAAAACATATTCTTTTGATGCTGTAGTTAACTTAGCTGCACAAGCAGGAGTTCGTTATAGTATCGAAAATCCCGATGCCTATGGACAGAGTAATTTGGTTGGTTTTCTAAATATATTAGAATGTTGCCGAAATTATAACGTCAAAAAGTTACTTTACGCAAGTAGTTCAAGTATCTATGGAAACTCTTCTGATGTTCCTTTTTCAACAAATCAAAACGTTGATCATCCCATTAGTTTATACGCTGCAACCAAAAAAGCAAATGAGTTGATGGCGCATGCCTATAGCCATTTGTATGATTTCCAAACTATAGGATTACGATTTTTTACAGTTTATGGACCTTGGGGAAGACCAGATATGGCAATGTTCTTGTTTACAGATGCTATTCTTAACCGTCGCCCATTAAAAGTATTTAATCACGGCGATTTATCCCGAGATTTTACATACATTGATGATATTATTCAAGGAATAGACAAAATCCTTGAAGATAAAAATACAAACGAAAAATACCAATTATACAATATAGGAAATAGTAAACCTGTTCAATTAATGGATTTTATCAAAGAAATTGAAAAATCGACAGGAGAAAAAGCTATTTTAGAAATGTATCCGATGCAAGCAGGAGATGTTAATCAAACATGGGCCGATGTCCAAGATTTGAAAGATAAATTTGGCTATAACCCAACTTATCCGGTTGACAAAGGTGTTTTCAATTTTGTACAATGGTATAAAAAATATTATAAGAAATAATGAAAGCTACTGAAACGAAATTGAAAGGTTGTTTTATTTTAGAACCAGCTGTTTTTGAAGATTCAAGAGGTTTTTTCTTTGATTCGTATACCAAAAAAATACAATAGTTTTGGTTATAAATAATTCAAGTTCTTTAATTGAAAGGCTTTTAAATAAATATATAAGCAAAGAAACTTGTTTAAACGATTAAAAAATTGCGAAACCACTAAGAAAAAGTGGTTATGGTGAATATTTACAAGAGATTTGTAAGTGATATGAAAAAGAAGAACTTAATTATATTTGGAACAAGACCAGAAGCTATAAAAATGGCTCCATTGGTAAAAGAATTCAAAAAAAATAGTGATTTTGAAACAAAAGTTTGCGTAACAGCTCAACATAGAGAAATGTTGGACCAAGTGTTAGATTTCTTTGAAATTAAGCCAGATTTTGATTTAAATTTAATGAAACCTAATCAAAATCTTTTTTCATTGACTGCGGATATTATTACAGAATTAAAGCCTGTTCTAGAAGATTTTCAGCCAGATTATGTATATGTACATGGAGATACCTCTACTTCATCTATAGCTGGTTTAGCAGCATTTTATGCAGGAGCTAAAGTCTGTCATGTAGAAGCAGGTTTACGAACACATAATAAATGGTCTCCATTTCCAGAGGAAATGAATAGACAATTGACAGGTAGATTAGCTGATTTTCATTTTGCTCCAACGCAACAGTCTTATAATAATTTAATTAAAGAGAATATCAAATCAGAAAATATTATCATTACAGGTAATACTGTAATTGATGCATTATTGGATAGTTCAAAAAAAGTTCAATCAATCAAAAATGAAGAGATAGAGTATTTAAAAACAATTGTAGACTTTTCAAAGAAATTAATATTAGTAACTGGACATCGTCGAGAAAATCATGGACAAGGTTTTATTAATATTTGTGAAGCCTTAAAAGAAATTGCGCTTAATAATACTGATGTACAAATCATTTACCCAGTGCATTTAAATCCTAATGTACAAAAGCCGGTACATGATATATTGTCAAATATCCCCAATATCAAATTAATAGATCCTTTGGCTTATCCTGCTTTTGTTTGGCTAATGTCGCAATCTTATATGATTATTACCGATTCTGGAGGAGTGCAAGAAGAAGCACCTTCATTAGGAAAACCAGTTTTAGTAATGCGAAACTCAACAGAAAGGCCAGAGGCAGTAGAAGCAGGAACAGTAGTTTTAGTTGGAACTGATAGATTTAAAATTATTGATGAAGCAAACGATTTGTTGAAAAATCAAAATAGATATAATTCGATGAGTGAATTACATAATCCTTATGGTGATGGAAAAGCTTGTGAACGAATAGTAAAGTTTATTCAAACTTTATAATTAAAATTAAGAATAGGATTAATATTCTGTAATTAGATAATTTGTTTAATCAACTAAAAGATCGAAAAATATAAAATAAACATCAAGAGTGAGTTGTCAAACAAAAATATGATACAATTATATCCATAGTTTAGTTGGCAATTTTTTTTAAATCTTTAGCTAAATGATTATTTGAAAGAAAGTGATGTAATTAATAATACGAAAAGGGCTTTTGCCTAAAGAAGAAGTGAATAAAAGATTATAATGAAAGTAATAGAAACGAAATTGAAAGGTTGTTTTATTTTAGAACCAACTGTTTTTGAGGATTCAAGAGGTTATTTTTTTGAGTCGTACAACGAAAAAAAAATGGAAGAAATTTTAGGATATAAACCACACTTTGTTCAAGATAATCAGTCTCGTTCGTCTTATGGTGTTGTTCGTGGTTTACATATGCAAGCAGGAGAGTACGCACAAGCGAAATTGGTGCGTGTAATTGAAGGAGCTGTGCTTGATGTCGCAGTAGATGTACGTCCAGGTTCAGAAACCTATGGAAAAGCTGTCGCAGTAGAATTATCAGCAGAAAATAAAAAACAATTGTTTATTCCGAGAGGCTTTTTACATGGTTTTTCGGTGATTTCAGAAACAGCAACATTTTTCTATAAATGCGATAATGTGTACAACAAAGCATCTGAAGACGGCGTTAACCCTTTAGACATCGAACTGAATATAGATTGGCAAATTCCAACAGATAAAATGATAATTTCTGAGAAAGATCAAGAAGCACAATCGTTTGGTGAGTTTAGATTGAAGAGGTTATAAAGTTAAGAAGTTATAATGTTAAGAGGTTATAGATTAGAAATTATGTAATTTTCCATCTAACCATCTAACCATCTAACCATCTAACCATCTAACAAAAAAATATGGATAAAATTAATTCTCATAAAGACCTTAAAGTTTGGCAAGAATCAATGATACTTGTAGAAGAAATTTATAGATTAACAAGTAAATTCCCTAAAGAGGAACAATTTGGATTAATTAGTCAAATGAGAAGAGCATCAATTTCAATTCCTTCTAATATAGCAGAAGGAGCAGGAAGAAATGGATATGCTGAGTTCATACGTTTTTTATATATTAGTTTAGGATCATTAAGTGAATTAGAAACACAAGTTGAGATTTCATATCGCTTAAAATATTCAAAAGAGAATGAAATAATTACAAATAGAATTTTCTTTATAAAAAATATGTTATCAAAATTAATTAATAAGTTGAAAGAAGATAAATAGCTAAAAGGAAAAGAGGTTAGAAGATTAAAAAGAGATAATGTTAGGATCTTATTTTCTATAACAGAATAACCGTCTCACCTTTTAACAATAAAAAGTTAAGAAGTTAAAAAGATAAATAGCTAAAAGGAAAAGAGGTTAGAAGATTAAAAAGAGATAATGTTAGGATCTTATTTTCTATAACAGAATAACCGTCTCACCTTTTAACAATAAAAAGTTAAGAAGTTAAGAAGTTAAGAAGTTAAATAGCTAAAAGGAAAAGAGGTTAGAAGATTAAAAAGAGATAATGTTAGGATCTTATTTTCTATAACAGAATAACCGTCTCACCTTTTAACAATAAGAAGTTAAAAAGTTAAAAAGTTAAAAAGTTAAAAAGTTAAAAAGTATATTTTTTAACCATTTCACTCTTTCACCCTTTAACCATCTAACAAGAAAAAAACATGAAAGGAATTATTTTAGCCGGAGGATCAGGCACACGTTTACATCCATTAACATTGGCGGTGTCAAAACAATTAATGCCTGTTTACGATAAACCTATGATTTACTACCCTTTATCAACATTGATGTTGGCTGGGATTAATGAAATTTTAATTATTTCAACACCGCATGATTTACCTCACTTTGAGAAGTTATTAGGTGACGGATCTCAAATAGGATGTAAATTTTATTACAAAGAACAACCAAGTCCAGATGGGTTGGCGCAAGCGTTTATTTTAGGTGAAGAATTCATTGGAAATGATAAAGTTGCCTTAATATTAGGTGATAATATTTTTTATGCTTCAGGAATGTCAAAACTTTTACAAGACTCTGCAGATCCAAATGGTGGCGTAGTTTTTGCTTATCAAGTGAGCGATCCCGAAAGATACGGTGTGGTAGAATTTGATGAAAACAATCAAGTCGTATCAATAGAAGAAAAACCAACTGAACCAAAATCAAATTATGCGGTTCCTGGATTGTATTTTTATGACAACGATGTGGTCGAAATTGCCAAAAACATACAACCTTCTCCACGAGGCGAATTAGAAATTACAGATATTAATGCAGAATACTTAAAAAGGGGGAAACTCAAAGTAGGTGTTTTTAATAGAGGAACAGCTTGGTTAGATACTGGTACTATCAATTCGTTGATGCAAGCTGGTCAATTTGTACAAGTAATTGAAGAGCGTCAAGGAATGAAAATTGGTGCGATAGAAGAAGTTGCTTACCGTATGGGATACATTAATAAAGAACAATTACAAGAGATAGCCGAACCATTAAAGAAAAGTGGTTATGGCGAATATTTGTTGAAAATTATAAAATAATACAAACTAAATCATAATGAAGCACATATTAATCACAGGAGGAGCAGGATTTATCGGATCTAATCTTACTGAATATTTTTTAGGAAAAGACTATAAAGTAACCTGCCTAGATAATTTTGCAACAGGTCATCGTTATAACGTAGAACCTTTTTTAGATAATCCAAATTATACTTTAATAGAAGGAGATATTCGAGATTTAGCTACTTGTCATCAAGCTGTAGAAAAGGTTGATTATGTGTTACATCAAGCGGCATTAGGATCAGTACCACGTTCTATAAACGATCCAATTACTTCTAATGAAGTGAATGTTTCTGGTTTTCTAAATATGTTGGTCGCAGCTCGTGACGCAGGTGTAAAACGTTTTGTTTATGCTGCTTCATCTTCAACTTATGGAGATTCAGAAAATTTACCAAAAGTAGAAGATATTATTGGGAAACCGCTTTCTCCTTATGCAATTACTAAATATGTGAACGAGTTATATGCAGATATTTTCTCAAAAACATACGGCTTATCTTGTATAGGCTTGCGTTATTTTAATGTTTTTGGACGACGTCAAGATCCAAACGGAGCATACGCAGCAGTTATTCCATTATTTGTGAAGCAATTTATGAATCACGAATCACCTAAGATTAATGGAACAGGAGATTATTCACGAGATTTTACGTACATCGATAATGTTATTCAGATGAACGAACGTGCGATGCTGACAGAAGATGAAAAAGCTGTTAATACAGTTTATAATACAGCTGTTGGAGATCGTACAACATTAAACGATTTAGTGAAATATTTACGAGAATATTTAAGCGAATACGATACTGATATTGCAACTGTAGAAGCCATTCATGGACCAAACAGAGTAGGAGATATTCCACATTCTTTAGCATCTATTGAAAAAGCAAAATCATTATTAGGATATGAACCAACACATACGATAGACAAAGGCTTGAAAGAAGCTGTAAAATGGTATTGGGAAAATTTGAAATAAATGCAATTTAGGTATGATATTCAAGGGCTAAGAGCAATAGCAGTTCTTTTAGTATTTATTTTTCATCTAACTCCTATGTTTTTATCTGGAGGATTTATTGGTGTGGATATTTTTTTTGTTATATCAGGTTATTTAGTTTCTGGTATAATACTTTATAAAATAAAACAGAAGAAATTTAATTTTATAGATTTTTATGTAGGTAGGGTTAAAAGATTAATACCTACATATTTTATTTTCTTGTTAGCAGTTATTTTTTTTGGGACTTTTATTTATCTCAGTATCGATATTAATTCCTTAAAAAATAATATTTTTTGGTCATATATTTTTGGATCTAATAATTTTTTAGCTACTCAAGATGATTATTTCGGAGCAAAAAGTTCTGAAAATCCATTATTACATACATGGACTCTTTCAATTGAGATGCAATTTTATTTTTTATTACCACTTTATTTATTTGTT
The DNA here is from genome assembly GCF_057369435.1 of Empedobacter sp. EJD.6dd. Classification (NCBI taxonomy): domain Bacteria; kingdom Pseudomonadati; phylum Bacteroidota; class Flavobacteriia; order Flavobacteriales; family Weeksellaceae; genus Empedobacter; species Empedobacter sp. EJD.6dd. The sequence continues at coordinate 2,337,452 of NZ_CM170667.1, forward strand.
GTAAATAAAAAGTACTTATTTTCATTTACCCTATTAATAATTTTAATTCTAACATGCTATTCTTCATACAATATATATGAATTAAATAATAAAAATGAAATGTATTTTTCTTTGTTAGCAAGGATTCCAGAATTTTTAATAGGTGTTATTTTTTCATTAAAAGAAAAAGAAATAAATAATAAATTTAGTTTTAAGTTAAAAAATATTTTAACTATTATGAGTTTATTATTGATTATTTTATCATCTATAATTTATTCAGAAACCTCTAGCTTTCCAGGTTTTTTGGCTCTTATTCCATGTATTTCAACTGGAGTCATATTAGTATTTAAAGATTCCATTGTTAATAAAAGATTTTTAAACAATAAAGTTTTAGTCCATTTAGGTGAAATTTCGTATTCAATTTATTTATGGCATTGGTCTATTATGGCATTTTATAGATACTATTTTAATAAGTTGAATTTCGATATAGTTGATATTCTAATAATAATTTCTCTAACGATTGTTTTAGCTGAATTATCCTATAGATTAATTGAAAATAAATCAAAAAAAATTGAGAATAAAACATTAATTTTCACCTTAATTATTTTAAGTGTTTTAATTGGGGGTATTTATTTTAAAATAGAAGCTTTTAATAAAAGGGTTAATACTTTGGAAGATTTATATACCAAACCTACTTTTGGATTAAATTCACATGGAAATAAATTTAAAAATGTAGAAATATTAGGAAATAAATCAAAAGATAATGACTCTATATTATTAATAGGAGATAGTCATGCTTTAGTTTATAAAGGTATTCTAAATACAATTGGAGAAAAAAATAATTTTAATTTTAGAACAATTACTAATGATAGGTATCCAAATTTACCTTATCTGGATAGTAAAGATTTTATAAATGAGAAATTTTATGATCAATACTCTAAAATATCTAAAATAACGAATATAGAAATTAAAAAATCTAAATATATTTTAATTTCTTCTATATGGTTAAAGGACATAAAGTCACTAAATGAAAGTTTTGAAAAATTTATAAATGATTTAGAGCCTAATCAGAAATTAATAATTTTAACTGATTTTCCTGTTCTTGATAAGAATCCAATTAAACAGAATAGAGGTATAGTCAGGAAAAATAATGTTGACAATAATTTTAAAGTTAAAATAAATACTATTCCTCCTGAAATAGTAAATATTATACATAGATATAATAATGTATATATATTAGAAATTGATTATAGTGATGTAATTAATGAATTGCCTTTTAAAAATGATACGATTTTATACTATGATGAGGGACATCTAAATTATTTTGGTGGAAAACAAATTGGTAAAGTAATTGAAAAACAATTTTATAATAAATTTAAAAAAATAACAAATGATAAACAGTAATCATAAAATAGCAATCATCGGATTAGGGTACGTAGGTTTACCATTAGCTCGTTTATTTGCAACTAAATATCCAGTCGTAGGATTTGATATCAATCAACAACGAATAGAAGAATTAAATCAAGGAACAGACCACACATTAGAAGTTTCTGATGAAGTGTTACAATCAGTTTTAGTAAAAGAAAATCCATTCTATTGTCATCCTGAGCCTGTCGAAGGATCTCAAAAAGGTCTTTACTGTTCATCAAACTTAGACGACATCAAAGATGCAAATATTTATGTTGTAACAGTTCCAACACCTGTAGATAAGCACAATCGTCCAGATTTAACACCTTTATATAAATCGTCAGAGACAGTTGGGAAAGTTTTATCAAAAGGTGATATAGTGATTTATGAATCAACTGTTTATCCAGGAGTAACAGAAGAAGAATGTATTCCTGTTTTAGAAAAAGTATCTGGTCTTAAATTCAACGAAGATTTCTTTGCAGGTTATTCACCAGAGCGTATCAATCCAGGAGATAAAGAACATACAGTAGAAAAAATCTTAAAAGTAACTTCAGGTTCTACTCCAGAAATTGGGGTTATTGTGAATGATATTTATAAATCTGTTATTGTTGCCGGAACACATTTAGCACCAACGATTAAAGTAGCTGAAGCAGCTAAAGTAATTGAAAACTCGCAACGAGATATTAACATTGCTTTTGTAAATGAATTGGCAAAAATTTTCAATATCTTAGAAATTGATACACATGCTGTTTTAGAAGCTGCCGGAACTAAATGGAATTTCTTGCCTTTCAAACCAGGATTAGTAGGAGGACATTGTATTGGAGTAGATCCATATTATTTGGCGCAAAAAGCGCAAGAGCATGGTTACCATCCAGAAATTATTTTAGCAGGGCGTCGTTTGAATGATTCGATGGGACAATATGTTGCTTCACAAGTTGTGAAAACGATGATAAAGAAAGACATTAAAGTGAATGGTGCAAAAGTGTTGAATTTAGGTATCACATTCAAAGAAAATTGTCCGGATGTTCGTAACACAAAAGCTGTAGATGTGATTGAAGCTTTACAAGACTATTCGTTACAGGTAGATACATTTGATCCTTGGGCAAATCCTGCAGAGGTTAATCATGAATACGGTATGAATATCGTGAATGAAATTCCAAATGAAAAATATGATGCTATTATTTTAACAGTCGCTCATAAAGAATTTACAAATTTAGATTTAACACAATACTTAAAAGATGGTGGTGTTATCTATGATGTAAAAGGAATTTTAGTAGAATGCGATAATAGATTATAATCGATGAAAACAATCTTAATTACAGGTGGAGCAGGATTTATTGGTTCTCACGTTGTAAGAGAATTTGTCTTAAAATATCCTGATTATAAAATCATCAATCTTGATGCTTTAACTTATGCAGGAAATTTAGAAAATTTGAAAGACATCGAAGATCAATCAAATTATGAGTTTGTGAAAGCAGACATAACTGATGCAAAACAAATCTTAAACATTTTTGAAAAATATCAGCCTGAAGGGGTTATCCATTTAGCTGCAGAATCGCATGTTGATCGCTCGATTACCAATCCGTTAGAGTTTGTGATGACCAATGTTATTGGAACAGTTAATTTATTGAACGCTGCAAAAACAATTTGGAATAATAATTTCGAAGGAAAACGTTTTCACCATGTTTCGACAGATGAAGTTTTTGGAGCATTAGGCGATGAAGGTTTTTTTACAGAAGAAACTTCTTATGATCCGCATTCTCCATACTCTGCATCAAAGGCATCTTCAGATCATTTTGTAAGAGCATATCACGATACTTATGGTTTGCCAATTGTGATGACAAATTGTTCTAATAATTATGGTCCAAACCATTTTCCAGAAAAATTAATTCCGTTGTGTATTCATAATATTTTGAATGGAAATCCACTTCCAATTTACGGAGACGGAAAATATACAAGAGATTGGTTGTTTGTAATCGATCATGCTAAAGCGATTGATTTGGTTTTTCATGAAGGAAAAAATGGAGATTCTTACAATGTAGGAGGTTTCAACGAATGGAAAAACATCGACTTAGTAAAAGAATTGTGCAAACAAATGGACGAAAAATTAGGAAATGAAGCAGGCACTTCAGATAAACTAATTACTTTTGTGAAGGACCGTCCAGGGCATGATTTACGTTATGCAATTGATGCAACAAAAATCAACGAAGAGTTAGGGTGGAAACCTTCTGTAACTTTTGAACAAGGTTTAGCAAAAACTATCGATTGGTTTTTATCAAATCAAGAGTGGTTAGATAATGTGACTTCTGGTGATTATCAGAAGTATTACGATAAGCAATATAACTGATTTAATATATTTATGAATACTTATAAAGAAGCATTTGAATATATTAAAAGTGATTATTATAGATATTATGGTAATTATTCATTAATTAAAATTCTACTTTTTGGTTTATTAGCTATTAACCATTGTTTCGCTTATACATTTTGGTTAAGATTAGCAAAAGTAAAAGGTGTTTTATATCCATTGGCAAAATTAATGCATTATAGGCTTTCAAGAAAATATGGAATTCAAATCCCAATAAATACTAAAATTGGATATGGTTTATATATTGGGCATGGGGTAGGTTTAATAATAAATCCAACAGCAATTATTGGAAATAATGTTAATCTTAGTCAATTTACAACAATAGGTGCGCATGGTAAAGCTGCTATAATTGGTGATAATGTATACATTGGACCATCAGTTTGTGTTGTAAATTCAGTTGTTATTGGTAAAAATGTTACTATTGGAGCTGGTTCTGTAGTAGTAAAAGATGTAGAAGAAAATGCTACAGCTGCTGGTGTTCCTGCTAAAGTTTTAAATTATAAAGGATCAAATAATTATGTAAATAATAAATTTTCTTTTGAAAATAGATTATTATAAAATCAATATGAGAGAAAAAAAAACGTTAATTATTTATAACTCTATTGATTATTTAGTACCCTTTATGGAAAATAAAGGATACAAAGTATCAAAAGTTTATAAGTTTGATAAGAATATTCCAATTTATTTAAAAGCACTCAGAAAATTGATGTTAGTGCTTAATTTACCTTTTTATTATATTTGGTTTAAGGATTGGTATAAAGATTTAGATAAATACGATAAAGTAATTTTCTTTTCTACTAATCCTGTTGAAGCTTTAGATTACATAAAGAAAAAATTTCCAAACAAAGAAATTATTTATTGGTATTGGAACCCAATTGGGAAAAGTTTATCCCCTGAATTAATAAAAAGTAAAGGAGCAATACCATGGTCTTTTGATAAAATGGATTCAATACAATATAATGTTCAGCATAATAGTACATTTTATTTAAATAATATAAATTTAGAACAAAAAGAGTATAAGTATGATTTTTATTTTCTTGGTATAGATAAAGGTAGAAGAGAAAAGTTAAATCATTTGGAAGAAAATTTAAATAAAAGAAATCTGAAAACATTTTTTTATATAGTTGATGATGAAGTTTATTTAAAAAATTATAATGGAAATAGACCGTTTATAACCTATGAAGAATATCTAAGCTATGTATCAGAAAGTAAGGTTATTGTCGATATTATGCAAAATGGACAAATTGGTATTACTGTAAGACCAATGGAGTCAATTTTTTATAAAAAGAAATTAATAACGGATAATAAAGAAATTATGAATGAGAGATTCTATCATCCTAATAATATATTTGTTTTAGGTATTGATGATTTTGAATCTATTGAAAAATTTGTACATAGCCCATACTACGATTTGGATCAAGATATTATTGATTTTTATGATTTTAATAGTTGGGTTAAAAGATTTGAATAAATTATGAAAGATTTTATTAAATCATTTTTTTCTTTTGGTTTTGCAACTTCAATTGAGAAGTTGTTATCGTTGTTATTGCTTCCTATATATACGAGATCTTTTGGTGCAGATAACTATGGTATTATGGATTTAATTCAAATTCTAATAACATTTGCTTCTGTTTTTTGTTTGTTACAATTAGAAACGTCTTTACAGAGATATTATTTCAAGAATGAAAATGAAAAAAATAAGTCATTATTAATTTCGAATATCACCTTTGTGGTTGTAGGATTATCTGTAATTGTTTCAATGGGTTTAATAATCTTTTCTAAGAGTATTTCAGAACTACTATTTCAAAATTGTTCGAATTATTTTACAATTATCATTGCTTCTTTACAAATTCCTTTTGTTAATTTATCTATTTTAATGCTTATTGTTTTAAGATTTGAAAAAGAAAATAAAAAATTTTTATTTAGTATATTAATTAAAGTTTTTATTACACTTATATCTACATATATATTAGTTATTCTTCTAAAAAAAGGAATTATTAGTATATTTTATACGGCTTTGTTTGCGAACATTATCTCATGTATATATCTCTTGATTGTTAATAGAAAGTACTTTTTAACTGAAATTGATAGACCAACAATTAAACTTAGTTTTAATTACGCAATGCCTCAATTTCCAGCAAGATTAGGTAGTGCTTCTATTTCTTATGTAAATAGATTTTTTATGGTTGCATTTGTTTCAATATCTGCAATCGGAATTTATTCTGTCTCATTAAAATTAGCATCTTCTGTTCAGTTACTTTATACAGCTTTTACTATGGCATGGGCTCCATTTATGTTTCAACAATTCGAAAAAGAAAACCATAAACTTATTTTCTCAAAAGTTCTTGATATTTTAGTGTACATACTTTTTACAGTAATAATATTAATCACATTGTTTTCTAAAGAAATAATAACAATAGTTGCTGACCGAGAGTTTTTTGAGGCAAGATATTATTTAGGAGGACTATCTTTATATTTTGTTTTTTATATTTTTAAAGAAGTTGTTGATATTGGACCAAAAAAATTAGAGAAGACGAAATATCTTACATTTAATTTTTTTGTTTCAGTAATAATTAACTTAATTACATTGTATGTTTTTACTAAATATTTAGGTATTAGAGGAGTAGTGTTTTCAATGTTAATTACAAATGTTGTACTATTCTATATTAGCTGGTTTGTTTCTAACAAAATATATTATATTAATTTTAGAATATTTAATTTTACATTACACTTAGTAATTACGCTTGTAATTGTAATATATTCAATGTATTTTGATTTTGACTTGTGGGTTAAATTACTTATACCTTTACCTTTAATTTTTTATGCAATTTATCAAGTAAAAAATAAAATGATTTTTATTAAACAAGAAAAAGCATCGAAATGATTTATTTGATAGTTTTATTTATATTGATTCTTTGTGCATTTTTATTTGATTTTTGTAATTATAAAAGTGGGAAAAAAGATTTTTATAAATTTTTATATTTATTATTTATAATAATTGCAGGTCTTAGATACAAAGTAGGAGGAGATACCATTGGGTATATGCAATATTTTAAAGAAGTTCCTACAATTTTTGATATTACAAAAAATTATTATTTAAGTTCAAATAGGGGAGTTTTATGGATTACATTAAATTCATTAAGTAAAACTATTTTTAATGAATTTTATTTTTTTCAATTTATTCATGCAATTTTTATACAAAGTGTATTTTTCTGGTTTATAAATAAATATTGTACACATAAGTATACTGCGTTACTATTATACTTTTTCTATATTTACTTATATTTCAATACAGAAATATTAAGAGAATCTTTAGCAGTTTCCTTTTTCTTACTTGGATATCCATTTCTCGAAAAAAAGAAATATGGAATATTTTTCATATTTACTTTCATCGCAATCTTATTCCATTCATCTGCAATAATACTTTTACTCATAGCTGCATTTTCTACTTTTAAATTAAATAAGAAAGGAATATTTATTTTAATTAGTTTATATGTTTCAATGATCTATTTTCAAGAGTATATAGCGATTCTATTTCGAGATGATTTTTCATCTAATAAATTTCAAGTATACTCATCTATTAATGCAAATATTAATGGAATAATAGTAAATTCTATTATATTTTTGATAATTCCTATACTATTGTTAAGATTCTATATAAAGAAAAATAAAGGAAATATTAAATTTTCAAATTTGTATATCAGTTATTTTTTCATTGCATTAATAGTTGTAGTAATTCCTGGTTTTAATAGATTTATCAATTATTTGAGCCCTTTTTTAATTATTCTTTTTGTTGATATAATATTTATTATTTGGAAGTCTAATCGATATAGGCAAATAAGATCTGGATTAATTATTATGCTATTTTTCTTTATTTGTTTACCAAAATTAATTTATTACTTTGAAGATACTTCAGAGTTTTATAATGGAACTAGAAGATACAATAGATGGTATCCATATACATCTGTAATTGATAAAGAAGAATATAAACCAAGAGAAATTCTTTATTACGAATCAATCAAAATTAAATAATATGATATTAAATAAAATAAAATTTATCTATAAAAGAATTGTTTGGTCGCCAAAAAAATATGCAAAATCTGTAGGTGTTAATTTTGGAGATAATTGCTGGATTCATACACGATTTTTTGGATCAGAACCATATCTTATTACATTAGGTAATCATGTACAAGTAACTTCAGGAGTTAAATTTTTTACTCACGGTGGAGCTTGGATTTTTAGGGATAAGCATCCCAAGCTTGATATTTTTGGTAAAATAGTTATTGGAGACAATGTTTATATTGGAAATAATGTATTGATTATGCCAGGAATCACAATTGGAAATAATGTTATAATAGCAGCTGGTGCAGTGGTAACAAAAAGCTTTCCGAACGATGTAATTATTGGAGGAAATCCTGCAAAAATTATAGGCAATTGTGATGAATTATTAAATAAAATGTTGGAAAAAGATCTTAGAATAAATGGATTAAATTATGAGGATAAAAAGAATTTTTTACTAAAATGTTCTGATGAAAAATTTATCCAAAAATAATATTGTTTTTATTACACCTTCTTTTTCAAAAGGAGGTGCAGAAAAAAATATATTAAATATTATTAATTCTTTATCAGGTAATGATTGTGATATTAGTTTAATTATTTGTACTAATGAATTTGATTATTGCAAATTATTAAATAAAAAAATTAATGTTTATGTATTAAACAAGCCCAATGTAATTAAATCATTAAGTTCAATTTTTAAAATCTTAAGACAAAATAAAATTGATTTAGTTTTTACAAGCGCTTTACACTTATCTATACCAATAACTTTTATCAATAAGCTATTAAATAATAAGTTTTTAATAATAAATAGAATTGCAAGTCTTCCAAGTAATAAATTAGGCAAATCTTCATTTAAAGTAAAGATTATTGACTTTTTAGTTTCTAAATGTTTGAATCAATCACATACAGTAATTGCACAATCAAATCAGATGCGCGATGAAATTATTTCGTATTATAAAGTCAAATCAGAAAAAGTTAAAACGATAAATAATATTGTTGATATAGAGACTATTATTTCAAAATCTCAAGAAGAAGTTAATGTCATAAAATCTAAATATATTTTTATGGCATCTGGTTCTCTTTATTCTGTAAAAGGATTTGATTTGTTAATTAAAGCATTTTCTAAACATATATTAAAATTTCCAAACTCTCAATTATTAATATTAGGTAGTGAATCAGTGGAAAAAGGATATAAAGAATATTTAGAAAATCTTGTTAATGAATTAAATCTCAAAAAAGAAGTTTTATTAATCGGACATCAAGATAATCCCTATAAATATTACAATATTTCAGACGCATTCGTTCTTTCTTCTATTAAAGAAGGATTTCCAAATGTAGTTTTAGAAAATATGGCCTTAAATAAGCCTATTTTAGCAACTAACTGTGTAGATTTTGATAATATAATAAATAAAGATAACGGTATTGTTGTTGAAAAGTCATCTGTTTCTGCTTTAGAAGAAGGTTTAATAAAAATTAGATCAATAAATTCAATAAAAAATAAATTTAATAATTTCGATTTTAATTCGTGGTTCAATAGAATAATAAATGAAAGTAGCTCAAGTAATAACTAGTCTAAATGTAGGTGGAGCAGAGAAGTTGCTTGTAGAAAGCATTAATTTTTATCAGAATAAAAATATAGTACCTGATGTAATATTACTAAAAGATAAAGAAACTATATTGGTTGAAGAATTAAAAAAAATCCATTTAGGAAAGTTTTATTCCTTAACGAAAAATTCAGTTTATAATCCTTTGATAATTTTTCAATTAATGAAATTGATAAAAAGATATCAAATAATTCATGCACATTTATTTCCTACCTTGTATTGGGTAGTTATTGCAAAAATTTTAAGTTTTTCAAATGTTAAAATTATTTATACAGAACATAGTACAAATAATAAAAGACGAAATAATAAATTATTTAAATACATTGACAAATTCATCTATTCTAAGATAGATGTTATTGTAACTATTGCAGAAGAGGTCGATAAGGAATTAAAAAATCATTTAAATAATAAAAATTTTAAATATAAGTTAATCAATAATGGTGTCAACTTATCAAAATTTCAAAATGCAAGTCCTTATTTAAAATCTGAATTTTTTGATTCTGAAAGTATTATACTAATCCAAGTTTCTAGTTTTAGATATCCTAAAGATCAAAAAACAATAATTAAAGCTTTACAACAATTAGAAACTAATTATAAACTATTATTAGTTGGTGAAGGACCTCTTTTAGAGGAAAATAAAAAATTTACCATTGATCTTAATCTTCAAGATAGAGTTAAATTTTTAGGTTTAAGAAATGATGTACCTAGACTTTTGAAAACGGCTGATATAATTGTATTATCTTCTGAGTATGAAGGATTATCATTATCTAACATAGAAGGAATGAGTTTAAATAAGCCTTTTGTAGCATCAAATGTTCCAGGAATTAGAGAGATAGTAAATAATTATGGCTTATTATTTGAAAAAGGAAATTCAGATGATTTTGTTAGTTTGATTAATCAACTTAAAGATTTAAAATTATATTCAGCTATTTCTAATAATTGTTTCAATCGATCATTAGAATTTGATATAGATATAATGACAACAAAATATATCGAATTATATAATGATGTTTTAAATAAATAAAATTATGGAAAAGTATATATTAATATTTTTGATTTTATTAAGCTGTGGTAATGATAAAAAATTAAGTAATAATAGTTTTTTACTTACAACCAATAAAGAGACAGTAAATAATAACCTATTTGACACTATAAAAAAAGTTTTTGAAAAAGATTCAACCATTGAAAATAGTAATCAAAAGGAAGATATTGTTAGAAATAACATTGATTCAAAGGAGAAAAAAAAATTAGCAGGAGATTTATCTAATGTAATAACATATTTGCCTCAAAATTACTCTGTTAAAGGAGATGTTGATTATACAAAATACCTACAAAAGGCATTTAATGAAAATCAAAAGATAATAATGCCAAATTTTCCAATAGCCGTAAATTATACAGGAATTTCAGTTCCAAGTAATAGAATCATTAATTTTCAGCCAAATTCCAAATTAATAGTATTACCAAACGACAAAAAAAAGTATCAGGCTTTGTTAATCTCTAATGTTAATAATGTTGAGATTATTAATGCTAATTTATTTGGAGATAAAGATAATCATTTATCTAAAGTTGGAGAATGGGGTATGGGTATAAATATTATTTCATCTTCAGATATTTCTATTAAAAATCCGGTAATAAAAAATTTCTGGGGAGATGGTATTTATATTGGAAAAGATGATAAATCCACAAATAAATATTGCAATAATATAAATATCGACGGAGGTTTAATAGATAATAATAGAAGAAATGGGATATCTATTATTAGTGCTAAAAATTTAACAATTTCAAATATTGAAATTAAGAATATCAGAGGAATTAGTCCAATGGCAGGAATAGATGTTGAACCAAACCAAAATATTGATGAATTAATAAATATTAATTTATTAAATATAAAAACGTCTAATAATAATAGAGGAATTTTAATAGCTTTAGATCATTTTAAAGGAAAAAATTCTAAGGATTTAAGTATTAATATTAATAATCACAATGATATAGATTCAAATTATGGTTTAGCTCTATCATTAGGTGATATGAGTAATAGCACTCCTTTGCAAGGGACAATTAATATAAAAAATGTTAAATGGTTAGGAAATAAAGAGCCTATGCAATATTATGACTTAAAAACAAATAAAATAAAAGTCAATATATCAGAGGTAAATCTATCAGATCAAAAAAAAATAGATTTACAAAACAAATTTAAAAAATTCTCTACTATAAAAATATTGTAGAATTATTGTTAATGAAAACTAAACTTATCCGAATAACTACCATTCCACTTTCTCTTAAAGTATTACTTAAAGGACAGTTAAAATTTATGTCTGACTATTTTGAAGTAATAGGAGTTTCTTCCAGCGACAAAGAGTTGGAAGAAGTGAAAAATGATGAAGGAGTAGCGGTGATACCAATTGAAATGTCTCGTAAAATAACACCTGTTCAAGACATTAAATCTTTAATATTAACTTACCGTTTACTTAAAAGAGAACAACCGAAAATTGTACACACACATACCCCAAAAGCAGGCATTGTAGGAATGTTAGCAGCAAAATTAGCGGGGGTTCCTATTCGTTTACATACAGTAGCAGGTTTACCTTTAATGGAAGCAACTGGAACAAAACGTAAGATTTTAGATTTTGTGGAAAAATTAACCTATTCATCAGCAACCAAAGTTTATCCTAATTCAAAAGGACTATATGACTTTATTTTGAAGAATAAATATACTTCAGTAGATAAATTAGAAGTTATTGGAGAAGGTTCTTCAAATGGAATTGATACTTCCTTTTTTTCTAGACAACAAATTTCAGAAGAAAAACAAGAACAACTAAAACAAGAATTAAAGATTAATGAAAATGATTTTGTTTTTATCTTTGTAGGTCGTTTAGTAGGAGATAAAGGAATCAATGAATTAGTTAAAGCATTTCAGAAACTAGGTACTGGAAATCAGGAATCAGAAACTCTAATCTCTAGTCCCAAATCTCTAGTTTCTAGTAAAGTTCCTAAACTCTTATTGGTTGGCCCATTAGAAACTGAACTGGATCCCTTAAAGCCTGAAACCTTAAAAGAAATAGAAACCAATCCTAATATCATCAGTGTTGGTTTTCAAAAAGACGTGCGTCCCTATTTTGCGATTTCAAATGCGCTTGTTTTTCCAAGCTACAGAGAAGGTTTTCCTAACGTAGTGATGCAAGCAGGAGCAATGGAACTTCCAAGTATTGTTTCTGATATTAATGGTTGCAATGAAATAATACTTGAAGATGAAAATGGTACTATTATTCCAGTGAAAAATAGCCAAGCAATTGCTAATACAATGAATAAAATACTAAACGATAAAGAATATTACGATAAGTTAAAAGCAAACGCTCGTCCTATGATTCAATCTCGTTATGAACAATCAGTAGTATGGAACGCATTACTTGAGGAGTATAACTCATTAATTAATAAACTAGAAACTAGAAACTAGAAACTAGAAACTAGAAACTAGAAACTAGAAATATTAATTCTAATGTCTATTCCCTAATTTCTAATTACTAAAATAATGAAAACACATAAAGATTTAGATGTTTGGAAGAAATCGGTTGATTTTGTTACGATTATTTATAAAGAAACACAATCTTTTCCAAAAGAAGAAATATATGGTTTGACCAATCAAATTAGAAGATCAGCAGTTTCTATATCTTCAAATATAGCAGAAGGAGCTGCACGTAATTCTGATAAAGAGTTTATTCATTTTTTATACATTGCCTTAGGTAGTTTAATGGAATTAGACACACAATTATTAATTTCAAAAAATATTAATTTTATATCAGATTCTGATTATATAATTTTACAAGCAAAAATTGAAGAAATAGGTAAAATGTTAAATGGATTAATAAAATATCGTAAATCAAAACTCTAGTCCCTAATTTCTAATCCCCAATATCTAATCTCTAAATTAATGTATAAACACTTTTTTAAAAGACTCTTCGATTTCATCATTGCTTTTGTTGGATTGATTATTTTATCGCCAATTTTTATCGCTGTGATGATAGGCCTATACTTTGCGAACCAAGGAAAACCATTCTTTTTTCAAGCAAGACCCGGAAAAGACGAAAAGATTTTCAAAATCATCAAGTTCAAAACCATGAACGATAAAAAGGATTCCAATGGAAATCTTTTACCAGATGCAGATCGTTTAACGTCGATTGGTGCATTTGTTCGTAAAACATCATTAGATGAAATTCCTCAATTAATCAATGTATTAAAAGGTGATATGGCGATTATTGGTCCACGACCTTTATTGCCACAATATTTACCGTTGTATAACGAAACACAAAAACGTCGACATAACGTTAGACCTGGGATTACAGGTTGGGCACAAGTCAATGGACGAAATGCGATTTCTTGGTCAAAGAAATTTGAGTTGGATGTAGAATACGTAGATAATTTATCTTTCTTGATGGATGTAAAGGTATTTTTTACAACCTTCAAAAAAGTGTTTAAATCGGAAGGAATATCTGCTGATGGGCATGTAACGATAGAACCTTTTAACGGAAAAAATTAAGACATGTATTTATTTGGAGCAAGTGGACATGGAAAAGTAATTGCTGAAATTGCTGAAGAAAATAACATATTGATTGAAGCTTTTATAGATAGCGATCAATCGAAGAATAAAGTCTTAGACTATACAGTTATTCATGAAATACCAACAAAGCAGATTGATGTTGTAATTTCAATTGGTCAAAATGCTACTCGAAAAAAAATTGTAAATAATCACTTCCAATTTAATTATCTAAGTCTTATTCATCCGAAAACAACTATATCGAAAAGAGCTATATTAGGGGAAGGTTCTGTAGTGATGGCAGGAGCTTCTGTTAATTCAGAAGTCAATATAGGTAAACATTGTATCATTAATACCAATGCTTCTATCGATCACGATTGTAAAATTGATGATTATGTACACATTTCTCCTAATGTGGCGTTAGCAGGAAATGTAGAGGTAGGTGAAGGTACGCATATTGGTATTGGAGCCTCTGTTATTCAAGGAATAAAAATAGGTAAGTGGTGTACAATAGGCGCAGGAGCAGTGATTATAAAAGATGTTCCAGATGGAGCCACAGTTGTAGGAAATCCAGGAAAAATCATTAAAATTAAAGATAGTTAACATATAAAAGGCTCCAATAGGAGCCTTTTATATGTTAACTAATTTGAAAAATTCATATAATTTGATTTCTCGTGCTTCACAAATTCTCTCAAGTGTGGATATTGGCATATTATATTCAATATAATTATCATCTTGAGAAGCTTTTTTAATTTTTCTGACAACGCTTTCTTCAATATTATGTTCGTCAGCAAACTTTCTTTGCGATTCAGATTTTGTTATCCAGTTATTATATATGAATTTACATATACGTCTATTAGAACTATCCATGATAGCAAATTAATAGGAGTAAATAAAAATATTGCGGTCGATAGTGCGCAATTAAAATAATATTATTATATTTGTTATCAGATAGTTAAAAAATTAAAGTAAAAATACTTTTGTCTCGCTTTTGAAAACTGGTAATTTTTGTAGCAACGAGAAAATAAGTAAATTTGCTCACGACCTAGGCGTGGGCTCTCTTATTGTTGCTCGGTATACCAGTACCTCAAAAGATTTAAGTAGAGTTCTACGCCTTTTGTATGGTCATTTCCCCACAAAATCGCATCGAACTTCTTTATAATACACATTTGGTTATTCCTCTATACCATTTGTTTTACCCTCTACACTTTTGCAAGATTTAAAGATTTTGCACAGACGGTTATTCGATTCAGTTAGAATTGTAAGATGTACATAGTAGATGTTAGATATTAGTATTGAGATTTTAGATTTTAAAGTTGTTGAAAGTAATAACGAATTTTAATATTGAAAAAGAATTAGAAAAATCCGACGATTTAGTATCGAAATACAATTCAACTCTAAATTATTGGAATGAAAAAAGTTCAGAATGATAGCTAGATGATAAGCTTTGATGAGTATCATATGATAAAAAGAATTTTACTTTCATTTTTTTTCTTGATAAAAAAAACGAAACAAAAAAAATCAAGTCTGTGCTTACAAGTCGGTCAATAATGGCTATTTGCTAAATGCTTTAAATCATTCGCATATGAAATGCGAACAGTAAATCATTTTTAACGCTCTTTACGCCGAATTGACACTCGACTCTTCAGCAAGGACGGTTTTTAGAATCTGTTGTTAAAAATGAATTAGAATATTGATAATAAAAAACACGTAAAACGTTAAGCGTAAAACATATAACGTAAAAATAAAATCCCTTTCCCAAAACAAAGTTGGCGCGATGTACAGGAAAAGGAGTGGCTTTTAAAACTAATGTTGAATTAAAAAAACGATGTAAAACTATGTGAATATTTTACTTTAAAATCAGTAGGCAATTCAGTGTTGCGCTATAAGAACTATTTTGTGCTATACCTTGTGTATACAAAAAGAAAAACCATGACTGACATAGTACAAAAACTTCGACACTTATTGGAATATACAAGTAGGAGAGAAGAAAATTATTAAACAATAAAGACTCACATTTAATTCCCCGAAGACAACTTATAAGAGTGTAAATGATCTTCATAGAATGTATTAGTGTTAAATTTTATTTCATTTATTAATGTAATTTTTAAAACTGTCCAAGGGGAATTTGTGGGTTGAGAGAATTGTGTTATAGACAAAGTACAGATTAGATGTTAGATTCGAGATGTAAGATGTCTTATTTAATAAGTAAAAGACACTTAGATGCTTCGACAATTTCAGTAACCGAGGTTTATTGACCATATTAATAATGACAACGAATTTGAATATTTAAATAAGAATTAAAAATCCGACGATTTAGAATCGAAATGCAATTCAACTCTAAATTATTGGAATAAAAAAAGTTGGAGTGTCTGAGTGGAGCGAGTTGCCAACTTTATGGAAATAATTTATTTAGTTGAATCATTGAGAGACTACTGTCGGCATCTTTTTTTGTTTCGTTTTTTTAGATGAGTAAAAAAAATGAAAGTAAGAAATAAATATTACCTGAGCCATATTATGGCTCCTCCTCTTAATCTCAAATTTTTAATTTCAAATGTTTTTTAGATGAGTTTCCCCAAAGGGCATATGAATACCGACAATAAAAATAGATAAGTAATGAATAAAAAAATGAAAATTAAAAAAAGACATTTCGATACAATTTTCTTTTTCTATGAAACAAAAATTACTCAATGTGACAGCAAGAAAGAAGAACACATAAAAGGTAAAACGTAGAACATAAAACTTGATAAAAACATTATAGTTAGAAAAATTTAGTGTTAAAAAGAGTTAAAATCCTGTATCGGTGTATATCGAAAATGACACTTTTCTGTATCGGTTGTGTATCCGCGCTGTATCCATTCCGTATCCATTGTGTATCCGTTCCGTATGCTTTGTTCGAGGTTCGTGTATCGGAAGGGATTGTTAAAATGTAGTATGTATTAAGTAAAAAGTACAGATCAGATGTTAGATATGAGAATTGAGATTTTAGAATTGTAAGTTATCTTATGTATTTGAGGTTGAGAATGAGGTTCTGAACATAATTTATGATAATAAGAAAATGATTATATGTTCATTTTTGTCTTGACACAAAAACATTTGAGATTAAGAGGAGAAGCTCCAGTGGAGCTTAGGTATAGTGCTTACAAGTCGGTCAATAATGGCTATTCGCTAAATGCTTTAAATCATTCGCATATAAAATGCGAACAGTAAATCATTTATGACGCTCTTTACGCTGAATTGACACTCGACTTTTCAGCAAGGACGTTTTTAGAATTCGTTGTTAAAAAGGAATTTGAATATTGAAAAAGAAAAAACACGTAAAACGTTAAGCGTAGAACGTAAAACTTAATAAAAAAACCACCTTTATTATGCAACAAAAAGAATATGAATTACTGAAAAAAGGCGATCCCAAAGCCTTAGAACAAATTTATGTACGACATAAAAGACTACTTTTTTGGATTGGTAAACAAATAATTGAGGATGAATTTGTAGTAGAATGTTTGGTACAAGATACGTTTTTGAAACTTTGGGAATATCGTGAGAAAATAGAGTCCCCTAAACATATCTTTTTCTTTTTGAAACTTGTAATGAAACACAGTTGTTATTCGCATTATAGAAGTTCTAAAAACAAATTTTTTAGGACAGTGCATTCATTAGAGAGTTACGAGAATTATGAGAATTATTTGACTGGATATGATCCGTTAGAGGTTGCAGAAAACATAAGGGATAAAGTAATACATGACGAACATTATGAAGAAATTAGAAAAATATTACCCTTATTAAGTGCTGAAAGAAAACATTTGATTGAACTCTGCTTGAAATATGGATTTAGATATAAAGCAATTGCCAATGCAATGGGAAAAAGAGTTTCAGAAACGAGTAAGGAGATTAAAAGTGCAATAGAAGATGTTAAGAACCTTATAAATAGTCATGATGTATTAGTGTCTAAAAAGAAAACAGTTTCCGAGGAAAAGGCACAAAATCAAATGACCGAAAAACAATCGTTGATTTTAAAACTTCGATTCGAAAAGAAACAATCGTTTACAATAATTGCCAAGACATTAGAACTTTCTCAGAAAGAAGTGCACAATGAATTTGTAGTCGCTTATAAATTGACTCAACAAAACAAGTTTAAACCCCTAAATAACTAAATATGGAAAATTCTACAGTTTTTTTAACACGTAAAATACAATTAATTGCTGATTTACCGACCCAAGAAGAACGAAAAGAAGTTGTGAGTACGCTTTACAAATGGCAAAATAGATGTTTTAGAGCGGCTAATTTGATTGTTTCTCATTTGTATGTGCAAGAAATGGTGCAAGATTTTTTTTATTTATCTGAAGGAATCAAATATAAATTAGTAGACGAAAATAAAGATGAAGATGGAATACTAGAATGTTCTCGTATGAATACCATTTATCGTGTGCTCTCAAAACGTTTTAAGGATGAAGTTCCTATGTATATATTGTCTAGTTTGATAAATACGTTATACCTGTCCTTTAAGAAGGATTGTGTCAGGTATTGGAAAGGTGAACTTTCATTAAAAATTTTTAAACGAGATATAGCAATTCCTTTTAATATAGAGAGGATAAGTAAATTCTCGTATGATACAGATAAAAAATACATTTATTTTAAACTATATAAAATTCCTTTTAAAACGTATCTTGGAAGAGATTATATTGATAATTATAAGCTATTGGAGCAAATAGTAAGCAAAGAAATTAGAATTTTTAGATCGCAAATTAAATTAGAAAAAAATAAAATATTTTGGGTATTCACTGTAGAAATCGAAAAAGAAAAAAATCAATTACAACCCGATATTATTGCAGAAGTTTCTTTGTCATTAGAATATCCGTTGGTTGTAAAAATAGGTAGATCTCAGCTAACCATTGGTAGCAAAGAAGAATTTTTGTACAGAAGATTGGCCATACAAGCTTCTCGTAAAAGAATATTAGAAGGAGTGCCTTATTGCAAAGGAGGGAAAGGAAAAGCAAGAAAATTAAAAATAGCAAAAAAATTAAAAAATACCGAGAGTAAATATGTTCATCATCGGCTACATGTCTACAGTAGAATGTTAATTGATTTTTGCGTTGAAAAAAAAGCAGGAACGATAGTTATTGTAGATCAAGAAGAAAAAATACAAATTGCCAAAGAAGAAAGATTTGTCTTAAGAAACTGGAGCTATTATGAGCTCATACATAAAATAAAATACAAAGCTGATAAAGCAGGTATTGAGCTTATAACAGCTTAAACCATAATTTTGGAGGGTGATTTGTACACCCGTAGGGTGAGGTGATTGTAAACGCTCATCAAATGTGAAATACATATACAAAGGGGGATTTTTAGGTTTTATTGAAACTCGTTAGATAGTCCCAAGATAAAGGCAGGATAAAGGCAGGATGAAGGCAACATAGTGGCAGTAGAGTGGCAGTAGAATATTTGTAAAAGATTTTTGATATGGGATTTACGATGTAAAATGTTTTTATGAACAATTAGATATGAGATTCTTTGAAAGTTCTGAATGACAAGGAATTTGAATATTGAAAAAGAATTAGAAAAATCCGACGATTTAGAATCGAAATGCAATTCAACTCTAAATTATTGGAATAAAAAAAGTTGGAGTGTTTGAGTGGAGCGAGTTGCCAACTTTATGGAAATAATTTATTTAGTTGAATTACCTGAGCCATACCATGGCTCCTCCTTTTAATTTCAAATGTTTTTTTTGATGAACTTTCCCGTAGGGCATATGTATACCGATAATTAAAATAGATAAGCTATGAATAAAAAAGTGATAGAAAGTACTTTACGTTCATTTTTGTCTTGACACAAAAACATTTGAGATTAAGAGGAGAAGCTCCAGTGGAGCTTAGGTATAGTGCTTACAAGTCGGTCAATAACGGCTATTCGCTAAATGCTTTAGAACATTCGCATATGAAATGCGAACATAAATCATTTTTAACGCTCTTTACGCCGAATTGACGCTCGACTTTTCAGCAATGACAGTTTATAAATTCTTTGTTGAAAGTGGATTTGAATATTGAAAAAGGGATTAAAAAAATCCGACGATTTAGAATCGAAATGCAATTCAACTCTAAATTATTGGAATAAAAAAAGTTGGAGTGTTTGAGTGGAGCGAGTTGCCAACTTTATGGAAATAATTTATTTAGTTGAATCATTGAGAGACTACTGTCGGCATCTTTTTTTGTTTCGTTTTTTGGATGAGCTTCCCCGAAGGGTATATGAATACCGATAATTAAAATAGATAAGCTATGAATAAAAAATGAAAGGAAGAGCTTTTTCGACAAGCTAAGAATACCAACAAGATGAGATTCTGATACAAGCCCAGAATGACAAAATCTGTTTTTAAAAATGAATTTGAATATTGAAAAAGGATGAGAAACCGGCATTAAAACTCTCACGTTAAGAAAATGTTTGAATGGAGCGTTTAAAAGGTTTTAGCCCGTAGGGTTTTTAAAATCTTTAGTGGAATGAGAACATTTTTAGTAGAGAGGTTTACGGCCAAGAGTTGCTTGGGCTGAGCCTTTCGAAGCATTGATTACTTTTTTGCGCTCTTCCCCGAAGGGCATATGAATACCGATAATTAAAATAGATAAGCGATGAATAAAAAATGAAAAAGAAAGATTGAATTAACCTTAATAATAAGATTTATTAAAGATCTCTTAAATTTTAGTTAACCTCTTATTGTTTAGTGTACAATAATTTTGGGCTTCAAATAAACATACATGAAACTCAATTTATTTCAATTATCAGCAGTAGTCTTCTCAATCGGAGCTTCAACAGTTGCCTATGGGCAAGGTGATTTGGCAGGGATATCTGGTAAAATTACTGATGGTGAAGGTTACGACTTATCACAAGTAACGGTGGTTATAAAAAACGAATCGACAGGTTTTACCACTTCCACAAAAACAAATGAGAAAGGAGAATATAATTTAAAACAATTGCCATTAGGTTCTCCTTATACGGTTACATTTATTTCGGATGAATATGGCGAAGAAGTTTTAAAAGGATATAGTTTAAATCAAGGTGATTTAATATGGGTGCCTTTTAAATTTTCGAGCGGAACAACGGGCTTAAAAGAAGTAATTGTTAGTGGACAAACATTAAAGAGTTCAATAAAACAGGTAGGAGCTTCAACATCAGTTTCTGCAAAAGATTTGCAAACATTACCTGTAAATGGACGAAACTTTACGTCGTTAATCGATCTTTCTCCTTTAAGTAATGGTTCGAGTATTGGAGGACAATTAGCATCTTCGGTAGATTATACAATAGACGGAATGTCTAATAGAGGAACAATAGCTGGAGGTTCTACCTCATCTTCTTATTCTATTTCAATGGAAGCAATACGAGAGTTTAAAGTAGTTACCAATGAATATGATGTTACGAATGGTCGTGCTGGTGGTGGAACGATAAGCACTGTAACAAAATCAGGAACGAATAAATTGGAAGGAAGTGCTTTTCTTTATGGACGTGCCGATTGGTTATCGAGTCCATACGACATTCGTGGAAACAAAAGAGACAACGAATTCTCTACATATCAATATGGATTTTCTTTAGGTGGACCAATAAAGAAAGATAAAGCTCATTTCTTTGTTGCTTGGGATAGACAGGTAGATAAACGCCCTTTATTTATTGCGAATATTAATAACCCAAGTGATGAAGCGCTGTATAATGTAACGCAATCAACATTAGATCAATTTTTATCTATTGCAAGAGAAAAATATGGAGTATCAAATAATCCTCAATTTGGGGCATTTGATAAAAATAAAGATACAAATGCAGCATTTTTACGCATTGATTGGCAATTAAATTCCCGAAATTTATTGACATTACGTAACAACTTTGTTCACGAAAACGATAAACTTTCTGAAGGGGATAATACATCAATTAACATGTATGAATCCTATATTGATAGAAAAAAAACAGACAACAGTTTGATGTTATCGTTAAGAACTGATTTTAATAATGACATTACTAATGAACTGAAAGTTCAACATTTTTTTGAGCATCAGAATATTATTCCATCAAGTGAATTGCCTAGCCAATCTATTCCACGTGCAATTGTGGAAAGCATAGGATCTCAAATAGGAGAAAAAACACAATATACAAACATTCAATTAGGGGGGCAACGATTTTCACCTGAATGGTTCAAAGGGAATGTGATACAATTGGTTGATAATGTATATATTAATAAAAATAATATTAAGTATACGCTAGGAGGAGATTTTTCTTACTATCATATGAAAAATGTATATGGAAGTGAAATGAATGGTCGATTCTATTTTACTGGAATGGATAATTTCAAAAATATGACTCCCTATCGTTATGCAAGAGAAATTAGACTAACAGATGATCCATCTACCACGATTAATCAATTAACATCTGCTGTTTATGGACAATTAGAGACAGAAATTCTTCCTGGTTTAGATTTAATGGCTGGAATTCGTTTTGAGAATATGCAATATCTGAATGCAGCGAATTACAATGAGGTTGCAGATAAACAATTGGGAGTAAGAACAGATAATAAAATTAATACATGGCAACTTCAGCCACGTTTCCAATTAACATGGGATATTAATCAGAATAGAAAAGATTTTGTAAAATTTGGTGGAGGTATTTTTGGCTCTTCATTAAATCCATATTCTATGATTAATAACATGTTGTTTGATGGAACAAAAGTCGCAGCAGTAGACATTGTAGGAGATTTAGTTCCTACTCCAGATTTTATTGATTATAGACAAAATCCTAATCATGCTCCAGGAAGAGATCTTTTTAACAACCCTAATATAGAAAAACTAATTACGATTAATGCTAATAGCAAAGATGCTAAAGTGCCGACGGTTTACAAATTAAATGCATCTTATAATCACTTCTTTAGTGATCGATTGAGAGTTGGGATTAGTGCTTATGCTAACTGGGCACGAAATAATTATATGTACGTTGATCGCAATATGGTCGATGAACCTTTTTTCAGAATAAAAGAAGAAGCTAATAGAGGAGTTTATGTACCTGCGTCAACAATTAACCCTACAAATGGTGCTGCAAATTGGGTTAATGGACGTAAAACAAATGAATTGGGACGAGTTTTAGAGTTAATTAGTGAGGGTAAAAAAGATCAATATGCAATCGTGTTAGATGGAACCTACCGTTATTTTAAAGATGGACAAATTTCTGTTTCATATACATGGAATGATTCAAAAGATAATACCTCTTATAATGGAAATGTAGCCAATACAGCAACACTAAGTTTAATGGTTGCAGAAGATCCAAGAAATTTAAGTAAAATGAATTATTCAGATACACATTTCCGTCACAAGTTAGTAGTTTATGGGCAATCTCCAACTTTTTGGGGAATGACAGCAGGTGTACGTTTTAGTGGAATTGGAGGTACACGCTATTCGTTGGCTGTTAATGGTAATATGAATGGAGATTTCGTAAATTCAAATGATTTGGCATACATCTATGATCCTAATGCTGCTTCAACTCCTGAATATTTAAGAAATGGAATTCAAGCTATTCTAGATAATCCTGAAGTTGAAAAACATACGAAAGATTATATTCGTAAAAGTTATGGGAAAATAGCAGAGCGAAATGGTGGAATTAATGGATTTTCAGGAACATTTGATTTAAGATTAGCTAAAAAGATAAAAATTGTTGAGAAACATCGTTTTGAAGTTGCAGTAGATATTTTTAATGTAGCTAATTTAATGAACAAAGAATGGGGAGTAGGTCCTAGAATAGGTAAACAAAATATTTATTCGATTAAGAGTTTTGATACAGCAAATGAACGTTTTGTTTACAATGTAAATACGAATACAGGTAAAACGAGTTATGCATTCAATCCATATCAAATACAAATAGGGTTTAGATATAGTTTTTAATAGACCGATTTACATGAGAAAAATACATTTGTGGTTTGCGCTATTAGCTACAGTTACTGTGGCTAATGCGCAATTGAAAACAGTTGATATCAAAAGTTTTGAAGACTTGAAGTCTTATTTCAAACAAGATCAATCAAAACCAATCATTATCTCAGGACATAGAGGAGGTATGATGCCTGGCTATCCAGAAAATAGTATTGAAGCTTTTGAAAAAACATTGTCGATTATACCCTCATTTTTTGAGATTGATCCACAATTGACCAAAGATTCGGTTTTAATTCTTATGCACGATGATACACTGAACCGTACAACAAATTTACAAGGAAAGGTAAAAGAGTATACCTATGCTCAAATAAAGAATGCAAGATTAAAAGACCGAGAAGGAAATTTAACTGAGTTTAAAATTCCGACACTTAAAGAAGCTTTAGATTGGAGTCAAGGAAAAACTATTTTTCAGTTAGATAATAAAGGTGTACCATATGCAACCTATGTAAAATTTTTGAAAGAAAACCCTTATCCAAATGTGGTGTTGGGATTGAGAAAAGATGAAGAAGTTGCGTATTACGCCAAACATTTAGATCATGTATTGTTTATGAAACCTTTTCATACAATGAATGATGTTAAGAGTTTTGAAAAGCTGAATGTTCCATTCAATAGAATAATTGCTTGGATTGGAGGAGAAGTTAAACAGGAGCAAAAAGAAATGATTAATTACCTTAGGAGTAAAGGGGTAATGGTAATGATTGCGATTGCTCCAACGACGGATAAACTACCAACTGATCTTGAACGAACAAGAGGTTATATTCAACATCTTATTACGCGTCCCGATATTATAGAAACAGATTATCCTGCTCAATTTATTAATTGGTAATTGTATAAACAAAACGATGAGTTGTTTACTATTTTTTTTAAATACTTTAGAGTAGAGATGAATTTCTTTTTTTTGAAGAATAAGCTAAAGTAAAAAGTTAAATCTGATTAAAATTGATTCTTTTACTCTAAATTTGTACAGCAAAAACAACTATAAAATGGCTGAAAAGATATGGTTATCATCTCCACATATGGGAGGGAATGAATTAAAATATATTCATGAGGCATTTGATTCTAACTGGGTAGCTCCTCTTGGACCTAATGTAAATGGATTTGAAGAAGATTTATCAAAATTTTTAAAGGCGGATGTTCATGTGGCGGCATTGTCTGCGGGAACAGCTGCTTTACATTTAGCATTGATTGAATGTGGTGTTTCACATGGTGATGAGGTTCTTTGTCAATCGATGACGTTTTCTGCAACTGCAAATCCTATTGCTTATCAAGGTGCAACGCCTGTTTTTGTAGATTCTGAAAAAGATACATGGAACATTTGTCCAATAGCATTAGAAGAAGCAATTAAAGATAGAATTTCAAATGGGAAAACACCAAAAGCAATTTTGGCAGTGCATTTGTACGGAATGCCATATAAAGTAGACGAAGTACATGCTGTTGCTGATAAATATAACATTCCTGTGATAGAAGATGCTGCAGAAGCTTTAGGTTCTACTTACAAAGGAAAAGCTTGTGGTACGTTTGGGCGTTTTGGAGGTTTGTCGTTTAATGGAAATAAAATTATTACAACTTCTGGTGGTGGAGCATTAGTTTGTCAAACACAAGAAGATAAAGATAAAGCAGTCTTTTTAGCAACGCAAGCACGTGATAATGCACCTCATTATCAACATTCGCACATTGGGTACAATTACCGCATGAGTAATATTACGGCTGGTATTGGTCGTGGACAAATGGAAGTATTAGCAGATAGAGTAGAATCTCGTCGTGCAATGAATAAGTTCTACCAAGATTTGTTTGCGAATATTGATGGTGTAACTGTATTCACAGAGTCAACATCAGATTATTTCTCTAATCATTGGTTATCTGCGATTTTAATTGATCCGAAAGTAGCTGGTAAAACACGCGAAGATTTACGTTTGGCTTTCTTGGAAGATGATATCGAATCTCGTCCGTTATGGAAACCAATGCATATGCAACCTGTTTTTGCTGATTCGCCTTATTATGGAGGAACAGTAGCAGAAGAATTATTCGAAAACGGATTATGTTTGCCTTCTGGTTCTAACTTAACAGATGCAGAGCGTGAACGAATTGCAGTAAAAGTAAAAGAAGTTTTTGGAAAATAATTCTCAAAAATAAGATATCAAACAAATCCTCTTAAGTTTTCTTAGGAGGATTTGTTTATTAAATATGAAATAAATTTCTTATTAAAAAGTGTATTTGAAATAGAAAAAGGATATAGAAATAGGCATTAAATCTCTCACGTTAAGAAAATTTTTGAATGTAACGTTAAAAAGGTTTTAGCCCGTAGGGTTTTTAAAATCTTTAGTGAAATGATAACATTTTTAGTAGAGAGGTTTACAGCCTTGACTTTTTTGTTTCGTTTTTGTGTCAAGACAAAAATGAAATAATAATCAAAAATAAATTAGGATATCCAATCGACATCTTCTACAAATAAAACCCAGAATCTCCCGTAATTCTTTCCTTTGTAAATTTTCGGAATGCAATAAGATGTACAATAAAACTCAAAGGAAAAATACTCAAATAAAGAAACCAATCTACTTTTTCACTTAAAATAATCGTTAGAAAAAAGCAGATAGAGAGAAACGAAAGTAAACTTATTGGAACTTGTTGATTAATAAAAATATATTTTATTGGATAAGTAATTAAAACGATGCCCAAACAACTGATACCATAGATAAAATAACCGAAATTAAACACTATAGATAATAGTAGACAAGGCAGAATGATAATGAAATAATTTAGACAAAAATCAATTTCGTTTTTTATAATATAGTTTCTATTTGATAATTTTGATCCTACAAAAAAAGCTAATTTCTCAGTTTTTTGCACGTATCCGAAAAGAATCGCAAAAATCCCGATAATTGATACAAGAAATAAATTCAAGTTATTTTCAATCACCCCTTGATACGAAATATAATAAGCGCCAATAAAAAGTAAATAGTTTATTTTAAACCTTCTAAGTTGTATTATGTTTAAAACATCTAAACGTTGAAGTGGAAGTTTTAGAAATGGTTGATTTTGTTTTGCTCGGAAGAATGTAAAGAATAAAATCATTGTAAGAATTAAACATAAACTAATCATCCATCCCAAATAAATTGCAACAATTATATTTAGAATATTGACTAAAATGAGGTCTATAAAGTAAATGAAATAGACTTTTTTTACATGAAATAATCCGTTTAGCAGTCCCCAATCTTTTCGAATATTAACGAATTGACTTCCTATAAAACTAAAAAACAGAAGTATATATTCTTTATAATCAAATGCTGGAAAACTTGGAAAACTACCATTCAACATTTTGAAAATAATGACTAAATAAAGTATAAAAGGTAACCAAAAAGCTGAAGAATCATTGTGTGTTAATTGGCGAAATCGGTTGATGTAAATGATTTTTAGTGTGTAGAAAATTTTATCCATGATCAACTGATTGCATAAACAAGTTCATAATATTTTCGTTTTCAACTTTTGTTATTTTTTGGTCGTTTACATAAAATGTTTTTGTCAAATAAGGCGATACAATTTCTATTATATGCGAGGAAACAAACACAATATTTTCTTTCGCTAATTCTCTTATTTTGTGTAATAAAACATAATTACTTTCAATATCTAATCCATTAAAAGGCTCATCAAAAATGTAGATTTTATAATCATCAAATTGCAAAATTGTGTTGACATAGGCCTTTTTCAACGTTCCTGTTGACATTGTTTTCAGTAGAACGCGTTCATCAATATCAAAAATGCGCGTCGAATTTGAGTTCTTGCGACCAGAAACTTTTTGATAAAATTTATAAAACTCATCAGCAGTCAAGTATTCATAAATCATAGGTTCTGTGGCTAAAAAAGCAACATCAGAAGGTTGTAGAATTTGATTGTTAAAATGTATAGAGCCTTTGTATGATTTCAAACCACATAAGGTTTTCAAAAATGTACTTTTTCCTTGTCCATTTCGCCCAAATATGCCATACAAACCAACCGAATTAATTTTTAAATCAATAGATTTTAAGATAGTTTTAGAAGAACCATAGTTAATTTCTTCGATCTTAATTTCTAAAGTTGGCTGAGTCATTTTTGAAAGAGTTTTAGTTGAATACAGATAAAATTACATGAATAATTTGTTATAAGGCTATTATCCGTTAAATTTGTGCTTAAATTGATCAGAAATTATGATTGACCAAATCAAACAATATATTGAAGAAGTAAAAAACTTCCATTCGACAAATGCTTCTGAAATTGAAGAATTCAGAATTAAATTTTTAGGAAAAAAAGGAATTTTAACGGACTTGTTTACACAGTTTAAATCGGTTCCGAATGAACAAAAGAAAGAATTTGGTCAAGTTGTGAATGAATTAAAAACATTGGCAACTGAAAAATCTACTGTTCTTAAAAATGAAATTTCTAATGAAGGAAAAACAGATTCTTCTTTAGATTTAACTCGCCCAGGAGAGCCTTTTACATTGGGATCTCGTCATCCAATCAATATTACAAAAAATCGTATTATCGAGATTTTTAATCGTATTGGATTTAGTGTTTCTGAAGGGCCAGAAATTGAAGATGATTGGCACAATTTTACAGCGCTTAATTTACCAACATATCACCCAGCACGTGATATGCAAGATACTTTTTTTATTGAAAAAGATCCAGATATTGTGTTACGTACACACACATCGTCTGTGCAAATTCGTCATATGGAGAACAATCAACCACCAATGCGTTTCTTAGCGCCAGGTCGTGTTTACCGTAACGAGGCTATTTCGTCTCGTTCGCACATGATGTTCCACCAAATAGAAGGTTTATACATTGACGAAGGTGTTTCGTTCGCAGATTTAAAACAAACATTAAGTTATTTTACAACAGAGTTGTTTGGTAAATCTGAAATTCGTTTACGTCCTTCTTATTTCCCTTTTACAGAGCCTTCTGCTGAAGTTGATGTGTATTGGGGGTTAGAAACAGAAACTGATTACAGAATGACAAAAGGAACAGGTTGGTTAGAAATTATGGGATGTGGTATGGTAGATCCTAACGTTTTGCGAAATGTAGATATCGATCCTGAAAAATACTCTGGATATGCATTCGGAATGGGGATAGAGCGTATCGCTTTATTATTATACCAAATTGGAGATATCCGTTTGTATACAGAAAATGATAAACGTTTCTTAGAGCAATTCCAATCGGAGTTATTCTAAAATAGAAAATACTATAAACAAAAAATCCTGCTCAATTGAGCAGGATTTTTTTATTGGAATAATGATTTAATCTGTTTTTAAATCATTTTTTTGATCACTTACTTCTACAAAATAATTTTGTTGCCAATTTTGCGTTTTTTCAGCTTGTTTATTTTCAGGTTTCACCCAATTCGGATAAACTCGAAATCCTCTTTTTCCTTCTTTTTTGATAGAGGTTAAAATATGTTTTTCAATCAATATTGATTTTGGAAAAATATAAAAACCTAGTTTTGACTCCTCTTCGGTAGTAATAATGTAATAATCAAACGCATCATTTTCGTTGAAAGGTTCTGTTTGTTTAGTGGCATTTCGTTTCCATAATGTCACAAATTGACCAACTTTTTTAGGCGTAATTTTTGCTTTTCGAAATTTGAATAATAATTCTTTCACTTCGAAATTATAACCAACATATTCATTGCATTCTGCATCTTTTTCAAGATTTGAAATAGATAAATGCAATGGTTTTAGAATAAAATCTTCGAATTGTTGAATAATTTCAATCATTTATTTCAATTGTTGATAAAAGTACAACTCATAAGTTGGGAATAAATTTGGATAGAAAATTTTTCCTAAATCATTTAAAATAATATCTGGACGTATAATTCCTTGTTCAAAATAATCATTTGATCCTTTTGCATTCATACGTTTGTTGTAAGCGTACACATTTCCTTTCTTAAATGCATCAAACCATTCATAGTTTGGATAAGAAGCTTTCATTTCTGCCAATGAATTCACATTTGTTACATTGATCCAATAATTTGCAGATTTCCCTTTTGTATAAACTTCTTCAAATGTCAAACTCAAGCTATTTTCTCCCGTTTTATCATTAAAAATGTAATTTCCTTTCGCATCATCAATCAACTTTGCTTGTAACAAATCTTTTGTTGGTACATACCAAATATCACCATACATTGTATTGACAATTGTTGAAACATTACCTTGTGCTTTAGTTTGAATAATAGTTTTGATAGAATCGTAATTGTTTTTAACCATTTCTACTCGCTTTTCAGCTTCTTGGTCTTTCCCAAATAATTTTCCAAAAACCTTCAGATATTCAACCTGCCCCAGTGGATTTTGTTCTTTATATTCGTCCAAATACAAGATTTTAATTCCATTTTTTTCTAATTGTTGATGAAATTTAGCCAAAACAGGATTAGAGCTTGCAATAATCAATTGGGGTTTATTTTTTAGAATAATCTCTGTGAATAATTCGTTTGAATTTCCAACTTTTAAGATTGATTTATTTGTAATTCCTTCTGCAATTTTTGGGTTATAAATAAAATCTGCATCACAAACACCTTTAATTAGATCGATGCTTCCTAATTCATCCAAAAACGTTATTGCAGCAGAAGTTTCTACCATAACAGATTTGATAGGTAAATCTTTTTTATCAAATGAAACGGTATTTCCTGAAGATTTGATAGTGATAGTTTCACTATTTTCTTCGATAGAAATATTTTTTGCAAACTGAAAAGGAGTTACTTCTTTTTCGGTTTTGATTGTTTCGTTTGATTGTTTACAGCTACTAATGGCAAGAAGAACGAATGAGGTTAGAATGAATTTTTTTATCATTTGGATTGAATTTAGAGCAGGCAAGTTAAGAAATAGGATGAAATCATAAAAAAATATTTTTGTAAGCAATTGATTCGTTGTAAATTAAAATATAGTTAAAAATTTTTCTCCAAAACCTTAGGTTTTTCCGATAAAAGTGCTGTATATTTGCAATCGAAAATAAGGGAAATTAGTTTTCACTATTTCAACTGGCCGAGTGGCGCAACTGAATAGCGCACTTGATTACGGCTCAAGAGGTTACAGGTTTGAATCCTGTCTCGGTCACAAAAATGCTCAGCGGCAATCGTTGAGCTTTTTTTATGAATGTTAAATTCTATTGTTATCAATAAAAAAGTCCATCTACTAATTGTAAATGGACTTTTTGGATTTTTATTATTTCTTTCTGAAGTAAACTTCAACCGGAACTCCTTCAAAATTAAATTCCTTTCTCAATTGATTTTCGATAAATCGTTTGTAAGGATCTCTAATATATTGTGGTAAGTTACAGAAAAACGCAAATTGTGGCGTTTTTGTAGGTAATTGTGTCACATATTTAATCTTGATGTATTTTCCTTTTACTGCAGGTGGAGGTGTAATCTCGATAATCGGTAACAATGTTTCGTTTAACTTACTTGTTTTGATACGACGACTACGGTTCTCATATACTTCGATAAAAGTATCTACAGCTTTCAAGACACGTTGTTTTGTTAAAGCTGAGATAAACAATACAGGAACGTCTGTAAATGGTGCAATACGTCTTAGAATAGCATCTTTGTATTCTTTCATTGTATTGGTTTCTTTTTCTAACAAATCCCATTTGTTAATCAAAATCACAACACCTTTTCGGTTACGTTCTGCTAAATAAAGAATGTTTAAATCTTGTGCTTCAATTCCGCGTTCTGCATCAATAACTAATACACAAACGTCACATTCTTCGATTGCACGAACCGAACGCATGACAGAGTAAAATTCTAAATCTTCGCTAACTTTTCCTTTTTTACGCATACCAGCAGTGTCTACCAGAACAAACTCATGCCCAAATTTATTGTACAATGTTTCGATAGAATCACGTGTAGTTCCCGCG
Source organism: Empedobacter sp. EJD.6dd (assembly GCF_057369435.1). Taxonomy (NCBI): domain Bacteria; kingdom Pseudomonadati; phylum Bacteroidota; class Flavobacteriia; order Flavobacteriales; family Weeksellaceae; genus Empedobacter; species Empedobacter sp. EJD.6dd. The sequence continues at coordinate 2,369,219 of NZ_CM170667.1, forward strand.
ATATCAGTTACAATATTACGTTCTTCACCTAATAATGCATTGATTAATGTAGATTTTCCAGCATTTGGACGACCTACGATTGTAATTTTAGGTAAACCTTCGAATGGATCAACGTGTACTTCTTCTGTAAAGCAATCCACTACATCATCTAATAATTCACCTGTTCCACTTCCGCTCATTGCAGCGATTGTGTACATTTTTTCGAATCCTAAGTTATAAAACTCATAAGAATCGTCTAAATTTTTGTTGGTATCGACCTTATTCACAACTAAGAATGTAGGCTTCTTAGTGCGTCTTAAAAGGTTGCCAACTTCCTTATCCATATCCGTTAATCCAACTTGATTGTCTACCATGAACAAAATAACATTTGCCTCATCAATAGCTAATTCAACTTGCTTGCGGATCTCTTCTTCAAAGGTATCATCTGAACCAACGACATACCCTCCGGTATCGATTACGGTAAATTCTTTTCCATTCCAATCAGATTTTCCATAGTGACGGTCACGTGTAACACCAGAAGTGTCATCCACGATAGCCTGTCTTTTTTGAATCATTCTGTTAAAGAACGTAGATTTACCAACGTTTGGTCTTCCTACAATTGCAACTATATTTGACATTTTGCAAAGGTATAATTTTTCGATTTATTTTTGACATTAATTTTTTGATAGATAAAGTATTGTGCATAAAAAAAGGTTAGATAATCTCTAACCTTACTAAAACCTTTATTTAACAACTTTCAAAAGTTCTTTTTCTGCGACCACTTTTCTTAGTCCAGAGCTTGAAAAACGGTGATCTCTTGAGTTGTAATACAATTCAATTCCTTTTTCTTCACAGTATTTTCTTCCTGTAAAGTTTTTATCTTGGTATTCAATACCTAAGATGCGAACATCAATTTTAAAAGATCTCAAAACATCTTCTAAATCTTGCTCTGTTGCATAAGGGACAATTTCATCGACGAATTTGCAACCTTTGAGCTGAATGTAACGCTCTACAACAGTTTGTGTCGGTTTATTTTTTTCTGGTCGATCTAATGTCGGATCAGTTTGTAAACCTACAATCAAATAATCGCAATGTTGTTTTGCGTCTTCTAACATTTTGATATGCCCTGCATGGAGTAAATCAAATGCACTGAATGTAATTCCTACTTTCATAGTTTATAGTTTAGTATTTTTATAGTTAGTTTTAGTCTTCGCTGTTACGGTTATAATCATCTTCAATTCGAACGATGTCCTCCTCACCAAAATATGTACCATGTTGTACTTCGATGAAAATTAATGTCTCATTTCCGATGTTTTGGATACGATGCTTAGCTTTTAGTGGAATAATAACTACTTCGCCAGCATTGTATTCATATTCTTTGTCATCAAGGGTCACCAAAGCTTTACCTTGGACAATTGTCCAAACTTCGGCACGATGATTATGGTATTGGTAAGACAAACGCCCACCTACATTCACTTCTATTCGTTTTAATTTATATATATCGGTATCTTCTAATACATAGTAAGATCCCCAAGGTCTATTTCCTATTTCCATCTTTAATGCAATTTACTGAATATTTAGATATAAACATTTAAAATACTCAATTAATAAATTGTTATAACTTTTTTAAAATAAAAAAACCTCAATCAAATGATTGAGGTTTTAAGCAGTGGTGCCTCCAGGAATCGAACCAGGGACACAAGGATTTTCAGTCCTTTGCTCTACCAACTGAGCTAAGGCACCGCCTATTTTGGATTGCAAATATAAGGAGGTTTATTTTATATTTCCAAAATTATTTTGAAAATATTTTATGTTTATTTTTTAATGAATTGATTTTTATTGAATTATTTTTATAAAAAAATCGAATAACAAGTAAAATGCATTGGTCAGCAACACTTTTAGACATTTGGTCTTTTATAAAACAATGGTATTGGATTCCTTTAATGATTCTTTACATTATGGTTATTATTACCATTTTAATCGAAAACAGAAATCCAACCAAAACTATTGCATGGATATTAGTGATTGTTTTTATACCTTTTATAGGTATTATTCTTTACTTTTTCTTTGGACAAAAATTCAAGAAAGATGAATTTTTTAAGCGAATAGATAAAAATCAACAAAAGATTATCAATGAAAAGTGGCAACAAATGGATAATCTTATTCAAGATGATTTACTAAAAGTTGATGAAAAAATAAATGCTCTTTCACAAGTTTATCGTTATTTAAATAATGCACGAGTTTCGCCTCCTTCAACTAAAAATGTTGTAAAACTATTGGTAAATGGTGAAGAAAAGTTTCCTTTATTTCTTGAAGCGTTAAAATCAGCTGAACACCATATTCATCTAGAATATTACATTTTTGAAGAGGACCAAATTGGTAATGAAATTATTTCAATTCTTTTAGAGAAAGCTAAAAATGGTGTAGAAGTACGTGTAACAGCTGATGATTTTGGTTCTCCGAAATTGAATAAACATCAAGCAAGATTTGAAGGAACTGGAATACAATTTCAAACTTTTCTTCCTGTTCGATTTTCTTCTTTAGCTAATTCAAATTATCGTAATCACCGAAAAATTTTGATTGTAGATGGTCAAAAAGCTTTTGTGGGTGGAATCAATATTAGCGATAAATATATTAATCAAAATGGAGAAAAAAGCCCTAATAATAAAGTGTATTGGCGAGATACTTCTGTAATGATAGAAGGTGAGGCGATTAATAGCTTGCAATTGCATTTTTATTTGAATTGGATGATGACAGAGGGTGAGAAATTTAATATTTCTGATCCAAGTTACTTTTATAATTCTCGAAATAAGATTTTTGAAGATGCAGCGACAGTAAGTTTCGGGCTTTCTTCTCCAGGTAGTGATCTACATTCTGCAATGGAAGCGATGATTTTAGCTATTACTTTGGCGAAAAAGAAAGTGCAGTTGTGTACACCCTATTTTATTCCGAGTGACGAATTTAAAACAGCTATGATGATTGCAGTTTCTTCTGGAGTAGAAGTTGAGTTGATGATTCCTAAAAAAGGCGATTCAGTAATTGTTCAACAAGCTTCGTTATCATTCCTGAAACCTTTGATGAAGCGAGGTGTGAAGGTTTATTTGTACGAAAAAGGATTTATTCACGCCAAAACTATTACTGTCGATGATAAATTGGCTTTTATTGGAACAGTAAACTTAGATTACCGCAGTTTTATGATTAATTTTGAAATTACTTCTGTAATTGAAAATGAGACTTTATTAAAACAAATGAGTACCCAGTTTATGATTGATAGAAATAATTCTGAGTTATTAACCATTGAGAAGTGGGAAAATAGACCTTGGTACAATCGTGCATTTGCATCTATATGCAGATTATTAGCACCAATATTATAAAAATAAAGAACTCCACTTTTTTTTGAGTGGAATTCTTTATTTATTGATTTTTAAAATCTTCAATTTCTTTTCGAATTTCTTCGTATCGTTTTCGTAAATCATCTGAAACATTATTTGGTAAATCTTTTATTTTCTTCAATTGAAGCGAAATAAAAATAGCAAATAATCCTGATGAAATTACAGCTAATCCAAGCCAAGCTACTGCTGTTAAACCTGCTAATTGCGGAGATGATAATAAAATTAGAGAAATGATTAATCCAATAATAGCTAAGAACAGAGAAATTCCCCAATCTTTTACACCATAATTTTTAAGATCGAACGCATAACTAATTCCAGATATCGAACGAAATAAGATTAAAAACCCTACATAGTAAGCAAAAACTTCTAAACTTAGAATTGGATTAATAACTAACATAAATCCAACAATAGTTGTAATAATTCCATATGTTAATGTCCAGCCCCAACTATCAATTTCATCTTTGTTCGAAATGGAAAAGATAATTTCTGAAATTCCTGAAAATAAAAACGAAACTGCAAAGAAGACTGAAAGTGCTACATATGATGCAGTAGGAAATGCAAAACAATAAATTCCTAATCCAACAAATAGTAATCCTATGATAAGTAAAATCCACCAATATTTGATAGAATTTTTAATTGATTTGTAAAAAGTACGTGCCATTTTGAAAATTGATATTTTAAATTATACTCTTAAATTTAAGAAATATTATAATTAAAAGCATTCTTTTTTGAGTAATTTATAATGAAATTAGATTTCTTAAAATTCAGGATTTATTTCATGCCAGAATAAAATTAAAATACCCTTAACTTTGAAGTTCGCTTAAAAATCAACGAAAATGAAGTATGGAATAGAGGCGGCTTCTATCTACGTTCCGCATATATATTTACCAATAAAAGATTTAGCAATTCAACGCAATATTGATCCTGATAAACTTGAAATAGGATTAGGGTTAAAAAAAATGTCTGTTTTAGATGTTCATGAAGATACAGCAACTATCGCTGCGAATGCTTTGTTGAAATTAATCACAGATTTTGATATAAATCCAACTGAAATCGGACGAATTTATTTAGGAACAGAAAGCGCTTTAGATGGAGCAAAACCAACCGCAACTTATGCAGTACAATTGGTAGAATCTGTTTTGGCTAAACAATTTGGTGAACGACCTTTTAGACATACAGATGTTGTGGATATGACGTTTGCTTGTGTTGGTGGAGTAGATGCAATGCACAATTCTATTGATTATGTTCGTGTAAATCCTGATAAAAAAGCAATTGTAATTGCGGCGGATTATGCAAAATATGGATTAGAATCGACTGGAGAATATACGCAAGGTGCGGGTGCAGTAGCGATGTTAATTTCGAATCAACCTGATTTGATTGCTTTTGATAACAATTGGGGAATTGGAATGGAATCTGTTTTTGATTTCTTTAAACCACATCAAGCAACTTCTAATCCAACAATTTTAAATGCTTTAGAAACAACAAAATCTGAAATCGAAATTTTTTCAGATGAACCAGTTTTCGAAGGGCAATATTCTAACGAATGTTATAAGAATAGAGTAAGAGAAGCTTATTTTAATTTTAAAGAAAAAGCAGGTGTTGAAGGAAAATTGTACGAAAATTGGCGATACATTGCTTTCCATTTACCTTATGCTTTTCAAGGAAAAAGAATGTTTTCTGATGTTTTTGCATTAGAAAACAATCAAGATAATTCGAATGATAACTTGAAAGTTGTTTCAAAATCGGATGAATATAAAGTCTTAATCAAAGAAAAAGTTGAACCAACTCAACGTGCTTCTTCGGAAATCGGAAATATGTACACAGCTTCAGTTTTTACAGCATTTTTATCGGCTCTACAAGTAAGTGCAGATAGCAATGAAGAATTAAATGGAAAAACAGTTGGTTTTATTGCTTATGGCTCTGGGTCTAAATCAAAAGTTTTTCAAGGACAAATTGGTGAAGGTTGGAAAAATGTAATGAATAAGATGGATTTGTTCACTTATTTAAATAAAAGAGAAGCGATTTCTTTTGAACAATACCAAGATTTACACAATAAAAATCTGAAAACATCAATTAATGCTTCGAAAGGATTTGCCTTAGATCGCATTGAAACTGAAATTCCAGATTTGAAAGGTGCTAGATATTATACTTTTAAAGGATAAAACATATAAAAAAATCGCTCATATGAGCGATTTTTTTATACCATTTTCGATTTCCATTTTCCTCTTTTAAAGAGTATAAAAGCCAAAACAGCTATAAAAGTTTCCGAAACAGGAATTGCAATAAATACGCCTTCTTCTTTCAAATTGAAATGATAAGAAAGTACATAAGCTAACGGAATTTGAAATAACCAAAATCCAACAAAATTGATTATCGTTGGTGTCATTGTATCACCTGCTCCGTTAAATGCATTCATCATCACCATTCCAATTCCATATAATAGAAAACCACTTGCCAAAATATACATTCCTTCTTTTGCAACAAGTTTGATATGCGCTTCTGTTGTAAATATCGAAACCAAATAATTGCTCAATCCATAGAAAATAACACTTACAATCAACATATAAATAATGTTGAATTTCATTGTCATTAAAACAGATTTTTCTGCTTTTTCTGGATTTTTATTTCCTAAATTTTGACCTACTAATGTTGCTGCAGCATTGCTTAATCCCCAAGCAGGTAACATAAAAAACATCATCAATCGTAAGGCTGTTTGATAACCAGACGATGCAATTTCTCCACCAGATTGAGCAACAATTCGTGCAAGAATTATCCAACTACAACTTGCAATAATGTATTGTACTATAGCGGGAACAGCAATTCGTACAATATTGAGAATTAGTTTAGACTTTGGAACAAAATAAGACCATTTGATTTGGATTAAGGAGTCTTTTTGTTTCAAACAATACAATTGATAAAGTACACCACAACTTCTTCCTATTGCGGTTGATAATGCAGCTCCTTCTAATCCCATTTCAGGAAAAAAGAACCAACCGCGTACAAGAATTGGACATAAAATAATATTAATCCCGTTTGCTAACCACAAACTTTTCATGGCAATTGCAGCATTTCCGGCACCTCGAAAAATTCCATTTATCAAGAATAAGAGAACAATACTCAAACAACTTAACATCATGATTTTGGTAAAGTTTTTACCATATTCAGCAGCTTGTTCAGTAGAGCCCATCCAAATCAATAAATCTTTGGCAAATATGAATCCTAAAATACTCACCACAACAGTGATTAATATGGATAATAAAATTGCTTGCGAAGCACTTTCTGAAGCTTTTTCAGGCTTCTTTTCACCTATTCTTCGTGCAATAATAGCAGTTGCTGCCATACTTATTCCGATCGAAATAGAATAAATAATTGTTAATAAAGATTCTGTAAGACCAACGGTTTGTATGGCGAATGCACTTTCTTTTAAATGGCCTACAAAATATAAATCGACCAAAGCAAAGACAGATTCCATAACCATTTCAAACATCATTGGAATAGCTAACAAGAATACAGATTTTCTGATTGGTATCGCGGTTAAGTCTAAGTTCTCGCTTGAAAAAGATTGCTTAATCAACGAAAAAATTGACCTAATTTTGGCTGTTAAAGACTTTTCTAAAGTCATCTTTTTAGGTTTTACGTGTTAAAAATAATTGATAAAAAATTAAATCAAAATGAATTAAACGTTAAGTTGCCGCGAAGTGTTAAGTATTCATTTTAAATCTAAAATCTGAGAGAGATTTTGCGCAAATTTAAATCATTTTTTTCAATACCAATTTATCTTTTTGGTTTTATTATCTTTACAGAAACAGCTATTATATAAAGAAATGAAAAAAACTGCTTTTATTTTATTTAATGTTGCCCTTATGTTAGGAGTGAATGCACAGAGTTATAAGAAAAAGTATCCAGAAACTAAAAAAGTTGACCACGTTGATACATATTTCGGAGAAAAAGTACAAGATCCATATCGTTGGTTAGAAAACGATTTATCTGAGGATACAAAGAAATGGGTAATTGAACAAAATAAAGCAACGTATGCTTATTTGAATGAAATTCCGTTACGTGCGCAATTGAAAAAATCGTTGACAGATATCTGGAATTACGAAAAAATTTCGACACCATTCAAAGAAGGTGATTATACTTACTATTACAAAAATGATGGTTTACAACAACACTCAGTTTTGTACCGTAAATTAGGAGAAAATGGAGCTGAAGAAGTTTTCTTAGATCCGAATAAATTTTCAAAAGATGGTTCTGTTTCTTTAGCAGATGTAAGTTTTTCAAAAGATGGAAGCTTAGTTGCCTATTCTATTTCAGAAGGTGGATCGGATTGGAGAAAAGTAATCGTTTTGAATGCAAAAGATAAAACACAAGTTGGAGAAACATTGATTGATGTTAAATTCTCTGGTACAGCTTGGAAAGGAAACGAAGGTTTCTATTATTCTTCTTATGATAAACCAAAAGGATCTGAATTATCAGAAAAAACAGATCAACACAAATTATATTACCACAAATTAGGAACAGCTCAGAAAAAAGATCAATTGATTTTTGGTGGAGCAGAAACGCCTCGTCGCTATGTTGGTGCTTATTTAACAGATGACGAAAGATTTTTAATTATTTCGGCAGCAAATACAACAACAGGAAACGAATTATATTACCAAGATTTGTCTCAAGCAAATAGTCCAATCAAAACGATTGTGAATAATTTTGATACAAATACTTCTGTAATTGATAATGATGGAGAAACGTTCTACATTTTTACAAATAATAAAGCTCCAAATAATAAAGTTGTAAAAGCAACTATTACTGATTTAAGTGAGAGTGCTTGGAAAACAGTTATTCCTGAGACAGAAAATGTATTATCAGTTTCTACTGCAGGAGGTTATTTATTTGCTAAATACTTAAAAGATGCAATTTCGGTTGTAGAGCAATATAAATATGATGGAACAAAAGTTCGTCAAATTACATTACCTGGAGTTGGTTCTGCTTCAGGATTTGGAGGTAAAAAATCAGAGAAAGAAATCTATTTCGGATTTTCAAATTATATTACACCTTCTACAAGTTACAAATACAATGTAGAAACAGGCTCTTCGGATGTTTACATCAAACCAAATGTGAAATTTAATTCAGAAGATTATATTTCAGAACAAGTTTTTTATACATCAAAAGATGGAATAAAGGTTCCGATGATAATCACGTATAAAAAAGGTTTGAAGAAAAATGGTAAAAATCCTACAATTGTTTACGGATATGGAGGATTCAACATTAGTTTAACACCAGGATTTAGTCCAGCAACTGCTGCTTGGATTGAAAATGGTGGTATTTATGCAGTTCCAAACCTACGTGGAGGTGGAGAATATGGTAAAAAATGGCACGATGGAGGACGTCAATTTAATAAATTGAATGTTTTTAATGATTTCATTGCTGCAGCAGAATATTTACAAACGAATAATTATACTTCGCCAGATTTCACTGCATTATCAGGAGGATCTAATGGAGGTTTATTAGTTGGAGCTACAGAAACTATTAATCCAAAAATAGCAAAAGTAGCATTACCTGCGGTTGGTGTTTTAGATATGTTACGTTATCATACATTTACTGCTGGTGCAGGTTGGGGATATGATTATGGAACAGCTGATGATAGCAAAGAAATGTTCGATTACTTGAAAGCGTATTCGCCAGTTCACAATGTAAAAGAAGGAACTTGTTATCCTGCAACATTAGTTACAACTGGTGATCACGATGATCGTGTTGTTCCTGCGCATTCGTACAAGTTTGCTGCGAATTTGCAAGCTAAACAAGCGTGTGATAATCCTGTTTTAATTAGAATTGAAACAAAAGCTGGTCACGGAGCTGGTCGTTCGACAGAAGTTGTGATCAATGAAACTGCTGATAAATATGCATTCACATTATGGAACATGGGAATCAAAAAATTGAAGTAATAAAATCAATTATAATAACTCAAAAATCCATCTGATTATTCAGGTGGATTTTTAATATATTTATGAAAAATATTATTGAATGAAAAAACTATTTACATTATTTATTTTATGTTCCACTTTCTCTTTTGGACAATATATAAAAGAAGCAACTTTTAGCTTAAAAGATGGAACGTCTTTAGAAGTTCGAGATGTAATTTATTCAGGAAAAATGTATCAGTTCACAGAACAAGATAACCCTTATACATTACAGAATCTTCCTATAAAACATGTAATAGATATAAAATTTGATTCTATAAATTATTCAGAGAAAGTTCCTGAAATTAAAGAAGTTTTTTTTGAAAATGACTTACCAGAAGGTATTTATCAAACGATTGAAGATTTTTATAAAAAACAACCAACATCTACAGAAACAATCATTGGAAGAGAAGAAGGTCAAAATTTATATGAAAGACCAAAAGATTTGATGACATTCAAGTTTAAATCTAATGATAAAATTTTAAAAGATCCTTTTGCTATAGTTTATAGAGATGAATTATATTTTGGAGTTAAAGGAATAGATAAAAATGAATCGAAAGAAGCAAAAACAAGTTTTGTATTAATGCATCCAATAAATAGATATGTACGCGTTAAATATAAAAATGATAATTATTATTATACAGATATGCCCTTGAAAAGTTCAGGTTCATTTATAGCTGGAGCAGCTGTTGGAGGAGCAATAGGTGGTGCTATAATGGCTTCTGTAGGAGCTAAAGATAATTTTCGTCCAGTTATTTTAATTAATAATGATCAAAAGTTTTATTTAATTAAAAATTGTAAACGATTTAATGAATATTTTAAATCACGATTAAACTTAACATTTGATTGTGAAAACAAAAATGAATATAACATAGAGAATGTTCGAAAAAAAATGATTAATAATTAATATTCAAAATCCATCTGATTATTCAGGTGGATTTTTTAATATATTTATGACAAATATTATTGAATGAAAAAACTATTTACATTATTTATTTTATGTGCTACTTTTTTTTTGGACAATATATTAAAAAAGCAACTTTAATATTGAATGATGGTAATAAGATATTGGCTAAAGATATCCTAATTAGTGATTATCTTTATGAATATAAGGAACCAAATAATCCTTTTACAAATATTTCTATTAGTAAAGATGATGTTTTAAATGTAGAGTTTGATTCAGTAGATTTCTCAGTGAATATTCCTGAAATAAAACAAAATTTCATAAAAAATATTTTTCCTGAAGGAATTTATGAATCTTTAGAAGATTTGAATAATAAAATTCCTACTTCTAACGAAAATATTGAGGGAATTGAGAATGGAGAGTACGTTTACAATAACGCAAACGATTTAATGTTATTTAAAAATATTAATAAGAAACAATTATTAAAAACACCATTTGCAGTAGTTTATAAAGGAGATTTATATTTTAACTTAAAAAGTATAAATGAATTAGAATCTAAAGTGATGAAAGTTTCTATTCCTGCGGTAATGAATCGATTTATAAAAATATATTATGAAAATGATGATTATTTTTATTCAGAATTTATTCCCGTAAAAAGAACTTCTGATGCCTCACTTGGAGGTATGTACGGAGCAGTAGGTGGAATTTTATCATCAGCAATGATTTCCACTAAAGGACCAGGAGAAAGTATTCCATTCTTATTGTTAAAATCAGATAATAAATTTTATCAAGTTGATAATTGTATAAAATTTAATCAATTTTTAGGTCCTAAAATTAATGTTAAAATAGAATGTCATAATAATAAAGCTCTAAAACCAGAATTATTAAGAAAATATTTAATTAAATAAATAATGAATACAAAAACATATGCAGCATTCAACGAAACAGATGCTTTAGTACCACATACAATAGAACGACGTACATTATCACCGAAAGATATTTTTATCGATATCGAGTATTGTGGAGTTTGTCACAGCGATATTCATACAGCAAAAGGAGATTGGGGAAAACCGAATTATCCAGTGGTACCAGGGCACGAAATTATTGGAAGAATTAAAGAAATTGGTTCAGAAGTAACAAAGTTTAAAGTTGGAGATTTGGTTGGAGTAGGTTGTATGGTAGAATCTTGTCAACATTGTCATTCGTGCGACGAAGGTTTAGAACAATATTGTGAAAATGGTTTTACAGGAACTTACAATTCTAAAAATTCTAAACATGGCGGAATTACTTACGGAGGATATTCAGAAAACATTGTAGTTGAAGAAGATTTTGTACTTCGTGTTCCAGAAAATATCGATGTAAAAGCCGCTGCGCCTTTGTTATGTGCAGGAATTACGACATGGTCGCCTTTGCGTCATTGGAATGTTAAAGCTGGCGATAAAGTTGGTGTAATCGGTTTAGGAGGTTTGGGTCATATGGGCGTAAAATTCGCGAAAGCAATGGGCGCTCACGTTGTGATGATTACAACTTCTGAATCGAAAGGTGAAGATGCAAAGAAATTAGGAGCTGATGAGGTTTTGATTTCGAAAGATGCAGAACAAATGAAAGCGCATCAAAATACATTTGATTTCTTATTGAATACTATTCCTGTAAAACACGATGTTAATCCATATCTACAATTATTAAAATTAGATAAAACTATGTGTATGGTTGGCGCTATCGAGCCTTTAGATGCTGTTCACGGAGGTTTATTGGTGATGAAACGTCGCAATTTAGCGGGTTCTTTAATTGGAGGAATCAAAGAAACACAAGAAATGTTAGATTTTTGTGGAGAACATAATATCGTTTCTGATGTTGAAATGATCGATATTCAAAATATTAATGAAGCGTACGAACGTATGATGAAATCTGATGTTAAATATCGTTTTGTGATTGATATTAAATCGCTGAAAGAATCTTAATCTAAGATATAGAAACAAAAAAAATCCGCTTTATAAGCGGATTTTTTTTGTTGAGTTTTCGAGTTTTATTTCACAACAGAATCTTTAGAAACTTCTGCCGGATTTACAGTTTTCGAAGAATCTACAGTAACTCCTTCTACAGAATCAGCCGCAGGAACTTCAGTTTTTTCAACAATCACAGAATCTTCAACGAAAGTTGTTGGTTCTCCTACTTTTGGCTCTTGTTTACAAGAAATTGCAGTAAAAGTGATTGCTGCGAATGCGAATAACGCTAATTTTTTCATTTGATTTTTATTAAATTTACTCTACAAATTATTTTTTCTCTGTTGTCGTAGTTGTAGTCGTTTCAACTTTTATAGGTTGCTCTTTTATAACAGTAGAATCTTTGATTACAACTGAATCTTTTCCGATTGAATCTATTTTAATAGAATCTTCTATTGTTGTAATTGTATCATTTTTAACTTCTGTTTCAGTTTTTGTTTCTTTCGATCCAAATAAATTACAAGAAGATAAACCAAATGCAGTTCCGAATACTCCTAATACGATTACGTTTAATGCTAATTTTTTCATAACTTTAATTTTTTAAATGTTTAATTGATTTTAGTTTTTGATGATTTGTTTTTAATCATTTTATTGAATCAAAGTTAAGCTGACATTCAAGCTTTTCTAAGTAAAATCGTTGTAAGATTATTGTAATCGATCAAATTAATATTCAACAAATATTTTACAATAACAGAAATCATTTAACATCGCATTAATAAAGAAATACAATGTATCATATAAAAAAAATTATTTTATTTGTACTTGTATTAAAACATAAATTGTAAAATAAGTTTTATTTTACAAAACATTGAAAACCAATCTTATAAATTTTAATTTTTGAGCAAATTTACAGATATAGAAATTTTCGAAATTCTGAAAAAAACGATCGCAAATCGATTTTTAGAAGAAAATTCTGCTCAATCCGAAGATATCTCCGATTGGAAAGGTCAAGAAATTACAACTTTTCAGGACGATTTATTCAATAAAACCAGATCTACCGTAAGCGAAAAGTGGTTTTATACCTATTTTAAGTCAGATTTTAAGAAACTTCCTCGTATTGATATGCTGAATCTTTTGGCACAATATTGTGGTTTTAAGAATTGGGCACATTTTGTTCAAACACAAAAAAATGAACGATTTAGCACAAATTCTACAACAGAATCGACTATTGAAGCAGAAGAAAGTGAAAATTTACCGATAGAAAATATAACTTCAGAAGAATTAGAAATCGAAATTCCAAAAGAAGTTACATCAATAGAAAAAGAAATAATAGATAACCAAGAAAAAAATCCGAAACAAAAACCAAAATTGAAATTAATTTCGATTATTGCATCTGCGGTAGTTTTGTTGAGTGGAATTGGAGCAGCGGTTTATTATTCATTTTTCGATCAGCGCGAATATGAGTTTTGTTTTGTCGATTCGGATAGACAAACTGCAATTAACAATTCTGTTGAGGTTACAATTATTAGAGAAGGCTTTACGCCTTTGTATTTATCAACAAAAACAGGTTGTATTAAGTTCGAATCTCAAAAAGATACGATCAAAATGTTTGTCACTTCTCCATATTATAAACAAGATACGTTTAAGGTTAATTTACATCAATACAATCAGCCAGAAAAGCTTTTATTAGAGCCTGATGATTATAAAATTATGCTGTATTATTATTCAAATTCAGCAAAGGATCTGAAACAACGTATCACAAAATTAAATCAAATGATTGCCGATGATGCATTGATTTATCAAGTGTATGACAATGATTTTTTTGGTGTAGAAATTCTTTCGAAACAACAATATATTAATTTGGTTACAATGCCTACGACTTCGTTAAAGAATTTTTCTTTGATTGAATCGGAAAGAAAAAACGGTAAAATAGTAAAATTAAAATTTAAAATCCAACAAGATGAGAACGATAAGTAAAATGGTTCAGTTTAGCATGATTTTGCTAATGAGTGTTTGGATTATATTTTCGTGTAAAGACGATAAATATAAAGGAGATTATAACCCGGAAGCAATAAAAGGGTATAAAAACGAAGCTTCAACCGTCAGTAGTAAAATGGATTCTGTAGAAGCTGTAAATTTTATTGCAAAACAAAAACTACGTGAGTTGTACGAACTATCAGCTTTGGCTTCTAATACAAGCGATACGGTGGTAGACAGTTTATTGCGCGATCAGTTATTGTCTTATTTTCCGAAAAAAGATACAACAGAAATTTATTCGTTGTTAAGAGATCTTCGTGCAAAAAAAGTGACGTATACATCAGTTTCTAAATTTGCAATTTTACCTAAAGATTCTATTACACCAGATTCGATAAAGAGAATTTCTTATACAATTAACTATTTCAATTCGGATAAAAAATTAATTGAAATGAATAATCATGTTGGAATATTTGTTTTGAAACAAGAACCGATAAAATTTCAACGCGAATTTAAATTCTATTTTAAAACATTAAATGATAGAAAAGATTCGATTCAGAAAGATTCAATTCCTTCCGGAGTAATACAAAAATCTAGTGGAAAATCGCCGAAATAAGCGTCATCAATACGTTCGATAGGTCTAAAATAAGTTAGACCTATTTTTTTTGAATTAGGTCTGCATCTTGCTAAAAACTTATCATAATAACCACCACCATAACCAACTCTATTTCCTTGTTTATCGGCAACAAACATTGGAATAAAAATAACATCAATGGTTGATGAATCAACTTCTGTATAATGAATAGGCTCTGGAATATGAAGAGAATTAAGAGTTGTTTTAACACCTTTTTCAACTTTACAATTGATCATATCTTCACCAACAACTAAAGGTAAAATTACATCTTTCTTCTGCTGAAATAACCAATCAATAATTGGATAAGTATTGATTTCGTTATTTTTTTCGATGGGTAAAAAAATATGGAAAGTCTGCTCAGTAGAAAAATCGAATTGTTGGATGTGTTTAAAAATTTGAGAACTCAAATTCGTTACTTCTTCTTTTGAGAAAGATTTCCTTAATGTTCGATAATATTTTCTCGCCTCAGCTTTTGTCATTTCATAGAATTTGAAACGAAGTTAAGTGCTTATTCGATAATATTATAATTTAAAGATGTTTTTGTTTTAAGTTGATCCATTTGTTTTCGACTTGAAAAAACATGACTTAGAAGTTCTTTCGGTAAACCTATTTTTTTTGAAAAATCATTAAAAGTATCCTTTTTATAGTCAAATTCATTTTGCCAGGTATAGCCAGGTCTAATGTAACAATAGGTATAATTGTAGACTAAACTTTCAACATTCGTAGCATTCATTAATTCATGATAAGTTGAGGTTGCTAATAAAGTCATTCCTCTTTTTTTAGATTCTATTTTAATGTTATTTAGAATTGAATCATACTGATTTTTTAGGCTTGAAATATCCGTATCCTGATATTCTGTATCGCCCATGCTTTTCATTGGTCGAATTTGTAAAATATTTGGATCATATTGTCCATATAGAGAAAAGAAATCTTTTAATTCGAAAAAATTATCTTTATTAAACGTGTAATTAATTCTTAGAATAAGATTAGGATTGTTCTTTTTCTCTTCTTTAATTGCTTTTAGAGCTTCGTGAAATTTTTCGAAAGAAGCTTTTCCCATAAAATCTTCGTAAGAATTTTGGTGCACACCATGTAAAGAAATAGTAAATTCGTCTAATCCATTATTTACAAGTTCTTTTACTTTTTCTTTGGTTAGTAGATTTGCATTGGTCGTAAGTGATATATAAGGAACTTTATGTTGTTTACCTAGCGTAACAATATGAGCTAAATCTTTGTACAATGTAGGTTCTGTACCACAACCAATTTGTAATTTGAGTGCTCTACCAAACATCTTATCAGCCAAAATCGACAAATCTTCTTTTGGAAAAACTCCTTTCGTCTTTTTTACATAATTCTCATCTGTAAAATAACACATTTTACAACGGAGATTACAAGCCATAACAGGATCAAAGTTAACAGCAATATATCTTTGATTTGTTTTATGTAAAAGATACATTCCAAGAAATTTAATCCTATGATTTTTAATTAACCAATTTAATTTTAAAAGCTTGTAAACATTCATGAGTTAATAAAGTATAATATAGATTCTTACAAATATACTCTAAACGATTGTTATGAATATTTATTTCAATTAATTTAGAAAAACTAAAACATAAATAAAACAGGCAATTGCCGTAAAAAGCAATAAATTAACAGGTTTTACTTTCATTTTACTAAAAATAGACTTTTTGTAAGTCTTGTGAATCCTTTTTGGCTTTGACATTATTAATTGATTTCTATTAAAGATGCGAATTTGCGTAAAAGGTTGCCTAAGAAAATACGGGAAACCGTAAATCAATTATAGGGTTTTGTATATCAGTAGAATAAAAAATGTTAAAAAAATCGCTTTCAAAATATGAAAGCGATTTTTTAAGTTATTAACTAAATTTTTTCATTCGTTTTGCAGCTTCATCCAACCAAGGTTGATAATTACAATGCTTTTGTATTGCCTGATAAATTGCTTTACTGTTTGGGTCTTTTGAATCTAATTCGTAAATAAGCGAATTAATAAAACCATTTTTAATTGACTGACTTTTGATATTTTCTAACAAAGCATCAGCAGAAATTCCTTGATATAGTTTTTCTTGCAAATTTGTTAATACAATATTACGATAACTTTGATAGGTTCTATAATCTTCGTCATTATCCAAATCGATATCATCCAATTCTGTCAAGAAATTAACAGGTAATTGTTGCGAAGCAGGGTTGTAATACGTATAAGAATCCTTGTACATGTACAATAAATTGATAAAATCGTAATTAAGATTTGTTTTTTCAGTTTTAATGAATGATCCATTAACTTCTAATTTTTCTAATTCATCAAAAATTTTCTGATGAAATCGTTTGATTTGATTTTTGAAATCAGGTGGAGCTAATTTGAATAATTCTGTATTGTCTGTTAAGAATTTATCTGTTTTAAAACTTTTTTCAGCTAAATAATTGTTTCTATTTTTTCCTTTTCCAGAGAATTTGAAATTATTTTCAAGTTGTTTTAAATCTGTGTTTAAAATTAAACTATCACCAGGAATAAGATATATAGGAAACTCTTCTCGCTCGATAGAAAGTTTTTTATAACCTCCATCGACTAATTGAATAGTATCTGAAAAATTTCCATCAAAATCTAAAGCAAACGCTTTTTCTCGATTATTCAATAAGATATAAATGCTATCTGTTTGCGCATTCGCAATTCGTCCACTAAAGTAGATCATATCACCTTTTTCCTTTTTAGGTGAACAACTATAAACTGTGATTAAAAGTAATAGGAGAAATCTCCACAACGTCTTCATTTTCATTTTTCTCTCTGCCTCACAAAAGTAGAAATTATTCTTCGTTTTGATGAATTTCAAAGAAAGAATCTACTTTAAAATTTGCAGGATCATTTGCTGCTGCAACAGCCAATTTATCTGCTTCTTCGTTCCAATGATGTCCAGCATGACCTTTTATCCATTGAAATTTTACACGATGAATTTTGTAAACATCCAAAAAACGTCGCCATAAATCCGAATTTTTCTTTCCTTTGAAATTCTTTTGTAACCAGCCAAAAACCCAGCGTTTTTCTACTGCATCTACCACATATTTAGAATCGGTAATAATGGTAATTTCCGTATTTGTAAATTTTAGTGTTTCTAAAGCTGTAATCACAGCCAGCAACTCCATTCGGTTATTGGTTGTTAATCGAAAACCTTGAGAAATTTCTTTTTTTACTTTTTTCTCTGTTTCCAACAGAATGCAACCAAATCCTCCAGGACCAGGATTTCCCAATGAAGAACCGTCTGTATATGCTACAATTGCCATGTTTTTATGGTTTGTAATTTAACATGATATCAATTGTTTGACGCGCAACAAAATGATAATTTGGACGTGCATCTTTGTAAATATCTTTTGCTAAATCTAATTGATTAGATTCTTTAAGGGCTAAGTATAAAGGCTCTAAAAACTTACGACGACCAACATTTACTAAGAATTCCTTCGCATTAGCATTGACTTTATCATAATGCATTAAAAATGCTTTTTCGTACCAAGCTGTTTCTATTTCAGGATTTTTAGAATTTGTAAAATCATAAATCGCATCCAAATAAGCTAAATCTTGTTTCGTATTTTTAGTCGTGTCGATTTGACGAATAAAATGAACCCATTCGTTTGTCGATTTCGTAGAAATGGCAACTTTTTTAGGCGCAATTTTATTTCTTCCGTTAGTGATATCTTGTTTTAACTGAGCTTCTGCTAAATCAAATAATTTTGAAGTAGGTTTTTTCAAATCCTTTGGCCAACCAGTATTGTAAATCCATTCTTGAACAAATGAATCGTCACCATTCGTCAAATTAGCTTTCAAATAATCTACAAATTTTTCTGTTGTCATCGTTTGGAAAGCATGCGAAGAAAAGTATTGATTCAAGAATTGATCAAATTTTTCTCGTCCATATTTATCTTCTAACATTTTCAAAAATAAGTAACCTTTATCATAAGGAACATCAGAAAAAGCATCATCAGGATTAGCGCCTGTCATATCAACTTTAAGAGAAGTATATTTTTCAGGAATATTTTTCATTGAAGTTTCTAAATCTTGAAATCCGATCACAGAAATCATATCTGCATAATCTTTTCCTTCTAATTCTTCCATAATTCTACGCTCGAAATAAACCGTAAATCCTTCATTTACCCAGAAATCATCCCAAGTAGAATTCGTTACTAAATTTCCAGACCAAGAGTGCGCTAATTCGTGTGCAATCAAATTCGTCATCGAACGATCACCTACAATTGCAGTTGGTGTTGCGAATGTTAAACGCGGATTTTCCATTCCTCCAAACGGAAATGAAGGAGGTAAAACCAATACATCAAATTGTTCCCAAGGATATTTTCCGTACAATTTTTCTGCAGCAGTTACCATTTTTCCCATATCAGCAAATTCCCAAGCGGCAGCTTTCAATAATCCAGGTTCTGCATAAACACCCGTTCTGTTATCGATCGGTTGATATTGTACATCACCAACAGCTAAAGCAATCAAATAAGGTGCAATTGGTTGAGGCATTTTGAACGTGTAAACTCCTTCTGCATTTTTCTCTTTCGGATTGATTGCACTCATCAAAGGCAACAAATCTTTTGGCGTTTTTACTTTTGCATCATACGTAAGGCGAACACTTGGTGTATCCTGAATCGGAATCCAAGAACGTGTTAAAATTGCTTGTCCTTGAGACAATAAAAACGGATGTTTTTTATCGTGTGTTTGTTGCGGATTTAACCATTGTAAAGCATTTGCATCAGGCGAAGTTTTGTAGAAAACTTTTACAATTGTATCATTTGGCGTAACATCAATGATTAAGGCTTGACCTTTAATTGAATCTTTTTCACCTAATTTGTATGTCGTTTTTTGACCATTCGCTAATAAAACTGAATCAATTGTTAGTTTTTCGGTATCTAAAATCAATTGTTTTGCTTGATTATTTTCGAATGTATAAGCCGCCGAACCTTTTATTTGATGTGTATCAAAATCAGTTTCGATATCCAAACTCAAATGTTTGATGCGAGCTTTATCTAAATCAGCAAAAGTTTGATTATCCTTTGCTTCTATTTCGGTAGATGATGAAGTTTGTTTATTACAACTTGCCAGCGTTAATGCAGTTCCTATTGCAACATAAACTAAATTTTTCATTGTTCTAAGTCTTTTAATATTGTGTTGAAAGCAGCTTCTTTCAGTGCCACTTTATCTTTTTTAACGTCTAAATCTTTGGTGTCGAAAGTAGCTAATAATCGAACTTTTATTTTTCCTGGATATCCTCTAAACCAATTAAACGGAAACATTTTATTTAATCCATGAATAGCAATAACAGCCAAAGGTGTTTTGGTTTCAATCGCGATGTTAAATGCTCCGTCTTTAAAAGGATCCAAATAAATTTCAAATTCTTTTCCATTCGTAACTCCACCTTCCGGAAAAATAAAGATACTAAGATCTTTGTCTAATTTTTTCTTTGCTTCGGGATAAACTTGTGCTTTGCTACGAGCACTTTTTCGGTCGACTGGAATACAAATTCGCTCGAATATTCGTCCAAAGATAGGGATTTTAAGCAATTCTGCCTTGCCAACAAACACAATTGGATGATGTTTTAGAATGGTTAGCATCAACATAATATCCATCACCGAAGTATGATTAGCTATAAAAATATAATTTTCTTTTGGATCGAGTGGAACAAGTTTTTTATAATCAATTCGAAATCCAGTTCCATACAAAACAAACTTTCCCCAATAACGAATAAAAGGGTAGATATAAGGAAATGTTTTATCGAAATTTGCCAATGGTAACACGATGAAAACGCCAATTGTTAACACATAAATTGCGGCTAATAAAATCATCCAAATGCGCCAGATGAGCACAAAAAATCCTTTGATGTATTTCATTGAATTGGTTTAGTTGGGTAAAGATAAGGTGTTTGGATAATTTATACCAAGTCTTTTATTATCTTTACTATATGAGAAATAGTTTCCTTTTTATACTAATCATTTTATCGTCAAGTTTGTTGTGTGCTCAACAAAACAACAATTATGATTCTACATGTAAAATTCGCGATTACAATTTTATACCTCAAATGTATAATGAATATCCATTCAACAAGACAAAGAAAATTGTTTTTGTAGAATATAATTATGGAATTTTGGCTTTTGAACCAAAAGATAAAAATGACACTATTGCTCAAAATAAATGGAAGATTTTTGCAGAAAAACGTTTAAGTTTCCGTGACTTTATACACAAAAAAATACCTTTTGATTCAACTCTTTATAAAAAACCAATTCAGCTTTCAGAAAATCAGATAAATGAATTGAAAACAATAATGGTGAATTATCAAGAAAATTTGAAAGGTAAAAATTTCACTGTTGCTTATTCTGGTTGCGGCTACCAACCTGATAGTTCTATTCTATTTTTAGATGAAAATGATTATTTGATAGAAGATATAACTTTATGTCATAGTTGTAAAGAAATAGAAGTTTTAAATCAAGATAAAAGAAATTTTGAATTGATAGGTTATCCTTGTGATACTCAATTTGAATTGTATGATAACTTTTTTATTAATCTTTCAAAAACTTCAAAATAGCTTCGTTCAATACTTTTGGTTGCTCGAAAGGAACATAATGTGTCGAATTTGGAATGATGAATAATTCTGAATTTTTAATATTTTGCTGAATCTCTTTAGTATGAATTTCTTTTACCACATCTTTTTCTCCAGCAATTACTAATACAGGATTTTGAATTTTATTTAATTCAGATTTCGTAATATTTGGTTCATTTAACATTAAGTTGATTAAACGTATATTTGTATTTTCTGAAGGATTATTAACTTGTTTTCTCAAATTTTCAAGCAAATCATCATTCACACCATTTGGATTTAGAACAGCACCAATTGTTACGATTTTATCAACTAATTCAGGATATTTAGAATTAAAAATTAAAGCTGTATTTCCACCATCACTCCAACCTATGAGATTAACTTTCTTTAGGTTAAGTTTTTGTGTTATTTGAAATAAATCATTTGCAAACGTTTCGTAAGTATATGCCGATTCTGATAAATCTGTACTTCTTCCTTGTCCTCGCGTATCAATTGCAATAACCTTATAATTTTTAGTAAAAAATGGAATTTGTTGATAAAAATCTTCAATACTTCCATTATTTCCATGCAAAAAAATCAATGGTTCACCTTCACCATATTCTTCGTAATAGATTTTTGCATCAGCCAAATCAATGTATTTTCCAGTTTTATTTTTTCCGTAAACAGACTTTTTAGCCTTCTCTTTATGTTGATAATAAGAAATTAATTCTTGTGTTTTTGTATCAACTTCTTCAGGTTTTTCTTCTGTTATAGTTAATTTATCTTTTGAATATAAAATATCTAAATTAGCGATGAAAACGCCTGCTGAAGCTTCCCAATTTCCTTGACTTTGATACCTAAACAATATGTCTTTTGCTAAAGATTTTTTAGCAGAAATACCAAAAACAAAATCTTCTTGTTGAAGTTTTTTATAGTTGACTAATTACAGTGTTACAGCAATTTGATCTACATTTTTGAAACGAAATTTATAAGGTGCTAAATCAATTTTTTGCCATCCAGTTGTAGAAGTTTTATAAATAATATTTTCATCTAAAATAGATTCTACGGGTAATCCGTTCTTGACCGAATAAATATTAACTTTCAGCGTAATTTCTTCAAATTTTGAACTCGGAATAATATGAAAGTTAAACGCATTTAGTTTTGTAGTAGGATAAATTTCAAAAATATTTCCTTGTTCGATTGTCGGTACATTTTCATCAAACATTTTCGAGAAAGTTAGCATTGGACGAGTTTTTTGCCCAATGATTTTCTCTTTCATTTTTTCTGTTTTCAGCGTCACCTCTGACAATGAAATTGATTTTTCAGTTAATATAACAAAAGAATTTTCTTGAATTTCTTGAACCGATTTTGAAATTAAATTAAAACCAGCAGCATCAAAAATTAATTCATTTTTTGCCAAATTTTCAGGAATTTCAAGTGAAAATTGACCATTTTCATCTGTTATTGCTCCAATATCAGAATTTTTAATTCCAATAGAACAATACGGAATTGCAAGATGATCAGTGTCTTTTACTGTTCCTTTTAATTGAATTTGAGCTTGAATAATTGTACAAGTACTTAAAATTAATCCAAAAAAATAGCTGCGCATAACTTTGTTGTTTGTGATATGACGCATTGTTTTGAAAAAGGTTACATCAATCGATTATTAATTATTTCATAAAATTTTTATCTAAAACGTTATCGTAACTTACATTGGTTTTGAGATGAGCTTGAAATGATTAAATTTGTTAAGGAAAGAATACTAAAAATATTATGGCTTTAAATACAATCAATCCAACAACTACGAATGCTTGGAATGCGTTAGAAAAACATTTTCAATCGATTCAACATACGTCAATCAAAGAATTATTTGCTCAAAATGCAAATCGTTTCGAAGAATTTTCTATTCAATATCCATCATTATTAGTGGATTATTCGAAAAATAGAATCAATGCAGAAACGATTCAACTTTTAGTTGATTTAGCTAAAGAAATGAATCTTGATCAGGCAATTCAACAAATGTTTGATGGTGACGTAATCAACGTGACAGAAAAGCGTGCTGTTTTGCATACGGCTTTACGTAATCGCTCTAATGAAGAGGTTTTGGTTGATGGAAAAGATGTGATGCCTCAAATTAATGAGGTGTTAGAACAAATGAAATCTTTTTCTGAAAAAGTGATTTCTGGTGAATGGAAAGGTTTTTCTGGAAAAGAAATTACGGATGTTGTCAATATCGGAATTGGAGGTTCTGACCTTGGTCCAGTGATGGTTACAGAAGCGTTGAAACATTATAAAACTCGTTTAAATATTCATTTTGTTTCGAATATTGATGGAACGCATTTGGCTGAAACGTTTAAAGCAATTAATCCAGAAACAACGTTGTTTATTGTTGCTTCAAAAACATTTACAACGCAAGAAACAATGACGAATGCTTTTTCTGCGAAAGAATGGTTTTTGAATTCGGATGCGCAAGATGATGATGTTGCGAAACATTTTGTGGCATTATCAACAAATGCAGAAGGTGTTGCAAATTTTGGAATCGACACGGCAAATATGTTCCAGTTTTGGGATTGGGTCGGTGGTCGTTATTCGTTATGGAGTGCGATTGGTTTGAGCATTTCTTTGGCAGTTGGTTTTGATAATTTCGAAGAGTTATTAGAAGGAGCTCACGAAATGGATTTACATTTTAAAACAGAAACTTTAGATCAAAATATTCCAGTTGTATTGGCACTTTTAGGAATTTGGTATAACAATTTCTTTGGAGCTGATTCTGTTGCTTTGTTACCTTACGAGCAGTATTTATCTCGTTTTGCAGCATATTTTCAGCAAGGAGATATGGAGTCGAATGGTAAATATGTAGGTCGTGATGGAAAGAAAGTTGATTACGAAACAGGACCTATTATTTGGGGAGAGCCGGGTACAAATGGACAACATGCTTTTTATCAATTAATTCATCAAGGAACAAAATTAATTCCAGCAGATTTTATTGCAGGAGCTAATTCGTTGAATGTTTTGGGAGATCATCATGCAAAATTATTATCAAATTTCTTTGCACAAACAGAAGCTTTAGCTTTTGGAAAAGATGAAGAAACTGTGGTTGCTGAATTAGAAAAAGCGGGTAAATCGAAAGAAGAAATTGATTTCTTAACGGCTTTTAAAATATTTGAAGGAAATCGTCCAACGAACTCAATTTTATACGAAGTTTTAACACCGAAAGTTTTAGGAAATTTAATTGCGATGTATGAGCACAAAATTTTTGTTCAAGGCGTAATTTGGAATATTTTTTCTTTTGATCAATGGGGAGTTGAATTAGGAAAGCAATTGGCAAATGTTATTTTACCAGAGTTAGAAAATGATGAGCAAGTAACTTCTCATGATGCTTCTACAAATGGTTTGATTAATACTTATAAATTCTGGAGAAAGTAATTCAGAATTACATAGATAAAAAAAAATCCGCTCATAGAGCGGATTTTTTTATTGTGTTTTGTGACCAGTTTCTTTTAATAATAAGGTTAGAATAATGGCGATAAATATTCCGATTATCCAGAACCAAATCGCATGATGAAAATGCCCTAATTTGTCAGTAACTGTTGTAAGTTGATTTCCATACATTTTTGCAAATAAAGGACCTACCAAAGACGTTACACCAAAAGTTAAAAAGTTTTGAACGCCAGTAGCAGAGCCTTTTACGTAATCAGGATTTGCTTCTTTTATTACAGAATATGGGATCATTGCAACGCCAGAAAATACTCCAAAAATGAATAAGGTAATTTTAGAATTCATTAAATCTGGTAAATAAATAAGTTGTAACAACATTATTATCATTCCAATACATCCAATTAAAATGATTGGTTTTCGTAAGCCTATTTTGTCTGTAGACATTCCCATTAAAGGACAACCCACAACCCAACCTAATGATGCCATTGCAGCAGTTAAAGCAGCATTTTGTGCATCAAAACCAAGATCGAGTTTGAAAAATGCAACCGCCCAAGTCATTGCAAAAATAGTTGTAGGAATAAACAATAATCCTGAAATGATTCCAGATAACCACGAATCTTTGTTGCTGAAAATTATTTTAAAAGGTTCTATAAAAGAAGTGTTTTTACTTTTTTCAATTTCTTCTTGGGAAGCTTTTGGTGTTAGAATTAGCATTGCAATTGCAGGAATAATACAAAGAATACCAGCACCAATCCAAAAAAATTTGTAGCTTAAACCATCTGCTAACATTGGCTCTACAACAAATTGCCCAGCTGCTCCACCTAACATACCTATACATTGTGTGAAACCAATTGCGGTGGCGAGTGATTTTGCAGAAAATCCTTTTGTAGCTAAATATACGCAGCCAGGAAAAGCAAATGCGCTACCTGCACCTTGTAATAATCTTCCTGTTGTACCAACATAATGAGAAGAAATAATAAAAAGGATACAGCCGATTCCGAGAATAAAACATCCAGCAAACATCGAATATTTAGCTCCAAATTTATCTAAGCAAATTCCAGCGATTAAAGCACAAATAGAGTAGGTATAGTAATAAGTTCCGACTAATGAGACAACGCTTTCTTTTGAAATAGCAAAGTTTTCAGCCAAATCTTTAATCATTAATGAAGGCGCAGAGCGAGTTGCATAATCAATAAAGTAAAAGATTAAACCTAAAACCCAAGCGATAATAAAGAGTTTTTTACTGGATTGAGTGATGGAAGTCGAGCTCATAGTTATAAATCTTTAAGATGTTTATAATTCGATTTGATTGTTTCCATTACTTCATCCATTTTTCCTCCTAACATCAGTTTTGCCATTGATTTTGTCATACCAACCATTTGATTAAAATCAACTTTTGGAGGCATTGCTAATGCATTTGGATTGGTAAAAACACTTAATAAATAAGGACCATTGTGCGCGAAAGCTCTTCCAATTGCATCTGGTAAATCATCAGGATTTTTTATGGCTTCACTTTCTATTCCCATCGCTTTTCCGATCATTGCAAAATCAGGATTATCCATATCTGTTTCATTGTCTGGTAAGCCAGCAACTTCCATTTCTAATTTTACCATTCCTAATGTTCGGTTGTTAAAGATAATTAGTTTAATAGGTAAATTATATTGTTTTATCGTCGCTAAATCTCCTAATAACATCGATATTCCTCCATCCCCGCACATAGCTATTACTTGTCTTTCTGGATAAGCAAGTTGAGCTCCAATCGCCTGAGGCATTGCATTTGCCATAGATCCATGATTGAAAGATCCTAACATTTTTCGTTCTCCTGTTCCTGTTATATAACGTGCACCCCAAACACAACACATTCCAGTATCAACTGTAAAAATGGCATCGTTATTTGCTAATTCATCTAACAAATAAGCTGTGTATTCTGGTTGTATAGCGTTCTCCGCGCCTTTGTCATGTACGTATGTCAATTTGTTCTCTAAGACCTTTTTATATAAATCTAATTGACTATCAAGAAACTCTCGGTCTTCTTTTGGTTGAACTAAAGTCAATAATTCTAGAACAGTTTCTTTTGCATTACCTATTAATCCTAAATCAACTTTTGCGCGTCTTCCTATTTTAGCACCTTCAGAATCTATTTGTATAATTTTTTTATCGGTTGGAATAAAATCTTTGTAAGGAAAATCTGTTCCAATCAAAATAACCAAATCTGCTTTGTGCATCGCATGATACGCCGAAGGTTGACCTAATAAACCTGTCATGCCCACTTCATTTGGATTATTGGGCTGAATACTCATTTTTCCTTTGAACGAATATCCTACAGGTGCATTAAGTTTTTTAGAAAATTCTACAATTTCTTTATTCGCATTAGAAGCTCCAATACCACAAAACAAAGTCACTCGTTTTGCTTCGTTAATGAGTTGAGAAGCTTGTTGTAGTTCAGTTTTATTAGGAATGATTATAGGATTGTTGAAGAATAGAGTGTTAGTATAAGCTTCTTCAATTGCTTCCATTTCGGCAATATCACCTGGTAAACCAATAACTGCTACATCTTTTTTTGAAATAGCATGTTGAATAGCGGTTTGTACAATGCGTTGAACTTGCTCTGGACGAGTAATAATTTGATTGTAGCAACTACAATCATCAAAAAGTTTGATTGTATTGGTTTCTTGAAAATAATCTGTACCAAATTCTATTGTTGGAATAGTTGAAGCAATTACAACCAAAGGTGTTCTTGATTTATGAGCTTCATAAACACCATTAATTAAATGAACATGTCCCGGTCCTGAACTTCCAGCACAACAACCAATTCCATTTAATTCTGATTCTGCTGTTGCTGCATAAGCACCTACTTCTTCGTGTCGTACATGAACCCAATCAATTTCTTTGGATTGTTTGACTGCTATATTGAAAAAATTTAAACTATCTCCAGTTACAGCATATACACGTTTTATATTTGCTTTTTCTAATAATTCTACAATTTGATGTGAAACATTTTTTGCCATAATAGTAATTTATTTGTTGTTGATTAACAAGTTAAAACTATAATCGCAAAAGTAAACGATAAAAATTGTTAAATATTTAATAATCAAAATGTTGTAAAATAAAAAAGCCTGTTGAGAAACAGGCTTAAAATTAACACATGAGGACAAAATTTACTCTACTAAATCTTATACGTTTGTGTATGTTTCAATATTTGTGCCAAAAATAAATTTGACATATAAAATATTTGTATAATTTATTTAACAGCTTTTATTTTACCATTCATTGTTGCAAAATGCCCAGGGAAAGAGCACAAGAAATCATAAGTACCTTCTTCTAGCGTAAATTTGATTTGATCATTTTCTTTACCACCTAACAATTTTGTATGCGCAATAATTTCTGATTGTAATTCAGTCGGAATATAATCTGTTGCTTTAGCAGAAGCAGCTGTGTTTGCAAAAGCAGAAGCGTCAGATCCTGGTTTTAATAAAATAAAA
This sequence comes from Empedobacter sp. EJD.6dd, assembly GCF_057369435.1. Classification (NCBI taxonomy): domain Bacteria; kingdom Pseudomonadati; phylum Bacteroidota; class Flavobacteriia; order Flavobacteriales; family Weeksellaceae; genus Empedobacter; species Empedobacter sp. EJD.6dd. The sequence continues at coordinate 2,397,494 of NZ_CM170667.1, forward strand.
TTATGTCCCATTGCTTCTTTTGACATTTCTCCGGCATTCATCAAGATTAATGTAACTTCTTCGCCAGCTTTCACTGTAAATTCAGTTTTATCGTAGCGCATATCATCACTTGCTTTTAAAACGATGTGATTGTTTGTCGCAGGCGTAGCTGTAGAAGTCTCAGAATCTTCTTGAGGAGCAGTACTATAATCAATTTCTGGTTGAGTAGATTCATCTTTTTTAGAACCACCACAGCTCATCAACATGATTGCTGCGAAACTCATTAAAACTATTTTTTTCATCATTCAACTTTTTTGTTTGATATAAAAATAGTGAAATTCAGAAACTTAAAAAAGTTTACTGATTATAAATAGATCTGATTTTAAACAGATAATTCTCTAAGGAATATCTAAATACTTGTGTGTTTGTAAAGAATAACGCCATTTTGGGTTCTCTTTTACATAGTCAATAATCAAAGGAAGATTTTTTTCGCGTTTGCTCCATTCGGTTTGTAAGAAAAGTGTACAATCTTTTCCAACTCGAGCAGCTTGTTCTTCAGCAAATTGAAAATCGTGATTATTGAAAACAATACATTTTAATTCATTTGCAGCTGCACAAACTTCGTCTAATGGAAGCATTAATTTTTTTGGAGAAAGACAAACCCAATCAATTTCTCCACTTAACGGATAAGCTCCGGAAGTTTCGATATGGATTCTCGCACCTTTTTCGTGTAGTTTTTTTGTTAAATAAGTCAAATCCCACATCAAAGGTTCTCCTCCTGTAATGATAATTGTTTTGGCTTGAGAAGTTGCCAAATCAACTAATTCATCAACATTAGTTAAGGGATGCTTTTCAGCATCCCAACTATCTTTTACATCGCACCAATGGCAACCAACATCACAACCTCCTAATCGAATAAAATAAGAAGCCACACCTGTATACATTCCTTCACCTTGAATCGTGTAGAAATGTTCCATTACAGGTAATAATTTACCTTCTTTTATCAATTGTTGTTCTTCTGCAGTTGTTGATGCAATGTGTATCATAATTTTATTTTTTGTTGTTGTATGCCAACAATGTGTTTTTTAATAACATAGCGCGTGTCATTGGTCCTACTCCTCCAGGAACAGGTGTAATCCAAGATGCTTTTTCTTTTACATTATCAAAATCTACATCACCAGCTAATCTAAATCCTCGTGGATTAGTTTCGTCATCAACGCGAGTTATCCCAACGTCTACGATAACCGCTCCATCTTTTATCATATCAGCTTTTAAGAAACCTGGAACACCTAAAGCAGTGATCACAATATCAGCTTCTTTTGTAAATTGTTCTAAATTTTGAGTTTTTGAATGTGTTAATGTAACTGTACTGTTTCCAGGATTTCCATTTTTACTCATCAAAATACTCATAGGGCGACCAACGATGCGAGAACGACCAATTACAACCGTATGTTTACCGGCTGTGTCAATGTTATAACGCTCTAGCATTTCCATAATTCCGTAAGGTGTAGCAGGTAAAAATGTTTCCATTTCTAATGCCATTTTACCGAAATTCATCGGATGAAAACCATCTACATCTTTCATCGGATCAATTGCATTGATTACTGCTTCTTGATCGATGTGTTTTGGCAATGGTAATTGTACGATAAATCCGTCCAAAGTATCATCATTGTTCCATTTTTCAATTTCTGCAATTAAATCTTCTTGAGAAATTGTATCAGGCAAACGTAATTCTGAAGATTCGAAACCTACGAAATGACAATCCTTTATTTTATTGTCTACATACGTTTGCGAAGCGCCATTACTTCCTACTAAAATTGCACCCAAATGTGGTACACGAACTCCTTGGTCCTTGTAATTCTGCACCAGCTCCTTGATCTCTTGTTTGATCTCTTTTGCCAGTTTAATACCGTCTAAAATTTGCATTGTTTTGTTGTGTTTGCGCAAAGATACGGACAAATTGGAAAATAAATAATGATGTTGAGATGATGATTTTTTGATTGAATAGAAAAACCACTTCTTTGTGAAGTGGTTTTCGTGTTATTGATATTTTTTCTGCGCTTCTTTTAAGTAATTAAAAACTTGTGTTGTTTTCATTTTTTTAGAATTGGTATGAAAAATAAACAAACCAGTTTCGACATTAAAATAATAATCTTTATCTCCATTTTTCAGTTGAAACCATTCCAATAAACCGTTGGCAAGATTAATACCAATCCAATTTATCTGAGTTGTTTTTAGATCAAAAATAAAATTATCGTTCGGATTATTTGTGGTGATATAATGGATTTTGTCATCAATGAGATATAAAACACCACTTCCTTGAAACGCTTTCATTTTAAAAATTTTTGACTGTTGATTTCCAAAATTATAGCGTAATACGGCTTTGAAATCTGCATTTGAAGGAACTTGCTCTAACAAAGCATTCTGCTTCTTTTCGCGTGATTTACTTGCCCAATAGGCTACTCCAAGAATTAAAGCGAAAGGTAAAATACAACAAAGTAATGATGATAGTAGTGATAAAATATCGTTCATAGTAGATTGATTTAGGTTATGTGAATTTAAGAATTTATTTTTATAAATAATTATAAAACAGTAAGATATTGAAAAAATAAAAAGCTGTTAGTTAACTAACAGCTTTTTTAGAATTATTCTATTAAAATGATTTTATTACAAATTACTCATTTTTTCTTCTACAATTTTTCGTTCTTGAGTAATCAAATTATCTTCCTCTGTTGGAAATTGAAAAATTCCAGAATTGATGCTTTCAATACGCTTCAAGACTTCGTACGAAGCTTTCGCTTTTTCATAATCTTCTCGATTTAGATAAATACGAATCGCTTTCATAAACGTCAAAATGTTTTTCTTTTTCAATTCATCTGCCAATAAAAACTGGTCGCGTTCTTCGTTTGCTTCTAATAAAGTTGACAAATTATTGTCATCAATTTTGTAATACGATTGTAACATTTGATTGAAAATGATCAAGAATCCTTCATCAGCATTTCCAATTTCTAATGAAATGATTCGAGCCAATGTTTTGTTTAATTCTTGAATATATTTTGAAATAAAATCTTGTTTAATCATTGTTAATCTAATTTTTTAGATAATTTTTCGAATATTTTTTTTGCGTTTTTATCTTCGTATAAAATCTTATGAACTGCATTAATAATTGGTGCTTTTATTTGATATTGCTCATTCATAATTGCGACACCTTTTGTTGCATAATATCCTTCGGCAACCATGTTCATCTCTAAAATAGCAGATTTTACGGTATAACCTTTTCCAATCATATTTCCGAACATTCGATTTCGTGAAAAGAACGAATAACCAGTAACTAATAAATCGCCTAAATAAGCAGATTCGTTAATTTTACGTTTTATAGGACTGGCTGTTTTTAGAATGTAATTCATTTCTCGAATTGCATTACTCATAAGCACTGCCTGAAAATTATCTCCATAACCCAAACCATGCGCTATACCTGCTGCAATCGCATAAATATTTTTCAATACTGCGCCAAATTCAGTTCCGTAAATATCATTAGAAAGTTTTGTTTTGATAAAATCACATGCTAAACAATCCGCTACAATTTGTGCTTTGTTTTCGTCTTGTGCTGCGATTGTAAGATATGAAAGACGCTCCAACGCCACTTCTTCTGCGTGACAAGGTCCACTTACAATTCCTAATTGTTCTTCTTTTACGCCAAAATTTTCTAATAAATATTGTCCAACCAATTGGTAATGATCTGGAATAATTCCTTTGATTGATGTTACAACAAATTTATCTGTTAATGGAACGGTTAGTTTGCTTAAACAATCTGCAACGTAAATAGATGGAACCACAATAAATATGATATCTGAATTCATCACAACTTCGTTAATATCAGTTGATATTTTAAGTTTTTCTGATTTAAACTCAACATCAGTCAAATAATTTGGATTATGCTTATTGCGTTCCAAATATCCTTTTACGTATTCATCTTTTACCCACCAGTTGAAAGTTTCAAGGTTTTTATTCAGCATTTTTGCAATCGCAGTTGCCCAGCTTCCATTCCCTATTAATCCAACTTTACGATTAGATAACTCTATCATAATATATGTATTGAACAGACAAAGTTAATTAATTTGTAGCTTAGGTATTTTGAATTTTACGAAAAGAACATCAATTTTGTAAAAATTTTAACGACTTTGTATAAAAAGCTTTTTAGTGAGACGATCATTTATGGTATTGGCTCAATTTTACCAAGGGTAATTATTTTAGCATTGAATTTTTTTATTATCAAACAAGTTGATAATTCAGATTTTGCAATGTTTTCTCAATTATATTCTGCTGTTTCTTTTCTAAATGTTATTTTGACATTTGGTTTTGAGACTGCATTTTTCCGCTATGCAACCGAAGAAGGAATGTATCAGAAAGTGTTAAATACTGCTTTTTGGTTTATGGTGATGAGTTCAACATTAATGCTTGTTTTGGTTTTTCTTTTTCTACAACCATTGGCAGATTTTGCAAATTATAGTAATAATCCTGAATATTTGTTGTGGTTTGCTTGGATTGCGTTTTTCGATGCAATTTGTGTGATTCCTTTCGCTGTATTACGTTTTAAGAATAGACCAATATTATATACAACGATTCGCGTAATTCAGAATGTTTTTCAAGCTGTACTAACAATTGGTTTGTTGTATTATATTTCGAAAGATTTTATGCTAAGTTTAGGTTTCGATAATGCTATTTCGTATCCGTTTATTGCGAATTTATTAGCGAGCATTTTAGGATTTATATTATTAATAGGCGTTATACGTCATGTTCAATTCAAATTTGATCAACCTTTATTTAAAACAATGTTTTTATATGGTTATCCAATTATGATTGCTGGTCTGGGGTATATTTTAAATGAAAATTTTGATAAATTAGTTCAACGACAATTAATAGATCCTGCTGCTGCTGGTTCTTATGGCGCTTGTTACAAATTAGCAACGTTGATGACACTTTTTGTAACAGCTTATCGAATGGGAATTGAACCTTTCTTTTTTAAAGTTGCCAAGAAAGGTGATGCAAAGCAAACGTATGCGAATATTCTTTTCTTTTTTAGTATCATTTGTAACGTTGTAATTCTTGGAATTTTAGCAAATATTGACTGGATTAAGAAAATATTCGTTCCAAATTCAACGTACTGGAATGCTTTAGATATCGTTCCAATTATTTTAATCGCGAATTTATTTTTCGGTATTTATTACAACTTATCAACTTGGTACAAAGTAACAGACAGAACAAATATTGGTACCGTAATTTCTTTGATTGGTGGTGCAATAACAGTTCTTCTGAATGTCTTTTTATTACCTAAATATGGTTTTATGGTTTCTGCTTGGACAACTTTATTAGCGTATGGTGTAATGATGGTGATTTCGTACATTTGGGGGCAGAAAGTTTATCCAATTCCATATAAGGTGAATAAAATTCTACTTTACATGGGAATTGCAATTGCTTTTGCATGTACAAATTATTACATTCTCGATTCTAATTTGATTATTGGTAATCTGATACTTATCGTGTACATTGCGTTTATTGCATTTGCCGAAAAAAATACACTTAAAAAACTAAGAAAATAAAGATGAAAGTAAAAGTTATCAACATCTCGAAACACGCTTTACCAGAATATAAAACAGCTTTATCGGCTGGAATGGATTTAACAGCTAACATTGATGCACCAATCGAATTAAAACCTTTGGAAAGAAGATTAATTCCAACAGGATTGAGCATCGAATTACCAGCAGGTTACGAAGCACAAGTTCGTCCTCGTAGTGGAATGGCGTTAAAATATGGTTTAACTTGTTTGAATTCTCCTGGAACAATTGATGCAGATTACCGTGGTGAAATAGGAGTTATTTTAGCAAATGTTTCTAATGAAGCAGTAACGATTAATGACGGTGAGCGAATTGCACAATTAGTGATTGCAAAACACGAAACTATTGAGTGGGAAGAATCTAACGCTTTAAACGAAACTGAACGCGGAGCTGGAGGTTTCGGAAGTACAGGAAAACAATAATTTTTTTGTCATTCTGAGCTTGTCGAAGAATCTAAAAAAGAAGTAATCCAATTATAAAATATCAATCTAACAAAAAATATTTTTAGAAATAAAATGAAAATTATTATCCCAATGGCAGGACGTGGATCACGTTTACGCCCTCATACATTAACAACACCAAAGCCATTAATTCCTATCGCAGGAAAACCAATCGTACATCGTTTGGTAGAAGATATTGCGAAGGTTTGTTCAGAAAAAATTGACGAAATTGCTTTTGTAATTGGTGATTTTGGAGCTGAGGTTGAAGCTGATTTAATCGCAATTGCAGAAAAGTTAGGTGCAAAAGGAACAATTTGTCATCAACTGGAGCCGCTTGGAACAGCACATTCTATTTGGATGGCGAAGGAAGCTCTGGACGGACCAACTGTTGTGGCGTATGCAGATACTTTGTTTCGTGCAGATTTCAAATTAGATATGGAATCAGATGGGGTTGTTTGGGTAAAACAAGTCGAAAATCCTTCTGCTTTTGGCGTTGTAAAGTTGGATGACAATAATGTTATCACAGATTTCGTTGAAAAACCAAAAGACTTTGTTTCGGATTTAGCGATTATCGGAATTTACTTTTTCCGTGATGGACAAAAGTTATATAAAGAGATTGAATATTTATTAGAAAATGATATTCAAAAAGGTGGAGAATATCAATTGACAGATGCATTAGAAAATATGCGTGCAGCTGGAGATAAATTTACACTTGGAAAAGTTGATGAATGGATGGATTGCGGAAACAAAGCCGTTACAGTTGATACAAACACGCGTGTATTGAATTTAGATAAAGAAGATTTCAAAACGATTCATTCTTCTGCAAAAATTGATAATTCATTAATCATCGAGCCATGTTTTATTGGTGAAAACGTAGTTATTAAAAATTCGAAAATCGGTCCTTTTGTTTCGTTAGGAAATGGAACGGTTGTTGAAAACTCGAATATCGATAACAGTTTGATTCAAGAAAATTCAACAATTTGTAATGCTAATTTAACAGATACAATGATCGGAAACCATGCAAAATATTATGGTGTTTCGCGCAGTATCAGTTTAGGAGATTACTCAGAATTGGATTTTAAGTCACACGAAGCTTAAAAAATTATGATCAACAAATTAACGTATATCTTTTGTTTAGGAGTACTTGCAACAGCTTGTAATACTCAGAAAGTAGCAAAAGTTGAAAAAGATAATAACACAGAAGTTGTATCAGCTTCGGCAAAAATTATTCAGCAAACTTTGTTAAAAAAATCGGCTTTCAAAGATTTGACGATTAAGGCAAAAGTAACGGCAGATTTAGAAGAAATTTCTAGCGATGCTAACGCAACAATAGCAGTAAAAAATGGACAAAAGATATGGGTTAATGCAACAAAGTTTGGCTTTACAGGTGCTCGTGCATTGATTACACCTGATGGTTTTTCAGCTTATGAAAAAATAGGTGGAACATATTATGAAGGAGATTTTTCTATCGCAAATAAATTATTGAAAGTTGATTTTATAGATTATCAAAAATTACAAAATTTGATGTTAGGAAAAGTTTTTGTAGACCTTAATCCTTCTGAATATACAGCAAGTTTTGAAAATGATCAATATACAATTACCTACAACAAAAATCAGCAAATAGCAAATTCTCCAAAAGAAGGTGAATACATACAAACCTATATTTTTGATAATGGATTTCGATTGAAAGAAGCTCATTTAAAAGATCCAAAACGAAAAATGGAAGTTGATTTGGCTTACAACAATTGGGTAAAAGCTGGAGCAGAGGAATTTCCAAAAAATGTTAAAATTATTATAAAAGAGAAAAAAACGCGTCAAATAGATTTGGAATATAATAGTTTTACGTTTCAGGAAACGAACACACCGTTCTCTATTCCAGATGGGTATAAGAAAAAAGAAATAAAATAATGAAGTTTGTTTTATCAACTGTACTTTTAACGTTGTCATTATCAGTGTTTGCGCAAGTTCCGTACAATAAAGCGAACTTACAAAAACAGAATGCTCAACTAAAAAAAGAGATTATAAACTTAAACAAACAACTCGAAGTTAATAAGCAAAATTCGAAGTTAAATGTTGATTATGTACAGAATTTGACTAAAAAAATTCAGGTACAAACCAAATTGGTTAACAACTTATCGAAAGAAAAACGCTTTATCGAGGACGAAATTTATTTAACTCAATTAGAGATTAATAAACTTTCGCGCGAGTTGGTTGAGCTAAAAAAAGACTACAAACAGGTTTTGGTTCGTGCATATAAGAACAAATCTGTTGAAAATAAATTACTTTTTGTGCTTTCTTCTAAAAGTTTGGGAGAGGCTTATCGTCGTATCAAATATTTAGAAAAATATTCGGCTTTTCAATTAGGACAAGCGAATGAAATTATCGGTAAACAAACTGATATTCAAACGAAAAAAGCGAAGAAAGAAAAAGCAAAAGACGAAAAAGAAAAAGTACTTTCTCAACAAACTTTGTTTAGTCAAAACTTAGAAAAAGAGCGCTTAACAAAAGAAAAAGCAGTTGAAGAGTTTCGTAAGAATGAAGGTGTAATTGCTGCAGAAATTAATGCAAAAGAAGCACAACAGCGCCAAATTGATGCACAAATTAAAGCAATTATTGAAGAAGAAATTCGTCAAGCAAAGATTCGTGCCGAAAAAGATTTAAAAGATTGGAACGAAGCTAAACGAGGAAATACTATTGCAGCTTATAACGAGTATTTAAGAGATAACCCAAAAGGGGATTATGCAAAATCTGCTCGTACAGCAATTTTAAGAATCGAAAATGATGCAAAAGCATGGAATATTGCTCGTTCTGCACATACAAAACAAGCTTATCAATCGTATTTAACTCATCATCCAACAGGAAGTTTTGTATCGACTGCAAAAACTGAGATTTCTAAATTTGAGCAATTAGAGCGTGAAGCCGAAGCCGAACGTCAGCGAATTATTGCTGCAGCAAAAGCCGAAGCTGATGCTAAATTGAAGGCTCAAAAAGAAGAAGATGCTCGTAAAATTGCTGCAGCAAAAGCCGAAGCTGAGCGTAAAGCGAAAATTGAAGCTGAGAAAGTTGTTGTAACAAAAGTTCCAGAAAAAGAACGTGTTGTGAAAGTAGATGCGGTAAAACCAGCAGAAACACATGCAGAGCGTCCAGATTCTGAAGGAATTTCGGGAGAGTTTTCTTCAAATAGAGGTCGTTTACCTTGGCCTGTTGATAAAGGAACGGTTGTAAGTAGATTTGGTACGAATCAGCATCCAGTATTATCAAATATTACAACAATGAATAATGGTGTTGATATTTCAACTTATAAAGGTGCACAAGCACGTGCTGTTTATGAAGGAGTAGTAGCTGGAGTTACACCAGTACCAGGAGGAAATAAAGCTTTACTTGTTAGACATGGATCTTATTTTTCTGTATATACAAATTTATCAAGCGTAAATGTGTCAACAGGAGATTCTGTTAAACGTGGTCAGTCGTTAGGTACAATTGATACAACTCCTGATGGAGAAACAGTAATGAATTTCCAAGTTTGGAGTGGAACAACAAAACAAAATCCTGCGCTTTGGGTAGCAGGAATGTAAGAAATAAATTATATATTTGCATTAAAATCAATTCAGTATGGGATTAGGAGGTAAAGAATGGATCGTAATCGTACTTGTTGTGTTATTATTATTCGGAGGGAAGAAAATTCCGGAATTAATGAGAGGATTAGGTTCGGGTTTAAACGAATTTAAGAAAGCAACTAAAGACGAGAATAAACCAGAAGCAACAGAAACAACTTCTGAGAAAAAAGAAAATTAAAATATATTTTTAATTAAATAATAAAGCATTGTAGTTGAACTTACAAATACAATGCTTTTATTTTAAATAATAATTACAAAATGAATTTTACAGATAAAGCTTGGTCGATTTTTAATCAAAGTATCAATGATTATCACCAATATGATGATGTAAATCGTCAAATCGAGAATCCTTATAGCGAAGATGATTTAATCGCTCATTTATTGTATAAAAAGAATTGGATTGATACAGTTCAGTGGCATTTAGAAGATATTATTCGTAATCCCGAAATTGATCCAGTAGAAGCATTAAGCTTAAAACGTTGGATTGATAAATCGAACCAAGAACGTACAGATATGGTAGAATATGTGGACAGCTGGTTTTTACAACAATATGCGAATGTAGAAGTAAAAGCAGATGCAACATACAATACAGAATCTCCTGCTTGGGCGGTAGACCGTTTTTCGATTTTATCGCTTAAAGTATATCATATGAGACAAGAAGTGGAGCGCGAAGATGCAACACCAGAGCACAAAGCAGCTTGTCAAGTAAAATTAGATGTTTTGAATCAACAACATCATGATTTATCAACTGCAATTGAAGAATTATTAGCTGATTTTGAAGCTGGAAAAAAATACATGAAAGTGTACAAACAAATGAAAATGTATAATGATGAGGATTTAAATCCGGTTCTTTATGCAAACAAGAAATAGATTTCAGAAAAATCATTAGAATATAGAAAACTCATCTTTTTTAAGATGAGTTTTTTTATTGCATAGAAAATATTAATTTCATTAAATCAAACCATTACAATGAAATTAATAAAATTTATTACCTGTTTTTTTGCTTTTAGCATTCTTAATTTTGCTCAAAATTTATCTTCTGTAAAAGAATTAGCTACAAGGCAATTTCCATGGTTAAAAAATAAAGTTATTCTAAATCATATTCCAAAAGAAGATGATCAAGATGTATTTATCATTCAAACAAAAAAAGAAAAATTATACATTTCAGGATCATCTATTAGTGCTGCTTCGCGTGGATTAGATTGGTATGTAAAACATATTGCGCATCAAAGTATCTCTCATATGGGCGATAATAGAGTTATGCTTTCTAAACTTCCAAAAGTTGTTGAACCAATTAAAAAGAAATCTTTTGTTCCTTATCGTTATGCGCTAAATTATTGCACAATCAATTATTCGTTTAGTTTTTACACATGGGAAGAATGGGAAAAAGAATTGGATTGGATGGCGCTAAATGGCGTGAATATTATGTTAGCGCCTGTTGGTACTGAAAAAGTTTGGTACAATACTTTATTAAAACTTGGTTATACAGATACAGAGGCGAAAGCTTTTATTCCCGGACCAGCTTTCACAGCTTGGTGGTTAATGGGAAATCTAGAAGGTTGGGGCGGACCTGTAAGTAATCAGTTAATTGATCAACAAGCAGAACTGCAACAAAAAATTCTGAAAAGAATGAAAGAATTAGGAATAGAGCCAATTTTACAAGGTTTTTATGGAATGGTTCCTCACGATTTAGCTACTAAAAAAGGTTTTGAAAATGCTCCTGTTATTGATCAAGGAAATTGGGTTTTCAAAGAGTTTATACGTCCAAGCATTTTGGTTCCAACTACACCACATTTTACTCAAGTAGCAGATATCTATTATAATGAAATGAAAAAATTATATGGAAAAGATATTAAATATTTTGGAGGAGAACCTTTTCACGAAGGAGGAAAAACAAAAGGAATTGATGTTCCTATTGTGGCAAAAAATGTACAAGAAACAATGTTAATAAACTACCCAAATTCTACTTGGGTTTTGCAAGGTTGGCAAAATAATCCGTCAGATGATATTCTAAAAGGATTGAAAAAAGACAATACGTTGATTATTGAATTATTTGGAGAAAATACAGATAATTGGTATAAAAGAAAAGGTTATAACGGAACAAGTTTTATTTGGTCTAATGTGAGTAATTTCGGAGAGAAAAATGGTTTGTACGGAAAATTACAACGATTTATTGATGAAGTATACAGAGCTAAAAACTCTGAATATGGACAATATTTAAAAGGTGTCGGAATTATTCCAGAAGGAATAATTAATAATCCGGTAGCCTACGATTTGATGTTAGATTTGGCTTGGCAAGCTGAAAAACCAAATCTTGATGATTGGTTAAAAACCTATACGATCTATCGTTACGGAAAAGAGAATCAAAATATCATCGATGCTTGGAAAGGTTTTGCAAAAACAGTGTATTCTAATCCAGAGGTTTATCAAGAAGGTCCTTCAGAAAGTATTTACTGTGCACGCCCTTCTCTAAATGTGAATCCTGTTTCTTCTTGGGGAACAAGAAAACGAAATTATGATATTGTACAATTTAAAGAAGCTGTTAAATTATTCGTTTTGGCAGATGATGAATTCAAAAATGTAGAAACATATCAAACAGATAAAATCGATTTTCTTCGTCAAGTTTGGGCTGATAAAGGAGATGCAGCTTATGATAGAATGGTAAGAGCGATTAATTATCAAGATAAAACTCAAATAGAAACGGCTGGAAATAAATTCTTAGAGATGGTTGCACTTCAAAATGAATTATTAGGAAATAGTAAATATTTTACTTTGAATCGTTGGGTAGAAGAAGCAAAAGATTTTGGAAAGAATTTGCCCGATGCTGCAAATGTGATGTACAATGCAAAAGGACAAATAACATTTTGGGGACCAGATACAATGCCTCGCACAACCTTACGCGATTATGCACACAAAGAATGGAACGGCTTATTAGGTTCGTTATATTTAGATCGATGGAAAGTGTTTGTAGAAAATTCGATAAATGGAAAGTTATCTAATCCAGAAGATTTTTACAAAATGGAAGTTGAATGGTCAAAAAAACAAGACTTATATCAACCAAAGAAATCTACTCCAGAAGAATTTAAAAAGCTTCAAACTAAAATTTTAGAATAATTATAAAGTTGAAATTACCTTGTATTGAAAAATATGAGGTAATTTTATGTTTACTGTAAAATTTCACACATGAAGAAAAATTATTTCAAACCCTTATTTTTAGGAATAAGTTTATTTTCGATTTCGGTATTTGGTCAACAAGAAAAACCAAAATACGATTATCAAGAAGCTTTCAAACCTTTCTTTTATCAAAATAATGCAACAGAAACTCGTTCAGCGAGTGGAAAACCAGGGCATAATTATTGGCAAAACAGAGCTGATTATAATTTGAATGTTAGCTTAAACGAAGAAAAAAACGAAATATCTGGAACTTCTGAAATTACGTATACCAACAATAGTTTTGATGATTTAGATTTCTTGTGGTTACAATTAGATCAAAACTTATTCAAAAAAGATTCTCGTGGAAGTGCGTTAGTTCCAATTTCAGGAAGTCGTTATGGAGATGCAGCTTCTCAGTTTGAAGGAGGTTATAAAATAAAATCTGTTCAAATTGATGGAAAAAATGCAAACTATACCATTTCTGATACGCGCATGCAAATTGATTTGATTAATCATTTGAAAGCAAGAGGAGGAAAAACAAAAATAAAAATCGAATATTCATTTGTCTCACCAGATTATGGAGCCGATAGAATGGGCGTAGAGGCGACAAAGAATGGTAAGATTTTTACGATGGCGCAATGGTTTCCTCGTATGGCTGTTTATGATGACATTATGGGATGGAATACCTTACCATATTTAGGTCCAGGAGAGTTTTATTTAGAATATGGAGATGTAACAGCAAATATTACTGTACCATCAACACATTATGTGGTTGGTTCGGGAGAATTGTTGAATGAACAAGAAGTCTATTCGAAAGAAGAGGTGAACAGATGGACGAAAGCAAAAACAAGTGACAAAACAGTTATTATTCGTTCGGCTGATGAGGTGAACAAAGCACCTAAAACAGCAAAAGGAACAAAAACATGGAAGTTTAAAATTCAAAATACACGCGATTTTGCTTGGGCTTCATCATCTTCGTTCATCTTAGATGCAGCAAAAATTAATCTTCCGAGTGGACAAAAATCATTGGCAATATCTGCTTATCCAGTAGAAAGCGATGGTGAAGCTGCTTGGGGGAGATCAACAGAATATACAAAAGCCTCAATCGAGCACTATTCGAAACAATGGTCAGAATATCCTTATCCAGCTGCTACAAATGTGGCGGGTAATGAAGGAGGAATGGAATATCCTGGAATTGTTTTCTGTCATATGAATTCAAAAGGAGGAAGTCTTTGGGGAGTTACAGATCACGAATTTGGTCATATTTGGTTTCCGATGATTGTTGGCTCAAATGAACGTGTACATGGATGGATGGACGAAGGTTTTAATACGTTTATCAATGATATTTCGACGAAAAACTTCAATAATGGCGAGTATTATAAAAAGCAATCGTTGCAAAAAATGGGAAGTTATTTATTTGGTGAAAACCTTGAGCCAGTAACAACTCAACCAGATAATATGCGCGAAAGAAATATCGGTGCGTTGTTGTATTACAAACCAGGAGCTGGAATGACAGTTTTGCGTGAAACGATTTTAGGCGAAGAAAGATTTGATAAAGCATTGCGTCAGTATATTAAATATTGGGCATTTAAACATCCAACACCAGAAGATTTTTTCCGTACAATGGAAAATGTTTCGGGTGAAGAATTATCTTGGTTTTGGAGAGGTTGGTTCTTGAATAAATGGACAATCGATCAAGGAATCAATAGTGCGAAATATGTAGACGGAGATTATAAAAAAGGCTTGATTTTAAAGGTTGAAAACTTTGGTCAATTACCAATGCCAACAACTATTCAAGTTAATTTTAAAGATGGTACGTCGCAAGAAGTAAAATTACCAATCGAGGTTTGGAAACGTAACACAGAATGGACTTTCAAAGTGCCTTCTACAAAAGAAGTGACGACGGTACAACTTGATCCAAAAGGAGCTTTACCAGATACGAATATTAAAAACAATACTTTTAATATGGGTGATGCAAAACCTGTCGAAAAGATTAATCCAAAAGAATACGAAGGAACGTTTACGAATAAACAAATTAATGCAGAATTTGTGTTGAAAGCAGAAAATGACAAATTGAATTTAGTTTTTAATGGTCAAACAATTCCGTTGGATTATCAAGGAGAAGGTAAATTTTCGAATGAACAAGCTGGTCTTGATTTAGCTTTTGCAAAAGATAAAAAAACATTTACAATCGAAGAGTCAGATCAAAAATTTGAGTTTACGAAGAAGTAAAATTGTTCTAAGTTATCATGCAGAACTCGTTTCAGCATCTCATCAGAAAAGTAAAAAAACCACTTCTTTTGAAGTGGTTTTTTGTTGACTATTATTTTTGAGATGTACTTTCTGGTTTTAAATACAAATCGAAGTAATCTGTAATTTTTTGCATCAAATGAACGCGGTCTTTTCCACGAACATTGTGCTCATGTCCAGGATAAACAAAGTAATCCATTTGCACGCCATTTTTCACCGCTTCGCGAATAAAATCAACAGAATGTTGCCAAACAACTACATTATCTTGCGCTCCGTGAATCATTAATAATTTACCTTTTAAGTCTTTTACGCGATTAATTAAATTCGTGTTTTTGAAACCTTCAGGATTATCTTGTGGCGATTCCATGTAACGCTCTGTGTACATAATTTCGTATTGTGTCCAATCTAAAACTGGTCCGCCAGCAACACCAACTTTGAAAACATCGGGCTTACGTAACATAAACGAAGTTGTCATAAATCCACCATAAGACCAACCGTGAATTCCCATACGTTCCGCATCTACGAAAGGCAACGTTTTTAAGAAATCAACTCCTTTCATTTGATCATTCATTTCTGTCGTTGCAACATTTGCATGAATTGCTTGCTCAAATTTTAAACCTCTATTTGCCGAACCGCGTCCGTCCATTGTAAATACAACATAACCTTTTTCAGCTAAATGATCGTACCAAAGATTTCCTGTTGCAGGAAAACGATTCGTGATTAATTGCGCATGTGGCCCATTGTATAAATAAACGATTACAGGATATTTTTTCGAAGAATCAAAATTAGTTGGATAAATTAATTTTCCGTACAAATCAGTTCCATCATCAGCTTTTAACGTTACATTTTCAACTTTCGCCGTATTGTAATTAGCTAAAGGATTTTGAGCAGTTAAGATATTTTGTTTGAATTTACCGTTTGTATCCAACACATCAATTTTACGAGGCGTGTTGTCGTTGCTCCAATTATCAACCGCAAATTCTCCATTCGATGAAACCAAAACATTATGTGTTCCTGCATCCGAAGTTATTTTACGCAATTTTCCATTCTCCCAATTCACCGCATATAAATGTCTGTCTTTCGGAGAATCTTTCGTTGTCATCACCAACAACTCTTTTTTCTTCGCATTTTCACCAACGATATCCGTTACAATCCAATCTCCTTTTGTGATTTGGTTCAATAATTTTCCGTCTGTATTGAAACGGTACAAATGCATAAAACCATCACGTTGCGACCACCAAACAAACTCGTTCGTTTTTCCTGGAATAAAATGTAATTCGTTTTGAGGTTCTACATATTTTGCATCATCTTCTTTGAATAATGTCTTAATCAATTTTCCTGAAACTGCATCATATTGATTCAATTCCATGTGTTTTTGATTACGAGAAAGTAAAGCAATATAAATATGTTTTTCGTCTGGCGACCACGTAACAGAAGTTAAATAATGATCTACTTCTGGATGAGTTTCTAAGAAAATCGTTTTTTGCGTTGTTGGATTATAAACTCCTAATGTAACCGTGTGATTTTTTGTTCCAGCAAACGGATATTTGATGTTTTTGTTGACTGCAGGTTGCACCGACCAATCAATAATTGGGTAATCTGTCACAACAGTTTGATCCATTCTATAAAACGCAACTAAATTTCCTTTTGGCGAAATAAAAACTCCTTTGTGAATCCCAAATTCATTTTGATGAACTGATTTTCCATTCACGATTTCATATTTTCCGTCTTTGGTAATTTGATGTGTTTTTCCAGCTTTATCAACAAAAAATAAATTGTTATCAATCACATATCCAACTTGATTATTCGTTGCATCAAATTCTACATTTTCTGCATTATCAGGCAATTTTAACCAATCATTTTGTTGACCAGCAGTTGTTATTGTTTTGTAACCTGTTTTTGTAGAAAAATAAGCTTGCTTATCATTGATCCAATTTAAAGAAGGAATTCTTTTATTCTCAAACTGAGAACTTCTAAAAATCGTATCGGTTTTAAGAGAAGGAACTTCTTTCTTGATCAACGCTTCTCCGTATGATGTTTTTACATTTTGCGTAAAGGCATTCTGATTCGGAATCCATTGTACTTGATTTAGATTCTCGATACGTAAATTCGTCGATAATCCAAGTACAGCATCCTCCATTGTGATGTTCTTTTTCTGAGCAAGTAAACTCGCGCTCAGTAAAAGCGTACTCAATAAAATTGTTTTTTTCATGTGTGATTTCTATTTCAAATATTGCCCAAGGGCTTCTAAGTTTATCTTCTCGTTTCCAATAAAAATTTTGTCTCCGTCTACTACCACAGGACGTTTTAGGAAAGTGTAATCTGATAAAATATAATTTTTGATAGCTTCTTCAGAAAGTTGTTGATCTTTCAATCCTAATTTTTTGTAATTCTGAGCACGACGCGAAAATAAAGCTTCATAACTTCCTGCTAAATCTTTCATTTCAGCTAATTCTTCTTCAGAAATTGCAGTAGATTTAATTTCATGTAAATCAAAACCTGTAAAATCTAACTCTTTCATAATACGTTTGCACGTATCGCACGTTTTCAAAAAAAATATTTTCTTCATTTCTCAAAATCTTTGGTTTTGTAAAGATAAATAAGATTCTTCTTTTTTGATGAGGTTAAAGAATTTTGTGGATATATATTTCAAATCGATAAAAAACTATCTTTGCAATTATGGAGGAGACTAATTTTTTACGTTTAAATAAATATATCAGCGATAGTGGTTTTTGTTCGCGACGCGAAGCAGATCAATACATCGAAAATAGATTGGTTCAGATTAACGGAAGAGTTGCAAAAATTGGTCAATTTGTTGGTCCAAATGATATTGTAACTGTGAAAGGAGTTGAAATAGAACCGCGTGAAAAAGAAAACGCTGTTTATATTATGTTGAATAAACCTGTGGGTGTAACATGTACTACAGATCCTACAGATCCTGATAATATAGTTGATTTTCTATCGTTTGGAGAACGCATTTTTCCGATTGGTCGTTTGGATAAAGATTCGCAAGGGTTGATCTTATTAACGAGTGATGGTGATATTGTGAATAAAATTTTACGAGCTGGAAATAACCATGAAAAAGAATATATCGTAACAGTGGATAAACCTATTACTGATGAATTTTGTGAACGTATGTCGAAAGGTGTTCCGATTTTAAATCAGGTTACAAAAAAATGTAAAATAGAAAAAGTTAGTTCAACCGTTTTTAAAATTACCTTGATCCAAGGTTTAAACAGACAAATTCGTCGTATGTGCGAATATTTTGGATATACTGTAAAAAAGTTAGAGCGTGTTCGTATCATGAACTTAACACTGAATGTTGGTATAGGTCAACATCGTGATTTAACACCAGAAGAATTAGCAGAAATTAATCGCTTGACAAAAGATTCTGAAAAGCACGAAGAAAAGAAGGCTTCTTCTAAACCTAAGAAATCATCAGCTAAAAAAACGAAAGAAATTTCTCCAGATTTTAAAGATTCTAAAGGAAAAGCACTCAAAAAACCAAAACCTAAAACTAAAAGCTCGCAAGCTAGGGTAGGAAAAAGTAATCCCAATAAAGCAAAAGGAGGGAAGAGAAGATAAAATTTAAAGACGTTTCAATTGAAACGTCTTTTTTTAATTCATTTTTTATCGAATACTAATTTCTGTTATATTAATTTAGGAAAGATTCAATATCTTTATGATGTAAAATCTTAAAAACACATGAAGAAAATTGTTTACTCGTTGCTTTTCTTAGCGATGACTTTTGGTACGTCTGTAAAAGCACAAGAAAATGTGACCTATCAATTGCCTCCGCAAGAAATTTTGCAATTAGCAGATGCAGATATGCCTCCATCAATTAGTACTGATCGTAAAGCTGAAAATGCATTTTTATCGTACAGAAGTCGTTATAAAACGATTAATGAATTGTCTGAAACAGAATTGCGTTTGGCAGGATTACGTATTAATCCTGTAACAAATATTAATTCGCGTGAAAATTTTAGTGAAAAGATTACTTTTTTTGATCTGAAGACTTCAAAAGAAAAAGCTATTGCTGGTTTACCTGCAAAAGGTCGTTTTTCTAATCAATCGTGGAACACTTCTCAATCGAAATTTGCTGTTACAAATACGACAAATAAAGGAGTAGAGTTATGGATTGTTGATGTTAAAACACAAACTGCAACAAAAGTTTACGAAGACAAATTGAATGCTAATTTAGGACGTCCTTTTAATTGGATTTCGGATTCTGAACTAATTGTAAATGTAATTCCAGCTTCCAAAAAAGCATTAATTGACACAAAACAAGCAATTGCAACAGGTCCTACAGTTTCTGTAGCTGACGGAAAAGAAGCACAAAACAGAACATATCAAGATTTATTACAAAATAAAAATGACGAGTTCAACTTTGAGCAATTAGCTATTTCTGAATTAGTAAAAGTAAATATCGAAACTGGAGCAAAATCTAAATGGAAAGATGCTGCAATGTATACAGATATTTCAGTTTCTCCTGACGGACAATATGTTTTGGTAAATGAAATCAAAAAACCTTTTTCATATTTAGTTACATATAGCAGTTTTCCATCTACAGATGTTGTTTATGATATCAATGGAAAATTAGTAAAAGAAGTTGATCACAAAGAATTGCAAGAAGTTGTTCCAAAAGGCTTCTCTTCTACCATAATGGGAAAAAGAAGTTTATATTGGAGAGCTGATAAACCAAATACATTGTATTGGGTTGAAGCGTTAGATGGTGGAGATGCAAATAAACCAGCAGAATTTCGTGATGCACTTTACCAAGTTTCAGCTCCTTTTACAGCAAATAAAGAACTATTAGTAAAAGTAAAAGATCGTTATAGAGGCGTAACTTGGGGGAATGATGAAATAGCATTAATTCGTGATGCATGGTACAATACACGTAACGAAAGTACTTATATTTTCAATCCGTCAAATCCATCACAAGAACCAACACGTTTCTTTAGTCGCAATACGCAAGATGCTTACAACAATCCTGGGAATTTTGTAACAGAAATGAATGATTATGGTTTTAATGTTTTATCAATTAACAAAGGAAAATTAATGTTGGTTGGAGAAGGAGTTTCAGCAGAAGGAATTTTACCTTTTGTTGATGATTTTGATATTAAAACTCAAAAAACTTCTCGTTTATGGAGAGCTCAAAAATCGGATAAATTAGAAGTGATTGCACGTGTAATTGATCCAAAGAAAGGAATCATTTTAGAGCAAATTCAATCAAAAACAGATTATCCAAACTTATATGTTCGTAATATCTTCCAAAAAGGAGGAAAACCAAAACAAGTAACGTTTACAAAAAATCCTTTTGAAGCAATGAACAAAGTTTCGAAAGAATTAATTACATACAAACGTGCTGATGGTGTTGAATTATCAGGAACTTTATATTTGCCACCAAATTACGATAAGTCGAAAAAAGAAAAATTACCAATGTTAATGTGGGCTTATCCTCGCGAATTTAAAGATGCTTCGACTGCTGGACAAGTAACAACTTCTGAAAATAAATTTACTTCTCCTTCGTATGGAGGTCCTATTTATTGGGCATTGAGAGGATATGCAGTTTTAGATGATGCTGCTTTTCCAATTATTGGAGAAGGAAAAGAGGAGCCAAATGATACATTTGTACCTCAATTGGTTGCAAATGCAAAAGCTGCGATTGATGCGGTAGATAAATTAGGTTTTATCGATCGTGAAAGAGTTGCGGTTGGTGGACATTCTTATGGTGCGTTTATGACAGCGAATTTATTAACGCATTCTAATTTATTTGCGGCGGGTATTGCGCGTTCAGGTGCGTATAACCGTACGTTAACACCCTTTGGATTTCAGTCAGAACAACGTAATTATTGGGAAGCTCCAGATGTTTACAACACAATGGCGCCTTTCCAAAATGCAGATAAAATGAAAACACCATTGTTGTTAATTCATGGTGAAGCTGATAATAATACAGGAACTTTCCCGATGCAATCTGAGCGTTATTTCAACGCGTTGAAAGGTTTGGGAGCGACAACTCGATTGGTTTTATTACCCCAAGAATCTCACGGATATGCAGCCAGAGAAAATATTCTACACATGTTGTGGGAACAAGATCAATGGTTAGAGAAATATGTGAAAAACAAAGGAAAAAATTCTGAAAAGAAATAATTTTTAAGCACAAAAAACCACTTCTTTTGAAGTGGTTTTTTTTATTTTAATGAAGTATTACATCATTTTTAAGAAGTTAACTTCTAATTCTGTTAATTTTCGGTATTCACCTCTCTGTAAAGTTTTCTTTGTAAGTCCTGCAAAAGAAACGCGATCTAAAGCTTCTACTTCATATCCTTTCTCTTGGAAAATACGGCGAACTACGCGGTTCCAACCAATGTGTAATTCAACCCCAACTTCATTCTTTGGACGGCCTTCAATAAAAGAAATAGCATCAACAACTGCAATTCCTTCAGGAATTAAACGAACACCTTTTTTGATGTCAGCCAAATCATTTGCTGTTAATTTTTTATCCAAAGTAACATGATATATTTTTTTGATATCATGACTTGGATGCGTCAATTTCTTTGTTAAGTAACCATCGTTCGTAAATAATAAAACTCCGGTTGTTTGTCTGTCTAAACGTCCTACAGGAAAAATACGCGCTGTGGTTGCTGTAGACATTAAATCCATAACTGTTTTACGTCCTTTTTCATCATTTGAAGTTGAAATAAAACCTTTTGGTTTATTCAAAACAAAGTATACATTCTTTTCTGAAGAAATTTTACGACCATCGAAACGAACTTCATCATTGGGTTGTACTTTATAACCCATTTCAGTAATCACTTGACCATTCACTGTAACAATTCCAGTTTTGATCAACTCGTCGGCCTCTCTTCTGGATGCAATCCCTGCATTCGCTACATATTTATTTAAACGAATAGTCCCGTCATCAACTGGTGCTTTTTTCAGTCTTTTAACAAATGGTTTTTCGCCTGGTTTGTTAAACGGTTTTTTGGGTCCAAAACTTTTCTTTCCTTCTTCTGTTGGTTTTCCACCAAAAGTTGGTTTGCTAGTACCAAAAGATGGTTTACCACCTTCAGTTTTTTTAGCTCCAAAGCTTGGTTTACTTCCACCAAAAGACGGTTTTCCTTTCCCTGAAGATGGTTTAGAAGAAGAATTTCCTCTTGCTCCACCTTTTCCACGATTGTTCCCGCCTTGGGAATTTCTGTCGTTGGATTGATTTCGTCTGTTATTCATCTGAATTTGATTAATTTATACGCTTGTTAAAATTTTGCGCAATAGTTTGCAAAGTTAAGGGATTTATTTCGATTAATACGATACTAAATACGCCAGCAACAATCATTCCCTTAAAAAAATAATGTAAAATTTTATATTCTTGTGTCGTTTTGATTCTCCAAATCATGAACAAAATCAATGTAAATGCGATATTTGCTGCAATAAAAAAGTATTTCATAGCACCAACATCATTTTTCATTAAAATGATAAAACCAATGATTAATTCAGAAATAATTAAACAAGAAATTAAAACCTTCGTAAAATCGACTCCGTATTTAATTGGAATTGAATCGTAATTGTAAATTAAATCTGCTTTTTGAGAACTCAAATCTTTTACAATATCAGTAATCAACAATAAAATGGTTAGAAAAGTCGCATGTAAAGCAAGATTGAAGGTAAAATTGTCAAAATAAACCAACAAAGCAAAAAATGGTAATACTCGAATAATGATCAAATAAACGTTTTTAATCAAAGCAAATCGATTGATTTTGTGGCTATAAAACCAAACTAAAAATTGATATACTAAAAAGAAAACGAAAACTTTCCAGGAAATAAGAGCTGCAATAATCAATGCTAAAGCATTTAGAACAATGTAAACAGTTAATTTGAAACCTTGCGAAACTTGTTTCTGTAGATAAACTTGTAAAGGGCGTTTGAGTTCGTCTTTTTCTAAATCGTAAAAATTGTTGATAATATAGCCTGCTGCGACACAAAGAATAGAACAAAGTATAAGACCATCCAATTTTGGATTTGTTAATAATTGACGATGTCCAACTTCTGGAGCAAAAATAAAAAGTGCAGCAAGATATTGTGCCAAGATTAGCACAATCAAATTATACCCACGAACAACAGAAAATAATGCAAAAACCTTTAAGATTATTTTCTGTACGTTCATTGATTATATGTTTATAAATTATTTTTTAAAATTTGTAGATAACTTCTGTCTGAAAGTCTTTTAGGTAGCTTTTTGCTTTGTCATAATCTTGCGTAAAACCAAGAACATAACCGCCTCCACCAGAACCACAAAGTTTTAGGTAATACGTATCTGTATCAATTCCAGTTTTCCATGCATTGACCAATTTTTGAGGAATCATTGGTCTAAAATGTTCATAACCCCAAGCAGATAATTTCTGAAGATTTGCAAAAAGCGGATTGTATTCACCTTTCACAAAGTTTTCAATACATGCATTATTGTATTTAATAAATTCTTCTTTTAATGTTTTACGGAAACCTTCTTTCTTCATTTTTTCGAAGAAAATATGAATCATTGGTGCAGTTTCACCTGGTGTTCCAGAATTGATTAAGAAAACAGCTCCTTTTCCATCAGCATTTGCAGAAGGTAAACCAATTGTCGAAATATCGTCTTTTGATTGAATTAACAAAGGAATATTCATGTAACAAATCAAAGGATCAATTCCAGAACTTTTCCCATGAAAATGAGATTCTAAGTTTCCGAAAAGAGCTTTTAATTCACTAATTTTTTCTTTGTTCAGATGTTGATTGATATCAATTTTGTTCAAGGCATATTTGTCATAAATAGCGGCTACTAAAGCGCCAGAACTACCTACGCCATATCCTTGAGGAATGTTAGAATCGAAGTACATTCCGTTGGCAACATCTTCCGAAAAAGATTTTGTATCAAAGGTATCGGCAAAATTTTCTTCTAAAAATTTTGCATAATTTTTTAGATGCGCATTTGATTGTTCTGCAATTTCAGAAGGCTCAAATTTTAATGCACCTTGATAAAAATTATAAGGAATCGTTAATCCTTTCGAGTTTTCAATAATTCCATATTCGCCAAACAATAAGATTTTGGCATAAAATAATGGGTTTTTCATTCAATGCAAAAATTGGTAATGCAAAGATACAAAATTTAAGCCATTCTTTTTTGAAAATGAATAAGAGTTTTGGTTTAAGAAATTGTAAATCATCTTTATCTGTAGAAGAAATGAAATATTTTTTCGATTAAGACTTGTTTTTGGAATATATTTTGACTAATCATTTTAAAATAAATTGGTTAAATTTCTATCCTTCGTAAATGATTTTAACCAAATTAGGACTAAAAATAGAGAATTAATGTATTAAAATATATAAATTTGTGCCATGTATATTACTGAATATTTATCAAACGAGATTAAACCAGGAAAAGTTAGTTCTTCTCCAAGTCAACTTTTAGAAGTTGTACAAGAGAATAAATTGACACATTTACCTTTGTTTAAAGGTTTAGACTTCGTTGGTAATATCTCAGAAGAAGATTTGATAGAATTATCTATTGACAATGAAAAAGTTGATTATACCTCATACATAGAAAACTTTTATCTTTCGGAATCGAGTACGCTTTTAGATGCGATTCAGATGATGTACACGAATCAGGCGAATATCCTTCCTATTATTAATGAGCAATCAAGATATGTTGGTTGTATTACTGAAACTGACATTATCAGTACGTTTGCTAATTTTCCTTTTGTTGCTTCACAAGGCGTTTCGATGTTGGTTTCTATTGCAGAAAAAGACTTGTCAATGACAGCGATTTCTAATATTATTGAAGTGAACAATGGAAAAATATTGGGAATGATGATTGTTGGTAATAAAGAAGATAGCGTTTATGTTTTACTTAAATTTAGTTCTTCGAATTTATTAACGATAGGCGAAACATTTGAACGTTATGGATATCAAGTGATTCAGAAATTTTATAACGACGAAAAACAAGAACTTCTGCAAAGTCGTTATGCACAATTGTTAAAATACATGAATACCTAATGATAAAAGTTGCACTTTTTGGACAAAAAACAAGTACGTCTTTAACGGATATTATTCCACCATTTATAAATTATTTAATTCAGAATGAAATTAGTTTTTGTGTTGAACAAAATTTTCTTCAAATCTTAAAGGAAACAACTGATTTTACTTGTGAGAATGTAGAAACGTACACATCTTACGAAGATTTTGATAAATCTGTAAAATTCTTATTCAGTTTTGGAGGAGATGGAACAATATTATCTGCAACTACAATTGTTAGGGATTCTAATATTCCAATTATTGGAGTAAATACTGGTCGATTAGGTTTTTTAGCAACAATCAATAAAAGTGTGTTGTTAGAGCAAATGGATAGCTTTTTCAGTGATGATTATAACATTATTCCACGAACTTTATTAACTGTTAAAAGAAGTGATGGAGTAGAAATTGAAAATAATTTTGCAATTAATGAAGTCACAGTTGTTCGTCGCGAAACAACAAGTATGATTACGGTTGATGCTTATTTGAATAATGAATTTTTAAATTCTTTTTGGTCAGATGGATTGATTATTTCTACTCCAACAGGATCTACTGGATATTCATTAAGTTGTGGAGGACCTATTGTGCATCCATCCAATCAAAATTTTGTCATTACTCCAATTGCGCCACACAATTTAAACGTTAGACCATTAATTGTGTCTGAAAATGAAAAAATTGATTTAAAAATACGCAGTCGTGCCAACGAATACTTTCTTTCGTTAGATTCTCGTAACTTTCCTTTAACAACTGACGTCGAATTGACCATACAAAAAGCAGACTTTAAAATTTTAATTGTTGAAGCTATTGACGCGACTTATTTCACAACTTTGAGAGAAAAAATGCTTTGGGGATCAGATAAAAGGAATTAAAATTTACAATAAAACTTCTTAATTTTTGTTAAATCAGTTACGTTGAATTGACTTTTGTTTATATTTGTTCGAATTTAAAGAAGATAAAAAGCAAAAGCCGAAAAAATAACACAACTTATGAGGAGATTATTTTTGTTTGTTTTTATACTATGTTTTTCGCAATTAACTTTTGCGCAAAGACATGAACTCGGAGTTTTTGCTGGTGGTGCAAATGTGATTGGTGATATTGGTAAAGCCAATTATATTAATCCGTTTCCAACTCGAATTGAAAAAGGAGGAAGTTTATATTTTCCAATTTCTATAGGAGGTTTGTATCGTTTTAATATAAATCCACAAATGGGTTTTAGAGCAAATATTTCTTATTCAAAAGTTGGTTCAGGAGATCATACTTCGAAAGAATATTATAAATTAGAACGCAATAAATCGTTTAAGAATAATATTGTAGAAGGTTCAGTAATGTTTGAGTATAATTTCTTTAATATCAATGATGATCAAGAAACTGCTCAATCTCCATATATCTTTTTTGGTGTAGGAGCATTTTCAGCAAAAGGTAAAGAATATGATTACGATGAAGCCAATAATGTAATTATAGAAAAAACAAAATATAATACCGATTTATCAATTCCATTTGGAGTAGGATATAAAGTAAGATTTAATTACAGTTGGATTTTATCTTTCGAAACTGGTATTCGATATACAAATGTTGATTATATCGATTATAACACTGGAAAATTTACAGATAGATTTATAGAGGCTAAAAAAATAGAGTTTGATAATTACAAAAATGACCCAACTCTTTCACAACCTTTAAAAGAATTTTATGATAAAAAAAATTATGGAAATCTAACCAACAAAGATTGGTATGTTTTAACAGGAATTTCCTTGACGTATAGTTTCGGAAGACCTGCATGTTATTGCGATTAAAAAGAATGGAAATTAGTTTAGTAGAACAAATAGATAAAAATAATATACCTAATCATGTTGCAATCATTATGGATGGTAACGGAAGGTGGGCAAAGAAGAACGGTAAAGAAAGAACTTTTGGACACAAAAGTGCTTTGGGAGCTGTACGATCTTCAATAGAAACTTGTCGAAAATTGGGTATAAAACATCTTACACTTTACGCATTTTCTACTGAAAATTGGAATCGTCCAAAATTAGAAGTCAATGTTTTAATGACTTTATTAAGTTCTGCAATTAAGGATGAAATAAAAGAATTACATAAAAACGGTATTCGATTGAATGTAATTGGAGATTTAACAAAATTACCAAGCAAAGCATTCAAAGATTTGACAAAAGCAATGGAAATTACAAAAGACAACACTGCTTGTGTTTTGACATTGGCATTAAGTTATGGTTCTAAAGAAGAACTATTACATGCAATAAAGTCTATTGCTCAACAATACAAAGACGGAGAGATATCCGACAATGATTTTAATGAAGAATTAGTTCATCAAAACTTATACACACACGATTTACCAATGGTAGATCTTATGATTAGAACAAGTGGCGAAACTCGTATTAGCAATTTCTTATTATGGCAAATAGCGTATGCAGAATTGTATTTTACAGAGGTTTTGTGGCCTGATTTTAACGAAGAGGAATTTTATAAAGCAATATTAAATTATCAAAATCGAGAAAGAAGATTTGGTAAGATAAGCGAGCAACTAACGAACTAATCGAACTGAAATAGAGGATTATGAAGAAAATTTTTTGGACAATGTGTATGCTTGGTGCTTACATGGCTCAAGCGCAAGTCGTAGATTCTACGAAAACCATTGATTCAACACAACAAGATAATTTTGTCTTAGATTATACCAATGCAAAAACTTTCAAATTGAAAGATATTGTAGTAACGGGAGATTCTAAATATTCTAAGAATCAAATTATCCGTTATGCAGGTTTTGCTATCGGAGAAGAGATAGAATTACCAGGTACGAAGGTAAACAATGCTGTAAAAAAATTATGGAGATCTAATATTTTCTCTGACATTGATTTGTATGTCGATAAAATTGAAGGTAACGAAGTAACGTTAGAGCTTGCCTTAGTTTCAGTTCCTAGTTTAGGAGAAATCAAGATTAACGGTGTAAAGAAATCGCAACGCGAAGATTTAATTAAACAAAATAAATTAAATCCAGGTGTTAAGATTACACAAAGTTTAATCAATACAACGAATAATAAAATCAAAGATTATTATACAGGTAAAGGATATCCAAACACAACAATTAATGTAGAACGCCAGCCAATTACTGGAAAAGAGGACGAAGAAAACATTACATTGAATGTAAATCGTGGAGAGCGTGTAAAGATTAAGAAAATCCTTTTCGAAGGAAATGAAAACTTAACTGCAGCTCGTTTACGTAAAAAAGGGATGAAAAATACCAAACAGAAATCAATCAATATCTTCAAATCATCTAAAATGATTCCTGAAAAGTTTCAAGAAGATTTAAAAACATTGGTTGATGAATATAAATCTGTAGGTTTTAGAGATGCTAAAGTAGAATCATACAATATTGAAAAAGTTGATGATAAAAACTTATTGGTTAAGATTAAAGTAAACGAAGGAAAACCGTATTTCTTAGGAGATGTTACATTTTCTGGAAACTCTATTTATACATCTGAGCAATTACAACGAATTTTTGGTTACAAAACAGGAGATCGTTATGATGCTGTAGGTATTAATAAAAAGATTTCGGGATCTGAAAAAGATGACGATATTTCTACTTTGTACATGGATAGAGGTTATTTGTTTGCACGCGCTATTCCAGTAGAGAAAAGTGTAAAAAATGACACAATTGATCTTGAAGTGAAAATCTTTGAAGGTACTCAAGCAACTCTTAATAAAGTAACGATTAATGGTAATACAGAAGCCCATGACCATATTTTATATCGTGAGTTGAGAACAAAACCAGGAGATTTATTCTCTAAATCGGATATTAAACGTACAATGATGGAGTTAGCATCTTTAGGTTACTTAGAGCCAACTCAAATTGTGCCAGATATTCAGCCAAATCAAGAAAATAATACGGTTGATGTTGAATGGAAAGTAGCACCAAAATCATCTTCTCAAGTAGAATTACAAGGAGGATATGGAGCAGGTACATTTATTGGGACATTAGGATTAACATTTGGTAACTTCTCATTAAAAAATATTTTCAATAGAAAAGCATGGAAACCAATTCCTATGGGAGATGGTCAACAATTATCTTTGAGAGCACAAGCAGGTAACGGATACAAAAACTATAGTTTCTCTTTCGTAGAGCCATGGATTGGTGGTAAACGCCCAACAGCTTTATCAACATCTGTTTACTACTCTCAATATAATTATAGAGATAGTTATGGGGAAAAAGCAAACTTAGATATATTAGGAGCTTCTGTAGGTTTGACGAAGTTATTAACTTGGCCAGATGACTATTTTAGACTATCAAATTCAATCGCATACCAACGTTATAATTTCGATAATTATAGTATGTCTGTTGGAAATATGCAATACGAAAATGGAGCGTCTAATAACTTAAACTATACATTAGGTTTAACACGTAATTCTGCAGGACCAGACCCTATTTTTCCACAGTCAGGATCAGAAATTAGTTTATCTTTTACAACAACAGTACCTTACTCTGCTTTTCAAAATAAAGACTATACAAAAATGTCTGATGTAGAGAAATTTAAATGGTTAGAATATTACAAATTCAAAGCTAAAGCATATTTCTACAAAGAATTGACTGGAAAACTAGTATTGAAAGCTGGAGGAGAATTCGGAGTATTAGGAACGTATAACCGTAAAATTGGAACTATTCCTTTCGAGCGTTTTTATTTAGGAGGAACAGGACTTAACCAAAATCGTTTTGATGGACGTGAAATCATTTCATTAAGAGGTTATGAAGATGCTACAAATTCAGGTGGACAATCAGGAGATATTACACCAGAAGGTGGAGGTACTATTTACAATAAATATTCGTTAGAGCTACGCTATCCAATCACGATGAGCCAAACTGCAAAAATTTATGCCTTAACTTTTGCTGAAGGTGGGAATGTTTGGAACAATACAAGTGAATTTAAACCGTTTGAATTGAAACGTTCTGCTGGTGCAGGTGTACGTATTTATATGCCAGCATTTGGTTTATTAGGATTTGACTTTGGATACGGATTTGATAAAGGATTTGGACAAACAGAACGCTCTGGATGGCAAACTCATTTTATTATCGGACAACAGTTCTAATAAATTATGTAAATTTGTTTAGAACGTTTTGGCATAATTTTAGAATTAACACACTCAGAATATGAAAAAATGGATTAGCTTTATAGCGTTGTTCTTTGGATTTGCAAGTTTGACATTTGCTCAAAAATTTTGTTACGTAGACTCTCAATACATTTTAGAGAGTTTACCAGAGTATACAACTTCTCAAAGTAAGTTAAAGTCTCAAACAGAATCTTGGCAAAAAGAAATTGAGCAGAAGAAAGAAAATTTGGCTAAATTACAAGCAGAATTCGAAGCTGAAAAAATCTTATTAACAGCTGAGCAAGTAAAAGAACAAGAACAAAAACTTGTGGATGAAGTGAATGCTGTTAGAATTTTGCAGGACAAACGTTATGGACCAAATGGAGATCTAGTAAATTTGAGAAGATCAATGGTAAAACCATTGCAAGATCAGATTTATAATGCAACAAAAGAAGTTGCTGATAAAAGAGGTTATAGTTTTGTTTTTGATAAAGGAAGCGATTTGATTATGATTTATACAGATCCAAAATTTGATATAAGTAGAGAAGTTCTACATACATTAAGACCAGATTTGAAACCAAATAATTCAAATACGAATTCAGGTTCTAAATCAAAAGCAAGAAAATAAAAGAAACACAAGTAATACAACAAGAAAATAAATTTTAAAACAAATTAGACTAGAAATGAAACAAATTAGATTGATAGCAGTATTTACAATGATGGTTTTCGGTAGCGTTTTATCTTTCGCTCAAGAAATTGCTCATATTGATACGCAAGCGGTTATTGAATCAATGCCAGCTTACAAAAAAGCTGAAGCTGATTTACAAGCATTAGGAAAAAAACACGAAGATGCAATCGCTAAATTACAAGCTGACTATAAAACATTTATGGAAAAAGCTCAAAAAGATTTAGCTGGTAAATCTCAAGAAGAAGCGCAAAAATTAATTGCAGCTAATAAATACCAAGAAACAGAGCAAGAAATGCAAAAGAAATATGAGTCTTATGCAAAAGCTGCTCAAGAAGAAATGCAAGCAAAAGAAAAAGCTTTAATGGATCCTATCGAGAAAAGAGTAATGGATGCTATTAATTCTGCTGCTGCTAAAAAAGGAGTTAAATATGTTTTACCTGCAGGTGTATTAGTTTACAAAGCTGGAGGATATGATTTATTAAACGACGTTAAAAAAGAATTAGGATTATAATTTTTTAAAAATTATTTAATATCTTCAAGCCACTATTTTAGTGGCTTTTTTTATACATATGAAAAGAATTTTAGTTACTGGAGCGAATGGTCAATTAGGTCAATCAATCCTAGAACAATCAAAGAATTACAAAGATTTAGAATGTTTTTTTGTAACTCGAAATGAATTGGATATTACAAATGAAGAGTTAATTCATCATTATTTTGAAGATAAAACTTTTGATTTTGTAGTAAATTGTGCAGCTTATACTGCTGTTGATAAAGCTGAAGATGATCAAGAAAATGCTTTTTTGGTCAATGCTAAAGCAACAGAGTTTTTAGCAAAAATTACAAACGAGAAAGGAATTCCATTTTTTCATGTATCAACAGATTATGTTTTTGATGGAATAGAATCTAAACCTCGTTTAGAAACAGATCAGACAAATCCGATTGGAGTTTATGGACGAACAAAATTAGATGGAGAAAAGTTAGCTTTACAAAATAATCCTAAAACGATTATTTTCCGCACAGCTTGGGTTTATTCCCGATTTGGGAATAACTTCGTTAAAACGATGCTAAGACTATTTAATGAGAAAGAATCTATATCTGTTGTTGCAGATCAAATTGGTTCACCAACGAATGCGATTGATTTAGCGACTGCAATTCTTGATATCATTTCTAAAGATAAATTGGTTTATGGCATTTTTAATTATTCAAATGAAGGAGAATGTTCTTGGTATGAGTTTGCTCAAAAAATAAAAGAAATTTCAGGCTCGGCTATAGAAATTAATCCTGTACCAACTTCTGCTTATCCAACAAAAGCAACTCGTCCTGCGTATAGTTTATTGGATAAATCGAAAATTAAAGAAATTTATCAACTCGAAATACCATCTTGGGAGGATAGTTTGAATGAAGAAATGAAACATTTGTGATAATTTCATTAATATATAAAAAGAAAAGCTCGAGAATTTCTCGAGCTTTTTATTTGATTAAATATTTTATTAATCTAAAATCTCAAAACGAGTATAAGGCTGTAAAGCTTTTGGTATTTTAACAGTTCCATCTGCTTGTTGATGATTCTCTAAAATAGAAGCTAAAATACGTGGTAAAGCTAAAGCAGAACCATTTAATGTATGAGCTAATTGTGTTCCGTTTTCATCTTTGAAACGTAATTTTAAACGATTTGCTTGGAAAGTTTCAAAGTTAGAAACCGAAGAAACTTCTAACCATTTTTCTTGTGCTTCAGAGAAAACCTCAAAGTCATAGGTAATGGCAGATGTAAATCCAGTATCACCTCCACATAATCTTAAAATACGGTAAGGTAATTCTAAATCTTCTAAAATAGCTTTTACATGTTCTACCATTCCATCCAAAGACGCGTATGAATTTTCTGGTTTTTCTATACGAACAATTTCTACTTTCTCAAATTGATGCAAACGATTCAATCCTCTTACATCTTTACCATAAGAACCTGCTTCACGACGAAAACAAGGTGAATATGCAGTCAACGTAATTGGTAAATCTTCTGCTTTTACAATTGTATCACGATAGATATTTGTAACGGGTACTTCTGCAGTAGGAATTAGATATAAATCATCTTCTCCGATATAATACATTTGCCCTTCTTTATCTGGTAATTGTCCAGTTCCATAACCAGAAGCTTCATTTACAACAAAAGGAGGAACGATTTCTGTATAACCAGCGTCAGCATTTTTATCTAAGAAAAATTGCGTTAAAGCACGTTGCAAACGAGCTCCTTTTCCTTTGTACACAGGGAATCCCGCACCCGTAATTTTAACACCTAATTCAAAATCAATGATGTCAAATTTCTTTGCAACTTCCCAATGAGGTAAATTGTTTGGTTTTGCAACTGCAACACCATGTTCAAAAACAATTTCGTTATCATCAGCATCCTTTCCAGGTTTTACGATTTCATTTGGAATGTTAGGAATTTGGTATAAAATCTCTTTAACGGAGTTTTCGTAAGATGATAACAAATCTTGTAATTCTTTCGATTGTGTTTTTAAATCGACAGTTTTGTTTTTTAATTCATTAGCCTCTTCCGATCTTCCATCTTTAAACAAATTACCAATTTCTTTTGCTAATTTGTTGGATTCAGCTAATATATTATCCAATTCAAACTGAGTTTTACGACGAAGTTCATCCACATTTAAAACTTCATCAACAAGATCCAACTGTTTGAAGTTACGTTTTTTAAGTCCTTCAATTACACGATCTTTGTTTTCTTGAATGTAAGAAACTACTAGCATACTTTTTATTAAATTTATACAAATGTATAAATAATTAATTTTTTAGAATAAAGTTTGATTCATTTCATCTTAAAAATAATTGGAAATGAGTTTTTTAACATGATTAATCGACTGATATTGATAAAATTGTTAATTAATTTTTTTTACAAAATAAAAATATATTTTGTAAAATGGATTGTAAAAATCTAATTATCAAAAACTTATATTTTCTTATTTAAGAATGATTTAATACAATTATATTACATTGATTTTACATGATGATGCTCAGTTTTCGAAATAAATTTGTCAAAGAAAATTAATCAAACAATTATTAATAATTAAAACAATAAAACAATGAAAAAATTTTTCGCAGTAGTTGCAGTAGCAGCTTTATCTTTAGGAGCAGTATCTTGTGGTGAGAAAAAAGCAGAAGAAACAGTAGAAAACACAGTAGATTCAGTTAATGCAGTAGTAGATTCAGCTAACGCAGTAGTAGATTCAGCTAAAGCTACAGTAGATTCAGCTAAAGCAACTGTTGAAGCAGCTACAACTCCAGCAGCTCCAGCTACTGAAGCTCCAGCAAAATAATTGAAATAAAATTCAATCATATAAAAGAAAACCACTCATTAGATGAGTGGTTTTTTTATGTTGTTTTACGATGTAAGTACCGCGTTAGTTTGATCGAAAGGTCTAAAAGAATAATCTTAGAATTTCCATTTCGTTCAATATGATAAGAAGCTTCGTTAATTTCATTTAAAATATCTTCGATATTTGCGCCATGTATAAAAGGTGCAAATCCTTGCCATTTAAAACCTTCAGCATTAATTTGTAAAAAAACTAAATCATCAGATTGGTATGTTTTTAATAAAGCTTGACGAAAAATTTCGGAACAATAATTCAAAAAATCTTTTTGTTCACTACGAGACCAACTCGAAATTTGATTCGACCAATCGATTAAATCTTTTAAAACTGTTGGTGTTTTAGCAGCCATAAACGCTTTTCTAACCCACGTCACAAAATATTTATCGAATAAATGTTCGTCATCATTCAATTGATGTAAAGCTTCACGCATATTCCCTTGTGATAAAAAAGCAACGTGTTGTGCTTTTTCTGGGCTGATATTTTTCTTTTCTACTAGATAATTCTTTACATCTGATTGTGATAAACGAGGGACTTTTACCAATTGACAACGTGAAGTAATCGTTTGTAAAATCAAATCTTCTCGTTCTGTAACTAATATAAATAATGTTTTTTGTGGTGGTTCTTCTATTATTTTCAACAATTTATTCGCTGCAGCAGTTGTCATTTCTTCTGCTTGCCAAATAATCATCACTTTATAACCTCCTTCGTAACTATTTAATGCAAGTGTTTTTACAATTTCATCGGCTTCATCAACAGGAATTACACCTTGTTTTTTCTCAATACCAAGATGCGACATCCAATCGGTTAAATTTCCGTAAGAACTTTCTTCAACAAAACTTCTCCAATCGTTTAATAAATATTTCGCAAGAGGCTTTTTTACACTATCTGTAGCCGAATAAGGAAAAGAAAAATGTAAATCTGGGTGTTGTAATTTATCAACTTTAAGATTGCATTGATCGTTATTCAAACCACACAAAACTTCTCTTGCATAGGCAATAGCCAAGGCTAAAGTTCCGGAACCTTCTGGACCTGAAAAAAGCTGAGCATGACTAATACGACCATCTTTTATCGATTGTTGAAGTTTATTTTTAATCTCTTGTTGTCCAATTACATTTTCCCAAAGCATAGGTCAAAGTTACTATTTTTATTTTTCAGAATTTATCAAACTTTTTAATCGATTGATTTCTTCAAAATTAGCAATTCCAGAATCGTCAATCATAGCCGAAGAGTGAAAGTAAGTAGAATGAGTAAATGAATCTATTTCTTCAATATTTGTCGAGCGTAAACCACCTCCAGGCATAATTGTGATATGATCTTTTGCTGTATGAACCAATAATTTTAGTTCATGTTTTCCATCATCTACATTACTATTTAAACCAGAAGTTAAAATGGTTTTAAACCCTAATTTTATAACCATTTCTAATGAACTAATCGCGTTGGAAGTTCGATCAAAAGCACGATGAAATGTACAAGAAAAAGGTTTTGCAAGTTCAATTAATTCTTGATTTCGAGTGAAATCAATTTCATTTTCTTGATTTAAAATTCCGAATACAAATCCATCAATTCTGAAATTTTTAATCATAATTATTTCAGATTTCATTTGTTCAAATTCTTCTTGAGAATAATTAAAGTCTCCACCACGAGGGCGAATCATGACCATAATTTCTTTGTCCGTTTCTTTGCGAAGTGTTTTGATGTCTTCAAAACTTGGAGTGATTCCTCCAGTCGAAGCATCAGCACATAATTCTATTCTATCAGCATCCGATTTTGCTGCAATTAATGCTGACTCGAGATTAAAACAAGCTATTTCTAATTTTTTCATTTTGTAATAGATTTTCCATCAATCAAACGATTTCCACTTTGATCGTGCACGGCAAAGTTAAAGCCTGGATGAATACAATACGAACCGTATTCGCCTTGTTTGTTAATTGCAATAAAACCAACTTGAATGGCAGATAAGTCTTTTTTACGTGATTTTGTTAACTTAATTATACGATGAACAGCTTCTTTACATGCATTTTCTGGTGAATAACCTTGGCGCATTAATTCGACAACTAAATTACTACCAGCAATACGAATGACTTCTTCGCCATGACCAGTAGCGGTTGCCGCACCAATTTCGTTATCGACATATAAACCTGCCCCAATAATTGGTGAATCGCCAACACGTCCATGCATTTTGTACGCCATTCCACTTGTGGTACACGCTCCAGAAAGATTACCATGTGCATCTAAGGCAATCATTCCGATAGTATCATGATTTTCGATGTTAATTGGCATTTGGTAATTTGTATCTTTTAACCATTCTTTCCATTCTTTTTCAGAAATTTCGGTTAATAGATTTTCTTTTTTGAAGCCTTTTTCTAAAGCAAATTGTAAAGCTCCATTTCCAACCAACATAACATGAGGAGTATCTTGCATTACTTTTCGAGCAACAGAAATAGGATGTTTTATGTGTTCTAAACCTGCAACAGAACCAATATTTGCTTCATTATCCATAATACAAGCATCCAAAGTCACCTTTCCATCACGATCTGGTCTACCACCATATCCAACACTTCTTTCATTTGGATCAGCTTCAACCAATTTAACACCTTGTTCTACAGCGTCTAAAGCGGTTCCGTTTTTACCTAAAACTTTCCATGCTTCAGTGTTTGCTTCTAATCCAAAACGCCAAGTTGAAAGAACAATTGGTTTGGTAGCTTTCGTAACCTTAGTTTGTGCACTTAAGTCTAACTTGGTTGTACCTAAAAGTAGTCCCAATGCTCCAATGTTTTTTATGAAATTTCTTCTATCACTCATATGTTTATCGATTTCTAAGTTGTATTAAAACAAATATAATTCATATTATTGTATAACAGTTTATCTGTCAATTAAAACACTAAAACTTATGAAATCTACTTTACTTACTTTTTGGATGATTATTTCGTCCTTAGTTTTTGCACAAACAAAAAATTTTGCACAATATGTTAATCCGTTTATTGGAACCGGAGGACATGGGCATACATTTCCTGGAGCGACTTTACCATATGGAATGGTTCAACTTTCTCCAGATACACGAATTGATGGAAGTTGGGATGGTTGTAGTGGTTATCATTATTCAGATGATTTTATTTATGGCTTTTCACATACACATCTAAATGGAACAGGAGTTTCTGACTATGGAGATATTATGTTGATGCCCACACTTAATCAGAAAAGTTTTTTACAAGCTGATTATGGTTCTAAATTTTCGCATAAAAATGAAAAAGCAACTGCTGGATATTATCAAGTTTTATTGGATAAATACAATATCAATGTTCGATTAACAGCAACAACTCGCGTTGGTTTGCATGAATATACTTTTAATACAGCAGGTGATGGAAATATCATTTTAGATTTAAATCATCGTGATAAATTGGTAGACGGAGAGGTGAAAATTGTAGACGCGAAAACAATTTATGTCTACAGAAATTCTGAAGAATGGGCAAAGAATCAAAAGATTTTTGCTAAAATAGAATTTAATGTTCCTTTAAAATTAACAGCTTCAAAAGATGGGAATTTAACTTCAAAAACATTTAAAGGAAATGAAATTGCTTTAGCTTTTGGTAAAAAAGTAAAGAAAGGCGAGAAGATTTCGGTAAAAGTAACTTTGTCAACAACAGGTTATGAAGGAACTGATGTTAATAGTAAAGAACTGACAACTTTTGATTTTGCAAAAACGAAAATTGCTGCTGAAAAAGCTTGGAATAAAGAGTTATCAAAAATTGAAGTTAAATCTTCTGATAAGGACAAACTAACAATATTTTATACCGCTTTGTATCATACCATGATGCAACCAAATATTTCGCAAGATTTAAATGGCAATTATCGTGGAATGGACGATAAAATTCATTTAGCAAATAACTTTGATTATTATTCGGTTTTTTCTCTTTGGGATACATTCCGTGGCGCGCATCCGTTGTATACGTTAATCGAAAAGCGTCGAACAGTCGATTTTATCAACACATTTATCAAACATTATGAGCAAGGCGGGCGTTTACCAGTTTGGGA
The DNA here is from genome assembly GCF_057369435.1 of Empedobacter sp. EJD.6dd. Taxonomy (NCBI): domain Bacteria; kingdom Pseudomonadati; phylum Bacteroidota; class Flavobacteriia; order Flavobacteriales; family Weeksellaceae; genus Empedobacter; species Empedobacter sp. EJD.6dd. Next base: position 2,435,783 of record NZ_CM170667.1, read on the forward strand.
ATTGGCGAGTAATGAAACTGATTGTATGATTGGTTATCACTCGGTTTCTGTGATTGCAGATGCGATGATAAAAGGTTTCAAAGGTTTTGATTATGAGAAAGCTTTCGAAGCAGCAAAACATTCGGCAATGTTAGATCATTTGGGATTGAAAGCTTATAAACAGAATGGTTTTATCGCAATTGATGATGAACACGAATCAGTTTCTAAAACATTAGAATATGCATACGATGATTGGTGTATTGCTCAAATGGCTTTGATTTTGAATAAACAAGACGATTATAAATACTTTATTGAACGTTCTCAATATTGGAAAAATTTATTTAATTATCAAACCAAGTTTATTCAACCAAAGAAAAACGGAAGTTGGTTAACTCCTTTTGATCCTCGCGAAGTAAATAACAATTATACAGAAGCAAATGGCTGGCAATACACGTTTTTTGTTCCACAAGACATCAATGGAATGATTGAATTTTATGGAGGAAAGGATAGTTTTTAAGCAAAATTAGATGAATTGTTTAATGCGCCTTCAGAGACAACAGGGCGAGAGCAAGTAGATGTTACGGGACTTATTGGGCAATATGCGCAAGGAAATGAGCCAAGTCATCATGTGGCATTTTTGTATAATTATATCGATAAACCAGAAAAAACGAAAGAATTAGTTCATAAAATTTTGAACGAACATTATAAAAATTCACCTGACGGATTAATAGGTAACGAAGATTGTGGACAAATGAGTGCGTGGTATGTTTTGGCTTCGATGGGGATTTATAGCGTTACACCAGGTTCTGGAATGTGGACAACGGTTGAACCATATTTTGATGAAATTACAATTCATTTAGAAGACGGAACGAAACGTACCATCACAAAAAATAATTACAAAGACAATCAATTTTTAGGTTTTGAGTTTCTGAAAGACAGAGAAGTAAAATCGCTTATAGAAGAAGAAAAAATTGTAACAGTTCCTGTTTTAGTTGCAGAAGACCGAGTTTTTAAAGATAAATTAATTCTTGAAGTAAAATCTTTTGAACCAAATGCCAAAATATATGTTTCGGTTAATGGAAAGAAAACGGATTTGTACAAAAAACCGATTACGATAAAAGAAACATCTACAATTTCAGCTTTTGTAGATGTGAACGGAAAGAAAAGTAAAACAATTTCTGGCACATTTACAAAGAAACCAAATGATTACACAATTCAATTAAACTCAAAATATTTGCCTCAATATCATGGTGGTGGAGATCAGAGTTTGTTAGATGGTATTTTTGGAAACGAAAATTGGAAAAAAGGAGATTGGCAAGGTTATTATGATCAAGATTTTGAAGCAATTATTGATTTGAAAAAAGTAAAATCAGTTTCTTCTGTAGCTATGAATTTCTTGCAAGATTCGCGTTCGTGGATTGTACTTCCAACAAAATTAGAAATTTATACATCTAAGGATAATCAAAATTTTAAATTGGCTGGGTTGTTAGAAAAACAAGTTGATGTATTTGATAATAATGTTTTCTCTGATTCGTGGAAAATTCAGTTCAAAGCAGAAAAAACACGTTACATAAAAGTAAAAGCAACAAATTATGGTGCTTTCCCGAAAGGTCATTTAGCAGAACCTTTTCAAGGAAAGTCGTATATTTTTGTAGATGAAATAACGATTAAATAAAAAACAATATAATTTTTTCAAGAGGTGAATCATTGTCGATTCACCTCTTTTTTCGTAACTTTATATTCGAAATCGAAGAAAATGCAAACAGAAATTTTAAACAAAACATTACAAAATCGTTCTATCAATCCGACTGCGATGCGATTATTAGTCTTGGATAAATTGATGAATGCAGAAGTAGCATTGAGTTTGGCTGATTTAGAAACAGAAATGGATCAGGCTGATCGTGTAACGATTTATCGTACGCTAAAAACATTTGAAGAAAATAAATTGATTCATTCTATAGAAGATGGAACGGGTTCTATAAAATATGCGTTGTGCGAATCGAGTTGTAAATGCACGCCAGAATTTACGCATGCTCATTTTCATTGCAACAATTGCAATCAAACGTTTTGTCTTCGAAATATTCATTTGCCAGAAATAGAACTTCCGAAGAATTTTCAGGCAGAACAATCTTCTTTTATCTTAAAAGGAATTTGCGATCAATGTAAATCCTAAACTTTGCAACCAGATTGCAGCAAGAACTTTATACTTTTGAAATATAAATTTTGAATTATGTCTAAAGCTTGTTGTAGCACGTCAAATGACGAACACAAAGATACTCATGATCACAATCACGAAGGTCATGACCATGATCACGAACACAATAATAGTAAAATTTTATTAGGCGCTAGTTTAGCTATTTTCTTTGCTGGGATTTTTATTCAATATGTTTTAAAACCGACTTGGTTTGTCGATAATCAAACTATTCGTTTAATCTGGTTTGGCATTTCATATATATTAGTTGCGTTTCCTGTTTGGGGAGAAGCATTTAAATTAGCGAAGAAGTTCGATTTTTTCAATGAGTTTTCATTGATGGGAATTGCGACTTTAGGTGCTTTTATTATCGGAGAATATCCAGAAGGTGTAGCCGTAATGTTGTTTTATACAATTGGTGAAATGTTTCAGGAAGCTGCTGTTAATAAGGCAAAAGGAAATATTAAAGCGTTATTGGATGTACGTCCAGACACAGCACATGTTTTACGAAATGGTAATTTCGAAACGATAAAACCACATGATGTTGCAATTGGTGAAACAATTCAAGTAAAAGTTGGTGAAAAAGTTCCGTTAGATGGAATAATGATTTCAGATAAAGGAAGCTTTAATACAGCAGCTTTAACGGGAGAAAGTAAACCGTCAACTTATAAAACAGGTGAAACTGTTTTGGCTGGAATGTTAAATCTTGAGAATGTAATTGAAATTCAAACCACAAAAAAGTTTGAAGACAGTTCGATTGCAAAAATTTTACAAATGGTTCAAGATGCAGCTTCTCGTAAGGCTCCAACAGAATTATTTATCCGAAAATTTGCCAAAATATATACACCAATCGTTTTTTTCTTAGCAGCTGCTTTGGTGATTATTCCTTATTTCTTTGTTGATAATTACGATTTCAATGATTGGTTGTACAGAGGGTTAGTTTTCTTGGTGGTTTCTTGTCCTTGTGCATTGGTTATTTCGGTTCCATTGGGCTATTTTGGAGGAATTGGAGCAGCTTCTCGCAACGGAATTTTGGTAAAAGGTTCTAACTTTTTAGATCTAATTGCGAAAGTGAATACGGTTGTGATGGACAAAACTGGAACAATGACTGAGGGAGTTTTCGAAGTACAAAAAATTGAAACCAATCTATCAGAATCTGAGTTTTTAAACTTTGTTTCAGCGTTAGAAAAACAATCTACACATCCAATTGCGAAAGCAATTGTAGCAAGTCATCCATCAGAGTTGAAAGCAACAGAAGTGGAAGAAATTTCAGGAAAAGGATTGAAAGGTTTAGTTGATGGTAAAACAGTTTTAGCTGGAAATACAAAGTTATTGGATCATTTTTCGATTCAATACCCGCAAGAAATTCATGAAATAGTAGAAAGTATTGTCGTTGTTTCTGTAGATAATAAATACGCTGGATACATTACAATTGCTGATAAAATAAAGGAAGATGCACAACAAGCGATTCAAAAAATGAAATCGTTAGGTGTTTCTAAAATGATTATGTTGAGTGGCGATAAAAATACCATTACGCAAAAAGTCGCGAAAGAAGTTGGTGTTGACGAAGCTTTTGGAGGACTGTTACCCGAAGGAAAAGTAGAGAAGGTAGAAGCGTTGAAAAAAGATCAAAATCAAGTGGTTGCTTTTGTAGGAGATGGAATAAATGATGCACCAGTGCTAGCACTTTCTGATGTTGGAATTGCGATGGGAGGTTTAGGAAGCGATGCAGCAATTGAAACTGCTGATGTAGTTATTCAAACAGATCAACCTTCTAAAATTGCAACGGCAATAAAAATTGGTCGTGAAACGAAAAAGATTGTTATTCAGAATATCGTTTTAGCAATGGGTGTAAAAGTGATTGTTTTATTACTAGGAGCCGAAGGTATTGCGAATATGTGGGAAGCTGTTTTTGCAGATGTAGGTGTTGCTTTGTTAGCAATTTTGAATGCTGTTCGAATTCAACGAATGAAATTTTAGATAAAAAAATAAGCGACCATTTGGTCGCTTATTTTTTTATGTACAAATCTTTCATTAAATCTAAATCTACGTTTAAAATATCGGTTAAATAATTATCGATAGAACCAAAATTAGTTCTAATAGCTTCGTAAGAACTTTCTAAATATTCTGGTAAAACGGTAATTAAGTATTTATAATTTGGATCTATTTTTAATATGTGAGCATATTTTTGTTGTAAATAAATATTCGATGCCAAATAATCTTCCAAAATTGTATCAAAATCTACTTTCAAAGCTGATAAAATCATTGCTGTTGCAAATCCTGTTCTATCTTTTCCTGCTGTACAATGAAATAAAATAGGTGTTCTATTTTTATGTTGAATGATATCAAAAAAGCTTTTGTATTGCGCTTGACATGTTTTATCTAAAACAAAATCTTCATAAATCTTGCACATAAAACCTTTCGGATTTGGAATTCCAGCTTTAAATTGTTTCACTAATTCTTCGAAATGTCCAGAAGAAATATCCAAATGCACTTCGTGATTACAACTATTAGGAATATGATCCTGATTTTTTAGACGTTCGTAAGTTGTACGCAAATCAATAATAGTTCGGATTGGATAATCATTCAAAATTTCTAAATCGTCATCCGTCAAATTTGCCAAATCATCAGATCGAATTAACAATCCTTTTCTTAAAACTTCATTTTGTGTGTTAATTATTCCACCTAAATCTCTGCAATTAAATCCGCCCTCAAGTGGAAGAGTTCTTTCATCGAGCGAGATTTCGCATAAAATATTCTCCATTTTCTGTTCGTTTTTTAGGTTATTTTTTAATACCTAAAAGTTACGTGTAATTATTTGGTTTACCATATTAAAAAAAGTATAAGTTTTTACTTTAACATTTTATTATTTTTATTCAATCTAAATTTACTTTACCTTCGCATTGAATTAGAATAAATCTAAATAATCTGATGGGAGAAAAAGTGAAAATTGCGAAAGAGAAATTTATCTTAAAAAAGAAAGAATTTGTAACACCACATCTTATTCGCGTTCATTTAGAAAATAACGACGTATCATTTTTTGAAGATACGACGTTGGGAGGAACTTGTAAATTACTTTTTCCACCACTTGGAATCCGTGATATTCACTATGCTGAATATGATGAAGAGAACAAAAAATGGATTTCGCCATCAGAGAAATTCAAACCAGTTTCTCGTACATACACTTTGCGCGACATTGATGCAAAAAACAATGTGATTGTGATTGATATTGCAAATCATGGATTAAATGGACCTGGTTCGCGTTGGGCAAATGAAGCGAAAGTTGGCGATATGATTGGAGTTTCGATGAAATCGAAAAAGAAAGAATTAGCGCCCAAAACAGATTTCATTTTCTTAGCAGCAGATTTAACAGGTTTACCAGTAATTTCCGCAATTATCGAGAATTTATCTTCAAAAACAAGCGGAATAGTTTGTGTTGAAGTGCCAACAGAAGCAGACATTCATCAAATTTATACAAAAGCAAACTTAGAGTTTAAGTGGATTGTGAATCAGAATGTAGGGAGCGGAACTGCTTTATATAGTTTAACTAAAAATCAAAAATTTCCGAAGCGTAAAGAAGGCAAACGTTTTGCTTATATAGCGGGAGAATCTAAATCTGTAAAAGAAATAAAATCATTTTTTAAAGATGATTTAGAATGGAAAAAAGACGAATTTTATTGTACATCGCATTGGAAAGCTGGAAAAGCAGAGAAAAATGCCTTAGAAAATTGTCACGATAAAATAGAACAAGAATTGTTGGTAAGAGTTTTCTAAAAACAAGAGGGATATTTAATCAAAAAGCTTCATCAGAAATGGTGAAGCTTTTTTTGTTATGAATAAATTATTGAATTTCCATTCTTCTCATTCCTCCACCTTCTCTTGGTCGGTCTCCGTCTCCACCTTTTGTAGATTTTCCTCCAAATTGGTTCAGGTTAAATGTTAGCGAGAACATCACAAATCGGGTAAGAATATTGTTTCGTTGATCGATTGTTGATTCTGCAGTAATCGTACGTGTATAGCTATTATTTTGATTCAATAAATCATAAACTTTTACACCTGCTTCCAATTTATCATCAAAGAAACGATACATCAAACTGATATTCCATAAAAAGAAATCTCTTTTAAAACCTGCTGCCATTCTTGAATTATAATTGTAACTAAAATCATTTGTCCAAGTTAAATTCTTCGGCCAAGTTGTAATGGTTTTAATTCCAAAATTATGCGTAATATTATTTTGATTATTAATTGGGTAATTTACATATTTCGAATTTGTGAAATTTAAACGATAGGAGGGAGAAATCGTTAAATAGTCTCCATAATCCCAATTTAATCTCAATGTAGGTGATAAAGTAGTATTGTACTGTTCGTATTTTATAGCATCTCTAAAACCTTGTGTTAATGCATAACTTGCCATCATTCCTACATTTATTCTAAATTTATTGATCCCTTTTTGATATTGTTTATTAAAGAAAAAGTTACCATTTAGACGATAATTTCCTTTTACATTTTCATAAGTTGTTGTTCGTTTATAAATCGAATAATCCATTTCTGTATAGTTTACGATATTCGATTCGTTGTAGGTATAACCTAAGTTTGCGTTGAATCCTTGACGTGTTTTACGATCGAAATTGCTAAACATTAAATTGAAACTATGAGCCTTATTTGGATCTAGATTAGGATTTCCTATAATAACATCTAATGGATCAGTTTCATCTAAAATTGGTAAAACTTGAGATGTCGAAGCTAAACTTGTTTTATATTTATACAAGAAAGAAAGTGAGTTATTCCCATTTTGATAGCGAATATTTCCAGAAATATCTGGCAAAGTTTTGTTTTGTGTAGAATTGTAATCTATTGCTTTAAAAGTACCGAAATTTTGTTGATTATAGATAGTTGCACCTAATCTTAATGTTGCAGAGATCTTCTTTTTGTTCAATAATAACTGTGTATAAGGATTGAACTCGTTTAGTTGAGTTGAATAAAAACGAGTCAAATCATTGTTTACGTTATCATATTCTCCTGTAATATCATTGTAATTTAAGGTTTTATTATTCGCTTCAGAATCATTTAAATTATAGGCTGAACCGACCGCAATTTTTACTGAATCAGTAATTGGATATGTATATTTTACATCGAAATTGTATTGATTATTTTTTGAAATATTTTGTTCATTAATATTTCGATAAATATCAGCAATAGAATCAGTAGTGTATAAAGTAGTTGAATTGATAAATGAATTTCGGTCTGTTTTTCCAATTGAAATGTCAGAATTAAAGTCTAAATATGATTTATTTTTAAATTTCTGATTAAGCGATAACATGGTTTTAAAGGTGTTCGAATTTGATTTTCCATTAGAAGTTTGATTCATTTGATTTCTCAAATCACCTAAATCGGAATATGTTTTACTATCTGAAATCGATGAATTTGTAGTTGATGAATTACTAAACGAAGGATAAAAATATATTTTAGTATTATTTTTTGTCCATTCCAAATTTGTCCCAAAATTATGACCATAGGTCTCGTTTTTAGTTTTAGCATTTGCGTCAGAAGTATATATATTATTAGGGGCAAAATTTTCGATATGTTTGTATTGATCATTTTTTGAAAACGAATGGTTCAAACGATAATCTGCTCCAATTTTTAAGTTATCATTTAATTGATCGCTATAATTTAAACCAATTGATGTATTAGTTGTCAATCCATCAGAACCTCTTCGGCCCATTCCACCACGACCGCGCGAACCTTCTCCGTTAACCATTCCAGATGCAGCAATATCTGTTGAAGAACCAATTATACTTATTTTCTTTTTTCCTTTAAAATAATTCGCCATCAAATTGCCTTCGTAATGATTATTTGTTCCATAACCCGCCGTGGCTTTTAGCATATAACCTTTTTTCTTATCTTCTTTTAGGGTAATATTTAATGATGATTTATCAGATTTAGATCGTTCACCAGAGAATTTTTCATTCTTTGTTTTATAGTCCGAAACCTGAATTTTTTTGATAATATCCGCAGGTAAATTTTCTAAAGCTACTTTTCCATCTGTTCCGAAAAATGGTTCTCCATCTATCAAAATTTCATTTACATCTTTTCCATTAACAGTTATTTTACCGTCGTCATCCATTTCAAAACCTGGTAATTCTCTTAATAAAGCTTCTAAATTTGCATTTGGTTTTACTTTGTAGGAGTCTGCATTATATTCTATTGTGTCTTGTTTTACAACAATAGGTTCAACATTGGTTACTACTACCTCATCTAAATCATAAATCATAGGATTAATGATAATTGTTCCAAGGTCAATATTATTTTTAATGGATTCGAAACTTTGCTTGAAAACACCTTCTAAAGCATCATCAATAATTAAATAAACTGGTTTTTCTTGCGGATTGATTTCAATTTTAAATGTTCCATCATCATTTGTTGTTGATGTAGAAATTTTTGTAGAATCGGATTTATTTCCTAAAATAACTTCAGAATCTGCTAAAGGGAAATTGAGTACATCAGTTACCTTTCCTGTGATTGTGATTTTTTCTTGTCCGTAAGAGAATAACGCTATGAAACTTAAAAGAAATGTAAGAATATATTTTGCCATGAGATGAATAGGTTTCTTCATCTGTTAGACATCAAAATTTAGGCAAAGTTTAATTTTGATTAGAGTTTTTTCCAACTTTTATCCGAAATTTTTGAAATATCGAAATCAGAAGTTGTCTTAAAAAATGGAGTAATTTCTACAACTCGCTTTATTTGAGTTGTTTTTACATTAGATTCAGGACAAAATGTTTCGAATAAAACTATTTTTTCTGAATTAGAAGAATTTGATTTATAGAGTGTTTTTTTGATTTTTTTATCAATTTTCCAATTGGTACAACTCCCAATACTATAATATTCGAATGTTAAAAGAGGAAGTAAACCAATGATAATTCCAAAGATAAATTTCATGATATTCATAAAACTCCAACCGTCTTTCTTTTTTATTGAAAGAAGAAAGAGAACATAAATACTAACTGCTGCTGCAAAGGTTAACAACTTTGGAAATAGTTTTGCAAAATCATGATTTGCAAATTCTAAACTAATGAAATCTCCAATCAGAAAGTATCCAATAAACCATATAATAAAAATTGTACAGATGATTAAGATAATATTTCGAAGAGTTTTATTCATTTCGTTTTAAGGTTTGTGTGGTATAAATATAAAAATATTCCTGTCAATAGACAGGAATACTCATACTAAAATAGATTTATTTATAAGATTTCAATAAATTCTCTAAAATTTCGCAAGCACTTTCTGCCAAGTTTGTTCCTGGACCAAAAATAGCGTCTGCTCCATTTTGGTAAAGATAGTCATAATCTTGACGTGGAATAACACCTCCCACTACAATGTATACATCATCTCGACCTAGTTCTTTTAGCTGTTTTACAACTTCTGGAACCAATGTTTTGTGACCAGCAGCTAGCGAAGATATTCCTAAAATATGTACATCATTCTCAACAGCTTGTTTCGCAACTTCTGCTGGTGTTTGGAATAATGGCGAAATATCAACATCAAATCCCATATCAGCAAAAGAGGTTGCGACAACTTTGGCACCACGATCGTGTCCGTCTTGTCCCATTTTTGCAACCATAATACGAGGACGGCGTCCGTCTTCTTCAGCAAACTCGTCAGCTAACTTACGAGCTTCTTCAAACTTATTCATTTTACCTGCTTCCATAGCATAAACTCCTTGAATTCCTCTTGTGATTGCTTTGTGACGACCAAAAATAACTTCTAGAGCGTCAGAAATTTCACCTAAGGTTACACGACGACGAGCCGCTTCAATAGATAATTCTAATAAATTTCCTTTACCTGTTTCGGCAGCTTTTGTTAACTGCGCTAAAATATCTTGAACAGCTCCGTTGTTACGTTCTGCTTTAATTTGATTTAATCGATCAATTTGTTTTTGACGAACAGCTGTATTATCTACTTCTAAAATTTCGAATTCTTGTTGTTCTAATTTAGAACGATAAGCATTTACTCCAACAATTGCTACTTCACCAGAATCAATCTTGGCTTGTTTTTTAGCTGCAGCTTCTTCAATACGCATTTTTGGAATTCCAGCTTCTATCGCTTGTGTCATTCCGCCTAATTCGCGAACTTCTTGTATATATTCCCACGCTTGATTTGCCATTTCATTTGTCAAAGATTCAATCATAAAACTTCCTCCAAAAGGATCAGCGGTTCTACAAATTTGAGTTTCTTCTTGTAAAATGATTTGTGTATTACGTGCAATACGAGCCGAGAAATCTGTTGGTAAAGCAATTGCTTCATCCAATGCATTGGTATGCAAAGATTGTGTCCCGCCCAAAGCTGCTGCTAAAGCTTCGATTGCTGTACGCCCAATATTATTATATGGCTCTTGCTCTGTTAAACTCCAACCAGAAGTCTGACAATGCGTTCTTAACATTAATGACTTTTTATTTTGAGGTTCAAATTCTTGCATCAATTTTGCCCATAACATACGAGCAGCTCTCATTTTTGCAATTTCTTGAGGAAAATTCATTCCAATCGCCCAGAAGAATGATAAACGAGGAGCAAAGTCATCTACTTTTAATCCTGCATCTAAACCAGTTTTTACGTACTCGTAACCATCTGCTAATGTATAAGCCATTTCCAAAACAGGCGTTGCTCCTGCTTCTTGCATATGATAACCCGAAATAGAAATCGAATTGAAACGAGGTATTTTTTGAGAAGTATATTCGAAAATATCTGCAATGATTTTCATCGAAGGAGTTGGTGGATAGATGTACGTATTACGCACCATAAACTCTTTCAAAATATCATTCTGAATCGTACCAGAAAGTTGTTCTTGCGAAACACCTTGTTCTTCAGCCGCTACAATGTAGAATGCTAAAATAGGAAGAACAGCACCATTCATGGTCATCGAAACTGAAATTTTATCCAATGGAATTTCATTGAACAAAATTTTCATATCCTCTACCGAATCAATTGCTACACCAGCTTTTCCAACATCTCCAACAACACGTTCGTGATCCGAATCATAACCACGGTGTGTAGCCAAATCAAAAGCAACTGAAAGTCCCTTTTGTCCTGCAGCTAAATTTCTTTTGTAAAAAGCATTCGATTCCTCTGCAGTAGAAAAACCAGCATATTGACGGATTGTCCAAGGCTGACGCACATACATTGTCGTATAAGGACCACGTAAATATGGCGCAACACCGGGTAGAAAGTTTATTTGTTTCAGATCTTTTACATCATCGTAATTGTAATCACTTTTTACTTGTAAACTATCTAATTCAAATGATTCGATATGTGATGGATTAGAATTTAGATTTCTTTTAAATCTTAAATTCGAAAAATCTGTTTTGTGATTCATCTTGCTAAGATAATTAATAATCTATTAGATTTTATATCAAGCCATTTTTTTGAATCTTCTTTTTTCAACTTTTTGTCAACAAATTAATAAATAAAACTACAGGTATAGTTTTTGGTAAAATTATTGATTGAATTTGATTATCAATAAATTAAAAACCGCACAAAAATAATTAATATGAAACTAGAATTTAGTAACAAGAAGATTCCCGAAATTTTGGATGAATTTCAGGATAAAAATACCTTTCAATGGCAAAAAGATATTTTTGATTTGATGAAAAAGATGGATGCGAATGAGGAAATTGTCAATTTTCATTATTTGAGAGAGGACAATGTTTATGTATCAAACTTTAATTCAAAATTTGTGAATGCAAGTTTTCAATCACTCAATAAATTTTTAGGATTAAAAAAAGGAGATTCAGCGCTTATTAATTCATCAGTTTTAGAAAATGAAGGTGAAATTTCGCTGATTCAAGCAATAGAAGGTGATTTGGATTTGTATTGTCATGAAGATTCTGATAAGGTGAAAATTCCTTTGACAGATGAAGGTCAAAATGAAGTCGGATATGCGTTGAATTATGCATATTTAACAAAAGATCAATTAGAAAATTCATATGATGATTTAGCTCGAATAGAGAAAATAGCTATTGAAAGTGATGATTTGTCTGAAGAATTAATCCAGAAATTGAGTGAACATAAAAAAACAAGTTTTTATCAAGTATTTACCGCTAACGGATTTCCAATAGCAGTGAAAAAACTTGATGAAAAAGAATACACTGTTTTAGATAAAATAGGACTTTCTGAAGATGAAAAAGGTCATTTGGTTTTAAATTCTCCTTATGAAACAGAATCGTTGAATTTATACAGACAAGCAATTATTTCTGATGATCAAAAAAGATTTAGATGGGTTTCTGGAAACGAATGTAAATTGAATGGAAAAGATGTGGTGAATTTGGAATTGATAGAAGAAAAACTAAAACCATATATCGATTACAATTTTATTGTAGTTGCTTTTCCTAAAAAAGGAAGCAAAGAAGATGTGATTTCATTGGTGATAGAAAGCCGTTTTTCTGAACATGTTGATATTCCTAAAAGCGAATTAGAGCCTTATGAAGTTCCACAACAAACATTTTTCATCGGCGATTTTCCGAAAAGTAATGACAAAGCTGCTATACGTGCAGAGTTAATTAGATTATTGAATGAAGCCAATCAAGCTAATTAAGACACTATCCCATCAAGTGTGTAAGTAGAAAAGTTAGGGCTTAGATTTTATAATCTGAGCCTATTTTCAAAAATAAGCATAAATTGGTTTAAAACAATTCCCCAATTATGGATTGGCATAGTCCATTTTTTAGAGGACTCTTTGAGTGCCAGATAAACAGACTTTAAGACAGCATCATCGGTAGGAAATGACATTTTATTTTTAGTGTATTTTCTAATTTTTCCGTTTAGATTTTCAATTAAATTAGTGGTGTAAATGATTTTACGGATTTCTAGCGGAAATTCAAAAAATACGGTTAATTCATCCCAATTATTTCTCCAGGATTGAATGGCGTACAAATATTTACTTTCCCATTTTGTTGCAAAATCGTCCAAAGCAGCTTTTGCGGCGTCTTTGTTGGGTGCTGTATAAATGTGTTTCATATCGGCAGAAAACTCTTTTCTGTCTTTCCAAACCACATATTTGCAAGCGTTTCTAATCTGATGAACTACACAAATTTGAGTTTGCGATTCTGGAAAAACAGAGCGAATAGTCTGGGTAAATCTGTTCAAATTATCGGTTGCTGTAATGAGAATATCTTCAACACCACGAGCTTTTAAATCGGTCAAAACACTCATCCAAAAACTGGAACTCTCATTCTTTCCAAGCCACATGCCTAACACTTCTTTTCTTCCCTCTCGGTTTAAACCAACGGCTAAATAAATGGTTTTATTGATGACTTTTGAATTTTCTCGAACTTTAAAAACAATTCCATCCATCCAAACAATCAAGTATAAGTCGTCTAATGGTCGGTTTTGCCAAGCAACAACTTCACTAGCAACAGCGTTAGTAATTCGTGATATTGTTGATGTTGAAATATCAAAATCGTACATCTCGCGAATCTGTTCTTCGATGTCCGAAACACTCATTCCTTTGGCATAAAATGAAATAATAATATTTTCTAAACCATCGATAATATTGTGTCTTTTGGGAACTAAAGCAGGTTCAAAACTGCCTTTTCTATCACGAGGAACCTTAATTTCTGATTCACCAAAAGCGGATTTTATTTTCTTGGAGTCATGTCCGTTTCGATAATTTCCATCTTTGCTTCTGGCATGTTTTTCATTGTCTAGATGACTATCTAGTTCAGCATCCAACATATGTTCAACTGCTTTCTTGTGCAGCTCCTTGAAGAAAGATGTTAAATCCTCTCCATTCTTAAAGGACTTGTATCCTTACTGTTTAATAAATCTTCTTTGTCGATCATAACTATGTAACGTTTAAAAATAATAAAAAGTTATCTCCGAAAAATTATTTGAGCTGTAAGGCTCATAATTTTTCAGAATAACTTTTCTTCTTACACAGTTTGTGTGATACTACCCTAATTAAATAAAAGACGGATACTACATGTAGTATCCGTCTTTTATTCTAAGTAATAAACAATTTTTAATATTGAATATCAATTAAAGATTTTAAAGGAATCAAAACACCATTTTTAATCTGTAAGAATTTATCTGTAACAGACCAAACAGTCGTTTCTATTTTTTTTGGACCTTGATCAGTCTGAAATGTAATATATGCTTTCGATTTGAATTCGTTTCCTAATCTTACTGCACCATTCAATTTGTTTGCCTCTACTGTTACTTCGTCTTTTGGCGCGTCTAAAAATTTATAGTTTCTTACTTCTTCTTTTTCGATAAGTTCTGCTTTCATCATTTTTTTAAATTTTGGTTAATTTAATTTTCCATAACACATGTATGAAATTAGTCATATTTTTCAATAAACCATAACTTTCGTCATATTTTTTTGAACTTAATTAGAATTATTCAAAATACAGACCAAAATCAATTTATAAAATTAAAATTTGATTAGAATTTTAATCTTTTCTTCAACATATAAATCTGAAATATTACTAAAGAAATTATTAAATTTGCAGAATGTCAGACGAAAAGAAATTTAAATCCGGTTTTGTAAACATCATAGGAAATCCAAATGTTGGAAAATCTACCTTGATGAATATGTTGATGAAAGAGCGACTTGTTATTGCAACGCATAAGGCGCAAACAACACGTCATCGTATCAAAGGTATTTTGACAGGAGAAGATTATCAGATTGTATTTTCGGATACGCCAGGAGTGTTAGACCCTGCTTACGAATTACAAACCAAAATGATGGATGCAGTAAAAGAATCATTAGTAGATGCTGATGTTATTCTTTATGTGGTAGAAATCGGAGAGAAACGTTTGAAGAATGAAGAAGTTTTTGAGCGTCTGCAAAAAACATCAACCCCAATTATTTTATTATTAAATAAGATAGATACAGCAACACAAGATCGTTTGAATGAAGCTGTAGAATATTGGCATGAATTATTACAAAAAGCCGAAATTTTACCTATTTCTGCAAAAGAAAATGTGAATGTTGATTTATTGATTAATAAAATTAAAGCAATTATTCCAGAAGGACCGCAATATTATCCAGATGATCAGTTGACAGACCGTTCAGAGCGTTTTATTGTGAACGAAGTTATTCGTGAAAAGATTTTGATGAATTATCAAAAAGAAATTCCATATTCTGTTGAGGTGGTAACAGAACGTTTTAAAGAAGATTTGAATTTGATTTCGATTGAAGCTGAAATTTTTGTTGAACGTGATTCTCAAAAAGGAATTATCATTGGGCATAAAGGAGAATCTTTATCAAAAGTTGGGAAAGAAGCCAGAGAAGAATTAGAAAAATTCTTTGATAAAAAAGTTTTCTTGAAGCTTTTTGTAAAAGTGCGAAAAGATTGGAGAAGCAAAGAAAATGATTTACGCCGTTTTGGTTATTAAAAACGAATAAAAAATAGATAAGTCTTGAGAAATCAAGGCTTTTTTTATGGATAGACATAATATTAATTGTAAATTTATAGAACAATATAAACTCTTAACGAATTAATTATGGCTAAAATATTATTCCCAACAGACTTTTCGGAAACGGCAAACAATGCTTTTTTGTATGCTTTAAATTTAGCGAAAGTTCTTAAAACTGATATCAAATTAGTTTCTGTACAGTCTAATCTTAAAAATTATTTAGATGTTACGGAAGAAAACTTCGAGAATTACATCAATAAACTAAAAAATATTGCAAAAGAGAACAACCTTGAACATGTGAAATTAGAAAGTTCTTTGATTGTTGGAGATTTGCTATTGTCACTTTTAGATATTATCAACAAAGAAAATATACAATATGTTGTAATGGGAACTAACGGACAAAATAGCTTAGGAAAAAAGTTTTTTGGTTCTAATACCGTTAACGTAATCAATAATTCGCCTGTTCCTGTCTTAGTTGTTCCAAATAAAGTAAAATTTAAGGAAGAACGAAATTTCGCTTATGCGACTTTATTCAACCAAAAAGAATCGAAAGCTTTGTCACAAATGGAAGAGGTAACAAAACGTTATGACAGATTATTGAATATCGTCCATGTCGATGATAAATCAATCACTCCCGAAATGTTGAGCGTAAAGAAAGAATGGGAAGAAGAATATCCTGAAGCAATCATTACAATCGAACCAAATAAAGATGTAGAAGGTGGATTAATTAATTATTGTTCGAAAAATAATATTGATGTTTTGGGTGTTGTACACCGCGAATTATCGTCTTTCGAACGATTATTTACCATCAATCATAGTCAGCGTTTATTGTCGAGTGCAAATGTGGCTTTATTAGTTTTTCAAGAAAGTAAATAAGTTAAAAACATAAAATAAGAAGCGGGGAATTCTCCGCTTTTTTGATTGGCTAAATTTTTGCTTCAAATTTTCAAAATACTTATATGACCGAACTTCAGAAAATACAAAATCTAAAAAAACATAAAGCCATAGCAACCGGATTATTTATTCTGATGGCGATTGTTTATTTTTTGATGGTTTATTTGGCTCAACATTCATCTGCGACATGGATTGGATATGTAGAAGCATTTGCTGAGGCTGCAATGGTTGGTGCGTTGGCAGATTGGTTTGCTGTAACTGCTTTGTTCAAATATCCATTGGGACTTAAAATTCCGCATACAAATCTAATTGAAAATAGTAAAAATGCTATTGGAGATAATTTGGGTCAATTTGTAACTGATAATTTTTTGACTCCATCAACAATTCGTCCTTATATCGAGAAATTAGAAGTAGTGAAATATGCAGCAGATTGGCTGAATAAACAAACTAATCAAGAAATGTTGCAAGAAGAATTAATTAATTTCTCGAAGAAGATTGTAAAAGATTTAGATGATAAAGATGTTGTTGATTTTTTTACTTTGAAAGGAGATGAAATTTTAAAACAATTTGATTTGCCAGAATTAGTTTCATCAAGTTTAGAATATATTTTAGAGAAAGAAAAACACGACGAAATTTTAGAAGCAATTATTCCAAAGGCAAAAGAATATATCTTAGAAAGTGATTTGATTATCAAAGATAAGTTAAACGAAAAACATCCTGTTATTTCATTTTTTGCTGGTAAAAAAATCTCGAAAGGAGTAGTGGAAGGTGTGGTTAGTTTTTTGGATGAGGTTGAAGAAGATAAAGAGCATCCAATTCGTCATAATATAGAAAAAATAATAAGAGAAAATATTCAGAATATAAAAGAATCACCTGATTGGAAATTGAAACTAGAATCGCTTCGCGATGATTTTATAACGAAAGAACGTTTAAATGATTATGCATCAGATTTATGGTTGGCGATAAAACAAAATCTAACCGAAAGTTTTGATGATGAAAATTCTGCTATGCAAGTTTACATTAAGAAAAATATCAAAAAATTGACAGAAAATTTAAACGAGAATCAAGAACTAATTGATAAAATTAATGGTTGGGTGCGTCATTTTATTTACCGTATGATTTTGCGAAATGTAAAAGAAGTAGAAAGCTTAATTAGTAATACCGTTGATAAGTGGGAAGGAAAAGAGCTGAGCGAAAAATTAGAATTGGAAGTCGGAAAAGATTTACAATTTATTCGAATCAATGGAACACTTGTTGGTGGACTTGTAGGTTTGGTTATTTATACGATTACACAATTGATTTTTCATTAAAATATAAAAGCTCGAAAATTTCTCGAGCTTTTTCAATTAACAACTATAAATATTACTTAACGATGTTAAGATTTTCATCTGCTTTCCAAATTCTATATTCCAAAGTGTAACCTTTCGGAATATAAACTACAATTGGTAATTTGCTATTGTAACGTGTTTGTAAAGATTGAGCGTGTACTATTTTTTCTACCGATTTATTGTTCAAACACCCCATCAAAGTTCCTGCTATATTTCCATCAGTTTCGAAATTAAAATAATCATAACCCCAACCATCAACAGTTTTTTGATCAAAAGCTCCTGCTAAGAAAAAGCGGTTACAAGAATCAACCTTTGTTTTTTTACCAGCAAATATTTCAACTAAATAGTTCTCTTCATTGGCTTGAGGTTTTAAAGTGATAATTTTCTGTTCATATCCATCTTTTGCTTTTGGATACATAGAATAATCTAATTTATTATTCTTTTGTGCAAATGTTACCATAACCATTAATAATGCTAAAACGCTAAATACTTTTCTAAGTTTCATACTAAATTGATTTTTTTGTTATTCTATTAGTAAGATGTCAAAAAGAATGAAAAGGTTGTGTGATGAAGTGTTAAATATTTGTAAAATAAAAAAAGACAATCATTTTGATTGTCTTTTTTTTGCTCCTCCTCTTGGGCTCGAACCAAGGACCCTCTGATTAACAGTCAGATGCTCTAACCAACTGAGCTAAGGAGGAAAATCCGATATTTTAAATTTTTATTTTTAAGTCTTTGTTTGACTTTTTCACTAAAAAAGCTCCTCCTCTTGGGCTCGAACCAAGGACCCTCTGATTAACAGTCAGATGCTCTAACCAACTGAGCTAAGGAGGAATGTTGCTTAATTGTGGGTGCAAATATAGAAGTATTTTTTACACCCACAAAAAATATTTTAAATTTTATTTAAAAATCATATTCACAATATCGTTCCCGAAGATGAATACCATTAAGCCTAAGATAATTACAACACCAACCATTTGTGCTTTTTCTAAAACTTTTTCACTTGGTTTTTTTCCTGTGATCATTTCATAGATAGCAAAAACAGCATGTCCTCCGTCTAAACCTGGTATTGGTAATAAATTAATAAATGCTAACCAAGCAGAAATCATCGCTGTAAAAGACCAGAAAAATAACCAGTTCCATTCTTTTGGCATTTGTTTTACCATTCCAATTGGTCCTGCAACTTGTTTACGACCATCTTTTACTTGAAATAAAGTACCAATTCCACGAACTTGCGTTGCAATAGATTCGAATGGTTCTACGATTCCTTTTGCAATACCTTCACCAACCGTATAGTCTTCTTTTGATATTAATGAATCTAAATATGCTGTAGAATTAGTAAAGCCGATTGTACCATCTTTTCCAACATTCACCATCAATTCTACTGGCTCACCTTTTCTTTCAATACTTAAAGAAACTGTTTTTCCTTTGTATTCTTTCAATTTATTTTTTACATCTGAATACAATGGTGTTGTAAAACCATCAACAGCAATTACTTTATCGTCTTTTAATAAACCTGCTTTTTGTGCTGCACTATTCTCAACAACAGAATCAACAACTGCTGGCATTTGAGGTACAAAGAAAGCACCTTTCGCATTTAAAATTTCAGTTCTGAAATCTTCTGTAATTGGTAAAGAAACTTCTTTTCCTTGGCGTTTTACATCCAGTTTTTCTCCACCTAATAAAGCTTCTTTTCCAATTTCGTTTAAAGCCTGATATTTAACACCATTTACGCCAACTGGAATATCTCCTTTTTGTAAACCAAATTTTGTTTGTGTTGCATTAGCTTCTACTCCATATTGCATTTTATTTACATCAACAAAGCTTTTTCCTTGAGAAATGAAAAGTGCCGTATAAATAATCATTGCTAAAATGATATTCACAATGATACCACCTAACATAATAATTAATCTTTGCCAAGCTGGTTTTACACGAAATTCGTAAGGTTTTGGTTCTTGTTTCATTTGTTCCAAATCCATACTTTCGTCTATCATTCCCGAAAGTTTTACGTAACCTCCAAGCGGTAACCAACCAATACCATAAACCGTATCACCAATTTTCTTTTTCCAAATTGCAAATTTCACATCGAAAAAACAAAAGAAACGTTCTACACGAACGCCAAACCATCTTGCTGTAACATAATGTCCAAGTTCGTGCAACATTACTAAAAGCATCAAACTAAGCATTAAGGTAGCTATCTGTATTAACATATTATTTTATATTTGATTATGTTCTAATTTTTAAATGACTACAAAATTAATTGTTTTTATTTACCAACACGTTTTATTTTTTCCATTCTAAGGTTTCTAACAATTTTTTTACATCTTTTTTGATGTAATCTACCGCTGGGGCTAATGAATCTGGCTTTGGTTGGGTTTTAAAATAAACCGAACCTGCCAAAAAATTCTTAACACTATCTGTCGCATGGAATTGAATATTAATTGCTGACTCTCCTCCTAATTCATACATAGTACCAAAAACCTTTTTTTCTGGAAAAGAAAATTCTTGTGGTGAAATAAAACTGGCTTTAACCGTTTGTTCTTGCACAAAACTTTCACTTTCTTTGATTTGAATAACTAAATCTTGTGGTGACTGAACTGGAAAATATGTCAGGTAAATTGTCGCTTTCATTCTCGGATAAACAATGTTAAAAGAGTTTGGCTTTTTACCTACAACGATTTTTCCAAAGTTTGAATGTTGAAATGTATAAGGTACATTTTCTTTGAAAGGAACATAAGTTTGCTTAGGATACTCTAAACGAACTTGTCCCAATGGTTTCGCTACATCCTCACCTTTGCTACACGACACAAAAAAAATAGCACTACTACATAATGCTATTATAGTTTTAAAATTCATGGTATAACGTAAAACGTTAGATTTTTTAAAATTCATTTAATTTATTAATTTCTAAAAAGGCAAATCATCTTCTCCTTCATCTATAAAAGGCGGTTCTACAATTGCTGTATTTTGCTGAATTTGTTGAACTTTATTTTGATCATTTTGCATTGCTTGACGCTGTTCATTATCAATTTTAGGCGTCAAAAACTCGATTGAATTCGCAACAATTTCGGTTGTATAACGCGTTTGTCCGTTATCGTCCCATTTACGTGTTTTAATTCGTCCTTCAACAAAAACTTTATCTCCTTTTTTTAAGTAACGATCACACAGTTCAGCTAATTTATTGCGTGTCACAATATTGTGCCATTCTGTTTCTGTAATTCGTTCTCCTGTTCTCGAAATATACGATTCTGTAGTTGCAATAGGAAATCGTCCAATACAATTTTGTTCATCAAAATGATGCAATTTTACGTCGTCGCCCAAGTTCCCGATCAAAAGTACTTTATTCGTTGTTCCATTCATAGTTTTAGGTTTTTAGTGGCTTGTATTGTACAAAGTTAATCCAAATAATGTTTATTTATAAATTTTTCTATTGGTTTTGGAAGCGGATAATCTTCGATATCATTTAACGAAATCATTTCAAAATTATTTTCAGCTTTCAATTTTGTTATTTCACTTAAAGATACATTTAATTTCCAATATTTTATAAATAAATTTTGATGCGACAAAATGTGTTTTTCTTCATCAATAAAAGAAAGATTTTTTTCAAGATTTTGCTCTAAAACCCAGCCTTTATCCAACAAGTCCGTATCGGTTTCTATTTTTGGAAACGTAAACAAGTTTTTCCAAACATCATTCCCGGTACGTTTAGATAAAGCTATATTTTCTTCATTTTCAATAAGAATAAAATGCAAAAAACGATTCGTAACTTTTGTTTTTTTCAATTTAACTGGAAGATCGTTTACTTTCTTTAATCCTAGTGCTTCACACGATTCATTTAACGGGCAAATCTCGCATTTAGGTTGTTTTGGGGTGCAAATTGTCGCACCTAAATCCATTACTGCTTGATTAAAATCACCTGGACGACTCTTATCTATAATCTCTAAACCTAAATCCCAAAATATTTTCTTAGTTTTTGGAGAGCTTATATCGTCATCAATATTAAAATATCGTGCAAACACACGAAACATATTTCCATCAACAGCTGGCACAGCCTCATTATAAACAATAGATGCAATCGCTGCTGCTGTATAATCTCCAACTCCTTTTAGCTTTTTCAACTCCTTAAAATTAGATGGAAAATTCCCTTCCAATTCCTCTGAAATAACTTTGGATGTATGATGTAAATTTCTGGCACGTGAATAATAACCTAGTCCCTGCCAGAGTTTTAAGACTTTTTGTTCATCAGCATTCGCTAAATCAAAAATTGTATCAAATTCTTGTATGAAATTATTGTAAAATTTCATACCTTGGTCAACCCTTGTTTGTTGGAGAATGATTTCTGACAACCAAATACGAAATGGGTCTTTTGTATGACGCCAAGGTAAATCTCGTTTATTTTCGTCAAAATATGACAAAATCAGATAGTTGAAGTTCATAAAAACTATTAAAATGTTTTTTTGTTGAGATACAATCGTTATATTTGCACCCGCTTTCAAATTTAAGAATAATAAGAGGAATTATGACAAAGGCAGAAATAGTAAATAACATTTCAAGTAAATTAGGACTTGAAAAGAGCGATACTCAAAGAGTGGTAGAATCGTTTATGGAGGAGGTGATTAAATCATTAGTAGAAGGAGAAAATGTATACTTAAGAGGATTTGGATCTTTTACTATTAAAACTAGAGCAGAGAAAACAGGTAGAAACATTACAAAAGGTACTTCTATCATTATTCCAGCTCATAACGTTCCTACATTTAAACCAGCTAAGACTTTCATCGAAGATGTAAAGACTAGCGAAGCAAACGTAATCAAATAACAATAAAATAATTGTATCATGCCAAGCGGAAAAAAACGTAAAAGACATAAGGTAGCGACGCACAAACGCAAAAAACGTCGTCGTCTTAACAGACACAAAAAGAAAAAATAATTAATAGTTCGCTATTAATAATTTTAGTCTTTTTACAAGATAGCACTTTTCAATGGAAATTTTGGAAAGTGCTTTTATCATTTTTAAAAACATAATTTTTTGATGAGTAAAGAATTAGTGATTTCAGCCTTAGCTGATCAAGTACGCATCGCAGTTTTAGATGAAGGTCGCTTGATGGAATTTCATCAAGATACTGCAAATGATGGCTTTGCAGTTGGCGACATTTACTTGGGTAAAATCAAAAAATTAGCTCCCAGTTTAAATGCAACCTTTGTTGACATTGGTTATTCGAAAGATGCATTTTTACATTATCATGACTTAGGTCCACAAGTACGTTCATCAAATGCATACAACAAGATTGTAGCAAATGGAACGTACAAAACCGAAAAATTGAAGAACTTCCGTATGGAAAAACCAATTGATAAAGATGGTCTTATTACAGAAATCTTTGCACCTGGTGATTCCGTTTTGGTTCAAATTACAAAAGAGCCAATTCATACGAAAGGACCAAGAATTACTTCTGAAATTTCAATTGCAGGTCGTTATTTAGTTTTAGTTCCATTTTCGGAACGCGTTTCGATTTCTCAAAAAATCAAACAAAAACCAGAACGCGATCGTTTAATCAAAATTTTAGAAGGTTTAACACCCGAAGGCTTCGGAGTGATCATCAGAACAGTTGCTGAAGATAAAAATGCTGAAGAATTACAAGCAGACTTGGCTTATTTGTTAAACAAATGGACACAAGTTTTCAAAAATCTTCAGAAGAAGAAAGCTCCATCTAAAATTCTTAGTGAAATGGACAGAGCATCTTCTATCTTGAGAGATAATTTTAACGACGATTTTGTTAAAATATCTGTTGATGACGCTGAATTAGCTGACGAAATGCGCGAGTATTTGGAAGTCATAGCACCAGATAAAGTAAATTTGGTGAAAGAATATGAAGATCCATTTGTTCCAATTTTTGAAAAGTTTAATGTCGAAAGACAAATTAAGCAAGCTTTTGGTAAAACGGTAACTATTCCACAATCTAAAGGTGCATATCTTGTGATTGAACATACAGAAGCGTTACACGTAATCGATGTGAATTCGGGAAATATTTCTCGTAACTCTAAAAATCAGGAAGATTCAGCTTTTGCCGTAAACAAAATTGCTGCTTCTGAAATTGCACGTCAATTACGCTTACGCGATATGGGAGGAATTGTTGTGGTCGATTTTATTGACATGACTGATGCAGAACATAAGAAAGAATTGTTTGAGCATCTGAGAGCTGAAATGTCGAAAGAAAAAGCAAAACATAAGATTTTGCCACCAAGTAAATTTGGATTGATTCAGATCACAAGACAACGCGTTCGCCCAGAGGTGAATTTTATAACGACTGAAGAAAATCCGAACCAAGAATCGAATGAAGTAGAAGCACCTATCGTTACAATTGATAAAATTGAACAAGTGCTCTTGAATATCCTTGATAGAAAAGATAAGGATTTACGAAAAATGTCACTTCACGTGCATCCTTTCGTAGCTGCTTATTTGCAACATGGATTACCAAGCATTCAGATGAAATGGTTTTTTAAGCATAAAAAGTGGATTAAGATTGTGCCAAGAGATGCGTACAAATACTTACAATTTAACTTCTTGGATAAAGATCATAATACACTTTACAACGAATCAAATTAATAAAAAACCTCGTGAAATTGCGAGGTTTTTTTTATTTTTCTACACCTTGAGCTTGACGTTCCTTAAATTTTTCGTCTATTTTTTTATAATAATCAGTAGTGAAATCTTTAAACTCTGCATCATTCATCTGTATTCCTTTATTTGGTTTTTGAAACGATATTTTATTATCCTGTTTAATAAACTCCAATTTAATGGTAGTATAAGTTGTTGGTTTATCAACAAATGTAGATTTTACTTCTAAAATTAGTCCTGGTAAATTATTGTATTTATTAGGACCACATTTAGTTTTAATATCTTTTGCAAACCAAGCTTCTACAAAGTATGGATCTTCATTAAGAGTAGCTTTTCTAACTTCATAACCATTAATTGTTTTCGTGTCTTTTGTAATTTTCCAATCATTTTTTTTAATTACATCATTAATTAAATATGCTTTTCCATCGACACTTTTTTCAATTATTTTTTGATTAGAATTAAAATCCAAATATGTTTGTTTGTCGACAATATCTCCCTCAACAACCAATATAGCCAATCCGCTTCCTTGAGAATTATCTATTCGTTGAATTTCTTTCGATAAGCATTTATCTTGATCAACAAATAATTCATAATATTTAGGTTTAGAATAAGCTTCTTCTAATTTTTTAGCTTTCTCTGGAGTGGTATTAGAAATAGTCACAAAATTTCTAACTTCATACTCAACTTTAAATTTTTCTTGCCCAAATGTTGTAATTGAAATCAATATTAATAATAAATATTTCATATATAATCGGTTTCAGGTAAATATACCTAAATTATATATAAAAAATCCGTTCAACTATTTGAACGGATTTTTTTATATTCGTTATTCAACTTTATACTATGAAAAAATTCTTACGAATTCTACTAAAAACATTAGGCTCTTTAGTGTTGCTTATTATTGTTTATTTACTTGCGGTGGTTTTATTACCATTAATTGCTGTGAACAAAGAAAAACAGAAACCAAACGATAAAATAACAGCTTATATTTTGACAAATGGAGTACATACAGATATTGTAGTTCCAGTAAAATCAGAAGTAATAGATTGGTCTACTTTTATTCCTTTTTCTGACACAAAATCCAAAAAAGAATATAAATATATTGCATTTGGTTGGGGAGATAAAGGCTTTTATTTGGATACGCCAGAATGGAAAGATTTAAAATTTTCAACTGCTTTTAATGCTGCTTTTTGGTTAGGAGACTCTGCTATGCATACTACTTTTTATGATAATATGACGATAGATGAAGATTGTAAAAGAGTTGATTTGAGTATAGAAGAATATCAAAAATTGATTGTTTACATTAAAAATTCGTTCGATTTGAATCAGAATTCAAAGGTTGAACTCATCAAAACTGATGCTGTTTATAGCGATAAAGATTCTTTTTACGAAGCCAAAGGAAGTTATAGTTTGTTTTTTACGTGTAATACTTGGGCGGCGAACGCCTTGAAAGCAGCAAATAAAGAAGCTCCTTTATGGACAGCAACCCAACAAGGGATATTTTATCATTACAAATAAGAAAAGAATAAAAAAAATTATATTTTTTTTGAATTATTTCTAATTCATTTTCAAAGAGTTGTTTGTTTAAGCGACTTTCAGAGTAAAAAAAATATGTTTTAAGATTTGGAAGTAATAAAATTTGCTCTATATTTGCAACACAATATCGCTAACGATACTCCTCCTTAGCTCAGTTGGTTAGAGCATCTGACTGTTAATCAGAGGGTCCTTGGTTCGAGCCCAAGAGGAGGAGCAAAAAAGACAATCAAAATGATTGTCTTTTTTTATTTTATATCAATTCCTATAGTGTGAGTATTCAACCATTTTTTAGCCATTTCAAAAGCTGAAATATTTTTATTTAATTCAATTGGTTCAGTTTTCAGTGCTTTTAAATATTGTTGATTGATTAAATCGATTGTGTAGCGCTCTGCTTGCTTCAATTGTTGATTCTCTCGGTTTGATTGATAGTAATCATTTTGATTGATAAAATTGAAATAATCATGTACTAATTCCCATAATTCTGGTACACCTTTTCCTATTAATCCAGAACCTATAATCGATTTTCTTTTCCATTGCGAAGCTTTCGTTGGTAAGAATTGCAACGAACGTACGATATCTAGTTTAGCATCTTTTACTAGCTTTTCTTGAAATGAATCTGATTTATTGACAAAGATTAAATCTGCCATTTCCATTATTCCACGCTTTATGCCTTGTAAATCATCTCCAGAACCAGGAAGTTGAAGAAATAGAAAAAGGTCTGAAATTTCGTTTACTAATGTTTCTGATTGTCCTACACCAACGGTTTCGATTAATATATTTTCAAAACCTGCAGCTTCACACAATAAAATTGCTTCGTATGTACGAGAGGTTATTCCACCTAAAGAACCATTAGATGCGCTTGGACGAATGTATGCATTCTCTTCACGGGATAAGTCTTCCATACGAGTTTTGTCCCCTAAAATGCTTCCTTTAGATAATGAACTGCTTGGATCGATAGCAAGAATAGCGACTTTTTCACCTTGTTGAATGATGTGTTTTCCTAGAGATTCGATAAAAGTACTTTTTCCAACACCAGGAATGCCAGTTATAGCGATTCTTTTAGATGTGTTAGAAGTTGGCAGTAAACTAATAATTTGATGTGCTAAATTCAAATCGTCCAAACGATTGCTTTCTGCAAGTGTAATAGCTCTTGATAAAGCAAAACGATCGCCATCTTTAATTTTTTGTGCAAGTATTTCGGGTTCTATTTTTCGCATAAGATAAAATCTTATATTAAAGATAGAATCTTAATCAAGAATAAAAAAATATGAATCTTAATCATGAAATTATTTTATATAGCTCTTTCTGTATTGTTGATGAATTAGATCATATGAATATCATTTATTCAATTGAATTATAATTAAATAAATTTTATAAAATAAGAATTAAGATTTTTTTTGTTCTTCTTTTATTCTTTTTACAAAAATAGAAGGAGATTCGTTCATAATTTGAGTAAAAATAGTCGTAAAAGTACTATGAGAAGTAAATCCACAATCGCTCGCTAAATAACTTACTTTTGTATTGATGTATTTTGGTTCGTTTTTTAAACGATTTACAATATAATTTATTCTTAATTCATTTAAATACAAATTAAACGATTTTTGTCGGTGTATTTTGATGATTTCTGAAAGATATTTTGTGTTGGTTTCAAATTGTTTGGATAAGGATGCAAGATTGATATCTTTTTTGATGAAACCTTTATTTTTCTCAAATAGTTCAAGCTTTCGAAGCAAATCATTTTCAGTTTTTGATGAAATACTGATATTACTGATTATTCTTTCTTCTTGAATGATTTCTTCTTGTAATAAATTGAAATCAGGCTTTTCGATTGACTTCGTTTCAATAATCGTTTCAGAAGTTATTTCTTTATTTTCTGGTTTAAATTCTACATCATCAATGATAGAAGAAGATTCTTTAGTGATTTCAGGTTTTTTAATTTTAATTACAAAGTAAATAATTAATCCTAAAATGATTAAAGCTAAAACGACTAAAGAAATAATTATCCAATTTTCCATTTTTCAAAAATTTTTATTCCGAATAAATAAAGTTAAACTAATTAATAATCAATAAATAATAAAAATAGATTGATTATTATTATTGTAAAAATACTCCGAAATTTTGAAATAAAAAAGCTAACTTTATGAGTTAGCCTTTTTTTGAAATTCATCTTTGCTTGGAGAACAGCCGCATCCTTTCGAGCAACCTCCTTCTTTTGAGCTAAAAGAGTTTTTTATTAATTTGACAACATACCAAACTGCAAATCCAAAAAGGAAAGCGATAAAAATATATTGTATCCAGATATTGTCCATAATTTTATTTTAAAATATGATATGCAACAAATGCAACAATGTATGCCAAACCAGTCATAAATCCTGTTTGAATTAAGGTCCATTTCCAAGAGTTTGTTTCACGTTTTACAATTGCAATTGTACTCATACATTGCATTGCAAAAGCGTAGAATAATAATAACGAAACTCCTGTTGCAAGATTATATGCAGGTTTTCCTGTATTTTGGTTCACCTCTGCTTGCATACGATGAAGTAAACGATCTTTTTGTCCATCGTCTTCAACATCAACTTCGCCTAGACTATAAACGGTTGACATTGTTCCGACAAAAACTTCACGAGCTGCGAATGACGAAATTAAACCAATTCCCATCTTCCAATCATAGCCTAATGGTTCTACAACTGGCTCTATAACTGATCCTAATTTACCTAAATATGAATGTTCTAATTTGTAAGAAGCAATTTCATTTGCTAAATCTTCTTCATTCATTTTTGGGTGATGAGCAGTTACAATTTCTTCTGCATTTTTGAATTGTTCTCCAGGTCCAAATGTTCCTAAAACCCAAAGAATAATTGAAATTGCAAATATTATTTTACCCGCATCAATTAAGAAACCTAATGTTTTTTCCCAAACATTAATTCCAACATTCTTCCAATCTGGAAGTTTGTATGTCGGCATTTCTAAAATAAGGTAACTTTTATGTTTTGCTTTGATAATCAAATTTAATAATACAGCGCTTCCCAATGCGCCCACAACACCTAAAATGTACATTACAAATAAGGTTAAGGCTTGGTAACTTAAACCAAATATTTTTTCGTCTGGAATGACTAATGCAATTAGAACGATGTAAATAGGTAAACGAGCCGAACATGTCATAAAAGGCGTGACCAGAATCGTTAATAATCGTTCTTTATCATTTTCGATATTACGAGCAGACATAATTGCAGGAACAGCACAAGCAGCACCAGAAATAAGCGGAACAACACTTTTTCCACTCAAACCAAAAGGTTTTAACCATCTGTCCATCAAATAAACGACACGACTCATATAGCCTGTTTCTTCCATTATCGAAATGAATAAAAACAAAATAGCAATTTGCGGAACAAAGACAGCAATTCCTTCTATACCTGGAATTATTGCGCCTCCAATAATTTCGTTGATAGGACCTTCTGGTAATAAACTAATTACTTTTTCGTCTAACCATCCAAATAAGTCTTCTACCATCGTCATTAACGGAGCTGACCAAGCGTAAACGGCTTGAAAAATAACCATCAAGATTCCTAAAAATATAACGTAACCAAAAACTGGATGAATTAATGTTTTATCAATCTTGTCTGTTAAAGTTTCATTTCCTTCGAAATTATAAGAAATGATAGTATTTAACTTGTCATCTAAAATTTTATTTCGATCTAAAGCTTCTTTAACTTGTAATCTTTTCGATACAATAGAGCTTTCTTTCTTGATTGCATCAAGTTTATCCAGATTTTCTTCTGTAAGAAATGGAATCTCTTTCTGCGAAAGATATTGCCAAGCTTCATAATCAGAATTTAATTGGAACTCGTTCTTCACTTTTTCTACAATAGAAAAGTGTTCTTTTGGAATTTCGAAATGATTTGTATAAATAGTTGCTTTTTTAGTGAAAGCCTCTACCAATTCATCAATTCCTTCGCTTGTACGCGCGTTTGTTAAGTATATTTTTGTTTGAAGAAAATCTTCTAACTTTTTCAAATCAATATTTAATCCCTTGCTTTTGATTTCATCTTTCATATTGATGACAAAAATCGCAGGAACTTCTAAATCTCGAACTTGTTGGTACAATAAAATTGATCGTTTTAGATTAGATGGCTCACCAACTACAACAGCCAAATCAGGATAATGCTGGTTGCTTTTGTCTCCTAAAGTTTTGAAAACGATTTCTTCGTCCAGCGAACTTGGATAAATTGTATAGGTTCCAGGAAAATCTGTAATTTGGAATTTATTTCCATTTCGTTCTATTTTTCCTTCACGTTTTTCTACCGTTACACCAGGATAATTACCTACTTTTTGACGAAGATTAGTAAGTTTATTAAATAATGAAGTTTTACCAACATTAGGGTTACCAATTAAGGCAATTTTATAGTGATTCATTATTTTTTTGTTATCAAAATTTTATCGGCTTCGTTTCTTCTTAGCGCTAAAACAGATTTATTTGAGACAATACTGATACAAATAGGACCACCAAAAGGAGCTTTATTTTTGACCAATAAACTTGTGCCTGGAATAAAACCCATTTCATAAAACTTAGCAGGAATATCTTCGGTACTAAACCCAGTTACAACTGCTTGTTCTCCAATTTTTAAATCTTTTAAAGAATAATTTTCAACCATTTCTACCATTCTAACGATGAATTCTACATTGCAAAGATATTTATTTTTAATTAATCCAAATAGAAGATATATCATAATTTGATGATCTTTCTAATTAAATTTCAATGAATTCAAGTTTTTAAATTCAAAATTTTGATTATCTTTGCACTCAATTTTCATTTATAAACATTAATTTATGTACGCAATTGTAGAGATAGCAGGGCTTCAATACAAAGTTGAAAAAGACCAACAATTGTTTGTAAACCGTTTAGCTGGTGAAGCAGGAGAAGAAGTAAAATTTGATCGTGTTTTATTAACAGATAACGGAGCAATCACTGTCGGCGCCCCAGTTATAGACGGAGTTACAGTAGTAGCTAAAATCGTTGAACACGTGAAAGGAGACAAAGTAATCGTTTTCAAAAAGAAAAGAAGAAAAGGTTACCAAAAGTCTAACGGACACCGTCAACAATTCACTAAAATTGAAATTGCTTCAATCGGTTAAGATTGAGCAGAGATTAATTATTAACTCTTAAAAACAAAACGAAATGGCACATAAGAAAGGGGTCGGAAGTTCGAAAAATGGTCGTGAATCACATTCGAAACGTTTAGGTGTTAAAATTTTTGGTGGACAAGCAGCAATCGCTGGTAACATTATTGTTCGTCAAAGAGGTACTCAACATCATCCTGGTGATAATGTAGGAATCGGTAAAGATCACACATTATTCGCTTTAGTTGACGGAAAAGTTGTTTTCACTAAAAAACGTAACGATAGATCTTACGTTTCAGTTGAACCATTATCTTAATTGATAATTCGACAGCGAAAACGCTAACAATATAAAAGCTCGAACTATTAGTTCGAGCTTTTTTTATTTTTTAATATAGCGGCAACTATAAAAATAATGATACCAATAAGTAAAGTTGGAAACCAAAATATGAGACAGATTTCAGAAATTTCCATAGAAAGTTTACTGAAATTACCTCTTGCTGTAAACATACTCATAGCATAAATAACCATTATGAGTGATAAAGATATTAAACCAATTCCTGTTGTGAATAAGGTGTTATTTATTGATTTTTTAGACATAATTTTACTAATAATCTAAAATACAACTTATTTCAACTAAAAAAGCATCCAATTGCTTGAATGCTTTTGATATTATATTTTGATGAGAAGCTTAATTTTAGAAAATCAACACACTTTCAAATTAGCTTATTCTTCTTCCGTTTCAACTCCCCAACCTTGTGCAGTTAAAGGAACCATTTGTTCGCTTCCGCGAGTAATCAAATAGTTTTCTTCGTTTTTACCAGTTACGTGACCAATCACCGTTAAATGTGGATTTCCTTTTATTTTCTCAAAATCTTTTTGATCAATTGTAAACAATAATTCATAATCTTCTCCACCGCTTAAAGCACATGTAATTGGATTGATTTTGAATTCTTCGGCTGTGCGAATAACAACAGAATCTAACGGGATTTTTTCTTCGTATATATTAATTCCAACACCACTTTCTTTTGAGATATGAATAATTTCAGAAGATAATCCGTCCGAAATATCAATCATAGAAGTAGGTTTAACTTTCAACTCTTTCAAAAGATTGATAATATCTAAACGAGCTTCTGGTTTTAATTGACGTTCAATTAAATATGAATAGTTTTCAAAATCAGGCTGATTGTTAGGGTTTACTTTCGATACTTGAGCTTCACGTTCTAATACTTGTGAACCAAGAAAAGAAGCACCTAAATCTCCAGAAAGAACAACCAAATCATTCTCTTTAGCACCATTTCTATACGCCAAATCTTTTTCTGGAGCCGAGCCAATTGCTGTCATACTTAGTACAAGACCACTAACAGAAGAAGTTGTGTCACCACCAACAATATCGATGTTGTATTTATCGCAAGCATATTTCATTCCGTTGTAAATTTCGTCAACAGCTTCTATCGTAAAACGATTAGAAATTGCCATCGAAACTAAGATCTGTTTTGGAATAGCATTCATCGCTAAAATATCGCTAATCGCTGTTACAACAGCTTTATATCCCAAATGACGCAAAGGCATATACGACCAACTAAAATTAACGCCTTCTACCAGCATATCTGTAGAAACAACAATTTTGTCCTTTTTGTAATCAAGAACCGCAGCGTCATCTCCAATTCCTTTGATAGAACTTTCTAATTTGATTGGGAAACCTTCTTTGATTTGATTAATTAAACCAAATTCACCAATTTCGGCTAAACTTGTTTTTGAAACGTTTTTATCTTCTAACATGATTTTATTTTTGATTGAATAATGAAGGATCTATATTTTCTGAACGAAAAGGTAAATTGATAATGTCTTGTTTTGACATTACTTTGATTGTCTGTCCTTCAAATGATTTTCTAATATTTTCTACCATTTCAGTAGGTGGCGCTTGCATTTTTCTTTTCGACATAGAAAACCAAACACCTGTCAATTCAGAATGGCAAAGATGTACACCATCTTGATTATATAAATTGTGTATAAATTGATAAATCATTCCATCTTCTGACATTCCACCAATTTCTACAGAAATATATATTTCTTCACCTTCCATAGCTTCTTTGAAAAAAGAAAATTGTTCGTGTAAAATAGCAGGTCCAATTCCATAAACAGCCAAATCATTCATCGAAATACCATAATCTCTTAAAAATGCGATACGCGCAAAACTCGTAAAATTCATATAAGAAGCATTTGCTAAATGACGATTAGCATCTAAATCTGACCATCGAACAATGGTTTTCTGAAAATATTTATTATTCATGAATTGAAAAATTATTTAAGGTACAAAGTTACGGATTAGAATTTACACGAAAATGATAATATTTTTAATCAACTTAAATAATAAAAAACAATAAGATTTAACATCAAATTAAAAATCGTTCTTTTTTTATTTCGTATATTTAAAAAGCTATTAAACAGATAGATTATGAAAAAAATATTATTTCCAACTGACTTTTCAGAAACAGCAAATAACGCTTTTTTATATGCGCTAAATTTGGCAGCAAATCAAAATGCTGAATTGTATATTTTGCATGCATTTCAATATCCGATGGTGAGTGGAGGGATTGACGCCACAATTTTGCAAGATGTTTATGATACAATTGAACTAAATAATTTTGAGAACTTAAAAGATCATATTCCTTTTCTAAGAAAAATGGCGGAGGATAATGGTTTTGGCAATATAGATCTTAAATTTTTCATCAAAGAAGGAATGTTATCTTATGTTTTACCAACTTTTATTGAAGACGAAAAAGTAGATTTTATTGTCATGGGAACTACAGGAAATACAGGTTTTGATAAAGTTCTTTTTGGATCAAATACGATGAATGCAATCAAACATCTCAAAATTCCTGTTTTAAGTGTTCCAAATGGTTATAAATACAAAGGAATAAATAGTATTGGATTTACAACAATTTTTCAAGATAAAGATCGAAAAGCATTAGACTATCTGACAGAAATCGCATATCGTTATAAAGCAAAAGTACATTGTTTGCATGTTTCGAAAGATGGTAATTATGATATTCCAACGCTTAATCATTGGAAAGAATATTATAAAGATGAACCTGTAGATTTTTCTATTTATACAGCAGATGAATCTGTAGATGCCGTTTTAGAATTTATAAAAGAAGAAAAAATAGATTTGTTAACAGTGGTTAGTAGAAACAAAGGTTTCTTCGAAAAATTATTTTCACCAAGTTTTACCAAAAAAATTCTATCTCAGAACAAAGTTCCACTATTTGTTTTCCACGAATAAAATAATTTATATTGACTATACAAAGCTCAATCTGTTGAAATAGATTGAGCTTTTTTCGTATTGAACTAAAATAATTCGTAACTTTTGAGTACAAAACACGAAAAGATGAAAAAAATATTGTTCCCAACAGATTTTTCTGAGACTGCCAATAATGCGTTTCTTTATGCACTAAATCTTGCAAAAAGTATAGATGCGCAGGTTTATGTATTGCATGTTTACGAATTACCGATGATCACTGGTAGTTTGAGTGCAGGGTTAATTCAAAATGTTTACGAAACGGTAGAATTAGGAAGTTTTGATAATTTTAAAGATAATATTCCGCAG
Organism: Empedobacter sp. EJD.6dd; assembly: GCF_057369435.1. Taxonomy (NCBI): domain Bacteria; kingdom Pseudomonadati; phylum Bacteroidota; class Flavobacteriia; order Flavobacteriales; family Weeksellaceae; genus Empedobacter; species Empedobacter sp. EJD.6dd. The sequence continues at coordinate 2,470,462 of NZ_CM170667.1, forward strand.
CTAAGACAAATTGCTGATGAAAATGGTTTGAATGAAATTCCAATCAAATTTATTTTAGAGGAAGGAAATTTCTTATACATTTTACGCGAAATTATCGGAGAAGAAAGTGTCGATTTTGTCGTAATGGGAACAGATGGAAATACAGGAATAGAGAAAATGTTATTTGGCTCGAATACTATTAATGCGATTACTTCGATGAAAATTCCGATTTTAAGTATTCCAAAGGGAATGCAATTTAAAGGCTTTAAAAATATTGGTTTTACAACTGTTTTCGATCAAAAAGATAAAGATGCTTTGAAATATTTGATAGAAATAGCGAATCGTCATCATGCAAAAATACATTGTATGCATGTCTCAAAAGACGGAAAGTATAATCAACAAGCAATGAAAGATTGGCAAGATCAATTTGCAGGAGATCCAATTGTTTTCGAAATTTATAATGACGCAGATCCTGTGAATGCAGTATTAGATTTTATTAAAGAAAAAGAAATTGATTTGTTAACGGTTGTAAGTCGTAATAAAGGATTCTTTGATAAAATATTTTCACCTGGTTTTACAAAGAAAATTGCAAACAAAAATATTACGCCTTTGTTCGTTTTTCACGAGCAAAAAGTATAAAAGGAGATGTGAAAACATTTCCTTTTTTGATTAAAATTTCTGTTAAAAATAAAACTTTACCTTTGCCCCGTGAAAAAAATAGCCATTGTAGGAGGTGGTGCAGCAGGATATTTTGTTGCAGCAAACCTTGGAAAAACTGTAGGACAACAAACTGTATTGTTTGAACAAGCAAATTTACCACTACAAAAAGTACGTATTTCAGGTGGAGGAAGATGTAATGTGACACATGCATGTTTTGATCCCTTGGATTTGGTAGAATTTTATCCTCGCGGAAAAAAAGAATTACTGAGTGTTTTTTATACATTTCAACCAGGTGATACAATGGCATGGTTTGATGAACGTGGAGTTGAATTGAAAATTGAAGACGATAACCGTATTTTTCCTGTTAGCGATTCGTCACTTTCTATAATTGAAGCTTTAACGAAAGCAGTTGATCAAAATAAAGTTCAACTTAATTTTTCGGAAGGCGTACAAGAAATCAATAAAGTTGAAGGGGGTTATGAATTGATTACAAAATCAGGAAAACAATTTTTTGAAACGGTTATTATTACAACAGGAAGTACGCCAAAATTTTGGAAGAGTTTAAAGAATTTAGGATTGAAAATCGTTCAACCAGTTCCTTCTTTGTTTACGTTTAATTGCAAAGATCCACGAATAGAAGGTTTGATGGGGATTTCTTTTGAAAATGCAGAAGTTAAGATTAATCAACAAAAATTAGAAGCAGAAGGTCCATTGCTAATTACACATTGGGGATTTAGCGGTCCTGCGATTTTGAGATTGTCGGCTTGGGGTGCTTTGAAATTGAATGATACTCAATATAAATTCGAAACTGAAATCAATTTTGTTAATCAATCAAAAGATGAAGTGATTTCATTTTTGAATGATAAAAAACAAGTTGATGCAAAAAAGAATGTACATAAAAATAATCCATTCGATTTTCCTAAACGTTTTTGGTTAAGTATCCTGAATTATTGCAAGATTGACGAAAACAAAGTTTATGCTGATTTGTCTAAAAAACATATCGAATCTATCGCAACGGAATTGTCACAAGGAAATTACCAAATTAATGGGAAGAGCACGTTTAAAGATGAATTTGTAACTGCTGGGGGAGTGGATTTGAAAGAAATCGATTTTCATTCGATGCAAGCGAAAAAGATGCCTCATCTTTTTATGGCGGGAGAAGTTTTAAATATTGATGCAATTACAGGAGGGTTCAATTTTCAGGCTTGTTGGTCTGAAGGTTATATTATAGCTGAAAAAATCAAAGAAATTTATCAATAGTGTAAATCTTACACGAATATTATTCTGGCTTAAAGCCTTAAGTATAAAGTATTTTTCAAAATTTATTATGTTAACATAACATTATTATAAAATTATGTTATTTTTGTTAAAAGGAATTATTAAAAACGAACAAAAAATATGAAGAAAATTTTCTTAACATTAGCATTAATCGGTTTATCTACATCTGCATTTGCAGGAGGTTACCGTGTTGCTTTACAAGGAGTTCGCCAAGCTGCTTTGGGAGGGACTTCTGCAACGCAAACTCGTGATGCGAGTGTGGCGTTTTATAACCCTGCTGGATTAGCTTTTGTAGATAGTAAATTAAGTATTGCTGTTGGAGGTTTTGGTGTAAAAACCGACGTGAAATGGCAAGATCCAACAACTTTACAAAAAGCAGAAACAGATAGTAAGTTGGGAACACCAATGTATTTGGCTGTGAGTTACAAACCTGTTGATGATTTAGCAGTAGGAATTAGTGTAACAACTCCATTCGGTAGTTCGGTAACTTGGCCAGAAGATTGGCAAAATAAAGCGAATATTACGCATATTGATTTAAAAGCATTTAATATTCAACCAACTGTAGCTTATCGTTTCTCTGATTGGTTTAGTTTAGGTATTGGTTTTATATATACACATGGAACGGCTAAATTAGAAAAAGTACAAACTGTTGCTGGAAATGATATTAAACTTCGTTTAGAAGATAAAGATGCTCATGGTTTAGGATTTAATGTTGGAGCAATGTTCAAACCAACAGATAAATTTGGTGTAGGTATTGCTTATCGTTCTAATGTAGATGTTTCTGCAAACAAAGGTGATGTGACATGGATGAATGTTCCTTCAGGAATTGCCTCTAATGTACCTTTCAATACCGATAAATGGAATACTACTTTACCATTGCCATCTGAATTTACATTTGGAATGTCGTACAAAGTTTTACCACAATTAGAACTTTTTGGAGATGTAGTTTGGCAAAACTGGACTCGTTATAAAAGTTTAGATATTAATTTATATAATGATGCATCTAATACTTTTTATACTTCATCTTCTCAAAAGAATTGGAAAGACAATACATTATTCCGTTTCGGAGCTGAGTATACATTCAGCGATATGATAGTTGGACGTGTAGGTTATTACCACGATAAATCTCCAGTGCCAAGTGCATATTGGTCTTCTGAAACACCTAGTTCTAACTTGAATTCTGTTTCTGCTGGAGTAGGATTTAAATTTAACAATGGATTTTATTTAGATCTATTTGGATCTTATGTACAAGGTGATGAAAGACATATTGATAACATCGAACAAAATTTCTCTGGAGATGTTAAGATGCGTGCAATTAACTTTGGTTTAGGACTAACGTATAACCTTAAATAACACTACAAAATGAAACATTTAAATAAAATAGTTTTAGTTGCTTTAGCTGCTACGATGTTTAGTTGTGATCAAGATTTTGAACACCCAATCGAAGATATCCAAGTAACAGCAGGAGAAGCTAATTTTAAAACATATATCGCATTAGGAAACTCGTTAACTTCTGGTTATAGAGATAATGCATTGTACAGATCTGGACAAGAAAATTCTTACCCAAATATGTTAGCTGGATTGATGAAAGCTGCAGGTGGAGGAGAGTTTAAAATCCCTTATATGCCGAATGATGTTGGTGGATTTTCAAATTTACCAGGTTTTCCAGGGAAATTAAATCTTACAATTGTTAATGGAGCTTTAACTCCGGTTGCTAGTACAGCAGGAGCAGCTTTAGATAATATTGCAGCAGCAGGACCTTACCAAAATATGGGTGTTCCTGGAGCAAAATCATACCATTTAGTTGCTCCTGGTTATGGAAGTGCAGCAGGTTTGTCAGCAGGTACTGCAAATCCATATTTTGTTCGTTTTTCTAACGGGTCAAAATCTGTAATTGAACAAGCTGTAGATCAAAAGCCTACATTTTTCTCTTATTGGATTGGGAATAATGATGTGTTAGGTTATGCGACATCTGGTGGAGTTGGAGTAGATCATAATGAAACAAATAATGTTGATCCAAGAACCTACGGAAGTTCTGATATCTCTAATGTAAATGTGGTAAAATCTACTATTAATGATGGATTAAAAGCTTTAACAGCGGTAGGAGCAAAAGGAGTTATTGCGAATATTCCTTCTGTAACATCTATTCCATATTTTACAACAGTACCATATGCGCCATTATCACCAGTAAACCCAAGTTTTGCTCCGATGATTGATGAGTTAAATGCGACATACGCTGGATTAAATCAGGTATTTGATGCGGTTGGTGCTTCAGATAGAAAGATTTCTTTTTCTAAAACAGCTGCGAGTGCGGTTGTAATTAAAGATAAAGATTTAGCGGATTTATCAGCAACGATTACCGCTGCACTTACTCCTAAAATTGGAGCTGCAAAAGCAACTTTATTCGGAATGATTTATGGTCAAGCTCGTCAAGCAACAGCGAAAGATTTATTGGTTTTAACTTCTTCTTCTGTAATTGGAAAAGTTGACACAAATAGAGTTGCAGAATTAATGAAATTAGGATTAACTCAAGAAGAGGCTGGTAAATTAGCAGTAGTTGGTGTTAGTTATCCAATGACAGATAATTATGTATTAACAGCAAAAGAAACAGCAAAAGCAGAAGCAGCTGTGGTTAAATACAATGCAGCAATTGCGGAATTAGCAACAGCTTATAACTTAGCTTTAGTTGATGCATATTCTGAAATGAAGAAATTAAGTTCAGCTTCAGGAATTAAATACTATGGTCAAACATATACAACAACATTCGTTTCTGGTGGAGCGTTCTCATTAGATGGAGTTCATTTAACAGGAAATGGTTATGCAATTGTAGCAAACATGTTTGTTGATGCAATTAATCAAAAATATCATTCTACATTAAGAAAAGTATATCCAGGAAATTATCCAGGAATTGCAATTCCTTAATAGAATTTAGAGAATAAAAAAAATCCGCTCATTGAGCGGATTTTTTTATTGATAATAATTTGAAAATACTTAGTTTGATTCTGCTTGACGCATAAATTCTTCTGCTTTTTCAACCATATTTTTTGATCCACAAAAGAACGGAATACGTTGGTGTAATTCTGTTGGCTCGATATCCATAATACGCTGAAAACCGTCTGTAGCTTTACCACCAGCTTGTTCAGCAATAAATGCCATCGGATTACATTCGTATAACAAACGTAATTTACCATTCGGGTTGTTCGTTCCAGATGGATAAATGTAAATTCCTCCTTTCAACATGTTTCTATGAAAATCAGAACATAAAGAACCTATATAACGAGATGTATAAGGACGATCTTCTTCGTCTGCCTGACAATATTTGATATAATTTTTAACACCTTGTGGGAATTTTACATAATTTCCTTCGTTCACCGAATAAATATTTCCATCTTCTGGAATACACATATTTGGATGAGATAAATAGAAAGTTCCAATTCCTGGATTTAATGTAAATCCATTTACGCCGTTTCCTGTTGTGTAAACTAACATAGTAGAAGTTCCGTAAATTACGTATCCTGCTGCAATTTGTTTATTTCCAGGTTGTAAAAAATCTTCTTTCGTTACTGGTGTTCCTGGCTCTGTAACTCGGTGATAGATAGAAAAAATAGTTCCTACAGATACATTTACATCAATATTAGATGAACCATCTAAAGGGTCTATCAAAACAACATATTTACTGTTTTTAGAATTTTCTCCAGCTTTAATTGCAATAAAATCTTCGTTTTCTTCCGATGCAATTCCACAAACAACTTCACGTTGAGATAAAGTATCAATAAAAGTTTCGTTTGCAAAGACATCTAATTTTTGCTGTTTTTCACCTTGCACGTTTTCGTTTCCAAATTCACCCAAAATGTTAACTAAACCTGCTTTGTTTACTTTGTAATTAACAACTTTTGTTGCAAGTTTGATAGAACTTAGTAGTCGAGAAAGTTCTCCAGTAGAATAAATAAAGTCTGCTTGATTTTCTATAATAAACTCTCCAAGAGTTTGATGAGAATTTGTGTTCATAAGTATGTTTTGCTGTCCAAATATCGGAATAAAAACTCAATTTATAACCATTTCAAACGTTTGAAATTAATCTAAATACGTGAAAATCATCATTAAAATTAATTTTTCATTTTAATTAAATTCGGTCAAGATATAAGTTGTAGTTTGGTTATATTTGCAAGTTAAATATTTACAAAAAAAGTTTTTATAGAAATGAAAGTTTTCAAATTCGGTGGTGCGTCAGTAAAAGATGCAGCCGGCGTTAGAAATGTTGCAGACTTATTGCAATCTGTTGGTTACGAAAATACATGTATCATTGTTTCTGCTATGGGCAAGACAACAAATGCATTAGAAGAGGTAGTCAAACGCTATTTTGAAAAGGATGATTTCGAGAAAACGATTAGTGATGTAAAAAAACAACATGTTGATTTAGCAACAGAATTGTTTGATAATGCAGATGAGGTTTCGAACGAAATTTCTCAGTTTTTTGATGATATCGTTTCGTTTTTAAGACGTAATAAATCACCAAATTACAGCTATGTTTACGATCAAATTGTATGTTGTGGAGAATTGATTTCTACTAAAATTATCAGCATGTATCTTAATTCGATAAATCTAAATAATGAATGGTTAGATGTTCGCGATTATATCAAAACAGATCATACCTACAGAGAAGGAAAAGTAAATTGGACGTTAACAGAAGAAAGTATTTCAAAATTACCGCAAACAGGTTTATTCATTACGCAAGGTTTCTTAGGTTCTGATCCAAACTTTTTTACAACAACACTAGGTCGTGAAGGTTCAGATTATTCTGCTGCCATTTTTGCTTATTGTTTGAATGCAGAAAGTATGACAATTTGGAAAGATGTTCCTGGAGTGTTAAATGCTGATCCACGTTACTTTGATAATGCAGAATTGTTGCATCATATTTCTTACGAAGAGGCGATTGAGTTAGCTTATTATGGTGCGTCTGTTATTCACCCAAAAACATTGCAACCACTTCAACAAAAAGAAATTCCTTTTTTCGTAAAATCGTTTATCAATCCTAACGAAGCAGGAACAGAAGTTGCAAAAGGTCAACCATTAGATCCGAAAGTACCATGTTTTATTTTGAAAAGAGAGCAAAATTTGGTGCGTTTATCAAGTAAAGATTTCTCTTTTATTACAGAAGATAAATTAAGTGGAATTTTCAACAAACTATATGATTATCAAATTAAAGTAAATTTAATGCAAAATTCAGCAATTTCATTATCTTTATGTTTAGAGGATAAATACAATAATTTAGATCAATTTGTTGCAGATATGAACGAAGCATTTAAAGTACAAGAAGAAAACAATGTTTTATTGTACACGATTCGTCATTTTGAGGCAGATTCTGATCAAGTTGTATCAAAAGAAAAAGAACTATTACGTCAAACTGTACGTGAAACATTACAAATAGTTGTTAAGGCTTAAATGAGTTTAATTACGACACAAGATATCTATTCAGCATCAGGTCTTTCTAAAATAGGAGTTTTAGGAAAGCCTGTTGCTTGGGCATTGAAAAAAATTTTCAGTATAGATCAGTTAAATGATTTGTACAATCGTGGAAAACATTTACAATGCGAACCTTTTTTGGATTATTTAATTGATGATTTGGGAGTGGATTATGAAATTCACGAAGAAGATTTGAAACGTATTCCAAAAGAAGGTCCATTTATTATTATTTCTAATCATCCGCTTGGTGCTTTAGATGGAATTATTTTGATGCATTTTATGTCAAAAATTCGTCCAGATTTCAAGGTGATGGGTAATTTTTTATTGCAAAAAATTAAACCATTAGAACCGATGATTATTCCTGTTAATCCTTTCGAAACACGTAAAGATGCTTATAATAGTCTTTCGGGAATGCGCGATGCGTTGAAGCTGCTACGTGACGGAGGTTGTTTGGGAATTTTTCCTGCAGGTGAAGTTTCATTTCGAGATGATGACCGACGAGTTATTGACAGAGAATGGCAAGAATCTGCAATGAAATTGATCAAAAAAGCAAAAGTTCCGGTGGTTCCAATGTTTTTTAGAGCTAGAAATAGTAATATATTTTATCGAGTGGCAAAGTTTCATCCAGATTTTCAGACAGCAATGTTGCCTGCTGAAATGATGAAAAAGAGAACTCGTCCAATTCAAATTCGTATTGGAAAACCTATTTTACAAAAACAGCAAGATGAGCATGCAACGATTGAGGATTATTCTGCATTCTTGAGAAAGAAAACCTACATGCTTTCTTCTTACTATAAACAGAAAAGAAGTTTAACAGAAGTTCTGAAAAGTCCAACGAATATTGAGTTAAAAATTCCGAATTTACCAAGCTTATCTTCTTCTAGTAAAAAGGTCAAAGAAATTATTGCTGAAACACCTATCGAGTTATTAGCACAAGATATTGAAGTGTTACGCAAAGACGAAGAAGCATTATTATTTACGAATAATAATTACGAATGTTTTTTTTCTACAGCGCAACAAATTCCGAATATTTTAAGAGAAATTGGTCGTTTACGCGAAATTACATTCCGTGCAATTGGTGAAGGGACAAATGACGAAATAGATCTTGATCGTTTTGATAATCATTATCGCCATTTATTTTTGTGGGATAAGGATACAAATAAAATTGTAGGTGCTTATCGTATGGCAATTGGTTCAGAAGTATACGAAAAATATGGAATCAATGGATTTTATGTACATGAATTATTTAATTTCGATCCAGAAATTCATCCATTCTTCAAAAAATGTATTGAAATGGGACGAGCGTTTGTTTCGGCTGAATATCAGCAAAAACCTATGCCTTTGTTCTTATTATGGAGAGGAATTGTGCATGTAACGTTGAGAAATCCAAATCAAAAATTTATTATTGGAGGGGTAAGTATCAGTAATCAATTCTCTGATTTTTCGAAATCATTAATGATTGAGTTTATGAAATCTCACTATTACGATTCAACTGTAGCGCAGTATGTGAGAGCGAAAAACGAATATAAAGTCAAATTAAAAGAAGAAGATAAAGAGTTTATTTTCGATGAATCTGAAGCAGATTTAAATAAATTTGATAAACTGATTGATGAGCTTGAACCAAATATGCTACGATTACCAGTTTTGATTAAAAAATACATCAAACAAAATGCGAAAGTAATCGCATTTAATGTCGATCCAAAGTTTAATGACGCAATTGATGGTTTAATGTATATTCGGGTTTCGGATATACCAGAATCTACTGTTCGTCCAGTTTTGGAGGATATTCAAGCAGAATTAGACCGAAAAATACAATCAGGAAAATTTGATGGAACAATTATTTAGTTTCATCTAATTATTAAACATAAAAAATGCGCTTAACTTAGTTAAGCGCATTTATATTTTAGCTTCGCTTTAATTATTTAGCTACTGCTGTAGAGTCAGCTGCTGGAGCAACTGCTGTAGAATCTGCTGCTGGAGCAACTGCTGTAGAATCAACTACTGCAGAATCGTTAGCTGCTGTTGCTAAAGAATCAACTGCTGGTGCTTCTTCTACTGGTGCTTCTTCAGTTTTCTCTCCACAAGATACTGCTCCTAATGATAAAGCTGCTACTGCAACTACTGCGAAAAATTTTTTCATTTTTTTAATTTTTAATCGATTAAACAAATTTGTTATTTGATGAGTCAAAGTTAGAATGATTTTGACTTGATATAATAAAAAATAATTGTAATTATTTTGTAAATCAATTTTTAATTTACAAAAATCAACATATCAATATTTTAAACGTTGAAATTTACCGAAATTCTAAAATTATAATAATAAAAAAATCCTCAAATTATAAAGATTTGAGGATTGATTTTATCATTAAAGCTTGATTTATTTTAAAACTTGAGCCTCTAATTTGAATTTTTCTATTTTATTTGAAATTAAATCTAATCTCAAATTATGGATACTTCCTATATGCGAAGTCTGAAATTCTTTGTGTGGAATATAAGTTCCGTTTTCTACAGAAAGACCAACTTCCTTGTAAGCATCACGGAAAGGAGTTCCGTTTTTAATGGCTTCATTGATATTTTCAACTGTATAAATTGGATCGTATTTTTCCTGATTCATATAGTTATCTTTAATTTGAAGCTGAGGAATCGCAAATGTCAAAATATCAATGATATTATCAAATTGCATCATTGGTTCGAATAATATCTCTTTCAAAATTTGATAATCACGGTGATATCCACTTGGAAGATTATTAATCGTCATCATAATATCATTTGGCAAAGCTTGAATTCTATTACAATGCGCACGTGTTAACTCAAAAACGTCTGGATTTTTTTTGTGAGGCATAATCGATGAGCCTGTTGTCATTTCGTTTGGTAACTTAACAAAGGCTAAATCTTGCGAGTTGTATAAAACCAAATCATAAGACATTTTAGATAAGGTTCCACAAATCATAGCTAAAGCAGTTGCTACAGATTTTTCTGTTTTTCCACGAAGCATTTGAGCACCAACTGAAGAAACTAAAATTTCTGAAAACCCTAATTCTTGTGTTGTTTGAAGACGATCGATAGGGAAACTTGTTCCAAATCCAGCTCCAGAACCCAAAGGATTTTGGTCAGAAATTTTGTAAGCCGCTTCGAAAAAATATAAATCTGTCAATAAACTTTCTGCATAAGCCGAAAACCACATTCCAAAACTACTTGGCATTGCAGCCTGAAAATGAGTATAACCAGGTAATTGATGATTCTTAAATTCATCCGCTTTTTGTAAGAAAATATCGATTAAATTGACAATTTTCTCTGTAGTTTGCTTTAAATATTCTTTTTCAAAAAGTTGAATCGCAACTAAAACTTGATCATTTCGAGAACGTGCAACGTGAATTTTTTTTCCAGCATCGCCAGTTTTCTCAATCAAATAAGCTTCAATTTTTGAATGTATATCTTCGTAATTATCGTCAACCTCGAAATTATTTTCAGCAATTAAAACCAAAACTTCATCTAAAGCAATTTGTAAAGCATCGTTTTCTTCATTGGTAATCAAACCGGTTTTTGCCAACATATTTGCTTGCGCTTTCGACGCTAAAGCATCGTATTTAGCGAGATGAGCATCTAATTCTCTGTCTTTCCCAACAGTAAATTTTTCGATTTTATCATTAATGGTAAAACCTTTGTCCCAAAGTTTCATATCTATAATAATGAATTAAGGGCGCAAAGTTAATAAAAACTTGTATAATATTTCATTAAACTTGTATAATTATTAATATTCATAAATATTTATTCATATTGAATATTTTCAATTGATTTTTGAGAATATTTAGATGATTGATAGTATTTCGAAAGATTGATTATTGAATAGTTATTAAAGAATGTAAATAATTCAATTTCGTAAAAAAAAGACCTTAAAATTATGAAGTTGATATTTTAAGAACCGATTAATTTTTAACTTCTATTTATTTACGTTTAATTCATTGTTAAAGTGAAATTTAGACCTTTTTTATAATAATTCTAAATTATTAAAATATAACTAAAATATATCATCCTTTGATGAAAAATCATTATCATAAACGTAATTTTGTGTATCAATTTATATCTAAACATCTAATTGTTTAGTTGATTGTTAACGTAATCATTAGAATATTAAATTTAGCTCAAAGCCCTTTGTTTATTGAGTATTTGATAGTTAATGTTTTAAAAATTACCTCTTTAAAAAATTACATACTTAGTTTGTATTCTGATAACAGTGGTTACCTATGCCAAAAATGATTTTTTTTGAAAAATTTTTGCATAAGAAGTAACGATACAGCGAAGTGTTATTATATAATTCATTTTGATTGGATGAAGTCAGGTGCAAGTAGCTTGATTTTAAACAATCTTTAATATTAAAAAGAAAAGATAGATAATTATGAGTCTTTACCAAGAGTATCTTAACGAGATTGAAGAAAGAAAAGGTCAAGGTTTACATCCAAAACCAATTGATGGTGCAGAATTACTAAGTGAAATCATTAATCAAATTAAAGATGTTAACAACGAATACCGCGAGGATTCTGTTAAATTCTTTATCTATAACACATTGCCGGGAACAACTTCTGCTGCAGGTGTAAAAGCAAAATTTTTAAAAGAGATTATTTTAGGAGAAGCTACAGTTGCTGAAATTACGCCAACCTATGCATTCGAATTGTTATCTCACATGAAAGGAGGACCATCTATTGAGGTTCTTTTAGATTTGGCTTTAGGAAATGACGAAGCAATTGCAAAGCAAGCTGCTGAAGTTCTTAAAACACAAGTTTTCTTATACGATGCAGATACAGCGCGTTTAGCTGATGCTTTCAAAGCTGGAAATGCAATCGCAAAAGATATTTTAGAAAGTTATGCAAAAGCAGAATTCTTTACAGAATTACCTGCTGTTGCAGAAGAAATTAAAGTGGTAACGTACATCGCTGCTGAAGGTGATATTTCTACGGATTTATTATCTCCAGGTAACCAAGCGCACTCTCGTTCGGATAGAGAATTGCACGGTCAATGTATGATTACGCCAGCTGCTCAAGCTGAAATCAAAGCGTTGCAAGCACAACATCCAGATGCTTCTGTGATGTTAATCGCTGAAAAAGGTACAATGGGTGTTGGTTCTTCTCGTATGTCAGGGGTGAACAATGTGGCTTTATGGACAGGAAAACAAGCATCGCCTTACGTTCCTTTCGTAAATATTGCGCCAATTGTTGCGGGTACAAACGGTATTTCTCCAATTTTCTTAACGACTGTTGATGTAACTGGAGGTATTGGAATTGACTTGAAAAACTGGAAAAAACAAGTTGATGCAAATGGGGATGTTGTGCGTAACGAAGCGGGTGATCCTGTTTTAGAAGAAGTGTATTCAGTTGCTACAGGTACTGTTTTAACAATCAATACAAAAACTCAAAAATTATACAACGGAGACCAAGAGTTAATTGATATTTCAAGATCATTAACGCCTCAAAAAATGGAATTCATCAAAGCTGGAGGTTCTTACGCAATCGTTTTTGGTAAAAAAATCCAAACATTTGCTGCTCAAACTTTAGGTATCGAAGCTCCTATAGTTTTCGCTCCTTCAAAAGAGATTTCAAATGACGGTCAGGGATTAACTGCTGTAGAGAAAATTTTTAACAACAATGCGGTTGGATCTACTCCAGGAAAAGTTTTACATGCAGGTTCTGATGTTCGCGTGAAAGTAAATATCGTAGGTTCTCAGGATACAACTGGTTTGATGACATCACAAGAGTTAGAAGCAATGGCTGCTACAGTGATCGCTCCAACGGTTGACGGTGCTTACCAATCAGGTTGTCACACTGCTTCAGTTTGGGATAAAAAAGCGCAAGCGAATATTCCTAAATTGATGAAATTTATGAATGATTTCGGTGTTATTACTGCTCGTGACCCTAAAGGGGAATATCATGCAATGACAGACGTTATTCACAAAGTATTAAATGATATCACGATTGACGAATGGGCGATTATCATCGGTGGTGACTCTCATACACGTATGTCTAAAGGGGTTGCTTTTGGTGCCGATTCAGGTACGGTAGCTTTAGCTTTAGCAACTGGTGAGGCTTCTATGCCAATTCCAGAATCTGTGAAAGTAACGTTCAAAGGAGAGATGAAACAACACATGGATTTCCGTGATGTGGTTCATGCTACGCAACAGCAAATGTTGAAACAATTTGATGGTGAAAACGTATTCCAAGGTCGTATCATCGAAGTTCATATCGGTACTTTATTAGCAGATCAAGCCTTTACATTTACAGACTGGACTGCTGAGATGAAAGCAAAAGCATCTATTTGTATCTCTCAAGATGAAACATTAATCCAATCGTTAGAAATTGCAAAATCTCGTATCCAAATCATGATCGAGAAAGGAATGGATAACAAAAATCAAGTATTACAAGGGTTAATTGATAAAGCAAACAAACGTATCGAAGAAATTAAATCGGGTGCTAAACCAGCTTTACAACCAGATGCGAATGCAAAATATTACGCTGATGTAGTGATTGATTTAGATATTATCGAAGAGCCAATGATTGCCGATCCAGACGTAAATAATGCGGATGTTTCTAAACGTTATACACACGATGTTATTCGCGATTTATCTTTCTACGGTGGTGATAAACACGTAGATTTAGGTTTCGTAGGATCTTGTATGGTACACAAAGACGATTTAAAAATCGTTTCTCAAATGTTACGTAACGTAGAAAAAGTAAACGGTAAAGTTGAATTTAAAGCGCCTTTAGTGGTTGCGGCACCTACTTACAACATCATCGACGAATTGAAAGCGGAAGGTGATTGGGAAATGTTACAAAAATACTCAGGATTTGAGTTTAGCGACTTATTACCAAAATCAGAAGCACGTACACAATACGAAAACATTATGTACTTAGAGCGTCCTGGTTGTAACCTTTGTATGGGTAACCAAGAAAAAGCAGAAAAAGGAGATACCGTATTGGCAACATCTACACGTCTTTTCCAAGGTCGTGTGGTAGAGGACCGCGATGGTAAAAAAGGAGAGTCTTTATTAGCATCAACTCCTGTAGTTGTTTTATCAGCTATTTTAGGACGTATTCCTTCTATCGAAGAGTACAAAGCAGCTGTAGAAGGTATCAACTTAACAAAGTTCAAACCTATTTCAATGAACTAATTGTTCGTAGAATTTAACATACAAAACGAGGTTGTCTTTAAGATGGCCTCGTTTTTTTATATATTAATATTAAATAAGTTAGAATTGATTTAAATAAGATTATTAACTGTTTAGAGATGTTAAATATTAAATAATTCATTATATTGGGGTATGTTTTTTGATGAATTTAAACCAATAAAATAAAAACAATTATTATGGCATTTGATATAAATATGATTAAAGGCGTTTATGCTAAAATGCAAGAACGTGTAGATGCTGCGAGAACTATCGTTGGTCGTCCTTTAACGTACTCAGAGAAAATTTTATATGCTCACTTATTTGCAGGTCAACCAACAGAAGCTTATACAAGAGGAGATTCTTATGTGGATTTTGCGCCAGATCGTGTTGCGATGCAAGATGCAACTGCTCAGATGGCTTTATTGCAATTTATGCAAGCAGGTAAAACAAAAACTGCTGTACCTTCTACAGTGCATTGTGATCACTTGATTCAAGCTAAAGTAGGCGCAAAAACAGACTTACAAGAAGCAATTAATAAATCTTCAGAAGTATTTAATTTCTTAGAATCTGTTTCAAATAAATATGGAATTGGATTCTGGAAGCCAGGAGCAGGTATTATTCACCAAGTAGTTTTAGAAAACTATGCATTTCCAGGAGGAATGATGATTGGAACCGATTCTCATACGCCAAATGCTGGTGGATTAGGAATGGTTGCAATTGGTGTTGGTGGTGCTGATGCTGTAGATGTAATGTCTGGAATGGCTTGGGAATTGAAAATGCCAAAATTAATTGGAGTTAAATTAACAGGTAAATTATCCGGTTGGGCTTCTCCTAAAGATGTTATTTTAGAAGTTGCTGGACTTTTAACCGTAAAAGGAGGAACAGGAGCTATTGTTGAATATTTTGGAGATGGAGCAGAATCTTTGTCAGCAACAGGTAAAGGAACAATTTGTAACATGGGTGCAGAAATTGGAGCAACAACTTCTATTTTCGCTTATGACGATGCTTCAGAAAGATATTTAAGAGCAACTGATCGTAATGATGTTGCAGATGCAGCAAATCAACATAAAGCTTATTTACGTTCAGATGATGAAGTTTATGCAAACCCAGCTAATTTCTATGATCAGTTAATTGAAATTAATTTGTCGGAATTAGAACCTCGCATGAATGGACCTTTTACACCAGATTTAATGACACCAGTTTCTAAAATGAAAGAAACAGCAGCTGCAAATGGTTGGCCATTAGAAGTAGAATGGGGATTAATAGGATCTTGTACAAACTCATCTTACGAAGATTTAACACGTGCGGCTTCTATTGCGCAACAAGCTTTAGATAAAGGTTTGGAAGCAAAATCATCTTTCGGAATTAATCCTGGTTCTGAGGTTGTTCGTTACACAGCTGATCGCGATGGTTTAATCAAAACATTTGAGGATTTAGATGCAGTAATCTTTACAAATGCTTGTGGTCCATGTATTGGTCAATGGGATCGTGAAGGTGCGGATAAAGAAGAAAAAAATACAATTGTTCACTCATTCAATCGTAACTTCAAAAAACGTGCAGATGGTAATCCAAATACATATGCATTTGTTACATCTCCAGAAATGGTTGCTGCTATTGCAATTTCAGGTCGATTAGATTTTAATCCAATGACGGATAAATTAATCAACAAAAATGGAGAAGAAGTAATGTTAGATGCACCAAAAGGAGAAGAGTTGCCAAGTAAAGGTTATGCTTATGAAGATAACGGATATCAAGCGCCAGTTGAAGACGGTTCAAGTGTAGAAGTTATTGTTAATCCAACATCAGAGCGTTTACAATTATTAGAAGGTTTCAAACCTTGGAATGGTGAAAATATTATAGGAGCAAAATTATTAATCAAAGCTTTTGGAAAATGTACAACAGATCATATTTCTATGGCTGGTCCTTGGTTACGTTTCCGTGGTCATTTAGATAACATTTCGAATAATACATTGATTGGAGCAGTAAATGCTTTCAATCAAGAAACAAATTCTGTTAAAAATCAATTAACAGGCGAATATGGTCCTGTGCCAGATACTGCACGTGCTTATAAAGCAGCAGGGGTGCCTTCTGTAATAGTTGGTGACGAAAACTACGGAGAGGGTTCTTCTCGTGAACATGCGGCAATGCAACCACGTCATTTAGGTGCTGTAGCGGTACTAGTACGTTCTTTTGCACGTATCCACGAAACAAATCTTAAGAAGCAAGGTATGTTAGCGTTGACGTTTGTAGATAAAGCAGATTATGATAAAGTACAAGAAGATGATACAATTAACTTTATTGACTTAACAGAATTTGCACCAGGTAAACCATTGACAATAGAGTTTGTACATGCAGATGGTTCTAAAGATACAATCTTGGCGAATCATACATACAATGCACAACAGATTGAATGGTTCAAAGCAGGTTCAGCATTAAACTTAATTAAAGCGCAACAAGCTTAACATTAGTATTAAAATTATTAAAACCGATACAAATTTTGTATCGGTTTTTTTTTATTAAAAATATTTTAAGTTTTATTTAACAAAAACATTTTTAATAAAAAAAACCTCAATCATTTGATTGAGGTTTTAAGCAGTGGTGCCTCCAGGAATCGAACCAGGGACACAAGGATTTTCAGTCCTTTGCTCTACCAACTGAGCTAAGGCACCGCCTTAATTGTGATGCAAATATAGAGCGAAAATCTATTCTACCAAACATTATTTAAATTATTTTTTAACCTAAAAAGCTATCTTGTTCATTTACCGAGAAATAAATTTTAAAATATTTTTATATTTACAAAAAAAATGACCTTTTAATATTTTAATAGAGATTTAACAGCTCATTTTTGCAATCTAATTTTTACAATTCGCAACAAATCATCATATTTGCGTCTTAGAATTCTATTATACATTCATAATGAAGTGGATTATTTGTAGTTTATCACTATTTAGCGTGGTAACAATAAAAGCTCAATCAATATCAGTTTCACCTTATTCGGCTTACGGAGTAGGAGAACAATTATTTGATAATAATACTGAACAAGCTGGTATGGGCGGTATTTCAACAGTTCCTACGAATCCTTTCGGACAAAGTGCAAACTTTTCGAATCCGGCAGCTAACCAAAATTTGCGTATGACAACTTTCAACGCAAGTGGAAGTGGAACAAATTATAATTTCAAATCTGGAACAGATAAAGAAAGCGCTGGTCGTTTTAATGTTTCTAATATATCATTAGCTTTTCCTGTTGGAGAAAAAGGAAGCTTTGGGGTAGGCTTTCAACCTTACACAGCTTTAGGATATGATATTATGAATACATCTGAAAGAAATGATATCAAGCAAACAACTCAAATGAAAGGTGATGGAGGTCTGAATAGTATTCACGCATTTTATTCGAGAAATCTTGCAAAAGGATTTTCTTTAGGCTTACGTGTTAATTACTTATTTGGTGAATTGCAACGTAATGAGATCTTAGCTGTAGATGGAGCGAGCTTAGCTGTAGATTATAGTGATAAATCTAATTATCGTGGTGCTCAATTTACTTTAGGATCAATGTATACGAAGAAAATTGGTAAAGTAAATAACTTGTATGTAGGTGCAACATATACCTTAGGAACTAACCTAAGAACAGACGTTACAGATCTTACAACAACATATAGCTACATAGGAACTACACAATCTTCTTTAGATACAATTTCGATTACAAGAATCGATAATGGTAAGACTAAGATTCCTCAAATTTTCACATTAGGAGCAGCTTACTCTAAAGATAATACGTGGTCGTTAGCAATTGAAGCAAAATATAACAGTTGGAAAGATTTTTCTCAACCTTTAGAAGGTCAAAATTCTACAATGTCTTCAAGTGTTGATTATAAAAACAATGTACGTTTAGCGGTTGGTGGATATTGGATTCCTGATTATAACAGTTACAAAAGTTATTTTAATCGTGTAACTTACCGTGCAGGTATGTATTATCAATCAGCTCAATATTCTATTTACGGAACAGATATCGATGCATATGGAGCAACATTAGGATTTGGTTTCCCTATCGGAAAACAAAACGATGGTTCTATGATGAATGTTTCTTTAGAATACGGACAAAAAGGAAAAACAGCAAACAACTTAATCAAAGAGAATTATTTCGGCGTAAAAGTTGGATTTGATATTAACGATATTTGGTTTAGAAAAAGAGTTATTGACTAATTTTGGACAAACAAAAATTGTATAAAAAAGCAAATGAAAAAGTTTTAATTAAACCGAGTCTTGTAGTTGGTTTAATTAGCATTTTCGTTTTGCTTTTTTCTTGTAAAAAAGAACTTCCTCCTCTCAATAAAAAGAAAGTAGAATTTCCTACTCGTACACTTATCAACGCGAATATCATAAATAAAGATTCGGGAAGAATTTCTATGCATGTCCGTTCGCCATTAATCGAAGAATTTACAACAGTAGATTCGCCTTACACGATTTTTAGAAAAGGTGTAGACCTTGACTTTTATCAAAAAGGAAGTGTAAAACCTGGTTATTTTCAGGCAGATTGGGCAAAGTTGAGCGATGCAACAGGAATCTACGAGGGTAGAGGGAATGTAATTATCGTAAATGAGAAAGGTGATTCGTTGAAAAGCGAACAATTATTTTGGAATAAGAAAAATAAAACGGTTTATACATCGAAAGAAGTTTACTTAATTAGCAGCGAAGGCGATTCGTTAACAGCGAAAAACGGTTTGCAAGCTACAGACGATTTAGAAACGTACATTTTATTCAATAATCAAGGATTTAAGTACGTAGAGGATAATCAGAAATTCTAAATAACGTTAAAAAAATTAACAAAAAAGCGAATACTTGTCGCTTCTTCTATTTTATTATTCAATGTATTGTCGTATTTTCGCCACCTATTATAGAAATAACATTAAAATAAAACAATGGCAGTTTTAGGAGAAATTCGTAAAAAAACTTGGCTGATCTTCGTAGTAATCGGAGTTGCAATGTTAGCTTTCGTTGCAGGAGATTTATTCGGAGAGAATTCCAAGATTAAACAATTATTTACTGGAGATCCGTCTGTAGTTGGTACAGTGAACGGAGAACCTATTGGTATTACAGAATATCAGAGTGCATACGATCAAACGCAAAAGATGTATGAAAATCAAGGTCAATCTGCAACTCCAAATCAAATTGCTCAACAAACTTGGAATAGCTTAGTTAGCCAAAAAGTGTTGAAACAACATGCTGAAAAATTAGGTTTAAAAGTTTCTGATGATGAATTTTGGAGCTACACAGCGCAAAACTTTGGGATGGCATCTGGAGCAGAAGCTCAACAACAAATTGCTCAATTAGAAGCAAATGCTGGAACAAGTCCAGAAGCTCAACAACAATATAGAGCATGGTTACAAACTGCTGAACAAATAAAATTACAGATATTATCTCAAAAATATTTTGGATATGTAATGGCTGGAACTGCGGTTACAGGAAAAGAAGCAGATATTCAACAAGGATATAACATTTCAAATGCAAACATTCAGTACGCATTTGTAGATTATACAACTTTAGCTAAAAAATTAAACGTAAAAGTTACAGACGACGAGATTTCTGCTTACGAAGCAAAATATCCGAAGTTATTTAAAGCAGAAGGTTTAGTTAAATTAAGCTATACGTATTTCCCTGCTGGAGCTTCTACTGCTGATGATGCTGTTGCTTTAGCAAATATTAAAAAATACTTAACAACTCAAATTGTTCACGATGAAGTGAATAATGTAACAGATACAATTCAAGCTTTTGGTTCTGCAAAAAGTGATTCTATTTATGTGACTCAAAATTCTGAGAAACCATTTATTCCGAATTTCTTTACAAAAGCAGAATTAGAACAAGCGCAATTAGGACCAGAAGCTACAAACTTCTTGAAAACTGCTGCAGTAGGTCAAATTGGTGGTCCTTTCAAAATTGGAAATACGTACCAATTGTACAAACTTTCTAAATCGAAAGAGGTAAAAGATTCTGTAAAATCTAGCCATATCTTAGTTTCTTATACAGGAAGCGCTGCAGGAAATGGAGTGAAACGTACAAAAGAAGAAGCGAAAAAATTAGCTGAGCAAATTTTAGCTGAAGTTAAAGCAAATCCATCTTCTTTTGGTGAAGTTGCTGCAACAAAATCGGATGATAAATCATCTGCAATTCAAAAAGGAAGTATTGGTTGGGTTGGAAAAAACAATCAATTAGATCAAACATATAACGGATTTATTTTTACAAAACCAGTTGGAACAGTTGATTTGGTAGAATCTCAATTCGGATATCACATTATCAAAGTTGATGATGCGAAAAACAAAACAGCTTATCAAGTTGCAAACATTGTAAAAACTATCGAGCCTTCTAAAGCAACAACAGAAAAAGCATTTACAAATGCAAGAACGTATGTACAGGCAGTTTCAGAAAAATCATTAAACGATTTCAAAAATATTGCTAAAAAAGGAGGTTATTTAAATAACACCACAGAAGGTATTGAGCGTTATGCTGCAATTGGACAAGATATTCCAAATGATCAGGACGGAGATATCTTAAAATGGGCTTTTGACAAGAAAACAGATAAAGGAGCAACAAACTTGTTTACATCTTCTACAGGAGATTACATCGTTGTTCATTTAGTTGAAAAATTTGACAAAGGTTTAGCACATCCAAGTGTTGTTCGTCAATATGTAGAGCCAGTATTGTTGCAAGAAAAAGTAACTAAATTGGTTGATGAGCAAGTTGGAAATGGAGGTTTAAATACTTTTGTTTCTAAGTTTGGAGCGAAGAAAGGTAACGGAACAGTTAACTTCTCAAACTCTAACTTGAATGGAGTTGGTTTAGAGCCAAAAGTTGTAGGAGCTGCGTTTGGTGTAAAACCAAATCAATCTTCTAAAGCGATTGCAGGAAATGCTGGAGTTTTCTACATTATTCCTTCAAACCAACAAATTCAAAAGAATCAAAAAGGTTCAATGATTTTGGATAACTTAAATCGTCAATTACAAGGACGTTTCCAACAAACATTGTTACAATCATTGATTCAAGCTGCTGATGTGGTTGATAACCGCGATAGAGCTTTACGTTAAGATTTAAAAATTTCTTACAATAAAAAACTCCCAAACTATAAAGTTTGGGAGTTTTTGGTTTATGGAAATTGATTATTTATTCTTTTTCAATTTCTGATAAAAAAAATTGAATAGAATCCATTTTATCTTTAGTTGTCATGATTTTGAAGAAAATAATATCACGATCATCATTGTCTTTAGAAATTTCAATTTTATGATAAGAATCGGATTCGGATAATTCAAACCATATATCTTTATCAAAATTAGTTTGAAAAAGATTATATTTTATTAAATCTAAATCCTTTTGAAAATTAAATTCTTGTTTAAGGAGTTTGATAAATTCATTAAAATAAGTTGAATATATCCAAAAATTATTTTCTTCCATATTTTTAATAAATTAACTTACTTATCAAACTCATTCGGATATTCTCCTTTTACAAGCTCTATCTTCGCTTCTACAGCTTTTTGTAAATCTTCTTGATATTGGATTAATCTTTCTTGCAAAGTAGGATTAGTCGCGCCTAAAATACGCGCAGCCAAAATTCCTGCATTTTTCGCCGCATTTACAGCAACTGTAGCAACTGGAATACCATTTGGCATTTGTAAAATAGATAAAATAGAATCCCAACCATCAATCGAATTAGACGATTTAATTGGAACACCAACCACAGGAAGAGGTGTAATAGATGCAACCATTCCTGGTAAATGAGCTGCTCCTCCAGCTCCAGCAATAATGACATTTATTCCACGTTCGTGAGCCGTTTTTGCATAATCAAACATACGTTGTGGCGTACGATGTGCCGAAACAATTGTTAATTCGAAAGGGATATTTAATTCTGTTAATAGATCAGCAGCTTGTTTCATGATAGGCAAATCGCTATCACTTCCCATTATAATTCCTACCATAGTTGTTACTTTTTTGCCACGATTTTCACCGTTGCGTTAACTTGTTTTATGTTTTGTTTTAATTGTTCTAAATCATCGTTTACCAATGTAACGTGTCCCATTTTTCGACCTGGTTTTGTGATTGTTTTCGCGTACCAATGTAAAAATGTTCCTGGAATTGTCAATAACTCTTCAATGTTTTCTATTTCAGCTGATCCAGTTTCTCCTTCAGCACCAATTAAGTTAACCATAGCAGAAGTTGTAAACAATTTTGTAGAACCAAGTGGCAATTGCATTAAGGTTCTTAACATCTGATCGAATTGTGATGAATAAGCCGCTTCAATTGTTGAATGTCCAGAATTGTGAACACGAGAAGCGGTTTCGTTTACCCAAATCGATTGATCTTTGTTCAAGAATAATTCAACTGCGAAAACTCCTGGAGATTTCAATGCTTTTACAACATCACGAGCAATTTGTTCAGCACGATCAGTAATATCTCTCGGAAGTGTAGAAGGCATCAATAAATAATCTAACAAATTATATTCTTCGTTGATGACAAATTCTACTGTTGGATAAGTGACAATATTTCCTAAATGATCGGCAACCGTAACAACCGCGATTTCGCGATCCAAATCGGCTGGTGTTTCGAAAATTGAAGGAGCTTGAAGCATTTTGTCTAAATCAGCTTCAGATTTTAGGAATTGAACACCTTTTCCATCATAGCCATCTTTTCTTGATTTTTGGAAAATTGGATAATTTATAGCTTGTTTTGATTTTAAATCTTCCCAATTATCTAATTCAAAATAAGGTGCTGTCGGAATATTATTGTTAACATAAAATTCTTTTTGAACTCCTTTGTCTTGAATAATAGTTAAAGCTTCAGGATCTGGAACAACTCGTTTTCCGATTGATTTTAAATAACGTAATGCTTCAACATTAACATGCTCAATTTCAATCCCGATTGCGTCTAGATCTTTTCCAAAAGCGATAACTGTTTCATAATCTTTGAAATCGCCTTGTACAAAATGATGTGCATGTGGTGCACAAGGTGCATCAGCAGCCGGATCTAAAATACTAATCTCGCAAGGGTATTGCAATGCATTTTGCAAAAACATATATCCCAATTGTCCTCCTCCTAAAATTCCGATTTTTATCATATTGCGAAGTTAATGAATAATATAATTTCTATTTTTACGAGAATTAAAAAAGTATTGACGAGATGTTAACAAAATGGAGTAGAATTTTATTCTTTGTATTTGCAGGAATTTATTTAACAAGTAAAAGTTTTTACCAATATTTCATCTTCGATATGTTGGCGCAATATTCTATTTATGCATTGATTATTGCTTTTTTCTTGTGTTTGATTTATAATTATTCAATCCGAAAAGAAGAAAAAAAGAATATTTTGTGGTTGGTTCCTCTTGTTGCTATTCCAATTATTACGTACAAAAATATCGGAAATTTCTATTTTGGAGAAAATGCAAAAGATGAAAAATCTAATTTTAAAATTACATCGATTAATATTTTTTCTCAGAATGAAAATTTTCAGTACCTGAAAAATTATTTAACAACAGATAAAAGTGATGTAATTGTTCTGCAAGAGTTAACGCCAGCTTGGCAAAAACATGTAGATTTTATTCGAAAAGAATATCCATATTATAAAGAAGAAGTAAGAAGTAACAATTTTGGAATTGCCATTTATTCTAAAATCCCGCTTACAAAAGTGTCTACAAAAAATTATATCGACGAGATGCATCCCTCTATTTTAGCGGAAATTTCTGTAGACGGTAAACCTGTAAGTATTTTAGCAACGCATCCTGTTCCGCCTTTACCAAATCAGGCTCGTTTTGAAAGACGTAACAAACAATTTGAATTGATGAAGCAAGAAATTGATGCTTTGCCCAATGATAATATTATTTTGATTGGTGATTTAAATTCAACGATATATTCGCCAAATTTCAAATTGGTACAATCAGATAAGTTGAAAGACGCTCGTTCTGGTTTTGGTTTGAATAATTCGTGGAATGCTTTTATTCCAATTTTGAGAACAAATATTGATCAATGTTGGGTTTCGAAGAATATAAAAGTGACGAATTTTTATCGTGGAGAAGATATAAAATCAGATCATTTTCCGATTGTAGCTGAATTAAAAATAGAATAAAATAAAAAATCTGTAGACGTTTGTCTACAGATTTTTTTATTAGATAAGGTTTTGAAGAAAAATTTGTAAATCGGCTTCTTTATCCAAACCAATTTTTTGTTTCATTCTGTATTTTGCCATTCTTACAGTTTTCGTTTCAACTTTCATAAGGTTCGCAATTTGTATATTGTCCATATTCAGATATAAATAGGCAGCATATTTTAAATCTTGATTGGTTAATTTATTCTTTGAAACTTCATTTAATTTTTTGAAAAAACTTGGGTGAACTTCCTTTACAATATTTTGAATTTCTGTGAAATCATCGTCCATAAGACGTTCGTCTTTTAAAATTCGATCCAAATTAAATGCTTCTTTATCCTTCACTTTTTCTTTTAAATCATTTAGAAAAGAATTTTTTTGTTTTAATTGTAAAGAGGTTGCAAGTGCATGTTTATTTAATTGTTCTTGTTGTAATTCTAACAGCTCTTGTTCAGCTTTTATACGTGCCTTTTCTTCTTTTTCGAGTTCAAGATTTAACTCCGCTTCATAGCGTTCAGCTTCTAATAAATCTGTTTTTTGTTTATTCGATTTTATTCTATAATACAACATATATGACAAGAAAATGAGTCCAATTATAGCTAATAATGCAATACCTATATAAAGAAATTTTTGTTTGGTATAAATTTCATTTTTCTCTTCTAATTGTTTGATTTGTTGATTCTTTTGTTCTGTTTCGTAAAATATTTCAAGAGATTTTGTGTTGTTATCAAATTGCTCTTGATCAGAAGAAATAATCAATTGTTTGGCTTCTCTCTCGTATTGTAAAGCCTTCGAGAAGTCATTTTTTAGTTCATAAATACGTGCAAGATTACCTATAATAATCACTTTTACACGAGAAAAAACATCTTTATCATCTTTTGCCAATTGATAGGATTTTAAATAATTTTTTCAGCTAAATCATTATGTCCGCTATTTTCGTAGGCTGATCCAATGTTATTATAGGTTAAAGCAGTTATTTCATTAAATTTTTTATCATTTTCTGTCAGATTTAAAATCGTTTGATAGTTTTTCATGGTTTCATCAACTGTATTTTGATGATTAAGTGTGGTTAAAATACTTCCATAATTCAAATAATAAACAATCATAGATCTTTTTTTCGCAAAAGAGTCAGTAATTTTTTCGGCATAATCTAAGGATTGTTGATAAGATATTTTTGCTGAATCTATATAGACTTTTTGTTCAGTTTCATTAAATTTTTGTTTATAATAATAACCTAAATTACTATAAGTGAAGTTGATTAATAAATTGTTTTTTGATAAAAGTGCATGTTTATTTGCTAAAATAGCATCTTTTCTAATGTCATTTTCTAATGGATTTTTTGAGTTGAAACTAAATCTTAAAAAATACAATTGTGTTAAAATAAAATGTTCATTTGGATGTTTTGAAAACTCTTTGATACTTTCATTTAAATATTTAATGAATAAATCATTTTTATTCAGTTTTTCATAATATCGAGCATAACCAAACTTTACGTAAGCTTCGTCAAGAGGATGTTTTGTTTTTGAAGCTAAATTTTTTGCTTTGCTTAAAGTTTCACTTTTTTTAACTTCATCCTTTATTGCATTATAATAATCAGCCAGATAGACATAACCAATGATTTGTTTGGAAGGATTTTCATTATTTACAAATTTTTCTTCTAACAGATTTTTTGCCTTTTCATACTCTTTACTATATAAATAAGTGTATACTAATTGTTGATCTTTATCCAAATCACTCTGCGCAAAAGTAATTTGAGATAAGAATAGGACGAATAATAAAATTTTATTTTTCATTTTGTTTTAGCAATATGCCAATTTTTATCTCTATAATTCTAATGATTGTATAAAAGCATGTAGATCAATATCTTTGTCTAGCCCTATTTTTTGTTTTAAACGATATTTTGTCATTCTAACTGTTTTGTTTTCAACTTTTAAAATGTTTGATATCTGTTGATTATCCATGTTTAAATAAATATATGCTGCATAATTTAAATCTTGAGTAGAAAGTTTGCTCTTCGAAACTTCGTTCATTTTTTTGAAAAAATTGGGGTGAATATCTTGAATAATGGTTTGTATTCCCGCAAAATCATTATCCATTAAGCGTTCATCTTTCAAAATTTTATCTAGATTAAAATTTTTATCATCTTTAATCTTCTCTTTCAATTCATTGATAAATGTATTTTTATGATTGAGTTGATAACTTGCTGCTAATGCTTTTTTATGCAAATGTTCTTGCTGAATATTGAGTAGTTTTTGTTCAGCTAACAATCTATATTTTTCTTCTTGTTCAAGTTGAAGCGTCAATTCTGTTTCGTGTTTTTCGGCCTCTAATAAACTTGTTTTTTGTTTATTTAAGCGTTGTTTGTAAATAAACATATACACCATAAAAATAATTCCAATAATAGAAATTGCTGTTAATGCAATATATAAGAGTTTTTGATTGGTATAAATTTTATTCGTTGCCTTAAGTTGTTTAATTTCTTCATTCTTTTTTTCAAAATTATAGAATGCTTCAAGCGATTTTTGTTTATTCTCAATAGCTTTTTCATATGCTTTCTGAGTATAATGAAGAGACTCTTTATTAAAATTTAAAGCATTTATAGGTTGATTGTTTTTTTGGTAAAAATTAGAAATTAGTTTAACAATGGTATTTATTGTTCCAAAATCTTTTATGTTTCTTTCAGATTTTGCAATTTCGTATGCTTTTAAATAATATTGCTCAGCTTGCTTTGTATTTCCTTTGTTTTCATTAATTTCTGCAAATGTTGCATAGCACGTTGATTTTAAGTCTGGATTATTTATTCTATTGGCATAATCTAAAGCAATTTTAATGTATTTCTCAGCTAAATTATAACGTTCGTTGTTGCTTAAATTTTTATAAGGATATACATTAATTAAAGAAGCTAAATTATTATAGCTTAAAGAAGCAGCTTTTGTTGGGATAATGTCTGTATTATTCTCGTTAATATAACTAAGACTAATTTCAGCATTTTCAAAAATCTTTTCTAAATCTTTTTGATTATTAGTTTTTATGTATTTATGATAATACATAACGGTGTTAGCAGAATATGCATTCAATAATTCTAATATAGATTTACTTTTTATAGCATAAAAAAGTGCTTTATTTATGTAATTATCATATTCTTCTGAGTAAATCCCAGTACGAGAATGTGTTAACCCCATAACTTGATAAATTTTTGATCTCAGATTATTTTCGTTAGGATATTTAGTAAGTTTTTTTAAAGCTTCATTAGAATGATAAATAGTTTTATCGTACATACTATTTAGTAAATACAATCTTGCAAATGAAAAGGAAGTATAACAATCATCAAGTTGATCATCAGTTTTATCTGAAATTTCTTTTGCTAAGTTGGCGTATTTTAATGCATTTGCGTAATCATCTTTTGCTGCATAAAGATTAACGTAAGAAGTATAAATGATTACTTTATTTAATTGATTTGTATTGTTACGAGATAATAGATTATTTAAATCTGTTTCAACCAAATTCAAATTCCCATCAACTAAGTTTTTTTGGATATTATTTATGTCTTTTTCAATACTTTCTTGTGAAAAAACGAGAGTAAATCCAGTTAAAAAAACTGAAATAAAAACTAATATTTTTAAAATTTTCAAATTATGATTCATAAAATGATAATTAAGGTTAGGTGTAAAGTGTTATATATTAATAAGTAAATATAGTTTAAAAATACATGTAGACAATATGTAGACATCTTTTTTTTAGACGTAGACACTATGAAACGCTCTTTTTTTTGACATTATTTTTTTCTGCTGTTAATTTGTCAAAGATTTAAACAACCAAATAAATCTAAACCTATAACATTTATACCAACTAGACCAGTTGATTTTTATTAAATCAATCAATCTATCTTCTATTACTAAACCCAAAAAAAACCTTCAGCATACCAACATGAAGGTTTTTTTATGTTTATACTTTTGTAAAAATAAAGAATTTTAGGATAATTTTTAGATTTCAAAAAAATAGTTACCTTTGACTTTCAATCGAAAGGGGTGCTTCTTTATCAGAGGCTGAGATTATACCCAAAGAACCTGGGCAGGTAATGCTGCTAAGGGAAATGGTACTTCACCAAATTACATTCGCGCGTAAATTATAAAAGTGTAAGATGGCTCCTTTCATAATATTTTTTAAAATAAATTATGAAAAGGTCGATTTTTTTATTGTCATTATTTGGTGCATCTATTTTATATGCACAAGAACATGATTCCATTCAGAAAGAAGAAATTCAACTTCAAGAAGTTTCAATTGTTGAAAAACTTCCTATTACAGTAGAAAAAGTAACGAACAAAATGTTGCAAAAAAAGAATTTAGGGCAAGATGTTCCTACATTATTAAATTCTGCTACATCTGTTTCTATAACTTCGGATACAGGAACTGGTATTGGTTATTCGTCAATCAAGATACGTGGTCTTAACGAGCAATCAATCAATGTCACTCTAAATGGAATTCCACTTAATAATCCAGAATCTCAAGGAGTATTTTGGGTAAATATGCCAGATTTAGCATCTTCTACAAATTCTATGTTGATACAAAGGGGTGTTGGAACTTCTTCTAATGGAATGGCTTCCTTTGGAGCAAGTGTAAATATTGAATCTCAAAATCCGTCTACAATTCCTTTCGCTGAAGCAAATGTTTCGTTCGGAAATTTTAAAACTCAAAAGTATACATTTCAAGCAGGTACGGGAAAAATGTTGAACAATAAATTAAGCATTGATGGTCGTTTTTCTAAGATTGATTCAGATGGTTATGTAGACAGATCTTGGGCAGATTTGATTTCGTATGATATTACAGCTTTGTATGAATTAAACAACAAAACCAAGTTTAGATTTCAGAATATGTTTGGTAAAGAACAAACTTATCAAGCTTGGAGTGGAGTTGACGCCGAGACATTAAAGAGAGATAGAACTTACAATACTGAAGGCGAAATAAAAGATGAGCAAGGAAAAGTTGTAGATTTTTATGATAATCATACTGATAATTATCGTCAAAATCATTATTTTCTTTCGTGGTTGCAAGATATTGGAAACAATTGGAAATCAAACTTAACGATTCATTATACAAAAGGAAAAGGATATTACGAGAGCTATAAAAATAATAGAGGTTTAAAACGTTATAAACTTGACTATTTGACTACTGAACCACGAAATTTGATTAACAGAGAATATCTTGATAATGATTTTTATGGTTTCAATCTCGAAGTTGAGAATCAAAAATTAAATGATTTTAAAGTATTTTTTGGTTTATCTGCAAATGAATATGATGGCGATCATTATGGAAATGTATTATGGGTGAAAGATACAGATTTTAAAGACAAAGACTTTAAGTATTATAATAATAGAGCAGTTAAAAAGCAATTGGCAGCGTATGCGAAAGTTTTGTATCAAGTAAATAAGTTTGAACTTTTTGGAGATGTACAGTATCGATATGTTAATTATGATGCAAAATATTTACCGAATGGAGAGAATGACGAGGAAGATTTCAGACCATTTTCAGATACATTTAATTTTGTGAATCCAAAAGCTGGTGTAAATTATAAAATTAATTCTTCAAATGTTTTATATGCTTCTTATGGAATTTCTCATCGTGAGCCACTTCGTGTAGATTATGAGAATAATGGAAAACGCCCAACTGCAGAATTTTTACAAGATTATGAGTTTGGTTATAAGAAATCTGGTCGTTTATCAATAAGTGCGAACTTGTATTACATGGCTTACAAAAATCAATTAGTTCCAACAGGAAGATTAAATGATGTAGGAACGCCAATCAGAGAAAATTCTGGTAAAAGTTTTAGAAGAGGAATTGAGTTTGATGCAAATTATAAACTTATTCCAAATCATTTGAATTTTTTTGGGAATATAACATTTAGTCAAAACAAGCACAATAATTACAAAGAAGAAGTTTGGGATGAAAATGGAAACTCTTCGATAAAAGAATATGGAAAAACAAAAATTGCGCTTTCTCCAGATGTCATTTCAGCTTTTGGATTTGAAGCTATTCCATTCAAAAATGTTTTGATTAACTTAACGAATAAATATGTAGGTGAACAATATTTATCAAACATAGAACCTGTAGATGGTAAATTAGATAGTTATTTGATTTCTGATTTATTGATTCGTTATTCACCAAAAATAAAAGGAATAAAGAATCTTGAATTTTCGTTTTTAATTAATAATTTATTTGATGTTGAGTACGAATCGAATGGGTATTATTACGAAGGAGGATATTATTTTCCACAAGCAGGTATTAATGTCTTGGGTGGAATTAGTATTCGTTTATAATTATTTTCTTTTAATAGCTATTGTTTTATATAATAATTATATTTTTGTTGAATTAACAATTTAAATTTCAATAATATGAAAAAATTATTTAGTCTGATAGCAATTGGTGCTTTATCTTTAAATTTCATTAGTTGTAAAGATGACGATGATTCAGGGAAATCTTTGGATGAAAAGATTGTGGGAACTTGGAAACTTGAAAAAACAGTTTATCAAGAGCAAGGTTATGCTGACGAAGTAGAATATCCTAACGATTGCGAAAAAAAATCCTCTACAACTTTTAATAAAGATAAAACGTATAAGAATGACGAGTATTATAATGATTACCAAACTAATAAATGTTTAAATGATGTTTATGGAGGAGTATATAAAATAGAAAATGGAAACTTGCACGTAATTGATGATGAAACTATTTTTAAAATTCAAGAAATTACAACTAATAAAATGGTTCTTGTTCTTGAAGAAGATGAAAATGGAGATGGAAAAATTGATTATAAAACAATTGCAACTTTCATAAAATAAATAAAAGCTCGAGATATTCTCGAGTTTTTTTTCGAAAGAATCTTTTTTATAGCGTCAATACATCATTCAAAATCTTTATTTTTACAAGATAATTTGAATTTAAGATGAAAAACTTTTTCGGCATATTTATCCTATCAACTTTTTTACTTTCTATTTTTTCATGTAAAGAAGACGACTCTTTAGCGATTTCTCAAGATCAATTATTACGTGCGAATAAATGGCAATTGCAACAAACAATAAAAGTTTCTGGAAATAAAAATTTAGTTGATAAATTATTGGCTTGCGAAAGGCAATCAACTTTAGATTTTAGAGATGTAGAAAAATATTATGACGTTTCGTATAAAACTGTTGACGGAAATTGTGTGCAAACGCAAGAAGATGGAAAATATGTTTACGAGACATCAAAAGATAAAAGAACTTTGACAATGACTCCTACAAAAGGTGAAGTTAAAAAATATTATATGTATGAGATTAGTCCGAAGTCGTTGATTATTCAAAAAGATTTTATGGAAAATGATACGTTAAAATATATGAGATACGTTTATCAATCAATCAAATAAATAAAAATGCTCGATTTTTCGAGCATTTTTTTATTCAAACATTTTTCGTGTAATAAAATCTTTTTCTAAACTCCAAGCTCTTGCGGGAGAATATTCTCTTCCATAATATATAATCTGAATGTGTAATTTGTTCCACAATTCTTTTGGAAAGATTTTTTTAGCATCTTTTTCCGTTTCTTCAACGTTTTTACCTTTTGTCAATTTCCATAATTTCATCAAACGGTGAATATGTGTATCGACAGGAAAAGCTGGATGTCCAAACCATTGCGACATTACAACCGAAGCTGTTTTATGTCCAACACCTGGCAATTCTTCTAATTCTTCAAAACTTTCTGGAACTTCACCATTATGTTTTTCAAGTAGAATTTCTGATAATCGTTTTATATTTTTTGCTTTTGTATTTGATAAACCAATTTCGCGTATATAATATTTTATTTCATCAACTTCTAACAGCGACATAGCTTTTGCATTTGATGCTTTTGCAAATAATTCGGGTGTTACTTGGTTTACTTTTTTATCTGTTGTTTGAGCAGATAGTAAAACAGCAATCAATAATGTAAAAGCATCTTGATGATCCAATGGAATAGGTGGAACTGGATATAATTTTTCTAATTCATCAACCACAAATTGAATACGTTCTTTCTTTAACATCATAAATTTTGAAACTTTTATGTAAATGTATCATTTTTTATCTTGATTATTTTATAACGACTTATTTTGACGCTCTATTCTATTACATTTGTATTATTAATTAAAAGATTAATTGTTTAATTGAATTCGATTCAAGATTTAATCATTATTTTTACGAGAAGTTCTAAAGAAAAATCAACATGTTAAAAGTAGGAGATAAAGTTCCAGATTTTAAAGGAATTGACCAAGATGGAAATGATGTTTCGTATCAAGATTTCGTAGGTAAAAAATTGGTCGTTTTCTTTTATCCAAAAGCAAGTACGCCTGGTTGTACAGCCGAAGCATGCGATTTACGCGATAACGAAAATACATTGAAAGCGCAAGGTTATCATTTGGTAGGGGTAAGTGCAGATTCTGTGAAAAGACAAAAGAATTTTGCCGAGAAAAATAATTTACCTTTCCCATTGCTTGCCGATGAAAATCATGATATTTTGAATGCTTTTGGAGTTTGGGGTCCAAAGAAATTTATGGGACGCGAATTTGATGGAATTCATCGTACAACTTTCATTATTGATGAAAATGGAATGATTACAGATGTAATCGAAAAAGTAAAAACAAAGGAACACGCAAAACAAATATTAGAAAAATAAAAAAAATAAGATAATGAGCGATTTAGATAATAAAAAGAAAGCACTTCAGCTGATTTTAGATAAGATGGACAAAGCTTACGGTAAAGGAACTGTAATGCGCATGGGAGATTCGGCTGTTGATGATAAGATAGAAGTTATTCCTTCTGGATCTTTAGGATTAGATTTAGCGTTAGGAGTAGGAGGTTATCCTCGTGGGCGTGTAATCGAAATTTATGGACCAGAATCTTCAGGTAAAACAACATTAACGTTACATGCAATTGCAGAAGCTCAGAAAGCAGGTGGTATTGCAGCGTTTATTGATGCTGAACATGCTTTTGACCGTTTTTATGCAGCTAAATTAGGAGTAGATGTAGAAAACTTAATTATCTCTCAACCAGATAATGGTGAGCAAGCTTTAGAAATTGCAGATAATTTAATTCGTTCAGGTGCGATAGATATTATTGTAATTGACTCTGTAGCGGCTTTAACGCCAAAAGCTGAGATCGAAGGAGAAATGGGTGACTCTCGTATGGGATTACAAGCTCGTTTGATGTCGCAAGCGTTACGTAAGTTGACAGGTACAATTAATAAAACGAAGTGTACAGCGATTTTCATTAACCAATTACGTGAAAAAATTGGTGTTATGTTCGGAAACCCTGAAACAACAACAGGTGGTAATGCTTTAAAATTCTATGCTTCTGTTCGTTTAGATATTCGCCGTTCAACTCAAATTAAAAATGGAGACGAAGTAATCGGAAATCACTCGAAAGTAAAAGTTGTTAAAAACAAAGTTGCTCCTCCATTCCGTCAAGCTGAGTTTGATATTATGTATGGAGAAGGAATTTCTAAAGTTGGAGAAGTTTTAGATATGGGTGTTGAGAAAGGAATTGTAAACAAATCTGGTTCTTGGTATTCATACAACGATAGTAAATTAGGACAAGGTCGTGATGCTGTGAAAGAAGTATTGAGAGATAATCCTGAATTATGTGAAGAAATTGAAGCGAAAATTGTTGCTTTAATTAAAGGAGAACCTGTTACTGGAGAAGTTTCTGTTGATGATCCAGCTGATTTATTAGAAGATTAATTCGATTAGAATTTTTATATAATGATTTTTAAGCTCTGAGGAAACTCAGAGCTTTTTATTTTTGATTATATCATATCAACTTTAAAATACTTATTAATACTACTATTAAGTTTATTTAAATCGTCCTTATGATCAATCATATGTTTTTCAAATTTTTGTATAACATCTTGATAACGATAAAGCTCAGTATTATTAAGTTCTTTATATAGTATGTTATATATGCAGCCAATGTTATGATGAATATTACGAATAATTATTGTGATATCATCTTTTAATTCTTTTGGTATAAATGGATTTATTCTTAAATTATTTAAATCTGAATAAAAATTTGAAAAAATCCCATTTAAGAAAATTCTTTGCATTGGTAAATTGAGATTATCAATCTCTTTTTCTTTTATAGTTTTTGTTTTTAAGTATCTATCTAAAATATCTAAATTACCTTCAACAAATTTGAGTTTTAGTAAATTATTCTCATCATTAATTTCAAATAAATTCTTAAAATTATCATTACAAAATTCATATAATAAATTTTGTCTTTCATTATAATTCTCTTTGTTTAGACCAATAGAAATCAAGTAATTTAAGTCAATATTCAGTTTGATTAACATTGGATAATCTGCAGATAGATAAAAACTTTTTCCATTTGAGGTGTATTTATCTACAAATTCAGTGATATTCTTAATTTGATATTTAACAACTTCAGTTCTGATTGGGTTAAAAAGAGACTTTTTAGCATTTATATATGATTTGTAAGCAATAACTCCAGTTATAATTGCAGTAATAGAGGCAATAATCCAGAATAATATATTTACTAAATCTTTTATAAGTAAAATATTATTTGTTATGTAGATTAATATTACCATATTCCAATTACTCCAAAATATACTTCAATTTATAACCAAACATGCCACGATCTTTGATCATATCAGCAACTCCTTCTGGGCATTCTTTTTCCCAACCTTCTTCAGCATCAGCAATTTTTTCCAAAATTCGACGTGAATAAGAATCTAAATAACCTCTGTTGTAATTCAAAATATCTTGAATTCTTCCATTATACAAGAAATATTTGTACAATTCGTGTACGCTATCACTTACTTGTAGATTTTTAGACGTCAATAAAATATCTTTTTCTTTATCTAAATATGGATATAAATAAACTTTCACATTTTTCTTGAATAATTTACCGAAAGCTTCCATAATTCCACCAGGTAAATCTGCATAATATTGCTCATTGAAAATTTCGACCAAATTATTAACACCCATTGCTAAACCTATTTTGGTTTGATTTCGAGTAAATTTCGAGAAATAATCAACTAATTTATAATATTCAGAAAAGTTAGAAATAATAACATTGTAACCCAAACTTCCAATTATATCAGCACGATCTAAGAAATCGCGTTCATTTAATTCTCCTTCAAAACCAGAAGCAATTAAATTAGAAAGTGTAATCTCGAATAAAATTTCGGTGTTATCTGTTCGTACATAATCTTCTTGTTTGAAAATTTCTAAACCACCTTTGAACATATCCATATTAACATTCATAAAAGGACGGAAAGAACCACGAATAGCAAAGATATTTTTCTTGTAAAGTAAATCTGCTGGAAGTATATTTTTCCCTTGCGGATTGAAAACCGCAACATCAGTCATTCCATTTTTAACCAATTGAAGCGACATCAAACGATTGTCAACATATTTAAATTGTGGACCACGGAAGTTAATCATATCAATTTCTAATTGATCTTTATCTAATGTATCATACAACGATTTGATTAATTGACGAGGATTGTCATAGTAATGATAAGCTCCGTAAATTAAGTTAACGCCTAAAACACCTAATGTTTCTTGTTGTAGTTGCGCCGAATTTTCTTTGAATTTTACGTGAAAAATAATTTCGTTTGCTTTTTCTTCTTCTGCGTTCAATTTAAAACGTAAACCGATCCAACCTTGACCTTCATTTTTCTTCGAATAGTCAATTGTTGTTACTGTATTTGCGTAGGTAAAAAATGCTTTTTCTTTGTAATTATCATGAATTAGACGTTCTTTCATTAACTCCATTTCATGGTCTAACATTTTTTTCAGACGTGCTTGGGTTACATAACGACGATTTTCTTCAACACCATAAATCGAATCAGACATTTCTTTGTCATATGCACTCATCGCTTTTGCAACAGTTCCCGAAGCGGCACCTGCACGATAAAAAAAACGAACGGTCTCTTGACCTGCTCCAATTTCTGCAAAAGAACCGTATATTTTCGGATTCAAATTGATCTCTAAAGCTTTTTGTTTAGGAGTAAGAACTTGTTCTAATGCCATATTTTAATTTCAAATAGTTTGTGGTAAATTTACCAAATCATTATGGCTAAATCAAATATAAAAATACATTTTTTAGGAACTGGAACTTCGCAAGGAATTCCAATTATAGGAAGCGATCATCCGGTGTGTTTATCAACCAATGAGAAAGATAAACGATTACGTTCTTCATTGCTATTAGAAAAAGATGGAAAGATTATAACGATTGATAGCGGACCAGATTTTAGACAACAAATGCTGCGTTATAATGCGCAAAGATTGGATGGAATTTTATACACTCACGAGCATAATGATCATGTGATGGGATTGGATGATATTCGTCCGTTAGTTTTTAAATCTGGAGAAGATATGAATGTGTATGGTTTGAAACGTGTTTTGGATGAATTGCATAACCGATTTCCTTATATGTTTGCAGAACATAAATATCCAGGAGTTCCAACTGTGATAGAAAACGTGATAGAATCAGACCCCTTTTCTGTTGCAGGATTTAATGTACAGCCAATCACTATAATGCATGGTCCATTGCCAATTTTAGGTTACATAATAGATGATAAAATTGCGTATTTAACGGATGTGAAAATGATTCCTACTGAATCTTTAGAAAAATTGCGAGGAATAGAAGTATTAATTATAAGTGCTTTACGTGTTGAGCAAGAGCATTTTTCTCATATTTTATTGGATGAAGCAATTCAATATGCTGATATGATTGGAGCAAAGCAAACTTATTTCACACATATTTCGCATCATTTGGGCTTTCATGATCTTGTTGAAAAACAATTGCCAAAGGATAAATATTTGGCTTACGACACGTTAGAAATAAATCTTTAAAAAGTTTAAAAAATAGTTGGAAAAATAAATAAAGTAACATTATATTTGCAGTCCATAAAGGCTCGGATGGCGGAATTGGTAGACGCGCACGACTCAAACTCGTGTTCCTTTGGAGTGTGGGTTCGATTCCCACTCCGAGTACTAAAAAATCCCTTAAGTAATTATACTTAAGGGATTTGTTTTTTTACGGGTGGCGAAAAAGGGAGCAACTTGTTAAAAAAATCTATGACACTTCTTTTCTTTTAAGTATTTTTGATTTAAATAAATTTTATGAATATTGTATCATTTTTTGCAGGTGCTGGAGGTTTAGATCTAGGTTTTTCTAAAGCTGGTTTTAATGTTGTTTGGGCAAATGAGTATGATAAGAGTATTTGGAAAACTTATGAACTTAATCATTCTGAAACAATTTTAGATAAACGTAGTATTACAGATATACCGTCAGAAGACGTTCCTGATTGTGATGGCATAATTGGTGGTCCTCCTTGTCAAAGTTGGAGTGAGGCTGGTGCAGGAAAAGGTATTAAAGATAAAAGAGGTCAATTATTTTTTGATTTTATTAGAATACTAGAAGCAAAACAACCAAAGTTTTTTCTTGCTGAAAATGTTAGTGGTATGCTTATAAAAAAACATTCAGAAGCTTTAGAAAATATTAAAGAATTGTTTAGAAATGCAGGTATTGGTTATGAGTTATCATTTGAGATACTAAATGCTTCAAATTACAATGTTCCGCAGGACCGAAAAAGGGTGATTTTTGTTGGAATTAGAAAAGATTTAGGTTTTACTTATAAATTTGATAAGCCTAATTTTAAACCTTTAGTTTTGAGTGATGCAATTGGAGATTTAAAAGATTCAGTTTTACCTGCATTAGAAACGAATAAATCTAATCATGAAAAGTGTATTGTACCTAATCATGAGTATATGATAGGTAGTTTCTCAAGTATGTTTTTGTCAAGAAATAGGGTTAGAGCTTGGGACGAACCTTCATTTACAATACAAGCTGGAGGAAGACATGCTCCTATACATCCACAAGCACCAAAAATGGAAAAGGTTGAAAAAGATATTATGAAGTTTGTAAACGGTAAAGAAAAACTTTATAGGAGGTTAAGTGTAAGAGAATGCGCAAGAATACAAACTTTTCCTGATGATTTTATATTTCATTATGTCAATATTGCTGATGGATATAAAATGATAGGTAACGCAGTACCTGTTAATTTAGCTTATTTTCTGGCTAGTTCAATAAAAAATCAAATTAACACAGCGTTGAAAATATAGAAGTAAAAAAATTTACGTTCTATTTAATCTTGGCTTAACAAATAGATAATATTCATTTAAGATATTTAAAAGATTCTTAAGGTAAGTTTGCAGTAACAAAATCCTCATGTGTTAATTTATATCATTTCTCAAAAAAACTTTTCATAACGGGAAGTTTTTTTGTTTATACATAAAAAATCGAGACTACTTAATAATCTCGATTTTTTTTATCCTTTATTTAAACGATCTACAACGTATTCTATTTGTGTTTTCCCATGAGGTTTTGGCGCACCATTTTCATCAAGGTTTACCATTGTAATACGATCAACTGTAATAATAGTTTCGTGTGTCATTTTGTTACGTACTTCGCATTGTAAAACCAACGAAGTTGTTCCAAATTTTACTACTTCAATTCCAATTTCTACAATATCGCCTTCGCGAGCAGATGCCATGAAATTAATCTCTGACATATGTTTTGTTACGACATGCGAATTTTCGAGTTGTACAATACTATATAAAGCTGCTTCTTCATCTATCCAAGCCAAAAGTTTTCCTCCAAAAAGTGTTTTATTTGGGTTTAAATCTTCTGGTTTAACCCATTTACGAGTGTGAAATTTCATAATTCTCTGTTTTTAGTTCTTGTTTGTTTTGGATTGCTAAATGATTAGCATCTGAAATAAACTTAACTAAATTTACGGCATATTTTCCATCTAACAAAGATTCGTTGTGACGGATTAATGCATCAGAAATTTCAGTAATTGCATTGGGATGAAAATTCTTTTGATCAGTCGAAATTTTATTGGAACAACAAACATTTTTTAGATCAGAATAAATCATTTGATTCAGATATTGATCTCCAATTTTAATCGTTCCTTTTTCTGCAATAAGTGTAATATTACTTTCGAAGTTTTTATTAAAAACTGATGTTGTATAAATCATGTGACCAATTGCTCCGTCTGCTGTAAAATCAACACAACCAGAATCATCAAATTCTGTCACTTCTTGATGTGTAAAATTGAAGCTTTTAGAATTTGTACAGACAACATCTTCAAACCAAAAATTCATAATATCAACAAAATGAGAGAATTGAGTAAATAAAACTCCTCCGTCCATTTCTTGATTTCCATGCCATTCGCGTAATTTATAGTAATTTTTGTTACGATTCCAGTAACAATTAATATTAACCATAAACACTTTACCTAAAGAATTATTATCAATCAAATTCTTTACATATTGCACGACAGGTGAGAAACGAAGTTGCATAGAAGTAAAAACTCTTAGATTCTTTTCTTCCGCAACTTTCAAAATTTCTTCTGCATCTTCTACAGTTAATGCAATTGGTTTTTCAATCAAAACATTTTTCCCTGCTTTTAGACAACGAATCGCATGTTCGCGATGCAATCCATTTGGAGTAGCAATTACAACAACATCGGTTTCTTTATCTTCGTTTAGAAAACTCTCAAGAGTAGAATAACCTTTTATTGACAAATCTTCTGGTAAATTGAAATCGATTACCGAAATTAACTGTGCATTTTCAGCTTCTTCTATCGCTTGTTGATGTACACGTCCAATATGACCGTAGCCTAAAATGGAAAAATTCTTCATTGAATTTATTTAATAATTTTTTCTAATATCTTTTGTGTAATTAGATATGTTGGTTTTACACCTGTTAATCCTAATCCACCAGAAGCTAATGTGCTTCCTGTTTCTAACGGATTATCTGAAGCGTAATATGCGTACATTACTTTAACATCTTTATCGATATGATGTCTAATTTTAGAAGCAACCTGAATTGCTTTTTGGTAATGTGCACCTTCCATTTCTAATCCAATTGCTTGGAAAGACGAATTTTTGAAATATTCTAAAACGTCTTTATTTTGCAACGATGTTCCTAAAACCGAAATCATCGGTCCTTCGTAAACTCCTAAATTTTGTCCTTCGAAATCGGCAGCAGTTAATTCGTTATCAAAAACATAATTATCTGTTGTTCCTTCGAAAACATGAGCTGTTGCAATCATAATATCACCTTTATTTCCTTCTAAAATTCCGGCTTTACCCATAATCGCGACAGATTTTACATTCATTTTGAAACGAACATCTCCTACTTTATAAGGTTTCAATAATTCGTCCATTGCTTCAAAAGCTTGTTCTCCAAATGCATAGTCCATTACAATAATCACCTCATTGTTCTTATCTTTTGCATAAGAAAATGCTGAATTTGCAATGTTTACTTTAGATAAATCAATAATTTGAACATCGATATTTGTTCCTGATTGATCTTTGATATAAACTAAACCATTTTGTTGCGTATATTCATTTAACGATTCGCGAAGCATTTTGTTATTTGCAGCACTTAAATCTTCGTAAATTTCTACACCATCATTCTTATATTTTCTTTTCAAACCATCATACGCATACAACATGTTAGACACACTGTGCATATTAGCAGAAATGATGTGAATGTTTTTATCTTGAAGATTATTTTCGAATAATACACGTTTGATTTCATTCGCCCATTTTTCTCCAATCATGTGATGACCAATCGATTCACGTAAAGTTGATGTAAATGTAATTTCACGTTTCTTAGTTCCGATACGATCTTGTTGACTTGTGTAACCCATCCAATAAACTACACGGAAAAAATAATCTTTATCTTCTGCTTTACTGAAATAATGATGAATTTCTTGTGTTTCTTCAAAAGTTCTTCCTAAAATAGTCGATAAATGCATCAAAGCAACTTCACGTTCTTTTCGAGAAATTTCAATTTCATTGAAAACAACATTTTCGATGAATTCCCACGCTCTACTTTTAGAAAGAGTTTCGTTACTAAACGCTCTATTTCTGATTTTATCTGCTTCGTTGTATAAAAACGTTAAGTGTGTTAACACATCATAGATATCAGAACGACCACGAGAAATTTCGATATTCATCTGATCATCATCAATTCTGTAACAAAAACGACGACGTTTTGCAGGAATAATTGGCGTGAAAATAGAACGATCATATCCTTCATCAGAGGTAAAAGATACGTATGGTGTTTCTACAATTCCTTCTGGTAAACGATCCAAAACGTACATTAATCCGCTTAATTCTACTTTATTTGGATCTGTAATAGATCCGTAGATTTCTGGATTGATTTCGAATAATAAATTTCTTAATATTTTTCCAGGTGCACCAGATGGGCGGTACACTCCTCTATGAAATAAGTGACGCATAGAGATATATAATCTTTCAATTGCGTCAGTAGATCTTCTTGCTCTTGTTATTGACATAATAATTTTTTTTACTTTTTTTGGTTGTTTAATTCTTCTTGAATTGTCATTAATTCGTCATACCATTCTTGTCCAAACTTACGGACTAATGAATCTTTTGCAAATGTTGCTACATTTACTTTCAATTCTTTACCTAAGGTACAAGCATCTGAACAAATATCCCACACATCGTAGTTAACTGAAGTGAAATTTGAATATTCCTTAATACGAACTGGATATAAATGACAAGAAATCGGTTTTTTGTAATCAACTTTTCCGTCTTCGTATGCCTTTTCTATTCCACATTTCGAAAATCCATTTTCTTCGAAAACTAAATAAGCACATTCGCGGTTATTAACAAGAGGTGTTACCCAATCGCCATCCGTATCCATTGTGTATTTACCTTCTTGCTCTATCACCGCAATTCCTTCGGGACGCAAATAAGGTTTTACATCTTCATAAATATCGTCTAATATTGTTAATTCGTCTTCGTTTAGAGGCGCACCAGCGTCACCTTCTACACAACAAATCCCTTTACATTTGTTCAGATTACAAACAAAATCTTCATTCAGTAGTTCTTCAGATACAAGGGTCTTTCCTATTTGGAACATGTTACATTAAATTTTGTAACATGCAAAGATACGGATTATTCCTCAGAAAAATGTAATTTTGTAAAAGAATAATGGATAATCTACTTTCAAAAATCAATCATCCTAAGGAACTTAGGTCTATTGAAACGTCTCAATTAAATCAGTTAGCTTATGAGATGCGAGAATTTATTTTGGACACTTTGAGTGTAAAACCTGGACATTTAGGTGCAAGTTTAGGCGTAATCGAATTAACAATTGCTCTACATTATCATTACAATACACCAAATGATTTATTAATTTGGGATGTTGGACATCAATGTTATCCACATAAAATTTTGACAGGACGTCAACAAATTTTCGATTCTCTTCGTCAAAAAGATGGTATTTCTGGTTTTCCAGCTCGTATAGAAAGTGAATTTGATACGTTTGGAACAGGACATTCTTCTACATCGATTTCTGCTATTGTAGGTATGGCAACTGCAGATAAAATTAATCAAATCAATAGAAAACATATCGCAATTATTGGAGATGCTTCAATAACTTCTGGAATGAGTTTGGAAGCGTTGAATCATCTTGGTTCAACCGATTTAGATGTTTTAGTGGTTTTGAATGACAATGATATCGGAATTGACCCTTCGGTTGGAGGCTTAAAAAAACATTTTAAATCATTAGAAAATCAACCCGAAAATATCTTTACCAATTTTGGTTTAAATTTTATTGGAACAATTGATGGACACAATTTTGATGAATTATTTAATGCTTTTGAAAAAGCTGACACCATCAAAGGTCCAAAAGTTTTACATATCAAAACAACCAAAGGAAAAGGTTACGAACAAGCCGAAATTGACCAAGTAAAATGGCATGCACCAGGACTATTTGATAAAGAAACAGGTGAAATAAAAACTAAAATTAAAGAGAAATCGTATCAAGATGTTTTTGGTGAAATGATGCTTCAATTACTCGAAAATAATCCTAAAATCGTAGCGATAACTCCTGCGATGTTAACAGGAAGTAATTTAGTAAAATGTCATCAAGATTTTCCTGACCGTGTTTTTGATGTTGGGATTGCAGAACAACATGCTGTGACATTTGCAGCAGGTTTAGCTACACAAAATACTGTTCCGTATTGTGTGATTTATTCAACTTTTTTACAACGTGCATACGATCAAGTGATACACGATGTTGCGTTGCAAAATTTACCAGTTGTGTTTTGTATCGATCGTGCAGGATTTGTTGGAACAGATGGCGCAACACATCACGGATATTTTGATATTGCATATTTGCGCGAAATTCCGAACATGATAGTTTCTTCGCCTCGAAACGAAAAAGACTTTAAAAATCTTTTGTACACAGCACAATATACGAAGCAACCTTTTGCAATTCGTTATCCGAAAAATAATATTAAAACAAGCGATTCTAAAGTCGAAAGAATAGAGATTGGTAAATCTGAAATTATTTTTGAAGGTATTCAAATTGCAATTCTTTCGACTGGTTTAATCAGTTCTCGAATTGAAGAAATTATTATTCAAAATCATCTACAAGATAAAGTTGCTTTAATTGATTTTCCATTTATTAAACCTTTAGACGAATCTCGTCTGAAAGCCATTTCGTTAAAATATTCAACTATATTAACCTTCGAAGATGGAATCAAAAAAGGTGGTTTAGGCGGTGGAATTTTAGAGTTTCTGAATTCAATTCATTATAAAGGAAATGTCACAATTAATGGTTATCCAGACGAATTTATCGAACATGCTTCAATTTCTGAATTAGAAGAAATCGTTGGTTTAGATGATGAATCAATTTTGGAGTTGATAAAAAGTTATTTGTAATGGAAAATGAATATTTAGAAAAAGCTTTAGTTGGTTTTTTATTAGGTCTAGGAATGCTAATATTTATATCTCCTTTCTATTATCCATATTATTAAAAATAAAAAATCGAAACCTAAATTTGGAATTGATTA
Organism: Empedobacter sp. EJD.6dd; assembly: GCF_057369435.1. Lineage (NCBI taxonomy): Bacteria > Pseudomonadati > Bacteroidota > Flavobacteriia > Flavobacteriales > Weeksellaceae > Empedobacter > Empedobacter sp. EJD.6dd. The sequence goes on from NZ_CM170667.1 coordinate 2,515,043, forward strand.
TGCAGTAGAAAGAGAAAATAAATTAGACCATTTAAAAGAAGGTTTTAAAGTTTTAGCTTATAATCGATTAATAGGTGGAATTATCATAGGATTTTTCCTAATAATTTCTTCAATTGTCTATTTGGTTTTAGGAATTAATGAATATTTTCAAGCTTAATAATTTTCGGTACGAGAGTTGTTGTAGCAAAAGCATCTCAATAAATAGTACACAATGAAAAAAATAATTGGTTTATCTTTTATAGCAGTTTTGCTAACGTTGCAATCTTGTGGCACAACAAGTAATATGCAAGAATTCTACAAAAAATATGATAATCAATCTACCGTAATTCCTTTACCTTCTTTTGCGCTAAAATTAGCAGAGAAAGCTGGCGGAACAGATTTATTTAATTATTTAAAATCTGCTAAAATATTCGTAGTTAGCGATGCAGGACAAGGAAAGCAAAAAAGAATTATGAATGATTTGCAATCGTCTATGCGTGGTGAAAAATATGAAAACTTAGTGAAATTTAAAGCAAAAGATAGTCGTTTGAATATTTCTTTGCAAGAAGATGGAGGTCGCGTAAAGAAAATGATTTTCGGGATTAATGGTTTACGAAATGTATTGGTAATCGATTCGAAATTAGATATTCCAAGAACAGATTTAGATAAAGTTTTAGACAAAGTTTCGACAGAAGATATTGCAGATTTAGCAGATATTTTGAAATAATAGCATAGCCAACTATTTTAGTTGGCTTTTTCTTTCAAATTACTTCGTAACTTTGTCAAATGAGTGGAAAATTATATTTGGTTCCGACGCCAATCGGAAATTTAGGTGATATGACATTTAGAGCGGTTGATGTATTAAAAGAATCTGATGTGATTCTTGCAGAAGACACGCGAAATAGTGGTATTTTACTGAAACATTTCGAAATTTCTACTCCGATGCGTAGCTATCATATGCACAATGAACATCAGGCAACTGAGGACATTATTCGTCAGCTGAAAGATGGTCAAACGATTTCAATTATCACAGATGCTGGAACTCCAGGTATTTCTGATCCAGGATATTTATTGGCAAAAGAATGTGTAGCGAATAATATTGTAATTGAATGTTTGCCAGGTGCTACGGCTTTTGTTCCTGCTTTAGTTGTTTCAGGATTACCAAATAACGAATTTACTTTTGTTGGATTTTTACCTGTAAAAAAAGGAAGAAAATCTAAATTAGACTCTTTGTTAAAAGAAAAGAAAACTATGATTTTCTACGAATCTCCACATAAAATTGGTCGAACTTTAAAAGATTTAGCCGAAGCTTTTGGAGCAGAACGAAAAGCAAGTTTATCCCGTGAAATCTCAAAGAAATTTGAAGAAACATTACGAGGAACTTTAGCCGAATTAGCCGAAATAGCTGAAAAAAGAAATTTAAAAGGTGAAATGGTTTTAGTTGTTGAAGGAAATCATTAATCGTTGAAACGAATATCTTTAATGTTCAATTGCCAAGTTCCTTTTCCTTGCCAATAATTCATTCCAATTGTGTAAACCATATCAAAGGATTGTCCTTTTTCTAATTTAGATCCAAACTTTCCTAATTTGAATCCTATAGAGGGAAATGTAATTCGTGTATCTCGTTGATGTACATACAAACGAGCATGTTCTTTGCCAACTAAACGAAAATCTGTTGCCAATAAATCTCTCGATAGAAAAACAGGATTCATATTTTCTGGTCCGAAAGGTGCCATTCGCATTACAGATTCTAAAAAAGAACGCGTCATATCATTAAAAGAAATTTCTTTATCTATCAAAATAGATGGAGTAAAATGTTTACTATTTGACATTTCTTTTACTGTTTCATCAAATCTAGTTTTGAATGTTTCGAAGTTTTCTTCTTTCATTGCTAATCCAGCGGCAGCCATATGTCCACCAAACTGAGTCAATAAATCTTTATTTTTTTCGATGGCTGAATGAATATCAAATTCATGAATAGATCTTGCTGAACCAACAATTTCACCTTCATTATTCTTTGTAAAGACAATTGTTGGTTTATAATACATATCAACCAAACGCGAAGCAACAATTCCGATTACACCTTTATTCCAAGAAGGATCGTAAACAATCGTTGAGTATTTTTCGTCAGTATTAATTTTCTTCAACTGCAAAAGTGCATCTTGTGTCATATCAAGATCCAACGTTTTACGCTCATTGTTTAAAGAGTTAATATCATTCAAATATTTACGACAATCTTCATCATTTGTACTCAACATAAAACGAACAGCTTCCGAACCATGTTTTATTCTTCCTGCAGCATTAATTTTTGGTGCAATAGAAAAAACAACGTTTGAAATATTGACATTATTTTTAATATTCGTTGGAATTAATTGTTGAAAAGCTAAACGAGGCTCAGAATTTAAACGCTGAAGACCTGCATAAGCTAATATGCGATTTTCTCCAGTAATTGGCACAATATCAGCCGCAATACTTACTGCAACTAAATCTAAAAGAGGTAAGAGATTTTCTTTCGGAAGATTAAATTTCTCTATATAAGCTTGAACCAATTTAAATCCAACTCCGCAACCGCTTAACTCTTTGTAAGGATAACGACAACCTTTTTGTTTCGGATCTAAAACAGCATAAGCTTTTGGGACAAAACGGTCAGGTAAATGATGATCGCAAATGATATAATCTATTCCTTTTGATTGGGCATAATTTATTTCTTCGTGCGCTTTTATACCACAATCAAGTACAATTACCAACGAAATATTATTGTCTAAAGCAAATTGTATACTTTGTTGAGAAATTCCATAACCTTCATTATTTCGGTCCGGAATATAAAAAAAGACTTTCGAGTAGATAGAAGTCAGAAATTCGTAAAATAATGTTACGGCTGTCGTTCCATCTACATCGTAGTCTCCAAATATTAAGATATTTTCTTCGTCGTCTATTGCGTTTTTAATACGCGAAACTGCATCAGACATTCCTTTCATTAAAAAAGGATCGTGCAGTTCATCTAAAGATGGATTAAAATACGATTTAGCTTGACTAAAATTCGTAATTCCACGTTGGGCTAATAAAATAGCAAGCACCTCAGAAATGTTAAGTGATTCTCTTAAATCCTTAACTATTTCATTATCGGGTTGTTCTTTTATTTCCCATGTTTTTTCCATCTCTTTAATTTACGTAAATTTTTAATTAGAGAGAAGGGTAAAAAGCGAATATTATTTTGCTTTATTTGCTTCTTTAACGTATTTGTCCAATGCCATTGTCATTGACGGTGTTTGTGGTGTTGGCACCTCAATATCTACACGTAATCCCATCTCTTTTGCTTGATCAACTGTTGATTTTCCGAAAACTGCAATTCTCGTATTATCTTGTACAAAATCTGGGAAATTTTCAAATAAAGATTTAATTCCAGAAGGTGTAAAGAAGACAAGAATATCATATTTTACGTCAGATAAATCTGATAAATCACTTGATACTGTTCTAAACAAAGTTGCTTTTTGCCAAGTTAATCCTAAACTATCTAATAGTGCAGGTACATTTGGTTTCAAAACATCAGATGCAGGCAATAAAAAGTTTTCGTCTTTGTGCTTTTTGAATAAAGGCACCATATCTGCAAAAACTTTTTCTCCAATGTAAATTTTACGTTTTCTATATACGATGTATTTCTGTAAATAGAATGCAATTGCTTCCGATTCGCAGAAATATTTCATAGAATCAGGAACGGTAAAACGCATTTCCTCTGCTAAACGAAAGAAATGATCAATTGCGTTTCTACTTGTAAAAATTACAGCAGTAACCTTGCTAAAGTCAATCTTTTGTTGTCTTACTTCTTTAGCGTCTATTCCAACAACTTGGATAAATGGTCTAAAATCAATTTTGATTTTATTTCTTTTTTCAATCTCGTAGTATGGCGAGTTTTCTGCCTGAGGCGTAGGTTGTGATACTAATATCGATTTAACTTTCATAGTAATATTAGATTACTTTACCTACAATTAATAGTTTAGCTAAAACCATTATAGGTAAAATTTCTAGGGTGCAAAGGTACAAAATATTATAATACCAAATTGATTTATTGTCACTTATTTGTTTGGCGTAAATACTATAAATTTCGAATATTCTATTCAAAAACAACAAAATAAAGCCAACAATCATCAAATAATCTTTGTTAATTTGAGTGTAAAAAAATAAAAAACAAATAACCAGTAAAAGCAAAACATTTTTAGCATTTACATAACTCGAACTTTTCATAAAATATGAAATAGAACTTGACTCATAAAATACTCTATAAAATGTAACTTCTATAAACAATCTGAAAAGCATAATGATACTAATCACTCCAAATGTAATTCCGACACGTGATAAGTAATAAAACTTGAAGTTTGGTATATGATTATAGCTAATATCAAAATAAGAAACCAATAACAAACTAATCAATAAGACCGTCACAGCATTCACAATAAAACTAAACAAAGTTGTATTATCATCTGTAAAACTCATGTATTCGTTCTTATTTGTAAGCGTTTTATAATTCTTTGCAAACAAATATTTCGCAATACAAACCAATAATAAACACACTGTCAAAGCAATAAGTACTGTGTCATTGCCAAGCGTATTTTTTCCTATCGAGATTAAATCGTTTGTTTTCATAATTTTTTCAAAAATACAAAACACTAACAATCTTATAACTATCTTTATGCCCACAAAATTATATTTATGTCGGACAAATTAGTTATTATCCCGACCTACAACGAAAAAGAGAACATAGAAGCCATTATTCGTGCAGCTTTAGCTGTCGATGAGGCTTTTGATGTATTAATTGTTGATGATAGCTCTCCGGATGGAACAAATAACATTGTAAAACGTTTGATTCCTGAATTTAATGGACGTTTGCATCTTGAAATTAGAACAACAAAAGATGGCTTGGGACGTGCATATGTACATGGATTTAAATGGGCGTTGGCGAATAGTTACGAATATATTTTCGAAATGGATGCCGATTTTTCACATAATCCTAATGATTTACCACGTTTGTATCAAGCATTGGCTGAAGGCGCCGATTTAGCAATTGGTTCACGTTATTCTAATGGTGTAAATGTAGTGAATTGGCCAATGAACAGAGTTTTATTATCATATTTTGCATCAAAATATGTGCGTATCATTACTCGTTTGCCTGTTCATGATGCGACAGCTGGGTTTGTTGGTTACCGCGCAAATGTGTTAAAAACATTAGATTTAGACAAAATTCAGTTCAAAGGCTATGGATTTCAAATTGAAATGAAATACAAAACTTGGATTAAGAAATTTAAATTGAAAGAAGTTCCAATTATCTTTACAGACAGAACATTAGGTGAGTCAAAAATTAGTTCAGATATTATTGGAGAAGCAGTTTTTGGTGTAATTTCATTACGATTAAGAAATATATTTGGAAAACTATGAAGTATTTATCTATAATCATCATTTTATTTTTAGGTGTTATTAGTTGTACGCCAAAAAATTATGAAAAACCAAAAGATCTAATCGGGAAATCTGATATGGTTGAAATTTTGACTGATTTATACATTAGTCAACAAGGGTTACAAATGTTTCCTATTCAAAATGAAGATCAAAGTTTAGTATTAGCAAAAGATGCTGTTGATATTTTGAAAGCATATGATATTTCTAATCATACATTTCAAGAAAGTTATAAATACTACACAATGCAGCCCGAAGTGTTGAAAAAAATGTTGGATAAGGTGAAAAAAAATCTTGAAGATAAATTATCTGACGAAGAAAAAGAGCGCATTAAAAATCAAAAAAATAATCTTGAGGAAATAAAACCTCAATAAAAAAACTCAAGCGATTCGCTTGAGTTTTTATTTATATATTTTTACTTATTTAATTTATTGATGTTTTTACAATTATTTAATTATAAATGGTTTAAATAATTAAATTTTAAATATATATTTGTATCAATTAAAATCCTTCCGATGCAATCTAAAAAGATAAGTAAATCAAAAAAAGTAGGGTTTGGTTCAAAAACAATCAATTATAAAGACATTGTTATAGTTTCTATTCTAATAATAGTAGTTGCTTTAACTTTGTTAAAATTCTTGAATTCTTAACGAGCTAATTCTTGTATTTATCTTAAAAGAAATCATCTTATTTTGCAATATTGCGTAAGGTAATAACTACCACAAGTAGTTAATAGTTATTGGTATCAAAAGTCTTTCAATATAAATTGTGAGACTTTTTTATTCTTCTATAAATAATGATTTTAATTCATGTGCATCAGCTGGTTTCATTCGTCCAGCCAAAATCAAACTTAATTGTTTGCGACGCAAAGCTGCTTCATAACGCTCAATTTCTTGTTCAGATTCTGGAATCAATTCAGGGACTTGTACAGGTTTATTATCGTTATCTACTGCAACAAACGTATAAATTCCACTATTAGTTTGGTTGTATATACAATTATCATAATCGTAAACATATACATCAACATAAACTTCCATCGAAGATTTGAATGCGCGAGTTACTTTCGATTCTAACTTTACTGTACTTCCCATTGGAATTGGAATGTTAAACGCAACGTGATTTACACTTGCTGTTACAACCAAAAAACTTCCGCCATGCATTTTTGCAGAAATAGAAGAAATTCTGTCCATAGAGGCTAATAATTCACCTCCGAACATATTTCCTAAATTGTTGGTTTCATTTGGTAAAACCAAGTTTGTCATTACAGCTAATGATTCTTTTGCTGTTTTTGCTTTCGCCATAAACTTTTGTTTGTTGACTGCAAATTTCAGCAAAATATTTGAGTTTTGAAATACTTATTATTATGTGGTTAAATATTTGTAATTGAGATTTTTATTGAGTAATTAAAATATTATAGTTAAAAAATGTTAATATAGATTATTGTATTATTTCAAACCTTACATTTGAACAGAATTATGAAAATGTTTATCACATATCTGCTATCTGCTTTATTTCTGCTATTTTTTGCAGAAACTAAAGTGCTTGCAGGTACACAACATTCTCAAGGAAATTTAACTTCACAAACAATTCTTAATGATAATACGCAAGTTTATCATGCAAGTAAAGTAATCGAAACTAAAATTTCTCAAACTTCAAATTCAATTCAATTCCAAGAATTTAATCCAAGTATCGAAACGATTGATGATGATTTTCAGACATCAAATAAAGTTGATTTAGATACTTGTATCAAACTATTAAGTGTTGTTTTGGTCTTAAATTTCATTATTGGAGGCTTAAGAAAGAAACACATCTTCTACAATAAAACCATCAAATTTTCGAGTTGTAAGTACATTTTGCTGCGTACAATCAGAATTTGATTGATTTCTTAAATTTTTAAAAATTACACAAAGAATCTGAATTCAGTCCATGAATAGCTGAATGTTTGATGATTTTTTATGTGTAATATTTTTTGGTAAAACTACTTCTGCCAAGAAATTCATTTAATCAAATTTTACATTTAATAGTTAGAAGAATTATGAAAAGAGTCGCATTATTTGTTGCTCTGAGTACTGTATTGATGGCAACAAGTTGTTCGTCAAAAAAACAGGAAAAAGAAGAAGAAAAGGATTATCCAATCACAACGCCAATTAAAATGGATACGATTGTAGATAAGGATTATGTTGCCCAAATTCAGTCGGTACGAAACATCGAAATTCGTGCGCAAGAAAAAGGTTATTTGCAAAAAGTTTTTGTGGATGAAGGTCAACATGTACAAGCTGGTCAATTGTTGTTTCGCATTATGCCTTCGATGTATCAAGCCGAATATTTGAAATCAAAAGCTGAGGTAAAAGAGGCACAAATTGAATTGCAAAATTCAGCAACTTTGGCTGATAATAATGTCGTTTCTAAGAACGAAAAAGCTATTGCGCAGGCACGACTAGAAAAATCGAAAGCAGAAATGCAATTGGCTCAATTACATTTATCATTTACAGATATTCGTGCGCCATTTTCTGGTGTTATTGATAGAATTCCTATGAAGTTGGGAAGTTTGATTGATGAAGGAATGTTATTAACAAATTTGTCAGATAACTCATCAATGTTCGCTTATTTCAACGTTTCTGAACCAGAATATTTAGATTATCAAACAAATATTCAAGATAGAGCGAGTAAACAAGTTTCGTTGATAATGGCGAATAATAAGCCTTTACCAGAAAAAGGTTTGGTAGAAACTATAGAAGGAGAATTTAACAATGAAACTGGAAATATTGCGTTTCGTGCACGTTTCGGAAATCCAAATCATTTGTTGAGAAATGGTGAAACTGGAAAAGTAAAAATGACGGTTCCATTACATGATGCTTTATTAATTCCACAAAAAGCAACTTACGAAATTCAAGATAAAACCTATGTTTTTGTAGTAGATAAAAATGGTGTTGTGAAATCTCGAAATATTACGATTGGTTTAGAAATGCCTGATGTTTATGTGGTAGAAAGCGGACTTTCAGAGAAAGATAATATTTTGTTAGAAGGTGTTCAGAAAGTGAAAGATGATGATAAAATCAAAACGAAATTTATTGCACCAAGAAAAGTTCTTTCATCGTTAAAATTAAAATCAAACTAATCTAAAAAATTCAAAGTTATGTTTGATAAATTTATTCGAAGACCTGTTCTTTCGATTGTCATTTCGTTGATTATAGTTTTCTTAGGAATTCTATCATTAGTCAAATTACCCGTAACGCAATTTCCATCTATTTCGCCTCCAAAGGTAAATATTACAGCGGAATATCCTGGTGCGAATAATGAATTATTAATCAAATCGGTTGTAATTCCATTAGAACGAGCACTAAATGGTGTTCCTGGAATGAAATATATTACGTCTGATGCTGGGAATGATGGTGAAGCGTCTATTCAAGTCATTTTTGATTTAGGAACTGATCCAAATATTGCTGCGGTTAATGTACAGAACCGCGTTTCTTCTGTGGTTAATAAACTTCCGCCCTTGGTAGTTCGAGAAGGTGTGAAAATTACGCGAGAAGAATCGAATATGTTGATGTACATTAACTTGTACAGTAATGATCCAAAAGCAGATCAGAAATTTTTATATAATTATGCAGATATCAATATTTTATCTGAGTTGAAACGTATTAATGGAGTTGGAGATGCAGATATTTTAGGAAACCGAGAATATGCGATGCGTGTTTGGTTAAAACCAGATAGAATGCAAGCCTATAATATTTCTGCGGATGATGTGATGAAAGCGCTGGATGAGCAAAGTATTGAAGCTTCTCCAGGAAAAACAGGAGAAAGCTCTGGAAAACGTTCGGAAGCTTTTGAATATGTATTAAAATATTCGGGACGATATAGTACAAAAGAGCAGTATGGAAATATCATTTTGAGAGCAAATCCTGATGGAGAAATTCTACGTTTAAAAGATGTTGCTGATATTGAATTTGGTAGCTCGATGTATGATATTTATTCTACATTAAATGGAAAACCTTCTGCAGCAATTGTGATTAAGCAATCGTACGGAAGTAATGCAAGTGAAGTGATTAAAAACATCAAAGCATTGATGGCAGATCTTAAAGAAAATAATTTGCCAAAAGGAATGGATTACGAGATTTCATATGACGTTTCGAAATTCTTAGATGCTTCAATGGAAAAAGTTGTACACACACTTTTCGAAGCTTTCGTTTTAGTTGGTATTGTGGTGTTTTTATTCTTAGGTGATTGGCGTTCTACATTAATACCAGCTTTAGCTGTACCAGTTTCTTTGATCGGAACTTTTGCGTTGATGAGTTTCTTTGGAATTACATTAAACTTGATTTCCCTTTTTGCTTTAGTTATGGCGATTGGAGTCGTCGTTGATGATGCGATTGTGGTGATAGAGGCTGTCCATGCCAAGATGGAAGAGAAAAATCTCTCGCCTTTACGAGCGACGGAAGAAGCAATGCGCGAAATTAGTGGAGCAATTATCGCAATTACTTTTGTAATGGCAGCTGTGTTTATTCCTGTTGCGTTTATGTCTGGTCCAGTCGGAATTTTTTATCGTCAATTTTCGATTACGATGGCGACCTCAATTATTTTATCGGGAATTGTTGCCTTAACGCTTACACCAGCTTTGTGTGCAATGATTTTGAAAAATAATCATGATCAACCAAGAAAGAAAACAATGTTAAATAAATTTTTGTTGAAGTTTAATAATTTGTTTAACAAAGGATCTTTTAAATATGAAAAAGTTTTAACTAAAACAGTTAACAAGCGAACTGTTACATTCGGAATTTTACTAGCATTTTGTGCTGGAGTTTTCTTCTTGAATAATAGTTTGCCTTCTGGATTTATTCCAAACGAAGACCAAGGAATGTTTTATGCGATTATTCAAACACCTCCAGGTTCTACTTTAGAAAGAACAAACGAAGTTTCTCAGAAATTACAAAAAATAGCGGAAGGAATTGATGGCGTTTCATCAGTTTCATCTTTGGCTGGTTATGAGATTTTGACAGAAGGAACTGGAGCGAATTCAGGAACTTGTTTAATTAACCTGAAAAGTTGGGATGAGCGTTCTAAATCTGCTGAAGAAATTATCAAAGAGTTAGAAGAAAAAGCTGGGAATATTAATGGTGCGAATATCGAGTATTTTCAACCACCATCTGTTCCTGGATATGGTGCTGCAGGAGGTTTTGAGCTGAGATTATTAGATAAAGCGGGTAGTGGAGATTATCATAAAATGGAAGAGGTGAGTCGTGATTTTGTAAAAGAATTGAGCCGTCGTCCAGAATTGAGTTCTGTTTTCACATTTTATAGTGCATCGTTTCCTCAATATGTTTTAAAAATTGACAATGATATTGCCGAACAAAAAGGAGTTTCAATTGAAAATGCGATGGATAATTTATCCACTTTAATTGGTTCTAATTACGAAACAAGTTTTATCAAATTTGATCGACCTTATAAAGTGATGGTGCAAGCTTCGCCTGAGTATCGTGCATTACCAGAAGATATTCTAAAATTATATGTAAAGAATGATCATGATGAAATGGTTCCTTATTCAGCTTTCATGAAAATAGAAAAAGTGTATGGATTATCTGAAATTACACGTCACAATATGTATAATGCAGCAGAAATTAGTGGGACACCAGCACCAGGTTATAGTAGTGGACAAGCGATAGCAGCTATTAATGAAGTAGCTAAAAATACATTGCCTCGTGGTTTCGGGATTGATTGGGCTGGAATTTCGAAAGATGAGGTTTCTCGTGGAAATGAAGCGGTGATTATTTTCGCTATTTGTTTAATTTTCGTTTATATGATTTTAGCTGCACAATACGAAAGTTTTATTTTGCCTTTGCCAGTTATCATTTCCTTACCAACAGGAATTTTCGGAGCATTTTTCTTTTTGAAATTATTAGGATTAGAAAACAATATTTATGCGCAAGTTGCAATGGTAATGTTGATTGGACTTCTCGGTAAAAATGCGGTGTTGATTATTGAGTTTGCAGTGCAGAAACATAACGAAGGTTTGTCAATTGTGAAATCAGCGATTGAAGGTGCAGGCGTTCGTTTTCGTCCAATTTTGATGACATCGTTTGCGTTTATTGCAGGTCTTATTCCATTGGTTATTGCTTCTGGTCCGGGAGCAGTAGGAAATAGAACAATCGGTACTGCAGCGGCAGGCGGAATGCTTTTCGGAACTATTTTCGGGTTGTTTATTGTACCAGGTTTATATGTTGCTTTTGGTGCTTTGGCGGATAAAATGCAATTAGTGAAATATGAAGATGAAAATCCTTTAACAGAAGAAATCACGGAAGATGAATAGAAATAGTTTAAAAAATATAATTGTAATAAGTCTTTTTGGAACGATGATTTGGAGTTGTAAAGCTCCTGCGGTGAGCAAAGAAATAGAAAATCATCAATCACCTAAAATTCCAGAAGCTTATCAGAATGTTCAAAATGATGATGCACCAAGTTCTGGATTAACGCCTTGGAAACAATTTTTTACAGATCCAAATTTGGTTGTTTTGATCGAAGAGGCGTTAAAGAATAACCAAGAATTGATGATTACACTTCAAGAAATTGAAATTTCGAAAAACGAAGTGTTGTACAAAAACGGAAAATTATCTCCTACAGTAGCTGCAACTGCTGGAGTTGGTGTGGAGAAAGTTGGTCGTTACACAAGTCAAGGTGCTGGTGACGCTTCGACTGAGATAAAACCCGGGAAAGAAATGCCAGATCCATTGATGGATTATGCAATTGGTTTAAGTGCCGATTGGGAAGTTGATATTTGGAAGAAATTACGTAATTCGAAAGATGCCTCTATTGCACGATATTTATCAACAGTTGAAGGAAAGAATTTTGTTTTGACGAATTTAATTTCTGAAATCGCTTCATCTTATTATGAGTTGTTGTCATTAGATAGCCAATTGGATTTGATTCATCGAAATATTGAGTTGCAGAAAGAATCGCTTCGTGTAGTTAAAATTCAAAAAGAAGCAGCGCGTGAAACTGAATTAGCAGTGAAGAAATTTGAAGCAGAATTATTAAAATCAGAAAGTGAAGAGTTTAATATTAAACAAGATATTACAGAAACAGAGAATAGAATCAATGCTTTATTAGGAAGATATCCGCAGACGATAAAGCGAGATGGATCGTCATTTATGGATTTGATTCCGCAAGCAATGCACGCAGGAATTCCATCCGAATTATTATCAAATCGTCCAGATATTAAACAAGCAGAATTAGAGTTGAAAGCATCTGCATTAGATGTAAAAGTTGCTCGTGCAGAATTTTATCCGTCGCTAAATATTTCTGCTGCTTTAGGGTTAAATGCGTTTAAACCATCTTATTTGGTCAAAATGCCAGAGTCTATTTTATATTCGTTGGCAGGCGAATTAGCTGCGCCTTTAATTAATAAAAGTGCGATAAAAGCGGAGTTCAACACGGCAAATGCTCATCAAATACAAGCGTTGTATGAATATGATAAAACGATTTTAAATGCTTATTTAGAAGTATCAAACCAAATGTCTAAGATTAATAACTTAGAGCAAAGTTATTCGTACAAAGACAAACAGGCGAAAGCACTTGTAGAATCTATTGATATAGCAAATCAGTTGTTCAAAAATAATCGTGCAGATTATTTAGAAGTGTTAACAACTCAGCGTGATTTATTGGATGCAAAAATGGAATTAATCGAAACAAAAGAAAAACAATTAAGTACAGTTGTCGCTATTTACAAAAGTTTAGGCGGTGGCTGGAAGTAGTTTTCATATTCATTCTAACAAAGAAATAAGCTGCCTTTTGGGCAGCTTATTTCGATTTTTTTGTATTAAAAAATGATTTAATTTTCAGTTCTCACCCAAGTTCCAGGCGATTTTTTATTCACATCATTCATATATTTTTGTGCTTCATCCATGTTATTAAAACTGCTATATGTAACATAATAATAGCGACCTTTTACATAAGAAATTCCAGCATCTTTGTAACCTTGTTTTTTTAATTCACCAACCAAGCGATCAGCATCTTCTTGACGTTTCAATGAAGCCGCGATTACTTGAAATTTTTTATTAGTAGATTTTGAAACGGTTTTAGTTGCAATTTCTTTTTTATCAACAGTTTTAATGTCCTCTTTTTTTGGAGATTCAACTTTTGTTAATTTTTTAGTTTCTGTTTTAACAACCTCTTTTGTTGATGGTTTTTCCTTTACAATTGCCGTAATTTCCTTTTCAGTTTCATTCAGTTTCGTTTCCTTTACAACTGTAATTTCAACTTTTTTAGGTGTTTCAATTGTATCTGTTTTTGTAACTGTTTCAGCAATTTGATATTCAACCAAAGAAGGCTCAGCAATCGTTTGTGGCATATTATACACATCATATTGCACTGTAGGTTTATCAGTTTTGGTTACGTCATCTTTACCAATCATTGGTAAAACTAAACCGCTCCATTGTTCTGTTACAAATTCTTGCACGGGTTGCGGCGTATTAAAATATAAGAAGCCACCAACAATAATGGGAATTAATGAGGCTGCGGCTAAAAATTTTGACATGTGTTTGTTCGAGGTTTTAGTTTTAGAAGAATCTAAAATGTAATTGGCTTGTAAATTTGAAAGACCGTAAGCGGCAATGAAATAATTTTGAGCATTTTCTGGTTTGAAGTCAATTTTTCCAGCTTCATTAAATTGTAATGATCCGATATTTTGTAAGGTTAAAACTTTTCCATTTTTCAAATGCTCTTGCCAAAAATAAACTTGTTCATTCAAAAATGTTTGTGCATTTTCAAACGACATTGGTTCATCTTGTACAATTTTACTCACCAAAACTCCATCACTTTTTGTTAAAGTTGAATTGAAAGAAAGCTCTTTTCTTGGTGGAATAAATGTGTTTGTTTGTTCATAAAACGCCACATTAGCAGCATTTGAGATAAACGCACCAAAGTTTGGAACGATTACGCAATCGTGCTGAAATAATAATTGACTAATATGCTCTTCTAACCTCATACTACGAAATTAACATTTTTTTTAGATTTAGCAAAAAATAAATACTTAAAATTACACTTAGTTGGTTTAATATTAATAATTTAACAAAATGCAAACCGATTTACCTTACATATTAGCATTTTCATTTCAGAAAAGAATTGGTGATATCACAGCACGAAAAATTATTCAATTTTTTGGTTCTGCAGAAACTGCTTGGAATTGTAAACCAAAAGATTTGATGCAAATTTCGGGAATTGGACAGCAATTAAGCAAAGATTTTGGCAATAAAAAATGGTTAGATTTAGCTTTTAATGAAATTGAATATTGTAAAAATAATCAAATCAATATTTTAACTTTTTATGATGATAGTTATCCACAATTGTTAAAAGAATGTATTGATGCGCCTTTGGTGATTTTTTGTAAAGGAAATTTAGAGTTTAATTTATTCAATAATAAAAAGATTTCAATTGTTGGAACGCGAAAAATGACCAATTATGGACGAACTTTTATTTCAGAATTAATCGAAGGTTTAGCGGATTTTGATGTTACAATTGTAAGTGGTTTGGCATATGGTTGCGATATAGAAGCACATACAAATGCACTTAAAAATAAGTTATCAACGTGGTCGGTAATGGGAACAAATTTTGAACGAATCTATCCAGCAGCTCACAAAAAAGTTGCGTTAGAAATATTACAAAATGGAGGTTGGATTACGGAGCAACCAAGTTTTAAAATTGCTTCTCCTGAAGCTTTTCTTCAACGAAATCGGATTATTGCAGGTTTATCGGATATTACAATTGTTGTAGAATCTGCTTTTAAAGGCGGAAGTTTGGTAACATCAAAATTTGCGAACGAATATAACCGAGAAGTGTTTGCCTTGCCTGGTAAGTCAACAGATACGTTGAGTGTTGGATGTAATTATTTGATAAAGTCCCATCAAGCATATTTGGTCGAAAATTCGAAGGATATTATTAATTATTTTAATTTCAATTCGAAGAAAAAACCAAAACAAATGGATTTGTTTATTGAGTTTTCTGACCAAGAACTTTTAATTGTTAATTATATTAAAACCAATGGAAAACAACATATCGATAAAATGTCTTTTGATCTAAATTTAAAGTCATATGAAATGATGCCTGTATTATTGGATTTGGAGTTAAAGCAAATAATTTCGACACTTCCTGGTAAATTTTATGATTTATTGTAACACGTAATACAATTTTTAGCAAGTTATTTTGTTATAAATTACAGTATTTTTGTGCATTATGAAGACAAAATTGTTCATTTTTATTACCATGATTTTCACAAGTTTAAACGCTCAAAATGATAAAGTGCGTTGGAACGATCTTTTTTCTTACAATAATGTGAAATTGTTGGAAGAAGTGAATGGGGTGATTTATTGTGGAACTGAAAACGGAATTTTCTTATTTAATCCTCAAAATCCAACCAATGATTGGATTAAGTTAAACAAAACCAATTTTTTGAATAATGTAAGTGTTTCTGCGATGGCTTATGATAAAGATTCTGATTCGTTTTTAGTTGGTTACGAAAACGGAGGATTGGATTTATTAAGATCTGGTGAATCGACAATGGTTTTGGATATCAAATGGAATGGTTTCAGTGGTAATAAAAAAGTGAATCATATATTAATTCATGAAGGAATAGCTTTTATTTCTGGTGCTTTCGGAATTGTTTCTTATGATTTGAAAGATGAAGAATTTAAAGAAACGACTCGTACAAATTCTGTTGTTGAAGTTGTAAATGATGCAACAACTTTTGGAAACAAGCTTTATATTGCTACAGATAAAGGTATTTATTCGAGTGAACTGACATCTAAAAAATTAAATAATCCTAATTTTATTAGTTGGGGAAATCCTATTGTCTCAGGAAATATTTCGAATATAGAGTTATTTAATGATGATATTTATTATTCTGAAAACAATAATTTGAGATCTATTAATGGGTATTCTCAGAGTTATAATTTTATTGAAGATTTGAAATCATCAAATGAACAATTAATCATTACTCAGAATAATCAAGTATCTATTTTGAATGGAGAGCCTCAAAGTATTATCTATCAAGAAAAAGATGAAAATGGAGTCTTACAAAATTTTAATATGAATTTCAATTCTGGAATTTTTATCAATAATAAATTATATGGCGGAACTACAAAATTTGGATTAATTGATTTTTCTATAAAAGACAAATATGAAATAGAAAATCCTTTTGGGTATGCACCAGATGGACCATATAATAATAAATCTTGGTCCATCACTACAAAAAATGGAAAAGTTTGGATTGCACCAGGCGAAATGGATTCTTATGTGGCTCCAAAAGGAAATAGGGATGGATTTAGTTATTTTAATAAGAATAATTGGATACACTTTCCTTCAAAAGAACTACAAAATGGAAAAGATTTTGTTAATATAGCAGTTAATCCTTTGAATGACAATCACTTTATAGCATCGTCATATTATGATCAAAATTTAGATGATCCTAATAAAGCTGTGGGTGTATTTGAGGTTATTATGGAGGGGAGTTCAACTATAAAAATATTAAACAATATTACTTCTCCTATTCCAAGACTTTATAGAATTGCTGGTGCTACTTTTGACAATGAAGGAACTTTATTCATATCTCATACTCTACTTGAAGGTGATAACTCAGGAAGAATAAATCATCTTATTGTAAGAAAAAATGGAAGTTGGAAAGTAAATAAACGAATAAACTCTGGCGTATCCAATCCTTTATCTCCAATTATAGATAACAAATACATTTATATTCCTCAAGCCAGAGAAGGAGGTGTTGCTGTATTAAGAAAAGATACGTACGAATTTTTGGGAAGTATTTTGAGAAGTGGTGAGCAGACTTTACCAACTAACGATGTATGGTCTTCAGCTTTAGACAAAACAGGTAATTTATGGATTGGTACAGGGCAAGGTTTGGCGGTTACTTATGGTATAGAATCTGCTGTTGATAATAGTAATTTTACAGCTGAGCCAATTGTCATTATTCAAGATGGAATTCCAGAAGCTTTATTAACAGATGTAGGGATTTATTCCATAAAAGTTGATAATGCAAATCGTAAATGGATCGCAACGAATGGAGCTGGAATATATTATGTTTCGGAGAGTGGAGAGGAGACAAAATTTCATTTTACTTCTAAAAATTCGCCTTTACCATCTGATATTGTCTATGATATTTCGATTGATGAAACAACTGGTAAGGTATATTTTGCGACAGAAAAAGGTGTTGTTTCATATAACGGAGACGTTTCAACAGAAGCAAATAATTTTAATAATGCAATTGCTTATCCAAATCCATATCGTCCAGAGTACAACGGAAATATTACAATCAAAAATCTTCCAAATCGTGCACTAGTAAAGATTACGGATGTTGTTGGAAATTTACTTTTTGAGAAAAAAGCAGAAGGAGGAGTAATAGAATGGAATACAAATAATGCAAAAGGAAAGCCTGTAGCTTCGGGAATTTACTTAGTTTTGATGACAAATGCAGATGGTACAGAAACCAAAACATTGAAACTTGCAGTTGTCCGTTAATGAAAATTTTAGAAACTAAAGCCGTAGTACTTTCAAGCTTAAAATATGGTGACACGAGTTTAATTATTCGTTGTTACACACAAAATTTTGGCTTAAAATCATTTATCGCAAAAGGAGTTTTCTCTAAAAAGAAGAGAAATACCTCGTTGTATTTTCCGCTAGCAGAAATAGATATTAGTTTTCAACCAAAATCAAATGAGCAACAGTTGGTTTTCTTAAAGTCGGCTCAAACTTCTTATTATTACGAATCGTTGCATTTTCATCCAATAAAATCTGCGATTGTTTTCTTCTTGGCTGAGATTCTAAATTTAGTTCTAAAAGAAGAAACTGATAATCCAGATTTATACCTTTATATTGAACACTCACTAAAAGAATTCGATCAAAAGAAAGAAGATTTTGCAGATTTTCACTTGATATTCTTGATTCAATTGACGCATTTTCTTGGATTTTATCCAAATTTAGAATTAGAAGGAAATCTATTCGATTTAGAAAATGGATTTTTCACGAATTCTAATTCATCCATCAATATGTTGAAAGCAGATGAAACAGCTTTATTCAAAAAATTATTAGAACTCAATTTTACAGAAGAATCTAAAAATATACTGAATCAACCACAACGTTCTCTTTTACTCGAAATTCTAGTGAAGTACTATCAAATTCACACCAATAATTTTAAGAAACCAAAATCATTACAAGTTTTACATGAATTGTTTAGTTAATGGGAAGAAATATTAATAATTCTGTTAGTAAAAAAATACGAATACGAGAACAAAAAAGTAGTAAAAATGCAGAAAAGTATTCTACATTTATTTTCTTCGTCTATACTGCAATAATATATTTACTATATATAACTGATGAAATAATTTTACTAAATGTCAAAACTTGGTATTATTTTATTTTTTACTTATTTCATGTTATCATAATTTTTTTGATTTTTAATATTCCATTTTTTAAAAATAAGTTATTTGAATCAAATGAATTATTATTTAAAATTTTAGGATCATTAGTTTTAGCATTTTTTATTTCAATGATTAGTTATTTTGGATTTAAATATCTTATTAAACAATTAGCAGAAGAATCAACAATTACAGAAAATTGTGAAATTTTTGAAATTAAAAAAGGAAGATATAGAAGAGGTGGAGATTATTATAATTTAAAAATAAACTTCAAAGGAAATAATGAAACAATCAAATTAGATAACTATTTATTCCAAAAATTAGAAAATGCAGACTTGAAAAAAAATCATTCAATTGTAAAAGCTAAACCTTCTATTTTTAATATTTATGTAGTAGAAAATATTCATATTCAATCCAAAAATCTTCCGAATTAAATTCTAACAAATCTTTAAAACAAAGAATAAATAAAACTCCATATATTTGTTATAGTTAAAAGCATTCACAATGAAATTCAATACAAAAGCTATACATGGTGGTCAAGAACATGATCCATCTACAGGAGCCGTAATGACTCCAATTTATCAAACATCAACGTTTGCACAACGTTCGCCTGGAGATTACAAAGGATACGAATATTCTCGTGGAGCAAATCCTACACGTACTGCTTTAGAAAACGCTTTAGCATCTATCGAAGGTGGAGTTGCTGGTTTTGCTTTTGGTTCTGGTTTAGCAGCAATTGATGGCGTTTTAAAATTGTTCAAACCAGGTGATGAAATCATCGCGATGGACGATTTATACGGAGGTTCTTATCGTTTATTTACTCGTGTTTACGAAAAATTTGGATTGAAATTCCATTTTGTAGATATGACAAATGTAGATGCCGTAGTGGCGTTGATCAATGATAACACAAAAATGGTTTGGATAGAGACACCAACAAATCCATTGATGAAAGTAGTTGACATCAAAGCTGTAAATGATGCATCAAAAGCGAAAAAAGCTGATATATTGGTAGCAGTTGATAACACATTTGCTTCGCCTTATTTGCAACGTCCAATTGAGTTAGGAGCAGATATTGTGATGCATTCGGCAACAAAATATTTAGGAGGGCATTCAGATTTAGTTGCAGGAGCAATTATTGTTAATTCGGATCAATTAGCGACAGATGTTCACTTCAATTTATTTGCAACGGGAGGAATTTTAGGTCCACAGGATTCGTATTTGGTTTTACGTGGAATCAAAACATTGGCTGTGCGTATGGATCGTCATTGTTCAAATGGAATGAAAATCGCTCAGTTTTTAGATAATCATCCAAAAGTTGCGCATACGTATTATCCAGGTTTGGAGAATCATCCACAACACGAAATTGCGAAAAAGCAAATGAAAGATTTCGGAGGAATGGTAACTTTTACATTAACTTCTGGTAAAAAAGAGGATGCGTTCAAAATTTTAGAAAATTTAAAAGTTTTCACGTTGGCTGAATCTTTAGGAGGAGTAGAGTCGTTAGCGAATCACCCAGCAACGATGACGCATGCATCTATTCCTGCTGAAAAACGTGCTGAAATTGGAATTACAGATGATTTAATTCGTTTATCTGTTGGTATCGAAGATATCGACGATTTATTAGAAGATTTAGAACAAGTTCTGAACTTGATTTAATTATTTTCAAAGTAAAAATAATTCAAGAGCGACTCAATATTGAGTCGTTTTTTTATACTTTTAAAGAATGGAAAATATAACATTAATAGTAGTTTTAATATTTATTTTATTTTTTATTCGATTATTTTTTAAGCGTTTTGATAATGTTTTTAAAAATACTGAACGAATAAAAGAGTTAGAAATTCAAAATAATGAAATTCTAACAGAATTAAAAGAATTGAAAGATATTTTGAAACAAAGAAGTTGATGAAATTTCTAATTCTCTTTTTACTTTCTATGTTGAGTTTTGCTCAAAAATTGGACACGATTAATCTCAATCAAGTTGAGGTGGTAAATTATTCTAATTATAAGCAATTTCGTCCAAAATTTAAGCAAGTTCTACGACTTACAGATCATACAAGTTTTGGACTAAAAATATTTTCGAATTTGTTACTTCCCAACGAAAAAGAAATTGAAATTTTAGCAATCGAAATTTTATTTGAATCAAAAGTGGACAAGAAAAATTATTGCAATGAGTTTTATTATTTTAAACCAATAATTTTAAAATCATTACATGATAAAAAAAATTTAATAGATGATAAATGGTTTGAAGTTGATAAAGATTATCAAGGAAAATATATTTTTCCAATTCATTTAAAACTCAATATTTCAGAAGCAAAAAACTATTTTATTGGTTTAGAAACTTCTTATGAAAACCCTTTTTGTCCCGAAGGAAATGGTTATTTTGATTTGATTAATACGTCAAAAAAATCTGATGTATTTGTTCATTATAATGATAACCCAGCTTCAGGTTTTCGAAAACAAGAATTGTTTGGAAATTATGGATTAAATTACGTTATTTATTATAAATAAGTTGTTTATGAAGTTATTTTATCTACTTTTCTTTATTTCAGTTTTTAGTTTTGCTCAAGAAATTGATACAATTAATCTAAAAGAAGTAGCATTAGTTGACTATTCTAAGTACAATCAATTTCGTCCGAAGTATAAAAGTGTTATTCCTCATTTAATAAGTACAAAGGAAGAAATTATGTTGCTTTCTAATTTCCAATTACCAAAACAAGAAGAAGTAGAAATTGTTGCAATTGAATTTTTGTTTAATTCTAAAAGAGGTAGAAGAATTGTTTGTAATAATAGTTATTATTTTTCACCTAAAATTGTAAAAGAGGATAATCCAGCAATAAATTTAGTTGAGGATAGATGGTTTCTTGTGGAAAAAAAATATAATGGAAGATTTATTTTTCCAGTAAATATTAAAATTAAATCTTCTGAAATTAATAATTATCTTTTAGGAGTACAAACAAGTTTTGATGAAAGCTCTTGTGAAGAAAAATATTCATACTTTGATCTATTAAAGGTAAAAGAAACTTCTTATCAATATATTTATCTAATTGATAAAAAAATAAAATTACCAAAATCAACTACCTTTAAAAATGAATCTTTGAATTATATTATTTATTATAAATAAAAAGGATCTTATTCGAGAATAAGATCCTTTTCGTTTTAAATTATTTCACCAAAATCTTTGAAGATGTTTGATTCGTTTTCAGAATATAAACTCCTTTTGGTAAATTAGTTTGAACATTATTTTGTCCAATTTTTAATTCTCCTTGATGAATTAATCGTCCATTTATATCAAAAATCTGATAAGGTGATTTTTCTTTTGTATCTACAGTGAAAGTGCCATTATTTGGATTTGGATAAAGCTTAATCTTATCTAATTTTACTTCATTTGTCCCTAAAAGGCATGCATAATTAGAATAATCTACTAAGCCTAAAGCAGGATTATCAGGTTTATGAAAAATAACATTTTCTACTCTTTCGTCGGTTAAAATAGGATCCCAACAATTTCCTTTTGCAGGTATATCGTTTGCAGAATTATTGTACAACGCATAATCTACACCAGTATTTCCATTATTTTCAAATACATTATATCCATTTGTCATGTCTATATTAGTTCCATTGCCAATAATAGTGATTCCCCACAAATTTCCTTTGATCGTATTTCCTTTGATCGTAACAGAAGTCTTTGGTGCTGTAGCCGTTTGAGAAATTGAAATTCCACTTCCACCAGAGTTTGGTAAATTCTCTGTATTGTTATTTTCGATTATATTATTAATAATATTTCCTCCCGCTGTAACTCCAGTGATCGTAATTCCGTAACGATTATCTCTAATTGTATTATTTTCTATTTGTGCAAAACTAACTACATTCAATAAACTAGAAACAGATATTCCACCAACACGAGTATTTGCTCTATTTCCTATAATTGTATTATTTCTAATAATAGTTGTTTGATTTTCACCACTTGGGCCCATATTAATTTGCGGACGATTAGAATTTTCCTTGTTATTATCTTCTAAATAATTATTTTCAAATGTTAACGCCACACTTTGATTTGCGCCTGAACCTACAACTGGTGTAATGTTGTGTTTAAAAATAGAATTTTTAACAATTGGGTTTCCTCGAGAGAAATTGATTGCACCACCAGTAGATGCACCACCATATTGATATGAAACCTCAGAATCGCTCATTGTAAAAGCTTCGTTTAAAACACGAATTCCTCCACCATAAAGCATCTTAAAATGATTAAAATTTGCAACAGCAGTTTCTTCTAATCGAATACCTTTAAAATAAGTAGTTCCTGGATTATCAGACGTAAATAGAACTTCTTTCGGAGCATTGACCTCTATTTTACCTGCAACAGTAATTAATTTTCCTTCAGAAATAATCAATTTATAATCTGCATCAGATAAAAAGGTATCGTTTGCTGAAATTGTTAAATCATTTATCAATAAATAACTATTTGAAGCTTGGTCAAAAGTGATGTCATTGGTTAAGGCATCAAGATCTGCAATGCGATAAGTTTTTCCATCGTTTGGTGTTGTGTATTGCGCAAAAATAATCTGCCCTAGCAATGCTAAGGTAAGTGTAAAAGTTTTCTTCATAATTCACTAAGTATTAATTAAGATGAAATTAGTAACTTAAATTTGAATTACAAAAGGAACCTTGTTAAAAGACTTTATAAAAAATAGTCCTCAATTATGAGGACTATTTATATGAAATGATGATTATTTCTTAGTGAGCTGGCACAAAACGCTCTCTTGCGTCTTGTAATAATTGTTCTGCTTCTGCTTTATCACCGTAACCTTCGATTGTTGTTGTCTTATTTTCTAAGTCTTTATAAACTCTGAAAAAGTGCTCAACTTCTTTCAATGTATGAGGATTCATATCAGTGATGTTTTCTAATTGGTTCCAAGTTGGATCAGCAACTGGTACACAAATTAATTTTTCATCTTGTCCTTTGTCATCAGACATTTTAAGAACACCGATTGTTTTTACTTCGATTACACATCCAGGAACTGTTGGCTCTGTTAAGAAAACTAACACATCAATTGGATCTCCATCTAAACCTAATGTATTTTCAACAAAACCATAATCTGCTGGGTAAAACATTGGAGAATATAATACGCGATCAAAACGAATTCTTCCTGTTTCGTGATCCATTTCGTATTTATTACGAGATCCTCTAGGGATTTCTATAATTGCATCAAAAGTCATTGTAATATTCTTTTTTTATTATTTATTTTCTAAAAATTCCAATCTAAACCGATTGTGATGCCAAATTTACGAACATCTGGCAAATTATTATAATTTCCGCGCCAATTAAAATCAACTCGAATAGGTCTAATGTTTCCAAAACCAATGTTTTCGATTCCAAACCCGTATTCATAGTAGATTTGTTGATTAGGAGCAAAGTATTGTATTGTTGAATGGTTGATTGCTTTACTTTTTTCGGAAATATCTCCGTAAGCTGCACGTAAGAAACCAACTTCTCTTAATTTTAATTTTTTGATTAATGGAACTTTATTCAATATCCAACCATTAAAGTGATGTTCCCAGTTTAATGTTGCATATTCGTCTGTTACAAATTCATAGTAATCTAACTGAGAAAATGTCCCATAAACTTGTCCATAACTTTCATTTCCTGGTATTGCACTCATTAATGATAACGGAACACCTTGAAAAGTTTTTCCTGCTTCAATTGTTACCAAAGATTTCCCAAAAGAACCAATTAAAATTGGTTGAGTGTATAAGAATTGTAATTTATCGTATTCAAAATCTGAATTAATTACACCTTTCAATCCTTTTGTATAACGTAACATCAACGTTGGAGCAAGTGTTGTCATTTCGTAACGATCAATCCCATATTGTGAATATTTAGCACCTGGACGAGCAATTATCGAAACACTAACGCTTGAGTTTGTTAACGTTTCTTTTATTTGTCCATTTTTATCATAAGCGATTGAGAAATGTTCTGCATCAGCTGGTTTTATTAATTGATAATTTCCATCAACACGGAAAGTTACATTTTTCCAAGGTTCTATTGAAGCATATACATTTGTCAAATTATTGTTACTTAGATAAGTATTATCTCCTTGATTAATAATAGAAGAAGAAGCAAAACTACGTGTCATGATTCCGTCCGAAGACGTTAACGTAGCAGCCAATTGTTCTACATCGCGTTTTGTTCCAATTCCGACTTGAAAACGATTGTATTTATTGAACATATAACGGAAATCTGCTCCATATTTGAATTTATCATCTCCAAAACCATAAGCCAAGAAACCTTGTGCGCGCCACATATCATTTTGCGAAAAATAGGTACGAGCACCTGCTCTTAAGCGAAAACCTTCGATTTGATTGTATCCAAAAGATGAATATAAATTCCCAATATCAATCGCATTTCCAACATTGTAATATCCTGATCCAAAAATCTCTATAGCCTTTACAATATTATTAAATTTTGGAACTTTATTTAATTGTTCTAACGTTTCGTAAATGCCTTCTTGATCTTTTGTTAAAGCTTCTGGACGGCTTTCTGCCCAAAACTGATTATCTTTTTCGTTTAGTGCTGCTTTTGCAGGATCTAATTTCTCGTAATAATATGCTTCGGGATGTGTAGTATTGAAATCGTAATTGTAATAATTAACTGTTTTATGCGCAAAAATTCCTTTCGCACTTTCTTTTTTACTCAACAACGACATATCCAACATTGCATATTCTTTCTTAGGATAAAAAATAGAGTCGTTTGGTATATCATATTGTAAATTCATGAAAATATTTCGCACAAAATTTACATTCATTTCTTTCGTTGTTTCCATCACAACTTCCTTCACTGCATAAGCATCTTTTGAAATGTACAATTCACCTTTGAAAGTTAATTCACCTTCACGACGAGGATAATATTTGATACGATAAGATTCAACACCATCTACATCAACTGTGTCTTTCAATTCGTAATCATACACTGCAAAACCATCAGTTGCAATAGGACTAACGAATTTGATATCTAAAATATTCACACGATTATCATAAATATCAATATCTCTAAAAAGATTTTTTACAGTTGAGGCTACAACTTCGTTTTTCTCGAAACCAGAAGTTTTATTCGCAATTAATTCACGACGTTCTTTTGTAGAAGGTTTGTTAATACCAGAAATTTTATAAATTGATTCATTTAAAAAAGCAGGTAAATATGTTTTTCCATTGATAGAAGATGTATCAACCTTTTCAAAAACAAACTCCATCCCTTTAAAAATTTTACGTTTCATAAAAGCTGAATCGATATTACTGATATCAAATTGCAACTTTTCATATTCATCGTATTGATAATGAGGGGTCAATTTTAATCCGTTTTTCTTTTTACGTTTCCATACTTCTCGTAAAATAGCATATGCTGGATTTTCTTTCTTTTTAAGTCGTTTTTTCTTTGCCGAAATAACTGCTTCTTTCAGTTCTACTGATTGGTCATCATCAGTTTCTGTTTCATCTGCAGCTAAAAATAATTGTGCAACGAAATTGTAATCAATTTTATTTTCGATTACATAATCAGCTGTTTCGTAACCATTTTTAGAAACAACTATTTTTTCAGTATTTGATGTAGATTCAATATAAAAAGTACCATCAGAGTTTGATGTAGCACTAACTTTTAATTCTGGTAATCGAATATCTGCATAAGGAATTGGTTTCAACGTTTCAGAATCGATTACCTTTCCTTGAATTTTTACTTGCGCGTGTACAGACGCTAAAACAACTATAAAAAAAGCTGTTATATAACTTTTCATCAATAAGATTTGGTTAAAAAAATAAAGCCTAGCAAAATGCATGCTAGACTTTACAAATATAGTTGATAAATCTTATATTATTTATACATAACTGATTTTACAGCTTCTATAACATCTTTTGCATTTGGAATCCAAGTCTCGTATAAGTTTGGAGCATAAGGTGCTGATGTATCTTTAGTTGTAATACGTTTGATTGGTGCATCTAAATAATCGAATGCTTTTTGTTGTACCATATATGTAATTTCAGATGCTACTGAAGCAAACGGCCAAGCTTCTTCTAAAACTACCAAACGATTTGTTTTCTTAACTGATTTGAAGATTGTATCATAATCTAATGGACGAACTGTACGTAAGTCAATCACTTCTACAGAAATTCCTTCTTTAGCCAATTCATCTGCAGCGATATAAGCTTGCTTAATAATCTTACCAAAAGAAACTAATGTAACATCTGTTCCTTCACGTTTGATTTCAGCTTTACCAATTTCGATCGTGTATTCTTCGTCTGGCATTTCCATTTTATCTCCATACATCTGTTCAGATTCCATGAAAATTACTGGATCGTTATCACGAATTGCAGATTTTAATAAACCTTTTGCATCGTAAGGGTTTGAAGGTACTATTACTTTAAGACCTGGTACATTTGCATACCAATTCTCGAAAGCTTGAGAGTGTGTTGCGCCTAATTGTCCTGCAGAAGCAGTAGGTCCTCTAAATACGATTGGACAGTTGAATTGTCCTCCTGACATTTGATAAATTTTTGCAGCGTTATTGATAATTTGATCAATAGACACTAACGAGAAGTTGAAAGTCATATATTCTACGATTGGACGACATCCTGTCATTGTAGAACCAATAGCGATACCAGAAAAACCAGCTTCTGCGATTGGTGCATCAATTACACGTTCTGGACCAAATTCGTCTAACATTCCTTTCGAAGCTTTATAAGCACCGTTGTATTCTGCTACTTCTTCTCCAATTAAAAAAATAGATTCATCGCGACGCATTTCTTCACTCATTGCCTCTGCGATTACTTCTCTAAATGTTTTTATTGCCATTTTATGCGATTTCGTTCTTTATTATATTTTTTCCTAAAGCAAATGTAATAAAAAACTTGCGAATTATTTAAAACGAATTGATTCAATAAAAAAAATCCCAAAAATAACTTTAGATTTTTTTGGGATTAAAATATTTAAAAAAGAATGTAATTCGATTTTTAGAACCAACCTTTGTGTCCTTCTACATATATTTTGTCAAACTCTTCATCAGATTTAGTTAAATAGATAATCCCTTCGATTAATCCAGTCAAACTACCAATAGTACCACATGTTACAAGACTTAAAATTAATTGAATTGTTCCTTCTTTTGTGTAACCTAAATAAAATTTATGTACAGCAAAAACTCCTAAAATAATTCCTAAAACTCCTGCAATAAGTTTTTTCTCTGATTTGTACGGCTGATTGTTTTCCATAGTCTTAAAGTTTTTAAATAAAAAATTGTTGTTGTTGGTTACAAATTTAATTTCTTCATCTTTATTAAAAATCACTAGATATAATGATTTTGAATATTGTACAAATAAAATAAATCTGGTATTAATTTAAGGTTAACGATTTAACAATCTACTTATTATAAAATCAAACGCTTTTGTTTACATTTGCACAAAATGGTGCTCAAAGAGTGAGTTAAAAGGGAATTTGGTTCAATTCCAAAACTGTCCCCGCAACTGTAAATTCTATACACTTTTTTCTCAAATTCATTCAGAATTAAGAAGAATAAAAAGATTAGAATAAGTCAGGAAACCTGCCATAATTAACTAATAATAGAAAATGTTTTCGGAGGAAAAACAGATTTTAATATGAAAAAATTTTTTCTTTGTTTTAATTTGGTTGCAGGAATTGCTTTTGCACAGACAGATACCATCAGTTTGAAACCTTTGATTATGAATGATATTTTTCTTAAAAATCATTATCAATCTCAAAGTGTCATCAAATTAAATGATAGCATTTTAGAACAAACCCCTAATCAACTAACTCAAGTTTTACAAGCTCAAACACCAATTTATTTTAAAGAAAATGGTCGAGGAATGGTTTCTTCACCATCTTTTCGTGGAACTTTGGCTTCACACACGGCTGTCGTTTGGAATGGAATAAATGTTAATTCGCAAACTACTGGTCAAACAGATTTCAATTTATTTTCGAGCAACTCTTTTGATGGAATTCTTGTAAAACCAGGTGGTGGAAGTATAGCATATGGAACAGGTTCTATTGGAGGAACAATTCATTTATTAAATCAATTTGATTACAACAAAGGTTTTCAACAGAAAATCAATTTAGGTTACGGAAGTTACGATACATGGTCGGGAAAATATCAATTAAAATATAGTTCAGAAAAATTTAGTTCTTCGGTAGATTACGAACGAAATCAATCAGATAATGATTATAAAATTCCGAATCATATGAAGAAGAATTTGAACGGAAAATATTATTTCAATACAATTAACGCAAATTTTGGGTATAAAATTAATCCTAAAAATGAATTGAAACTTTATTCGATGATCAATTTTGGAAAGCGTGAATTTCCTTTAGTTGATACAAATTCAACACCTTCTGGATATAAAAATCAGGATTATCGTCTAATGACAGAATGGAATTTTAATCCAAATGAAACATGGCAATCGCAATTAAAATTAGCTTATATACGAGAAGAAAGTAGTTATTTTAACAATATTCACACATCTTATTCTGATGATTTACAAGTCGATAATTATCTGTTAAAATATTATTTGAGCCATCAATTGACCCATAATTTCGAGTTAGCTGTTTTGTCGGAAGCAAATTACAGTCAAGGAAGTGGAAATAATTTAAGCAAAAGCGATCAAAATTCATTCAATTTTGCATTAATCGCGAAACATAAATTATCAGAAGTATTGAAATACGAAGCGAGTATTCGTCAAGATTTTTCGGATAAATATCAAAATCCTTTCATCTATTCGTTAGGGTTCAATTATCGACCGATTAATTTTTATCAATTAAGAGGAAATGTTTCGAAGAACTTTAGAAATCCGACATACAATGATTTGTTTTGGAAAACTGGTGGTAATCCAGATTTGAAATCAGAATCAGCTTATCAGTTTGAAATTGGAAATGATTTTATCAGCAAAAACCTAAACATTCAAACCAATATTTTTTACAATAGTTTGAATGATATGATTCAGTGGATTCCAAGTCAATCAAATTCCTCTTTTTGGGTTCCTCGCAATATAAGTAAAGCTGAAACTTATGGATTGGAAGTGATTGGAAAATACAAATGGAATGCATTTTCTTTTCATACGACCTATGGATTTACCAAAACAAAAGATAAATCGAAAAACAAAGAATTGATGTATTCGCCAAATCATAAATGGACTGCGAGTGCGCAATATACTTACAAACAGTTATCTGCTTTTGTACAAAATATTTATACGAGTAAAGTCTTTACTGATTCGGAAGAAGAAAAAACAATTGATGCTTTTTGGTTAACGAATTTAGGTTTAAATTATACTATTTCACCACTTTACAACGTTTCTGTTAGAGTAAATAATTTGTTTAATCAACAGTATCAAACGCAAGAAAATCGTTGGCAACCAGGCACAAATTATACTATACAAATAAAAATAAAATTTTAAAACTATGACTAAATTTAAAGCTATCGCTCTTATAGCTTTAGCTGGAGTGTTTTTACAATCTTGTTCAAATGATGATGATGGACCAAACAATGATCCAGAAAATGGAAATTATGCGAAAGGAATTTTTATTTTGAATGAAGGAAAATATAATGCTGGAAATGCAGATATTACTTATTACGATCCAAGTACTATAGTAGGAGATAAAAATCCTTTTCAGGAAATTTTCAAAAAAGCGAATTCAAGAAATTTAGGAGATGTTGCTCAAAATATGGTTATTAAAGGAAATAAAGCCTATGTTGTGGTTAATAATTCTAATAAAGTTGAAATTGTTGACAATACAAATTTTAAAAGTGTAGCAACTATTACAGATAATATTCTTAACCCGAGATATATTGTTACTGATAATAAATATTTTTATGTTTCTAACTGGGGTGATTCACAAAATCCGAATGACGATTACGTAGCTATTTATAATTTGTCTGACAATAAATTTGTAAAGAAAATAAGTGTTTCTGAAGGACCTGGTCACATTATTGTTGACAACAATAAACTATATGTTGCATACGAAGCGAGTGGAAGAAATGGGGTTTTTGGTAAATCTGTAGATGCTATTGATTTAGATACATCTATAAAAACTAATTATCCAGTAGGAGATTCACCGACGGATATGGTAAAAGTAGGAAGTAACTTATTTGTGCTTTCTCAAGGAATTATTGATTGGGAAAAAGGGATTAATACGACTGGAGGAACTTTAACTCGAATTAATTTAACAAATAATGTTTCAACAGCTATGCCTTTTGACAAAACTGAGCATCCTGATTTTTTGATTGAAGATGGAGGATATTTGTATTACTCATTAAATAAAGATATTTATAAAATGTCTATTAATGCAGCTTCTTTACCTACAGCAAGATTATTCAAATCTACTGCAACATATATTTATGGATTAGAAGTTAAAAATAATTCAATCTATGTTTTAGATGCAAAAAACTTTGCAAGTGCAGGGAGTTTGTTAATTTATAATACTGCAGGTGCATTACAAAACGAAATAGTAACTGGAGTTGGACCAAATTCAGTTTACATTAAATAACGATTTAAGTAAAAACATAAAAAAATCCGAAAGTTAACTTTCGGATTTTTTTATGTTTTTTAATTTGAAAATTGTCTGCGAATTAAATACGATAATTGCTAAAAGTATCAAGCTGTAACCAATCATTTGCATTGGCGAAACAGCTTCTTTGTAATAGAAAATTGCCAAAACAAAATTCATAATGGGATTCAAATAGATTAAAATTCCAACTGTTGAAGAATCAATTCCTTTAACTGCAAAATTGTTCAAAAACATTGGAATTATGGTAAACAAAACAACAATCATCATAATACATTGATAAAAAATTGTTTCGGTCGGAATTGGTCCCGAAAACATAAAAATCAAAGGCAACATCAAAATCGCAACGATTAATAGTTGTGTCATTAATAGATTGAAACTATCAAAAACATTCAAACTTCTCTGAATGATGATATACAACGCAAATGTACAAGCTACAATCAAACTATAAATTAAATCTAAAAAATGACCTATAGAAAGAACGAAGCAAGCTAAAAGACTAATTCCTACAGCAATCCATTTTATTTTGGTCAAATGTTCTTTCAGAATTATAAACGCCAAAACAGTAGTAATAATCGGACAAACTAAGTAAGAAAGCGATGCCGCTTGCACACTAATATGATTCATCACAATAATAAACATCAACCAATTGGTCATCAAAATCAGCGAACCTCCAATAATTAGACTACATAATTTCTTCTGTTTCTTTTTCTCAAAAGACTTGAATAAATTCCAATCCGCTTTTATTTTATTTCGACGAAACCCAATGTTGATGATGACTAAAAAGAAAACGGAAACATACAATCTAAAAAATAAAATATCCAAAGGTGGATAATCTGCAATTGGTTTTAATCCGAAACTAAAAAATCCCCAAATAAAGTAGGTAACAATGGCTGCAATGATATATTTTGATTGATTCATAAAGTGGCGTCAATTTGTACAAATGTATCGAATATCCAAGTTGGAAATGACTATTTTTGCTTTAAATTTTATAGAAATGGAAAATCTTTTCACCGACGAATATTTTATGAGAATTGCCTTTAATGAAGCTGTAACGGCTTTCGAAAGAGACGAAATTCCAGTTGGAGCTGTAATTGTTTGCAATAACAAAATTATTGCAAAAGCGCATAATTTAACTGAAACATTAACCGATGTTACTGCACATGCAGAAATGCAAGCCATTACATCTGCTGCGAATTATTTAGGCGGAAAATATTTACAAGATTGTACTTTATATGTCACTTTAGAGCCTTGTGTTATGTGCGGTGGAGCATTGTATTGGAGCCAAATCTCGAAAGTTGTTTATGGTGCATCTGATGAAAAAAGAGGCTTTAAAGCAAAAATTGGCGAATTACATCCAAAAACTGAAATTGTATCAGGAATTATGGAAGAAGAATGTGGACAATTAATGAAAGAATTTTTTATCAGAAAGCGTTAAATAGATTTTAGAATCGATAAAACTTCATCATAATTTTCCATAAAAGCCATATGTCCTCCATCAAATTTATATAAATGAATATTAGGCAAATCTGGAATTAAAGTTAAAAATAATTCTGGATTGACTGTTTCGTCATTCATTCCTACAATAATGTAAATACCACCTTTAAAATCATACAAAATAGATGAGCGATCTGGTCGCTCGCGCATTCCTTTTAAGGCAGCACAAACTCCTTCTATTGGAGTTGTTAAAGCAATTTCTTTTACAAATTTTAATTCCTCTTTAAAATTTTCGCGATGATGATTAGCAAACAAAGCAGGCATACTAAAACTGACTAATGCATTAAAATTTCGGCGAGCGGTTTCGCAAGCTTTCAAACGTTGATTTTTCTTCGCTTCATCATCTGGCAAAGTAGACGAGTTAACCAAAACAATATTTTCTACTCGTTCAGGGAAAAGTTCAGCTAAAGCGCAAGTCACATATCCTCCCATTGAATGTCCTATAAAAGTTGCTTTTTCAATTTTCAATTCATCCAGAACATCTATTACCTCATCAGCCATCTCTTCCATTGTATAGATATCACGTAAGTTTTCAGAATTTCCATGACCAGGTAAATCAATCGTAATGATTTGATAATGTTGTTTTAAATCATTTTGTAAACGAATCCATATTTTATGATTCTCTAAAAATCCATGTAAAAACACCAAAGGCTTCCCGTTTCCTATATTTTCGTAATACAACATATAATTTGGATCAGAATTTGTAATTAACTAAAACACAAATTTACAATAATGAAAAAATATAAACCCATTATTATTCTATCCATTGCCATAGGCGCTATTTTCATTTATTGTATGACCAATAATAAACCTATTACCATGGGAGAGGTTACGAATAAAGAAATCAGAAAAGATTCTTCTGTAAAAGAAATTGCATTAGCCACTCCTGTAATTTATAATAATTCGGAATTGAAACTTATAAACGGACAAGGTGAATTTGAAATAGAAAAATTTGCGAAAGAGGATCAAATGTTTAGTTTTAGAAATGATTCTTCAAAATTTGTTTCAATTCAACTCATTCCACAAAATAATCAAGCAAATATTAGAATCAATCAAATTATTTCTCCAAATAACAAAAGTGATGGTCCTTTTGGAAGAGAAATCAATTATGATTTGACTGAAAAAGGTTTATATCAAATAAAAATTGGAGAAAGTTTAATGCAAGGAGATCCATTTGAAGGAAAATATACCTTGAAATTGCAGTTAAAATAGTTACTTTTACAACAGAATTTTGCTGTTATGAAATGGACTTTTATTGCTTTTGTTACCTTATTAACTTTTTATAGTTGTGAAGATAAATCTACCCCTACAATTTATCCAAGCAAAATTGGAGTAGATTCTGCATATAAAAATTTGGTGAAAAATGATAAACCAATTGTAGGAGATGTGATGAAAGAGGAAGAAAAACCTATGAAATCTACTAAGAAGGTAGTGAAAACTATACCTCAAAAAATTGCATCTAATACAGATAAAATTGTTCCGTTAAGCGCAAATAATACAACCGAAAATTTGGAAGTAAGTTATGCTAAAGCAAAAGCAGAACCTACAAAGTTAGCTGGACAAACCAATACATTTACGTTTAATGCTGACTCTGCAAAAAAAGTTTGGATTAAAGTTTCAGCACAAGATTCAACAGCTAATATTCGAATTAATCACATCAAAGGACCTGTCGATTCTATCAAAGGTGGACCTTTTGGAAAAGAAACTATTTTCGATTTACCTGCGCGTGGCGTATATCAATTCTCGATTTCTGAAAAACCAACAAACGCTAAACCTTATGCCGGAAAGTATAAAGTCGAGTTGAAATTATTATGGAAATAGAATTTTATTCTGTCATTTCATCTAGAAATTTTCTAAAAATTTTATCAACTATTTCCAAAATCCTTTTTAAGTTTATGGAAATACTCACACATGAAATCGAAATTATTATTCACTCTTGGTTTAATCTCAACAACCATAAGCTTATCAGCTCAAACAAATGAACAAGTCTTGAGTTTGATTAACAATGAAGTGCAACAAAATTCTGAAGCTTATCAACAATTAAAAAAAGCAACTGAAACAATTGGTCATCGTGCTACAGGAACAGAAAATGGAAAGAAAGCAGAAGAATATGCTGCAAATTTATTACGTTCTTATGGTTACGATGTGTCTTTTCAAGAATTCACTTTTAGTGGATGGAATCGTAAGAGTTTAGATCTTAAAATTAATAATCAACCAATAAAAGCGGTTGCTTTGGCTCATTCTCCTGCAAATGTTAAGCTTTCTGGAGAACTGATTGATTTAGGAAATGGACTTGAACAAGATTACAAAAAAATAGGTGATAAGGTAAAAGGAAAAATTGTTTTTGCAGCACTTGGTTTGTTAGATGGAACATCTAAAGAAATTGAAAATCTACATCGTTCCGAAAAAACTGCATTAGCAGAAAAGTACGGAGCAAAAGGAATTATTTTATTTAATCGTCCTGCTGGTGGTATTTTATTAACAGGAACAGCCTCGGTTACGGGAGATATTATTAAGATTCCTGCCATTAATATCAGTTTAGAAGACGGTTTAAAAATTAAAGAAAATCTATTAAAAGGAAAAGAAATAGCGAAAATCGAAATGAAAAATGATGTTGGACAAATGAAAGGTCGTAACATTATTGCAAAAAAAATCGGTTCGAAATTTCCAAATGAAAAAATTGTTTTAGGAGGTCATTTAGATAGTTGGGATTTAGCAACAGGAGCTATTGATAATGGTGTTGGAAGTTTTTCTGTGATTGATATTGCACGAACATATAAAAAATTAAATCTTGAAAATGATCGAACTATTGAGTTTGTTTTATTCATGGGTGAAGAAGTTGGTTTGGTAGGATCTAAATATTATGTCAATCAAGCGTTGAAAGATGGTTCTATTAATCAAATTAAAGCAATGTCGAATATGGATATGACAACAAATCCTAAGTCATATTATTCGACAATGGAAAGTAATTTACCTATTTTATCAAATTATGCAAAAGATGTTCAAAAAGTGATACCAGATTTTAAATTGAAAACATTTGCAAGTGTAGATTTACATTCCGATCATCAGCCATTTATGTTACAAGGTGTACCAATTATTGGATTATCGGATAGTCAATTTGCTAAAGGAGCTTTAAATTGTTATCACGCGAATTGCGATACTTTTGATTACGTGGAAGAAATTGGATTGAAGAATAATGTAATTTTAGAAACCTATTTATTGTATCAATTGAGTAATTTGAAAGAAATTCCTTCAAAACATTGGAATGAACAAGAGATAAAAGAAGCTTTAATCAAAGGAAATTTAGAAACTCCACTTCGTATTTCAGGCGATTGGAGATGGTAATAAATAAAAAATCCTTCAGAATTTCTGAAGGATTTTTTATTTTACTTCGGTTGAAACACAAACCTGTTTTTAAATATACTTTTTTATCACCTCAACCAATTGTTCTTTTGGTCGAGCACCACTTTGTTTCCAAAGCAACTCACTATTCTTAAAAATAGCAAACGTAGGAACTCCTTGCACTTGGTAACGTGCTGCTAAATCTTGATACTTGTCAATATCTACTTTTAGAATTTTGACATCATCACCCAATTCTTCTTTTACTTGTTGTAATATCGGTCCCATCATTTGACAAGGTCCACACCACGTTGCAAAAAAATCTAAAAGAACGGGTTTATCTGAATTAATTATTTCTTCGAAAGTCATCGTTTTTGATTCTTGTTCTTTAGTTGATTTATCTTTATTTCGATTGAATAAATTTTTAAACATTTTACTATTTTCTTCTATAAAGTTACAAAAAAAAGCACTCCCGAGAGAGTGCTTCATAATTAGCTTTACTAATTATTAACCTAACCTATGAAAAATTTATTCTACTGTTAGTGCTACTAACGTCTAGATATAATCAAAACAAATACCAAGTTTAAAATACTGACATAGTGTTTTTTACATTTAACATAATTTAAGAAATAGGCTAACGTAAATATCTTTTAATTGAATAATAATTGTTATAATTCGCAAACAAATTTTGGGTTAACTGACTTTATTTCAGTGATTACTGACATTATTTCTTCTTTAGTAGAATTAGCTTCTAATCTTTTCAATTGTTCAGCATTTAGTCCTATCATTTGAATAAAAGTTACCTTACCATGAGGCGTATCGATTTCATCTAAATCAACATCTTTGATAAAAGCCAAACCAACAATATCTGTTTCAGAATCTGAACGAATTGGACCTCCTAATGGTAAAAATTGATATTCATCAAACCAAACTTTTGTTTCGTTTACAAATCGACCCAAGTTATTCATCAACTGAACCACCCAAAACGGATCTTCACCATTATCTTCTTTTACAGGTTTTACTCGGAAAGAGAATTCAAACCCCCATTTACTAAAATCTCCACCAACACTTTCCTCAGAATAGTATAAATGTGACATACCATAACTCACCAAATGATGATAACCATTAACATCAAAAACAGCAACACCATCAATAGGGTCGTCTCCTCCTTGAAAAGACATGACTTGTGGAGAATAAAAACGAGGTTCTAAAGTTCCATAAACTTCTTTTAAACGCTTTTCTATAGCAATTCCTCCAACAGCTTGATCTGATTTATATTGTTTTTTATATTCTTCTAAATTCATCTTACAAAAATAGTTTATCCAATTCAATTCCTAAAGTTAAGACATAAAAAAAGAGAGCTTCTGTTTAGAAACTCTCTTGCTAGTAGCGAGGACCGGACTCGAACCGATGACCTTCGGGTTATGAGCCCGACGAGCTACCTACTGCTCCACCTCGCGATTTAGTAGCGAGAACAGGACTCGAACCTGTGACCTTCGGGTTATGAGCCCGACGAGCTACCTACTGCTCCATCTCGCGTTATTGGACTGCAAATATACGTTCATTATTTTAAATACCAAATGTTTTGCAACTTTATTTTATTTTATTCGGTCAGAATACAAATAAAAACCACTTAAATGTATTTAATTCAATAATTTAAGTGGTTGTAAATATTTGAAAAATATTTTGAATTAATTCTAAAATAATTTTAATCTGCTTTGATTGGTGGATGTTTTTCGATAAAATCTATTGCTAAATCAGCACTATCAGTCAAAAATAACAACTCTTTGTATGTGCGACCAGTTGCTAATTGATGCAAAACAGAATAAATTCCTGTGTCTTCTACGTATCTTTTTTTACTCAAAAAAATCATCGGACTATAATAGCCTGATGTTCCATAATGGTTTTGAGCAGCTTCCTGAAAAATCTCTTGTGTTGTCCCAGCACTTCCCGGAGCGTAAATTAATCCAAATAAACTAATCGTTAACAACATATCTTCTCTAATACTATTCGAAAAGTATTTTGCAATATTTGTTGCAAATAAATTACTTGGCTCGTGACCATAAAACCAAGTAGGAATTGCTAAACTTTCTGCCCCATTTGGATAAAATTCTAAAACTTTCTGTGCATTCGTCATAAAGTTTTTTGCTAGATATTCCGTTTTATTGTCGTCTACAAAATCTAAATCAGCCAAAATATTAATTGCATTCATTAAATCTTCATCCGAATAATTTGCCATATATGCACCTAAATTTGATGCTTCCATAATACCTGGACCCCCACCAGAAACTACAAAATATCCTTTTTCAGTTGCTAATTTTGCTGCTTTAGCTGTTTCGTTATAAAATTCAGAATTACGCGCAGTGGAATGTCCTCCCATAAAACCAACCACTTTTTTCTTTGTCATTCCGTTTTCATCATATTCTAAAATTCTACGCAAACCATCATCAATTGAAAGATCATGTAAACGCTGTGCTAATGCTTCTGAAACAGATGGATTATATTTATGTTTCTTAAAATGCTTGTAAATTTTCAAATCAATGCTTTGATCATTATTTGGATCATAACCTTGCATCAACTCTTGCCAAGTATATAATTTACCACGATATGGGTTATAAGGAATTGCTTCGAATTTCGGATAAATAAATGCGCCACGTTCTATTAAATGAATAGCTTCATTTTGCTTAAACTTACATCCTAAGAAAGATGTATTACATAAGTTATACTCTTCCCAATTTACTTTTTGACGTAAAAAACTTACATCTTGTATAACTTTATTAGTCAAATCATTTGTCTGCTCTACTAATTCGTTCCATTCGGTTAGATTATGAATTAAATCTTTGATTGGTTTTATTTTCATTTCTTAAACTTCTTACTTCATATAAATTTCGGAAGTTGAATTTACACGAATTATTCCAAACCGGCGAATTCATCAGAATAAATCTTAAAATTTCATTTTTCTAATTTATATTTGCACCATATTCGTACTCAAATTATTGGGGAATCGTGTGCAAGTCACGAACTGTCGCGCAACTGTAAATCAATTTGTTTGATAAGTCAGAGTACCAATAGTTGAGATAATCATTAAAATAAACTTTCGCGAAAAAAGTAAAATTATGTGTATGAAAACATCAAACCACCACAAAAATACATTATCACAAAAATTAATTTAAATAAAAAGTAACGTGTAAATATATGATAATGGAAGTGGACAAAACACCAAGAGAAGAGTTGATAGAACAACGTATCATCAATTCTGAAACTCGTATTTTCAAAGCTGTTTTTCCTGGAGATACAAACCACCACAACACCATGTTTGGAGGTTCGGTAATGTATTTAATGGATGAAATTGCTTTTATGACGGCAACTCGTTTTTGTCGTAAACCTATTGTTACAGTAAGTAGCGATAAAATTGATTTTAAGCACTCAATTCCTGCAGGTACTATTGTCGAAATGATAGGAAAAGTTGTACGCGTAGGACGTACAAGTTTAGATGTGCAAGTTGATGCTTATATTGAAAGTATGTATAGAGATGGACGAGATAAAGCAATCTCTGGAACATTTACGTTAGTTGCGATTAACGAAAACAAAAGACCAGTTCCTGTTATTGACTAACAACGAGCTATAGAAAAATTTAAAATCCTTTATCTGTTTGATAGAGGATTTTTTTATGTTTTTAATTAATTAATTGATAATATTCTAAAGGTTTCTTAGTTTTACACTAAACACAAAAAGAATGAAATTACCTTTTGCCGAGCCATTTCGAATAAAAATGGTCGAAGAAATTTATCAATC
The DNA here is from genome assembly GCF_057369435.1 of Empedobacter sp. EJD.6dd. Taxonomy (NCBI): domain Bacteria; kingdom Pseudomonadati; phylum Bacteroidota; class Flavobacteriia; order Flavobacteriales; family Weeksellaceae; genus Empedobacter; species Empedobacter sp. EJD.6dd. The sequence goes on from NZ_CM170667.1 coordinate 2,555,060, forward strand.
TACTCCCGATGAACGTGAAAAGTGGATAGAAGAAAAAGACTACAACCTATTTAATCTCGAAAGCCACAAAGTATTTATTGATTTATTAACTGATTCTGGAACTGGAGCAATGTCTGATAAACAGTGGTCTGAAATGATGACTGGAGACGAAAGTTATGCTGGTTCTCAATCGTTCCTAAAATTAAAAGAAACAATCAATACCATTACAGGTTTCAAATTTCTTTTACCTACGCATCAAGGTCGTGCAGCAGAAAATGTATTGTTTTCGGCTCTTGTAAAAGAAGGTCATGTTGTTCCTGGAAATTCGCATTTTGATACAACAAAAGGACACATCGAGTTTAGAAAAGCACATGCCATTGATTGTACAATTGATGAAGCTTTTGATAGTGAATTAATTCATCCATTCAAAGGAAATATCGATTTACAGAAATTAGAAAATGTATACAAAGAGTACGGAAAAGATAAAATTCCATTCACGTTAATCACTGTTACATGTAATTCTTCTGGAGGACAACCTGTATCGATAGAAAATATTCGTCAAGTGCGAGATTTATCAAATCAATATGGAATTCCTGTCTTTTTTGATGGAGCTCGTTTTGCAGAAAATGCATATTTCATCAAAGAAAGAGAAGAAGAATTTAAGCAAAAAACAATCAAAGAAATTGTTATCGAAATGTTTTCTTACGGAGACGGAATGACGATGTCTGCAAAGAAAGATGGTTTGGTAAATATAGGAGGTTTTATTGCACTGAATAACGAAGAGATATATAAAATTTGTGGAAATTTTGGAATTATCTATGAAGGATATTTAAGTTATGGAGGTTTAGCTGGACGTGATTTAGCTGCTTTAGCACAAGGTTTACAGGAATCAACAGAATATTCTTACTTACAATCGCGTATCAAGCAAATTGAATATTTAGGGAATAAATTAATTGAATTTGGAATTCCAATTCAGCAACCAATTGGCGGACATGCTATTTTTGTTGATGCAGTCAAGTTCTTACCAAATGTACCACGTGAAGAGTTTCCTGCGCAAACATTAGGAATTGAATTGTACAAAGAAGCTGGAATTAGAGGAGTTGAAATTGGAACTATTTTAGCGGATCGTGATCCTGAAACAAGAGAAAATCGTTATCCAAAATTAGAGTTATTGCGTTTGGCAATTCCAAGACGTACGTATTTCCAAAGTCATATGGATTATATCGCTGTCGCATTGAAAAATATTTTTGATCGTAGAAACGAAATCAATTCTGGTTATGAAATCACTTGGGAATCAGAGATTTTAAGACATTTCACTGTAAAGTTGAAAAAGAAATAAAACAAAAAAGACCTCTAATTGAGGTCTTTTTTTATTTTGTTTTCGTAGGACGAACTTCTATTTTACTTGGTAAAACATTCGGATTCATTTTTAATAAATCTACAACCATTTGACCTAAATCTTCTGGCTGAATCTTCCATCCATCTTCTGAGTTTGGTACATGATCATTAAAATTTGAAGTAACCGAACCAGGCATAATCGTAGTACATTTGATATTATAATTTCTCAAATCTAACATAGCCGCTTGTGTAAAACCAACAACTCCAAATTTCGATGCATTATATCCTGCACCATTCGCAAAGAAATTAGTTCCTGCTAAAGACGCAATCGAAATATAATAACCTTTTGACACTTTTAAAGCCTCAACAGAAGCTTTTATTGTATGAAAAACACCTGTTAAATTCGTATCAATCATCGCATTCCAATCCTCTAAAGAAAGTTCATCTACTGGAGCAAATTTTCCTAAACCAGCATTTGCAATCACGATATCCAAACGTCCAAAAGTAGAAATAATTTGTTCAACAGCATTTTGCTCATCTTCGAAATGTCTAACATCTGATTGAATTGCCAACACATTTTGATTTCCTAAATAATGACGTGCTTTTTCTACATCGTCAATATTACGACCCGAAATAGCAACTTTAAGCCCATTTTCTACTAATGATTTTGCTATTCCTAAACCAATTCCTTTTGTTCCGCCTGTTATATAAGCGACTTTATTCTCAATATTTTGCATAACTATTTTATTTTTGATTTAACCAATTCCATTTACCATCTTTTCGGTAAATAAAACCTCCTTCTTTTGCATTATCTTGATGTACATAAATCGCATCGTAGTCTAAAGTTACAATTTCATTTTTAGAAACACCATTTAAATTTCTTTTTATTCCATCTTTGTAATTTGAATAAAGTGGAGTTCCTTTTGGAATCATCATTAATGTTCCGAAATCGTAATTTGTAATTTTAAAAGGATCTTTTGCTCCTCCTAAACCATAAATTTGACTTCCCTTTTTCTGATTATCAACAATAAATAAACGTGTATTTCCTTTTGTATCAATCATTCTGTACAAATAATCTACAACGCCATCACCAAAAAAATCGCCTTTTAAAGCAAAACATTTATAAGCAGTCGCTAAATAAAACTCTTTGAAGGCGGGATGAGTAGCAATTTCTGTTTCAAACTGATTGATAAAATTTTGTTGCGTAATCAAATAACCACTAAACGTATACAAATCACCTTGCAAAGCGTTATCATTGACATCTTTATCAAGAATCAATTTAGACGAACTAACATCTAATTTCACCCAATTTCCACTTTTAGCTTTCCCGTTATCTTTGATTGAAAAAGCTTCTCCTTTTTCTAAAATTTTAACAGGATATCCATACGGTATTTTCCCAACACGTTTACTATTCGGACTTGTTCTAACAGTCAAACCTTCCTGAGCAATTACTTGATAAACTTCTTGTGAGAACACCACTGAACTTATCATTAAAATGAATCCAATAACTATTTTTTTCATGATGTAAAAGTAAAAAGCCTCAAGATATCTTGAAGCTTTTGATACATATATTTTAAATTAACTTTACTTAAAATTCGGTTTTCTTTTTTCTACAAAAGCAGTTGTTCCTTCTTTAAAATCTTCTTCTTCGAAAAGATTTCCAAAACTTTCAATTTCAATTTCAAAACCATTGTCTTTGTCCGAAGCATTAATAGCTCTAATTGCATGATGAATAGCAACAGAAGAATTTTTCGAAATCTTAGAAGCGATTTCTTTCGCACGATTGATTAGTTCTGTTTGTTCAACAACTTCGTTTACTAAACCAATCTCATACGCACGTTCTGCTGAGAACATATCTGCAGTCATAATTGCTTGCATCGCACGACCTTTTCCTATTAATTTCGGCAAACGCTGTGTTCCTCCATAACCAGGAATCAAACCTAAAGTAACCTCTGGCAAACCTAATTTTGCATTGGTAGAAGCAATACGGAAATGAGAAGCCATTGCCAATTCTAAACCACCACCCAAAGCAAAACCGTTTACAGCTGCAATCACAGGTTTCTTAGAGTCTTCGATTTTATTAAATACATTTTCTTGTCCTTTTGCAGCCAATTGCTCTCCTTGAGAACCATCAAAATTTGCAAACTCTTTGATATCTGCACCTGCAACAAACGATTTTTCTCCAGAACCTGTCAAAATAACAACGCGAACTGCCGGATCTGAATCTACATCTGTAAAAAAATTAGAAAGATCATCTAATAAATCTTTGTTCAAAGCATTTAATGCTTGAGGTCGATTTAATGTAACCAGTGCGATTTTATTTTCTACTTCAACAATAAGATTGTTATAATTATATTCCATTTTGTTTGTGTTTTTATTATTTACTCAAAAATATCAATTGTTGAAAGAACTAAAAAATTTATCAAAAAATAATTTGTTGGTTTAAAAATCCTTTCTAAATTTGTCCTCAATGAAAACATTATTCACAAATAACTGGTGGTGGTTTATCGAACAGCAAAACGTTGGTTCGTAAGACCTCTATGTAGTTATATGTAGAAAAGGCTTGTCGAAACCGACAAGCCTTTTTTTATGCTCTAAACCTAAATGTTTAACAAATGAATTTAACTTTTAACATACAGAAAGAAACTGTTTTAGCGGATTTAACGACTCCTGTTCAGCTTTATTTGAAACTGAGAGATATTTATCCAAACGCCTTATTATTAGAGAGTTCGGATTATCATTCGAAGACTGATGCGAACTCTTTTATTTGTCTTAATCCTATTGCGACGTTCAAGGTGACGAAAGGAATTGTAACTGAGATTTACGCAAATGGAGAAACAAAAGAATATGCATTGAATGGTCAAGAATTGACAGAAAAATTCAAGGAATTTACTTCTAAATTTGCTATTAAAAATGGAGAAGATTTACCTATAAATGGGTTATTTGGCTACATTGCTTGGGATGCAATTCCACATTTCGAAACGGTAAATTTTTCGGCAGAAGGAAATGAAGCAACGATTCCAGAATTCTCGTATTCATTTTATCAAAATATTGTGGTTTTTAATCACTTTCACAACGAAATTCAATTCATCGAGTACCAAAATGATGAAACAGTTTCGAAGTTTTCTGAAATTAAAAGTGTCATCAATAATAAATCAATTGTTGAATATCCTTTTAATGTCGAAAGTGAAATTCAATCAAATTTAACAGATGACGAATTCAAAGAAATGGTCACAAAATGTAAGCAATCTTGTTTTCGTGGTGATGTTTTTCAGATTGTTCCATCGAGACAATTCAAACAAAAGTTTTCTGGTGATGAATTTAATGTTTACCGCATTTTACGGTCTGTAAATCCTTCGCCCTATTTGTTTTATTTCGATTATGGAAATTTCAAAATCTTTGGTTCTTCGCCAGAAGCACAAATTATCATCAATAATAATCACGCCGAAATTCATCCAATTGCAGGAACAGTTCGTAGAACTGGAAGCCCAACTTTAGACAAAGAATTGACAGAAAAATTAATTGCTGATCCAAAAGAAAACGAAGAACATGTCATGTTGGTTGACTTGGCTCGTAATGATTTGAGTAGAAATTCAGAAGATGTTAAAGTAGCACAATACAAGGAAATTCAATATTTTTCGCATGTTATTCACATGGTTTCTAAAGTAACAGCGCAATTGGAATCTGATACAAACACAATGAAAGTTTTTGCAGATTCATTTCCTGCAGGCACACTTTCTGGGGCTCCAAAGTATAAAGCAATGGAACTATTAGATACTTACGAAAATCAAAATCGTGGTGTTTATGGTGGTGCAATTGGTTATTTAGGATTCAATGGCGACATCAACATGGCTATCGCGATTCGTACATTTGTAAGTAAGCAAAATACCCTATATTTTCAGGCTGGTGCTGGAGTTGTTTCCAAATCTGTCGAAGAAAACGAACTACAAGAAGTTAATCATAAATTAGGAGCGTTACGTCGCTCAATAGAAATCGCTCAAAACCTATAAATATGAAAATTTTAGTTATCGATAATTACGACTCGTTCACTTATAATTTAGTGCATTCGTTAAAAAAATATGCAACAGATATTACCGTTGTTCGTAACGATGGAATTTCATTAGAAGATGTTGATTTGTATGATAAAATCTTGCTTTCTCCTGGTCCTGGAGTTCCAGATGAAGCCAATTTATTGAAACCTATTATTAAAAAATACGCAGCAACTAAATCTATTTTTGGCGTTTGTTTAGGCCAGCAGGCAATCGGAGAGGTTTTTGGTGGAAATTTATTGAATACGCAAGAAGTATTTCATGGAGTAGAATCAACAATTGAAGTAATTAAAGATGATGTTTTATTTAATAATTTACCAAAAAAATTAGAAGTTGGTCGATACCACTCTTGGGTTGTTTCGAACGAAAATTTCCCTGAAGAATTGGAAATTACAGCAGTTGGTTCAAAAGGAGAAATTATGGCATTGCGTCACAAAACATACGATGTTCGAGGTGTTCAGTTTCACCCAGAATCAATTTTAACACCACTTGGAGATCAAATGATTAAAAATTGGTTAGAAGCTTAAAACAATGAGAAAATTATTAAATTTATTATTCGAAAATTATACGTTGAGCGAAGATGAAGCGTATCAAATTATGGTAGAAATTTCGGAAGAAAAATATTCTGATCTCGAATTAGCTTCATTTTTGACCGTATTCAACATGCGCAATATAACGTTAGAAGAATTAAAAGGTTATCGTCGTGCTTTGCTAGATTTATGTATCAAAGTTGATTTACCTAGACAAGCGATTGATGTTGTAGGAACAGGCGGAGATGGAAAAGATACATTCAATATTTCAACGTTGAGTTGTTTTGTTTTAGCAGGAACTGGTGAAAAAATCATCAAACAAGGAAATTATGGTGCTTCTTCTGTAAGCGGTTCTTCGAATATGTTGGATAGTTTTGGATACAAATTTTCGACCGATCAAGATAAATTGAAACGTGAATATGACAAAGTTGGAATCACATTTTTGCATGCTCCACTTTTTCATCCAGCTTTAGCTAAAGTTGCTCCGATTCGAAAAGGTTTAGCTGTAAAAACTTTTTTCAATTTAATGGGACCTTTGGTAAATCCTGTTCAGCCGAATTTTCAAAATTTGGGAACATATGATATCAAAACTGCGAGATTGTATCATTATGTAATGCAAAATTCGGGCGTAAACTATTCCATTTCGACTGCATTGGCTGGTTATGATGAAATTTCGTTAACATCGCCAACAAAAGTGTACAATAATTCGGGAGAATTTATTTTAGAAAGTAATGATTTCGGACTAAAAACTCTTCAACCAGATGATATAAAAGGAGGAAAAACAATCGAAGAAAATTCAAAAATTTTTTTGAGTGTTTTAGAAGGAAATTCAACCCAAGCACAAAAAGAAGTGGTTTTGGCAAATGCTGCTTTAGCGTTAAAAACTATTTATCCAACCAAAGATTTAATCGAATGTGTTGCAATTTCAAATGAAAGTTTAGAAAGTAAAAAAGCATTAAACATATTCCAAAAATTAATGAAACCATGAAAACGATATTAGATGAAATTGTCGCGCAAAAACGCAAAGAAATTTTAGAAAAAAAGAAAACTCAATCGATCGAAAGTTTTAGAAATTCAGAAAATTTTCTTCTTCCAGTTAAATCTGCAAAAGCTTCGATTTTGGACAAAACCAAGTCTGGAATAATTGCTGAATTTAAGCGTAAATCACCTTCAAAAGGATTTATTAATAAAGATGCTAATGTGCAAGAAGTTGTTACTGCTTACGAAAAACATGGCGCTTCAGTGGTTTCTGTTTTGACAGATGAATATTTTTTTGGAGGAAGTTTTGATGATTTACAACGAGCAAAAAATGTGTTGAATATTCCAATTTTACGAAAAGATTTTATTGTGGATGAATTTCAGATTTACGAAACAAAGGCGATTGGAGCAGATCTGATGTTGTTAATAGCCGAATGTTTAACAAAAGACGAAGTCTACAATTTAGCAAAAAAGGCAAAAGAAATTGGATTAGAAATTTTATTGGAATTACATTCAGAAGATCAATTGGAAAAGGTAAACGAATTCATTGATTTGATCGGAATCAATAATCGTAATTTAAAAAACTTTGAGGTTGATATTGAAAAATCTAAACAGATTTTAAAACAATTACCACAGGATTTGATTAAAGTTGCTGAGAGTGGAATTTCTGACCCAGAAACTGTAAAAGAATTGCGACAAGCTGGATTTCAAGCCTTTTTAATTGGAGAAAATTTTATGAAATCAGATAATCCTTCTCAAGCATTTGAGCAATTTGTAAAAGAATCAAAATGAAACGTTTTCAAGTAAAAGTTTGTGGAAATAATAACGTTGAAAATTTCAAAGAAATTGCAGCAATCGAACCAGATTATGTAGGTTTTATTTTCTACTCAAAATCGAAACGTTTTGTAGAAGATGAAGCGATTTTTGAAATTTTTCCAAACGCAGAAAAAGTTGGTGTTTTTGTGAATGAATCGATTGAAGATATTATTCAAAAAGTTATCAAATATAAATTAGATGTTGTGCAATTACATGGAAACGAAACAGCAAGTTTCTGCGAAGAACTGATTAATCAAAAACATCAACATTTATTAACCGATGAAAACTTTTTAGATTTTAAAATCTGGAAAGCAATTGGAATTCAATCAAAAGAAGATTTTCAACAATTAACCACTTATCAACAAGTTGTTGATAGTTTTGTATTCGACACAAAATCTGTTGATTATGGCGGAACAGGGCGAAAGTTTAATTGGGAATTGTTAGAAAACTATCAGTTATCAACACCCTTTTTATTAAGTGGAGGAATAGAACTTGAAGACGCTTTTCTTCTAAAAAATTTTCAACATCCAAGATGTATTGGGTTTGATATTAATAGTGGTTTCGAATCAGCACCAGGAATTAAAAAAGCTGAAGAAGTAATACAGTTCATCGATACAATTGATGGGCGAATTGAACAAAATTAAAAATAAAAAAAATGAAATACGAAGTTGACGAAAGAGGTTTTTATGGTGAATTTGGAGGAGCTTTTATTCCTGAATTATTACATCATAATTGCGAAGAATTATCGCAAGCTTTAAAAGATTATGCAGATACAAAAGAGTTCAAAGATGAATTCAATCTGTTATTAAAAGATTACGTTGGTCGCCCAAGTCCATTGTATTTCGCTCCAAATCTTTCGAAAAAATACAACACGAATATTTTATTGAAACGTGAAGATTTAAATCACACAGGGGCTCATAAAATCAACAATGCTATTGGTCAAGCTCTTTTGGCAAAAAGAATGGGTAAAACAAAAATTATTGCCGAAACTGGTGCAGGTCAACACGGTGTTGCAACTGCTACTGTTTGTGCTTTAATGGGATTAGAATGCATCGTTTTTATGGGAGAAATTGACATTGCTCGTCAAGCGCCAAATGTTGCCCGTATGAAAATGTTGGGTGCAGAAGTTATTCCAGCAACTTCTGGAAGTAAAACGTTGAAAGATGCAACAAACGAAGCAATACGCTATTGGATCAATAACCCTGAGACATTCTATATCATTGGTTCTGTTGTTGGACCCCATCCTTATCCTGCAATGGTTACGAAGTTTCAAGCGATAATTTCAGAAGAGATCAAAGCACAAATGAAAGAAAAATATGGAAAAGAAAATCCTGATTATGTGATTGCTTGTGTTGGAGGAGGAAGTAATGCTGCGGGAGCTTTTTATCATTTTTTAGATAATGAAGAAGTGAAATTAATTGCCGTAGAAGCTGCTGGTTTAGGTGTAGAATCTGGAGAAACTGCTGCAACAACTATCAAAGGAACAGAAGGAATTATTCACGGAAGTCGAACTTTATTGATGCAAGATAAAGATGGACAAATTGTCGAACCTTATTCAATTTCGGCAGGATTAGATTATCCAGGTGTTGGACCTTTACATGCTCATTTATTCAAAACTGGACGTGCAGAATTCTTAAATGCAACAGATGATGAAGCTTTAGAAGCCGCATTTATGTTAACAAAAGAAGAAGGAATCATCCCAGCGTTAGAATCTTCTCATGCTTTAGCAGCTTTAGAAAAAATTAATTTTAAAACGCAAGACATTGTGGTTCTGAATCTTTCGGGAAGAGGAGATAAAGATTTAGAAACATATATGAAAGTTTCAGAAAAATATTCTTAAAAATATTTGGTTAATTTTCAAAAATCACCTTACATTTGCACCCACGATAATGAAATCTATCGGGGTGTAGCGTAGCCCGGTCATCGCGCCTGCTTTGGGAGCAGGAGGTCGCAGGTTCGAATCCTGCCACCCCGACAAAATTTTCATCCGAAAAGATTTTATTATCAAAAAAGAAGACCGAATCGGGGTGTAGCGTAGCCCGGTCATCGCGCCTGCTTTGGGAGCAGGAGGTCGCAGGTTCGAATCCTGCCACCCCGACAGATTTAGTAATAAATTTTGGATCGGTCCAGTAGCTCAGCTGGATAGAGCAACTGCCTTCTAAGCAGTAGGTCTCAGGTTCGAATCCTGACTGGATCACACGTTTTATTAAAAACTAGGAGAGGTGCCAGAGCGGTAATGGAGCAGATTGCTAATCTGTCATCGGGAAACCGATGCCAGGGTTCGAGTCCCTGTCTCTCCGCTTTTTTTGAATGACCGAATCGGGGTGTAGCGTAGCCCGGTCATCGCGCCTGCTTTGGGAGCAGGAGGTCGCAGGTTCGAATCCTGCCACCCCGACAAAAAACCTTTGCAAAACTTGCAAAGGTTTTTTTTATACATTTATTTCATGAAAACTATTTTAGGTAATAAAGAATCATTTATATCATACACTTTTGCTTTTTTATTCATCTTAATTATGATTGCAGCCGCAATGATTTATGATGACAAAGAAATTATTTTACCTGAAGTAGCCGCTTTATCAGTCGGAATTTTAACTTTTCGCGAAAACAAATGGCTGCAAAGACCTTTTCATATTTTTTTACTCCCATCTATTACAGCTATTTTAGGATTCGGAATTAATTTTCTCCCTATTTTATTTTCATTCAAATTGGTTCTTGTTTTGATCTCGATGCTAATCGTATTAAGAGTTTTTAAAAGTCAGCTTGCACCAGCGTTAGCAACAGGTTTATTACCAATTGTAACGAATGCAGAATCTTTACTCTTTTTATTTGCACTCTTTTTATTTGTTTTTCTACTTTTCGTTTTCATAAAATTATTCAAAATAAAACCTAGCGAAAATTCTGTTCCAATCATCTATACAAGCCATAACAGATGGTTAATTGGTTTATGCTTAACATGGTTTATTCTTTGTTATTTTTGTGGTTACAAAGAGTTTTCTGCGATTCCTCCTGTTATTGTAATCGCATTTGAATCTTTAAATAATCCAACGTTAAAATTAACTGTTCGAATAAAGCGTATTCTTACAATGTTTTTGGTAAGTATGATTGGATGTTTGACAATGCATTATTTAGATAATTGGATAATAATCGGAATTATCGATTTACTTCTTGTTACAATTGTTTTGAAACTAACAGATTTACGACTTCCTCCAGCTTTTGCAATGATTATTCTTCCCATGATTATGCCAGAACAATCTTTACAGCTTTTACCAGTTGCAACATTAATCATGAGTATATTTTTTATGATTGGAATTTACATTATTCAGAAAATAGCCTATCCAAAAGCGATCGATTTTGAATAAAAAAGTCATCCAAACTTGAATGACTTTATAACTATTTTAATATGTTTCTTCGATTGATTTTACCATATTATAAATGAATTCGTTATATGGTGTTGGAATATTATATTGCTTTCCTAAATGTATGATTTCACCTGCAAATTCATCAACTTCCGAATATCTTTTTGCTTCCCGATCTTGCAACATTGATGTTTTTCCAAATTCGTCAACAATTTTCATAGTCGACTTCATTTTACTCACTTCTTCCTGCCCTATTGCAACACCATGCGCATTACCAACCGCAATAACTTCATTCGAAATTAAATCCATCAAAACATCAAGATGTTGGTTTGAACGAAATTGACCATAAGGGAACTCTAATAAAAAAGTTAATTGATTTCCCACTACATTAACTAAATATTTCGCCCATTGTGCTTTCTGAATATCATTTGACAACTGATTTGGAATTTCAGCATCATTCATTATCTGATGTAAATTGACAAGTTTATCATGGTTTACGTTATCCATTTTACCGAAAATAATTTTTCCAATACTCGAAAATGTCACACGATTCTCAATTTTTACAGCATCCATATAAGCTACTGCATTTACAACACAATCCCAGCCAAAATGCTCTGCTAAAATTCGTTCAGAAGAAATTCCATTCATCAAGCTTACAATCATCGTATTTTTACCTACAAATGGCTTCATATCATCAATTGCTTGTGGTAAGTGAGAACTTTTTACGACTAAAAATATATAATCTGGATAAGTATTATTCTCAATATTTGTGACGTAATTAAAATCATATGCTTTATTATTCACAAAAATTCGACTTTCTTGATAACGCTCTTTTCTCTTTTCATCTACAATGACATGAACAATTTCTGGATTATAGTCATAAAAACTCGCTGCATATTTTGCTCCTAAAGCTCCTAATCCAAGAAAATAAATTGATTTCATTTTTTTTGTTATTTTAAATATAAATTTAGGATAAAATCGGCAAGATTTAAGAATTTAGGTCTATGAAAAAGTTTAAGGTTGATTTTGAAAAACTTTTAATAAATCATTTGGATTGAGATAAAAATAGTAAATCATTTCTCTATGATTGATTAATCCTCTATTTGAGTCAATCATCATATTACTTTGATCAAACTCTTTTTTAAAAGCCGTAAAAAATTGATTTGTTTTTTTCCATTCATTTTTTGGAACAATTTTTTCAACAGATTTTAGGATATTTAACCTTGTAAATTGCATAGAATTTTTACCAATTGCATCGTAAATAGATATTGAATGATCAATATGATTAACATATAGATAGGTTTCATTGACCGCTAAATAATTTAAAAAAGTTTTTTGTTCATCTGTAATTTTTAAACTAGAAATAATATTCATCTCATTTCCCAGCCATTCATAGGCAGCCATCCCAACCAAGGAAGCATTTGGTGACACCCACATTGGAGGAATTGGTTCTGCATTTGCTAGTTTATTTAAAATGAGATCTGTTTTTTGATTCATCACATTCAAAATATTATTTGATGGAGCAAGACATTTCAAATTGTATCCACAATCGTAACCCAATGTAATAATCTCTTCTAATTGAGGAAAAACATCTGCAGAAGTATCATTATTAAAATGATCAAAATTCTGTAAACAATTGTCCTGATATCTCTCTTTAAAATTATTCAAATATGTATATTCTCTTTTATTTGAATTCCAAATTAGATCAAAATTAAAAGCAAATACATTAATAAATTGCATCGTTCTACTTTGAGAATTTTCATCTACAAATTTTTGATAAACTTCAACTTTTGGTGATTCTGTATCATAATCATTCATCAAAGCAATTAAAAAACGTTCGTTGATTGGAATTTTAGAGCCATATTTCTTTTGAACTGATTTTTTAAACTTATCCTTAAATTCGATAAAATATGGTTTTTGATTATCATTCAGCACAAAGAAAACTTCGAGCTCGGAGATAAGTCCAACTTTTTTTCCTAATTCGTTATTATTGTCTAACAAATAATTTTCGAAAGTTGAATAATCAATTCCTTTCTCTTTTGTTTTTTCTAAAATAGCTTCGTCAGGATATACATGTGATCCAAAAGGCAACGAATATAAAAAAGGACCATCTGCAAAGAGTTGAAATGGAATTAGAAATGTCACTAAAAATGTAAGAAGTAGTTTTTTCATAAAGTTGATTTGTATAAAATTAAAACTTATTTTTCTTCGGCTGATTAATTCTAATTGATTTAACATCAAATAAACACGATTTAAACTTTTTGAAAATATTAATCCAAACAAGACAATTCTTCAAATTGTTCTTTTTAAAAATACTTTTTACATATATTTAACAAATTAATACATCACACGTGAGTCAAATAAAAAATACCGAAGAAAAAGAATTGCAAAGAGGTCTTACAAACCGTCATATTCAATTAATAGCCTTAGGTGGTGCGATTGGAACTGGTTTGTTTTTAGGAATTGGACCTGCTGCTGTTCTCGCCGGACCGTCTGTTATTTTAGGATATGCAATTGCAGGAATTATTGCTTTTTTTATCATGCGTCAATTAGGAGAAATGGTTGTTAACGAACCTGTTTCTGGAAGTTTCAGTCATTTTGCTTATAAATACTGGGGATCTTTTGCGGGATTTGCTTCTGGTTGGAATTATTGGATTCTGTATGTTTTGGTAAGCATGTCCGAATTGACTGCTATCGGAATTTATGTTCAGTTTTGGTGGCCAGAAATACCATTATGGGCATCGAGTTTGTTCTTTTTTGTTATTATTAATGCCTTAAACTTAGGTTCTGTAAAAATGTTTGGCGAAGCTGAGTTTTGGTTTTCTATTATAAAAGTTATTGCAATTATTGCGATGATTATTTTTGGTGCATATCTATTAATAAGCGGAACTGGAGGCGAACAAGCTACAATTCAAAATCTTTGGAACAATGGTGGTTTTTTCCCAAAAGGATGGTTATCTGGAAATAGTGAAAGTGGTTTTAGTGGATTATTTGCTGCAATGGCGCTAATTATGTTCTCCTTTGGAGGATTAGAGTTAATTGGAATTACTGCTGCTGAAGCTAAAAATCCCGAAAAAACAATCCCAAAAGCTACCAATCAAGTTATTTATAGAATCTTAATTTTTTATGTAGGTGCATTAATTATTTTATTTTCTCTTGCTCCTTGGGAAACAATTACAGATAAAAGTAGCCCTTTTGTTATGGTTTTTGAGAATTTAAATCATTTAAAACTAAATCTTTTTGGTAATACCATTGATTTCTCTAAACTTATCGCAAATGCTTTAAATATTATCGTTTTAACAGCCGCTTTATCTGTTTACAACAGCTCTGTATATAGCAACAGTAGAATGTTGTATGGATTAGCTGAACAAGGAAACGCACCAAAATTTTTGAAAAAATTAAACAAAAATCACGTTCCTGTAATGGCAATTGTTGTTTCATCAATTTTTGCTGCTATTTGTATTGTAATTAATAAAGTTATTCCAGAAGATGCTTTTCATATCCTAATGTCATTGGTTGTTTCTTCTTTGGTAATTAACTGGATCATGATTTCGATAACACATCTTAAATACAGAAAACAAAAAAATATAGAACAAGTAAAAACATTGTTTCCATCTTTTTTATATCCGATGAGTAATTATATATGTCTAATTTTCTTGTTTGGAATTTTAGTAATTATGTGGTTCACTGGTCTTAAAATATCGGTAGAATTAATTCCTGTATGGTTAATCTTCCTTTATATTTCGTATCGAATTGTAAAAGCTAGTAAAAAAGAAAGTTTATAAAATAAAAATTTTCGATTAAAAGTTGGATGTTTGTTATTGTATAATGAGCTAGATGTTATTTCTGGCTCTTATTTTAGACTTGAAATCGTGTAAATATATTATTAAAATAAATTTTAATTTATTCAATAGTTTACATAGTTTCGTGGAAAATTAATTCTATATATAATTTAATTCTTTGAAACTAATAATTAATGAGTTTTAAGCGATCAGTTAATCATTATCGTCGTACAATAATGCGTCGATTAACAGGAGGAATAGGTAATCATAATTTACCAAAAGTTAATAAAGAGAAACCTCTTGAATTAAATAGAGTACTGATCAATAGACCAAATCAACGACTTGGAAATATATTATTGATTACACCGTTGGTACAGGAAATTATAAAAGATTATCCACAAGTGAAAATTGATTTGTTTGTGAAAGGTAAAGTTGCACCAATTATATTTCAAAATTACCCACAAATTGATCAAATTATTGAATTACCAAAAAAACCATTTAAAGAATTATTTCAGTATATAAAAGTCTGGTTAAAAATTAAGAAGGAGAAATATGATTTGGTGATTAATGTAGATAAAAATTCTTCTTCGGGTAGACTTTCTACATCTTTTGCTAATTCATATTATAAAATTTTTGGAAGTGAATTCGAGTTGGATTCATCTAAAGAAAATCAAATTCATCAAGCTCAATATCCAGTTTATCAGTTTCAAAAATTTAAAGAATTATTTTCTAATCATCAAGAAAATTTAAACATTCCAACTCTAAATATTCAATTGTCAGATTTGGAAATTGAGAATGGAAAAGAACTCCTTAAAAAATTAATTAAAGATCCGTCTAAAAAAACATTGGCTTTCTTTACATATGCTACTGGTGCTAAGTGTTATGATGCGGAATGGTGGACAGATTTTTATACTATTTTTTATCCAAAATATGCTGAACATTATAATTTAATCGAGATTTTACCAGTAGAAAATATTTCGATGCTTGAACATAAACTTCCTGAATTTTATAGTAAAGATGTACGAGAAATTGCTGCTGTTATGTATAATTGTGAGATTGTTGTTGCGGCAGATTCAGGTATGATGCATTTAAGTTGTGCAGCTCCTACCAAGACATTAGGCTTGTTTAAATGTGGTGATTTCTTGACGCGTTATAAGCCTTATGGAAAAGGAAATTCTGTACTATTAATAAACGACGAAGATAAACAGAATCTCTTATTAGAAATGGATTCTTTACTTTCGTAATAACTTTATTTTTAATATTTATTTCACTTTAAATCAATGGTTTAACTTGTTTAAAAAGATTTTAGTATCCTTTTATTATTTTATAACTTTGTTGTTTGAAATATTAAAAGTAAATGTCAACAGAATTCACAATAATTATTCCTATCTATAATGAAGAAGACAATTTATATAGATTGGAGGATGAGATGAATAAATACATACAAAAAGCAGTAAAATCTACCGAAATTTTACTTGTTAATGATGGTTCTAAAGATAAAAGTTTAGCTATAATAAAAGAAATTTGTCAAAGAAACGATAAATTCCATTATATATCTTTTGATAAAAACTACGGTCTATCTGCAGCTATAAAAGCAGGTTTTGATTCAGTAAAATCTAAATGGGTAGGTTATATTGATGCAGATTTGCAAACTGCTCCCGAAGATTTTAATAAACTATTAGCTCTTGCGGAGCAATATGATTTGGTGACTGGAGTTCGCGCTGATCGAAAAGACTCTTTTGTAAAAAACATGTCATCTAAAATTGCAAATTCTATTCGTAGAGCATTTACAAATGACGGAATGGATGACACAGGTTGTCCATTGAAGGTTATAGATGCAAAAAAAGCCAAAAAAATTCCAATGTTCAAAGGATTACATCGTTTTTTACCAGCTATGATTTTATTACAAAACGGAACAGTAACACAAGTTCCTGTAAAACATTTTCCTCGAATTGCTGGTGAGTCAAAATTTAATTTGTGGAACCGATTATTGGGACCATTAATGGATTGTTTTGCCTTTGTTTGGATGAAGAAAAAATACATCAATTATAAGATTCAAGAAGGAGCATAATGCCAAATTGGGTTATCATAAGCATTGGTTTTCTTGCGCAGGCGCTTTTTTCAAGTCGACTAATTTTGCAATGGATTGTTTCTGAGAAAAATAAAAAAGTACTTACGCCAAAATTATTTTGGGAAGTCAGTTTATTTGCTTCGGTTTTGCTATTTTTTTATGGCTATTTACGTCACGACTTTTCTATTATGTTAGGTCAAACATTGACTTATTATATTTATATCAGAAATATACAACTTCAAAATCATTGGAAAGAATTTCCCAGAATTGTCCGTATTTTTTTGTACATATTTCCGGCGCTAATTGTTTTATATGGTTTTAATAATGGAATTTTTGATGTAGATTTATTATTCAAAAATGAAAAAATACCGATATGGCTTTTATCTTTGGGTATAATCTCTCAGGTACTTTTTACATTTCGTTTCGTTTATCAATGGATTTATTCCGAAAGAAAACACGAATCGCAATTGCCAATGGGATTTTGGTTGATTAGTTTGACAGGATCATTATTAATCTTAACCTATGCTATCATTAGAAAAGACCCTGTATTATTTGTAGGTCATTTTATGGGATTTATCGTTTATGCTCGAAATATATTAATCAAACGAAAAGAAAAAAATGGTTCAGTGGATTAAGCAAAATTCGGTTTTATTTTTAATCATCGTTACAATTTTGATGTTATTTGTAAATCTTGGTGTTTTGCAAACAAATATTATGGAAGCTCGAAATATAATTTCAGCCCGAGAAATGGTGAATGATGGAAATTGGATTTTTACAACACTTAATAGTTTACCACGTTACGAAAAACCACCTTTACCAACATGGATTACTGCAGTTTTTGGACTTGTTTTTGGGTTCGAAAATTTCTTCTGGTTACGTGTACCTGTTGTTTTAATTACAATTTTATTGGTTGTTTGGTTTTATAAAATCTTATCGAAATTTGAACTTACAAAACAACAAGTTGTTAATTCATCATTAGTGTTAATTACGTCATTTTATGTGTTTTTCTCTGGACGAGATAACAATTGGGATATGTATACGCATAGCTTTATGATGGGAACAATTTTCTTTTTAGTAAAAGAATTTCAAGCGACTAAATTTAATTTATTCAATTTTATAGCTGCATTTTTTTTCTTAGGATGTTCGATCATGAGTAAAGGTCCTGTATCTTTATATGCTTTATTTTTACCATTTTTACTTGCGTATTTTATTGTTTATAGACAAAAGTTAGGAAGAAATCTATCTATAACTTTATTCACAATTATTTTAGGTTGTGTCGTAGGTTTTGCATGGATGATGTACGTAAAATATTTTGATGCCGAACATTTTTTAGCCGCTTCTACTAAAGAAGTCAATAATTGGCACAGTTACAATACACGTCCAATTTATTATTATTGGAGCTTTTTTACTCAATCTGGTTTATGGACAATTCCAGCTTTGATAAGTTTGATTTATCCCTATCTTAAAAATAAAGTTGCGAATAAAAAAGCCTATCAATTTGTATGGTTATGGACTATTTTATCAGTAGTTTTATTGTCAATAATACCAGAAAAAAAATCAAGATATTTATTACCTACCTTGATTCCTTTAGCGATGAATATTGGATTTTATATTGAATATTTGCGTTTAGAGTTCAAAAATATGACGAATAAAACGGAAAAATATTTTACAAATTTTATTTTTGGTTTATATGGATTCATCGGAATTGTAATCTCAATAGGTGTTTTTATTTATACAAAGGATCGATTATCCGAGTTTTTAGTTTGGTCGATTCCTTTTGCCATTGTTGGTTTAGTATTAGGAATAGCAATTCTGAAAGGGTTAAAAATAAAATCTTTTGAACAGGTTTTTTATTCAGCAGTTTTATTGATGTGTTCAGTCGTTGCATTTGGTTTTCCACTTTCTAAATTAACTTTTTCTGAAACGTTGTATTCATCTGCACAAAATCTTAAAAAATTAGAAAATCAATACCAAATTAAAACTTACGAATGGGAAGGTTTTGTTCCTGAAATTGTATTAGATTATGGTAATTCAATTCTAGCGATTAATGAAAATGGTAAAATGAATTTACCGAAACAAGCGAAATTTGGGGTTTTAGCAAACAAAGCAGACTCTACATTTATTACAAATCATTTGAAAAGTTATTCGATTAAAAAAATTGGAGTTGTCGACTTAAATCATTCATCAAAAGATCAGAAAAATTATAACGATCGAATTCAGAGAAACTATTATTTGATTGAAAAAAAGTGATTAAATTTCGAGTAAAATTTTTAGCTTAAATTTTCGTTATTCTAATAAAATCTTTTGCAGTTTCGAGTTCTATTTTTTCTATGTTTTTGGTTAGCTAACAATTTTTTGTTGGCTCAAAATAATGGGTGGAAAAATCCAAATTTTAGACAAGATTCTGTACAAACTTCAGATACAATAAAGCTTCTGAATAAAGGAGTTTTGAAAGATAAATTTCAAATTTTAGATTCTACAGGAAATCCAATTTCAAAAGAATTATATACAATCGATTTCAATCGAAATGAAGTTTATTTTGATTCTTCAATCGCGAAGCAAATGGTTAAAATTCAGTATTTTGTTAATCCAAAATTAGCCGAATCTGTTTTCTATGCAAAGAATCCCGCAATAATTGTTAACGATGAAAGACCTGTTAATATTTTTCATCAAATAGAGCCAAACGCTAATCAAGCAAATAAAGATATTTTTGATGGTTTAAATAGCAAAGGTTCTATGGTTCGTGGAATTCGTTTCGGGAACAATCAAAGTGGATCGGTGCAGTCTTCATTGGATTTGGAATTGTCAGGTAAGTTATCTGATGATATTACTGTTAATGCAGCAATTGCAGATAATAATGTTCCGATCGAATCAGACGGATACACACAAAATCTACAAGAATTTGATAAAGTTTACATCGAATTAGCCAATAAAAATTCTAAAATTCGTGCTGGACATATCGATATTAATACCAATCAAGACCGAGATTTTTTCAATCCATTTAATCAAAAAGTAACAGGTTTACAATTATCCACACAACTGAAAGACGAAAATTCGTCTACTAATATTTTTGCTTCGGGAAGTATTACGCGAGGCGAATTTATGCGTGTAAATTTTATTGGACAAGACGGAAATCAAGGTCCATATCGACTTTCTGGGAAGAATAATGAGTTATATGTGATTATTATTTCTGGTAGCGAGAAAGTGTATATTGATGGAGTTTTGTTAGAAAGAGGGGAACAAAATGATTATGTAATTAATTACAATACAGGAGAAATTTCGTTTACTTCAAATCGATTGATTACAGCTAATACGCGTATTAATATTGAATATTTGTACAATTCTCGTAATTATTCGCAAGTGTTACTTTATGGCGGTGCTGAATATGAATCGGAGAGATTAAAATTGTCAGGTTTTTTCTTTTCTCAAGGAGATTCGAAGAACAATTCACTTGGAAATGACTTAACTGATAATGAAAAACAAATCTTAGCTAATGCAGGAAATGATCCTGATAAAATGTACACAGTTTCGGCTGAAAAAACAAGTTATGATTCGAACAGAATATTATACCGAAAAGTAAATCTAAATGGTTTAGATATTTTCGAATATTCGACTGATCCGAATGACGAATTGTATCAAGTTGCCTTTACGTATGTTGGTACGAATCAAGGAAATTATCGACAAATAAATGCGAATCAGAATGGAAAAGTTTTTCAATATAATGAAGCTATTGCAGGTGTATTACAAGGAGATTACGAACCAATAAAGCAATTAATTTCTCCTAAAAAATTGCAGATTTATACGTTGAATGGTCAATATCAATTGAAAAATAATGGTAATGTTGGTTTTAACTTTGGTTTGAGTAATTATGATCAAAATTTATTTTCTTCGATTGATGATCAAAACAATTCTGGTTTAGCAACTCGTGTTTATGGTGAAAAAACATTTTCTTTCAAAAATTGGAAAATTACACCTTATGCAGAATGGAATTTTATCAACAAAAATTATAAAAGTGCAGAGCGTTTACGAGCTATTGAATTTGCACGAGATTTTAATTTAGATCAAGAATTAAGTGGTGTAAATCAGAATTTTATCACAGCAAAAATTAATTCATCTTGGAAAGAAAAATTTACTGCGCAATATAAATTCGATTATCTTGAAAATACTGGTTTGTACAAAGGTTTGAGAAATCAACTTGATGCCAATTACAAAACTGAAAAAGATGAAATTGTTGCGCAAGCAAATATTTTGTCAACAAAAGCAACGCTTCAAAATACCAATTTCGCGCGTTATATGGTGGATGGAAAACGAAAAATTGGAAATAAATTTTGGGTTGGAGCAAGAGTTTGGGGCGAAAATAATGACATGGATGATTTGACAAAAAATCAAAAATCAGATTTGAGTTTTAAATGGAATGAATTTCAATTGAAAGGAGGTTTTTCTGATTCTATTGGTCATAAATTTGATTTGACTGTTTATCAACGTCAAGATGATTCGATTCGTTTAGGAGTTTGGCAAAATATTCAGCAAAGTAAAGGAGCTATTTTTAATTCAACTTTAATTCAAAAACAAAATCATCAACTTAGTTTAAATTTCCATTACAGAAGCGTTAATTATCAATTTTTGGATGCGCCAAACGAAGATTTTATGACTGGAAACGTGAAATGGTATAAAGCTTTTTTCAATCAAGGATTGCAGTTAAATGTAGATTATGAAGTAGGAAGTGGAGTAGAACCGCAGCGAGAATTTCAGTATGTAAAAGTTTCGGATGGAATGGGAATTTACAAATGGACAGATTATAACGGAGATGGAATAGAGCAAATTGATGAGTTTGAAGTGGCAGAATTTATTGATCAAGCAAATTATATTCGTGTGTATACAAATACAATTGAGTATTTAAAAACGAATAAAAATCAATTCAATTTTACATTACGTTTTCGTCCAAAACAGGTTTTCAATACTGAAAATGAATTCTGGAATCGTTGGATGTTTCAACAAAATATTTCGGCAAGCAATTCTTTGCGTAAAGAAGGTTCGACGTTAGAATGGAATCCTTTTACCAATTCTGCGCAGATTTTAGGAAAAACGAGAAGTATTCGTTCATCAATTTTCTTTAATCAAGGGACGCAATATAAATGGTCGACGAATTTTATTTACAATCAACAACAATCTCAAACATATGTCTATACTGGTTCTGAATACCGAGATTCGGATAGTTATTTGTTGCAAACACGTTACAAAATTTTACAAGATTTAATTGCGAGTTTTGATACAGAATATATGGTAATAAACAGTGATTCGGAATTGTTTATGAGTCGTCGATACAAGTTGAATAATGTAAGATTATCTCCAAAAATCACCTATCAAACAGAGAAATCAATCGTAGCTTCGTTGTTTTATAATTATCAAAATAAGAAAAATATTTCTGGAGAAGAGCAATTAAATCAATCAGATTTGGGAACAGAATTGCAATGGAATAGTTCGGAAAAGATGAGTTTGTTGGGAAGTTTTAGTTTTATCAACAATAAATTTATAGGAAATCAAGAATCTGTTGTTGGAAACCAAATGATGGAAGGTTTGCGCGCTGGTAATAACTTTGTTTGGCAATTGCAATTGCAACGTCAAATTACAAGTTTTCTTCAATTGAATATTTCATATGACGGGCGTAAAACAGAAGAAAATAAACCGATACATACCGGAAGCGTGCAAGTGCAGGCGAGGTTTTAAAAAAAATGAAAGACGATTTTTAAGCACCGTCTTTTCATTTAATTATTATTTTCTACATTCTATTCACTTCATCTTGATTTCCAGTTTCGCGATTTTTTACTGATAATTTATTACTACCAAATTTATAATTCAATCCAATCCTAATACTTTGAGTATCCCATACATTGGCAAACTTCTGCACAATACCTTTGTTATTTTGTGATAAATATTCTTGCGCTTTAAAAATGTCTGTGACATTAAAACTGAATTCTAATTTTTTATCTAACATCAAATATTTGAATGAAAGATTGAAACGTGCATAAGGTTTTAGTTTATAATTTTGAAATGTTTCACCAAAATTCTGAAAGTAAATTAAGTTAATAAACATTGTTTTTTGTTGATTAAGTGTAAAATCGTTTGTAGAGAATAATGAACTCGACCAACCCTTAAAGCGCTGAGATGAAATAGCAACATTTGCACTAGAAAAAGAAACTTCAAAAGTATTGATACTTGTCCACCATTTTGTTGGATTTATAGTCATATTTTGACTCAAACCAAAGCTATCCGAATCCACAAAATTCATCCATACAAATGTGTTGTGTTTTGTAACTTCATCAATAATAGAAGCTTGATTTACTCCATCTCTCAAACCTGAATAATAAAGTCGTGTATCAAATTTTTTGTAACTAAATGTTAGTTCTAAATTGTGGGTGAAAGCAGGTTTTAAGAAAGGATTTCCTTCATTATAAACATATTCATTTTGAATCATTCGAAAAGGATTCAGACTCTCATAATTTGGACGATTGATACGACGCGAATAATTAATTCCTAAACTTTTGCTTTTATCAAACGTATGCATCAAATAGAAAGATGGAAATAATTTGATATAATCTGTTTTGTTGGTTTGATTATTTTCTCTCGAAAAACCTTCTGTTTGTGTTGCTTCTAATCTCAAACCAGCTTGTATTTGCCATTTTTCTCCTAGTTTTTTATTTCCATTCAAATAAATTGCTTCATTGTTTTCTTTGTATCTAAAAAGATTTGATAAATTTTTATCAAACGTATAATTGTAATTTTCGTCTGCTTGGTATGCTTCCACTAAATTATTTGATTTTGATTGAGAAAATTTAGCTCCAAAACTCCAATTAAAATTTGGTAAAGGAAGTTCAATATCAATTTTTGAAGAAAAATTCTCAATTCTATTTTCTAAATTACTTTTCCCTCCAAAAAAAGAGTTTTCAATTAGTTGATTATTTTGATAAGAATTAGTTGCATAGGTTCTATTCATTGGTGAAGAATAATTCGCATAATCTGCATCAAATGATATTTTTTTGCCTAAAGAATCTATTTTAAATTCTGAATATACATTGAACAATGATTGATTTGTTTTTCCATTTTCGAATGAATTTCCTCGGTTGGTTTGATAAATCTCATTAGCTAAATTTTTAAAAAACATTTCTTGTGGATTTTTTGAATTATTTTTCGATTGATTTATTGAAAATTTAGAGCCAATTATCCATTTTTCGGTTAATTTATAATCGATAGATAAACGACCTCCAATGTATTTATTCACATAATCTGTATATGAAATAGATTGTCTGCGCATATCTGTAAAAAATAACTCGTTGTTCCAAGTTCTCAAAAATCTACGATCACCAGCGTTTATAGAAGTTTGAATTGTCCATTTATTTTTCTGTAAATTGTACGCTGCATTCAATCTTTCTGTGTTCCGAAGCCCTCGTTGATAGGAACCTCCGATATTTGCGTTCCAACTATCTTTTTTGATTCGTTTTGTAACGATGTTAATAATTCCACTATTTCCTTCGGCTTCATATTTTGCAGGTGGCGTTGTAATTACTTCAATTTTTGAGATTTCTGATGCACTAATACTTTCTAAATAGTTTATTAAATCTGTTTGAGACATATATGTCGGTTTGTCGTCAATCAAAACTAAAACAGAATTTTTTCCAGATACTGCAATGTTATCATTTGTAACATTTAGACCTGGAGTTACACGCAATGCATCCATTGCAGTTCCGCCAGCTGTAGAAGTAGAATTTTCGACATTGAAAACGAAACGATCTATTTTACGTTCCATCACTTTTTTTTCTGCTCCTACAATAACTTCTTTCAAATTTGTAAAGGTTTTGACTTCTATTTTTCCTAAATCTTGAGAATGATTTAATTGAATTTCTTTCTGAAAAACAGTTTCTTCAAAATATATAATTTCAAATTTATAATTTGATTCTTTTGCTTCAATTGAAAACTTACCTTTTTCGTTTGTCGTTAAATTGATAATTGTGTCTTGATTAGATAAGGTAATATCAACGTAAGGAAGTGCTTTATTTTGCTCTATAACCTCACCAATCAATGTATAGTTTTGAGCAAATAGGAAACTAGAACTAAATAAGGTGATGAGTTGAATAAATGTTTTCATGTCTAATTAATTTTGAACAAATATTCTTAAAATCACAAATGTTTAATTCATCTAATCGACGAAGCCTAATATCTAATCGACGAATTGGTATAGGTGAAAAGTGTGGAACTATATAAGTTACGATTTTTTATTATTATTATTCTATTTTTCCTTCGTAGAATACGGGATTCCCTTTTTGGTAGAAACCAATTAAAAATTAATTTTTAAGAAATGGAATTGATTTATTATATCCAATAACAGTAATTTTATTTTTTTGTTCTGTTTTTGATTTTAAAGGAGAAAAATTTCCTTTTTTTGTATAAATGGCAATTGCTTCTGAAGTTATTGAATTATTAAGAATTTTAACCATAGCTATCTCATTTACATTAACAGTTTCTAATAATTCAGGACTTATAAGTGTTTCATCCAAGTAAATCTTCACTTCTGAACCAAGTATTGGACCTCTTAGGAAAATTTTGTAGTCACCGTTGTGAATATCCATATTAAAATTAGGTAAGTTTTGATCTAAAAAACTAAAAATATTAGGGTATGTATTTATTTGCGGGTAGTCTCCATTAATAAAATCAAAAATTTTTCTAGTTCCAGCTTGAAAAGCTTGACTACTTATTTTTTTGTCTAATAATTCTGTTTTTTTTCTTATATCTGACTTTAATTCAACAGTTTTTAATTGAATTTCATTGTTTTTTGATTTTTCATTTATTTCTTCTGGAGTAATATTACTCTTTGCAATTTCTATTTCTGATTTGTCAGTTACAGTGTAATTAGAAGTTTCAAATGATTTTTTATAAGGAATGAATGGGTTATTTGATTGAATATTTAGAGAAATTAAGTTATTTTTATCTTTAGTGAAATAAGAAATAGTTGTATTTCCGTATGAAATAATATGATCTATTGTAAATTTTCCTAGATTATCTGTTTTTGTTTGAATGAACTCTTTTGAACCATCATCTGTTTCAACAATTAGATTAATAATTGAATTTGATAAACTTTTTCCGTTTTGTAAAACATTCCCTGTGTAATTCAAGAAAGTAGAATCAACTTTTATTACTTTGGATGTTTTATCGAGTTCATTCCAATTAAATCTTTTCCATTCTTCGGAAATTAACAAGGCGTCTAGATTGTTCTGATTATTATTTACAAAATATTGTGAAGGATTGTGTATTTTAAAATTCATATCACTACTTAAAAATAAATCACTTAAATATTTTTTTTGATTTAATGTGTCTATTTTAGTTGATGTTTGATAAAGTTGTGAAGCATTGTCTAAATACTTTATTATTTTGTTGTTACTTTCATTTTCTTTGCAAAAAATAAATGCAAGTCTGTGTGCGACTATGTTCTGATTCTCATCAAAAATATGCAGATTCAATATCCCATTTTGATTATCATTTATAGACAGTGGCAATTTACTTGAAAAAGTTTGTCTATTATCTATGATCGTAGCTTTATAAACTAGTTTATTGTTAATAGTTCCGACAATTACATAATTGTTTAAGTTTTTATTAATTGCAGTTAATGAATAGCGTATAAAATCGGAATTTTGTTGAATAGCTAATTTTACACCATCTTTTTTAGCTAAAGGAATATCAATAATTTGCTCATTTCCATTTTCATCATTTATTTGTATTTGATATATTTTATTTGGTTCTGCGCGTAAAAAGAATGTAGCAATATTTTCGTCAAGATTATTGAATTCGACTATTTTAGTAGAAGGGTTATCTTTTTCAAAAACAAAACCTTTCCACTTTTTAGGTAAATCACCAATAGATTTTAATCGAACTGCAAATTTTGTTGTTTGTTTTTCAATAAAAGTCCCTCCTTCAGGATGAACCGAAGCATCCCATTTAATGTTTTCATTTTTGACTAATTTTAATTTAGATTTCGGATTATATATCAGAATAGGTTTGATGTATTGAAAATCTTCAGAAAAATTTGTCATATATGTTGTGTAAGCTCTTAAATAATAGACATTTTCTTCTAAATCGTCTTTTAAAGTAAAACTACCATCACTTTGTCCATTAATTATAGGAAGTAGTTTTTTATCAATTAATGTTTTATTCTTGTCATATAATTCGACAAATAGATTTGTAGAAATAGTACTTTGTTGATATCCATTAAATAATAAAGCTTTAAACCAAATATTCTCTCCTGCTATATATTTTTCTTTGTCAAAAAGAATGAAAATTTTTTCTTGCGCATAATTTTCTTCAAGATTTTTAATAGCGAAATCTAATTTTGTTTGTCCATTAGAATTAATTAATAATAGAAAAAAAAGAGTGATAACAAATTTAACTTTCATAATAGTGTTGGTATTATGAGTTAATTTATTGAAAAATAATTAAATAAAAAAACGTTTTGAGCTAATCAAAACGTTTTTTATTATTATTCTATTTTTCCTTCGTAGAACACGGCATTCCCTTTTTGGTCGAAACCAATTATAGTTAACTTATAATTACCAGGTTTGTCATTGTTAAAATACTCGATTGCTGTTTTTTCTTCTGGTACAGCAAATAAAGCAGTATTCCAATATAAAGTATTTCGAATGTCGTTGGGTACATCGTTGTAAAGCGATTCATAATCATCAAGATTAAAATAAGGTAAAGCTTTATTGTATCCACCAATTTGAATCAAGTTGTTTGCAAACATTGGCGAATTATCAACAGGAGCATCACTTCCTCTTTTCGAATAAATTGCAATTGCATTTCCAAGTAAACCTGCTCCTTTGAAAATTTTGACCATCGCAATATCTCTTACATTGATACTACTAAGATTATCAGAAGTCATTTTCATTTCATTCCAGTATATGGCAACTTCAGAATTTCTGATTTTCGGAACGCCATTAGAAACTGTCAGCCCTGCTACTCTTCCTGCTAAAAAATCTGCAATATTAGTATAACCTTCTATTGGTTGATTTTCGTTCACAAAATCAATCACTGTTTCGTTGATGCTTTGAAACATCCCACTACTTAATTCATTATTCAGCTTTTCTGTTTTCGATTTTTTATCTGCTTTTACGACAACTTCTTTTAGTCGAATACTCTTATCATTGATGATTTTGATATTCTGTTTATATGTATTTTGTTTAGCTATTTCCTCATTTGTTTTTGCATTGGACAATTCTTCTAATAAATAAGGTGTTGTAGGTAATTTAGATTTATAACTTGTGCTTTTATAATTTGGGACAACAGATAAAGTTAAGGTTCCGTTGTTGGCTGATTTTCCATTTTCTGAATTCAAGTAATAATTCATTGCCATTGGACCATAATAAAACAAATTATTCATTTCGAAATTACCTTCGTAATCTGTATCAAGTGTTGCAAAATCTTTTTCTCTATCCTGTGTTTTGTAAATTATACTTAACGATCCATTGCTCAATTCTCTACCATTATTATACGCTTTCACTTTGTATGATAAATAACGATGCTCTGTTTCAAATTCTGGTTTTATAATGTTTCCTACAATAATATCTTCCCAAACAAATCTTTTCCATTTTTCTGAAATAAGAAGTGCATCTAAATTTTCTGAGAATTTAGAACTTTTGAAATATTGTGAAGGATGTCCAATTTTAGAAGTAAAATCTCGTGTTAACCACATTGCAGAAAGTAGATTGTCTTCATCAAAATGATCTTGATCTTTGATAACAGCAGTAAAAACAATATCATCGGTTGTATTAACATCTATCGTATTTAATTCTCTTGGATTAGAATTGATTTCTGAAATAATGTTAGGTTTTTGAGCTAATTCTTTTTGATTGATAAAAATTAATCGATTGGCAACTTCTTTATCATTCCCATCAAAAATGGTGATATTTAAAATACCTTTATCATTTTCTATTACTTCTTTCGGAACTAATGTAGAAACAGTTTCTACACTTTTTACAATTTGAGAACTCATGACAAGTTCATTATTTATTGTTCCAATAATTTTATGATTCAACAAAGGATTTTCTTGATTGATACTTTTCAATTGTATCATAATATCCTTATCATTACGAGCTATTTTTAATAAAATACCTTCTTTTTTTGCCTCTGGTAAATCGATAATTTGCTCAATACCTTTTTCATCAATTATGTGTACTTGGTATGATTTTCCTTCTTCTGCTCTAAGTGAAAAAGTGGCAACATTTTCATCTAAATTATCAAAATTTGTAATTTTTGCAGTTGGATTATTTTTTTCGAATACAAAACCACTCCATTTCTTAGGTAATTCTCCATCAGATTGTAATCGAACTGCGAATTTGGTCGTTTGATTTTGAATAAAATTTCCTCCTTCGGCAACTGCTTTCGCTTGCCATTTTAGATCTTTATTAGGAACAATTTTTAATTTTGAAGTTGGATTATATATTTTTAGTTGATTGATGTATTGAAAAACTTCAGGAAAAAATGTCATGTAAGTTGTATAAGCTCTAACAAAATAAATACCTTCCTCGTTTTCTACTTTTGTATTTAAAGTTCCTTCACTTTCTCCATTAACGATTGGAACTAATTTACGATCCAACAACTTTTTTTCTTTGTCATATAATTCTACAATCAAATTTGTAGAAATTCTACTTGGTTTGTATCCGTTTAGTGTGTAAGCTTTAAACCAAATATTATCTCCAGCAATATAATCTTCTTTATCAAATAATAAATAAACTTTTTCTTGTGCATAATTTGATTCAAGATTTTTTAAAGCAGTTTCTAATTTGGACTGTGCAAAAGCAGTAATTGTACTAAAGAATAATGCGAGTAAATAAAAATATTTCATGTGAGTATATAGTTAGACAGAAATTAAATAAATCTGAATTCTTAAAATTATCATTAACTCTATTGATAAAAAAATAAAGATTTGTTAAATTTTTTCTTGAAGTTTCGTTAAAACCTAACAATGAAATCTTACAATAAAAATGATAAAGTATTAATAGCGTCGATGATATGTTAACAACTTATTAAAATCATATTTTTGAAGATAAAAAAACCTCAATCATTATGATTGAGGTTTTGTATTTATAAAGAAAAGTTGAAGGATTAGATTCCGTCAACAATTGTATTTAATGTTGCAGATGGACGCATTGCAGCAGTTGTTTTAGTAAAATCTGCTTTGTAATAACCACCAATATCTTGAGGTTTTCCTTGTGCACCAATCAATTCTTCGTTGATTTTTGCTTCGTTTTCTTGCATTGCTGTTGCAACTGGAGCAAATTTAGCAGCTAAATCTGCATCTTTTGTTTGATTAGCTAACGCTTCAGCCCAGTACATTGCTAAATAGAAGTGAGAACCACGGTTATCGATAGTTCCTAATTTACGACCTGGAGATTTATCTGTCGCTAAGAATTTTGCATTAGCCTCATCTAAAGCGTCTGCTAAAGTTTGTGCTTTTGCATTTCCTTGTGTTTGAGATAAGTGCTCTAAAGAAGCTTGTAAAGCTAAGAATTCACCTAAAGAATCCCAACGTAAATAACCTTCTTCTACGAATTGCTCGATGTGTTTTGGAGCAGATCCTCCCGCTCCAGTTTCGAATAATCCACCTCCGTTCATCAATGGAACGATAGATAACATTTTAGCAGAAGTTCCTAATTCTAAAATTGGGAATAAATCTGTTAAGTAATCACGTAATACGTTACCAGAAACAGAAATAGTATCTTTTCCTTCTCTTGCACGGCTTAAAGTTTCTTTCATGGCGTCTTTAACGTCCATGATACGGATATCTAAACCTGTTGTATCATGATCAGCTAAGTATTTTTCAACTTTTTTGATGATTTGTTGATCATGAGCTCTTCCTTTATCTAACCAGAAAATTGCTGGTGTATCAGATAAACGAGATCTGTTAACAGCTAATTTAACCCAATCTTGGATAGGAGCATCTTTTGTTTGAGACATTCTGAAAATATCAGTAGCTTCAACTTTTTGCTCTAATAATACGTTTCCGTTTACATCTTCAACTTTAATTGTTCCATTTGCTGGAGCTTGGAAAGTTTTGTCATGAGAACCATATTCTTCAGCTTTTTGAGCCATCAATCCAACGTTAGGAACAGAACCCATAGTTGTAGGATCTAAAGCACCGTTTGCTTTCATATCATCTACAACAGCTTCGTAGAATCCTGCATAAGAACGGTCTGGAATAATAGCTACTGTATCTTCTTCAGCACCATCTTTGTTCCACATTTTTCCTCCATTTCTTACTAATGCAGCCATAGATGCATCAACAATAATATCAGAAGGAACGTGGAAGTTTGTAATTCCTTTATCAGAATTAACCATTGCAACACGTGGTCCGTTTGCTAAATCAGCTTCAATAGCAGCATTGATTTCTGCTTCTTGAGGTTGACCTTTGATTTTTTCGAATAAATCTGCTAAACCATTATTTGGGTTAATGTCTAATGCTTTGAAAGTATCAGCGTATTTTACAAAAACATCTTTAAAGAAAGTTTCAACGATAGCTCCAAAAATAACTGGATCAGAAACTTTCATCATTGTTGCTTTTAAGTGAGCAGACAATAAAACATTTTTATCTTTTGCTTCTTGAATTGCTTCTTGAACGAAAGAACGCAAAGAGTTTAAATTCATTACAGAAGAATCAATTACTTCACCAGCTTTTAAAGGTGCTGCAGCTTTTAATTCTTGAACAGAACCATCTTCTCCGTAAAATTTGATTGTATATTCAGTTGCGTTTTCTAAAGTTGTTGAATTTTCAGTACCATAGAAATCTCCAGATTTCATGTATGCAACTTCTGTTTTACTATCTTTAGCCCAAGCTCCCATTTTGTGAGGATTAGCTTTTGCATAGTTTTTAACAGCTTTTGGCGCACGACGGTCAGAGTTTCCTTCACGTAAAACAGGGTTTACAGCAGAACCTAAAACTTTTCCGTATCTAGCTTTAATTGCTTTTTCATCTTCATTTTTTGGTTCAGCAGGATAATTTGGTACCGCAAAACCTTTTGCTTGTAATTCAGCAATTGCCTCGTCTAATTGAGGAACAGAAGCCGAAATGTTAGGTAATTTGATGATATTTGCTTCCGGAGTAGTCGCCAAAGCTCCCAATTCTGCTAAAGCATCAGGAATTCTTTGTTCTTCTTTTAAGAATTCTGGAAAGTTAGCTAAAATACGTCCAGCTAAAGAAATATCTGGAACTTCAATTGTAATATCAGCTGTTTTCGTGAATCCTTGAACGATTGGCAAAAATGAATGTGTTGCCAACATCGGAGCTTCATCCGTAAGTGTGTAATGAATTTTTGACATTATGTTTTAAATTTTTTTGAGACTATTGTTTAATAGTCAATTAAAATTACATCTTTTCAATTTTGATTGCAAAAACTGCAAACTTTGCAAATATACAATTTTTAGCAGATTAAATTGACCATAAATCAATCATTTACACGAATTTTAGCATAACATTTAACATGTTTTTTAATCGCTGTTCAAGTTGATAATATATTAGATAAAAATTGTTCAAGTTGATAATTTTTGAACGTTTTTTTTTTCAACTTCGTGCTTCAACTAACTTTTAAAATATTTTTAGAATGAATCAAATTTTTAAAAACATACATTCTTTCTTATTTTAGCAAAAACAATTCTTTTGAAACAAAACTTCGCGACAATAGCATTTTATAATACAGAAAATTTTTATTCTAAATCATCGGAAGAATCATTTTTGCCAAGTAATTTCATCAAATGGAAAGATAATCGATATGATATAAAAGTGAATAAAATTGCTTTTTGTATCTCGAAAATTGGCAAATTAGAAACAAAGGAATTACCTTATTTGGTTGGCTTATCTGAAATAGAAAATGATGAGGTTTTACAAGATTTGGTGCAGAATGATTTTCTTAAAGAAGGAGCGTATAAAACGTTGTTATTCGAATCTTTAGATGAGCGAAAAATAAATGTAGGGTTGATTTATCGCGAACAATTTTTTGAAGTCACAGAAAGTGAACCCATTCGATTTGTATTTAAAGATCAGTTCGATAATAAATCTTATACACGCGATATTTTGTACGTGAAAGGAAATTTAGTAGGAGAAATTGTACATGTTTTTATTGTGCATTTACCTTCTAAAATTGATAAAGAGATTAATCAATTAAAGCGTCAACATATTTTTAAAACCATTCGAAAAAGAATTAACGATTTGTTAACCGAAAATTATTCGGAAAAAATAATGGTTATTGGAGATTTTAATGATTCTCCAACAAATCCTGATTTAATTACAGAATTAAATACTCGAGCGAAACAAGAAGAGATAAACAGAAACGAATTGTTTAATCCAATGGTAGGTCTGCAATCTTATCAAAGAGGATCAATGATTTTTAAAAATCAATGGATGTTGTTTGATCAGCAACTATTTTCGAAAGGATTTTTATCTTCTCTATCAAATTTAGAATATATAAAAACAGATATTTTTGATGCCGATTTTTTAAAGAATACAGGCGGAAAATCAACAGGTTTACCATTTCGTACTTTTGTTGGTGGAAAATATTTCGGAGGATATAGCGACCATTTTCCCGTTTATACCATTTTAAAATATTAAATTTGTAGCGGTTTAATTTTTAGAAAAGGTGAGAATCCACGAAAATGGTCAAGTAGAGATTGACGGAATCGATAAGTTGATTCTGAATGCTTTTATGGATAACGCTAATATTCCTGTTTCGCAGTTGGCGAAAGAGTTGGGAATATCGAATACGGCGGTTCATCAACGTATAAAGAAGTTAGAAACTTCTGGAGTGATTGATTCTACAAAAGTTATTGTAAATCCTGCTATCCTTGGTTATTCTACGATGTCTTTTGTCGGTGTTTTTATGGACAAGCCTTCTTCTTATAAATTAGTTGTAAAAGCTTTGGAAGAAATTTCGGAAGTAGTGGAAGCTCATTTTACAACAGGTAATTATGGAATTTTTCTTAAAATTTTGAGTCGAGATAATTTACATTTAATGAATGTGTTGAATAAAAAAATTCAGCAAATTGATGGTGTAACACGAACAGAGACAATTATCTCGTTGGAGCAACCAATCGATAGACAAATAAAACTTTAATATACAAAGATGAATATTAATCAATATTTAGACTCGACGTATCTTAAAACACCTGAACAAGCAGGTATTTCGAATTCTGATACATTAGATATGGTACACAAGTTAACACAAGAGGCCATGGATAATGAGATTTATGCAGTAATGATTCGTCCTGATTATGTAAGATCAGTGCGTGAATTATTGGATGAGAAAAAATCGAATGTTGTTTTGGGAACTGTAATTGGTTTTCCTGAAGGAACTTACGATTTGAATGAAAAGTTGAGAGAAGCGCAAAAAGCGATTGCTGATGGAGCCGATGAATTAGATTTTGTAGTTAACTATGAAGCGTTCAAAAAAGGAGATAGCGATAAAGTAAAAGAAGAAGTAGAAGCTGCCACTTTAGTGGCTTTACGTGAAGGTAAAGTTGTAAAATGGATTATAGAAACTGCCGCTTTAACAGATGAACAAATTGTTGAAATTACACAACTTATTCGTGATATTGTTTTAAATAAAGTTGGAGAAGAAAATGCCTCAAAAGTATTTGTAAAATCTTCGACAGGTTTTTATAAAACAGAAAATGGAGAGCCAAACGGAGCGAATGAACATGTGATTAAGTTAATGCTTGATAATGCAGGTTCGTTACCAGTTAAAGCTTCAGGCGGAGTCCGTACGACAGAAGAAGCAAAAAAGATGATTGATTTAGGTGTTAAACGAATTGGAACATCATCTGCTTTGGCAATTGTACAAGGAAAAGAAGCATCAGGAAATTATTAATACAATATTCCTTAAAAATAAAAAAGTCTCAAATATTTTTGAGACTTTTTTTTATTCATTTAAAATAACAATACTTGTTACAATTTAATGTTTGACTTCATGAAATTCTAATTAAGTTTGCAACCCTTTTTTTATAAATTGATTTGTATCAATGTGTTTGATAAAAATTGGTCGTAATTTTGTATAACAAACATTATAAAATTGTATAGATTTATGTTGTTGAAAGATCTTAATGTTTACAATAAATTGATTTTTGATGTAGGTATAACTGCATTCGAATTGAATGATGTCGCGCAAGTAGAGGAGTTGAGAAAAGAATTTTCTATTGATGAATATTTTGGAATAATTTGGTCAGGATCTAAAAAATTTATTCACAGAATAAATGGAAAAGATTATACTATTCCCAAAAATCATTTTCTTTTTATAGCTCCAAATATCAATCAAGATTTTGTGAAACAAACTTCTCGTACAGACGCATATTATATTGTTTTTAAACAAGAATTTTATTCAAAATCAATCGAAGAAAATTTAAAGTTAGAAAACAGCACGCTTTTTTCACGCGATATTATCAATATTGTAGAAAATACAATTTGTTCTGCACCAATTTTTCATTCTAATTATTTGCATTATTTCTTCACTGCATTCGAGAATGAATTGGATATTAAATTAGCACATAATTTGTTAGAACGAATTATTATTAATGGACAAATAGAAACTGTCGATTTGCGCGCGCAATTTGTACAAGATGATTTTGATGTTGAAGTGGCTACAAAATTTAAAAAATTGGTACAAGAGAATGTAAATGAGCATAAACAAGTTTCATTTTATGTAGATCATTTATTTGTTACAAAAAGAAGATTAGATAAAGCAACACAAATTGTTTTTGGTAAATCAGCAAAAGATATGATTGTGGAAGAATTAATGAAAAATGCAAAGATTTTATTAGTCAACTCAAAAATGTCAATAAAAGATATTGCGTTAGAGTTAAACTTTCTTCAAGAGACCAATTTTACTGCATTCTTCAAGAAAAACACCGGAATTTCTCCAACTAAATTCAGACAAGTTGCTCCGAATTAAATAGTTAGAAATGTCGTTTTTCATCATTTTTTAGACTATTTTAATCTTTTAAGACAAAAAACAACTTCTAAATTTGCATCCGCATTCAAACAAATGCAGATTATAAATATAACCACTACCTGAAAAATTAACAAGTTTTTAAGTCAAAAATTTTAACAATTTATAGAATTATGAAAAAATCAGCATTCATTTTAACGATTTTCTGCGCATTAGTTTCAGGATTAGCTTTTTCACAAACAGCTCAAGCAACTTTAAATGTGAAATTATACCCAATTCAAACAATTGTAATTGGTGGTGATAACACAGTTAACTTAGAATATAAAACAAAAGATGATTATTCTAACGGTGTAACAGCAAATATGAATGACCATTTAGTAGTTTATAGTACAGGAGGTTTCGCTGTTAAAGTAAAATCTGAAAATGAAAATTTAGTTTTTACAAAAGACGGAACAACTGATAAAATTGCTGCAAATACAATTAATTTACAAGCAACTTTAGGAACAGGAAATATTTTAAATTCTTCTACATTTAGCAATGTTGTATTAGATAAATCTGATAAAAACCTGATTTCTAGTACTGTTGGTGGAACAGATTTAAAATTTAATGTAGCATATAATGGAAAAGGAAACAACGATTATGTAAACAAATACTACAACGTTGAAAATCCAAACGTTTATACAACAACTGTTACATATACAATTGAAGCACAATAATATAATTAAATAAGGAAGTAATGTTGCGAAACATTACTTCTGCTTTTTCTTATGAAAGTTCTTCGTTTTTTAACAATCGTTTCTTTAGTCGTGTTACTTTTTTCAAGTAAAGTTAATGCGCAGTCAGGAGTTTCTGTGAGTCCTCCAAGGACTTATTTTACTCTAAATCCTGGCGAGTCTGAGCGTAAAAAGATTTTGGTAACTAATGTTAGTGATGTTAATACATTAGAGTTGGCAATTTCTTTTAAAGATTGGAAGTATGATGATTTTGGAGCAAATATAGTTTCGGAACCTAATACATTACCAACTAGTAATGCAAACTGGATTACAGTTTTACCAAATAATACTCTTACACTTTTACCTAAAGAATCGAAAGAAATCGAAGTTCTTATGCAAGTTCCAGAAAAGGTAAATGCAGAAAGTGTACATACAACAATGATGTACATTACGCAGACAAATCCTGTTGCTGGGAAAAATAAAAGTGGTGAAAACATTAAAATTTCGATTCGAACTGGAGTTAAAATCTATCAAAGATTGAACATTGGACGCGAAACAAATGTAGAATTTACCAATTTTGTATATGATAAAGTTGAAAATCGTTTAGTTCTTAATATTGCCAATGAGGGAAATGTTTGGAGTGAAGGAACGATTAAAAATGAAATCATTAATCAAGAAAATGGTGAGCAAATAAAACTTCAAGATGTAGTTTTTTATAGTTTACCAAATGATAAAAGAATTGTATATATACCATTGCCAAAAGACTTTGCAAAAGGCTCGTATATTGTCACATCAACTTTGAGTTTTGAAAAGGATGATCAATTGAAAATTGCTGAATTGACTTTCTCAAATGATAAGTAAAAATTTTTTACCAACCATTTTATCAACATATATCATGTTGATTTCAATTATATCTTCTGCACAATTTACGATAAATGCACATAATAACGGTTGGGTGCAAGTGAATGGAAGTAGTGGAGTTACTGTAAACAACATTGTTACAGTACAATTGCAAATGAATGGCGCTTTAAACTATAAGAATTGGTCTTTAGTAGGTCGTGTAGTTTCGCAGATTGTAAATTCTCAGAAAAAAGAATTTCCTGTTGATAAGTTGAAGTTAAGATTTAATAATTACTCAACTTCTCAATATTATTCGGAGAATTACCCTACGATAAATCAAATAGGAGTTATTCAAAGTAATATTGCGATGGCTTTTTCACCGAATTATTTTATTCGAAACTCTCCTTTGGTTATTAATACTCCAGCTGGAAAATATGGAAGTATTATTTTAAATTATAATATTGTTATTGATCCGGGAACTTATTTAAATCCTTTAAAATCTTGGAATAATTATCCTATTCAGATGGAATTTTCATTGTTGAATGAATTTGGAAATGTTATCGGAACAAGTCCTTTTTCTATTGAAATGCAAATTAGTCCGAATGGAAATTACGAACCAGTTCCTACACTTTCTATTTCTGTTGATGGATCTGCTATAAATGGAGAATTAGTTTTTAATACCGTACAAGATTATAAAAATGGAGTTCGAAAAGAGTATCAAAATGGACTTGTAGTTTCTTCTGATACAGCTTACGATATTCAAGTTTCTTCGTTAAATCAATATTTACAGTCAAGCAATTCAGAAAATCTTCAATTAAATTCGATTAAAGTTCAGCTGAAAGATACTGAAACGAATCGACTTTCGAATGAAATTCAATTGTCAAATTATAATCAATCGTTGATTACAAATAGTACAAAAACTGCTTCTAAAAAATACAATATTATTTATTCGACAACACCTTCGGATAGTAAAATTTTAAACAGTAAACCAGGAAATTATTCCACATCGTTGTTGTACACAATTACTCCATTGTAAACCAAAATGCATTTTTTTATCAATTATTTTCGAAGCGTATTTTTTATTCTGCTTTTCATTAATAGTGGACAGAATTTACGTGCTCAAAACTTAAATAATGGATTGAAATTTAATACAGTAAAAGAAATTTCATTAGAAGATGACAACAATTTTACAGTTATTTTGCAATTAGAGAATACATCAAACGATACAATTGATGCACGTCTGGGACTGAAAATTCCAGCTTCTATCAGATCATATTCTCAGGATAATCTGAAGATAAAAATCAATCCCAACAAAAAAGCATTCATTCCGATGAAATTCACAGTCAATAAATCGCAAATGGCTGGGAAATTATCGTTAGAATTTAGCATTGTCGATTTTTTAACAAAAAAAGAAATAGGAAATTCGTCTACATCAATTATTATTCAACAAAAGCGAGTAATCAAAATTTTTCCTGTTCAAACCAATATATTTTATCGTCAAGAAGGCGATTCTATTCATTATGATTTGAAAGTAATGAATATGGGAAATCAATCAGAAAATATTTTATTGACAAATGTTTTTCCTGATTTTAGGGGAAATTTTACATCAGAAAATAAACGAGTTGATGTTCCAGCTTTTCAAGAAAAAACAGTTCGTTTCTCGAAATATGTTGACCGAGATATGATGAAAATGGAAACATTTCAGGTTAATGTTTCAGGGTATTCAACAAATAACGATTTTCTTGGAAATGCTTTTTTTACAATTCAGAATGCAAGTTCAAATCGTGTATATGTAGATCCTACGATGTTAAATCAAGCTTGGACAAATCAGTCAACAAATTATGTTCGCTTAACAGCGCGTGATATTAATTCGACAAATGCAAATTATAATTTGATGGCTCACCAAGAATTTTCGGTTGGATTGAATGAGATAGCTTATAATTTGAATTCTACTAAATGGAATGTTAATCAAGATGATGTATTAACAGATACTTGGATAAAGTATCAACGAAAAAATAAAGGAGTTTTAATCGGGTCAATTAATAATAACGATTTTGATATGCCGATTAATGGTCGTGGATTGATGTTATTTAATAATTATGATAAAAATGATAACCGAATTGTTGTAGGAACTATTGAGAAAAACTACAATTTATTGGATCATTTACATCAAGATGATTTAAAGAATAATTATACAACTTTTGCAAATGGACGTTTTTTAGTCAACGGAAAAAACGAGTTGGAAACGACTGCCTTATATGATAGAAGTTATTCTACGACAAATTTTATTTTAACAAACGGTTATAAATGGATTACGCCAAATAAATGGAGTCATTCTGTGAAATTTGGATATGGATTTTCGAAATTTGCAGATAATAATAAAGCTGAAAATTCATTATCAGCCTCAGCAAATGTTTCGGGAACAATAGGAAAGTTCGATTTTTATAGTTCCAATTATTTCAGTTCAGGATATTATCCAGGAACTAGAAAAGGTGCATTGTACCTTAATCAACGTTTGCAACGTTCGTTTTCTAAATTTTCTATGTGGACATCCTTTACATTAACGAATAACAATCCAAAATCGATCGATCCATATTTAACGAATTATACACAAGCCAATGAATCGAAAGCTTTACGTTTTGAAACTGGCATTGCATTTAAATTAGCAAAACATTTTAATTTCTCTGTTTCACCTAAATTTAATATCGAAAAATCAAATGTTTTAAATTTCGAATCCTTTACGTATACGCCAATGAATTTTAAATCAGCATACGTAAATACTTCATTTACATGGTTGTCTAATTCGCGTGTTCATCAAGTGGTGTTGAATGCTTTGGGAGGTTTTTCTGAGTTGAATGATTTGGATAAAGTTGATCCAATTATTTATGGACAATTAACTTGGAACATGAAAAGTTTTCAGTTGAATACAACTTATCAACGAGGAAGTATGATGATTGCAGAAGTTTATTCGACTAATAATTTGAATCATCAATTAGAAAGATTTAATACATCAGCAAGTTATCGTCAAAGCTTTTTCAAGAAAAGGTTAAATACAGCTTTGTCAACATATTATAATATCGACAAAAATTTCGGGAATACGTTAACTTTTGGTGCTTCAGTAGATTATCAACCAATTGATAATTTAATAATTAATACACAAGCAAATTTTAGTCAATACAATTCTAAAATGTTGTACAGTAAACAAACATATTTGCAAGTTGGGGTACAATATAATTTGCCAGCGAAACGTACAGCGACTGATGTAAAAGATGGAACATTAAACTTATTTGTGTTTTATGATTACAATGCAAATGGTATTTTTGATGAAGGTGATAAAGTAGCTGATAATCGTAATGTAAAAATAAACGATACCAATTTTATTACAGATTTGGACGGAAATGTGAAGTATAAAAAAGTGCCTTATGGAAA
Organism: Empedobacter sp. EJD.6dd; assembly: GCF_057369435.1. NCBI lineage: Bacteria > Pseudomonadati > Bacteroidota > Flavobacteriia > Flavobacteriales > Weeksellaceae > Empedobacter > Empedobacter sp. EJD.6dd. The sequence continues at coordinate 2,595,915 of NZ_CM170667.1, forward strand.
TTATTTAATCACTCTTCCTGGACAAAAATGGTTTGCCCAAGATTACAGTATTAGTTTAAAAACCAAAACAACTTCTATTTCTATTCCAATGCAACAAACAGGTGTTGTAAGAGGTAAAATAGAATACGAATTATCTTCTAAATTAGAATATCAAGTTTCGGCGAATTTGTTTGGATTTACGTTAGTTTTTAATCATGAAAATGGACAAGTTTTTTCTGTTAGAACAAATGATCGTGGAGAATATACTGCTTTTCTTCCTGTTGGAAATTATACGTTTCATATTGCAGAAAAAAGTTTACCAGAACATGTTTATGCAAAGAAATACTTAAATAAAGTAACGGTAGAAAAGGAGCAAAATACAGAATACGAAACGTTGATACTGAAAATTAAAGAAAGAAAAGTAAACATTAAACGTTTTGGAAATTAAATAAAATATTGAGTTACTTTGTATTCAAATAAAATCTAAATGCCACTTACTTTTTGCCATCCTGCGATTGTACTTCCACTAAAAAAGATTCAACCAAAATGGTTTTCAATGACTGGTTTAATCATTGGTTCTATGTCTCCAGATTTGGAATATTTTACTCGAATGAAAATCGAAGCAACGCACAGTCATTTGTTTTGGGGAGCAATTTATTTTGATTTACCAATTGCGTTGGTGTATTGTTTCGTATTTCATCTGTTTGTAAGAAATATTTTAATCAAACATTTACCATATTTTTTAAAAGAACGATTTGCAGAGTTTTTAGATTTTGATTGGAATAATCATTTTAAGACACATTGGTTAATTGTTATAGTTTCGATTATAATTGGAACATATTCTCATCTTTTTTGGGATGCTTTTACACATGAATGGGGATTTTTTGTAAAATTGATTCCAGCTTTACAAGAAGTTTGGTTTAATAATCCGATCGAAGTAAAAGGTTATAAATTTCTACAACATTTTAGCACATTTATTGGAGCTATTTTTATTGCAATATGGATTTATTATATGCCAAAACAAAAAATCTCTCGAATAAAGTTTGATTATCAATTTTGGTTAAAAATTGTTTTTATTACAGTTCTAATTTCAATTATCCGATTTGTTTTATTTCCTGTAGAAATTATGATAGGAAATATAATCGTCGTACTTGGTATGTCAGGATTTTTGAGTTTGGTTATTTTGGTTATTAAGGAGAAAGTATTTTTTTAAGCTGCTTAGTTATTTCTGTATATGAGAATTCTCCATAATAACTACGGTATTTATTATTGTACAAAATAACAAAACTTGAACAAGGGTAATGATCTACAAAAAATGTTTTTTCTACTATTTGATTTGGATCTTTATACCAAATTAAATAATCTAAAGTTTTAATTCCTTCGTTGTTTTTAAAAATATTAATAAAATTTGTTGTAATGATTTTATTAGCTTCATTCTCTTTGAAAACTTGTATACTAGCTATATCTTTAGGATTTGCTGAACTTGAAGAATTACAACTATCTTTTCCTGGATAATAGGTAATAACTGTAGGGTATTGATTATTTATCTCAATCCCTAACTTATTACTAAGCTTTGCAATAAACTCAGTAGTATTTATTTCTCCGTTTACTGAACGAATAGGAATAATTTTTGAAATTTGTAAAGAATCGTTATAAACTTTTAGTTGATTAGCTTTTCTATTTATTTTTTGAAATTGTTTTTCTGTAATTTTATTTCCTTTTACATCATAATATTGCATTTGAGAATAGCCAATATTAGAATATAAAAGTACTAATAATAAAAATATTTTTGAATACATGTTATTGATATATTTGAAGTTAAATATATTAAAAAAAAACTAAAACAATAAAAGGTTGTCAATTATTGACAACCTTTTATTGTTTTAGAAGTGATTAAAAATTCACTTTATCTTTTATGTAATTTCCGTTTTGACAGAATGGTTTCAATTCATTTTCGATGAAGATTTCTATTGCTTCCGCATCTTGATTTGGATAAAGCAAATGTACATTTGCGCCAGCATCTAACGTAAAATACAGATGATTTCCAGTCTCACGACGGAATTCCCATAATTTTTCTAAAGCTGCAACTGTATTTGGTTTCATTAAAATGAAAGCAGGGTTCGACATCATCATCATCGCGTGTAATGTTAACGCTTCGTGTTCTACTAATTCTCCGAAAGCTTTGATATCACCAGATTTCAAAATAGGTAATAAAGCTTTTAAATTGTCATTTGCTTCTACAAAACGTCGTTCCGCATAAGGATGTCCATTCATCAAATTGTGACCAACAGTTGAAGAAACAGATTTTTGACCTTCGTGAATCAATAAGATTGTATCGTGAAAAGTTTTGAAAACATAATGAATTTCTGTGTCAGGATATTTTGTTCCAAATAAATCTGAACTACCTTCAATAAAGTCATTTTCTCCCCATTCAACCAAACCTTTGTAAGCTGAACGACAAGCACTTCCAGAACCTAAACGAGCCAAGAAAGAAGCTTTTTTTAAAGCATCTTCTTCAGATAAATTTGCGCCTAATAAATTCTCTATTTGAACTAAACATAACGCCATCGCAGACATTCCAGATGCAGAAGAAGCTATTCCAGAGCTGTGTGGAAAAGAGTTGTGTGTATGAACTTCGAATTTATAATGCTTCAAAAATGGAATGTAAGCTGTAATTCGCTCAAAAAAAGTAATGATTTTTGGTGCAAAACTTTCTTTTAATTCACCTTCCAAATAAACATCAACTTCAAAAGTGTCTGAAATTTTTGGATAAAATTTCAATTCAGTTTCTGTGTAACTATTTGTTAACGTATAACTAATTGAGCTATTGGTTGGAATTTGATTTTTCTTTTTTCCCCAATATTTTACCAACGCAATGTTAGATGGGCTTTTGGCATTTACGCTTCCAGCTTCTACTGAAAATGCGTTTGTCGAAAGTTTCGAGATGAATTGTTGTTCCATAAAACAAAAGTAAACTATTTTGTAGAATTTAGTTTTTGAAAACGAGTATAATGATAATCGACAGCATCTTTTACTGAAATAAATTCGTAATCTAATGCTTTTTTAACTTTAGAATTATCGTAATTTGTAACAGAGGTTAGCGAATAATAATTAGCTTTTGTCATATATTTTCCACCAAAAATGCGACTAAAAACAGAAAGACTTTTAATGATTTTTAATGTTGCGTTGGAAACTGTTTTTACCGAACGTTTACTGTTCATCGAAACATAATCAAAAACTTCTTTATACGTTTTATTCTCTGAAATAACTATGAACTTCTGATTGTAAAGTTGTTGATCAATTAATTCTAAGAAAATTTTAATCACATCGCGTACATCAACAAAAGCAGTTCCGCCTGAAGGTGCATAATCACTTTTTGATGAATTTTGTTGAAACAAACTTTCGCTTGCTCGTTTTGTGTCTAACGTTCCGATAATAACACCAGGATTAATAATAATCACTTTAATACCTTCTTGCGAAGCACGCCAAACTTCCATTTCTGCTCTAAATTTTGAGATAGAATAAGAAGAATGTGTTAAACTATTGTTCCAACCAGAGCGTTCATCAATCATTTTTGTGGCAGGATTCAAATCATCCATAGAAGCGATAGAGCTGACAAAGAAAAACTCTTTTATACCAGAATCAATTGCTTCGTTAACTAAAGCTTCGGTTCCTAAAATATTGGTGTTGAAAATTTCTTCTTCTTGACGTTCATCAAACGAAACAAAAGCTGCTGCGTGATAAATGGTTTCGATTCCCTGTAATAAATTCGGAAGTTCAGTAACATCTAACAAATTGCCATCAATCCAATGAATAAATTGATAAAATTGTAAAGCATTTTGTTCTGTAAAGAAATTCTCGATGGCTTTTGTGTTGGATGTTTTTCTTTTCAGAGCACGAATTGGTTGTTGCTTTTTTGCTAACTCAACTAATAAATGTGCGCCAACTAAACCTGTTCCTCCCGTTACGAAAATCATACTGAATTATAAATATCTCTTTTTCTTGAACCAAAAGTAAATAAAAATTACCACTATTAACATGATAAGTAAACAAATTAGCGACTAAAATATAACGTCAACAAAAAGGATGTTTTTTTAACAATTGAATCTTTAGAAGAAAATGTTAAACGTTGTTTAATGTTAATATTTGTTAATTTTCTTAATGCTTTTTCCCTCTCATTTTAGCATGTTTTGCTAATTTTTGTTTAATTAAATCTAAATACGAGTTAAATATTGATAAAATCTTTTTATGTCAAATATCATTGCAACATCAATATTTATTAAACATGAGAAAAAAAATAACTTCATTAAGCTTATTAACTTTCTTAGGATTTGCGTCACTTTCGTATGCGCAAACTAAAGGAATTGTTAATGATAGTGATGGCTTTCCAGAAGCAGATGTACAAATTTCTGTTAAGGGATCTAATAAGGTTTCTTACACAAACGAAAACGGAGAATTTGATATAGATGCAAAAGTTGGAGAGGTTTTAATTATCAATGGAAAAGAATATATTGTTTCGAGTAATAATTTGGGTGTTATAAAAGCTAAACCTAACGAAACGGTAGATTTGCAAGAAACAGTTGTAACGGCATTTGGTGTTCAGAAAAAAGAAACAGTTGTTGGTTCTGTTGGGACAATAAAAGCAGAAGATATAGAAAATAGACCTTTATCAAATGTTGCTAAAGCATTGGATGGTTCTGTTTCGGGAGTACAAGTTTCAACGGGATCTGGGCAGCCAGGGTCTGGATTATCTGTACAAGTACGTGGTGTTGGATCATATAATTTATCAAGTTCACCTTTGTATGTGGTAGATGGTGTTATTTATACAGGAAGTTTACAAGATTTAAATCCAAATGATATCGAATCATTGACAGTATTAAAAGATGCTGCATCAACTTCATTATATGGTGCATCAGCAGCCAATGGAGTGGTGATGATTACAACTAAGAAAGGGAAAAAAGGGAAATCGGGAACGTTTAGACTTTCGACAAACAACGGTATTGTTTCAAGAGGAACACAAGAATATAGCAGGTTAGGTGCTGGCGATTATTATGTTGCAACTTGGGAATCTATGCGAAATGGTTATATGGCTTCTAATCCTTCTAAAACTTTAGCTGAAGCAAATGCTTACGCATCAACAAATTTAATCACGAACAACCTTAAAAATAATATTTATGGTGTAGCAAATGATCAAGTTGTGGTTGATGGTAAACTTACCACATCTGATGCATTGTATGATGATTTCAATTGGCAAGATTATATTACAAGAACAGGTTCTTTTCAGAAATATGATTTTGATTATTCTGGAGGAACAGAAAATACAACTTATTTTGCTGGTTTTGGATACAATAAAGAAGAAGGATATGTGATAAAATCTGATTTCGAACGTTACAATGCCAGAGTTAATGTAGATTCTCAAGTAACTGATTGGTTAAAATTGGGAACAAATTTAACAGGTAGTTTGGTAAAATCTAATCAAGCAGATTCAAGTGGAGGATCATCTTATATCAATCCATTTTATTTTACACGTGCAATAGGTCCTATCTATTCTCCTTATTTGTATGATTCAAATGGTCAGCGAGTTTATGATTCGGACGGAAATGCAGTTTACGATGGAAACGAATCGAGAGGTAGAGGGTCAAGTGCAAGTTCTGGTCGAAATGTATTACAAGAAACATTATTAAATAATAGTGTGCAAAATACAAACTCTATCAATTCTCGATTTAATGCAGAAGTTAAATTAGCAAAAGGATTAACATTTACTTCAAATTTGGGGTACGATGTAAGAAATTATACTTTCAAAGAATATGCTAATGCAACAATTGGTGATTATGCAGGAAAAGGAGGACTTTCTAATACAACTTATAAATACCAAGGGTTAACATTTAATCAAATATTCAACTATAAAAAATCTTTTGGTTTACACAATTTTGATGCAATTTTAGGACACGAATCTTTTGAAAGAAAAGTTGATTATTCTTCTGTAACGAAAGAAAAAGAAACAATAGCAGGAATCTACGAAATGTCAAATTTTTTGACAACAACTGCAAACGAAGGTTACAATTATGTAATTAGAAAAGAAGGATATTTTGCACGTTTAAACTACGATTACAATAACAAATATATGTTATCAGGATCTGTTCGTTTAGATAAATCTTCACGTTTTTCGAGTGAAAATAATCAAGGTGTTTTTTGGTCAGCTGGTGCAGGATGGAATATCCACAAAGAAGATTTTTTGAGAGATTCTTCAATTGTAAATGAGCTTAAATTAAGAGCATCTTATGGACAAGTAGGAAACGATGGTGGAGTGGATGAAGAACCAGGTTACCAAGCAGATTTAAATCTTTATAATTTAGGTTATAATAATGGAACAGAAAGCGGAATTTTATTTGGACAACAAGGAAATAAAGATTTAACGTGGGAAACTAAAAATCAATTTGATGTTGGACTTGACTTTGGTTTATTTAACAATAGAATTTCTGGATCGATAGAATATTATTTACAAGATGTAAATGATATGATATTTGCTGTGCCAGTTCCTAATTCAGCAGGTGTTCCTGGGAATTCAGTTTATCAAAATATTGGTAAAATGAGAAACCAAGGATTAGAATTGTCTTTGAATTTTGGTATTGTTCGTAACGAAAAATTTTCATGGAATTTAGGTCTAATTGCTGCATCTAATAAAAATGAAATGATCAAGATGGCAAATGGTGCTAATGATGCAATTATTAGTGGAACAAAAAGAATTGCCGAAGGTCAATCTTTGTATGATTTCTGGTTACGCCAATGGTATGGTGTTGATTCTTCTGATGGTGCTGCATTATATGTTCAAGATTCTTCTAAAGCTGATGATGCAAATACAAGAACAGTAAACGGAACTAAGGTTACGACGAATTATGCAAACGCGCAATATGCTTATTCTGGATCTGCTTTACCAGATGTGTATGGAAGTATTACAAATAATTTCAAATTAGGAAATTTTGATGCGTCAATTATGTTAAACTATCAATTAGGAGGAAAAACATATGACAGTAATTATGCAACATTGATGAGTTCTTATCCACAAGGACAAGCAATTCATACAGATATGTTAAGAGCTTGGAAAAATCCAGGAGTTGTTACAGATGTACCTATTATGAGTACTGCAAATACAACAAACGCTTCGGCTGCAACTACAAGATGGTTAGTTAGTTCTGATTATTTATCAATTCGTACAGTACAATTTGGTTACACATTTAATCGAAAAAACCTTGAAACTGTTGGATTAAGTAATCTAAGAATATACGTTTCTGGAGAAAATTTATATTCATGGACAGCAAGAGCAGGATTAGAGCCAGCTCAGTCTTTTGATGGTACAACAACTTATCGTTATACGCCATCAAGAACAGTAAGTGTTGGATTAAATGTATCATTCTAATTAAAAACATCATGAAAAAAATAAAATTATATTTATCAACTATTGTTTTATCAACCCTATTATTTACATCTTGTAACGAAGATTATTTGGATACATCACCAACATCGTCTGTACAAGAAGAAACGGTATATGCAACTGCTGATAATCTTATGGCAGCAATTAACGGAATGCATCGCAATATGTATGTTCGTCAAAATAGTTCTCAAGGGAATAATGGGTATACAGCACAATTAATTATTACAGATGTTATGGGAGAAGATGTCGTTTTTCCTTCGACAGGTAATGGTTGGTTTGTAAGTGAACTTAGATGGACTTCTCAAAGTAATGAATCTTCTACTACATCATCATATCCATGGACATTTTGGTATGCAATGATTAGAAATGCGAATAATATTATTACTTATGGAGAAAATGCAACTGGTGATTTAGATCTAAAAGATCAAGCTATTGGAGAAGCTTATGCTTATAGAGCTTTTGCATATTTCCAATTGGTTCAATTATATGGAAAAAGATATATTGCTGGTGGCGATAACAGTAATTTAGGAATTGTATTGCGAGATAATCCAAATGATGCAGATCCAAAAGTAAGAGCTTCTGTAGAGAATGTTTACACAGAAATTTGGAAAGATTTGGAAAAAGCTCAAACATTATTAGAAGGTAAAAAAGCAACAAATACGTCTCATTTTTCTACGCAAACAATTACAGGTATAAAAGCGCGTGTGGCTTTGGTACAACAGAATTATGCAAAAGCAGCCGAATATGCTAATGAAGTTAAGAATTCTTTTGCACTTATGTCACAAGCACAATATAAAGCTGGATTTAATGATTTTTCTAATCCAGAATGGATGTGGGGAATATCAATTCAAGAAGATCAATCAGATTATTACGGAAACTTCCATGCTTATATGTCGCGTAATTTTAATTCATCTCAAATTAGAACAGCTCCAAAAGTGATGAATATTAATTTGTATAAATCTTTTCCAACAACAGATGTTCGTACTCAAGTTGTCGATCCAACAGGATTACATACAAGTTTAAATTTACCTTCTAATTATTCGAAATTTGCTTATACATCACAAAAATTCTTAGCAGAAAGTACATCAAGTCCATTGGGAGATGTGCCATTTATGCGAGTTGCAGAAATGTATTTGATAGAAGCAGAAGCTTTATATAAATTAGGAAAAGAGACTGAATCTAAAATAGTATTATCAACTTTAGAAAAAGCAAGAGATACATCTTTTACAAGTTTTACAGTAACTGGAGATGCGTATTATCAACAAATTTTACTGAACAGACGTATTGAACTTTGGGGAGAAGGTTTCAGATTTTTTGATCTAAAACGTCTTGGACAAAAATTAGATCGTACTGGAGCAAATCAAGTAACAACAGTTATCAACAATGTTTATACGATAGAACCAACTGATAACAGATGGCAATGGGTAATTCCTGTTGCGGAGATTAATTCTAATCCTTTATTAGAACAAAATCCTTCTTAAGTACATTTTTTTTATAATTTTCTCCTCATAGAGAATTTATAGCATTTTTTTCAAGGTTTTCTTAATAGAAAACCTTGATTATTTTATAAATATCTCTTTTTCTTGAACCAAAAGTAAATAAAAATTACCACTATTAACATGATAAGTAAACAAATTGGATAACCTAATTTGTAATTTAACTCGGGCATGAAATCGAAATTCATACCATAAATTCCTGCGATAAATGTTAAGGGTAAGAAAAAGGCAGAAAAAATGGTTAAAGTCTGCATGATTTCGTTCGATTTTTGACCATTTATAGAGAGATAAATTGTCAACAAACTTTGTACATCGTCTACAATCTGAGCATGCAAATGCAACATTTTTACATTTTCTTCGATCAAATCCTGCGAAGAACTTGTTCGTTTATTATCCATACGATATTCTTTTAAAGCTTCTAACGTATAATCCAATATCTTTTTACATGCTGTTGCTTCGCGTTTTATTTTGTATAAATTTTGCAGTTTTATTTTTTTAAAATCATCCGAAAAAATTAGTTGCTCCAATTGATCAACACCTTCATCCATTCGGTAAGCAGGTTGTTCATATGTTTTGATTGTTCCAGAAATAATTCGATACAAAATTCCTTTAATCGTTACTTTAGAAGGCTCTAGATTCGATAGATATTTTTTTTGAATCGTTTCAAATATATCTGTTTCCTTCTGATGTACTGTGACAATAAAATCTGAACCAATATAAATACTGATTTTGTGACTAAATTCTCGAATAATGTTTTTTAACATGCGATGTTCCTTATCAAAAAAGCGAATTAGCAAAAACGAAACATTTTGATCGTCGGATTCGTATTTTGGTAAATGCCCAGGTTCTAAACTATCTTCAATTGTTAATTTCTGAAAATTATATGTTATCGCAATTTCATTTAATTCTTCTTTGGTCGGATTATGTAAATTAATCCATTTGAACTTTTCATTTTCGAATAAGGTTTGCATGTAGTTTATATTCTAATTTTAAATAAATATATCAAATAAGTTTTTATTAGTATGATGATATTATAATCTACTGAAATATCATAACTTTGTAGCTCGTAAAAATTAGATTAAAAATACATTAGATATACTATGAATCCATTAATTGAAGAATTGACTTGGAGAGGACTGGTTCACACTATTATGCCAGGTACAGAAGAACAACTAAATAAAGAAATGACTTCTGGTTATGTAGGTTTCGATCCTACTGCAGATTCTCTTCATGTGGGAAGTTTGGTTCCTATATTCTTATTGGTTCATTTGCAACGTCACGGTCACCGCCCAATTGCTTTGGTTGGTGGTGCAACAGGTTTTATTGGTGATCCAACTGGTAAAGCAGCAGAAAGAAGTTTGTTAGACGAAGAAACATTGAATAAATATGTTGCTGGAATAAAAGCACAATTATCTCGTTTCTTAGATTTTGATACAAACAATGGTAATTCTGCTTTATTAGTGAATAACTATGATTGGATGAAAGATTTTTCTTTTATTGATTTTGCTCGTAATGTCGGAAAACACATTACTGTAAACTATATGATGGCGAAAGATTCAGTAAAATCTCGTCTTTCTTCAGAATCAAATGTTGGAATGTCTTTCACAGAATTTACTTATCAATTGATTCAAGGATACGATTATTTGCATTTGTACAAGGAATTAGGTGCGAAATTGCAAATGGGAGGTTCTGATCAGTGGGGAAATATCACAACAGGAACAGAATTAATTCGTCGTACAGTTCAAGGAGAAGCATTTGCATTTACTTGCCCTTTAACAACAAAAGCTGACGGAACTAAATTTGGTAAATCTGAAGGAGGTGAAAATATTTGGTTAGATAAAAAGAGAACATCTCCATATAAATTCTACCAATTCTGGTTAAATCAAGCAGATGCGGATGCAGAACGTTACATTAAAATTTATACATTCTTAGAAAAAGAAGCGATTGATGATTTAATCGAGCGTCACCGTCAAGAACCGCATTTACGTGAATTACAGCGTAAATTAGCAACTGAAATTACTATTTTAGTTCATGGTGTTGAAGAATTACGCAAAGCAGAAAAAGCATCTCAAGTTTTATTCGGAAAATCGACTTCAGAAGATTTAAAAGAATTAGACGGAGATACATTCTTATCAGTTTTCGAAGGTGTTCCTCAAGCAACAGTAGCAATGGCAGATATCGAAGCAGGTTTAGATATTGTAGCTGCTTTAGCTGATAAAACAAACTTCTTAAAATCCAATTCAGAAGCACGTCGCGAACTAAAAGCAAACTCAATTTCTGTAAACAAAGAAAAGGTTGCGGAAGATTTTGTGTTGACAACAGAAAATTTAATTGCAGATAAATATGTTTTATTACAAAAAGGTAAAAAGAATTATTTCATCTTGATTGTTGAGTAATTTTTTAAATAAAACATTTTCCAAAATAGAAAGCAAGCTGAATTAAGCTTGCTTTTTTATTTTGAATGTTTTGCTAGTTTCGTCGTTATTATTTGATAAAACAAGTTTATCTTAGTCATTATCAAAAATTAACACATGAAAAAAATCTTCCTTATTTTGAGTTTTCTAACTTCTACAATTTATTTGTATGCTCAAAATAATTTTATTCCTCAACCTAAACAGACAGAAATCTTTACAGGAATTTTTCCTCTAGGTCGACAAATTACTATTAATACAGACTCTAATTTTCCTGAAATTGATTATTTAATTCAACAAGTAAAATCGATAACTGGAAAAGATATTCAGAAATCTAAAAAAAATGATTTTAATAATACCATTAATGTCATGTATTTGGCTGGTCCAGAAAATCGAAGTGATGAGTACTATGAATTAGATATTAATCAAAACGGAATTTTTATTGCAGCACCAACGAATAAAGGTGTTTTTTTATGGAATTCAAACACTTTTGCAGCTAATAGAAGAACATAAAAAAGATCTTAAATTACCTTATCTCAAAATAAAAGATGAACCAAAATTCGCATATCGTGGAATGCATTTAGATGTAAGTCGTCACTTTTTTACAGTAGATGAGGTTAAAAGTTATTTAGACTATTTGGCTACTTATAAATACAATAAATTTCATTGGCATTTGACAGATGATCAAGGTTGGAGAATAGAAATTAAGAAATATCCGAAATTGACTGAAGTTGGTGCTTGGCGAAATGGGTCGCAAATTGGAGCTTATTCGGATATGAAATTTGATGATAAAAAATATGGCGGTTTTTATACGCAAGAACAGGTGAAAGATGTGGTTGCATATGCACAAAAATTACATATTGATGTGATACCAGAAATCGAAATGCCAGGACATGCACAAGCTGCGTTAGCTGCGTATCCTAATTTAGGTTGTATAAACGAGAAATTAGAAGTTTGGCAAATGTGGGGTGTTTCCGAAAATATTTTTTGTCCAAAAGAAGAAACTTTTATGTTTTTAGAAAATGTTTTAGATGAAGTAATTCCTCTTTTTCCATACGAATTTATACATATTGGAGGAGACGAAGTTCCAAAGAAAAGATGGAAAGAAAGTGCTTTTGTGCAAGATTTAATGAAAAAATTAAACATAAAAGATGAGCTTCATATGCAAAGTTATTTCATCACAAGAATGGAAAAATATATTAACAAGAAAGGAAAACAAATTATTGGTTGGGACGAAATTTTAGAAGGAGGTTTGGCGCCAAATGCAACAGTGATGAGTTGGACAGGGATAGAGGGAGGAATACACGCTGCAAAATCAAAACATAAAGCGATTATGACACCAACTTCGACGAATTATTTTGACTATTATCAGGGGAGTCCAGAAACTGAGCCACTATCGATTGGTGGAGATGTTTCGTTGAAAAAGGTGTATAATTATAATCCGATTCCAAAAGAATTGACGTCAGAAGAAGCGAAGTATATTTGGGGAACGCAAGGGAATTTGTGGACAGAATATGTATTAGATTTTCCTCACGTACAACATATGATTTTTCCGCGAATGATGGCGCTTTCTGAGGTTGCTTGGGGAACTTCTAAACCTAAAGAGTATAAGGATTTTGAGAATCGTGTGATTCAACATTTTGGTAGTTTAGATAGGAAGGGAATTCGATATAGTAAAGCAATCTATGAGGTAGCTGGAATAGCTTTGGTTAATTCAAAAGGAAATATTCAGTATGAATTGACTTCTGCAAATGAGCCAAGTAATATTCGTTTTACAATAGATGGTTCTAAGCCGTTATCTTCTTCAAATATATATTCACAACCGATTGATATTACGAAAACATCAACAATAAAATCAGCATATTTTGAGAATGGTAAAAAGATGAGTGCAACAACTTCTCAAGATTTTGTAGTAACGAAATCCACAGGGAAAAAGATTGTTTTAGAAAATCAACCATCCGAAGCTTATTCAGTTGGAGGTGCATCTACGCTGGTTGACGGAATAAAAGGAAGTGTAAAAAATCATGGGAAATCTTGGTTAGGTTTTTCGGGAAAAGATATTGTAGCTTCAATCGATTTAGGTTCCAAAGTAGAATTTTCGCAAGTACAATTATCAACATTAGATCGTAAAGGAAGTTGGATATATCTTCCAAAGTCTATTCAACTATTAGTTTCCGATAATGGAAAAGATTTTACATTAGTCAAAACTATTTCAGCTGATGAAATTGTAAAAGCGAATGGAATAATGAATATTACTTTTCCAAAACAGCATACAAAATTTGTAAAAGTGATAGTAGAAAATTATGGAATTATTCCTGATGGTTTACCTGGAGCTGGAAATAAATCGTGGCTTTTTATAGATGAAATTTCAGTGAATTAAATAAACAAAAAAGAAAGCTAAATAAGCTTGCTTTTTTGTTTAGTATGATGAGTCTTTATTTTAAAGATTCAATATAATTTTTAATTGCTTCAGAATAATTTCCTTCAGCTTTTTCTAATACACGTAAAAAAGCACTTCCGATAATTGCCCCGTTTGCAAATTGCCAAGCTTTTTCTACATCTTCTTTTGTCGAAATTCCAAATCCAATTTGATGAGGTTTTGTTAAACCTAAATTCTTAACATTTGCTAAGAAATCTTCGTTATAGTTAGATGTTGTAGCGCCAGTTGTTGCTGAATTCGAAACAATATATACAAACCCAGAAGTTGCATCATTTATTTCTTTAACACGTTGCTCAGTTGTTAAAGGAGTAATTAAAAACGTTACTTTTTGATCGTATTTTTCAAATAATGCTTTGTGCTGAGCTAAGTAAATTTCGTAAGGCATATCTGGTAAAATCAATCCAGAAACACCGCTTTCTTTACAGTTTTCTAAGAATTTTTCTAACCCAAAAGTCATCACTTGGTTGTAATAACCCATTAAGACAAAAGGTGCAGAAATTTCGTTTTTTACAGCATTTAATTGTTCAAATAAAATATCTAAAGTCATTCCATTTGCCAATGCTTTTTCGCTTGTAGCCTGTATTGTAGGTCCATCTGCTAAAGGATCAGAATATGGAATTCCAACCTCAATAATATCAACATTGTTACGGTCTAATTCTTTTAGAATAGTTGGCGTATCTGTTAGATTAGGAAATCCTGCAGTTGTGTATATTGTAATGAGGTGATTATTTTTTTGACTAAATAATTGCTCTAATTTGTTCATTTTATTTTACTTGTTTTAATAAGATCGTGTAAACAGGAAAGTGATCAGAATATCCATTTGCGCGGTAAGTATCTCCACTCCACATACGATTTGGGAAACCTTTGTACGTTCCTTCTGTCGCGATTAGATAATCTTTATTGAACACTTCTGTTTTGAAAATTTTATATGATGAATAATCTTTGTTTTTTGTTACTAACGATGAAGTAGAAATAAATTGATCAAATAAATTCCAGGCATCACGGTAAGCTAAAGTTCCAATTCCTTTTTTGTACAAAGGTAACATAGGATTGTAATATCCGTTGTCAGAAACTTTAGAAATTTCACCAGCTGGATCAAAAGTATTTTTGATACTTGGCGAAATAGGATCATCATTAAAATCTCCCATTGCGATTACTTTTGCATTTGGATTCTTAGATTTCAACTCATCAAAAATTCCTTTCATTACTTTTGCAGCTTCCATACGCGCTGGCATCGAAACTTTTTCTCCTCCACTACGAGAAGGCCAGTGATTCACTAAAAATGTAATTTCTTCTCCGTCCAACAAACCTGTTACTTGTAAAATATCACGTGTGTATTTACGTTTTCCGTCCGCATCATAATTGAAAATAGGATGAGGTCTTGAGTCAATAACTTTGAAACGAGATTTTTGATACAATAGACCAGTGTCAACACCACGTGCATCAAATGAATTGAAATGAACTACACCGTAATCATATTTTTTTAAAGCAGAGCTATTTGCTAAATCTTCTAAGATTTCTCTTGTTTCAATTTCACAAATACCAACAATAACTGGAGCAGAGTTTGTAACATCTGCGCCTAATTCGCTAATTACTTTTGAAATATTATTTATCTTCTGAAAATACTTTTGTGTATTCCATCTTTTATTTCCATTAGGTATAAATTCTTCTTGTAAAATTAATGGACGAATAATTTTCTTCCCTTTTATATTTTCATACGTATAACTTTGCTTAAATTCTTCTGTTTCGTACTTCGAAATATCAGATTCTGCTATCTGAATATGATAATTTTTATCATTATAAGGTAAAGTTCCATCAATATACCCAACCGATTTTATGGTATCAAAAATATTTTCAACATTATAAAATGCAACAGTCGCACTAGCGTATTTAGTCTGACCTTTAAGGTTTAATGTTAAAAAAAAAGTAAAAGTGATGAATAAAGTTAAAGATTTATTAATTTTAAACATATGTTATTAATTATGAATTTATTAAATTTGTTGTCCCGATTTTTAAAGATAGCTAATTTATAAATAAAAATTCGTTTGAATGAACAAATTATTGTTAAGTCTTTCATTCTTTGCTGTAACTGTTGCTATGGCGCAAGCGCAGACAAAGATTACTGGTGTAGCTAAGAATGCTGCTACTGGTGAAGAGGTTTATAACCTCACTGTACGATTGGACGGAGGTGTGGCAAATGATGCTGCAATCACCGATCGTATAGGTTATTTTCAATTTGTAGATATTCCAGATGGGACCTACAAATTACAAGTTTATGGTGTGGGCTATGACCCATATGAAAAAGAGATCACAGTAGCTGGGCAAAAAGAGCTTAACTTAGGTGATATTAAATTAACATTTAATCCAAATACAGCAGAAGTTGGAATTATTACATTAACAGATGATGAATTATCTGATGATGAAAGTTCGACAGCTTCAAATTCAGGACTTTTACAATCTTCTCGCGATGTTTTTGCTCGCGTTTCTGCATACGAATTAGGTTCGTATTGGTTTAAACCAAGAGGTTTAGATAACAAATATAATGACGTATTATTTAATGGAGTTCGTATGAACAAAATGGATAATGGACGTGCAACCTTCAATAACTGGGGAGGTCTTAATGATGTAACTCGTCGACCTGATGAATTAACATATGGAATAGAGCCCTCTAAATATGCTTTTGGAGATTTAGGTGGAGTAACAAATTTTGATACTCGACCTTCAACAATGCGTAAAGGAACAAGTTTAGCTTACTCTAACACCAATCGTTCTTACAGAAATCGTGTTATGTTAACTTATAATACAGGTTTAATGGATAATGGTTGGGCATTTATGGTTTCAGGAAGTAGACGTTGGGCCGAAGAAGGTATTATAGAAGGTACTTTTTATGATGCTTATGCTTACTATTTAGGGATCGAGAAAAAGTTTAATGAAAAGCATACCTTAAACTTTACAAGTTTTGGTGCGCCAACTCGTCGTTCTACAGGTTCTCCAAATACACAAGAGGTTGTGGATATTATGGGAATTTATTATAATGGATATTGGGGATGGCAAGATGGTGAAAAACGTAATGAGCGTGTTAAGAAAACTTTCGAGCCTATTAATATGTTAACGCACCATTGGAATATTAACAATAAGTCAAAATTAACGACAACTATTTCTTACCAATTTGGTAAAGAAAGTGGTTCTCGTTTAGATTGGTTTAATGCAAGTAATCCTTCACCAACATATTATCGTAATATGCCAAGTTATGCGTTATTTGACAATAAAAACATTAATGGAATCCCTACTGATATTCAGTTATATAACTATAATTATAAATTAGACCAATGGAGAAGTGGTTCTATTGGTCAATTGGATTGGGGAAGTTTATATGATGCAAATAGAAATGGAAGTAAAAATGGACATGCTATTTATTGGTTAACAGCTGATGTTAACGAAGATAAAACAGCTACTGCTTATACGAACTTTCAAACAGAATTAGCATCTAATATTGATTTGACAATTGCTGCATCTTATCAAAAAACAAACTCTAAATTATACAGAGAGATTCAAGATTTAATGGGAGCAGAGTATGTTTGGAACTGGGATGATTACAATACATTAGTAGAAAATGGGGTTACACGTTATTATCGTTATAATATTTTAGATAATCGTGATATATCAGTACGTGACAAAATTAGAAAAGGTGAGAAGCAAGAGTATTATTATGAAATTAATCGTGATTATGCAGACTTGTACATGCAATCTAAAATTAAAGGAAAATTTTTAGATGTTACGATAGGAATGAAAGCTGCTTTAACGAAATTTTATCGTGACGGAAAATTCCAAAATGAAATGTACAAAGATCACTCTTATGGAAAAAGTAAGACATATGATTTCTTAGACTTTGGAGTTAAGTCTAATTTTTTGGTAAAATTAGATGGACGTAACTTTATTCAAGCAAATGTAATGTATCAAACAGAAGCACCAACTTCTGATGAAATTTTTCCAAATGCTCGTATGAATGAAGTATCTGTAGAAGGAGTAGAAAGTGCAAAAATATTTTCAAGTGACATTTCGTATATCTTAAGAGCTCCACGTATAAAAGCGCGTGCAACTGCTTTTTACACGAGAACAAAAGATGAAATTGAAAAATCTTTTGGATATATTGATGGAACTGCGGATCAACTTTTCGTTTCTGAAGTAATGACAGGAGTTGGAAAGGAGTATTTAGGAACAGAATTGGCGGTTGAAGCGCAAGTTTTACCTGTTCTGACAGTTTCTGCTGTTGCTTCTATTGGTCAATATGTATACAAAGATAATCCGAGCTATAATTTATATTCGGATGAATATGGTTTGGAAGGAATACCTTATAAAAATTTGGGAACAGCTTATCTTAAAGATTATAAAGTTGCTGCAGGACCTCAATCAGGATTTTCGTTAAGTGCTGAATACCGTGATCCAAAATTCTGGTGGATAGGTGTTTCAGGAAATTATTTAATGAATAATTATGTTGATCCATCTGCTTATAGAAGAACATCACGTTTCTTTACAGATGAACATGGATATCCAGATGGAGATAAAGAAGTTATCGAGGCTCAATTAAAAGGTCTTTTAAAGCAAGAGAAGTTTTCTGATGAATTCATGTTAAATATTAATCTTGGAAAAACTTTCCGTATAGGGAAATATTCAGCAGGGATTTCAGGGACTATAAACAATGTTTTAAATAACAAGAATTATGTAACTGGAGGTTTTGAACAAATGAGAATCGGTAATTATAAAAATGCATCAGATGCAAATTATCAAAAATTATTTGGACCTAAAATGTTCTACGGAATGGGAACAACATATTTTGCAAACATTTACTTCAGATTTTAATCAACTATTAAAGAAAAAACAATGAATACAATATCAAAATTAACAATAGCAAGTCTTTTGAGTTTAGGTTTATTTATAACTCAATCTTGTGTACAAGACGATGATTATAACGTACCTCCTGTGGAATGTCCAAAGGTTGACGCGAATATATCTATAAAAGATTTAAAAGAAAGATTAACAACAGGACAATTAAATATAGACGATAAAGGAAATATCTTAGATGATTTAATTGTAGAAGGTTATGTAATTTCAGACGATGAAACAGGTAATATATATAAAACATTAATGTTGCAAAACTCTGCGACTGATGGAACCGATGGAATTCAATTTGTTTCAGACTTAACCAATCTTTATACTAAATATCCTTTAGGTTCTAAAATTCAAATTCATTTAAAAGGTCTAAAAGTAGCAAGTGATAGAGGAGCAATCAAAATAGGTTCTTCTGTTGGACAATACGATTTAAATAACTTATTAGAAAATGATATTAAATCTAAGATTTTTAGAACTTGTGATCCAGTTACCGAAATTAAACCAAGAGTTTTTACAAACATTAAAGATATTTTAAAAGAAGAGAATATCAATACTGTTGTAACATTGGAAGGTATTCAGTTTTTACAACCAGAAATTGATAAAACTTACGCCGAACAAGAGATAACAAAAGACAGAAAGCTTCAAGATAAAAAAGGTGATGAAGTTATTTTGAGAAACTCTGGTTTTGCAAAATGGTGGAAAAGTAGTTTGCCTACAGGTAGTGGATCTATAAGAGTTATAGTTTCTCGTTATAACTCTACTTGGCAGTTGTATATAAATGATCCTAATGATGTGAATTTTAATCAAACACGTTTTGAAGTAGGTGGAGGTGAAAATCCGGGCGGAGGAAATAATACAGAAGCTGCCAACTTGTTATTTAAAGGCTCAGACTTTAATAACTGGACAGACTTTACCTCTTCAATTAATGCAAATTTTGGTTTAAAAAATTATGCAACAAGTGCAGTAGGTTTAGGTAGAGATAATACAAACGCTTTACAAATTAAAGGAACACCAATAGCTAATGACTACGTATTTACAGGGTTGTTAACAAATACTTTACCTGCAAGTCCTAAGAAAATAACCTTTTATGTAAAAGGTACTTCAGGAAAATCATTGTCTTTAAATGTAAACAAATCTACAACAGGTTTTACACCATTTAATGTAGGAGATTTGTCAAATCAAGCAGTTACAATTTCTCCTGCGACAAGTAATCAATATACAGGTGCAATTGATACAAAAGGAGAATGGGTTCTTGTTACTTTAAATGTCGAAGGACTTGATATTCAAAAAACAATTAATGGAGATTTATTTTCTTTAAAAGTAGGAAAAGATGAAACATATGACTTAATCATCGATAATATCAAGATTGATTAATTTAACAATCAATTAAATAATTTTTAAGACGGCTAATTTTAGACGTCTTTTTTATTTTAATAATTATCAATTCCGTTAAGAAAATGAAAATTTTTCACGAATATTTTAACGACTTTTAGTATAAAAATACAAGGTTTTCAGAATTAATATTTTATATTATATGGTATTGATTTTTTTACTTTAAAAATAAATTAACATAAAATCATTTTTAATTTTATTAATAAACGTTAATTAATTTTTTATTTAAAAATAATAGACCTATATTATTATAAAGGTGATAAAAAAAATCATTATTCGTCTTATTTTAATAACAAGCTAATTATTTATCATTTTACTTTTTTCCATCAAATTTATTTTGCAGATTTGTTCCCCTATTTTATAAAAATAAGACTATGAGGAGAAGAATCACATCTTTGAGTTTGTTGGCTTTCTTAGGTTTAGGAACAGCTGCATTTGCTCAAGTAACGGGTGTTGTAAATGACGCGGATAATTTTCCAGAAGCGGATGTAGAAGTTACCGTAAAAGGTACGGACAAAGTTGTCTACACAGATGCTGATGGTAAATTTGATATCGACGCTAAAATTGGAGATATTTTAGTTGTTAATGGAAAAGAATTTACTGTAACTAGCAATAGTTTAGGTACATTGAAGTATGCTGCTACACAAAGTGGTCCAGTTGATTTAAGTGAGGTAGTTGTAAAATCTATATTCAACGCTCCATCTAAATCAGGTGTTACCACTGTAAAAGCAAAAGATTTGGAACAGATGAACCCATCTGTGTCTATTGATCAAATGTTAGGAGGAAAAGTAGCTGGTTTATCATCTCAAGCAATGAGTGGAGCTCCAGGTGCAACTGCTAACGTTACAATTCGTGGAGCAATTGGTTTAAATGGAGGAGTGAAATCTCCATTATATGTTGTTGATGGTACTTACATGACTGCTGCTGATGTTAATGCAATTAATCCTGCTGATATCGAAGAGGTGAAAGTATTGAAAGATGCTTCTCAATTAGCAATCTTTGGTTCTCGTGGAGCGAATGGTGTTATCATCATGAAAACAAAATCGGCTAAAAAAGGAGAGGCAACAGTAAGTTATTCATCACGTATTGGAGTTAACCAAATGGTTGATTTGCCAAACATCAACTTGATGAATGCAGAACAATTATTAAACTACCAAAATGGTTTAAGCACAATTATAAATGAGGCTGGTAAATCATTAGAATTAGGGCAAGCTCGTACACAAGAAGAGATTGCTCGTTTATCTAAAAATAACCATAAATGGTCAGATGATTTATACAAAAATGGTTTAACATCATCTCACTTCATTTCAATCAGTAAAAATGATGGTGAATCATCAAATAACTTCTCTGTAGGTTATGATAAAAACGAAGGTGCTGTACGTTATTACGACGGTTTAGAAAGAATTACTGCAACTTTTAATAACACAACGAAAGTTAAAGATTGGTTACGTTACGGGATTAATGTAAATGGATCTTATGCTACATTAGACGCTCCTCGTGACCGTGTTAATGCTCAATCTCCATTCTATAATACATTATTAAACCGTCCATACGAAACATTTTATGAAATGGATGGAAATGGTAATTATGTGTTAGATGGTGAAGGTAATCGTGTTTACAATTCTAATGCAAATTACATGGGATATCCTGTTGCAGATGAAATGGAAAAAACTGATGCGCAAACAAGATATTTACGTATTTACGGAACAGGATTTATAGAAGCTGATCTTACGAAAAATGTTTCTGCTCGTTCTACTTTTGGAGCGACTTATAACCGTACACAATACGAAAACTTCTTAAAACCTTCTGCAGTTTTATCTCAATTATTAGGTTCAGCAGGATCTAAAACAGATAGAAGTACAGATCGTTTTGATTACAACTGGCGTAATGAAGTTTCTTACGAAAATACTTTCGGAGGAAAACACCATTTACGTGTTACAGCGGCATCAGAGTACATTAACCAAAGTTTATACTCGATGACGTTATATGGTGAAGGTTTTCCTAACGATTATTTACAAACTCAAGGTTTAGCAACGTTAATCGATCAAGATTCTAATACATCAAGATGGAGAGTAACTAAATTTGGATATTTAGGAGCAGCATCTTATGATTTTGCAAACAAATATTTTGTAGATGCTTACGTTCGTCGTGATGGTACTTCTTTAGCAGGAGCTGATAATAAATATGGTACTTTTTGGGGAGTTTCTTTGGGATGGAATATCGCAAAAGAAAGCTTCTTACGTGATGTAAAAGCAGTTAGTAACTTAACACTTAAAGCTTCTTATGGTGAAGTTGGTGATGATTCTGGTTTAGCTCGTTATGCGAACATGAACTTGATGAATATCTTAGGAACTTACAATGGAAATCCATCAAGTTTTCCTACAACAAATTTAGCAGATGTTAATGCTACATGGGAAACGAATAAGAAATTTAATGTAGGTTTAGATTTTGGATTCTTCGGAAGCCGTTTAACAGGATCTATGGCTTATTTTAACGATTTAAGATCTGATTTCTTATTCAATAAACAATTATCTGCAGAAGCTGGTGGTTATACAACAACTATCAATGCAGGGGAAATCAAAACTGAAGGATTCGAGTTAGAATTAAACTATGATATCATCCGTTCTAAAAACTTTGATTTATCTGTTTATGGAAATGTGACAAGTTTAAAATACAAAGTAAACGAGTTAGCTGATGGTAACGAATTATTTGTACAAGGAGCTTACGAAAACATGATTCATTTAGAAGGTGGTAAACCATATCAATTCTACTTAGTAAGACATGCGGGTATCGATGCTAATACAGGTAAAGATTTATACTTAGATAAAGATGGAAATGTAACAGATGTTTATGATGGAGGTGATGCAGTAGCAACAGGAAAAACACCTATGCCAACATTAATGGGAGGTTTTGGATTAAATGCTAAATTCTACGGATTTGACATTAATGCAGACTTTACATACTCTGCTGGAGGATATATGTACAACAATACGTATGCTTACTTAACTGATCCTACATCTTTAGATAATCATGTTGTAGAAGCTGGTAATTACTGGTCTGCTGATAATACAAATGCAGCATTTGCTAAACCAAATACAACAGGACCAGAATATTCTACAAAATACTTAGAAAGTTCAGATTACATCGCATTCCGTAGTTTATCATTAGGGTACAATTTTACGAATTTAGTTAAAGGTACTTTTGTTAAAAACTTAAGAATGTTTGCTCAAGTTCAAAACTTAGCATTATGGACAAATTACCACGGTAATCCAATTGCAGGTACAGGAACAAGTGAAAGTAGTTCTACAACTTCTACTGGATATGTATCAAACTCTTTTACAGCGTTCTCATACCCATTAGTACGTTCTTATTCAATCGGATTTAATGTATCATTCTAAAAATTGTAACAAAATGAAAAAAAATATTTTAGTATTATCATTATTAGCTTGCGCATTAAGTTTTACATCTTGTAGTGATGATGATATCAACCAAAAACCATACGATGCTATCGAAGTTTCAGATTACTATAAAACAGAATCTGACTTTACAAATGCTTTAAATGGAGTTTATAAAGGATTTGCACAATCAGGTTATTATGCAGGATTAAGCAATGCAAGTGATATTGTTTCTGTAGGAGATATCTTAGCAGATAACTTAATTTTAGATCCTAATGGTCGTCGTGCTGGTCAAAGAGCGCATACTTGGGCTTACAATTCAAACTCTGTTCCAACAGATTTATATTCTACATCATACAATATTGTTTCAAGAGCTAATATTATTTTAGCGAATGCAGATAATTTACAAGATGGAGAATTCAAAAATAATGTAATCGCTCAAGCAAAAGCAGTTCGTGCATTAGCTCATTTTGAAGTTGCTCGTACATATGCGGAAATCCCAACACAATCAGCAGATGCTCCAAGCTCTGTAGGTATTGCTTATGTTGATGTTTACAATCCACAAGCTGCACCACAACGTGATGCTACAATTTCTGTAACTTACGATAAAATTATTGCTGATTTAGAAGCTGCAATTCCAAGTTTAAATGCAAATGACGAATCGTCTGTAATGAACAAGTATGCTGCACAAGCTTTATTAGGAAAAGTATATTTATACAAAGGAGATTACAAAAAAGCAATCGAATTTACACAACCAGTTGTTGATGCAGTTGCTCCAGCAGCAGCAGCACAATTAGCAGGTTTATGGACTTCTAAAAATAGCGATGGTGTTTTGTTTGAAATTCCTTTCGTAAACTCTAGTGATCCTACAATTGGAACAAACTATAGTCAAGGTGCAACAAACGATAATATCGTAATTGAATATGCTGTTGACAAAGATTTTTATGCATTATATAATACTGCAACAGAATCAGAACGTGTAAACGCATATTTTAAAATATTTAATCCAAAAAATCACGACAATCAAGCAGTTATCGCTGTTAATAAATATATTACAGGAACTGTGAAATTAGGATTAAATAATGGTCGTTATTCTCGTGTAGAAGAAGCAATCTTAAATTTAGCAGAAGCTCAATATTTATCAGGTGATACTGCGTCAGCATTAACAACACTTAATAAATTAAGAGATGCACGTTATACTTCTTATACAGGAGGAGAAACAGGAGCTGCTATTTTTGACGCAATTCAATTAGAGCGTCGTAAAGAATTAGCTTTCGAAAACGGAGATCGTTGGTTTACTTTAAAACGTTTACAAGGAGTAGCTGGAATTTCTTCAGTTTATACAAAAGGTATTCAACGTAAAGGAAACGGATACTTAGCAGATGGTACAGGAACTGCTTCTTCAGAATTAACATTAAAAGCTGGAGATTACAAATGGCAATTACCAATTCCACAATCTGTTTTGAATCTTAATAAAAACATGACTCAAACACCAGGATATTAATCAAGGAATTTATAACATATTAAAAAATAAGAATGGCTGTCTTTTTAGATGGCCATTTTTTTATTATCATTATTTTAAATACAATATATATTAACAAGAGATTATGTATTAAATAATATTTAAAATAATAAGAAAGAATGTTATTAATATAGGTTGTGATTTGAATAAAAAATGCTTATATTTTTAGTTAATAAACTATTTATTTAAATACTTGATAAACTAAAAATATTTCTAACTTTTTGGAAATCTTAAAAAAAAGTTAGAGTTTTGTAAAAATGTTATAAAAAATAAACTATGAGGAGAAGATTAACATCTTTGGGCGTTTTAGCTTTCCTAGGATTAGGAACAATGGCTTTTGCTCAAGTTACGGGTGTAGTTAACGATGGAAACAATTTCCCTGAGTCAGACGTAGAAGTAACTGTAAAAGGTACTGATAAAGTTGCGTACACTGATGAAAATGGAAATTTTAACATTGATGCTAAAGTAGGTGATACATTAGTTATCAACGGAAAAGAATTTAAAGTTACTTCTAACAACTTAGGTAATTTAAAATTTACTGATGAAACTAAAGAATTAGGTGAAGTTGTTGTAGTAGGTTTTGGACAAGTAAAATCTATAAAAGAAGTTACTGGTGCTACAAGTACAATGACATCTAAAGATATTGAAGACTTACCTGTTGCTTCTGTTGATAAGATGCTACAAGGACGTGTTTCAGGGGTACAAACAGGTAATGCGTCTGGGCAACCAGGAGGTATGGCTAGTGTGCGTGTACGTGGAATTTCTTCAATTAACGGTAGTACAAATCCAATTTGGATTGTTGATGGAGTTCGTGTAGCAAGTGGAGATTTGACTAGAAATAACACGACTGGTAATATCTTAGCAAGTATGAACCCTGATGATATTGAAAGTGTAACAGTATTAAAAGATGCCGTTTCAACAGCTGTATATGGTGCAGATGCTGGTGCAGGTGTAATTATTGTTACAACAAAATCAGGAAGAAAAGGAGCTGCTAAATTCAACTTCTCATCGTCTATCGGTTGGAATGATCGCGCAGTTGATACGTATAGAGGATTTACTGCTGATGAATATAAAGAATATTTAGCAGTAGGAGTTATGAATAGATATCAAGCAGCTAATCCTGGAATGTTTGATAATTTAGCACAGGCTTATGAATCATTAGCAGGAGGGGCTTTAGGAGCAAGTGTAGCTAGTGTTTATAAAGCTACAGCTGATACAAATTGGCAAGAAGAAACACAAAGAAAAGGTTTTCAACAAAATGTTGATTTTAATGTGTCTGGAGCAAATGATAAATTATCATATTATGCTTCTGCTAACTACTTTAAGCAAGAGTCTGTAATTAAAAATTCAGATTACAAACGTTTAGCATTTACAAATAAAATTTCTTATCAAGCGACAGATAAATTGAAATTATCTACAGACATTCAAATGTCTTATAGTAATTTAAAATCTTTGCCAGATGGAGGTGGTTTTGCAAATCCAATTTTATCTCAATATTTTAATAGACCAACAGATCCTGTAAGAAACGAAGATGGTTCTTATTATTGGAATCCTTCAACTGGTCGCTTATCAAATAGCCAGTTTAATCCAGCTGCTTTGTTAGATTTAAATTATAGTAAAGCTCAGACGGCAAGGATTTTCGCTAACTTTAAAGCAGAATATGATATTTGGAAAAATATTAAATATACTTTAGTATTTGCACCAGAATATATTAATATTGAAGAGGATAAATACTATAGTCCATTACATGGAGATGGTTTCACAAGAAATGGGATGAGTAATGCTTATGTAAGTAGATATTTTAATTTCAATGTACAAAATATTGTAAGTTGGAATCAAAAATACGATTTACATAATGTAGGTGTATCGTTAATACAAGAAGCATATAAAGCAGATTCTAAGTTTTTAAATGCAAGTGCTCAAAATGTAGGGTCTCCTAATCTAGAAACCTTAACAAACTTTGTTGTTCCATTAGGATACGGTGGTGTTAGAGGGGTATCTTCTCGTTGGGGATATGCAGCAACAGCTCATTATGATTATGACAAATTAATTTTAGTTGATGCTTCTTATCGTCGTGATATTTTATCACAGTTTATGCCTGGTCAAAAAGCTGGAGATTTCTGGTCTGCGGGAGTTGGAGTGGATTTAGCAAGAATAGGTGGACTTAGAAATAGTAGTGCATTATCTATGATGAAATTAAGAGCATCATATGGTAAAATTGGTAACCAAGTTTCTGCGAACCCTTATGCTTTATATTCATTTAACTCTAATTATAATGACGCTGCGGGAGCAAATTATTCAGGAGTTTTTAATCCAAACTTATCATGGGAAACTGTTAATCCATTTAACGTAGGTATTGATTTTGGATTCTTAAATGATCGTATCAAATTTTCTGCAGAATATTTTAACAAGAAAACAAAAGACTTAATTTCTAGTATTCCAATTTCTGGATCTCAAGGTATGACATCTTACGTTGATAATATTGGAGAATTAGTAAATGAAGGGTTTGAATTCTCATTAAATGCTGATATCATAAGAGGTGATCGTAATCAATTTAATTGGAATTTAGGATTTAACTTATCTACATTAAATAACGAAATCACAGAACTTTATGGTGGAGAAGTTAAAACTTCTACAACTATAATGAGAGAAGGAGAAGGAGTTCGTACATTCTACTTGAGAAAATGGGCAGGAGTTGATCCTACTAATGGAGATCCATTGTGGTATATCAACGGAAAAGACGGTGCAACAACTAACAATTATAACGATGCTGTACAAGAAGTACAAGGGTCTTTCTTAAGTAATGTATTTGGAGGTCTTAATACAACATTAGCTTATGCTGGATTCTCATTAGACTTACAATTTACATATGGATTTGGAGGTAAAATTTATGATGATTGGGCTTCTTATACTTTTAGTGATGGGCAATATACTGCAAATTATCCGGGGTATGGAAATGTAATGGGTGATTATTGGACTCCAGAAAATACAACTGCTTCTAATCCAAAACCTATTTATGGAGGAAATAAACGATCAAATGCTGCTTCAACTCGTTTTTTATATGACGCAGATTATATTCGTTTAAGTAATGCAAGACTAGCTTACACATTTGACTCTAAAATGTTACAAGGTACAGGTTTAGGATCTGTTCAAATGTATGTGATGGCAAATAATGCTTGGACACATAATTTTGATGATAGATTGAAGTTTGATCCAGAAACTAACATTGCTGGATATACAAATTTAAGTTTACCAGTATTGAAAACATTTTTATTAGGTGTTAACGTTAGTTTCTAAAAAAAAATTAAAATGAAAAAAAGATTATTAAGTATAGCATTTATAACAGCATCGATATTATCATTTAATATATCATGTAGTGATGATTTTGTTGAAAGAGAATTTCATCAAGAAGTAGAGCAAGCTCCTTTAAAAAGTTTACAAGAAGTACAAGCTTTTGTAAGAGGAGCATATGTGTCAATGAGAGCAAATACATATTATGGTGCAGACTTTTTAGCGTACGGAGAGGTTAGGTCAGATAATATGTATAGTAACTTATCAGGAGGTTATTACCAAAATATACAAAACTATACAATGTTATCAACTGACGCTTATGCTTCAGGAACATGGAATCAAATTTATGCAATGGTTGCTAAAACAAATATTGTAATTAATACTGATGTAGCAACATTATCTGGTTCAGATTTAGATCGTTCAAGAGCAACGTTTTCTCAGGGACAAGCATATGGTTTAAGAGCAATTGGTTTCTTTGATTTATTAAGACTTTATGGTCAAAAATATATTGGAGGTGATTTAGGAGTAGTTATACCTACTAAATTTGATCCAAAAGCTAAAATGGCACGTGCTACAATAGCTGAAACAGAAGCTCAAATTGATGCTGACTTTACAAAAGCATTACAATTAATGACAGCTAATACTGCTCCTACAGGATTAACTAAAACAGATTTAGGTATTCCAGCTTTAAAAGCATTAATGTCAAGGTTTTATTTGTATAAAGGTGACTATGCTAAAGTGAGAACATTAACTAATGAATTGGATGCAGCAGGTTTCGCTACTCCTATTTCTTCTGGGTTATTGAAAGAGTCATTTAACTATACATTAAATGGGGCAGCATCTAACTCTATTTTTGAATTATCAGTTGGACAAGTAGCTTCTTTAGGAACTACATCTTATGGATATAGATTAAACCCTAATGGATATGCAAATATTCAACTTAAAACGGGTGTTGTAGCTTCTTTATTCTCATCGACTGATATAAGAAAATCATTAATCAATGCAAATGGTTTTCTTACAGGAAAATACACAAATATTTCTGGGAATGATAACATCAAAATGGTTAGAAATGAAGAGGTATTATTGAATGGAGTTGAGGCTGAGCTAAATGGAGGTAGTGTAGCAAAAGCATTAACTTATTACAATACTTTAATTACTCAACGTGGTTTGACAGCTGTTTCTACAGTTACTATGGACGATCTTAAAAAAGAACGTGCACGTGAATTAATGGGTGAAGGACAAAGACAATGGGATTTATTAAGATGGGGAGATAAATCTTATGTTCCTACAACAGTAAATGCAAATCATGTTGCTTTCCCAATTCCTAGAGCAGAGATTAATATTGACGGAACGTTAATTAAACAAAATCCAGGATACGAATTATAAGATTAAATTCATATCATAATTACAAAACCTCGAAGCTTGCTTCGAGGTTTTTTTATGTTTTACAATTATTTTTTTTATTTAATAAACTCCCACGCTCTAATTTCAGCCCAAGAGAGTATATTATTCTTTAAAGGAAATCCACAATGTCCGCCATATTTAGGCATTTCGAAGGTACAGAATTTATGTTTTTTGAAGCGTTTGATAGGATAACAATCATCACCTAAAAAAGGGTCATTAGCTGCATTTACAATCAAACATGGTGTTGTGATATAATCTAAAACTGTTGCAGGAGAAGCTTTGTGGTAATAATCTTCTTTGGAAGAATAGTAATGTAAAGCTGCTGTAAAATACTCATCTACTTCATCAAAGGTTTTGATTTTATCAATCATTTCTTCGTTTAATTTTCCTGGAAACTGTTTTGCTTTTGACTTAAATTTTGGAACAAGTGTTCGTTTGAAATTTTTAAAATAAACAGTATTCGGAAACTTTTTCAAAGTATCAGCACAAGATTTTAGAGAAATTGGAGCAGAAAAAACAACAGCAGATTTTATCTTGTTCGAAACTTCATAACCTCCAAGATAATTCAAAACCAAAGCTCCACCCATCGAATAACCAATCAAATAAATCTCTTGGTAATTTTCTGCTAATGCTTTTTCAACCACGCTATGTACATCATCTATCGATCCATGATGATACAAACGCAAAGTGTTATTCATTTCTCCACCACAACTTCTGTGATTCCAAGCTAAAATATTGAAACCTTTTTCATAAAAGAAATCAGAACACGAATTTAGATATGTTCGTTTCGAATCACCTTCTAATCCATGAAAAAGTATAATAAGTTTTTCTTTATTTTCTTGAAAACGCCAATCCAAATTTAAAAAATCACCATCATCAGTTGCGATTTTTTCTCGAGTATAATTCGGAACGGGATATTTTTTGAACTTCGCAGGATAAATAGTAGAATAGTGAGAATTTCGATTTAGTAAATTAGGTTTTGGATAGCTCGAATGTTCTATATAAGGCATTTTTAATAGATTTTGACATCAATTAAAAAATCTTTTTTGATTTCTTCGTTGATGTTTGCAATAATTTTTGATTTTCCCATCATCAATTCTTGACGCATTGCAGGCGAATTAATTTTAATATACAAAACACGTTGTCTAACTTCAACACGATCTGTATATTTTTCGAAAAATTTTCCCATAACAGTTCTCCAAGCTTCTTCAGCTTTCACTTCCCAAATCAATTCTTCTTTTCCATTTTGTTTAATGAAATGCTCCAAAGCTTGACCAAGCGTTTGCTGATTACTTCGTTTTTCATACTTTTTCATAAACGGAAAACTTTACTTTCAGAATTAATTTGTTTGATGATTTGTTCTGTTCTTTCGGGATGCGTATCAGTGATAAAGATTTGTCCAAAACGTTCTTCGTTTACTAATTTAATTAATTGCGTTACACGATGTTCGTCCAATTTATCAAAAATATCATCTAATAACAATAATGGTGTAATGTTTAATGAATTTTTTATCACTTCTAATTGAGCTAATTTCAAAGCAATTAAATACGATTTTTGCTGTCCTTGCGAACCAAATTTTTTGATCGGATAGTTGCTAATCGTGAACAACAAATCATCTTTATGTATTCCAGCTGTTGAATATTGTGCCGAACGATCTTTGTATAAAGCATCTTTCAAAACCGTTTCAAAAGGCGCATCGTTTAGTTGAGAAATATATTCGATATTTACTTTTTCTCGACCTTCCGAAATTTCGTTGTAATATTTTAAGAAAGCTTCTAAAAAAGTTTGGATAAATTCTTTTCGAATTTCGTGTATTTTTTTACCTAAATGAATTAATTCTTCATCATACATTTCTAATGATGAAGCATCAAATGTATTATTGGCAACAAAATATTTTAGTAATGCATTTCGTTGAACTAAAACTTTATTGTATCGCATCAAATCTGCTAAATATTGCTTGTTTGATTGAGAAATAATATTATCCAAAAATTTGCGTCGAACTTCGCTTCCTTCCTTGATTAAATCACTATCATAAGGTGAAATCATTACCAATGGATATTGTCCAATATGATCAGAAATACGGTCATATGATTTAGAATTTCGTTTTAATTGTTTGGGTTGACCAGAACGAACCAAACAGAAAATAACATCATCTGCCTCGTTTTTATCAAAAGTTCCTTCTAACGTAAAAAAATCGCAATCAAACTGAATGTTCATCCCGTCTGAATGGTTAAGATATGATTTACTTAAAGCCAAATAATGAATAGCGTCTAACACATTGGTTTTTCCCTTTCCATTTTGTCCCACAAATGCATTAATCTTTGAAGAAAATTCGAAATTATTTTCATCAAAATTTTTGAATTGTCGCGCTTTAAGTTCTTTTAAATACATCAAGCAAAATTACGATAATTTCTAATCTTTAGAAGCATCAATTAAAATCGCTAATTGAATACATGGTTCATTCGAGCGATTGCTCCATGCATGATTTGTACCACGCTGAATAACAATATCTCCAGGTTTTAGTAACGTTTCGCCTTCATCCATAATCAAATGTAATTCGCCGGAAAGAATAATAATATAATCTAATGTGTCAGTTTGATGCATCAAAGGATGTGGTTGACCTTTTACTTCTTCTATTCCCAAATCTTTATCTGGTGGAATGCTAACATATCTAAAATAAGTTCCATTTTTAGGCGTATTTGGAAAAATAGTATTTGGAATTTGAATTTCATCTTCCAAGTTTGCAGGAGTTTGTTGTGTGCTCCAAATATCAGAAATATACAAATCTTTTAAATGTTCTTGTACGTTTGTAACGGTTTGATCTTCTATAATGACAGATTTATTGTTTCTAATTCCTGTTACAATTCTTCTTGGTATTTTATTCATTTGAGGTAGTTTAATCATAAATTTAGTAGCTTTTGAAATGATTTTATGTTAATTAAAAATTAATCTTATAATTTCTTGAACGATTTATACTGTTTTTATCATGATATCAATGATTTATTATTAAAATGTCGAGTTAAAAATCAAAATGATGTATTTTTGCATCTTTAAAAGCAAGATTTAGAAAAATGGCAATTCAAAAACCATCGATTCCAAAAGGAACAAGAGATTTCTCTCCTTTAGAAGTGAATCGTCGTCAATATATTATCAACACGATCAAAAAACACTTCGTGTTATTCGGATTTTCTCCAATCGAAACACCTTCTTTCGAGAATTTATCAACCTTAACAGGGAAATATGGTGAAGAAGGAGACCGATTAATTTTCAAGATTTTAGATTCTGGGGATTATATGAAGTTTGCTAAAGATGTCAAAGATGCAAGCAATAAAATTAATAAAATATTAGTAGAGACAGGATTTTTAAAAGAAGATTCTGAAGGAAATAAAAGTTTTTCTTTATTAAAATTAGATGATACAATTAAATATATTAATAAAGAATTTCCAGAAATTACAAAGATTTTACATGTAAAAGATATATTAGATTATATATTTCAAATGGCTGAAGAAAGAACTAAGAACTCTTCAGCGCCAGTTGATGTTAAAGATATTATTCTTGAGAAATTAGTTTTAGATAGTAAAACGTTTACTTCAAAAATTTCAGAAAAAGCGTTACGTTATGATTTAACGGTGCCTTTTGCTCGTTACGTTGTGCAGCATCAAAACGATATTACGTTTCCATTCAAACGTTACCAAATTCAACCAGTTTGGCGTGCAGATCGTCCTCAAAAAGGTCGTTTCAGAGAATTTTTTCAGTGTGATGCCGATGTTGTAGGTTCAGATTCATTGTTACAAGAAGTAGATTTTGTACAATTGTATGATTCGGTTTTTACAGAATTGAAAACGCCTGTTGAAATTCATATCAATAATAGAAAAATCTTATCTGGTTTAGCAGAAGTGGCAGATATTTCGGCTCAATTGATTGATTTTACAGTTGCTTTAGACAAATTAGATAAAATTGGTGAAGAAGCGGTAAAAGAAGAAATGCGTGGAAAAGGTATTTCTGATAGTGCTATTGAAATTTTATCACCTTTATTCTCGATGAATGGAGATTATAAAGCACAATTCGCACAATTAAAAGATATTTTGAAAACGTCTGAAACTGGGCTGAAAGGAATCGAAGAATTAGAATTTGTTTTTGAAAATACAGAAAGTATTGGTTTACAATCTGCTGAATTGGTTTTAAACTTAACTTTGGCACGTGGTTTAGATTATTACACGGGTGCAATTTTCGAAGTGAAAGCAAAAATTGGAGAGTTTTCATCATCTATCGGTGGCGGTGGACGCTACGATGATTTGACTGGAATTTTTGGTTTAAAAGATATTTCTGGTGTCGGAATTTCGTT
Source organism: Empedobacter sp. EJD.6dd (assembly GCF_057369435.1). Lineage (NCBI taxonomy): Bacteria > Pseudomonadati > Bacteroidota > Flavobacteriia > Flavobacteriales > Weeksellaceae > Empedobacter > Empedobacter sp. EJD.6dd. Next base: position 2,629,912 of record NZ_CM170667.1, read on the forward strand.
CGGGTTAGATCGTACGTATTTGGTTTTAGAAGAAAATAATTTATTCCCAGCTTTAGAAGATTCTACGAATATTCAGGCATTGTTCATTAATTTTGGTAAAACAGAAGCTACTGTTGCAATGAAATTGGTGAAACAATTACGTCAAAGTGGAATCAATACAGAAGTTTATCCAGATGATGCGAAGATGAAAAAGCAAATGGGATATGCTGACAAAAAAGGAATTAAGAAAGTGATTCTTTTAGGCGAAAAAGAAATTGCTGAGCAAAAAGCGACAGTAAAAGATATGATTTCTGGTGAACAAACAGAAGTTGCTTTTGTTGATTTAGCGAATGCACTTTTTTCTTAAAAGTTCTATATATTTGCAAACTATTTAATTAAGAATATAAAATGAGTTTATTAACAGTTGGTACAGTTGCCTTTGATAAATTGGAATCTCCATTTGGAAAAACAGATAAAATCTTAGGTGGTGCCGCTACATATATCGGAATGGCTTCTTCTCTTTTGGGAGTAGATACAGCTATTGTTTCAGTTGTAGGAGGAGATTTTCCTCAAGAGTATATTGATTTATTACGTTCAAAAGGAATCAATTTAGATGGAATGGAAATCGTAAAAGAAGGAAAAACATTCTTTTGGGAAGGAAAATACCACAACGATTTGAATACACGTGATACGTTAGCTACAGAGTTGAATGTATTAGAAACGTTCAATCCAGTTGTTCCTCAAACTTACAAATCTCCAGACGTATTGATGTTAGGAAACTTACATCCATTGGTACAAAAAGGAGTTTTAACGCAGTTAGATCAACGTCCAGGTTTAGTAGTTTTAGATACAATGAACTTCTGGATGGATTGTGCTTGGAACGAATTAATGGATGTCATCAAAGATGTTGATGTTATTTCTATTAATGACGAAGAAGCACGTCAAATGTCAGGTGAATATAGCTTAGTAAAAGCAGCTAAAAAAATTATGACATTTGGACCTAAAACTGTTATCATCAAAAAAGGTGAGCACGGAGCATTATTATTCCAAGGAGAGCAAGTTTTCTTTGCACCAGCTTTACCATTAGAAGATGTTTTCGATCCAACAGGAGCAGGAGATACATTTGCCGGAGGATTTTCTGGATACTTAGCAAAAACAAACGATTTTTCTTTTGATAATATGAAACGTGCAATCGTTTATGGTTCTGCTTTAGCGTCTGTAACATGTGAAAAATTCGGAACTGAATCTTTAGAAGCTTTAGACAGAGAAGGATTAATTGACAGATTAAGAAAATTCCACGAATTAATGGATTTTTCAATCAACTTATAAGAATCAATTTCTTTAAAATATTTTAAGTCTTGCATTTGCAAGGCTTTTTTTATGGTTTAATTTTTGAGTAAATTGAGTTTATAAAACATAGAGATGAAAAACAAAATTATACACTTGCTAATCTTAGCTTTTTCTTCTTTACTTTCTGGAATAATGATTTCGAAAATGTCATTAATCGGAAAGATTGGAATTACCATTATTTATAATGAATACACTATTTTGAAGTCGTGGTGGAAAACAGCACTTTTATTATTTGCGATTCAGACAATTATTTTTGTCGTATTATCTATTTGGAATGCTAAAACAACCAAACGATTTAAACAATTATTGTTACCATTTATCTTCTTTTTTGTAGGGATTTTTGGGTTGATTTATACGTATCATGATTTCACAGAAACATCTCATCGATTACTAAAGAAAACCTTTCATATTGGGTTCTATATCTTTTGGTTAACCTGGTTTGGGAATTGTATTTTCTTTATGATGAAAAAGAATCAAAAATTAGAGGAAATTCCATCAGAAACAGAAGTGTATTAAAATAAAAAAGCTCATCAAAATTTGATGAGCTTTTGCTTTTGTGACCGAGACAGGATTCAAACCTGTAACCTCTTGAGCCGTAATCAAGTGCGCTATTCAGTTGCGCCACTCGGCCATTCCTGATAAGAAACTATTGTTCTTATTTTGGACTGCAAATATAAAGACTATTTTTGAATCTCCAAATTATTTTTACAAAAAAATTATCCTCTATTTCTATCACTAATTAACATCATCATAAAACTGAGTACGAAAAGAGAATCATCTTGTGAAGATTGATATTGATTTAATTTAAACTTTCGTCCAAAGAAAGAAGGTTCTTTAGAAACTTCCATAAATTCGGTACCATTCAAATCTGTCAAAACATATTTCGGATTAAAAATATATCCAGTAAAAAAACTTACAACAGGAATTTCACCAACCATTCCGTCCATCATTCTGACCATTCCGCTGCGTTCTTTTATTGTAAATACATGATTGTCATTCGCGTCATAAATATGAAAAGTAGCTGTCCAAAAAGATTTGAATGTTTTTCGTCGAGCTTTTCCAATTATATTTCCGTTTGCATCTGTAATGGTAAAAGTTTGTTGGAAATCGATTAATTTATTCGAACGTAACTGAAATAATTCTTCTTTTTTAGATGAATCTCGGTAAACTTTGATTGCATCTCGCCAAGAAAACATTTTTTCTCTTACATAAAAAATAGATTGTCCATTAGCATCAGAAACAGTAAAATCATTTGATAATGTTGCGATATTAAATTTAATATCTAAAGGAAATTTTAGGTTGTTTAAATTCATTTTATAGATTAATTATTTCGCTAAAATAGAATTTATTTCATAAAAAAAGGTTCAGAATTTCTGAACCTTTAATATATTTTACAAATATTCTTTTACTTCATTCAAATGAGTAATCGTTGGAACATCATCCATCGAAAAGTTTTCGTCTAAGCGATCAAAGAAAATTGCTGACATTCCGAATGCTTTTGCACCAACTGCGTCTGCAATCCAATCGTCGCCAATATAAATAGATTCGTCTTTTTTAGCGCCAGATTTTTCCATAGCTAAAGAGAAAATACGAGGATCTGGTTTCAAGATTTTAATTTCATCAGCATAAGTTACTGTATCAAAATAACCATTTAGATCAGAAGTTTCTATTTTACGTTTCGATACTTCGATAAAGCCGTTTGTAATGATATGTAACGTGTAATTTGGTTTCAAATAATCCAATAATTCCATCGCACCATCTACCACTTCATTATAATTGGTAATTGTTTCCATGTATTCTTCTTCGAAAATCTTTGCTAAAGCATCATTATCGATTCCTAATTTATCAAAAGCATCTTTAAAACGTCTTGCTCTTAATTCTTCTTTTGTTATTTTTTTGTCACGAATTAATGCCCAAAGTCCTTCGTTACTATCGTGATAAAATGGGTGAAACTCATCAAATGTGAAACCATAACGGTTTTCGACATCGTATTTTATATAAAGTTCTTTTAAAGCGAATTTTGCATTTTTTCTGAAATCCCAAAGTGTATTGTCAAGGTCGAAAAAAACGTGTTTTATTGTGTTCATAAATGCAAAGCTAAGGATTTTATGTAGATTTGCTGATGAAGAAAATATCAATTGAAAACGAAGTTAGAAAAATTTAAAACGAAGAATGCTAAAGGCGTTTTGTCTTTGCTTGCAGGGAACACGATTGCGCAAGCGATAATGTTTGGAGGCGGAATAATTTTAGCAAGATTGTATGGCCCTGACTCTTCTGGAACATATAATGCATTTTTGAGTTTTGTGGCAATTCTTTCTATTTTTACAACATTTCGTTTGGAGAATATATTCGTAATCTCGAAATCTACAAAAGCGATTCGAAATTTATTCACTGTTTTATTATTAGTTAGTAGCATTGTAACGATTTTGTTCTTTTTAGGCTACGCTATTTTAGAAGAAATTTTCACATTCAAAACCTCGTTATTTATTGTGTTCTTAAGTTGCGTTGCTGGATTGTTTACAGCTTGGAATAATGTGCAAACTTCATTATTTACGAAGTATAAATTTTTCAAAAGTATCTCAACAGGTGTCGTGATTAACGCGATTTTTTCAGTTATTTTTCAAGCTATTTTTTACTGGATGGGTTATAGAGAAACAGGTTTGATTTACGGAACTATTTTCGGGACAGTTTTATCTTGTGTATTTTATTTTTCGATTACGAAAGGACGATTTTCTTCGGTTGATTTTGGTTTAGCAAAGCGAACAATTTCTAAAAATAAAGAGATTATAAAGTATACGTTACCGTCAGAATCTTTGAATGCAATTGCAAATAATCTAATGACAATTTTGTTGTTGTTTTATTTTACGAAAGAGGATGCAGGTTTTTATGGAAATGCGTCTAAAGTTTTGGTTGTTCCTTTGGTTTTGCTTTCCAATTCCATGTCGAAAGTTTTCTTTCAGAAATCTGCTGGAATGATTGAACATCGTGCGCATCAATTGTATGATTTGTCGAAAAAAGTTATTCTATATAATGTCGGAGCAATCGCTGTTTTTTTGGTGTTGATGAATTCTATTGGAATTTTTATTCTCGAATGGATTCTTGGACCAGAATGGAAAGGTTTACATATCATGACATGGATACTTTCTTTTTGGATTTTATGTCGTTCTGCGATGAATCCTATTCAGCAAATTGTTGTGGTAATTAAGAAAAATCATTACGCTTTTTACTTTAATATTTACCTTGTTTTTATCACATTTATTACCTGTGTAGTTGGTGGATTAAATAAAAACATACTTTTAACGTTATCCCTATATTCTTTCTTTGCAGGATTGGGTTACTTAGTTCAACTTTATTTCGTGATGAAAGAGTTGAAACGTTATAAAAAGTAAGGTGAATGTGTGGGATTTCAGGAATATTTTCTAAACATAATTTTAGCGATTCTTCGATTGTAAATTCATTACAAGCGATAAAACATCGTGGACCAAATAATACCATACACTCAAGTTTTTTTGAAAACAAAATTCACTTCTATTCAAATCAATTATCAGATAAACGTACCCAGTTTGACTTAAGAACATCTAATGGCGTGCAAACCAATAATTGGATCGGTTTTAATCGACTTTCTATTCTCGATTTATCAAATAATGGAATGCAACCATTTTATGATGACGAAGCTAAAGTTTCATTTATGATGAATGGTGAAGTGTACAATTATCGCGAACTTAAAAAAGAATTTTTATCTGACGTTCAATTTATTTCTGATTCAGATTCTGAGGTTGTATTTAATCTATATTTAAAATTAGGAGATGATTTTGTACATCATTTACGTGGCATGTTTGCGATTGTAGTTATAGATTACAACAAAAATGAAGCTAAAGTTTGGCGAGATCGTTTTGGAATAAAGCCTCTATATTATTATTTAAATGATGAAAAATTTGTTTTTTCTTCAGAAATAAAAGGGCTTTTTGCGACAGATATAGTTCCAAAAGAAATTAATTATAAGCATCTTGCTTATACCTATTATTTACATACAAATTATTCTCCGAATACGATTTATCAACATATATTTTCTGTAGAACCTGCTACAAAATTTACTGTTAATCTTAAGACTTTTGAATCTACTAATGAAATTTATTGGCAGTTAGATTATCAAGAAAAAAAACAAAGCATTTCAAACGAAGAGTTTTTAACGGATATTAAAGAAGTTGTCAATTTAGCTTCCGTTGCTGATGTAAAACAAGCTGTTATGTTGAGTGGAGGTATAGATTCGGGATTGTTGGCTTATCAATTTGGGCAAAATAAAACAGAAATTGATGCTTTAACAATATATAATAATCAAGTTGAAGAGCAAAACGAATTAGAATTTGCTAAAAGTAATGCAGAAAATGCGGGTCTTAATTTGTTGGCTTTCGAAATTGAAAATCGAGTTGATTTATCTACAGTTCAAGAATATTGTTTAGCAGAAGAAGAGCCAAATTCTTCGCCAGAACCTGCTTATTTTTTAACTAAAAAAGCAAGAGAGAATAAGTATGTTGTTTTGCACAATGCACTAGGTCTAGATGAATTATTTTATGGTTATAGTTATTTTATTCAGGCTGAAAACATGAATAAAATTCCTTCTTTTTTAAGAAAATATTTAAAGTTTTTTTTGAAAGGAAGTAAGAAAAGAAAATACGAAGAAACAATACAATTTGGTGTAGAAGCTTTACCTTTTATTTCGAGAAGTAATTGTTCCTGGGAAGAAATAAAGGACTTTTTTAAGACAAAAGGAAGTGAAAATTGGGAGCATCCAATTGTAGAAATATTGAAAAGAGTAAAGGAGATAAATCCTAAGTTTGATAATTTACCTTTGTTAAAAAAGTTATCTTATTTAGACTTTTATTACTACATAAGTTCACATCATTCAATTCGTTCTGACATTCCTGCAATGCAAAATAAAATCGAAATGCGTTTTCCTTATTTGGATCATTTATTTGTTCAAAAATATTTTAACTGTGCAGATTTAAATAATGGTTTATCAAAAGAAAAAAATAAGCCATTTTTAAGGAAAAATGTACAAAATATTTTACCAGAAAATGTATTAAACATGCCTAAAAAAGGTTTTTCTATGCCAACAGAATTATGGTTGTCAAGTGTAGAAAACTCTTTTATTTTTTCAGAAAAAGATGATCTTTTTATAAATATTCCGAAGAAATGGTTAAGTAATCCTACACAAAAATGGTTAGTAGTATCAACAAGTTTTTTATTGAAAAATGACAACTAAGAAAAAAAATATCCTTTTTTTATCAAGTTGGTTTCCTTCTAAAAAAAACAATTTTGATGGAGACTTTGTAGAACGTCATGCAAAATCAGTTGCGTTACTGCATAATGTTATAGTTGTTTATGTATCTAATTTAGATGGAATTTCTGATGTTTTTCGTGAAGAGGAAGAAAAAGATAATTTAAAAATCATTCGAGTATATTTTCCTAATAAATCTCGATTACAAAATCAGTATCAAAAATTTAATCTTTATATAAAAGAAATAAATCGATTATCTAAAATAGATTTAATTCATGTAAATGTAACATTTCCAGTAGGGTTTGTAGCTTTATATTTTAAATTAATAAAGAAAATTCCTTACGTGATTACAGAGCATTGGACAGGTTATTTGCCTCAAGATCCTGCTCATATTTCTTTTAATAAATTATATGTAACAAAACAAATCGTTAAAAATGCATCTTTTTTACTTCCTGTTTCTGAAAGTTTAGGAAATGCAATGAAGGTTTTAGGATTAAATTGTAAAACGAAAATAATTAGAAATGTTATTGATTTTGAGTTGTTTAATATTCAAGATTTAAGAGTAGATAAAGTTGTTAAATTTCTACATATTTCAAATTTAGTGTATCAAAAAAATATTGAAGGAATAATTCGTGTTTCGGATAAATTATGGCGAAATGGATATGATTTTGAACTACATATTGGTGGGAATGGAGATTTAACATTTTTAGAAAATTATAGAAAGACAACAGAATTTGCAGATAAACTATTTCTTTTTGATTCATTAACTCAAAATGAAGTTGCTGGAAAAATGAACCAATCAAATGCGTTTGTTTTATTTAGTCGATTTGAAAATCAGCCTTGTGTACAAATAGAATCATTTGCATGTGGATTACCTGTAATCGCTTCGGATGTTGGAGGTATTAATGAAGTTTTTCCGGAAGGTTTTGGAAAAATCATAGAATCTGAAAATGAAGAACAATTGTATATTACTATGAAAGATTTTATAGAAAAAAAGATGCAATTAAAATCACCATCGGAAATCAATGAATATGCAAAAAAACATTTTTCGATGAAAAAAATAGCAGAACAATTTGATGAAATTTATACAGAAGTTTTGAAATGAAAGATTTAATCAGATTCATACAATCATTTTTGCAAAATAATGGCTTTTACGTTTTTTTATCTTTTTTGATAGAAAAATTAGTCATGTTGATTAATATTATTTTTATTGTGAAAATGATTCCGCAAGATGAATTTGGTCGAATAACACTTATTGCTTCAATTGTAGCTTTTATGTCTCCATGGAGTGGTTTTGGCTCTTTACAGGTTCTAATGAAATTTGGTGCAGGAGAAAATGATGAGCAAATAAAACAAGATTTGAGTCGTAAGTTACTGAGGAATGGAATGGTTTATCAATTTTTATTAGCTCTAATTTTTATAGCAGTTGCAAATATTTATACGCTGAAATTTGAGCAATTAGAATGGATTATTTTATTGTTTGCAATACGTCTTTTTGGAATGTTTTTTCAATCTCATTTAACAATCGATTATCGAATAAATGGAAAAAATAAGAAGTTTGCATTTCTCAATATTTTTATCAATTGTATTGGATTGTTACTAACATTTATTTTAACGATTTATTATGGCGCGATTGGTTATATGGTTTCGTTAGCGATTGCTCCATTTTTGAGTTTGTTTTTTTATTCAAAAAATATAATTCAAAAAGCTGTAAATCAGATTACTTCAATGAATTGGAAAGCAATGTGGCGATATGGTAGAATGGAATCGTTAGCTTATTTTGCGTCTGAATTATTATTTTCGATTGATATTGCGATGATTGCATTATTCATGCTTGATAAAGATATTGCTTTATATAAGGTTGCGATTATTCTTCCGATGAATTTATTATTTCTTCCGACCATTTTATTTCAAACGGATTTTCCTCGAATTATTCAGAATTGTCACGATAAAAACTTTTTGAAGTTTTATATTAAAAATTATTACAAAATCTTTATCCCTCTTGGAGTTATCATAGTTTTCGGAAGCTATTTTTTAAAGGATTGGTTGATCAAATTATTCTTTAATCAAACCTATTTATTAGGTGATAAAGTGTTTTTTATTGTAACAATTGCTGTTGTATTAGGAATGCTTTTCAGAATATTATACATTAATTTGAATAGCACAATTGGTAGATCTGATTGGAATGTTAGAGTATCCATACTTTCAATTATAAGTTTAGTAATTTTTGACGCATTTCTAATTCCTTCTTATGGAATTGAAGGAGCAGCTTTTGGCATGTTATTCACCTTTGTGATTTCAGGTTTGTATGCGTGTTATTTGTTTAGAAAGTATTTAAAAAGTATTTAAAATGTCATTTTCAAAAAAAATATCAAAAACAATAGATGGAATTCTACAGATATGTAAAAATCCATGGTTATTAAATGTTATTATCAATCAAAATGAAAACTGGGAAAAGAAAACGCCAGACTTTTATAAAAAAGGATTTAAGCAAGTTTCGCTGGATCAATTGTTTCCTAATTTTGATGGAAGATTAGATACTGTTGCGTTTTTGGATGGAGGTTCACTAATCACAGATTTATTATTGTTGAAAAATGCATGTAAAGAATTTGAGCAATGTAAATATTTTGAAATAGGAACTTGGAGAGGAGAAAGTATAGCTAATTTAACTGATGTTGCAGCTGATTTGAATACGTTAGATTTGGATATTAACGATTATAAAACGTATAATTTCACAAAAGAATATGCAAATGCACATGGTTTTTTTATTCGAAATAATTCAAAAATTAAACAACACTTAGGAGATTCTACAAAATTTAATTTTGCAGGTTTAAATAAAAAGTTTGACGTGATTTTTATTGATGGTAATCATCATTTTGATTTTGTCGTTTCTGATACTAAAAATGTTTTTGAACATTTAATTCATGAGAATTCAATAGTGATTTGGCACGACTATGGTTTTTCGCCGGAGGATATTCGATTTGAAATAGTAAATGCAATATTGAAAGGTGTTCCAAAGCAGTTTCATGATAATTTATATCATGTAGAGAATACTATGTGTGCAATTTACACACTCAAAAACTTTGATGGAAATGTCTTAAAACTTTATGATAATCCAAAGCGAATATTTTCGGTGGATTTACAAATTAAAGTTGAACAATAGAATTACTTTTTTTATGAATGTAATTTTTAAAATCATTTCCATTTGGATAAATAATCTTTCCTTTATTTTCGAAAATAATTTTTGAATTGTTTCCAAAGATAATTATCGCCTGAGGAGAAATAATTATAGGTTCTGTAATCGTTAAAGAGATATTATCTTCTATTTTTAAATTAGAATAAAAGCGTTGTGTTTTATCCCATTTTGTGTTTTCATCAATTAAAAAAGTATTTCCTAAAAAAGAATCTTCTGTAGCAAATTGAATCAAATTGGTCTCTCGAAGATTTTTATGAACTTTTAAAATTTCTGTTGGTTGTAGATAGTTTTTAGGATCTAAACCAGCCTGAGACATAATGGTGTATTTACATGCATTAGCGCTATGATATTCGTTACTATGACCCAAACCAAGACTGTGCCCAATTTCGTGAGCCAAACCGCGCGAGTCATTTACATCCCAAGCCATAGTTTCTTCAATAGTTTTATTAAATCGAACGGGATCTTGATATCTATGTGACAAATATTTTAAATATCTATTTGGTATATGAATACTAATGCTTTGTGATAAATTATTATTCGGAGATTCTGCTGCTGCAACTTCATTTAAATCAAAATCTTTACTTTTCACTTTGTACAAGCGATCATAATTATCAGCATCCATAGTTAGGTAAACATTAAGACCTTTTGGTATTGTAGGGTCTTTTGCAATTTTATCATCTAAATAAGTTAAATACCAACCTCTATAAGGTGTAATACCACTATATTTTTTTTTCTCTAAATCAGCACCACTATTTCTATAATTCCAAGCATAATTATCTTTAATTTCAATATAATTATATTTAAAACGAATTTTTGCATCAGGATAAAAGTCTTTTCCAGTATAGCATCCAGTTAAGTCTGCTGGTTGACTAAATTCACTCCACACATTATTACTAAAGTTCATGAAGTTTTCTAACGCTTTTTTTTCTTCAGGATTTTTTAAATCATAATTGCCTGTTCCATCTTCACGTTTTAATACAATGACATTAATGTGTAAAGTGATTGGTTGTAAATCGCTAGTTACAATAAAGTTTTTAATTGAGGATTGATTTGTAGGACTTAATAAAGTCGAATTTGATATCGTTTGATTGACCGGATATACCAAACCAGTTTGTTGACTAACACACGAAAACAAAGAAATTAACACTGAAAAATAAACTAACACTTTCATAAACAGAATATTTGTAAGTTAAGTTACAACTTTTTAATTTCTTCTATTGTCATCGTTTTAGATTTTAAATCGATTAATTGTTGAGCCGTTTCTCTCATCCATTCTATATCTTCATTTGTTTCCTCTTTATTTAAAATAACTTCTATTATTCCTTTATTGTTGTTCATCCATGGAAGTAAATAATAATTCAAGCCATCTTTGTAAGCTTTTTGTTGATTAAATTCTTTTCCTTGATTGGTTTGTAATGCAAGTTGTTTTACTGTAAAATAATAAAATGGTGTTAAAAATATAAGTATTGAAGGAATAGTTTTGTACTTTGGAAATCTTGTGATAAAATGACTTAATCCAATACTCAGAATAATCAAATAACTAAGGTTGAAATTTAAGAAAAATACATAATTATCACTTACTGCATATATGGTAGAAAATCCAAAAACAGGTAAAACTAAAATTATTAAAAAAAGTAGTGTTTTGTTTTTAAAGTACTCTTTAATAGGGATAAAAAATAAAGTAAAGTTTAGCCACCAGAAGTTGTAAGCTAGATAACCAAAAGCTATTATGAAGTCTTTTATATAGCTTAAAAAACCTTTTTTCAAAGAATCAGAAACCCATGATTTATCTGAAGAAGATAAGACGTTTTTTAAAGATTCGTTATTTACAATTGGATAAATGTATAGAGACGTTAGAAATAGAATAGGGATAAAAAAATAAAAGATAAATATTTTATTCTTTGTATTGTCATAGGTTAGGTAACATAAGTAAAAGTTTGAAGGAAGTAATAAAATTCCTTGTATATGAGAGAAAAAGCTAATTCCTAAAATTATCCCCGCAAATAGTATGTTTTTGTATTCTCTATTTTGAATAAATTTCAAAGCGAATAAGCAATATAAAGAAATCCAAATTAAGCAGAATGTATAAACTTCGATATTTTCTGTGTTTTTCCAGAAAGTAAAACTAAAACCGAAAGCAACAGTTCCTAATAAAGCAATCCATTTATTTTTTGTAACAAGCTCAATGATAATAAATAAAATATTTAGAACTAGAATTGCAGAAATAATATTTACCCAACGTCCAATTTCTATTGTGCTAAAAAAAGGAAATAATTTGTAAATAAGAACTGTGAAATTTTGATACAAAAAATGTGTAATAGAATACGTTTCAAAATTAAATTGATTAGCTTCAATATCCAAAATTTTCCCTGCAGAATCTCCGAAAGTGATTTTACTAAAACTACCTAAACGATAAATAATCAAGAAAAACAGGGTAATAAATAAATGGTAAATTAGTTTTTTCATAAAAAATTTTTATAACAAGTAAAATAGTTAATATTGGCTCTAAAGCTTGCATTAAATTCATTTACTCCTTTTAAACTGGATCCTTCAAAATCCAAAATAAGTTCTTTTTTCGAGTAATTTTCAATAACATGATTAATAATAAATGTATTAAGATTTAAGGATATTTTTGGATGCTTAGCATTACATAATTGAATAATTCTTGAACCAGAAAAAATGTAAAATGAACTTGCAACCGATTGTTGATGATCTGAAATAGAAATCGTCATACATTTTTCTTTTTCCTGTAATATAGTAGCAAGCTTTGCTAATTTATCAAGTTGTAAACTCTTTTTTATATTAGAGTAATAGTCATTTAATAATTGAATAAAATTATCATTTATAGATTTTTGAGAGATTGTTAAATTTTCAGGCAGTCCATTTCTTAATTCTTGTCTTCTATTTTTTCTTATCGTTTTGAGATAATTTGTGTAATTAAAATTTAAATCCAATATTTGGTTAATTCTCTTTTCTCCTTTCGGCTCAAACATTTCTGTGTTTTCTTCATTAAAATTATAAGCTCTCACTAAATTTCGATGTAATTTTTTTTCAAATAATTTGAATGTTTCTTTTGAAAAATTTTCATCATGAAAAATTCCTAATTGTTGACAATAAATAGGTTGAGCGATAAATTTTATACCAAATTTCTTTACAAAAGGTAAAGGCATCACGGCTTCATAATCATTTAAAACATAACAATCCCAATTGTTGCTAACTAAAGCATCCAAATAAAAAACTTCTGCATAAATGCGATAATTCACAGAATTATTGAGACATTCGGTGTATTTATTAACATCTATTTTTTTTCGGGAAACTCGCTTTATCATTCAAAAATACTTTCGTAAACTTTTCGCCATTCAGCCCAATCTTCAGTCAGGTTAGATTGATGGAACAATGTTATAAACGTTCCGTCAACATCTTTAATTGTCTGTTTTAGTTTTTTTAATTCCTCTATTGCTTGTTGTGGAGTTAATTTTAAGTAGTTTTTTAAGGTGACATCCATTGCGACAAAAGGATAAATTATTAACATTGTTTGTTGATTTGTTGATAAGTCAAACCATTTGAATGGAGTAGAAGTACCGGCTCTAAAACCTAATCGATGTGGAAATCCTATTGTGTAATCTTCTGTAATATCATTTATTAACAATTGTTGATAAGTGTCAGGAAAGTTCAATTTGATGAAATGTTGACGTGATAAGTTAACTTTAGAATTTGTAATTATTTCTAAACGAGAAATTTCATTGGTTAATAAAGTTGAATCTTGATTGGATTGATAAGATGGATGAATTCCAACTTTTGCCCAACTTGAAATTGTATTAATTAAATTTTGCTGAGCTTTATTTTCCCAATGATGATTTTTGTCGAACTTAGAATAATTGCCCAAAAGCCAGAAAAAAATCGTTTCTACTTGATGCTTTTGTGCTAAATTTTTTAAATAATCATATGTGTCGTATGGATCTTTTTCTTGTAGTTTCAACACATCAATTTGTTTCTTAGCTTCTCCAATATTTCCTTTTGCAATTTTTTTGAAAAGCGAACCAAATTTTATTTTTGGAGAATGATGTATATATTTCCAGGCGTAATCAACATCGTGTGTATTGATTTGTTTAAAAACTCTTTGTTTGAAATTAATTTCTGGATATTTAGTTTTTATTTTTTGTTGAATGTCTAAACAGATTTTATCAACAATTGGTTGAGAATAATCTAAATCTGAACCTAAAAATCGGTTATGTTGATCAAATTGATAAGGCTTAGCGATATATTCTTCGTAACGTGAAAGCCAATAAAAACATTTGCCTAAATCATTTAAAGTGTAATAATCAATATCTTTCCGAATATCAGTTTGCAATAAAATTTCATCAACGATGAAATTGATTTCATGTTCTAAAAATTGATTAGATATATTTATTTTTGGTAAAGTTGATTGCGAAAAATATTCAAAATCTGTAGTCGTTTTGTAGTCAATTCCAGAAAATTCTCTAAAAATAAAATCAAAAATATAATTGATCCGATTTGAGTTTTTTTCAGTGAATATGATAACTTTTGATTTCAAAATAGTTGTACAATAAAGCTTAAAGATATCAAATTAGCCCCTCATCTGCAAAAGAATAAAAATCTTTTTGCGACACAATAATATGATCTAAGACTTGAATATCTAATAAAGTTGCACCTTCTTTTATTTTTCGAGTAATTGATTGATCAGCTTGACTTGGAACAAGATTTCCTGAAGGATGGTTGTGAGATAGTATTATTGCGGTTGCCATCAGCTCTAAAGCGCGTTTAAAAATCACTCTAACATCTACTGCGGTTTGCGTAATTCCTCCACGAGAAATTTGTTCGGTTTTAATGATTCTATTTCCTTGATTAAGAAACATGACCCAAAATTCTTCGTTTGGTAAATCGCCAATTTGTTGCTGTAAAATGATCGCAGCATCTTTGCTTGAAGTAATTTTGTCACGTTCGAGGACTTCTTGTGAATTACGTCTTCTACCAATTTCCATTGCTGTAATAATTGAAATTGCTTTTGCCTCGCCAACACCTTTAAACTTGGATAAATCTTCAATAGTATACTTTGCTAATTCGTTCCAATTATTATTTGCAGAAATTAAGATACGTTTGGCTAATTCTACAGCAGATTCGTCTCGATTTCCGCTTCCCATTATGATTGCTAACAATTCGGCATCAGATAGAGATGAACGTCCTTTTAAAGCTAATTTTTCTCGTGGGCGATCATCTTCATTCCAATTTTTTATGGAGTTTTTATTCTCTAAGTAATCCGTCATCGTTTTTGCCAATTTTTATATAGGTAGAATAAAAACCGTCATGAAATTCATCACTAATCCCAAGCGCATTTTGTTCTACTTGGAAACTTTTTCCCATTGAAGTATTTCCGTTTGTGTAAATCATCGGAACTAATTCTGTTTTGTGAATACTTTTTCCTTTGGCTATAGTGTAAGTTACACGATTTGTTTCTTTTCCATTTATTATTGTAATCATTTCTGAAGGAGTAAATTCAATAACTGTTACCCGATTAGCTGGTGGTAATTGTTCGCGGCCCATTATTCCTCCAGAAAGTTTAACTAATTTCCATCTTCCAATTAAAGTTGAATTTTGTGATATTTCAGCTTTTTCAGAACTTTTTGTATTTTCTTCAGTGATTGTTTTTGTTGACTGACAACTAGATAAAGAAATAAATGCAATTAATATGAGGTAAGATATTTTAGCTTTCATGTTTAAAAATTTAAAATAAATATAATAAAAAAAGCTCGAACAAATTTGTTCGAGCTTGATATTTAAAGAAATAGATTTCTATTTATTCACTTTTGCCCAAGTATCTTTTAGCGTAACTGTTCTGTTGAAAATTAATTTTTCATCAGAAGAATCACGGTCTAAAGCGAAATATCCAATACGTTGAAATTGAAATTTATCCTCAACTTTAGCATCTTTTAGAGCAGGTTCACCAAATCCTTGTTTTACCGTCAAAGAGTTAGGATTGATAAATTGTAAAAAGTCAACATCTTTCTCTGCATCTGGCGATTCAACAGTAAATAAACGATCATATTCGCGCACTTCGATTGGAATATTTTCTGTTGCAGAAACCCAATGTAAAGTACCTTTTACTTTTCGTTTAGAAGCTTCAGTTCCACTTCCAGATTTCGTTTCCGGATCGTAAGTTGCATAAATTGTCGTAATATTTCCTTCAGCATCTTTTTCTACACGCTCTGCTTTAATAAAGTATGCACCTTTCAAGCGAACTTCATTTCCAAGAGATAAACGGAAGAATTTTTTTGGAGCTTCTTCCATAAAATCTTCACGTTCGATATAAATTTCACGTGTAAAAGGAACGATACGAGTTCCAGCTGTTTCGTCTTCTGGATTGTTTTCAATTTCTAATTCTTCAACTTGTCCTTCTGGATAGTTTTCAATTACAACTTTTACAGGATCGATTACAGCAAAAACACGTGGTGCAATTTTATTTAAATGATCACGTACAGAGAATTCTAATAAAGAAATATCTAATACATTGTCACGTTTTGCAACACCAGCTGTATTCCAGAAATTCTTGATAGATTCAGGCGTGTAACCTCTACGACGCAAACCTGAAATTGTAGGCATGCGAGGATCGTCCCATCCTGTTACAACTCCTTCTTGTACCAATTTCATCAATTTACGCTTACTTGTAATCATGTACGAAACATTCCCACGAGCAAATTCGCGTTGTTTTGGTTTTTGAGGTTGATTTGGCAACTCAACATTGTTCGCATACCATTCATATAAATCGCGGTGATTTTTGAATTCTAACGAGCATAATGAGTGTGAAATTCCTTCGATATAATCAGATTCTCCATGTGTCCAATCGTACATTGGGTATATTTTCCATGTATCTCCAGTACGGTGATGAGGACGTTTTAAAATACGATACATAACAGGGTCGCGCATGTTCATATTTGGAGAAGTCATGTCAATTTTTGCACGTAAAACATGTGTTCCTTCTTCAAACTCACCAGCTTTCATTCGTTCGAAGATTTCTAAATTTTCTTCAACAGAACGGTTTCTGTAAGGAGATTCGATTCCTGGTTCAAAAGGAGTTTTACGTTGTTCATTAATCACTTCCGAAGATTGATCGTCGATGTACGCTTTTCCTTCTTTGATTAATTGAACAGCCCAATCGTAAAGCTGCTGGAAATAATCAGAAGCATAGCGTTCTTCAGCCCACTCGAAACCTAACCATTTCACATCTTCGCGGATAGAATCTACGAATTCTTGTTCTTCTTTGTCAGGATTAGTGTCGTCAAAACGTAAGTTTACAGGGGCGTTGTAGCGCTGTCCTAAACCGAAGTTTAAGCAGATTGCTTTTGCATGCCCGATGTGCAAATAACCATTTGGTTCTGGTGGGAAACGAAAACGTAAATTTTCTTTTGGCATCCCGTTGGCTAAATCATCTTCAATGATTTGCTCAATAAAATTCAATGATTTTTTTTCTTCTTCCATTTTTTAATTACGATTGAGTTTGCAAAGGTACGAAATTGACAATAAAAATTGAGTGATTGTTTTTTGATTAAGTAAGTCTTTTTGCTTTAAATTTTTCTGCAAGTATATAAGGCTGTCTAAAACTATAATTGTCTGGAGCTATTAAATCATTTCCAAAAAATAAAAGTTTTAGATTAGGTATAGTAGGTTTGCTTATTTCTTCTATTTTGTATGTTAAATTCTCTGATTCACAAAACGATTTAAATTTATTAACTAGTGATTTCGGAAAAGTAATGAATCGTTTGTTTAAACTATTAAGATCCATCCATAAACCAGTTTCTTTTTTGAGAAAATTATGAATTTTGCCTAACAGAATTGAATCTTCATCAGGAATTTTATCTAATTTGATTGTTATTTTTTCTTCAGTATTGTGTTTAATTAGAAAATGATCTGAGTATTCTTTAATTCGAAAAAATGGGGTTAATGAACAATGAGTAAAGTTTTTAAAATCAATGACGTTTTCTGCTTTTATTTGCCATAAATATTCATAATCATCATATCGAATATGAATAATAAGTTTCATTTTAGCATTAAAAGCATCAAATTTTAATGACATCAAATGAATGTGTCCGTGGAATGGAGTGGAGTTAGTAAAGTGAATAAGTTTTTCCATTTATTGTAAAGATTAATAAACGAAAGATAATATTTTACCCCAAATAAATTTCTAATAATCCATCAGGAATATTAATAAGCATTGCTTTTTCTTCGCGATTAACTTCAAGAATCCATTCGTCAATCATCGGAATTAAGATTTCTTTTCCGTTTGCGTCTACTTCGAAATAAGCTTGTGCAGCAGAATCGTTAACAGATTTTATCGCTCCAACTTCTGTATTTGTTTGGTCGTAAATTGTGAAACCAACAATTTCGTGGTAATAAAAATCTGTTCCAGAAAGTTCTGGTAACGATTTTAAAGGTAAATAAAGTTCGCGATTGATTAGTTTATCGACTTCTTCGTCTTCAACATCTTCAAACTTTACTAATAATTTTGTGCCTTGATAAGGCTGAGAGGTTTCGAAAAAAAATGGAACCAGTGTACCATCTTTCTCGATGAACACTGCTTCCAAAGTATCGTATAATTCTGGTTCGTCCGTATCCAAGTGAATGATTAAATTACCTTTGAAACCATGTCTCTTTGTAATTTTACCTAAATAGTAGCAATCATTTTTTGTCATCTGGAATTTTTCTGAACTTAAAAATTATTCTTCTGTAGCAACTTCTTCAGTTGTACCTTCTGCTTCTTCAGCAGGAGTTTCTTCAACTTGTGCAGCAGCTTCAGCTTCCTGAGCAGCTTTTACACGAGCTTCATTAACAGCTTTTTCAGCTTCTAATGCAGCAGCTTTAGCAGCAGCAGCACCTGAAGTTAAACCGTCTTTTTTAGCTTGAACTTTTTCACCTTTAGCTTCTAACCAAGCCTCAAAACGTTTTTCAGCTTCTTCTTGAGAAAATGCTCCTTTAGCAACACCACCTAATAAGTGTTTTTTCATGAAAGCACCTTTGTAAGATAATAAAGCTTTAGCTGTATTAGTTGGCTCAGCACCAGTTTGTAACCATTTTACAGCAGAATCAACATCTAATTCTACAGTTGCAGGGTTAGTAATTGGATTGTAAGTACCTAATTTCTCGATGAAACGACCATCACGTTTTGCTCTTGAGTCAGCAACTACGATGTGAAAGAATGGTTTTCCTTTACGACCATGTCTTTGTAATCTAATTCTTGTAGCCATAGTATAACTAATTATTTTGGGAACTCGTCCCGTTTTACAAATTTGAGGTGCAAATATACAATATTTTTATAAATTATTATTTTAAAAGTGATTATTAAATTAATTCTGAAAAATCAAATTTTTTGAAACGTGAATCTGACGTATTTTTAAACACGAAAATAAATTTGAAATGAACAAGCAAGAAATACTTACTCAAACACAAGCGTACATCAAGAAAACCTTTTTAGATGAAGGGACAGGACACGATTACTTTCATATTGAACGTGTTGTGACGAATGCAAAAAAAATTTTAGAAACTGAAAATGCAGATCCTTTTTTAGTAGAATTAGCTGCTTGGACACATGATATTGGTGATTATAAATTACATGATGGTATAGATAAATCAGAAGAATTAATTCGAGAATTTTTAGAATCTATTCATGTTGAAGAACAAACAATTTTGAATGTTTTAGAAATTGTTTCTCAAGTCTCGTTTAGCAAAGGAAATAAACCAACAACTATAGAAGCGGAGATTGTACAAGACGCTGATCGTTTGGATGCGATTGGAGCTGTCGGAATTGCACGTTGTTTTGCCTATGGAGGAAGCGTAGGTAGTATTTTGTATAATCCGTACGATAATTCGAAAGACGCATCGAGTGTGCAACATTTTTATGATAAATTATTTAAACTAAAAGATTTGATGAATACAAAAACAGCGAAAGAAATTGCTTTAAATCGTCATCAATACATGGAAAACTTTATCGAAGAATTTTATCACGAAGTGAAATAAAATTGTAACTTTTTGACAATTATTTTTTAATAATATTTAAAATGAATCTAAAGTCTCTCATAGCTTATTTATCTTTTTTATTGATTTGTAGTTGTGTTTCTGTGGACAAATATAATGCTCATATTGATGAGGAGATATCAGCAAATAAGCTAAAGAAAGACCTAGATTTTGCTTATAAGAAATTAAAAAGATATCATCCGAAATTGGATATGTACCTTTCTGAAAATGAATTAGATTTTAAATTTGACAGTCTAAAAAAATCAATAGAAAAACCACTAAAACCAAATGATTTTTACATCAAGTTTTTTCCGATTTTCGAAAGTTTAGAACATGGACATACAGATATCTATCCGCTTTACAAACGATTAAATAAGAAGCAAATAAAGAAATATAAAGATTCTAAATCAGCTTTTAATGATTATAGTTTCTTTTGGAAAGATGATTCTGTCTTTTTGGTAAATGATAATAGTAAAATTAATCCAATCAACTCTGGTTCAGCATTACTTTTTATCGATAATATTCCAACAAAATTTTTGTATGATAAATATAAAAAAAGCATTTATGGAGATGGAAAAAACACTACTTTTTCGGACAATGTTTTTAATCGTACTTTTTTAAATTATGTAACCTTAGAGCAAGGGTTGAAAGATTCGGTTGAACTTACTTTTTTAATGGGAAATATGCCTATCCGAAAAAAAACATTTCGTAGCTATCCAAAACCTAAAGAAACAGTAACAAATCAACTTCCTAAAATAACCAGAGCCGAGAAAGAAGTAGAGCGAAAAGTTAGAATAAAACAAAAAAAATACGGCTATTCTAAAGATTCAAAATCGTATTCCAAAGATTTATCATTTCCTACGAATGACAGTACGATTGCAGTACTAAAAGTAACAAATTTTAGGAAAGGTAAAATACGTGAGCTATATAAAGAAGTGTTTACGGATATTAAAAATCATAAAGTAGAGAACTTGATTTTAGATCTTCGTAATAATGGAGGTGGTTACATTAAAGATGCGCACTATTTATATGCTTACTTGGTTGACGATTCTAAACCATTTTTGGGCAAAAAAATTGTAGCGAATAAGTCGTCTTTTGGAAAATCCTTGTACAACCTTTTTCCTACTTATTCTTATCCTTTGCTTTGGTTGGGTTCTAGTTATACTTACCTTTCTACGTCAAAAAACACCGAAAAGGAATATGAATTGCATATGCCATTTTCGTTTGTTAAAATTGATAAAGAATTGATTTACCATCAAAATTTGTATGTTCTGATCAATGGAGGTTCATATTCTGCTTCATCGCTTATTGCGGCTAATCTTCAGATAAAAAATCGTGCTTTTTTTGTGGGCGAAGAAACAGGTGGAGATTTTAATGGAACCGTCGCTGGTTTGATGCCAAAGTTTACGTTGCCACATTCGAAACTAAAAATGTCTGTAGGTACAGTTTACCTTTCGCCAATAGAAAAGCGAGAAGAAAAAGGACATGGAGTTTATCCGAATAAAGAGATAAAACCAACGTTAGAAAATAAAATCAAACGATTTGATGTCGAATTAAATTGGATTTTGAACGATATAAAGAAAGGAAATACGGAATATAATAAAGTTATTAAAACAGAAAATCATCTATCAGATTAAGTAGATGATTTTTTTATTTTGGGCGTTCGAGCGGGCTTTTCGTTTTAATCTTTGCTCTACAGCAAAGGATTTTCACTTCAATCCCTAACGCATTTTATTTTCTGTTGAAACTACAGAAAATAAAATTCTGTATCGTATCAAACGGAGTTGTATGATCAATTGTAAAACAATCTATTTTCTCGAAATTTTCATTAAAATTAGTCGTTAAAGAAGTTTCATCGTTCTGCTTTATTTCCAAACCACTACATTTCAATGGACCATTTGTTGAGAAAGTTCCAATAACCATATAGTTTTTAACTGCTTTTGCAACCAAATCTTGGTATTTTTTCACATCATTTTCTTCTGTTAAAAAATGAAAAACAGCTCTGTCATGCCACACATCATATTGTTCTATTGGTTCAAATTCGGTGATATCAGCAACAATCCAATTCACTTTTCCAGCTTTATCTCCCAAACGTTTTTTAGCTCTTTCTAACGCATTTGCAGAAATATCTAAAACAGAAATATTTTCATATCCTTCTTCTAATAAAAAGTCGACTAACTTACTATCTCCACCGCCAATATCAATAATTTTAGCTGATTTATCAATAGGAAATGAATGAATAAAATTCAAAGAAGTTTCGGGTTTTTCTTGTGTCCAACTAACTTCTTGAGGAGTTTTTACGTCATATATATGTTCCCAGTGCGATTTTTTATTGTCATTCATCGTTTTAATTTTGATGCAATTTCGGATTTTTATTCAAAATAAAGTGTAACAAGAATTACAAAATAGAATTTATAAAAAATACACACATCTTTTACTTAACATAAAAAGTGTTATAGATAAAAAAAAGAAACTATTGAATGCAAAATCAAATATTAAATTAACGTAATTAAATAAAAATTAAATACTTAAAAATGATTTAATTGAATTTAAAAATATACTTTAGTAAAACATTAACATTATGAAAAAATTAAGATCAAAATCTTTACTAGCTACATTACTTAGTGTGTTTACTTTAACTGTTTTATTTGCAGCATCTACAGAAGCTGATGGAGAAGGGCGTAAATTCTGGGGAAGTTCAACAGAATGTGGACCTTGTGCTCCATACAATGGGATACCAGGGAGTCAAGGAGTACAAAACTGTGTTACTAAATATTATGTTTTGTGGTTAGAAGTAAGTGAATCAACTCCTGTTACACAAAATTGCACTTCATAACAATGAATTGTAAAAAAATATTAATTATTATTATAGTTTTCTGCTCTAAATTAATTTTAGGGCAGATTTTTATTATGGAAAAAGAATCAAATTCGCCTTTAAGTTTTGTAGAAATATCTTCAGAGAATAAAATAATTGGGTATTCAGATTCTAATGGGAAATTTATATTTCCAAACGATCAAGTATTTAGAGATACTATTTACTTTAAACATGCAGAGTATAACATTGGTAATTATTTAGGAAATATTACGTTGTTAAAAAACATTTTTTTAGAAAAAAGATCGATAGATTTAAAAGAGGTTAATGTTAAACCTCTTTTAAATAAAGAATTGATTAGTATAGATCATAAAAAAGATTCAAAATTTAGTTTTAATTATGGTATTTATTATGTTAATCTTTTAAAAACTAATTATGATTTATTTTCAATAGAATCTATAGAATACTCCCTGTTAGGTAAATTAAAAAGTATAGGAGCTGTTGAGTTAACTTTTTATGAATACAAACAAAATGAACCAGGAATAGAAATTGAAGATTATAGACAAATAATTTATTCTAATGAAATTAAGAAGGGTAAATTAAAATTTGAATTAGAAAAACCTTTAATTGTGAGGGATAAAAATATTTATATAGGGATTAGACTTATAGATAAAATTGGGTTGCCAATAGGAAAAACAGAGCCATCAGGTTTAGAATTTAAGTTTATAGATGAACCAAATATTAACTGGTGGATTAAGCCAACTAATTCAACTGATAATAAAACTTGGATAAAATGGAATAAAAAAAACGCATTAATAGGTATGCAACCTAAATGGAATATAATTATTAAACATTAATATTATGAAGAAAAATAAATCTAAATTTTTACTAGCTACACTATTAAGTGTATTTACTTTGACTGTATTATTTGCAGCATCTACAGAAGCTGATGGAGAAGGACGTAAATTCTGGGGAAGTTCAACAGAATGTGGACCTTGTATTTCATATAATGACGGTTCTGGTTTAGGTGTAAATTCTTGTATTGTAAAACACTATGCATTCTTCCTAGTAGTGGATGAATATGTAGAGGTAAATAATTGCATAGCACAGTAATATTGTAGCCATATGTAATACAAAAAAATAAGTTGATTTTGACAATTGTCAAAATCAACTTATTTTTTTAGCAATTTCAAAGAAGGTGTATTAGAAGTATCCTTGTTGTCTCATTGATATTTATTTTATCTATTGATAATAGCTGTTTTTTTCTGATTATGACACTATCCCATCAAGTGTGTAAGTAGAAAAGTTAGGGCTTAGATTTTATAATCTGAGCCTATTTTCAAAAATAAGCATAAATTGGTTTAAAACAATTCCCCAATTATGGATTGGCATAGTCCATTTTTTAGAGGACTCTTTGAGTGCCAGATAAACAGACTTTAAGACAGCATCATCGGTAGGAAATGACATTTTATTTTTAGTGTATTTTCTAATTTTTCCGTTTAGATTTTCAATTAAATTAGTGGTGTAAATGATTTTACGGATTTCTAGCGGAAATTCAAAAAATACGGTTAATTCATCCCAATTATTTCTCCAGGATTGAATGGCGTACAAATATTTACTTTCCCATTTTGTTGCAAAATCGTCCAAAGCAGCTTTTGCGGCGTCTTTGTTGGGTGCTGTATAAATGTGTTTCATATCGGCAGAAAACTCTTTTCTGTCTTTCCAAACCACATATTTGCAAGCGTTTCTAATCTGATGAACTACACAAATTTGAGTTTGCGATTCTGGAAAAACAGAGCGAATAGTCTGGGTAAATCTGTTCAAATTATCGGTTGCTGTAATGAGAATATCTTCAACACCACGAGCTTTTAAATCGGTCAAAACACTCATCCAAAAACTGGAACTCTCATTCTTTCCAAGCCACATGCCTAACACTTCTTTTCTTCCCTCTCGGTTTAAACCAACGGCTAAATAAATGGTTTTATTGATGACTTTTGAATTTTCTCGAACTTTAAAAACAATTCCATCCATCCAAACAATCAAGTATAAGTCGTCTAATGGTCGGTTTTGCCAAGCAACAACTTCACTAGCAACAGCGTTAGTAATTCGTGATATTGTTGATGTTGAAATATCAAAATCGTACATCTCGCGAATCTGTTCTTCGATGTCCGAAACACTCATTCCTTTGGCATAAAATGAAATAATAATATTTTCTAAACCATCGATAATATTGTGTCTTTTGGGAACTAAAGCAGGTTCAAAACTGCCTTTTCTATCACGAGGAACCTTAATTTCTGATTCACCAAAAGCGGATTTTATTTTCTTGGAGTCATGTCCGTTTCGATAATTTCCATCTTTGCTTCTGGCATGTTTTTCATTGTCTAGATGACTATCTAGTTCAGCATCCAACATATGTTCAACTGCTTTCTTGTGCAGCTCCTTGAAGAAAGATGTTAAATCCTCTCCATTCTTAAAGGACTTGTATCCTTACTGTTTAATAAATCTTCTTTGTCGATCATAACTATGTAACGTTTAAAAATAATAAAAAGTTATCTCCGAAAAATTATTTGAGCTGTAAGGCTCATAATTTTTCAGAATAACTTTTCTTCTTACACAGTTTGTGTGATACTACCCTTTATAAGGTGCATTTTACCATTGAAACGACATATTCAAATCGGTCATTCTTTAATCTTTATTTCTCAAGACCTCGCTTGATTTGTTTGTATTTTTTAGAACGAATAATTTTGCCTTTATCTGTGATAAATAGTGCAGCGTAATCTTTTTGTTGATTGATAAGTTCTAAGCCTTTTTCTTTTCCTAGAACCATGATAGAAGTACTGAAGCCATTACACATTTCAGCATCAAGACCAATAACGGTAACACCTGTTAAACCTGTAGAAGGATAACCAGTTTTGGGATTGATGATATGAGAATAACGAATTCCGTCTATTAAAATAAATTTTTCGTAATCGCCAGAAGTGGTAACAGCAGCATTTTTCATGGCTAAAATATCTGCCATTTTATAGCGTTTGAACGGATTTGTAATTCCAATTTTCCAAGGTTCGCCATTTGGTTGATTTCCCCAAGTTGTCATATCACCAGAAGCATCTATTATACCAGCTTGTATTCCTAAACTTTGCATATAAGTTCTGGCTTTTTGTGCTGCATAGCCTTTTCCTGTTGATCCAAAACCGATTTTCATTCCGCTTAATTTTAGAAAGATTGTCGAGTTTTTTTCGTCTAAAATAATATTCTGATAATCAATTTTTTCGATTGCTTTTTTGATTTCATTTTCTGTAGGAATTTCTTCCATAGAACCATCAAACTTCCAGATTTTATCCATCGCAGCGAAGCTAATGTCAAAAGCTCCGTTTGTGATTTCAGAAAAATAAATTGCTCGTTTCGTTAAATCAAAAACTTCTCGATCAACTTTTATTGCTTTTATTCCTGCATTTTGATTGACTTGAGAAACTTGAGAAGTTGGTTTCCAATCAGAAATTAATTCTTCGATTCGAATCATTTCATCAATTGCTTTGTTAATATTTTTTTCGACTGAAATAGAATCGGTGTCAACCAATGTGATTTTGAATTTACTTCCCATCAAAATTATATCTCTAACTCCAACCGTTTGAGCATTCATCGGAGTTAGAACATACAATATTATAAAAGTGAATATATTTTTTAGAAATGAATTTTTCATTTATGTTGTATTAGGAGAAGTAAAAAGAGCTTAAAATTTCGTCTTAGTTCTCGATACAATTCTTGACAGAATCACTCGAACTGACGAAAATTTAAAACGTCATTTCGAGTGGGTTTTCAATTTGATAAAATTGAAAATTTGTATCGAGAAATAAGACGGCTTTATTTACGATAAGTTAATCAAATTTTTTCTTTACCAAGTTTGGTAAATCTTTATAACTCCCATTTATTAGTGCTTCTTTTTTTGCTTTAGACCATTTTTTTACTTGTTTTTCCATTGCAATAGCTAGATTAATATTGTAGATGTGTAATCTTCCCCTAACTAGCTACATTCAAAACTAATGATTTCCACTGATAATTACTAGAATAATCTTGTTTAAATGTTGGAAATTCTCTTGTATTCAGTTTATTTAAAGAATCAATTTCATAATTCACATTGTTATTTTCTTTATTAACACAAGATAATATCAATAAAGTTCAGAGGTAAAGCAATGTAAATTTAGTTTTCATTTTAAAAGTGTGTTTTTTTATACTTACAGCTTTTATTCCTCATCAGTTTCATCTTCATCGTCATAATACTGAAAAAGGAAATTATTATAAGGAAAACGTTTCATATGAAGTTCTTTCACTTCTTCGTAAACAGTTTTTCTTAAATCTTCTAAATTATCTTTTTCTGTAGCAGAAATAAATAAAGTAGGATAATCTGTTTTTGCCATCCAAGTACGTTTCCAATCTTCAAGCGAATAATTCTCAAATTTCTTTTCAGATAAATCATCTTCATCTTGTTTGATATAAGAAAAATTATCAATTTTATTAAAAACCATAATTGTAGGTTTCTCTTTCGATTCGATTTCAGCTAAAATTTGATTTACAGAATTTACATGATCTTCGAAACTTGCATGAGAAATATCAACCACATGAACCAATAAATCTGCTTCGCGAACCTCATCTAATGTAGATTTAAACGATTCGACTAATTGAGTAGGCAACTTACGAATAAAACCAACCGTATCTGTTAACAAAAATGGTAGATTTCCGATAACAACTTTACGAACAGTTGTATCTAACGTCGCAAACAATTTATTCTCTGCAAAAACTTCAGATTTTGACAAAACGTTCATCAATGTTGATTTTCCAACATTTGTATAACCTACCAATGCAACGCGAACCAATGCACCACGATTTTTACGCTGAGTAGCCATTTGTTTGTCAATCCCTTTCAGTTTTTCTTTCAACAAGGTAATACGATCACGAATTATACGTCTATCTGTTTCAATCTCCGTTTCACCAGGACCACGCATACCAATTCCTCCTCGCTGACGCTCCAAGTGCGTCCACATACGTGTCAATCGTGGTAACAAATATTGATATTGCGCCAATTCTACTTGCGTACGAGCATAAGAAGTTTGTGCACGCTGTGCGAAAATATCTAAAATTAATTGAGTTCTATCAATGATTTTTTTGTTCACTACTTTCTCAATATTTTTCAATTGAGAAGGTGTTAATTCATCATCAAAAATTACAGTATCAATATCATATTCTTCTACGAAAGCTGCAATTTCATCTAACTTTCCGCTTCCTACAAAAAATTTAGAATCTGGACGATCCATTCTTTGAGTAAAACGTTCTCCAACCATAGCTCCAGCTGTATAAGCCAAAAACTCTAGTTCATCCATATATTCAGCCAATTTTTCTTCGGATTGTTCACGTGTAATCAATCCTACTAAAACGACTTTTTCGTATTGTGCTTCTTTCTTTTCTAACATAAATCTCTACAAAAATAAAGTAAAGTTTTTGAAGTCAGAACACTTAGTCAAAATTCTTAACGATTATTTTCGCATTCTCCTAAAATATAATCAAATAAAATCATCATATTTGTCGGTTCAAAAAAACAATATATTATATGAAGAAAATTTTACTATTTGGAGTTTTAGCTCTTTTATCATTAAATGTTAATGCTCAAAATCAAAAAATTTCATTTGAAGAATCTGAAGGTTTTTCAATCGGAAATTTAAATAATCAAAAAAACTGGTTCAATTGGGGTTATGTTTCTGACGATCACTCAAAAATAATTAACACACTTGCAAGTGATGGTAAAAATGCGGTACAACTTATATATGATGATATAGAAGAAGGCAATTGGGGAGGAATTGCATATCCTATTGCTAAATATCGTAAATACTCCATATCAGCCGATGTCTATTTAGAAGAAATTGAAAGTTCTAATTATGAAATACTTGCTTTATACAATGAAAACAATGATTATGATTTAGTTGGTAGTTTACTTTTTTACTTTGATGGTGAAATAACTTTCGAAGACATGGAAAATAGTACTACAGTTGGCACATGGATACCTAAAAAATGGTATAATGTAAAAGCAGAAGTTGATTTAACAACTAAAAAAGTTACCTACTTTTTAGACAATAAAAAAGTAAAGGAATCTGTAATCACAAATTCGAATAAGGATATTACAGAAGTAGATTTCAATTTTGATAATTATGGTTCAGGATTTATTGTTGATAACATTAACATTATTGATTTAGAAAATTTAGGATTAACTGATAATAACAAAATTGAACTTTCAGTTTATCCTAATCCTGTAATTGATCACATTAACATCAACTCTAATGAAAAGATCGATTTTGTTCAAGTAACAGATTTAACAGGAAAAGTAATTTTAAAAGAGACAAATACAAATAAATTAAACCTTAGCCACCTTACTAAAGGTGTTTATTTAGTTAAAATCAAAACAGATAAATCAGAATCAATTCAAAAAATTATTAAAAAATAATTATTATCAAAAACGAGATACATCTGATTGTATCTCGTTTTTATTTATTCAAATACAGAATAATAAGAAAAAATAGAATATTATATTAATTATCTATTCATTTATAATTTTATTTTCTAATTTCATAAAAAAGTATTGTCAATCAAAATTTACTTTATAAATTTGTACAACAATTAAAGAAAAAATGTACACAATTCAATTCCATCATCATCACCATCATACTTGCACTCAAGCGAGCTGATTGTGATATGGACATGTGTCAAATAATATATCTAAATCCCGTTTGAGTAAATCGAACGGGATTTTTTATTTTCCATTACAAGACTTTCAGAATTTTTCTTCCTCGATTTACTCAAACTAATAATATAAAATATTAAAAATGAGTAAATTAAAAATAGCCATTCAAAAAAGTGGAAGATTAAGTGAAAAATCTCTCGAATTATTAAAAGATTGTGGAATTAAAATCTCTACAAGTAACCGAAAATTAAGAACTGATTCTTCTAATTTTCCTATTGAAGTTTTATTTCTTCGCGACGACGATATTCCGCAATATGTAGAACAAGGAGTAGCAGATATCGGTATTCTTGGTGAAAACGAAGTTTGGGAAAAAAATAAAGAAGTTAAAATTGAACGCCAACTTGGTTTTGCTGCTTGTAAAATGTGTTTGGCAATTCCGAAAGACGAAATTTATTTCGATTTAAGTTATTTTCACAATAAAAAAATTGCAACTTCTTATCCTAAAATTCTTTCAAACTTCTTTCAAGAAAAAGGAATCAATGTAAAAATTGAAGAAATTGGTGGAAGTGTAGAAATCGCTCCAAGTATCGGTTTGGCTAATGCTATTTTCGACATCGTTTCAACAGGCTCTACTTTATTAACAAACGGGTTGAAACAAGTTGAAACAGTCGTAGAATCTCAAGCAGTTTTAATTTCTAATCAAAATTTAAACGAAGAAAAACAAGCTATTTTAAATCGATTATTATTTAGAATTGAGGCGGTAAAACAATCTTCGGAAAATAAATACATCTTATTAAACGCTCCAAACGAAAAATTAGACGAAATCATTGCATTATTACCCGGAATGAAATCGCCAACAGTTTTACCACTTGCCGAAAAAGGTTGGTCATCTGTACACACTGTCATCAAAGAAGATACTTTTTGGGATATTATCGAGCAATTAAAAATCTTTGGAGCCGAAGGGATTTTGGTCTTAGAAATTGAGAAAATGATTTTATAATTTTTGATTGACGATTTACAATTTACGATTGATTCGTAATTCGTAATTCTCAAACCGTAATTCGATAAAAATGAAAACATATATCAACCCACAATATTCAGATTGGTCAACTTTGACAACTCGACCAACAAAAGAAGCACAAGATTTACAAAAAATAGTTTTAGATGTTTTTGATAAAATTCAAACAAAGAAAGATCAAGCGTTAATCAACTTTACAGAAGAATTTGACAAAGTAAGATTATCGTCGTTAGAAATTTCTGCTGAAGAAATAGAAGAAGCTAAAACGTTAATTTCCGAAGATTTAAAACAAGCAATACAATTAGCTGCATCTAATATTGAAAAATTCCACCAAGCGCAACGCGAAGAAATCAAAATCATCGAAACCACAAAAGGTGTAAATTGTTGGAGAGAATCTCGTGGAATCGAAAATGTCGGAATTTATATTCCAGGTGGAACAGCACCTTTGTTTTCAACCACTTTAATGTTAGGAACCCCAGCTAAATTAGCCAATTGTCAAAACATTATTTTGTGTACACCTCCCAATAAAGAAGGAAAAATTCACCCTGCGATTTTATATACAGCCAACTTAATCGGAATTAAAAAAATCTACAAAGTTGGCGGAATTCAAGCGATTGGCGCATTAACTTTTGGAACAGAAACAATTCAGAAAGTGGATAAAATTTTCGGTCCAGGAAACCAATATGTAACGACAGCCAAACAAGTGGCTCAAAATTTTGGTGTGGCAATCGATATGCCAGCTGGTCCAAGTGAAGTTTTAGTAATTGCTGATGAAACTTCTGTTCCTAAATATGTCGCAGCAGATTTATTATCTCAGGCTGAACACGGAATTGACTCACAAGTTATTTTGTTAACAACTAACCAGCAAACTTTAAATGAAACAATTGTCGAAATTAATGAGCAATTAGAAGTTTTACCAAGAAAAGAATTAGCAGCAAAAGCTTTAGAAAATTCGAGAGGAATTGTTCTTAATTCTATTGAAGAATGTGTTTCTTTCTCTAATATTTATGCACCAGAACACTTAATTTTTGCTTGCAAAACAGCCGAAAATTATCTTGATAAAATCATTAATGCAGGTTCTGTTTTCTTAGGAAATTATTCGTGCGAATCGGCAGGTGATTACGCTTCAGGAACCAATCACACCCTACCTACGAATGGATATGCAAAAAATTATTCGGGTGTTTCTTTAGATAGTTTTGTCAAAAAAATTACGTTTCAGAAATTAACTTCGGAAGGAATCCAGAATATCGGTCCCGCGATTGAATTAATGGCAGAAGCTGAAGAATTATTTGCACACAAAAATGCGGTGACGCTAAGATTATTAGACTTGAAATAAGTTTTTAAGTTGATAGGTTTTTAAGTGGTTAAAGAAGATAAATTCTAGAACTTTCTAATAAGACTTAAACACATAAAAACTTAAACACTTTATCACCCAAAAAAGAAAAAAATGTTCAACATCAACAACATCATTCGTCATAACGTAAAAGCAATGAAAGCGTATTCATCGGCGCGTGACGAATTTCAAGAAATAAATGACGATTTCGTTTTCTTAGATGCAAACGAAAACCCTTTCGATACTGGATTAAATCGATATCCGGATCCTTTGCAACGTAATGTAAAATCGATTTTAAGCGAAATTAAAAACTTTCCTACTGATCAGATTTTATTAGGAAACGGAAGCGATGAAGTCTTAGATTTAATTTTCCGTGCGTTTTGCGAACCTAATAAAGATAACGTCATCGCGATTTCTCCATCTTACGGAATGTACGGCGTTTTAGCCAATTTAAACGCTATCAAATACCGAAAATCCTTATTAAACGAAGAAGATTTTCAACCCAATATCAACGATATTTTCTCTAAAGTGGATGAAAATACAAAAATAATTTTCTTGTGTTCGCCTAACAATCCAACAGGAGAAATCATCAAAAGAGAAATTATTTTAGAAATTGTAAATCGTTTCAACGGATTAGTTATTATTGACGAAGCCTACATTGATTTTGCAACTGAACCATCTTGGATTGAAGAAATCAACAATTATCCAAACCTAATCGTTACCCAAACTTTATCAAAAGCCTTTGGTTTAGCCGGAATTCGTTTAGGAATTTTATATGCATCGCAAGAAATTGTAACTGTTTTAAATAAAATCAAACCACCTTATAACATCAACCAATTAACGCAATTAAAAGCGATTGAAATTTTAAGTGATTATTCAAAAATAAAGGAACAAACACAAAAAATTATTGAACAAAAAGAAGTTTTAGAAAATGCCTTAACTAAAATTTCTTTTGTCGAAAAAATTTATCCAAGTGACGCCAATTTTATTTTAATTAAAGTAGATAACGCTAACAATCGTTACAATCAATTGATAGAAAAAGGAATTGTAATTCGTAACCGTAACAACGATGATTTATGTAAAAACTGTTTGAGAATAACGGTAGGAACGGAAGAGGAAAATGGGAAGTTGGTGCGAGTGCTTAAGTGTTTATGTTAGTAAGTTGTAATGTTGTTAAGTGTTTAAGTTGAAATATATTTCAATACGAAAGTTTTTAACTTACTAACTGAAAAACGTACTAACTTAAAAACCCATTAACTTCAAAACCTACCAACTGTCCAACATAAAAACTAAGAAACTTAAAAACATTTTTCTTAACTTAATATCTATCAAATCTTAAAACCAAATAACTATGGGCTTAGTTTATGATTTAAATTTATGGAAAGAAGCGCATCAACTCGTTTTAGAAGTTTATAAAACAGTGGAAAATTATCCTAAATCAGAAATATTTGCATTATCAAGTCAAATGAAACGCTGTGCAGTTTCTGTTCCTGCAAATATTGTCGAAGGTTATAAGAAACAAACGAAAGCTCATCAAATCCATTTTTATAACATTTCAGATACATCTTTAGAAGAACTAAAATATTACTTTTTACTTTCTAAAGATTTAAATTATATAACAGAAGAAGAATTTAAAATTTTGATTAGTAAAAGTGAAGAAGTAGGAAGAATGATTGCGGGGTACATTAAACACATTCAGAATAAATAACTTAAAAACTTCAACACATAATCACTTACAAACATAAAAAATGAAAAAACTACTATTCATAGACCGTGACGGAACGTTAATCTTAGAACCAGAAGATTATCAAGTCGACAGCTTCGAGAAATTAGAATTTTATCCAGAAGCCTTTACCTATTTAGGAAAAATTGCGAAAGAATTAGATTACGAATTGGTAATGGTAACCAATCAAGATGGTTTAGGAACACCTTCAAATCCTGAAGAATTATTCTGGCCAATTCAAAATTTTGTCGTGAAAGCGTTTGAAAACGAAAGCGTAAAATTCAAAGCTATTTACATCGATAAAACATTTGTCCACGAAAATGCCCCAACACGTAAACCTGGAACAGCTTTATTAACAAAATACATCAACAATCCAGAATATGATTTAGCGAATTCGTTTGTAATTGGCGATCGAATTACCGATGTAAAGTTAGCACAGAATTTAGGCGGAAAAGGAATTTTCATTGTCAATGATGAAACTTTAGGCGCTGAAGAAATCAAAAATAACGAAGGTTTAAATGATACGATTGCATTAAAAACAACGTCGTGGAAAGAAATTTACGAGTTCTTAAAACTTCAAAATCGTACCGCATCAATTGTTCGTAACACCAACGAAACAAAAATCAAAATCGATTTAAATTTAGATGGAACAGGAAAATCGGATATATCGACCGGTTTACACTTTTTCGATCATATGTTAGATCAAATTGCACGTCACGGACAAATGGATTTAGTGATTAAAGTAGATGGAGACCTGAAAGTAGACGAACATCACACGATCGAAGATACTGCGATTGCTTTAGGTGAAGTTTTTGCGCAAGCTTTAGGAAATAAATTAGGAATCGAACGTTACGGTTTCACTTTACCAATGGACGATTGTTTAGCTCAAGCAGCAATAGATTTTGGCGGCAGAAACTGGTTAGTTTGGGAAGCTGATTTTAAACGCGAAATGATTGGTCAAATGCCAACAGAAATGTTCTATCACTTCTTTAAATCGTTTACAGACGGAGCAAAAGCCAACTTAAACATCAAAGCCGAAGGTACAAACGAACACCACAAAATAGAAGCTATTTTCAAAGCATTTGCGAAAGCAATTAAAGTGGCTGTAAAACGAGATCCAGAAAAAATGATTTTACCATCAACAAAAGGAATGTTATAATAGTTTTTAAGTGATTAAGTTAGTAAGGGTAAAATTTTGGTTAAATAGAATCTTAACTACTGCAAAACTTAACCACATAAACATTCAAAATAAAATGATAGCAATAGTAAAATATAACGCAGGCAATGTTAAATCAGTTTACAATGCGGTCACTCGATTAGGCTATGAAGCGGTGATTACAGACGATTTTGAAACCTTGCAAAATGCGGATAAAGTAATTTTTCCTGGAGTTGGAGAAGCGAGTTCTGCAATGAAATACTTAAAAGAAAAAGGCTTGGATAAAATCATCCAAAACTTAAAACAACCTACTTTAGGAATTTGTTTAGGACAACAATTGATGTGCGAATATTCAGAAGAAGGAAACACTGATTGTTTAGGAATTTTTCCGATTCAAGTCAAGTTATTTCCATCAACCGAAATCGTTCCACATATGGGTTGGAATACCATTTACGATTTAAAAACACCTTTATTTAATAACGTTGAAGATAATTCGGACATTTATTATGTGCATAGCTATTATTGTGAATTATCAAACTTCACGATTGCAAAAACAGACTATATTCTTGAATATTCGGCAGCTTTAAACAAAGATAATTTCTATGCAACACAATTTCACCCAGAAAAATCAGCAGGAATAGGAGAACAAATATTGAAGAATTTTTTATCGCTATAAGTGATTAAGTTGTAAAGTTTTTAAGTGCTTAAGTTAATCTAGAACGAACTTAACTACCTACAAACCTAATAACTGAAACACTTACAAACTTAAACACCTACAAACATAAAAACTTATAAAATATGAGAATTATCCCTGCAATAGATATCATCGACGGAAAATGCGTTCGACTATCACAAGGTGATTACGATACAAAAAAAATATACAACGATAATCCGTTAGAAGT
This sequence comes from Empedobacter sp. EJD.6dd, assembly GCF_057369435.1. Taxonomy (NCBI): domain Bacteria; kingdom Pseudomonadati; phylum Bacteroidota; class Flavobacteriia; order Flavobacteriales; family Weeksellaceae; genus Empedobacter; species Empedobacter sp. EJD.6dd. The sequence continues at coordinate 2,665,409 of NZ_CM170667.1, forward strand.
TGCAAAAGAATTCGAGGATTATGGCATCGAATATTTACACTTGGTGGATTTAGATGGTGCAAAATCAAAGCAAATTATCAACTATAAAACCTTAGAATTAATTGCTTCTAAAACTAATTTAAAAGTTGATTTTGGTGGTGGAATAAAAGCAGATGACGACATTAGAATTGCTTTTGAATGCGGTGCAAATCAAATTACAGGTGGAAGTATTGCTGTTCAAAATTCAACTTTATTCGAGGAATGGATTGCTCAATATGGAAGTGAAAAAATCATTTTAGGAGCAGATGCAAAAGACCGTAAAATTGCAACACACGGTTGGTTAGAAACTTCTGAATTAGACGTTATTGATTTCATTCAAGAATACAAAACCAAAGGAATTGATTATGTTATTTGTACAGATATCGCCAAAGACGGCATGTTACAAGGAACTTCAAACGAATTGTATACAGAAATTTTAGCTGCAGCAGATGTTAAACTGATTGCTTCTGGAGGAGTTTCTTCCATAGATGACTTAATCAAAGTAAAAGAATTAGGTTGTGAAGGCGCAATTTTAGGTAAAGCGATTTATGAAGGACGAATCCAATTAAAAGATTTGTCTACGTTGATTAGTGGGTAAGTAAGTTAGTAAGTGGTAAAATGTTTAAGTTAGTAGGTCTTTAAATTATTTAAATATTCTAGTGAGCAACTTAAACACTTAATAACATAATCACTTCAACACTTTAAAAATTTAAAACTGTGTTAAAAAAAAGAATCATTCCGTGTCTGGACATTAAAGATGGGAGAACGGTAAAAGGAATTAATTTCGAGGGACTTCGCGATGCTGGGGATCCTGTGGAATTAGCAAAAAAATATGTGGTAGAAGGTGCTGATGAATTAGTATTTTTGGATATCACAGCAACTTTAGAAAAACGCAAAACCTTAGCCGAAATGGTCGAGAAAATTGCAGCAGCGATTAATATTCCATTTACTGTAGGTGGCGGAATCAATTCAGTGGAAGATGCTTCTGTTGTAATTAAAGCAGGTGCAGATAAAGTATCAGTAAATTCTTCTGCGGTTAAAAATCCTCAATTGATTGCAGATTTAGCAGCCCGATTTGGTTCGCAATGCGTGGTTGTTGCTGTAGATACACGTGATGTAAATGGAATACAAAAAGTCTTTGTAAACGGTGGAAAAATTGAAACCGATCGGAAAACGTTAGATTGGGTAAAAAAAGTAGAAGAATTGGGTGCTGGTGAAATTCTTTTAACCTCAATGGATGGTGACGGAACAAAAGCAGGTTTCAGGATTGATATCACAAAAGAAGTTTCCGAATTGGTAAATATTCCAGTGATTGCTTCGGGAGGAGCAGGAAAAATGGAACATTTTACCAAAGTTTTTACCGAAACAAAAGCAAGTGGCGGATTAGCGGCAAGTATTTTTCACTTTGGTGAAATTCCGATTCCAATGCTTAAAAATTATTTAAAAGAACAAAATATACCGATACGATGAAAGTCGATTTCACAAAAAGTAATGATGGATTAGTTCCAGTTATTATTCAAAATTACCTGAACAATCAAGTTTTGATGTTGGGTTATATGAACGAAGAAGCGTTTAACAAAACACAAGAAATAGGGAAAGTTACTTTTTTCTCACGTTCAAAAAACAGATTATGGACAAAAGGCGAAGAATCAGGAAACTTTCTTGAAGTAAAATCGATTGCAATTGATTGTGATAACGATACGATTTTGATTAAAGCAAAACCTTTCGGACCAACGTGTCATACAGGTTCCACAACGTGTTTTAACGAAGTTTCGAATCGTGGTTTTATTTATGAATTAGAACAAACCATTAACGAGCGAATAGATTTAGACAATGATCCAGATTCGTACACAAACAAATTATACAAACGCGGCATCAATAAAATTGCTCAAAAAGTAGGTGAAGAAGCTGTAGAAATTGTGATTGAAGCAAAAGACAACAACGACAAATTATTTTTGGGCGAAGCAGCAGATTTAATGTATCACTATTTAATTCTTCTAAAAGCTAAAGGCTTCAAATTAGAAGATGTAGAAAACATTTTGAAATCAAGAGAAAATGGACCAAGACGTCCCGAATAAAAACTATTCAATTCAAACAAGGTTACAAATTCGTAACCTTTATTTATTTTCCCAAAAAACTGATGTTTTTCAGATTTAACTAAAATTAAGAACATTCATTAGAATTATTATAAATAAAGTTTTAGATTTGCATTAATTAAAATTGGTCTAAATAATAATTATATTCTAAATTTCTATATATGAAAAAATTGTTCGTTACATTACTACTCCTATCATCATTCTTAAAAGCACAAGACAACTCGTTATTAAAAGGTGATTTTTGGAAAAGTAATCCAACAATTGAACTTGTAAAAGCTGAAATTACAAAAGGGAATAATCCTTCTCAAGCCAATGGAGGAAATCATGACGTGGTAAGTATGGCGATAAATAATGGAGCAGATATCGAAACAATTAAGTTTTTGATTGATCAACCAGGAAATAGCGTTACAAAAAACACACACGATGGTCGTCAATATATTCACTGGGCAGCAAACAAAGGAAATATAGAATTAATTAATTATTTGATCAAAAAAGGATCTGATCTTAATCGTACAGACGATAAAGGTGCTACACCATTAGCTTTTGCAGCAAGTAACGGACAAACAAATCCAGAGGTTTATAACGCTTTTTTTGTAGCTGGAATTAATCCGAAGCAAAAATACAGCAATGGAGAAACTATTTTGTTAACAGCAATCGGAAATGATAAAGATCTAAAGTTAACGGAATATTTAACTACAAAAGGATTATCATTAAAAGATGTGGATGCTGCTGGACGCACAACTTTTGATTATGCAGCTAAAAATGGAAACATCGATTTATTAAAATCTTTAGTAGCAAAAGGAGCTAAACCAACAAATGCGGCTTTAATTTTTGCTTCTAAAGGAACTCGTTTTGCCTCAACAAATTTAGATACGTACAAATATCTAATCGAAGAAGTAAAACTTTCTCCTACTGCAAAAGGTGAAAATGGAGAAACTGTTTTGCATAATATCATCAACAAAAAAGATCAAAAAGATATTGTAAACTATTTTATCGAAAAAGGTGTAGACGTAAACACTGTTGATAAAGACGGGAATAATGTATTGATGATTGCTGCTGGATCAAGTAATTTAGATGCAATTAAACAAATTTTAGCTAAAACAAAAGATATTAACACTGTAAATGCAAAAGGCGAAACGGCTTTATTTGCAGCTGTGCAAAAAGGTTCACCAGAAGTTGTTTCATTCTTAATTGAGAAAGGAGCTAAAACAAATTTTAAAGCAAAAGATGGTAATTTAGGAATTTACCTTGTGCATTCATACAAAAAAGAAAACGCAAATGAATTCTCTGAAAAACTTGCTATTCTAACTAAAAATGGCTTAAATGTTTCTGCTCCACAAGCCGACGGAAGTACTTTATACCATGCTGCTGTAGCTAAAAACGATCTTAATTTATTGAAAAGTTTAGCTTCATCAAATATAGATATTAATGCTCAAAATGAAGATAATATGACGGCATTACATCGTGCAGCTTTAATCGCAAAAGATGATACAATCTTAAAATATTTATTGTCAATCGGAGCGAAAAAAGACTTAAAAACTGAGTTTGACGAAACAGCTTATGATTTAGCTTCTGAAAACGAAACATTAAAAGAAAATAAAATTTCAATCGACTTTTTGAAATAATCGTTGTAAAATTTAATAAAATACAAAAAATGAAATCTTTAATTAAAATCACATTTGTAACACTTTTCTTAGGTTTATCAGCCTTCACTTTTGCACAAAATGCAAAATATAAATGCATGTTACAAATGTCTAATTACAAAGGATTAGAGGCTTATGTTGTGGTATCATTAATCAATCCAAGTGGACAATACGAAAAAACATTGTACATGATGGGACCAGATAAACAATGGTACAACGGTTTCAAACAATGGGATAAATTCAACAAAAAGAAAAAAGAAAAATTAAGCGGTATTACTGGTGCTTCTGTTGCTGCAGGAGATCGTAGTATCACAACGTTTGCTATCGACCAATCTAAAATGAACAAAGGATACAAATTACGTTTTGAATCTGCTGTTGAGGATGGTCAATACCACATTTCTGATGTTGAAATTCCTTTAACAACTGCAGGTATTACACAAAAAGTAGATGGAAAAGGATATATAAGATATGTAAAGTTAAGTAAAGCTCAATAAGACTTAAAAATGACTTTATCGATTTGGCGTTATGCCCATCTTGCTTTAGCAATTTTATCGTTTCTATTTCTAACAATGGCTTCTATTACAGGAGTCATTTTGGCTATTGATCCAGTTGTAGAAAAAACACAACCTTACAAAGCTGACAATTTTAATCAACTTTCTTTGGCTGAAACAATCCCTTCTTTACAGAAAAAGTATGTCGAAATCATCGAATTAAATGTCGATCACAATCAATTTGTAACGTTAGAAGGTTTTGACGAAGATGGAAATGATTTCAAACAATATATCAATCCAACAACGGGAGAGAAATTAGGCGAACCAATCAAAAAAAGTGAATTTATCGAATGGGTAACTTCGCTTCACCGCTCACTTTTTTTACACGAAACAGGTCGTTTTATAGTTGGTGTAATGTCTTTCTTATTGTTCTTAATTGCATTTTCTGGAACAATTTTAATCATCAAACGTCAGCAAGGTATTCGTCATTTCTTTGCGAAAATTAACAAAGATTTTTTTGCACAATATTTTCATGTTGCGGGCGGAAGATTATTATTAATTCCAATTTTAATCATTTCATTAACGGGAACATATTTATTTATGTTACGGTTCGAAATGATCTCAAATCCAAAAACAGAAGTTGCAGAAATTACTTCATCTGCAGATGAAAATACAAAGAAAATTGACTCGAAAGATTTTGCAATTTTTAAGGAAACAAAATTAGCAGATATTCAGAAAATAGAATTTCCTTTTGATCCAGAAGATCCAAACGAATTTTATAAAATAAAATTGAATGACCGTGAGATTTCTGTCAATCAAATCAATGGAAAAGTAGAAAACGAAACACTTTATTCAAAAGCACAAGTTTTCGAAAAGTTGAGTTTAGATTTGCACACTGGTCGTACCAATATGGTTTGGGCGATCATTTTAGGAATCGCTTCTCTTCATATACTTTTCTTTATTTATTCTGGTTTTGTAATTACGTTTAAACGTACGCGTACAAAAATCGGTAAGAATAAATTTACAGCAAACGAAGCCGAAATTATCCTTTTAGTTGGTTCAGAAAATGGTTCAACTTTAGGTTTTGCAAATAAAATTCAAAAACAAATTTTAGCAAATGGACAAAAATCGTATATGGCTCAAATGAATCAATACGAAGTTTATCCAAACGCAAAACATTTAATCATTTTCACCTCAACTTACGGAATTGGTGATGCGCCTACAAATGCAAAGAAATTTGAACATTTACTCGAAAAATTTCCACAACAACAAGAAATAAAATTCTCTGTAGTTGGATTTGGTTCTCGTGCTTATTCAGAATTTTGTGGTTATGCCATCAAAGTTGACCAATGGTTGAATGACCAAAAATGGGCAACTCGATTAATTGATTTGAAAACAATCAACGATAAATCACCCGAAGAATTTACTAATTGGGTAACTCTATTCAAAGAAGCAACAAATATTCCGTTAGCGACAACTCCAGCAATGTATGTTGGTAAAGCTCCTAAATTGAAAAATGTCAACGTAATTTCTACATCTAAAGTTACCGAACAAGATGCAACTTTTTCTGTTTTATTGGATGTAAAAGAAAAATTCAAATCTGGAGATTTATTGGCTATTTATCCAGAAAGTGATCACAAAGAACGTTTATATTCGGTTGGAAAAGTTGATAATAAATTACAATTAATCGTGAAATTACACGAGTTTGGATTAGGTTCTCAATATTTGTATAATTTAACTCAAAACTCTACAATTAAAGCGAGAATCGTAAAAAATAAAGCGTTTAGATTCCCAAATGCTTCTAAAGTTGTAATGATTGCAAACGGAACAGGTATTGCGCCTTTTCTCGGAATGATTGATGAGAACAAAAACAAAGTCGAAACGCATTTATACACAGGTTTTCGACATTTAAATCCTACTACAAAAGGATATGTGGATTTTGCAAAAAAACAAATTGAAAAGAATCATTTAACAAGCTATCACAACGCTTTTTCTCGTGAAGAAAACAAACAATATGTAATGGATTTAGTTCATCGAGATGCAAAACTCTTTGCTGAAACGTTACAAAACAAAGGAATTATTATGGTTTGTGGAGCTTTAGCAATGCAACATGATGTAGAAAAAGTGTTAGAGAAAATTTGTCAAGGACATTTAAATAAATCATTTGAAGATTTTAAAACAAACGGACAATTTTTGACGGATTGTTATTAAGATTTTTCGTCAGTTCGGTTTCTTTGACAAATACAAATTATAATTGTACACAGAATTTTTGGTAGTATCACACAAACTGTGTAAGAAGAAAAGTTATTCTGAAAAATTATGAGCCTTACAGCTCAAATAATTTTTCGGAGATAACTTTTTATTATTTTTAAACGTTACATAGTTATGATCGACAAAGAAGATTTATTAAACAGTAAGGATTTTTACAAGTCCTTTAAGAATGGATAGGATTTAACATCCTTCTTCAAGGAGCTGCACAAGAAAGCAGTTGAACATATGCTGGATGCTGAACTAGATAGTCATCTAGACAATGAAAAACATGCCAGAAGTAAAGATGGAAATTATCGAAACGGACATGACTCCAAGAAAATAAAATCCGCTTTTGGTGAATCAGAAATTAAGGTTCCTCGTGATAGACAAGGTAGTTTTGAACCTGCTTTAGTTCCCAAAAGACACAATATTATCGATGGTTTAGAAAATATTATTATTTCATTTTATGCCAAAGGAATGAGTGTTTCGGACATCGAAGAACAGATCAAAGAAATGTACGATTTTGATATTTCAACATCAACAATATCACGAATTACTAACGCTGTTGCCAGTGAAGTTGTTGCTTGGCAAAACCGACCGTTAGACGATTTATACTTGATTGTTTGGATGGATGGAATTGTTTTTAAAGTTCGAGAAAATTCAAAAGTCATCAATAAAACCATTTATTTAGCCGTTGGTTTAAACCGAGAGGGAAGAAAAGAAGTGTTAGGCATGTGGCTTGGAAAGAATGAGAGTTCCAGTTTTTGGATGAGTGTTTTGACCGATTTAAAAGCTCGTGGTGTTGAAGATATTCTCATTACAGCAACCGATAATTTGAACGGATTTACCCAGACTATTCGCTCTGTTTTTCCAGAATCGCAAACTCAAATTTGTGTAGTTCATCAGATTAGAAACGCTTGCAAATATGTGGTTTGGAAAGACAGAAAAGAGTTTTCTGCCGATATGAAACACATTTATACAGCACCCAACAAAGACGCCGCAAAAGCTGCTTTGGACGATTTTGCAACAAAATGGGAAAGTAAATATTTGTACGCCATTCAATCCTGGAGAAATAATTGGGATGAATTAACCGTATTTTTTGAATTTCCGCTAGAAATCCGTAAAATCATTTACACCACTAATTTAATTGAAAATCTAAACGGAAAAATTAGAAAATACACTAAAAATAAAATGTCATTTCCTACCGATGATGCTGTCTTAAAGTCTGTTTATCTGGCACTCAAAGAGTCCACTAAAAAATGGACTATGCCAATCCATAATTGGGGAATTGTTTTAAACCAATTTATGCTTATTTTTGAAAATAGGCTCAGATTATAAAATCTAAGCCCTAACTTTTCTACTTACACACTTGATGGGATAGTGTCGAATTATTTTTAATTATAGCATAAATTCTGTGTATAATTTTATTTCTAATTGCATAAGAACGGACATTTTATTTTTTCCTTGTTCAACTTTTCTTTCATAAACTTCGCCAAATCATTTTCCAACCTAATTGTGCTCAAAGCTGCTAAATGTAATACTTTCTTAAGTTCTTTATCGTCATTGTAGAAACTTTTGGTTTTATGATATATTGAAGAACATAACGATGCTCAAAAGATGCCACACCAGAATAACAAGCCATCTTTCGAGTAGATTTTATGTCAGAAACCTTTTGTTTTAATAATCGTTAAGGTAGCCAAAACCTTTCCTACGCCAGGCATTGTCTGTATACGTTCGTATTGATTTTTTAATTCAGCATTGTCATTACTATGGTTTAATATTTTATTTTCAATACGTTTAATTTGCTTACCTAAAGTTAAAATCAATTGTTGGTTGAGCTTTATAGTTTCTTTATCTGCAAGATTTTTAAACTGCTTAAAGTCGTGTAATTGTTGTAATAATCCTGATTTTATTATCACGCGACGTCTACATTCCGCATTAAGCAAACTATTTTTTTTGAAGCTCATTTGAAATAGAATTTCATAACTCAAGTTCCATATAATTATTCTCAATAAAAAAAGCATATTCTTTGACTATCAATTTTATCATTTTTACATCTCAAAAGACCAATACTTCGTTTCAAATGCAAAGGATTTATAACATAAAAAGACGTTTTTATTGTGCTAAGAACCTCGTACAATGCAAAATTGTAACGACCCGTATTTTCCAGTGCGATATATCAATGTTATTGTTGAAAGATTTTAAAACCTTAGTGGTTGATTTTTTATTATTATCAATTTGATAATGTCTTGATAAAATGTCATTTTTATATAAAAATCAAGTGTTAATTTACTTAAACACTTTTCTCTTTATAATAAAATTAATTATTTTAATAAATCAAATCTAATGGAGTAAAAATCTTTGATTTTTGTATCGAGAACTAAGGCGAAATAAATTGAAATTCATCTAATTTCTCGATACAAATTTTCGAATCGAAAATTCACTCGAAATGACGAATTAATTATAAAAAAAGAGTTCATAATTGAACTTTTTTTTTGTATTTTACTTTCAAAATTTATGAAGAATGTTAAACGAGATAAAATCTACTTTACATGATTTAGCAGATCCAAATAAAGTTGAAAGTGTCAGTAGATATTTTAAAACTGGAAAAGGTGAGTATGGCGAAGGTGATCAATTTTTAGGGATTACAGTTCCTAATCAACGATTGGTTGCAAAAGAATATTATCAAAATATTTCATTAACAGAAATCAAAGGTTTATTGAGTTTTGATATTCACGAATATCGTTTGGTTGCCTTGTTAATGTTGGTTGAAAAATATCAGAAATTGAAAAATGAATTTCAACAAAAAGAACTTGTCGATTTTTATTTATCACAAAGTTTACGAATCAATAATTGGGATTTGGTTGATACAAGTTGTTATAAAATTTTAGGACATTATTGTTTTAATCAAAAACGCGAAGATTTACTTTATGATTTAGCAAATTCCGAAAATTTGTGGGAAAAAAGAATTGCAGTTGTTTCGACAATGTATTATATTAAACAAAATTCACTAGAAATTGTTCCCGAAATTGTCGTAAAAAATTTAAATCATTCTCATGATTTGATGCACAAAGCAAATGGTTGGATGTTGCGCGAAATGGGAAAAATGAACGACGAAAAATTGATTCAGTTTTTAGATCAATATACATTAAGAATGCCTAGAACAACATTGAGATACGCTGTAGAAAAAATAGATCCCATTCTCAAGGAATATTATATGAAATTGAAATAACTAAAGGTTTAATGCTTTTACTTAAAGCAAAAAAGAAATCCTCTCAAAAAATGAGAGGATTTCTTTTTTATAATATCACATGACCTAATTTAGTCAGTTTTTGATGATCTAAGATTTTGATTTTTCTACCTTCAACTTCAATCAATTCATCTGTTTTGAATTCTGAAATTAATCGAATAGCAGACTCTGTTGCTGTTCCAATCAAATTTGCCATTTCTTCACGTGTCAACGAAATGTTGATAAATCCATCTTTGTCAGTTCCTAATTTTCCTTCTAATAAAATTAAAACTTCTGCTAAACGTTCGCGAACTGTTTTTTGTGCTAAATAAGTGATTGTTCTTGCATATTCACCCAAATCTTTTGCAATACGTTGCAAAATATTAAATGCTAATTTTGGATTAACTTCCAATAATTTCAAGAAGAATTTTTCTGGAATATAATAAATTTCCACAGGTGTCATTGCTGTTGCAGATGCACCAAAAACTTCTTGACTTAAAATAGAGCGATAACCGATAATGTCTCCTTCGTTGATAAAACGTAGAATTTGTTCTTTTCCATTAAAACCAATTTTGAATAATTTGGCAGTTCCCTTCATTACGCAGTAAATTCCTTTCGGTGTGTGTCCCTCTTGGATAATCTCATCTCCTTTTTTTAGGTTGAAGATCTTCTTTTCTTGCTCAAACTCCAATAATTCCTCTTTACTAAAAACCCCAAAAGACTCTGGGTTATCAAACATCGCTTTAATCGACACTACATTCTCATTAAACTCTGACATATCTTATTGTTATGACTTAATTCATACAAAGTTAACGTTAATTCTGGTAAAAGGAAAGTAATTTTGTAAAATAGTATGGAAGAGAATTGTTTTCACTGTGGTCAACGAATTGAAGAAGAGGTTATTCAGTTCGATGAAAAGGATTTTTGTTGTCAAGGTTGTAAAACGGTTTACGAGATTTTAAACGTAAATAACCTAAAAGATTATTACGATCTCAATCGTAATGCAGGTTTACGCCCTGACGGAAAAAGTAATCATCAATTTGATTTCTTAAACACTAAAGAAATCTTTGATAAAGTGGTTGATTTTTCAGATGATGGTGTTACGGTTGTCTCCTTTTATGTGCCTGTTATGCACTGTACTTCGTGTGTTTGGTTGTTAGAAAGTTTAGATACAATCAACCCAAATATCATCTCATCTAATGTTAATTTTACTCAAAAAACGGTACAAGTTACGTACCGAGATGCTGATTTAAAATTAGGTGATTTGGCAAGATTTATTACAAATTTAGGCTACAAACCTTCGATTAATCTAAAAACATTAGACAAAAAGAAAAAAAGCAAAGTCGATCGATCTTTGGTGAGTAAATTGGTAATTGCAGGATTCTGTTTTGGAAATATTATGCTTTTATCTTTTCCTGAATATGTCGAAGTTTTTGGAGAGGTAAAAGAGCAATGGTTAGATCAAAATAAAGGATATTTTCGTTGGACAATGTTTGCGTTGTCTTTACCTGTTTTCTTTTATTCATCTACCGATTATTTTGTTTCAGCATGGCAAGGGTTGAAAAACAAGTATATTAATATTGATGTACCAATTGCATTAGGAATTATCGTTATAATGTTCAAATCAACGTATGATATCATTTTTGATATTTCACCTGGTTATTTCGATACATTAGCGATGTTATTGTTTTTGATGTTGACTGGGAAATGGTTTCAACAACAAACGATGCAAGCGTTGGCATTCGATAGAGATTACAAATCGTTTTATCCTATTGCAGTTGCGAAGTTAGAAAATGGTCACGAGCAGCCAATTTTATTAGCTGATTTGAAAAAAGGTGATCGAATTTTGATTAGAAATGAAGAAATTATTCCAGCTGATGCTATTTTAATGAAAGGCGAAGCGATGATTGATAACTCGTTTGTTACAGGAGAATCTCGTTTAATTCAGAAAAATGCAGGTGATAAAATATTTGCTGGAGGAAAACAATCTGGTCACGCAATTGAGTTAGAAATTATTTCTGATGTTAATCAAAGTTATTTAACACAACTTTGGAATAATGATGCTTTTCAGAAAGAAGAATCAGAATTGAATGCTTTAACCAATAAAATCAGTCATTATTTTACCATAATCATTCTTATTATTACAGCAATTTCTGCTGTTTATTGGTATTATCATGATTCATCAAAAATTTTAGAAGTTGTAACTTCTATTCTAATTATTGCTTGTCCTTGTGCATTGGGATTGTCTTCGCCATTTATTTTGGGACATATGATGCGTATTTTCGGTAATAAGAAATTCTATGTAAAAAATACATCGACTGTCGAAAGAATGGAAAAAATTACAGATGTTGTTTTTGATAAAACAGGTACAATTACCGAAAGTGATGAGGCGCAAGTGCAATACGAAGGAAAAGAATTGTCTGAATATCAAAAACAATTGATTAAAGCCTTAATCAGAAACTCTAATCATCCCTTAAGTCGTACATTATATAAAAAGTTAAGTGTAGATGATCATTTGCCAATTTCTAATTATGAAGAGATTGTAGGAAAAGGTCAGCAAGCCGAAGTGGATGGTCATCATGTAAAGGTTGGTTCGAGAAGTTTTACGAATGCAATTTTTAATGAAAATATATTGAATCAATCTCAAGTTTTTATAGCGATAGATGGAGAAGTTTTTGGTAAATTTGTGTATACCAATCGATACCGAAATGGTTTAGATCGTTTATTGAAAGAGTTGGATGCTTATCAGTTACACGTTTTGTCTGGGGATAATGATTCTGAAAAAGAATATTTAGAAACAATTTTTCCATCCAATGCAAAATTGATTTTTAATCAATCGCCATCTGATAAGTTAGAATATATTAAACAATTAGAACAAGAAGGAAAGAAAGTATTGATGCTTGGTGATGGATTGAATGACGCTGGAGCTTTAAAGCAAAGTACTGTTGGTATTTCTATTTCTGAAGATATTAATAGTTTTTCGCCTTCATGTGATGGTATTTTGGATGCTAAAAGTTTTTCGGCAATTCCAAATTTTTTAAAGTTATCAAAGACAACGATGAAATTTGTAAAAATAGCATTTATCATCAGTTTCTTGTATAATATTGTAGGGCTTAGTTTTGCCGTTTCTGGTTATTTACAGCCAGTTGTAGCGGCTATATTGATGCCAATAAGTTCTATTTCAGTGTTAATTTTTGCGACAGCGAGTACGCGAATTGCAGATAAATTAACAAAATGGAATTTAGATTGATTTTAAATTAGACTTATACATACTGCTCTGACCAAAATCATTGTGATAAGAACTTAGGGCTTTGTAATTTTGTGGAGCTATGGGGATATTATTATTAATGATATTAGTTAGTGTCTCTTTGGGGGCAATTTTCTTACTTTTATTCTTTTTAGGATACAAGAAAGGACAGTTTGATGAAGACGAATCTCCAGCAGTGAGAATGTTAAAAGATGATAAAAAAACACAAGATAAAATCGACTCATAATGCAAATGCAGACTTTTAGTTACGACAATAAGATCGTAAAGTATTTCCTTTATGCCACATTGTTTTGGGCAGTTATGGCATTTTTCTTTGGAGTATTGGTTGCAACTTTGTTGTTTTTTCCTACGTTACCAGAATACATCTTCGGATCGGATGATGGGACAATTGGAGGAAACATTCAAGGGTTAATCAATTCACAAGGAAAACTTGGTTTTGGTAGATTAAGAATGATTCACACAACATTTGCGGTATTCGCGTTTGTTGGTAATACTTTCTTTACTGGAGCCTATTATTCAATGCAAAGATTGTTGAAAACCAGAATGTACAGCGATGTTTTAAGCTGGATTGTTTTCTGGGGATGGCAATTATTTATTGTATTATCATTTGTAACATTTATCTTAGGATACAACACTTCTAAAGAGTATGCTGAGCATGAATGGCCAATTGATATATTAATCGCGTTAGTTTGGGTATTGTTTGGAACACAGATGTTCTTAACGATTGCTAAACGTCGTGTACGTCACTTGTATGTGGCAATTTGGTTCTATATCGGAACTTGGGCTGCGATTACAATGTTACACGTTTTCAATAACTTAGAAATTCCAGTAACATTTAGTTTAACAGCACCAAAATCTTATTCGTTATATTCTGGAGTTCAAGATGCGTTAGTACAATGGTGGTATGGACACAATGCCGTAGCATTCTTCTTAACGACTCCAATCTTAGGATTAATGTATTACTTTGTGCCAAAGGCAGCTAATAGACCTGTATTCTCATACAAATTATCTATTATTCACTTCTGGTCATTAATCTTTATTTATATCTGGGCTGGACCTCACCACTTGCTTTATACAGCATTACCAGGTTGGGCACAAGCTGTAGGAACAGGTTTCTCTATCATGTTAATCGCTCCATCTTGGGGAGGTATGTTAAATGGTTTATTAACATTACGTGGTGCATGGGATAAAGTAAGAGAAAATCCTGTATTAAAATTCTTCGTAGTTGCTTTAACTTGTTATGGTATGGCTACTTTCGAAGGTCCAATGCTAGCAACAAAAACATTAAATAAAATTGGTCACTTTACAGACTGGGTTCCTGCTCACGTACACGTAGGTACTTTAGGATGGAATGGATTTATCGCATTTGGTATGATCTATTATTTAGCACCAAAATTATTCAATACAAAATTAGCATCTGTTAAGTTAGCTAACGCTCACTTCTGGATTGGTACTTTTGGTATATTATTCTGGGTAATCCCAATGTATGTTGCAGGATGGACACAAGGTTTAATGTGGAAACAATTCGCAGCAGACGGAACATTAGAATATGGGAACTTCTTACAAACAGTTACAATTCTTAAACAATGGCTATATCCATTACGTGCATTTGGTGGAACATTATATTTATTAGGTTCAATCTTAATGATTATTAATGTTTACAAAACTGTAAAATCTGGATATTTTGTAGCAAATGAAGAGGCAGAAGCTCCTGCATTGGCTCCAAAAACAGCAGCACGTACACAAGGAGAAGGTGTACACTCTTGGATCGAAAGAACACCAATCGTGTTAACAATTGGAGCTGTATTAACTTTAGCAGTAGGTGGATTAGTAGAGATTGTTCCTACAATCGTAGTAAAATCTAACGTACCTACAATTGCAAGTATCAAACCTTATACTCCATTAGAGTTAGAAGGACGTGATTTATATATTAGAGAAGGATGTAATGCTTGTCATACGCAAATGGTTCGTCCATTCCGTGATGAAGTAAAACGTTATGGTGAATACTCAAAAGCAGGAGAATTCGTTTACGATCACCCATTCTTATGGGGTTCTAAAAGAACTGGTCCAGATTTACACCGCGAAGGAGGTAAAAACCCTGATGCTTGGCATTACAAACACATGTGGAATCCACGTTCTACATCAGATGGTTCTATCATGCCACGTTACCCTTGGTTAATTGACAATAAATTAGACCGTGAGTTAACGCGTGATAAAATGAAATCTATGGTTGCATTAGGAGTTCCTTATCAACAAGAAGATTTTGACAGTATGCAAGTTTCTATGAACAAACAAGCTTTAGCAATTGAGCAAACAATCTTTAAAGATGCATCTGACTTGAAAGAGTTATATGCTAAGAAAGAAGCAGAAGCTAAACAACAAGGTAAAGAGTTTGTTCCGTTAAGAGATCGTGAGATTACAGCTTTAATCGCATATTTACAACGTTTAGGAACAGATATAAAAGCTGAACAAGTAGAGACAGCAAGTAACTAATGTTAAAATATTATAAAGAATTCCTTTCTCAGTATGAGTATGCATCTTTGTTGCAGACATTAATTCTTATAGGATTCATAGCAGTCTTTGTAACGATATTTGTAAAAGTAATGAAAAAACCAAAAGGTTATTACAAAGACAACGAGTCAGCAGCTTTAGATTTAGAACCAGAAGAGAACGAAAAAAATAATACAAAATGAGACAACGTACCCCGGCTTATATATTTATCCCATTAACGCTATTAGCAGTAATCTTAGCGTTTACAATGGTGACGCCAGTAGATGTGGTGCCAGAACCAGGTTTTCAAGGAATGATTCACAATTTACTTGAGCACTTGAAACATGTTTTTGCACAAGGAATTTTCTGGGCAGTATTAGCAGTTGCAATCGTGATGCTTTTAATCATTAATGCTTTAAACAAAGTTGTTGAAGCAGAAAGATTCAAAAGATTATCAGAAGAAGAACAACAACATTATCTTGAAGAAGGTAAAATTGGATATTTCAAAAGATTGTTCAGTAGTGCTGGTAAAAAACAATCAGATGAAGAAGAAGAGTCTATTATTTTAGATCATGGTTTTGACGGAATAAAAGAGTTAGACAACGCTTTACCACAATGGTGGTTATCATTATTCTACTTTGGTGTAGTGTTTATGGTAGTTTATGTAATGGCATATAGCTTTACAGACTTTGCTCACATGGACAAAGAGTACGAAGAAGAAATGGTCTATAAAGATACACAAGATAGTATTTGGGCAGTTGCAAATGATATTGATATCACTGGAGCTGTAAACAAATCTAACGATCCTGCAATTGTAGAACAAGGAAAAAAATTGTTTGAACAAAACTGTACTCAATGTCACATGGAAGGTGGTAAAGGAGGTATTGGACCAAACTTAACTGATGATTACTGGGTGAATCATGTAGAAGATAGTTTATTCAAAAATATTTATCACATTGTTTACAATGGATCACCACACAATCCTCAAATGCGTGCATTTGGACAACGTAAAGAGTTATCTGGATTAGCAATTGAGAAAGTTGCTTCTTACGTATATTACATCAATCAGAAAGAACCTACGAAGACAGTTGCAGAAGGTGCAGCTGCTCCACAAGGTGATTTGATGGAAGCATGGAAACAAAAGTAATTAGTCAAAATAATTACAACAAATATCATATTGAAAGAGAGCTTATTTATAAGCTCTCTTTTCTTTTTTAGTCGTAAATTTGTATATATTTAAAATTCACTATAATGAGTGTTCAAAATTCTGACCCAAAAGATGAATTTAATTTAGACGATTATTTGGATGAAAACAGCCAAATGAACGAAGATGTACGTACTTCCATTGGTACAATGGAAAAGACGGGAGAACGTAAATGGGTTTATCCTAAAAAACCAAAAGGTAAGTTTACAAATTATAGAACATATGTTAGTTATGTATTGTTAGCAATCTTAATTTTAACACCATTCTTTAAATTACCTAATGGAAATCCATTGTTCAAATTTGATGTTTTGCACAGTCAATTCATTTTATTTGGTTTTCCATTTTTTACATCAGACTTCTTCCTTTTAGCTTTAGGAATGATCACGACAATTATTTTTATCGTATTATTTACCATGGCTTATGGTCGTTTATTTTGTGGATGGGTATGTCCACAAACTATTTTCTTGGAAATGGTTTTTCGAAAAATAGAATACGCCATAGAAGGAGATAGAGCAAAACAAATAAGATTAGATAAGCAAGATTGGGACGAAGAAAAAATTCGTAAAAAATTACTAAAATGGACCATCTTCGCAATCATTTCATTTATCATCGCAAATGTATTCTTAGCTTATATTATTGGTGCTGATGCATTGTATGATGTAATAAAAGAAGGTCCTGCAGAAAATGTAGGAACATTAGTTGGATTGGTTTTCTTCTCAGCTACATTCTATTTCATCTTTGCATGGTTCCGCGAACAAGCATGTACATTGGTTTGTCCTTACGGACGTTTTCAAGGTGTATTAATTGATGCACATACAATCAATGTAACCTATGATTTTAAACGTGGTGAATCTACAGCTGGACGTGCAAAGTTCAAAAAGAATGAAGATCGTAAAGCAGAAGGAAAAGGAGACTGTATAGATTGTGGACAATGTGTTGTGGTTTGTCCAACCGGAATCGATATTCGTAATGGGATTCAATTAGAGTGTGTCAACTGTACAGCTTGTATTGATGCTTGTGATGAAGTTATGGAGAAAGTTGGTTTACCAACAGGATTGATTCGTTATGCTTCTGAAGATGATATTAAACGTGGAGAAAAATTCAAATTCACAAAACGTTTAGCAGCTTATACATTTGCATTGTTATTATTGATTGGTGCAATGACGGCTTTTCTTTTCTCACGTTCTGATGTAGAATCTAAATACCTTAAAGTTCCAGGTACAGATTATAAAGTAGAAGGAAAATATTATGTCAATCAATTTGAATATACCTTGTACAATAAAACTAACGCAGATCAAATAGTAACTGTTCAATTATTATCGCACAAAAATTCTAAAATAGAAATGTACGAAGGAGTAAATAAATTGAACATGGAGAAAGGTCAAATCATTCAAGGGAAATTCTTCTTGAAAATTCCAATGAGTGAAGTGAAGTCTTACAAAGAAAAAGTGGTGATTGGCTTAGTTAATCAAAAAGGAAAGGTAATCGATAAATACGAAACGAGCTTCTCAGCTCCATTCAAATATTAGTAATATGAAGTTAAATTGGGGACATTATGTCGCAATCGCTTTGGGATGTTTTATGATATTCATTCTATCGTTGTTATATTTTGCAGGAGATACAGGTGGAATGGTAACCGAAGATTATTATGAAAAAGAAATTCATTTTCAAGATGAAATCAATTCCGAAAAGCGCGCAAATGCTTTAGCTGAAAAACCTGAAGTACTTGTACAAGCAAATGGATTTTTATTTCAATTTCCAGCTAATACAGCTGCCGATTTTAAAGGAGATATTTATTTGATGCGAAATGATAACGAAACGAAAGACGTTAAAACAGCAATCAAATTATCGGACAGGAAAAATTTCTTAGTGCCTTCTGTTAAGTTAATAGACGGAGAATACGAATTAACATTAAGTTGGAAGGAAAATAATCAAACGTATTTGATTAAAAAGTCCATTCGATGGATTTCACAATAATTATAATAGCATTATCTATAGGTCTTACATCGTCCCTGCATTGCGTAGGGATGTGCGGACCTATTGCTTTATCCTTGGGATTAGAATCTCAAGATAAATTAAAATTTACACTTCGTAATTTGACTTATCAATTAGGACGTGTAACTACTTATACAATTTTAGGCTCTATTTTAGGATTAATTGGCGAGTCATTCTCGTTTGTAGGGTTACAAAATTACCTAAGTATCTTAATTGGAGTTTTGATGATTATTATGGTCATGATTCCGAAATTTTACGAAAATGGAGCTACTCAACTTCGTCCAGTAAATGCCTTAATGGTAAAAGTAAAAATCTCTCTTGGAAAATTTTTAATCAAAAAAGATTCTTCCTCTCTTTATATAGTTGGTCTATTAAATGGTCTTTTACCTTGCGGAATGGTTTATGCGTCGCTTACAGCTGCCATTGGTTTAGGATCTGTTTATAAAAGTGCATTATTCATGTTCTTTTTTGGACTTGGAACTTTACCTTTGATGTTTGCAACCGTTTTATTTGGAAATTTTTTATCAGTAAAACAACGCCAAACTATCTTAAAAATCTTACCAATTATCACACTTATTTTAGGGGTATTATTTATTCTTCGTGGATTAGAATTAGATATTCCGTTTATATCACCAGCCAAAGAAGCTCTTCAGCTAAATGGTATGGATGAGCATTGTATGTAGAAATTCGCAAGTGTTTTATTATTAATTGTATTTTTGAGTAAATAACAATTAACACAATGAAATTTAAGTCTGAATATATAGGAATTATTTTAGGTGCTTTATATGGCTTATTTATAAGAATTTTACTAAGTTTTGATTTTTTTGGTGATTTTGATATCGATGTATTTAATTATATATTTATTTTTGGAATTCCAATTGTAATAGGTGTTATACCAATTACTTATTCTTCTACAGAACTTTATCGATCAAAGTTAAAGCAGTTTTTTTATCCATTGTTAACTGTATTGATTTA
The DNA here is from genome assembly GCF_057369435.1 of Empedobacter sp. EJD.6dd. Classification (NCBI taxonomy): domain Bacteria; kingdom Pseudomonadati; phylum Bacteroidota; class Flavobacteriia; order Flavobacteriales; family Weeksellaceae; genus Empedobacter; species Empedobacter sp. EJD.6dd. The sequence continues at coordinate 2,685,068 of NZ_CM170667.1, forward strand.
TATAATTTCTTCTATTGTAACAGGATTTGAAGATTTTATTTGTGGATTAATCATTGGTTTTCCAGGTTTAATAATTGCAGGTATAGTTGGATTGATTTGTGGAAGTCGTACAAAAGAAAAAATGAACGATAAAAAATTATATTCCATATTACTATTACCATTGTTTTTATTCCCAATTGAAAGTGTGTTTCCAGATAAGACAGAGAGTTTTAAGATAGAAAAATCAATTATTGTAAATAATCAACCAGAAAAAATATTTCCAAATTTACTAGATGTTCCTAAAATAAATAAAGAAGAATACCAGGACGGATTTTACCAATATATCGGAATTCCTCGTCCAATAGAATCTAAATCGTTTGTACAAAATAATCAATTGGTTCGTGTTGGTGCTTTTACAGATGATTTAGAATTGTATGAATATGTGACTAAATTAGAAGAAAATAAATATGTTAATTTCAAAATAGATATTTCAAAATCTAAATTGCGTCAAAAACCAACAGATCAACATGTATTGAATGGGAATTATTTTAAGTTTGAGAATATTAGTTACCAACTACAAAAAGTAAATTCAAAACAAACTAAAATTACACTTTCTTGTGAATATCAATTAACTTCTAAATTAAATTGGTATGGAAATTTTTGGGCAGAAAGTATCATTCAAGATTTTGAAATGCGATTGCTAAAATCTTTAAAACTCAAATTAGATTCTAACTAAAAATCTCAACTTCTATCCTTATAAAATAAATCGTATTTTTGACGTTATCACTTTATGTGAGATAACTAAATAAACGTCAAAATGATAACACAATTAAGAGGTAAATTAATCGAAATTTATCCAACAAATGCTGTAATAGATTGCAATGGGGTGGGATATTGGGTTAATATTTCTCTCAACACATATTCTTCTTTAGAACGCGAAGAAGCAGTAATAATTTTTACACATCAAATTTTTCGCGAAGATGCGCAATTGCTTTATGGTTTTGCTACCAAACAAGAACGAGAAATTTTTCAAAAGTTAATTAGTGTTAATGGTGTTGGTCCTGCTTCAGGAATGATGATTATTTCGACTTTATCTTCAAAAGAAATCGCAACAGCAATCGCAACAGAAGATGCAAAATTATTGCAAAGCGTAAAAGGAATCGGAGCCAAAACTGCGCAAAGAATTATCATTGATTTGAAAGATAAATTGGATCAAGATTTAATATTAGATGTTAATTCTACTTCGGTTAAAAATAAATCTAAGAATGAAGCGTTATCTGCTTTAGAAGTTTTAGGAATTCCAAAAAAATCTGCAGAGAAAATTATGGACAAAATCCTACAAGATCAACCAGATGCAGATGTAGAATTCTTAGTAAAAGAAACCTTGAAGAAAATTTAATGAAGATTCATAACGAACCAAAAACTATTCGTAAAGGCTCTACAATAGCCGCTTTGTGTTTCCTTTTTGCAATGGGAGCTATGAGCGATGTGACTGCGCAGGAAAGTGATACACTCAAGTTTCCTATGCGTGATCAAAAAGGTGGACTGTTTTTAGATAATCAAATAAAATACGATGTACACTATGATGCACTAAAGCGTCAGTATATTTTATACCCTCAAATTGGAACAAGTTTAGTTTCCGAACCGATTTATTTGACACGTCAAGAATATTTGACATTGGTTCAGAATCAAGACATGAAAAATTATTTCCGTTCAAAATCTCAAACGAATGATCAACTTTATCGTGAGCAACGTTTTGGAGATAAAGAAGGGAAAAAAGAAAGTAATATTTTACCAAGTTTTAGAATAAAATCTAAAGCATTCGAAACTATTTTTGGAGGTTCAGAAATCTCATTAACACCGCAAGGTTATGCTAATTTAGATTTAGGAGTTTTCTTACAAAAAATAGATAATCCTATGCTTTTGCCGCAAAATCGTCAAACACTTACAATGGATCTTAACCAGCGTATGCAATTGAGTATTTTGGGTAAAGTAGGTGAAAACTTACAATTGAAAGTTAATTATGATACACAAGCTGGTTTCGGTTTCGAGAATCAAATGAAACTTCAATGGAGAAAAGCATTAGGAAATAAATTAGATCCTTTTGGTGGCGAAGATGATATTCTTCAAAATATTGAGGTTGGTAATATCTCAATGCCGCTTAGTACTTCTTTAATTACTGGTGCACAATCACTTTTTGGAGTTCGTACAGATCTTAAATTTGGTCGTACAAATGTTTCGGCTGTATTCTCAGAACAACGTTCAGAATCAAAAAATATCGTTGTACAAGGTGGTGGTGTAATGACTGATTTTAAAGTTGCTGCTGAAAAATATGAATATAACCGACATTTTTTCTTAGGGCAATTTTTTAGAAATAATTATGACAAAGCTTTAGAAAATTATCCAGCGATAAATAGTAATATTAATATTCAACGAATAGAAGTTTGGAAAGTAGATAAATCTGGAGGTAATCAGCAAAGTAGACGTTCTGTTATTGCTTTACGAGATATAGCTGAAAGTAATTCTGCTCCAAATAATGATAACAATACATTATATCAAAATATTTTAGACCAAAAGTTTGGTAAAATTAGTGATGCGAGAAATTTCTTAAATTCTTATAATTTTAATGGAGAACAATTTCAGGACGGTGAAAACTTTATCGTGAATGAAAATGTTCGAAAACTTGATGCTTCAGAATTTACATTCTACCCAAAATTAGGGTACATCTCTTTAAATACACCTTTGGTTGATGGTGAAGATTTATTAGCTGTATCGTTTCAATACACTACGAGTTCAGATCCTGGTAAATTATACACGGTTGGACAAATGTCTGATCAAACAGATAAACCAATTATTGCGAAATTAATAAAACCAAATTCTGCTGTTAATGTGGCTTCGCCAATGTGGGATTTGATGATGAAAAATATTTATTCGTTAAATGCTTATGGTGTTTCGAGTGAAGATTTTATGTTGAATGTTAATTTCAAAGATAATGGTGAACAATCTTCTGGGAAATTAAATTATTTACCAAATTCAGTCGTTCAGGATCAATCGTTATTACAAGTTCTGAACATGGACAGATTGAATTCGAATGGTCAACTGCAACAAAATACAGAAAATGGTCAAACATTTTATGGAGATGGCTTATTTGATTTTCAATCAGGAATAACTATTGATACAGAAAGAGGAAATATTATTTTTACTTCTATTGAACCTTTTGGAAAATATTTAGATGGTAAATTAAAAGGTCAAAATCAAGAATACGTTTTCAATCAAATCTATAAACAATTACCAAATACGCTTTCTGGTGAAAAATTAGCGAATCGTTATACGTTAGAAGGTCGTTACAAAGGAACTGTTTCAGATGGTATTCCGTTAGGAGCTTTTAACGTTCCGCAAGGTTCTGTTAAAGTAACTTCGGGAGGAGCAACTTTAACAGAAGGGGTTGATTATACGGTTGATTATCAATTAGGGCGTGTGAAAATTATTAACGAACAATTGAAAAATTCTGGTGCACCAATTAATGTAGCATTAGAAAATCAATCGACGTTTAATTTACAGAAAAAACGTTTCATGGGAATTAATGTTGAGCATAAATTTAGTGATAAATTGATGTTAGGAGGAACATTAATTAATTACCAAGAACGCCCAGTTACACAAAAAACACAATTTGGTTCAGAGCCTGTAAACAATACAATTTTTGGACTTAATACACAATATAACTCAGAAGCTGAGTGGTTAACTCGTTTAACAAATAAAATTCCTGGAATTAAAACAGACCAAATGTCGAACATAAGCGTTCAGGCAGAGGCTGCTTATTTGATGCCAGGTGTCAACAAAGTTACAGGAGGATATTCATATATTGATGATTTTGAAGATGCACAATCTCGAATCAGTTTATTAGATGTTGGCTCATGGAAATTCGGTTCAACTCCAGGAAAACCAGCAGGATATTCGGCGTCTGGTTTTCACCCATTCTTCCCGAATGGAATGAAAAACGATGATTTATCATTTAATAATGGTCGTCGTATGTTGTCGTGGTATTCTATCGATCCTCGTTTTTATGGTCTTGGAGGTAGTTCGCCTTTAACAGATCAACAAATGTCATCGCACATGGCGCGTCGTATTAAGTTGAAAGAACTTTTTGATCAACGCGATGTTATGGCTGGAACAAATTCGTATATCAGTACATTAGATATGACATTTTATCCACAAGAACGTGGACCTTATAATATCAATCCAAATGCAACTGATACAAAGAACTGGGGAGCAATGATGCGACCTATATCTGTTTCTAACTTTAAAGATTCGAATGTTGAGTACATCGAATTTTGGATGATGGATCCTTATGCTGATGGAAAAGGAGGAGAAGGTGAGTTACTGGTTCATTTAGGAAACGTTTCGGAAGATGTCTTGAAAGATGGCGAAATGATGTACGAAAATGGAATGCCTCATTCAGGAAATGGAACAGCTACAGTTTCTACAAAATGGGGATTAACACCACAATTAAATCCTATTTTATATGCTTTCGATACAGAAGGTGCTGCACGTAGACAACAAGATTTAGGATACAATGGATTGACGGATGATGAAGAAGCGCAACGTTACGGAATTACAAGTAATAATTTAGTAACAGGTGAATTAGATCCTTCGAACGATAATTATTTATTTTTCTTGGACGATCGTTTTAGAGGTGCTTCAATTGGAAATACAGTACAAGATCGCTACAGATATTTTAGAAATCCGCAAGGTAATAATTCAACAGACAATCCTTTACATGCTTCTTCATTAGTGCCAGATACAGAGGATATTAATGGTGATTTTAATTTAGATCAAACTGAAAACTATAATCAATATACATTTAAAATTAACCGTCAAAGTTTAGAAGATCCTAATAATAAATTTATTGTAGGGAGAAAAGAAGTAGATGGAGAATTTCCTGATAAATCTGTACATAAAGTAAAATGGTACCAAGTTCGTATACCTGTTGATAACTTCGATTTAGATATTGACGGAGATGGAGTAGAAGAATTGAATAATGACGCTTCAATAGCACAAGCAGAAAGTGTACTGACAGCTGCTCGTTTTATGCGTATGGTAATGCGTGGTTTTGATGAAGAAACAACGTTACGTTTTGGTACATTTGATTTAGTTCGTTCAGAATGGCGTCGATACACAAAAAATATTTATCCTTATATCATTAGTAATCAAGAAGGATACGAAGAAGATAAAGATATTGATGATTTAGAAGTTGGAGAAGTAAGTATTGAACGTAATGGAACTGATCGTCCTCGTTATATGATGCCTCCAGGAGTTTATCGTGAACAGACTCAAGGAACAACTGGTTATCAATCTCAGAACGAAGCTTCGATGACTTTGAAAGCGAAATTTAAGCCTGGAAGTACATCAAAAGCAATTTTCAAGAATACGAATTTAGATTTGAGACGATACAAAAAAATGCAAATGTTTGTATCTGCGCAAAACTTATTAGATCGTACTTCGAATGCTGTTGATAATGGAACCAAATTATTTATTCGTGTAGGTAGCGATTATACAGACAACTACTACGAGTATGAAATGCCGTTAAAGTATACACCACAAAGTTCTGCAACAGAAAGTACAGTTTGGCCAGATGAAAACTTTATTGATCTGAATACAGATTTGTTTACAGATGCAAAAAAACAAAGGGATACGGATGGTTTCAATATATTACAACGTTTTAATTATGCATTTGATCAAGAAAATCCAAATAAAACAGTTTATGTAAAAGGTCGTCCAACATTAGGTAATGTATCTTCTATTATGATTGGAGTTCGAAATACTTCGGGTCCATCAGAAAAAGAAGTATTACTTTGGGTGAACGAACTTCGCTTAAGCGAAATTGACAACAAAGGCGGGTATGCTGCTGCTGCAAATGTACAATTCAATTTAGGAGATTTTGCCAATGTGCAAATGTCTGGAAGTACAAGTTCTGTAGGTTTTGGAGCGATAGATCAGGGACCTGCAAATCGTAATCAAGATGAATCATTGCAATATGCTTTAAATGCACAAGTAAAATTAGATAAATTCTTACCAAAGAAATGGGGGATGGAAATTCCGTTCGATTTTACAATTCAAGAAAGTTTTGTCGATCCAAAATATAATCCATTAGATAACGATATTATTTTTGATGAAGCACCTAATAAAGATAAATTAGAAAAAGTTGTCAGAACATATACTCAGTTTAAAAGTTTTGCTTTTAACAATGTTCGTAAAGTACGATCAACAAATAATAGCAATCCTGTTCGTTTTTATGATCCTTCGAATTTCTCAGTTTCGATGATGTATTCGGATAATTATTACCGAGATATATATACACAATACAACGTTAATCAGCAATTGAGAGCTTCGTTAAATTATACATATGGTTTTAAAGGAAAATCTTTTGAGCCATTTAAGAAATTGCGAGCAGTTCAACCAAAAGAAGAATCAAGTAAGTATTTACAATTTATTCGCGAGTTTAATGTTAATCCTTTGCCAACACGCTTCTCTTTCCGTACAGAAATTGCCCGTACATATAGCGAGAGACAATATCGTGATATTAGCCAATATTTAGGTGATAGCGGTGGATCTTCAAGTTTGATTCGTCCAACTTACAGTAACAATTTCTTGTTCAATTGGCAATATAATTTAGGATTTGATTTAACAAAATCATTACGTTTAGATTTAACATCTTCGACAATGACGTTGAACGATGGAACGACTTTTCAACGTGCAGATCAAGATATGATTTGGCAAAACATGTTCACTATTGGTCGTCCGGTTCAGTATGATCAGCAGTTTCAGGTAAATTATAAATTACCTTTAAAATTCTTCCCTTATTTAAATTGGATGAATATTGAAACAGGATTTACATCTAATTATAATTGGATGGCAACTTCTACAGCTTACAGAAATTTTGAAGTTGAAGGAAGACCAGTAAATTTAGGAAATGGAACAGCTCAAAATTCGAATTCAATTAACTTGATAGGAGATTTAGATTTCGCCAAATTTTATCAAGAATTTAAAGGTTACAAACGATTCGATTCTATTTTAAAAGGACGTCGTCAAGAGATTGATTCATTAAATACTGTTTACACCAATTTATTTGCTAAAAAACGTCGTACAAATAAAAAATCAGCTTACAAATTCAAACATAAATTTACAGCCAAAGATTATGGTTGGATGGTTTTATCATCATTAAAACGTGCTAATTTTACCTATAATCAACGTAACGGAGCAGTAATTCCAGGATTGTTATACGAACCAGGTTTCTTTGGTGTAGATGGTAATAATGGACCAAGTTTAGGTTTTGTGTACGGAACACAATTCGATATTAAACGTCAGTTGGTTGAAAGAGGATTGATTGTAGGTGATGAGTTGATGACAGATGCTTATCAAATTACAAAAGGAAGCGATTTTAACGCTACAGCGTTGATTGAACCTATTCCAGATTTACGAATTGATTTGAATGCAAAACGTATGAAAGATCGTCGTGTTTATCATTCTGGATTCAATTTAGCAGTCGAAAATCCTTATATAGATGAATTAACAAATCTTAATATATCAACTGTTAATATCAAAACTGCTTTTAAAGATGGTGATGCTATTTTTGATCAATTCCTGGCAAATACAAAAACTATTTCTGGACGTTTAGCGCAAAAAAGAGGAAGTGGAAATAAAGATGCAATGGAGTATTATGAAGGTTTTAATGCAAGAAGTTCTGATGTTCTTTTACCAGCCTTTTTAGCTGCAGTACAAGGAAAAGATGCAGGTTCGGCGAAATTAGGTTACAATCGTTCTATTCCTGTTCCGAACTGGCGTGTGACATATACAGGACTAAAATCTATTCCAATTGTCAATAAATATTTTGATAATGTTGAAATTTCGAGTGCGTATAATTCAACTTACACAACAACAGGAGTTCAATCTAATCCAAACTTTATGTTGGATTCAGGAATAATGAATGGAGGAATTGTTACTGGAACAGATGAAAATGGGAATTACTATACTCAAAACTTATATGGAGCAGTTACAATGATAGAATCGTTTTCGCCATTATTAGGTGTTGATTTAACTTTTCGTAACAGTATGCAATTACGTGCACAATATAACAGAGATCGTTATCTATCATTAAGTACAACAAATTATACGTATACAGAAGATTATGGATCTGAATATATTGTTGGATTTGGTTATATTTTCAAAGATTTCAAAATGAAGATTCGCTACCAAGGAAATCAAAAAACAATCAAAGGTGATTTGAATATTCGTGGAGATTTTTCGTTAAGTGATAATCAAACAACGATTAGAAAAGTAATTTATAACTTTGAGGATGTAAATAATCCAAATACGCCAACAAGTATTTATGGAGATTCACAAATAACAGGTGGACAGCGAATTATGTCATTTAAATTAACGGCAGATTATAACGTAAGTAAAAATTTGAACTTGAGATTTTATTGGGATCAGAAGATGAGTAAATATAAAATTTCAACAGCTTTTCCAATTTCTCAAATTCGTGCCGGATTTAGTGCTACCTTTACATTCGGAAATTAAAAACAATAAAACAAACAGTATGAGCATTCCAAACAATTTAAAGTACAGTAAAGATCACGAGTGGATTTCTGTAGAAGGAGACGTAGCAACAATTGGTATTACAGCTTTCGCACAAGGAGAGTTAGGAGATATCGTTTATGTTGATGTAGAAACTGAAGGAGAAACTTTAGGTCAAGAAGAAGTTTTTGGGACAGTAGAAGCAGTAAAAACAGTTTCTGATTTATTTATGCCAATTAGCGGAGAAGTAGTAGAATTCAATACAGAATTAGAAGGAGAACCAGAATTAATTAACACTGATCCTTACGGAAAAGGATGGATCATTAAAGTTAAAATTGAAGACGCTTCTCAATTAGATGCTTTATTAGATGCTGCAGCTTACGGAGATTTAATCGGTGCATAAGACAAAACAAATAATATTCTTTGCTTATGTAGGCTTGGTGTTTTATTTGACCTTGCTTCCACAAGAGAATTTCTCGAAATTAAGTACAATCAAAGAATTAGAAATTTTTTTAGAGATCGATAATTTAGATAAGATTGTACATTGTGGAATGTTTGGATTGATGACGATATTATTATTTGTCACCTACAAAATTACAACCCTACGCTTGATGATTATTCCATTTTTGATTAGTTTTCTAATCGAAATTTTACAAGGCGTTTTAACATCATTGCATCGTAGTTTTGATTTTGTCGATTTAATGGCAAATTTATCCGGAATCGCACTTGCTTACATTGCAATAACTTATTATTTACAACATAAAAAAACTCAGTAGAAATACTGAGTTTTTTGTTTATTTTAGATGTATGGAAAAAATCTATTATTTTGTTTTCTATACATTATTTGTTTTTTGGGAGAAAGTTTCAATACCCAAATTTTATTCAGAATTTAAGGCTGGTTTATCAATTATTCTAATTCAAATTTTTATATATTATTCAATAATTTATTCGTATTTAATCATTACTAATAAAGAGTTTAATTTTGATTTAAAAAATCCAATTTTATTAATTCCGCTTGGTACAATATTTTTGATTAATATATTCTTAACTAATGTTTCTTCAAAATGGAAATATTATTATCCGAAATTTGATAATCTTCAAAATATTAAAAAGATAAAATATATGAGTATAACGTGGTTGTTTATTTTAAGTATTATTGTTATGTTTTTTATTTTATCTAATAAATATAAAAGTATCTAAATATCAATCAAGAAAATGTCATTCCGACGTTTGGAGGAATCTTAGATTCTTCATTTCACTAACGCTACATTCAGAATGACATTATACAAAAGTCATGTTGAACTCGTTTCAACATCACATCAAAATAAAAAAAAGCAAACTCTCGCTTGCTTTTATATTGTATTCTAGTTATAAAAATTAATTTTGCTTACCGCTTACCGCTTACCGCTTACCGCTTACCGCTTACCGCTTACCGCTTACCGCTTACCGCTTACCGCTTACCGCTTACCGCTTACTTCATCAATTCTTCTGGAATATCACAAATAGGAATCGGAACCATTTTATGTTGATTGATTCGATTTAATCTCGAATAAATTTCGAAAACTTCTTTTTCTCGACCTTCAAATTCATCTGCAGTTTGTCCAGCTTCTTTCGCTTTCATAGCCCATTCCAATTCATCATAGTTTGCACCTAATTGATCTTCATCCGAACGATCATCTCCAAACAAACCATCCGTAGGTTTTGCTTTTTGAATATCTGTATTAATTCCTAAAAACTTTGCAATTTCATATACTTCCGATTTCATCAAATCAGCAATTGGACTCAAATCTACACCGCCATCACCGTATTTCGTATAAAAACCAACGCCAAAATCTTCGACTTTATTTCCTGTTCCCGCTACTAAATAATTATGCAAACCTGCAAAATAATACAATGTTGTCATTCGCAAACGAGAACGTGTATTAGCTAAAGCTAAATTCACTTTATCATTTGTCTCTGTTTTTGGTAAAGCCGAAACCATTGCGTCAAAAGTTGAGGTTAAATCAACTTCTATCGAATCGATTGGCGACGAAAACTTATTTTTTAACCATTCAATATGACGTTTTGCTCTATCCGCTTGATTTTTTTCTTGATGAATTGGCATTTCTAAATTAAGCAAAGGATAACCTGTCATCGCGCAAAGTGTTGAGGTTACAGCCGAATCAATTCCGCCCGAAATTCCAATCACAAAGCCTTTTTGGTGTGCTGTTTCCAAATAATCTTTTAACCAAGTAACAATATATTCTACAACTTTTTCAGTTTGCATAGTTTAATAATTTATTTCAAAGATAGCAGATTATGAAAAAAATTAGGGTTGAAAATACTACCGATTATTTTACTATTTTTGTTAGCTAAATAACCAAGCAATGAAATTTGTATATGGCTTAGCTTTTGCGAGTTTAATTTTATTTACGGCATGCAAAAAAGAGAAATCGTGGGAAGTGGATGTTAAAGAACAAAATGTTCAACTAAACATTCATGATATTAGCCAAGATTTTTTTAACGACTCTATCCCTTTGACGACTTTACGAAAAGATTATCCTTTCTTTTTTGACGCTAAAACAGCGGACGATATTTGGGAAAGTCAACGACGTAATAAAGAAGAATTGAGTATTTATGGACAATCAAGGAAGGTTTTTGGAGATTTTAAACAATTAAATCAAACGTTGACACCAATGTTTCAACGTTACCAATTCTATTTTCCAGAATATAAAATTCCAACTATTTATACCTATTCATCAGGTCTTCAAAATATAGATTATCCTGTGATGTTTAGTCAGCAATCTAGTTTAATGTTTATTGCTATGGATGCATATTTGGGACCGAAAAATAAATTGTATGATAGTATTGGCGTAGAACGATATTTGCGTACAAATTTAGATCTAAATCGTTTACCTTCTCAGGCAGTTGATGCGATTGCGAATGATGTAGTAACATTTAGCCCAAGAAATCAATTATTTATTGATAAGATGATTTACGAAGGAAAAAAACTGATTTTGCAAGATGCTTTGTTAACGGATACGCCAGATGAATATAAAGTAGGTTATACGCCAGAACAAATTCAATGGTGTATTGATAATGAAGGTCAAATTTGGAACTTTTTTGTTGAACAAAATTATGTATTCAGTTCAGATGCTTCGTTAGACAAACGATTTTTAGCATTAAGTCCTTTCTCAAAATTTAATAACGAAATAGAGCAAGATTCTCCAGGTAGAATTGCGGCTTGGATTGGTTTGCAAATTATTCGTCAATACATGAAAGAGAATCCAAAAGTAGAATTAAAAGCGTTGTTAGATGATATGGATGGTCAAAAAATCTTTAAAGATTCTAAATACAAACCAGCTTTAGAAGGGAATAATTTAGCAAATTACACAACAAAAACAATAGATGGTAAAATTTACCATTTTGCGAAATAAACTAATAAGTAGAAGTTATGAGAACAACAAATATTACAGTTGAGATTGAATTGGACGAAAATCACGTGCCAGAAAAAATGACTTGGAATGCACCAGATGGTGGAATTAGCCACGAAGAAACAAAAGCAATGTTGCTTTCTGTTTGGGATGATAAAGCAAAAGAAGCTTTACGTATCGATTTGTGGACAAAAGAAATGACACAAGATGATATGAAACGTTTCTTTCATCAGATATTAATTTCGATGTCGAGCTCTTACGAAAGAGCAACAGAGGAAAAAGAGGTTGCAGAAAGAATTGCTGCTTTTGCAGAAGAATTTGCAATTGCTTCAAAAATTAAAGGTTAAGATTTTAACCAAATAAAAACTTTAAGTCGAATTTCGTAACATTTTGGTTAGAAATTCGACTTATTTTATATCTTTAATTTTCTGACCAGAATAGTCTATGAAACAATTATTTTTTACTTTACTATTTATTACTTCTCTTCCTTCGTTTGCCCAAGAAGAATGGACAATTGAAAAGTGTATTGAATATGCTTCAAGAAATAATTTGACTGTTCAGCAGAATACCATCAACCAAGAAATATTCAATAAAAATTTAGAGTTAACCTACAATGCTTGGTTACCAACGGTTTCGGGTTATGTAGATACTAACTTTACAATCGGAACATATAATCCAACAATAGAAAAGGGATATTATCAATTTGCGCATTCATTTGGCGTACAATCGAGCATTAATATTTATAGTGGTGGAGTTGTTCAATTGAATAAAGATAAAGCTGCTTTAGAATTGGAAGCGTCGAAAGTGCAAACTGCGATGACGATAAATGATATTTCGTTACAAGTTGCAAATTATTATTTAGCAGTTTTATTGAACAAAGAATTGAAGCAAGTTGCAGTAGGGAATTTAACTATTTCTAAACAATTATTGGATCAAAATCAAAAGAAATTTAAAGCTGGAACTGTAGCTCAATCTGTAGTAGCGCAGTCCGAATCTGAAGTTGCGACTAATACAAGAGAAGTTGTAAATGCGCAGATTGAAATAGAGCGAGCGTTGTTTAACCTTGCGATGTTATTGCAATTAAATGATTACAGAAATTTTGCTGTAACAGATGTAAAGATTCCAGACAATGTTACGTCTCAATTGTATAATTTGGAGGATGTTGTGGAAACCGCTTATCAAAATCAGCCTTCTGTAAAATATAGCGAATTACAAATTGATGTTGCAACAAAAGAAACACAAATTGCACGAACATCATTGTTTCCAAAAATAACAGGAACTTTCAATTTTGGGACAAATTATCTACAGTATTTCAACAAGAGATTGCGTCAAGATGCATTCTTAGAACAATTAGGACATAACATAACGGGTGTTTTTGGCGTAGGAGTTTCAATTCCAATTTGGAATCAATATTCGTATAAGATTAATATTCAAAAAGCTTTAATCAACGAAGATTTAGCAAAGGTAGGTTTATTACAATCTAAACAAGATGTGTTGAAAAATGTTCAATCAGCCTATTTCGAAGTCAATAGTTCTTATGCGTCATATGATTCGTCGAAAGAAGCGGTGAAATATGCAAAAATTTCGTACGATTTTGCACAAAAATCGTATAATGCAGGAGTCATTAATCAATATGATTTTAATCGTTCGCGAAACGATATGATGGTTGCAGAATCGCAAATGTTGCAAGCGAAATACAATTACATTTTTAAGCAAAAAGTATTAGATTTCTACGCTGGAGTTCCAATTACGCTGGATTAGAGGTAAGAAATATGAAAAATCTTTATGTTTTTATAAGTGTGTTTCAACTATTTTCTTGTGAAGAGAAACAAAAGATTCATGAAGTTGATTTACCAATAATTAAAGAAAGTGTAATAACAATGAATTACATTTCAAATTATGATTCAATTGTCAATCGAGTAGAGTTGCATGGAGATATTGAAGCTTATTCAGAACTTTTTTATAATTTAAAAGATTCAAATTTTGAAGGAAGGACAGATACTTTAATGTATTATTCAAGAATAATGGCTGAAAAATATAACTATGAAAAAGCATATATTGATTATTTAGATGCAATTACAGAAAAATATGGAATTAATTATAATATTGGAGATTATTCCTCAATTGATATTTCCACACTTAACATGAAAGAGAAGGGTGAAATTATTATTTGGTTGGACAAAATGTTAGTTAGAAATATTATATCTGTTAATCAATACAAAGAAGTTAACATTAAATAACTTCAAATAATATAGAAAAAGTGATGAACTTTTCTTCATATCTGATAGAAAATCATCTTATCAAACATAAATCATCTAATTTTCGTGATGTATCTTTGCAGCATGGCAACAATCTTAAATTTAGAAACTTCAACAAAAAATTGTTCAGTTTCGATTGCTAAAGATGGCGTTCAACTATGTTTGGTTGAAGAAAATGATGAAAATTATGCACATGGTGAAAAGCTAAATCAGTTTGTAGATTGGTGTGTAGAAGGTGCAGAAATTACTTGGAAAGATATCGAGGCAGTTTGTGTCTCAAAAGGTCCTGGCTCTTATACTGGTTTACGTATTGGTGTTTCGTCTGCAAAAGGTTTTGCATATGGTTCTGATATTCCATTGATGGCGATTAATTCGTTGCAAATATTAGCTGAATCTCAATTGAATCAAGAGGTTGATTATATTATTCCAATGATTGATGCGCGTCGTATGGAAGTGTATACGGCTTTGTTTGATAAGCAAGGAAATCAGTTAACAGAAACTGAGGCAAAAGTAATTGACGAAACTTCTTTTGAAGAATTAAAAGGAAAGAAAATTATTTTTGTAGGTGATGGAGCAGAAAAATGTCAAGAAGTTTTAGCACATTTGGATGTTACTTTTATACAAAGTTTTCCATCGGCAAAGGATATGATTCGCGTTTCGGAAGAAAAATTTAATCAAAAATCATTTGAAGATGTTGCGTATTTCGAGCCATATTATCTGAAAGATTTTGTAGCTGGAAAAAAGAAATCTGAATAAAATAAAAAGATATAATTATGAAAAATCTTGTGTTGACAATTGCATCATTGTATGGAATGACTGCGGTTATATTAGGTGCTTTTGGTGCTCATGCATTCAAAAAGTTTTTACCTGACGAAAAATTAGCAAGTTTTGAAGTCGGAGTACGTTACCAAATGTACCACGCAATCGTATTATTAGCTGTTGGGATGTATTTCCAGTTCAATAATAGTTTAGAACGTTCTGCTGCTTGGTGTTTAATTGCCGGAACATTTGTTTTTTCTGTCAGTATCTATTTACTTTCATTTGCAGAGCATTGGAATACAAATCTAAAATTCTTAGGACCAATTACACCACTTGGAGGATTATTCATGATTATTGGTTGGGGATTATTGGCTTGGATTTTTATGAAAGGTAAAATGTAATAACATAAAAAAACCTCTCAAATTTGAGAGGTTTTTTTATGTTATTTATTCGTAATCGTCTTCAGTAAATTCAAATTCTTCGAATGTGCAATTAATTTCGAATGGAATATCTCCATCAGATTCTTCCGCAAAATCTTGTACTTCACCTTTCCAGTTAAGTGTCAAAATTCCTTTTTCATTTACACTAAACGTCAATTCGTTGTTTACGGTTTCGTAATCTTCTTCCGAAACATTTAGCGTTGTGTAATAAACTTCTACAGGTTCACCTTCTTCGTCTTCTTCCTCGGCAAAACCGTAAGGAATCGAAACTTTTTTACCATTTAATTCCTCTACAGATTCTACATCTAACGGAAAGTCGTCGATAAATAAAGAAAGTTGAGGAAATTCATTTTGTAATGAGTCTCCTTCTACATGTTCTAAGTCATCAGTGGAATGTATTTCGACCAATAAACATTTTTTATTGCCTTGAAAAACGACTTTACACAAAGATTTTTCAATATTATAATTAAATGTTTCATCCGGATGGAAGAACTTAATTGTTTTCATTGTTTTGTTAATGTATGTTATTAATTATGAGTACGAATATAATTAAGTTCAATTAATTATCACAAAAAATAGTTGAGAAATTATTATTTTTCTGAAACAAAATAAAAAAGCCATCTATCAAGGATAAATGGCTTCTATAATTTTTGTACAATTTATTAGATTATTTTGCAGCTTCTTCAGTTGCAGCAGCTGGTTTAGCTGTTAAATCTACTTGTAATAAAACTTCGTCTTTGATGATAGATCCACCTGCACCAGTGAAAGCAATTCCGAAATCTTTACGGTTAATTCCGAATTCTTCAGATTTGATTGTAACACCATTCGCATCAACAGTTACATTAGCTTTGAAAGTAACATTTTTAGGAACTCCGCGGAAGTCTAAGTTTCCAGAAATTTCTGAATTGTAATCTCCTCCTTCTAAAGCTTTAACTCCTGTAATTTCGAAAGTTGCAGTTGGGAATTTTTCAACGTCTAAGAAATCAGCAGATTTTAAATGTCCATCCAATTTTCCTTTGCTTTCTGCATCAGCATCTAAATCTTTTGATTCGAATGTAGCAAAATCAGCAACAAATTTACCTGATTCTAATACTCCATTATTTACTTTTACAGAACCTTCTTTTAATTTTACAACTCCGTAGTGTCCTTCTTCTGGTTTGTTGATATCGTCAAAAGTTTTTCCACCTTTCCAGTTAACAACAGATGTAGCTGTGTCTACAGAAAATTCAGCAGCACCTTCAGTTGCAGTAGCTCCTTCTTGAGCTTCAGTTGCAGCTTTAGTTTCAGTTTTTCCTCCACAAGATGTTAATGCAACAGCAGAAACAACAGCTAATCCTAAAAATAATTTTTTCATATCTCTTTTTTTAATTTTTTTTACAAAACTATCATATAAATTGATAGTAGGTATTGATTTATATCAATAAATGAAATGATTCATCAATTATTTAATATTGAATAATTCTAAATACCTTAGCCAAAAATAAGAAAATTTATTCAATCGTGCTAAACGTAAAACAACTCAGTTACAATTATCCAGATTTCGAAGAAAAGGTACTCGATCAAATTAACTTTGAAGTGAACAAAGGAGAAGTGATTAGTATTATTGGTGAAAGTGGAAGTGGAAAATCTACTTTACTAAAGTTGATTTATGGTTTATTCGATTTTGATGAAGGAGAAATTTTTTATCACACAAAAAAATTGCGTGGTCCTGCTTATAATATCATTCCAGGTCATAAAATGATGAAATATGTAGCGCAAGATTATGATTTATTAGACTTCGTTACAGTTGGTGAAAATGTAGGAAAATTCCTGAGTAATTTTGATTTAGAGCTAAAACAAAAACAAATAGACGAAGCGTTAAATGTGGTAGAAATGTTAGAATTTAAACATATTTTACCGAACAAATTAAGTGGAGGTCAACGTCAGCGCGTTTCTATTGCAAGAGCTTTGGCGCAACAACCAGAAATTTTGTTGTTAGACGAACCTTTTTCTAATCTCGATCAAACATTAAAGTTGACTATTCGAGAAAAAATTATGGATTGGTGTAAAGAGCATCAAATAACTGTAATTTTTACGACACACGATTTGAATGATGCATTTTATACGTCTGATAAAATTTTGGTGTTACAGAATGGAAAAATGATTCAGTTTGATGAGGTAGAAAATGTGCGCGAATTTCCTGCGACAGAATATGTAGCAAAACTTTTTGGCTATGTAAATGTAATTGATGGAAATAATATGCTAAAGTTTGAATATCCAACTACGGTTAATAAAATTAATGGAATAGGAATTATTTATCCAGAAGGATTAGAGATTGACGACAATGGTGAAATGGAAGGAATAGTTATTAATAGTAAATTTCAAGGTCGAGATTATTTGATTCTATTTTCTTATAGAAACTTGGAGTTATATGCTTATTATGACTTTAAACTTGAAAAAGGAACTGTAATCAAATTTAATTTAAGATCATACTCAATAATATAGAAAAAAAGCGAAATTCTAACTTCGAATTTCGCTTTTCTTATTACTATTTATTCAACAAGAAATCTAAAACTTCTGTTGTGAAATCTTTCGGATTTTCGGCATGTAACCAATGTCCTGCATTTGCAATTTTCTTGATTTCTGCATTTGGAAAACGCTCTTTAATAATCATTTCATCTTCTGGCATGATATAATTTGATTTTGCGCCACCCAAAAATAAAGTCGGTCCATCAAATTCGCCTTTCAGCAATTCAGAACCAATCATTTCTTGGTAAAATTTCTCCAAAATAGCTAAATTGAATCGAAATGCGTATTTTCCATTATCAGCATGATAGACGTTTTTCAATAAAAATTGACGAACTCCAATTTCTGGGATATATTCTTCCAATGTTTTTTCTACATCTTTTCGAGTTTCAACTTGATCAAAATCGACAGATTTCAATGCTTTGAAAATCGCATTATGATGAGGTTGATAGGCTTTTGGTGCCATGTCAGCTACAATCAAATGATCTAAACGATTTTGATGAATCATCGCAAAATCAATCACAATTCTTCCTCCAAGTGAATGTCCTAATAAATGCGCTTTTTCGATAGAATTTGCATCCATATAATTGACAATATCTTGCGTCATCGCAGCTAAAGAAGAATCTTCGTTGTGGAAACTACGTCCATGATTGCGCAAATCAATTAAATGTGTTGTAAAATATTCGCCAAAATGTTTTCCTAATGTGCTCCAATTATCTAATTGTCCAAACAGACCATGAAAAACCAATAAATGTTTTTCACCAGAGCCTACAATTTTACTATGTAAGATTTCTGCCATTTTCTACAAATTTGCTAATTCAATTTTACGTAAATAAGCTTGAATTGTATTTTCTAAACCTAAATATAGAGCCTCTGAAATTAACGCGTGACCAATTGAAACTTCTGAAATTTGTGGAATTTCACGAATAAAATATTCGATATTATCTAAACTCAAATCGTGTCCAGCATTTACAGCTAAACCATTTTCGATGGCTAATTTTGCAGTTTCTTTATATGGATTGATTGCTTCAAGATTTCCTAAACCAAATTGTGTTGCAAATTCTTCTGTATACAACTCGATTCGATCAGCACCAGTTTTAGCAGCAGCTTCTACCAAAGCAGGGTTTGGATCTAAGAAAATAGATGTTCTGATTCCAGCTTCTTTAAAAGTCTTAATCACATCAGTTAAATAATCAAAATGCTTTATCGTGTCCCAACCAGCATTCGATGTAATTGCATCTTCTGCGTCTGGAACTAAGGTAACTTGTTCTGGTTTTGAGTTTAAAACCAATTCCATAAAACTATCAACAGGTTTTCCTTCGATATTAAATTCTGTCGTAACAACAGGTTTCAAATCATACACATCTTGGTAACGAATATGACGTTCGTCTGGACGTGGATGAATCGTAATTCCTTGCCCTCCGAATTCTTGAATTTTGATTGCCGCTTCTACAAGATTTGGCGTATTGCCACCACGCGCATTACGAATAGTGGCAATTTTATTTATATTAACACTTAATTTAGTCATGATTTTATATTATAATTTTTTAATATCAGAAAGCGAAATGCTTTGCATAATTTCTAAGTCAAATTTACGACAAGCAGTTAATAAATGGTCGAAAATATCAGATTGAATTCTTTCGAATTCTAAATTATTAGCCGAAGTAGTAAAACATCCAATTTCTAAAGGCATTCCGAGTGGCGAAACGGGTAATTGTTTCACCATAATTGAATCATTCTGAGAAACAGTTTTTAAACTCTTTAAATAGTTTTCAACATATATTCTAAACACACCAATATTCGTTAAGTTTTTTCCATTGATATCAAGGTCAGAATTTTCGATATTTTGATTAAAAATTGAAATTTCGTAACGTTTTTGTTGAATATAATGATGAATTAAAGTAATATTTTCGAAACGATTTAACATTTCTTCATCACAAAATTTAAACGAATTTACATTAAATGAAACCGAACGTTTTATTTGTCGAGTTCCTGTTGCTAGCATTGCCATGTGGTTGGTGACTTGCGAAGAAACCAAATCGACTGTTGGTACAGTTGCAATAGATTTGTCGAACTTTTCTATTTTTACTAAGTTAATATTAATTTCTTTTACAGTTCCTTCTATATCTCCTTTAGAAATGGTAATCCAGTCGCCAACTTTTACAATTTTAGAATAAGAGATTTGTAAACCAGAAACAAAGCCAAAAATAGCATCACGAAAAATTAATAAAACTGCTGCTGTTAGTGCTCCAAGAACAGTTATAATTGTGTTTTTGTCAACAGTAAACAAAATCATTATTCCTGAAATAATAGAGAAAAATGTGATGATAAATTTCAACATTTGTCCAAAAGTTCGCACACCAATTGTTGTATAACTATTTTCTTCGTTGTACACATCGATAATTGTATTGATGACTCTGAAAATAAGTTGAGTAAAGACAATAAGTGAAATAAGTTGAGTTATACGTTGAACGACATAAAAAATATTGCCATCATCTTTGAATAAAATAACATTCATACTTAGTGCGAAACTGATTGGTATAAGATGAATAGTAGATACAAAGACTTTGTTTTTGTATAAAAATTTTAGCCAATCATTTTCTGTGAAATTCTTTAGTTTCTTTAGAAGTGGAAGTATAATTGCTCTTAGCACAAAATCTAAAATAAAAAGAATAGCTATCCACGCAACAATTTCTAAAAAAGTGAAAAGATTTTCGGATAAATCAATTTTAAAATGTTGATTGAAAAAATATTTTACACCATCAGAAAATTCTTCATAAAAAGATTTATCTTGCATAAGCTGTTAATTGAGTTGAAATAGATTTGTTTGTACAAAGTTACAGTTTTAAAAATATTATAAATAATGGATAATGATAGTATACTAAATCTTATAAGTGGAATTTTACTGATTGTTGGCTTAGTTGGTACGGTTTTACCCGTTTTACCAGGAGCTCCTTTGGCTTTGGTTGGATTGTTGGTGTTTAAATTTAGTGGCGATTGCAGTTACAATTGGGGAACGATAATTATTGCAGGACTTTTTGTTTTGATCGGTGCTCTGCTAGATTATTTGTTGCCTGCTTATATGACCAAAAAATTAGGAGGGACCAAATATGGAATTTGGGGTTCTATTGTTGGTTTAATTATTGGATTATTTTTCCCACCAATTGGTTTTATTTTAGGTCCATTTCTTGGTGCGTTATTAGGAGAATTAATTTTTAGCGCAGCCACACCAAAAGTAGCTTTAAAATCAGCATTTGGTTCATTCGTAGGATTTATTTTAACAACAGGTTACGATATTATATTAACATTAATATTTATCGGAATATTTGTTTACCAATTGATGAATTAATCAGATTAAATGATTGAAATTAGGTCAATAAAAAAAAATGACCTATATTTGCAGAGAATTTAAAGAAATAAATGGAGGAGGGCTGGTTATAGCTCTCTTTTTCGTTGTATATGGATTCAAGTAAAGTAAAACAGCTGATAGACGAAGCGATCGCGGAAAATCCGTCATTGTTTCTAATCGATTGGAGAATCACTCCTGATGATAAAATTATCATTTTAGCAGATGGGGATGAAGGTCTTTCAGTCGAAGAAATTGTAAGAATAAGCCGATATGTAGAGCACAATCTTGATAGAGAAGAGTGTGATTTTGCATTAGAGGTTTCTTCTCCTGGAGTAGGTAGTAACATAACTATACCTCGTCAATTTGCCAAAAATATAGGTCGAACTTTAGAAGTGACTTTAAATGACAAAGTGATGGAAGGTGAAATTGTAGAAACCGATGAAGAAGGTGTAACAATTTTTTGGGAAGCACGCGAACCAAAACCTTTAGGAAAAGGAAAAATTACAGTAGAACACGAAGAAAAAATAAATTACGCTGACATCAAGAAAGCGATTATAAAAGTCACCTTTTAAAAAATTAAAGTTTAATGGACAATCTTGCATTAATTGAATCTTTTGGAGATTTTAAAGACGATAAGAACATCGACCGTATTACGCTTATGGCCATCTTAGAAGAAACCCTAAAAAGTGTTTTGAAAAAGAAATATGGTACTGATGATAACTTTGATATTATTGTAAATCCTGATAAAGGAGACTTAGAGATTTGGCACAACCGTATCGTTGTAGAAGACGGTTTTTCTGAAGACGATGCAACAGATATTGAATTATCTGAAGCACGTAAAATAGAGCCAGATTTCGAAGTAGGTGAAGAAGTATCGGAAAAAATTCCGATTGAAGCATTAGGTCGTCGTGCAATTTTAACTTTACGCCAAACATTGGTGTCAAAAGTAATGGAGCATGATAACTCTAATTTATACGAGAAATTTAAAGGATTAATTGGAGAAGTTGTTACAGGAGAGATTCATTATGTGCGTCACAAACAAGTGATTATCATTGATGATGAACAAAATGAAATGATTTTACCAAAAGAAAATCAAATACCATCAGATTTTTTTAGAAAAGGAGATACATTACGTGCTGTCGTAGATGATGTAAAATTAAGAGGAGCAAAACCTCAAATTATTTTATCTAGAACATCACCAAAATTCTTAGAGAAATTATTTGAACAAGAAATTCCAGAAATTTTAGACGGATTAATTACAATCAAAAATGTAGTTCGTATCCCTGGAGATAAAGCAAAAGTAGCAGTAGAATCTTACGACGATCGTATCGATCCAGTAGGAGCTTGTGTTGGAATGAAAGGATCTCGTATCCACTCTATTGTTCGTGAATTACGTAACGAAAACATCGACGTAATTAACTACACAAATAATTTAAGTTTATATATTCAACGTGCTTTAAACCCAGCTAAAATATCGAATATAGAAATTAACGAAGAAGAAAACAAAGCCTTAGTTTACGTAAACGCAGACGAAGTATCGAAAGCAATTGGTAAAGGTGGATACAATGTTCGTTTAGCTTCTAAATTAGTTGGAATGGAAATTGATATTTTCAGAGAAGGAGCCCAAGACGAAGATGTAGAATTATCAGAATTCTCAGACGAAATCGATGCATGGGTAATCGAAGCATTTAGTGCTATCGGGTTAGATACTGCCAAAAGTATTTTAGAACAGGATGTAGATGACTTAATCAAGCGTACGGATTTAGAAGAAGAGACAATCTTAGACGTTATCCGTGTCTTAAAAGAAGAGTTTGAAGATTAATTCATACTCAAGTCATAAACAATTCATACATTTGCAAAATTAAAAATAAGAGATTAGCTTCATATGTCGGAAACAATAAGATTAAGTAAAGTATTAAAAGAATTAAATATATCAATAGATAGAGCTGTTGATTTTTTAGAAGGGAAAGGACAAACTGTGGACAAAAACCCAAACTATAAAATCGATGTGCCGACTTATGATATTTTAGTTAATGAGTTCCGATCTGATGCTAAACAAAAGCAAGCTTCCGGTGAAGTAGTCATTAACAAAATTTCGGATATAAAAGCTGCTGAGAAGAAAGAAGCAGAAGCAAAAGCTGCAACTGAAAAACCAGTAGAAAAGAAACCAGAAATTATAGAAACGACGAAAGTTGAATTGGAAGGTCCAAAGACTGTTGGTAAAATAGACTTAGATGCACTAAAACCAAAAGCCAAAGACGTAAAAACGGAGGTGAAGGAAGAAGTGAAAAAAGAAGAAATCAAGAAAGAAGAAGCTCCAAAAGCTGAACCAAAAACAGAATCAAAAGAGGAAGTAAAAGGTCCGAAAGTGATTAAAGTGATTGATCTTGATAAAATAAATAATACAGGTAAACCTAAAAAACAAGATTCTCCAGCTCCTAAAAAAGAGCAAGCAGAACCTAAAAAGGCGGAAGCACCGAAGGCGGAAGTTAAAAAAGAGGTGAAGAAAGAAGAACCTAAAAAGGTGGAAGAGGTTAAAAAGCCTGAAGTAAAAACGGAAGCGAAGCCTGAAGTGAAGAAAGAAGAAATTGAAGAAGTAGCAGCAGTAGAACCTCAAAAAATTGAAACTGTCTACACAAAA
The DNA here is from genome assembly GCF_057369435.1 of Empedobacter sp. EJD.6dd. NCBI lineage: Bacteria > Pseudomonadati > Bacteroidota > Flavobacteriia > Flavobacteriales > Weeksellaceae > Empedobacter > Empedobacter sp. EJD.6dd. Next base: position 2,708,986 of record NZ_CM170667.1, read on the forward strand.
TTAGACGGACCTAATTTTACAGGAGCAAAGATTGACTTATCTAAATTTGATAAGAAAAAACCTGACGATAAGAAAGGGAATCAAAAAGGTGGAAATAACGCTGCTGATAAGAAAAAGCGCAAACGTATCCAGAAAAACGTTAAACCAGAAGATGTAGCAAAAGCTGGTGAGAACGGTGGAAACAATAACAATCGTCAAGGTGGAAATAACAACCACGGAGGAGGAAATAATAACAACCGTCAAGGAGGAAACAACAACCACGGAGGAAATAATAACAACCGTCAAGGACAAGGTGGTGGAAATCGCCAAGGAGGACAAGGTGGTGGAAATCGTCCAGCTGGTCAAGGAGGAAATCGTCAAGGAGGACAAGGTGGTGGAAACTTTAGAGGTGGAAACAACCGTGGACCAAGAGTACCTCAAGTAGAGCTTTCTGACGAAGATGTTAAAAAACAAATTAAAGACACTTTAGATAAACTTACCAATAAAGGAAAGGGATCTAAAGGGGCTAAACACAGAAGAGATAAACGTAAAGAACGTCGTGAGTTTGCTGAGCAAGAGCAAGAAGCAATGGACATGGACAAAACTTTACATGTAACAGAGTTTGTAACAGTTAACGAATTAGCATCGTTAATGGATGTTTCTGTTACAGAAGTTATTTCAGCTTGTATGTCATTGGGAATCATGGTTACCATGAACCAACGTCTTGAAGCAGATACAATTCAATTAGTTGCTGATGATTTCGGTTTCGAAGCAGAATTTGCTAACGCAGAAGAAGAAATCTCAACTGAAGAAGAAGAAATCGATAACGAAGAAGATTTAGTAACTCGTGCACCAATCGTAACTGTAATGGGACACGTTGACCACGGTAAAACATCTTTATTAGATTATGTTCGTAAAGCGAATGTAATTGCAGGTGAGTCTGGAGGTATTACACAACATATTGGTGCGTACAACGTAACATTACCAAGCGGTAAACGTGTAGCATTTTTAGATACACCAGGTCACGAAGCCTTTACAGCGATGCGTGCTCGTGGTGCTCAGGTAACGGATATTGCAATTATTGTGATTGCTGCCGATGACCAAATCATGCCACAAACACGTGAGGCTATTTCTCACGCTCAAGCAGCAGGTGTACCAATGGTATTTGCGATCAATAAAGTAGATAAACCAGCGGCTAATCCAGAAAAAGTAAAAGAGCAATTAGCTCAAATGAACTTATTAGTAGAAGATTGGGGAGGAACTTATCAATCTCAAGAAATTTCTGCTAAATCTGGTTTAGGTGTTGATGATTTATTAGAAAAAGTTTTATTAGAAGCTGAAGTATTAGATCTTAAAGCAAATCCAAAACGTAAAGCATCTGGTACAGTTGTAGAAGCTGCATTAGATAAAGGACGTGGATACGTTTCAACAATTATTGTACAAACAGGGACATTACATATTGGAGATTATGTTTTAGCAGGATCTCACCACGGTAAAGTACGTGCAATGTTAGATGAGCGTGGAAACAATATCAAAGTTGCAGGTCCATCTACACCAGTTACAATTTTAGGTTTAGCAGGTGCGCCAACAGCAGGTGATAAGTTTAAAGTTTTTGAAGATGAACGCGAAGCGAAACAAATTGCATCTCGTAGAGATCAATTACAACGTGAGCAAACTATTCGTACTCAAAAACACATCACACTTGATGAGATTGGACGTCGTATTGCTTTAGGAGATTTCAAAGAATTAAATATTATCTTGAAAGGAGACGTGGATGGTTCTGTAGAAGCATTAACAGATTCATTACAAAAGCTTTCAACAGAAGAGATTATCGTAAATATCTTACACAAAGGAGTTGGGCAAATTACAGAATCTGACGTATTGTTAGCATCTGCATCAGATGCGATTATTATCGGATTTAACGTTCGTCCTGGAGTTTCTGCTCGTGATATTGCAGATAAAGAAGAAGTTGAAATTAGAACTTATTCTATTATCTATGCAGCTATCGAAGAGATCAAAGAAGCGATGGAAGGTATGTTATCTCCAGAGTTGAAAGAGCAGGTAACAGGTAATATTGAGGTTCGTGAAACATTTAAAGTAACTAAAGTTGGTACTATTGCAGGATGTATGGTAATTGATGGTAAAGTTTACAGAAACTCTAAAATCCGTATTATTCGTGATGGTGTTGTAATCCACGAAGGTGAATTAGCTTCATTAAAACGTTTCAAAGACGATGTAAAAGAAGTAAACAAAGGTTATGAATGTGGTCTTAATATCAAAAACTTCAATGATATTCAAGTAGGTGATATTATCGAAGCATACGAAACAATCGAAGTTAAAAAGAAATTGAAATAATCAATTTTGTATAAATAATTTAAAAGGAGCTCAATTTGAGCTCCTTTTTTTATGAATTAACTTTTATATCAATTAATACTCTACTTGTTTAGTAGAATTAAATTCTAAGATATACTATCTTTCTAGAATAATATTTGCATTTAACAGTTAATTAAAGTTTTCTTTTATTTTATTTAAAATAGACTTGTTTTATAATCTATAAAGTCTATAAATTTGCTAGACTTTAAAATTAAATGAATGAACAAGAAAATAGACTCGCTCAAAAAAATATTTTTATTTACTTCATTATTCGGAGGAACATTTTTATTTGCCCAAACAAAAGTCTCAGGTACAGTTGAGGATATAAATGGTCCAATTGATCATGCAACTGTAAATGTAAAAGGAACTAATATCTCAACAACTACAGATGCAAATGGATTATATCAATTTGTTCTTGAGCCAGGGAAATACGAAATCATTGTTTCTAAAATAGGAGAACCAAGTTCATCACAAACGATTAATGTGATTGATGAGAATGAAGTTTCTTTGGATTTCTTTTTACAACCAATCAATTCGGAAACGGATCTTAGCGAAGTTGTTTTAATTGGTTCTCGTAGTGTTGGTCGTACCCAATTGGATTCGTCAACACCAATCGATGTGATCGATATCAAAGAGGTGACAAAAGATGTTGGGCAAGTTTCTTTAAACCAAATCCTAAATTATGTTGCGCCTTCTTTTAGCTCAAATACACAAGTTATTTCAGATGGAACAGATCATATCGATCCTGCTTCTTTAAGAGGTTTAGGACCAGATCAGGTTTTGGTTTTGATCAACGGAAAACGTCGTCATACGACTTCGTTGGTTAATATTAATGGATCTTTTGGGAAAGGTTCTGTCGGTACAGATTTAAATGCGATTCCAACTTCTGCCATCAAGCGAATAGAGATTCTTCGAGATGGAGCGGCAGCACAATATGGTTCTGATGCGATTGCTGGAGTAATTAATATCGTGTTGGAAGATTCGACGGATAAATTACGTGCATCGATTTCGTATGGAGGAAATCTTTCGAAAAATGCAGAAGACAATTTTGATGGAGAAACGTTTCAAGCAAATGTAAATTATGGAGTAAAAGTTGGCGAAAAAGGCGGGTTTGTAAATGTTGCTGGTTCTTACGACAAACGTCAACCATTCAATCGTCAAAAAGAATTTACAGGAACAATTTTTTCTGATTACAATCGACCAGATTTATACCCAAATCCAACGGGGAAAGATATTACAGATGAAGAATTAGCTCGTCGTGGTGAAACACGAGCAGATTATGTTTCGCGCATTGGACAGTCAAAAAATGAAGGAGGAGCAGTGTTTGTTAATTCACTTTTCCCTGTTTCTGATAAAACGGAAATTTATGCTTTTGGAGGTTTAAATTATCGTTCAGGAGAATCGGCAGCTTTTCGTCGACAGCCAGCACAGTTACATCAAACAGTTGCGTCAATTTATCCAAATGGATTTTTACCACTTATTCAAACCAATAATTATGATCGTTCTTTAGCTGCAGGAATTCGTAGTGAAATTAACGGTTGGAAAGTTGATTTTTCGAATACATATGGAAATAACACCATCGATTTTGGAGTTAAAAATACAGTAAACGCATCGATGAAAGATTCGTCTCCAACATCTTTCGAAGCGGGTGGATATCGCTTTACTCAAAATACAACCAATCTAGATTTTACACGTTTTTTTGATGATGTTTTAGCTGGAATTAATGTTGCTTTTGGAGGAGAATTTCGTTACGAAAATTATCAAATTGTAGGTGGAGAAGAAGCTTCTTATGCAAATTATGGAAAAGTAAGACAAATTGGTGTAGACGGTAATGGAAAACCAATTTATATTCCAGATTTTAATGGAAATATCAATACATTATTTGCTGCAAACGGGACAGCTTTAGCTGGAGGAGCGCAGGCATTTCCTGGATTTTTACCAGCGAATGAAGTTAATGCAAATCGTCATTCTGTAGCTGCTTATTTGGATACAGAATTCAATTTTACGAAAGAATTTTTAGTTGCAGCAGCACTTCGATATGAAGATTATTCAGATTTTGGGTCGACACTAAATGGAAAAATTTCGACACGATACAAATTAGGAAATTATGTCTTAAGAGCTGCAGCAAGTACTGGATTTAGAGCTCCATCATTGCATCAATTATATTTTAGTGCAACGTCAAGTGTTTTCCAAGATGGTGTAATTTCTAATTCAGGAACATTTACAAACGATAGTCGCGCAGCGAAATTATTAGGAATTCCACAATTGAATGAAGAAAAATCGAAATCAGTTTCGGCTGGAGTTACAGCAAATTGGGGAAAATTTAAATTGAGTGTTGATGGATATTTCATCAGAATTGATGATCGCGTAATTTATACAGGAGCATTTACGGGAAGCAATTCGCCATCAGCTTCTGCTCAAGACAAAGAAATTTATGAATTGTTGCAACAAGCAAACGCAACTTCTGCTCGCTTTTTTGCGAATGCAATTGATACCGAAACAAAAGGATTGGATGTTGTTTTGACGTATCAAGATCGTTTGGGTTCAGGAAAACTGCGTGGAGATTTATCGGCAACTTTTAGTAAAACAAATGCAGTTGGCGATGTACACGCCTCAGATTTATTGAAAGGAAAAGAGTCAACTTATTTTGATCGTTCGAGTAGAATTTATTTAGAATCTGCAGTTCCTCGTACAAAAGTTAATTTATCGTTGAATTATTCGCTTGATAAATGGAATGTATATTTACGTAATGTGTATTTTGGAAAAGTAGATGCCGCAACAAATACAGTAGCAGATGCACAAACATATAGTGCGAAAGTTGTTACAGATTTGAGTTTTGGATATGCATTCAATAAAAATATTTCGGTTACAATCGGAGCTAATAATTTGTTTGATATCTATCCTGATGAAACTAATATTGGAGGAAATAGAGGTGCTGGATATTTTGTGTATTCACGTACAGGACAACAATTCGGTACAGGAGGTAGATTTGCCTTTGTTCGTTTATCATTAAGTTTATAATTGAAATAGTTTATTATTTTTTACCAAATCTTTGTCGCTATTGATAGAGGTTTGGTAATTTTGTTTAAATCGATTTTATGAAAAAAATATCATTTATAATAATTTCGTTCTTCGCCATTATTCAACTAAATGCGCAAGAATCTTATAAAAATGGAGTTGTTGTGACAGCTCATCCCGAAGCTTCAAAAGTTGGAGTAGAAATTCTTAAAAAAGGAGGAAATGCAATTGATGCTTCTGTTGCGGTTCAGTTTGCTTTGGCTGTTGTTTACCCAAATGCAGGAAATATTGGTGGTGGCGGATTTTTAGTTTATCGCGATGCAAAAGGAAAAACAGACGCGTTAGATTATCGTGAAAAAGCACCTTTAAAAGCTACCGAAGATATGTATTGGGACAAAGAAGGGAATGCAATTACAAATCTTAGTTTGTATGGACAATTTGCTGCAGGTGTTCCAGGGACAGTAGATGGAATGGTAAAAGCGCATGAAAAATATGGAAAATTAAATTGGAAAGAATTAGTTCAGCCAGCTATTAATTTAGCTCAAAAAGGATTTAAAATTACAAAGCAACAAGCGAGCGAATTGACAAATAAGCACAATGATTTTGTAAAATATAATTCAAAAACGAATGCTTTAACGTCTAAATCATCTTGGAAAGAAGGCGATTTACTAATTCAAAAAGATTTAGCTAATACGTTAAAATTAATTCAGCAAAAAGGTCGAGCTGGTTTTTATGAAGGAAAAACAGCTGATTTAATTGTAAAAGAAATGAAACGTGGGAATGGAATTATTTCGCACGAAGATTTAAAAGAATATCAATCGGTTTGGAGAACGCCAGTTTCTGGAAATTATAAAGGTCTTAAAGTGATTTCGATGCCGCCGCCTTCAAGTGGAGGAATTGCGTTGGTTTCGTTATTTCAATCAATCGAAGATTATCCAATTAATAAATGGGGATTTCAGGCAGATTCTACAATTCAAGTGATGGTAGAAGCAGAACGTCGCGTTTATGCAGATCGCGCAGAGCATTTAGGTGATCCAGATTTTATAAAAGTTCCGCAAAAACAATTATTAGATAAAAGTTATAATGTGAATCGAATGAAAGATTTTTCGTTTGATAAAGCAACACCAAGTTCAGCAATCAAAGCGGGTGAAATAATCGGTAAAGAATCGATGGAAACGACGCATTATGTGATTGTTGATAAAGATGGAAATGCGGCTTCTGTAACCACAACGTTGAATAATTCGTACGGATCTTTGGTTGTTGTAGAAGGTGCAGGTTTTTTGTTGAATGATGAAATGGATGATTTTTCTGTAAAACCAGGTACACCAAATTTATACGGTTTAGTAGGAGGAAAAGCAAATGCGATTGAACCTTCGAAAAGAATGTTAAGTTCGATGACGCCTTCTATTTTAGAAAAGGATGGAAAATTATTTATGGTTGTGGGAACACCTGGAGGTTCTACAATTATTACGTCTGTTTTTCAAGCAATTGTAAATGTTGTTGATTTCGGAATGACGATGCAAGAAGCTGTTGCTGCACCAAGATTTCATCATCAATGGTTGCCAGATCAAATCGATTATGAGCCAAATGCTATTTCAGAAAATGTACGTGAATCATTAAAAGAAAAAGGTTATATCTTGAAAGAACGTAAACCTTACGGACGAGTAGAAGGAATATTAGTCAACACAGACGGAACATATCAAGCAGGGGCAGATCCGAGAGGAGATGATAAAGCTATTGGGTATTAATTCTTTAGAATATAAGAATTTTATATATAAATCGTTGTTTTTGTTTAAAAAGCTTTAAGTCAACACTTAAAGCTTTTTAATTTTAGAAAATATATTTGAAATTCATGAATTATAATTATGTGTAATTTTTAATTTATCATATATTTTATTTGCTTTGAAATATCAAAATACACAAAAATAATTATATGATAAGACACTTTATTTTAGAAAAATCGTTAGCCTTATTATTTTTTTCATCTTCCTTATTTGCTCAAAAGATGGAATTTAAAGGTTTAGATAAACCAGGTACAGCTATTAAAGGAATTACTAATAATGGTTTTGCTGTAACACCTATGTATACGTATGATTATAAAATAAACCTTTTAACTCCTAAGGATAATTCAATTACAAATTATTCGCATATCAATAATAAAGGAGATATAATAGGGTCAAGTTTAATTAATAACCTTCCAACACCAGTTTTTAAATTAGCAGGTACAAGTGAATGGGTGTCTACAGGACTTTTTCCGGATTTTACCAATCAAGATGGATTGACAGTTTACGCGATTAGTAGCAATGGTCGATTTATTTCTGGTCAAATGAAAAATGTACCATTTGTTTATGATGTTCAAACTAAAGAATTGACAAATTTAATTCCTATGGGATATAAATTTGGTGCTGGATATAGTGTGAATAATGATGGAACGACGGTTGGTTGGCTTGATGCAGATATAAACGGCACTTTTAGAGAATTAGCGGTTATGAAGAAGGGGCAACCTGTAGAAATTATTCTACAAGACTATGCGGTACCTCTTAATAATCACATTTGGCATATAGAAGATAATGGTATAGTTGTAGGTGAAGTAGGTTTAAAGCCATTTATTTACAATTTAAAAACAAAAGAATATAAAATTTTAGATTTACCAGCTAGTTATAGAACAGCCATTTTTACTTATTCTTCAAATGGAGTATATGTTGGTTATGCTCAGAATATGATTACAGATAGAGATGCGATTATTTATCATGAATCTTTTGGTAATCAACCTAAATTAATCAAAGATATATTAATAGAACAAGGTGTTGAAATAACTATTCCAGGAGGTAAATTAGGATTAGCGAATGTTGTTTCTGAAAATGGAGATTTTATTGGTGGAAATGAAATTGGAAATGGAAATATTGCATCAGGTTGGATTTTGAAACTGAATGGTTATTTAGATACAAAAGAATGTCATATTAATGTGCCATCTGATATAGAAGTTCAAAGTAAATTGGGTGATATTTCTGCTGTAGTAAATTATAAAGTAACGACAGATTGCCCTGAAAATAAATTAGTTTTAGTAAGTGGATTAGAATCTGGTAAAGAATTCCCTATGGGATTAACAACTGTTGCTTATAATTTAGTAGATGCAGATGGAAAAGTGATTAACTCTGCTTCATTTAAAGTTTTGGTGAAAGATTCTTATTGTACTCCAAGATTTACAGCAATTGTAGAACCAATATCAATGGTAAAAATAGGAACGATAGATAATGTAAGTTCTAATTATATAACAGCGAACGAAAACGAATATTTCTTGGAACAATCTACCGATTTAGAACAAGGAAAAGAATATGTAATAACAGTAGCTGGAAATACAAATGGTGTAAATGAAACAAGTGAATTTGTAGTTTATTTTGATCTTAACCAAGATGGAGTTTTTACTCCTGATAACGAAGGGTTTTATATTGGTAATATTACTGGGTCGACAGGTGGAGATGGAAAAACTGTTACAAAAACAATACAAATACCAGAAAATGCAAAATTAGGTAAAACACGTATGCGTGTTATGAAAACGTATCGTTTGGTTCCAGACAACCCTTGTTCAACTACTTATGCTTATGGTCAAAGTGAAGACTATACAGTGAATTTTATTTCAAACTTAGGAATTACAGAAGTGAATTCTAATTCTGCTAAAGTTTATCCAAACCCTGTAAAAGATATATTAACGATTAATGATGATTTAATTATTAAAGAAGTAAAAATAATCAATATTGCAGGACAAGAAGTTTATTCAAAACAATTAAATAAAGTTAATCCTACTATCAATTTAGCGCATTTAACAAAAGGAGTTTATGTTATAAAAATTGTAAATTCTAAAGGGATTACTACTACCCAAAAAATTATAAAAAACTAAATTTAAATTTTTTGATTAATTAACACTAATAATTTAAAAAAGGCTATTCAAATTACGAATAGCCTTTTATATTTTTAAGATAAAACGTCTCTAATTTCAGGATTTTTATCAAACTGAGCTTTTGCGAAAGGACATAAAGGGATTACTTTTATATTATTATTTCTAGTCCAATCTACTAAGGCTAATAAAGCTTTTTTTCCAACACCTTGTCCGCCATAAGCTTCGTCAACTTCTGTATGATCGATAATAATTTTATCATCTCCAGCCCAAACATATGCCATTTCTCCTGCTTTTTTTTTGCCATCTAAAACGACAAAAGCTCCATTTTTTTTATCATCAATTTGTTTAATTTCCATCTAATATATTTTTTAAGTTGAATATTTAATCTTCTAAAGTACCAAATTTTCCGTTATTGTAATCGTCAAAAGCTTCGCGAATTTGCTCTTGCGTATTCATTACAAATGGACCATAAGATGCGATTGACTCATTTAGAGGTTCTCCACTCAAAATTAATACCACACTATTTTCTGTTGCTTCGATTGTAAAATCTTCTCCTTCGTTAGTAAACAATAACAAATGATCTTTTGGAACAATTTCTTGCTCATTCACTTTTACTTCACCTTCAATAACCAATAAAACTGTATTGTAATGTGCTGGGAAACTAAAATTCGCTTTACCATCTTCATTCAATTTTGCATTCAACATATTAACAGGAGAAAAAGTAGATGCAGCACCTTTTGCTTGGTTATATTCACCAGCAATAACTTCTACAAATCCATTTTCTACCTCAACAGTTGGAATATCTTTGTGTGAAATTGCCTGATATTTAGGCGCACTCATTTTATCTTTCGCAGGTAGATTTATCCATAGTTGAACCATCTGAAAAATTCCACCTTTTTTGTAAAACTCTTCTGCATGATATTCTTTGTGCAAAACTCCTGATGCAGCTGTCATCCATTGCACATCACCTTGGTGAATTGTTCCACCTCCACCAGCACTATCATGATGAGAAACACTACCTTGATAAGCAATAGTAACTGTTTCGAAACCACGATGCGGATGTACGCCAACACCTTTTGGTTTATCTGTTGCAGGAAAATTGAATTTAGAATTGTAATCTAACATAATAAATGGATCCATTCTTTTCATATCTAAATGATAACCACTTGGAATAAAATTGTGAACTCTAAATCCATCTCCAACGAAATGAGGCTCTCTTGGAGCGATAACTATTTCAATGTTTTTTGTATTCATAATGATTTGTTTTATATGTTTTTTATTTTCTTATACAAAGTTACGAACCTAATAAATTGATTGTCTTGATGTAGGTTAAGAAGTTGGTAACGTATTAATTAACATAAGTTAATGTGTTTTTTTGAATTTTTATTATTGATTAATTGTTAAATTAATAATGAAAACTTTAATACTTAGTTGTGATTTTGTTGTCAAAGTTAATTCGTTATAATTCATATAATTGTTTAGAAATTAATAGTACTATGAGAAAATATTTATTCATCATTCTTTTTGGTGTTAGTTTTTACTTATTACTTATTTGGTCAAGACAATACATATCGTTTTTTGTATAATATCCATCAAGAAACAATTTTTAATGATGAAATGAAGAAAAATACGCCAAAAGATTTTTTGCCAGAAATAGTAAATGCGTTTAATGAATCTTATGAGTTTGAAGTGTTAGCTTCTAAAAATTATTCTTTTGTCAAATTAATAGAGAAAGTAAAGAACTCTCAGAATGATGCAGTTCGAATTTATCCAGAACCAAATTGGTTACTAAACGATTTTGAACATAATAAATCGTATGAATTTGCTGAGTATGGTGATACGTATGTAGTAGATTCTATTAAGATAGAAGGTTTGAAACCTACAAAGGAAATGAAAGAAATTTTAGGTTTACAAGCAAAGAAATTTATCTTCGAAAATGATGAGTTTTACTACGAAATCTGGTTAGCAAAAATGAATGGAATTACGGTAAGTCCTTATTATTTTCAGTTTAAAAATTTTGTTGTCGTAGAATTATTTAAAAAGTTTAAAAAAGTTGAAGAAGGTGGTGGGAAGATGGAAAAAAGATATCTTTTGAAAGAGATCAGTCAAGAGAAAAAGCCTACAGATTTTATTAAATTAATTCCTAAAAAAGTACTTACTCCAAAAGAACTTCAAGAGAAAATTGATAAAATTAATCAGATGACAGAAAATAATGAAGTAGAGAAATAATAATTAAAAAAGCATCTCAATCGAGATGCTTTTTTATTGTTCCATTAGAATGATAAGTATTTCCATCACATTCCCATTCGTGAGAAATAATCGTATCTTTTTTGTGGATATTAAACGTTAATTCACCTTTTCTTTTGATGATTGTATCTCCAATATTTATTTCATTTCTATAGATAGCCCACCAACGATTTTGTTCATTACAATCACACTTTTCGTTTGTATAAGGATTTCTTCCATCCATTGCTAAATTTCCACTGGTACCCAAATCTTTATTCTCAACTATCATTAAACATTTGCTATTTTTTCTTTTTATGAAAAAAGCTTCACAATTTGATTGTTGATGGCAAGAGGAAATTAGAATTAGAAAGGTTAGAATTATAAAATATTTCATTTTACAATAATTCTTCATCAACGATGTTAGGAAGCGTCACTTTTAATAAAGGTTCATCTTCCATTGCACGTTTTATCGCGAAAATAGCTTCTTCATTTCTAGCCCAAGATCTACGAGCAATTCCGTTGTTCACATCCCAATGTAACATTGATTTTAAACGGTTTTCAGCATCAGAAGATCCATCTAATAACATTCCAAATCCACCATTGATAACTTCTCCCCAACCAACGCCGCCGCCGTTATGGATAGAAACCCAAGTTGCACCACGGAAACTATCTCCAATCACATTATGAATCGCCATATCAGCTGTGAATTTTGAACCATCGTAAATGTTAGAAGTTTCGCGGAAAGGAGAATCTGTTCCAGAAACATCATGATGATCACGCCCTAAAACAACTGGTCCGATTTCTCCTTTCGCAATAGCATCGTTAAATGCTTTTGCAATTTTGATACGTCCTTCTGCATCGGCATATAAAATACGAGCTTGCGAACCAACAACTAATTTATTTTCTTGTGCACCTTTTATCCATGTGATATTATCTTGCATTTGTTGCTGAATCTCTTTTGGAGAATGTTGCATGATTTCTTCTAAAACTTGACAAGCAATTTCATCTGTTTTTTGTAAATCTTCTGGTTTTCCAGATGTACAAACCCAACGGAATGGTCCAAATCCGTAATCGAAACACATTGGTCCCATAATATCTTGTACATAAGACGGATATTTGAAGTCGATTCCGTTTTCTGCCATTACATCAGCTCCAGCACGAGAAGCTTCTAATAAGAAAGCATTTCCGTAATCGAAGAAATATGTTCCTTTTGCTGTGTGTTTGTTAACCGCATCTGCATGACGACGTAACGTTTCTTGAACTTTTTCTTTGAATAATTTAGGATTATCAGCCATCATTTGATTAGCTTCTTCAAATGATAATCCAACTGGATAATAACCACCAGCCCACGGATTATGTAATGAAGTTTGATCTGATCCTAAGTCAACGTAAACATTTTCTTGATCAAATTTTTCCCAAACATCCACTATATTTCCATCATAAGCAATTGAAACAACTTCTTTATCAGCTTTTGCTTTTTGTACGCGAGTAACTAATTCATCTAAATCAGAAATTACTTCATCTACCCAACCTTGTTCGTGACGTTTCCAAGTTGCAGCAGGATTAACCTCAGCAGTTACTGAAACAACACCAGCAATATTCCCGGCTTTTGGCTGAGCTCCCGACATTCCTCCAAGTCCAGCTGTTACAAATAATTTTCCAGCTGTTCCGTTATCATCTATTTTACGAGATCCGTTTAAAACTGTAATTGTCGTTCCGTGTACAATTCCTTGCGGCCCAATGTACATATAACTTCCAGCTGTCATTTGTCCGTATTGAGAAACACCTAAAGCATTCATTTTTTCCCAATCATCTGGTTGCGAATAATTCGGAATCACCATTCCGTTTGTTACCACAACGCGAGGAGCATTTTTATGTGATGGAAATAATCCCATTGGATGACCAGAATACATTACCAATGTTTGTTCGTCTGTCATTTCAGACAAATATTTCATCGTTAAAAGATATTGCGCCCAGTTTTGAAAAACAGCACCATTTCCTCCGTAAGTAATTAATTCGTCTGGATGTTGAGCAACCGCTGGATCCAAATTGTTTTGAATCATTAATTGAATTGCTTTTGCCTGATTGCAACCGCCTGGATAATCATTAATCGGACGAGCAAAAATTTCGTAATCTGGTTTAAGACGATACATATAAATACGTCCGTATAATTCTAATTCTTCTTTAAAATCAGGAATTAAAGTTGAATGATGTTGAGGTTCGAAATAACGCAAAGCATTTTTAAGAGCTAACTTTTTCTCATCATCAGATAATATTTCTTTACGCTTTGGCGCGTGACTTACATTTTGATTTCTATCTTTTTTTGTAGGAAGGATAGAAGGAATTCCTTGTTTTATTTGTTCTTTAAAAGTCATTTTTTTGTGCGTTTATTAAAGTTTTATGTTAAACGTTATACGTTTTCTTGTCATTCTGAGCTTGTCGAAGAATCTTACTAATGCAAAGCCGAAATAAATTCAGCTTGACAAGTTTTTCTTTAAATCTTTATCAATAAAAAATAATAGGACAAAACCTATAAAATAGCATAGTAAATCGATCCACGAAAAAGAAGTCCCGATAATTATTCGAGCCGCTTTGTTATGTCCTAAACCGATTATTTCTACAAAATTGAAATACTGTAAAACTTCAACTACAAAAGAAAAAATCAATGTAAAAATAGCGATGTTAATTGCTTTTGTATTGATGAAAGCTTTAATGAAATAATATATAAAAATTACGACTAAAATATCACCAACAAAAGGACGAATGATTCTGTCTTTGATGAAAAGTGCAATTATAACTTCTATGAAGAAAAGAATACTTGCAATTAAGAAAGATTTTTTATCAAATTTAAACATGTTAATTCCATTTATCTAGTTTATTAAAAGCTTCTAAAATTTGTTGTTGTGCTTTTTGTGGAAGTTGATCAAAATTATTTGACTTTTTAATTTGTCCTTTTTGATTTTCTTCAATAATGAAAATACTATTGTTGTAAAGGATAAAATATCCAACAATAAACCTTTCATTGGTTTTTAAATCTTCTTCACTAAAAGCAGTATAAGCAATTCCATTTTTATTGTCATCGGTAAAGAAACCTCCGCGTTTTCCCCAAATAAAAATTGTGTTATCACTTTTACGTTCTCCTGTTATATTTTGTTTCCATTCGGTACCATCTTTTTTATATTCTTGAATATAAATTACATCTGGTGTAATTCCTTTTTCTGGTTTCGAATAAACAATACAAAATTTTTTATTTCCCATATCAACACGAAAACCTTGAATTATTCGACTGCCTTGATGAGGTAAAAATTCAAATTCTTCTGGTTTACTATCGCCAAAAGTTGTTGTTTGTGCTTGTAAAATAAAGGATGTTACAAAAAAAATGAATAGGATTAGGTGGTTGGTTTTCATGTTATATTGATGTTAGAAACTTAAAATTAACTTCTTGAAATCTTCAGTTTGTAATAAATCGATAATATCATTGATATCATCACCAATTAAGCGATCATCTTCTAATTTTGGACAAACCGAACGAACTTTTGCAAAAACTTCTTCTAAGAAAACACTTGTTTTACGAGGTCTTCTAAATTCTAAACCTTGACAAGCGTACATCAATTCAATCGCTAAAATACGTTCTACATTGTCTAATACTTGGTTGAATTTTCTTCCAGAAATACTTCCCATCGAAACATGATCTTCTTGTCCCAAAGACGTTGGAATACTATCTGCAGAAGCTGGGAAACATAATGTTTTGTTTTCTGTACAAAGTGCAGCAGATGTATATTGAGGAATCATGAAACCAGAATTTAAACCAGAACTTTCTGTCAATAATTTTGGTAAACCATATTTTCCTTCGATTAATAAATATTGACGACGATCCGAAATATTTCCTAACTCAGAAGCTGCAATTGTTGCATAATCTAAGACCATTGCTAATGGTTGTCCATGGAAATTTCCTCCAGAAATAGCTTCTTCATCCGAAACAACAATTGGATTGTCAGTAACAGAATTTAACTCGATTTCAGCCAATTCTTGCAAATGAAAAAATGCATTACGCGAGGCACCATGAACTTGAGGCATACAACGCAACGAATAAGGATCTTGTACACGACCGCAATCTGCATGAGAGAAAGCAATTTCAGAACCTTTTAATAAATTACGCATTCGCTCTGCAACCATCATTGTTCCTTTAAAAGGTCGAACTTGGTGCAATTCTTCTTCGAATGGACGAGGAGAACCTTCGTAAGCTTCTAATGATAAAGCACCTGCAACGTCAGCTAAATTCAATAAATATTCAAATTTTTCTAATCCGTTTAATGCATGAGATAAAATGAATTGTGTCCCGTTGATTAATCCCAAACCTTCTTTCGCAGAAAGATGCAAAGGTTGTAAGTTGTGTTTGGTTAATGCTTCTTTTGTTGTGACAATTGTATCACCATCCCAAACTTTTCCTTCGCCAATTAATGGTAAAAATAAATGCGATAATGGTGCTAAATCTCCAGATGCTCCAACTGAACCTTTTTCTGGAACGACTGGAATAATATCTTTTTCAACCATTAATAAAATTCGTTCCACAACATCTAATGTTACACCCGAATATCCTTTTGATAAAGCATGTGCTTTGGCAATTAACATGGTTCTAGAAATTTCTTTCTTGATCGGATTTCCTACACCAACTGCATGACTGATTAATAAATTGTGTTGAAGTTGACGTGTTTCTTCTTCAGATATTTTTGTGTCGCAAAGTGGTCCAAAACCAGTATTTATTCCATACACAGTTTGTCCAGAAGCAACTATTTTAGCAACATTTTGTTGAGATTTTAAGATTTGTTCTTTACTTGCTTCATTTAGTTCAATTTCGATATTTCCTTCTTTGATTCCTTTGTAATCCTCAAACGAAAGAAAATCGATACCGTAAGTTTTCTTGATCATTTTTTCGAATTTGTGATACTTCAAAGATAATCTTTTCATTGATTTGATAAAAGATAGAAATCATTTCAGTAGGAATAATTGAGTTTTGATAAGGTTTTATAACACTATCTTTTATAAATTTGCTAAAATTTTTATGTAATGTGTGATAAACATCTTCATGACGAAATGGGGGACGACCATATGTCAGCAAACTTAGAAACGCCTTTGAGAGCTGATGCATTTGAGTTGTCTGCTGAAGAAAAAGTGGAAAAGATAGAAGCGGATTTCCGTAACATCATGGAAACTTTAGGCTTAGATTTAACAGATGATAGTTTGAAAGGAACGCCAAAACGTGTTGCGAAAATGTTCGTAAAAGAGATTTTTGGTGGTTTATTGCCAGAGCGTAAGCCTGGAATGTCAACTTTCGAAAATAAATATAACTACAATCAAATGTTGGTTGAAAAAGATATCGTGGTTTATTCGACTTGCGAACATCACTTTTTACCAATCGTTGGACGTGCACATGTTGGTTACATCTCAAAAGGGAAAGTAATCGGTCTGTCTAAAATGAATCGTATTGTAGAATATTATGCAAAACGTCCGCAGGTACAAGAGCGTTTGACGATGCAAATTGTGAAAGCAATGCAAGAAGCTTTGGGAACTGATGATGTAGCGTGTATTATTGATGCAAAACACTTGTGTGTGAATTCGCGCGGAATCAAAGATATTGAATCAAGTACAGTTACTGCTGAATACGGTGGAGCATTTAAAGATAATGAGCAATTAAGAAAAGAGTTTATTTCGTACATCGGAATGAAAACTACTTTCAATGTTTAAAATATAAATCCTATAAAATGGTAAAAGAAAATCAATTAAAATTACATAATTCCTTAACGGGACAGAAAGAAACGTTCGAACCAATTAATCAAGATAATGTTGGAATGTATGTTTGTGGACCTACCGTTTACAGTAATGTGCATCTTGGAAATGTGCGTACATTTATGTCGTTTGATATGATTTATCGTTACCTAAAATTTTTGGGTTACAAAGTTCGTTACGTTCGTAATATTACTGATGCTGGGCATTTAACAGATGACGGAAATGTAGAAAATGATCGTTTTGTAAAACAGTCAAAATTAGAGAAATTAGAACCAATGGAAATCGTACAAAAGTACACAGTAGATTTTCATAAAGTTTTAGAAAAATTTAATTTACTACCTCCAACAATAGAGCCTACTGCAACGGGTCATATTTTAGAACAAATTGCTTTAGCAGAAAAATTAATCGATTTAGGATTAGCTTACGAGGTAAACGGATCAGTTTATTTTGATGTAGAAGCATATAACAAAAAAGGACTTAATTATGGTGAATTGAGTAACCGTAATATCGAAGAACTAATCAATAATACAAGAGATTTAGACGGACAAGGAGAGAAGAAAAATCCAGTAGATTTTGCACTTTGGAAAAATGCTTCGCCTGCTCACATCATGCGTTGGGCTTCGCCTTGGGGAGATGGTTTCCCGGGTTGGCACTTAGAATGTACGGTGATGAGCACAAAATATCTTGGAGATTTTTTCGATATTCATGGAGGTGGAATGGATCTTAAATTTCCGCACCACGAATGTGAAATAGCTCAAGCAAAAGGCTCTAATGGTCATGAACCTGTAAAGTATTGGATGCACGCCAATATGTTGACGATGAATGGTCAACGTATGAGTAAATCGACAGGGAATTACATTTTGCCAATGCAATTAGTAAATGGTGAAAATGATTTCTTCGAAAAAGCATTTCATCCAAGCGTCGTTCGTTTTTGTTTCTTACAAGCGCATTATCGTAGTGTTTTAGATATTTCGAATGATGCAATGTTAGCTTCAGAAAAAGGATATAACCGTTTGGTTGAAGCATTAAAAACATTAGAAACAATTACACCAAAGAAAACTTCTACCGTTAATATTGATGAATTAGAAGCTAAATTATACACTGCAATGGATGATGATTTCAATACACCTATCATGATTGCACATTTATTTGATGCTGTTAAAATGATCAACTCGATCAAAGATAGTTTCGAAAATATTACTGCAGAAGATTTAGAACGTTTGAAAACGATTATGAATGGATTTGTTCATGATGTTTTAGGTTTAGATACAGAGGCTGTAAACGAAAGTTCTGATAAATTAGATGGTGTTGTAAAAATGCTAATCGAAATGCGTAATCAGGCTCGTGTGGATAAAAATTGGGCTTTATCTGATCAAATTAGAGATCAATTAAGTGCATTAGGTATCCAATTGAAAGACGGAGCTGAAGGAACTTCATACTCTTTTTAAGAAAGATTTATAAAATATTTAACCCACTTAGAAATAAGTGGGTTTTTTGTTTATGCGTTATTTTATTTAACAAATAATTTAGATATTTTAAGTTTTTTTTCTCATATTTGTAATAATTAGCACTAAAAATTAACATAATATGAGGAGAAGATTTACTTCTTTGGGCATTCTATCAATTTTTTTGATGGGAGGGTTAGCATTTGCTCAAGTTAAAGGAGTCTTAAAAGACTCGAATGGATTTCCAATGGAAGAAGCAGAAGTAATTGTTACGAGAACAGGTACTTCAGTTTTTACAGATGGAAATGGAAATTTTAATATAGATGCCAAAGTAGGCGATACATTAAAAATTATTGATTCTAATGGTGAAGAAAAAACAATTAAAGTTACTTCTACAACATTGGGAGATGTAAAATTTACATCAAAAGCTGCGGATAATATTGAATTAGGAACAGTAAATATTATTGGAGGAATTAAATTAGATCCTGCACAAAAAGTTGGTTCTTATACAATTGTATCGAAAGAAAATTTTGAAAGTACTCCAGTATCTTCTATTGATGAAGTGTTGAATGGACGTGTTGCAGGTCTTAATTATTCCACAGCAAGTGGAGATCCAGGATCTTCTAATATGATTTTAATTCGTGGAGTTGGTTCTATTTTAGGTACTCCAAATCCATTATACGTTGTAGACGGAATTGTTGTTGGTAAAGGAGCAGATAATGCTACATTAATGGAATCTTGGAATCCTTTATCTTCAATCGATCCAAATATGATTGAATCTGTAGCAGTTCTTAAAGACGCTTCTGCTACGGCTTTATATGGTGCTCGCGGAGCAAATGGAGTAATTGTTATTACTACGAAAAAAGGTAAATTCGGACAAACGCCTCGTTTTAATTTTTCATCAGATATGGCAATACAAGATATTGCATTTGATAAAATTAAAATGATGAATGCCAGCCAATATCATCAATATGGAGGGCAAAATTATTTTAATAGCCAATATAATCCAGACGGTACTCCTAGATTTTCTGAAAATGATAAACCAATTACATTTGCTAATGTAGCTGAAGCTGAAGCATATTATACTAGAACATTAGATAAAAATTGGGATGGTAAAGAAACAGATTGGAGAAAGGCTGTACAGCGTAATCAATCTTTTGTAAATACGTATAATTTTTCTGTAGCTGGAGGAACTAATGGTATTTCTTATCGTGCAGGTGTTACTTACTATAAGAATAAACCATTAATTCAAACAACTGATTTTGATCGTAAAAGTGCAATCTTAGCTTTTGATCATAAGGTTACAGATAATCTTAAATACGGATTCTCTTTAAATTATACAGGCGTAGATCGTAGATCGATTTCTGATGCAAATGCCTCTGCAAATCCATGGTTGTCTTCTTTATTTATTCCGACAAGTAAACCTATTTATAATCCAGACGGATCGTACAATCAAAAAGATCTTGGAGGTGTAACAGAAGGGTTTAATCCAATTGGGATTTTAGAAAATAATTATTCTAAAGGTAAAGTTCACACATATTTAGGTTCATTTACTGCAGAATATAAGTTTTTAAATAATTTTTATTTTAATACTGTTTTTGGAGGACAAAGACAACAAATGAGAGAAACGTATTGGTGGGATCCAAGATATGGAGACGGTATTGCCAATGGTGGTGCATTACAGCTAGGTGAAACAGGTATTTGGGATATGAATTTTACAAATACGTTGTCATTTAGAAAAAAGTTTAAAGATGTACATGATTTAGATTTCACAATTGGTTCTGATTATCAGGATCATGAGTATAAAAATAGATACAAAAGTGCATTGCAATTTACAGAGCCTATTCCAGATTTTTCATATGGAAACCCAGATACATTCAATGATATTTTTACTGGTCCAGGAACTTTCTATAAATGGAGACAAGACTCTTATTTCTCTAAATTAAGTTATATTTATGATAGTAAATATACCATTGCAGGACAAGTTAGATACGACAGAATTTCTGTTTTACCAAAAACAAATAGAGGTGGAGTTTTTTGGTCTATTGGAGGTAGTTGGAATTTAGGTAAAGAAGAATTTTTAAAAGAATCTTCAGTTATTAATAATCTTGTTTTAAAAGCAAGTTATGGTAGATTAGGTAATGTTCCATTTGCTGATACATGGGGAAGACAGTATGATATGTATACGTTAGTAGCAACATCAACTAATCCTTTGTATGCGTATGGAAATGATTATTATTCTTATTTATCTTCTGCTGGTAATCCAAATTTAGATTGGGAAATATCTAAACAATTAGATGTAGGTTTTGAATTAAATTTATACAAAGATTTATTAGGAATTACATTTTCATATTACAATAAAAAAACTGACGGAGCATTATTCTATGCCACTACAATGCCAGAAGCAGGTAGTCCAGGAGATTATTTTGCAAATGTAGCAGATATATCGAATAAAGGATTCGAGCTTACATTAAATAGTACACCGATTCGAAAAGATTTCGTATGGAATATTAACTTAAATGCTTCACGCAATATTAATAAAGTTGATAAACTAAACATCGATCAAAGTATTTGGGAGTACAATCTAAATGCATTATCAGAAGGTAAATTATTAGGTGAATATTACACATGGTTGTGGGCTGGTCCAAATAATGATCCTAATGTAGGAGAATTAGGAGTAGGTTCGTGGTATACAGATGCTACAAAAACAAAAACAACAACTAATAAAAGTCAAGCAGAAAGAGTTTGGTTAGGTAAATCAGCTTTTCCAAAATATATGGCTGGGTTTTCAAATTCATTCTCTTATAAAGGTTTAAGTTTTAGTTTCTTAATGACTGGACAATTTGATTTTTATGTTCACAACGGATTCCACTCATTTTTTATAAATGACGGAAATGTTGATAACAGAAACCAAATAGTTGATGCAATGGATTATTGGACGCCAGAGAATACAGGCGCTGCAAATCCAAAACCACAATTGAATAATCCTAATGGAAGTAGGTTAGAATCTGATCGTTGGATAAGAAAAGGAGATCATATTCGTCTAAAAGAAATAAAATTAGCTTATTCTTTTGGTGATAAATTTAAACAACAAACAGGTGTCAAAAATTTAACGATTTATGCAAAAGGATTCAATCTTTGGACGTATGCTTTTGATAAAGGATTAAATTTTGATCCAGAATCAATCGTTAACGCATGGTCTTTCCAAGGAAAAGGAGTTTTTAATTATACGACACCAATTATAAAGAGTGTATCGTTAGGAATGTCTATTGATTTTTAAAAATTTAAGAAATGAAAAAAACACTAATATTAATAACATCTATATTATCTTTAGGATTATTTAATTCATGTGGAGAAGATATTCTTGACTTGAAACCTCCTTATGAAGAAGTTTTAGAAGACGCAATAAAAACAGAACAGGATGCCTATAGATTTTTACTAGGAGGATATTTAAAAATGTCATCAAGTTCTTTATATGGATCAAATTTATTCTTTTACGGAGATCTATTAGGAGATTCTTTTTTTAGAAGTAACACAAACTTTTCGGGGTTTTCAAATGTTATTCAAATGAATTATGATCCAACTAATACGGGAGAAATAAATTTTTATCGCTCTGCTTATGATGTAATTCAAAGCGTAAATTTTGTAATAAATAACGAATTACCAGATTCTCAAACAAATCGACAATATAAGGCAGAAGCTAGTTTTTTGAGAGCTTATTCATATTTTACATTATTGAATTATTATTCATCTTCTCCAAAAAGTGGTCAAAATCAAGAAATTGGAGTTCCAATAGCAACTTATCCTTATAATGGGGATGTGAAGAATCCTCGTGCTTCAGTTTCAGAAATTTATACAATGATAATTAATGACTTAAATTATGCTGTAGAAAATTCGTCGGAAAAACCTGAGTCTAAAATTTACGCAAGTAAAACTGCAGCAAAGTTATTGTTATCTCGTGTTTATTTGACAAGACAAGCAAGTGGAGATGCTCAATTAGCATACAATTTATCAACCGATATTGTAACTGCATCTGAAGCAGGTAATTCTTCATTTGTTTTATTAACAAATGAAACAGCTTATGATAATTATTTTTCTTCAAGTAATGACTTAGTTTCAGAAAATCAACCTGAAACAGTTTGGGAATTAGATTTAAATCCTCAAAACAATCCTGGAGTTAACAATGCTCTTAGTGTGTATTATAGTAGAACAGGTGGTAGAAGATCTATGTTGGCAAAAGCTAGTTTATATTCATCATTTGCAACTACAGATATTCGAAGAAAATTGTTTACAACACAAAGTGCTCCAACAACAGATAATCCACAAGGAGTTTGGATTAGAAAACATGAAAGACCTTCAAGTTTAGGTAATTACATGAGAAACACTAAGGTTTTAAGAGTGTCAGAAGCATATTTGAATCAAGTAGAAGCATTGTATCAGTTGGGTAATAATGCTCAATCACTTATTAAACTTAATGAATTTGCATTAAAAAGAAAAGGTAATACTTATACAGGTACTAATTTATTAAATGATATATTAACTGAGAGAAATAAAGAGTTTTTTGGTGAAGGTCAACGTTTTTTAGATTTGAAACGTTATAATTTACCACTAAATAAAGGGACTAACTGTCCTGGGAATTGTGATGTTCCTGCAGGAAGTAAGCTTTTTGTTTTTCCATTTTCAATAAATCAAATTGTTTTAAATCCAAATGCTGTTCAACATCCTCTTTGGAAATAAACAAAGTATTAAATATTTTTTACAACATTAACCCACTTAGAAATAAGTGGGTTTTTTTGTATCTCTCAATTTTAGATTACTTTTGTAAGGATTTATTCAACAGGATGAAAAAAACAATCATTGGTTTATTTTTATTAGGAGCTGTTATAGCGCAAGCTCAAGAAGATTCTATAAAAATTTTAAAACCATTAAAGGGATCATCAACAAATGATTCTGTTACATATTTTAAAACTAAAATCGAAGATTATAAGTTTTGGACAAATGGTAGAAAGCCAGAAGTTATTGATACAACATTAAATATCAAAAACTATTATAACCAAAATTTTATAAGACGAGATGCGTTTGGGAAATTATTCTTTCCAAATGTAGGTGGAGTTGTAGTGGATCTGGAGTATCAGAATTCGCCTTTCAATGCGTCCATGTTGCCGACTGGTAAAAAGTACAATTATTACTATGCCAACGATATTAAATATTATGATGTTAAAACACCTTACACCGAATTTATTTATGAAAATGGTGTAAAAGAAGGTAACTTTTTGTCTTCTACATTTTCACATAATATCAATAAGCAATTCAATTATACATTTCATTACCGAGGGTTAATTTCGGAAGGTCGTTATAAGCATGAAAAAGCACAAAATAATACATTTGTTTTTTCATCAAATTATAAAACAAAATCAGAACGTTTTAAATTGTGGTGGAATTATGCTGCGCAGAATTTTAAGAATAACGAGAATGGAGGAATACAAGATATAAACGATTTTATTTTCCAAGATCAACGAAGAATGACAAATGTTCGTAATATTCCTGTTAATTCTCAAACAGCAAAATCTGAATTTGATGCACGTCGAGTTGAATTGAACGCTTCGTATGGTATCTTAAAAAAGATGAACGAAAAAGATTCTACTTTTTATAATCCGATTGAATTAAAGAATAAATTTTCGTACGAAAAACAAAAATATAGATACGAAGATTCTTCTCCTAATGGAGATTTATATTCAACGCCTTTAATTACTGGACTTGCTAATAAAAATAAAAAGAGCTTTACAGATTTGTCTAATACGACAACTGCTGGTTTTCAGTGGACAGATCGTGTGAAAATAGAAGCTGGAGTTAAGTTACAAAGTTTAAGAGTATTTTCAGAAGAACCTTTAATTGCAAATAAAC
Source organism: Empedobacter sp. EJD.6dd (assembly GCF_057369435.1). NCBI lineage: Bacteria > Pseudomonadati > Bacteroidota > Flavobacteriia > Flavobacteriales > Weeksellaceae > Empedobacter > Empedobacter sp. EJD.6dd. The sequence goes on from NZ_CM170667.1 coordinate 2,733,616, forward strand.
TTGATGATAAAGGGAATGTGATTTATGATATCAATAATCCAAAAGAAATAAAAGAAAATCTTTTTGGAGTTGTTGGAAAAATTGATTTCGATTGGAATGAAAAGTTGAAACTTTATGGTAATGTAGAATATCTTCAGTCTGATAATTATAATAGTGTTTACAATGTAGATGCTGTTTTAGATATCACACCATTAGAAGGATATACATTGAGTGCCGGAGCGGTTATTCAGTCCAAAATTCCATCGCTAAATGCTATTTATAACCAAAGTTTCTTTGCAGATTTTAACTATGCGAACAAGTTTGAGACAGAAAATGTTCAAAATATATTTGCGAAATTAAAGTTAGATAAAGTTAATACAACAGTAGAAGCCTCAATTTATAATCTTGACAATAAGGTCTATTTAGATTCTGATCTTGTTTACAAGCAATTGGCTGATAATATCAATTATTTCAAGATAAAAGGTGAAAATCATCTACGTTTCGGAAAGATTAATTTAGTTTCGACAGCTCAATATCAAAAAGTAACGAAAAACGAAAATATTATGCCTTTGCCAGATTTCTTAATCAGAGAAACATTGTATTGGCAAGGTGAATTATTTAATAAAAATGCTCAATTGCAAGCAGGGATTAATGCAACCTATTTTACGAAATATAATGGATTACGTTACATTCCAATTCTAAATGAATTTGCGCTACAAGATCCAACTAGTGTACAAGAAATTGGAGGATATCCTATTTTGGATGTTTTTATCAATTTCAAGGTTCGTAATATGCGTTTCTATATTCGTGGCGAACATATTAATGCTTCCTTTACAAAGGAACCAGATTATTTTGCTGCGCCAAATGTACCTTACAAAGATTTTAAATTTCAACTTGGGTTGAAATGGAATATTTTTAGTTAACAAGATTTTATCATTTATACAAAAAACGACTTCAAGATGAGGTCGTTTTTTCTGTCTAAAATCATTTGTATAGAATAATTCTAAATAACTAATTTTAGAAAAAATTAGACATGAAGAAAATACTATTTTTATTTTGTTTGACATTTGCTCAAATTAGTTTTTCACAAGAAAAATTATCTATTGCTGAAATTCAAAAAATAAATTCAAAAATTTTAAATACTGAACGAGAAATTTGGATTCATCTTCCAGACTCTTATCAGAACGCTAAATTACAAAAAGTCGATTATCCAGTAATTTATGTTTTAGATGCTGAAGCTAATTTTATTTTTTTAACAGGTGTTGTTGAAAAGTTTCAAAATGGATTTTATCCCGAAATGCCCGAATCTATTATTGTAGGAATAACAAATAAAAATGGTGATAGAGCAAAAGATTTCACACATATAAACGATGTTAATTTTTTGAATTTTATCTCAACAGAATTGTTTCCTTTTATGAAAGCAAATTATCGCGTAAATGATTTTCGTTTATTAATTGGTCATTCACTTGGTGGTTATTTTGCATTGAAAACGTTGTACAATTATCCCAAAACTTTTAATGGATATGTAGCGCACGATCCAAGTATTTGGTTCAATAACAAAGAATTGTTGACTGTTTATCAAAATGTAGATAAACACAATTTTGAGAATCGTTTTTTGATGATAACTCAAGTTGGTGAAAGTCAAAATACAGACCAATTGCGAGATCATTATCAAAGTATCAAGAAAGTTGATGAAGTTTTGAGAATTTCTGAAAATAAATCACTTAACTATCATTACAAACAATATATAGACGAAGAACATGGTTCTGTTCCGATGATTGGCTCGATTGATTATCTACGTTGGCAATTTGATGGATATCGTATTAATATTAAACAAATACCAACACAACCAAGCTTAATAAAAGAGTCTTTTGATGAGATTTCGAAGAAACTGTATTACAATTTTCAACCAACGGAAAAATATATAAACAATGTGGCAAATTATCTGGTCAAACAAAAGAAAAATGATTTAGCCAAACAGTTTTTTGAACAAAATGTGAAAAATTTTCCTGAAAGTTTACAAGCGAAGGAAGAGCTTCAGAAATTCTTAAATTCGAATAAAAATCAGTAATTTGGTCAAAATAACTTCATGAAAAAAATACTCTATCTTACAATTTTAACGACAACGACTTCTTTTGCACAAGAATTACACGTTGATCAAGCGAAAAAGATTTTCGATTTACCAACTCATTGTATTTCTGTTGAATATCCGAATAAATTAGGAAATGTTTTGGGAAGTGATCAAGATTTGAAAACTCCAAAACAGTTGCGTCCAATTTTTTATGGATGTTTCGATTGGCATTCTTCTGTGCATGGATTTTGGTCTATTGTAAAATTGATGAAAGATTTCCCTGAATTAGATCAAAATAATCAAGTTAGAAATGAATTGAATCAATTGATTAAGCCTGAGAATGTTGCTGTCGAAATGGCTTTTTTCAATGATAAAAATAACAAAAGTTTCGAGCGTACGTATGGTTGGGCTTGGTTGTTACAATTGCAAATGGAATTGAATAATTGGCAAGATAAAGATGCGCAAGTTTGGGCAAAAAATTTAAAACCTTTAAGTGATTTGATTATTGTTCGTTACAAAGAGTATTTACCAAAATTAGTGTATCCAATTCGAACAGGAACGCATGATAACACAGCATTCGGATTGAGTTTAGCGATAGATTATGCGCGTTCTGTGAATGATAAATCGTTTGAAAAAGTGATTATTGAAAACGCAAATCGTTTATATAAAAAAGATACGAAATGTAATATTGCTTTCGAGCCAAGTGGTTCTGATTTTTTGTCGGCTTGTTTGGAAGAAGCATTAATTATGTCAAAAATTCAACAAAATGATGATTATAAACAATGGTTGAAAGGATTTTTGCCACAGTTATTTAAAAAGAATTTTGATTTAAAACCGGGAGTTGTTTCTGATCGTTCAGATGGACATTTGGTCCATTTAGATGGTTTAAATTTTAGTCGTGCAACAGCTTTATATCAAATTGAACATAAATTACCAGAGTTAAAACAGTTGAATAAAATTGCTCAGAATCATCTTAATTATTCTTTAAACAATATAACAAATGATGATTATATGGGAAGTCATTGGTTAGGAACTTTTGCACTTTATGCCTTAAAAACAAAGCAAGAAACTCAAAATTAGCTATTAATAGGGATTTTATAACGATAGAATTGCGTCTAAATTTGTTTCAAACAAAAACTAATAAGAAACACTATAAAGAACATTCTATGAAAAAATATTTTTATATCGTTATCGCTGTATTAGGAGTTGCAGCTTTTGGATTTAGTCAATATCAAAAGAATCAATTGGAAGATCAGTTGGCTAAGACAGGAAAATGTGTAGAAGGTGTTGTGGTTGAAACAAGTGGAACGTTTAAACGTCCAAAAGCAACTATTCAATATCCCGTTAATGATGAAGTTTATGAAGTTACTTTACGATCGAGAGCTGATGTGGATGAAGTAGTGTTAATGAAATTCGATACTTTAAATCCAGAAGAAGTGATGATTGTAGATAATTGTAATTAATTATAGTCTCATGTTTAAATGAAAAATCCACCAAGTAATTGGTGGATTTTTTTATGTTAATGAAATTAATTTATTTCTAATGTTGGAATAAATTCTTCTTCAATTTCTTTGAAAGTAGCAACCAAATCGACTAAATTATCTAGTGTAACTAACTTTGTACGATAAGGTTTGAAATTCGGAATTCCTTTGAAATAATTGGTATAATGCATACGTGTTTCTAAAACTCCTGTGCGTTCACCTTTCCATTCAACTGCCCAATTTAAGTGGTTTTTGGCAGCTTCCATTCGTTCAACAATTGTTGGTTCTGGTAACAACTCTCCTGTTTCACGATAATGTTTTATTTGCTCAAAAATCCAAGGGTAACCAATCGCAGCACGACCAATCATTACACCGTCTACACCGTATTTTTCTTTGTATTCTATTGCTTTTTGAGGCGAATCTATATCTCCGTTTCCAAAAATAGGAATTTCGATATTTGGATTAGCTTTTACTTTTGCAATCGGTTCCCAGTCTGCCGAACCCTTATACATCTGTGTACGTGTACGACCATGAATTGACAAGGCTTTGATGCCTGTTTCTTGCAAACGTTCTGCGACTTCATAAATGTTTATCGAGTCAGAGTCCCAACCCAAACGAGTTTTTACAGTAACAGGTAAATGTGTACTTTCAACAACAGATTTTGTTAAACGTACCATCAAATCTATATCTTTTAATACTCCAGCTCCAGCGCCTTTACAAACAACTTTTTTTACAGGACATCCAAAATTGATGTCAACAATATCAGGTTGAACTGTCTCTACAATTTTAGCTGACATCGCCATGGCTTCTTCGTCTCCACCAAAAATTTGAATACCAATTGGACGTTCGTAATCAAAAATATCTAATTTTTGACGACTTTTTATTGCATCACGAATCAATCCTTCAGAAGAGATAAACTCTGTATACATCAAGTCTGCACCATGCATTTTGCATAAGCGACGAAATGGCGGATCACTCACATCTTCCATTGGTGCAAGCAATAAAGGGAAGTCTGGTAATTCTATGTTTCCTATCTTTACCACGAAATAATTTTTTGCAAAATTACATAAAACTTATGAAACAAGATCGAAAGACCGAAGGTGTAAATCAATATTTAAAGTTTTCTGCGATGGGAATACAGATGGCTGCTGTGATTGCTTTGTTTGCATGGTTGGGAACTTTTTTGGATAAAAAATTCGAAACAGACAAACCATTATGGACAGCTGGCTTATCTTTGCTGGGAGTTTTTGCAGGATTATATTTGATGTTGAAGCAATTACCAAAAAAATAATTAAATGATTAAGAAATTTATTCTTTTAGCACTTTCTTTTATTGCGATGGTTGCTATTTTTTGTGGTATTCATTACGGAATTGTTACATATTTTAATTTTAGCGAAAATTCGCTAATTATTCCAAAAATGTATTTGATTATTGGATTAATTACACTGATAATTTTTCAAGTTGGTTGTTTTGTCAAGATAAAATTTCCAGAATACGTTGGTTTTGCCTTTATGGGAGGTATGATTGCTAAGATGGCAATCGTTTTAGCTTTGATTGTTGTGAATGAGCAAATTAAATTGAATGTTGTGCAGTTAATTATAAGTTATTTCGTAATTTTGCTTGCCGAAGTTTTAGTGTTTATTCGCTTAATTAATTTAAAGTTAAAAAAAGTTTAATGATTTTTAGCATTTGACTTTGGTAAGTGGTTAATTTACTATAATTTTGCACGCAATTTAGAAACAAAGGAATTATACATGAAATTTTCAGCGTTATTAGCGTTTTTATTACTTTTCAATTTCGGTTTCGCTTCTACAGCGGTTCCGCATGAAAGTCTTCCAAAAACGTTTGAGGAGTTAATTAAAAGTGAGCAAACAAAAAGCCAAGAAGAAGCTGCTAAAGTGAAATCTGGCGAATCTACATTTAATCCAGTGCCAGGTATTATGCACCACATTGCTGATGCTCACGATTGGCATTTATGGGGAGAAGGTGAAAAAAGTGTAGGAGTTTCATTACCAGTTATTTTATGGGATAATGGGTTACATGTTTTTATGTCTTCTAAATTTCATCACAACGAGGCAGTTGCAGAAAGTAATGGAAATTACTACATCAACTTCCACGAAAAAATCTACAAAACAGATGCACAAGGAACAATCATTCCTCATGTAGATGAGAAAGGAGCTGTTCATTTAGAAAACGAAAAACCATTAGATTTTTCTATTACGAAAAACGTAGCGTCAATGTTATTATCTTTCGTGATTTTAATCTTAGTTTTCTCTGCAGTAGCATCTAACTACAAAAAAGGAAATATGGTGCCAAAAGGTATCGCAGGATTCATCGAGCCAATTATTATTTTTGTTCGTGATGAAGTAGCGATTCCAAATATTGGAGAGAAAAAATATGCGAAATTTATGCCTTATTTATTAACGTTATTTTTCTTTATTTGGATCAACAATTTATTAGGATTGTTACCAGGTGCAGCTAACGTTACAGGAAATATCGCAGTTACATTTGTACTAGCATTAATTGCATTAATCGTGATTAATTTCTCAGGAAACAAAGCTTACTGGGGACATATGTTATGGATGCCAGGAGTTCCAGTTCCAGTAAAATTAATATTAGCTCCAATTGAGTTAATCGGGATTATTACAAAACCATTCGCCTTAATGATTCGTTTATTCGCGAACATTACAGCAGGTCACATCATCATTATGTCGTTAATTTCGCTAATCTTTATTTTCCAAACAGAAGCTATGGCAGGTGGATCTATTCCATTAGCATTATTTATCTACTGTTTAGAGTTATTAGTAGCGGCATTACAAGCGTTCGTATTCACAATGTTAGTTTCGTTATTTATCGGAACAGCAGTAGCAGAACACGATCATCATTAAGAATAGAATATAAAAAACAATAAAATAATTTTTTAATAATTAAATACAATTATCATGACAGGAAGTATTGCAGCAATCGGAGCTGGTTTAGCAGTTTTAGGAGTTGGTTTAGGTATCGGTAAAATCGGTGGATCAGCTATGGAAGGAATCGCTAGACAACCAGAAGCGGCTTCAAAAATTCAAACAGCTATGATTATCGCAGCAGCCTTAATCGAGGGTGCAGGTTTATTCGGTATCGTAGTTGCGTTATTAGGTAACGGATAATATTTGAATTTAAATTAGCTTCAATAACGGTTGGTTGTTGAAGCTAATTCATTAAAAAATTAATTAGTAAAAAATAAAATTTAATACATACACACAATGGATTTAATTACACCTTCAGTTGGTCTTATTTTTTGGACTGCGGTAGTATTTATCATCTTATTAGTATTGTTAAGATCATTAGCGTGGAAACCAATTTTATCTGCAGTTAAAGAACGTGAACAATCTATCGAGGATGCCTTAAACGCAGCTAAAAAAGCGAAAGAAGAGATGGCTTTATTAAACGCTCAAAACGAGAAAATCATGAAAGAAGCTCGTGCTGAACGTGATGCAATCTTGAAAGAAGCGCGTGAAATGAAAGAAAATATCATCAACGAGGCGAAAAATTCTGCAACTGTAGAAGCTAACAAATTAATTGAAAACGCTAAAGCAGCTATCCAAAACGAAAAAGCGTCAGCTATGGCTGATATCAAAAATCAAGTTGGACAGTTGTCAATTGAAATTGCTGAAAAAATCTTAACAAAAGAATTGTCAGACAAATCTGCACAAGAAGCTTTAGTTAATGACGTTATTGATCAAGTAAAATTCAATTAATCATGGCAGGATTCAGAGCAGCACATAGATATGCTAAAGGTTTAATGGAATTTGCAAATGAAGCAAACCAAACAAACGTAGTGTATGCTGAAATGAATGATGTTCGCAAAATCATAAAAGAGAACGATGATTTAAGAATTTTCTTAAATTCTCCAGTGATTGATGCGAAGAAGAAAGAAGCTGTGTTGAGCGAGATTTTTAAATCTTTATCAAAAACTTCTCAAACATTCATTTCATTAGTCGTAAGACATGGTAGAGAAAATATCTTGTCTAAAATTGCTGATCAGTTTATCGCATTATACGATCAAGCAAATAACATTGTAACAGCAGAAATCACTTCGGCAGTACAATTGGATCAAAATACGATTGATACAATTATAGCAAAAGCAAAACAAACTTTAGCTGTAAATAGTCAAGTAAAAGTAGAGAACAAAATAGATGCATCTTTAATTGGTGGTTTCGTTTTAAAAATCGGAAACAATCAAGTAGATTCATCTATCAAAACTAAGTTAGCTACATTAAAAAAAGATTTTTCGAAAAACGAATACATTCCTAAATTTTAAATATTTCAGAAATGCCAGAAATAAATCCAGCTGAAGTTTCAGCTATATTAAAACAACAACTTACAAGCTTTGATTCATCAGTTGAATTAGCAGAAGTAGGAACCGTTCTAACTGTTGGGGATGGTATTGCTCGTGTTTACGGGTTAGACAATGCTCAATACGGAGAATTAGTAGAATTCTCAAACGGGTTAGAAGGAATGGTACAAAACCTTGAAGAAGATAACGTAGGTATTGTACTTTTCGGACCTTCAAAAGGAATTAAAGAAGGTGATACAGTAAAACGTACAAACAAGATTGCATCTATTAATGTAGGTGAAGGAATGTTAGGGCGTGTTGTTGATATGTTAGGAAATCCAATCGATGGTAAAGGACCAATCGAAGGACAATTATATGAAATGCCTATCGAGCGTAAAGCTCCTGGGGTTATCTTCCGTCAACCAGTAAACGAACCATTACAAACAGGTATCGTTTCTATTGACTCGATGATTCCAATTGGACGTGGACAACGTGAGTTAATCATTGGTGACCGTCAAACAGGTAAAACATCTGTTGCTTTAGATGCAATCTTAAATCAAAAAGAGTTTTACGATAGAGGTGAAACAGTTTTCTGTATTTATGTTGCAGTAGGACAAAAAGGTTCTACAGTAGCAGGAATCATGAAAACATTACAAGACCACGGTGCAGATAAATATACAGTAGTAGTTGCTGCTAATGCATCTGATCCAGCTCCAATGCAAGTATATGCTCCTATGGCAGGTGCTGCAATCGGTGAGTTCTTCCGTGACTCTGGTCGTCCAGCGTTAATTGTTTATGATGATTTATCTAAACAAGCCGTTGCATACCGTGAGGTGTCTTTATTATTACGTCGCCCACCAGGACGTGAAGCATATCCTGGAGACGTTTTCTACTTACACTCTCGTTTATTAGAGCGTGCTGCTAAAGTTATTAAAGACGATACAATTGCAGCTCAAATGAATGATTTACCAGAATCTATGAAAGGTATCGTAAAAGGTGGTGGTTCTTTAACTGCATTACCAATTATCGAAACTCAAGCTGGTGACGTTTCTGCATATATCCCAACAAACGTAATTTCGATTACAGATGGACAAATCTTCTTAGAGTCTGATTTATTCAACTCAGGTGTTCGTCCAGCGATCAACGTAGGTATCTCTGTATCTCGTGTTGGTGGTTCTGCACAAACAAAACCAATGAAAAAAGTATCTGGTACATTAAAATTAGACCAAGCACAATACCGTGAGTTAGAAGCTTTCGCGAAATTTGGTTCTGATTTAGATGCTGCAACAATGAATGTAATTGGAAAAGGTGAACGTAACGTTGAGTTATTGAAACAAGATGTTAACTCTCCAATCGCAGTAGAAGAGCAAGTAGCAGTTATTTTTGCGGGTACTAACGGTATGTTGAAAAACGTTCCAGTTAATCAAGTGAAAGAGTGGCAAGCTGATTTTGTTGAGTTAATGCGCAACAAATATGCAGACACTTTAACATCTATCCGTTTAGGTAAATGGACTGATGAAATTATTGATGTATTGAAGAAAGTTATTACAGAAACTACTTCTAAGTACTAAGAAATATATAAACGGAACTTAGAGGTTTCTAATCTCTAAGTTCTTTTTAATCCTTCATCTCAAATAGAATTATGCCAAATTTAAAAGATATACGTAACCGAATTACTTCTGTAGGTTCTACAATGCAGATTACAAGTGCTATGAAATTAGTATCTGCTGCTAAATTGAAACGCGCTACAGATTCAATCGTTCAGTTACGTCCTTATGCAGATAAATTACGTGAACTTTTACAAAATGTAAGTTCTACTTTAGAAGCTGAAGTAGGAGGAGCATTAACAGAGGAACGTGAAGTTAATAAAGTACTTTTAGTCGTTATTAACTCAAACAGAGGTTTATGTGGAGGATACAACTCGAGCATCATCAAAAAAGTAAATGCTTTATTGGCTGGTGAATTGGCTGGTAAAGAAGTAGAGCTTTTAACAATTGGTAAAAAAGCAAACGATACTTTTAGTAAAACACAAACTATCTATAAAAATGCATCAAGCATTTGGGATAATTTAAACTTTGCAGATGTAGCAGAGATTGCGGATGATTTAGTTGCTAAATTTGAAGAAGGTCAATATGATCAAATAAGAATCATTTACAACCAATTTCAGAATGCAGCGGTTCAAATCGTTCAAAATGAACAATTCTTACCAGTTGTTTTAGAAAAAACTGAAGACGAAGCTAACAACTCAGCAGAGTTAGATTACATCTTCAATCCTTCTAAGGAAGAAATCTTAAAAGATTTAATCCCTCAAACGTTAAAAACGCAATTATTCAAAGCTGTATTAGATGCTAACGCTTCTGAGCACGGAGCACGTATGACTGCAATGCATAAAGCAACAGACAACGCGAGCGAGTTACAGAAAAACTTAAAGATCCAATACAACAAAGCACGTCAAGCTGCTATTACAAACGAAATCTTAGAGATTGTTGGTGGTGCAGAAGCGTTGAATGCGTAAGTAAAAACGACTTATCTTATTTTAAATACAAAAAGCAATCTCCATAAGAGATTGCTTTTTTTGTTATATTGCTTTTATAAATTCGATAGATGAAAAAACTTATCATCCTTTTACTAATTATTAATTTCTTTTCTTGTATCGAAAGAAATACAACAGATACAATTGAAGCATATACGCTTTGGAGCGGAGAAAAACCTTCGAATGAAGTAAAAGTAATCAATGCTAAATATTGGCAATCTCCACATTTTACACTCGAGTATATTATGTATATGGAATTAAAAACCACGAAAGAATGGAGAAAAGAATTTATTAAACAAAACAATTTAATAGGTTCAGATTCAAAAGAAGAACTTGTTGATAAACCTATTTGGTTTAAGCCTTCTGATGATTTTAAACTTTATTTGCTACATGATAGTTTGAGTTCTAATTCTAGATATTACATAGATACCATAAACAATCATTTTTATATTTACGAAATACAATTATAGAAGTCTATAAAAACGTCGAGTGATTTCAATTAAAACGTCGAGACATTTTGATCAAAACGTCGGGTGATTTTATACAAAATGTCCCGACGTTTTTATAAGAAGCACAAAAGCCTTGAACAAAGTTCAAGGCTTTTTATAATTTAAATGCTATGATTTACTTTATAATTACTTCATTTGAAATAATGGACGAGACGACATGAACTCGTTTACACGATCTGCAACTCCATCAATAATCTCTTCATTATCGATGTTCATTAACACTTCGTCAATAAAGTCAGCAACTGTTTGCATATCCGCTTCAACTAAACCACGTGTAGTAACAGCCGCAGTACCTAAACGAATACCAGACGTTACGAAAGGTGATTTATCATCAAAAGGAACCATGTTTTTATTACAAGTTATCTCTGCTAATACCAATGCATTTTCTGCTTGCTTACCAGAAATACCTTTATTTCTTAAGTCGATTAACATACAGTGATTGTCTGTTCCACCAGAAACGATATTATAATCTTTCGCAACCAATGCAGCAGCTAATGCTTTTGCATTCTTCACAACTTGTACAATGTACTCCATATATCCATCAGATAAAGCTTCTTCGAAAGCAACAGCTTTAGATGCAATAACGTGTTCCAAAGGTCCACCTTGCGTACCAGGGAAGACAGCTCCATTCAAAATCTGAGACATCATTTTAACTTCACCTTTCGGAGTAGTTAATCCCCAAGGATTTTCGAAGTCTTTCCCCATCATAATTACTCCACCTCGTGGTCCTCTTAATGTCTTATGTGTCGTTGTTGTTACAATATGACAGTGAGGCATTGGATCATTTAAAATACCACGTGCAATAAGACCTGCTGGGTGAGAAATATCTGCTAATAACAAAGCACCAACTTCGTCAGCTACTTCGCGGAATTTTGCATAATCAATATCACGAGAATAAGCAGATGCACCACAAATAATCATTTGAGGTTTCTCTTTACGAGCTGTTTCTGCCATTGCATCATAATCAATTAATCCTGTCTCTTTGCTAACTCCATAGAAAGAAGTTTGGTAAGTCATTCCCGAAAAGTTAACCGGAGAACCATGTGTTAAGTGGCCACCATGCGATAAATCGAAACCTAAGATTTTGTCTTCAGGTTTTAAGCAAGCCAAGTAAACAGCTGCATTTGCTTGAGAACCTGAGTGTGGTTGTACGTTTGCATATTCTGCATTAAACAACGCTTTCAAACGATCAATTGCTATAGTTTCTACTTCATCTACCACTTCGCAACCGCCATAATAACGTTTTCCAGGGTAACCTTCTGCATATTTATTAGTTAAAACAGAACCCATTGCCTTCATTACATTGTCAGAAACAAAGTTTTCCGAAGCAATTAATTCAATTCCATTTAATTGTCTTTCCTTTTCTTCTTCGATCAAATCAAAGATTACATCATGTGCCATGTTTATTGTTTGTATTTAATTTATCAAATATAAGATTTTAAGATTAGATTTAAAATCAAATAATATCTAAAATATTCACAATTTGGGCGTTCCCTTCGGGCGGGCTTTTCATTACAATCTTTTTTTAGATCGACTTCGACAAGCTCACTCATCCAAAAAAAGGATTTCCACTTCAATCCCTAACGCACTTTAAGTAATCTATTATAAGTTTTGAGTAATGAGTCATTATTTTTTCTATTTAAAAACAATATATTTATTCTAATTCTTTAAAGGAGTCTAACTAATCTATACAGAAGATTTTTAATCTATAATATTATATTTATTAATAGTTTCATATAACAAATTTCACTTATTCATCTAATTTTCTTTTATTAAGGATTTATAAAAAATGGTATTTAAAGCTTTGACGTTAAAAAATTGAATAAGCGAAGAATATAAATGATTTAATGAACGTATGTGAATTTTTAAATCATTTCCGAAGCGTTGATAATTTTTAGTCAAAGATTTATAACCTTGATTTTTTTGTGCTGAGTCTATCGAAGTATTGTTTCGTTTTTTCATCAAGGAAAAAATGAAAATAAAAAGAGTTTAAATAGTTGTATTACTTTTCAGATATTAAACTAAAGAGTTAATATAACTATACTAATAAATACTCACCAACTATCAAATTCTCTCATTAAATTTACCTCATGAAAAATCCTACTTTTTGTATTGGTTTGATGTCTGGGACCTCTTTAGATGGTTTAGATATCTGTTATGTTCGTTTTAATGACGAAACTTCTTTTGAAATTCTTCAGGCAGAAACTATTCATTACACATCGGTTTGGCGAATAAAATTAACAGAGGCATACCAATATTCTGCAATGGATTTATGTGAATTAGATGTTGAATTTGGTTATTTCTTGGGAGATCAAGTGAAAGAATTTATGGGAAAACATCAGATACAAAAGGTTGATTTTGTTTCTTCGCATGGTCAAACGATTTTTCATCAGCCCCAAAAATCATTTACTTTACAAATAGGAAATGGAGCAGCAATAGCTTCACGTTGTCAACAAAAAGTGGTGTGTGATTTTCGTACACAAGATGTTATTTTAGGTGGACAAGGTGCGCCTTTGGTTCCGATTGGTGACGAATTGTTATTTCGTCAATATGATGCTTGCTTAAATCTTGGAGGATTTTCTAATATTTCCATGAATCGTGACGGAAAACGAATAGCGTTTGATATTTGCCCGATTAATATTGTTCTGAATCATTATGCGAATCAATTAGGTTTTGATTATGATAAAAATGGCGAGCTTTCTCAACAAGGAAATATTAACCAAGGTTTAGTCGAAGAATTAAACGAATTGAATTATTATAAAGAACCTTATCCAAAATCTTTAGGATTTGAGTGGGTAGAACAAACGTTTTTAACAATTGTTGATAAGTACGAGATATCTGTAGAAGATAAGCTGAGAAGTTGTGTAGAACATTTCGTAGTTCAAATCGAAAGTATACTTTCTTTTTATGATATCAACAATGTGTTAATAACTGGAGGAGGAGCTCGAAATGTATTTTTTATTAATCGATTACGAGAATTGTCAGCTGTTGAAATCATTATTCCTTCTGACAACCTAATTGATTTTAAAGAAGCTTTAATCTTTGCTTTCTTAGGTTATCGAAGAATTAATAACGAGATCAATTGCTTATCTTCAGTAACAGGGGCAACTAAAGACCATTCTTCTGGGATTATTTATGAAATCCTTTAAATAATATCATTAATGATAATTTAAGCAGTATTATCTTGTTAAGATTAGGCAGTTAAAAACGAGTTCATTATTTTTACCAATCAAAATAAATAAAATGATTGTTTCTAAACTCTTTAATAAGTTTTTTCATAGCCAAACTTCAGGAGGAATATTATTGATATTCTGTACTGCTTTATCTTTATTATTAGCCAATTCACCGCTTGCCGAATCGTATGATTCTATTTGGCAGATGAATATGTTTGGACATTCATTTGCCCACTGGATCAATGATGGATTGATGGCAATTTTCTTTTTCTTAATTGGATTAGAATTAAAACGAGAAGTTTTTGTTGGAGAATTATCCGATACAAAAAAAGCAATTCTACCTGTCTTTGCTGCGCTTGGAGGAATGTTGATTCCTGCTTTTATCTTCTTTTTAACAAATAAAGGTACAGATACAATACATGGTTTTGGAATTCCAATGGCAACAGATATTGCGTTTGCCGTAGCAATTATTACGATGTTAGGAAAGCGAGTGCCGTTATCATTAAAAGTATTTTTGACAGCTTTAGCTGTGATAGATGATTTAGGAGCAATTGTAGTGATTGCATTATTTTATCCAAATCCTGAACTACCATTAGATTTTACACAATTCGGAATTGCTATCGCAGTATTATTAGGTCTTTTTGCTTTAAATAAATTAAAAGTAAAATCGATGATTCCTTATATTATTGGAGGAATAATTGTTTGGTGGTTTATGTTGCATTCTGGTATTCACGCAACTATTGCGGGTGTTTTGGTAGCATTTACAATTCCATTTGATAAAGATGACTCTAGATCGCTTTCTGCTAAAATGGAGCATGTTTTGCATATTCCAGTTGCGTTTATTATTTTACCTTTGTTTGCTTTAGCAAATACAGCAATTACGATAGATGGAGGAGGATTAGCACATTTTAGCATACCTCTGGCAACAGGTATTTTCTTAGGATTAGTTGTTGGTAAACCAGTTGGAATAACATTATTTACATGGATTGCAGTAAAATTAGGTTTGTGCGAATTGCCTACAGCAGTTAATTTTAAACGAGTTTTTGGAGTTGGTATTTTAGGCGGAATTGGATTCACGATGTCAATATTTGTTTCGATGTTAGCATTTAACGACCCAAGCTATATAAATGAAGCTAAATTAATGATTCTTGTCGCATCATTAACGGCGGCAATTGTAGGATTTGTAACGTTAAAAATCTTATTAACAACAAAACAAGATTATTCAGATTAATTAAATCATTTTAATAAGACAAAACAGAATCGAATTTTTCTTAGGAAGAATTCGATTTTTTTATTTGTAGAGATTGTATCTTCGTATAAAATTTTTGAATAAATGAGAACGTATCAAGAAACAATCGATTGGTTGTTTACAAATTTACCAATGTTTCAGCGTGTAGGAGCATCTGCAATGAAAGCAGATTTAACGAATATTACTGCTTTGTGCGAATATTTAGGAAATCCACAGAATAAGTTTAAAACTGTTCATATTGCTGGCACAAATGGTAAAGGAAGTACGTCTCATATGTTGGCTTCTATTTTTCAGGAAGCTGGTTATAAAACAGGTTTAACAACTTCTCCACATCTCAAAGATTTTAGAGAACGCATTCGTGTGAATAGTGTAATGGCTAATGAAGAATTTGTAGTTGATTTTGTGAATAAACACGAACAAAAAATTATTGATCAACAGGCTTCTTTTTTTGAAATTGCAATTGCAATGGCATTCGAATATTTTGCACAACAAAAAGTTGATATTGCGATTATAGAAACAGGTTTAGGCGGACGATTAGATTCAACAAATATTATTTTGCCAGAACTTTCTGTTATTACAAATATTGGTTTAGATCATACACATTTTTTAGGCGATACATTAGATAAAATTGCTTTTGAGAAAGCAGGAATTATAAAACCGAATACAGCGGTTGTAATTGGAGAAACAACTACTGAAACGAAACCAGTTTTCATGAAGGTTGCCCAAGAACGAAATGCAGAAATTATTTTAGCAGAAGAAAAGCATTTTCAAGATTTACCTTCTGATTTGAAAGGTTCTTATCAAATTAAAAATAAACGTACTGTTTTAACTGCAATAGAGAAATTGCAAAAACAAGGCTGGAAGATTTCCACTGAAAATATCACCAATGGATTATTGAATGTAGTAAAAAATACAAATCTTCGTGGGCGTTGGGATATTTTGTCTCATAAACCACTCATTGTTGCCGATACAGCACATAATCCACACGGATTAGTAGAAGTTTCGAAACAAATAAATGAACAAGCCTATAATCAATTGCATTTAGTTTTGGGATTTGTGAACGATAAAGATGTTTTGTCTATCCTAAATTTCTTTCCCAAAAAAGCAACTTATTATTTCTGTGAGCCAAATGTTCCTCGTAAATATGATATTGATGAATTGTATAAAATAATTCCAGAAGAAATAAAAGACAAACATTTTTTTGATTCTGTAGAAAAAGCATTGAATGCTGCTAAGAAAAATGCATCAGAAAATGATATGATTTATATAGGTGGAAGCACTTTTGTTGTGGCAGAAGTAATTTAATTGTAAAATAAAAAAAATAAGTATAATACCCGTCAACTCCGCATGAACAGCGGAGTTTTTATATTTTTTTAACGAATATTAATTATTGTTTAATTGTTAAAAAATTATTATTCAATATTTTAAAATTTATTTTTCTTAAATTTATGGTGGTTTAGTTAACAAAAAATTTATGAAAAAAGTTTTACTTGCTCTAACATTTGCAATGTCTATTGCGTACGTTAAGGCATAAGTAGGTATTGGAACGGACAGTCCTAAAGCTACTCTAGATGTTGTAGGAGCAAACACTTCGACATCAGTTGATGGAATTATAATTCCAAGAGTAACAAGAGTGAAAGCGATAGATATGGTTGGTAATCCAGCAAGCACTCTTGTAGAAAATTCTACATTAATCTATGTAAATGATGTAACAGGGTATACTAATACAGATACAAGTGTTGCGAGTGAAGTAGATTTGACAGGTTTTTACTTCTATAAAAAATCTGCTTCTAAATGGAAAAAATTACCTGATTACGATCAGATTATTACTATGGTTGAAGACAATTCGTATTGGTTAGCACAAGCGTCTACGAGCTCTCCAAAAGGTGAAAGTGAATCTAAAAATGAAAATGAATCAAATAGAGAAGCAAAAGCAGGGGCAACTAATATTGTCGAAGTTGATATTTATCAAAAAGGTAAAGTAGGGATTGGATATAGTGACGCCTATGGAATTGATTTTGGTAAATATAATACACAAAAGCAATTAGAGGTAGGAGGTGATTTTAGAACTTCACATTACGTTGAAGATAAAGTTAATACAGCTAATAGTAGTTATTTCGGATTTGAAACCAATAGTATTGCTTTGCCACAAGAATATGCAGTTCGGGGAAATGTTATGTACAGTGCTGCGACTAAAGATCTTGAAACGTATAGTGACTTTGAAAAAAAATATGATGGTAATATTTTAATACAAGCTAAAGATGAAGTATACTCACTTTCAAGAACAGGAGCTCTTTTGGATGCTAATGGAGCAAGTTTTACCGAAGTTCAACAAAATTCAAAATCATTTATACAATTTTTAGGAAACTCAAAAGGTATTCAGAATCAAATTCGAGAACAAAGGTCTATTTTATTTACTAAAAATATTTATCAGATAGGAATTGACGCACAATTTCCTGCCCATGAATCTGATGTTACATTTGGTTTAGATTTTGTTAAAGGAAATTTTTTTTTAGGGAATTCTGCTAATCGTTATTATTTTCCAAATACAAAAGGTACAATAGGACAAACTCTAAGATTGGCTGATAGTAATGGGAATTTAGAATGGGCAGCTTCTACATCTTCAAATGCAGCACCTCAGTTTTTCTATATGCCATCTATTTTATTGCCTACAACTTCATCAGGTACGGCAGGTACATATGTAACAGAAGCTAATGGTGTTTTTACAGTTGATTTATATGCTGTTTATAAACAACAATTTGACAATCCTATAAAGAGTTCTAACGGTGCTTCGACTGGTTTAGCAGGTTTTGTATTGGCGAGAGATAAATATGAATATCATATTACTTATGCAGATGGTAATGTATTTCCTCATGCAGATATCATTTTCTCTACAACAGCCGGAGAGGAAGGGAAATTGACATATAAAGTGAATCCAAATGCAATAGTGCAAAATGGATCGTTTATGAATATTGTATTAAAGGTAAAGTAATTAACAACAGTTAATCAAAATTTTAATCTTTAAACAAATACAATATGAAATTTAATATAAAAAAATATCTCTTTAGCCTTTTAGGTTTATTTATTTTACAACAAATCGACGCTCAGGTTATATTTAAAGAAGATTTTGGGCAAAGTTCTGTTCGTATAGAATCTCAATATGTTCCAAAAGGAGGAGCAGATAGTAATTTAGGAAAATTTGATCATGGTTCGTCATTTTATGAATTTGCAAAAATTATTAAAACAGATCCTTGGGATAATAGTAAAAATCAATGGTCAAATTTAATATCAGATGGTTATTATGCAGTAATTGATCCAAGAAAAATTTATAATGATTTGCCTAGTGGAAAGCCATCTTGGGCAACTTGGTGGGTGAGTAAACAAGATCATACAGGTAATGCTAACGGTGCGGCTTTAGTTGTAAATGCAGGTCAAGTGCTTAATCAGTTTTATAGAAGAGCCGTATCTTTACAAAAAGGTAAAACTTATAAGATATCTGCATGGATAATGAGTAGTGGTACTCAAAGTTATCCAAAGTTAACTTTTGAAGCTCAAAATATTGTAACAGAAGCTTCTTTGGGTAAATCTGATATATTAACTATAAATGCTGGTAGTGTTTGGCGTCAACTTTCTTGGAATTTTAAAATACCTAATAGCGATGATTGTGGAAATATTGCTATTGCTTTGCGTAACCAAAGTAATGTAACAGGTGGAAATGACTTTTATCTGGATGATATAGTGCTGGAAGAAGTAGTTGATGCTAGTGCAACTACGATTAGTTGTGGGGATTTAGCAAATTTTGATAATTTGATAAAACCAACCGATGATATTTATAAATGGGGAACAACTGGAAATATAGCTTCTTCTAATGATAAAGTATCTGTGAATAGTGTTATGGTAACGCCTGTTTTTTCGGGTACAGGTAAAAATGCTACGGTTTCACAAATAGGAAATTGGCCTACTGGTATTACATTAGATCCCTTAACAGGTGAGGTGAAAGTGGCAGCAGGAACTACAATGCCTACACAACCGTTAGAGTATCAAATTTGTAATTTAATTGGAGTTTGTAGTAAGGCGAACATAACATTTGTACCTTTAGAAGAGAATTTATCAATAACAGGAACTGTAACAAATCAATGTGATTATAATGGAAATGCTAATACGTATACATTAACAATCAAAAATAATCTTTCCGTACCATTTGTAGCTTCTGCTTCAGAAAGATTAGAAATAAAATTTAACATAAATGATGCTTCTGGGGATAATCTCAAACGTCCTGCATTATTACTTTTAGAAACATCTAAAATTCACGAAACTATTTGGAATTATACCGTTTCTAATGGTAATCATAGTTTTGTTTTAATTAATGGAACTACAATACCCGCAAATGGAAGTATACAACTTACATTCGATAAAGATTGGAATACAATTTCATCAATAGAGGAATTCAGAAAATCATTAGATATAGAAATGAAAGTATCTAAATCTTCTGGAGATAATATAGATAAAGATTTATCAGATAATAAATTTTTTATTTCAGTTTTCAAACCCTCTGCATCAGGAGATGTACCAAACTTAACAACGAAAGTTAGTCAATATCAAAAAATAACTGTTGGTGAAGCTGCTGGTTTAGGCGAGAATACAGATGGTTATACCTTTTATACAATGATTAATGGTGTAGAAACAGAGATACCATCTAATTATTTAATTCCAACAAATGATAAAGGAACATCGTTTAGTTTTACATATAAAAGTGAATGTAAAACTTTTAGAGCTTCTGTTACAGTATCAGTAGGATTTAATAATCCAGGAACTATATCAACAGCTTCTGGAAGCTTAGTAAATTCCCTTGATGCATGTTTTGGAAATTCTGTTATTATATATAATAATTCTGATGCAGTGAGCGAACCTGCTGGGAAAACTTTTACATATTCTTGGGAAGTAAGCAAAGATAATGGAGTAACATGGTTGCCTATTTCCTCATCAGATGATAATTATGAAAATAGTCAAACGAAAGAGTTGACAATTTTAAACTTGCAAGAAAACTTACAGTTTCGAAGAGTAGCAAAATTAGTCGACGAAAATATTTCATCAGTTAGTAATGTAATTACTGTCAATGCTTTAAAAAATGAAATAACAATTGCGAACAAAAATTTTAGCATTCAAAAAGGTAATTCTATTAAAATTCCTTCAATATCGACTTCTTTTCCAAGTAATATTACGATTAAAGATCACCAAGGAATTTTAAGAAATGTTGGAGATGATATTGTCTTTTCTACCGAGGGTGTTTATACAATTACCGTAGAAGCTTCTCGTACTGATGCTGCAAGTTGTGTAGTAAAAGAAGTTATTGTTGTTGACGTTTATGATTTATCTGTTTGTAATAAGGTAACAGATAAAGTAATGGTAAAAACAGAAAGTTGGTCAACAGTACCTGTAATTATAATTCCTGGTTGGGTTGATAATCGACCTAATGCAATAGATACAGATTTATCAACATATTCTACAATCACAATTCCAATTGGTGCATTAGGATTAGGAACTACGTGGCAAAATGTTCGTTTTGATCATACAGTTACAAAAGGAACTCCTTTAATTGTAAAAATTGGACAAGAATATAGTGCTTTACAAGTAGGAGGAGGTGTTACGATACAAGCATTAGATAAAAATGGTAAGACAATTGGACCTTTATTAGCCGCTGGAGATGGTGCTTTATTAGATTTATTGGTTGGAGATAATGTATTTGAATATAAATTTATTCCAAAAGATAATAATGGTAATTTAATTGATTATTCTGGAGTAAGAGTTATTGTGGGGAGTACATTAGGGATTGCAAATAATGCTAAATTTTTTGGTGCTTATTATGAAAAAGATACTACGATAGATTTAAATAATCCAACTTGTTCTACAGGAAAAATAGCAGCGGGAGCAAGTAAGCCAAGTGGATATCCTCATACTAATGTTACTTTAAATCCTATGGTAGACGATGTTCTTTGGGGAGTAGAAGATATAGGATTAGGTGTGGCAAGTTCGCTTGCATCTATTGTTTATCCTTATTTAGCTGCTGATAATGATTTGGATACGTATGCCATTTTTAATAAATCTGTAGCTGCATTAAATAGACAAAAACTTACAGTAAAATTTAATCAAGTAGCACGACCTGGTGATCAAGTTCGGATATTGATGGGAGGTTTTGAAGTTCCAGTTTTAGATTTGAGCTTATTAACAGATATAAAAGTTCAACGATATTTAGGTGATGTTAAAGTTGGAGCACAAATAGATGGAAGTCAATTTAAAATTCTCGATCTTAATTTACTTGCTTTATTAGGTTCAGTAGGAAATAGAAAAGCACTTATCGTTGATGCGATTAGTCAGCCTTTTGATCGTGTAGAAATATCATACCTAAGTACTGTTCAAGTAGGTTTACTTGGAGATTATACCTATATATATGATGTAGCCTTAAAACCAAATATTGCATTTGATGGGCAATTACCAAACAATCCAGATGGAACGGTAAATACAACACAGCTTTGTGCATTAGATTTTTTAAGAGTTGAAAAACCAGATCTATGTTCAGATTATGAAATAGCATTTGCTTATGCTAATAAAGACGCGCAAGGAAATGTCATTAGTTTTACTGATATAACAAACTCAGGTTTAACAAAAGTTAGTGAAACGAACACAGAAGCGAAGTATCAATTCAATTCTATTCACGGTTTACATACAGACAATCTTTACTTAAAAGTTAGAGTCCATAGACAAGGTTGTCCTTTTGGAGATTATCAATATATAAAAGTTAACATAGTAAATTGTCAACAAGCAATCGTTAACCCAGTTCTAAAATTGGGAGCTACAAAATAAACGATTCACAAGTATTTTATAAAGACTATCCATTATTGGGTAGTCTTTATTATTATATATAGCTTTCGCTTTTAGCCGAATTTTTCCCGAGTAGTTACCTATAAAGTATCCCTTTTGCTTTTCTTTCCAAAAAGAAAAGCAAAACGTCTAATCATTTCTTGCGGTGAAAACGCACTTTTGCGTAATAAACCAACCTTATTTTCCTTGTCATTTCGAGCTTGTCGAGAAAACTGGTAGTTATTTTAGACTATAATAAAGATGTTTTTTCTTATTTAACGAAATTCCAAAATGCCTTTTTGTTGAGTTTTTGATTTGCTTGTGCTGAGTATATCGAGGCATTGATTCTTTTTGTATCAAGAAAAAATGAATATATGTTCTTTTATATTATCCAATTTTCTACTGAACCTCTACAATCTTTCCCTCGTATTTCAAAAATTGTCAATCAAAAATATCCATTCTCACTACTCAAAACTCACCACTCATCACTTTTATCAAAAAATATTTCGCGTCATAACAGTCAGTTAGGGTTAAAATGTAAATTAATTGTAAAATGCGTTTGGAAAAACGAGAAAAGGGTGCGTATATTTGCAATCCCAATACGAAAGACGAGTAGTATTGTAGTTGACATAGTAAGACTAAAACGATCAAAAAATCATTAAAAATAAATTTTGTTAGTTTTAAAAATAAGTTTTACTTTTGCAACCGCAAATAACGAGAGTAATTGCGATGAGAAGTAAATTGACTTATTAAAATAAAAACTTTAAATTTTTTAAAATAAAATTTGGTAGTTAAGAAATAAGTTTTACCTTTGCAACCGCTTACTGCGACAGCGATGTTTAAGTAAGTTTGAAACTGAGAAGTTCATTTGAAATTATAATATATACAGAAGAAATAATAGCCGAATAATAACGAAGTCAATCCTTGAATAATGGAGCTATAGGAAATTCGAAGTTGTAAAAACAGAAGTCTTTTAGACTAAAAAAAATAATTTACAATGGAGAGTTTGATCCTGGCTCAGGATGAACGCTAGCGGGAGGCTTAACACATGCAAGCCGAGGGGTATAGTTCTTTCGGGAACTAGAGACCGGCGCACGGGTGCGTAACGCGTATGCAACTTGCCCTACTGAAAAGGATAGCCCTTCGAAAGGAGGATTAATACTTTATAATAGAGATTATGGCATCATAATTTTTTGAAAGATTTATCGCAGTAGGATAGGCATGCGTAAGATTAGTTAGTTGGTGAGGTAACGGCTCACCAAGACGATGATCTTTAGGGGGCCTGAGAGGGTGAACCCCCACACTGGTACTGAGACACGGACCAGACTCCTACGGGAGGCAGCAGTGAGGAATATTGGACAATGGGTGGAAGCCTGATCCAGCCATCCCGCGTGTAGGATGACGGCCTTATGGGTTGTAAACTACTTTTATCTGGGGATAAACCTACTCACGTGTGAGTAGCTGAAGGTACCAGAAGAATAAGCACCGGCTAACTCCGTGCCAGCAGCCGCGGTAATACGGAGGGTGCAAGCGTTATCCGGATTTATTGGGTTTAAAGGGTCCGTAGGCGGATTAATCAGTCAGTGGTGAAATCCTATCGCTTAACGATAGAACTGCCATTGATACTGTTAGTCTTGAGTAATGTTGAAGTTGCTGGAATGTGTAGTGTAGCGGTGAAATGCTTAGATATTACGCAGAACACCAATTGCGAAGGCAGGTGACTAAACATTAACTGACGCTGATGGACGAAAGCGTGGGGAGCGAACAGGATTAGATACCCTGGTAGTCCACGCCGTAAACGATGGATACTTGCTGTTGGGTTTTCGGATTCAGTGGCTAAGCGAAAGTTATAAGTATCCCACCTGGGGAGTACGTTCGCAAGAATGAAACTCAAAGGAATTGACGGGGGCCCGCACAAGCGGTGGAGCATGTGGTTTAATTCGATGATACGCGAGGAACCTTACCAAGGCTTAAATGCATAATGACGTTATTGGAAACAGTAATTTCTTCGGACAGAATGCAAGGTGCTGCATGGCTGTCGTCAGCTCGTGCCGTGAGGTGTTAGGTTAAGTCCTGCAACGAGCGCAACCCCTATCATTAGTTGCCAGCGTTTAAAGACGGGGACTCTAATGAGACTGCCGGTGCAAACCGCGAGGAAGGTGGGGACGACGTCAAGTCATCACGGCCCTTACGTCTTGGGCTACACACGTGCTACAATGGTAAGTACAGAGGGCAGCTACTTGGCAACAAGATGCGAATCTCTAAAACTTATCTCAGTTCGGATTGGAGTCTGCAACTCGACTCTATGAAGCTGGAATCGCTAGTAATCGCATATCAGCCATGATGCGGTGAATACGTTCCCGGGCCTTGTACACACCGCCCGTCAAGCCATGGAAGCTGGGGGTACCTGAAGTCGGTGACCGTAATAGGAGCTGCCTAGGGTAAAACTGGTAACTAGGGCTAAGTCGTAACAAGGTAGCCGTACCGGAAGGTGCGGCTGGAACATCTCATATTTAGAGAACGACGAATTTTCTTCTATTAGTTAGAAGATTGATTTTGATTCGGCTTTTTATTCTGTACTGTATATATAAATATAGACCACTCTTTAAGAGTATTAAAGAGTCTCATAGCTCAGCTGGTTAGAGCGCTACACTGATAATGTAGAGGTCGGCAGTTCGAGTCTGCCTGAGACTACTAAATAACATAAAGAGGGGGATTAGCTCAGCTGGCTAGAGCGCTTGCCTTGCACGCAAGAGGTCATCGGTTCGACTCCGATATTCTCCACGATTTTAATTTGAGAATTATTTAATTAGCTAATTAGCAGATTATCATATTTCCGAATTAACAGAAGAGTTCATTGACATTATTAGAAACAGATTATAAATTTATTTATAATCGCATACAATCAAAAACAAACAGATTTAGAAATAGATCAAAGTTTTATAAAGGTATACAATTAATCAAAAAACGAGTAAGATTAACATAACCGCTCAATAATATGACGGTTAAATCGAGAAAAAAGTTACAAAGGGCGTACGGCGGATGCCTAGGCTTTGAGAGGCGATGAAGGACGTGATAAGCTGCGATAAGCTTCGGGGAGTGGCACATACACATTATATCCGAAGATTTCCGAATGGGACAACCCGGCATGTTGAAGACATGTCACTCTAATTTATTAGAGAGCGAACGTTGGGAACTGAAACATCTAAGTACCAATAGGAAAAGAAATCAATTGAGATTCCGTAAGTAGTGGCGAGCGAACGCGGATTAGCCCTAAAGACTTTATAAGGATAACAGAATAACCTGGAAAGGTTAACCGTAGAGGGTGATAGTCCCGTAGGTGAAATTTTTATCTAGTTGATAACGAGTAAGGCGGAACACGAGAAATTCTGTCCGAATATGGGAGGACCATCTTCCAAGGCTAAATACTCCTCAAAGACCGATAGTGAACTAGTACTGTGAAGGAAAGGTGAAAAGTATCTCGAATAGAGAGTTGAAATAGAACCTGAAACCGTACGCCTACAAGCGGTCGGAGCACGTAAGTGTGACGGCGTGCCTTTTGCATAATGAGCCTACGAGTTAATGTTGCTGGCAAGGTTAAGGACTTCAGGTCCGGAGCCGTAGCGAAAGCGAGTCTGAATAGGGCGCTTAAGTCAGTAGTATTAGACGCGAAACCTTGTGATCTACCCATGGGCAGGTTGAAGCTTTGGTAACACAAAGTGGAGGACCGAACCGGTTGACGTTGAAAAGTCTTCGGATGACCTGTGGGTAGGGGTGAAAGGCCAATCAAACTAGGAAATAGCTCGTACTCCCCGAAATGCATTTAGGTGCAGCGTTTAGTTAAGTATATTAGAGGTAGAGCTACTGATTGGATGCGGGGGCTTCACCGCCTACCAATTCCTGACAAACTCCGAATGCTAATATATGTTTCTAGGCAGTGAGGGCATGGGTGCTAAGGTCCATGTCCGAGAGGGAAAGAACCCAGACCATCAGCTAAGGTCCCCAAATATATGCTAAGTTGAGAAAACGCGGTTGGATTGCATTGACAGCTAGGATGTTAGCTTGGAAGCAGCTATTCATTTAACGAGTGCGTAACAGCTCACTAGTCGAGCGATCCGGCATGGATAATAATCGGGCATAAGCATATTACCGAAGCTATGGATTTGTACTTATGTACATCTGGTAGGGGAGCATTCTAACGGCGCAGAAGTCACCTGGTAATGGGTGGTGGAGCTTTTAGAAAAGAAAATGTAGGCATGAGTAACGATAAAATAAGTGAGAAACTTATTCGCCGTAAGACTAAGGTTTCCTCAGCTATGCTAATCAGCTGAGGGTTAGTCGGGACCTAACACGAACCCTTTGGGGGTAGTGGATGGCAAACGGGTTAATATTCCCGTACCTGCACTCAATAAAAGTGACGAATGATTGTAGGAGGTGCGTACTGACGGAATAGTACGTTGAACCTACGTAAAGTAGGGATAGTACACGAAGGTTTCGGCTGGAGTGATAATCCTCTGAACATTGTTCCAAGAAATAGCGAGATGTGCAGCCCGTACCGTAAACCGACACAGGTGGTCGAGGAGAGTATCCTAAGGCGCTCGAGCGATTCATGGTTAAGGAATTAGGCAAAATAGACCTGTAACTTCGGGAGAAAGGTCGCTGACAGCAATGTCAGCCTCAGTAAAAAGGCCCAGGCGACTGTTTATCAAAAACACAGGACTCTGCAAAATAGAAATATGACGTATAGGGTCTGACACCTGCCCGGTGCTGGAAGGTTAAGGAAGGAGCTTAGAGGTAACTCGAAGGTTTTGACTGAAGCCCCAGTAAACGGCGGCCGTAACTATAACGGTCCTAAGGTAGCGAAATTCCTTGTCGGGTAAGTTCCGACCTGCACGAATGGTGTAACGATCTGGGCACTGTCTCAACCATGATCTCGGTGAAATTGTAGTATCGGTGAAGATGCCGGTTAATCGCAACGGGACGAAAAGACCCTGTGAACCTTTACTATAGCTTTGTATTGACTTCGGGTAAATAATGTGTAGGATAGGTGGGAGACTATGAAGCAGTATCGCTAGGTATTGTGGAGTCATTGTTGAAATACCACCCTTTATTTACTTGGAGCCTAACTTCCATTTGGAAGGACAGTGCATGGTGGGTAGTTTGACTGGGGTGGTCGCCTCCAAAAGAGTAACGGAGGCTTTCAAAGGTACCCTCAGCACGCTTGGTAACCGTGCGTAGAGTGTAATGGCATAAGGGTGCTTGACTGTGAGACCTACAAGTCGATCAGGTGCGAAAGCAGGACATAGTGATCCGGTGGTTCCGTATGGAAGGGCCATCGCTCAAAGGATAAAAGGTACTCCGGGGATAACAGGCTAGTCTCCCCCAAGAGCTCACATCGACGGGGAGGTTCGGCACCTCGATGTCGGCTCGTCACATCCTGGGGCTGGAGAAGGTCCCAAGGGTTGGGCTGTTCGCCCATTAAAGTGGCACGCGAGCTGGGTTCAGAACGTCGTGAGACAGTTCGGTCTCTATCTGTTGTGATCGTTAGAAGTTTGAGCGGAGTTGACTCTAGTACGAGAGGACCGTGTTGAACAAACCTCTGGTGTATCAGTTGTGCCGCCAGGTGCACCGCTGAGTAGCTACGTTTGGAAGAGATAAGCACTGAAAGCATATAAGTGCGAAACTCGCCGCAAGATTAGACTTCTTTAAAGGGTCGTTGTAGACTACAACGTTGATAGGCTATAGATGTAAAGGCAGTGATGTCATAGTCGAGTAGTACTAATTACCCATAGACTTTTTCGAAAGTACGAATCAGAGATAGTTGGTAGCAATACCAATAAAAATTAAATTAAAGATTAAATACTAACAAATGATTTAATCGTCATAGAGAAGGTTAGTTAATCTTATTTGGATTAAAACATGTAATACCAAAGATTGTGTGAAGGCTTTACGCCTAAAGCTTTAAGCTTAATGCCTAGAGCTTCTGATAATGTCAACATATAATAGGAACTAATACCTATTTAAAAATATTAGGGTGACTATAGCTGCAGGGCTCACCTCTTCCCATTCCGAACAGAGAAGTTAAGCCTGCCTGCGCCGATGGTACTGTTACTTACGGGAGAGTAGGTCGTCGCCAGTTTTTATAAAGATCCTCAAGATTTATTTCTTGAGGATCTTTTTTTGTTTACACTTTTTTAGGATGTAAAATGTACAGTTTAAAAAGTAATAAGAGCAATTACTTCTCAAGATTTTAATTTTGCTTAAATCTTAAATCTTAAATCTCAAGCCGCGTTAGGGATAGAAGTGGAAATCCTTTTGTTTGTTGATAATAATTATCTTAACCAAACAAAAGATTGTAAGGGATAGCCCGACCGAGCTAAACGAAATTCGAATGCTTATTAGCGAGAGAACGCCCAAAATTAATTTAACTATAATTATAAAATATTATTTATTATTTAGATATACGCTTTAATTATTCTATAATTACAAAGGATAAAAGATTTCTTCTTTTTAATTACTTTCTTCAGTTGATTAATTTGTCAATCAGTCTAAAAAATGCTAACTTGAAGAAATAATATATTTGGATAAGTTTTAGTTATTTATCAGGAGATTATCCATTTCTTATATACGCATAACATTGCGTATTCTATTCTGTTTTTACACATTTTATGTAGGTTATATATCTATATTCAGGTCGTTTCAGACAAAAAAAATCAATTACTATCATAAGGATAGGCGAGTAGTTCATACAAGTTTAATTAAAAACAATTCATGGGTTTAAAAGTAGGCATTATCGGTGCTGGACCAAGCGGTTTAGCAATGTTAAGAGCATTTGAGTCAGAAGAAAAAAAGGGTAACAAAATTCCAGAAATTAAATGTTTTGAGAAGCAAGACAACTGGGGAGGAATGTGGAACTATACTTGGCGTACAGGTGTAGGTAAATACGGAGAACCATTGCATGGTAGTATGTATAAATATTTGTGGTCAAATGGACCAAAGGAATGTTTAGAATTTGCAGATTATACATTTTCTGAACACTTTGGGCAAACAATATCTTCTTATCCACCAAGAGAAGTATTATTTGATTATATAGAAGGCAGAATTAAACAAAGTAATGCACGAAAGTACATTCAGTTTAATACAGTTGCTAGGTGGGTAGATTATATTGAAGAAAAGAAACAGTTTCGAGTTGTTTTTGATGATTTAAAAAAGAACGAAACATTCATAGAATACTTCGATTATTTGGTTGTTGGAACAGGACATTTTTCTACACCAAATATGCCTTATTTTGAAGGTATAGAGAATTATACTGGAAATATAATGCATGCCCATGATTTTCGAGGTGCAGATCCATTTATGGATCAAGAGATATTATTGATAGGTAGTAGTTATTCTGCAGAAGATATTGCTGTACAGTGTTACAAACACGGAACAAAATCTGTTACAATTTCTTATCGAACAAATCCTATTGATTGTAAATGGCCAGAGGGAATTAATGAGTTACCTATGGTTACTCATTTTGAGGATAAAACAGCATTCTTTAAAGATGGTACATCCAAAGAATTTGATGCTGTAATTATGTGTACAGGTTATCAGCATAAGTTTCCATTCTTACCTGATGACTTGCGTTTGAAAACCAAAAATTGTTTATATCCAGAAGGGATGTATAAAGGTGTAATATCTGATGTAAATGCTCAATTATTATTTCTGGGTATGCAGGATCAATATTACACATTTAATATGTTTGACGCGCAAGCATGGTTTGCACGAGATTATATTTTGGGACGAATTAATTTACCATCAAAAGAAGATATTCAGAATGATATTAAAAAATGGATTGATTATGAAAGCAAATCTATAACTGCGGACGATCACGTAGATTTTCAGACTGATTATTTGAAAGATTTAATTCATTTAACCGATTATCCAATGTTTGACTTGGATAAGGTAGCAAATATGTTCAAATCTTGGTTGAAAGATAAAGAAGAAAATATCTTAACATATCGTGATAAAACGTATACATCTGTAATGGATCAAACAAAGGCAGAAAAACATCATACACCATGGATGAAAGAGCTGGATGATAGCTTAGAACGTTATTTGGAAGAAGATCTAATTGAAGAAAAACAAGTAGAAAAAACAAATCATTAATATTCGCAAAAAGACTAACAAATTTGTTAGTCTTTTTTTTATCTTCGATTGTATATTCATAAACATTATTTAATCAAGAAAAGTGTTTATTTTTGATCGTACCAAACACAATATGATTTAATACAATAGAAATGGAAATTCAATATTTTTTCGAATTATTTGGAACACTTTTTTTCGGAATTTCAGGTGCTTTAGCAGCCGACGAAAAATCGGGGAATGATTGGTTTGGTGTCACTTTTATTGCGTTCTTAACTTCTATTGGAGGTGGTACTATTCGTGATATTCTTCTCTCTGTAGAAATTATGTGGATTAAAGATGTTAATCTTATATATGCCGTTACTCTTGGCGTTATTCTTGCCGCAATTTTTTATAAACCTTTACTCAAACTTCGTAAAACATTTATGCTTTTCGATACCTTAGGTATTGCATTGTTTACAATAGTTGGTTTAGAAAAAGCTCTTAATCTTGGTATTCATCCTGTAATTGCTCCAGTAATGGGAATGTTTACAGCCGTTTTTGGTTCTGTTATTCGGGATATGATGTTGAACGAAGTTCCAATCATTTTCAAAAAAGAAATTTATGCTTTTGCATGTTTATGTGGAGCAATTATTTATTTGATTTTGTGGGAATTGGATATCAGTCGTAACATTAATTTCTTTGTTTCTGGAGGTGTAATTGTTGCAATTCGTTTAGCTGCAATTAAATACAATTTATCATTACCGAAGTTTAAAAGTCATTAGTTTACAGATTCGAAATCCTTTAACTATCTTTGCGAATTAAATTCTATACATGGAAATTCAATATATTTTTGAATTATTCGGAACGGTTGTGTTTGCTATTTCTGGCGCTTTAGCTGGAGATGAAAGACAAAAGCATGATTGGTTCGGAATAGCTTGTTTCGCTTTTATTACAGCCGTTGGTGGTGGTACTTTACGCGATTTATTTCTCAATAGTTATCCGCTAGTTTGGATAAATGATATGAATGTAATTTACGCAGTTTTTGCTGGAATTTTGTTAGCAGGATTATTTTTTAAATATTTTTCAAGATTAAGAATAACATTAATGCTTTTTGATACATTAGGTATTGCATTGTTTACCATAGTTGGTTTAGAAAAAGCACACTCTTTGGGCGCAAACAATTTTATTTCTGTGATGATGGGAATGATGACAGCCGTGATGGGCGGAATGTTACGCGATGTTTTAATGAACAGAACGCCAACAGTTTTTGTAAAAGAAATTTACGCAATGGCATGTATTGCAGGTGGAATAATGTATTTGGTTTTTGATAGTTTCGGATTAGATCGAAATATAAATTTTATTATCTCAGGAGCTATTATTGCTGCAATTCGTATTGTAACTGTGAAATATAAATTGTCTTTACCTAAATTTTATTAATCATGCAAAAAACACCATTTAATCAAGAAAATTGGACAGGAAGAATTGATTCTGAAGACGGAGAATTAGGTTTAAGAATTCATCAAGTCATCACTGATTATGATAAATTTGAATCATCATCTGTTCAACCAAAAGTTATCCTAGGATTTTGTTCAGAAGAAGGAGTAGAAAGAAATAAAGGACGAATTGGCGCTAAAAATTCGCCAGATTTGATTCGAAAAGCTTTAGCAAATTTACCTTTACACTTTTCTAAAACAGATTTTATTTTTGATGCTGGAAATATTATCTGCGATGACAAAGATTTAGAAACTGCTCGAAAAGAACAAATTAATCAAGTTGATAAAATTATTCAACAAAATCATTTTCCGATTGTAATTGGTGGTGGACACGAAACAGCTTTGGGAGATTTTTTGGCTCTAGCAAAATCACATAAAAATATTGGAATCATCAATCTTGATGCGCATTTTGATTTGAGAACGCCAAATCCGCAATCTACCTCTGGAACGCCTTTTTATGAAATGGCAAAGTTCTGCAAAGAAAACGAAATAGGGTTTAATTACATTCCAATTGGTATTCAAGAATTGGGAAATACAAAAGCATTATTCAATCGTGCAGAAAATTTAGGTGTTAATTTTATCATGGCAGATGAAGTACATTTTAATTTAAATAAAGTGTTAGAAGATCTTAAACTTGTTATTAAGCAATTTGATGCGCTTTATGTGTCATTAGATATGGATGTTTTTGATGCAGCTTATGCGCCAGGTGTAAGTGCAACGACAATTAATGGTTTGACACCTTTTCAGGTAAAGTATATTTTGAAAGTTTTAATGAATTCGAACAAAGTCAAAATTTTTGATTTAGTCGAGTATAATTCGCTTTTTGATGTTGATAACTCCACAGCGAAACTCTCTGCACAAATGATTTACGAAGTTTTAAGACATTAATTATGAAATAATTTACAATATTTTGTAACCTTTTTCTGTTATCTGCGTATACATATATAGAGGTGTTGATAAAACATCAAAAGAAATCGATAATAATCATTAATAATAGGAGGGTTTTAGTTAAATGAGACAGCTTAAAATTACAAAGCAGGTAACGAATCGTGAAACTGCGTCGTTGGATAAATACTTACAAGAGATTGGTAAAGTAGATTTGATTACAGCGGAGGAGGAAGTAGAGTTAGCACAACGTATCAAAGCAGGAGATCGTGTTGCCTTAGAAAAATTAACAAAAGCAAACTTACGTTTCGTAGTTTCTGTTGCGAAACAATACCAAAATCAAGGATTAAGTTTACCAGATTTAATTAATGAAGGAAACTTAGGTTTGATTAAAGCTGCGCAACGTTTTGACGAAACGCGTGGTTTCAAATTTATCTCGTATGCAGTTTGGTGGATTCGTCAATCGATCTTACAAGCATTAGCAGAGCAATCTCGTATCGTTCGTTTACCATTAAATAAAATTGGATCAATCAATAAAATTAATAAAGCGTATGCTTTATTAGAGCAAGAACACGAACGTGCGCCATCTGCAGAAGAAATTTCTGAAGTATTGGATATGTCTGAAGGTGATGTAAAAGAGTCGATGAAAAACTCTGGTCGTCACGTATCAATGGATGCTCCATTAGTAGAAGGAGAAGATTCTAACTTATACGATGTATTAAACATTGGTGAATCTCCATCTCCAGATGTACAGTTGATGATCGAATCTTTACGTGTAGAAATTGAACGTGCATTACAAACTTTAACGCCTCGTGAAGCTGATTTAATTCGTTTATACTTCGGATTAAACGGTCAACATCCAATGACGTTAGAAGAAATTGGAGAAACGTTTGATTTAACAAGAGAACGTGTTCGCCAAATTAAAGAAAAAGCAATTCGTCGTTTAAAACATACTTCAAGATCTAAGATTTTGAAAACTTATATCGGACGATAAATCATAAAGGAAAGCAGCTAATTAGCTGCTTTTTTTATAATAAGACAACACTTATATGAAGAACATTATTTTACTATTTATTTTTATACTTTTTTCTAACAGTTTATTCGGTCAAAATAAAATTGATCAAAATTTAGTTGGATTTTGGAAATCTACAATCTATCCAACAAAAAATGATCCCGTAAAAGGAAATGCTTTTATTGATAGAAAGGCTGATGGAACATTTACATTATTTTTAGAGTTGATTTACAATAATGATTCGATCTATGCGAAAGAAGTCGGACATTGGAACACGAATAATGATCTTTATACAGAAATTGGAGAAGAATATAATGATGAGTTTTCTTACAAGATAAATCAAAATCAAGTCAATTTTAAAATAAAAAAGAAGAAACAAACTTTAGGTTTTCGATTAGAAAAATTTGATGAAGAAAGATCATCAGATCAAACAAGTTATTATGAAGAGCAATATTCTATATTCAAAGCAAAATCTATGCAAAAATTGATGAATATGAGCGATAAAATAAATGGTTTTTCGCATGATTCTTCAGATGGTGTACAGGATAGTAGATTAGTCGGTATTTGGGAAGGTTCGGAAAAGGATAATCAAATAGAAGGAGTATCAAAAGAATGGACAATGACACGAAATGCTGATGGAACTTTTATATTAGATTTTAGAGTAAAATCGAAAGGAAATAAAGTTAAAAGTCATATAGAGAAAGGAAAATGGTGGGTAAAAGATAATAAGTTTTACGAATACCATGAAGATTCTGATATGACTGATGTTTATACTTTTGAGGTTTTGAATGTAAATCAAATAAATTTTAAAGTTTTTGATTTATCATTTGAGCAGAATAATAATAATTATGAGTTTATTGATACTCGAAAAAAATAAAATAAATCCAGCCAATTGGCTGGATTTATTGTTTATAATAATTTACCGCTTAATAAGATTGCAGCAATTGTAAAATAAATAATTAGTCCAGAAACGTCGACTAATGTAGCTACAAATGGAGAAGATGCAGTTGCAGGATCAAAACCTACTTTTCTCAAAATAAAAGGTACTAAAGATCCAGAAAGTGTTCCCCATAAAACAATCACAATTAATGATAAGGCCACTGTTAATGCTACATATAACCAATATTCTCCATAACTATAAATTCCAGTTTTTTGCCAAATTAAGATTCGGATAAAACCCACAAATCCTAGAATTGCACCTAAGATTAATCCCGAAGCAAATTCTTTTTTCATTACATACCACCAATCTTTTAGCTTTAATTCGCCCAAAGCCATTGCGCGGATAATTAGTGAAGCTGCTTGAGAACCAGAATTTCCTCCACTCGAAATAATTAAAGGAACAAATAAAGCCAAAACAACAGCTTTTTCTATTTCTTGATCATAAAAACTCATTGCCGAAGCAGTAAACATTTCGCCAATAAAAAGAATAACTAGCCATCCTGCTCTTTTTT
This sequence comes from Empedobacter sp. EJD.6dd, assembly GCF_057369435.1. NCBI lineage: Bacteria > Pseudomonadati > Bacteroidota > Flavobacteriia > Flavobacteriales > Weeksellaceae > Empedobacter > Empedobacter sp. EJD.6dd. Next base: position 2,768,740 of record NZ_CM170667.1, read on the forward strand.
TGATTAGTTCTGCAATTGGTGTTTTTGTATACGAAACATCTAATTCCTCCATTCCTCCAAATTTCTGAATATCTTCGGTATCGCGCATTTTCATTCGATCCAAGATATCATCAAATGTTACAATGCCGACCAATACATTATTTTCAGTAACAATTGGCATAGCAGAACGATCATATTTATCAAAAACTTCTAAAGCCTCTTCTAAAGGCGTTGTTGTTTTGATGGATACAAAATTATGATCAATCAAATCTTCTACTTTTGTGTCTTCATCTGCCAAAAGAATTTCACCAATTTTTAAATCATCAATTAATCTATTTTTTCCATCAACAATAAAAATATAAGTCAAAGTTTCCGCTTTTTTTCCATATTTTTTGATATGAGCCAAAACTTGTTTTATAGTATAATATTCTTTTACCTGAATGTAATTTGGCGTCATTAATCTCGCAATAGAATCCTCGTTGTAGCCAATTAAATTCAGTGCAATTACACGCTCATCTGGATTTAAAAGATTGATAGAGTGTTTAATTAATTCGTCTGGAAAATTTTCAAAAAGTTCTGTTCTATCATCAGGATCTAAATTATTTAAGACTTCAGATAAATCTTCATCTGTCAAACTTTTCACAACTTCATGCTGAATATCGGGTTCAAAATAGGAGAATACTTCTACTTTATCATCATTAGAAAGTGTATAAAAAGCAATATTTCTACTCTTTATGTCCAATGCAGTCAATTGCTCTGCAATATCTGCTGGATGTTGATTAAGCATTTTATTTTCCATAAATTTGTTTTTTTTTATCCCAAGTCGCAAATTAAGTCTTTTTGAGATGAGAAGAAGTATAGATTGGCTACTTTTAAGCTAATTTTAATATAGAAATTATGATGAATAAAACAGATCAAAAACAAATGAAAGAATTTATTAAATCTATGGATGTAGATGACAGATTCGTTGGAATTTGGTCTGGAACTGATCATGGAAAATTTTTTAAGGGTGAAACAAACAGTTGGTTGGTGAATAGAAAAGCTGACGGTACAATGACCGTCAACTTTAAGACGATTTATAGTGATGATCGCGAAACTTTTTCTGAAGACGAAGGCGTTTGGTGTGCTATTGGCGATGAATATTACGAGTTTAGAGATTCTGATGAGATGGCAGATATTTATACTTATATTTTTATGTCAAAAGATTCTATTCATTTTATTATCAACGAAGAATTGAAAGAAGAAGAACCTTATAACTTTATTGATAATAGAGTTTTTCTTGATTAAAAATAATTTTTCACTCACATTTTTTCTGTTATATTCGTATTGTATTAATTAACACTGAAAATGAAAAAACTATTATTTACTCTCTTATCATCAACTTTACTATTTGCCCAAGAAAAAGCTACCGATTTATTTAATACTAATATCAGTTTTATTGGAATCGGAATTCAATATGAGAAAGCGTTAAACGAAAATTTTACTGCTGTAGGAACTTTAGATTATCTTGGCGGATTTTCTTATTCGAGCGATTCATATTATGGAGGTAGTGATTTTGATTATATTTTTACAACTCGTTTTGCTTTAGAAGGACGCTATTATTATAATTTTGATCGTAGAATTGGTAAAGGAAAAAACACAAAAAATAATTCTGGAAATTACATTGCCATAAAAGGAGATTTTATTCCGGATTGGTTAACAAGTACAAATAAGGACAATGTTACAGTGAATCCACAAGGATCGATCACATTTAATTATGGATTGAAACGTTCTTTTGCTCAAAACTTTTTTTATGAGTTTTACACAGGATTAGGACTTTCTCTTTATCAAGATGAGTATTATTACTATTATGATACAGTAAATAATAGTAGAAAAAGTAAGAAAGAAATGACTACAGGAGCTGCTTTAGATTTAGGTTTCCGAGTTGGATATAATTTCTAAAAATATAAATCGTTGAATTTTCAACGATTTTTTTATTTCCTTACCTTTGCACCACAAAATACAAACAAACAAACAAATTAAAAAGATTATGCCAATAGTAGCGCCATCAATTTTAGCGGCCGATTTCGGGAATTTAGCAAAGGATATCGAAATGGTGAATAATTCGCAAGCAGAATGGTTTCATTTAGATGTAATGGACGGAGTTTTTGTTCCAAATATTTCGTACGGAATGCCAATTATCGAAAAAATTAATTCATTAACAGACAAAGTTCTTGATGTACATTTGATGATTGTTGATCCAGATCGTTACATTTCGACTTTCAAACAAGTTGGGGCAGATATTTTGACTGTACATTACGAAGCGTGTACGCATTTACATCGTACACTACAAGTGATAAAAGCAGAAGGAATGAAAGCTGGAGTTGCGTTAAATCCACATACGCCAGTTTCAGTTTTAGAAGATGTAATTAACGATTTAGATTTAGTATTAATCATGAGTGTTAACCCAGGTTTTGGAGGACAAAAATTCATTCAAAACACGTACAATAAAGTTTCTAAATTAAAACAAATGATTACGGAAGCAAATGCAAATGTTATCATCGAAATTGATGGAGGAGTTGGAGTTCATAATGCATCAAAATTGGTTGAAGCTGGTGCAGATGCTTTGGTAGCTGGTTCGGCGGTTTTCAATGCTGAAAATCCAACAGAATATATAGCTGAATTGAAAAAAGCATAAGAATATAATCTTATAAATAATTTAAAACTGAATCAGAAATGATTCAGTTTTTTTGTTGGAGCCATTATGATTTATATTTTATTGAAAAAAAGAATCTTGTTAGATTCCTCAAATAAGGAAAGAATTTTATCGATGAAATCAATACATTTACTAATTCTCTCATTAAATATCTAACTTTGTAAAATGAATTTCTCTAAAGACAAACCGAAAAAGATTTTTACGATTGATGAAATCAAAGATAAAATGGCAAAATATTGTCTTTACCAAGATCGTTGTCATTGGGAAGTTGAAAAAAAACTGCGTGAATTTGATTTGATACCCGAAGCAAAAGACGAGATTATTTTTAAGTTAATTCATTATGGATTTTTGAATGAAGAGCGTTTTGTTCATAGTTTTGTTCGAGGAAAAGTAAATCAGAAAATGTGGGGAAGAAATCGTCTTCGTCAAGAATTAAAAATGCGACAAATTGATCAGAAATTGATTGAAAAAGCATTTAAAGAAGAAATAGATTTAGATAAATATTGGAATAATTTAGTGCATTTAACGCAAAAGAAGTTTAGATTATTAACCTCTGAGCGCGAATCATTCAAGAAAATAAATAAAGTAAAAGCATATTTAGCCTACAAAGGTTACGAATTTGACTTGATGAATGATGCCATCGAAATGGTAAAATCAGATGATTAACAATTCATCCTATAAAATCGACAATTCAGTCAATATTTTTTAAAATTTAGAAACCTCATAATTATTTTTATTCCATAATTAATCAACACATTATGGAAAATTTTATCAAAATCATTATTTACATTCATGCATTTTTTGGAGGAATTGGTTTAGTTGCTGGTACCGCAGTTATGATCATCAAAAAAGGCAATTTACTTCATAAGAAAGTCGGGAAAATATTTTCTGTAGGTATGTTAGTTAGTTCAATTCTTTCGTTAATTATTTGTGCTTTTCCAAAACATCACAATTCATTTTTATTAATGATTGGAATTTTTACAATTTACATGATTTTGATGGGAAACAGAATTTTAAATTACAAACGAAAAAATTACACAAATAAATTAGACAAAATCATTTCAGGAACAATGTTAATTACCTCATTTATAATGATTGTTTTTGGATTACTTCCTCTTTTTACTGCAAAAGGAATTGGAGTACTTAATTTGATTTTTGGAATTTTAGGAACATTTATGTCTTATCGAGATTTTATTTTTTATAAAAATCCAGAAAATTATAAAAAATGGACAATGAGTCATGTTGGGAAAATGGTTGGTGCTTATATTGCTTCTGTTACTGCGTTTTTGGTTGCTGGAGCTGGTTTTGGTGATAATATTTATTTTTGGATTGTGCCATCAATTATCGGGACAGTTTATATTTTTTCGTGGTCAAAAAAACTAAATAAAAAAGTTGCAGTGAATTGATTATCTTTAATCAAAACACTTTTATGAGGTATATATATTTAATCTTATTACTCATTCTTTTTGTTCAATGTGAAAAACCAAGCAATCAATCATCTAAAGGTTGGGACAAGAAGAATGAAATAAAATCGGCTTCAGTCTTTAAAGATGAGAATGTAAATGAAGCTATTGAACAAGCCATAGTTATTGCAAAAAATAATCATATACCAATTAGAACAATCTCTCTCTTTTTCGCAAAAGAAAAATTTTATTTATATGTTTCTTCGGCTGGAAATGATTGTTCAATAGGAAATTATTATACATTACCAATTACTATTCAAAATTCAGATTATACTATTCTATTAGATAAAAATGAAGTATTAGATGAATATATTGATATCTCAAATTTAAATTATATTCCTTTAGATAAAGAAAAAATAACATTCTGCTGCGAAATAAAAGGTTACGCTTTTCGATTTCATAAAGATGAGGAAGGAAAGTATCAATTAAGAGAATTAGAACATTTTTATAATTATACGAATGATTTTGTTTTAGAAGAAGATAAAAAATATTTTCCTATTCAATACGAGGAAATTCCAGAGCCAGAACCATCAAAATAATTCATATATTTCATCAACCAATTCATAACTATGCGAACAAAATATTTTAGTTTACTATTTATTGTAGGATGTTTATTTGTAACTAAAGCACAAAAAAAAGTTACTTCTTCTGAGAAAAAGATGGAATGGTTTCAAGATGCTAAACTTGGAATTTTTATTCATTGGGGAATATATTCGGTTGATGGAATTTCAGAATCCTGGGCTTTTTTCAATAATTATATCAACCATGATAATTATATGAAACAGTTAAATGGTTTTTCAGCGTCAAATTATAAACCAGAAGAATGGGTGAAATTAATTGAAAATTCTGGTGCTAAATATACCGTAATTACGACAAAACATCATGATGGTGTTTCGCTTTGGGATACAAAAGCTGAAAATGCAATTTCTATAAAAAATGATGCGAAAGCTAAAAAAGATGTATTATCACCTTTTATTACAGCGCTCAAAAAAACAAATCTAAAAACAGGATTGTATTTTTCGTTGCCAGATTGGAGTCATCCAAATTATGATGTCAATACACGGACTAAAACACGTTACAAATTGTCTGATGATTCTACTCGTTGGAATAAGTTTATTCATTATTATCAATCTCAATTAAATGAACTTTCTTTAGCCTATCAGCCAGATTTGATATGGTTTGATGGCGATTGGGAACATACATCTGATGAATGGAATGCACAACAAACTTTACAAAACTTAAAAAACTATAATCCAAATATTATTATTAATTCTCGATTAAATCATCATGGTGATTATGAAACACCAGAACAAGGTGTACCAGTCGTTGCGCCAAGTTTTAATTATTGGGAACTTTGTTATACGATGAATGATTCGTGGGGATATCAACCATTTGATGTCAATTACAAGACACCGAATATGATTGTTCGCACTTTAGCTGATGTTATGAGTATGGGTGGAAATTTATTAATTGACATAGGTCCTAAGGAAGATGGTACAATTCCAAATGAGCAAAAGAAGATTTTAGAAAATTTAGGAAGATGGACAAAAAAGCATTCACAAGCAGTTTACGGAACACGAAAAGGGTTGCAAGCAGATTATTACAAAGGAAAATCGGCTCTTTCTAAAGATGGTAAAAAATTGTTTCTTTATTTAGAAGAAGCAAAAGATTTTACAAAAATATATGGATTAAATTCCAAAATAATTTCAGCAAAAATAATAGGAGATTCGAACAGCAAAGTTTCTTTTAATCAAGATCAAGAAGGAAATGTTCAACTTAATTTTCATCATGTAAATTTTGATCAAGATGTGACAGTTGTAGAATTGAGTTTTAATGAAAGTTTGAAATTAAAAACGAAAATTAATACAAAAAAATCTACTTTATCAGATGTTTTAGAAGAAAAAGAAACGAAACTTGCTGCTTACGAAATTGCATATCAGTTAAACAAAGGGAATAATCTGCTTACAAATTCTGGATTAACTTCTGATGGAGAAAATATGAAAATGAATACTTCATCTAAAACAAATCAGGAACTATTAAATTGGGTTTCAAAGTCTGCCGAAGCATTGTACGAAACAACGGAAGGAATTCCTGCAGGGCATTATTCTGGTATGAGTGCGCTGTCAAAAGATAAACAAACATTGTATCTTTTTGTAGAAGGAACGCCAACTGGTCCAATTGCTCTAAAAGGAATAAAGAATAAAATTTCTCGAATTCGTATTGTAGGAGAAGGCTCTATGATTAGTCATAGTATTTATAATAAATTGTATTGGAGTCCAATTCCTGGAATTGTTTATATCGATGTGCCAAAAGAAAGATTAGATAAAAATCTTACTATAATTGCGGTTTTATTAGATGGACCAATCGATCTTTACAGAGAAAAAGTAGGTGCAATTGAAAGTAATTTGTAAATATTAGAAAACTTTGTTTTCTAATATTTACCTAATTCCTCTTCAAAAGCGGCTAAATAATTTGCTAAATGTAAACCATCTACAAAACCATGATTTGCTTCTACAGAAACGGGCATGTACATTTTGTCTTGTTGCGTATATGCTTTTCCAAAAATAATTCGTGGAATAGATTCACCTGTTCCAAAATTAGTAGGTTGTACTAAACCTGTAAATCTCGACCAAGGAAAAGTTGAATGACGAACCAAACCAATTGTAATTTCTTCGTTTTTGATATGTAAACCAACCGAATTTTCTACACTTTGTATTTGCTCTTGAAGTTGCGCATTGAATACATCAAAATCTTCTGTAAAATTCATTAATGCAAAGCCGAAAGTACCATCTTTTCGACCAATTGTAGTCCCACAATCTAAATGATCGTAGACATAAATCTCATCATCTTCAATGCGGTATTTAAACTCATTAATTTTATTTTCTGCAAGCATTGAACAATGTAAATAAACTGCAAAAAATGAAAGATTATTTGCTTTTGCAAATTGATATGCTTTCGAACATTCAACCTCAGCAACAACACCAACATACGGATTATCCATTTTCGAGAACATATTAAAATGTTCGATTCGATTCCAACCTTCAGGATTAAATTTCTGTTTCATTGACGCAAAGTTAAAATAGGATTTACGATTTTTTCAATCTTTTTTGTTGATATGCATCACCCACAACATTTAATGTTACACCTAAAATAATCATGAAAATTCCTAAAGCTAAACTCAAAGAAAAATTTTCTCCAAAAATCATGACACTTACAGCTACTGCAACTACAGGTTCTGATGCTCCAAGAATGGATGTTGCAGTTGAACCAATATTTTTTATGGCATATATTAATGCAATGCTCGAAATGACTGTTGTAACAAATGCGAACGTAAAAAAGTTGAATGTTAATTCTAACGATGGTAAAATGAAAGATTCGTTGAAGAAAATCATTTTCGTAGCATAATAGAGAGTTGTGAATAAAAATGAGTAAAAGCTTAATGTAAAACCTTTTATATCTCTTACTTTCGATTTGTTAACAGTGATGATATACAATCCATAACCCAACGCACTAATAAATACAATTCCTAATCCGATTGGATTAAGCTCGAATTTACCTTCTTTAAAACTTAATAAAACAACACCCGTCAATACAAAAACAATCGCAATAATTGTAGATATCGTAATTTTTTCTTTGAAGAAAACAGCCATGATTATAGCTACGATTAATGGATAAACAAATAATAAAGTAGAAGCTATACCGGCAGATAAATAATCGTATCCTAAAAACAACGCATCTGCAGAAATTCCGTATAATAATCCTAAAATGATTAAAACTGGAATTTGTTTAAGTTCTATTTTGAATGATTGTTTTTTGATTAATAAATAAACACCAACTATCAGAGCAGAAAAAAAGAATCGATAGAATAATGTTGTGTCCATCGAAAAATTTGCTCGTTTTATGGGTAAGATAAATAATGGAATTAATCCATAAGAAATGGACGAAATTAATCCATATGCGTAACCTTTGAATTTCATTTTTAATAGAAAAAACGAAGTTCGAAATTCGAACTTCGCAATTGATTAGTATTTAATAAAATTTATTTTCTTGTAAAATCTAAATCATGGAAATCGTAACTGAAATCTGTCATAGGAGAAATTGCTTTCATTGTGAAACCAGACATTTTTCCATCTTTAATTTCTGCATAAACATATGCATCAGCATGAAAATAACGATTGTACCATTTTATAGCATATATATTCTCTTTATAAAAGTACATTTCTCCAGTCAATTGAGGCGAACGTTTTGATTCGAAAATTAATTTTCCTTTCTTTTCATAAATTTCAACATCGCCAAACCAATTGTCCTTATATGTTCCAACCAATGATTTTACATCAGTTTTGATTGATTTATTTTTTTGATTAGCATCAACAGTTTTCCAAACTTCGTCTGTAATTCCGTCAGCTTCTGCTACACGAGATTTCATCAAATCATCATAAAATTTCACCCAATCTTTTTCGGGATTTCCTAAATAATAATCTTTAATTGTATTCGAAACCGAATTAAATGCCACACCAGCTTGTTGATTGGTTAATACAACAATTCCTAAATTAAGTTGTGGGTACCAAATTGTTTGCGTTACAATTCCTTCTAATCCTCCTGTGTGTGAAACCTCTAATTTTCCGTTATAATCTTGCAATTGCCAACCTAATCCGTATGCTTTAAATAATGAGTTGTATGGTGGAGTAGTACGATTTGGCTGAATCGTTTGTGGCGTCATCATTTCTTGCATTTGTTTTTCAGAAATAAGTTGCTTTCCGTTTACTTTTCCTTTATTCAAATTAAATTGTAACCATTTTGCCATATCATCTACATTCGAATATAATCCTCCAGCTGCATCTAAAACAGTGTTAGTGTAACGGTCAATCACTTGTAATTTACCATCAATAGGAACGTGCGGGTCAATTGCATTTTTCTTATTTTTAACCAAATTCCAGTTTGCTGCGGTATTTGTCATACCAATAGGTTCTATTAATCTTTTTGTAACAAAATCTGTCCAAGATTGCCCCGAAACGCGTTCTATAACAAGTCCTGCAATAATATATAATAAATTATCGTAATCGTATTTTACACGAAAATCGGAAACAGGTTTTAGAAACTGAATATTATTGATAATATCTTTTGGAGTAAAATTGTGTCCATCTGGCCAAACCATTAAATCTCCAGCACCCAAACCTAATCCACTGCGATGTGTTAATAAATCACGAATAGTAAATTCTTTTGTAACGTAATCGTTATACATCTTAAATTCGGGAATATGTTTGATGACTTTATCGTCCCATTTTATTTTTCCTTCATCAACTAAAATAGCCAAAGATGCTGCTGTAAACGCTTTTGAATTTGAGGCAATACCAAAATTAGTATTAGATTGAACTTTCTCTCCAGTTTTGATTGATTTTACTCCATATCCTTTTGAGTGAACAATTGTTCCATCCTTTATTACAGCAACAGACATTCCAGGAACATCAAATGTTTTCATGGCTTTTTCTGTTACCTGATCGATTGTTTGATTTGAAATATTTTGTCCAAAAGCCAAAAAAGAAGCCAATGTAAGTGTTGATAAAAGTATATTTTTCATGTTGAATTTGAATAAACACGAAGTTAAAGACTTTAATCGGTTTTATTATAAATCTCCTAAATGAGTTGATTTAAAACCTTCAAATTTTTTGAGACCAAAACCTAAAAAACGATCGAATGCAGTATGAGCTGAAAAAATAAATCCAATTATTAAGCACCATTCAATATGCAAAAAGTAACCGATAAGAATCAATGTAATTGTCGTAAAATAATTATGAATAAAATTATAGGATATTGCCCCAATTTTATTTCCGAAAAGGTAACCTAACATAAAAATATCGGGAGCAAGAAAAAGAATTGCAAACCACATCCATGATAATTTTAACAGACTATATAAAATGATAAAAAAAATGAAGAAGGCAAGTTGTTCTAATTTTAGGATAGTTTTCATGTGATTGGAATTTAATTTATTAGTGTAAATATTTCACCAATTGTTACAAAAAAAACCGTTCATTTGAACGGTTTTTTACTTAGAATTTCATGTTGATGTTTAGATTAAAACTTCGACCTCTTTCTAAAATTCGCTGTTTGGTATTATCAGAATAAGTTCTGTTTAAATGTTCTGAATAAGCTTTGTCAAACAAATTACTTATTTCAAAATTGATAAAAATATTCTTTGTTAAAGTATAATTGGTATCGATATTAAAAACAGAGAATTGCGGTGTTTTTAATTCTCCAAAATCTTGAGCAATACGATTTTGTTTTGAAGAATAATGATAGGAAATACCAAAATTGAATGGTGAAAAATCGGCTTCCACTTTCCATTTTAAATTAAATGGTGCAATTTCTGGTAAAGGAATTTTGTCTACTAAATTTTTAGCATAGGTATATGCAAAAGCAATATCTGTGTTGAAACGTTCTAGAAACTGCCAATTTACGCGCGACTCGATTCCAGTTTTATACGCTTTTTTGATATTTTGCATTTGTCGAACACCAGGGCTATGCATTGAATTAGGTTTAATATCATCCCGAATAACGCCTGAAATATAATTTTCTAAATACGAATAAAATAAATTGGATTGAATAAATAATTTATCATTCTTATAAGTATAAATTAAATCGGCTTGATTGTTTATTTCAGCCTTCAACAGAGGATTTCCAACAACTTCGTAAGCATCTGTTCCAACAACAAAGCGATTAATATATCGTTCCGTTAAACTTGGACTGCGCTGACCACGACCAATCCATATAGATACATCATTTTTAGAATTTAAGTGTTGTTTATATCCAAAACTGATACTGTTATTAATATAGTTTGATTTCATTTTTCCGTATAAGGTCTCGAAAAGTGGAGACATTTCATTTGCATTAGCTTGATTAAAATCTAATCGATACGAAGCAATAAATTTTGCTTGATGAAATTGATGCGTAAATTCTGTAAACCAACCTATTTGATTGATTTCTGAATCTTGCCAAGATGAACCATTTTTATTCATCATCATAGAAGACATTTTTGCACTAACATTTTTGGCTTCTTCGTGCTTGAAATCTAAACCAGAAAATAAATAATTTTTCTTCCAATTAAATTTAGATTCCATTCTTCCACCAAAAGTTGAAGATTTTACATTCGAAATCATACTTTTATCTGGCGTTCCCATCGAATGATGAACTGTTGATAAATAAGAATTAAACTCGATTTGTTTTAGAATAGAATGATTAAACATTGTTAAATGTTTTAATTGAAACATCCATGTTTTGTCGTAAATCAAATCCATTTTCAAGGCAGCGAATTCTACATCTCTCCCTTGATTTGTATTAACTTGCAACGTTGTGAAATTAGTGTCATTCCATTTTATTGTACCTTTTGTACCGACATTGTACCGAAGAAAAGCAGAAGGTACTTCGTTTTGATTTCCGTCTTTGTATCGATTGCCTTTTTGATAAGAACCAAAAAAAATCCAAACCATTTTTTTAGAAGATAGTTCGCTCAAAAGTTCATTTCTAAAAATTTTTCCATTGCTTTCAAAACCAGTTGAAAATCGATTTTTTAACTGAATTTTTTCTGTGAATTTGGGTTGAATAGTTGTAAAATTGATCGTTCCTCCTAACGCTGTTCCATATCTAAAATTGTATGGACCTTTATAAATTTCTGCATCTTGAATCATATTCATATTTACTTGCGAAATTGCAGGATCCATTCTACTTGGGCAAGCATTTATTGCATTTGCAGCACCATCAATCACAACATTTAATTGTTCATATTTAAAACCTCTCAAAACAGGATCAGTTGCAAAATTACCGGCTTTTTTAATTCCTGAAATTTCTGGAATTGTTTTCAAAAAACTACCTGCATCATGATTGAGTAAATGTGAATAAGTAACGTTTATTTTTTTAGAATCTGAAGTTATATTTTTCTTAGAAATTTTGACCATTTCTAATTCTGTTACACTTGTAGAATCATTTTCAATCGTTTGTGCATACGAGTTTATGGCAAATACAAATGCCATAAGACATAGTAAAGTTGTTCTATTCTTTTTCAATGTTATATTATTTAAATTATGGTAATAGGGTATCTGGTCTGATAAAAAATTATATCAAACCTAAAAAAGGGATTAAATTTAAATTAACAATTGGGAGGAATATCTGGAATAGAATAATACATTTTTCTAATCGAATATTCTTGATCAGAATAGATCATTTTAGAAGAATTTTCGATAAATAAATTTGAATGAAGATTTTCGTGATTTGTTGGAATGTAAACAATATCAATAAAAATTTTTGCAGTTAGCGAACTAGACTGTGTTGTGTCTGTCTTCTTACTCAATAAACATTTTCCGTTACACATCATTTCAGGCTTTTCTTGATTTTCACAAAGTAGTTCGTAAATATCTCTATTGATTTCGTAGTCGATGACCAGCAACGAATTCTGAAAACTACAAATCAGTACAATTGATGTAAATAATATTGAAAATGCCAATTTCATTCAGAACAAAAGTAAGTCATAATTCATATGAAATAAATTATAATGAAATGATATTTATCAAAATAGGAAATAAAAAAACCACTCAAAAGAGTGGCTTAAATATGATAAATTATTTCTTAATCATTTAATTTCAAAACAGCTAAAAAGGCAGATTGTGGAACTTCTACACGTCCAATTTGACGCATTTTCTTCTTACCAGCTTTTTGTTTCTCTAATAATTTACGTTTACGAGAAATATCACCACCATAACATTTTGCAGTAACGTCTTTACGTAAAGCTTTGATAGTTTCACGAGCAATAATTTTTGCACCAATCGCTGCTTGAATTGGAATATCGAACTGTTGACGAGGAATTAATTCGCGTAATTTCTCACACATTTTCTTTCCAATATTATACGCATTATCAACGTGAATTAAGGCAGATAAAGCATCTACAACTTCACCATTAATCATAATATCAACTTTTACCAATTTCGAAGCTTTCATTCCTGAAGGTGCATAATCGAAAGATGCATAACCTTTTGAAATAGATTTTAATCGATCATAAAAATCAAAAACAACCTCAGCCAAAGGCATATTGAAAATCATTTCTACTCTATGTTGAGTTAAATAATTTTGAGATTGTAATTCACCACGCTTCTCGATACATAAACTCATTACAGGACCTACAAATTCAGATTTTGTAATGATAGCAGCTCTAATAAATGGCTCTTCAACACGGTTTAATCCTGATGGATCTGGCAATTCAGATGGATTATGAACGGCAATCATTTTTTCTGGATCTTTCTCTAAATAGGCTTCGTACGAAACGTTAGGAACAGTTGTAATAACAGTCATGTTAAACTCACGCTCTAAGCGTTCTTGAATAATTTCTAAGTGTAACATTCCTAAGAATCCACAACGGAAACCAAATCCTAAAGCAGCAGAAGATTCAGCTTCAAAAGTTAATGAAGCGTCATTTAAACGAAGTTTCTCGATAGAAGAACGTAAATCTTCATAATCTTCCGTGTCTACAGGATAAATACCAGCGAAAACCATTGGTTTTACTTCTTCGAAACCATCGATAGCTTCAGCAGCAGGATTGTCAACCAAAGTAATTGTATCTCCAACTTTAACCTCAGAAGCTTCTTTAATTCCAGAAATAATGTAACCTACATCTCCGGTTTTAATATTTTTCTTCTCAACTTGGTTCAATTTTAATGTTCCAATTTCATCAGCACCATATTTTTTACCAGTTGCCATGAATTTTACTTGGTCACCTTTTTTGATTTCTCCATTTACTACTTTATAAAAAGCTTCAATTCCACGGAAAGGATTGTAAACAGAGTCAAAAATTAAGGCTTGTAATGGAGCTTCAGGATCTCCAATTGGAGCAGGAACTTTCTCAATAATTGTGTGCAACAATTCTAATACTCCTTCACCTGTTTTTCCAGAAACACGTAAAACATCTTCTGGATCACAACCAATTAAATCTACAATATCATCTGTTACTTCTTCTGGATTTGCAGAAGGTAAATCGATTTTGTTCAAAACGGGAATAATCTCTAAATCATTTTCTAACGCTAAATATAAGTTAGAAATGGTTTGAGCTTGGATACTTTGTGCAGCATCTACAATTAACAATGCTCCTTCACAAGCAGCAATCGAACGAGAAACCTCGTAAGAGAAATCCACGTGACCAGGAGTGTCAATTAAATTTAAAATATATTTTTCACCATCTTTTTCATATTCCATTTGAATCGCGTGCGATTTAATTGTGATACCACGTTCGCGTTCCAAATCCATATCGTCTAATGTTTGGTTTTGCAACTCACGATCAGAAATCGTGCCTGTTACTTGTAATAAACGATCGGCCAAGGTACTCTTACCATGGTCAATATGGGCGATAATACAGAAATTACGGATATTTTTCATACTCTTCTTGTCGAATAGGCAAAAATAATCTTTTCCACTCAGACTGCAAGTATTTTGAAAAATATTATGAATTATATTTTAACGATTTAAGATGAAATTCAGTTTGAATGAAAGCATATAAAATAAATTTCTAAAAAAAATAGATTTATTTACTTCGAAAATAAAACAATTCATTCAATTTTAGTATTGAAATTAAGGTAGTTAATATTTCGTTCAAATTTCTATCTTTACTAAAATCAAATTCTTTATGAAGCCAACTTTTATTATTTTCTCTCTTTTTATTTCCATAGTTCAAGTTTCTGCTCAAATGGTTAGAACGTTGAATAATGAAAATTGGTTATTTCAAAAGAAAGGTGATGTAAAATGGTTAAATGTTACTATTCCAGGTTCTGTACATACAGATTTGATATTAAATAAATTGATTTCTGATCCTTTTTTAGATTTAAACGAATCAAAAGTTCAATGGATAGAGAAAGAAGATTGGATATACAAAACTTCCTTTGATTTAACTGATAATGAATATAATGCTCAGAATATTCAATTAAAATTTAATGGTTTAGATACATATGCATCGGTATTTTTGAATGGAAAATTAATTCTCGAAGCCAATAATATGTTCAGAATTTGGGAAGTTTCTACTAAAAATCTTCTTAAAAAAAGAGGTAATACATTAGAAATTTATTTTAAATCTTCTTCTAATGAAGGAAAACGTTTAGCAAATTTACTTCCATACAAATTACCAGAAGGAGAACGTGTTTTTACTCGCAAAGCGCAATATCAATATGGATGGGACTGGGGACCAAGATTGGTAACAGCAGGAGTTTACAAACCGATCCAAATTATTTCTTGGAATAAAATTAAACTAAATGATCTTTCATATGTAATTGTTGATTTAAATAAAGACAAAGCAAAAGTAAAATTCAATTTCACTATTTTATCTGAACATAATTCGATTACAGAAATAGAATTTAATCAACGTAAATATCAAAAAAAAGTATCAAAAGGAATTAATCATCTTACAATATAAGAAGAAATTGCTCAGCCTAAATTGTGGTGGCCAAATGGAATGGGAAGTCCTTTTTTGTATGACTATAATTTTAAGATTCGTCAAGGAAAAGAGGAAATTTATAAGAATTTAAAATTTGGATTGCGAAAAATAGAATTGGTACAAGAAAAGGATGAGGTTGGAAGTAGTTTTTATTTTAAAATAAACGGAAAACCATTGTATATAAAAGGAGCGAATTATATTCCGCAAGATAATTTTGTAACTCGAGTTTCAAAAAATAAATACGAAAAGCTTATCAATAGTTCGATTCAAGCGAATATGAATATGCTTCGTGTTTGGGGAGGCGGAATTTATGAAGATGATATTTTTTATGAATTATGCGATGAAAAAGGTTTGTTGGTTTGGCAAGATTTTATGTATGCATGTGCTTTTTATCCTGGCGATAAAGATTTTTTGAACAATGTAAAACATGAAACCATAGATCAAGTGAATCGATTAAAAAATCATACGTCGATAGCGCTTTGGTGTGGAAATAATGAAATTGATGAAGCGTGGCATAATTGGGGATATCAAAAACAAATGGGATGGTCGAAAACCGATTCATTATCTATTTGGAATGATTATCAAACTACATTTCATCAAATTATACCAGGTGTTTTAGATTCACTTTTACCAAAAAATGAAAATCGTTATTGGCCTTCATCACCTTCGGTAGGTTGGGGAAAAAAGGAAAGTTTAACACAAGGAGATTCTCATTATTGGGGTGTTTGGTGGGGAATGGAACCTTTTGAAATGTATGAAAAGAAAGTTCCTCGTTTTGCTTCTGAATATGGTTTTCAAGGAATGCCAACTATTTCTACTATAAAAAATATGTTTTCGACAAATGATACGTTGAGTTTAAATTCTAAGATTGTTTCTACACACCAAAAACATCCAAAAGGTTGGGAAACAATTAATGAATATTTGCAACGAGATTATGTAGTTCCAAAAGATTTTGTATTGTATAATTATACTTCTCAATTACTACAAGCACGCGGAACTCAGATTGCAATAGAAGCGCATCGTCGAGCAAAACCGTATAATATGGGCAGTTTATATTGGCAATTAAATGATGTTTGGCCTGTCACTTCTTGGTCGTCTTTGGATTACTATGGGAATTGGAAAGCCTTGCATTATCAAGTGAAAAGAAGTTTTGAGAATGTTCTGATTTCTGTAGAAAAGAAAGAAAATCATTATTCAGTTTATATTATAAATGATTTATTTGAAAATTTAAAAGGAAATTTAAAAGTTTCTATTCAAGATTTTAAAGGAAAACAAAGTTGGCAACAAGCGAAAGAAATTTCTGTACTAGAAAATTCTTCAACTGTCGGAATTGTGTTAAACAATGAAATATTAAAAGGAAATAATCCAAATAACATTTTTTTGAAGATTGAATTTCAAACCAAAAATGAAAAATATACCTCTAATTATTTCTTTGTTAAACCAAAAGATTTGATTTTAATTCGACCGATACTTTCAATCAAAAAAATCAATGATTCAGAATTCGAAATTTCGTCTAATGTTTTAGCTAAAAATATTTATTTATTAGATGATGATAATGAATTTGATGACAATTTCTTTGATTTGATTCCAAACGAAAAAAAGATTATTTCAGCTAAAAATCCAATCAAAAATTTGAAAACGTATTCACTATTTGATACCAAAGAAATTACGAAATAATCTGATGAAAAAATAAATTTAATTCTTCATCTTTAGATAAACCAAACTTTTGTTTTAAACGATATTTGGTCATACGAACACTTTTTGGCTCGATATTAAGCAAATTCGCAATTTGTTTGGTATCCATACCAAGATAAATGTATGAACAATATTTCATATCCAAAGGAGTAAGCTTCTGTTTTGAGTGAGCGCTTAATGTTTTGAAAAAATTTGGATGTAATTCTTGAATACGAAATTTTGTTCCTTCAAAATCATTGTCCATCATATTTTCTTCTCGAATAACTTGTTTAAGATTGATTGAAGAATCGTTTTTAATTTTGTCCTTCAAATCTTTCAACACATTATTTTTATGCTCCAAATGCAGTTGACTTGCCAAAACTTCATCCTGTAATTTTTGTTGTTGCAAAGTCAATAAATCTTGTTCTGCTTGCAAACGTGCTTGCTCTTCTTCTTGTAATTGCAATTTCAAATCAGCTTCATGTTTTTCTGCATTCAACTGATTTTCTCTTCCAACAGAATAACGTAATCTAAAATGATAGGATCTAAACATAAAAAAAACACCAATTAAACCTAAAACTCCCAAACAGATATATAAAATGCGTTCTTTTTTTAAACTTTTATTTTTTGCTTCAAGGTTTTTAAGCTCAACTTCTTTTCTTTCAGATTGAAATTGTGCTTCTAATTTTTTTGCAGTTTCAGCCTGATCTTGATTGTATAATTCGGTTGAATATTCGGTTGCTTTTTTTTGATATTCGAATGCTTTTTGATATTCTCCTTTTAACTTATAGAGATCTGCTAATTCGGTTGAATTACTTAATAAAGCATAAAAATCTTTGATATTTTGAGTGTACAAAATTTCATTTGCTTGAAGCAAGTAAGTTTCAGCTAAATATAATTGATTTGATTCAATTGCAAGTTTGCTTAAAATCCCTAAAGCACCAGCCGAAATATTTTGAGAATTAGGAATGTTTTTACACAATTCTACAATTTTCAAACAATTGGTTTTAATTTCTTCTTTTATATGCGAAGATTGATTTGGATTATATAATTCGTAATCAGAAAGATTTAGTAGCGCAATAGCATAATTGTATTTGGTAACTTTTGAAGGATTTTGTTGACTAATTAAAACCGCTTTTTTACTTATTTCAATTAATTTTTCAAAATCTTTTTGATTTTTTGTTTCATGATACCTTAATGATTGCGCAACTCCTAAATTAGCATAAGTTGTCACCAACAAATTTTTATCACCAGAATCTTCTGCATATTTTAAAGATTTTTCTGCATATAGAATTGAGTTTTTTGCATCATTTAATGTTGCATGAATTCCATATAAGAGATAATTTGATTTTGACTTTAAAATAAATTCATTTGGAGTTTGTTCCAATTGCGAAATAAATTGTTGAACCGTTTTTTGTGATTTTGTGTAGTCACCTAAATTCAGTTGATGATAAGCTACAAGATACTGATAATAAGCTTTAGGAAGAAAATCTGTCGATTCTTTTGTGATTTTTTGTATCGTATCAAGTGATTTCTGCGCTTTCTCAAATTGTTGTTGATTTTCATAAATAACACCCCGCTGCACATAAGCTTTAACCAATTCTAACTGATTATTTTCTTTTTTTGCTAAAATAATTTGTTGATTGATATAATAATCGGCCTTTTTATATAGGTCTGATGTTCGACTATATTCAGAAAGTTTGTTTAGTAGCTCAAACTTGTCTTTTGACGAAATATTTTTTTGTTTTAATTCTATTTGTAAGCTATCAACGTAATTAGTTTGCGCAAACAATTGATTGCTTTGTAAGCAGATTATGAATAGAGTAATAAATCTTAGGAAGGTTTTCATACTTCAAAAATCGTAAAAATCTTACTGAATAAAAAATTCAGTCTATAAAAAATTTAGAAATACTAAAATTTAAATAATTGATTGATAATAATGTATGTAATTCTGTAGTCAATCTGTAGTTGTTTCGTTTTTTGGTTGTAGCTACTAAGTAGTAAGCAAGTTCTTTGATTATTTTTTGATTTATAACAAATTTGTATCAGAAAATTATTCAAAAGCATAATCAACAAAAATTATAACAATGGACAACAAAACATTATCAATCGTATCATACATCACTTTAATCGGATGGTTAATTGCTTATTTTGTAGGAAAAGATAAAGCAGATGATTTATTAAAATTTCATTTAAAGCAAAGTTTAGGACTAATGATTTTTTCTTTTCTTTTACAAATTGTTTTAATAATTATTATTTCAATAACAGGAATTGGAATGTTAAGTATAATAAGTTTTATTATTCCTGTTTTAATTGTTATCGGAATTATTAACGCTGCAAATGGTGTGAAAAAACCTTTACCAATTATTGGAGCAATGTTAGAAGATAAATTTGCTTTTATCGGATAAAATTTCTCAACTAAAACTAAACAGTTTTTTTCATAAATTCTTTTTTGGGATGGAAAGTATTATCTGAAAATCCCAAATTTTTCATTCAAGCATTTACTTTTATATATAGAAGACATAATAAATACCTAACCAACTAAAATCATAACGTTAATCCCATAATTAACAAAGTATAATAGCACATTATGTCTTCGAAAGAAAGAGATTGTTTTTTAGCAATCTCTTTTGTTTTTTCTCCCTATTATTAGTGAAATTTAATTTAAGATTTGGAAAATTGAATTTTATTGACTTAAATTTGCACTGATAAAAATCATAAGTTTAACTATTAATACCGAAGAATAAAATGTTCAATCAACGTACATATCAAAATTCAACTGTTGCAAACGCTTTTGCAATGTGTATTCTTCGTGCTATAAATTCGTAAATAATTTACTTTACATATTCTAAAGCCCGAAGATATCTTCGGGCTTTTCTTTTTTATTCTACTTCAGAATAACTCTTAAATTTTTCCGAGGAGGAAATAGTTAGCACTAACTATTTCAAAAACATGATTTGTTAACAAATAATCCATGTTATGGAAGATTTAATATTCTTTTTTACTCGATTACGTTCAAAAAGAGAGAAGAAGAGATTGATAAAAACAGCAAAAGAAAAAAATGTAAGAAATAAATATAAACGTCAAAAAGAAATTTTTCTTGAACAAAAGAATATTCAGCTTGTTCCTTTACAAGAACCTTATCAAAAAGGTTTTGAACGATATTTTGTATTGAGAGAAGATATTAAAAATGAGAAAGAAATTAATTTTTTTACTCAGCTATTAAAGAAAATTAATACCTCTCAATTTTCAGATACCAGAAAGTTTGTCAAGAAAAGGAAACGATATGGCAAAAAAGTTTATGTTCCAAGAATTCAAAATTTGAAACAATTGCAACCGTATGAATTTTCGGGTTCACATTCAATTTTGAATGATGATGAACGTCGATATTTTGCATGTATTCAAGTTTATGATCCTGTGTTGAAGCGTTTCAAAGGAATTTATGAATTTCTTCAACCTTGGCGATTTCGATTAATCATCAAACCAAATATGATTACGCATTACAAACCACTTGATATTGATTTGAAGCGTGAAGAAGCGCAAATCGATCATTTTTTTGACAATTATAAAAATAAATCTTTGATGTATAAGAAAATTATAGGCAAAGGCTATTCTTATCATCGAAAACCAAAATTGAAACATCCTTTTAGGAAAAGGAAATTTTTTAACAATAAAAATTCAGCATTAAAAATTGCTGAAGTACTGATGAATAAAGAACATCAGTTATCTAAAAGACATTAATCATGGGAAATAAAATCTCTGGAAAGGACTTTATAAAATTAGGCTTTCCAAATAATAATTCGATTAATATTGTTTTAGGACAAATTCATCGATACAGAAAAAAAGAAAAGAAACAAACGATATTAACAGAAGCAAAAGAAGTATTACTTGAGCCTGAGAAATATGTAGGTCATGGTATTTGGGGAAAAGTAGCAGAAGGCTTGATAAAACCTGTTGAAGTTAGATTGCAAGAATTAAAAACAACACGTTCACCTTTCTCTATTTTTGGAGAAAACGAAATCGATGAACAGGCAAAATTTCAGTTATATGATGCTTTAAAATTACCAATCTCAGTAAAAGGAGCTTTGATGCCAGATGCACATTCGGGTTATGGATTGCCAATTGGTGGAGTTTTAGCAACAGACAATGCTGTGATTCCATATGGAGTTGGTGTAGATATTGGCTGTAGAATGAGTCTTTCGGTTTATGATTTACCAGCAAGTTTTCTGAAAGGTAAATCACACCAATTGATTCAAATTTTACAAGATCATACCAAATTTGGAATGTATGAAACACATAAAATAAAAGTAGATCATGAAATTTTTGAACGATCAATTTTTGATGAAATTCCACTTTTGAAAAGTTTAAAAACAAAAGCATATCAACAATTAGGAACTTCGGGTGGTGGAAATCATTTTGTGGAATTTGGAATTGTAAAATTAGATGAGGTAAAACCAGAATGGAACTTGATTCCAAGAGAATATTTAGCAGTGCTAACACATAGCGGTTCGCGTGGTTTGGGCGCCAATATTGCAAAACATTACACGTATTTGGCGGCGAAACAATGTCCGCTTCCAAAACAAGTGCAACATCTGGCTTGGTTAGATTTGGATACGCATGATGGGCAAGAATATTGGGCTGCGATGAATTTTGCAGGAGAATATGCAAAGGCTTGTCACGATGATATTCACCGAAGAATTGCAAAAGCATTAGGAAAAAGAGTTGTTTTTAATATTGAAAATCATCACAATTTTGCATGGAAAGAAATTGTAGATAATGAGGAACGAATAGTTCATCGAAAAGGTGCAACACCTGCAGGGAAAGGAGTTCTTGGAATTATTCCAGGTTCTATGACTGCGAATGGTTATATCGTAGAAGGTTTAGGAAATGAATTGAGTATTAATTCGGCATCGCATGGTGCTGGACGAAAAATGTCTCGTGCGAAATGTAAATCCACGATTACCAAAAGTTTTATGAACTCGCAATTGAAAGATGCAGGAATTGAGTTGATTGGTGGAAGCGTAGATGAAGCGCCTTTTGCGTACAAAAACATAAAAACTGTAATGAGTTTGCAAACTGAACTGGTGAAGGTCTTAGGAACTTTTACACCGAAAATTGTACGAATGGATAAATAATGATGATGAAAAAGATAATTCAAATCACATCTGGAAGAGGTCCTGTAGAATGTAATTTTGTGGTGACCAATGTTTTCAAACGTTTTTCGGAAGTATGTATAAATTCTGAGATTAAGTTTAATATAATTGAAAGAGAATTGGATAAAGATTTTCATCAACTTTCATCTGTTATTATAGAACTTGAAGGAATAGATTTAACGAAGTTTTTAAAATCATGGATTGGAACAATTTTATGGATTGGAAAAAGTCCGTATCGTAAATCTCATCAACGGAAAAATTGGTTTATAGGTTGTTTTGAATTAGAAATGCCGAAAGAATATTCAATCAATTCAAATGAAATTGTTTACCAAACGATGCGAAGTTCAGGAAATGGAGGACAAAATGTGAACAAAGTAAATTCTGCTGTTCGTGCAATTCATCAACCATCTGGAATATCTGTTGTTTCGATGGATTCACGTTCACAACATCAGAACAAAAAAATTGCAACAACTCGTTTGTTATTGAAATTACAAGAATTTGAAACGAATAGAATCAAAGATTTGATTCAAGAAAAATGGAACAATCAAACTTCTATAGAAAGAGGAAATCCTATTAAAACATTTCGAGGAGAAAAGTTTGTTGAATAAATGAAAACCGCTCATTATGAGCGGTTTTTTTTGATTCTATTTTTTCAAGATTGCTTGGATAATTCCTTCCAAATTCTCATTGAATTCGAGCAGTTGAGCAAAAACTTTGTCGTCTTTATTCAGACCACCATGTTTGTTATTTTTAACAAATGTTGCTTTAATTGTCTCCCAACGATTTTTTTCTTCAGCAGTTATCAATCCTGCAATTTCTTTTAATCGTAACAAATTCGATTCTGTATCTGTTGTCAACGTTTGTGATTCACTTTCGTAATGCGCTAAAATCGTTTCATTAATTTCTTTTTCGTTCATCATTGGAACTATTTTCGAAACCAATTTCGACATATTTCTGTACGAACCTTGCATTTTGAAAGGAGGTTCTGTCCTATAATCATCTTGCATTGCAGCACTCGAAATATAATTTTGATTAACTTTTACGACAATATTTCTAATCTTAATCACATGCTTTAAAACGGCAATAAAATCATCAATTTCTTGCTTCAAATAATTACCTTCCAAATCTGGCAATTGTTCTTGATTTTCTGTTGCAAAATTTACAAGTTTATAAAAATCACTCAAACTTTTAGATGCAATTTTTTCTAAATACGGATTGTCTCCTGTTGCATTTTCAATCAAACTTAAATTGAACAACGCTTCGGTATCACCAATTACATCACCCAAATTATAAACATCAGCCCGATTGGCTAACATATCAGGAATCTGAAATTTCGATCCACTTTCAGTATATGGATTTCCAGCCATTACGATACAAAAACGCTTTCCACGTAAATCGTAAGTTTTACTTTCACCTTCAAAAATTCCATCAATTTTGCGCTGTCCATCCGCTAACGAAATAAATTTCTGTAAAAATTCGGCACTCAAATGTTGAATATCGTCTAAGTACAACATCACGTTATCTGCCATTTCGAACGAAAGATTAATCTTTTTTAATTCTTCTCTTTCGCCTGAAGTTTTCGCTTCAATCGGATCAATTGACGTAATAGTATGCCCAATCGTTGGGCCGTTCACTTTCACAAAATGTAAGCCCATTGTCTTGGCTAAATATTCCATCAACGTCGTTTTTCCATAACCTGGAGGAGAAATTAACAACAACATTCCCATTCGAGCAGTACGTTTATTATCACCTGCTGTTCCCAATTGTTTAGCTAAATTATTTCCGATTAAAGGAAAATAAACTTCGTTGATTAATTTATTTCGAACAAATGATGTTAAAACTTTTGGTTCAAATTCAGTAATTTTTAAATCCTTTTCGTATGATTTCGAAATTTCTTCTTTTAACTTTTGGAATGATTTAAAATTTGGAACATCGACGTTTGTGAAATGTTCTAATTTCGAAATAAGTTCATGATAATTTTGTGTATAAATGCCATCAATTATTACGGCATGATTTCCTTTTAAATCGTCAATTATGATAGATGAATTTCCATTTGTTAACTGAAATTTATCTTTAGAAAACAATAACATCGTTGCTACTTCATTTACAACATTTCTGTAAGTTGAAAAATTTTCATTTTCATCGATAAAAGAATGAATCCAGTTTTCGATCAAGTAAAATTTTTCTGTGAATGAAAATTGTTGATCATTAATCAATGTATTAAAATCATCCGAATTTTTATTTTTTTCTAAGTAATTGATAAATTCTTTTCTGAACATTTCAGCTTCATTACTCATCGAAAAAGCTTGATATTTCGTAAAAGTTCTAAATAAATAATTGGCAACTTTTTCTGAGGTTGTGATTGTTTTATCCCATTCAGTTTCCCAATTTTCAAAAAGCTCTTTGATTTCATTTAGAATATTTTCAAAACGATTTGAATTCGGAAAATTTTTCAAAATTAATTGAGCTGAATTAATCATCGCATTCAATTTATCTTGCAACTTTTGTTCTAAAGAATACCAGAAAATTTGAGCAGTTGTACGAGTTTGAGCATCAAATTGTAAAACATCTAATTTCGAATTAATGTTTACCAATTCAGTAAAAATTCGAAGTGCATCAAAATTGTGAACACCTTTTATATAACCTTCAGAATAATTTTGTTCAATGATTTGATTGATAAATTTTTCAGCATCAAAATCATTTTCATTTCTCGCTAAAAAAGCTTGATAAGCTAAATATTCAGCACGATAAATCAATTGATTTTCCGAAACAAATTCTTGGTTCCAAATATCTTGGTAACGATAAATTTCATCGTTTTTAACTTTTTGATAGAAACTTGTTCCAGTTAAATGATAAAATAATTCGTTGTTACGATTCAACAATGTCAATGCTAATTGCTGTGTATTTACCGTGAATTTATTTTGCCCAAGCGCAATAATATTTTGTCCATCAACAAAAAGTTCGGTTTTGTCACGTAAAACACGAAGCGTATCTTCTTGCGATTTTTTTAAAAGATTTTCAAGGTTTTCAGCTTTCGAAACATCTTTCAAATCCTTTAATTCTTGAATGATTTGACGCATTTTATCAATCATCAAATCCGAAGAATAAAACGCTAAGATTTCTTCTTTTTCAGAAAAAGTTTTGGATTTATTTTCGATATTTTTCAAAACGCGCAAACCAATTTGCTCTAATGAATTGGTGCGTTTGTTAGTTTGTTCAACTAATTGTTCGCGCTTCGAATTGAACGCTTTGATAATTTCGTCGCGTTTATCTGCAATTTTTAAGGCGAAGTCATCAAAATCAGAAAATTTACTTTCTAATTCTTCAAGCTGAACAATGATTTTTGTATTGTATTCTTCTGTTTTTTCGGCAGTTGTTGATAACTCTAAAAAGTTGACCACACTTTGCTCCAACAACGTAATTTGAGCAGAAAATTCTGCAACAGCTTCTTTACTTTTTAAAGCAGAAGTTTGACGTGTTAATTGTGCACGAACTTCGTTAAGCGAAGCAAAAATAACCGAGATTTTCTCAATGATTTTTGTTGTTTGCGTTGCGTCTTCAATTTTTAAACTGTTCAGAATATCAATCAATAATTCTAATTCTGAAGCAATTTTAAGACAGGCTTCTTCGATAACTTTCGCATCAATAACTTTCTCGATAGAAGCTACTAAATTTTTCTGTTCAGCAACTTTTTCTTCGTACGGAATTAGTGCTTCATCTAATAAAAGAAACTCAATTGTTTTGGTTGATAAATTTTCGTTTACCTTTTGCAATTGATTTTCTAATTCTTGAACACGCTCTAAATTGATATAACGAATTGAACGTAAATCAATAACTTTTCCTTGAATTTTACGCGCTTCAGCTAAATGTTCAACCAATAAATCCAATTGATTGTAGGTTGTACTATTTACTTTGAAAACGATTTCTTCTATCGATTCTTCCGTTTTTTCTAAGGTTTCTTGCGCAAATTTTTTCTGAATTTGAACTTTTGCAAATTCATCAATCGCTGTATTGGCAACTGTTTTAATTTCTAATAAAGGAATCGCAAGCTCAAAAGTATCTTTGTCATTGATCCAAAAATATCCATCAACAATATTATTCGCTTTTTTTACAATGTCCTCGTATAAACCTTCGTACGAATCTTCTTTGTTGATTAATTGAATAACCTCCTGAGATTCAGCCATTGCTTTCACAATGTCTTTGTTTCCAATTTTATATAATGGATGATTTGTTTTCTCTGTGTTTTCAATCAAACGTTCAACATAAGGTGTTTGCCAAATTTGAACTTGATGATGTCTTGTCGCTTCTTCTTCGGTGCGGAAATAAATTAAACTCCCATCTTTAAAAATCGTAAAACCATTGCAAACGATAGGTGTTTCCACGGTTTGTTGAATGATATTGTACGATAAAAGAATGTATGTATTGGTATCTTCTTGATTGAAAATGTACATAAAATCTTCTCCGTTTGGAGAATTTACACGACGGAAAAATTGAAAATGCTCTAAATTATTATTATCGAAAAGATGATATGTTCCGTTTTGTAAATAATAACCATTCGAAAAAATTAAACCTTGATTATCGGGTAACAAAACTGCCGCATCTAAAAGTGCAGGAATGTTGATAACTTCTTTGGTGCGAACATTAAAAATATAGGCTCTGAAATCCTCTTGAAACGGTTTGATTTTAACCGCAATTAGATTTCCTAAATCAGCATAATAATATTCGGCATCATCTAATTGTTGATCTAAATGTGTCACTTTTTCAGTGAAAATTCCTTTTCCAGAATCCGTATTATCTTCAATTTTAAACGTAATATCGCCGCCAATCGCTTCGATAAAAATTTTATCTAAAATAGAAATATGCGGAAATTTCCCTAATCGACGATCATCGATAGACGTTTTTTGCCATTCGAAATCAAATTGATCTGCTTTTTTTACTTCGTGAATACTGCGATCGTCTTGATAAATTAATTTTCCGTCTTTGATTAACCATTTAAACGCTTTTAAATCTTGTGCGCTTTTACTAGTTTGGAAAACCATGTACAGATAATTATCTGTTCTACGAAATTTAGAAAAGATAGAATCGCGGTAATATTTATATAAATTCTGAAAATCGGTAAAGAAATTTTGGTCATTAATTAGGTCGAGAGGTTGAGGAATAAATTGATTTTCTTGAAACAGATAAATACTAAAAACATCGCTCAACTGAATGTCTGTACGTAAACCGAAATGCACGTTGTACCCAAAAATACACAACTTATCGAATGCGATAATTCCACGAGCAACGCATGTATTTTCTGTCGTAATTCTTTGGTTTGCGCTTAATGCAAAATTGGTAGAATTGAAGACTTCTTTTCGAGCATCATTCAATTTCGTTAATCTTTCCGAAAGAAAATCTTTTTGTGTAAGAAGTCTTTTTCGGATGATTTCGTACGCGCCTGCATCAAGCGTTTCGGTAACGTTAATATTTTTTTCTTCTTGCATTAAATTAAAATCTAAAAGGTGATTAAACGTTTAATTAAGAGCGATTTAATGATAAAATTCCAATCACTCTATTATTGTTTAATAGATTAACCTATTTTCTTGTTTGAAACGCCTAACTGATTTGCAATTCCGAAAAGAGAATTTATAAATCCAGTATCTTCGTTATTTCCAGAAGCTGTTGCCGCTTGCTGTAATTTAATTAATGCAGCAGTAATTGTTAAGTTTTTGATGTCGTTTGATGAGATACCATATTTATCGGCAAGACTTCTTACTTTGCCAGCTAAATCACCTCCGCCATCTTCGTCAATTAATGCATTTTTTATATCTGTAGCATGTTTAGAATTGTTAATTAAATGATCAAATCCTTTTGCATTAGAAACTTGTTTGACAATATTTTCGAAGAACATTGTTTCTCCACCAACAATATCAATTTTCGCTGATTTCAATGCATTTGATAATACCTCAGCTTGTGCTCCTGCAATATCTTTTTGAATGTTGATATGAGCTAATTCAATATCTTTTTCTTTTTGTAATTGAAGTTTGAACTCTTCGTGCTCTTTTCCAACGCCGTCCAATTTCTTCATTGCTTCTGCTTTTTCTTCGATTCCTTTTGCTTCTGCTAATGCTTTTTCACGAACAACTTCTGCTTGCGCTAAACCTTCTTTACGCATTGCTTCTGCTTTTTTCTCGATTACAGTTGCTTCTACAGTTCCTTGTTTTTCTTCTGCTTCTGCTTTTGCAACCATTACTTCAGCTTCTGATAAACCAATTGCTGCTTCTTCTTTTGCCTGTGCTTCTGCAATAATTTTACGAGCTTCTGCTTCTTTCGAAGACGCTTCTTTTTTAGCTTCCGCATCAATTAATAACTCTTGTGCTTTACGTTCTGCAACTTGTTTTTGAGCATCTGCTTCGATTACTTGACGAGCTGCTTCTTGTTCTGCCGCAATTTTAGCAGCTTCAGCAGCTTTTACAGTTTCAATTAATCGCTCTTCAGCTTCTTGAGATGCAGCAATAATTCCAGCTTGTTTCTTACGTTCAACCTCACGATAAACCTCAACATCTTTTACACCTTGCTGCTCTTCGATTACGCCTTTTTCTAACAAAACACGTTCTTTAATTACGCCTTGAATATTTTTCTTTTCAACCTCTATTGATCTTTCTTTATCAATCTGAGCTAAAGTCACAATACGCTCACGTTCTGTTTGCTCTAATGCACGATCTTTTTCTACACGTTCCGTTTCGATGGCATCAGTACGAACTTTATTTTTTTCTGCGATAATAATTTGACGCAATTTATTTTCTTCTTGAACTGCTAATTGCTCTTCTGTTGTAATACGAACAGATTCAGCTTTTAGACGTTCTTCTTCACGAACTTTTGCAATTTCTGCTTCTTCGCGTGCTTTTATATTTTCGATTTCTCTGCGTTGACGCTCTTCTTTTTCGGCTAATTGACGCTCTAGTTCTAAGATTGCTTCGCGCGCTTCTACATTTTGTTTTTTGATTACTTTTTCTTCTTCACGACGAATTAAATTGGCATTCATATTCTGTTGAGCTGTTAATTCTGTGATTTTTTTAATCCCTTCAGAATCTAAAATGTTATCTGGGCTTAAAAATTGTAATTCAGTTTGTTCTAAGTAATCAATTGCACAGTCATCTAAAATGTATCCATTCAAATCTGTTCCGATTATATTTAAAATTTCATCTCTAAATTCACGGCGAGCTTCGTATAATTCGATAAAATCGAACTTTTTTCCAACCGTTTTTAAAGCTTCTGAGAATTTAGCTTCGAAAATACTTTTTAATGTTTCTGGTTCTGATGCTCTTTCTGTTCCTAAATTTTGAGCAACATTGATAACATCATTTACTGATTTATTTACGCGTACAAAAAATGCAACTTTGATATCTGCACGAATGTTGTCTTTACAAATTAAACCGTCGTGTTGTTGACGAGCAATATCAATTTTCTTAATCGAAATGTCCATAATTTCCATCTTATGAAAAACTGGAATTACGTACATTCCTTTGTTGAAAGCAACTTGCGAACCGCCAACACCAGTACGAACGATGGCTTTTCCTTGCGGAACTTTTTTATAGAAAACACTTAAAACTACGATGAAAGCAATAAAGATGAAAACAATCACTCCGACTGCTAAAAGAATAAAATTTGTCATGAGATTTTTTTATAAGTTTTGATTGATTTAGTTAATAATTAAGGTTAGTATATCTTCGATAATAAACGAAATAAATTGAAAGATTAGTATCATGATTGGGTTAAATATTGTTTAAAGTAATGTGTTTAATGACTAAATAATAATGATTTGAAGGAGATTCATCTGTAATAATAATGGTATCTCCAAAATTTATTTCTTCACCAGTTTGACTTTTAATATTAAGTGTAATAATATCTTTATCGACTTGAAATTCAGCAGAACCTATTTTATCTCCTGTGATTTTAGACTTCGATTTTCCAACTCTTCCGATAAAATCAGTTTCTTCTTCTCCGTGATAACCCAATTCCGCATATACTTTTACAAGTGGTTTTGTAACCCAATGCATCATAAAGTACGTGATGATGAAGACTGGAATTAAAACTAGAACCGAGTAAAGACCTAATTTACTTAATCCAAAAACAATTGAAGAAATAATGGTAATAACCCAACTGATAAATTTGAACAACGTGATAATGACCATTAACGGAACTTTACCAACATTGATAAATTCTAAGCATTGCGCCCAAAAACCTGGTTCGTGATGCACGTCAGCATCAGCATCATGGTCAGCGTCTATTTCGTGATGCGCATCAACATCATTGATGTCTCCAATATGAAAATCAGAATCTGTTCCGAGATCAATTCCGTCACCAGCTAACAATTGAAACACCCAATAGACAAGAGAAAACCCCATTAAAATGGTCATAATTCCATTTGCCAATGGATTAAAAAGTAGGTCTAAAATTTCAGTCATTTAGTGTTAATTTTTAGTGTTAAACTTGTCTCTTAAAGGTAAAATAAATTCTGTAAGTTATTCCATTGTTCGATAATGGAGTTGAAGAAGTTAATTCCCATCCTTCTGCTCCATATTTATTTAATAATTTATCTAATGATTCTTGATCGATTGTAACTTTGAAAATACCTTGTTCAGCTTTAATTTCGATTGTTTTGTATTCAAATTTTGCCATAAAGAATTAATTTTATTCTTGATTTTTTGATTGAATCTTAAGTTTTAAAGCTTCTAATTCATTTTGAATTAAATCTCCTTTTAGCGTGTCATTAATTTCATCATCAGCCGATTTCGAATCTTTTGACATACTTCCGTAAGCTTGCGCAAGCGCTTCGTCTTCTTCTACTTTGGCTTTCATACGCTCTAACATACTAATTGTGCTATTCGCATCAATTTTTGCCATTTGTTTATTCACTTGTTTTGTAGCGTCAGCAACTTTTACACGTGCTTTTAACGTAGTCAATTCATTTTCCCATTTATTAATGTTGAATTTAAGAACCTCAACATTTTTATGCACTTCATTAGCAGATTTTTCGTGAATGATAACTTGATTTTCTAATTCAGTTATTTCTTCTAACAATTGATTTTTCAAGCCCAAAGCTTCTTTCGCTAAATTCTCGGCTTGTTCAACTGTAATTTCATTTCGTCCAGCTTTTTCTAATAATAGAATTGCTTTTCGTTCGTAATCTGCGGCTTCTTCTTTCTTTTTGTCCACACTATTTTGCGAACGAATTGCCATTGCTTTTACTTTTGCATAAGCTTCTAATGATTGATTAAGATCATCGCGCATTTCACGAATTCCTTGTTCAGTCATTTTAATTGGGTCTTCCATTTTTTCGACAACAGAATGTATTTCTGCTTGTCCAATTCTAAAAATACGTTTAAAAATATTCATAGTGATGTTGTTTTTATTGTTTAGAAAATTCGATTAATTGAGCAGAATATTCGCTCATCAATAAACTCAAAGAGTTTAACGTTGCTTCAAATTCGTTTTGATCAAGATTCGCAATTTGAAGTGTGTAACGATAAATAACTTTGTTTCCGTCTTCTGTTATTGCAAAAGCACCATGAATGATATCGCGATTTTTCATCAACAACGCTTTTAGCATATCCAGATTATCATTTGTAATTGTAAATAAATACAACTCGAAAATGATAACGGGCGGTGCAATTCCTACAATCAGATTTTGAACACCATCCAATAAATTTTCAATCATAAAAACACCATCTTTTTCATCTTTGTAACTGATGGTGTAATTTATGTTTTGAATAAAATTTTCAATCTTCGAAAAATAATTCATTTTGTTGTTATTAGTGTTTTTTGTAATTTGTTTCCATAAAATTAAACAATTTGCTAAAATAATTAGCAAATAAAAATGTTAAAATTTTAAATAATGACGAAAATAGGTGAAAATATAAAGAAATTAAGACAAGTTAAGAACTTAACTCAACAAGCTTTTGCTGATTTATTTGAAGTTAGTAGAGGAAATATTTCGTCTTATGAAGAAAAACGTGCTGAACCAAAAATAGAAACTATTTTTCAAATTGCTAAATATTTTAGCATACCTATTAATCATTTGATTGAAAAAAACTTGACAGTTAACGAAATATTACATTTTGACAACTATTTTGAAGAGGCTGATGCTTTGCGAAATGTTAAAAATTTGAGCGCAATTCCTTTTTTATCAAGAGAAGTAATTCAGTTAAAAAAAGAATTATTTTCGAATATAGAAAACTATCCGTCGATTTATTTTCCAATCTATAATTCGCATCAATTTATTGCAATAGAATATTCTTCGAATATCGCTTCACCTATCGATTTTAATGAAGAGGAATCTGCTATTTTATTTTTTGAACATTTGGAAGTGGAGCGTTTACATTTGGTAAATGATAAGTTTGGTTTGTATTTGAATGATGATGAAATTTTTGTAGGAAAGTTTATACAACAAGACAATCAATTGATTTTGGAATTAAATCAATGGAAGCAAATTATTTTTGATGTTGAAGAAATTCAGCATTTTTACCAGTTTTATGCAGTTTATAAAAAGGTTTAATAATTTTATTATTAGATATTCCATATATTAGATGTTTCGACTCCGTTTTACTCGCTCAACATGACAAGAAAATGAAATATAGGCTGATAATTGATGTCATGTCGAGGAATCGAGACATCTTTACTAAAAACTTATTTCACTTGACTTATAACTTATACATAAAACTTTTTACACCTTAATATAAATTTTCTTTTTATCTAATAAATACGCTAACCACCAAAAGAAAGCCAAGAAAATTAACGAATAAACAAATGAACCGATTTCTGGAATTCCAGGAATTTTAGCACAAATATTTTCGTAAAACCAACCTAATGGAGAAACGAATTTAATTTCTCCTTTATCATTTATACCAGCTTCAATTCTGATTAAACCTAATAATCGAGGTAATAATCCGCTCAAAACAAAGATGAACAAAGGATTTTTTCCAAAAACATCAAAGAACTTCATTAATCGATTTTTAATCCCTAAAATTTCGATGAACCAAATCATTGATCCGATTGTCAAAATTGCTAAACCAGTTGTGTTGAAAACATATGAACTACTCCAAACCTTTTTGTTGTACGGAAAATCCCATTGCCAAACGTAGCCAATCGTCAGTGCAATTGTTCCTAAAACAAATAAACCTGCCAACATTTTATATTGCGAATTATCTGTTGTTGGTAAAGGACGATTTAACCAATTGATATTTCCTTGTTTTTGAATATAATCACCAACTAAATACCCAAATAAAACTTGAGGAATAGTAGAAATTGTACTGTAAATACCTTCTGGATCGAATGGAATTCCTTCTCCTTTATAAATATGAGCTAAACCAAGTAATTGATTATCGATTTTGGTTCCAATAAAACTTTCTAACGAATAAGGATCTGAAGTTCCTAAACTAAAAGTTAAAATCCAATACAAAATAAGAATAGCGCAGCTGATCCATAAAACTTGTTTTTGTTTAAAATAGAAAGCAATAATCGAAGCAAAAAAATACGCAATAGCAATTCGTTGTAAAACGCCCATTATTCGAATTCCACTTTCTTCCGAATCTTTCCAAGCTTTAAAAATAAGTTCGTTGTTATCCCATTTCAAAAAAGGCCACCAATTGATAAATAATCCAATTCCGAAAATTATAATTGTTCGTTTAATAATTTTTTGCCAAAAAATCTGTTGAGGTTGTTGTTGCAATTTTGGAATCACAAAAGCCATTGCATTTCCTACCGCAAATAAAAAGAAAGGAAAAACTAAATCTGTTGGCGTACATCCGTGCCATTGCGCGTGCTCTAATGGATCGAACATAAATGACCAAGTTCCAGGGTTATTGACCAAAATCATTAAGGCGACAGTTGCGCCACGAAAAACGTCCAACGAATAATATCGAGCTGCTTTCATCTCTTTTGTGTTAATGTTTTAAAGATATATCTTTTTTGAAATTTTTAGCAATCCGTGTTTAGATTTTATCCTATAATAATTCATACCTTTAATCAACAATAACAAACAATCTATAAAGAATGAGAACGGAGTCAGATTTATTAGGAGAATTACAAATTCCTGAAACTGCTTACTACGGAGTGCAAACGCAACGAGCGATAAATAATTTTAAAATTTCAAATAATTATTTGTCTCATTATCCAGAGTTTATTAAGGCTTTAGGTGTGGTTAAATTAGGAGCTGCAGAAGCAAATCATGAATTAGGAATATTATCGAAAGAATTATTTGATGCAATTTCTTTTGCTTCGAATGAGTTAATTGCTGGAAAATATACAGAACAATTTCCGATTGATATGATTCAAGGTGGTGCGGGAACTTCTACGAATATGAATGCGAATGAAGTAATTGCAAATATTGCATTAGAGCATTTAGGAAAACAGAAAGGAGATTATCAATTTTGTTTACCAAATGATCATGTGAATTTATCGCAATCTACGAATGATGCGTATCCATCAGCTTTGAAATTAGCTTTGTTTAATATGAATAAACCGTTGGTAGAGGCTTTGACAAAGTTGTACGGAGCTTTTGAGAAAAAAGCAAAACAATTTGAACATGTTATAAAAATGGGACGAACGCAATTACAAGATGCGGTTCCAATGACATTAGGTCAAGAGTTTGAAGGTTTTTCAAATACATTAAAAAAAGAGGTTGATAATTTAAACCGAATTGCTGCTGATTTATTAGTGATTAATATGGGAGCAACCGCTATTGGAACAGGTTTGAATGCCGTTCCTGGTTATGCGCAATTGTGTACAACAAAGATTGCAAAAATTATGAACGAAGATGTTTCGTTGGCAGATAATTTAGTTGAAGCGACTTCGGATACAAGTTCTTTTGTAGATTATTCGTCTGCTTTAAAACGTCTTTGTGTTAAGTTATCTAAAATTTGTAATGATTTGCGTTTGCTAACATCAGGTCCAAGAACAGGTTTGTTCGAGATTAATTTACCTCCAAAGCAACCAGGTTCTTCGATTATGCCGGGAAAAGTAAATCCAGTAATTCCAGAAGTGGTGAA
This sequence comes from Empedobacter sp. EJD.6dd, assembly GCF_057369435.1. Taxonomy (NCBI): domain Bacteria; kingdom Pseudomonadati; phylum Bacteroidota; class Flavobacteriia; order Flavobacteriales; family Weeksellaceae; genus Empedobacter; species Empedobacter sp. EJD.6dd. Next base: position 2,804,193 of record NZ_CM170667.1, read on the forward strand.
TCAAGTTTGTTTTAAAGTTATTGGAAATGATTTGACGATTACAATGGCAGCCGAAGCGGGACAATTACAATTAAATGTAATGGAACCAATTATTGGTTTTTCTATTATGGAGTCAATTCAATATCTAACAAATGCAATGAATACGTTGCGTATTGAATGTGTGGACGGAATTACTGCAAACGTAGAACATTTGAAAAATGAAGTACAAAATAGTATTGGAATTGTAACAGCGTTAAATCCTTATATTGGTTACAAAGCAAGTACAAAAATTGCGAAAGAAGCTTTAGAAACGGGAGGAAGTGTATATCAATTAGTTTTAGATCATGGTTTGTTGTCTAAAGAGCGATTAGATGAGATCCTTGATCCTAAAAATATGCTTGGTCCGCATATTTAGAAGTAGTGAGTTAATAGTTATGAGTAATGAGTTCGGAGAAAACTTAGAACTTATTACTCATAACTTAAAACTTATTTTAGTAACCGTATAAATCTACTTCATCAGTTGGAAGTAAATCTACTTTTTTACCCATTTTTTTCTGAATGATTTTGAAATGATGCAAATCTTCTTCAGTTATCAAACTAATTGCTTTTCCGTTTGCATTTGCACGACCAGTACGTCCAATTCGGTGTACATAATCTAAAGGCGATCGAGGTAATTCGTAATTAATAACTGTTGGCAAACCTTCGATATGAATTCCACGTCCAATCAAATCTGTAGCAACCAAAACACGAACATCACCTAATTTAAAATCTTCTAAATTATCCATTCTCGCTCCTTGCGATTTCTTACTGTGAACAGCCATTGCAGAAATTTTATTCTTTTTTAGTTTCTCAACCAAATTATCTGCAGTTCGTGTCGAGGAAACAAAAATCAATACTTGTTCTAAGTTTTCAGATTTAATTAAATATCTTAAAAATGGACCTTTTGTTTCGGCATCAACTTTATAAGCTATTTGCTCTATTTGCTCCAAATCAATTTCTTGTTTTTTGATTTCAACAACAAGAGGATCGATGTTTAACGTAGATTTTATCTCATCAATTTTATCATTTAATGTAGCAGAAAATAGAATTGATTGTTTCTTTTTCGGAACACTTTTCAAAATTCTATTCATCTCATCACCAAATCCCATTTGAAACATTTTGTCTGCTTCATCAATCACCAAATATTGTAATTGATCTAATGATAAAGCATTATGATCCATCAAATCCAATAAACGACCAGGAGTTGCAATCAAAACTTCAGTTCCATATAAATTCTTCATTTGTGGATTAATCGAAGTTCCACCATAAACAGCTTGTGTTTGTACTTCGCGACGTAAAGCAGTTTGTAATCCTGCAAAGGTTTGCTCAATTTGAACGGCTAATTCGCGAGTTGGAACTAAAATTAACGCTTTCACAGCACGAGATTTTTCGTACGATTGATGTTGAATTTTTTGTAACAAAGGCGCAACAAAACACAAGGTTTTTCCAGAACCAGTTTTTGCAATTCCCATTACATCTTTACCTTTTAAAATAGGCGGAATGGTTTCGGTCTGAATTTCAAAAGGTTTTAAAAATCCAAGTTTTGTAATTGCTTTTGATAAATATGGTGATAATCCTAAATTTTCGAATGACATATATTGATATAAGATTACAAAGGTAGAGATTAAATTTGAATGAAATTTTAGGAATAATTACTCGTTTAATCATTTTTAATCGTGATGAAAATGAAAGTTTTAAAATCATTTCTGAAATATTTCTAAAAATCTTTTTTGAAACAGTCAATTTTTTGAAATAAAGACTGAAAATAGAAATAATTTCTGTTTAAAACTTTATTAAAAGCTTTTAGCTTAATAAAACTATCGTTAACTTTGATTCTTATGAAAAAAGATCAGTCGAAGATAATTCGTGAGCAAGCACCTAGATCTGCTACTCGCGAGCATTCAGTTCCATTATATTTAACATCAAGTTTTATTTTTGATAGCGCAGAACAAGGGCGTGCAATTTTTGCAGAAGAAGAGCAAGGTATGGTTTATTCGCGTTATGCAAATCCTAATACAACCGAGTTTATTAACCGAGTTTGTGCTTTAGAAAAAGCAGATGCAGGTTTGGCTTTTGCTTCGGGAATGGCTGCTGTTTTTGCATCTTTTGCATCGTATATAAAAAGTGGAGATCACATTGTGTCAAGTCGTGCAATTTTTGGGTCAACACATCAGTTAATTACACAATTGTTTACACGTTGGGGCGTAACCTATACATATGTAGAAACTGCGGATATTGAAGATTGGGAAAAAGCGATTCAGCCAAATACAAAAATTGTATTCTTAGAATCACCTTCAAATCCAGGATTAGAATTATTCGATTTAGAGGCTTTAACAAAATTGAAAGAAAAACATCCCCATGTAATTTTTGCAATTGACAATTGTTTTGCGACGCCTTATTTACAACAACCTTTAGAATTTGGGTTTGATTTATCAATTCATTCTGCAACAAAATACATGGATGGACAAGGTCGTGTTTTAGGTGGAGTAGTTGTAGGAAAAGAAGAATTAATCAATGAAATGATGTTTTTTATTCGTCATACAGGTCCAGCAATGTCTGCTTTCAACGCATGGACTATTTCTAAAAGTTTAGAAACGTTACCACTACGTATGGATCGTCATTGCGAAAATGCGTTGGCTTTGGCAGAAGCATTGGAAAATCATCCAGAAATAGCTGATGTAAAATATCCTTTTTTACCATCACATCCGCAATATGAATTAGCGAAGAAACAAATGAAAGGCGGTGGCGGAATTGTAACCTTTGAAGTAAAAGGTGGAAAAGAGCGTGCATTTCAATTTATTGATGCGTTAGAAATGATTTTGTATACATCAAATTTAGGAGATTCAAGGTCTATTGCAACTCATCCAGCAACAACAACTCATGCTAAATTATCAGATGCAGAGCGTGCAGACTTAGGAATTATGCCAGGTTCTATTCGTTTATCAGTAGGCTTAGAGGATAAAATAGATATTATTGAAGATATTCTACAAGCCTTAGAAAAAAGTAAAATTTAAAATATTGATAATGTATTAATTGGAAATAATTTTTAAAAATTTATCCATTTCAGCACGGACTTTGCTTATGTAAAATGAAAAGTTTAGAATATGAAGAAGTTTTTAATTTTTGGTTTTGCGTTATGTGCTTTATCAAGTTATGCGCAACATAGACCGAATGATGGAAATGATAGAAATGTTGATGTTTTAATTGAAAGATCTGATTATTACGGAATATCAAATAGTCAAAAAAATAAAATAATTGCCTTAAAAAGACAAGCAAGTAAAGATTTCGAAAGAATAGGAAGAGATCGCAGTATAGCTGGTTATGAAAAAGGAAGAAGAAAACGTGAAATTTCTATTCAATTACAACATGATATAGATAGAATTTTAAACGATTCTCAACGATATAAATGGTCAAACTCACATTATGACAATGATTATTATAAAGATCGTATAGATGATAGATTAGATCGTTTGGAAGATGAATATGAAAGAGATATCAAAAGAATAGAACATCGCTATTCGTACGATAAAAACTTGATGAAACGTAAAAAAGAAATCCGAAAAGCAGAATACAAGCGTGCAAAAGAGCGTTTGAAAAATGTGAAAGATTACTATTAAAATAAAAGGATCCAATAATTTATGGATCCTTTATTTTTTATATTGATTTGATAAAATTCTCTATTTGTTCTTCTGGAGTTGCCCATGAAGTAACTAATCTTATCGCAGAATTTTCTTCATCTATTTTTTGCCAAATATAAAATTCAAAATCTTGCTGTAATTTTTCGATAACAGTATTTGGTAGAATTGGAAAAATTTGATTAGAAGATGGTTCAGTTAAAAAATTGTAACCATTTACTGAAATAGCTTGTGCTAATTTTTCTGCCATGTGGTTGGCGTGTTTTCCCATTTCGAAAAATAAATTATCTCGAAACATTTCCGAAAACTGAATTCCAATCAAACGTCCTTTCGCTAACATTCCACCTTTTTGCTTGATGTGATAACGAAAATCTTCATTCAATTGTAAATTGTTAATCACAATGGCTTCTCCCAAAAGAGCACCATTTTTTGTTCCGCCAATATAAAAAATATCCGTTAAGTTAGCCATGTCTTCTAAAGTCAAATCGCATTTAGAAGAAGTTAGAGCAGAAGCTAAACGTGCTCCATCTACAAATAAGTATAAATTTTTCTCTTGACAAAAATGATAAAGATTTTCTAATTCAGCTTTCGTGTACACGCTACCTATTTCTGTAGAATTAGAAATATAAACCAATTTAGGTTTTACCATATGCTCGTCAGTGTGCGTATTGAGAACAGTTGTAATTTGCTCAGGCGTTATTTTTCCGTTATTTGTTACAATTGTATTTACTTTATGTCCCGTTGCTTCAATTGCGCCAGTTTCGTGAACCGCAATATGTCCACTTTCTGCTGCAATTACAGACTCGTGAGGTTTTAGAATAGATGAAATAACAATTAAATTGGCTTGAGTTCCACCAGATACAAAATGAATAGCAGAATCCCTTTTTATATGTTTTGTAATTAATTCTCGCGCTTCATTACAAAACTCATCTTCACCATAACCAATACTTTGTGTCGAATTGGTTTCGACTAATCGGTTCAAAATAGAAGGATGTGCACCTTCGCTGTAATCGTTTTTAAAACTATATTTTTTCAAAATTGAAATCTTAAATTTTGAGAATAAAAGTAGGAGTTTTCCTAATTCTTTCCTATTTTACTATCTATTTTTACCAATTATTAAAACTGAAGTTATGAAGATTTTAGTCGTAGAAGATGAAATTAAATTGCAAGAAACGATTGTTGAGTTTTTAGAAAACGAAAAGATGATCGTAGAATCTGCGGACAATTATGAGCAAGCCTTAGATAAAATAATTTCATTTGATTATGATTGTATTTTGTTGGATATGATGTTACCTGATGGTGATGGAATGTCGTTGCTAAAGGAATTGAAGAAACTTCATAAAGAAACATCAGTGATTATTTTGTCGGCAAAAGATTCAGTTGATGATAAAGTAGAAGGATTATTGGTTGGGGCGGATGATTATTTGGCAAAGCCATTTCATTTTGCTGAATTATTGGCGAGAATAAAAGTTGCTTTTCGTAAAAATCTACAAAAAGGTGAAGATATTTTAAGTTATAAAAATATTCAAATTTTTTCAGAAGATAGATTGGTAAAAGTTAATAATATTGAGCTGAAATTAAATAGAAAGGAATACGATTTGCTATACTATTTTATGTTGAGACCCGAACGAGTTTTTCAGAAAACAACACTAGCAGAAAGTGTTTGGGGAGATCATATTGAGATGTCAGATAATTTAGATTTTATTTATTCACAAATAAAAAATCTAAGAAAAAAAATGAAGGATGCAAACTCCGAAGCCGATTTACAAGCAGTTTATGGAATTGGTTACAAGTTGATTTAAGATGAAAATATCACTAAAAAATTATACGTTTCGTTACCTAACGTTTTGGCTAATTATAGTTATTGCGATTTGGGCATTTCTTTTTCATTCCTTGATTTTGGATGAGGTTTATGATAATGTGGATGATGGATTAAAAAATCAAAAAATTGAAATTATACGAGAAGCTTATCGCGATCCAGATTTACTAAATACAAACGAATTTGGACTAAGTCAGTTCAAAATCTCTAAAGTTGATCAGAGTAAATATGATGAAACGAATCATTTTTCGAATGAATTAGTTTATATGGGATATGATGATGATATGGAACCTTACAGAGTGTTGAGAACGGGTTTTTATGACAAAGAAAATCATCCATATGCGTTAGAAATTAGAACATCGACAGTTGAAGAAGATGAGTTAATTTATGATTTATCACTTTCTTTGGTTGCCCTATACTTTTTTATTTTGATTAGTATTTTATTGATTAATCATTTTGGATTAAAAAAAGCATTCAAACCATTTGGTCAAATAATTTCTCAACTAAGAAAATATGAAGTGGGAAACAACGAAAAACCAAAGATTGTCGAAACAAATGTAAAAGAGTTTTCGTATTTGCAGAATGAGATTGAACGAATGATTAATCGAAACGATGAGGTTTTTAATTCGCAAAAATTATTCATCGAAAATGCTTCACATGAATTGCAGACACCTTTGACAATTGCATTGAATAAACTTGATTTATTAATCGAAAATTCTGATTTACCAGAAAAAGAAATGTTGAGTTTAGTGGATACAAAGCAAACACTTTGGCGAATGGTGAATCTTAACAAATCGTTGTTGATGCTATCGCGAATTGAGAATAATCAATATAAAAATAATGTTGAGGTTAATTTCACGAATTTGACAAAAGATTTGATCGAAGATTATGAATCGATTATAGAAATAGAAGAAATCAAATTAGAAACTGATTTCAAAGCAGATTTTATTGTTGACTTTAATGTTGATTTGGCGCGTGTTTTAATTTCAAATTTGATCAGAAATGCGATAAAACATAATAACGAACAAAAAATTATTAAGATTGAAAGTGATTCAAATCAATTGATTATTTCAAATACAGGGAAAAATTTGACATTAGATTCGAATATTATTTTTAATCGATTTTATAAACAAGGAATGAGTGAAGGAAACAATGGTTTGGGGCTTTCTATCGTCGATACGATTATAAAAAATCAACAAAATTTAAAGCTAAACTATCAATACGAAATACCTTTTCATCAATTTATTTTAAAAAGGTAAATTATTCCTAAATCTTTCCCAATTCACTTTGCAACTTTGTCTTATAATAATAAAATCAAACAATATGAAAAAGTTTTTAAGTGTAATCATGTTAAGTGTAATGTTGGTTTCATTTGCTCAAGATAAACTAATAAAATATCATCAAGTTCCAAAAACTGGTCAACAATTTATTAACAAACATTTTGGTGCAAAACAAGTTGGTTCTGTGATGTTAGATGACGATTTTTTTTCGAAAGAATATAAAGTGTATCTAGCAAACGGAACAAAAGTAGAATTCGATGGAGATGGTTTTTGGAAAGAGGTGAATGGAAATAGAAATGCCATTCCAACAGGATTTATTCCAGCTAAAATTTCGAATTATGTGAAAAGAAGTTTTCCGAATACTACAATCACAAAAATTGAAAGAGATCGAAACGAAATCGAAGTAAAATTGAATAATGGACTTGAAGTGAAGTTTGATAAAAACGGAAATTTCAAGAAAATTGATGATTAATAAAAAATATTCAAATAATAAATAAATCCAACTCAATTGAGTTGGATTTATTTATTATTTATCTCTACTTTCTAACATCGGTACAAATTTGAAATCTCCAAATTCGTAATGTTCAAATTGATCTTCTGATAAACGTATAATCACAATCATTCGTTGCGATTGTTCACCAACTGGAATCACCATTATTCCACCAATATTCAATTGTTTTTTTAATTCTTCAGGAATTTCTGGTGCGCCTGCTGTCACAATAATTTTATCAAAAGGTGCAAAAGAAGGCAAACCTTTGTAACCATCTCCGTAGGTTTGATAACGCGGTTCGAAATTGATTTTTTTCAACATGATTTTCGAAAAATCAAATAAATCTTTTTGACGTTCTATCGTAAAAACTTCAGCGCCTAAAGCAACCAAAACAGCTGTTTGATATCCAGATCCCGTTCCAATTTCTAACACTTTTTCATTTCGCTGAATGTCTAATAATTGTGTCTGAAAAGCAACTGTAAAAGGATGTGAAATTGTTTGTCCTGCTGCAATAGGAAATGCTTCGTCGCGATAAGCGAACTCTATAAAAGCGCTATCTAAAAATAAATGTCTCGGAACTAAATTTATAGCTTCCAATACGTTCTCATCTTCAATTCCTTTCGAGCGCAACAAATCAACCAACATTTTGCGTCGTCCTCTGTGTTTAAAATCGTCTACCGACATATTCCAAAATTTTTACAAAAATGCATTAAATACAACTTATTCTCATTAATTTTAACGGCAAAATCTACCAAATGTTAAAAGTAGGAGTGATCGGTGCTGGGCACCTTGGAAAAATCCATTTAAAGTTATTAAATCAATCGGAAAGATACGAATTAATTGGCTTCTTTGATTCTTTTGAAGAAAATGGAAAGAAAGTTGAAGCTGAATTTGGGTATAAATACTTTAATTCGATGGACGAATTAATCGATGCTGTTGATGTGATTGATATTGTGACACCAACATTATCGCATTATGAAGTAGCATTGAAAGTGATCGAAAAAAACAAACATTTTTTCATCGAAAAACCAGTTACGCATACCTTAGAAGAAGCAGATCATTTGTTGAAATTGACAAATGAAAAAGGACTTAAAGCGCAAGTTGGACACGTAGAACGTTTCAATCCTGCATTCACAGCGGCTGCACCTTTTATCGAAGAGCCATTGTTTATCGAAACACATCGTTTGGCAGAATTTAATCCTCGTGGAACAGATGTTCCTGTGGTTTTAGATTTGATGATTCACGATTTGGATGTGATTTTATCAATTGTAAAATCTGAAATCAAATCAATTCATTCGTCTGGAGTTTCGGTAATTAGTGATACGCCTGATATTGCAAATGCTAGAATTGAGTTTGAGAATGGTTGTGTGGTAAATGTTTCGACATCGCGTATGTCAATGAAAAATATGCGAAAAATGCGTGTTTTTCAACGTAATGCGTATATTTCAATTGATTTCTTGACGAAAAAGACTGAAATTATCAAAATGCACAAAGCACCAGAAAATCCAAGTGAATTTGCAATGATTTTGGAAAATGATAAAGGAGATCGCAGAGAAATTTGTTTTGAACATCCAGAAGTTTTACCAAATAATGCAATTTTGGATGAATTAGAAAGCTTTGCAGATTCTATTGTGAATAATTCACCAATCAAAGTTTCGTTGCAAGATGGACGAAATGCATTGAAAGTTGCATTGGAGATTATTGCTTATTTTGAAAAAGAACAGCAAGTCATCAAAAATCAAACAATCGAGAAAGAATAATCGAAGTACGGATTTCGCAAAACGCAAAACGAATCTCGAAAAATAAATAATAAAAACAAACATACAAAAAGATGAAAAACATTACAGTTATTGGAGCTGGAACGATGGGGAATGGAATTGCTCACGTTTTTGCACAATCAGGATTTGCAGTAAATTTAGTTGACGTTTCTCAAGATAGTTTAGATCGTGGATTAAAAACAATTGCTGGAAATTTGGATCGTATGATCGCGAAAGAAAAAATTTCTGAAGAAGATAAAACAGCTACTTTAAATAATATTACAACTTTTACAGATACGGCTGAAGCAGTTAAAAATGCAGATTTAGTTGTAGAAGCAGCAACAGAAAATTTAGATTTGAAATTAAAAATTTTCAAGCAAATTGACGAAGCAGCGCCTGCAAATGCAATTTTAGCGTCTAATACATCTTCTATTTCGATTACAAAAATTGCGTCTGTAACAAGTCGTCCAAAACAAGTGATTGGAATGCATTTCATGAATCCAGTTCCGATGATGAAATTGGTCGAAATTATTCGTGGATATGATACGACAGATGAAGTAACGAAAGCGATTATGGAAATGTCGGAGAAATTAGGTAAAATTCCTGTAGAAGTGAATGATTATCCTGGTTTCATCGCGAATCGTATTTTAATGCCAATGATTAACGAAGCAATTTACTCGTTATACGAAGGTGTTGCGGGAGTAAAAGAAATTGACGAAGTCATGAAATTGGGAATGGCACATCCAATGGGACCATTACAATTAGCTGATTTTATTGGTTTAGATGTTTGTTTATCAATCTTAGAAGTATTATACGACGGATTCAAAAATCCTAAATATGCGCCTTGTCCATTGTTAGTAAACATGGTAACGGCTGGTAAAAAAGGAGTAAAATCTGGAGAAGGATTCTATGATTACTCAGAATCGAAGAAAGCAGAAAAATTAGCTGCTCAGTTTGCGAAGTAATTTATTTTACATAAAATAGTCAAACTAAAAAAGCGTTACTTTTCGGGTAACGCTTTTTTGTTTGATATGAATCTTGATTATTTAATCGCCGCTAAAGCATGTTGATAATCTGGTTCTTGACCAATTTCTGGAACTTGTTCAGCATAAGCCACCTCTCCGTTTGGATTAACAACTACTACAGCACGAGATAATAAACCATTTAAAGGTCCATCAACCATTTTTACACCATATGCATTGGCAAACTCTTCATTTTTGAAATCAGATAGAGTTACCACGTTATCTAAACCTTCTGCAGCACAAAAACGAGATAAAGCGAAAGGTAAATCTTTCGAGATACATAATACCACTGTATTTGGTGCAGAAGAAACTTCTTTATTAAAAGTTCTTACAGATTGTGCACAAACTCCTGTATCAACACTTGGGAAAATATTTAAAACAACATTTTTACCTGCATAATCAGCTAAAGTTTTATCGCTTAAATCTCCTGCTGTTAAAGCAAAGCTTGGAGCTTTTTCACCAACGATAGGTAAATTTCCTCCGGTATGAATAGGATTTCCTTTGAATGTAATTTCAGCCATAATTTTTTTGTTTTATTCTAGATTTTTAATGATTAAAAGTAATAAAATTATACGGAGAATAAAGTATCTTCGCATGAATAAATTATTACATTACACATAACTCACAATTATTATGCAACTTTCAAAGCGTTTACAAAATTTGAAACCATCTGCAACAATTGCAATGTCTGCAAAAGCAAGAGAATTAAAATCACAGGGAATCGATGTGATTAGTTTAAGTATTGGCGAACCAGATTTCAATACTCCAGATTTTATTAAAGAGGCTGCTAAAAAAGCAATCGACGAAAATTATTCAGGATATCCTCCAATTGCAGGATATGCAGATTTGAAAGAAACAATTTGTAAGAAGTTTAAGCGTGATAATAATATAGAATATTCTCCAAACCAAATTGTTGTTTCTACAGGAGCAAAACAATCTATTTATAATGTTTTACAGGCAATTGTAGATGAAGGAATGGAAGTAATTATTCCTACACCTTATTGGGTTTCTTATTCTGATATAGTTGAATTATCAGGAGGAACACCAGTTTTTGTGGAAGGAACTTTAGAAGCCGATTTCAAAATTACACCAGCTCAATTAGAAGCTGCAATTACAGATAAAACTCGTGCTATTATTTATTCTTCTCCATGTAATCCTTCAGGATCTGTTTACACAAGAGAAGAATTGAAAGGTTTGGCTGAGGTTTTAGCGAAATATCCAGATGTAATTATTATTTCAGACGAAATTTATGAACACATTGTTTATGGTGAAAAAAATGTATCGATTGCATCTTTTCCAGAAGTTTACAATCAAACTGTAACCATAAATGGATTAGCAAAAGCATTTGCGATGACAGGTTGGAGAATTGGTTTCATTGGAGCACCAGCTTGGTTGGCAAAAGCTTGCGAAACATTACAAGGACAAGTAACTTCTGGAGCAACATCAATTGCTCAACGTGCAGCAATTACAGCTTTAGAAGCAGATCCGAGTTCTGTACAATATATGGTTGATGCTTTTGCAGAACGTCGCGCATTAATGTTAGGTTGGGCAAAAGAAATTCCTACATTCAAAGTAAACGAGCCAAAAGGTGCTTTTTATTTGTTTCCAGATGTAACGGCTACTTTCGGAAATACATATAACGGAGTTACAATTAACAATGCAGATGACTTGGCTTTATATTTATTAGAACATGCACAAGTTGCAGTTGTTTCTGGTTCAGCTTTCGGATCTAAAAATTGTATTCGTATGTCGTATGCAGCTTCTGTAGATGAATTGAGAGAAGCAATGACACGCATTAAAAATGCTTTAGCATAAGTTGAAAAGCATTCAAAATATCAAAATCCTCAAGTTTTTCTTGAGGATTTTTTTGTTGTATAAATTTTATTAAAAAAAATAATCGAAACAACTTTCAATATTTCAATCAATTAGCCTATTTATGCGACTTTTTCTTAAAAATATTTCAAAAAAGATTTGTTTTAATCGAAAATAACCTCTTATATTTGCACCACTAAAAACAAGGCGAGGTAGCTCAGATGGTTAGAGCGCAGGATTCATAACCCTGAGGTCGGCAGTTCGATTCTGCTCTTCGCTACAGCTTAAAAGACAAATTCATAATTGAGTTTGTCTTTTTTTATTTTCGATAAATATTATTACACTTCTGATGATAATCATCGATTAATCTCTTCAAATTCATTAAATTTGCATTCAATTTAGCAACGTTCTAAATAAAATTCAAAAAAATGATTCAAACAGATATAGTTATTATCGGAGCTGGGCCAACTGGTCTTTTTGCCGTTTTCGAAGCAGGTTTATTAAAAATGAGATGTCATATTATTGATGCACTTCCTCAACCTGGAGGGCAATTGACAGAATTGTATCCAAAAAAACCAATTTTTGATATTCCTGGTTATCCTTCTGTTGGTGCAGGTGAATTGATTGACAACTTAATGGAGCAAATCAAACAATTTGAGCCAGGTTTTACATTAAACGAACAAGCTGCAACAATTGATAAGCAAGAAGACGGGACTTTTATTGTAACAACAAATAAAGGAACGCAAATACAAGGAAAAGCGGTTGCGATTGCTGGAGGTCTTGGGTCTTTTGAGCCTCGTAAACCAATTATCGAAAACATTGAAGCATACGAAGAAAACGGAGTAGAGTATTTTGTGAAAAATCCTGAATTGTTCCGTGATAAAAAAATCGTAATTGCTGGTGGTGGAGATTCTGCTTTGGATTGGTCTATTTTCTTGGCTGATGTTGCTGTTGAAGTTACGTTAGTACACAGAAGAAATGAATTCCGTGGCGCTTTAGATTCTGTTGATAAAGTAATTGAATTGAAAAAAGCTGGTAAAATCAACTTAATCACGCCTGCAGAGATTACAGGAATTAAAGGTGATGGAAAGGTAGAAGGTTTAGTTATTGAGAAAGGAGAAGAAACTTTCGAGATCGAGACAGATTATTTTATTCCACTATTTGGTCTTTCTCCAAAATTAGGTCCAATTGCCAACTGGGGATTAGAAATTGAGAAAAACGCGATCAAAGTAAATAATGCATTAGATTATCAAACAAATATCGAAGGTATTTACGCGATTGGTGATATCAATACTTATCCAGGAAAATTGAAGTTGATTTTATGTGGTTTCCACGAAGCAACGTTAATGTGTCAGTCTGTTTATAATAGAATGAATCCTGGGAAAAAATTTGTATTGAAATATACAACAGTTTCTGGAGTTGACGGTTTTGATGGAACACGTAAAGAAGCTGAGAAAGCAGTCGTTAAGGCGATTGATTAAGCAAAATAAAACTTTTATAGAAATATTTTTTAAACCTTTTGCATTTTATGTAAAAGGTTTTTCCTTTTTTATGACATGATTTAAAATCATCTTATTAAATTTAATTCTCATCGAAAACTCACACAGAAAAATTTTTTATGAGAAAAAATTACTTAAAAATGTTAAAAGATAAGCGTCTTATTTTAGCTTTAACTTTTCCATTTTTGTTTACACTTACAAACGCGCAACAAATTCAAAAAACAAGTCAATCTACTCAACAAGTTGTAAAAAAGATTGTCAGAGCGCAGCAAATAAATTCAACAACAATAGAAATTATTAACGAAGATAATCAGCGTACAACGTTTGATTTTTATGGGAATAATATTTTCAGGTTGTTTAAAGATATTAATGGTGGAATAATTCGTGATCCACAAGCAAAACCAGAAGCGCAGATTTTGGTAGATCAACCAAGAAAAAAAGTCGAAAACTTAACATTAAAAGATAGTTCTTCTGAAATTAAAATTTCAACAAATGAACTTGAAATTTCAATCAATAAAACCACTTCATTATTTACAATTTACAACAAAAAAGAAAATCGAGTTGTTGTACAAGAAATAAAACCTGCTGATTTTGAAGAGAAAACAGTTTCAATCTTTTTAAAAGAAAATCCGCAAGAATATTTTTATGGAGGAGGAGTTCAGAATGGGCGTTTTTCTCATAAAGGAAAAATCATTTCAATAGAAAATCAAAATAGTTGGACAGACGGTGGAGTAGCTTCGCCTACGCCTTTTTATTGGTCGACGAATGGTTATGGAATGATGTGGTACACCTTTAAGAAAGGAAAGTATGATTTTGGAGCAAAAGAAAAAGGTATTGTAGAATTATCGCATGATGAAAACTATTTAGATGTTTTCTTTATGTTAAATAATGAGCCAAAAGCATTGTTAAATGATTTTTACCAATTGACAGGAAATCCAGTGTTATTACCAAAATTTGGGTTTTATCAAGGACATTTAAATGCGTATAACCGTGATTATTGGAAAGAAGATGAAAATGGAATTCTTTTCGAAGATGGAAAAAAATATAAAGAAAGTCAGAAAGATACAAATGGAATTAAAGAATCATTGAACGGAGAATTAGGAAATAATTACCAATTTTCTGCTCGTGCGGTTATTGATCGTTACAAAAAACATGATATGCCATTAGGTTGGGTTCTTCCTAATGACGGTTATGGAGCAGGTTATGGACAAACTTCTACACTTGATGGAAATATTCAGAATTTGAAATCTTTCGGAGATTATGCGCGTAAAAATGGAGTTGAAATAGGTTTGTGGACACAATCAGATTTACATCCAAAAGATAGTGTTTCGGCTTTATTGCAAAGAGATATTGTAAAAGAGGTGAGAGATGCTGGCGTTCGTGTATTAAAAACAGATGTAGCTTGGGTTGGATATGGATATTCATTCGGTTTAAATGGAGTTGCAGATGTTGGTCATATTATGCCTTATTATGGAAATATGGCACGTCCTTTTATTATTTCGCTAGATGGTTGGGCAGGAACTCAGCGTTTTGCTTCAATTTGGTCAGGAGATCAAACAGGAGGAGTTTGGGAATACATTCGTTTTCATATTCCAACGTATATCGGTTCTGGTTTATCTGGGCAACCAAATATCACGTCTGATGTAGATGGTATTTTTGGTGGAAAAAATATCCCAGTTAATGTGAGAGATTTCCAATGGAAAACTTTTACGCCAATGCAATTGAATATGGATGGTTGGGGTAGAAACGAAAAATATCCACAAGCAATGGGAGAGCCGGCGACTTCAATTAATCGTTTTTATTTGAAATTGAAATCAGAGCTAGTTCCTTATGCTTATTCTATTGCAAGAGAATCTGTAGATGGTTTACCACAAATTCGTGCGATGTTTTTAGAATATCCGAATGATTATACTTTAGGAACTTCTACACAATATCAATATTTATATGGTTCAAACTTTTTGATTGCACCAATTTATCAAGCGACTAAATCTGATGATAAAGGAAACGATTTAAGAAACGGAATTTATTTACCAGATGGTTTATGGGTTGATTATTTAACGGGACATCAATTTGATGGAAATCAGATCATTAATAATTTTGATTCTCCGCTTTGGAAATTACCAATTTTTGTAAAACGTGGTGCAATCATTCCGATGGCAAATCCGAATAACAATGTACATGAAATCAATCAAAATCATCGTATATATGAAATATATCCGTACGGAAATTCAACGTTTACTGAGTATGATGACGATGGGAGAACAGAAGCTTATAAAACAAATGAAGGTGTAACGACATCAATTTCACAAGAATTAGTTGGAACGAAAGCACAAGTTATTGTTCAGCCAAGTGTTGGTTCGTATAAAGATTTTGTCAAAGAAAAATCGACAGAATTTAGAATTAACACAACATCTAAACCTTCTAAAATTGAAGTAAAAGTTGGAAATAAAAAGGTAAAATTAACAGAAGTACATTCAATTAAAGAATTAGAATCTAAATCGAATGTTTTCTTCTATGATGCAAAACCTAATTTGAATCAATTTTCGACTTTAAATTCTGATTTTTCAAAGGTTGAAATGATTAAAAATCCAGTTTTGAGAATTAATCTTGAAAAAGTTGATGTAACAAATTCAGCGAATCAAATCATTGTTAATCTTTATGGATACGAATATAATCCTGTAAATGAGTTATTGAAAAATGCAGGAAAATTAAGTGTTCCACAACAAGTTGAAGTAACAGAAAATAATCGAAAAGCATATACATTGACACCAACTTGGAATAAAATTGATAATGCAGATTATTACGAAATTGAATTTGAAGGAAGAAAATATTCAACAATAAAAGATACTTCGTTATTGTTTGAAAATCTAAAAGCAGAAACACCTTATGCGTTTAAAGTAAGAGCGGTGAATAAAGATGGTGTTTCGGATTGGGCGAATTTAAATGCCATCACGAAAACAGATCCATTATTGTATGCGATTCGTGGATTGAGTGGAGAATTATCTGTAGAAAGTCAACCAGGAGAAACAATCAAAGCTTTGTTTGATTACGATGAAGGAAATATGTGGCACACGAAATGGGGGCAAAAAGCAATTCCATTCGAGTTGATGATTGATTTAAATTCTGTTAATCAATTGGATAAATTGCAGTATTTACCAAGAATTAGTGGAGGAAATGGAAATGTCTTGAAAGGAACTATTTATAGCGGGATGAGTAAAGATGACATGACGGAAGCTGGTAAATTTGAATGGAAAAATACAGATGATGTAAAAGAATTCAAGTTCGATAAGCAACCAACTGCACGCTATGTGAAGTTTGTGATTGATGATGCTGTTGGCGGGTTTGGTTCTGGTCGAGAGTTATATGTTTTCAAAGTTCCAGGTTCAGAAAGTTATATTCCAGGAGATATTAACAATGATAGATTGGTTGATGCAAATGATTTGACTTCTTACACAAATTATACAGGATTACGTTTAGGTGACAGTGATTTTGAAGGTTATGTGAGTAAAGGAGATGTGAACAAAAATAACCTGATTGATGCTTTTGACATTTCTAATGTAGGTGTGCGTATGCGTGGAGGAGTGAGCAAAGATAAGATTGAAAAAGTGGATGGAAATATTACAATTTCAACTGCGAAACAAGCTTATTCGGAAGGCGAAACAATCGAAATTAAAGTAAAAGGAACAGGTCTGAAATCTGTAAATGCGTTAAGTTTTGCATTACCTTACAATCAAGCGGATTATGAGTTTGTAAGCATTGAGCCAATTAATATGAAAGAAATGGAGAATTTGACAAATGATCGTTTGCATACAAATGGATCAAAATCGTTATATCCAACTTTTGTAAATATTGGAAAGAAACCTTTTGTAGAAGGAACTTTAGATTTATTTGTGATTAAATTAAAAGCAAAGAAAAATGTAAAATTCAATTTAAAACCAATTGATGGTTATTTAGTAGATAAAAATCTAAATTCGAAACAGTTGTTTAAATTGTACGTTGTCAAAATAATTTAGACACCTCTTTCTAAAAATTAAGAGAGTGTTTGGTTTATAAATTTATTATTTTTTCTTGAAAATACAACTGCCTTCTTTTTGCAATTGTTTGTTGTTTAATAATTGCTCTTTGTTCCAAAATTTTATCTGCTCTACCAAAATAAACATCCGAAGGTGTAAGGTTGTTCAAAGCCTCATGATACCTAGAATTGTTATAATTTTCTACAAACTTATTTAGAGCTTCTTTCAGCTCATCAGGATGATAATAATGATCTAATTTCACTACATTTTTCATTGTTCTATGATACCTTTCGATTTTTCCTTGTGTTTGTGGATGTAGTGGTTTTCCTCTTACATGCTTCATTTTTTGCGTATTTTTCAAGTAATCTTTTAATTCACTTGACACATAACAAGGTCTATTATCCGATAATAATTTTGGTTTCTGTTTCGTCTTTAATTTCGCTTTTTCAATTGCTGTTTTTACAGTTCTTTTCACATCTTCAGCTTTCATGGAGCTACACAATTCCCAATGAATAATATATCGACTGTAATCGTCTAAAATTGTGCTCAAATAATACCATCCCCATCCAATAATTTTAAAATAAGTAAAATCGGTTTGCCACATTTGATGAACAAAATTTGTTTTATCTTTAAATTCATTCGCTGCTACAATTAAAATATGATTGGGAGCAGAAATTAAATCTCGTTGCTTCAATATTCGATAAACACTCGATTCTGAAATATAAATTCCTAATTCATCAGTCATTTTGAAAGCCAGTTCTCTAGCAGATAACTCTGGATAATCTAGAGCTAATTCTACAATTAAATCTTTCTGAGATTCAGGAATACTATTCCATTTTCGATGAATTGAATGGCGTTTAGATTCTAAACCTTCAAAACCATTTTCTAAATAATTTGAATACCATTTATAGAAGGTGCTTCGGGCAATTCCAAACTCCTCTAAAGTTCGTTTAACCCCAATTTCTGATCGAGTTACAATCTGTATGATTTCGTGTTTTTCACTTGCTGATAATCGCATATATTTCTTGAATTTTGTCTTTAATCCAACGAATCCAAGGTTTTTTTTACGATATCATAGCGAACAACTAAATCAGCTACAATCTCTTTTAAACGCTGATTCTCTTTGCGTAAATCACTTACATCATCACTTGTTGCTTCTCGTGTAATATCTCCAGACAATCGTTTTTTACCAGCTTCTAAAAATTCTTTATTCCACTTATAAAATTGAGATTGTGAAATAGCATATTTGCGGCAAAGTTCAGCTATTGAAATCTCAGCACGTAAGGCTTCCATCACAATTAAAATCTTTTGTTCCGCTGTAAATATTCGTCTTGTGTTTTGACGAATATCTTTTACAAATTTTTCAGGAGTTTTCTTTTTTGAATTTGCCATAATTAAAGTTAATGCTTTTTAAAACACTAGCTTAAATTTTAGGTCTTAGATGTCCACTTTTTGCTGACGATTTACAAGGATTTGATGAATCAAAAATTTATCTTAATGCTTCTACAAAAGAGACAGGAAAAGAACTATATACATTTAATAAAAACACAAACCAAATAGAGTTTTATGGAGATATCAATGCCAGACCTGGAACTTATCCGAAACGTTTTTATAATGTAGGAAATAAAGTTTTTTATGAAGGAAATTACGAAGGTTACAATCATTTGTATGTTTCTGACGGAACTTTAGAGGGGACAAGTGTTATCAAGTCGGAACTAACAGGTATATTAGGTGGAGGTCTGAGAGGTATAGAGTTTAAGGATAAATTTTTATTTGCAGGAGTAAGAAAAGGTTCTGGTCAAGAATTGTGGGTAACGGATGGAACAAATGATGGTACTTATGAAATTGAAATAAATACCATAACTGGAGGAGATATAAATGGTTTCGGAAGTTTTATAGCGAAAACTCCTACAAAAGTTTATTTCAAAGGTTTTGTACCAGATAAAGGTTCCGAAATATGGGTGACAGACGGTACAAAAGAAGGAACTAAAATGGTAAAAGATTTAGCTTTAGGTTCAGCGTCACCTAATCTTAGTATTCCTCAAAATGTGACTGTTGGAGAAAAATTATATTTCACTGGTTTAGAATATAAGAATAATGATTACCGTTCTGTTCTTTTAGAAACAGATGGAACAGAAGCAGGAACCAAGAGAATAAAAGAATTAACAGATTATTGGAATTGGGATTCTCATTACAATATAAAAATATTTGATGCTGATGAACAAAATCTTTATTATTCTAAGTATTATGTAGCTCCTTATGGAGAAGAAAGTTTATCTGGAACTTATATTCATAGAATGAATCTGAATGATCTAAAAGAAGAAAGGCTTTATAGATTTTATTCTCATTACAATATGATTTCAGTAAATAACGAAAACTTTTACTTTTCTGAATATGTAGATAATCAATTTAATTTTGTTAATTTCAATAAAAACACAGGAGAGAAAAAAACTATTTTAAAAAGTGTATCTTCAGATTTTGGTTATATTACAACTTGTGGAAATTATTCTATTATAGCTGATACAGATTTTTCTGGTCATGTAGGTAAACCATATTTTTACAATCATAATAATGGCAAAGTAGAACGAATTTTTAAAAATGATTTTGCTTCATCTTCAAAAAATAATATAGCGTGTGTAAATGATAATATATTAATTAATTATTCCGACTATATGGATAATAGTAATAAAAAATTAGTAAGTATTAAAGAGGATAAGATAATTGAGTTCCCGTTAAGTCTAGATAATTCTACTAATATTAATTCTTATTTAAGCACTGAAATGATTTATAATACTGGATTAAAAAAACTTTTTATTAATCCGAGTAATGTAGACAACGAATTGGCTGTAGCAGATTTTTATCTTGAGAGTTTAAGTACAGAAGAAGTAGAAGGAAATAGTAAAGATCTAAATTCATTAATATTGTATCCAAATCCTGCAGAAAATGAAGTTAATGTAAAATCGCTTTCATATATTCAAACTTTAACAATAATAGATTTTACAGGTAAAATTTTAAAAGAGCAAAAAGATATTAATCAAAAAGAAATTAAACTAAATATTTCTGGACTAAAAAAAGGTATTTATATCATTCATGTAAAAACAGAAAATGAAACGAAGTCTAAAAAGTTAATTATCAAATAAACGTAAAAAAACTCATTCTAAATTCAGAATGAGTTTTTTTTAATCACAAAAACATTCTTCTCTGCTTCGACGTTTTGCTTCATTATCCCAAAAAGGATAAAATTTCAACCCAAAATAAAAGTTGGCAGAAGTTAATCTTTTCTGCTTAAAAACGATTGGAATTGCATTGTCACTGCCCAAAATAAGTGGACCAATTCTTATATAACCACCAAACGTTACATTTTCATAATCATAGATAGAAAGAGAAGGTCCGATTCCAAAACCATCTTTCTGTATAGTGTAAGAAGTTTGTAAAATATTTGTTCTTTTTAAACTATTTTCAAAAACTGGAATTCGTTGCATCCAATTGAAATTTAAATAATGATTTTCGATGATTTTTTTACTCAAATTAAGATGCAAACTTGTTGGTAAACCGATCGAAAAATTATTTCCAGTTTTTGATTGCGTTTCATCACCATAAACTTCTTTGCTTAAAATTTGTAAATATTGATCAATATTTTCAAATTCGATGTCATCTAAATTAGGATTATTTTTTATTTGAACTTTTTGCGAAGGATTATAAAAATGATGATTATCTCCTCTGAATTTAACCAAACCAACATCTAATAAATTAGCTGAAAATTTAAAGTCATACAACTCATCATTTGCTCTTCTTTTTACATAAGAAATTCCTAAATCTACACCAATTCCATTTCCTCTGTTTCGTACAACATATTTATCTCGATCAAAATCATAGTTGGTCGAATATCCTGCTTCAATATCATAATTTGAGGCATAAATATCTGCATCAGGATTGTCTATTGTACTCGTTAAAGTTGGTTCAGCTTCAAGTTTTATTGCATTTTTACTTTTGATATATGCACCATCTAAACCTAAAAGATATTTGATATTTGCACCAACAATTAATTCAGATGAACTTGTTGTGAACAAATTTGTAGAAAGATTTAGACCTAATTCTGCCCAATTCATTGCATTTGTTTTTGTTGGATCAAAATAATATTCTTTTGGTTCAATTTCTTTTTGATTACTAAAACGAAAATAATTATTAAGCTCTTTTACTGAACCTTGTGTTCTTAGTCGTGTAAAAATGCCTAATCTAAATGATTGATCATTTATTTTCTTTTTAAAAGAAACTGAAGGTCCCATGATATCATTTTCTAAATGATAAGAAACAAAGTTTTTTGTTGTAAAATCTATAATATTTGAATGAGTATCACCTCTAATTCCTGCTTTAATATTTGCTGATTTGGTTTCGCCTTTTAATAAACCCAATACATTTTGATCAGATACATAGACATAGTCATTTGTCAATAAAATATCTTCTGAGATAATATTGATATCCCATTTATTAGGATTAAAATAAGGAGTGGTAGGAGAAAATATTGATCCATTAATTCCGCTATATTGATCATTACTAAATGATAATATATTTTGTCCAAAACAAAGCATAGAACAAAGCGCAGGAGATAATAAAAGTTTTCTCAAATGATGTAATTTTCATAAAATTAAGAAAAATAGATTATAAATAATTAGGGTTTTCCGTATATTTTCGTCTGTATAGATATTGCTATTTTTTTATTATTAATCCCTAAAATATATGTCTTGTAATAGGTCTTATTTAAAATTAGTATTAAATATCAACCAATGAATCATATTCTTTTTTGAAAGACAAACAATCCGTATTTTTGTGTATCTTGAAAAAAGACTTATGGCAGATATAAAAATTACAATTATAGACAGAGAAGGTATTTCGCATGAAGTTGATGCGCCAACGGATATGAATATGAATATCATGGAGTTGGTTCGTGCATACGAATTAGCACCAGAAGGAACCGTTGGTATTTGTGGAGGAATGGCAATGTGCGCATCATGTCAATGTTATGTGTTAACACCAGAAATTCCTTTGCCAGAAATGAATCCCGATGAAGATGCAATGTTAGCAGAAGCTTTCAATGTAAAAGAAAATTCGAGATTAGGTTGTCAGTTACATCTTTCTGATGATATGGATGGATTGGTAGTTGAATTAGCGCCAGAATATTAAATACAGTGTATTGCGGTTAGCGATTTGCGTTGTGTAAACATTTACATCGTATTCCGCTTATCGCGTTTCGCATAACGCAAAATATATGAATCAATTAGATAAAAGACTTTTTTTGTTAGATGCTTATGCTCTTATTTTTAGAGGATATTATGCATTTATCAAAAATCCACGAATCAACTCAAAAGGTTTCAATACATCGGCAATTATGGGATTTACCAATTCTTTGTTCGATGTTATTCGTCGTGAGCAACCAACACATTTAGCAGTTGTTTTTGATGTTGGTCAAGCAACAGTTCGTACCAATGATTATGCAGAATATAAAGCAAACCGAGATGAAACACCAGAAGCGATTCGTCAAGGAGTTCCATATATTCAAGATATTTTACGCGCGTTAAAAATTCCAGTTCTTTTCGCCGAAGGTTACGAAGCAGATGATGTAATCGGAACTTTAGCTCAAAAAGCAGAAAAAGCTGGTTATACAACCTATATGGTAACGCCAGATAAGGATTTTGCGCAATTGGTAACGGATAAAATTAAAATGTATCGTCCAGCCGCAAACGGTAAAGGAGTTGAGATTTGGGGAATTGAAGAAGTCAAAGAAAAATTTGAAATTGATGACCCAATTCAAGTGATAGATTATCTTGGAATGATGGGTGATGCTGTAGATAACATTCCGGGTTTACCAGGTGTTGGAGCGAAAACAGCGAGTAAATATCTGAAAGAATTTGGATCTCTTGAAAATCTTTTAGCGAATACAGATAAATTAAAAGGGAAAGCTAAAGAAAAGATTGAAGAGAACAAAGAGCTTGGAATTCTTTCGAAAAAATTAGCAACGATTATTACAGATGCGCCAGTCGAATTTGATGAAGAAGATTTAACGGTTTGTCCTCCAGATATAGAAAAAGTGACAGAACTTTTTACGGAGTTAGAATTCCGTAGAATGTTAGAAACAGTTTATAGAATTTATGGGTTGGACGCTTCGGGAATTATCAATGAAGCGCAAGAAGAAATTTCAATTGCAAGTCAAGAAAGTTCTAAACAATCTGCGCAACAATCTTTGTTTGATTTTACTTCAGATGAAGAAATTGTTCCTCAAAATTCAGCTTTTACTGATATTAATTCAACCAATCATTTGTACCAATTAATTGATACAAAAAAAGGAAGAGATATTTTGTTACGAAATATTTTAAAGCAAAAAGAAGTGACGTTTGATACAGAAACAACTTCTTTGGATGCTTTAGAAGCAGAATTGGTTGGAATTTCATTTTCTTGGGAAAAAGGAAAAGGATATTATGTGCCTTTTTCAACAGATTTTGAAGAAACAAAAGCAGTCATCAATGAATTTAAACCATTTTTTGAAGATGAATCAATTTCGAAAATTGGTCAAAATCTAAAATATGATATTAAAGTTTTAAACAAATATGACATTGTTGTTTTAGGTCAAAATTTTGATACGATGATTGCGCATTATTTGATTAATCCAGATATGCGTCACAATATGGATGTGTTGTCAGAAACATATTTGAGTTATCAACCAGTTTCAATCGAAAGTTTGATTGGAAAAAAAGGAAAGAATCAAAAGAATTTCCGTGATGTTCCGTTGATGGAGCAAACAGAATATGGCGTAGAAGATTCTGATATTACAAATCAGTTGAAAAATCTTTTCGAACCAGAATTAATCAAAGCAAATACACACAAATTATTCACTGATCTTGAAATGCCATTGATGCAAGTTTTGGCTGATATGGAATTGGAAGGTGTTAATTTGGATGTTCCGTTCTTGAAAGAACTTTCAGTTAAACACGAAGCAAAATTAAGAGAATTAGAAGCAAAAATTCAGGAAGATGCTGGAGAAGAGTTTAACCTTAATTCTCCAAAACAATTGGGAGAGATTTTGTTTGATAAATTGCAATTAGATCCAAAAGCGAAAAAAACTAAAACTGGTCAGTATGCAACTGGAGAAGAAATTTTATCGAAACTAAAAGATAAACATCCAGTTATCAACGATATTTTAGAGTATCGTCAATTACAAAAATTAAAATCGACTTATATTGATGCATTGCCAGAATTGGTGAATCCAAAAACTGGTCGCGTGCATACAACTTATGTGCAAACGGTTGCTGCAACGGGACGTTTGTCTTCTGTGAATCCGAATTTGCAAAACATTCCGATTCGTTCGGAAGCTGGACAGCAGATTCGAAAAGCATTTGTTGCAAGAGATGAAAATCATGTGATTATTTCTGCCGATTATTCGCAAATCGAATTGCGATTGATTGCACAAATGTCGCAAGATCCTGCAATGGTAGAAGCGTTTAAACATGGTGAAGATATTCACGCTTCTACAGCTGCAAAAGTTTTTAATGTAGCTTTGGATGAAGTTACTCGCGAGCAACGCAGTCAGGCGAAAACAGTTAATTTTGGAATTATTTATGGTGTTTCTTCGTTCGGATTGGCGGAGCAAGCTAATATTTCGCGAAAAGAAGCCAAAGCATTGATTGATGCCTATTATGAAACGTATCCAACGTTGAAAGCATATATCGAAAAGCAAGTTGAGGTTGCGCGTGAGCAAGGTTTTGTAGAAACATTGATGGGACGTCGCCGTTATTTGAAAGATATCAATTCGAGAAATGCTGTAGTGCGTTCGCATGCTGAGCGAAATGCTGTAAATGCACCAATACAAGGAACTGCGGCTGATATTGTAAAAATGGCAATGATTCAAATTCAAAAAGAATTGAAGAAAAATTATCAAACCAAAATGATTTTGCAAGTGCATGATGAGTTAATTTTTGATGCACCAAAAGATGAGGTTGAAAAAGTTTCTGAATTAATAAAATCTACAATGGAAGCTGCTATGCAAATGGATGTTCCATTAATAGCCGAAGTTGGTGTTGGTGCCAATTGGTTAGAGGCTCATTAGAAAAATATTATTTACAATAATTATAAAGCGTTACTTTTTAGTGACGCTTTTTTTTGTTAAAATATCTATAAAATATACTGATTAACAAATTCTTAACGAGATTAAAATATATCTTTAATTCATTATTGATTTTATACTATATGAAAAGACTTATACTATTTTTTACATTTTTTACGATTTGCTTAAATGCTCAAATTGTAAATTTAAGAATATTAGATCTTTCTGATAATTTACCACTTGACGATGCAGATGTATATTTCAAAAACTCAACAAAGAATTTTGTATCGGATATGCAAGGAAAAGCTATTGTTGATTTGAGTAATGTTATGCAAAATGATCAATTAATAGTTTCAAAAAAAGATTATCAAGATGCGATCATTAACGTTTCAGAATTGAAGCCAGAAATGATTATCAAACTCGAAAAAGTATCCGAAGTTGAGTTGAAAGAAGCTTTTGTAACGAATTTGAAAGCGGAAGATATTTTGAAAAAAGTAATTGAGAATTATGATAAAAACTTTAATACAGAACAGCATTTTTATAAAATTAATTTTAAACGTGATGCTGTTGTAGATTCTGTAAATAGAGATTTAATTGATGTTGATTTACAATTTCGTTTCAAAAAAGGAAATGTAAAAATACTTTCAAATAATGTTGTTAATGAAAGAATCATAGGAGAAGGTTCAGTTCAGAATAGGACATATAGCATGTATCAGTATTTCAATCATATTTCCCTTTTAGAAGTTACGAAAAGAATGTTAAATAGATTTATTGAAAAATATTATGATAATGAACGTGTGCAAATTTCTAAATATGCAGATAAATATATGTATGAGATTGAGTTTAGCAATCAACAATCAAAAGTGGTGAATTGGTTCTTAATAGACAAAGAAACGTTTGCGATTGTAGAACATAAAACAAAAATGGAAAATGTAGAATATAAAAAAAGTAATGATATTGTAGTTTATTATGATATGATTTTTAAATATCGACCTTATCAAGGAAAATGGATTTTGAAAGAAACTTCGTCAACATCTAGTACGCTTCATTTGGATGAAGAAAAAAATCAGCATTTATTCGATGTTAAAGTAAATTTAGAAGTAAAAGATTTTAGCACACAAGCATTTCCAGAATTCAATAAATATGTCAATGAAAAAATGGATATTCGAAAAAGCTTTAAATAATACTCTATGAAAAAATTATTTTACTTATTTACATTGTTTGCGATTTGTGTTAATGCTCAAATTGTAAATATAAAAATATTAGATCTTTCTGATAATTTACCACTTGATGATGTAGATGTATACTTTAAGAATTCAACAAAGAATTTTGTTTCGGATATGCAAGGAAAGGCTATTGTTGATTTGAGTAATGTTACGCAAAATGATCAATTAATAGTTTCGAAAAAAGATTATCAAGATGCGATCATTAACGTTACTGATTTGAAATTTGAATTAACTATTAAACTCGAGAAAGTATCCGAAGTTGAGCTGAAAGAAGCTTTTGTAACGAATTTAAAACCTGAGGATATTTTGCAAAAAGTTTACGATAATTATGACAAGAATTTTAAGGTTGATGAATATTATTTCTTAGTCAATTTTCAACAAAATTTATTATTTAACAATACCTATCAAGATTTTATTGATGCAAATTTACAATTCAAATTCAAACGTGGTGATTTGAAAATCAGGTCGAAAGGAGTTGTAAATAATGAAATAAAAAGTGGTTGGCAACCAAATACAAATATTAAATTATCTGAATATTTGAAGAGTTATTATTTGAAAGATGTTTATATTCAGTCATTTGTGAATAAATTAAATGAAAAGTCTTTTTTAGAAAGTAATTTGACACTAACAAAATATGCTGATTCTTTTGTTTATGAAATTCATTTAAAAATAAATTCAACTGATTATTATTTAACTATTGATAAGAAATCATTTGCGGTCATAGAGTTTTCTTTACTATCTTATAATCGTGATAAAGAAGTTTCACCGAATAATTTTTTACGTGAAGGAAAAGTTTTTTATAAATATCGTCCTCATAAAGGGAATTGGGTTTTGAAGGAAACATCTGCAATTTGGAATGTGACGTACGAAAAGGAAAATGAAAAAACTGATTTAGATATGAGTTTTAATATAATTGTGAATGATTATAGTTTAAAACCATTTCCAGAATTCAATAAATCAGTTAACGAAAAAATGGATATACGTAGAAGTTTTAAGTAATAAAAAACAGAATAAGATGAAAAATATAATCGTAGGAATTGCCTTATTTTTAGGAATCAGTCTTTTAGCTCAGTCAGAAAAAGAAAGTATACGAGCGACGTATAAAGCTGAATTTATTTTTGATTATGAACAATCGAAAGATATGTTTCCGAAAAATTTACAACCAGCTTTTAAATCGGCAATTGCTCAAGGTGTTTTTGTTGATTTTATTTTAGAAAGTAATAATACGTTATCGGTTTTTAAACCTGATGTGAAACTGAATAATGCACAAGACGAATCAAATATTATTGTTCAAGAAGTTCTGTCGTCAGAAAAAAATCCGTTGTACAAAGATTTTTCTAAAAATGAGTATTATAAACAATATGATATCAATGTGAAATCTTATTTGGTTAAAGAAAAATTACTTGATTTTAATTGGCAATTAACTAAGGATAAATCTGTAATTAATGGTTATAATGTGATAAAAGCAATAGGAGAAGATAGAGATGGAAACAAATTTACAGCTTGGTATTCGCCAGAAATAAAATATAAAGATGGTCCGTATTATTTCGCAAATTTACCAGGTTTGATTATGCAAGTAGAAATTGTAACGCCTTATTTTAAAACAATTTTTAAGATCAATCAATTGGAAATTTTAACAAAAAAACTTGATATTTCTTTGCCAACAAAAAGTAAAATGGTAACATTTCAAGAAATGCAAGATGAATTAAATTCGATGAGAAAATCTTCAAACGAAGGTGTTGAAAAATAGTTTTTAAAATAAAAGCGTCATCCAGAAAAGGTAACGCTTTTTATTTTGACTATTTTTAGAGAGAAATTATACTGCTGGTTTTCTTACAACTGGTAAAATTTCACCTTTTTCTAAACAATATTTTTGGACATCTTCCGAAGGTATTTGTTTGGTATAATCAACTTTTTCAACAAGAAATCCAACATCTTCTAAACGCTTGTAGTAATCTAAACCATAGACACGAACGTGATCATATTGTCCAAATTTTTCTTTTCGTTCTTCTTTTGAAGTTACGGTAGGATCTTCATACGTAACGTCTCTTTGATAAGAAATCGGGACTTGAAAAATACCCCAACCACCAGGTTTCATGACACGAAATAACTCACTCATTGCTTTGTGATCATCAGGAATATGTTCTAACACGTGATTGCAAAAAACAATATCAAATGTATCATCTCCAAAAGGTAAATCGCAAATATCAGCTTTTACATCAGCCAAAGGCGACTCGATATCACTTGTAATGTATTCAAGGTTTTTCATTGCTCGAAAACGCTTGATAAAAGATTGCTCTGGTGCAATGTGTAAAACTTTTGCTTTTTCTGTAAAAAAAGATGTTTCGTTTTTTAGGTATAACCACATTAAACGGTGTCTTTCCAAAGAAAAAGTTCCTGGAGAAAGTACATTGTCGCGTTGTTTTTCATAACCATAAGGCAACAAACTATAATAACCTTGTCCGTCGATTGGATCTACAAAACGATTTCCTTTCATAAACCAAACTAAAACAGGACGTATAATATAACTACCCTGTATCAATAATGGACGAGGTAGGATATTCATGATTTTTTTTAAAAGCTTTTTCACAAAAGTTTTCTTAGGGTTTGAATAAAAATGGTTTTTCTTCTTCAGATACAATTCCTAATGCATCGTAAATGAATTGATAAGTCGATAATAATTTTGGTTCGCCATCTACGACACAAACATCGTGTTCGAAATGAGCTGAATATTGGTCATCTCGTGTAGTAACCGTCCAGCCGTCTGGATGAAAGAAAACTTTTTCTGTTCCCATATTTACCATTGGCTCAATTGCTAAAACCATTCCTTCTTCAATTTTTTTACCAGATCCTCTACGTCCATAATTGGGAACTTGAGGTTCTTCGTGCATTTTACGACCTAATCCATGTCCTACCAATTCACGAACAATTCCGTAACCTTCTTTTTCACAATGTTGTTGAATAGCGAAGCCAATATCACCAATACGATTACCTTTTTTCATTTGCTCAATTCCTTTGAACATTGATTCTTTTGTAATAAGAAGTAATTTTTCAGTTTCAGCATCTATTTCACCAACTGCGAATGTATAGGCATGGTCACCATAAAAATCGTTCATATAAACACCACAATCTACAGAAACGATATCTCCTTCTTTTAAAGGTTGATCGTTTGGAATTCCATGAACAACTTGTTGATTAGGTGAAATACAAAGGTTTTTTGGGAAATCATACATTCCTAAAAATGCAGGGTATCCGCCATTGTCGCGAATAAATTCACCACCTAATTTATCTAAATGATTGGTTGTAACACCAGGCACTACTTCTTTTGCTAATATACCCAAGGTTTTGGAAACCAATTGAGCACTTAGGTACATTAGTTCTAATTCTTCTTTACTTTTTAAATGTATCATAATCCGAAAAATCCTCTTTTCTTTTTCTTCTCAGGAGTTTTTTGTCCATTAGCGTGTACATTTAATTCAATCTTTTTTGTAATGATTTGATAAACGTCACTCCATCCTGGGAAACCTCCTAAATTTCTGTCGTCGATAAAGATATCGGCATTTATTTTTCTACTTTGTGTATGTTTGTCGAAATCTTCTCCTTCAAAACTATTGTTGATTGCATAAAACTCAATTCCATTCTTTTTACAGAATTCTACAGCCTCATCTAAGTATTTACCACTACGATAAGTCCATAAAGTAAGGCGATATCCATCGTTTTGTAATTGTTTCAACGTTTCGAAAGCAAAGATTTTTGCTTTACCAATTTCTGGATATTTGTCATCGACAACAGTTCCGTCAAAGTCAACTGCAATAATTTTATTAATCATGTTTGTAAGTTTAAAGTTATTTAGGTTATTTTTTATGAACAATAATATTTCCTGTCATTTCTGTTGGAATATTAATTCCCATCAAAGTTAAGATAGTTGGTGCAATATCACCAAGTTTACCATGTTCAACATTCCATTCAATCTCTTTTTGAGCTAAAATAAATGGAACTGGATTTGTTGTATGTTGCGTATTTGGTGAACCGTCTTCGTTCATCATAAAATCAGAATTTCCGTGATCAGCTAAAATAATAACATTGTAACCATGTTCTAACGCCGCATTTACAATTTTTTCTGCACAAGAATCTACTACTTCAGCAGCTTTTATCGCTGCAGACATTACACCTGTATGACCAACCATATCCGTATTAGCAAAGTTAAGACAAATAAAGTCTGCTGATTCTTTTTCTATTTCTGGGACAATTGCATTTGTAATATCGTAAGCCGCCATTTCTGGTTTCAAATCATAAGTAGCAACATCTCTTGGAGAAGCACAAAGAATACGAGATTCACCCACAAAAGGCTCTTCGCGACCTCCATTAAAGAAGAATGTTACGTGTGGATATTTTTCTGTTTCGGCAATACGAATTTGTTTACGACCTGCATTAGCAATCACTTCTCCTAATGTATTTACAATATTTTTTTCATCAAAAATTACCGCAACTCCAGTATATGTAGCATCATATTCTGTAAGTGTGATGTATTTCAGATTCAACTTATGCATACCAAATTCAGGGAAATCTTTTTGTGTTAAAACTTCTGTGATTTCTCGACCGCGATCTGTTCTGAAGTTGAAACAAATGACAATATCATCATTTTCGATTTTAGCTTTTGGTTGACCATTTTCATCTGTTATAATAATAGGTTTGATAAACTCATCCGTTACGCCTTCATTGTAAGATGCACGAATTGCTTCCAATGGATTTGTCGTTGTTTCACCAACTGCATTTACCATTGCATCGTATGCTAATTTTACACGTTCCCAGCGTTTATCACGATCCATTGCATAGTAACGACCAGTAATTGAAGCAATTTCTCCTGTAGATTTTGTCATGTGATTCATCAATTCTGAGATAAATCCTTCTCCAGATTTTGGATCGGTATCACGACCATCTGTAAAAGCATGAACAAAAACGTTGCTATTTAGTCCTGATTGATTTGCTGCATCTAACAAACCTTTCAAATGATTGATATGTGAATGTACACCTCCATTAGAAACTAAACCGATAAAGTGTACTTTTTTATTGTTGTTTAAAGCATATTGAAAAGCATCTTTCAGAATAGGTTCATTTTGTAATGTTCCATTTTCTGCTGCCATATTGATGCGAACTAAGTTTTGAAAAACGACACGTCCAGCACCTAAATTCATATGTCCAACTTCCGAATTTCCCATTTGTCCTTCTGGTAAACCTACAGCTAAACCAAATGTATCTAATGTAGAATGTGGAAATTTTTCGAAACAACTATCGATGAAAGGTGTATTTGCTTGAGCGATTGCGGAAACAGCAGGATTTGGTCCAATTCCCCAACCATCTAAAATCATTAATATTGCTTTATTGTTCATTTTCTTGTAATAATTAAGCCCAAAGATAACATTCCTTGGGCTAAAAGTTTATTTTTTTATGAGGTTTAATTTGCGACTTCGCTGATAAACTTTATACGCATTAAACGTAATTCTTCTTCATCATAATCGTCACCAAATTCTTCTAACAATGATGTCATTGAGTCTGTATCAGCTTCCATTAAGAAATCATAAATTTCTTCTTGTTGATCTTCATCTAAAACATCATCAATGTAATAGTTGATATTTAGTTTTGTTCCTTGGTAAACAATACTTTCCATTTCTGAAAGTAAATCGCTCATTGACATGTTTTTTGCTTCAGCAACATCTTCTAAATTCAGTTTTCTATCTGTTGATTGAATGATATAAACTTTGTGACTTGATTTGTCAGCAACTTGTTTAATCACCATATCTTCCGGACGAATGATATCATTGTCTTTTACATATTGAGCAATAAAATCAACAAATTCTTTCCCGAATTTTTGTGCTTTTCCTTCTCCAACACCAAATACATTTGTTAACTCTTTAACTGTTGTAGGATATTGCATTGTCATATCATCTAAACTAGAATCTTGAAAAACTGCAAATGGAGGAATATTATGTTTTTTAGAGATTTTTTTACGTAAATCTTTTAACTGTTTCAACAAAACATCATCAAAAGCAATAGGAGCAGAAGAAGTTTCTTCTTTGTCAAAGCTACCTTCTGATAATAGTTTTTTGAAATCAATATCTTCTGCAATTTCAAAAGAAGTAGGTTTTTTGATAAATTCTTTACCTTCTTTAGTTACTTTTAAAACACCATAAGATTCGATTTCTTTTTCTAATAAATTACGAACAATTAATTGACGTAAAATAGATTTCCAATAATAATCTTCTTTTGTTTTTCCAATTCCAAAGAAATCTTCAGAACTCAAATTATATGATTTTGTAATTGATGTTTCTTTACCAACAATAACATTTACAACGTCATTTAATTTTAATTTCTGACTCGTTTTTTGAACAATATCTAATGCTATTATTGCATCATCTTTTGCTTCGATCATTTTCTTAGGATTGCGCATGTTGTCATCCATGTTTGCACCTTCACCGTTTTTGTCGTCAAACTCTTCACCAAAATAGTGTAATAAGAATTTACGACGCGACATAGACGTTTCGGCATATGCAACAACTTCAGAAAGTAATTGCATACCAACCTCACGTTCTGCTACAGGTTTGCTTGCTAAGAATTTTTCTAATTTTTCAATATCCTTATAATCGTAGAATGCAATACAAATACCTTCTCCGCCATCGCGACCTGCACGACCAGTTTCTTGGTAATAACTTTCTAACGATTTTGGCATATCATAATGCATTACAAAACGTACATCGGGTTTATCGATTCCCATTCCGAATGCAATTGTAGCGACAACAACGCTTGCATCTTCCATCAAAAACATATCTTGATGTTTGCTACGTGTTTTGGCATCTAAA
This sequence comes from Empedobacter sp. EJD.6dd, assembly GCF_057369435.1. Taxonomy (NCBI): domain Bacteria; kingdom Pseudomonadati; phylum Bacteroidota; class Flavobacteriia; order Flavobacteriales; family Weeksellaceae; genus Empedobacter; species Empedobacter sp. EJD.6dd. Next base: position 2,837,716 of record NZ_CM170667.1, read on the forward strand.
CCTGCATGATAAGGAATAGCATTGATTCCGTTTACTTGTAAAAGTTGAGTGATTTCTTCAACTTTTTTACGACTTAAACAATAAATTACCCCAGATTTACCTTCGTTTTGCTTGATAAATTTGATGATTTGTTTGTCTTGATCAACCTTTGGACGGATTTCGTAAAATAAATTTGTACGATTAAAAGAATCTTTAAAAACTTTTGCGCTTTGCATTCCCAAAGTTTTCTGAATATCTTCTTGTACTTTAGGTGTTGCTGTTGCAGTCAACGCAATAATTGGTGCATCACCAATTTTGTTAATAATTGATTTTAGGTTACGATATTCTGGTCGAAAATCGTGTCCCCATTCAGAAATACAGTGCGCCTCATCAATTGCAAAAAAAGAAATCTTCACCGATTTAAAGAAATCGATGTATTCTTCTTTTGTCAAAGATTCTGGTGCAACATATAACATTTTCGTTACTCCATTTTTGATATCCGTCATCACAGTTTTTGTTTCTGACTTATTCAAAGATGAGTTTAATACGTGCGCAATTCCATCATTTTCAGAAATTCCACGTATAGCGTCTACTTGATTCTTCATTAAGGCGATTAAAGGTGATACAATAATCGCGACTCCATCTGACATTAATGCCGGTAGTTGATAACATAAAGACTTACCTCCGCCAGTTGGCATCAAAACAAATACATCTTCTTTATTTAATAAGCTTGTAATGATTTCGTGCTGCTGTCCTTTAAATTGGTCGAAACCAAAATATTTTTTTAGGTAAGATGTTAAGTTTTTCGAAGTGGCTTCCATCTACACAAAAGACTAAAATTAATATTATAAATTAAATAGTTCCTATATTTGATAACTCTTAAATATACACAAAATTTTGATATGATTTATATATAATTGAGTGTAAATAAAAAAGGAGAGTAAAAGTACGACAAATTTTAAAAATAGACAATAGAAATTTTATTGTGAAAAATTCAGAATTAATACAAATTGCTCAGGAGGTTTTTAGAGAAGAAATTCTTGAGCTCGAAGCGATAGCTTCTCGTATTAGCGACTCTTTTGTTGATGCGGTAAATGCGATATATAATACGCAAGGAAAATTGGTAGTTGTTGGAGTAGGAAAGAGTGCACATATTGCAAATAAAATTGTAGCGACATTAAATTCTACTGGTACTCCGAGTCAATTTTTACATGCAACAGAAGCTATTCATGGCGATTTGGGTCTTGTGAGACCAGAAGATATTGTGATTTGTATATCAAAAAGTGGAAATACGCCAGAGATTACTTATTTAGCTCCTATCTTAAAACAATATGCTGCTGTTTTGATTGGATTGACATCAAATTTGAAATCAGAATTAGCAAAAAATTCAGACATCGTTTTAGATGTTAATATCGATAAAGAAGCTTGTCCTGTTAATTTAGCACCAACAACTTCTACAACAGCACAATTGGTAATGGGAGATGCATTGGCGGTAGCTTTAATGAAAATGAGAGCGTTTACGCAAAATGATTTTGCAAAATATCATCCAGGAGGAGCTTTAGGAAAAAGATTATTATGGACAGTTGAAAATATTGTTGATCCAGAAAGAAAACCTTTTGTAAATCCAGATTCTTCGATAACTGAAGTAATTAATTCGTTGACTTCTGGTCGACATGGAATTACGGTTGTTTTAGATGATGATAAAATTGTAGGTGTTATTACAGATGGAGATTTACGTCGTATGTTGTTGACGAATGAAACTTTCACTCACTTAACAGCAAAAGATATAGCATCAATGAAGCCGAAAACAATTCAAAAAACTGAAAAAGCGAGAGAAGCTTTAGCTATTCTTCGACATAATAGTATTGGACAATTGGTAGTCGTTGATGAAAAAGATCATTATTACGGAATTTTGGATATTCACTCAATTTTAAACGAAGGAATCGAATAAGCGTATGGCAAACAATACAAAATCTAGTATGTCTTTTTTAGCTCATATAGGAGAGTTAAGAGGACATTTGGTTCGTGCAATATTATCTATTATAATAACATCTATTGTCGTTGCGATTTATTGGGATGAATTAGTGGATCATGTAATCATGGCACCTTTAAAATCAACTTTTCCAACATTTGATATTTTTAATCAATTTGGAGAATTAACAGGTTTTGGTAAAATTTATACTGAATCGTTTGATATCTCAAAAGATTTAACAAATCTTAATCCATCAGGACAAATTACATCTCAGTTTTTTGCTGTAATAGTTTGTGGAGTTATTTTAGCTATACCATATGTTATTTACGAAATATGGCGTTTTGTAAAACCTGCCTTGAAAGAGTCAGAACGAAAATATGCTGGTTTTACCATTTTTGCAGTTTCGTTTTTCTTTGTAACAGGTGTGTTATTTAGCTACTATATGCTGTTACCATTGTGTACACAATTTTTATTTACATACGATCCTTTTGGTGTAGGAAATACATGGACATTGCCAAGTTATATCGACTTATTTGTTCAATTATTATTATCGATGGGGGTTATGTTCTTAATGCCAGTTTTTGTTTATTTCTTAACAAGTATTGGAATCTTAACACCTAAATTCTTAAAAGAATATCGTAAACACGCATTTATTGTTGTATTAGTGATTGCCGCTGCGATTACACCTAATGATGTATATAGTATGGTATTAGTTACAATTCCACTTTGGTTATTGTATGAATTGAGTTTAGTGATCTCTAATTCAGTTTATAAAAAACAGTTGAAAGCTAAAAGTAACGACTTAGTAAAGAATTAACAATGTTATGCTTGCATAATAAAATAAATTAGTTATTTTTACATAAAAGAAAAAGTAAACACAAAATTATGAAGATATTAGTTTGTATTAGTAGTGTACCAGATACTACAGCAAAAATCAACTTCACAGCTGACGGAAAATTATTTGATAAAAATGGCGTTCAGTTCGTTATCAACCCGCATGATGAATTTAGTTTAAATAAAGCAGTAGAATTACAAGAAAAACAAGGAGCTATTGTTACAATTTTAACGGTAGGAGATGCAACTGTAGATCCAGTTATGCGCAAAGCTTTAGCAATCGGTGCAAATGATGGAATTCGTATTGATGCTGACGCACGTGATGATTTCTTTGTAGCTACTCAAATTGCAAAAGCGGCTAAAGATGGTGGTTTCGATTTAGTATTGACAGGAAAAGAATCTATTGATTACAATGGAGGTTCTGTACCAGGATTGGTTGCAGCGATGTTAGATTATGGTTTTGTAAACGGATGTATTGGTCTTGATGTAGAAGGTTCTTCTGCAAAAGCTGTTCGCGAAATTGACGGAGGAAAAGAAACTGTAGAAGTTGCTTTACCAGCTGTTATCGCAGGACAGAAAGGTTTAGTAGATGAAGCGGCTTTAAGAATTCCAAATATGCGAGGAATTATGCAAGCGCGCACAAAACAAATTAATGTAGTTGCTCCAGAAGCAACGGAAACGAAAGTTGAAGTTGTTGGTTATGTAAAACCTGCTGAAAGAGGTAATGTAACATTAATCGACAAGGACAATGTAGCAGAATTGGTAAGATTATTACACGAAGAAGCTAAAGTAATCTAATTATTCACCTAAAAAGAAATTAAAAAATGGCAATTTTTGTTTACGCAGAGTCACACGACGGAAAATATAAAAAAGCAGGATTAGAAGCAGTTTCTTATGCAAAAGCTACAGCTGACGTTGCAGGAGATACTGTAATAGCAATCGTTTTTGGAAATGCTGCTGCTGACGAATTATATAAATACGGAGCATCTAAAGTAGTTAAAGTTGATAATGCAGCTTTAGCAAAATTTGATGCTAATTCTTATGCAAAAGCTTTAGCTGAGGTTGCACAAGGAGAGGTTGTAGTTTTACCTTCTACAAACGAAGGAGCTACAGTTGCACCAGTTTTAGCATACAAAACAGGAGCATCTTTGGTAACTAATGTAGAAAAAGCGCCAACTGCAGTTTCACCATTTACAGTTGCTCGTAAAGCATTTTCTGGAAAAGGAATTGAAACAGTTGCAGTTTTAGGAAAAGTAGTAGTAACAGTTTTACAGAATGCATTTGGAGCAAAAGAAAACGCAGTTTCTGGTTCTGAAGAATCAGCTTCAGTATCGGTTTCTGATTCAGATGTAAAAGTAAAAGTTGTTTCAACAGAAATGGCTTCTTCTGATAAAATCGATTTGAAAGAAGCTGATATTGTAGTTTCTGCAGGTCGTGGAATGAAAGGTCCAGAAAACTGGGGAATGATCGAAGATTTAGCAAAAGTTTTAGGAGCAGCTACGGCATCTTCTAAGCCAGTTGCAGATATTGGTTGGAGACCTCATTCTGAGCACGTGGGACAAACAGGAAAAGCAATTGCGCCAAATTTATATATCGCAGTTGGTATCTCAGGAGCTATTCAGCATTTAGCTGGAGTTAACGGATCTAAAACAATTGTTGTAATTAACAACGATCCAGAAGCGCCTTTCTTCAAAGCAGCAGATTATGGAATCGTAGGAGATGCTTTTGAGATTGTACCTAAATTAACAGAAGAGTTAAAAAAATATAAAGGTCAAGCTTAATCATTTTAAGATTATAAATTCAATCCGAATCATTTACGTGATTCGGATTTTTTTTATTCATTAAAAAAAGATTAAATATTCGTCAGTTTTTCATAGATTTACGCCCAAATGGACAATTTAATTAGATTAAATATTAAGGGAATTTCTTACAGTCAAACTCAGACCGGAGCATATGCTTTGATTTTAGAGGAAAATGTAGGAGGAAGAAAGTTGCCAATCATTATTGGTAGCTTCGAGGCACAATCAATCGCATTAGCTTTAGAAAAAGATATTAACCCACCTCGTCCATTAACTCACGATTTGTTTGTATCATTAGGAAAAGAATTTCGTTTGAATGTTGATTCAATTTATATTTATAAATTAGAAGACGGCGTTTTCTATTCAAACATTGTTTTTTTGAATGAAGACGGAAATCGTGCTGAAATTGATTCGAGAACTTCTGATGCCATTGCACTAGCAGTTCGTTTCAATGCGCCTATTTATGCCTATGAGAATGTTGTAGAAAAAGCTGGAATTCATTTGGACGTTATTGAAGAAGAAGAAAATATACGTCGCGCAGCAAATAACTTCGAAGATGATTTGGATATCTTAGCTGGTTTAGAAAGTGATTTGTCTGATATCAACGAATACGAAGGTTGGACAAAATCTGAACTTGAATCTGAGATGGAAAAAGCTGTGAAGAATGAAGACTACGAATTGGCAGCTCGCCTTCGTGATCAAATAGATAACATGGAAAACTAATAACTATTTCAAATAATTATGTCTGTAAAGCTTAGACTTACAATTATGAGTTTCCTTGAGTTTGCGGTATGGGGAGCATACCTTACTTCGATGGGAAATTACTTAGGATCAGTTGGCTTAGGTCCAAAAATTGGTCTTTTTTACGCGATGCAAGGTATTGTATCGATTTTTATGCCCGCCATTATGGGTATTGTAGCGGATAGATGGATTCCTGTTCAACGTTTGTTGGGATTAAATCATTTATTGGCTGCTATTTTTATGTTTGCTGCTGGTTATTACGGAATGACTGCTGGAAACAATGTAGATTTTACAACAATCTTCGCACTTTATTCGGTTAGTGTGGCGTTTTTTATGCCAACAATTGCCCTTTCTAACTCAACAGCCTACACTATTTTAAAACAAAATAATTTAGACACGATCAAAGCTTTTCCACCAATCAGAACATTTGGTACAGTTGGGTTTATCGTAGCTATGCTTTTTGTTAATTTCTCTGGATTTAAAGATGGCGTTTTTGGATTTAATTTTTCAAATGATCCAACATTCGTTAGTTTTCAATCGAATTATTATCAGTTCTTCGTTTCGGGAGTTTTAGGAGTTATATTGTTTTTATATAGCTTTGTTTTACCTAATTGCCCAGTGAACAAAAGTTCTGAAAAACAATCTATTTCGGATGCATTTGGTTTAAAAGCTTTTGCATTATTCAAGGATAGAAAAATGGCAATTTTCTTTGTGTTTTCAATGCTTTTAGGTGTTTCATTACAAATTACGAATGGATATGCAAATCCGTTTATTACAACCTTTAAAGACGTTCCGGAGTACGCAGGAACTTGGGGAGCAAGTAATGCAAATGCATTAATTTCGTTATCTCAGGTTTCAGAAACATTATGTATTTTATTAATACCATTTGTGTTAAAACGTTTCGGAATTAAAATCGTTATGTTGATGGCAATGGTAGGCTGGGTATTACGTTTCGGATTATTTGGATTAGGAGATCCAGGTTCTGGTGTTTGGATGTTCATCTTATCAATGATTGTTTATGGAATCGCATTTGATTTCTTTAACGTATCAGGTTCATTGTATGTAGATAAAGAAACTAACGAAGAAATTCGTTCTTCTGCGCAAGGGGTTTTTATGATGATGACCAATGGTTTTGGAGCTACAATAGGAATGTTGATTGCGCAATATATTGTAAATCATTATGTATTTAGTCAAACTGACTTAGTAGCTCAAGTAGACGGATGGAGACATTCTTGGTTTATTTTTGCTGGATATGCATTGGTTGTGACAATTCTTTTCGCAATTGTGTTCAAGTATAAGCATAATCCAAACGAAGTTGAGGAAATAAAACATTAATTTGTTAAAATACAATATTTTGAAAGCAAGAATTTTTATTCTTGCTTTTTTATGTAAACAGTTTTTTAAGCTTTTTTATACGTGACAAATGAGTAAGCGTATGGATGCTTTTCATCTTTTTTGAAATTTTCTCGTTCCACTTCTTCCCATTCATCTGTATCAATTTCTGGAAAATAAGTATCTCCATCAAATTCGTGATGAACTTCTGTAATGTATAAAACATCTGTAAATTCCATGGCTTGTTTATAGATATTTCCGCCACCGATGATATAAATATCTTCATCTTTTTGTTGTGCAATCTCTATTGCTTTTGATAGAGAAGAAGCAATTTCTATACCTTCTGTTTTCCAGTTTTGATCTCTCGTTACAACAATATTCGTACGATTTGGCAAAGGTCGACCAAGTGATTCAAACGTTTTGCGTCCCATAATAATTGGATGACCAGAAGTTAAACTTTTGAAATGTTTTAGATCATTTGGTAAATGCCAAATTAAATCATTCTTAGCACCAATTACGTTATTGCTTGCTTTTGCGACTACAATGTATATCATAAGTTATCAGGTAAAAAAAGCTATCCTTTTTGAGGATAGCTTAACAAATATAATAATTTTATCGAATTATTTCATTTTATTAACAGCATCTTGTAATTGAGTTATCTGTTTTTCTCCAGCCGCATTTTTTACAGTTTTCTTCAACTGAATTGCTTTCTCAGCCATCATTTTAATTGCTTGAGCAGCTTGCGGATTTTGATCTTTTAAGTAATTAAAATATCCTGTGTAAGTTTTTGCAATTGCAGAAGTAGCTTCTGGTGTATCGTTTGTCATAATCCAATTAAAAGCCTGTTCTGCAGTTTTACCTTTTTCAGGATCTTGAAATTTTACAAATTCGAATAATCCAGCAGATTCTGCAATCAAAATAGCTTTGTCTAATTGATTATTCTTAATCCAAGTTGGAACTAAGGCTATAGCTAAATCTCGCGAACCTTTTATTACATCATCATCAACATTTGCTGTTAATTCATTTATTTTTGATGGATTGGTTTTTAAAATTCCAGTTAACGATGCTCCTTGAACACTAAATGAAGGGCTTTTTAATGCTTTCTCGAAAATTGTTGCATCATAAATATTCGCATCATTCAAAGCAGTTAAAGCAGTAGCTTGTACCAATGTTTTAGGATCATTAGAAGCTAATTGTTTTAATTTTGAAGAAGCTTTATCCATCATTGGTTTCGATTTTGTATCCAATTTATGAATCGCATAAATTCTTAAACCATCAAATGAATCATCTAACGCATTAATCAACGCATCAGCCGCTTTTGGATTAGTTGCTTGCGCATTTGCCATTGCATCGATTGCTAAAAGACGAGTTGTATAATTTCCTTTTCCAGCTTTATATTGCGCAATAAAATCTTCAACAGGTTTTTTATCCTCAATATCAGCTAATAAAACTTGATCTGCATTTGGAATAACTACTTCAGGTTTTTGATTCGCAGTAAATTCAAAAACGGTTTCCGCTTGTTTTGGAACCCAAACTTGTTGACGAGTTGTTTTTCCATTTTCAACAATATCTATCGCAAAAGGGAACTCAAACAATTTTGAAGCATCTTGACGAACAACAACTTTTACTTTTTTATTCGCTGAAGAATAATCTGAAACAACTGTTAATTTTGGGTGACCATTTTCGTAATACCATTGATTGAAAAACCAATTTAAGTCACGACCAGAAACTTCTTCCAAAGCCAAACGCAATTGTGTAGCTTCTGCCTTTCCGTATTCATTATTTTTCAAATATTTGTTCAAACCTTTGAAGAAAGCGTCATCACCTAAGAAATTTCTTAACATATGTAAAACAATTCCACCTTTGTTATATGAAACGCCATCAAACATATCTTCGCGAGAATTGTAGTGAACTCGAACTAAATTTTTCGTTGGTCCATCGCCTTGCTTGTAACCAAACATTTCGTTGTAACGATGTTCATCAGCTTTTTCTTTTCCGTATTTATGTTCAAACCATAAATATTCAGAATAGTTTGCAAAAGATTCATTAACGGTTAAATTTCCCCAACTTTCAGCTGTTACTAAATCGCCAAACCAATGGTGAAACAATTCGTGTGCAATGACATATTCTGCTGTATTTTCATCAATTAACTGACCAGCTTTTTGTTGAACTCCATCATGAAATAAAGATGCAGTTGTATTTTCCATTGCTCCAGAAACATATTCGCGAGCCGTCATTTGAGCGTATTTGTCCCAAGGATAAGGATAGTTTAATTTGTCAGAAAAGAATTGAATCATTTCTGGCGTATTTCCAAAAATTTGTTTTGCAACATCTTTGTAAGCAGGTTCTACGTAATAATCAACATTAATATTTTTCCATTTATCGTTGATTACCGCATAATCTCCAATTCCGAAAAAGAATAAATAAGGCGCATGTTTTTTATCAAATTTCCAATAATCTGTTTTAGTTCCATTCGAATTTTTCTTCGAAGATTTCATCGTTCCGTTTGATAATGAGACATATTTATCAGGATATGTTAACGTAATTTCTTGCGAAGTTTTTTGATTTGTTTTATCAATTGTCGGGAACCAACAAGAAGAAGATTCAGTTTCTCCTTGTGTCCAAACTTGTGTTGGATAATTTGGTCGATCACCTTTTGCATTGATAAAATAAACACCTTTTGCATCGTTTATGGCCGCACTTCCTTCTTGTTTTACTTCGTTTGGACGCGCTGTATACTTAATATAAAGTGTATATTCTTGATCTTTTTTATATTCTTTATCCAAATCGATGATTAATTGTAAATCGTCGTATTTGTAATTTAATTTTTTCTTTGTAGTCCCATTTACTAAAGAAACCTCGTGAATCAACATTGCTTTCGCATCTAACGTAACTTTAGAAGTCGCGTAGAAATGAGGTTTCAACGTTACCCAAGCTTCACCTAAAACGTATTCTTTTGCATAATCAAATTTCAAATCTAATTTAGTATGTACAAGATTGTTTATTCGTTCTGCTTCTGCACGATAAATATCTAATTTATTTGTTTGGTTTTCATTGTAACTCGGCGGTGGCGTCATGACTTGTGCATAAGTAAGACTTGATATAATAAAGGCTGATGAAAGCCAAAGTATGCGTTTTTTCATTCTAAATATTTTATGTCTATTGGTTGATAATTTCCTCGAAAAGTTACAAAAAAAAGCCTCCAATTTGGAGACTTTAAATGTTTTTTATGAATTATTTCTTAATTTCTTGAAACTTATAAGTTGAATTTGAAACTGGAATTTTGTAGAATTTTATTAAATTTTCTTGATTAGAAGTTGATTCAATGCTGTTGTCATAAACTTTTTCATATAAAATTGTTGAATTCTTGATATCGATAATATTAATATCTGTTTTCATATTAGATACAAGAAGATATTCTTTTGCGAAATTAATATCTCCGATTGGGACTCCTGGCATACGGGTTGCATTTATTGGACCTAATGTTTGACCAAGTTCGGTATCATTTTTAATTGTAAAAATAGAATCAAAGTTCTCTAAAGAATTTTCTTTAAGTTCTAATATTAAATTGCTATGATCATCAAAATTATCTTGATAATTAACTTTAGTTGTAATACAACTTATAATGAATAAAGAAAATATAGGAATAATAGCTTTCATAATTTTGGTATTTATAAATTACAAAACCCATTAAAGAATGGGTTTTGTAAGAGTTATTAAAATTATTTGATGATTAACTTTTTAGTTTGAGTTGTATCTCCATCATTGATTTTTACAATATAAACACCTTTTGGTAAATTTGTCGCATTAATTGCTTGATCGATTTTATTTCCTGCGACATTGTAAGTATTTGTTAAAACAATTTGTCCAGCAAGATTAATAATTTCTGTTGTTACCTTGTTTGTTTTTGTTGTCATACGAATATTGAAGTTTCCATTTGTAGGATTTGGATAAACAAATAGTTCGTTTTGTTTCGTAACGTCAGAAACTGCTAATTTAGATGTTTCACGATGACATAACTCTACTCCAATTTTATTTACAGTACCTATATTCCCTACACCTAAATCTAAAAGACGTAACAAATAATTACCATTAGCAGGTTGATCAATGTAACGATTATAATCAAGACCTCCAGTAATTACAGCATCTTTTATACCACAATTATCGAAAGTACCCGCTCCGAATCTATTAAATTTATGAACTAGATCAGGGTTAGAACAGCTTTGATACCATGCATATTGGTAAAATTGATCAACACCAATTTTTGCGAACATGAAAACAATTTCTTTTGAGTTTGCATGTGTGATATCTGTGATAAGTGAAAAATCTTCTATATTTTTAGTTTCACCTGAAACTGGTATTGTGATTGATGTTGTTCCGTAAGTTCCTCCTGAAGCATCTTTCATTGTAATAGGTGTTGTCGCCATGTATTGGTTACATGATAAAGTTACTTCATAACCAATTGCGATAAAAGGACTAGCTGCATAATAAATATTACCAATAGCTTCTATGATTATATTTGCTTTTTCAGCAGTAACTCCATTTGGTAAAGTAATACTTGCTTGACCATTATTTGGAGTTGATTCTACTAATGTTGTAAATGTTTTTCCTTCGTCAGTAGTTAATTTTATTTTAACATTTTGAGTATTGATAACTCCAGCATTTGTACCGGCTACATCCCAAGTTAAATCAAATTTTTCGCCTGATTTGAAAGATTGATTAAGATTAATATTATTGATTTTGAATGGACCATCTTCTGTGATAGTTACAATAGCTTTATCAGAATCTATTTGTCCTCCACCTTGTTTATTATCTCTTACTTGTAAAACAAAATTCATGTCTTTTGCAACATCAGAAACAGTATTCCAAGTTGAATATAATTGACTGTTAAGTACATTGTCTAATGGTGGAAAGAATTTTTCAGGATTTGTAGAGTGTTCATATACTCTAAAGTTTGCACCATCTTTGTTTTTACTACTTGGATTTTTGAAGTTAGCACCAGTAAAAGATGTTAAAGGATCTGATTGCTCCCAAGAATAAGTAAGTTTATCATTGTCAACATCAGTTGCACTTCCAACTAATCTAAAAGCTGTCCCTTTTGGAATAGTATAATCTTTTCCAGCATCAGCAACAGGAGGTGTATTAGTGCTAACTGTTGTAGTACCACAAGTTTGATTAGCTAAATAATTATTAATTTGCTCTAAATTGTAATGATTAAATTGAGAGATAAATGTATTTTGAACATCGTGCGTTCCCGTAACACCAGGATATCCCATTACAGTAACACCACTTCCTATTTCTCTATTTGCCATATAGCCTTCATTTCTTGCGTGCACATGATTAGCTCCAAATTGGTGTCCCATTTCATGAGCTCCAGCTACTGAAAAATTGAAACCTTCTGGACCTTGATCGATGTAACCAATGTAAGAAGAGCCTTTTTTGCTATTATTACATACGCTTCCTATTGCTCCAGCATTACCTCCTCCAATTAGATTAGTAAATAAAATACCTATGTCATAATTATCAGATCCAATATTAGCATCTAATTGTTTTTGAACTTCTACGTTTAATCCAGTTGTTTTAAAAGGGCTAGTCGCAGCAGTTAGGTAAGTAACTTTGTCTAAATTATCAGCTAATTGAAAAGAAATAGATAAATCATTCTCATAGATAGGTAATATATAGGTTAAAGATTTTGTTACTGCAGCAATAGAAGTTTCTAATGTAGGTTCTTCAGTTCCAGAGAAAAATTTATTGTATTGATAGTCAGTTGCTATTGCAAGTTTGTATTTTCTATAAGTCGTAGGGTTATTAATTGCTTTTGATTGAGCATTTGAAGTCGAATTATCTTGCTCAATATTTCCACAATTAAAGTTTTTTAGACTAGGTAGATTTTCACTATCTATTAATTCATATTTACCTTCAGTTTTTTCAATAATATATTTATCTGAAGAAGAATAAACGATAGCATTTATTCCTTGACTAGAAGAATAACCTAAACTGATTTTCTTCAAAGGATCCGAAGTAGAGAAGCCATAATATGATTTAATAGTAGGAAATTGCTCCTTCATTTTATCATTTAAAAGTTCTCTCTCTACTAAAATAAATCGTTCATATTTTCCTTTGTTGGTTGGAATAGTAACTTCTAGCTTAGAGTTTCTGCTTAAAGCTGAAGAGGCTAATTGATTTTCTACATTTTTTAAATCTACAAATGTCTTTTTTGAATTTTTTATAGAAGTATCTATTCCTTTATATGGCGTTTCTTGTCCATAAGAAGTTATTGACAATGTTGCTAACATTGCGACAATAAATAAATTTTTTCTCATATTAAAACGTGTTATTTTTTTAATTAAACGAAAAAAAATAGAAAAAGGTATTAGAAAAAGAAATTAAATTGCTACAATTCCTTTAATATGAGGATGAGCTTGATAGTTTTCTAATTCGAAGTCTTCGTATTCAAAATCAAAAATGTCTTTTACATTAGGGTTGATTTTCATTGTTGGTAACGGGTAAGTTTCGCGAGTTAACTGTAATTCAACTTGTTCGAAATGATTTTTGTAAATATGCGCATCTCCAAACGTATGTACAAAATCACCAACTTCTAACTCACAAACTTGCGCAACCATCATTTGTAATAATGCATACGACGCAATATTGAAAGGTACGCCTAGGAAAATATCTGCACTACGTTGGTACAATTGTAACGATAGTTTACCATTATTCACATAAAATTGAAAAAATGCATGACAAGGTGCTAAAGCCATTTGATCTAATTCACCAACATTCCAAGCAGAAACAATAATTCTACGTGAATCAGGATTATTTTTAATTTGATCAATAGCAACTTTTATTTGGTCAACAACTTCGCCATTTGGTTTTCCCCAATAACGCCATTGATGTCCATAAACAGGTCCTAAATCTCCATTCTCGTCTGCCCATTCATTCCAAATTCTTACGCCATTATCTGTTAAATATTTGATATTCGTATCACCTTTCAAGAACCACAACAATTCGTAGATAATCGATTTTAAATGTAATTTTTTAGTCGTAACCAAAGGAAATCCTTCTGATAAATCGAAACGCATTTGGTAACCAAAAATACTTTTTGTTCCTGTTCCTGTTCTATCTTCTTTCAAAGAACCTTCTGCCAAAACCTTTTTACATAAATCGTGATATTGTTGCATTTCTCATTATATTTAACCTTTCAAATTTAGTGATTTTTTTTAGAATGAAGATTAGTTTAATTCTTACAATTTTAGTGCTTTTTATGTTTTTTGCTTCGTATAGTAAATCAGATTTTGGACGAAAAATTGCGCAACATTTTTATTTTCAAACTTTGTTTAATGTTGTTTTAGTGGTTGTTTTTGTCTCAAAAATAATTCACATCAAGCTAAATCTAATTTCGATGATTTCGCTGATTGTCTTAGGTTGTATGTTATATATGAGTCTTCCAAATTATTTACAACAATTGAAGAGAAGGATAGGTAGATAGTTAATTTTTTATCAGTATATCATAAATTGTTGTAATAAATGCTGCAATGATTTGGAATGTAAAAAAACCAATTAGATATGAAAAAAATGCTTTTATAAAATTTTTAAAACTCTTTTCGTAAAACAATGATATAGCCCAACTAATGTATATAAACATGGTTATAGTAATAATTGTGTTATAAGTAGAAAGAGAAAAATCAAATAATTTATTTAAAGACAAAATAATCGTTAGGAAAAGCATCGCTTCTGCCATATATAAACAAACCATTACAAATGTTTCATAAAAATTATATCGATGTTTTCTAAATAATAATTTAGTCCATAGCGTTATAGGTAAAAGCATTAATAAATTTGAATATCCATAATTATTAGAGACCCAATTTATAAATTTAATGTACGTAGAATCCCCATAGATTTTATTTTGCTCTTCACTAATAATTAAACTTATGCCTAAATATTGAGAAACAAATGTGTAAATAAATGAGGATAAAATAAGAAAAGCAATTGGTTTTGTAATTTGATTTCTATTAACAGTTAAATAATTTATTACAGTTTTACCAGGTCTTATTGCTAATTCTTTAAATGTAAAAATAAAACCTTTCTCAAAACCAATAAGATTTAAAAATTCTTGAGCAGCATATTCACGATCTATCCTTTTTAATTTGGTTGGATGCCCACAATTTGAACAAAAATTATTTGTTGCAATTTCATTACAGTTTTGGCAATATTTTTCCACTTTAATCTTTTTTTCTAGATGCTAATTCTTCAGTAGTAAGTTTTGAATAGTTTAGGTGTTTCATCTAAGTGATTTTGATAATTTTTTTTAGTTTAGATAGTGAAATTACATAAAAATATAAGTTAAGTAAAATATTTATGAAAAATAGTCAACCTTTTGTACTTCAAATTATTCACAATTATATAAAAGCATTATCTTTGCAGTTATGAAAAACGAAGCAGGGATTTTTGGTTTAAGACCAGTAATAGAAGCGATTGAAGCAGGTAAAACAATCGATAAAATTTTTATTCAAAAAGGTTTACAAGGTGAAATTTTTTCAGAATTGAGAAAATTAGTTACCGAATACGAAATTCCTGTAAGTTATGTACCTGTAGAAAAACTAAATCGTTTTACAGGAAAAAACCACCAAGGAGTTTACGCATTTGTTTCTCCAATCGAATTTGATTCAATCGAAAATGTATTACCTCAAATTTGGGAACAAGGAAAAACACCTTTTATTTTAATTTTAGATCGTGTTTCTGATGTTCGTAATTTTGGTGCAATCGCTCGTACAGCAGAATGTGTAGGTGTTGATGCAATTATTATTCCTGCAAAAGGTTCGGCTTCTGTAAATGCAGATGCTGTTAAGACTTCAACAGGAGCTTTATATAATATTCCAGTTTGTAAAGAAGGAAATTTAGTTAATGTAATTAAGTATTTGCAATCAGCTGGAATTTCAATTTTTAGTGCATCAGAAAAATCAGCAGAATTTATTTATGATGCAGACTTCTCTGTTCCTGCAGCAATTGTGATGGGAAGTGAAGAAGATGGAGTTTCTGATTCTATTATTAAAATTTCAGATAAAATTATTAAATTGCCTATGGCTGGACAAACAGCATCATTAAATGTTTCCGTTGCAGCGGGAGCAATTTTATACGAAGCTGTTCGTCAAAGAATGTTACAAGATTTATTTTAACCAAAACATATAAACTATGACCTATTCTACACTTATTGGAGTTTTATTGATCGCGATTAGCGTGGCAATGTACTATTTTACGAATTTAGATGTCTCAAGATTATTTGCAGACAAAGAATTTTTAGTCGGAATAACAGGAGGTGCTGGAGTTGGATTTATACTTGGTGGATTCTTAGGTTGGTTGTACAAATACAAGGCTGTAAATAAAGCGAATGCAAGAATTGCAGACGAAGAAAAACGTAAAGTCGCAGAACAAAAAGCACAAGAAGCGGCTGCGAAAGAGCAAGCTAAATTAGATGCTCAACAAGAAAAAGAAGAATCAGGATTATTGTGAAGTATAATCTGTAAGAGATAAAAAAACGGTCGAAATTAATTTTCGACCGTTTTTTTATGTTGTATTTCTTGGTAATAAAAACAAGGAATCAAAATTAATAAAAACATGGGTTGAATAAGAAATCTTCTAATGTAGAAGAAAACCATTTCGCCAGAAGAAAATTGTGTTGAAATAAGGTAATTGTAAATCGGTAAAAGAATGATTAATCCAATAATCATAATAATGATTGAGAATTTTACGTAACTCTTTTTCCAGAACATAAACCATACAATTAGAACAGTTAAAAGAGTATTGATTAAGTAACGAACCATTACACTTGCATTTAATTGAGCCATATCTAATTTAGGAAATTTAGAATGTCCAACAAGATGAAAGTATTGAATAAATGGATCATAAAATAATATATCTTCAAACTTTCTGACCAAAACTAATCCAAAAACTAATAAAGCTGCAATTCCGTATCGTAAGTATTTATTCGGCATTTTGTTTATTGTATTTTGTTACGAAAAATTTAATCCAAACAATCCATAGAATAACGATAGATCCATAAATTATTGCTGGAAATAAGTAATCATGTGCCATTTTTCCGTATTCGTTGTGGTATCTAAAAATATAGTTTAGTAACATAATTCTCGAAATATTCATCACAAATAATATTGCTAATCCAGATAAAATAAACAAAGAAGTTTGTTTGAAATTAGTATAAAAAGCAACAATAAATGAAATGAAAATAATTAAAATAGAAATTGCATTACATCCTTCATTTACAATAGAAGCAACTTGTCCGTCAACAACTAATCGCATCCAAGGTTGATGATCTGCAATGTTAGAAAAGGAATAAAAACCAAACTTATTTAAGAAAAAAGCAGTAGTATCTGAAGTGAATTTCGTAAACGGATCTGGTATATTATGCGGTAAATATTGATCTAAATATAATTTGTAAATCAAACTAAGAATAATATAAGTTCCTAAAAATCGGGCAAGGAATAACAATAACGGTTTAAATTCTTTCATTAGGTTAAAAATATCAAACAAATATAAATGAAAATCATCATCTTTTGATTAAGTAATGATTAATCAATAAATTTGCTTTCTAAGATTTTAAAAAATGCAAAATTTACATAAACGCGTAGATGTCATTATTGACAGCGAAATATCAACAGAAGATAGATTGCAAAAGATTTGTCAATTGTTAAGTGATGAAGTAGAATATTACAATTGGGTTGGATTTTACTTTAAGAATGGAGATAAAAACGAGCTAAAACTTGGTCCCTATGTTGGTGCAGCAACAGATCACACAATTATCCCTTACGGAAAAGGAATTTGTGGACAAGTTGCAGAATCTAACGAAACTTTTGTTGTACCAGATGTGTATGCGCAAGATAATTATTTAGCGTGTTCAATAGAAACAAAAGCAGAAATTGTGATTCCAATCTTCAAAAATGGAGAAAATATTGGGCAAATCGATATCGATTCTCATACGATAGATCCTTTTACAGAAGAAGATATCAAGTTGTTGGATTATGTGTGTTTACGTGTTTCAGAAATTATTTAATAGATGATTGAAATTATTTTAAAATATTTTCCAGACTTAACTGAAAAACAAATCGAACAATTTTCTAAAGTTGGGGATTTGTACAAAGAATGGAATGATCAAATAAATGTGGTTTCTCGCAAGGATATCGACGAAATTTATACAAATCATATTTTACATTCGTTGGCAATTGCTAAAGTAATGGAATTTGCGGATGGTTCTGATGTTTTAGATGTTGGAACAGGAGGTGGTTTACCAGGAATTCCGTTGGCTATTTTATTTCCTAATGTTAATTTTCATTTAGTTGATTCTATTGGGAAAAAAATAAAAGTGGTACAAGGAGTTGTGAATGGTTTAGGTTTAACGAATGTAAAAGCGGAACAAAAACGTGCAGAAGAGTTAACAGATAAATACGATTTTGTGGTTTCTCGTGCTGTAACAGCAATGCCAAAATTCGCAGAATGGATTCGTGGAAAATTTAAAAAAGAAGCGATTAATCCTTTTCCTAATGGATTGTTATATCTAAAAGGAGGAGATTTAACAGAAGAGTTAGCAGATTTTCCAAATGCTGTTTTATTTGATATTCAAAACTTTTTTGACGAGGATTTCTTCGAAACGAAAAAAGTCGTTTATTTAGAAAAGAAAGATATTTAAATACTTGAAATTAAATTGATAACATTTGTTAAATCTATTATTTGTGAAAAAATATTTTAAAATTATAGTATCATTTTTCATTTTATTTATTTTAAATAGTTGTAGTTATGTATCGTTTTTTTATGTTCAGAATTTTAAAAATGAGGATGTAAAAATTAATATTAAGTTTGATAATATTATTGATGAACATATATCAAATAATATTCCTTCACTTTTTACAAGTAATGTTAAAAATGTGAAAGATTTTAATAATGATGTCAATAAAACAAAATTAGAATATACAAAGATTGACGAAAGAACAATTTCTGTTGTTCTTCCTAAAAATTCAATTACAAAAATTGATAACGCGGTTAATAAAAAAACGAATGTAAAAGAAATTGTTATTTACACCAATAATCAATTGATTGAATTAGGTGAAAAAGAAATTTTAAAGAATTCGAAATTTAAAAAATGGGGGATTATATATTGTTTAAAATAAATATTTTACAATATAGTATTTTAAAAAAAATAATTAAAAAACCGAAATCAATTTGATTTCGGTTTTTTATTTTAACA
The DNA here is from genome assembly GCF_057369435.1 of Empedobacter sp. EJD.6dd. Lineage (NCBI taxonomy): Bacteria > Pseudomonadati > Bacteroidota > Flavobacteriia > Flavobacteriales > Weeksellaceae > Empedobacter > Empedobacter sp. EJD.6dd. The sequence continues at coordinate 2,856,629 of NZ_CM170667.1, forward strand.
ATTATTGAATTAATCCCGAAAATGAATCTTAAGCGTTATTTTATCCAATACTTTAAGTTCTTTTTAAGAGGTTTTCTCGTCAAAATTCACTATATTTGTTTGTTTTAAAAAGTTAGAGACATATTATGAGTAATAACACATATACGGCGGATAATATCCAAGCGTTAGAAGGAATGGAGCATGTACGTCTTCGTCCATCGATGTATATTGGTGACGTCGGAGTTAGAGGATTACACCACTTAGTTTACGAGGTTGTTGATAACTCTATTGATGAAGCTTTAGCAGGATACTGTGATACAATCAAGGTAACAATTTTAGAAGGAAACTCGATTCGTGTCGAAGATAACGGACGTGGTATTCCTGTCGACTTACATAAAAAAGAAGGAAAATCTGCATTAGAAGTTGTAATGACTAAAATTGGTGCAGGAGGTAAGTTTGATAAAGATACTTATAAAGTTTCTGGAGGTTTACACGGTGTTGGAGTTTCGTGTGTTAATGCACTTTCTAACCATTTATCGGCAGAAGTTTTCAAAAACGGAAAACAATATATTCAAGAATATTCGAAAGGTAAACCTTTGTATGATGTAAAAGAAGTAGGAACTACTGATAGAAATGGTACTACAGTTACTTTTACACCAGATGATACAATTTTCCAAGAAGTAAGAGAATATAACTATTCTACTTTAGCTAATCGTTTACGCGAATTAGCATTCTTAAACAAAGGAATTAATATCGTATTAGTTGATGAACGTAACAAAGATGCAGAAGGAAATCCTGTAACAGAAACTTTTCATTCTGAAGAAGGATTGAAAGAATTTGTTGAGTTTATCGACGGTAGCCGCGAATCTATAATGGATAAAGTTATCTTCATGGAAGGTGAGCGTGATGGAATTCCTGTCGAGGTTGCAATGCGATACAATACGTCGTATAACGAAAATGTACACTCATATGTAAATAATATTAATACACACGAAGGAGGAACGCATTTATCAGGTTTCCGTCGTGCGTTGACGCGTACATTAAAAAAATATGCCGAAGAAAACTTTAATCTTGCAAAAGAAAAAGTAGAAATTGTTGGTGATGACTTCCGCGAAGGATTAACAGCAGTTATTTCGGTAAAAGTAATGGAGCCTCAATTCGAAGGTCAAACAAAAACAAAATTAGGAAACTCAGAAGTTTCTCCTGCGGTTGATAAAATTGTAGCAGAAATGTTAACGAATTTCTTAGAAGAGAATCCAGCTGAGGCAAAAATAATTGTTGATAAAGTAATTTTAGCAGCAAAAGCTCGTCAGGCAGCTAAGAAGGCTCGTGAAATGGTACAACGCAAAAATCCAATGGGAGGAAGCGGATTGCCAGGGAAGTTAGCAGATTGTTCTTCTCGTAAACCAGAAGAATCTGAGTTGTTCTTAGTCGAGGGAGATTCTGCCGGTGGAACAGCAAAACAAGGTCGTGATCGTCATTTTCAAGCAATTTTACCATTACGTGGTAAGATTTTGAATGTTGAAAAAGCGATGGCTCACAAAGTTTTAGATAACGAAGAAATCAAAAATATTTATACAGCTTTAGGTGTAACAATCGGAACTGAAGAAGATTCTAAGGCACTTAATATAACAAAATTACGTTATCATAAAGTTGTAATTATGACCGATGCCGATGTCGACGGTTCTCACATCGCGACATTAATTTTGACATTCTTCTTCCGTTATATGAAAGAATTGATTGAGCAAGGACATATTTTTATTGCAACACCACCTTTATATTTAATTAAAAAAGGAGCGAAAGCAGAATATGCTTGGGACGAAAAAGATCGTGAACGTTTAACAGCTGAATTCTCTGCAGATGGTTCAGGAAAAGGTGTTACAATTCAACGATACAAAGGTCTTGGAGAAATGAACGCGGAGCAATTATGGGATACAACGCTTAATCCAGAACATAGAACATTACGTCAAGTAACAATTGATAATGCGACAGAAGCAGATCGCGTATTCTCTATGTTAATGGGAGATGATGTACCGCCTCGTCGTGAGTTTATCGAGAAAAATGCACATTACGCAAAAATTGATGTTTAGTCAGTTTTTGAAATGATAAAAACAAATAAATCCAGCTTTTTTAAGGCTGGATTTATTAGTTTATATTATTTTATTCCAAATTTTAGTACCATCCAATGTTTAGAATGATTTCTTACTAAGTCATTTTTTATTTTCTCATCTTTAGAATATAAGTATTTATAGACTTTTAAAGGAATAGAATTTGGAAAACTTTTAAGACTTGATTCAATTAAATTTGCAGATTCTTTTAACTGATTGTCTGAATTTAGAGCTTCAACTTTATAAATTAATACAATAATGGGAATGTCATTATAGGTATTTCTAATTTCTTCTTGTAAATCATTTATTAACTCTAATTGAAATTTTGGATCTGGTAAATTTCCAACAGTAACAGCGTCACTAATATTATTTTGATATGCTATAAACATATTCAAAATTTGTTTGTTTTTTGAATCTTTGTTTGCATAAAAATCTGTTATTTTCTTTAGTGTTTCGGGCTCAATACCTCCTGCATCTGATTGTAACATTTCGTCATAAAAATTGTTAAGAAGGTTATAAACAGTTTTATCATCTTTATCAATTTTAGAATCTTTTTTTAATTCTTTAATAAAACTATTATATGCTTCAGTCTTTTGGGCAAATAAATTCGATGATACAATTATAAAGAAAATGATTACTATTTTTTTCATGTTTAATTTTATTGCTAAATGTTTTAAGTAATATTTTCTACTAATATAAATATTTTACTCTATTCCGAAATAATCAATGTTGTTGGTACATTCGAAATCCAAATACTTTTTGTTTCAATCAGGTTTTTCCAGCTTTCCATACTAATCATCATCAAATCCATTTCATCTAAAAACTCTTTATCCAATTGTTGTTTGTACGATAAACTGATATGATTTGGCGCAATATTTTCGATACTACGAATAATTTCTTTCACTTCTGAATGACGTTTGGTATAACCGCTAACATCTACAATAATAATTTGCGATTCGCTGTTAGAAATTAATCGTTGAGCATATTTTAATAAATCAGCATCTTTATTTCCAAAAAGCGGAAGAAATACTTTTTCAGCTTTCGTAAAGTTTTTGTATAAAACTACACCAACTGGAACGGTTGATTTGTTTAATAATTGTTTCGTTCTTTCATTAAAAACTGAATGATCAAACATATTTTCTTTTCCAGTAACTTGACCAATTAAAATATCTGGATCGATAATTTTAGTTGTGAATCCTAAAATATTTCCCAATAAAGTTCCTGAGTAGATTGAGTTTCTAACACCCATTAACATCAAATCGTAATCACCCTTTTGCGCAACATCTACTGTGTCATAAACCATATCTGTAGAGACTTTAAACATTGTGGTAACATCTTGATGTAATTCTTCAGAAACTTCTATAATTGGTTCGAATATTTCGTTTTCTCTTTCTTCTAGATTAAAATGTTGTACTTCGCTACTTTTCATCACATGAATTGCTGTTACAAGCGAATTATCATCTTGGTTTTTGATAAAACTATTTGCTATACGTAACAATTCGGCACCTTTTTCGGGTGTTTGAAAATCAATTAATATTTTATATTTCTGACTTTGACTAATTTCAGTCAATTCATTTTCTGTTTTTTGTTTTCTAAAAATCCAATTGATTAAATCTAATGCAGGACCAGTCATAAATGTTGTTACCAATGCCATAATTACCATCATAGCAAAAATTTCTGGTGTTAGAACACCTAAATCATAACCAATATTCAGAACGACTAACTCCATCAAACCTCTAGTGTTCATTAAAGCTCCAATGGTTAAACTATCTTTCCAATTTTGACCAACGAACTTGGCGGCAATTGCACTTCCGACGAATTTTCCTGTTACAGCAACTAGGATGATTAATCCAGCAGTTTGCCACAAATGTGGGCTATCTAATAAACCAATTTGTGTTCTTAAACCAGTAAAAACAAAGAATAATGGAAGTAATAAAACCAATGAAACATCTTCGATTTTTTCGATGAATAAGTTTCTGAATTTAATATTTTCAGGCATGATTGTTCCAGCTAAAAATGCTCCAAATAATGCATGAATTCCGATAATCTCACTTAAATAAGAAGAAATAATTAAAACCAAGAAAAAGATTCCGATAATAGGTTTTGTAAGTGTTGTTTTACTCGAATGTACATCTGCAATACGTTTTAGGAATGGACGAACAAAACGAACCATTGCTATAACGTAAACTATTGTTAATAAAATAACATAAATAGAACTAACGAAAGAACCAGCTTTAACGATGGCAATTACAGCAGCCAATAAACACCAAGCAGTAATATCATCAGCCGCAGCACATGTAATAACAATAGAACCTAAACGAGTTTTACTAATTCCACGTTCTTGTACGATTCTTGCCAAAACTGGAAAGGCTGTAATACTCATAGAAATTCCTATAAATAAGGCAAATGATAAGAAGTTTATTCCTTCTGGAGCAAATTCCATGTAAATTAATCCAGCCAAAGCGAGACCAAGTGTAAATGGAATGATGATACTTGCGTGACTAATGACAATAGCATCTTGTGCATTTTTCTTTAAGACTTTCAAATCTAATTCCATTCCGATGACATACATGAAAAGAATTAAACCAATTTGACTGATAAATTCTAAATTTCCTAATGATTCTTTTGGAAAAAGATCTCCGAAAAATTCAGGAAAATGCATTCCAATAAATGAAGGACCAAGGAAAATTCCAGCTATAATTTCTCCAATTACTGTAGGTTGTCCAATTTTATTAAAAACCCATCCAAAAACTCTTGCAGTAAATATAATGGTCACAATCTGTGCTAATAAAATAGCAAGCGGATGTCCAATGTTATGTGTAATGCTGTTGATGAAATCGTTGAAATAATTACTTCCACTTGCAGCATTTATTACATGTTTTCCAGCTTCCATTTCTTCGGCTTTTATCACAATAAAATACATCATTAGTGAACAAAGTAGAATTGTTACGATATAAAAAATTGAATTTCTTGTCGATTTTTTCATGGCGTTAATTTTCCACAAAAATCAGAAAATAATTTCCAGTAAAATGACAACTTTTATTAAATTGAAGTAAAATGTAATGAAATGGATTTTTTTTGTAATCAAATGGAAATTTGGTTGATAAAATTAGTCTTATAAACTTCACTTAATACCAAATTGATTTCTTTGTTTTCCCTTGATAAAACATCTAATGTAACGTTATCTGAATGAAAATATTTGATGTGATGTAGACTTATAATTTCACGTTTATTAATGCGTACAAAATCTTTTTCGGGTAAAATGTCTGACAATGAATCAAGTGTAATATTTTTCAAGATTAAAAACGATAAATTTTGATAGTATACTACCTTGTCGCGACTATCAACAGTAGAAGTAGTGATGTAAAGAATTTGATTGAATTGTAATAAGATTTTTCCTTTGTCCGAATTTAATTGAACAAAATTATTTTGTACAGAAACACTGTTTTGTAAACGTTTTTTTACTTTGTCAATAGCTTGTTGTAAACGCTCTTTTTTGATTGGTTTTTGAATGTAATCTGTCGCATCCAAATCAAAAGCATCTATTGCATATTCTTTGTAAGCTGTAGAAAAAATAAAAGGTTTTTCTTTTAACAAATTAGCAATTTGCAACCCATTTATTTTAGGCATTTCGATATCTAAAATACAAAAGTCAAAATCTAAATTTTCAAATTCATTGATAAATAATTCTGGATCAACGTAAGCTTTTACAACTTCGATATCATCAATTTGTTCGCATAACATTTTTAGGTATTTCAACCCAAGAATTTCATCGTCAATTAGTATGCATTTTAGTGTAAAACTCATGTAAATTTATTTTTAAGTTGGCAACAAAAATATCTTGTTCAATAGTTTTAGAAAGAGAGAAGTTGTCTCCATAAACCATTTTCAGTCGATGTTCTAATGATTGACTTCCATGTCCACCAGTTTCTTTTTTCAAACTATTTTTAGGGGATATTTTATTTATGACTTGAATTTGAAATGATTTATGATTCAGTTCAATCATAATTTTTATAAATGAATTGGCTTGTTGAAAATCGGTATGTTTGAAAGCGTTTTCAATAAAATCAATACTAATTAAAGGTAAAATAATTTTTTCTTGATAATAAGGTGAGTTTTCATCAATCTTCGTTTTTACTTGAAAGTCAAACAAAGGCGAAACTTTTACTTTATTAATTTCTATAAAGTTTTTCGTAAAATCTATTTCATCTTTTATAGTAACAAAGCTGTCTTTACTTTCGTATAAAATATAATCTAAAACATTCGCTAATTTATCAATTGTATAATAGGTTTGATAAGCATTTGACTGAATTGAATTTAATATATTTTTAAATAAATGTGGATTAAGTTTTGCTTCGTATGATTCCAATTTTAATTCATCAACTTTTGTGGATAAATTATCCAAACGCTGCGTTTGTTCTTGATTTAATTTTTTCTCGGACTTTAAAGAATTGATCAAATAGGTAATCATAATGATTAGAAAAATAATCAATGCAATAATGAGATAAAGTAATATTGTTGGAAGTTGAATCATATGTTAAATGCTAACTCAAAGATAGAATATTTTAAACAAAAAAATCCAGAAAGTAGAACCTTCTGGATTTTTAGAAATATTGTGAAAGAAATCTTAAGCGTAATATTTAGCTTTTAATTCTTTTACTTTTGGATCATCTAAGAATTCATCATACGTCATATAACGATCGATGATTCCGTTTGGAGTTAACTCGATAATACGGTTACAAGTTGTTTGAATCAATTCGTGGTCATGAGAACCCATTAAAATTGTTCCTTTGAAATTAACCAAAGAGTTATTTAATGCTGTAATAGATTCTAAGTCTAAGTGACCTGTTGGTTCGTCTAATAATAATACGTTTGCACGTAATAACATCATTCGAGAGAACATACAACGCATTTTTTCACCTCCAGATAAAACAGAAGATTTTTTCAATGCTTCGTCTCCAGAGAATAACATTTTCCCTAAGAAACCACGCATAAATTCTTCGTGACGCTCTTCATCAGAATCTGTATATTGACGTAACCAATCTACCAAGTTGATATCTTCTTTAAAGAAATCAGTATTATCTAATGGTAAATATGCTTGTGTTGTTGTAATACCCCAAGAAAAATCACCCGAATCTGGTTGAGCTTTCCCTGAAAGAATTTCGAAGAATTGAGAAACAGCTTTCGAATTACGAGAGAAAACACCAATTTTATCACCTTTTTTAAGGTTGATGTTTGCTTCTTTAAATAAAACTTCTCCATCTACAGAAGCAGATAAGTTGTTTACCTCTAAGATTTGATCACCAGCTTCGCGAGATTGTTCCCAAATAAGTGCGGGATATCGACGAGATGAAGGTTTGATATCTTCGATATTTAATTTCTCGATCATTTTCTTACGAGAAGTTGTTTGCTTCGCTTTTGCAACGTTAGAAGAGAAACGAGCAATGAAATCTTGTAATTCCTTTTTCTTTTCCTCTGCTTTTTTGTTTTGTTGCGCACGTTGTTTAGCAGCTAACTGAGAAGATTCGTACCAGAATGTGTAGTTACCAGAGTATAGATTTAATTTAGAGAAATCTAAATCACAGATATGAGTACAAACGGCGTCTAAGAAGTGACGGTCGTGCGATACAACAATTACTGTGTTTTCGAAATTACCTAAGAAATCTTCTAACCATTGAATTGTATTAACATCTAATTCGTTGGTAGGCTCATCTAAGATTAACACGTCAGGATTTCCAAATAAAGCTTGCGCAATCAAAATACGAACTTTTGCTTTATTATCTAAATCTCCCATTAACGTATAATGCATATCAGAATCGATTCCTACATTAGATAATAATGTAGCCGCATCAGATTCTGCATTCCATCCGTTCATTTCTTCGTAAACAACGCCTAATTCTCCTGCTTTGATACCATCTTCTTCAGAAAAATCTTCTTTTGCATATAAAGCATCCATACGTTCTTTAATATCGTATAATACTTTATTTCCACGTAAAACAGTATCCAATACTGTGAATTCGTCATATTTAAAGTGATTCTGCTCTAAGACAGACATTCGTTTTCCCTTCTCTAAACTAACCTGTCCAGAAGTAGGATCGATTTCACCAGATAATATTTTTAAGAAAGTAGATTTTCCTGCTCCATTGGCACCAATTATCCCGTAACAGTTGCCATTTGTAAATTTTATATTAACTTCGTCGAAAAGAACACGCTTTCCGAATTGAAGCGATAAATTAGAAACATTTAACATAATTTTTGGTATGATGTTTGTTTGACCTTCCGGCAAAGTTACAAATTTTAATTGGAATAAAATAAAGTGCAGAAAGAAGTTACGATTAAGAATAAACGTGCAAGGTTTGAGTATGAATTATTAGATTCATATGATGCCGGCATCCAATTGTTTGGGACTGAAATAAAATCTATCCGAATGGGAAAAGCCTCAATTACTGAAAGTTTTTGTCAAATGAAGGATGGAGAACTCTATATCATTAATATGTTTATAGACGAATATGATTGGGGAACCTACTTTAATCATAAAACAAGACGAGACAGAAAACTTTTATTACAAAAATCTGAGTTGCGAAAATTAGAACGCAAAACAAAAGAGACTGGATTAACGATTGTAGCAACAACGCTGTATATAAACAATAAAGGGTTGGCAAAATTGAAGATCTATTTAGCAAAAGGAAAGAAACTTTTTGATAAAAGAAACACAATAAAAGGAAAAGATTTGAAAAGAGATTTGGATAGAATGATAAAGAATTCTTAAATTTGTCTTATAATTGTATAAAAATTATATAAAATTAAATATATTTAAAACGCTAAATATTTGATAATGAAAAAGTTTAATCTATTATTATCTGCAGTAGCATTATTCGTAGCGGGTAATTCTTTTGTAGATGCTCAAAATTCTAAGAATCCTTGGGCAATTACAGTTGGTGCTCACGCAGTTGATCACAACTCGGTTACTGGTCCATTCAACCAGTATTTCAAAACAGATAATTGGGATATCGTTCCTCCTTTATCTAAATTATCTATTATTCGTAACTTAAACAGATCTTTTGATGTTGATTTAACTGCTTCTGTAGGTGAAGTTGACAACAATAGATTACGTATCAAAGATGAATTATTCATCAATGCTGGTTTAGGTTTACGTTATAAATTAGCTAATGGTTATATCTTGAATGAAGATTCTTGGTTTGATCCATATATCCGTGTAGGTGCTGGTTACCACAGATATGATTACACAGGATTACAATTCCCATTAACTGCTTATTATGGTAATGGAGATGGAAATGAAACTTACCAATTAACTGAAGCTGAAGATTTAGAGAAAAATCATTTTGTAGCATCTTTAGGAGCTGGAATTAACTTTTGGTTTACTAAAAACTTCGGTTTAAATGTTGCTTCTGATTATAACTGGTTACCAGCTTATGGAGGAAACAACTATTTTGACTTCTTCCAACATACAGTAGGAGTTACTTTCCGTTTCGGAAAACAAGATAGAGATAATGACGGAATCGTTGATGACGAAGACGCATGTCCAGATACTCCAGGTATTGCTACAGGAGATCCTGCAACAAACGGATGTCCAGATACTGACGGAGACGGAATCTTCGATAAAGATGATGCTTGTCCTGAAACTCCAGGTTTAGCTGAATTCCAAGGTTGTCCTGATACAGATGGTGATGGTGTTCCAGATAAAGATGATGCTTGTCCAGAAGTTGCTGGTCCAGTAGAAAACAACGGATGTCCTTGGCCTGATACAGATGGTGACGGAATCTTAGATAAAGATGATGCTTGTCCTAACGAAGCTGGTTTAGCTCAATTCCAAGGTTGTCCTGATACAGATGGAGATGGTATTCCAGATAAAGATGATCAATGTCCAACTGAAAAAGGACCAAAAGAAAATAACGGATGTCCATGGACAGAAGTTCACGTAGCTAAACGTTTATCTAACATCTTATTCGAGTACAACTCTGATAAAATTGTTCCTTCTTCTTACGAAGATGTAAAAGTTGCAGCTCAAATTTTAAATTCTGATGATTTAAAAGCGAAAAGTTTCTACATCGATGGTCACGCTGATCAAAGAGGTAAAGATGCTTACAACAAAGCTTTATCTTTAAAACGTGCTAAAGCATTAGTTAAAGTTTTAGGAGAAAGAGGTGGAGTTGATACAAGCCGCTTAACTGCTCGTGGATTAGGAGAGTCTCAATTATTATGTACTGAGGAAACAGAAGAGTGTTACCAAAAGAACAGACGTGTTGAGGTTTTACCAAAAACTGCAACAGTTACAGAAACTAAAGTTGTAAAACCAGCTACAAAAAAGAAAAAATAATTTCTTAAAATAGCTTACAATAAAAATAGCCACCTCATTGAGGTGGCTATTTTGTTTATTAATGAGTATGAATTTTATTAAAACAACTATTTAAATCTTTATTTATTTTTTCTTGAAGACTAAAATAATAATGCATCCAGCTGTAAAAACAGATAATAAATAACCAATCCAAGAAAGTAATGGCATATCTAAAATCATTGGACGAACGTTAGTGTTAGCTAACATACTTGCACCAATTCCAAATGCTAATGTTAAGATAGCTAATACAAGTTTATTGATACTATCTTTGATTAATTTTTGGATATTATCTATTTCATCTATCTTAAAATTAAGCGCTAATTTATCGTTGTTTACTTTTTCAATTAACTTTAATGTATCTTCAGGTAAATCATTAATTAAATCCTGAATATCTTTAAAATTATCAATCGCTTTTTTACTCAAATATTTTGGATGAAATTTCTGACGTGCTAATTTTACAGCATATGGTCGCATAGAACGTTGTACATTAAGATCTGCATCTAATTGTTGACCAATTCCTTCAATAAGCGCAATTCCTCTCAATAAAATATAAACATATTCTGGTAATAATACATGATTGCGATGTAGAATATGATTGAATTTTTTGATGATAACTTGAACTTCTATCGTATCAACAGTATTGTATTCTAAATAATCGAAAATATCAGCAATATCTCGCTCCAGTTGTTTATCATTTTCGATATAATGTTTGATGGCCATTTTTTTTAGTGAACGAACAATACGTTTCGGATTTTTTAAACCAAAATCAATTACAACGTTTTCTAACGCCTCTTTTTCGTTGATTGCTAAAATCCCCATAGAGCCGAAATCAATAAAAGCTAATCTGCCGTCTTGTAAAATGAAAATATTACCAGGATGCGGATCGGCATGAAAAAAACCATCATCTAATAATTGTTTTAAATAAATATCAAATCCTTTTTGCACGATTTTTTTTGGATCAAGTCCTAAAGCTTCTAATTGAGCAACATCATTTACCTTAAAACCTTCAATAAATTCCATGCAAAGAAAATTATTGTTGGAATAATCTTCGTACGTTTTTGGCACATAAACATCTTTACTGTTTTCGAAATTTTTCCTAAAACGTTCGATGTTTTGAAATTCATTGGTTAGTGAAAGTTCTTTTAGAATAGAGTTTTCAAATGATTTTTCGATTTCAGAAATGAATAGTTTTTGTAGTTTCTCGTATTTTTTTTCTAAAAAATGAACAATATCTCGAATCAGGGCTAAATCGGACTCAATTATTTTCTGAATATTAGATCGTTTTACTTTGAAAACAACTTTTTCTCCATTCAATAAAGTTGCGCGATAAACTTGCGAAATACTTGCTGCCGCAAAAGGTTGTTCTTCTATAAAAAGAAAATGCTCGTCAGGCTCAATTCCAAATTCATCTCTAATTTTTTGCTTGATATCGATTTCTTCTGGCGGAACATTATCTTGTAATTTTTTTAATTCTTCAACTAAAGATTCAGGTACCAAATCTTTTCGATTGCTTAGTAATTGACCAAATTTTATATAAGTAGGACCAAGTTCTTCCAAAGCCATTCTGAAACGTTGGTTAAAAGAACTATTGAAAAATTCTGTGTTTTGATCAGAATGAAATAAATCGTTTCCGCGAGAAAGAATTTCTTCGAAACCGTATTTCGAAACTATTTTTACGATTTTTGAGAATCGTTTTATTTTCTTTAAACTATCCATAAAATTGAGATTCGATTACAAGTTACGAATAAACAAGTGTGTAATTTGTTTATAATATCTTAAATTTCTTTGAGTTGAAGCTAAAAATATTCTAAATAATTAAATATTATTGTTTATCTTTGCACTCGCTAAAATGATTTAGGAATCAAGCGATTAATTATTAAGTTAAACATCTCTCGATCATTTATTTGCATTTGAAGATTCCGAAAATAAAAAAGATTGAGATACAAATTTTTAGAATTATGTCTAAAGAAACAAAACAAGAGGAAGTACAAGAAGTTGTATTAAACACTCCAGTATTAGATGCGTCTGCTAATGCAAACGTAGCGCCAGAATCATTTGATTGGGAATCTTTCGAATCAGGATTAAACGAAGAAGATCGTAAAGAAAAAGCTGAATTAGAGCAAATGTACGATACAACTTTAGAAGACTTACATGAGAATGAAGTATTCAAAGGACAAGTTGTACGTATTACAGATAAAGAAGCTATCGTTGACATCAACTTCAAATCAGAAGGTGTTATTTCATTAAACGAATTCCGTTACAACTCAGACTTGAAAGTTGGGGATATCGTTGAAGTAATGGTTGATCAACGTGAAGATAAAAATGGACAATTAATTTTATCTCACAAAAAAGCTCGTACATTAAATGCATGGGATGCTGTTAACAAAGCACACGATTCTCAAGAAATCGTTAACGGTTACATCAAAGCTCGTACTAAAGGAGGTATGATCGTTGACGTATTCGGAATTGAAGCTTTCTTACCAGGTTCTCAAATCGATGTTAAACCAATCCGTGATTACGAACAATTCGTAGGAAAAACTATGGAATTCAAAGTTGTTAAAATCAACCCAGAATTCAAAAACGTAGTAGTTTCTCACAAAGCGTTAATCGAGGCTGATATCGAAGTTCAGAAAAAAGAAATCGTTGCTCAATTAGAGAAAGGACAAGTATTAGAAGGTGAAGTTAAAAACATCACATCTTACGGTGTATTCGTAGACTTAGGAGGTGTTGACGGTTTAATCCACATTACTGACTTATCTTGGTCTCGTATCAACCACCCATCTGAAATCTTAGAAGATGGACAAAAAATCAACGTTGTAATCTTAGATTTCGACGAAGATAAATCTCGTATACAATTAGGTATTAAACAATTAGAGGCTCATCCATGGGACGCTTTAGATGCTGATATCAAAGTTGGTGATAAAGTTAAAGGAAAAGTAGTTGTTTTAGCTGACTATGGTGCATTCGTTGAGGTTGCTCCAGGTGTAGAAGGTTTAATCCACGTTTCTGAAATGTCATGGTCTACTCACTTACGTTCTGCTCAAGATTTCGTAAAAGTAGGTGATGAGGTTGAAGCAGTAGTTTTAACTTTAGATAGAGAAGAAAGAAAAATGTCTTTAGGTATCAAACAATTAACTCCAGATCCTTGGACAGATATTACAACTAAATACCCAGTAGGTTCTACTCACAAAGGTAAAGTTCGTAACTTCACTAACTTCGGTGTATTTGTAGAATTAGAAGAAGGTGTTGACGGATTAATCTACATCTCTGACTTATCTTGGACTAAGAAAATCAAACACCCATCAGAATTCTGTGCGGTTGACGATATCTTAGACGTAGTAGTTTTAGAATTAGACGTAGAAGCTCGTCGTTTATCTTTAGGTCACAAACAATTAACTGAAAACCCATGGGATCAGTACGAAGCTAAATATGCTGTAGGTACTACTCACACAGGTGTTGCAGTTGACGTATTTGACAAAGGTGCTACAGTTCAATTCGAAGATGCTGACGTTGAAGCTTTCGCTCCAGCTCGTACATTAGAGAAAGAAGACGGATCTCGTATCAAAAAAGGTGAAGAAACATCTTTCAAAGTTATCGAGTTCAATAAAGAATTCCGTCGTGTAGTAGTTTCTCATACAGCAACTTTCCGTGAGGAAGAAGTTAAAGCTGAAAGAACTTCTAACAACAATAACAACAACAACAATTCATCTAACACTATCGAAACTTCTACATTAGGAGATATCGATTCATTAGCAGAATTGAAAAAGAAAATGGAAGAAGGAGGAAACTAATTCTCTAACCGAAATTTTTAAATAATATAAGCTGTCCAGTAATGGACAGCTTTTTTTGTGAATAATGGTTTGATTACTGATGATAAAACTGAATTTAATTTATACTTTAAAATAATATAAAGAATAACATACTATTATTGATATATTTTTTGAATATTATTCAAAATAGTCTTAATTTTGTAATCGAAATGGAAAAAATAGAATTTAACTTAGATGCTACTGATTTGAAAATCATGCGATTAATGCAAGATAATGCACGTATTAATAATGCAGACATCGCAAGAGAATTGGGAATGGCACCTTCTGGAATATTAGAGCGCGTAAAAAAGCTTGAGAATAAGCAAGTTATTTTAGCTTATCACGCAAAAATAAATCCAATGGCAGTTGGACAAAAATTACTTTCGTATATGTTTATCAAAACCGTTGATATTATCGGTGATGAAACAGTAGGAAGACAACTTGCCGAAATTCCAGAAGTTTTAGAAGTTCATGACATTGCTGGAGAAGATGGGTATCTAATTAAAGTAAGAACTTCTGATAACCAAGGTTTGGTAGAATTGATGCGTCAACATTTAAGTAAAATTGGCGGAATTACTTCTACACGAACAACTATCGTTTTACAAACAATAAAAGAAGAACAAAATATCGTTATACCAACGAATTAAAAAATTGAGATTGAATGAAAGGGAATCAACCAAGTAAGTGGCTGATTATTGCAGCGTATTTCGTGGTTTATGTCGTTTGGGGATCAACTTATTTTTTTATAGATAAGGCTTTACATAGTTTTAGTCCGTTTATTTTGGGCTCGTTTCGTTTTATTGCGGCGAGTACAATGTTAATGGGTTATTGTAAGTTGAGGGGTTATAAGATTTGGGATAAACAAATTGTAAAACAATGTATGTTTACAGGTTTTATGTTATTGTTTATTGACATGGCTGGTATTATTTGGTCCGAACAATTTTTGCCAAGTGGTATTGTTGCAATTATGGCAGCATCTGCTGCAATTTGGTTTATTGTTTTAGATAAACCAAGATGGAAGCAAAACTTTTCAAGTATACCAACTGTTTTAGGTGTTTTATTAGGTTTTGTAGGCGTCTTAATGTTGTTTTATGAACAAACAACAACTGTTCATGCTGATGCTGATCAACAATTTTTAAACATGATTGGATTAATTGTTTTAATTTTTTGTTCAATAGCATGGACGTTAGGATCATTGTATTCAAAATATGTAACTGATAAGCAGAAAAAAGAAGTTACACAACCAAAAGAAGAATTGAATATTATGGTAAAAACAGCTTGGCAAATGATTACAGCTGGCGTTTTGTTCAATACCGTAGCAATTTTTAATGGAGAGTATGCGAATTTTAGTTTTGCGAATGTTGCTACAGAAGATTGGTTAGCGATGGCTTATTTAACAACTTTTGGCTCTATTCTTGCTTTTGGTTCTTACGTTTGGTTGTTACAATATCGTCCAGCTGTAGAAGTTTCTACATATGCCTATGTTAATCCAATTGTAGCTGTTGCATTGAGTTATTTTTTTACAGATGATGTCGTAACTCATTTGCAGATTTATGGATTAGCCGTAATTTTGTTCAGTGTTTTGTTAATGAATTGGAATTTATACAAAAACACGAAATTAGTTCAAAAAATTCTGCATTTTGTTTCTCGTAAACATTATGCGCATTAAATATTATGATGATTAATAATAAGAAAGCTTCTCGATTTCGAGAAGCTTTTTTTATTTAGCATATAATATTTTCAAAATTTATTTGATTTGAAATTTCAAATTCTTTGGCTATGCATTCGAATAAATCATCGTGAAAAGTGATTACATAATGATTTAATGAATTCCATTTATCTTCATTAAAGTATGGATGATTTTTATCGATTTGTTTTAGTTCTTCGATCCATTTAGAATTCTTTATTAAGTATATATCAGTTGAGTTGATTCCATACATTTTATAAGGATGAAAACAAAGTGTTTCACTTCCAGGAAAACCTATTTTATAAATGTGATGATTAAGAAATTTTAAAGTGATCGAATCACAATTTTCGTCATCAATTCTAAAATTTAAATAAAGATTGTTATAGTCTGATACTATTTTAGGAGAAGGATATCCATTGTTAATAATAAATCAGTTTCCATTTTTTCAATTGTCATAATAGTTATTTAAACGTAAATCTATAAAAAAAAAGCAGCTCTTTTCAGAACTGCTTTGGTATATGGTGATGAATTATTTTTTACAATTTTGTACATTTTACAATCTCTAAACCGTATTGTGTAGTATGAGGTTCTTCGATAGTTCGTGTAATCAAATTCATTTTTTGGATACCTAAATCTTTGATGATTTGAGAACCAATTCCATGATCTTTTTCGTCGGCTGGTAAAACACCCGATTTTGATTTTCCTTCAGAAAAACTTTTAAAAATCTCTAATTTTTGTTCTACTAATTCAGAATTTTGAATGTTATTAATAAAGATAACAACTCCTTTTTCTTCTTCGTTGATAATGTTCATAGTTTTTTCTAACAATGGCGTTTCACCATTCTGTAATGCACTAAACAAGTCATAGTAACTATTTGTTGATTTTACACGCACAGGAACAACATCGTCTTTTGTCCATTTTCCTTTTTTCAAAGCAAAGTGAATTTGGTTGTTCGTTGTTTGTTGATAAGCAACTAAATCGTAATCTCCAAATTTTGTTTTTGCAGGAAACTCTTCGATACGTTTTACTAATGATTCGTTTTCTAATCGGTAAGCAATTAAATCTTCAATCGAAACGATTTTTAGATCAAATTTCTTCGCAATTTCTAATAATTCAGGAAGACGAGCCATTTCGCCATCTTCTTTCAAAATTTCAACAATACATCCAGCGGGATAATGTCCAGCCATACGCGCCAAATCTACGGCAGCTTCTGTATGTCCCATTCGAACTAAAACACCTCCGTCTTTGGCAATTAATGGGAAAATGTGTCCTGGTTTTCCTAAATCATCTGGATTTGTATTTTCGTCAATTAAAGCTTGAATAGTTTTAGAACGATCCGAAGCCGAAATTCCTGTTGTACAACCATGTCCTTGTAAATCGACAGAAACTGTAAAGTTAGTTTCGTAAATTGCTGTATTGTGACCAACCATAAGATCTAAGCCTAATGCTTTACATCTTTGTTGTGTAAGTGGTGTACAAACCAATCCGCGTCCGTGCGTCACCATAAAGTTGATTACTTCTGGTGTAGCAAATTCGGCGATACATAGGAAATCTCCTTCATTTTCACGATCTTCATCGTCAACTACAATGATAACTTTTCCTTGTTTTAAATCTTCTAAAGCTTCTTCAATTGTGTTTAATTGAGATGATCTATTTTCCATTGTTTTTATGTTATTGATAACGAGAATGCTCCTCGTTTTTGTTTGTTTTCTTAAACTTACTAAAGTATTTTACAATAGGATCGATATATAAGCTGATGTTAAATAATTCTGAATCTTGGTTTGCTTTGTAACAGAAAAGTAATGAGAATGGAAGTGCAATTATATTTGCAGCCCAAGCAGCAATTGTTGGGTCTAAATTTCCATTTTTGGACATATTTTCTGCCGAGAAATTCAAGATGAAATAGATAACAAAAATAATAATCGAAATAATTACAGGCATTCCAATTCCTCCTTTTTTTACAATTGCACCAAGTGGAGCTCCAATTAAAAAGAAAATAATACATGTTACTGCGTACGAAAAATTTCGTTGATAATGAATGTTTACTTTCGAGTATAATTTTTCACGACCAATAATTTCTTGTTCAGAAAATAACATGTTTTCTTGATCTCGATTAACCATTTGTATTGATTGATTAAGAATTCTGTCACGGTCTTCAACAGAATATTCTTTCAGATCGAAAATCATTTTTGTTTGAACAGAATCTACTTCTTTCATTTTGTTGAAATAGTAGTAATTCTGAGTAAACATATTAGTTTTTAAATCTTTGTAATACTTTTTATAATCTACATTTAACGAATCAATCAAATGTCGTAAACCTTTTCCGTCTAAATATTTGTACGAATTTCCTGGATCTTCATCTTTTCCAGAATTTAAAATATCTGTTATATCAATGTAATAATTTAAAGTATCAAATTTAGTGTATTGATTTTCTTGACGTAATCGTTGTTCTAAGTTCTTATTTTTGATGTTATCTGTATAAGCAATTCCATCAAAAAGCTCCATTTTCAGATAATGATTATCGTTTTTATCTGGTGCAAGATTTCCTCTTTTCGCAATAATTGTCATAGCATCTTCTCCAGAAGCAGCATTTTGATGTACAAAAACATCTTGTAACTTCTCAGAATTTTCTCCTGAAACTTTATTAATTTTCATTTGGAAACCTGGCACAGTTTCAATAAAAACACCTTCTTTCATACTTACCGTTGGTTTGGTTTGTATGATATTGAAATACATGGTGCGCGCTTTTTGTTGCGAATAAGGCATTACTTTATCACCGAAGAAATATAATCCAATTGACATCAATAAGACGAGAGAGAAAAGTGGACCTAGAATTCTTGTTAATGAAATTCCAGATGCTTTCATTGCTGCTAACTCATATCGTTCGCCAAATCCTCCCATTGTCATAATAGATCCTAGAAGAATGGTTAGCGGTAATACAAGTTGCACAACATTAATTCCTAACCAAAAAAGTAATTCTGTAATAGTGTACCATTCTAAACCTTTTCCAACAAATTTTTCCATTTGTTGCCATGCAAATTGCACAATAAAGATGAAAAATAAAACACTAAAAATGAAAAAAAATGGACCTAAAAAGGTCTTAATTAAATACCAGTCAAGCTTTTTTAACATTGATTATAATTGAGTAATAATATAGCCTTGCGACTTATATTTCTTTTGGTCAAAGTTAAAGTAACTTTTGTGAATAAGTAAATTTTGAACGTAATCTTTTACAACAATAGATGTAGTATCTCCATTTTTACCATATTCTTTGTAATCATAGATTTGATTATTCGCTGTGTTTACTCCTAAAACTGAATATTTAATTGTTGAAGTTTTTGTTGGCGTCAATTTTATATACTGAATAGTTTTTCCTCCTACAGTTTTTTTGTCAGTTAAGGCATAATTAAAATCTGTTCGATAAGTATTCAATACTTTTGTTGGTGTCAAGAAATCATCCGTATTCGATGCGTCAGAAATTGTAACTTCTTTGTCATCTTTTGCAATCGTATATAATTTTGTTCCAGTAAAAATTTGGTTGATATCACCAACATTCAAATTAAATTTCTGTTTCATAGAGAAAACTTCACCAGAACGATTTGTAGCTTTTCCATTTGTAGTATTGCTAAAATCAAATTTAATGTAATACGAGTTTGCATTCGTATAATTGGCGTAAACTTTGTCTAAGATTTGTTTTGCTGATTGAGCATTTAATGTTCCAACCCCTACTAATAAGAGTATGAAAGAATAGATTATCTTTTTCATACAATTTAATTTTCTATCTGTTTTTAATAAATTTTAGTTCAAATTATTCAACAACTGTTCCAAACTCATGTCATCCTGAATCAATACTTGTCTTGCTTTACTTCCTTCGAAAGGACCAACAATACCAGCAGCTTCTAACTGATCAATTAATCGTCCGGCACGGTTATAACCTAATTTTAATTTTCGTTGTAATAAAGACGCGGAACCTTGTTGATTCATTACAATCAAACGTGCAGCATCTTCAAATAAAACGTCGCGATCTGATAAATCAATATCTAAATTAGAGCCACCATCTTCACCAACATATTCTGGTAGATGTAAGGCATCTGGATAACCACGTTGTTCACCAATAAATTCTGTAATTTTATCTACTTCTGGTGTGTCAACAAAAGCACATTGTAAACGAACCAAATCATTTCCTGTTGTAAATAACATATCACCTTTACCGATTAATTGATCTGCACCAGGAGAATCTAAAATTGTTCTCGAATCTATTTTTGATGTTACACGGAAAGCTACACGCGCAGGAAAGTTGGCTTTGATAGTTCCTGTAATTACATTTACAGATGGACGCTGTGTCGCAACAATCAAATGTATACCTACCGCACGTGCTAATTGAGCCAAACGAGCAATTGGTAATTCAACTTCTTTACCAGCAGTCATGATCAAATCTGCAAACTCATCCACAATCAAAACAATATATGGTAAGAATCGATGTCCAGCTTCAGGATTTAATTTACGTTCTTTAAATTTCGCGTTGTATTCTTTGATATTACGTACAAAAGCATTTTTAAGCAATTCGTATCGATCATCCATTTCAATACAAAGTGAATTCAATGTGTTAATTACTTTTGCATTATCTGTAATGATTGCTTCTTCTGCATCTGGTAATTTAGCTAAGTAATGACGTTCGATTTTTGAGTAAAGTGTAAGTTCTACTTTTTTTGGATCGACCATTACAAATTTTAATTCTGATGGATGTTTTTTGTATAATAATGAAGCAATAATTGCATTTAAACCAACCGATTTTCCTTGTCCAGTTGCTCCTGCCATCAACAAGTGAGGCATTTTAGCTAAATCAGCTACAAAAGTTTCGTTCGTAATTGTTTTACCAAAAGCAATTGGTAATTCCATATCCGAGTTTTGAAATTTTTGCGAAGCAATTACAGAATGCATCGAAACCATAGACGGATTAGAGTTCGGAACTTCGATACCAATTGTTCCTTTTCCAGGAATTGGTGCGATAATGCGAATACCAAGCGCAGCTAAACTTAACGCGATATCATCTTCAAGATTTTTGATTTTAGAAATACGAACTCCAGCTTGCGGAACAATTTCGTAAAGTGTTACAGTAGGTCCAATTGTCGCCGTAATTTGTGAAATACCGATTCCGTAGTTTCCTAAAGTTTCGATAATTTTATTTTTGTTTGATTCTAATTCCTTTTGATCGATTAACGTATTTCCATTGTCATATTTTCTTAGCAACGAAATAGGAGGGAATTGATAATTTGGTAAATCTAAACGTTGATTATATTCGCCTTGCTCTTTAACCAATCGAGCAGATGTAGCTTCAAATTCTTCCTCTTCGTCAATTTGTTGAACTTTTAATTCTAAATTATTTGATGCTTGTTCTTCTGTCGTTTTTGGTAGAGGAATAATTTCATTTTCTTCGAAAGTTGGAGCAAAATCAACTTCGTTATTTTCCTCTTCGTCATCAGTGTCTTCAATAACTAATTCAGTTATATTGAAAGGAGTTTCTTCTATTTGTTCCTCTTCTTGCGGTTGATTAATTGTAAACTCTTGTTGAAAAGATTCGTTTGGAGTAACTTTATGTGACTGAATGGTATCTTTCTCGTTATTCTCAACTAAATCCAATTCTTCTATCAAATCTTTTTCTTGTAGCTTTTCAGCTTCTTGATTGAATTTATTGATTTTTTCTTGTTCTTCTTTTTCTTTGCGTTTTCTTAATTCAAGTTGCTCTTTTTTGATACGTGCTTTTTCTCTTTCAATACGTTCAAGTTCTTTTTGTTTTGCACGTTCTTCCATTTTTGCTTGGATTGATTGATACGTCATTTTGAATTGAATAACACAATATATCAATAGGCTAACAAAAAGTAATAATATTACGCCCCATTTTCCAATAAAACTATTTAAGAAATCATTTACCTCGAATCCCATTACGCCAGAAAGTAAATGTTGATCAGGAAAAATACAACCGAAAAAAATCGGAAGCCAAATCATAAAGAAAATACTTTGGTAGAGAGTTGTAAAAGGTTTAATTTTTTTCCAATTCGTTGCAACTTTAATTCCTAATAAGATAAAGAAAATTGGAACAAAAAAGGAAACAACTCCGATTCCTTGTAAAATAAATGTTTCGCCAAGTAATGCGCCAAATTTACCAAAGATGTTTTCGGCAGTTTCTGATTTATCTAATAAGTCAGAAATTTGACTCTGATCCATTAAACCATTGAAAAAATATGATAAAAATGATACGAATAACAATAAACCAAGTACTAAAAAAATAATACCTACAATTGTTTTTATGATTTGTTTTTTAGGAGTTTTGGGAGTTTCCTGCGTGTTTTTTATAGCCATTTTAGGGTTGAGTATAATTGGAGCAAAAATAATAAATCTTTGTAAGACGAATCTAACGAAAAGTATTTAAATTTACTAAAATCGCAACGAGTTTTAACTCAATTAGCTATATATATTTTATTAATTGAAATAAAAGACAAAAAAATCGCTTTCAAACGAAAGCGATTTTTGTATGCTTAATCTTTTTTCCAAACCAAGTTTCCTTTATGTGCTAACGCAATAGTTGGAGACATGCGGGCAACGGCTTCGGCAGAACAACTTGCATCAATTAAAACGATATCTGCAACATCGCCAGCTTTTGGCCATTGTTGGTTCCCTTTGTTATCTAAAGGCGTGATATTTTTTGTCGCAAAACCTAAGTTTCTTGATAAATCATATTCAGTTTCTAAACCATATAATTCAGAAATTAAATTGACTTTTTGCAACATGTTTCCCGTTCCAAATGTACTCCAGTAATCTTGTACGTTATCGTTTCCGATTAATACTTCAACGCCATGTTTTACCAAAGTAGGAATTGGCATGGCTACTTTATTACGGAAAGGAACTGAAGAAACAATTCCGACTTTTGCTTCGGCTAATTTTTCTGAGATAGCTTGTTCTTCACTTTTTGATAAATGGGCTAAAGCAAAAGCGTGACTGACGTATGTTTTTCCTTTTAAAACAGGGTTTTTCATCGTTAATTCAGCCAAATATTCAATGGTGCGCATTCCTTCTTTACCGCTATCGTGTAAATGAATATCGATTCCTTTATTGTTATCTAACGCTAATTGAACTGTGAAATCTATCGCTTTTTCGATGTTTTTGTCAATGCTAAAAGGATCTAATCCTCCAACAAAAGCAACGCTTTTTAATTGTGCAGCTTCTTTCATCAACGGAGCAGAATCGGTATAGTATAAACCGTGTTGAGGAAAAGCAACCAACTCGGCACTGAATGTTTCTTTCTTATTTTCTAAGGCTTTTTCTAAATTTTCTAAAGATTTTAGCCCAGAGGTTGTATCAACATTGAAATGAGTTCGAGCGAAAGTAGTTCCGTAATGTTGTAATAAATTGATTAATTGCTCGCCACGTTCAACAGAAGTTTTTAGTAAATCTGGAATAATTTCTTGCTCATACGCAATCATATCCGCAACTGTTCTACGTTTTGGCGAAAGCGCTTGCCAAGGTAAACCGTACAATGTTTTGTCTAAATGCACATGCATGTCCTTGAAGGCAGGAAGCATTAACAATCCTTTTGCATCTATTGCATCTGTTAATTGAGGATTATTCGTACTTACTTTTGAAATTTTTCCCTCTTTTATTTCTACAGAAAATAAATCGGTTTTAGTTCCTATAATACCAGATTCATCTTCAATAAAACCTGTTTCTAATCGTACATTTTTTAAGGTGTAATTGCCTTTTGCACGAGCTGTATAATTATTTTGCATGATAATTTATGATTTAATAATGGCTACAATTTCTTTATAGCCTCTTTGTTGTGCATGTTGCAAAGGGGTTACTCCGTCGTGATCTGGAATGTCCATTTTTGCACCTGCATCTTTTAATATCTGAACAATTTGTTGATATTTTTTGCTTCCGTCACCCAAAACAATCGCTTCCATCAATCCTGTCCAACCCAAACGATTCACATGATCTATCGGATAATTTTTGGTATTGGCTAATAATCGTACTGTTTCTACATGTCCGCGCTCGCAAGCAGGAATTAAGGCAGAACCATTGTAACGATTAAACACATCAAAACGAGCACCGTTATCTAAAAATAGTTTCACTAATTCTGTTTGCCCACTTGCACCCGCATACAAAAAAGCACTGTCTTGGTTATCGGCTTGCTGATTAACATTTGCACCATGTTTCACCAATAATTTTGCCATTTCGATATTCGATTTATTGGTTGCAATTAACAATAACGAACGTTTGCTACTATCGGTACTGTTAACATCTGCACCATTTTCTAATGCTTTTGAAGCAGCTTGTATATCGTCGTTTTTGACTGCTTTTACAATATCTTTTTCGTTCATAATTTCTGTAGCTGAATCTTCTGTTGGTGTTGAATGACACGCTGAAGCTGTTGTCATCATTAACATTAAAATAAAAACTGATTTCATAATGATATATAGTTTGAATGAGTTGAATGGACGAAAATTTTGAGTTACGAACTCAATTAATACACAATATTTCCTTTTACGATTAACGATCGTACCGGCGATATTCTCGAAACCGCTTCTGCAGAACAACTTGCATCAATCAAAATGATATTAGCATCGTCGCCTTCTTTTGGCCATTGTTGTACACCTTTATCATTCAACGGAATTGGTCCTGCTGTAGCTAATTTTAGCATTCTTGATAAACCAAATTCAGAACTTTGTCCATACAATTGCGCCGCAAGATTTGCTTTTTGTAAAACGCTTCCTGTTCCCATTGTGTTCCAATAATCAACAATACTATCGTTACCCGTCATTACCGTTACACCATGTTTTAATAATGTTGGAATTGGCATTACCAAACTACCAAAAGGAATTGTAGAAACAACTCCAATTTGCGCTGCACCTAATTGTTCGGCAACAGCTTCTTGTTTTACTTTATCTAATGTTGCTAAGGCAAATGAATGACTTAAGAATGTTTTTCCTTTTAATTGAGGATTTTCGTTTACTTTTTTGATCAAATAATCAATTGTATCATGACCAGATTTTCCTGATTCGTGTAAGTGAATATCGATTCCTTTGTTATGATCTACCGCTAATTGAACCGTTGCATCCATTGTTTTTTCAATAGCTCCGTCCACGTTTGTAGGATCTAAACCTCCAATAAAATCAATGTTCATTTTAGCAGCTTCTTTCATATAAGGCATCGAATCTGTGTAGAATAAACCGTGTTGAGGAAAAGCAACCAATTCAGCTCCAAATGAATCTTTTTTGTTCGCCAAAGCAATTTCTAAATTTTTCAATGAATCTAATTTAGAAGTAGGCTCGATATTTACGTGGCTACGCGCATATCCTGTTCCGTACGATTGTAATAATTCGATCAATTTTTCTGCTTTGTATGTTGATTTTGTCAACATTTCTGGCAAAACTTTTTGCTCCAATTCAATCATTCCTTTGATACCTCCAGAACGACGAACCGCGCGCCATCTATCCGCATACAACGTTTTATCTAAGTGAATGTGCATATCTTTGAAAGATGGTAACATCAACAAACCTTTCGCATCGATCGCTTTTGCATTAGGCTGATTTGCGCTAATTTTTTTGATTTTTCCATTGGCAACTTCAACTGTAAAAAGATCTGTTTTTGTTCCAATGATTTCATCATTTTCATATTCGAAACCAGTTTCTAATCTTACATTTTTCAATGTAAAATGTCCTGGTTTTGTGACGTCTTTTTTATCTAATTGAAAATCGGGTGCAGCTTGCAAAAATCCTGGTAAAAGTGAAAATCCAGCTAAACCTAATGCCGAATTTTTAAGGAAATCTTTGCGAGATATATTGTTATTGCTCATAGTTCATTATTTTTTGTAGTACAAAGTACCTGATATTATATGAATTGAACTATCATAAAAACTGCTTATTCTTGTAGAATTTATAATAAGCAACGTTTTATAGACTGAAAATACTATTTTTGATCGCGAAATTCGGTTGGTGTAACGCCAGTTTGCGCCTTGAAAAAGTTCGAAAAATAAGCATGATCTGTAAAACCTAATTCGAAAGCGATTTCTTTTATCGAAAGATCGCCCGATTTTAAAAGTCGTTTGGCTTCTATCGAAACTCGTTGCTGAATGAGTTGTGTGGCAGAAACTTTTAAATTTTTCTTGCAAAGAATATTCAAATAGTTGGCTGAAATATGAAGCTTTTCGGCATAAAAAGCCACCGATTTTTCTTCCTTGTAAAATTCATCAATCAACATATTAAATTTCGCTAACCGAGGATTGGATTGATACACTTTAAATTCCGTAAAAATATGTTCGGCTTCTTTACTTACAATCGCTGCAATAACTGCCGCGCGCGCATTGATTAAATGCACCAATGAATCATCTGTTTTTAATTCTTCTTTAATTGCATCAAATTCGTACATCAATCGTGTAAAAGCTTTATCCGATAATTTGATAACGGGATGATTTTGATAATTGGTAAACGAGAAACGGAAAAAAGGTGCAAACTGCTCAAAAAAAACGCGTTCTGCCATCAGTTGATAACCAATTGTACCATCATTTATTTGCCATTTGTGCATCTGTCCAGGAAACAAAACATGTACTTCTTTATTACCAATTGGATAATCTTTAGAATCGATGTTATGTGTACCAGAAGCTTGATCGAAAAGTATAATGACAAAAAAATCGTGCTTGTGAGGTTTATCTATATGTCGTTCTCCATGCAATTCATTAAACAATAATTCGTCTCGACCAACAAGTTGTCCTTTTCGAAAACCTTGTATGCTGATAATAGGCACTGAATCTTGATTATTGGAATTTTGCATCTTCAGGAATTATTTAAACCTTCATGAAAACGTCTAAATTAATTAGAATTTTCATTTGTGAAATTTATAAAAAAAATCGGAATTATGACTTGAGAAATGAAAGAATTTTTATTAGAAACTTAAAACTATTATATTTGCATTTGTATGGAAAATTTTGTTGTTTCAGCCAGAAAATATCGCCCACTAAATTTTGAAGATGTAGTTGGACAATCGTCTATTACAAATACTTTAGAGCAAGCGATAAAGTCTAATCAATTGCCGCAAGCGCTTTTGTTTTGTGGACCAAGAGGTGTTGGAAAAACAACATGTGCTCGAATTTTAGCACGCAAAATTAACGAAGAAAATGGAGTAGAAGGCGATCAAGATTTTGCTTTCAATATTTTTGAGTTGGATGCGGCTTCTAATAATTCGGTTGATGATATTCGAAATTTAATTGATCAAGTACGTATAGTTCCTCAAATTGGAAAATATCGTGTGTACATTATTGACGAGGTTCATATGTTATCGACAGCGGCTTTTAATGCGTTTCTTAAAACGTTGGAAGAGCCACCTGCACATGCGATTTTTATTTTGGCAACTACAGAAAAACATAAAATTATTCCTACGATTCTTTCTCGCTGTCAGATTTACGATTTCAAACGAATTGGAGTTGAAGATATCAAAGGACATTTAAAAAATGTTGCAGAAAAAGAACAAGTAACATTCGAAGATGACGCGTTGCATTTGATTGCTCAAAAAGCAGATGGAGCTTTGCGTGATTCGTTGTCTATTTTTGATCGAATGGCGACTTTTACGAATAAAAACTTGACGTATTCTTCTGTTGCAGAAAACTTGAATGTATTGGATTACGATTATTATTTCAAGATGACAGATGCGTGTTTGGAAAATGATATTCCACAAGCAATGTTACAATTGAATGATATCTTGAACAAAGGTTTTGATGCGCATCTTTTTATTTGTGGTTTAGGAGCACATTTCCGCGATTTATTGATGGCGAAAACAGCTAATACGGTAAGTTTATTAGAAGTAGGTGAGCGCATAAAAGCTAAATATTTGGAGCATGCACAAAAATGTTCTGCACCATTTTTATTTGGTTCGATAGAGATTTGTAATGAAGCAGATCTAAATTATAAATCGAGTAAGAATCCTCGTTTAACAGTAGAAATTGCTTTGATGCAATTAGCTTCTTTAACCGCAGAAGAAAACGGTCTTAAAAAAAAAAGTATAGGATAGTTCCACCAACGTTTTATTTATCTGAAGAACAACAAGTTTCTAAAGTTGTAGTTCCACCTATTCAGCAAAATAATGCGGTACAACAAAGTGAACAAGCTCAATCTCACGTAAATTCTAATGTTAAGAAAGCATTGATTTCGGAAGAAGTTAAAGAATATACGCGTGCTTCAAAACCAATTAGAACAAATGGTAATTCATCGTTTAGTCTTAAAATGGCTTTGCCAGGTGCGAAAGTAGAAGAACATCAAGAAGAAATTTTACGAGATGATTTACCACGAGAAAAATTTACACTAGATCAAGTAAAAGAAGGTTGGAAGAGATTTTTGGATCGATTAAAAATCGAACATAATATTCCGTCTTATAATGCGTTGATGACAACGGAGCTTGATTTGGAAGGTGATGAAATTATTTTTGAATTTACTTCGCATTCGTCGGAACAAGAATTTGATGAATACCGAGATCGAATTAGAAATAGTTTGAGAGTGTTTCTTAAAAACCATTATTTTGGAATCCAAATTAAGTTTTCGGAGAAAGAAGCAACGAATCATATCTTATCGAAGAAAGAGAAATTTGAGAAATTATCAGACAAAAACCCTATTTTGTTAAAATTAAAAGAAGAATTTGGGTTAGATTTGTATGATTAATGAAAGTTTCTTATTAAACTTGCAATAAATTTTTATAAATAATGAAAAAAGTTCTTTTAGGGATTTTTGTTGTTGCGTCGTTAGTGTCTTGTAACAAAGGAAAATCTGTAGACAAATTAGAAAGCGAAGATCAAAAAGCTTCTTATGCTTTCGGAACTGGTCTTGGTGAGCAAATCAAAGGTCTTGGAGGACGTTTAGTTGAGACTGATAGTATCAACTACGATCAATTAGAAAAAGGGATCAGAGATTATTTAAAAGCTGGAAAAGAGGGTAGAGAATCTTACGCGATTGGACAGCAAGTTGGTCAACAAATTGAGACGGTTATTAACCAACAACAATTAGATCAAATGGACAAGGATATTATTGTTCAAGGGATTATGGATGTTGTACGTCACAAAAAATTGTTGATTACACAAGAAGCAGGAATGGGAATTTTAGATACGTATGCAAAAAATCACCAACAAAACTTGGTAAAGAAAAATGCAGACGAGTCTAAAAAATTAGTAGACGAGAAGAAAAAAGCTTCTGGTGCTAAAACGACTGCTTCAGGATTAGTTTATGTTGTAGAAAAAGAAGGAACAGGTGCTAAACCAAACATTAATAGTATTGTTAAAGTAAAATATACTGGTAAAATTTTAGCTACTGGTAAAACTTTTGATAGTACAGACAAAAATCCAGAAGCAAAAGGAGGTGTAGAATTTCCTTTGAATCAAGTTATTCCTGGATGGTCAGAAGGTTTACAATTAATGTCTAAAGGTGGAAAATACAAATTCTATATCCCAGCTAACTTAGGTTACGGTGAAATGGGAGCTCCAGGAGGACAAATTGGACCAAACCAAGCATTAGAGTTCGAAGTTGAATTAGTAGACTTTAAAGAAGGTCAACCAGCTCCACAAGGTCAACCAGGTACGCAAGGACAAGGTTTAT
The DNA here is from genome assembly GCF_057369435.1 of Empedobacter sp. EJD.6dd. Taxonomy (NCBI): domain Bacteria; kingdom Pseudomonadati; phylum Bacteroidota; class Flavobacteriia; order Flavobacteriales; family Weeksellaceae; genus Empedobacter; species Empedobacter sp. EJD.6dd. The sequence goes on from NZ_CM170667.1 coordinate 2,886,196, forward strand.
CAGAAGAGCAAATTAAAGAATTACAAAAACAATTCGAAGCTCAGGCTCAACAAGTTAAATAATCTTAGATTATATATAAACTAAAAATCCCACTCGATTGAGTGGGATTTTTTTATGATTAATATTTAATTATTTCAAATAATTAAATATTTGATTTGCTTCTACAGAACCTTTTTTGGTTGTAACAAGGTTTTTCTCTTTGTCAAACAAATAGAAAGTAGGAATTGATGTTGGTTGAAAAATAGGACCAAATTCGTAATTAGAATCGTATAATAATTCTACATTTTTATTGTCCAAAAATTTTGGAGCGTGCTCTTTTAAGAATGGTAAAGCATCTTTTGCTTCGTACTCAGAAACTAAAATAATTTGTGTATTCTTGAAATGTTCTTCGTAATTATTACTAAAATGATTTAATGCTAATTGGCAATGAATACATGTTGGCGAGTATAAAACGATCAAAGTTTGTTTTCCTTTTTTGATATCTTTTGAATTAAAGATTCCATCTGATTGCATTTTTACAAAAGAAAATTCTGGAATTGATTTTAAAGTATTATCAGTTTGAGCGAATGTGAAAATCGAACAAAAGAATATCAATAAAGCAGTAAGTTTTGTTTTCATGTTTTTAAGAAAAATTTTGACGGAAGTTAATCAATTCTATCCAAAATAAAAACGACAGTTTATAAAACTGTCGTTTTCCTATTATTAAAATGCTATAAATATATTTAAATTCTGAGAAAATTAGAATTTGAAATTAACTTGTGCAGCCATATTGAAGGGATCAATTTGGTTGATGTAACCTCCACGGTAATATGAATTGTATCCAAGTTGATTTGTGATATTATTAAAGAACAAACGGAAATCGAATCTTTTCATTGAATAACCGACTTGCGCATTTAAAGTATAATAATCTGGTAATAAAAATGGTTTACTTCCTCCGTAGAAATTTCCATGTGCATCACGATCTAAACTTTGTTCGTTAGATGGTCTTGATCCAACATAATATACACCAGCTGAAACTGTAAATCCATTTAAGAAATTGTTTTCAATAAATTTATATTGAACCCAAGCATTTGCAGTGTTATATGGTGCGTTAGATGGCATTGAATCTTCAACATATTGTGGAGATTCGTGGTAACCAGCATCTAAATAAGCATACCCTAACATCACTTGTAAATTTGGTAATGGACGTCCAGCAACTTCAAATTCAATTCCCTTTCGTCTTAAATTTCCAGCTCTTTCATATAAACCTGTTGCAACTTGATTCTCGTATGTTTCGTACGTTAAGTTATCATTGTTCATATTAAAATATACTACGTTTGCACGTAAACGATCGTTAAACCATTGTGTTTTAATACCAACTTCAACTTGATCTGTAACAGATGGTCCTGCTTCGCTACCGTCAGTCATAATGTTTAAAGCAGAACGTAAACTTGTATTTGTTGCATAAGTTATGTAAGCATTTACATTTCTCCAAGGAGAAACAACTAATCCAACAACAGGATCTACAACACCGTCATGATTGTCGATTAAGTAACTATATCTTAAACCTCCAACAAATGTGATTAAATCTTTATATGATAAATGATGTTGTGTCATAAATCCATAAGAATAACCTCTTGATAAATTTGTTTTGTCTTTGTTCCAAGCTAATTTAGCTTCTTGTTCTGGTGTTAAACTGATTGAATGATTAATATCTTTGAAAACATCAATTTGATCAAGTGTTGTAATTCCATCTGCAGTTCTTGTTTCTAAACGATTAACAGTATAATCATAACCAGCTTGCCAATTCCATTTGAAATCACCAAAAGTCATGTTTTTACCAATCAAATCAATTTGTAATGTAGAGTTTCTATCATCTCTAAAAGAACGTCCTAACCCACGATTTCTAATATTGTAAGCTGTACTTCCTTTTGGTAAAGCTAAAGTTGCACCCAATTGATCGCTGTTATAGAAATTGCTAAAGTATGCTACTCTTGCACTAATATTATTTGTTAATTGTCTTGTAAGACGAGCTGCGTAAGAATAGTTTTTAATTTCAGTATTATCAATGTCATAACCCATAAACTTATCTCCGATATCGTACAATGCTTCTGTAAGGTTATCACCTAAGTTAATTGTTCCGCGATCTGGAGTTTTATCTCCTTTGTAATAATCAAATTCAGCAACAAATTCAGTTTTATCATCTATTTTCCAAGCCATAGAAGGATTAACATAGAAAGAATTGCTATTAACTACATCTCTATAACTATCACCATTTGTATATGAACCTGTTAAACGGAAAGCTAAATTTTTATCTTCTGTAACAGTACGTTGAATATCATAAGTAGAACGGAAGGTATTCCAACTACCATATTGTGCAGAAATATGACCTTGATTGATGTAACGAGGTGTTTTTGTTGTTACATTAATTACACCACCAGCAGAACCTAATCCATTTCCAATTCCTTGCGTAACTGCAGCAGAACCACGAATAACTTGAATAGATTCAACACCTGCCATATCAATAACAGCAGAACCAGTACGGAAATCAGAATCCATACGAACTCCATTTTTTAATACAGGAACCCCTCTATATCCACGAATTGACATTGATTCGCGAATACCTCCATAGTTTCCAAATAAAGTAACACCAGGTACATTACGAGTTGCATCTGTAATGGTTTGTGCACCTTGTTCTTCAATCAATTTTTCTGAAATGATAGAGATTGATTGCACTTGATCTTGTGGATTTGCAGGGAAACGTGTTATTGTTTCTAATCCTCTTTGATTTTTATTGCGATCTCCAAAAATTTCAACTTCTTGAAGATTACTGATAGAATCATTTTTTTCTTTTTTAGTTTCTTGTGCAAAAACTGCAGAGAAGCTTAATAAAGAAATTGTAGCGAGTAGAAGTTTATTTCGTTTCATATATTATCTGTATTTATTCTAAATAAAATTAATACCGCAAATTTAATTAGACTTAGTATAAATAAAAAAAAGAAATCGGCTGATAGATATCATCTATTAGCCGATTTTGTTAAATATTTTAAGAAAATTCGCTTTTACTCGAAGAAAGTGAAATGTACGTTTCCGTATTTTTTGTGTTGTACAAAGTTTGGATGATCCTCAAAAGATAAACTCGATGGATGTTCTAAAACGAAGTTTCCACCTTCTTCCAACCATTGATTGTTTAATACTAGATCTGGGATTTTTTTGAATGTAGTTTCGTCTAAATCGTATGGAGGATCAGCAAAAATGATATCAAATTTTTTGATAGGTTGTTTATCCAAATATTTAAGTACATCACTTTTTACAGTTGTAATGATTTCATCTAATTTTAATTGCTTTGCAGTTTCGTCCAAAAATTTTACACAACCATAGAAGTTATCTACTGAAGTTACTTTTTTTGCTCCACGCGAAGCAAATTCTAATGAAATACTTCCAATTCCAGAGAATAAATCTAAAACTGTAATTTCGTCAAAATACCATTCGTTGTTTAAAATATTAAATAAAGCTTCTTTCGCGAAGTCTGTTGTAGGGCGCACCGGCAAGTTATTAGGTGCAGTGATTCGTTTTCCTTTTAATGTTCCTGAAATGATTCGCATTCGAATAATTTATATAAAGTAAAATATTGTCCAAGTTGTTTGTCTTCTTCGTTAAACGAAATATAACGCACATATTTTTTTAAGGTTTCGTAATAATCTGGTGAGTTTAAAATGTCACCAAAAGCATGTAATGAAACTGTATTTGGGCTAATATTTAATTGATTTAATGTATACAATATGTAAAACAAAAAGTCTTCTTTGGTTTTTGTTTCAAATAGATTATAAAAAATAAATTCTCCATTGCTTAACACACAAATTTCTAATTTTTGATGCATTAAATTGATATAAATTTCATCATTCTTTGAATTGATCATTCCATAATCAATTAAGAATTTTCCAGAATGATACAAACGCGCATTTTGCAAGTTAGGTAACGAAAGTAAAATATCTTTCAGCGGATAATGAATATTGTAGATAATTGATGCATCTACATTTTCTAAAGGACAATCTATCGCTAATTTTATAGGACTATGATTAGAAAGTGACAACAATTCTTCGAAAGGTTTGTGCGAAAATTGGTTTGGAACAACGTTAATTGTTGTCGACAAAAAACAAATATGCACATGTTCGTACTCTTGTAACAAAGTTAAATTAGAGCGCAATTCATGTTCAATTTCAATCTCTGTTTTGTTAAGATTTGTAAAATCTACCGAATAGTCATAAACATCCGAGAACGAAGTCGATTCCCCGTCGGTTGTTTTGGTAATATAACTAAGCATATCGTGTGATAGTAAAATCGCTAACGAACGTTGAGTTGTCTTTGACATAAATTTTTCTTTATCCTTGAATTTTTAACTCGCTGATTAAGATGTAAATCAATCCTAATGAAATCAAAAATAACAAAATTTTGAAAGCAATCTTCATACAGAAAATTTATTTCGGTAAAGATAGTATTAATATTTAACAAAAAAATTTGATAATTAGTCGAAAATTCTCCTAACTAAATAGGCAGAATAGAATAGGTTTTCTCGAAATAAAAACTTTATTTTCTCTTTGTTAGATCTTATCATAGATGTTTTTGTAGGAGAACTAAACCCGTTAATATGATTATCTTTTACTAAAATCATTGCTCTTTTCATATGCAAAGGATCACTTACTATTAGAGCTGTTTTATACTGCTGAGAATCCATAATCACTTTTGCATATTTAAGATTTTCATCCGTAATAGTAGACTTTTCTTCAGTTAAGATATCATTCGGATTTATATTATTTTTTATAGCATATTTCTTAGCAATTTCAGACTCAGAATATCGTTTATTTTTAGCTCTTCCTCCTGTGAAAATAATTTTTTTTACAATTCCTTTTCTATATAGAATAATTGCGTGATTAATTCTTTCTCTAAATACATTTGATGGTTCATCTTGCGAAATTCCTGCTCCTAATACAATTACAACATCACTTTTTTGAGTGAAATCTTTTTGACTAAAAGTATAAATTGAAATAAAATTATAGATATAGAAGAATAATATGAATAAAAAAATCCATTTAAGAGTAGATTTAAGAGGAAATCGAGTTTTCATTCTTTAAATTTACAGAAATTTGAAATAAAAAGTAGTGAAAAAAATAGCCGTTATTCCAGCACGATATGCAGCTTCTCGTTTTCCAGGAAAATTGATGCAACAATTGGGAGATAAAACAGTCATTCGAATGACATACGAAAATGTGATTGCAACTAATTTGTTTGACGATGTATTTGTGGTAACAGATTCAGAATTGATTTTTGATGAAATAGTTAATCATAATGGTAAAGCGATTATGAGTATCAAAGAACACGAAACTGGAAGTGACCGAATTGCAGAAGCAATTGAAAACATTGAATGTGATATTATATTGAATGTGCAAGGCGACGAACCTTTTGTGAACAAAAAAGCGTTGGCAGATATTCTTACTTCTTTTGATGGAGAAATAGGGAAAACGGTGGATGTTGCGACATTAAAAGAATCTATTTCGAAAGAAGAAGAAATCAATAATCCAAACTTTGTAAAAGTGGTAACAGATATAAACGATTTTGCACTTTATTTTTCTCGTTCAACAATTCCTTTTGCTCGCGAAACCAATTTTACACCAAACTATTTTCGTCATTTAGGTATTTATGCGTTTAGAAAACAAGCTTTATTGAATTTTGCTAAATTATCCATGCGTCAAAATGAAAAAGCAGAAAAATTAGAACAATTACGTTATTTAGAATACGGAATGAAAATTAAAGTAATCGAAACCGAATCGATTGGAGTTGGAATTGATACCCCAGAAGATTTAGATCGTGCTAAAAAATACTTATCCACTATTGTTAAAAAATAATCTATAAACTTATTATCATTTATCTTTGCCCTATAATCAATGATACTGCTATATGAAAATGAAATAATTAAGTTAATTAATCTTAAAATAATTATTTCGGTATGAATGTTGTTGTGTAATGTAGAAATAAGTTAAAATAGTGATTATGAGTGATTCATGGAAAGAATACGAAGCAGAAGGATTAATTGAGAAAAGATCTTTTTTAGTTTCAAAAGATGGTCTTGTTAAAAAATTATATACAGGACAGGATAAATATAAAATTTTAGAAGGAGCTATCAACAATGGTTATCGTGCAATTTGGGTAACTAAAGCTGATGGAAAACGTACTGCAAAATACGTACACAAAATGGTAGCTGAGACGTTCTTACCAAACAAAGAAAATAAAGAATATGTTGTGCATTTAGATCATAACAAATTGAACAACGCGGTGGATAACTTGCAATGGGCAACTTTGGATGAATGGAAAGAACATAACAAAGATTTATTTAGAATGATGAAAGGACGTTCTCGTTTAGACAGCATTCCGAATAGTAAATTAACAGAAGCGCAAGTTATTCGTTTAAAAAAGAAATTAATCGATCCAAATAGAAAGACTAAGATTTCTACTTTAGCAAAGCAATTTAATATTTCTCAAGGACAAGTTTATCGCATTTTAAGAGGTGAAAACTGGTCGCACATAGAAGTTAAAAAAGACTAAAAGCCGTTATTTCATAATAGAACTTTAAATTAGTTTTTATATCTTGTTCAACAGATTCTAAAAAAATGAAAAAAGTTCTTATGTTGAAATTGACATTTAGTATGCTTATATTTTCGTTATTTTCTGTTTCTGCTTTTGCGCAAGATGCAGATAAAATTATCGAAAATCATATTCAGAAAACAGGAGGAGAAGCAGCTTGGAATAATTTAAATAGTATTATCCTAAAAGGAGAAGCAATTATAAATGTAGGAGATTCTTATTCCATGATTGTTTATCATCAGCGTCCATATAATAAAAAAGTGGTGTTTGTGATGAATGGAAAAGAAATCTTGAATGAAGGTTATGATGGTAAAATAGGATGGACATATAGCGAAGTTGCTAAGAAAAATGTCGCTGTTAAAGATTATAAGCCAGATTCTTTTGACTCTGATGTTCTGAAATACAAACAAAAAGGATTTAAGGTAAAATACTTAGGTATTGATAAATACGATCAAAATAATAGTTGTTACAAAGTAGAATTAACAAAAAACACCAATTCAACAGTTTATTGTTTTGATAAAAATTCATATGAAATCGTAATGGAGAAAAATAAAGATGAAACGCTTTATTACTCCAACTTTAAAACATACAATGGATTATCTTTCGCTACCAAAGTTGTAGGCAAACCTACTGAGGGAGGAGAATATGTGATAAAATTTAATGACATAAAAATCAACCCAGCAATCGATAAGAAACATTTTAAATTCTAAATAAAAAAAGTGATTCAAATAAGGATCACTTTTTTATTTCTATTAATTTATACTGCTTAGGTAGTATAAGTTTTTTACTTTTGTCTCTAAATGAAGAAATTAAAATATGGCTTTAGATTCTATATTTGATCAAAATAGAAAGTACGAGAAGAGCTTTTTGCTAAGATTGTTAGAAAAAGCAAGAAAGGATTATCCAGATTCAATTTCTTTTATTGATGACCTAATCTCAAAACTTCAAAATAACATAACCTACCGATTAATTTTTCGAGAAGAACTTCAAAAAACCTTCGGAAAAATTAATATTGTAAGCTATTTGGTGGATAGCGGAATTCATTTAGAAGATAATTTATTATCAATTTTCCGTAAGAAAATTATGGATTCTCTTTTACCAGATATTGAAGATAACAATGAGTTGACTTCTGTAGTGAACGAAATTTTTTATAATTCTAAAAACTTACAAGCAATTCGAATAATTCCTCGTGATAGATGGAAAAAACTTTTCGAAGTTTTATATCAAGATATCGAACCAGAGAATTTTAAAGGAAATGTAAATAATATTCAAAATCAATTATTACAAGCAATTTCTATTCTTACAGTTCGTATTACTGGAGGTTTTTCGGATAAAGAAATGATGCGTTATAGTAATGAGGTAAATTATTTAGATAATCCTTTCTCTAAACTTTCAATGCAGATTAGTAACATTATCGAAAGTCCACAAGCTGGATTTGATATGTTAGAAATTAAAGAAAGTATATCGAAGTGTAAGCATTTATTAAATGATATTTTAACGCAAAAAGATTATAAAGGAATTTCGTTGAAAGTCGCGTCTAAGATTAACCGTTTACAACAACAATTGGTTCGTTTACAAACGATTCTAAATAGCTTTAACGAACTGAAATTGCACGGAATAATTTCGTTTTATAGTCTTGCGACTAAGAAATGGGTTGAATTTTATGCACCAAAGAACTTTATGAGTAATCAATTAGGTTCAACAGTGTATCTGATAACTTTTTTGGTGACATATCATAACGGAATTACGGGAGAAAAGTACATTACCCAAACAGCAAAAGAATACAATAAAATGTTCTGGACAGCTTGTGGAGGAGGTTTTATAGTTTCTTTCTTATGTTTTATCAAAACAGGAATTGGAAATATACACGATACTTCGCCTTTATTCAAAGCATTTTTCTTCAGTATAAATTATGCGGTTGGTTTTTGTACTATTTACCTTACACATATGACACTTGCAACGAAACAGCCTTCTATGACAGCGGCTCGTCTTGCACGTTCATTGGTTCCAACATCAGGATCAGAATTAAATGTAAAAGATTTTACCACCTTATTTGCACAATTGGTAAGAAGTCAAATGATTGCTTTCTTAGGAAATGTTGTGGCAGGTTTTGTCGTTTCATTAGGAATATTTTATTTGTTGAATCAAATTTTAGGATTTGAAGTAATCAAATATTCTAAAGCTTATCATTATTGGGAAGAAGTGGTGACGATGGATTGGCATATTTTTTACTTTGGAGCAATTGCTGGAGTTTTCTTATTCCTTTCAGGATTAATTTCAGGAATGACAATTAATAGTCAACGTTTTCATAATATTCCAGAACGTATTTATAATCATCCAATTCTTAAAAAATCGTTTTCAGAACGTAGAAGAAGAAGAATTTCGAATTGGTTCGAAAAAAATATGGGTGGTGTAGTCGGAAATGTAGCATTTGGTTTTATGATGGGATGTGCCTTTTTGATAGGAGATTTTACAGGACAACCTTTTGACATACGACACATTACTTTCGTTTCAGGAAACTTCGCTATTGGTATTGGAGGAATGGGGTACCATTTTGATATTGGACCAATGATAATTGGTTTTATTGCAATTTTTATGGTAGGATGGAGTAATTTCTTGGTTAGTTTTATCTTATCATTGTTAATGGCGATGAGGTCTAATAATATTCCTTTTTATAAGATTTTTACGATGATTTCTCATACATTAAAAGCATTTTTCCGAAATCCATTACCATTTTTTGTTCCACCTCTTTGGACAAAAAGAAAAGAAGAAGCTTAATAAGAAAATGGAAACAAATTTAGAAAAACAATTACGTTACGATAAAGCTTATCTTAAAATGGCTTTTGAGTGGGCTAATCTTTCTTACTGCGAACGAAAAAAAGTTGGTGCAATTATTGTTAAAAATCGAATGATTATTTCTGATGGTTACAATGGTACACCAAGTGGTTTTGAGAATAAATGCGAAGACGAAGCAGGTAATACAAAATGGCATGTTTTACATGCAGAAGCAAATGCAATTTTGAAATGTGCAACCTCTACGCAGTCTGCAGAGGGCGCAACATTGTACATTACACTTTCACCTTGTACAGATTGTAGTAAATTAATTTTACAAGCTGGGATTAAACGCATAGTTTACATTCAGCAATACAAAGATTTGTCAGGATTAGAGTTTTTAGAAAAAGCAGGAATTACTATTCAGCATATTACAGAAGAAGAATTATACAGTTAAATGAGAAGTTTTTTCAAAGTTATTAATATCATATTGGTTGTGATGATTATTTTCTTGATCGGTTTTATGGTTGGGAAAAAATACGACTTTGCGTTCGATGAAAACAAGGATATTGTAGGTTTGCAATATTCAGATAACGAACAAAAAATTCGTCGATTAGTTTCTTTGATAGACAACGAATATGTAAACGATGTAAATTCTGATAGTTTAGTTGATGATGCTATAAACTATATGGTTGGTAAATTAGATCCACATAGTACTTATATTGACAAAGCTTCTGTGCAAAAGGCAGAAGAACAGTTGAAAGGAGAATTTGTTGGAATTGGCGTTCAATTTAGAATGTTAAATGATACAATTGTTATTGAAAGAACACTTCCTGGAACGTCTAATTATGGTCAGCTTCAATTTGGAGATCAATTAATTGCTGCAGATAATCAATCATTGATAGGAAAAGACAACAAAACGATAGAAAGTTTATTGAAAGGTAAAAAAGGATCAGAAGTTCAGATTTCTGTTATCAGAGATCAAAAACCACTTTCTATTACGCTAAATCGTACAATTGTTCCGTTGCCAACAGTTACAGGTAAACATATGTTGACAAATGACATTGGTTATTTAAAATTGACTCGCTTTTCTGAAAATTCAGCAAATGAAGTTCATCAAGGATTACAAGATTTATTGGATCAAGGAATGCAAACTTTGGTATTCGATTTACGCGGAAATCCTGGTGGAATAATGCATATAGCAGAAGAAATTGCCGATGAATTTTTAACGAAAAACGAATTAATTGTATATACACAAGATAAACAAAAACGAAAAAAATATATTTACGCAACGAACAAAGGTCTTTTCGAAAAAGGAAAAATTTATGTTTTGATGGACGAAAATTCTGCTTCTTCGAGTGAGATAGTTGCAGGAGCTTTACAAGATTACGGACGCGGAATTATCGTTGGTCGTCGTTCTTTTGGAAAAGGTTTGGTTCAGCGAGAAATTAATTTAGGTGACGATACCAAAGTTCGTTTAACCGTTGCAAACTATTACACTCCTTCTGGTCGATCTATTCAGAAACCTTTCGATAAAAAAACTGCTAAATATAGCGACGATTTATACAAACGATTAAAATCAGGAGAGTTATACAGTAAAGATTCGATTAAAATCAATAAAGAATTAGAGTTCACTGCACCTTCAGGTAAAAAAGTTTATGGAGGAGGAGGAATTATTCCTGATGAATTTGTTGCATTAGATACAAACTCAGTAGCGAATTGGTTGTATTATAACCAAGATTCAAATTATTTTGAGGACTTCTTATTCAAGAAAATTTATTCAATTCACGATTTCTTTATGTTTCATAATGAAACAATTTATCTAAAATATTTTAATGCAGGAATGTATAGAAAAGAGTTTTTAGGTGTTTTAGGAATTTCTTCAAATGAGTTCAATCCAATTTATTCACCAACTGTTGATAACTACATGAAAGCGACAATTGCGGGAAGTTTATATGGTTCGCGTGCATTTTATCAAGTTTGGATGCCAGAAGATGAAATGATAAAGCGTATTTTTGAACTTGAAAAAATAACGAAGTAAATGCTGTGGAAAGATGCTTTGTATGACTATCAAATGTATCTGAAATTAGAAAAAAGAGTTTCTGTCAATACAATTGAAGGTTATCTACGCGATATTCAAAAATTAATTAATTATTCAGATAAACAACCTTTGGATTATTCACAAGATGATTTGAGGGATTTTGTACACGATTTTGCGTCGAGTGATTATAGTGTTCGATCGCAAGCGCGAGTAATTTCTGGACTAAAAAGTTTTTTTGGTTACCTACAACTCGAAGATTTTAGAGAAGATAATCCAACTTCTTTGCTCGAAACACCAAAAATAGGAATGAAACTTCCTGATGTACTTTCGGAAAAAGAAATTGATAAAATGACCGAGGTTATTGATTTATCAAAACCAGAAGGACAGCGCAATCGTGCGATTATAGAAGTGCTTTATGGCTGTGGTTTACGCGTTTCAGAATTGATTAATCTTAAGATTTCTGATCTATTTTTTGATGAAGGATTTATTCGTGTGATTGGAAAAGGAAATAAACAAAGACTGGTTCCGATAAGTGATTATACGATAAAATATATTAACTTGTACAAGGATAGTATTCGTATTCACATTCCTATACAAGTTGGATTTGAAGATTTTTTGTTCCTAAATAGACGAGGTAAAAACCTTACACGAGTGATGATTTTTACAATTGTCAAAGAATTATCGATAATAGCAGGTGTTAAAAAAACAATTAGCCCGCATACATTTCGTCATTCTTTTGCAACTCATTTGTTGAAAAATGGAGCAGATCTTCGTGCAATTCAGTTGATGTTGGGACACGAAAGTATTACGACTACAGAAATTTATACGCATGTTGATCAAGAATTTATTCGAGATGCTATTATTAAATTTCACCCAAGAAATAAGTAGTTTAATCATCCTGAATCTGTTTCAGATTTTACATTAAATAGAAAAGAAATGATAAAATCATTCAAGTTTTGTCCCAATTGTGGACATACGATCGATCACTTTGACTTTAGAAAAATGACATGCAACAATTGCGATTTGGTCTATTATCAAAACGTAGCTGCTGCGGTGGCGGTTATTCTAAAAAAAGAAAATAAAATTTTGTTTACTGTTCGTAATAAAGAACCAAAAAAGGGAATGTTAGATTTGGCTGGAGGTTTTACAGATCCAGATGAATCGGCAGAAAGAACTTGTCAGCGCGAAATAGAAGAGGAGTTGGGGGTTGTAATTTCGATCGAAAATTTCAAGTATTTTTTATCTCAACCTAACACATACGAATATAAAGAAGTTCCTTATAAAACATGCGATTTAGCTTTTATTGCCGATTTTCCTGATGAAGAAATTATTCTTGAAAAAGATGAAATTGCTGAAGTAAAATGGATTGCTATTAACGAGATTAATTTAGATGATATAGGTTTCGATTCATTAAGAAAAGTAGTTGAAACATATATAAATTCTTTGAAATAATTCACATGATGTGATGTTGAAGTAAGTTCAATCTTACGCGATTTATTAACTTGAACTCGTTTCAGGTTCTCATCATTAAAATATTAACAATGAAAAAAATACTTTTATTAAGTGCTATTTTCCTAACAATAGTTTCGTGTAGCACGCAGAATGTAGCAGTAGATTATGACCGAGATTTTGATTTCGAAACTAACAAAACATACGTTTTTTCTCAAACTGGGAATTTAGGGTTGAATGATTTAGATTCTGCTCGATTATTTTCTTCGATAGAAAAAGGAATGTTGTATAGAGGTTTTCAGAAATCGAATGATGGTAATTTAATGGTTGATATTAAACCGGAAGAGTTTGTTTCGAAGCAGCAAAATTCTAATGTAGGTGTAGGAATGGGAACAGGTGGTTATGGATTTGGTGGAGGAATTTCTGTCGGAATTCCGATTATGTCTCAAAAATTAAATCAAAACTTTACAATTTCTATGTTTGATGAAGGTCGTTTAGTTTGGGAAGGAAAGCTTAAAATTCAAATGCCACTGAAAGCTTCTCCAGAAGTTCGTGCAGCAAATATTCAGAAAGGAGTAACGAAATTATTACAAAAGTTTCCCCCTAAAAAGAAATAAACTGAATGAATATTTTTAGAAAATATATGTATAGTGACAATGAAAATTCAATACTTTGGATGATTCCAATTATATTAATCTATTGGTTTTTTATTATCATTTTTAATGAGATTCAATATTTTCTTTATAGTATTTTTTTAGGAGGATTTTTAATTCTCGTATTTTTTAAAAAGTTATCTAAATATTCAATTCAAAAGAAAATAGTTTTAAGTTTAACCTTTTTAGTTATTATAAATATTTTCGTAGCAGGTGTTTTTTCTTTATCTCCTAAGTTGAAAATTATTGATTTTAAATTTTTAAATCCTGATTGGGTAGAAGTAGAAAATAATAAAATTACTGACTATAAAGCTTATTGGGTATATTGAACGAGAGGTTCAAGTTACGAAACAGCGGATGTTTCCTACATTTATAATAATTTTTATACGAGTACTGAAGAAAAAGTAGTTCACAGGGATAATTATTATTTTGATTTTAGAGATTCTGATGTAAGGATAAAAGAGATTAACGAATACATTGGTGAAAGGGTTTTAAATCGAGATTATTTGATCATGAATTCTTTAAAAGATCCGAAAGTAAGTAAATTATTTATATCAACAGATTGGATTAATTTAAAATATTCTGTCTTTTATTATATTGTTGTTAATATATCTTGCGTAGTTGTTTTTCCTTTTTCATATTTTATATATATTATATATAAAAGGAAAAAGAGGTTAAATGAATTTCAAAAAAAATATAAAGAAACCTTTAAAAAATAAATTTTAAAGGCTTTTTTTATATCTTATAATTTAAAAATCAATTCGTTTTCTTCTGATTGCTGAAGTTTAGATTTTTGTAAAAGTTTTAATGTTTCGGGTTGATTCGCATTTGCTTTTGCAGCAATTTTATCTAATTTCAATTCATTTTTTGCGTAATCTACAATGGCGTTCAAAATTTCTGTTCCGTAACCTTTGTTTTGAAATTTTCGTTTTAAACGAATGTTAATTACAGCACCATATTTTGTTTGACGCAAACCACCCCAACCAACAAATCGACCACTTTTTTTCTCATGAACACCCCAAAGGCCAAAACCATGCTCTTGGTAATGTTTTTCCATACTTTCTATAAAAAACTTCGCTTCGTCTTCAGATTTATAAGGTTTTTCGTTAACGATTTTCATCAATTCTTTGTCCGAATTCATTTGAAATAATTCAAATGCATCAATTTCGAAAAACTCTCGTAATACCAAACTTTTTGTTTCGCAAATAACTTTCATTAAAACTTTTTAGTTCTTGCAAAGTTACTTTGATTTAGAGAATAAAAAAAGTCTTACATTTTTGGTGTAAGACTTTTTTATAACTTATTTTTTAGTTCCGGTTTTTGCTGGAGTTGTTGTTTTAGGAGGCGTTGCTGTTGCATCCGAAACTTTTTGATTAATCTCTTGTGTTAAGATTTGTCTTTTTAGATTAAAGATTTCTGTATCTTTTTGGTCAATCTTTGCGTCCAAATCTTTTACTTTTTGAGTCAAATCAGCAACTTGTTTTTCTTTTTCGTTTAATTGAGTATAGAAAAGTTTTGATTTTTCTCCAGAACTATTCAAGGCTGAATACAATTCTTGTAAATTAGTATCATGCTCTTTCTGAGCCATTCTAATCATAGCTTGCGCATTGGTCAAAGCTGTATCTTTGATGTATAATTCGCTTTTAGCTTTTGCTAAATCTTTTTCAAGAGTTTCGATTTTCAAATTAGCTAATGTCAAATCTTTAGATGTGTTTGATTGACCGTCTAATGCTTTGTAGTAGTTAGCTTCCAATTCTTGGTGTTGTTTCTGAGGAACGCAACTTGCAATGGCAAAAAGTGTTAAACAACAAAGTACAATTTTTTTCATTTATATAATCTTAAACGTCTAATTCTAATAAAACGGGACAATGATCAGAATGTTTTGCTTCTGGTAAAATAGTCGCACGTGTCATATTTTTTTCTAATGTATTACTCACCATATTGTAATCAATTCTCCAGCCTTTGTTATTGTTGCGTGCATTTGCACGGTAAGACCACCATGAGTAATGATGAGGTTCTTTGACAAAATAACGGAAAGAGTCAATCATATTACATTCATCAAGAAAAGCAGTCATCCACTCTCTTTCTATAGGTAAAAAACCAGAAACTTTCGCATTACGAATAGGGTCGTGAATATCGATTGCTTCATGACATATATTATAATCACCACAAATTACAATGTTTGGATGAGAGATTTTAAGTTCTTTGATGTAATCTTTAAAATCTTCGCAAAATTGTAATTTAAAATCTAATCTATCAATATTTGTTCCGCTTGGTAAGTATAAACTAATGACAGAAACATTATCAAAATCAAGTCTCAAAACGCGACCTTCTCTGTCAATATAATCTATTCCAGTTCCTATTTGTACGTGATTTGGTTTTAGCTTAGAAAAAATAGCGACACCGCTATATCCTTTTTTCTCTGCAGCATGCCAATAAATGTGATAACCTAAATCTTCGAAAGGTTTTGTATCCACTTGTTCTTGCATTGCTTTTGTTTCTTGAATACAAAAAACATCTGGTTGTGCAGCCTCTAACCATTCAACCAAACCTTTGGTCATCGCAGCGCGAATTCCGTTTACATTGTAACTGATGATTTTCATAGTTAGCGAAATTACTAAATATTTGTATGGATTGATTTAGAAATTTGAATAAAGTGAATATTTTTTGTAACTTTTTTGAAGTTATTGCGTCTTAATAATAAAAGACATCAATATGAAATACATTTTTCTTCCAATTATCATATTCAGTTCGTTAGGATTTGCGAGTTGTTCGGTAGATTTAAATTCTAAATCACCAGTATCTAATTATTTAGATCGAGTAGATGCAAGTAGTAATACTGTTACAGAAGTGCGAAAGATCTCTTCTTTTGAAGGAATCAGTGTAAGCAGTGCAATAAGCGTGACTGTTTCTGATGGGAATTATAATGGTGAAATTTCTGTTGAAGCACCAGATAATATCATGAATAGAATCACGACTGAAGTAAAGAATGGTGTTTTGGTTATGAAAATTAATGGAACTGTAAATTTAAAAAATGCGTCTATTAAAATTAAATTTCCACATCAAAAATTACGCTCGTTTGATCTTTCAGGAGCAACCAATGTAACTGTTATTCCAACTCAAAAAGTAGAAAAATTAGCCGTGGATTTATCAGGAGCAAGTAATTTGAAATTAGATGTAGTTTCTAATAGTATTTCTGTTGATAATTCAGGTGCATCAAGTATGAAAATATCTGGAAATGTACAGGATTTAAACATTTCGGTTTCGGGAGCTTCTTCTTTTATAGGAAAAGAATTGAAAGCAGCGAATGTGGTTGTTGATTGTTCAGGTGCAAGTTCTACAACAGTGTGGGCTGTGAATAGTTTAACTGCTGATAGTTCTGGAGCGAGCTCTGTTCGTTATGTTGACGAAAATGGCTTGAAAACTAAAGTAAGTACTTCTGGAATGTCTTCTATAAAAAGAATAAACTAATAGTTTTTATTTAAACTATGCTCAGTTAATATTTAGTACATTAAAAAATCGGATGAATTTCATCCGATTTTTTAATATCTATTTTTTTTTTTAGAATTGCCAACCTAATGTCAATAAGAATAAATTGTTGTCTAATTTAACTTTAGGAGCATAAGTATTCGGTAAAGTAACAAAGTTGTTACTTGTGTCAATATAATCTGTTCCTCCAATTAACTGTTGGTATTTTTGTGTTTGATACTGGTAAGCAGCATCAATATAGAATCCTCCAAAATCATATCCTAAACCAAAACTTGCACGGTTGATATCTCCTTGAAATGCTTTCGATAAAACAGCTGAATTTGTTACGATATTGTTTTCGTTTGCTAAATCGATTGTGAAATCTTTGTACGGAGAAGTTACATAGTTATAACCTGCTCTTACTTTGAAACGATCGATACGATATTCGGCACCAACTCTAATTTCACTTGAGTTTTTCACGAAATCATTGATGAAGTTGTTTGAAGCAGAAAAGCTGTTTGCTGGTTTTAATTTGGTATCATTGTTCATGTGATACGTATAATCAGCACCAAGTGATAAATTTTTACCAACTACAAATCCTAAACTTCCTACAAAGCGTCCACCACGTGTCATATCATAATCAGAAGAATACATATAATAAGAATCAACACTTGTTGATGTGCCATTATTAATAAAATTTGCTGCGTAATAATCTTCTGCAATGTTGTACCAAACTGGAGAATGGTAAGCTGCACCTAAACGTACATTGTGATTCACTTTGTAAATCGCACCTAAAGAGATAGAGAATCCTTGTCCAATTTCACTATAGGGAGCGCCATCTGCATTGTAAACATAGGTTTGACCATTGTTGTCATCACGTTCCGCATATTGTTCGAAACCAGAATAATTGGTTTCATGAAAGTTTAAACCAAAACCTAAGTAGACTTTATCATCATAACTTGTACCTAAGTTAACCGAGAATTTCGATTTGTATCCGTCAATATCTTTAATGTAGCCATTAAAAGTTCCGTCTGGATTAGAAAATTTAATTCCTTCATTCGTTCCAATTGTTGAATAATTATCTAAACGTTGATTTAGATAAGCTACACCAACTGTAAAACGATTCCATTTTGAAGCTTCATTTGCAAAAACGAATGTTCCTCCAAATTGTTGGAAATCAAAATTGCTTTCAGATTCTTTTAATTTTGTTCCGAAGGTAGTCGTGTTGTTAAATGTAGAAACACCAGCTGTCACTTGTACATCAGAATTAATTGCAACACCTAATCCAGCAGGATTTTGTTCTACTGAATTGATATCACTACCTAAAGCACCAACAGCTCCACCAACACCAATATATTTTGCATTTCCACTATTTATATCTTGTGAATATAAATTAATAGCATTTGTAGAATATTGAGTTTCGTAACCTTTACCTTGTTGTGCAAAAGCCAATGCACCAACTAAGGTGCAAAGGCTTGTTATTATTTTTTTCATTATTTATTATCTAAATCAAATTATCTTCTTCCGCCACCACGAGATCCACCGCCTCCCATGCTTCCACGAGAACCACCTCCCATGCTTCCGCTACTCATACTGCTTCCTCTACTTGGAGCAGGAGTTGAGTAAGTAGGACGAGAATTGTTCATGCTACCTCTATCATAGCTTCTGCTTGGTTGTTGGTATTGTTGTGCTTCTCTTGTTGGTCTTGTGTTGTAAGTTGGCTGTTGAGTTTGAGCTGGTCTAACTTCACGAGTTGGACGAGTGTTCATTTGGTCTTGATTAACAGACGGTCTTACTTCTCTAGTAGGACGTGTACTGTTCATTTGACTTTGATCAACACTTGGTCTAACTTCACGAGTTGGACGAGTCGTATTGTTTTGTCCTTGTCCAACAGATGGTCTTACTTCTCTAGTAGGACGTGTACCATTCATTTGACTTTGATCAACACTTGGTCTAACCTCACGGCTTGGTCGTGTAGTCGTGTTATTGATGTTACTTCCTCTTGAAGGTCGAATACCATTTGAGATCTGATTATCTCTATTAAAACTACCTATTGGACGAGTAGAATTAATCGTATTGTTTAAACGACCACCATTTCTGTAGCCTGGTTGAGAGTAAATTCCTCTTGGACGATTATATCCGTAATATCCATTGTAATAACCTGGATATCCATACCAATTATTCCATCCATAGTAACCACCATAGTAAGGTCTGTTCCATCCCCAACCATAGTATCCGTTGTACCAAGGATCATTCCAACCCCATCCGAAAGAAATTCCAAAACCATTTCCGTACCATCCTCCATACCAAGGATTGTAGTATCCCCAACGATAAGGATTATAGAAACCTCCCCATCCGTAGTTATACCAAGGATAATTGTTCCAAATGTTAATTTCTACACCATCATTTCTTCCCCAGTCATAATTACTAGATCCGTTTAAAGAAAGTGTATAATCATTGTTTCCAAAATAATTATATCCTCCTAAACCGTACCCGTTAATTTTAACTTTTGTTGTAGATTTGTCAGAAGTACCATTTTGTGTACTGTCCGCATCGTCTTGGTAATAAAATTGTTCAGCTCCATTTCCTTCAGCATCAAAGTAAGGACTACCAATTTTTATTTCACCAGGATTATCTTGTTCACCTTGCTCAGTACCATATTGTGGTTGAGCTTGTTGATATGTTTTATCTGTTTTCGGGTTATAATAAACACCGTCGCTTTCGTAACCACTTGGCTGATAAGTCGAACAAGATGAAATTCCTAAGGCAGCTACCACAATTAGAGTAGTTGCAGAAATTTTATTAGAAATTTTATAAACTTTGTTCATAATTATAAATTTACATCGTTTGTAATAATTAAATTTGCATAAATTTAAAGGCAATAATAATGCCAAGTAAAGATACGAAACTTATCAACAAATATAAAAGATTATGGCAAAATTAACAACTCGTGCTGAGGATTATTCTAAGTGGTACAATGAGCTTGTTGTAAAGGCGAATCTAGCTGAAAATTCGAAAGTTAGAGGTTGTATGGTGATTAAACCTTATGGTTATGCTATTTGGGAAAAACTACAAGCAGAATTAGACAAAAGATTTAAAGAAACTGGTCATCAAAACGCTTATTTCCCCTTATTTGTTCCTAAAAGTTTATTCGAAGCCGAAGAAAAAAATGCAGAAGGTTTTGCAAAAGAATGTGCTGTAGTTACACATTATCGATTAAAAAATGATCCTGACAATAAAGGAAAATTGATTGTTGATCCAGAAGCAAAATTAGAAGAAGAATTAATTGTTCGTCCAACTTCAGAAGCAATTATTTGGAGTACATACAAAGGTTGGATTCAATCTTATCGTGATTTACCAATTCTGATTAATCAATGGGCAAATGTTGTTCGTTGGGAAATGCGTACACGCTTGTTTTTAAGAACAGCCGAATTTTTATGGCAAGAAGGACACACAGCTCACGAAACCAAAGATGAAGCAATTGCAGAAGCGCAACAAATGCAAGAAGTATATGCAGATGTGGTAGAGAATTTTATGGCAATTCCAGTTGTAAAAGGAAGAAAGTCAGATTCTGAACGTTTTGCAGGAGCAGATGATACATATACAATCGAAGCATTAATGCAAGATGGTAAAGCTTTACAAGCTGGTACATCTCACTTTTTAGGTCAAAATTTTGCGAAAGCTTTTGATGTAAAATTTGCAAGTAAAGAAGGTAAGCAAGAATATGTTTGGGCAACTTCTTGGGGAGTTTCTACTCGTTTAATGGGAGCATTAATTATGACACATTCAGATGATTTAGGATTAGTTTTACCTCCGAAATTAGCACCAATTCAAGTTGTAGTTGTTCCTATTTATAAAACAGAAGAGCAATTAGAAGAAATTCGTCAAGTGGTTGATAAATTTTCATCAGAATTGAAAGCGAAAGGAATTTCGATCAAATTTGATGATGATGATAAAACAAAACCAGGTTGGAAATTTGCAGAATACGAATTGAAAGGTGTTCCTGTACGTATCGCAATTGGACCAAAAGATTTAGAAAAAGGTCATGTTGAGGTTGCTCGTCGTGATACGTTAGAAAAACAATTTATTGCGTTGGATAATGTATCAACTGAAGTAGAAAAATTGTTAGAAGAAATCCAAGCGAATTTATTCAATCGTGCTGTAGATTTCCGAGATACTCATACAACAGAAGCTTCAACTTTTGAAGAATTCAAAGATATTATTGAAAATAAAGGTGGATTTGTTTCAGCTTTATGGGACGGAACAGAAGAAACAGAAGAAGCTGTGAAAAATGCGACGAAAGCAACTATTCGTTGTATTCCTCAAGCTTTCGAAACTCCAACAGAAGGAGTGGATGTTTTTTCAGGAAAACCTGCAAAATATAGAGTTTTATATGCGAAAGCGTACTAAATTTTAGAAAAAATATATCAAATAAAAAAGGAGCTATTAATTAGCTCCTTTTCTATTTTGATGTCTTTTACTGTGTAATTCTTTTAATGTCGCTCGCTGTTCTGGCGTAAAAACATTATTTATTTCATTAAATTCTTTTTGACGAACTTCTTTCATTTTCTTTTTCAATTCCAGTTTTTCGTCTTTGTAACTATCTTCGATTTGTTTGATTTTGATTACTTGCGCATCTGTCAAGTTCAAATCTTTTTTTAATTGTTGTAATTTCTGCTCTCTCGATCCTTCATTTCTATCTTGAGCCGAAGCAGTTGTTAAAGTGAAAGCAATTAATCCCAAACCTAAATATTTATAAAATGCTGTTCTCATAATTATCAACTTTTTTTTGTTTATTTATTCTTAAGACTATAAAAAATGAAAAAGGTTTAAAATAGATTTTGTTAAATTTTTTTATTGAAAGAAACAATAACTTATAAAAGATTGTAACAATACATAATTTACTTCGACAGATTCTTTTTGAATATTTTTTATTTAGAATTAAACCTTTTAAAAAAAGGTTTGTCTAATAAGTTGTAAAATTTAAAACTACAAAAAGAAAATTGAACAAATGAGGTTAAGAAATTTATTTGCTCTGGTTTTTATTTGTATTTGTGCAGGATTGAATGCACAAGATCTTTTAAAAATCAGGGGTAAAGTCTTGTCAAGTGACAACAAGCCCGTGGAGTACACAACCATAACGCTTGAAAGTACAGAGGATGGAGTTGTAGCAGAAGGTGCTACAGATGCAAAAGGAGATTTTGTTGTCGAAGCAAAAGCTGGAGATTATATTTTGGTGATAGAGCCAATGGGGTATGATGCGATAGAAAAGCAACTAAATTTAACATCGGCATTAGATTTAGGAACTTTTACAGTAAAAACATCGCAAACAGTTTCGTTAGATGCAGCTGTTGTAACAGCGGAAAAACCAATTTATAAAGTAGAATTAGATAAAAAAGTCTACGACATGGCGAATGATCCTATGTCGCAAGGACAATCTTTGTCTGATGCTTTAGCAAATGTACCATCTGTACAAGTAGATGCAGAAGGTAATGTTTCGTTAAGAGGAAATGATAATGTAAAATTCTTGATTGATGGAAAACCATCGGGAATGTTAGGCGTTTCGAGTGTAGCAGATGCTTTAAAAAATATTCCAGCTGAAAATGTAGAACGTATCGAGTTGGTTACAAATCCATCTGCACGTTACGAAGCTTCGGGATCTGCAGGTATTATTAATATTGTATTGAAAAAAGGTTCGAATACAGGTTTTAATGGTTCTGTAACATTGAATGGAGGAATTCCAACAATGGTAGGAGGAAATGTAAATTTAAACTACAAAACAAAAAAGTATAATATTTACACGACTTTAGGTTCTCGATATGCAGATCGTGCAGGAGAAGGAGAAGTTTTCACTACATACTTTGATAGAAACTCTACTAATATCACAAGTTTTAGAGGAACGAATCGTGACAATGATCGAATCAGAAGAAATTACAATATTCGATTAGGTGGTGAATATTACTTAGATGATAAAAATACTATAGGATTATCTGCTGGTTACCGTTACAATAATGGAAACAACAATGCTTTGGTAAATTATAATTATTATGATACAGCAATGAATTTTTTACGTAATGAATATAATGTTCAAGACGAAAAAGAAATTGAGAATAACTTTGATGCAGATTTTAATTATAAACATGAATTTGATAAAAAAGGTCACGAATTTGTATTTACTGGACGTGTTTCACTTCAAAAAGAAGATGAAGATGGAAATGTGTTAAATTATAAAAATGCAAACGATATTTCATCAAGAGTTACAGATAATTTAGAAGATCAAACAACTGTTGTCTTAACAGCAGATTATGTTCGTCCTTTTGGAGAAAAAGGTAAATTTGAGTTAGGTGCTCGTGCTGATTTTAATAACAATAAAACAGATAACAAAACATTTAACGTTACGCCAACTGGTTTAGTTCCAGATAACAGTTTCTTTGCAAACGTAGATAATCAACAAAATGTATTTGCGGCTTATGCACAATACGGAAATGCAATTGGAGAGAAGTTTCAATACTTTGCAGGTTTACGTATGGAGAGTTCTGACATGGAAATTAAAAACCATACATCAAACGAAAAAATCTCTAAAAAATACACAGATTTATTCCCGACGTTAACATTAAATTACAAGTTTACAGATAAAAATGAGCTG
Source organism: Empedobacter sp. EJD.6dd (assembly GCF_057369435.1). Classification (NCBI taxonomy): domain Bacteria; kingdom Pseudomonadati; phylum Bacteroidota; class Flavobacteriia; order Flavobacteriales; family Weeksellaceae; genus Empedobacter; species Empedobacter sp. EJD.6dd. The sequence continues at coordinate 2,909,843 of NZ_CM170667.1, forward strand.
CAATTAAGTTATTCGCGTCGTGTACGTCGTCCAATGGGATTCATGTTAATGCCTTTCTTTTCTGCAACAGATGATAGAAATGTTAGAAATGGTAACCCGGATTTAAATCCAACATATACAAACTCATTCGAGTTATCTTATATTACAACAGTTGGTAAATTGATGGTGACACCAAGTTTATTTTATCAAAGAACAACTGATGTAATCAATCAATTTCAACGTCAATATACTAAGTTAAATATTTCTGATAATACATTACAAGATGTATTTGTTACGAAGCCAATCAATGCTGGTGACGAAGATCGTTACGGTTTAGATTTAACAGCGACATATAAGCCAGCTAAATGGTGGAATTTAATGTTTAATGTTAATTTATTTGGTTACAAAAGAACAGGATACTACGAAGAATATAATGAAAGTATTGATAAAGTAACAGGAGAAACAATTACAAAATTAGATTCTCAGGATTTTTCTGGAGATGGATTTAGTTCACGTGGACGTTTATCATCTAATTTTACTTTACCAGCTGATTTCAAAATTCAGGTTGCTGGGAATTATATGGGAAGTATGAAGACGGCTCAACAAAAAATTGAAGATAACTTGTCTATGGATTTCTCTTTATCAAAAGATTTATTCAATAAACAAGCAACGTTATCATTCAATATTCGCGATGTATTCAATTCGAGAAAAAGAGAGTCTACAACATACGGAATTGACTATACAAATTACGAAAGTATGCGTTGGATGAAACGCTCTTTCAACTTATCATTTACATATCGTTTTAAGAAAACGAATGAAAAGGAGAAAAATAGACAACGTCCTGATGGAGAAGAAATGGGTGGAGAAGAAATGCAAATGCAAACACAATCTCCTTCTTAATAGTTATAGAAATCGAATAAAAAAAAAGGTTGTCCAATTTTGGACAACCTTTTTTTGTTTATTCAATCAAGCAAAAATTAAGATTTGTTTTTTAACAAGTCACGAATTTCAGCTAATAATTCTTCTTGTGTTGGACCAGCTGGAGCTTCTTCTACTGGAGCTTCTTTTTTCAATTTGTTGATTCCTTTAATCATCAAAAATAAAGCAAAAGCTACAACTGTAAACGAAATAGCAGCAGCTAAAAAGCTACCATATTTAATTGCAGTTCCAGGAATAACCAAAGCAGCTAAATTTTCGGCATGAATAGCTTTTAAAGCTGGATTTAAAATTGCAGGTGTAATAATATCTTCTACCAAAGAAGTTACAATTTTACCAAAAGCACCACCGATAACTACACCGACAGCAAGATCAATAACGTTGCCTTTTACAGCAAACTCTTTAAATTCTTTAAAAAATCCCATAAGTTTAAATTTATTTCAAAGTTTATAATATTTATTTTGGTTGATTTGTATCTAATCTATTTTTTGATGAGATAAATAAGTAGATTCCAATTAACATAAAAGGAATACTTAAAATTTGACCATTGTTTAGTCCAATATTTAAAGCTTGAGCAACAGCTTCTTCTCCTTGATTTTCTTTATAAAATTCGACAACAAATCGTATTAAAAATAATAAAAATAAGAATACTCCTAACATGGCACCCAAATATTTTCTTTTATCTGTTTTATTGTACATATAAAGCATGATAAATCCTAAAATGACATAACCAATCGCTTCATAAATTTGAGCTGGGTGACGAGGAATTACTTCTCCATAGCCCAAACTTTGTTGATGAAACTTTACTGCCCAAGGTAAATCTGATGCTTTTCCTACAATTTCAGAATTATAAAAATTTCCAATTCGAACAGCTGCTCCACCAAATGGAACCACAACTGCCATCCTATCTAATAACCACAAAACATTGCGGTGTAAATATTTTCTACTAAATAAATAAGATGTTAAAATAACTCCTAATGCAGCTCCGTGACTAGCTAATCCACTAAATCCAACAAATTCATAATCTTGTAATAATCCAAAGAAAGCACTTTGCCCTGGTGCATGTTGAACAGGTAAAAATACTTCGATAGGTCTTTCTATAAAAGCTGCTGGGTCATAGAATAAATATTCACCTAGTCTTGCTCCTACAATTGCTCCTATAAACGTGTATAAAAATAAAGGATCAAGTAATTCTTTTTTCTGATTCTCTTTTTTGAAAATATTCGACATCAAATACCAACCTACTACAAAGGCTACTATCCAACATAAACTGTAAATATGTATTTTGAATCCTGCTATTTCAAATAAATAAGGTTTTGGATCCCAATCGATAAACGAAATTAAGTTAATCATTAATTTTTCTTTTTAGGTACAGGGTCGTATCCATGTCCTCCCCAAGGATGACAACGACCAATTCTTTTAGTTCCGAGCCACAAACCTTTCAATAAACCATGTTCTTTTAGCGCTTCTATCATATAAGACGAGCAAGTTGGTTGATATCTACAATTGCTTCCCATCCACGGAGAAATTGCTAATTGATAAAAACGAACCAATAAAATAAATGGTTTTATTAAAATATTGTTCATCTCGCAAAGTTAATCAATAACAGAAATAAAAAAGAATCAATCCAAAAGTTTTGTCCTTTGCAGATTGATTCTTATATTTTTATAGTTAAACCTATTTTTTAATATAACTTGCAGGATCTAAAGCTTTGTACGACCAGTTTTGTAAAAACTCTAATACAACTTTCGGATCATGACCTTTCGTTTCCTTACTTTCTAAATAAGCAGAGTTTTGTGTATGAATTAAGTTTCCTTTGTCATCTAAAATAACAAAAACTGGAAAACCAAAACGCTCAGGATGTTTTAAAGCAGCCAACGTTTCTTCGTTTTTATTTTTAGGAGAATAATTCACATGAACTACCTCATAATTATTGGCGATGTAATCTTTTATTTCTTGATTTTCTTTTGTCAATTTATCAAACATCATGCACCAAGCACACCAGTTTCCACCAACTTGTAATAAAACGTGTTTTTTTTCAGCAGAAGCCTTTTGTACTGCATTCGCAATATCTACTTTCGGGTTTGCTTCTTCATTATAAATTTTTGGCTTTTCTGTTTGTTGACCAAATGCAAAACTTAATGAAAGTATCATTAAGCTAAAAAACATTGTTAATTTTTTCATTTCAAATTCTAAATATTCATTCGAATTTACAATAAAAAATTATGCCGAAAACGTTTTTCTACGAATTAATAATATTGTAGCATAAATTTAGTTTTTCTTGAACTGAATTTATTTCTCCATTTTTTTCATTCTTTTTGATTTGATTAATTAAATTGATTGAGAATTTAGATTCAAATTCTAATCGATCTAATTCAATTTCATAAAAATTAATTTGATGATGAATCTGGTTAAAGTAGTAATTTACCAAATCGGTATACATCAATTTAAGTTCTTGATTAACTTTGATAAACTCCACAAATTCTTGCACTTCAATCAAAAATTCAATCATTTTTTTGTTGATTTCTGATTGTTTATCTTTTAGTTCAATCTTTTTCAAATAATCAGTTGATAAAGCAATTTTATCACCCAAAAGTTGGTGCTTTCTTGTTAAAATTAAAGCACATTCTAACGCTTTCTTCATCATTTTAATTTTTATTCTATTACAAAGAAAATAAATCTAAATGCCAAAATACGTCGCCGAAAAAATCATTCATTTTGACAAAACATTCGCTAACTTTGAAATCTAAATAGGATTTTATGAATGCGCCTTTAGCTGAAAGAATGCGTCCAAAAACGCTCGAGGAATACATTAATCAGAAACATTTGGTAGGAAATAATGGTCCTATAAAAATGATGTTGCAACATGATATGATTGCTTCGATGATTTTTTGGGGACCTCCAGGGACTGGTAAAACAACGCTTGCTCAATTGATTTCCGAATTGACAGATCGTCCTTTTTATACCTTAAGTGCTATAAATTCTGGTGTAAAAGAAGTGCGCGAAGTAATAGAAAAGGCAAAGAATCAGAATCTATTTTCAGGAACAAAAAATCCTATTCTTTTTATTGATGAAATTCATCGTTTCAATAAATCGCAACAAGATAGTTTGTTAGGTGCTGTTGAAACAGGTTTGGTAACATTGATTGGTGCAACAACCGAAAACCCTAGTTTCGAAGTTGTTCCTGCTTTACTTTCTCGAGCGCAAGTTTATGTATTAAAACATCTTGAAAAAGAAGATTTAATTGATTTAATAGAACGAGCTGTAAAAAAAGATACGGTTTTATCTAAATTAAATATTGAATTAGTTGAAACAAATGCATTATTAAGATATTCGGGAGGTGATGCAAGAAAACTGTTGAATGGTTTGGAGTTGGTGATTAATAGTTTTTCTCCGATAGATAAAATTATTATCAACGATGAAATTGTTCATGAACGTATTCAGCAAAATTTAGCACGTTACGATAAAACAGGTGAGCAACATTACGATATTATTTCGGCATTTATCAAATCGATTCGTGGATCAGATCCAAATGGAGCTGTTTATTGGTTGGCACGAATGATAGAAGGTGGAGAAGATTTAAAATTTATTGCACGTAGAATGTTAATTTCAGCCTCAGAAGATATTGGTAATGCAAATCCAACAGCGATGATTTTGGCAAATAATACATTTCAGGCGGTTTCAGTAATTGGTTATCCAGAATCTCGAATTTTATTAAGTCAGTGCGCTGTTTATTTAGCAAATTCACCGAAGAGCAATGCAACATATTTGGCAATTGGTAAAGCGCAACAAATAGTAAAACAAACTGGAGATTTAGCTGTTCCGTTGCATCTGAGAAATGCACCAACCAAGTTGATGAAAGATTTGGATTATGGAAAAGAGTATAAATATTCACACGATTTTCCAGGAAATTTTGCTGAGCAAGAATTTTTACCAGATGAAATTTCGGGAACTACTTTTTACGAACCTGGAAATAATAAGCGTGAACAAGTAGATAAACAATCTCTTAATCAGAAATGGAAAGGGAAATATGGATATTAAAACAAAAATCTCAGTTAATCATTTATTAACTGAGATTTTAAGGTTTGGTTGATTTTTTGGTTTAGATTGGTTATAATCTATGTTATAAGGTTGGTATAAATAATATTGCAAGTACTGTGCCAAAAAGTTAATAAAATATAAAAAAAGACTTAATAAATTGTAAAACAAAGTAAATGAAACAAATACAAATTATAAACGGACCTAATTTAAATTTACTTGGTGTACGTGAACCAGAAATTTATGGAACACAAACATTTGAAGATTTCTTTATTGAAATAAAAAAGCAATTTCCAGATGTTTCATTGCATTATTATCAGTCAAATCACGAAGGAGATATAATTGATAAATTGCATGAAGTTGGCTTTAAATATGATGGAATAGTTTTAAATGCTGGTGCATATACGCATTATTCGTATGCAATTGCAGATGCAATAAAGGCAATTACAACAAAAGTTATTGAGGTTCATATTTCGGATATTTATGCACGTGAAGATTTTAGAAAGAATAGTGTTACAGGAGAAAGTTGTTTAAAAATAATTTCAGGAAAAGGATTGCCTGGTTATATAGAAGCTGTTAATGATTTTGTGAAATAATTAATAATCATTATCTTAACATTATATAAAAAAAAACTATTACCTATGAAGAAAATTATTTTAGGAATATTTGCAGGTTTTGCACTTATTGGATGTAATGCAAAAGCAGATAAGAATAATGCGGAGCATAAAGCACAAGCAATGACTGCATGTGAGCAAGCGGCAATTACGCCAGGAATGTCGGTAGCTAAACAGGGTTTGATTAAGAAATATTGTGATTGTTCAACGGATAAAATGTTAGATGAATTTACTTATTCAGAAATGTTACAAATGAATAGTCCGTCGAAAGAGTTACAAGATCGATTGATGAAAGTTATTGAACCTTGTATGAATGATTTGAAAACTAAATCTGCTGAATTGGGAGAATAAAATTAAAAAAGTCGGAACATAGTTCCGACTTTTTAATTAATATTTCTTTTTATATTTTTCTTTATTGAACTCATCAACAAGCTTTTCATTCAGGCTATCTATATATCCAAGAATTTCTAGTTTACCAATTTGGCTGGTTGCAGAACTTACAAATATTTTTGGTAATTCTTCCCAAGTTTTCAATAGTTCATTTTTATAATGATTCAGATTTTTTTGCATCTGAGAACTTGTTAATTTATCCAATTTTGTAAAGACTATAGAAAATGGAATTTGTTTTTTTCCTAGCCATTCCATAAACTGTAAATCGATGTTTTGCGGAGTGTGACGAGAATCTATCAATAAAAATACATTGACTAAATTTTCTCTAAATTCAATGTAATCATAAATCATTTTATTAAAACCTCCACGGACTCCTTTTGGTGCTTTTGCGAAACCATAACCAGGTAAATCTGCCAAATACCAAGTATCATCCATTTCGAATGTGTTGATAAGTTGCGTTTTTCCAGGAGTAGCAGAAGTTTTAGCTAAAGCTTTTTTGTTGGAAATCATATTGATTAAAGATGATTTTCCAACATTAGATCGCCCAATAAATGCATATTCTGGTTTGAATGGCGGTGGGCAATCTGTATATTTTTGCGAACTTGTTACGAATTCAGCTTTTTTGATCATAATTATGCTTTAGTGGCTGGGTCTAATTGTTTTTCGATTAGCCATTTATGTAAAATCTCGTTGAATAATTCAGGATGTTCCATCATTGGAGCATGACCACATTCATCAATCCAAAATAACGAAGCATCTGGTAGTTCTTCATTAAACTCAATAGCAACTTCTGGAGGAGTTACATTATCTTGTTTTCCCCAAATTAAACAAACAGGCATTTTGATATCTTTTAAATCATCTTTCATGTTAGATTTAATAGCATCTCTTGCAATATATAAAGTTTTGATTGCTTTATTTCTGTCATTTACAGTGTCAAAAACATCGTCTACAATTTCTTTTGTTGCAACATTAGGATCGTAAAAAACTTCGCGTGTTTTACGTTCTACATATTCATAGTTACCACGTTTCGGATAAGTTTCTCCAAAAGATTTTTCGTATAAACCAGAACTTCCTGTTAAACAAAGTGCTTTTACAAACTCTGGATGTCTATGGCAAACCATCAAACCTATGTGTCCACCTAAAGAATTTCCGACTAAAATAGCTGGCTCCTTTACGATTTCCTCTACAAACTTTGCAACATGCTTTGCAATGTTCTTGATATTTGTACTAATCACAGGAAGCGAATATATAGGTAATTCTGGAGCGAAAACCTTGTATCCTCTTGCTGCATAAAAACTTGTAAGTGAGCTAAAATTGCTAAGTTCACCCATCAAACCGTGAAGTAAAACAATTGGTTGTCCTTCTCCTTCTTCTATGTAAGAGAACTTATCTTTTTTCTTTAAGCTAAAAAACATTTACTCGATATTAAGTCGACAAATTTAATTAATTATATTTTTTAAATAGTGCTTTATCTAAAAAACTTTAACATTCTGATTTTCTATTCATCAAAACAAGGTCTATATAAATGCTAAAACATGAAAAAAATAAGGTATTTGCGTTATAAAAATCCTAACTGTTTGATACTAAATTTTAAATTGTTGATAACTATTTCAATAAAAGTGGTAAAAAATGGTAATAAGTGGTAATTTTTTTTCTATTTTTGAAAAAATTCTATCATGAATTCATTAATTGGAACATATGAGTGTAAGGTAGATACAAAGGGGAGGCTCCCATTACCAGCGGGTTTGAAAAAACAATTGGCTGATTGTATGGAAGATGGCTTTGTGTTGAAAAGATCTGTGTTTCAAAATTGTTTAGAACTGCATCCAATGAAAGAATGGGAAAAAGTGATGAATGATTTGAATAAATTGAACCGATTTGTGAAAAAAAATAATGATTTCATTCGAATTTTTACGGCTGGATTAAAAATTGTCGAAGTTGATACAACTGGAAGGTTACAAATTTCAAAAGATTTAGTGAAATTTGCAGAAATTAATAAAGAAGTAGTTTTGAATTCTTCTGTAAATATGATCGAAATTTGGGATAAAGACAAATACGAAGAGTCGATTAATGTAGATGATTTAGATTTTGCTGCTTTGGCAGAAGATGTAATGGGAAATTTAGGTGAAGATGAGCGAGTATCATAATCCAGTATTATTAAAAGAAAGTGTTGACGCATTAATAATTAATGAGTCGGGTATATATGTAGATTGTACGTTCGGGGGTGGAGGACACTCGCGTGAAATATTAAATCGTTTAGATCAAGATGGGAAATTATTTTCATTTGATCAAGATGTAGATGTAATTCGTAACAAAATTGACGATAATCGATTTGAGTTAGTTGAGCAAAACTTTCGATTCTTGAAAAATAATTTAAGAATTCGTGGGGTAAAACAAGTAGATGGTGTTTTAGGTGATTTGGGAGTTTCTTCTCATCAATTTGATACGCCAGAACGTGGTTTTTCAACTCGCTTCGATGGAGAGTTGGATATGCGAATGAATCAAAATGCAAAACTTTCTGCAAAAACAATTATTAATGAATACGAAGAAGAAGATCTTGCTCGTGTTTTTTATGATTTTGGAGAGTTGCAAGGTTCATATCGTTTGGCGAGAGAAGTTGTGAAAGCAAGAGCAGATAAAGAAATCAACACAATTGATGAATTGAAACAAATTTTTTCTTTCATTCCAAAAATGAAAGAAAATAAATTTTTCGCTCAAATGTTTCAAGCTTTACGTATAGAAGTGAATGATGAAATGGCTGCTTTAAAAGATATGTTGACGCAATGTGGAGAGGTGATAAAACCTGGTGGACGTTTGGTGATTATTTCTTATCATTCATTAGAAGATCGTTTGACGAAACGCTATATGAAAAACGGTATGTTTGAAGGTGAGCCAGAGCGTGATATCTATGGGAATTGGTCAGCTCCATTTAAGCCTTTGCAGTCAAAGGTGATTGTGCCAACGCAAGATGAAATAAATGAAAATCCTAGAGCGCGTAGTGCGAAAATGCGTATTGCAGTTCGAAACGAGGATGAATAAATAAGAAATGGCAAAAAAGAAAAAAATATTACCAGAGAAAAAAACTTTCACAGGTTTGTTGAGGGGTGAGTTTTTAATTAAAACTGGCTCGGAACAAAATTGGAAGTTTATGTTGTATTTGGTAGGTTTAGCTTTTTTGAGTATTTCGAGTTCGCATTTAGTAGATCGAAAAGTAGTTCGTATCGCTGAATTGCAAGATAAAGTTGAAGATTTAAAATCTCAATATACAGATAAGCATCGCGATTTGATGCGTATGCAATTAGAAACAGAAATCTTAGAGCGTACAGCAGTGTATGGTTTAAAGATTCCAGATAAACAACCTTATTATATAGTAGACAAAGTTTATGACGAAGTCAGCGAAAAATAAAAACAATATTGTCATCAAAGGATGGGTGTTTGCCGGCGCGCTTGCGATTTGGGCCATCTTTATTATTGTTTTTATGTTTCGAATTAATATTATAGAAGGGGTTGAATTAGAGCGTTTTGCTGAAAAGAATAATTTTAGGCTAGATACAGTTACAGCAGAACGTGGTAATCTGTATGCTTCCAATGGCGCTTTGATGGCTACTACTGTTACAAAACATAATATTTATGTGGATTTATCAGTAATCAAAGACGAATTATTCAAGACTGAAATGCATAATCTTGCTGACTCTTTAGGTAAGATGTTTACAAAATCACCTTCTTATTTTTACGACAAATTTTCTACAGAGCGTAAAAAGAAGAATCGCTACATGATGTTGGTTAAAGATTTGAATTATGAGGAGTATCAACGAATCAAAAAATTTCCAATTTTTAACAAAGGTCAAAACAAAGGTGGATTTATTCATGAAACTGAATCAAAAAGAGAATTAATTGTTCAAGATATTGGTGTTCGTACAATTGGATACGATGATCAACGTGGAAAAGTTGGATTAGAAGGAGCTTATTCTGATTTGTTAAGCGGTATAGAAGGTCGTCGTTGGGAACAATTTATGGGACGCGGTAAATGGAAACCAATGAAGAGTTGGGAGCAAGAACCACAAGCGGGTTCATCTGTTTACACAACAATTGATGCTGACTTACAAATGGTAGCGTACGATGCGTTGTATAAACAACTTTCTGAATTCGAAGCAGAACATGGAAGTGTTGTAGTGATGGAAGTTCAGACGGGTAAAGTTCGTGCAATTGTAAATTTATCTCGTAAAAAAGACGGAACATACATTGATGATTATAATTATGCCGTTGGTGAAGCTGCAGAGCCAGGTTCAACTTTTAAAACAGTTTCGTTGCTTGCTGCAATGGACGATGGGTTTATTAATAAAAACTCAACAGTAGAAACAGGTGGTGGAAGTTATAAATTCTATGGTCGTACAATTACAGATACTCATGGTTATGGAACGTTAACTGTAGATGGAGTAATGAAAAAATCATCAAACATCGGAACGGCAAAAATCATTAATAAATTTTACGGAGAAAATCCAAAAGCTTTCTTCGAAAAGATGGATAAATGGAATATGACAGCTCCACTTGGAGTTGATATTCTTGGAGAAGGAAAACCAATTATGCATCGTCCGGATAGTAAATCGTGGAGCAATATTACATTACCTGTAATGGGATATGGATATGGTTTACAATTAACTCCAATTCAAATTGTTACTTTTTATAATGCTGTCGCAAATAATGGTAAAATGTTGAAGCCATTATTCATGGATAAAATTACACGTAAAGGTGAGCCTGATAAAATATTCGAGCCAGTTGTTTTGGTTGATCAATTAACTTCTTTGGAAAATGTAAAACAAATGCAAGAAATGCTTCGTGGTGCAGTAGAACAAGGAACAGGTCGTATTATTAGTAATAGTAATTATGATATTGCTGGTAAAACAGGGACAGCTCGTGTTGATTATTGGAAGAAAGATGGTAAAGGAATGCAGTATCGTGCTTCGTTTGCGGGGTATTTTCCAGCAGGAAAACCAAAATATTCTTGTATCGTTGTCGTGCATAAACCAAATACAGCCAAAGGGTTTTATGGAGGTAGTGTAACGGCTCCGGTTTTTAAGAAAATTGCCGATTGGGTATATTCAAAAACTCCCATACCTTTGCCACGCGATTTAGTAAAAAAGAACGCGGTGAAAGAGTTTAAAAAAGGAGATAATATTAATGTTAGCGAATCTAAAAATATAGTGCCAAATGTTACTGGTCATACAGGATCTAAAGCAATCCCGGTATTAGAAAATTTAGGTTTAGATGTACAATATTCAGGATTTGGAAAAGTGACAAATCAATCCATTCCTGCGGGAACAAGATTTAAGAAGGGTGAGACAATTTATTTAATGTTGGAAGGATGAGAAATTTAGTTGATTTATTATATAAAGTTTCCATCTCAGAAACAATTGGTTCAACAAAAGTTGAAATCAATAATATTCAATTTGATTCAAGAAAAGTATTAAACGATGATGTTTTTGTCGCTGTAAATGGAGTTACAGTTGACGGTCATCAGTATATAGAAAAAGCAATTAATTTAGGTGCTAAAGCAATTGTTTGTGAAATTTTACCAGAAAATTTAGTTGAGGGAATCGTATATGTAAAAGTTGAAAATTCAACAATAGCATTAGGGATTTTAGCTTCTAATTTTTATGGAAATCCAACAAAAGATTTAAAGCTTGTTGGAGTTACAGGGACCAATGGGAAAACAACTACGACAACATTGTTGTACGAATTGTTTACAAAGTTAGGGTATGCTTGTGCATTAATTTCGACAATTAAAATTGTGATTGATGGTGAAGAGATTCTGTCTACGCATACAACGCCAGATATTTTAACATTAAACAGAATGTTTCGTGAAGCGGTGGATAGAGGATGCGAATTTGCTTTTATGGAAGTTTCTTCGCACGGTATTCATCAAAATAGAATTGCAGGTTTGCATTTCGAAGTTGCTGGATTTACGAATATCACACACGATCATTTAGATTACCACAAAACATTTGCAAATTATCTTACAGCAAAAAAGAAATTCTTCGACGATTTACCAAAAACGTCAACAGCAATTTCTAATGCAGATGATAAAAACGGAAAAGTGATGCTTCAGAATACAATGGCAACAAAAAGATTGTATGCGCTAAAAACTGATGCAGATTTTAAAGGAAAAATTATTGAACATCAATTTGATGGAATGCAATTAGAATTCAACGGAAAAGAATTCTGGACATCATTAATTGGTCAGTTCAATGCATATAATTTATTATTAGTTTTTGGTGTAGCTTCTGTTTTAGGGCAAGATGAATTAGAAGTTCTAAAAGCTTTGAGTACACTTGGAAATGTTGATGGTCGTTTTCAGACTTTCAAAACAGAATCAGGAATTATCGTCATCGTAGATTATGCACATACGCCTGATGCATTAGAAAATGTTTTGAATACAATAGAAGGAATTCGTACTAAAAACGAAAAACTAATAACAGTAGTAGGTTGTGGTGGCGATCGTGATAAAACAAAACGCCCAGAAATGGCGGATATCGCGAGCGAAAAATCTAATCTTGCTATTTTTACATCAGATAATCCAAGAACAGAAGATCCAGAAGAGATTCTTCGTGAAATGGAAGTTGGTGTGAAAGCGCAATATTATAATCGCACCCTGAAGATTACAGATCGAAAAGAAGCTATAAAAACAGCGCTAAAAATGGCCGAACCAAAAGATATTATTTTGATTGCGGGAAAAGGTCACGAGACGTATCAAGAAATTAACGGAGTAAGAACACATTTTTCTGATGTAGAAATTGCATCAGAGTTGAGTAAAATATTGAACAAATAAAGAATGTTATACTATTTATTTGATTATTTAGAAGGTATCCATTTTCCAGGAGCGCGTATGTTTCAATACACGTCTTTTCGTGCGGGAATGGCAATTTTGTTGGCAATGTTCATCAGTTTGTTTTACGGAAAACGAATCATTAGTTATTTACGTAAAGAACAAATGGGTGAAATTGTTCGTGATTTAGGTTTAAAAGGACAAATAGAAAAAGCGGGAACGCCAACAATGGGTGGATTAATCATCATTATGGCAACACTAATTCCAACTTTACTATTTGCAAGGCTAGACAATATTTACATCATCATTTTGTTGATTTCAATGATTTGGTTAGGTGTAATTGGGTTTTTGGATGATTACATCAAAGTGTTTCGTAAGAACAAAGAAGGTTTAAAAGGTAAATTCAAAATTTTAGGACAAGTAGGTCTTGGAGTTGTTGTTGGATTAATGCTTTATTTCAGTCCTACAGTTACAGTAAAACATCAAGAAAATAGAGTAAAAGTTCCTGCAGGAACTGAGCAAATAGAATACAATCGACCAATTAAATTTGGTCCAGAAGAAAAAACGTTAGAAACAACAATGCCTTTCGTAAAAGGAAATGAATTTAACTATTCGGATATTTTATTCTGGATGGATGCGCAAGATCGTCCAACATGGGCAGTTGCAGCTATTTTCATTTTTGCGGTAATTTTTATTATTACGGCAGTTTCGAATGGTGCAAATTTAACAGACGGTATCGACGGTTTAGCAGCTGGTAGTTCCGCTGTAATTATGGCGGCGATTGCCATGTTTGTTTTCGTTTCGGGAAATATCATGTTCGCAGATTATCTGAATATCATGTTTATTCCTCGTTCCGAAGAAGTATTAATTTTCTGTGGTGCATTCCTTGGAGGTTTGATCGGATTTATTTGGTACAATACCTATCCAGCGCAAGTATTCATGGGTGATACAGGGAGTTTAACAATCGGAGGTGTAATTGCAGTTTTAGCAATTATTGTTCGTAAAGAATTATTACTGCCAATTTTATGTGGAATATTTTTCGCAGAAAGTTTGTCAGTAATGTTACAAGTGTCTTATTTCAAGTACACGAAAAAGAAATTTGGTGAAGGTCGTAGAATCTTTTTGATGTCTCCTTTACATCACCATTTTCAGAAGTTAGGTTATCACGAAAGTAAAATCGTGGTACGTGCCATTATCATCGGAATCATTTTAGCGGTAATCAGTATTATTACCTTAAAGATTAGATAAAAATGAAAAGATTAGTCGTTTTAGGAGGAGGAGAAAGTGGCGTAGGAACAGCTATTCTTGCGAAGAAAGAAAATTTTGATGTTTTTCTTTCGGACATGGGACAAATAAAAGACAATTATAAACAACTTTTAGAGGAGCACGAGATTGCTTATGAAGAAGGTCAGCATACAGAAGATTTAATTTTGAATGCAGACGAAATCATGAAAAGTCCAGGGATTCCAAAGAAAGCAGCGCTAATTCAGAAATTAGAAGCGAAAGGAGTTTCAATCATTTCTGAAATTGAATTTGCGTCTCGTTACACAGATGCAAAAATTATTGCGATTACAGGATCTAATGGAAAAACAACAACAACAAGTTTGATGTTCCATATCCTAAAGCAAGCTGGATTAAATGTAGGATTAGGTGGTAACATCGGAAAAAGTTATGCTAAATCTGTAGCAGAAGACAACTTCGATTATTATGTATTAGAAGTGAGTAGTTTTCAGTTAGATGATATCAAAACAGATTTCAAACCGCATGTTGCAATTTTGTTGAACATTACACCAGATCATTTAGACCAATATGACTATCAATTTGATTTGTATGCGAAGTCTAAATTCAGAATTACTGAAAACCAAGATGAAAACGATTATTTTATCTACAATTTGGATGATCCAAAAACAATGGAGATGATTGATCAGATTAATATTCGCGCTCATCGTAAACCGTTCACAATGATGGATGCAACAAATGAAGCATACGCAAACAATGAATTGTTCCGTGTGAACGATTCGAATGGTGATTTTACAATGTTAGTAAATGATTTAGGATTAATTGGTAAACACAATGTTTCTAATTCATTGGCTGCGGCAGTTGCTGCAAATATTATAGATATTAATAACGAGGAACTAAAAAAGAGTTTGTCTGATTTTAAATCGGTTGAACATCGTTTAGAACCTGTTTTAACAATCGGAGGAATTGATTTTATCAACGATTCTAAAGCGACAAACGTAAATGCAACATATTTTGCTTTAGAAAGTATGACGAAATCAGTTGTGTGGATTGTTGGAGGAACTGATAAAGGAAACGATTACAACGAAGTTTTACCTTTCGTAAAAAAGAAAGTGAAAGCAATAGTTTGTTTGGGTGTTGATAACACTAAAATTGTTGAATTTTTCAGTCCGTATATCGATACAATTGTTGAAACAAATAATATGGAAGATTGTGTTGCGCAATCATATAAATTAGCAACAAAAGGAGAAACGGTTTTACTGTCACCAGCTTGTGCAAGTTTCGATTTGTTCAAAGGTTACGAAGATCGTGGAGATCAATTTAAAGAAAACGTACGCAAATTATAATAACACAACTAACCAATGTCTAAAATCGTACAAAAATATTTTAAAGGCGATAAACCGCTTTGGGCTTTCATTTTATTGTTAGCACTATTTTCGTTCTTACCTGTTTATTCGGCAAGTTCTAACTTGGTTTACACAGTAGGTTCGGGAACTATTTTTGGACACTTAGCAAAACACGCTGTGATTTTGTTGATTGGTTTATTCATTATTTACGGATTACAACGTGTAGATTATCGTTGGTTTGGTTTATTTGCTTTAAGTGCGGTTGTTTTACTTTCAGGAGTTTTAGCGATAACGCTCGTGCAAGGACAGACAATTGGTGGTGCAAATGCAGCACGTTGGTTAACGATTCCTGGAACTGGAATTGGGATACAACCTTCTATGATAGCATCTCAGGCATTATTGATTTATATCGCTCGTTATTTGACAAAAAATAGAGACAAAGAATATACGTGGAAAAATACAGCAATACCATTGTTCCTACCAATTATTGTAATTGTAGGATTAATCTTTCCTTCTAATGGATCAACAGCGTTGATGTTAGCTGGAATGTGTGGAATATTGTTGATTATCGGTGGTTTTCCATTCAAATATTTATTTACAATTGCTGCAACAGGATTAATTCTTGGTGGTGGTTTTGTTTGGTTAGCGTTGTCTCGTCCAGATTTGGTTACAAATTCTCGTGTACACACGTGGATGTCTCGTATCGAGAAATTTAATGATGATTCTGGATTAGAAAGTTATCAAGTATTACACGCTAAAGCAGCTATTGCAAGAGGATTGAATGAAATGGCTGGACCAGGGAAAAGTGTTTTCAAACAAACTTTACCTCAATCATCTTCCGATTTTATCTTTGCAATTATTGTTGAAGAATATGGTGCAATTGGTGCAATTTTATTAATCGGAATTTTCCTTTTGATATTAATTAGAATCTGTATCATCGCCTCCAAAATCCATACAATATTTGGTACGTTACTTGTATTTGCAGTGGGCTTACCAATTATTATACAAGCCATGGTAAATATGGCGGTAGCGGTTAATTTAATTCCAGTTACTGGACAACCATTACCAATGATTAGTTACGGAGGAACATCCATTTGGATGACCTGTATTTCATTTGGAATTATTTTGAGTGTAAGTACTCAAATCAAATCGCAAGAAGAATTAGAACAAGATAGAAAAGTATTAAGTGAAGAATACATCGAAGACATCGCCTAGAGTTTTAATTAGTGGTGGAGGAACAGGTGGACATATTTATCCAGCCATTGCAATTGCAGACGAAATAAAACGTCGTTTGCCTGATGCACAAATTTTGTTTGTAGGAGCAGAAGGAAGAATGGAAATGGAAAAAGTACCAAAAGTTGGATATGACATAAAAGGTTTACCAATTTCTGGATTTGATAGAAGTAATATGAAAGCGAATTTAAAGTTTCCTTTCAAATTGATAAAAAGTTTAAGTCTTGCAAAGAAAATTTACAAAGATTTTCAACCAGACTTAGCAGTTGGTACAGGAGGATATGCGAGTGGACCAATGTTGTGGGTAGCGGGAAGCAAAAATGTTCCGATTTTATTACAAGAACAAAATTCGTTTCCAGGAGTTACCAACAAAATTTTGAAAAATAAAGCCAGTGCAATTTGTACAGCTTATGAAGGAATTTCGCAGTTTCCACAAGAAAAAGTGTATTACACAGGAAATCCGATTCGTGCTGAGATTTTTCAAAATTTACCTTCAAAAGCAGAAGCAATTTCAGCTTTTGGATTAGATCCAGAAAAACCAACTATTTTATCAGTTGGTGGTTCGCAAGGATCAAGAGCAATGAATAACGCTTGGTTAGAAAACCTTAACGAATTTGTTGCAAGTGGCGTTCAGTTGATTTGGCAAACAGGAAAGTTAGATTATCAAAAAATCAAAAATTTGGTTGGAGATAAATATCCAACGATTCATGTAACCGAATTTATTTACAACATGAAAGATGCGTATGCAGCTTCGGATATGATTGTTTCTCGTGCAGGAGCAATGGCAATTTCGGAATTGTGTATTGTTGGAAAAGCAACAATTTTGCTTCCATTACCAACAGCGGCAGAAGATCATCAAACCAAAAATGCACAAGCATTGGTAGAGAAAGATGCTGCTATTATGGTGAAAGATGCAGATGCAAAACAAAATTTGGTCAAAGAAGTAATTGCTTTGGCAAACAATGAAGAATTAAAAAATAAATTATCTCAAAACATCAAGCAATTAGGGAAACCGAATGCGACAAAAGAGATTGTAGATATATTATTGAATTTATTATAATGAATATTTTAGATAAAACATATTATTATTTCATCGGTGCAGGAGGAATCGGAATGAGTGCGTTGGAACGTTTCTTCAAATCAATCGGTAAAAATGTTGCAGGTTATGACAAAACTCAAACTGAACTTACTACTGAATTGATTGCTGAAGGAATTGATATTCATTTCGAAGATAACATCGAGTTAATTCCAGTAGGAATTACACCAGAAAATACGTTGGTGATTTATACGCCGGCGGTACCAAAAGATCATTCAGAGTTAAATTATTTTTTAGTGAATGATTTTAAAGTCATGAAGCGTTCTGAAGTGTTAGGTGAAATTACCAAACATACATACAATATTGGTGTTGCAGGAACACATGGAAAAACGACAACTTCGTCTATTTTAGGACATATTCTAAAAGTTGCAGATTTAGAAAGTACAGCATTTTTAGGTGGTATTGCAGAAAATTACGATTCTAATATCATTCTAAATGGTTCTAAATATACCGTTGCAGAAGCAGATGAGTTTGACCGTTCATTTTTACGTCTTTCTCCAAAATTAGCTATCATAACAAGTGATGATGCGGATCATTTGGATATTTATGGAGAGAGAGAAGAAGTAAAAAAATCGTTTCAAGAATTTGCAGCAATTGTCGAAGAAAAATTATTTGTTCGCAAAGGGTTAAATTTTGACAATGCTTTTACTTATGGTGTTGAGGAAGATGCAGATTATAATGCGCATAATGTAAGAATTATTGACGGACATTATGTTTTTGATGTAACGACTCCTCATGGAGAAATGCAAAACATCGGAATTTTGTTGCCAGGTCATCATAATATGGAAAATGCTCTTGCAGCATTGGCCGTAGCAGAATATTTAGGTATTTCTCTAGAGAAAATAAAAGAAGCTTTAGCAAGTTTTGTAGGGGTAAAAAGACGTTTTAATCGTTTTGAAATAAATGGAAAAGTTTATATTGACGATTATGCGCATCATCCAACAGAATTAAACGCAGCAATTCTTTCAGTTAGAGAGTTATATCCAGGTAAAAAAGTGTTAGGTGTTTTTCAACCACATTTATTTACACGTACAAGAGATTTTGCTGAAGAGTTTGGACAAAGTTTATCGCAGTTAGATAGTCTTATTTTATTAGATATTTATCCTGCAAGAGAGCTACCAATTGAAGGAATTACGTCAAATTGGTTGTTAGAAAAAGTAGATTTAAAAGAAAAAATAGTATCTTCATTAGAAGATAGTTTAGCAAACATCAAAAAACAAGATTTTGATGTGTTATTAACTGTTGGTGCAGGAAATATTGATACAATTGTTAAACCAATAAAAGAATGGTTAAGTGAAGCGTAAATTGAAAATCATAAAAGTGATTTTTGGAGTTGCCTTGCTAATCGGTTTGATTAGTTTTACGGTGATTAAGAATGCTTCGCGTACCGTGAAAAAATTAGACGTGGCATTTGTTCAGCCCGTTGATAATTATTTCATCAATGATGAATCGATTCGAGATATTATCAATAAAGATGGAAAAGACATTATGAAACAATCCTTGAGAGAGGTTAATGTAAAAGACATCGAACAAAAAGTAAGTGAGAGTCCCTTTGTGGATTCTGTACAGGTAAGTAAAGATATAAACGGACATTTACGACTTGATATAAAAGCGAATACAGCAGTTGCTCGAGTGAAAACGTTGACAAATGAATTTTATTTGACATCTAAAGGTGAAAAAATGCCTTTATCTAAATTAAGTTCAGCGGATGTAATTCTAGTTTCTGGTGATGTAAAACCGAGTGAATATGAAGATTTGAGTAAATTTGTACAAGCTTTAAAAGCTGACGATTTATTAAAAAATCATATCATTGCCATTCAAAAAGTAGGACAGCGTTCATTTAATTTAATTGTAAATACAGGAAACTATTATATAGAATTAGGAACACTCAACAACTTTGAACAAAAGTTACATAATCTGAAGTTGTATTATAAACAATACATTGATTTTATAGGAACAGAAGATTATGAAAAATTGAGCTTGAAATTTGTAAACCAAGTTGTAGCAACCAAACGAATAAAAAATGGAAAACAATAGTAAGATTGCAGTTGGACTAGACATCGGGACTACAAAGATTGTAGCACTTGTCGGACGAAAAAATGAAAATGGAAAAATCGAAATTCTTGGACACGGACAAGCGAAAAGTTTGGGTGTACACAGAGGCGTTGTGAATAATATTACACAAACCATTAATTCGATAAAAGAAGCAATTGATAAGGCTGAAAAATCTTCAGGAATCAAAATTACTGACGTAACAGTTGGTATTGCAGGCCAACATATTCGTAGTTTACAACATAGTGATTACATTACTCGTACCAATTCAGAAGATGTGATTGATGATAATGATTTAAAATTATTAACGAATCAAGTTTACAAATTGGTAATGTTACCAGGAGAAGAAATTATCCATGTTCTTCCACAAGAATTCAAGGTTGACAACGAAGGAGAAATTCGCGAACCAATTGGTATGTATGGAAGTCGTTTAGAAGCTAATTTCCATGTAGTAGTTGGACAAGTTTCATCTATCCGAAATATTGCACGATGTGTAAAAGCAGCAGGTTTACGTTTGGCAAGTATCACATTAGAGCCTATTGCATCATCAAGTGCTGCACTTAGCGAAGA
The DNA here is from genome assembly GCF_057369435.1 of Empedobacter sp. EJD.6dd. NCBI lineage: Bacteria > Pseudomonadati > Bacteroidota > Flavobacteriia > Flavobacteriales > Weeksellaceae > Empedobacter > Empedobacter sp. EJD.6dd. Next base: position 2,930,159 of record NZ_CM170667.1, read on the forward strand.
AGAAAAAGAAGCTGGTGTTGCGTTGATTGATATAGGTGGTGGAACAACTGATATTGCAATCTTCAAGGATAATATCATTCGTCACACATCTGTTATTCCATTCGGAGGAAATGTGATTACAGAAGATATCAAAGTTGGATGTTCTATCATTGGAAAGCAAGCCGAAGCTTTAAAAGAAAAATTTGGTTCTGCTTGGCCAGGAGAAAATAAAGAAACAGAAATTGTATCGATTCCTGGATTAAAAGGACGCGAAGCAAAAGAAATATCATTAAAAAGACTGTCACAAATTATTCATGCACGTGTGCAGGAAATTTTGGAACAAGTATATTTGGAATTGAAAAACTACGGTTGCGAAGATCAAAATAAAAAATTGATTGCAGGAATCGTTTTAACAGGTGGTGGATCTAAATTGAAACACATTCGTCAGTTAACGGAATATGTAACTGGAATGGATGTAAGAATTGGATACTCTAACGAACATATTGTTGGTGCTAAAGCAGAAGAAATTAGCGGACCAGAATATGCAACATCTGTAGGTTTATTAATGAAAGGTTTAGAAGAGTTAGCGGAGAATTACCATAACGAAATCTATGAAAAACCAGTAATTAATAACTTAAATAACCAAGAAGAATTAGAAATTGGAATTCATCCATCTCAACCAAAACAAGCTAATGCTACTGCTGAAGTTGTGGTGGAAGTAGAAGAAGAAATCAAAAAACCTAAAAGGGAAGAAATAGTGGACGAATTCTTGGATCAAGAAATTGGTGATAGAAAAGAAACTAAATCTAAGCCTGAAAAGAAAAACTTCTTTTCGAAATGGACGGATAAATTTATCCAAATGATCAACGAAACTGAATAATAAGAATAAACTAGAATAAATTACGAACCAATTTAATAAGAAGAATATGAGTGATATGTTAACAGGAGATATTGTGTTCAACTTACCAAAGAGCCGATCTCAAGCTATCAAAGTAATCGGAGTAGGTGGTGGAGGTAGTAATGCCGTAAACTACATGTTTGAACAAGGAATCGCAGGTGTAGAATTTGTGATTTGTAATACGGACTCACAAGCATTAGCAAACAGTCCTGTACCAACAAGAATTCAGTTAGGTCAAGCGATCACTGAAGGATTAGGAGCTGGTGCAAATCCTGAGGTAGGAGAGCAATCTGCTATCGAAAGTATGGATGATGTAAAAGCTGTATTAGACGAAGGAACTAAAATGGTATTTATTACTGCCGGAATGGGTGGTGGTACAGGAACCGGAGCAGCGCCAGTAATTGCTGGTATTGCAAAAGATATGGATATTTTGACAGTAGGTATTGTAACAGCGCCATTCTTTTTCGAAGGAAGAATGAGGTTGGAACAAGCCGAAAAAGGTATCGAAAAATTAAGACAAAACGTAGATTCATTGATTGTTATCAACAATGATAAATTACGTGAGTTATACGGAAACTTAGGTTTCAAAAACGGATTCTCTAAAGCTGACGAAGTTTTAACAACTGCAGCAAAAGGAATTGCAGAAGTTATTACACAACACTATGCAATGAATATCGATTTACGTGATGCGCGTACAGTACTTAAAAATTCTGGTACAGCTATCATGGGATCGGCACAAGGTTCTGGTGAAAACAAAGCGAAAGATGCTATTTCTTCTGCCTTAGATTCTCCATTGTTAAACAACAACAAAATTACAGGTGCACGTAACGTATTGTTATTGATTTTATCTGGTAATAACGAAATTACAATGGATGAAATCGGAGTAATTAATGATTATATTCAACAAGAAGCTGGTAATAGTGCAAATATTATCATGGGTATTGGTGAAGATTTAGATTTAGGAGATTCTATTTCTGTAACTGTTGTTGCAACTGGTTTTCCAACAGAAGATCAAGCTTATACAGGAAAAGAAGAACAAAAAATTGTACATACATTAGAGGAAGAACAACCTATTAATAAAACATTATCTGTTGATCAACCTTTTGTGAATCGTGTTAAACCAATGACGTTAGATTTTGGACGTTCTGCAGCTTCTCAACAAGCTCCACAAACGCCTCAACAAAATCAAGCACCAGAAGCTCCGCAAAACAATTATCGTCAAGCAGATATAAATCAAAATTTTCAACAACAATCATATCATAACACACCAGAGCAATCTTTTGAAGAAAATAATGCTCCAAAACGTTATGTTTTAGATGATATTGAAGATGAGCCTGTACAGGAAAAACGTTCTTACGATGATTTCGAACCACGTTTAAAATCTGATTTTAATCGTCCACAAGAACAAACAAATAATGTAAATAACAATCAAACATATAATTCATATTCTAATCCAGTAGCTTCGGAACAGTCAAATTATCCACAAAATAATTATACTGGTTACCAAGCTCCGAAAAACGATGGAAATGTAGAGCCAATTCAATCTAACATGTCACATTCAACAGCCTCACAAGCAGAACAAGTGCAAGTTGCTGTAGATCCATTTAGTCAGCCAATAGAGCAATCAACTGATCCTGAATTGAACAATATGATTGAAGAGAGAAGAAATCGTTTGAAACAATTTAATTTTAAATTTAACAACACGATGACAAATTCTCAGGTAGACGAGTATGAAGCAATTCCTGCGTACAAGCGTCAAGGATTGAATTTATCTGATCGTAATGATAATCAATCTTCTGATTTTTCTGTAGGAACAAATAGTAATAACGAAACGCAAATTCGTCCAAACAATTTTCTACACGATAACGTAGATTAATAAACGATCACTCGTAAAAAATATTCTTATTATAGAAAAGGTTCATTGCTTTTGCGATGAGCCTTTTTTTGTCTTAAATTTGTAGTCTAAAAGCAAAAATCATGAATTTAGAAACTCAAATAATGGCACAGTTAAAAGAAGCAATGAAAGCTAAAAATACTGTTGCTTTAGAAGCTTTAAGAGCTGTAAAATCTGAATTATTATTGGCAAAAACATCTGGTGCTAATGGTGAATTATCAGAAGATCAAGAAATTGCTTTATTACAAAAATTAGTAAAACAACGCAAAGAGGCTGCCGAACAATTCGAAACAAATGGACGCGCAGAATTAGCAGAAAAAGAATTGGCACAAGCAGAAGTAATTCAACAATTTTTACCTGCTCAATTAACAGACGAAGAATTAACAGTTGCAATTACAGAAATTATTGCAGAAGTTGGCGCTACTTCTCCAAAAGATATGGGAAAAGTAATGGGAGCTGCATCTTCTAAATTGGCTGGTAAAGCAGAAGGAAAATTGATTTCGGCTAAAGTAAAAGATATTTTAGCTAGTTTATAATTGATTTTTAAATCTTTAAAAATTAAGAAAAGGTAAAGTTTTGTAAACTTTACCTTTTTTGTTTCTTTATTTGATAAATTTCTTCAAATTATACAAAACGATTAATCATTGATTATTAATGTTATATCAGATTTAAATAAATAATTGCCAAAAAAATTGGGATTCAATGTTTATTTTAACATTAAATTAACAAATCGCTGTAAGCATCTAAATTAGCAAAGCACAAGAGATTTTAGAATTAAAAATCAATCGATTAGAATAATTCTAAATAAGAAGCTGTTTATACCCTTAAATTTGCAAAGTAAATCAGAAAAATCTAAAGGATGACGAAAAGCATTACAGCGTTTATAGCAATGTTAATGATTTTTCCAATAGCAAATGCTGATGGTAAAATTTTTAAGGATTCTGGTAATAATGACACAATTATTATGCCAGCTTCTGAGAAAAGATTTAGTAACGATATTGATAATGATACCATCAAAGAAGATACATTATCAGTTGAAGATGAAAAGTTGGTTGGAGAACTTATCGAGAATAGTGCTCGAAAAATCTCGACAGGAGTTGTTTCTTGGTATGGAGACAAATTCCACGGACGCAAGACAGCTAGTGGTGAAACGTATGACAAACACGAACTAACAGCTGCCCATAAGTCTTTACCATTTGGTACGAAAGTAAAAGTTACGAATATCAGAAATGGTAAATCTGTAGTTGTCGAAATCAACGACAGAGGTCCATACGCTAAATCTAGAGTTTTAGACTTAAGTCAAGCTGCATTCAGCGAAATTGGTCACACCAACACAGGGGTGATGCAAGTTGAATACGAAATTATCAAAAGCGAAGACTAATAACAAGACTAAGATGTTCAGAAAAAAAATTAAAAGGTTTGAGAATTTATTTTCAAACCTTTTTTTATTTAAAACAAAAAAATCCTGATAAATGACTATCAGGATTTAATATATGTTGTAAGACTAATCTTAATCTAAAATTTTAAGAACTTTAGTTGTACGTGCTCTTGAAGCTTCAACTAATTCAGCTTGTGCTAAATCTTCACCATAAGAAGGAATCATTGCTTTGATCGCTTCGTTCCAATTATTTTTCATCAAATCTGGGAAACATTGTTTCATCAAGTTCAACATTGCACTAACAGATGTAGATGCTCCTGGAGAAGCTCCTAATAAGGCAGACATAGATCCATCTTGAGATGTAACGATTTCTGTACCAAATTTTAAAGTTCCTTTTCCATCTTGTTTTTCGATAACTTGTACACGTTGTCCAGCAGTCTGTTCAAACCAATCTTCTAATTTAGCTTCAGGTAAATATTCTCTTAACTCTTCTACTTTTTTAGCCTTCGATAACATAACTTGTTCAATCAAGTATTTTGTTAAATCGATATTGTTTAAACCACAATTTATCAAAAATCCAACATTACCTAAATTGACAGATTTAAATAAATCGCAGTTAGAACCATATTTTAAAAATTTTGTAGAAAATGTTGCAAACGGACCAAATAATAATGACTGTTTTCCATCAATAACACGTGTGTCTAAGTGTGGAACAGACATTGGAGGTGCTCCAAGTTTTGCTTTTCCATATACTTTTGCATGATGTTTTTTGATTACTTCTTCGTTTTGACAAATTAACCATTGTCCACCAACAGGAAAGCCACCAAATTTTTTCGATTCTGGAATTCCAGATTTTTGTAACAATAAAATTGCTCCTCCACCTGCTCCAATAAATACAAAATCTGCATTTAAAGCTTTATTATTTCCAGATTTTAAATCCTTTACTTTTACAGCCCACTTTCCGTTATCAAGACGAGTTAAGTCTTTTACTTCGTGTTCTGTTTCTAATGTAATTTCATTTTTATCTTGTAAACCTTTAAAAATTTGACGAGTTAATTCACCAAAATTTACGTCAGTTCCCAAGTTCATATGCGTTGCAGCTACTTTTTCGTTCCCTTTTCTACCATCAACAATTAATGGAGCCCATTCTTTGATTTTAGAAACATCTTCTGAATATTCCATATCCTTGAATAATGGATGTTGAGATAACTTTTCGTAGCGTTTTCTCAAGAAATTAACATCATCATCGCCCCATACAAAAGACATGTGTGGAGTAGGACGCAAGAATTTTTCGGGAGAAGAAACGTAATTATTTTCGACTAAGTAAGACCAAAATTCTTTAGAAGTTTCAAATTGTTTTGCAATATTAATTGCTTTATCAATATTAACCACTCCATCTTTGTCCATTGGTGTATAATTCAATTCACAAAAAGCAGAGTGACCTGTTCCAGCATTATTGAAAGCGTCAGAACTTTCAAATCCAATCTTATCTAATTTTTCGAAAACAGAAATCTTAATATTCGGATTTATTTTTTTAAGAAGTATGCTTAGGGTAGCACTCATGATACCAGCACCAACTAATACTACCTCTTGAGGTTGTTTTTCCATTTCTCAAAAATATATTTACATTGCAAAGGTATTAATAAATAGCCTTTTTTGCGAAATTATACGCAGAAAAAACAATGATTTTTTACATAAATTATTTTGAGTTGGATTTTTTTTTCATTTTTAATTGTTAGAAATATCATTTGTTTCTGTATTACCAATACTTTCAATAGTGTCTTTACTTAATAAATCAGCTTCAAAAGCTTTTTTATTGACAACTGTAGTTTTTGTTATTGAGTCATGCCAACCATTTTCACCTAAGAAACTAAATGCTTCGAAAGGAATTACTCGACATAGGCTTCTCATAAAAAAATCTTTTGTAGTAGGAGTTGAACCATCTATCATAACCACTTTTGTTCCTGTAATTAGTTTTCCTATAGTTCGTCCTTTTGTTAGTATTTCTAAAGTTGAATAATAAATAATAACACATATAAGTCCGATAATATTATAGAAAAAATCATTTTGAGGTAAATTAAAACCTAAAGTCATTGATAATATTCCTAAAAGAATACCAATTAAAAAAGTAAAAATTAGAAAACAAATTATATCTATAATATAATTGATAAAACGTTTTCCTTTGTCTGCTTTATGTTCGCCTACGATGTAATCTTGATACATAACGATTAATGTTAATTAGTTGTAAATATATAATAAACATGAAATTAGTAATAATATTTTATGAGAAAGAAATAAGTTTATATTTTATCTTCCATCCATCGTCTAAGGTTGATGTAATTGGTGTTTCTACGTAATAAACTTTGATTATCCGAATCTCTTAAAAAATCATCTAATTCTCGGAAGGCTTTTACTTTTTCATTTGGATACAAGTCATTCAATTCAATAAAAAACAAACTAATTTTTCGCGTAATAATGTTACTATTTTTCATCTTTTTACAAAACTGATGCGTTTTATAAGAATAGGTATCCAATTCTTGATCGTTTCCAGAATCATACAAATTCATCATAATCAAAACCAATGTATAAAAATGTAAATCTTCTTGAATAGTCGATTCACTATTGATGATTTTTTGGCAGTATTTGAACGAATTATCCCAATCTTTATTTAGAAAATAGTAGGCAGCAATTTTTAGATAAAGTACCAAAATATGGTGGTTATCAATTTTATGGTAATGCGATTTAATTTCGCGTAAAATATCTTTTATTAAAAAAGGACTGATGTTTTCTTTTGGATTGATAAAAAAATAATTCAATTTACTATTGAATTTATTGATAAACCAAAGCGCTTCTACATTATCATTCTGAGGTAAAATGTCGTAAACTGATTCCAACTTATCAAACCAAAATTTAAATTCTTCAGAATTTTTTTTCAGGTATAAAATCTTTAATAAATAGCTATTTCCTTTAATAAACCAAACCGGATGACTAAGAATACGTTCTTTTTTTTCGTAGAATAATTCTACCCATTTTTTCGAAAATTCATAAGCAGAATCTAAATTCTGTGTCAACATCGATAACCAAACATTTGCTTTATAAAACCAAAGCTTTTCTTTGAATTTTAGGCGTTTGAAATTAATATTTTGTGTTTCGGAATCGAAATAATTTTGAATCTTGTCTATTTCTTCTTTGTCTTTTGCATATCCATTTTCGAGTAAAATACTATACAATTTCAACGATAAATTAGATAATTTACTTGCTTGTAAATTCTGTAAACTCAACTCTTCCGATTGTTTTATCAATTGGTCTGCGCGCCCATAAATACTACGTGTTATAAATTGTGATTCTATAATTTTCTCAAGCTCTAAAATGTCATATGCAATTGCTTTTTCATCAAAATCTAATGCTTGAGATTTGGCTTTGTCTAACATTTTGAGACTTTGTTTGTGCAATCCTTTTTGATATAAAATGGTAGCAAAATCAAACTGTTCACGTATTTGCATTCTCGAATTTTGTTGAGAAGGATTCATTCTCAAACTAATTAAAATTTGTTTGTATAAATGTGCTTTTAGATTTGATAATTGTTGTTTTGTTGTAATTTTTTTCTTTAAAATAACATTTTCATCATACTCTTCTAATTTGTCTAAAGCATCAAATAATAATAAAAATTTTGCATCTGCATTTATCTGCAAACGGTTAACGTAAAGCTTAAATTGGCGTTTTTCAGAGCGATTTAAAGACTTAATTAAACTAAAAAGAGAATCTTTATTATGATTTGACATTGTAATGAAATTGAATTTAAAATATTGGTAATAAATGTTTTAAATTAATTAAAACATCTTTAAGAATTGTAAAAGGTATTTTGTTTTAGAAATTTAAAGTTAGCACAATTTTAATTTTACATCACAATAACAATCAAAACAAATTGCTATGAGTGCTGAAAAGATTCAAATTTTTGATACGACGCTAAGAGATGGAGAGCAAGTACCAGGTTGCAAACTAAACAAAAAACAAAAGTTAGAAATTGCTGCGAGATTAGATGAATTAGGAGTGGATGTGATAGAGGCTGGTTTTCCAATTTCAAGTCCAGGAGATTTTGAAGCGGTAAATGCAATTTCGAGATTGGTAAAAAATGCAACAGTATGTGGATTAACTCGCGCAAACAAAAAAGATATTGAATCTGCTGCTAAAGCATTACAATTTGCAATTAAACCAAGAATTCATACAGGTATCGGTACTTCCGATTCTCATATTATTCATAAATTCAATTCGAATAGAGAAGCAATTATAGAAAGAGCTGTAGAAGCAGTAGCTTATGCAAAAACGTTTGTAGATGATATAGAGTTTTATGCCGAAGATGCAGGAAGAACAGATAATGCTTTTTTAGCGCAGGTTTGTGAAGAGGTGATTAAAGCTGGTGCAACAGTGCTTAATATTCCAGATACGACAGGTTATTGTTTACCATTTGAATACGGAAATAAAATAAAATATTTAAAAGATCACGTTCAAGGAATTGATAATGTTATCATTTCTTGTCATAATCATAACGATTTAGGTTTAGCTACTGCTAATGCGGTTGCAGGAGCTATTAATGGAGCACGTCAAATTGAATGTACGATTAATGGAATAGGTGAACGTGCAGGAAATACAGCTTTAGAAGAAATCGTTATGATTTTTAGACAACACAAAGAACTTAATTTTTATACTGATATTAATGCTCAAATGTTAACAGAGTTAAGTCAATTAACTTCTGAAACTATGGGAATGATGGTACAGCCAAATAAAGCGATTGTTGGATCGAATGCATTTGCACACAGTTCTGGAATACATCAAGATGGTGTGATTAAAAATAGAGAAACATACGAAATTATTAATCCAGCAGATGTTGGAGTAAACGAATCATCTATCATTTTAACGGCTCGTAGTGGACGTTCTGCTTTAGCATATCGTCTAAAAGATATTGGTTTTGATACAACTAAGAATGAATTAGATGTTTTGTATGAACATTTTTTAGAAATAGCAGATTCAAAGAAAGAAGTAATAAAAGAAGATTTAATTGGATTAATGCATCAATTTAATCAAACAACACAAAGAAGATTTGCATGAGAACATTGTTTGACAAAGTTTGGGACGCACACGTTGTAAGCCAAGTAGAAAACGGACCGCAAGTTATTTATATTGATAAACATTTAATTCATGAAGTTACAAGCCCACAAGCTTTTGCAGAATTAGAGGCGAGAAATATACCAATTTTTAGACCAGATCAAATTGTTGCTACAGCCGATCATAATGTGCCAACAATTAATCAAGATCAGCCGGTTCGAGATCCTTTATCAAAACAACAATTAGAGCAACTAGCGATTAATTGTGAAAAAAATAATATCGAATTTTATGGCTTAGGACATCCATATCAAGGAATTGTTCACATTATTGCTCCAGAATTGGGTGTTACGCAACCAGGAATGAGCATGGTTTGTGGAGATAGTCATACATCAACACATGGTGCTTTCGGAGCAATTGCATTCGGAATTGGAACAAGTCAAGTGGCACAGGTTTTTGCAAGTCAATGTTTATTGATTAACAAACCAAAATCAATGCGCATTAAGGTAAACGGAAAATTGAATCCGAATGTTCAACCAAAAGATGTGATTTTATACATTATTTCTAAAGTTGGAACAAATGCTGGAACTGGATTTTTCTGCGAATATGCTGGAGATGTTTTCGAGAATATGACGATGGAAGGACGTATGACAGTTTGTAATATGTCGATCGAAATGGGGGCTCGTGGTGGAATGATTGCGCCAGATCAAACAACTTTCGATTATTTAAAAGATAAGCCATTTGCACCGAAAGGTGAGGAGTGGGAACAAAAAGTAGCGTATTGGAAAACGTTACCAAGTGATGCAGATGCTATTTTTGATGAAGAAATAGAATTTGATGCAGCTGATATTTATCCGATGATTACGTTTGGAACAAATCCTGGAATGGGAATTTCTGTAAAAGATATGATTCCTTCAAAAGATTCGTTAAGCGATAATAAAAAAGAATCGTTTGAAAAAGCGTTGAAATATATGGGCTTCCAAGATAATCAATCGATCATCAATCATCCAATTGATTATGTGTTTATCGGAAGTTGTACCAATGCTAGAATCGAAGATTTGCGTCAAGTTGCAGATTATGTGAAAGGAAAACAACGTAACGAACATGTAACGGCGTGGATTGTTCCGGGATCAAAACAAGTAGAAAAACAAGCAATAGAAGAAGGTTTGGATAAAATTTTTGAAGCTTCTGGATTCAAATTACGCGAACCAGGTTGTTCAGCTTGTTTGGCGATGAATGACGATAAAGTACCAGAAGGAAAATATTGTGTATCGACTTCCAACAGAAATTTTGAAGGTCGTCAAGGACCAAATTCAAGAACATTATTAGCAAGTCCTTTAATTGCAGCAGCAGCAGCAATTCACGGAAAAATTGTTGATATCAATTAAAATTATTTCAAAATGGATTCAATCAATCAACTAAAATCATCGGCAGTTCCGATTAAAATAGAAAATATAGATACAGATCAAATTATTCCAGCTCGTTTCTTGAAAGCGATTAGTAGAGAAGGTTTTGGAGATAATTTATTCAGAGATTGGCGATTTAATCAAGAAAATGAGAGAATTAATGATTTTCCGTTAAATGATTCAAAATTTGAAGGAAAAATATTAGTTGCAGGGAAAAATTTTGGTTGTGGTAGTAGTCGCGAACACGCCGCTTGGGCAATCAAAGATTATGGATTTGATGTTGTGATTAGTAGTTATTTTGCAGATATTTTCAAAGGAAATGCACTGAATAACGGAATTTTACCAATCGTTGTTTCAGATGAAATTTTAAATCAAATCTTTGAAATCATCGACCAAAATCCTTCAACAGAATTTGAAGTTAATTTAGAAAATCAAACCTTAAAAATTCAAGATCAAACCATCAACTTTGATGTTGATTCTTATAAAAAAATCTGTTTATTAAATGGATATGATGACATTGATTTTTTAATCAGTCAAAAAGATAAAATAGAAACTTACGAACAAAACCATAAATCTTTACAACATGAAATCGCATAAAATTGTAGTACTTTCTGGCGATGGAATAGGACCAGAAGTCGTTTCGGAAACAATAAAAGTTCTGAAAGTCGTTGAACAAATTTTTAAATATAATTTCGAATTTGAGGAGGCTTTAATTGGAGCTATAGCAATTGACGAAACGGGAAATCCTTTGCCTGATGCGACATTGCAATTATGTAAAGATGCAGATGCGGTGTTGTTTGGTTCTATTGGAGATCCAAAATATGACAATAATCCGAACGCTAAAGTTCGTCCCGAACAAGGTTTGTTAAAGCTGAGAAAGGAACTTGGTTTATTTGCAAATATCCGTCCAATCAAGGCTTACGAATCTTTGTTGGGGAAAAGTCCATTGAAACGTTCGCACATCGAAGGAACAGATATGGTTATTTTTCGTGAGTTGATTAATGGAATTTATTTTGGAGAAAAATTTACAGCGCAAGATGGTTCGCATGCGTATGATACGTGTTCGTACAATAGAAAAGACATTGAGCAAATTACACATTTAGCTTTTCAGGAAGCAATGAGACGTCGCAAAAAAGTAACGTTGGTAGACAAGGCAAATGTGTTGGACACGTCTCGTTTGTGGAGAAAAGTTGCGATGGATATTAGCCAAGAATATCCAGAAGTTGAATTAGATTTCTTGTTTGTTGATAATGCAGCGATGCAATTAATTATCAATCCAAAACAATTTGATGTTATTTTGACAGAGAATATGTTTGGCGATATTATTTCTGATGAAGGAAGTGTAATTGGAGGAAGTATAGGTTTGTTGCCTTCGGCTTCTATTGGTACAGAAAATGCATTGTTCGAGCCTATTCATGGTTCGTATCCACAAGCAAAAGGAAAAGGAATTGCAAATCCTATGGCTTCTATTTTGAGTGCCGCAATGATGTTGCGTTATTTAGGATTAGAAGAAGGTGCGAAAGCAATAGAAAATGCAGTGGAAAATGCGATTAATAATTTGATTGTAACTTCAGATTTAGATGAAACGAGCGATTATTCGACATCTGTTGTAGCAAATTATATTGCGAAGATATTATTGAGCGATCATGATCATCATTCATATTTCAATTTTGAAAATGTATTGATGGGAAAATCGACGATTATATAGTTTTTATTATTTATGACTTAATGAAAAAGCCATTCAGATTTCTGAATGGCTTTTTCTATATCAATTAATGAGTTGATGATTACATCATCCCTGGCATTCCTCCACCCATTGGTGGCATAGCAGGCTCATCTTTTTTAATTTCTGTAACAACAGCTTCAGTTGTGATTAACATACCTGCAACAGAAGCAGCGTTTTCTAATGCAACACGAGCAACTTTAGTTGGATCAATAACTCCAGCTTCGATCATGTTTACATATTCGTCTGTTTTAGCATTGTATCCAAAATCTCCTGTTCCTTCTTTTACTTTTGCAACAACTACAGAACCTTCACCACCTGCATTGTGAACAATTTGGCGTAATGGTTCTTCAATAGCACGCGTTACAATTTTAACACCTGTCGCTTCGTCAGCATTTGAAGTTTCGATTGTTAAGTTAGATAAAGCTCTAACAAAAGCAACACCACCTCCAGCAACGATTCCTTCTTCTACAGCAGCACGAGTTGCGTGTAAAGCATCATCAACACGGTCTTTGATTTCTTTCATTTCAACCTCAGAAGCAGCTCCAACGTATAATACAGCAACACCTCCAGCTAATTTAGCTAAACGCTCTTGTAATTTTTCGCGGTCATAATCAGAAGTTGTCGTTTCTACTTGTGCTTTAATTTGGTTCACACGAGATTTAATTTGCTCAGCATCTCCAGCACCATTTACTACAGTTGTATTGTCTTTGTCGATAACTACTCTTTCAGCAGTACCTAACATTTCTAAAGTAGCCGTTTCTAACGTAATTCCTTGCTCTTCAGAAATAACTGTACCTCCTGTTAAGATTGCGATATCTTGTAACATTGCTTTACGACGATCACCAAATCCTGGAGCTTTAACAGCAGCAATTTTTAATGAACCTCTTAAACGGTTAACCACTAAAGTAGCTAAAGCTTGTCCTTCAACTTCTTCAGAAATGATTAAGAATGGACGTCCTGATTGAGCAACTGGCTCTAATAAAGGTAAGATTTCTTGTAAATTAGAGATTTTTTTCTCACATAATAAGATGTAAGGATTCTCTAATTCAGCAATCATTTTATCTGCGTTTGTAACAAAGTAAGGAGATTGGTATCCACGGTCAAATTGCATTCCTTCTACAACGTCAACATAAGTTTCTGTTCCTTTAGCTTCTTCTACAGTGATAACACCTTCTTTACCAACTTTAGAGAAAGCTTCTGCGATTAATGTCCCGATTGTATCATCGTTATTTGCAGAGATAGAAGCAACTTGTTTGATTTTTTCAGAAGAATCACCAACTTCTTGAGATTGCTCTCTTAAGTTTGCAACAATTCCAGTAACCGCTTTGTCAATCCCACGTTTCAAATCCATTGGGTTTGCACCTGCAGCAACATTTTTCAAACCTTCGCGAACGATCGCTTGAGCTAAAACAGTAGCAGTAGTTGTACCATCACCAGCAACGTCGTTTGTTTTAGAAGCAACTTCTTTTACCATTTGTGCACCTAAATTTTCGATTGGATCTTCCAATTCGATTTCTTTCGCTACAGAAACTCCATCTTTTGTTACGTGTGGAGCACCGAAAGATTTTTCTAAAACTACGTTACGACCTTTTGGCCCTAATGTTACTTTAACTGCATTTGCTAATGCATCAACACCTCTTTTTAAAGCGTCTCTTGATTCAATATCGAATTTAATATCTTTTGCCATTTTTATTTATTGTATTATGTACGATGTAAAATGTACAAAGTACTTGGTTTTGTTAAATTTAAATTGTCCGAAAATCTAATAATACATTTTACTTTATACAATTAGACTTTTTACATTTTTAAATGATTGCTAAAATATCAGCTTCACGCATGATTAAGTAATCTTTGCCTTCTAATTTTAATTCAGTTCCTGAATATTTTCCGTAAAGTACTTTATCTCCAATTGTAACTGTCATTGGCTCATCTTTTTTACCATTACCAACAGCAACTACAATACCTTCTTGTGGTTTTTCTTTTGCTGAATCTGGAATGATAATTCCTGAAGCTGTTTTAGTTTCCGCTGGAGCAGGCTCAATAACCACTCTATCTGCTAATGGTTTAATGTTTAATTGTGACATATTTGTATTTTTTATTTTTCTAAAATTGATGATTTTTAATCAACGAAAAACGTGCCAATAGCCAATTTCTGCCATTATGGATAAGTTAATTGTAATGAGAAAAAATAAAAATGCCAAGCTGTCAGACAACTTGGCATTTTAAGTAATTTTAAAAAGGATTATTTTTTAATAATAATTTTTTTAGTGAATTGTTCACTTCCAGTTTCAATAGAAACAATGTAAACACCATTTGATAAATTTGATAAATTGATTTGTTGAGATTTAGAAGAGTTTAATTTACTTACATAAACTGATCTTCCAGCTAAATCTGTAACGGTAATTTTACCTGATGTAAATGATTTAGCAAAATCTAAATTGATAATTCCATTTGAAGGATTTGGAGAAATTGTAGCTAAATCTTTTGTATTTATATCCGAAGTAGCTAATTTATCAGAAATATCAAAGTTTGCACTATTTACAGCCAAGAAAACATTATCAATTGCCTTTATCATAATACGAGCTTCTTTCGTTAATTTGATATCAGAAGGAACGATGAATTCATATTTTCCATTATTTGGAGTTGTTTCTGCTAAAACATAGTCAAAGTTTTTACCTCCATCTACAGATAATAAAATCTTCACATTTTGTGTATCAATTCCATTTGCATCTGTTCCTGCAACATCCCATGTAATGGTAGCTGGTAAATTATATGCCCAATATTCTGTAGTTCCTTGTGAAGTAACTTTAAATGGACCAAAATCTTTTACTGTTAATACTACATTTTTACGATCGGTTTGTCCTCCTTTAGGATTGTTATCTCTTACTAATAGAGAAAAACTTAATCTTCTAGCAACGCTTGGTATAACTTCCCAAGTCATAGGATTAGGATTTGTCTCAAATGTTAACTTTCCATCAACGATAGCTTGTAAATTAGGAAAGTATCTATATCCTTCAGTTTTTGGATTAAGAGATCTAAAAGTTGGTCCTCCTGTATTAGTAGAAACTGGTGGTTGTGTTGCAATTTGATTATCAGTTTGCTCCCAGTTGTACGTTAAAGCATCTCCATCAGAATCTGTTGCTGTAGCTTCTAACATAAATGCTGTAGAGTGCGGAATATTGTAAGATAATTTACTTATTTCGATAATTGGCTCATTATTTCCTGAATCTGTATTTACAGAACAACTTCCTGATGTTGAGGTAATAAAAGAATAAATGTTATTAACACTTACAGTAGAAAAATATGGGTCACTATTATTTTGAACATTTGGAGGACAAATTCCAGCATATGCCATAATTGTACTTCCACTTCCTGGTTCTACTGCTGTTGAATTAGAGCGATTTCCAGAACAAGAGTTATTAAATGTATGTGGAGCGCCAAATTGATGTCCCATTTCATGAGCTACATAGTCAATATAGAAAGGATCATTTATTGGAGCTCCCAATCCTGTTACACCACCAGCTTTAGATGTACTACAAGGGCTTCTTAAATAAGCGACTCCACCGCCACCAGTTGAAAAAACGTGACCGACATCATAATTATCGAATCCAATTTCTCTATCTAAAACAGTTTGGTTTTCAGATAACATAGTTCCTCCGTTATTATTTGTGTATTCATCAGTTGTAATAAAAACAATTTTATCATTGTTTTCTACTAATTCCATTGTTACACCAAATTCTTTTTCGTAGACACCATTTACTCTAGTCATCGCGACATTCATTGCAGAAATAACCGCTGCTAATTTTTGTTCGTTAGTACCAGAAGATAATCCTGCTCTGTTGATATGGTATCTAGAATATTCTATTGTTGTAGCAAGAGCTAAACGGTATTTTCTCAATTTTCCATCATTAGCAGTTTTATTGAAAGAGGTATTATTTGTAACTTGATCAATTAATTTTTGTTGTTGTACATCATCAGTATGGCAAGTGAAATTAATATTGTCATCCACATTTTTTCTGCCATAAGAGATATATGTAGATAAGTCTTCTGTATATGCGTCTATATAAGAAACGTCATGTCCTTTTTGAATCATAGCACTAAAACCATGATATGGTGAATAACTGAATCGAATTGTAGATTTACCATCGACAGATTTTCCTACATAAGATTTAATTGTATTAAATTTCTCTTGTAGTTTAGGAGCCATAATAGATGCTTCTTCTACCAGATATTTTGTGATTTCTCCATTTTCATTTGGAATGTTCACTAACTTTCCTTGATTGCTACCTTTATTTGCAATAGAATTTAAATCGTTTATTAAATTAGAAACATCTAATTTGAATAATTTATATTCTTTTGGTACTGTAGATCTTTCAACTAAATTTGTTGGTTGAAAGTTTTTATTCTTTAGTTCTTGCCAATGATTACTCTGTGCAAAAACTGAACTTCCACCCATAAGTAGAGATAAGATAATAAATTTTGTTTTCATAAATTTTTAATATTCAAGTGTTAAATAATTAATTTCTTTCGGAATTTCAATAAATAATAAGTTAATAGATTTATCTGCTTGATCTTTAACTTCTTTTAATTTTAAAACATTTTTTTTGGAAGTACTTGTTAATTCTAAAATTTCATATCGTTCAATATCATCTTTACAAATAACAGCAACGTTTTTGTTTGAAAAGTCAATTATTTCTAAAGGAGCATTTCTTTCACCTGGAACAACTAAAGAAAGTTGAAGTTCATTAAAGTCTTTTGAATTTGTGAAAATTTGAATATTATTTTTACAACCTTTTCCATAAAATGCTGTCCTAAAAACATTCAGGTCATTTTTAGAAATAGTTTTCAAAATTTTTTGTTGTCCGCAACCGATAAAAAATAAAGATATTAATGTAATTAAGAAGTAATAATGCTTCATATTCAGTGTTTAAGACTAAATTATGAATAAAAATTTAAATAGAGCAAATAAAAAAGCGAATCATTCAAATGATTCGCTTTTTTATTTGTTTATATTTTTTTAAAAAATTACTTAGCAGGTTGTGAAGGCTGAGCTGGTAATTGATTTTGACTTGCTCCATTTGCAGCAGGTTGTGCTGGTAAATTATTAGCTGGTGCCGTAATATTTTGTTTAATAGGTTTTATTGCATTTGGATTTTCGTGTGATACACTTGCTCCAATAATTAATACAATAACAGCGATAAATAATCCCCAAGTTGTATTATCTAAGAATTTATTTGTTCTTTGAACTCCAAACATTTGGCTTCCTCCGCCACCTCCGAAGGTAGAAGATAATCCTCCTCCTTTAGGATTTTGAGATAATACGATTAGTACTAATAATACACATAAAATCATGATGACAATCATGAAAAACTGAAATAGTCCCATTTTATTATTTAGAGTTTTTTAAATTTTCAATTTCTTTAATTCGATTTGCAAATAAACTATTTTTTTCTGGATATTTCAAAATTAATATCTTATAAGCTTTAATTGCTTTATCATATTTTTTTTGCTCAATATAAATTTGAGCTAATGTTTCGGTCATTAAATCCGAATATTCTTCTGTGCTTTGAACAAAATTAGATGGTGTATTGACTGGTGTTATATCCGTTTTTTTCATTGGAACAATTTTCGGATTCTTCTCCAAAAAGTCATCAATCAATTTATATTTTATTTCTCTTTCAGCAATTTCTTGTTCTTCTTCAATTTCTTTTTGGCTTTTCGATTGAGAAGGAACTTTTTTTAACCAATCTGTAAAAGAAAACGTCGATTCAGTCTCATTATTTTGTACTAATTCTACTTTTTCTTCAATTATTTCTGGTTCAGATTCTTTAATTACTTCTTCTTTTTCAGACAAACTTTCTACAATATCTTCTTTAAAATCATTTTTCACAATTTCAGGAATTTCTTGTTTTTTAGGTTCGTGTATTTCAATTCCAGAAGTTTGTTGAACAGCATTTTCGATATCATTTTCAGAAGTTTCATCTTCTTTAATAGTAGAATTTTCTACAACTTTATTGGTGATTTCTGCAACTTCATTCAATTCTTCATCCGAAATAATATCAATGACATGATCCGTTCTTAACTCTGACTCTTCTGTGTCATTTTCGATCATTTCATCCACAATATCGTTGTTAATTTCATCAACAATTTCCGTTTCGTTGTTTGATTCAACTTCTTTTTCTTCGATACTATTAGAAGTAGAACTTTCTATAACTGGATCAGGAATAATTTCATTTTCAATTGATTCTTCTACTTTTTCTAATGCAAAAGTTTCAGTTTCTTTTTTAATTGGTTCCGAATTGATGTAATGATATAAATCAACACGATTACTACTGTGAATTGAAGTTTTGTTTAAATAATCCTCAAAAGAAGGATGATTTTCTTTTTTTAAACCATAAAGTAACAAGGCGCGCAATGTATAGAAATATGGATATTTTTCTACTTCTTTTTTTAGAAGTGGAATGTCCGATTTCTCGACTTCGTACGGATGTGCTACTAAATACTCAATTCTGGTCATTGCTCAAATATAAGGTTATTTTTTTACCAATCCATCGCAATCGACGCAAAAACTTGGTCGCGAATATCATTAATAATTAACGGAACAATTGACGATTCTACAGTACTTAACATTGCGTTTCCGTCGTACAATTGAAATGCAGAAAATGTTCTGTCATAACTTTTTGACTCGTCTTTATTGTTGATATATCGAACTTTCACATAAATCGTCAAACGGTTTTTTGCAGCAATATCATTCGACTGAATTGCTTCTGGAGCAACATCATATCCTGTAATTTCACCTTCGATAATTAAGTCGGAATTTTCGTTTGAATTTAATTTCAATTTAGTTCTACTTCTAAAAATATCCTGAATTGCAATTGTCAATTCTTGACTTAAAGTAGGGTTTTGTTGAGGTGCATAATTCGGAAAAGTTGCCACGTAAATTGTGTTCCAATCTGGTTGAATTGCAGCTCCAGAAAGAGAATAACTTATACAACCTGTTAAACTGAAAATAGCAAAAATGCTAAGGACGAATAGTTTTATTTTGTTCATATTACAAATGATATTGTTTGATTTTTCGGTACAATGTACGCTCAGAAATTCCTAATTCGTCAGCTGCCATTTTACGTTTTCCTTTATGTTTTTCTAATGCCAATTTGATCATTTCCTTTTCATTGTCTTGTAATGAAAGTGATTCTGGTTCTTCAATTGGACTTACGTCATAGACATCGTTTGAATAATCGTATTGTGGTTGTTGAAAATTTGGTGTCTGAGACGTAGGAGTTGTCGAAACTAAATTATATTGATTTGGAACAAAATCATTTTCAGGTTCGTTTTGGTCTTGATAAACACGTTGAATTAGTTCTTGTGTGTTGCCGTTAAAATCATCTGCATCTTTGTGTTTAATCAAATCTAATGTTAATGCACGCAAATCATTCAAATCTTTTTTCATGTCCAATAAAACCTTGAATAATAATTCACGCTCCATAAAATCTGAAGAATTTCCGTCTTTCGATTTATTTGTAACCGTTAACATTGTTGAATTATTCGGTAATAATTCCATTATTTTTTCTAATGAAATTACACGGTCTTTTTCCACGACAGAAACTTGTTCAGCGAAATTACGTAATTGACGTACATTTCCTGGCCAAGGATAATTCGCAATATAATTTTGTGCTTCTGGCGATAGCTCGATATGCGGCATTCTATATTTATTTGCAAAATCTGAAGCAAATTTTCGGAACAATAAATTGATATCTTCTTTTCGTTCGCGCAATGCCGGAATATCTATTTGAACTGTGTTTAATCGATAATATAAATCTTCACGAAATTTACCTTTTTCAACAGCTTCTTTCAGTTTTACATTTGTTGCAGCAACAACTCGAACATTAGTTTTTTGAAGTTCCGAAGAACCTACTTTCATAAACTCACCCGATTCTAAAATACGTAACAAACGTACTTGTGTTGCTAAGGGTAATTCTCCAACTTCATCTAAGAAAATTGTTCCACCATCAGCAACTTCAAAATAACCTTTTCGAGTTTGTGTTGCACCTGTAAAAGCTCCTTTTTCGTGTCCGAATAATTCAGAATCAATTGTTCCTTCTGGAATTGCACCACAGTTTACAGCAATGTAATTATTGTGCTTGCGAGCAGATTGATTGTGAATAATTTTCGGAACAAATTCTTTACCAACGCCACTTTCCCCGATAACAAGAACAGAAATGTCGGTAGGTGCAACCTGAATAGCTTTTTCTAAAGCACGATTTAAGGCTACATTATTTCCAATGATTCCAAAACGTTGTTTGATTGTTTGTAAAGAATCCATGTTTTATTTTTTTAGGTTGTCAAGTTGATTTTTTTTCAACTTCTCATCATTCTATTCTGGATGAAATATTAGGAAGGATGATTTATCAAAACACCCTTCTTAATAATTTATTTTTTAAGCCTCAACCATTTCACCAATTAATGTTGCAGTTGTACAGCTATTTGCTTTTACGTTAACGAAATCACCAATTTTAGTTCCTTCTACTTTAGGGAAAACCAAAACGGCATTTTGTGTATTACGTCCGTACCAGAAATTTTCGTCACGTTTAGAGTTTCCTTCAATCAAAACTTCATGTACTTTACCAACATAACCATTCATACGCTCTGCAGAATGTTTTTGTTGCATTTCGATGATTTCTTGTAAACGACGTTTTTTGTCTTCAGGTAGAACATCATCTGGCATTTTTTTGTGCGCTGGTGTTCCAGGGCGTTCTGAATAAGCGAACATATAACCGAAATCATATTTCACATATTCCATTAACGACAAAGTATCTTGGTGTTCTTCTTCTGTTTCTCCACAGAAACCTGCAATCATATCGTGAGATAAAGCACAATCTGGAACAATGCGACGAATTTTATCAATTAATTCGAAATATTCTTCACGGGTATGTTGACGATTCATACGCTCTAAAACAGTTGTAGAACCTGACTGAACTGGTAAGTGTATATATTTACAAATGTTTTTGTGTTTCGCCATCATTTCTAAAACGCCTTCTTCCATATCTTGTGGATTAGAAGTTGAAAAACGTAAACGAACAGTTGGAAATTGCGTTGCAACCATGTCTAATAATTGTGCAAAATCTACAGCAGTCGCTTTCTGAATATCAGTTGCATTTTTGAAATCTTTTTTTGGTCCTCCTCCATACCATAAATATGAATCGACATTTTGACCTAAAAGAGTAATCTCTTTGTAACCATTTTCGGCTAATTCTTTACATTCGTTCAAGATAGAATGTGGATCACGAGAACGTTCACGACCACGAGTGAAAGGAACAACACAAAATGTACACATATTATCACAACCACGAGTAATTGTAACGAAAGCTGTAACACCATTTCCACCTAAACGAACAGGAGAAATTTCTGCATAAGTTTCTTCTTTTGATAATTGAACATTTACTGCATCACGTCCGTCTTCAACTTCATTCAATAAATTTGGTAAATCGCGGTAAGCGTCTGGTCCAACAACAATATCAACTAAATGTTCTTCTTCAAGAAATTTATGTTTCAAACGCTCAGCCATACAGCCTAAAACTCCAATTTTAAGACTTGGATTTTGTTTTTTAATGGCGTTTAAAGTTCCTAAACGTTTGCGAACTGTTTGTTCTGCTTTTTCACGAATAGAACATGTATTTAAAAGGATTAAATCTGCTTCGTCAACTTTTTGTGTCGTTTGGTAACCCTCATTATTTAGAATAGATGCAACAATTTCACTATCTGAGAAATTCATTTGACATCCGTAGCTTTCTAAGAATAATTTCTTTGTAGCATTACGAGTAGGAGCAGTCATCAAAGCTTCTCCCTGTCTTGTTTCATCTATATTTTTTTCTTCTGTATGCATTCTGAAATGTATATATTATCGTGCAAAAATAATAAAACTATGTGACATATTGGCAGTAAAATTTTCTTTTGCATTTTATTAACATTTTGTAGATTTACGGAAACTAAATACTAAGAATTTACAAATATGGATAAAAAAGTACAAGAACGAATAGAAGAAAAGCTTCAAAATGGTTTCCAATTGAAGTCTGGACAAATTGTTGAAAAAGCATGGAGCATTTTTTCTGGAATTGCAGGTTATGCAATTTTAGCATTGATAATTTATGCAGTCACATCATGGGTTATTAATATGTTAGTTGGACTTATTTTTCCAGTTACTTTTGACGAAGAAGAAATTCAAGCTGTAGCTAATAGTGGAGACCCAAATGCAGCAATTGAAATGTATAAAGAAATATTTACAAATACTTCTACGATTATTTCAGTTTTTGCTACGAATATTTTATCAGCTGTGTTATATCCTATTTTATTTAGTATTTATACAATGGCTTATAAATATGATTTTAATAAAAATCCTGAAGTAAGTGATATTTTTATTCATTATAAAGACGGGAAATTTTTAAATCTTTTCCTTGTAACATTAGTAGTTCAAATTGTTGGTAGTATAGGATTTATGTTATGTCTTGTACCAGGTTTTATAGTATATACAATGTGGATGTTAGCTGTACCATTAATTATTTTTGCGTCAGCTGATTTAAAAGAAGCATTGAATTATAGTATGAAATTAGCTTTCAAAAATTTTGGAAGTTTCTTTGTTGTTTTATTATTAGGAATAGCAATAATAATAGTTGGTTTTATTTTATGTTGTATTGGTCTTATTCCTGCAATTCCACTTGTATATGTAATGATGTATGTATTGTACAAGGAAGTAGTTGGTTTTGATGATGAACAATCAGAAATAGAACAAATCGGAACAGATATTTACAAAGATAATCCTTACATGAAATAGATAAAATTATGGAGCAGTTGAAAATCATTTTTGGCTGCTTCGTTTTTTTGTTATTAATTTTGCAGAAATTTTTTAAGAAAACAATATGTCTAAAAATCTCGTTATTGTTGAGTCCCCAGCAAAAGCTAAAACCATTCAAGGTTTTTTAGGTGATGATTTTATCGTGGAATCAAGTTTTGGTCACGTAGTCGATTTACCTAAGAAAGGAATGGGAATCGAAATCGAGAATCATTATAAGCCAATATACGAAGTGACACCTGATAAAAAGGACGTTGTAAGTAAACTAAAAAAATTGTCTTCGAAAGCCCAAACAATTTGGCTAGCATCCGATGAGGACCGCGAAGGAGAAGCAATTTCTTGGCATTTGTATCACGTTCTTGGATTAGAAAAGAAAGATACGAAACGTATTGTTTTTAACGAGATTACGAAAAAAGCGATTCAGCGAGCGGTAGAAAATCCACGTCAAATTGATGAAAATTTGGTTGATGCACAACAAGCTCGTCGAGTTTTAGATCGATTAGTTGGTTTTGAAATGTCGCCTATTTTATGGAAAAAAATCAAACCAGGTTTATCTGCAGGTCGTGTTCAATCAGTTTCTGTTCGATTAATTGTAGAACGCGAAAAAGAAATTCAAAACTTTGTTCCAGTTTCGTCATATAAATTCATTGCAATTTTCGAAACAAATGAAGGAAGAACATTAAAAGCAGTTTTAACAAAAGAATTTTCTACGTTAAAAGAAGCCGAAGATTTCTTAGAAACATGTGTAGGAGCAGATTTTAAAGTAAATGATTTACAGAAAAAACCAGCAAAACGTACACCTTCAGCACCATTTACAACATCAACTTTACAACAAGAAGCTTCACGTAAATTAGGTTTTTCTGTTTCGAGAACAATGCGTGTAGCGCAGCAATTATACGAATCTGGACATATTACCTATATGAGAACGGATAGTGTAAATTTATCTGATGATGCATTATCTTCGGTAAAATCTGAGATAGAATCTGCTTACGGAAATAAATATGTTGAGATAAGAAAATACAAAAATAAAAACTCATCGGCACAAGAAGCGCACGAGGCAATTCGTCCAACGCATTTCGAAAATCATTCGATTAATGCTGACGATTCAATGCGTAAATTATACGAATTAATTTGGAAACGTACGGTTGCTTCTCAAATGGCAAATGCCGAATTAGAGCGCACAATTATTGATATCGACAACAACAAAAACAACTTTACTTTTCAAGCAAAAGGAGAAGTAATTGTTTTTGATGGTTTCTTAAAAGTATATCAAGAATCGCATGATGACGAAGATGCTGATGATGACAAAGTATTGTTGCCGAGCGTAAAAGTAAATGAGCAATTAAAAGCTGATGAAATTAACGGTACTGAACGTTTCTCTCGTCCTGCAGCTCGTTATACAGAAGCATCTTTGGTGAAAAAATTAGAAGAATTAGGAATTGGTCGTCCTTCAACTTATGCACCAACAATCTCTACAATTCAAAATAGAGGTTATGTAGAAGTAGGCGAATTAGATGGTCAAGAACGAAAATATAATACCTTAACGTTAATCGATAATCAAATCAAAAAAACGCAACAAAAAGAAATTTTTGGAGCAGATCGTCGCAAATTAATGCCAACTGATATTGGAATTGTGGTAAATGATTTCTTAGTTGATTATTTTAAGAATGAATTAGATTACGATTTTACAGCTCGCGTCGAGAATAGTTTTGACGAAATTGCCGAAGGAAAACTAAATTGGACAAAAATGATTGATGAATTTTATACAAAATTTCATCAAACAGTAGAAGATGTTCAAGAAAATGCTGATCGTGCAACTGGAGAACGCGAATTAGGAATTGATCCAACTTCAAGTAAAAAAGTACATGCACGTATCGGTCGTTTTGGTCCTATGATCCAGATTGGAGAAGCAGAAGACGAAGAAAAACCACGTTTTGCTAGCCTTCAAAAACATCAATCGATTCATAATATTACATTAGAAGAAGCGTTAAAATTATTCGAATTACCAAAAACTTTAGGTGAATACAAAGCGCATGAAGTTGAGGTGAATATAGGACGTTTTGGACCTTATGTAAAGTTTGATGATAAATATATTTCGATTCCGAAAGAAGAAGATCCAATGGATTTATCATTTGAACGTGCGGTAGAATTAATCGAAGAAAAATTAAAAGCAGATGCTCCAATTGCGCAATACGAAGGGCATGATGTAACGAAAGGTAAAGGTCGTTTCGGACCATTTATCAAATGGAGTGAATGGTTTATCAATGTTCCAAAAAAATACGATTTCGATCATTTATCACAAGCTGATATTATCGAATTGATTGAAGATAAAAAACGTAAAGAATCTGAACGTGTTGTTCGCGAATGGGCAGAACAAGAAATTCGATTAGAAAAAGCACGTTGGGGACGTTTCAATTTAATTCAAGGAAAAATTAAAGTTGAATTGCCAAAAGAAACTAATCCAGAAGCGTTGACATTAGCTGAGGTAGAGAAATTGATAGAAGCTGCAAAACCTGTAAAGAAGACAGCAGCAAAGAAAGCTCCAGTAAAAAAAGCAACTGCTAAGAAAGCCACAACTAAAAAAACAACGACTAAAAAGTAATGTACAAGGACTTTTTAAAACCAGTTTCTGAAGAATTACAAGACTTTGCAAAGTCTTGTAATTCTTTTGCGTTAGGAACATCAGTGAAATTTCGTGAAGATATTCTTGAGTCAGAAGAAAATTCGAACGATAAAATTGCAATTATTGGTGTGACAGAATCTCGTTCAAAACAAAATGATTTGATCGAAGATGTGGATTTTAGTCTTATTCGTACACAATTGTATGAACTGCAAATGGGAAATTGGTCGATAGATTTGTACGATTTTGGTGATGTAAATTACTATGATGATAAACATGAAACCGAAAAAGTTTTTAAAGAAGTTGTAAACGGATTAATTCGAGCAGGCTATAGCGTTGTTATTTTGGGTGGGAATCCAAGTTTAGGTTATCAACAATACCGTGCTTATGATGAACTTGTTGATAAAGTTTATTTCTTAACAATCGATCATAAGTTGCGTTTAGGAAAAGATGAAACGCAAACAACAGAAAATAATTATCTAACAAAAATTATTTCGAACGAACCTTTTAATTTACTTGATTATACAAATATTGGTTTTCAAACGTATTTTGTAGCGCAAGAAAAATTGGATTTGTTGGATCAATTAAATTTTGAAGCAGTTCGTTTGGGAGTAATTTCCGAGAATGTAAGAGAAATTGAACCTTATTCGAGAGATGCAAACGCAGCGTTAATCAATCTTTCGAGTTTACAAGGTTCAGATTTTTTATCTTCAAAAAATATGACACCAAATGGTTTTACTTCGCGCGAAATTTGTGCGTTGACAAGATATTTGGGATTCAGCAATAAATTGACTTCACTTTACGTTTGTGATTATATCGAAAACTACAAAAAATTAGATCATTTATTGCTAGCACAAATGATTTGGTATTTTATTGATGGAAAAAATCATCGTCCTGAGATAAAAAGTTTTGACGATACACAATATTTTGAGAAAATTTTTGTTCCTACAGAAGGGTATAATTATATTTTTTATCGAAATATAATAACTAATCAAATGTGGATCGAAGTTGATAATACTGTTGATGGTGAAAGAAAATTTGAAATCATTTCGTGTTCAGACAAAGATTATGAACAAGCCCTGAATGGTGAAATACCAAACAGATGGTGGAAGTATTTCAAAAAATTTTATTAAAAAATAAAGAACAATTATAAAAATCAATTAATAAAATGCCTTAATTTGTAGCCTTATTAATTGAGAACTAAAGTATAAAACCTGTATAAAAATAAATCTATAACAGAATGAATAGAATTTTGGTAAGTGCATTGTTGCTATCTCTTTCTTTATCATCATGTAAAATGCTGAAGAACAGAGGGAGTAGTGATAGAAATGATGGACAGATAGTTTCGAAAACATCTTCGGCTTGGACGCCAGTTCGTCCAAAAGGAATGGTTCCGATTCCGAGTGGATCGTTTGTTTTAGGACAAACCGATTATGATTTTACAAAAACAAATGACGCTCCAGTAAAAACTGTTACTGTTACAGGTTTCTTTATGGACGATACAGAAATTACAAATTCTGAATATCAGATTTTTGTAAATTATGTAAAAGATTCTATTGCTCGTACAGCATTAGCTAACAAAGCTGAAACTTTAGGTTTTGACCCTATGAACCCAGCTGCAGATAACGATGGAATAGGAAGTTATGCATATGTTTCTGGTTCTGCAGATGGAGAAGGAACCCCATATGACGAATATCTTAAGAATAGTAATACAGGTAGAGATGGACAATCTTTAGATTCTAAGAAATTAAACTGGAAACAGCGTTTAGAATGGGATAAATATAAATATCCAGATGTTGATTACGCAGAAGTAATGGAAGGAATGTATTATCCACCAGAAGAGCGTATGAATGGAGAAAGACGTATTGATACGCGTAAGTTAAACTATTCTTATGTGACAGTTGATCAAACTGCAGCAGCTAAGAAAAAAGGAACTTTCCGTGTAGATTTTCGTAAAGAATTTAGTTTAAATATTTATCCAGATACAACAGTTTGGGTAAGAGATTTTAACTATTCTTACAATGATCCAATGCACCAAGATTATTTTTGGCATAAAGCATATGCTGATTATCCTGTAGTTGGTGTAAATTGGAATCAAGCAACTGCTTTTTGTGATTTCCGTACAAGATATCACAATACTGCTTTGAACAATAAAAAGAAAAGAGGAAGTCAAGTTAAAGTAATTAGCTACCGTTTACCTACAGAAATTGAATGGGAATATGCAGCTAAAGGTGGATTAGAAAATGCACCTTATCCTTGGGGAGGTCCTTATTTAACAGATGATAGAGGATGTTATTTAGCGAACTTTAAACCAAAACGTGGAGATTATTTAGAAATTAACGACGGAAAGAAAACAGGATATATGTATACTGCTCCAATCAAAACTTTCAAAGCGAATGGATATGGTCTTTATGACATGGCTGGAAATGTAGCTGAATGGACTAGCTCTCCATATAACAGATCTTCTTACACAATGTCTTCTTCATTAAACCCATCTATTACGATGTCAGGAGAAGTTAACAGAAGTGTTCGTGGAGGTTCTTGGAAAGACGTTGGATACTTATTAATGGTATCATCTCGTGACTGGGAACATAAAGATTCTGCAAGAAGTTTCATCGGATTCCGTACAGTACAATCATTCCCAGAAGGATCAAAAGTAAATTTTAGAAAAACCAAATAACCTATCTTTAAAACAATAAATAAAAAGCACTCATATGGCAGTACAAGCTTCAAAACAAGAACGTCTTACAAATTTTTTGTACAATTTCTTTGCCGCAGTAGTAATTATCGGGGCATTATGTAAAATTACACACACAAATTTAGGACCTATATCAGCAAACTTAATCTTAACAATCGGATTAGTAGCTGAAGCATTCGTTTTCTTTTATTCAGCATTTTTTGATAAACCTCAAGGAAGTTATGATTGGGAAAAAGCTTATCCAGAATTATTAAATGGCGAACCAGTACAAAGAAAAACGGCTGCTGTTGCAACTGCAGGAAATAATTTAACTGCTGAGTTAGACAAAGTTTTAGCAGACGCCAAATTAGATAAAGAAGTTTTCGAAAGATTACGCGGTTCTTTAGATAAATTTGGTTCAGCTGTTAATGAATTAAATACAACAACATCAGCTGTTGCATCAACAGAACAATATAGTAACGAAATTGCAAAAGCATCTACAAACATCAGTCAATTAAATGCAGTTTATGCTGAGCAAATCGTAAATAGCCAAAAACAAGTAGAATTAAACAAACAATTTATCGAAGAAATGCAAAAATCTTCAGGTAGTTCAGAGCAATTCTTAAAAGAAATGCAAGAGCTTTCTGCAAACATTAATGCATTAAATAAAGTATACGGAGGTATGCTTTCTGCAATGAAAAATAACTAATCATTGTACTGATAAATTAACTAAATTATTCATTAATTCTATAAATTATTATGGCAGGAGGTGGTAGACTAACCGGACGTCAGAAGATGATTAACCTGATGTATCTCGTGTTCATTGCTATGATGGCGTTGAACGTGGATCGTGAGGTTTTGAGATCTTTCGAAACGATAAATACTTCTTTAGAGTCGACTACGACTTTGACGAAAACAAATAATGATACCTTTTATGGTCAAATTGATCTAAAAGCAAAGGATGATCCAACTTATGCAAAAACGCAAGCAGATGCGGCAGAGGTTAAAAAGCAAACAAATGATTTTGTTGCTTATATTGATGGATTGAAAAAAGAATTAGCTGGTGCTGATTTTGTATCAGGTTCAGAAGATACAGATTACAACTCATTAGCAAATACAGAACCTATTGTTTCTTTATTTTTCAAAGGAAAAGGAGGGGATAAAGGAAATGAAAAAGCACAAGAGTTTACAGGAAAAATTGATGGTTTCAGAAATTTCTTGATGAATTTTGCCAAACAAAGTCCTGATGCTAAAAATGCAGAAGCTCGTATCAACGAATTTTTTGGTACAAATCCAAAAACTAAAAATCAGAGTTGGGTTCAAGAAAAATTTTATGATCAACCAATGGTTGCTTCGTTAACGAATTTATCAAAAATGCAAATGGATGCTCGTACAGAAGAAGGTAACTTAGTAAGAGCATTATTATCAGGTAAATTAGAAGAGAAGATTGAATTGGATGCTTTCCAAGGTTTATTCTTATCTCCAGGTGTTGTTAAAGTTGGTGACGAAGCTGTACTTAATGTAGTTTTAGGTGCTTATGATAATTCTATCAAGGGATCTGTTTCTACAAGTGTTGGTTCTGCTGCTGTTGTAGATGGTAAAGCTTCTATTAAATTAAATACATCTGCTGTAGGTTTACACACTTTAACAGGTAGTATTTCTTATGTAGCGAATGGACAAACTAAAACAGTAAATATTGCACCTTCAACATACCAAGTTGTAGCACAAACATTAGATAAAAAAGCTGCTGAGATTATTGAGAAAGACCCAACAGGAGGTTCTATCGTTGCAGATAATTTACGTGTTGTTTATCGTGGAGTATCTAACCCGATTTCAGCAACAATTAATGGAGCAAATGGACCAGTTAGTTTAAATGCTTCGTCAGGAACAGTTTCTGGTGCAGGAGCTAATAAATGGAATTATTCTCCAGGCGGAGGAAATGAAGTTACGTTTACTGCTACTACAAAAGCAAGTTCTGGTAAAACATTATCAGTTCGCGAAACGTTCCGTATCAAACCAGTTCCACCAGCACGTGGTGTAATTTTAGGAAAAACAAGTCCTGGTATTCCAGATAATGGAATTGCAGCACAAACAATTCGTGTAGATTGGCCAGATTTCTTATTCCCTATTACTGGTGAAGTAACATCATTTAATGTAAAAGTACCTGGGCAAGTAACATCTCGCGTTACTGGAAATAAAATGTCTGGTGCTGCAGGAGTAATTTCGAAAGCGAAAAAAGGAGATATAATTGGTGTATTCGACATTAAGTACCGTACAAATTCAGGTGCTACAGGTGAAGCATCGTCAATTGCGATTCAAGTACAATAATTAAAAAGTAAAAAATAACAATATGAAGTATCTTTTGTTTGGTTTAATGAGTTTCTTCTCAACCCTTACAATGGCGCAAAATGTTCTTAACGCTGTTTCGCCAGAACAGTTAAGAAGAGATCGCGAAAATAAAACAAGAGTTGATGAAGCAGGTGATACGGTAAGTACAGCGCAAGATCCAATGAAATACGGTTTTATTGAGGATAAAGACGTTTTATGGTCGAAAGTAGTATGGGAAGTTATTGATTTAAATGAGCGTTTAAATCAGCCATATTATAGATCTGGTGACGAATTAGTTCAAAATTCTAAATCGTTATATGATGTTTTAGTTGATGGAGTTCGTAGCAAAAAGATTAGAGAAGTATACGACGATGAGTACTTTCAGACTAAAATGAGTTTCGAGCAGATTATGGCTCGTAATGAGAAAAAAGATACACAGCAATATTACTTTGATATGAAAGCTGCGGGAGAAACACCTGATGATGCGGCTATCTTTAATTATAAAATAAAGTCTGATGATATCAAAATGGTCAAAACGAAAGGTCTTTGGTACATTGATCGTCGTTTAGGAGAATTAAAATATCGTTTGTTAGGATTAGCAATTATGGGACCTGATGCACAATCATTAGGAACAGAATTTGCGGATGGAGCGTTCGTAGATTTATTTTGGATCTGGTATCCAGACGCACGTAATGTGTTGGTTAATGCAACAGTTTTCAACCCAAGTAATTCTAATTCGGCAATTACATATGATGAAATGTTAAATGCAAGACGTTTTAGTTCTGTTATTTATAAAGCGCAGACGATGTATGGTACGAAAATGATTGATGATTATATTCCAAATGACTCTAAAGGTCAAATTGAAGAGCATCACAAAATTAGAAATTCGATTATTCAGTCAGAAGCTGATTTATGGAATTATTAATTAAAAGTTATAAAACAAAAAATCCAGTCAATTGACTGGATTTTTTGTTTTCTTTATAAAGTAAAATAACAACTATGAAAAATATTATCATTTTAGCATCTCTTTTTATTTCGATGAATAGTTTTGCTCAACAAAAAACTCTTTCTAATTCTATTAAAAAATCAACGACTAAATTAGAGCAAAGTCAAAAAAGATTGTCTTTAAGAGAATTTGTAGAAAATATTTATATTACTTCTTTAAATACCTTCGAAGCAAAAAGAATACTGATGAATGTAGATGAATTAATTGTTGTTCTAAAAAATGAATTTGGTAAATTCGAATCAATTAAATTGAAAGAATTGAATGGTATTTCTGTAGATGAACTACAATCTTTCGAATATAAAAAGGATAAATATACTGAAGCACTTTATGGTGCGAATGGTGAACAGTTTGGAATTGTAATCTTACAATTGAAATAAAAAAAAACTCCAGTATATACATTGGAGTTTTTTTATAAATAGTTTAATTCTTTTACAATAAGATTTCTCAAATTTAGTTATTTCTTAAAATCTAAAATCTAAAATCTAAAATCTAAAATCTAAAATCTAAAATCTAAAATCTAAAATCTAAAATCTAAAATCTAAAATCTAATTCGCATCGCCTTTTTCAATTCCTTCCTCTATTTTTTCTTCAACTTCAACTTTTTCCTCAGCATCAAGTTTTATTTCACCAGACGTATCGTCATTTCGTAAAACAACTTTAATACTGATAGGAAAATGATCCGATCCAATATTTGGTTCTCTAATCATTTCTATCAATCGAAACTGAGAACTCAAAAAATAATGATCCAAAGGCCAACGTAAAAACCAATGATGTGCATGAAAAGTATTGAACATTCCACGACCACGCCTCGGATCTAAAAGTTGAGAAGTTTTTAAAAATAATCTCGTAGTTCTACTCCAAGCGACATCATTCAAATCACCAAAAACAATACACGCATTTCCATATTCTTTGGCTTGTTTTCCAATTATCAAAATTTCAGCATCTCGTTCGGTGCTTTCTTCGTTTTCTTGAGGAACTGGTGGTGTTGGATGTAAACCATATAAGCGTATAAGTTGATTATTATATTCAATATCAGCAATGATAGAAGGAATTTCTGTACTTATAAGATAATTAATCTGTTGATAACGAATTGGAAGTTTAGAATAAAACAATAATCCATAAGTGTTTTTCAATGGAACTTCAATTTTATAGGGAAATTCATTTGTAGCTTCTCTTATTTGTTCCATCCATTCTGTATTTGTTTCCAATAAAAAAACAATATCTGGATTTCTTTTTTTGATTAATTCTACCAAATTTTGATACTTAGTGTTGTCTTGTAAAACATTATAGACAAGTAAATTTAGAGGAGCTTCATTTGTTCTTAATTCAACCTGATCAATCATTTTTTTTCCAAATGGAGTATATGGTATGATGAGCCATAATAAATATATCGCAGCAAAAATTAAACATGCAAAAATGCTGATGTTAACAGAAGTTTTATCAACAAAAATAAAAAGAATACTTGCGATGAGAATTAATATAAATTTTTGAAATCGAGGATAATCAAAAACTCTTACCGACCAATGTGTATGTTTTATAAACGGAATAATAACCGAAAGTATAATAAGACAAGAAAAAATGGTGTAAAAGATTTGCATAAAAAGGTTGATTTTAGGAATAAAGATAAGTAAAACCAAAACATTATTTAACTTTGTAACCAAATTTTAAAAGTTGAATAAAGTAGAGTATATCATCGTTGGTCAAGGCGTTGCAGGAAGTTGTATGGCGATGAAATTGTTGCAAGAAAAAAAGTCGTTTATCGTTATTGATAATCATTTTCATAAAGCATCAGCAATTGCGGCTGGGATTTTCAATCCTGTTGTTTTAAAACGTTTTTCAATTGTATGGAATGCGACGCATCAAATTAATCGTTTACGAGAAGTTTTTGGTGAATTCGAGCAATTATTGAATAAAAAATACATCTACAATTTTCCAGTTTATCGAATTTTTAATGACGAGCAGGAGAAAAAAACTTGGTTAAAAAAGGCGACTGCTCATCCTGATTTAATTGATTATTTAGCCACAAATACAGATCAACTGACAGATTTTTCTTCTATTCATAATCCAATTGGTTCGGGTGAAGTTTTGCACACTGGTCGAGTTGATTTAACAAATTTATTGAGTGATTTTGAAAATTACTTAACCGAAAATAATTTGTTTTTAGATGAAACATTCGATTTTGAAGCATTAAAAATAGATGATAATACAACGAGCTATAAAAAAATCGAAGCAAATAAAATAATTTTCGCAGAAGGTTATAATATTTTGAATAATCCATATTTCAGTAATCTTCCCATAATTGGTGTAAAAGGTGAGGTTTTAAAAATTGAAACAAAAGCCAATTTACCTGAAGCTGTTGTAAAAGGGAAAGAATTTTTGATGCCTTTAGAAGGTAATCAATATTTTGTTGGTGCTACTTACGATAGAGATCATGTGAATTACGAAATTACTGAAGAAGCAAAAGATTATTTGGTAAAAGGAGTAAAACAGTTTTTAAAAGAAGACATAAATGTTATGGAGCAACATGCTTCTATTCGTCCAACAGTTGTAGATCGTCGACCGATTATTGGTGCACATCCAACATATCAACAATTGATTTGTTTGAATGGTATGGGAACACGTGGAACAATGTTGGCACCAGTAATGGTAGATGATTTGTACGATTTCTTAGAGCGTGATCAGCCAATTGATAAAGAAGCTGATATTGCACGTTTTTATGATCGATTTTAAACCTATTTTCAATGAAAGATTTTAATTTAAAAATATTTACACTTCAACTTGTTGCCAGTATATTGTTGTTTTTAGGAATTCAACAATTTTATGTTTTGGCAGAATTAGATTTGATTGAATTAATACATTCTATGGGAAAAGATAATTTTGCCTTTTTAGTTCGAAAAAGTGACGAATTCGGAATTAGTGCAAAACTAAAACATTTAGCTACAATGAAAACAATTTTAAGTTTTATCGGAATTGTTTTGGCGTATATTTTATGTTCTGTCATAAATCACAAACGAAATTACAATTGGAAAATAGCAGTAATTATAGTTGTAATTTGTTTTCTGATTTATCAATTTAGATTAATAAATCTTCCATTAAATTTTATACCAACCAACAATTTAGCCTTAGCTTATTTTGTACCAGCAACTTTTTCGATTGTAATCAGTTTTGTTTTGTATTTTTTGAGTTACAAAATCAAGGTAAAGAACTAATTTAGTTAAGTAAATTTGCAAGTAAATTAGATACGCCATGTAGGAAAAAACTTGGTAAATCAGTCGATTTATTTGGGTTAGAAATATCATAATTCACTTTTCCAAAATTAGGATTGTTAAGATCTATTTTTCTATTGAAAGGAATCAGTTTTAAATCTTTTTCAAGATTTGTATGATAAATAAAACTATTAAATTGATTAAAATTAGTTGTTTGTTTACTACTCAAAGAATCAATTTTCAAAATGAAATTTTGAGAAAATGATAATGTAGTCATCATAACTAAAAATAACAATACGATATAATTTTTCATAACAACTTGTTTATATTTAGCTAAATATACATTTTTTATTTTTTACAAAAACCAAAATAGATTAATATTTTATTCTACAATTAGCTTCAATTTTTTTAGCTTCTTGTATAAAAGTTAAAGCTAATTGTTCGTCATCAATATCTATTGTTATTTTTTCTCCATTTAGTAATTTGTCTACATTACTTTTTGCAGTTTTTAATGAAAGTCTTAATAATTCAATTTGTAAATGAGTTAATGAAACTTTCTGAAACCCTTCATTCCAGCTATCAATTATTATTTTCATTAGAGCAATATTTATAAAATCAAATAAATTCTTCAAGAAATTTTAAATCTATGACTGAGTTTGAAGGATTATTTTCATCATAATATAAGATTGTATTTTTTTTTAGTTTGAAAATTGTTTGGGTAGATTTAGCATTAAAAGGTAAAGTAAAGTCTTTGTAATACTTTTTATAATCAACTTTGTATTCTACAATTATTAAGGAACCCTTTTTGATGTGTTCATTTGAGTTAAAACAATTAACAATAGGGAATAAACTTTCTTTTATGATTTCAAGATCAAGGTTAGTATTTTCATCAATTTCAATGATTTTTTTTATTGATTTTTCAAAATCAACGATGATTGTTTTACCTTTTTCAACTAAAATTTTTGCATTACTATTTGTTACAATTTTTTGATCATTTTGTTTTTGTCTATCATAAAATATTTTAACAAATGTTGAAATGATGTATGGAATAATTAACGCAATTGCAAAAGGAAGAAAGATAGGATTACTAGAAGTTCGATAAATACCTTTAGAATATATACCATATCCCTCAATTCCTAACAAAAACAAACCTATTATAAAAATAAAAAGGCATATCAAATGTATTTTTTCTAATTGCTTCATCAGAGTAGATAGATTTAGAACTAAAAATAAATCAT
This sequence comes from Empedobacter sp. EJD.6dd, assembly GCF_057369435.1. Taxonomy (NCBI): domain Bacteria; kingdom Pseudomonadati; phylum Bacteroidota; class Flavobacteriia; order Flavobacteriales; family Weeksellaceae; genus Empedobacter; species Empedobacter sp. EJD.6dd. The sequence continues at coordinate 2,966,461 of NZ_CM170667.1, forward strand.
TTTTTTAAATAATCACATAAAACCTTCATCTTCTAAATTTTCATCTAACAAAAAACATTGTATTTTTGCAAAATGTTATTAGTACAAAATTTAGGAGTTTATTTTGCGGGTAGATATTTATTCGAAAACGTTTCGTTCCGCATCAACAAAGGAAACCGTGTTGGTTTAGTAGGTAAAAATGGAGCTGGAAAATCTACGTTACTTAAAATTTTAGCCAAAAGCCAACAATCTTCAGAAGGAGAAGTTGTTTATGAAGGAGACGTAACAATTGGGTATTTATCGCAAGATATTGATTTTGTACAAGGACGAACAGTTTGGCAAGAAGCAGATTCTGCTTTCGAACAATTGGTTGAAATTCAAGAACGTATCGATTTTGTGAACAAAGAATTAGCCGAAAGAACAGATTACGAATCAGATGAATACGGAAAATTAATTGAAGATATTTCACATTTAACAGAACGTTTCGGACTTTTAGGAGGTTACACGAAAGATGCAGAAATCGAGCAAATTTTAATTGGATTAGGATTCAAAAATTCAGATTTTCATCGTCCAACAGAAGAATTTTCTGGAGGATGGAGAATGCGAATTGAATTAGCAAAACTATTGTTGCAAAAGCACGATGTAATGCTTTTAGATGAGCCTACCAATCACTTAGATATCGATTCGATTATCTGGTTAGAAGATTTCTTAAAAGATTATCCTGGTGCAGTTGTATTGGTTTCGCACGACCGTCAATTTTTGGACAACGTAACCAATCGTACAATCGAAATTGCGAATCGTCATATTTCTGATTTTAAAGCGAATTATACACGTTACTTAGAGTTGCGTGAAGATCGTCGCGAAAAATTAGAGCAAGCACAGAAGAATCAAGAGCAGATGATTAAGCATACGGAAGATTTAATTTCAAAATTCCGTGCAAAAGCGAACAAAGCTTCTATGGCTCAGTCATTAATAAAAAAATTAGATAAAATAGAACGTATCGAAATTGAAAATGATGATGTTACTAAAATGAATATCCGTTTTGTGGATGCTATTCAACCTGGTAAAATTATTTTCGAACTAGATGATGTAGGTGTTGCTTTTGGTGATCATCAAGTTTTTGATCATGTTTCTTTTTATGTCAATCGTGGAGAAAAAGTAGCTTTTGTTGGTCAAAATGGTCAAGGTAAAACGACTTTATCACGTGCCATTATTAATGAACAAGATTATTCGGGAAAAATAAAACATGGACATAATGTCGAAATTGGATATTTTGCTCAAAATCAAGCACATGTTTTAAATGATAAATTAACTGTTTTAGAAGAAGCAGAAAATTCAGCAACAGAAGAAACACGTAAACATGTTCGCGATTATTTAGGTGCATTTATGTTTGGTGGTGATGCTGTGGAGAAAAAAGTTTCGGTGCTTTCGGGAGGTGAGCGAAATCGTTTAGCATTGTGTAAATTGTTGTTGCGTCCATTCAATGTATTAATCATGGATGAGCCGACGAATCACTTGGATATTGTTTCAAAAGAATTATTGAAAAAAGCTTTGCAAAAATATACTGGAACATTGATCTTGGTTTCTCACGACCGCGAATTCTTAGAAGGTTTAGTAGATAAAGTGTTCGATTTTCGTAATGGACAAGTGAAAGAATATCTTTCTGGTATTGACGATTATTTGGCGCAAATTAAAGCTGGTAACTTCCGTGAGGTAGAGAAAGGAAATTCTTTAGCTGCTCCAAAGGAAGAGAAGCCGATTGAGGTTAAAATAGAGCAAGCCAAACGTGTTCTATCATTCGAAGAAGAAAAAGAGCAGAAACGTCTTAAAAATAGATTATCACGAATAGAAACGGAGATTTCAGATTTTGAAACGAAGATTGCGGATTTAGAAAATAAATTACACGCAGGTTCTCAAACGCAGCAAGAATTGGATAAATACGCAAATTTGAAAAATGATTTAGACAAGAAAATGTTAGAATGGGAAGAAGTTTCGGAACAGATTTTCTAAAATTATAGTTGTTCAAAAATAATACAAAGTGTCGTAGTTTTACGACACTTTTTTTATGCAAAAAAGTCTATCTTTAAAAGATGAATAACAAACCTTAAATGAACCAAATTATGAGTGAATATACAATTAGTCAATTTATTGATAAAACGAAACAAAATGATGCTGAACACGATTATTTCGAATTAGAGAAACCACAAATGTTGGAGATTAATTTGAACAATCAAGCTGTATGGACAAAAGCTGGAAGTATGGTAGCATATACAGGAAATATCAAGTTTGAAAGAGAAGGAATGCTTTCGGGTGGACTTGGGAAATTTTTAAAGAAAACATTGACAGGAGAAGGAACAAAGTTAATGAAAGCCGAAGGTTCTGGTCGTTTGTATGTTGCAGATTCAGGAAAAAAAGTTCAGATATTACAAATGAACAACGAATCGATTTGTGTGAATGGGAAACGATGTTTTAGCTCATGATCAATCTCTTAAATCGGATATCACGATGTTGAAAAGTATTGCTGGAATGATGGCAGGAGGATTATTTCAAGTCAAATTATCTGGTGCAGGAATGGTTGCAATTTCTACGCATGGCGATCCATTAACGTTGTTAGTAACACCTGAAAATCCTGTTTTTACAGATCCTAACGCGACGGTAGCATGGTCAGGAAATTTATCTCCAGAGTTGAAATCAAATGTGTCATTCAAAAGTTTATTAGGAAGAGGAAGTGGAGAAGAATTTCAAATGAAATTTTCTGGTAATGGTTGGGTTTTGATTCAACCATACGAAGAAGTTTATTTTCAAGAAAGTAAATAATGTATAAACAATCATTTGAATCAATTATATCTGTAGAGCCAAGAATTTTAATTCTTGGCTCTTTGCCTGGAGATTTATCATTGGAAATCAATCAGTATTATGGTCATCCTCGTAACCGTTTTTGGAAGATATTATTCGAGATTTTTAATCATGAATTTTCAGATGATTATGAAATTAGAAAGCAACTTATTTTAGCGCATCATTTGGCTCTTTGGGATGTTGCTCATTCAGCAGATCGAAAAGGAAGCATGGATGTGGATATGAAAAATGAAATTCCGAATAAGATTGAAGATTTGTTGATAAAATATCCCACAATTGATAAAATAATTTTCAATGGAAAGAAAGCAGAGCAACTATTTTGGAAATATTTTGATAAAAAATCATCTATAAACTATATTTCTTTACCAAGTACAAGTCCAGCAAATGCTCAATTTACCTATCAAAAATTAGTAGATGTTTGGAAAAAAGCAATGATTTTGGATGAGTTTACCGATACTGAAATGAATTTATAAAAAAAATGTAAAAATATTTTTGAGTATAAAAAATTTACGATGAGAAACTTAGCTTTTTATGTGAAATAATTATGAAAAAAATGTTTCCTAAAAGTTTTGTAATTAAAAAAGCTGTTCTATATTTGCACTCACAATCGCGGGAATAGCTCAATTGGTAGAGCGTCAGCCTTCCAAGCTGAATGTTGCGAGTTCGAGTCTCGTTTCCCGCTCTGACTTCTTTCTTAGAAGTGGATGCCTTGGTGGTGGAATTGGTAGACACGCAGGACTTAAAATCCTGTGTCCATTAGGACGTGCGGGTTCAAGTCCCGCCTGAGGTACAAAAAAGCTCAAGAATTTATTTTCTTGGGCTTTTTTTGTATATCTTTATTTTTATAAATTAATTTGTATGACTCTAATAAAAGAAATACAACAAAGTTTTGAAGATTCTGAAGTAGATAAAGCATATTATTTATTAAATAACATAGATTTCTCTAAGCTTTCCAATGAAAAACGTATTATTCAAAGTTCTTTAATTCAACTTTCTCAAGGAAAAATTGATTCTTTGTATATGTTTCTTAAATTAATTTATAAGAAAGAGAAGGATATTATTCAAGCAGCTGTATTTTCAAATAAAAATATTCATTGTATTGATGATATTAAGATTGATGAAGATAAATACATAAAATGGATACCTTTAGAAAAGGATATTAAGTCTATTAATATTGATAATTTATTAGTGAAAACTTATAGCTTTTGGGAATCACTTTCTACTGAATGTGTTTTTGAGTGTTGTGGAATAAGTGCTTGTGATTTTACTTCCGATACAATAAGTAAAACTGTTAAATCTTTCGATGTTGAAGAACTTTTAATAAATTTTAATGATCTAATTATAGAAATAGAATCATTTCAAAATAATGAAATTTATAGTAATTATCTAAATCAATATTTTAATAAAGATGTGTTTTTAGAACTAGTTCAGCATATTAAATTTCAGATAGAATTAAATCTTCAATAAAAAAACCATCTAAATTGCTTTAGATGGTTTTGAATTTATGTTAAGAACAATTTTAACCGTTCATAGAAATTAAAAACTCTTCGTTGCTACGAGTGTTTTTAATTCGTTGATGTAAGAAATCCATTGCTTCAACAGGATTCATATCTGCTAGCATATTTCTTAAAACCCACATGCGTTGTTGAGTTTTATCGTCTAATAATAAATCATCTTTACGCGTAGAAGAACTTACTAAATCAATCGCAGGGAAAATACGTTTGTTCGAAATCTTACGATCCAATTGTAATTCCATGTTACCAGTTCCTTTAAATTCTTCGAAAATAACTTCATCCATTTTAGAACCTGTATCAATCAATGCAGTTGCGATAATTGTAAGAGAACCTCCATTCTCGATATTACGTGCAGCTCCAAAGAAACGTTTTGGCTTGTGTAATGCATTTGCATCAACACCACCAGATAAAACTTTACCAGATGCAGGAGAAACCGTATTGTAAGCACGAGCAAGGCGCGTAATAGAATCTAATAAAATCACTACATCATGTCCGCATTCTACCATACGTTTAGCTTTTTCTAAAACGATATTTGCAACTTTTACGTGACGATTTGCTTCTTCATCAAACGTAGAAGCAATTACTTCTCCGTTTACAGAGCGTTTCATATCTGTTACCTCTTCTGGGCGTTCGTCTATTAATAAAACAATCAAATATACCTCTGGATGATTCTGTGCTATTCCGTTCGCAATATCTTTTAATAAGGTAGTTTTACCAGTTTTTGGTGGTGCTACAATCATACCACGTTGACCTTTACCAATTGGTGTAAATAAATCAATTACACGATTTGATAAAGATTTTGAATTACTTAGATTGAATTTTTCATTTGGAAAAAGTGGAGTTAAATGTTCAAAAGCAATACGATCGCGTACATAATCTGGTGTACGACCGTTAATTTCTTTGATTTTGATTAAAGGAAAATATTTTTCTCCTTCCTTTGGAGGGCGAACTTCTCCTGTAATTGTATCTCCTGTTTTTAGTCCAAATAATCTAATTTGAGATTGAGAAACATAAACATCATCAGGAGATGATAAATAATTAAAATCTGATGAGCGTAAAAAACCATAATTATTATCTGGTAAAATCTCTAAAACACCTTCTGTTTGAATAATTCCATCAAATTCGTAATTCGCAGCGCGATACTTATTTTTTTGATTTTGATGATTGTGTTGATTATTATGTTGAGATGGTTCGTTTTGATTACGATTATCAGATGGATTATTTTTCTTCTGATTGTTATTCTTTTTCAGATCTTGGCTTTTATTAGCACGTTCCTGAAATTTATTAACACGAGGGTTATTTTCTTCTTTTTTTTCTGTTTCGGTAGAAGTATTTTCTACTTTTTCAGTTCTTTTTTCTTCGACAACAACCTCTTTTTGTTGAACTTCTGTATCTGAAGATTGAACTCTTTTTCGTTTTTGTTTCTTTTCTTCAGTTGGTTGATTTTCAGTCTTCTCTTTCTTCGTAGGTTTAGATTCAGCCTTTGTTTCAACGCTTTCTTCAGCCTTAGGTTGAGTGTTAATATAAGCTACAACAGCGTCTAATAACTCACCTTTTTTTAATTTCTTATACCCATCGATTTTTAATTGCTCTGCAACTTGTTGTAAATCTGGTAATTTGAATGATTTTAATTTTTCGATATCAAACATAATCCTATAATGAAGGTATTAATGTGTTTATATTTTTTTTATTCAATAAAGTAATTGGGAATCATAACAATAGAATTGTTACAAAGCGAATAAATTTGAGATTTATTAATGCAATAGTACGAATAATTATAAAAAATCAAAAAGTTTTTTTACATTTGTATTCGAAATTTAAGAAATGATTCAAAGAAAGCAAAGTATATATTTATTCTTAAGTGGAATAATTTCGAGTATATTCGCCATGAATTTTGATAAGCTGTTTGATATTCCATTAAAATGGTTACAAAATCCGGAGAAAGGGGATTACATTTTTTCGTTAGCCTTTTTCTCATCAGCTTTAATTTCATTTTTAACCATTATGTTTTTTAAAAAACGTAACCTACAAATAGGTTTAGGATGGTTAAACATTATTTTGAATGTTTTATTAATTGGTTCTTTTGTATATTGTCTATTAACATTACCTGGAGAAGGAAATTCTGAGAAAGGTATTTGGGCATTAGTTCCTTTAGCTTCGATTGTGCTTCTGTCAATTGCCAATCGTTTGATTAAGAAGGATGATGATCTTGTAAAATCAGTAGATAGATTCAGATAGACCAAAAACTTTTTATATTATGAGTGTCTAAAAGCAGTTTCAACGTGTTGAAACTGCTTTTTTCGTTTCTGATTATTCCATTTCAATATTAAATAAAAATTAATTTTGATAATTATATTAAATAAATAAGCTTAAAACAGGGGTGTTCTGAGTTTTTGTTGATTAAAATAAATTACACCCCCTAAAAAAATAGGGGTTATTTAATTTTGTGTTTATTTTTTATTTATTTTTGTGTGATAAAACAACACAAATTATTTCTTTATGACATCATTTCGTTTTGAAGCTTTAAAAGCAGCAAGCAATCGAACACCAGTTAGTGTTCCAGAATTAGGTAAAAAATCTGATATTTTTGCAAGTAATGTATTTAATGACAAAGCAATGCGTCAGCATTTAACTTCTGAAGCATACAAAGCAGTTCGTTCTGCAATGGATCATGGTACAAAAATCGACCGTAAAATGGCAGATTTTGTTGCTTTAGGGATGAAAGAGTGGGCGATGAGCAAAGGTGTAACACATTATACACACTGGTTTCAACCATTAACAGGAACAACAGCGGAAAAACATGATGCTTTTTTCGAAACTTCATTTGGAGGTGGTGATCCAGTAGAAAAATTTAGTGGATCATTATTGGTTCAACAAGAGCCAGACGCTTCTTCTTTTCCAAACGGAGGGATTCGTAATACTTTCGAAGCAAGAGGATATACAGCTTGGGATCCAACATCTCCTGCATTTATTTTCGGTACAACTTTATGTATACCGACAGTTTTTGTTTCGTACACAGGAGAAGCTTTAGATAATAAAGCTCCATTATTAAGAGCGCTTTTATCAATAGATGAGGCAGCTACAGAAGTTGCGAAGTTTTTTGATAAGAATGTGAAGAAAGTTATACCAACTTTAGGTTGGGAACAAGAATACTTCTTAATTGATGATGCTTTGGCAGCTTCTCGTCCAGATATTTTACAAACAGGAAGAACATTGTTAGGACATGTATCAGCGAAAGGTCAACAATTAGAAGATCATTATTTTGGATCGATTCCTTCTCGAGTATTAAACTATATGCGCGATTTAGAGAACGAATGTATGTTGTTAGGTATTCCTGTGAAAACTCGTCATAATGAGGTAGCTCCGAATCAATTTGAGTTGGCTCCTATTTTCGAAGAAACAAATTTAGCAGTTGACCATAATTCTTTATTGATGGATGTGATGCAAAAAGTTGCAGAACGTCATCATTTCAAAGTATTATTCCATGAAAAACCATTCAAAGGTGTTAACGGATCAGGAAAACATAATAACTGGTCGTTAGCAACGGATACTGGAGTGAATTTATTAGCCCCAGGAAAAACACCAAATAGTAACTTACAGTTTCTAACGTTTTTTATTAATACAATAAAAGCGGTTTCAATCTACGAAGAATTATTGCGTGCTTCAATCGCTTCTGCTTCTAATGATCATCGTTTAGGTGCAAATGAAGCGCCTCCAGCAATTATTTCGATATTTATTGGTCAACAATTGACAAAAGTATTGGAAGAATTAGAAGGTGTTTCGACAGGGAAATTATCTCCAGAAGAAAAAACAGATTTAAAATTAAACGTTGTTGGGAAAATTCCAGACGTTTTATTGGATAATACAGATCGTAATAGAACTTCACCATTTGCTTTTACAGGAAATAAATTCGAATTCCGTGCTGTTGGATCGACTGCAAACTGTGCAAATGCAATGACAACTTTAAACGCAATAGTAGCAAAACAGTTGATTGATTTCAAGAAAGAAGTTGACACATTGATTGAAAGTGGTTTAAAGAAAGATGAAGCGATTTTCAATGTATTACGAGAATATATTAAGGAAACAAAAAATATTTTGTTCGAAGGAGATGGATATAGTAAAGAATGGGAAGAAGAAGCTGCACGTCGCGGATTATCAAATCATAAAACAACTCCATCTGCTTTAAAAGCAAAAATTTCTCAAAAATCGTTGGATTTATTTGCAGAAGTAAATGTAATGAATAGTACAGAGGTTGAAGCACGTTATGAAATTGAATTAGAAGAGTATATCAAGAAAATTCAGATTGAAGGGCGTGTGTTAGGAGATATTGTTAGAAATCATATAATTCCGACTGTTTTTAAATATCAAAACTTGTTGATTAAAAACATTAGAGGATTTAAAGATATATTTGGAAATGATTATGAACAATATGCAAGTGAACAAATCATGATTTTAAAGAAAATTTCGATGCATGTAAACGAATTAAATGCAAAATTACATTTGATGATGGATGCACGTAAAGAAGCAAATGTAGTAGAATCTTTAGAAGAAAAAGCACATGCTTATTGTGATAAAGTAAAACCATATTATGATGAAATTCGTTATCATGCAGATAAGTTAGAACTAATGGTAGACAACGAATATTGGGTTTTAACAAAATACAGAGAGTTGTTATTTACACGTTAATATTAAGTGCTAAAAATACAAAACCGATGATTTTTCATCGGTTTTTTTATTTGATTGATTTTTAGATATTTATTTTGAATGGTTCTAAAATGTGATTTTCGTCACACTTATATTGATGTTTGTTGCGGTTTTTTTATATGTTTATGTAATATTTAATATTAATTAACACTAAAAATGAATTATTTATGAAAAAATTTTTATTTTCTTTACTAACGGTAGCAGCAGTTTCTGCAAATGCGCAAAATGTGGTTTATTTTGAAGATTTTAACTCTGCAACGGTAGCTAATCCTCCTGCAGGATGGACTTTTGAAGATATGGATGGAGATGGCTATAATTTTGGAGATATGTATTTTGTTCCAAACACAACAGGGCAACCATCTACACCTATCTCTTTAATATCAAGATCTTGGCAGGTCAAACCTTTAACTCCTGATAATGCAGCTACATCACCATTAATTGATTTGACAAATGTTACTGGACCTATTAAGTTAGAGTGGAAAGTAACAGCAGCTGGAAATAGAGCTTGGAATAGTGAAAATTATTCAGTTTATGTACATACTTTAGAAGATGTCTATGAAGCAGTTTTAGAAACGCCTGTTTTCACAGAAACATATGATGGGGCAGGTGGTTTTCCAGGTGTTCAAACTAAAAATGTTGATATTTCTTCTTTTGCAGGAAAGAGTGTTTTTATAACATTTAGACATCATGATGTAACAGATATGGATTTTCTTTCTTTAGATGATGTAAAAGTAACAGGAGAAACATTAGGAGTAAGTGATTTAAATAAATCTAAAGTATCTCTTTATCCAAACCCAGTTCAAGATGAGTTTAAATTGAATTTAAGTCAAGCTTATACAGCTTCTAAAGTTCAAGTTACTGTAACTGATTTAACAGGTAAAAAAGTTAAATCATTCTCAGCAGGTGAGGCATATGATGTTTCTGATTTAGGAAAAGGAATATATATTGTAACAGTTACAGATGGAGTGAATAAATTTACTCAAAAAATTGTAAAAAAATAATTTTAATCAATTGTATAATACAAAACCGATGATTTTCATCGGTTTTTTTTTATTCAAATTTTCTGAATCCCCTGAGTTATTGTATCTTTGCAATCCAATAAAAGTATATGGCAGATTTAGGTCTATTAGATAAATTAAGAGCAATTAAACAACGTTTCGATGAGGTAGCTGATTTAATCATTCAACCAGATATCGTGACAGATCAAGCTCGTTATGCGAAACTGAACAAAGAATATTCAGATCTTAGAGATTTCGTAGAGATTCAAAAAGTATATGAAGGTTATATCAATGCTATTGAAGAAGCTGATGAAATTATCAATGATGGTTCTGATGCAGAAATGGTTGAGTTAGCCAAAATCGAAAAAGATGAAGCGATCAATGCAATTCCTGCTTTGGAAGAAGAAATCAAAATGATGTTGATTCCTAAAGATCCAGAAGATGATAAAAACGTTATTGTTGAGTTACGTTCGGGTACAGGTGGTGATGAAGCAGCAATTTTTGTAGAGGATATTTACCGTATGTATTCAATGTATTTTAAAGAAAAAGGTTGGAAACATGAGGTATTGAATACTTCTGAAGCATCTGGAAAAGGATACAAAGAGTTAGTGATGCAAGTTGAAGGAAATGCTGTTTACGGAACTATGAAATACGAATCTGGTGTTCACCGTGTACAACGTGTTCCTGAAACAGAGTCTCAAGGGCGTGTACATACTTCGGCAATTACAGTTGCGGTTTTGCCAGAAGCAGAAGAAGTAGATGTAGTGATTAATCCAGCTGATTTAGAATATCAAACAGCTCGTTCATCTGGTGCGGGAGGACAAAATGTAAATAAAGTTGAAACGAAAGTTCAATTAACACATAAACCTTCTGGAATTGTAATTGTATGTCAAGAAGCGCGTTCACAGCATAAGAACCGTGAAAAGGCTTTACAATTATTACGTACAAAATTGTATGAAATCGAGTTTGAGAAGAAACATTCAGAGCGTTCTGCTCAACGTAAATCATTAGTATCAACTGGTGACCGTTCGGCTAAGATTCGTACATACAACTATCCGCAAGGTCGTGTAACAGATCACCGTATTAATAAATCAATTTACAATTTGGATAACTTTATGAACGGAGATATTCAGGAAATGATTGATGCACTGAAAATGGCAGAAAATGCAGAAAAATTAAAAGGAACAGAAGAAGATTTTTAATTTTTTTAGTTAATAATATAAAATCCATCTCAATATTTTTGAGATGGATTTTTTTTATAATCCTATCGAAACTCCCATGAATGGTTGAAATCCACTCGAAAATATACTTTCGTTTTCTTTATATAATACATTGTACATAACACCAGCCTGAAATCTAACTGGTCCACTTGATTGATAACCGCCTCCAAGCCATAAAGCAGATTCATCTAAAGTTGCTTCATAGATGTTATTGTAATAAAGCGTGCGATCATTGTATTTTTGTTTTCCTGAATAATACATATAATTCGCTCTCAAAAATATGTTTTCGATTGGAAAGAAGTTGATATATGGACCTACATTAAATAAATTTAATTTAGCATAATCATCTTTTGCATATTGATAACCAGCTGTGGCACCAAGTTCTATATTGTTTGCGACCATATAACCCACACTTGGTGAAATATTAAAACCAAAATAGCTGTTATTACCAAAAGATAGTCCAAGTCCACCACCAAATCGCCAATTGTTATTAATGGGTTGATTTTGATTTATTTGAGCATAAATGGCACTACTTAGGGTTAAAGAAATGATAAATAAAAGGAACTTTTTCATAGAAATTTAATTAATTTTTAACTTTTAAGAATGGCTTTATTTGAAAAAACCACTATAAATTTGTCCTATCAAAAATAATAATTCTGTTTTTAACTAAACATCATTATTTATTTTAAGTTGTAACGAGTCGTTCATAGTTTTTAATTATAAAAGAATAGATATTAGATTTAGAAAATCTATGATATAAATCTTTTCTGGTTTTATCTTTGCAGTAGTAAAGTTAATCAAAATAGACAATATAAAATTTAAACAAATGAAATTATTATCGCCAGAAAAAAAACAAAAGATTGCTGATATTTTAATTAAATTATTAGCAGACGAACATATTTTATACTTAAAAACAAGAAATGCACATTGGAATGTAGAAGGTCCAGATTTTCAAACAATACATGTGTATTTTGAATCGTTGTATAACGAGTTACAAATTGTCATAGACGATGTTGCCGAGAAGATTCGTCAAAAAGATGTTTACGCACCAGCAACAATGACAGAGTATTTGCAGTTAGCTCATTTGTCTGAAGCAAGAAAAACAGAGAACAAAAATAGTTTGAGTTTTATTGCTGATTTGCTACACGACCATGAAGTGATTATTGACTTTTTGGCACAAGCTGTAGTAGAAATTGAAGAGTTCAATGATATTTCAACTTCGGATTTCTTAGTTGGATTATTGGAACAACATCAAAAAACTGCTTGGATGCTTAGATCGCATCTAAAATAAAGTTGAACATTATTTTACTTCATAAGTTTTTAGTGTTAATTCATATTAGTGTTAATTAGGTTGAGCCTTGGATTTATCCAAGGCTTCAGCTTTTTATAGAAGTTCATGTTTATCCCTCAACTTCTTTTACTTCTGCTTCTAACGCATTTGTTTTTACAGACGCAATTCCATTTTTAGCACCAGATTCTGTTTCGTACGATTGGCTTGTTCCAATAACTTGTCCGTTCGTAGCTTTTAGATTAAAATGCCATTTACCAGAAGCGCCTTCTTTTAATTCGAATTTGGATTCGTCTTGCGAATTTTTACGAACAGATTCAATTCCGTTTTCACAACTTGCTTTTTGCTTGTATCCTTCGCTTGCTAAAATATTTTGTCCATTTTTAGCTTTCAAACGAAAACGATATTCTCCTGCTTTGTCTTGATAAATTTCAAACATAATGAATAGAATTTTAATAGTTTATGATAAATATAAATGTATAAAATTTATTTGATAGTTTGAATGAAGAAAATTATATCAATAAAAAAATCCTGAAAATTAATTTTCAGGATTTTTCAATTTTATTGAATTCTTTTCAAATCATCAACATTATGTTTGTGCATGTACAAAGGAATATGTTCTACGACAACATCGTTTTTCTCTAATCCAAATGATTTAGGAATATTGAATTCTATTTTCTTTAAAATGTAATATACTTTTAAGGTAAAGAATTCTTTCATGCTTAATTTTGTTTCAATTGAAGGGAATTTTTCTATTAATACGAACTTCATATCAGGATCTTGGTTGTATTTTTTCAAGCAAGGATTTAGATATTTCAATTCCAATTCACCATTTGCATACATATCATTAATTACTTTTTTGATGTATTGTTCTGTTTTTGGTTGAACTCTAAATCCGATATTAAACGTAATTCGATATATTTTTTGATCTACAATTGGTAGAATTTTATAGTTTAATGTATAAGGTTCACTATCTCGACTAATATTCACAAACCAGTATACATCTGCACGTTTTGGACGTTTTGATAAAATAGATTGAATACTATATTTCTCAATATTTTTTGGGTTGGTTGATTTTGTTAAATAAAATAAGAAAGTAGAATATTTATTGACTGTTTTATCTTCGCTCAATTCAGTTAAAACATTGGCGTAACGCTTAATTTTAACGAACTCAAGATTACGAGAATTAAGGATCTTTCCATAGAAACTACAATACATTACGACAAAGAATAGCCATCCCATTAACAATGCTAAGTATCCTCCGTCTACAAATTTCACAACGTTTGCAACAAAGAATGATGATTCAATCGCAACAAAAATTGATAGAATCGCAACGATAAAGACTTTGTTGAATTTCGTATAATAATTAAGGTAATAGGATAATAAAAAGGTTGTCATTAACATTGTGACGGTAATTGCGAGTCCGTATGCGGCTTCCATGTGAGAAGAATCTCGGAAGTATAAAACAATAAATACACAACCTGCCCACAACATAAAATTGATTGTTGGGATGTATACTTGGCTCTTGTGTTCGTTTGGTTGAATGATTAATGTTCTTGGCCAATAACCTAAGTTAATCGCTTCGTTAATCAATGTAAAGGATCCCGTAATTAAAGCTTGTGATGCGATAATAGCAGCTCCTGTAGCAATACAAATCCCAGGGATTAAAAACCAGTCGGGCATCATTTCGTAAAAAGGATTTCTTCCATCCATCATTGGATCATCTTGATGCATTAACCATGCAGCTTGTCCTAGATAGTTCGCGACTAGACATATTTTTACATAAATCCAACTGATTCTAATATTTTTACGGCCACAATGCCCTAAGTCAGAATATAATGCTTCGGCTCCAGTTGTACATAAAAAAACAGCTCCAAGAATCCAAAATCCATGTGGATAATTCATCAGAAGATTGTACGCATAATACGGATTAAGCGCTTTTATAATACTTGGATGATGCACAATATGTAAAACACCTAATCCTAAAAGCATTGTAAACCAAAGAACCATAAATGGGCCAAATATTTTACCTACTTTATTTGTTCCAAATCGTTGAAAGAAAAATAGCATCGAAAGAATAAAAATAACGATAGGTATAGTCGGAAGGTGTTCTAATCCGTTTAACATTCGAAGTCCTTCTACAGCAGAAGAAACAGAGACAGGAGGAGTAATAATTCCATCGGCGAGAAGAGCAGAAGCGCCAATAATTGTAGGAATAATCAGGTTTTTACCTTTTTTCTTGATAAGCGAGTATAACGAAAAAATACCTCCTTCGCCATCGTTATCTGCTTTTAGTGTCAACCATACATATTTGATAGAAGTCTGAAAGCACAAAGTCCAAAAGACACAAGAAACGCCTCCGTAGACAATGCTCTCTTCAATCACGCGAGTCTCGCCAATTATCGCTTTCATTACATATAAAGGACTTGTTCCAATATCACCGTAAATGATTCCAAATGCGATTAATAGCGTTGCCGCTGTTACTTTGTTCATCGTATGGTTTGATTCCATAAGCAGTATTTTAAAATTTCTACGAATGTATGTCGTTGAAAAGAGATTAAACAATCTTATTTATTTATAATACAAAACCAACATTATACTTATTTTCGATACTAATTATAGCGTATTTTTACACTACTGCAGTCGGTTTTTTATTAATGGAATAAATTTAAGTATTATTTAATCATACTATTTATTTTATTAATCATAATTTAAAGTTACATTTCATTGAGAAATAGTAAATTGAATCATTATTTGTTAAACAAAATTAAATTTTAAAACTTTATTATGCTTGCATAATAAAAAAAAGATTATATTTGTTATACATACACTAAAATATGTTAAGAGAAGATTTAACGATAGATTATTTATTGCGTTCAACATGGTTGTCAGTTCAGAAAATGTATAATGAGCAAGCTGGTGCTTACGATTCTACAATGGTGTATGCCTTTACATTATTATCAATAGATCCGAAAGGAGGTACGCCAAGTACGTCGCTAGGACCAAAGATGGGAATAGAGCCAACAAGCTTGTCGAGAACATTAAAAAACTTAGAAGCAAGAAATTTTATCGTTCGAAAACCAAATCCAGAAGATGGGAGAAGTGTGTTGATCACTTTGACTGAAGAAGGATTAAGAATGAGAGATATTTCAAAACATTTTGTTTTGCAATTTAATGAATCAATTAATAATCACATCGAGCCAGAGAAAATGCAAATTTTCTTGGAAGTGATTTATAAGATTAACCAATTAATATCGGACAAAAAAATATTTAAAAACAATTATGAGAAGACACGTTAAACACGTAACTGTATTAGGATCAGGAGTGATGGGGTCTGGTATTGCATGTCATTTTGCAAATATCGGAGTCGAAGTCTTGATGTTAGATATGGTTCCTCGCGAGCTTACACCACAAGAGCAAGCGAAAGGACTTACTTTAGAGAGTAAAGTAGTTCGTAACAGAACTGCTCAAACTCACTTAGATGCTGCTTTAAAAAGCAATCCTTCACCAATTTATGACAAAGCATTTGCTTCTCGTATAACTGTAGGGAATTTTGATGATGATTTCGAGAAGATTAAAAACTCGGATTGGGTAATAGAGGTTGTGATCGAAAGATTGGATATTAAACAATCTATTTTTGAGCGTGTAGATAACTTCCGTAAACCAGGAACTTTAGTCACTTCTAATACTTCTGGTATTCCAATTCATTTGATGGCTGAAGGTCGTTCAGATGATTTTCAGAAACATTTCTGCGGAACGCATTTCTTCAATCCGCCACGTTACTTAAAATTATTCGAAATTATCCCAACTCCTCAAACAGATAAATCTGTTGTTGAGTTTTTCCAAAACTATGCATCTTTATTTTTAGGTAAAACACCAGTTTTATGTAAAGATACGCCAGGTTTTATCGGGAATAGAGTAGGAGTTTACTCGATGGCGAAAGTGATGGAATTGGCGCAAGAAATTGGATTAACGATTGAAGAAGTTGATACTTTGACAGGTTCTATTTTGGGTCGTCCAAAAACGGGAACATTCAAATTGGGTGATTTGGTTGGTTTGGATACAGCATATAATGTAACAAAAGGTTTACAGCAAAATGCGCCAAATGACGAAATGATCCAAGGTTTGAAAGATTCAAAATTCTTGGATTTCTTAATCGAAAATAAATTCTTAGGAGATAAAGCGAAAAAAGGTTTCTATTATAAAGAAATTGATAAAGAAGGGAATACCAATCGTTTTGCCTTAAATCTTGATACGTTAGAGTATCGTCCAATGGAACGTGCAAAAGTTACAGCTGTAGAAACTGCTAAAAATGCAGGATCTATGCGTAATAAATTAGGTGTTTTATTGAAAGATTCTGGTAAGGCTGGAGAATTGATTCGCAAACATTTTGCTTCATTATTCGCTTACGTTTCTCAACGTGTTCCAGAAATTACAGATGTACTTTATCCAATTGATGACGCTTTAAAAACAGGTTACGCTTGGAAATATGGTCCATTTGAAACATGGGACTTGGTTGGGTTACAAAACGGAATTCAATTAGTAGAATCAGAAGGTTTCAAGGTTTCGGATTGGGTAAAAGAATTAGCTGCTTCAGGTGCAGATTCTTTTTATAAAATCGAAAATGGTAAGAAATTATTCTATAATCAATCATCAAAACAATTCGAATTAATTCCAGGTCAAGATGCATTTATTATTTTAGATAACATCAGAAAAACAAATGAAATCTGGTCAAACCAAGAAATATCTATTCAAGATTTAGGAGATGGAATCATCAATATTGAGTTCCGTTCTAAAATGAATTCTCTTGGAGGAGGAGTTTTACAAGGAATCAATAAAGGAATCGAGTTAGCAGAAAAAGATTATCGTGGAGTTGTAATTGGTAACCAAGGAGATAATTTCTCTGTTGGTGCTAATTTAGCCATGATTATGATGATGGCTGCTGAGCAAGATTGGTGGGAATTGAATATGGCAATCAAAATGTTCCAAGATACAATGATGCGTGTTCGTTATTCATCTATTCCAGTTATTGTTGCTCCTCACGGAATGACGCTTGGTGGAGGTTGCGAAATGTCAATGCATGCGGATAAAATTGTAGCTGCTGCCGAAACTTACATTGGTTTGGTTGAGGTTGGAGTTGGATTAATCCCAGGTGGTGGAGGTTCGAAAGAATTTGCGCGCCGTGCAACTGAATTCGCTTTAAAAGATGATGTAAAAGTAAATCATTTACGTGATAATTTCATGAATATCGCAACTGCGAAAGTGGCAACTTCAGCTTATGAAGCGAAGAATATGGGAATTATTCGTGAGCAAGATATTGTTGTAGTAAATGCCGAACGTCAAATTGCAGAAGCGAAGAAACATGCAATTATTATGGCAGAAGCAGGTTATACACAACCAATTCAACGTAAAGTAGAAGTGTTAGGAAAAGAAGCAATGGGAATGTTCTATGTTGGAACAGATTCTATGGTTGCTGGACGTTTTGCTTCGGATCATGATCGTTTAATTGCGAATAAATTAGGATATGTAATGACAGGTGGTAATTTGTCTGAATCAACTTATGTTTCAGAACAATACTTGTTAGACTTAGAGCGCGAAACATTCTTATCTCTTTGTGGAGAAAGAAAAACATTAGAGCGTATTCAGCATATGTTAAAAACAGGTAAACCGTTGCGTAATTAATCTTTGTATTAAGTAAAAAGTAAATTGTAAAAAGTATTTATGCATGATTTTAAAGAATTGATCGTTTGGCAGAAAACAATGAGTTTTACAAAAAGATTTTATGAGATTACATCAAATTATCCAAAAAGTGAAATTTATGGTTTAACATCTCAGTCGAGAAGAGCTTGCATATCGATTGCTTCGAATATTGCAGAAGGTGCTGGTAGAAATTCAAATGCTCAATTTATTAATTTTCTAAACATAGCTTTAGGTTCGTCATTCGAATTAGAATGTCAAATTATTTTAGCTAAAGATTTAGAATTTATTCAAAAAGGAATTTCAGAAGAGTTGTTGAGTGACTTAAAACATATACAAAATATGTTAGTGAAATTAATTCAGAATTTTAATTAAATACTTTGTACATCTTACATCTTACATGATACAATCTAATACTTTTAAAAAAATGAAACAAGCATATATAGTTACAGGATATAGAACAGCTGTAGGAAAAGCACCAAAAGGAACATTGCGTTTTACGCGTCCAGATGAAATGGCTGCTACAGTAATCAAGCGTTTAATGCAAGATTATCCAACTTTAGATCCAACACGTATCGACGATCTAATCGTTGGATGTGCAATGCCAGAGGCAGAACAAGGATTGAATATGGCACGTCTTATCTCATTAATGGGATTAGACACAGACAAAGTTCCAGGTGTTACAGTAAATCGTTATTGTGCTTCAGGATCAGAAGCAATTGCTTTGGCGGCTGCTAAAATTAGAACAGGAATGGCAGAATGTATCATTGCTGGTGGTGCAGAATCGATGTCGTATATCCCGATGGGAGGTTACAAACCAATTCCAGAAACAGATTTAGCGAAAGATCATCCAGATTATTATTGGGGAATGGGATTAACAGCGGAAGAAGTTGCAAAAGAATTTAAAGTGTCTCGTGAGGATCAAGATTTATTTGCATTCAATTCGCATCAAAAAGCATTAAAAGCAAATGCTGAAGGAAAATTTGCATCTCAAATCGTTCCGATTGATGTTGAATTTAATTTCTTAGATGATAAAGAAAAAGTTCAAACCAAGAAAATAGATTTCAAAGTGGACGAAGGTCCTCGCGCTGATACGTCTATTGAAGGTTTAGCAAAGTTACGCCCTGTATTTGCACAAGGAGGATCTGTTACTGCTGGTAACTCTTCGCAAATGTCAGACGGAGCTGCTTTCGTAATGGTAATGTCAGAAGACATGGTAAAAGAATTAGGTCTTGAGCCAGTTGCTCGTTTAATGGCGTATTCTACGGTTGGCTTAGCACCACGTATTATGGGAATGGGACCAATGTTCGCTATTCCGAAAGCGTTGGAACAAGCAGGTCTTAAACAAGAAGATATCCAATTAATTGAATTGAATGAAGCGTTCGCTTCGCAATCTGTTGCGATAATGCGCGAGTTGAATCTGAATCCTGATATTGTTAATGTAAATGGAGGTGCAATTGCTTTAGGACATCCATTGGGATGTTCTGGAACAAAATTAACCGTTCAATTGTTACATGAAATGGAAGCGCGTAAAGCCAAATATGGAATGGTTACCATGTGTGTTGGAACAGGTCAAGGGGCAGCTTCAATTTTCGAATACCTAAAATAAAACACAGAATTGAGAGGTTAGATTATAGATTTCTGATTTATCTAACTTCTCATTTCTAAAATCTAATATCTAAAACAACAAAAAAATATGTCTACAAATCCAAATAGATTAATAGGAGGTCAATACTTAATTAAAGATGCCTCTTTTAACGACATCTTCACTTACGAAGATTTATCAGAAGAACAACAAATGATTTTGCAATCAGCAAAAGAATTTATCGATAAAGAAGTAGTTCCGAATAAACACAAAATCGAGAAAAAAGATTATGCGTTAATTGAAGAATTAATGCGTAAAATTGGTGAATTAGGATTATTAGGAATTTCTGTTCCAGAAGAATACGGTGGAATGGGAATGGGATTCGTTACTACAATGTTAGTTTGCGATTACATTTCTGGAGCGACAGGGTCTTTAGCAACAGCTTTCGGTGCACATACCGGAATTGGTACAATGCCAATCACTTTATACGGAACAGAAGAGCAAAAACAAAAATATTTACCAAAATTAGCAACAGGAGAATGGTTTGCTTCATATTGTTTAACTGAGCCAGAAGCAGGTTCTGATGCAAATTCGGGAAAAACAAAAGCTGTTCTTTCTGAAGATGGAAAAGAATACATCATCACAGGTCAAAAAATGTGGATTACAAATGCTGGTTTTGCAGATTTATTCATTGTTTTTGCACGTATCGATGAGGATAAAAACATCACTGCTTTCATCGTAGAAAAAGATAAAGCGGGTGCTGGTTTTTCTTTAGGAGAAGAAGAAGATAAATTAGGAATTGTATCTTCATCAACACGTCAAGTTTTCTTTAATGAAGTTCGTGTTCCAGTTGAAAATCTTTTAGGAGAAAGAAACGGAGGATTTAAAATCGCAATGAATGCATTGAATGTTGGTCGTATCAAATTAGGGGCGGCATGTTTAGATGCTCAACGTCGTATTTTAGATTATTCTTTACAATATGCAGCAGAACGTAAACAGTTCAATACATCAATCAATACATTTGGAGCAATCAAAGAAAAATTAGCTGATATGGCTGTTTCTGCGTTTACTTCAGAAGCGGGTGCTTATCGCGCGGCAAAAGATGTGGAAGATGCAATCGAAGATAATATTGCGAAAGGAATGCCACATAACGAAGCCGAGTTAAAAGGTATCGAAGAATATGCAATTGAAGCTTCTATTTTGAAAGTTTGGATTTCTGATGCAGCTCAAGTTTCTGCCGATCAAGGAATTCAGATTTACGGAGGAATGGGGTATTCGAAAGAAATGCCAATGGAAGCAGCTTGGAGAGATGCGCGTATTTCGAGAATTTACGAAGGAACTAACGAAATCAATACCTTATTATGTGTATCGATGTTAGTAAAACGAGCATTCAAAGGAAAATTAGATTTAATGTCTCCTGCAATGAATGTGGCGAACGAATTAATGTCTATTCCATCGTTTGATGTTCCAGATTATTCAGAATTATTTGCGCAAGAAAAAGAAATCATTGCAAATCTTAAGAAATCGTTCTTTATGGTTGCGGGTTCTGCTTTGCAAAAGTTTGGTGCAGAATTAGAGCAACACCAACAGTTGATTATTGCTGCTTCTCGTATTATGCAAGAAATTTATATGGTTGAATCGGCGATGTTACGTGCAGAAAAAATTGCAAATGTAAAAGGTGCTGATGCGGCGAAGAATGCAGAAAAATTAGTTCAATTACAATTATTCAAATCGGTAGAAATTATTAAAACAGAAGCTACTCGCGGTATCGTTTCTTTCACAGAAGGAGATGAGCAACGCATGATGTTATCTGGTTTAAGAAGATTTACACGTTACAACGAATATCCAAACGTAGTTAACTTAAAAACTGAAATTGCAGATTTGTTAATCAAAGAAAATAAATACACTTTCTAAGTATATTTTAAATACAAATTATTTAAAGCAGTCAATTTATTGACTGCTTTTTTATTTTTAATATGTTGAAATATAATTTGGTATATCATTTGATGATTCTAGAGTAAGTACTAGTCTTTATATAAGTTAGTTGAGTTTTCATGGTACTTAAGTTTTAGTAGAGAAAAGCCTCAGTTGTTCCCAATTGAGGTTTTTTTATGCCTTGAGGTTAAAGTTTATTCATTAAAAATAAGAGAGTTAAGTCGATATTTCTTAATGAAATACTTTTCGAAAGAAATGATTTGAAGTAACTTTAATTCAAATTAATAACCAAAAAACAAAGCTTATGATAATTAATGCAGCAATTCTTACGTTGACCATGTTTGCAACATTTAGTATTATGTGTCTAGTCAAATTAGATGAATTAAAAAAAATAAAATAAAACAACAAAACTCCATTTATAGAAATGGAGTTTTGTTGTTTTATAAAGTTATATTTACTTCAATTAATACATTCGAAATGAAAAAGAAGCTAATTGTTTTAACGGGAGCTGGAATTAGTGCTGAAAGTGGAATTTCTACTTTTCGAGATGCCAATGGTTTGTGGGAAAATCATGATATTATGGAAGTCGCTTCGATTGAAGGTTATCAAAGAAACCCAAAATTGGTTCAAGAATTCTATAATCAACGTCGAAAACAATTATTCGATGTTGAACCCAATACTGCGCATCATTTCTTGAAAGAGTTAGAAAATGATTTTGAAGTTGTAATTATCACTCAAAATGTAGACGATTTGCATGAAAGAGCAGGTTCTTCTAAAATAATTCATTTGCATGGCGAATTGAGAAAAGCGCGAAGCGAAAAAGATGAGAATCAAATTATTGATTGGAATAAAGATATCAAACTTGGAGATTTGGCTGAAGATGGAAATCAACTTCGTCCGCATATTGTGTGGTTTGGCGAAATGGTTCCGGAAATAGAAAATGCGATTAATGAGGTTTTAAAGGCAGATATTTTGGTAATTATTGGAACATCGATGCAAGTGTATCCAGCTGCTTCGCTCAAAGATTATGCAAAAACAAATGTCCCAATTATCTATATCGATCCATCAGATACCTATACCAATTCATCTATTACGCATATCAAGAAAAAAGCAACAGAAAGTATCGAAGAATTAAAAACTATTTTGAATAATTTTTAATCTTTTACGTTTTACTGTTGATTAATTAATTTAGAGAATATGAAGTATATATTTCTACCATTATTTGTTTTTTCTATTAATGCGGCTGCACAAGAGTTAAATCCGTTTTATCAATCGATAGTAGATCAAGTTAAATATGATTCTGTTCATCAAAAGCTACAAAAATTTCAAGATTTCGGAATCAAAACTGTCGGTTCTTCTGCGCATAATAATGCTTTTGATTGGTTGAAATCTTATTATATTGCATATGGCTATTCAAACATAGAGCAGCAATCTGTAAATGTTTTTGGAAATGTTGGAAATAATTTAATCATAACTAAAATTGGAAAAAAATATCCTGATAAATTTATTATCATCGATGGTCATTATGATACATTAAATGGACCTGGAGCGAATGATAATGGATCGGGAACGGTTACTTTATTAGAAATTGCTCGATTAATTAAAGATATCGATACTGATTATTCGATCAAGTTTATTCATTTTACAGGAGAAGAACGCGGTTTAATAGGAAGTCAGACATATGTCAATCAAATTGCAGTTCCTCAGAATTTAAACATTAAAGCTGTTCTGAATATTGATGAGGTAGGAGGAGTGGCGAATAAAGTAAATTCAACAATTGTTTGTGAGCAAGATGAAAGTAATCCAACATCAAATAATGCAGCTTCTTCTGATTTGACTAATCAAATGTCGAATATTTTTCCCTTGTATACAACTCTAAAAACTGAAATTTCGAATGCTTATAGTTCCGATTATATGCCTTTTCAGGCAGTTGGTTATCCAATAACTGGACTTTTCGAAAAAAATGAAACGCCTTATGCACATACTGCTCAAGATATAATAGCTAATTTAGATTTGAATTATTTGACAGAAGTAGCGAAAGGAGCTTTGGCGACTATATTACATTTTTCTCAAGCACAAGAGAAGTTGACTACAACAGATCACACTATTTCAACTTTGCAAGTGTATCCAAATCCAGTAAAGAGAAACCTTCATTTTTCGCAGATTTTAAAGCAACCTACAATTTCTATATATAACGAAACAGGAATACAGGTCTATGAAAACAAGTTTCGAACAGCTGTTTCACAGATAAATTTAGAACATCTTACTTCTGGCGTTTATTTCGTTAAAATAAATTCGAATCAACATAGTTTTAAGATTTTAAAGAAATAAATTGTTACTCCTTATTTATGTAATAAATTGACTTTTTTAGTTGAATAGTTACTTTTTTTGTCTAAATGGTAATCAACCTTTCGATACACGAGCACCGAACAAACCATACGGAATGGATATACAATGGATACAGAATGCATATAGCGTGGATACACAACCGATACAGAAAAAATGCATTTTAGTGCATACAACCTCCATTTAGGTTAATGGATAATCAATTAGGTTCATTATTCGTCACTTCTAGTTAATTTGCTTGTCTAAGGGTTAATTTTACATCGTTGTTGTGCCCCATCAAGAAGAATACCGAATAAAAAATGAATATTCTAACCACAATAGAAACATAGGTTTTATTAAGTTTTACGTTCTACGCTTAACGTTTTACGGATTTTATCATTCTGAGTTTATTTCAGAATAGCATCAAATGATACTTATTTTAGAGGTTTGAATCGTCTTGGTCATTGTGCTGAATATCAAGTGGAAATACTGTTTTTGGTCATGTGTTCTTACGATTTAAATGATTCTCAAAGGTTATTTTGGTAATCTACTTCATTTTATATTTGTATTCAAAAAGTGATTTTGTGTTATTTCGAAGCCTTGAAAATTCCAGCCTCTCACAAATACATAATGGATTTTACTTAATACATTATAAATATTACATAGTACAACACTAAAATCTACTTTTTTAAATGAAATTTAAAGATTATCATTGCTCAAATGACGAGTTTAAATTCATTGAAACTTTAAAAATGATATCCTTTTGTTTTCCACTAAACATTTTTTTGTATAAAAAACAACTTGTCAATTATTACAACCCCTGAACTACAAAAATCTTTTACATACATTCTACTGCCACTATGTTGCCTTTATCCTGCCTTTATGTTGGGAGTATCTAGCAAGTATCTGTAGATGAAAAAAAATTGGCCCTTGCGTTATATATGTTGTTTATATTTAGTGAGTGTTTATTATCAACCTCACCTTACGGGTGTACAATCACCCTCAAAAATTATATTTTTAAGCTGTTATAAGCTCAATTCCTGCTTTATCTGCCTTATATTTTATTTTGGTCATCAGTTTATAATAACTCCAATTTCTCAGTACAAAATCTTCTTCTTTGGCCAGCTCTATCTTTTCTTCTTGATCCATTAAAATAAGTGTTCCTGCTTTATTATTTACACAAAAATCAATTAACTTTCTGCTGTAAACATGTAGTCGATGATGCACATAATTTTTTTCTACTTGACTCATTTTATCTAGCGCTTTTAGTTTCCTCGTTTTTCCTTTGCCCGATTTTGCATAAGTTGCCCCAATTTGTATTCGTTTACGGGACGCTTGTATCGCTAACCTTCGGTATAGAAACTCTTCTTTGGTTCCTATAGTAAGCCGAGATTTTCCTATTTTTACAACCAACGGATATTCTAAAGAGAGGGAAGCTTCTGCAATAATTTCGGGTTGTAATTGATGATTTTCTTTTTCGATCTCAACAACAGCTAACCAAAATATTTTACTTTTTTCTAACTTTATTTGTGATGTACAAAGTTTAATTTCTCCGCTTACCACTTGTTCCAATAACCTTTTATTACTTGTAAAATCTTTTCCCAAAATAGGTTTTGAATGGAAGTTGAAACAACCGAAAACAAAAACATTTTTTCTCAGGATTGTAAGAGAAGCTACGTATACTTTCTGCTCCAAAAGGAAATGCCATATCTCGTTTGAAGTTTTTTAACGAAGCTTCTCCTTTCCAATATCTTTGAGAATCTTTGTTGTATGAACTGTGGAGTCTATTATTTAAACAAGATAATATATTGGTTGGAATTTCACCTTTAAAACGGTCTGATAGCACACGATAAGTGGTACTCATTTGCGAATTTTTTAATATACCCTCTGCATCTTTCTTCTCGTCCATTAATTTATATTTAACACCTTCAGAGAGGTACAAAAAATCTTTCATCATTTCTTGTAAATACAAATGAGAAACAATCAAATTAGCGGCTTTAAAACATCTGTTTTGCCATCTATAAAGCTTGTCTAATGCCTCTTTGCGTTCTTCTTGAGTTGGTAAATCGATAAGTATTTGTATTTTTCGAGTGAGTATTAAAGTAGATTTTTCCATGATCAATAGTTTAGGGATTGAACTTTGTTTTGTTGAGTGAATTTATAAGCGACTATAAATTCATTGTGTACCTCTTTTTGAGACAATTGTAATGCTGAAGCTATTGTTGAAAAAGATTGTTTATGCTCACATCGAAGTTTTAAAATCAACGATTGTGTTTCAGATATTTGATTTTCCTTCTCTGCTGTAGAGACTGTTTTGGTTTTAATAATTAATTTATCTTGGTGACTTAAAATCTTCTTAAGATCATCAATAGCATGTTTAATTTCATTACTGGTTTCTTTGATTCCTCTTCCCATTGCTTTAGCAATCGCTTTGTATTGAAATCCATGTTTTAAACAGAGTTCAATCAAATGCTTTCTTTCAGCACTTAATAAGGGTAATACTTTTATAATTTGATCAAAATAGTGCTGTTGTGTTTCTTGTTCGTTTAGGTTTTGAATGTTATCTGCGGAATCATATCCAGCCAAATAACTTTGATAATTCTCATAACTTTCTAGTGAACTTACAGTTCTAAAAAACTTATTCTTCGGTTTAGCAAAATGCGAATAGCAACTGTATTTCATAACATATCTCAAAAAGAAAAAGATATGATCAGGAGATTCCATCTTTTCGCGATATTCCCATAATTTTAGAAATGCATCTTGTACCAAGCATTCTATTACAAAATCATCCTCAATTATTTGTTTACCAAACCAAAAGATTCGTTTATTGTACCTGACATAAATACGTTCGAAGGCAGTAGAATTACCTTTTTTTAATAATTCAAATTCTTTTTCTAGCATAATAAAGGTGGTTTTATTTATGTTTTACGTGATACGTATGACGTTCTACGTTTTTACATAGTTTTTAAATTCAACATTAGTTTTAAAAGTCACTCTTTTTCCTGTACATCGCGCCAACTTTGTTTTTGGGAAAGGGTTTTTTGTTTTTTATTTCAAATTTGTTCTTTACTTTCATTTTTTTATTCATTACTTATCTATTTTTATTGTCGGTATTCATATGCCCTTCGGGGAAGCTCATCCAAAAAACGAAACAAAAAAAGATGCCGACAGTAGTCTCTCAATGATTCAACTAAATAAATTATTTCCATAAAGTTGATAACTCACTTCGTTCAAACACCTCAACTTTTTTATTCCAATAATTTAGAGTTGAATTGCATTTCGATTCTAAATCGTCGGATTTTTAACTCTTTTTTCAAAACTCAAATCCTTTTTTAAAACGGGCACTGAGGCATTCGAAGTGCAGAACCGTATCCAATATGTCATTTCGGGGTATTGAGAAATCTTTCTATCACTTTTTTATTCATAGCATATCTATTTTAATTATAGGTATTCACATGCCCTTCGGGGAAGAGAGCAAAAAAGTAATCAAAAAACTCTTGGCCGTAAACCTCTCTACTCAAAATGTTTTCACTCCACTAAAGATTTAAAAAAAACTATGGGCTAAAATCTTTTTAACGTTGTACTCAAACATTTTCTTAACGTGAGAGTTTTAATGCCAGTTTCTTAATCCTTTTTTAATATTCAAATTCGTTATCACTTTTAACAACGGATTTTAGAGTCGACATACGATTTGCAGACGAGCTTCAATCCATTGAAACAAGCGTAAAAAAGATTAGTGAGCGTATGCGAAACATTTAATCTTTTTAGTGCGTGAAATGGGAATTGAACGTCGAAAATCGCGGTCTTGATTTTTTTTGTTCGTTTTTTTATCAAGGAAAAAACGAATGTAAAATACTTTCTATCACTTTTTTATGAGCAAAAAAGTAATCAAAAAACTCTTGTCCGTAAACCTCTCTACTAAAAATGTTTTCACTCCACTAAAGATTTAA
This sequence comes from Empedobacter sp. EJD.6dd, assembly GCF_057369435.1. Lineage (NCBI taxonomy): Bacteria > Pseudomonadati > Bacteroidota > Flavobacteriia > Flavobacteriales > Weeksellaceae > Empedobacter > Empedobacter sp. EJD.6dd. The sequence goes on from NZ_CM170667.1 coordinate 2,994,512, forward strand.
AAAAAACTATGGGCTAAAATCTTTTTAACGTTGCACTCAAACATTTTCTTAACGTGAGAGTTTTAATGCCAGTTTCTTAATCCTTTTTTAATATTCAAATTCGTTATCACTTTTAACAACGGATTTTAGAGTCGACATACGATTTGCAGACGAGCTTCAATCCATTGAAACAAGCGTAAAAAAGATTAGTGAGCGTATGCGAAACATTTAATCTTTTTAGTGCGTGAAATGGGAATTGAACGTCGAAAATCGCGGTCTTGATTTTTTTTGTTCTTTTTTTTATCAAGGAAAAAACGAATGTAAAATACTTTCTATCACTTTTTTATTCATAGCATATCTATTTTAATTATAGGTATTCATATGCTCTTCGGGGAAGAGAGCAAAAAAGTAATCAAAAAACTCTTGTCTTTGATTTTCGACGCTCAAAATAAGTTTCAGCCATTGAATGTTTTAAATCATTTGCTACGCAAATAGTAAAACATTTTAACCATTTTCTTCAACTTTTTGACACTCGCCTCCAAATCATATGACATTTTTTTAATCCTTTTTCAAATACATAATACATTCTACTTTTTACATAGTACAACTCTAAAATCTCAATTCTCATATCTAACATCTAATCTGTACATCATACATTTAACTCATTACTTATAACTCATTACTTACAACTTAAATCAGGTAGTAGCCCCAATAAATTTGGAAAATGGCAATAAAGGATTTACTTTTAATGTGCGAAAAAAAGAGTATAACCTAACTGTCAAAGTCTCATTACCGAGGCTCAGATAGAGAGCGAGTAAAGAAAGGGGAACCTTTTCTTTACGTTCCGTTAAATGTTATAAAACGGAGAATTGTTCTTTAAAAGAATGGTTAAAACGAACAGACTTTGTCTGGTGGTTTTTTACGGATGAATGGAATTTGTTTCGTTCTCATTTTGTGTTGGGTTTTATGGAACGATGTTTCTCGTGTATGAAGATATACTAGCAAAAAAAAGCAAGGCGGCTTCACACTTTAGAGTCAAGGGCGACCAAACCCTACTTATAAAACTTTCGATTTAATAAGTCACTATCTAAAGCATATGTGAAAACCGCCCATGCCGTATACGAAAGTACAAAACTTTTGAGACATGGAGCGATTTCACGATACTCTCGATAGTAAAATTGGTCGTTTTGACTCGAGATTCATCGTTTAATTATGACTATTAAAAGTCTAATTATCAATTCGCTTATACAAATATAATAATATTATTTTAATATCCAACAAGTTGGATAAACAACTTTTATTAAATGAAGAAATTATTTGATTTTGAAACTACTCAATTTGACTTTGACTTGATAAATCACGTGAAAAATCTTAGGAAGGAACATGGATTTACTAAAGATGAACTCAGTTTAAAAATGGGGGTTGCTAAATCTTTTGTTGGGAATGTAGAATCTGCTACACAGAGACACAAATACTCAACCCGTCACATCACTCTTTTAGCAAAAGCATTCGGGTACAAAAATATTGGTGAGTTATTAAACTTTCCAATTCCACAATACGACAGAATTAAAGTTACGGTAGAACAGACTTATAATGAGGCAGGCACTAAAGTATTGAAAAGTGAAGTGGTGAAGGTTGTTGAGATAAAATAATATGTTAGATTTTACAAATTATCACAAAAAATCTAAAGGACTTGGTGTCGATTTTTTATCAATATCTGTAATGTGCGTATAAATCATGGTAGTTCTAATGTCGTTATGACCTAATAATTCTTGAACTACACGAACATCAATTCCACTTTTTATAAGATGAGTAGCATAGGAATGTCTTAATGTATGTACGCTGCCTTTTGATAAAACGCCAGCTTTACTCATGGCGTTTTTTAAAATTAATTGGACACTTCTTTCACTGTATTGATCGCCTTTTGCGCCTTCAAACAAAAAGTCTTTAGGTTGATAAACCTTATAGTATTCTCTCAATAATAGCAAAAGTTTATTTGGCAAAGCAACTATACGATCTTTGTTACCTTTACTTTGACGAATAAGAAGTAAATTACTTTCCGATTTTATATCTGCAATTTTTAAATTTATCAATTCGCTTAGTCGCAATCCACAGCTATAGATTATTGTAAGAATAGCTTTATGTTTTAAATTTTCTGTTGCATTTAATAAATTTCGTACTTCTTCTTGAGAAAAGAAAGTTGGTAATTTATTAACTTTTCGTTTTGGATAAAGATAATTTAATTCGATTTTCTGATTTTCAATTAATTCAAATACTTTTTTAATTGCCCCAACCAAAGAACGTTGATAGGAAACACTGATATTTTCTTGAGTTACTTTTGTATTGATAAACAATTCGATTTCTGAAATAGGAATTTCATCTAATCTATTGTATTTTTCCATCTGCTCTAAGAAAACTTGAGCGTAACCACAATACGATTTTATGGTATTGTTTGCATATCGTTGTAATTTTAATCGATTTTGCAACGTTTTTAGAATTGTTTCGCTATCCATACATTCATTATTACATTTTACATCAAATTACTTCGTGATACATGAATTTTGTTTTAGTAAGTGTCTAATTTACAAAAAAATAATTATATTTGTTTTTAATTTTACGAAATGCGGATATAGATGATCTTTTACGAAACAAAAGCTAGATCAGTTTCGTGAAAAAACAATGTTACCTGCAATGCATCCAAAAATTGCGTATAATACTGAAACGTTAAATGATTGAAATCGACATAAATTTTGATTTTAGAAAAGATAGCCTTTGTGGCGATCCAGATTCTGATAGTCCAAAACTTTATGAAATTCATAAATTCTTATGGAGTAAAAAGCTTCCTTCTAAACAATCAATCTTATTTGAAACATTAAAAATCGGTGGTAAATTCGGCAGAATTGTTTTAAAAAATAATTTAATTGATAATCTTTCTAGCGATAGAATGTGTCCTCATTTTGTTGGTAAATACAAAGGTCGATTTGACGATTGGTTAACTGAAAAAGAAAGAGAAGATTTTAAACACATTGCAAGAACAATTGGAGGACATATTGTTTTTCCTGCACATAAGAAAAATGGCTTCACAATTAATCAAGCTAGAGGTGTAAACCGAAAAATAAGCGATAGATTTGACTTAACACTTGAATGTATTAGATTATTTTACTTGAATGAACAAAGTCCACTTTATAATGCAATTAGTCGATATGAAGATTTTTTCAAACTTTTCGTAAACTTTGAAAATTACATAAACTTCTTTTTACTTCAAGATTTTGTAACTGAAAATTACGAAGTAAAATTTTGTCTTCCATTTGACAATTTTGAACGTTCTCCTTTGCCACAAAATATTGAAGAATATAAGTCTTATAAGGACGAAACAATCGACAAAATCATTAAAAGAAACAAACGAATAAAAAATATGCACAGCAGGTAACATCGGCTTGGCAAAATGCGGGGTTAAGTGCAAAATTGAACTTCTCTCCTATTTTATCCGCCAAAAGCTGTTTGCTTTTGTTTTTTTATTAAATTTACCAAAAGGCTCACAGCTTTGGCTACGTTTCGGTCTGAATTGAACATTCGCTCAATTCAAGCCCGCACTTCGTCAAGCCGCGGCCCGTTATGTGCCATTTTTGAATGACAATGCGAATAGATACAGACAAACAAATGAATTTACTTAGTGATAAGAACGTTGCAATAATTGGTGGTGGACCCGTTGGACTGACTATGGCAAAATTATTACAGCAAAACGGCATAGACGTTTCAGTTTACGAAAGAGACAACGACCGAGAGGCAAGAATTTTTGGTGGAACCCTTGACCTACACAAAGGTTCAGGTCAGGAAGCAATGAAAAAAGCGGGATTGTTACAAACTTATTATGACTTAGCCTTACCAATGGGTGTAAATATTGCTGATGAAAAAGGCAATATTTTATCCACAAAAAATGTAAAGCCCGAAAATCGATTTGACAATCCTGAAATAAACAGAAATGACTTAAGGGCTATCTTGTTGAATAGTTTAGAAAACGACACGGTTATTTGGGATAGAAAACTTGTTATGCTTGAACCTGGTAAGAAGAAGTGGACACTAACTTTTGAGAATAAACCGAGTGAAACAGCAGATTTGGTTATTCTTGCCAATGGCGGGATGTCCAAGGTAAGAAAATTTGTTACCGACACGGAAGTTGAAGAAACAGGTACTTTCAATATACAAGCCGATATTCATCAACCAGAGATAAACTGTCCTGGATTTTTTCAGCTATGCAATGGAAACCGGCTAATGGCATCTCACCAAGGTAATTTATTATTTGCTAACCCCAATAATAATGGTGCATTGCATTTTGGAATAAGTTTTAAAACACCTGATGAATGGAAAAACCAAACGCAGGTAGATTTTCAAAACAGAAATAGTGTCGTTGATTTTCTTCTGAAAGAATTTTCCGATTGGGACGAACGCTACAAAGAATTGATTCATACGACGTTGTCATTTGTAGGATTGGCTACACGGATATTTCCTTTAGAAAAGCCTTGGAAAAGCAAGCGCCCATTACCCATAACAATGATTGGGGATGCCGCACATTTGATGCCGCCTTTTGCAGGGCAGGGAGTAAATAGTGGGTTGGTGGATGCCTTGATATTGTCTGATAATCTAGCCGATGGAAAATTTAATAGCATTGAAGAGGCTGTTAAAAATTATGAACAGCAAATGTTTATCTATGGCAAAGAAGCACAAGAAGAATCAACTCAAAACGAAATTGAAATGTTTAAACCCGACTTTACGTTTCAGCAATTGTTAAATGTATAAAATGGAATAAAACGGCACATAACAAACAAATTGGCAATAGAGCCGGTGAAGTACTTCTATTGAACTTTTGTGCAATGTTGAAGATTAGTAATTCTATTCAACATTTGTGCTAAAAGTCGGCTCCATCGCCAATTTGCCAAACGTTAGCGCAAATATTTCCAAACCAGAACTCTAGAATGACACCAGAATTAAAAAGTATTGAAAAGCAAATTAAAAAAAACTCACAAATTTGCTTTTACACCAAAATATAAAACGGAATTTCACACTCAACTTTCTGAGAAAGCATTTTTTGCTATTACAAACCAAACTTTTGAAAAATTAGATTGGGACATAGTTTACGTTGATGAACACTCCATTGAAGCTAAACGAAAAGCTAAAAGTTTAGGAATGAGTCAATATACAGAATCGATTATCGTTTCCTTTAATTATGGCAATGTAACTGTAAAAAGCGAATCTTTAGGTAATGAATTTTGGGATAATGGTCGAAATTCAAAAAGAGTTCATCTTTTTATTCACGTTTTTCAAGATATTGAAAAAAATTACAATCGAGAAGAATTAAAAGAACTCGAAGAACAACAAGAATCAAAAGAAAATTGGAATGATTATCAAATCCCAACTAAATTACCTATGCCCAACCCTATTCGTAAATCAAATATTGTTTTCGCTATCCTATTTGCATTTATTAGCGCAGTAATTTTAGCATTTTTAATTGCAAAAATATCTTTGACAGGAAAATATATAATATTCCTATTTGAATTTATTGTTGGTTTAGCTTTAGCATATTCATTAAAACTTGGAATCAAGTTTGGGAATTTTACAGATTTCAATAAATTGAGAAATATTTTAATATCTTCTATTTTTATAGTTTTTATTGGAAATCAACTGTTTCAATATAATCTAATTTTAGCTGAAAACAATTTTGAAAGAATTGGATTTTTTGATTTTCTAAAACTTCGACTTCAACAAGGTTTAACAATAAAAAGTTTAAATCTTGGTTCTGTTGGATTAATAATTAGTTGGCTTTTACAACTTGGATTAACGTTTGTTTTTGGTTATTTAAACTTAACTCGTTTTTTAATTTCTTATGTTGTTAAAAGAATTCCAACTGAAGTAATTGACTTTGCTTTTTATCATTTTGTTAAAGGCAAAGACGAGGCTCAAGTTAGAACCGAACTATCTTCTTTAGGTTGGACTAATGAACAAAATCAAAACGAAGTATTTGAAGCAATAGATGGAATTCAAGGAAATAATGAAATGAATAGAACAACATAAAAATACTTCCGCTAACAAGGGTTTGGCGCAATGGCGGGTTAAGGTTAAAATATGAAGTTTTGGCATTCAATTCCGCAAAATCCAATTATATTGACTTTTTTCTTAAATTTATTCAATTAATTGGCTTTTGCTTACCGTGTCGCTAAATTGAAACTTTTCGCTTCAATTTCCGCCACTGACGCAAAGCCCCAAAACGTTAGCGGCAACCCTATGAAAAAACTTTACTACAAAAGATATTTTAACGAAATTAGAATTGAACAAGATGAAGTTTGGGGAACTTGCAACTATTATTTTGAAACACTTCAAAACGGAGAAGTATTGCGCCAAATTGAGGTTTATGAAAATGATAAAGAATTAAGATATGACAATAAGCATAGAGAAGATGAATATGGATTTTTGACTGACCAATTTCTTTATCTTGATGAGTTTGAAAATTATTCAATAACTGAAACTGAATTTGAATCTAAATGGCAAAATTGAATTATTTAATTGGTGATGCAACAAGTCCGCATATAAATGGAAACAAAATAATTGTTCACGTTTGTAATGACATTGGTGGTTGGGGAAAAGGATTTGTATTAGCAATTTCTAAAAAATGGAAAGAACCTGAACAACAATATAGAGAATGGTTTAAATCAAATGTAAATTTCAATCTTGGAAATGTTCAGTTTGTACAAGTTGAAAAAGACATTTGGATTGCTAATTTAATCGGACAACATAAAATTAATAAAGATGAAAATGGTAATGTTCCAATTCGTTATGAAGCCATTTTAAAAGGACTTGAAAAAGTTTCTTGCTTTTCAATTGATAAAAACGCAAGTGTTCATATGCCGAGAATTGGTTGTGGTCTTGCTGGTGGAACTTGGGAACAAATTGAACCCTTGATAAACCAATCACTAATTGAAAAGGATATTGAAACGTATGTTTATGACTTAAAATAAAAGGGCAGCCGCTAACACGGTATTGCCAAAAGCGGGGCTAAAGTGAATAACTCAACATCTGCCCTACTATTCCGCCAAAAACGAATTTTATTCGTTTTTTATTTTTAAATTTAACTCATATAAATTCGTTTTGGCTCGCCTCGGTGCAAAATCGAAACTTATCGCTTCGATTTTCCCGCCTTCGGCAATACACGAAACGTTATGTGTAACTGTAAAAGACGACAATGACAGACAATTTACCACAGAAACCAAAAGCATTTATAACAGACTTGAATGACTTTGACAAGAACGAAAAGTCTTTACATATGGCTGTTTCTGCTAAGAACCTTGACAGGCTAAAAGAATTGTCAATTGAAAACTTATGGCTTATTGGAGCTAACGACAGGGAATTAAGAAAAATACTTCCATTAGTTAATTTAAAGTATCTAAACTTATATCAAGTATTAGCGAAAGACTTGACAATTCTTGAAACACTCAACAAGACCGAAACGATTATTTTGAATTGGAATACCAAATCAACATCACTTTGGGACATCAGTAAAAACATAGGCTTAAAGACACTTGAAATAACTGACTTTTCAAAACTAGAAGAAATCGACCAGCTTTCATTAGCAACTCAAATAAGCGACTTGACACTTGGTGGCGGACACGACAAGCCATTGAAAATTAAAACAATTAAGCCTTTAGCTGGGCTGAAAAACCTGAAGTATCTCGGTTTGACAAATCTTAAAATTGCAGACGATACGTTACAACCAATAGGTCAACTTAAAAACCTCGAAATACTTGAAATATCAAATCAGTTTGAAACAAGAGAATATGCTTGGTTAGCAACTAGACTTCCAAATACAAAATGCAAAATGTTTCAAGCAATAAACTCTTGTAACATTGTTGGTGCTGACAATAAATTAGTTTGGGACACAATGGTGACAGGACGAAAGAAATCATTTTTGCTCTCAACCAAAGACCAAGTGAAAATTGACAAATACATTAAAGACTTTGAAAGACTAAAAAATGAACTTGCGGAATAAAACAGCTACACATAACAGCACCTACCCAAAAGGCGGGGTTTTGTGTTCTAAAGACAGCTTGGTTGTTAATCAAACTTTAGTTTTTCAAATCAAGTTTTGTGGTAAAAGTCCCGCCCTTCGGGTAGCTGCAAAACGTTATCTGCAAGCTTTCCAAACATTGCGCTCAAAATGAAATACATTTTTTATATCATATTTGGATTATTCTTACCTCAGACAATTTTCGCTCAGGTTGAAACTGTTGCTGAAGTAAGTATTCGACAACTATTTGACCGAAGTACTATTATTAATAATTTTAACCTTAATGATAATGCAGTTTTTGTAATAAATGGAATTTCATACAGTCAAAATGATAGTATAAAACTAAATGATAAATTAAAATCAATTAACAGTCAAACAATAACCGATTTTACATTCATTAAAAATAAAGGTCAAATAGGAATCGGCGATAAAGATATTATTGTTATTAAATATGCAATTATTCAGCACAAGAAATATATCAAAGAAAAACTTAGAGAATTAAATAAATTATTTAACGATAATTATATAAGTTCTTCACAACATATTTATTTAGACGCAAAAGATCCCGTTTTATTTATTGATAATCAGAAAATATTTCACACTGAAATTAAAAAGAAATTATCAAATCTTAAACCTCAAAATATTGCTGACATTTCAATTAAAAAGGAACCTCAATCTTCTGAAATCTATGGACAAAATGCCAAAAATGGAATTGTTATAATTTGGACAAAAAATGGATTGAATAAAGCCAGCAGATAACATCGGTAACTGTTGCACAACTCCAATTTACAGTAAAAAACAGAATATATGACCTCGTTTAAGCCTTTTTAAGCGAGGTTTATTTTTAGAAAAATATATTAATGTAAAATTAGGTTTGCTTAAAAACTCTCTTTTTAAGGAGTGAAGGAGTGATTTTGTAGAAGCGTAGTTCTTCCCTTGTTTTAAAGAAATAACTTGGGCTAAAACACTTGATTTTTTGACTGTAAAGCGTAGATATTTCTTCAAGTTGTAAGATAAACTTGACATTAGTACATGTTTATTGGCTTTAGACATTCCTCTGCTGTTGATTCGTTTTAAGTTAAAGAAGTTAATCAACGTTCCTAAAACTGGTTCTACTGTAGAACTTCGACGTTTAACTAACCTGCGGTGATACGCTTTATTTTGGGTGAGTTTTTCATGCATTTTATCGTACAAAGGCTTGTGAATGCTATCTTCCAACTTTTTAAACTTGGTTACTTTTCCACAACAACTTTCTCGTAAAGGACATTGTCCACAATCTTTTTCCGAACTTCTATAGCTTTTCTTTTCGTAGCCTTTGCTATCTGTTAAAGTTCGTTTGAAAGGCAGAAAAGCTTTATTTCCTCCTTCTTGAATACATTCGTTGTAGGTACGTCACATCCTCGTAGACTAAATTAGTAAAAAACTAATATAGCTTTATGATGATTAAAAAGACAAAAGAAATAGCAGCTTATTTAACTTATAGTAAAAAACTACAAGTTCTAAAATATGCCAAAGAATATGGAAATAACTCTATAGCATATAATTTTTTTGGCGTGAAAAAGAGTACATTTTATAAATGGAAAAAGGCATATGAAGAACATGGAGAAGAAGGTTTACTTAGAAAGAAAACAACACCTCGTACTTTTCCAAATCAAATTAAGCAAGAAGTTGTAAATAAAGTATTAGAACTTCGAAAAGAACATAAATTAGGGACTTGGCGAATTAAATGGTATTTAGAACGTTATCATGATATTTTAATATCAGAATCAAGTGTTTATCGTATTCTAAAACGCAATAATGTTGCTAGATTAGACAGAAAGGCAACTAGAAGAGCTATGCATAGTATTCGATATGAAAAAGAAACACCAGGTCATCATGTACAGGTTGATGTTAAATTTCTAATTTTTCAAGATGCAAATGGCCATAAAATCAAGCGATTTCAATATACAGCAATTGATGATGCTACACGAATTAGAGCGCTTAAAATCTATGAAAAGCACAATCAATTAAGTTCAATTGATTTCATAAATTATGTTGTAGATAAATTTCCTTTCAGAATTAATACAATTCAAACAGATAACGGACATGAATTTCAATCAAAGTTTCATTGGCATGTTCAAGATTTAGGAATGAGACACCGATTTATAAAAGTAGGAACGCCTCAGTTAAATGGAAAAGTTGAACAATCTCATTTAACTGATAAAAAAGAGTTTTATCAACTTTTAAGCTATACTGATGATGTCGATCTAAATCAAAAATTAGAACAATGGGAAAAACTTTATAATTTCAATAGACCACATGGTTCATTTAAAGGTAAAACTCCTTATGAAATACTAAAATCAAAACTAAAATAATTATATTTAATGTCTATGAAGTGATGAAGTACGACACTCATAGTATTGAGATTTGAGATGTTAGTTATTAGACTTTTGTTATTGTATGTTCTTTTTTATTCATTGGTTTATTGTTTTATGAATAATGTATTCATGAATCCTTTGGATTTGGCTTGATACAAAAACATTTGAGATGTTTGCTATTATTATGTTCATTTTATTAATTACTTTTTTCTTGATAAAAAAGTAATCAAAAAATGAAGGCTTCAATTCTGGACGGTCAATCTTCATTTCGCTTCACTAAAATGTTTAAATCACTCCTTTCAGTCGGTAAACATTTTTACGTTTCACTTAACGGATTGACATTCGTCTGCGAATTTTTATGCCAGGTTATTGCTCTTAATTTTTAGCGTTTATTAGTGAATGATTTGTTGTAGTGTTCGTTCAATAACTTTTCGACATCAGACATTTTGTAGTAGATTTTGTTGCCTACTTGACAGAATGAAACCTTTCCTTCATCTCTCCACGTTTGAGCTGTACGTTTTGAAATTTTCATTAGCATTAGAAACTCTTGGTTATCCATAAATGTTTCTTGTTTAGCTGCTAATGCTTTGTTTAATTTTTTAGTGATTTCCTCTAATTGGAATACGATCGCATCGTATTGTTCCTTTGTTAAAATGATTGCTTCCATTTTCTGAATTATTTAAGATTATGGAACAAATGAAGTATAGAAAAAAAAGTCGCCAGGTCTTAAGTTGGTCTTATAAGACCAAAATAATTTTGAAACTAACTGTTTATCTATGATTGGTTAAAGACTTGCTATTTTTTGAATAAGACCTTTTTGAGCAAAAAAAATCCTAACTGAGTAAGTTAGGATTGAATGCTTTAAAGCAATTTATCTATATCTATTCGCTTATTTACATTTGGTCGTTTATCTTCTCGTGATGGAGTTAAAATTGTTCGAACGGTTTTTAGGCTTAATTCGTTTCCATCTTTATCAACAAAATTGGACACAATTACTTTTGCGATATCATTGAGATTTCCATCTAAAAATGGTTTTCCATCTACAAAAAGTTCTCTAGACATTTGATAAAATATATCAACCAGTTGATTTACGTTTCCATAAAACCTAAGTTTATTATAAATCATTTTCTCAAGTTGATTGTCTTTTAATTCTTCTTTAATTAATCTTGTATTTTGTAATTGACTGATTTTCTTTTCGCATTGTTCAGCGTAGTCTTTTAATTTTGGATTAATAAAATGAATATTCGCTTGTTCATACTCGTATTTTTCGTTGGTTAGAAATAGAATTTTATCACAATAATCATCGATTAAATCAACTTCTTTACTCGTTTTAGTGAATGAAAAATAGCGTTCTTCTGATTCGGCATTTATAAATCTTGGTGCTGGTTTGTCCTCGTCTTTTATCTCTATTGGTTTATATAAACCTAATCGAATTATTTCTGTTGAAGTATAAATTTTCATTAAACGAGTTTTATTTCTTCCTTTTTTAAACAGAAATTCGTTTACTGAAACTAACTTTTCAAACTTATTGATCCAATGCGTTTTATCCTTTACATACAAAAGTTGATGTTTGATAAAATCAGCAATTTCAGAATGAGAAATCTCAAATACTTTGTCAATTAATGCTTGACAATACCCGTCATTTGTAAGAGGTTGCACCTCTATAATATCAAATTCTTTCGACTTTACATTGTGTAAAGCAACTTGTGTAAACTCTTTGAATTGTACAGTTTCTTTTATCAAATACTTCATCATAAATTAAGTTTTAGCAATTAACCTTTTATAGTGTAATTTGATATAAATTAATACATTACAAAGATAAAATGTGTCGTTAAAGATATTTAAAACTTCCTTATTCGATGTATTGCTCTATTCTTTATAATATATGCTTTTCAACCACAAACTAGCTTTTACTAAAAGTATTAATACAGGAACTTCGACCAACGGACCAATTACTCCTACAAAAGCTTGTGGTGAGTGAATACCGAATATTGCAATGGAAACTGCAATAGCTAATTCGAAATTATTTCCTGTCGCTGTAAATGAAATAGATGCATTTTTATCATAAGGAACCTTCATTGCTTTATTGATAAAAAAACTGATGAAGAACATCAGTGCAAAATAGATTATTAACGGTATAGCAATTTTAACTACATCCATTGGTAATTCAATTATTTTATCACCTTTTAGGCTAAACATTACCACAATGGTAAATAACAAAGCATAAAGTGTTATGGGAGAAATTTTGGGTACGAATACACGATTATACCATTCTATACCATTCTTTTTAATTAAAGTGAATCTCGTGATAAAACCTATTAAAAATGGAATACCTAAATAGATCATTACACTTTGTGTAACTTCTATCATTGAAACCGAAACATTAAAATTAGCTAAGTCTAATTTTGCAGGTAATACATTGATGAATAACCAAACTAAAAAGCTATAACTTAAGACTTGGAAAATACTATTTAGTGCGACTAACATTGCTGTGTATTCTCTATTAGCTTTCGCTAAATCGCTCCAAACTATCACCATTGCGATACATCGTGCTAAACCAATTAAGATTAATCCCGACATATAATCCGGTTCGTCGTGAAGAAATAGTACGGCTAAGCCAAACATTAAAACCGTTCCGATTACCCAATTTAGGATTAAGGATATTCCGATTACTTTTTTATTTTTAAATACCTGTGGTAACAGAGAATAATCTACTTTGGCTAATGGCGGAAACATCATTATTATCAATCCTAAAGCTAAAGGTATATTGGTTGTACCCACGCTCATCCGCTCTAGTAAAACAGACATATTTGGAAAGATATAGCCAATTGTAACACCTAGAAGCATTGCGATAAAAATCCATAAGGTTAGGTATCTATCAAGGAATTTTAATTTGGGTTGCATCGTTTATTTAGTGATTTGTGAAAATATGTACATCATTTCAGTTGCAATTTGAAAACTGCGTTGTTTGTAAACTTCGGTTTGTTCGGCTGTACCATCCGATATTTTAGGATCTTCGTAAGTTATTGGGATTCGCTTTTCTGCACCTGCAATGAAAGGACAACCATCATCTGCTTGGGAGCAAGTAAGAATTGCAGCAAAGTTTGAAATTGGATTGTATGCATCATCATACTTCTTAGAAAATCCTATAATTGGTAAACAATTTTCATCAAATTTTATGGCATAAATAGGATTTTTACTATCTGCAACTTTTAGGATTTGAAAGCCTTGATTTTCTAATGTTTCTACTATTTTAGGAAACAAAGCTGTTTCTTGTGTACCTCCTGAATAACAGTGTACATTATCTATGTTATAGAATGATGCTGAAGTTTGCGCCCAAACCTGTGATAAATGACTTCTTCGAGAATTGTGTGTACAAATAAAATTAAGGTTTACCGGTTTTTTACTATTTACCTTTCCTTGAATGTAATCTATTAAAGGTTGTAAAATGTTTTTGCGATCATTACTGATATTTTCAAAATGAAATTGCTCTACAGTTTTTAATATTGTTGAGTACATATTTTTAATTAATTTTTAAGTGTTTAGATAAAAAATCTTGAATTTCTAAAATTGTTTGTTTTGCGGTTCTGTTTACCCCAATTAAAGATGCAGATGCATAACCTGTCCAATTACCATAGCCTACAAACCATAAACCTTCAATATCTAAAGACTTAGTTTCATTGGTTTTTGCAATACCTTTTTCATCTAGTTGTATTAGTGATTTTAGGAATGTAGTATCGTAACCGAAGCCTGTACACCAAATAATTGCATCAAAATCTTCTTGTTCGCCGTTATCCCAAATTACTCCTTTGTCGTAAAACTCACGGAATGTACCACTAGAAATTAACACTCCTCTTTCACGAGCTTCTTTTACAGGTGGAACCATAACAATACTGGCTAAATTGTAATTTGATGCATCAAATGTTTTTCCTTCTAATTCTGCTTTATATCTTGCGTTGGCAATTTTAAACAGATAATAGCCGTCCACTTCATCGGGTAGAAATTCAGGTGTTTTTTTTGTTGACCATTTTACTGTCGTATTTTTTGATACTTCAGCAACAATTTGAGCACCAGAATTACCTTCTCCAACAACCAATGTTTTTAAACCATTAAAATCTTCGGGGTTTTTATATTTACTTGAATGTATTTGAACACCTTTGTAATTTTCTATTCCCTTTAAATTCGGAATGAAAGGATTTCCCCACGTTCCTGTAGCAGAAATAACTGTTTTGGTTTTAAAAAAACTTTCTTGCGTGTGAACTTGAAAAAAATCTCCATTTTTTTTAATTTCAACAACTTCACTATTTCTTTTCACATTAAGTTGATAATATTGCTCGTATTGTCCTAAATAATGTATAACCTCTTGTTTTGTAGGGAATTTATTTTCAGAATTTGGCATTATCAATCCAGGTAACGAGCTATAATCTGCTGGAGAAAATAGGGTTAAACTATCCCAAGTATGGAGCCAAGCCCCGCCTGAAGTATTTTGCTTATCCAAAATAATATACTTCAGTTTTGCACGTCTTAGATAATATCCACAAGCTAATGCACTTTGCCCGCCTCCAATAACTATAACATCAAATATTTCATCCATTGAATTGTTTTTATCTGATTTATGCATTCACAAATTAATACTTTTACGTTTCTATAAATTCTTATCTATATTAATACCGTTTACTGTTTGATAATCCTTGTTTATCGATTTTTACAACTCCTAAAAAATTATCATTGGTAATTGTTATAATATTTATGGTTACAATATTTAGCAACACCCCGAATTTGGTGTACAAGAAGATGATTGGATTTCTGACAATTTCACTTTTGGTTTTTCTGAAGGAATACCACAAGCATCTTCGGCTAAACAAGCTGTTTTTTTATTTTTTAAAATGAAATGTTTTCCATTAAACTCTAAATCATATTTACCAATTGTAGTCGATTGATATTCAACTTCAATTTCTGCATCTTCAATCCCTAATTTGTTTTCGGATAAGCGAATGATATTTAATAATTTTCCTGGTTTTAAACGATGTTCGTAATCATCTGCATTCCACAGTTGAAAGTTTACTACTTTTTCATTTCTAATAACTCCACCACAATCAATAAACTTCTTTGTGATTTCTCCCACTTCTGTTACATGGAAATGCTCTGGTACGAAAGTACCATCTTCTAATTGAAATTCAACATTCTCTAATGTTGGTAAAATTTCTTTGATTTCTGAAAGTTTCATATACTTTAATTATAATTCATTAATCGCAATATTACGATGATTTATTTTAAAAAAATGCTTTAACAGCATTTCTCTATTTTGACATTTTGATTGAAAAAGTTAGAAAACTCCTTTTGAATTGCAGCCCAAACCTTTTCATCAATACAATAACAAACTGATTTCCCTTCGATGGAACCTTGGATAATTCCTATACTTTTCAATTCTTTTAAATGTTGAGAAATTGTGGCTTGTGCTAATCCTAACTCATCTACTAAATCTGTACAGATACAGGCATTTTGCTTGATAATATGCTGAATAATAGCCACACGAGCAGGATGTCCTAATACTTTGAATAAAGTAGCTAGTTTATTTTGCTCATCTGTGAATATTTCTGATTTAGTTGTTCCCATCATTAATTTATTATCATTGCAATATTACGATATGTTTTATAAATACTAAAATTATTTAATACTAATTATTCAATATACTGTTCTACTGCTTTATCTAATTCCTCGTTTACGATTTTGGCATAAAAAAAAATCTGTTACGTTTTACAACCTAACAGAATTCTATCTTATTTATATCTTAAAAATGGATTATTTAATCGTAATGGAAACGGCACTTTGCAATTAATATCTGATTATCTTCGTACTTGTAAATTAAACGATGTTCTTCGTCTATTCTACGTGACCAAAACCCTGAATATTTATGTTTTAATGGCTCTGGTTTCCCAATACCAGTAAAAGGAGTACGTGAAATATCTTTCAATAAATCATTGATGCGTTTTACTTTTTTATTATCGGTTTTTTGCCAAAATAAATAATCTTCCCAAGACTCATCTACGAAAATATATTTCATCTATTCCTCGATTAATTCTCTTTCAAAAGATTGGCTGTTTTTTAATTTTTCAATGGCAGCATCTAATCTTGACTCATTGATACGAGAAGATAATTCATGATTTGTAGCCATTAATGAATTGTATTCTTCTAAAGACATTACAACAATACCAGAATCTTTCCCTCTGTTGATGATTAAGGTTTCAAAATTTTTTGAAACACTATCTAAATAAGATTTAATATTTTTTCTGAAATCTGAAACACTTGCTATAATCATAATCTTGTATTTTATTGTGTACAAATATATGTACAATATTTTGATTTGGAAAATCTATTTTTATACATTATTCTAAAATAATTATCTATTATTCAATAAATTGCTCTACAGCTTTATCCAATTCTTCGTTTACAATTTTAGCGTAGATTTGAGTTGTTCCGATATCGGAGTGATCTAAAAGTTTAGAAACATACTCAATACGCATACCGTTAGCTAAGGCTTGTGTTGCAAATGTATGTCGGTTTAAATGAAATGATAACGAGAACGGAAATTCTAATTCTTTACCGATTCTACGCAATTTCTGACCACATAATACATTTTTGCTACCAATTACTTTTAGTTGGTATTCGTTGGATTGTTCGAAGAAATTAGCTTCTGAAATGATTGGAAATACAAAATCATCTGGTTCGGAAGTTTCTTTTTTGTATTTGTTTAATATCTCTAAAGCAGATTGACCTACTTTGAATTGATGTGAACGTTTTGTTTTACGAATGTTTAATCTGATACGTTGTTCGTTTTCATCGTAGTTTTTCCATTGTAAGGTAACGACATAACTAAAACGTAATCCTCCGGCATAACAACTAAAAATAAACATATCTCTGAAGTAGGTATCTGTTTGACCAAATGAACTCTTGTGGTTTTTTAGCTGCTCTATTTGTTCTTTGTTTAAAAACAGTCTTGTACTCTTGTCTTTTTTGATTCGTACACTTGCAAATGGGTAAGTATTTAAACTGATTACTTCTTCACGAATGGCATCTTTAAACATTATCGCTAAAATTGAACATTTGTATTAAAACTAACATTAGTAATTTATGAACAAATTGAAATAACTGTAAGAAAGCTTCTTTACCAAAAAGGACGCAAGTTTAACAAATTGTGGAATGCCAAGGTAGTTTTTCGTTTAAATCATGACCTAAAAATAAACGAATATCCAAACAGTTATTGCAATAGCGAATCAATGCTCTGTTGTTATTAATATTATTTAGATAACTGTCCATTCAAATCTTGAAAGAGACAATTAGATTATGAAATAAAACAAATTTCTACAATTAAAAACATGATAGCTTTGAAATTTCATATAGAAAACTTGCTGAAAAGGCGAGAGTCAATTTAGCGTAATGAGCGTAAAAATGGCTTACTGTTCGCGCAACCTTCCTCTCGTAAACCCAAAATAGTAACTCAAAAAGCGTGCTTTTCTCGTTAAAAATCTAATATCTCACATCTCATATCTAAAAAAATCAAAAAATATTTTCCATTGTACCAGTAACTTAAGAGAAGAATGTAAAATAAATGTAAAGTATGTTTGGAAGTTCGGAAAAATGGGTTGTATATTTGCAACCTCAATACGAAAGACGAGTAGTATTGTAGTTGACATAAGGACTTATATATCGCTAAAAATTATTTAAAAATAAATTTGCGAGTTTAGAAATAAGTTTTACCTTTGCAATCCGATTCCGAAAGGGGTTTGAAAGTGAGAGTAAATTTGACTTGTTGAAATAAAAACTTTAAAAATTTATCAAAATAAATTTTGTTAGTTAAAAAAATAAGTTTTACCTTTGCAGCCGCAAATACCGAGAGGATTTGCTAAATGAGAAGTTCATTTGAAATTATAAAATATACAGAAGAAAAAATAGCCGAATAAAACGAAGTCAATCCTTTAATAATGGAGCTATAGGAAATTCGAAGTTGTAAAAACATAGGTAGCAATACCAAAAGAAAAATTACAATGGAGAGTTTGATCCTGGCTCAGGATGAACGCTAGCGGGAGGCTTAACACATGCAAGCCGAGGGGTATAGTTCTTTCGGGAACTAGAGACCGGCGCACGGGTGCGTAACGCGTATGCAACTTGCCCTACTGAAAAGGATAGCCCTTCGAAAGGAGGATTAATACTTTATAATAGAGATTATGGCATCATAATTTTTTGAAAGATTTATCGCAGTAGGATAGGCATGCGTAAGATTAGTTAGTTGGTGAGGTAACGGCTCACCAAGACGATGATCTTTAGGGGGCCTGAGAGGGTGAACCCCCACACTGGTACTGAGACACGGACCAGACTCCTACGGGAGGCAGCAGTGAGGAATATTGGACAATGGGTGGAAGCCTGATCCAGCCATCCCGCGTGTAGGATGACGGCCTTATGGGTTGTAAACTACTTTTATCTGGGGATAAACCTACTCACGTGTGAGTAGCTGAAGGTACCAGAAGAATAAGCACCGGCTAACTCCGTGCCAGCAGCCGCGGTAATACGGAGGGTGCAAGCGTTATCCGGATTTATTGGGTTTAAAGGGTCCGTAGGCGGATTAATCAGTCAGTGGTGAAATCTCATAGCTTAACTATGAAACTGCCATTGATACTGTTAGTCTTGAGTGATGTTGAAGTTGCTGGAATGTGTAGTGTAGCGGTGAAATGCTTAGATATTACGCAGAACACCAATTGCGAAGGCAGGTGACTAAACATTAACTGACGCTGATGGACGAAAGCGTGGGGAGCGAACAGGATTAGATACCCTGGTAGTCCACGCCGTAAACGATGGATACTTGCTGTTGGGTTTTCGGATTCAGTGGCTAAGCGAAAGTTATAAGTATCCCACCTGGGGAGTACGTTCGCAAGAATGAAACTCAAAGGAATTGACGGGGGCCCGCACAAGCGGTGGAGCATGTGGTTTAATTCGATGATACGCGAGGAACCTTACCAAGGCTTAAATGCATAATGACGTTATTGGAAACAGTAATTTCTTCGGACAGAATGCAAGGTGCTGCATGGCTGTCGTCAGCTCGTGCCGTGAGGTGTTAGGTTAAGTCCTGCAACGAGCGCAACCCCTATCATTAGTTGCCAGCGTTTAAAGACGGGGACTCTAATGAGACTGCCGGTGCAAACCGCGAGGAAGGTGGGGACGACGTCAAGTCATCACGGCCCTTACGTCTTGGGCTACACACGTGCTACAATGGTAAGTACAGAGGGCAGCTACTTGGCAACAAGATGCGAATCTCTAAAACTTATCTCAGTTCGGATTGGAGTCTGCAACTCGACTCTATGAAGCTGGAATCGCTAGTAATCGCATATCAGCCATGATGCGGTGAATACGTTCCCGGGCCTTGTACACACCGCCCGTCAAGCCATGGAAGCTGGGGGTACCTGAAGTCGGTGACCGTAACAGGAGCTGCCTAGGGTAAAACTGGTAACTAGGGCTAAGTCGTAACAAGGTAGCCGTACCGGAAGGTGCGGCTGGAACATCTCATATTTAGAGAACGACGAATTTTCTTCTATTGTAAGAAGATTGATTTTGATTCGGCTTTTTATTCTGTAATATTTATAAATATATTAGAAGTTAGATATTAGAATTGAGAACTTAGATAAATCTAAATACTCATATCTCAATACTAAAATCTTACAACTAAAAAGACCACTCTTTAAGAGTATTAAAGAGTCTCATAGCTCAGCTGGTTAGAGCGCTACACTGATAATGTAGAGGTCGGCAGTTCGAGTCTGCCTGAGACTACTAAAAACGAAGTTCGGTTAACGAATTTCGAAATACGACAAAGAGGGGGATTAGCTCAGCTGGCTAGAGCGCTTGCCTTGCACGCAAGAGGTCATCGGTTCGACTCCGATATTCTCCACGAAGCGATAAACGAATTTCGAAATTCGTCTAAAGCAGAAGAGTTCATTGACATTATTAGAAACAAGATTATAATTTATTTATAATCGCATACAATCAAAACAGATTTAGAAATAAATCAAAGTTTATATAAGGTATACAATTAATCAAGAAAACGAGTAAGATTAACATAACCGCTCAATAATATGACGGTTAAATCGAGAAAAAAGTTACAAAGGGCGTACGGCGGATGCCTAGGCTTTGAGAGGCGATGAAGGACGTGATAAGCTGCGATAAGCTACGGGGAGCGGCACATACGCATTAATCCGTAGATTTCCGAATGGGACAACCCGGCATGTTGAAGGCATGTCACCCAGCAATGGGAGCGAACGTTGGGAACTGAAACATCTAAGTACCAATAGGAAAAGAAATCAATTGAGATTCCGTAAGTAGTGGCGAGCGAACGCGGATTAGCCCTAAAGACTTTATAAGGATAACAGAATAACCTGGAAAGGTTAACCGTAGAGGGTGATAGTCCCGTAGGTGAAATTTTTATCTAGTTGATAACGAGTAAGGCGGAACACGAGAAATTCTGTCCGAATATGGGAGGACCATCTTCCAAGGCTAAATACTCCTCAAAGACCGATAGTGAACTAGTACTGTGAAGGAAAGGTGAAAAGTATCTCGAATAGAGAGTTGAAATAGAACCTGAAACCGTACGCCTACAAGCGGTCGGAGCACGTAAGTGTGACGGCGTGCCTTTTGCATAATGAGCCTACGAGTTAATGTTGCTGGCAAGGTTAAGGACTTCAGGTCCGGAGCCGTAGCGAAAGCGAGTCTGAATAGGGCGCTTAAGTCAGTAGTATTAGACGCGAAACCTTGTGATCTACCCATGGGCAGGTTGAAGCTTTGGTAACACAAAGTGGAGGACCGAACCGGTTGACGTTGAAAAGTCTTCGGATGACCTGTGGGTAGGGGTGAAAGGCCAATCAAACTAGGAAATAGCTCGTACTCCCCGAAATGCATTTAGGTGCAGCGTTTAGTTAAGTATATTAGAGGTAGAGCTACTGATTGGATGCGGGGGCTTCACCGCCTACCAATTCCTGACAAACTCCGAATGCTAATATATGTTTCTAGGCAGTGAGGGCATGGGTGCTAAGGTCCATGTCCGAGAGGGAAAGAACCCAGACCATCAGCTAAGGTCCCCAAATATATGCTAAGTTGAGAAAACGCGGTTGGATTGCATTGACAGCTAGGATGTTAGCTTGGAAGCAGCTATTCATTTAACGAGTGCGTAACAGCTCACTAGTCGAGCGATCCGGCATGGATAATAATCGGGCATAAGCATATTACCGAAGCTATGGATTTGTACTTATGTACATCTGGTAGGGGAGCATTCTAACGGCGCAGAAGTCACCTGGTAATGGGTGGTGGAGCTTTTAGAAAAGAAAATGTAGGCATGAGTAACGATAAAATAAGTGAGAAACTTATTCGCCGTAAGACTAAGGTTTCCTCAGCTATGCTAATCAGCTGAGGGTTAGTCGGGACCTAACACGAACCCTTTGGGGGTAGTGGATGGCAAACGGGTTAATATTCCCGTACCTGCACTCAATAAAAGTGACGAATGATTGTAGGAGGTGCGTACTGACGGAATAGTACGTTGAACCTACGTAAAGTAGGGATAGTACACGAAGGTTTCGGCTGGAGTGATAATCCTCTGAACATTGTTCCAAGAAATAGCGAGATGTGCAGCCCGTACCGTAAACCGACACAGGTGGTCGAGGAGAGTATCCTAAGGCGCTCGAGCGATTCATGGTTAAGGAATTAGGCAAAATAGACCTGTAACTTCGGGAGAAAGGTCGCTGACAGCAATGTCAGCCTCAGTAAAAAGGCCCAGGCGACTGTTTATCAAAAACACAGGACTCTGCAAAATAGAAATATGACGTATAGGGTCTGACACCTGCCCGGTGCTGGAAGGTTAAGGAAGGAGCTTAGAGGTAACTCGAAGGTTTTGACTGAAGCCCCAGTAAACGGCGGCCGTAACTATAACGGTCCTAAGGTAGCGAAATTCCTTGTCGGGTAAGTTCCGACCTGCACGAATGGTGTAACGATCTGGGCACTGTCTCAACCATGATCTCGGTGAAATTGTAGTATCGGTGAAGATGCCGGTTAATCGCAACGGGACGAAAAGACCCTGTGAACCTTTACTATAGCTTTGTATTGACTTCGGGTAAATAATGTGTAGGATAGGTGGGAGACTATGAAGCAGTATCGCTAGGTATTGTGGAGTCATTGTTGAAATACCACCCTTTATTTACTTGGAGCCTAACTTCCATTTGGAAGGACAGTGCATGGTGGGTAGTTTGACTGGGGTGGTCGCCTCCAAAAGAGTAACGGAGGCTTTCAAAGGTACCCTCAGCACGCTTGGTAACCGTGCGTAGAGTGTAATGGCATAAGGGTGCTTGACTGTGAGACCTACAAGTCGATCAGGTGCGAAAGCAGGACATAGTGATCCGGTGGTTCCGTATGGAAGGGCCATCGCTCAAAGGATAAAAGGTACTCCGGGGATAACAGGCTAGTCTCCCCCAAGAGCTCACATCGACGGGGAGGTTCGGCACCTCGATGTCGGCTCGTCACATCCTGGGGCTGGAGAAGGTCCCAAGGGTTGGGCTGTTCGCCCATTAAAGTGGCACGCGAGCTGGGTTCAGAACGTCGTGAGACAGTTCGGTCTCTATCTGTTGTGATCGTTAGAAGTTTGAGCGGAGTTGACTCTAGTACGAGAGGACCGTGTTGAACAAACCTCTGGTGTATCAGTTGTGCCGCCAGGTGCACCGCTGAGTAGCTACGTTTGGAAGAGATAAGCACTGAAAGCATATAAGTGCGAAACTCGCCGCAAGATTAGACTTCTTTAAAGGGTCGTTGTAGACTACAACGTTGATAGGCTATAGATGTAAAGGCAGTGATGTCATAGTCGAGTAGTACTAATTACCCATAGACTTTTTCGAAAGTACGAATCAGAGATAGTTGGTAGCAATACCAATAAAAATTAAATTAAAGATTAAATACTAACAAATGATTTAATCGTCATAGAGAAGGTTAGTTAATCTTATTTGGATTAAACATGTAATACCAGATTGTATAAAACTAGTAATGTCAAGCTATAATAGAAACTAATACCTATTTAAAAATATTAGGGTGACTATAGCTGCAGGGCTCACCTCTTCCCATTCCGAACAGAGAAGTTAAGCCTGCCTGCGCCGATGGTACTGCTATTGCGGGAGAGTAGGTCGTCGCCAGTTTTTATAAAGATCCTCAAGATTTATTTCTTGAGGATCTTTTTTTGTTGTTATACGTCGCGCTTTAGGCTGAACGTTTTAAGCTTTACGCATCTCCAAACTATGTTTTATAAAACAAGAAGCTTGCTTTCATCCAACAAGAGGCTTCTAATTAGTCAACGAGAAGCTTCTTCTTGATAAAAAGAAAGCTTCCTTTTTACAACTTACTCAGAACTTGAAAACACCCTTATGATAGTTTAACTTCTACTTCTATTCTGTAAGTCTTAAATCTTACGTCTTATAACTTATAACTTATAACTCAAAACTTAGAACTCAACCCGCGTTAGGGATAGTAGTGGAAATCCTTTTGTTTTTTGTACTTCGACAGGCTCAGCAACCCCAAAAAACAAAAGATTGGAACGGATAGCCCGACCGAGCTATATGTAAGACTTTTTTATTATCGAATGCTTATTAGAGAGGGAACGACCAAAAATATTTTTTACTTTAATTATAAAATATTTATTTACTTTTAACTATTATAATCTGTAGAATATATGAAACCATTTAACGTACGTATATATGCGTTATTAGAGCATAAGGGAAAAGTATTGGTCATTCATGAACCATTTCAGGGAAAGCTGATTTATAAGTTTCCTGGAGGTGGTTTGGAATTTGGTGAAGGAACTAAGCAATGTTTGATTCGTGAGTTTAAAGAAGAGCTAAATCTTGATGTTGAAATTAGTTCTCATTTTTATACTCAGGATTTTTTTGTATTAAATGCTTTTGATCCCTCTGAACAGGTTATTTTAATTTATTATAAAGCTACAATTACTGATAAGGCTTTAAGTCAATTAAAAATTTTGGATGCTGATATCAACGAATTGTTGTGGATAGAACCTCAGAATTTAGATGCAAAAAAGTTTACGTTAGATGCTGATAAAGTGGTTGTAGAAATGTATAAAAAAGAAAACTTCGAATCTTAAGATTCGAAGTTTATAATTTTTTGATCATCAAAATACTGGATAACTGCGTATTTCATCAATAAAGTTTGCTCATTTGTTTTAAGCGGTGGTAAATCTTCCAACAACTCAAAATGTGGCCAACCATCAGGGTCTTGTCCGTCAAATCGGTAAAATCCGAAAGGTTCTAACACTCGACAAACAGCAATGTGTAATAAATTAAGTTTATCATCTTTTTTGAATCGTTTTTTTCCTTGTCCTAATTCTTGAACACCGATTAAAAAAAGAATTGTATCTAAATCTGGTCGTTCTCCGTCAGTGAAATTTTGCATGAAGAATTCTTCAATTTGTTTCCACTTGTTGTTATTTGATGATGTTTCTTCTGTAAGTTTTGAAATATCCATTTAGAATTTACGTCCTTTGTGACGCATATGTGGGTTTTGTAATTGCGAATTACTTACGTTGAAACGTTTCATTTGATCGTTCATCATTTTGATTTGATCAGTAAACATTCCTTTCGAATCGTTTTTCTTCGCCTCTTTTATATAGCCTTCAGCTTCTTTCTTTTTACCTTTTGCCATTGCAGCACCTGCTAAAGATAAGTTTGCCATTGCTCTGTCATGATCAAAAGATAAACCGTAATTTAAAGCTTCTTTCATGTATTTTTCTGAAACAGAAACATTGTCTTGTGCTTCAGTAATTCCCATCATGTAATGGTAATATCCCATTTGTTTTGGGATTAATTGCGATGATGGATTGGTAATCTTTTGTAACCATTTTTTCGCTTTTGCCATATCCTCTTTACGTAAAAACCAGAATGCCAACAAAATGTTTTCATTTCTGAAATAAAATAAAATTGGAAATACAGCGACTAATAACGAAACAAATCCCCAACCGTATTCGCGAATGGTAAACAAAAAGATTGCTAAAGCGATTAATACAGCGGCGATTACTAATTTAATGTATTTGTTCATCGATTATAAATATGATTTGATATTATCTGCAATTTCAGTCATTTTCTCCGCAGATAATTGAAGTTTTGGATTTGAGAAATTGATATTGTCTATTGAATTTAGAGGAACCAAATGCACATGTACATGTGGTACCTCTAATCCAACAACTGATACGCCAATGCGTAAACAAGGTATTGCTTTTTCTATAGCTTGTGCAATTTCATATGAAAAGTCCATTAGACCTAAATATGTATCTTTATCTAAATCGAATATTTTATCGACTTCTTTTTTCGGAATTACTAATACATGACCTTCTACCAAAGGAAAAGCGTCCAAAATAGCGATATAATGATCGTTTTCGGCAATTTTGTATGATGGTATTTCTCCGTTTATAATTTTAGTGAAAATGCTTGCCATATGTTTTTTAATTTTTGAAATCTTAGTCCAAAGATATTTCTAAAATTTCAAAATTTAAAGTCATTCCGTTAGGTAATGTAATTTCTGCAATATCACCAAGAGATTTTCCTAATAATCCTTTTGCGATTGGAGTGTTCACAGAGATACGCATTTTAGCTAAATCAGCTTCAGATTCTGGTACTAAAGTGTACACTAATTCTTGATTGTTAGCTGTATTTTTTATTTTAACTTTTGATAATATAGATACTTTTGAATGGTCTAACTTAGATTCATCAATTACACGAGAATATGCTACAACTTCTTTTAATTTAGCAATTTGCATTTCTAACATTCCTTGAGCTTCTTTTGCAGCATCGTATTCTGCATTTTCAGATAAATCTCCTTTATCACGCGCATCAGCAATTTGTTGCGAAATCTTTGGACGCTCAAAAGTTTCTAACTGATGAAGCTCTTCACGTAACTTTTCTAATCCTTCTTTCGTTACATATTGTATATTTGCCATAACAACAATGTTTAATTAATTTTTTATTAAATAGTCATATAAAATAAATAATCCTACACATATAGTTGTTATGCGCAGGACTATTTTTATTTTTCTATTACAAAGATAGTAAAAAATATATACGAAATTAAAAATGAAAGAGTTTATTAAAACGATTCTAAATAAGGTTTTATTTTTTGGTGCATTTATCTTGATTTTACAATCTTGTAATTCGGATGATGGGACTGTAAGTTGTGTACCTTTAACAACTGTAAGTGTTTCTATTAATACCACATTACCTTTGTATTCTAATCTAAACAATCCTGGTGGATGGATATATGTAGATGGAGCAACAGCTGGCACTAGAGGTATAATTGTAGTCCGTACAGCTTCGGGATATAAAGCATACGATCGCAATGCACCCCATATTTGTCCAGGAGAAAAAACGACATTGTATGTGAAAAATGATATTAGCATAGTTTGTGATCAAGATGGATCTGAATGGATGTTGTTAACAGGGCAACCAACAAAAGTTGCAAATCGTGCTCCACGTACTTATCAGGTTTTTGCTAATCAAAATGGTGTGATAACTATTACGAATTAATAAATTTTAACTCAACTTATTAGTTCATGAAAACCATTGAGAATTCAAATTTATACTTCTTTATTATGCATGCATAAATTTTTTAGATTATTTTTGGATCAAATTATTTTTAAAAAAAGGTAATTTCGTTGTAAAGATTATACAAATCCACTATTTTTGGTAAATCAAAATTTTATCAATTAAAAAAGTAACAAGAATGAGCATTATTTCGCATATCCATGCAAGACAAATTTTAGATTCTCGCGGTAACCCAACTGTAGAAGTAGATGTAATCACAGAATCAGGTATATTAGGTCGTGCAGCTGTTCCATCTGGAGCATCTACAGGAGAATATGAAGCAGTAGAATTACGTGATGGCGGAGATTTATACTTAGGAAAAGGAGTATTAAAAGCGATCGAGAATGTAAATGAAGTTATTGCTCCAGAATTAATAGGTTTTTCAATTTTCGAACAAAATTTGATCGATCAAGTAATGATTGATTTGGACGGAACAGAAAATAAAGCAAAATTAGGTGCAAATGCAATTTTAGGTGTTTCTTTGGCAGTAGCTAAAGCAGCTGCAGAAGAATTAGGTTTACCATTATTTAGATATATCGGAGGTGTTAATGCAAACACATTACCAGTTCCTATGATGAATATTGTAAACGGTGGTTCTCACTCTGATGCGCCAATTGCTTTCCAAGAGTTTATGATTATGCCAGTACAGGCTGAATCTTTCTCTGATGCTTTACGTAAAGGAACTGAGGTTTTTCACTCATTAAAGAAAATTTTACACGATAGAGGTTTATCTACTGCAGTAGGTGACGAAGGTGGATTTGCACCAACTTTTGATGGTACAGAAGATGCTTTAGATACCGTAATTTCTGCAATAGAAAAAGCAGGTTACAAAGCAGGTGAAGAAATTATGATTGCTTTAGATTGTGCGTCATCAGAATTCTACCACGATGGAAAATATGACTATACAAAATTCGAAGGAGAGAAAGGAGCTATCCGTACTTCTGCAGAGCAAGCAGCTTATTTAGCAGAATTGACAGAGAAATATCCAATTATTTCTATCGAAGATGGTATGGATGAAAACGATTGGGAAGGTTGGAAAATCTTAACAGATAAAATCGGTAAACGTGTTCAGATTGTTGGAGACGATTTATTGGTGACGAATGTAACTAAATTAGAAAAAGCAATTGATGCTGAAACAGCAAATTCTATCTTAGTAAAATTTAATCAAATTGGTACGTTAACAGAAACAATCAAAGCGGTACAAATGGCACAAAATGCTCGTTACACAGCAGTAATGTCTCACCGTTCTGGGGAAACAGAAGATGCTACTATTGCTGATTTAGCAGTAGCATTAAACACAGGACAAATTAAAACTGGTTCTGCTTCTCGTTCTGATCGTATGGCAAAATACAATCAATTATTACGTATCGAAGAAATTCTTGGAGAGACTGCAATCTTCCCAGGTCTTAAGGCTTTTAAAATTAAGCGATAAAATTATTTCGGGCTGACAATTATCAGTCCCGAATTAATAAAATAATTGTAAATTACGCAATAAATAATATAAACTATAAAATGTCAGATAAGGTAATATTAAATTACAATGGAAATGAGTTGGAACTTCCAGTTACAACAGGATCAATGGACGAGAAATCTATTGACATTTCTAAGTTAAGAAGTGCTACTGGGTTAATCACGATGGATCCAGGGTATAAAAATACAGGATCATGTGAGTCTAAAATTACATTTTTAGATGGTGAAGAAGGGAAATTGATGTACCGTGGCTATCCTATTGAGCAATTAGCAGAGAAATCTTCTTTCGTAGAAGTGATGTATTTGTTAATCAAAGGAGAATTACCTACTCAAGCTGAATTAGATAAATTTGTAGCAGATATTAATGAGTACAACTATGTATCAGAAGATTTAATCAAAATTTTAGATGCATTCCCAAGTTCTGCTCACCCAATGGGAGTTTTAACTTCTTTGACAGCTGCTTTATCTGCATTCAACCCAAAATGTGTTGACGTTTCTTCTCCAGAAGATATGTACCGCGCTGCAGTTACTTTATTAGGTAAATTCCCTGTATTAGCGTCTTGGACTCAAAGAAAAATCAAAGGTTTACCAGTAAACTACTCTAACGATAAATTATCTTACGTAGAAAACTTTTATCAATTATTATTCAAAAAACCAGGTCAAGAATTAGAATTAGACCCAGTTATTATTGATGCAATTGATAAACTATTAATCTTACACGCAGATCACGAACAAAACTGTTCTACATCAAGTGTACGTTTAGTAGGATCTTCTCACGCAGGTTTATTTGCTTCAATCTCTGGTGGTATCTCAGCTTTATGGGGACCATTACACGGAGGTGCTAACCAAGCAGTATTAGAAATGTTAGAAGCGATCAAAAATGATGGTGGAGATGTTGAAAAATACTTAGCGAAAGCAAAAGATAAAAACGATCCATTCCGTTTAATGGGATTCGGACACCGTGTTTATAAAAACTTTGACCCTCGTGCGAAAATCATCAAAGTTGCTGCTGACAACGTTTTAGAAAAATTAGGAATCAACGATCCTATTTTAGATATTGCGAAAAAATTAGAAAAAGCTGCTTTAGAAGACGAGTATTTCAAATCAAGAAACTTATATCCAAACGTAGATTTCTATTCAGGAATTATCTACAAAGCGTTAGATATCCCTACAGAAATGTTTACAGTAATGTTTGCTGTTGGACGTCTACCAGGATGGATTGCACAATGGATGGAAATGCGCGAAACGAATCAACCTATTGGTCGTCCTCGTCAATTATATACAGGAGCTCCATTACGTGATTACGTTAACATCGAAAACAGATAAGAACTTTCTTATTGACTATACAATCCGAAAATCAAATCTTGATTTTCGGATTTTTTTATAATAAATTTTTAGAGTTTATTTGTTTAAAATGTGCTAAAAACTTATATTTAAGTGAATTAAATTTTATCCACATGAAATTTGAGAAAATACATAATAAAGGTCAAGCACAAATCTTCGAAAATAAATACCTCGAAATGTTGACAAAAGGTCATCCCGCAGTTATTTGGGGAATGTATATTCCGTTACTTTCTTATTGTATTTATTATGGAATTTCTCGGTACAATTTATCTACAATAACGGTTATTTCATTTTTTTTTGGTGCCATGTTATTTTGGACTTTGTTCGAATATTTTGCTCATCGTTATCTTTTCCATTGGACAGCAGAACAAAAAAGTTTGAAACGAATTGTTTATATTTTTCATGGTAATCATCACCATTATCCACGCGATAAACAACGTCTTTTTATGCCTCCAGTGCCGAGTATTATTTTGGCGTCAATTATATTTTTTATTCAATATTTAATTCTCGGAAAATATACATTTGCTTTCTTTCCTGGTTTTATGATTGGTTATTTATTGTATGCGTCTATGCATTATTTGATTCATGCTGTTGCGCCGCCTTTCATGTTTATGAAACCTCTTTGGCGCAATCATCATTTGCATCATTACAAAGACGAAGAGTTGGGTTTTGGAGTTTCTAATACCTTTTGGGATCGTGTTTTTGGTACAATGTTCGATCTGAAAAATGAAAAAGAAGACAAAGAAAAAGTAAAAGAATTGATGTTTGAGAAGAGAAAATAATAAACTTGTTTAAACTTTCAAATAATGATTTTTAAATATTCAGCTAGTTTTCCTTTATTAAGGATTGAAAAAAAAAGGTATTTAAAGCTTTTACGTTAATAAAATTGAATAAGCGTAGGATATTAATGATTTAATGAACGTATGTGAATTTTTAAATCATTTCCGAAGTGTTGATAATTTTTAGTCAAAGATTTATAACCTTGATTTTTTTGTTTCGTTTTTTTATCAAGAAAAAAATGAAAATAAAAAGAGATTAAAGAGTTATATCACGTTTTGTATAGTAAAAAAGTTTAAACAACTATAATATGAATAGTATCAAAACTATAATACATCTATTGTTATTTTCTAATTTACTTTTTGCTCAAAAGAAAGATGAAGATTTTTCTGCTGAATTAGTTGTTTTAAATGACGTAAGCTTAAAGGAAATAATTTCTGAAATAAATCTTTATGAAAAATGTAAAAGAGAGGGGTATGTTTGGGTTTTAGATTTTAGAAAGGAAGATTATATTGAATTAACAAGTTCAAAGAAAAGTAAACTACTTCGACCAAATACTAATATTTTTAGTACAATGTTGAGTGATGAAATTGTGTTTATCATTTTGAAAAAAGATAAGTCAATTTCAATAGAAAAAACAGGATTTAAGATTGATCTCAACAGATATAATTTTTATGATGTATCAACAGGTCCTATTGTTTCTTCTTGGTATCTTAAAGAAGTAAAAGGTAAAACGGAATTGATAAAAGAAGATATCTATCCTTGTGTATATAATTAGATGTTATTTTGAAAATTGTAATTATTATAAAAATTTAATTATCTTCCGTCAAATTATCACACTTAGAAAAATGAAAAAATATACTTTCCTTGCAATTGGATTGCTTGCTTTCAATCAAGCTAATGCTCAATATTCAAAAGAAAATCAAAAGAAATATGTAGAAGAATTAGCTTCTGATGCTATGCAGGGTCGAAAATTTGGAACACCAGAAAATCGTTTGGCTGCTGAATTGATTGCAGAAAAATTTAAACAAAATAAGCTAAAACCTTGTGTAGGAGATTCATATTTAATCGAATTTGAATATAAAGGTAAAACAGGACAAAATGTTTGTGGAATAAAAGAGGGAAAATCGTCTGAAATTTATGCTGTAGGTGCTCATTTTGATCATATCGGAACTAATGATAGTGATGCAGATAAAGTATTTAATGGTGCCGATGATAATGCGAGTGGAACTTCTGCTGTAATGGCTTTATCTGATTATTTTAAGAATAAAAAAGTGAAGCAAACAATGATGTTTATGGCTTTTGATGCAGAGGAAATAGGCTTAATTGGTTCTAAAATGTTGGTAGAAAATACAGATTTTCAAACGTATTTACCAAACATGAAAGTGATGCTGAATTTAGAAATGATAGGTACTGTTTCTGCATTTGGTGAAGGAAAAGTATATATGACAGGAAGTGATCGTTCTGATTTGATGAGTTTGATGAACAAAAATTCTTCCAAAACATTCAAGGTTGAAAATGATCCTTATTTACAACAACAATTATTTTTCCGCTCAGATAATGTCAATTTCGTGAATCATAAAGTAGTTTCGCATGCGCTTTCGTCTGTGAATATGGAAAACCAGAAACATTATCATCAAAAAAATGATGAGATTTCGGTGATTAATTTTGATAATCTTTCAGAAATCACACAAGGAATTGCAAATTCATTATATGGAATGATGAAGAAAAATGAAGCTCCAAAATATTTAAAATAAAGATTTAATCCGTTCAATTTGAACGGATTTTTTTATTACCTTTTGTTGTCATAAAACTATTATATGGAAGGCTACTTAGGAATTGTGTTACGTTGTATTTCGGTTTATTTTTTTATGCTGATAGCGTTAAGAATTTTTGGAAAGCAACAATTATCACAATTGAATACAGCAGATGTTATTTTGATTTTATTGATTAGTAATGCGGTTCAGAATGCAATGGTAGGTTCAGATTCGAGTTTGCAAGGAGGTTTGATTGCTGCTTTTGTATTATTTCTTTTGAATTTTGTGGTGAAAAGAATTTTATTGAAAAATAAGTTTTTAGGAAATTTAATCGAACAAAAAGCTGAAATTCTGATCAAAGATGGAAGAGCAGATTTTACAATGTTGAGTAAATTGGGAATTAATTCGGAAGAATTGAATGAGGCGATGCGCGAACATGGCGTAGAACATATAAAAGATGTGAAATTGGCGATGATGGAAATTGATGGAAATATTTCGATTGTGACGACAGACAAAAATCAATTTAAAGAAACTCATTATAAACGCAAACATAGCCACAAGAATTTACAAGGCGCAAATTAAAGAGAAAATTATCTACTAAAAATTATACTTATGAATAAAATTATCAATCCATTAAGTTATTGCATTCTTGCAATTTTATTGTTTTTGATTCTTTCGGTTAACTTTTTCCCGATAGAAGGTTTGGAAAAATTATACAAATATATAATTGTATTGATAGTTCTTTATGTTGTATTGCGACTATTAAAACATTTTGTATACAAAGAAAAAAAACAATAAATGAGTGAAGTTATGAATGGAATTATTAAGCAATTCCAATATTATAAACAATTAGGTGAAAAAACCTTTTCGCAATTAAATGAAGAAGATTTATTTTGGCAATACAATGAAAATTCGAATAGTATTGCAATTATCGTAAATCATTTAGCTGGAAATATGTTGTCACGCTGGACTGATTTTTTGACTACAGATGGAGAAAAAGAGTGGCGAAATCGAGATCAAGAATTTGAAGATATAATTAAAACTAAAGAACAACTTTTAGAGAAATGGAATAATGGGTGGAATTGTTTATTTGAAGCACTTTCTCAAATAAAAACAGATAAAGATTTGGAACAAATTATTTTTATCAGAAACGAAGGACATACCGTTTTAGAAGCTATAAATCGTCAACTGGCTCATTATCCATATCATGTTGGTCAAATTGTTTTTATTGGAAAGATGTTAAAAGACAATGAATGGTATTCACTTTCAATCCCAAAAAATAAATCATCTGATTATAATCAAACTAAATTTTCTTCCGACAAAAAAACTCAACATTTTACAGATGAGTTTTTGAAAGATGAAAATAAATAAGGTTTTTTTAAATAATCTGTTTATTATTTAAAGATATTGGGAAGATATTCAACAGATGATTCTATATAATAAGTTTTATTATTCCTTAATATTTCAAGATTTATATTTGCTTTTGTATCAATAATTTCTTTTTTCCATAAAATATCATCGCCTAATTTTTCAACAGGAATAGTATTTATTTTTATTATTTGATCTTTAATTTTTAATCCATTTTTTGCAGCTTTAGAGTTTAAATATAGAGAAGTGACAATCCATCCTTTATGAATATCAGTTCTATCTATAATTGAAAAACCTAAAGTGTTTTTATTGAAACTTTTATCTAAGCTTTGAGTTTCTTTCAAATACAAAAAAAAATTTTGTCGATCAAAAATAAGATCAAATTTATCAAGTATTTCATTTCCAATAGTACCTGTATAACTAGGATTAGCTAGTGCACCTAATTTATCAGTTGATATATCAATAATTGTATTTTTTAAAATGAAATTTTGTATTTTAATTAAATTTGAAATAGTGGTAAAACCTGTACTTTCTCCACCGATTCCTCCAGAAATATAATTACTTTTTTTGCTTATTCGATTAGCATTAACAATACCACTATTTATGGTTATTGTACCAGGATATCCTGTGTCAATCATAAATAATCCTTTTATTTTAGTTGAATCTAATTTGATTTCAGTCTCAATAAAAAAACGATTATCTTTTATGATAAGAGGTAGTTTTTTGTAATGTTTTAAAACGGAATTGTTAATTGTATCATATAAAATCATTTTTTGATTTTTATAATCAAGTTGAATTTTTTTATTCATGAAAAAATTTAAACCAAATATTCCATTTCCCCTTTTACCTACAATATTTTTGATATCAATTATAGGTGTAATCTTTGATGAATATTCATCTTGATTATCTATTTTAAAATTTATAGAATCGATAATAACTCTAACAATTTTTTTATTTTCTCCTGCTCCTGATATTTTTCCTTTAGCAACTTTTTTATCTTTTAAAAAAAGATTGTTTTTATAATAAATACTATCAATATATAAATCGGAACTACCTGTGTCAAAAATAAAGCTTCTATTTTTATCATTATCTTTTTTTGAATTTAAAAGAATATCGAAATATAAATGACTACCATAGTAATTTAACTTATACTCTTTGTTTGTTTGCGAACAAGAAAAAAAACTAAATGTTAGAAATAATAAAAATATTTTGAACTTCATTATATTTTGTTATTTAATTATAAAAGCTCCATTCGGAGCTTTCTATTTATGCTTGACTTTCGTCTTTTTGTAATAATAATTTATAAATCAATCCTCCTACAATTGCACCAGCGATTGGTGCAACCCAGAATAACCATAATTGCGTTAAAGGTTCACCGCCTACAAAAATAGCTTGTGATGTAGAACGGGCAGGATTTACAGATGTGTTAGTGATTGGAATAGAAATTAAATGAATTAATGTTAAAGCCAAACCAATTGCGATTCCAGCAAATTTTCCGTTTGCAAATTTATCTGTTGCACCTAAAATTACAATTAAGAAGAAAGCTGTTAAAACAAATTCTGCTATAAATGCAGCTTGCAAGCTATAGCCATGTGGAGAAAAGGCTCCATATCCATTCGATGCAAAAGCACCAGCTTTGGTATTGTCAATTGCAAAATCTGAGTTTCCAGATGCGATTAAGTATAATACACCAGCTGCAGCAATACCACCTAAAACTTGAGAAATAATGTAAGGTGCTAATTGTTTTGCATCAAAACGACCACCAGCAACTAAACCGAAAGATACGGCTGGATTGAAATGCCCTCCCGAAATATGTCCTACCGCATAAGCCATTGTCAATACTGTTAAACCAAAGGCAAGTGAAACGCCTGCATATCCAATTCCTAATTCGGGAATACCAGCTGCAAAGATTGCACTACCACAACCTCCGAAAACTAGCCAAAATGTACCGAAAAACTCGGCTGCATAATTTTTCATATTTATTTTTCTAATAGATTAGTGATAGTGAATTTAAGAAAATTTTAAGAATTAAAAACATTTTTAAGTTAAAATGCATAAAAAAATCGCTCCGAAATTTTTCGGAACGATTTTATATTTAATGAAAATCTATTTTTTATTAATCCATATAAGCCTCAATTGGCGCACATGTACAGATTAAGTTACGATCTCCGTAAGCATCATCAATACGAGAAACAGATGCAAAGAATTTACGTTCGCGAACCCATTCTGCAGGATATGCAGCTTTAGAACGAGAGTAAGGATATTCCCACTCATCTGCTGTAATCAAGTGAATTGGGTGAGGTGCGTTATGTAATACGTTGTTGTCAACTGGATAATCTCCGTTTGCAACTTCATCAATTTCTTGACGAATAGATATTAATGCATCACAAAAACGATCTAATTCTGCTTTGTTTTCAGATTCTGTAGGTTCTACCATCAATGTTCCAGCAACTGGGAAAGATACTGTCGGCGCGTGGAATCCGTAATCAATCAAACGTTTTGCAATATCAGTAACTTCAATACCTGCTTTTTTGAATGGACGACAATCTAAGATAAATTCGTGTGCCACTACATTGTTTGCATTTGTATATAAGATATCAAAATGTTTCTCTAAACGAGTTTTCATGTAATTAGCATTTAAAATTGCACCTTGTGTTGCTTTCAATAAACCTTCAGCACCTAACATTAAAATGTAAGAATAAGAAATAGGTAAAATGAACGCAGAACCATAAGGCGCCGCAGCAAATGTATTTGTCGCTTCTTTTCCTCCAGTTTCGATTAATGGAGAAGATCCTAAGAAAGGAGCTAAGTGTGCTTTAACACAAATTGGTCCTACACCAGGTCCACCACCTCCATGAGGAATAGCGAATGTTTTGTGTAAGTTTAAGTGACAAACGTCTGCACCAATATTTCCTGGAGAAGTTAATCCAACTTGTGCATTCATATTTGCACCGTCCATATAAACTTGACCTCCATAAGCGTGAATCATTTCTGTAACTTCTTCGATATTGCTATCAAAAGCGCCATAAGTTGATGGATAAGTAATCATCAATGCAGCTAAGTTATCTTTGTATTTTTCACATTTTTCTTTCAAGTCCACTAAATCTGTTTCACCAGATTCTAAGTTTTTCACAACAACAACTTGCATTCCTGCCATTGCAGCAGAAGCAGGGTTAGTTCCGTGAGCAGATTGTGGAATTAAAGCTACATTTCTGTGTCCTTCTCCTCTTGCTTCAAAATAAGAACGGATTACCATCAATCCTGCATATTCTCCTTGCGCACCAGAGTTTGGTTGTAAAGAAGTTGCATCAAAACCAGTGATTACAGCTAAATAATCTTCTAAGTTTTTAATTAATGTTTGGTAACCTTCTACTTGATCTTTAGGTGTGAAAGGGTGTACATTCCCCATTCTTTCCCAAGACATGTGCAATAATTCTGTTGCAGCATTCAATTTCATTGTACAAGAACCTAATGCAATCATCGATTGGTTAAGAGCCAAATCTTTACGCTCTAAACGTTTGATATAACGCATTAATTCAGTTTCTGTATGATATAAATTGAAGTTTTCGTGAGTTAAGAAATCAGAAGTTCTGATTAAATCTTGAGGTAAATAAGAATCATCTACTTCAAATTCGAAACCATCTTCTGTATTTTTAATTGTTGCAAAAACACTTAAAATTTCGAAAATATCTTCTTCAGAAGTCATTTCATCAATTGTGATTGAAATTTTTCCGTTTTCGAATCCATTTACATTGATTTCTTCTTCATTAAAAATCTTAACGATTTCGTCAGAGTTTTCTACCTCGATTTGTACAGTATCAAAGAATTCAGTATTAACTGTTTTGAATCCTAAATGTTGTACTCCAGCATTTAAAATTCCAGCTTTTGTATGAATTTCGTTTGCGATATACTGTAAACCATCTTTACCATGGTAAACTGCATAGAAAGAAGCCATAACAGCTAACAATACTTGCGCTGTACAAATATTAGAAGTTGCTTTTTCACGTTTAATATGTTGCTCGCGCGTTTGTAAAGCCATACGTAAAGCATAGTTTCCTAAACGGTCTTGAGAAACACCAATAATACGTCCCGGAATTACACGTTTGTATTCTTCTGTACAAGATAAGAATGCAGCGTGTGGTCCTCCGTATCCCATAGGAACACCAAAACGTTGAGATGTACCAATTGCGATATCAGCTCCCCATTCACCTGGAGGTGTTAATAATGTTAATGCTAATAAATCTGTTGCTACAGCAATTTTCACATTAACAGCATTTGCTTTTTCTACAAATGATTTATAGTTATTGATTTGTCCTCCTTTTCCGATGTATTGTACAATCGCTCCGAAGAATTCTTCAGTTATTTTAGTTGTTTCAAAGTTTCCAATAACCAATTCAATTCCTAAACCGTGTGCTTTAGTTTCTAAAACAGCTACAGATTGTGGAAATAAATTATCAGCTACAAAAAATTTGATAATATTGTTTTTCTTTTGATCACGAGAACGAGATTCAAATAACATGTGCATTGCTTCACCACAAGCAGTTCCTTCATCTAATAAAGAAGCATTTGCGATAGGTAAACCTGTTAAGTCAGAGATAACCGTTTGGAAATTTAATAAAGCTTCTAAACGTCCTTGAGCAATTTCTGCCTGGTATGGAGTATAAGCAGTATACCAACCTGTATTTTCTAAGACATTACGTTGAATTGGCGCTGGTAAAATTGTACCATAATATCCATATCCAAGATAATTTTTTACTTTTTTATTTTTAGAAGCGATTTCAGCTAAATGATTAATAGCTTCAAATTCTGATAAAGCTTCTGGTAAATCTAAAGCATTTTTCAATCGAATGTTTTGAGGAACTGTAGCCTCAATTAAAGAATCAATAGAATCTTTCCCAATTACAGAAAGCATTTCTGCTGCTTGCTGCGCATTGTTTCCAATATGTCTAATGGAAAAATCGTTTGTGTTCATTGTGTTTGCGCTATGTTTATTTTCGTGTAAAAATACATTTTTTTCTCTTAAAATAAAAGTGAATAGTTTTGTTAAAAATTAATCTAATTGGAGGATTTCAATTTCTTTTTTTTAATATTATTAAGAAGAAAAACTTTCTTTTTTTTCAAAAAATAGTAATATTGGCAATAAAATTGAAACAATTAATTCAGTAAAATTCCTTAAATTTATTCTACGTTTAAAAAATCTATGCAAACAAACGATTTTATGGAACTTAATGAGAAAACTTCTGAAGTCAAAAAAGAGAAAAAATTTCCTTTCTTAAAAAAATTGGAATTATTGATGGAAGATGCAAAATTAGAAGATGCGAAAAAATCTAAAATGAAACGTGTTCATAAAAAAGGTAATTCGCAAATCGCTAAAAAAATGGGTGAAGAAGCTGTAGAAATGGTTATTGCTTCGGAACAAGATAGTGATGAAAATTTTTTAGAAGAATCGGCAGATGTTTTCTTTTATTACCTAATGGCTTTACACGCTCGAGGTTTTGAATTGAAAGATGTTTTAGAAATTCTAAAAAAAAGACACAAAAAATAAATTAATACTTAACACTACTATGCAAAAAGGCGGAACGTCGATTAAATTAATAATTGCAGCAGCGATTGTTATATTTTCTGTTATTAAGTATTTTTCATCTTCTTCTGTAAACGAAATTACAGGCGAAAAGCAGTATATTTCTTTAACCAAAGATGATGAAATTGCGATGGGAATTAATTCGGCTCCGCAAATGGCGCAAGAATTTGGTGGATTATCCCGAAATGCACAATATCAAGAACTCGTAAAGCGAGTGGGAGCGAAAGTTGTCAACAATAGTGACGCACACAAAACCAATTATCCCTTTCAGTTTTACGTTTTGGCAGATAACCGAACAGTAAATGCTTTTGCGTTACCGGGTGGACCAATTTTTATTACCGAAGCGTTGTTGACACGATTGCAAAGCGAAGATCAGTTAGCTGGAGTTTTAGGACACGAAGTAGGTCATGTTATAGCTCGTCACAGTGCAGAGCAAATGTCGAAACAAGAACTTTCTCAAGGAATTGCAGGAGCGGCTGGTGTTGCAGCTGGAGATGCTAATTCGGCTTATTATGCGCAAGTTGTAGCGAATATGGTCAACATGAAATATGGTCGTGATGATGAATTGGAGTCTGATGATTTAGGTGTTCGATTTATGATTCAAGCGGGATATAATCCGGAAGCGTTGATTGGTGTTATGGATATTTTGGAAGAAGCTTCAGGAGGAAGCAATGTGCCTGAATTTCAAAGTACGCATCCATCGCCAGCAAATCGTCGCGAAAAAATAAAAGCTGCTATTGAGAAATATAGGAATCAATAGATTTTAATTCGTTGTAATGATAAGAAATATACTTCTATTAGTTCTTTTATTTGCAAATATTGCATTTTCTTATGCTCAAGATTATGATCAAATAAGTAAAGAAATTTGTAAATCATTTAAAAAGAAAAAGCCAGCTAAAAATTTATTTGATTTTAATAAATACCTCAATTCTGAAGCAGAAGATTTTTTAGCTTCAGATGTAAATGTTTTTCAGTTCAATTTACAAAAAAGTTTGATTAAAAATTGCACTGAATTTCCTTTTATAGAGAATTATTCTTTGGTTCCGTTTTCAAATGTTGTTGATTTAGAAAAAGTATTTGATAGGGAAGAGTTATCTAATCTTGAAGTATTATTGATTGAGACTCAAGCAGCAAATAATCTACAAATTTTTGTTATTTCGACGGATGATTATTTTCCAAATGAAAATATAATAGATTATTCATTTTCAATTCTTAATAACAATAGTTCGGATCGATTTCAAAAAGGGAATATGATAATTGTATTTAATTTAAAATTAAGAGAAGTTAGAATTTCGACGAACAAGATTTCTCAAAATATTATTTCTGACGATTTTTCTCAAAATCTAATTGACGAGGTAATTGTTCCAAATTTTAAGGAAGAAAAGTATTTTGAAGGAATTAATGAAGCTATTGTAAAAATTAAAGAGAAAATAGTAGTTGATTAAATAATTTAAACAGAATTATAAAATATGAAAGTTCATTTCTCTTTCCTTGAAGTTTTATATCTTTTTCAAATCATTTGTTGTTTTATCTATTTTAAATTTACAGATGGATTAGTTTATATGATAAATGAAGATACTTTTTATAAAGTGTCGAGTTTGTATATGCAACCAGAACAAGATGATGATGCTTGTTTTGTTCTTATAGGATTTTTTTCTTTTTTATCTTTATTAATTAGTATGTTTAATAAAAATAAATTAACAATCCTTTTCATTTATTTATTATCAACGTTTCTATCATTCTTAATTATAAAAAAGGGGGAAATAGATTCAACTATTCTAAATGGAAATTATATTCTCTTAATAATTGTAATCATAAATCTTTTTTTGACTTTTTATTTTTGGTTAATCCTTTTCAAAAAAATTAAAAACTATTTGATTCAAGAAGATTAAAAATTAATCAATAAACTTCGCTTTTAATTCTGGAGTAGGTAACCAACAACTTTCTTGTTTTCCAAACCAACGATAACGATTTTTCGCAATAAAACTATAAACCACATCTCGCAAAGGTTTTGGAACAATCATAAAAATAGTCAACCACGAAGTTATTCCGTCCAAATATTTCGAAATTTTAAGTGCGGCAGATGATTTGGTATAAAATTTATCATCTTCAATAAAAACGACAGAATCAAATTTTGTCGCATCCAGATTATTTTCTTTCAAGAAATTTTGTCCAAAATCAGATTGTAAAGAAGCAAAACGAAACTGATTTTTTTTGTCATGTTCAATTACAAACTGAACAGATTGATTGCATAAATTGCAAATTCCATCAAACAAAATAATTTTACTCGTTTTCATACAATAAATATACGCCAAAAGTAGCTAAACTCTAAAGGTTATTTTTAAATTAGCCAAAATTAACAATCAATCATGTTTAGCGAATACTTATTCCGAAAAGTTGATAATTCTCCACTTGTAATTTTCCGAATTATTTTTGGTTTATTAATTGTTGCAGAATGTTGGGGAGCCATTTTTACAGGTTGGGTACAAAGTAATTTTGTTGAACCGCAACTTACATTTTCGTTCATCGGATTCGAATGGACAAACGTTTTCTTGGGACAAAATATGATTTATTTGTACGTGCTCATGGGAATTTTGGGATGGTGTATTGTATTTGGTTTTGCTTATCGATTTTCAATCATTTTATTTTCAATTTTATGGTCGTTGACGTACTTCATGCAAAAAACAAGTTACAATAATCATTATTATCTGTTTATGCTAGTTTCATGGATGATGACGATAATTCCTGCTCATCATTTCTTTTCGATTGATAGTTTGATTTTTCCTAAGATAAAACGTCTAACAATGCGCAATTGGGTGCCAACATTATTTATCATTCAATTATTAATTGTCTATACATTTGCGGCTTTTGCGAAGATTTATCCTGATTGGTTTAACGGTGTATTTCTTCAAATGAAATTCCACGAATACGGAGATTTATTAACAACAAAATATAATTTGATCGGATTAGGAAAAGTTGTAAGTAGTTTAGAATTTGCACAAGTGTTTGCTTGGGGAGGTTTCTTTTTTGATTTATTAATTATTCCAGCAATGTTGATGAGTAAAACACGAGGAATCGCTTTTAAATGTGCTGTGTTCTTTCATATTTTTAATTCTGCAGTTTTCGGAATTGGTATATTTCCTTTTTTCTCTTTAGCAATGTTAATTTTCTTTTACGATCCAGTTAAAATTCAGGAAGTTGTTTTTCCTAAAAAATCATTTATGATGGATCGTTCTGATGATGATAATTTGTTGACAACACGACGTGTTATGTTTTCGTATTTGATGTTTTTTTATGTTATTTGGCAAATATATTTACCTATTCGTCATTATTTTATACCGGGAAATGTTTTTTGGACCGAAGAAGGTCATCGTATGGCTTGGCGCATGATGTTGCGTAATAAAGCTGGCGAGGTTACAGTATATGTTTCGAAGCCTGATCCTCATAAAAAAGGTAAGTTTTTGGAACGAGAAAAAGTCGATTTACCTCAATATTTAACCTTCAAACAAATGTCAAAAATGGCGGTTAGTCCAGATATGATGTGGCAATTTGCTCGATTTGTTAAACATGATTATGCAGAAAAAGGAATAAAAGATGTTAAGGTTTTTGTTGATGCAAAAGTGTCTGTGAATGGAAGTGAATATTATCAATTTACAAATCCTAATTACAATTTAGCTTACACGACATGGAGTTATTTTGGTCATCAAAAATGGATTCAGCCAACGCCAAAGGAACTGAATTTATCATATTTTGAATAAAATTATGTAACTTTATAGGACAACAATCAAAGGAATACAATTATGAAATATACATTATTTGCAATAGCATTTTCGGCATTATTATTTTCTTGTGGAAATAAAGAAAATGCTGGAGTAGAGGCTTACAAAGGATTGGATAGACAAAAGCAAGAACAAAAAGATTTGGATAGTATTGGGAAAGAAGCTCAACAAACGTTTGATGATTTTAAATTGGCTTTGTCGATGAAAGATACAACAACAACTAACTTTATTGTAAAACAGATGTACGATATTCCGAATGCAACTCAAAAAGAGCATATTTGGATTCGCGATGTTTATTCAGATAATGATCAATTAAAAGGGATTATAGACAATGTTCCACAATATACAAAACTGGTAAAACACAATGATACAGTTGTTATAGATCCTACAAAATTATCAGATTGGATGTATTATAAAGGTGATAAAATGATTGGTGGTTTTACGATAAAATATATGCGAAGTAAATTAAAACCAGAAGAACGTGCAAAATTTGACGAACAATACAAAGTTAAGTTCGAAGATTAATTTCTTCTTTAAAAAATAATAAAATCAAAAAGGCAATCTTTCGTTAGATTGCCTTTTAATTTTGAAATATTTGTTAATCAATCAAAGATAATTGAATTTTACGTTTTTCCGTATCAATTCCGATTACAGTTACTTCTATTTGTTGACTTAAATGCACCTTCGTATTAACATCCGAAATAAATTCATTTGAAATTTTAGAAATATGAATCAAGCCATTTTCTTTAATTCCTATATCTACAAAACACCCAAAATTGGTGATGTTATTGATAACTCCAGGAACTTTCATTCCTAATTTCAAATCTTCGAATTTCTTTAAGCGCGGATCAAAACTAAAAACTTTGGCTGTAGAACGCGGATCTATACCTGGCTTTTCCAATTCCTTTTTGATGTCTTCTAAAGTTAATAATCCTACTTTTTCGGAAATATAATTGTTTAAATCAAGTTGATTAATCAATTCTTTATTTTGAATCAAATCTTTTAAATCTACTTTTAAATCTTTTGCCATTTTTTCAACAATTGCATATGATTCTGGGTGAACAGCAGAATTATCTAACGGATTTTTAGCATTCGGAATTCGTAAAAAAGCAGATGCTTGTAAGAATGCTTTTTCACCCAGTCGTGGAACTTTTAAAAGTTCTTTTCTCGAATTAAATGCACCATTTTCGCTCCGATAATCGACAATGTTTTCAGCCATTTTTTCGCCAATTCCAGCAACATAATTTAGCAAATGTTTACTCGCTGTGTTTAGGTTTACACCAACTTTATTCACACAAAATGAAACAACATCATCTAACTCATTTTTCAATAAATTTTGATCAACATCATGTTGATACTGACCAACTCCAATCGATTTTGGCTCTATTTTTACCAATTCTGCCAAAGGATCTTGTAAACGACGACCTATAGAAACAGCGCCGCGAACAGTAACATCTTTATCTGGAAATTCGTCGCGTGCAATTTTAGAAGCCGAATAAACCGAAGCTCCAGCTTCATTCACTACAAATACTTTTAATGGACGATCAAAAGCAATTTG
The DNA here is from genome assembly GCF_057369435.1 of Empedobacter sp. EJD.6dd. Lineage (NCBI taxonomy): Bacteria > Pseudomonadati > Bacteroidota > Flavobacteriia > Flavobacteriales > Weeksellaceae > Empedobacter > Empedobacter sp. EJD.6dd. The sequence continues at coordinate 3,039,199 of NZ_CM170667.1, forward strand.
CTGAACCAAATTTTCTGTTTCTCGAGAAGCTGTTCCATTTCCAATAGAAATTGCATCTACATTATAAGCGTTTACAAGCGATTTTAGTTTTTTGATTGCTTGCGCTTTTTCATTTTGTGGAGCATGAGGATAAATATTTTCATTGTGTAATAAATCTCCTTGCTCATCTAGCACAACAACTTTACATCCAGATTTGAAACCAGGATCAATTGCTAAAATTCTTTTTTCACCCAAAGGTGGCGCCAGAAGCAATTGATTTAAGTTTTTTGAAAAAACATTGATAGAGGTTTCATCAGCTTTTTGTTTAGCTTCTTTTAAAACTTCATTTGAGATTGATGGAGCCAAAAGTCGTTTGTAAGCATCTTTAATAGCTTCTTCGATAATCCAAGAAACTTCAGGTTGAATAGATTTTATTAAAGTATATTCAAGAAATTTGAACGCTTCTTTTTTATCGATTGTAACATTTACTTTTAAGAATCGTTCGTTTTCGCCTCTCAAAACAGCTAAAAGTCGGTGGGAAGCAATTTTTTTCAAAGGTTCTTCGTATTCAAAGTAATTTGAAAATTTTTGAGCTTCCTCTTCTTCAGCTTTTGATTTGACAAGTTTACTTTCTATCAATGCAGATTTTCTAAAAATATCTCTCAATCGATGACGAACATATTCATTTTCATTAATCCATTCTGCAATAATATCCTGCACACCAGCAAAAGCATCTTCTATACTAATAACATCTTTATTGAAATATTTAGTAGCTAAACCTTCTAAATCAGGAATGTTATTCTGTTTCATTATGATTTTAGCCAAAGGTTCTAATCCTTTTTCTTTCGCAATCGTCGCACGCGTTTTTTTCTTCTTTTTATATGGAAGATATAAATCTTCTAATTGAACTAAATCAAAGCTTTTCTGAATACGTTGTTGTAATTCAGTTGTCAATTGATTTTGCTCTTCTAATGTTTTTAGAATAAATTCTTTTCGAGAAATAATTTCTTGATAATTCGTCTGTAATTTTTTGATAGTAGAAATTTGAACTTCATCTAAATTTCCAGTCAACTCTTTTCTATATCTTGCAATAAAGGGTATGGTGTTATCTTCGTTTAAACAATTTATAGTATTGTTAATCGATTTTTCTGAAATAGAATGAATATGTTGATGAATGTATTGAATCAAATTCATGTTAAAAGTTTGGACCTGCAAATTACTATTTTTAGTAAACATAAAAAATAGTAAGTTTTATTTATATAGGTCGTATTTTTTCTTCAATTTTTACCTATTTTATTTTTAAAAAACAGACAATTTTATGATAGTCTTATTTTAAATGAAAAAAAATAATAATTATTTTCTAAAAAGTTTTGGTGTTTATTAAATTATTTCTAAATTTGACCTCAGGTAGTAGAGAGTAAGATTGATTTTTTTTAATGTTAAATTTATACTTACTAGTGTAAGTTTTTTTTAAAAATCAATTGGGTTTAAGCTGAGGAGCTTAAACCCGTTTTTTTTATATCAAGTTTCATATCTTTGAGTCAAAATACATCTACAAATGGCTCGTATAAAATTAAATTTTCCTGATACTTTTTTATTTTCAACAATAATACCAGTACGCATAACTGATTTGAATTATGGAAATCATTTAGCGAATGATAAAGTATTATCTATTTTACATGAAGCACGAATACAATTTTTTCAACATTATGGTTATTCTGAACTTGATTTTGAAGGTGTAAGTGTTATTATGGGGGATGTCGCAATCGAATATAAAAATCAAGCTTTTTATGGAGATGAACTATTGATTGAAATGAATGTACAAGATTTTTCGCGCGTTAGTTTTGATATTATCTATAAAATTTCGATCAAAGAAAAATTAATTGCAAAAGCAAAAACAGGGATTGTCACCTTCGATTATCAGAAAAATAAAGTGGTTGAGGTTCCAAAAAAGATAAAAGAAATTTTTCAAAGCGTATAAACTTCAAAAATTAATTACGCTAATCATTTAAGTCTTTGTAAATTTGCACCGAGTTATGAAGATTTTACCATATAAAAATTTATTTGTCGGAATTACCGACACCTTGCAACAAATTTTCTTCGAGGGAAAATATGCAGATAAAGAAGTTGAACGAACATTGAAATCGAACAAACAATGGGGAGCGCGTGATCGTGCTTTTATTGCTGAGACTGTTTATGATTTAGTTCGTTGGAAACGTTTGGTGGAAGGGGCAATGAGTCGTCCACTTTCTCCTGATACGATTTGGGAGTTCGTAGGAACTTGGTTTGCTTTAGATCCAGAGCAAACGTTACCTAAATGGGAAGAATTTCAGAAAATTTATCCAAAAGAAGTACTAAAAAGACATCATCAATCTTCTAAGAATATTGCTGTAGCAGAATCTTATCCAGATTGGATGTTCGAGTTGGGAGAAAAATCTTTAGGAGATCGTTGGTTAGATGAAGTACGTGCAATGAACTCGCAAGCGCCAACAGTTTTACGTGTTAATACATTAAAATCTGATCGTAAAACTTTACAAAAAGCATTAAAAGAACGTCAAATAAAATCAAAAGTTTTATCAAAATATCAAGACGCTTTAGAACTTGAAGAGAAAACAAATATTTTTAGAACAGATGAATTTCAGAATGGTTGGTTCGAAGTTCAAGATGCAGGATCTCAATTAATCGCTCCTTATTTACGTGTTCAACCAGGAATGCGTGTTGTTGATGCGTGTGCTGGAGCTGGAGGAAAGACATTGCATTTAGCTTCTTTGATGGAAAATAAAGGACAAATTATTGCGATGGATTTGTATGATTGGAAACTGAAAGAGTTGAAACGTCGTGCAAAACGTAACAATGTTCAGAACGTACAAACAAAGGTAATTGAAGCGAAAACAATCAAGCGAATGGAGAATTCTGCTGATCGTTTGTTAATTGATGCGCCTTGTTCTGGAATGGGTGTTTTGAAACGTAATCCTGATGCAAAATGGAAATTAAGACCAGAATTTATTGATGAGATTACAGCTATACAAGAAAAAATCTTAGCAGATTATTCTAAAATAATTAAAGTTGGTGGGTTAATGGTTTATGCGACATGTTCTATCTTGCCGCAAGAAAATGAAGAGCAAGTAAAAAAATTCTTAGCAAATCATCCAAATTATAAACTGATTTCGGATAAAATGCACTATCCTTCTGAGACAAATTACGATGGATTTTACATGGCTTTGATTGAAAGAATTTCTTAATTCAAACGATTTATAAAATATTAAAAGACCGAGATTTTCTTGGTCTTTTTTATTATATGATTATTCTACTTTAAACTTCACTCGTCGATTTTCGAAATTTTTCCAATCAATACAATTCGTTGCAGGATTACATTCTTTGTGTTTCAAATCAGAAAAACCTTTTCCAGAAATAGTGAATCGATTTTTATTCAAACCTTTTTCAACCAAATAATTCAATACTGCATTCGCTCTTCGTTGAGACAAATCAAAATTGTATGATTCCGTTCCTACTGCATCAGTATGTCCTTCTATTACGAAATAAAATGTAGGATTTCGCTTCATCATCGTTACAATTTGATTCAATTTTGGATAGTCAACAGATCTAATTTCTGCTTTATCAAAATCAAATTCGACCGTTTCCATCAAATAGTTTGAAAAATCTTGCACATAATTTCCGATTTTTTCTTCGTTCAAATTTTCTTCTGGACAACCATTTCCAAAACGATTTCCTTTTACAAGCGGACATTCGTCTTCGAAATCCATCACGCCATCACCATCCGTATCATAATCATTGTTGAAATTTTCAAGAAGATCTTTTTGAATTAATAAATTATAGGGAGTTGAAATATTAAATTCAGTTCCAATTTTCTCAATTTCTTTTCTATATCGCCCGTCTTTCTTACACATTTCACCACATCGTTGTTCATCTTTCAAGAGATAATCAATTTTTTGTTTTGCCCAATAAAACTTGATCGCTTCTGTAAAATCACTTTGATTAGGTTGAGTAATTTCAAATTTTTCACTGAAATTTTCATTGGATTGATTTCCTATTAATTCTATTTTTTTTGGATAACGACGATTGCAATCACGTGAAACAAAATTGACAGAATTCTGCGCTAAATAAGTATTGAAATTTTTTGGAAACGTTTCATTAAGGTTGATTTGAGCTGATTGAATTTTTAAATGATAAATAGAAGAGTTGAGAATAGCTTGATAAAATTGAGTGATTTTTTTGTTAAATTCTTTCTGATCATTTACAGTAATAGGAAGAGTTCCTGTCGCTAAACTAATAAAATTCATTGCTTGATAATCTAATTCTCGTCCAATACCAAGCGTTATAAATTGAGAGTCTTTTGCATAATTTCGAAGCGAATTATAAACAGTTTCGTTCAAATTCATTTTTCCATCCGAAATAATAGCAATGATTCTTTTGTAATTTTTATCAAAAGGATTCTTTTGTATTTGATTGATAGCTTCATCCAATAATTTTTCACCATTTCCTTTTAATGAATTAATTTTTTCTAAAGCAAAGTTGATGTTTTCTTTGGTTGGAAAATTTGATTCTTTAAAAATTAAATCATTTTTTGATGAATAGATTAATACATTAAATTTATCTGTTTCGTTTAGATTAGGTAAAATTTGATTCATCAATTTTTTTGCAGTTTCAATTGGCTGATCCATCATCGAGCCCGAAGCGTCTAACACAAACAAAAATTCTCGAGGAGCAGAATAATCTGAATTAATTTTTCCTGGTTCTAAAGTTCCTAAAATATAATCGCAACCATTTTCTGTAAAGGTTTCAATTCCTGTTTGAAGTTCGTTTTTTGTATACGAATATTGAATTGTAGGAAGTTTATTTCCAATAAAATTACTTGAAAAATTTCCGTCTTTATTTTTATTAAATTTTAAATCAGAATCAATTTTAGAAATGGGAAAATTCCCAGAAATCTGAATTGTAGAATTGGTGTTTTTAGAAAAGCCATTTAATTTAGTGTTCCAACGATTAATTTGTGTAAAAGATTCTGTTCGTTTAACGATAAATTCGGGAAATGAAAGTTGATAACTCAAGTTATTTTCATCAATAATTTTCGAAACTTTTAGTTTAATTTTAATTGTTGCATTAGCGGGGATTTTTCCAAAATCTAATTGCAGAAATTGATTGTTTTTCTGAGTTTTAAAAACAGTTGATGCATCGATGTTTTTTAATTCTTTTCGAATATCAACAATTGATTTGGACTGAACTTCAAAAGCTTTATCATTTACAAATGCTTTCAGTTCGTAAATATTTTGAGAAGGTTGATATGGATATATGAATTTAGCCGAAATTTCTTCTGACGAATGATTTTGGAAAAGATAAGTGCTATTAATATTTCCTAATAAATGATGAAAATTGTATGTGTTATCAAGTGATGTAGCTTCTATTTTTTCGAAATCATCATCGCTTTTAAGTTCTAAATACGGAAAGATTTGTTGAGCATTGCAAAACGTCGTTAGAATGAAAAAAATGAAAGAAAAATATAGATTTTTAGTATTCAAATTGAGGCTTTAAAATTTATCAATGTAAAGATAACGAAAGAATTGATGAATTGTCTATCACAATTTATTGTAAAGATTATTTTATATTTATACAACAAGATGTTTATCTCAAAATTAATGAGAATTATTGATGTATATTAAATCAGATAAAATTATTGTACAATACCCAAAAAAGATTGGTTTGATAATTGCTGATTCAGATTTAACAAAAAAGTTAAGTAAATTTGCACTTTATTTTACATAAAAGATGAATTTTAATTTCACAGAAGTTGAAAGAGTAGAAAGTATTTCTGCAAAAGATTTCCAGAAGTATTACGTAAAACCTCAAAAACCACTTGTTATAGAGCGAATCACAGAAGATTGGCCTGCTTATGAAAAATGGAATTTTGAGTATATAAAACAAGTTGCGGGCGACAAAGTTGTCCCTTTATATAATAATGATCCGGTTGATTATACGAAGAAAGTAAATGAACCTGTTGCAAAAATGAAAATGACTGAATATGTAGATTTGTTACAAAGTCAACCTACAGATTTACGCATTTTTTTGTATAATTTAATGAGTCAAGTGCCACAATTGCAACAAGATTATAAAATGCCAGATTTGGGATTGAATTTATTTAAATCGATGCCAATGCTGTTTTTTGGAGGTGAAGGATCAAATGTTTTTATGCATTATGATATTGATTTAGCCAATATTTTGCATTTTCATTTTGCAGGAAAAAAACGCTGTATTATTGTTCCGCCAGAAGATTCGAAGTACATGTACAAAATTCCGCATTCGGTAATTTGTCGTGAAGATATTGATTTTGATAATCCTGATTTTGATAAATGGCCAGCATTGAAAAATATAAATCCGATGGTTGCAGACCTTAAACATGGAGAAATGTTGTATATGCCAGAAGGTTGGTGGCATTACATGAAATATTTGACGCCAGGTTTTTCTATGAGTTTACGCTCGTTAGCACATAAGCCAAAACATTTGTCAGAAGCGATTTATAATGTATTTTTGATGCGTACGTATGATAATATTATGCGAAAAATAAAAGGTCAATCTTGGATTGAAGAGAAAAATGAAAGAGCAATTACAGAAACGAATAAATTAATTGCACGATAAAAATAAAGAATTTAGAAAATTTTTCTAAATGAAGGAATGTCTATTGAAAGATGTTCCTTTTTTTATTCTACTGTCTTAAAAACTTATAAATCAATAAATATTTAATTTTCATGTTATAAATTTTCGATTGATATTTGTAGAATATTTTTCTGAATTTTAAGTAATATGATCATAAAAAAAGGAAATTTTTGGGCTTTATTACCCTTAATCATTTTCATACTTGTCTATTTTTCGGCTTCAATTTATTTGAACGATTTTTACTCAGTTCCAGCATTAGTTGTTTTTATGTTGGCGTTGATAATTGCATTTGTTCAGTTTCCAAAAGTGTCTTTTCATACAAAAGCAGAAGCATTTTGTAAGAACGCAGGTGAAGAAACAATTATGTTAATGATCTTAATTTTTCTTCTTGCAGGAGCTTTCGGAAGTTTAGGATCGACTATTGGTGCTGTTGAATCTACAGTGAATTTATTTTTAAATTATCTTCCATCTTCCTTTATTGTAGCGGGTTTCTTTTTGTTATCATGCTTTATTTCTACAGCGTTAGGAACATCTGTGGGAACAATTGTTACCATTGCGCCAATTGCAGTACAAATGGATAAAATGATTCCTGGTTCTATGCCTATTTTATTAGGTGCAGTGGTTGGTGGAGCAATGTTTGGCGATAATTTATCGTTTATTTCTGATACTACAATTGCTGCTACACGTACGCAAGAAGTGAGTATGAAATCTAAATTTAAAACTAATTTTCGAATAGTAGTTCCAGCAGCTATTGTTTCGACAATTATATATTTTTCACTTTCTCAACATTTTGACACAACCAATTTCCAAGGAAAACAGTTAGATTTTGACTTAATTTTAGTATTACCTTATTTGTTAGTTTTCGGAATAGCAATGTCTGGTATTAATGTAATTTGGGCTTTAATTTTAGGAATTCTATCGTTTCTTGGAATTGGTTTGTTTTATTCTGGTATTCCGATGCTAGATTTGGTTTCGTCTATTAATGAAGGCTTCAAAGGAATGTTTGAGCTAAGTATTATCTGTTTAGTAATAGGAGGAATTGTAGGAATTATTCGTCTGAATGGTGGTTTAGATTTTATCATTTATCATTTAACGAAAAATATTAAAACAAAACGTCAAGCAGAAATGAGTATTGCTTCACTTACAGCGTTGGCAAATGCATGTTTAGCAAATAACACAATCACAATTTTGATTTGTGGAAAAATTGCTAAAGACATTTCAGATCATCATGATTTAGAAGGAACACGCGTAGCAAGTATTTTAGATACAGTTTCATGTTTTGTACAAGGAATTTTACCTTATGGCGCACAAGTTTTAGCAGCGGTTGCAGCAGCAAATGCAATTTCGAGTGTTACAAAAGTTTCTTCGATAGATGTTTTATCTAATTTATATTATCCATTTTTAACTGGAATTTGTACCCTTATTTTTATCTTATTTTTTCAACCAAAATCAATCAAAAAATAGATTGATATATGATATTCATTCGTCGAATATTATTTTATAACTTTGTAGACTGAAATTTTTTAAGATGAAAAGAGTTGTCGTAGGACTTTCTGGAGGAGTAGATTCAAGTGTTACAGCCTACTTGCTAAAAGAGCAAGGGTATGATGTGATCGGATTATTTATGCGTAATTGGAACGATGCATCGGTAACGCTGGAAGATGAATGCCCATGGATAGAAGATAGTGCGGACGCTTTGTTGGTAGCTAAAAAATTAGATATTCCTTTTCAGGTAATTGATATGTCTGATTCGTACAAAGAACGTATTGTAGATTATATGTTTAATGAATACGAGCAAGGAAGAACACCAAATCCTGATGTATTATGTAACAGAGAAATTAAGTTCGATTTGTTTTTGAAAACAGCTTTAGAACTTGGTGCAGATTACGTTGCAACAGGACATTATGCACGAAAAACTTCTACAATTGATGAAAATGGAAAAGAGATTTTTCAATTGTTAAAAGGTAATGATAACAATAAAGATCAATCTTATTTCTTATGTCAATTGTCGCAAGATCAATTAAGCAAAGCATTATTCCCTATTGGAGATATTGAAAAGCCAGAAGTAAGAAGAATTGCGCAAGAACAAGATTTGGTAACCGCTAATAAAAAAGATTCGCAAGGATTATGTTTTATTGGAAAGGTAAGTTTGCCAGAATTTTTGCAACAGCAATTAAAACCAAAAGAAGGTGTAATTATAGAAATTGCAAAAGATTGGAACGGCTACAAACGCGAAATTCCAACTTTTGAAACGAAATACGAAGTATTAGACTTCGAAGCAAAAGGTTTTTCTTATAAACAGGAAGATGGAGAAGTTGTGGGTAAACACCAAGGTGCACATTACTTTACTCGCGGTCAACGAAAAGGATTGGGAGTTGGAGGAAAAATAGAACCTTTGTTTATTATTGATACGGATGTAGAGACAAATGTTATTTACACTGGTCAAGGAGCAGATCATCCTGGTTTATTGAAAAAAGCATTGTTTATTAAAGAAGAGGAAGTACATTGGGTTAGAGAAGATTTAGCTCTGAAAACGGATGAAACAATGGAAATTATGGCGCGTATTCGATACCGTCAACCTTTACAAAAAGCAATTTTACACAAAGCAGAAAACGGAATGTATGTAGAGTTTGAGAATCCTCAATCGGCAATTACAGAAGGTCAATTTTGTGCTTGGTACAATGGCGACGAACTTTTAGGTTCTGGTGTTATTAATAATTAAAATGTATTGATTCAATATATAAATCGAACGCTCAAGATTTTCTTGAGCGTTTTTTTTACATTTTTTTTAAAATAATTATTAACTGATTATTTCCTTCTTTCTAATTTATTAATCACAACAAATAATACTTATTAAAATAATTTTCTGATTTATTAAAATTATCGGAAAATTATTTTATAAAAATCTCTTGTGTCATTGATTGTGAGAGGTTTTTGTGAAATAATAATCAGTAAAATCCTTCTTTATTCTTTGATGTTTTATTATTTTTAAGTCTCAAAACATTATTAACACATTTTATCAACTACAAAAATGGCGAGATTAAACTTTTTAGAGGAAACGCGTTTTGAGAAAGTTCCTGTAACAGTCTACCCAAATCAACAAGTCGCTTCTCTACAAGTCGCGCATAGAATTGCTTCTATAATCAAAGAAAAACAAGCAAATAATGAAACGGCAGTTTTAGGTTTAGCCACTGGTGCTACTCCAATTGGTGTTTACAAGGAATTGGTGCGTTTACACAAAGAAGAAGGTTTAAGTTTTCAGAATGTTGTGACATTTAACTTGGATGAATACTATCCGATGCAGCCAACTGCAGAGCAGAGTTATGTAACATTTATGAACAAAAATTTATTTGATCATATAGACATTCCAAAAAATAATATTAATATTCCTGATGGGACATTAGAAGTTTCGGAAGTACAAGCTTTTTGTGAAGCTTATGAGCAAAAAATATCTGATTTTGGAGGATTAGATATCCAAATTTTAGGAATTGGACGTACTGGGCACATCGGGTTTAATGAGCCAGGTTCTGCGCCAAATTCTGCTACACGAATGGTTATTTTAGATGATTTAACTCGTCGTGATGCTTCTCGTGATTTTGGTGGGAAAAAAAATGTGCCAACAAAAGCCATTACAATGGGAGTTGGTACAATTTTCAAAGCCAAAGAAATCGTCTTAATGGCTTGGAATGAGAAAAAAGCAGAAATTCTAAAAAAAGCAGTAGAGAAAGAAATCTCTCCAGAAATTCCGGCAACTTATTTACAATTATCAGATAATGTAGAATTTGTTGTAGATGAAGATGCTGCTTCTTTATTAACACGTTTCGATACGCCTTGGTTAACACACGAAGTAACTTGGGATGATGTTATTACAAAAAAAGCAGTAGTTTGGTTATCGTTAAAATTAGGTAAAGCTATTTTGAAGTTAACGGATGATGATTACAATAATAATGGTATGGCTGACTTAGTTACTGAACAAGGTCCTGCATATAATATCAATATCAGAATTTTTAACGATTTACAACGTACGATTACAGGTTGGCCAGGTGGAAAACCAAATGTAGATGATTCAAATAGACCAGAGCGAGCAGAACCAGCGAAGAAAGATGTAATTTTATTTTCGCCTCACCCAGATGATGATGTGATTTCGATGGGAGGAACTTTTATTCGTTTAGCAGATCAAGGTCATAATGTACATGTAGCTTATCAGACTTCAGGAAATACTGCGGTTTGGGATGATGATGTATTGCGTTATTTAGAATTCGTTCAGGATTATGCTGGAGCTATTGACGAAAGTAACACTGTTACGAAAAAAACATACGAAGAAGCGCGTGAATTTTTCAAAAACAAAAAACCAAACGAAATCGATCCTGAAATTATCCGTACAATTAAAGCATTAATTCGTAAAGGAGAAGCTATTGCAGGTGCTCGGTTTGTAGGGTTGAAAGATGAAAATATTCATTTCCAAGATTTACCTTTTTATGATAGAAGTAAATTTGAAAAAAATATTTCGTTTGAAGATGATATTCAGCAAACAATGGAGTTATTGCGTCAAGTAAAACCACAACAAGTTTTTGCTGCTGGTGATTTTGCTGATCCACATGGAACGCATAAAGTTTGTTTTGATGTTTTATTCGAAGCATTGACTCGTTTACGAAAAACAGACGAATGGACAAAAGATTGTTGGTTGTGGTTGTATCGTGGTGCTTGGCACGAATTCCCTATTCATGAAATAGAAATGGCAGTTCCACTTTCTCCGCAGGAAGTAAAACGCAAGCGTTTAGCAATTTTTAAACATCAATCACAAAAAGATGTTCCAGTTTATCCAGGAGATGATCCTCGTGAATTTTGGGTTCGTGCAGAAGATCGTACAAGCGAAACAGCAGAGTTGTATAATAAATTAGGACTTGCAGATTACGAAGCAATAGAAGCTTTTGTAAAATGGAAGTTCGAAGATTAATAAAATACAAACGCTCAAGAAAATCTTGAGCGTTTATTTTTTATAAGTGTTTTGTATAAAACATTTTACTAAATTTATTTTATTTAAAAACATAAATCATGAAATACTTTGTACTATTACTGACTTTTTATTTTTCATCATTTACATATTCTCAAAGTAACGATTATAATTTGTTTACTTGGGAATATAAAATAGGAATTGTTAACAAAAATGGAGATGAAATAGTACCTCCAAATTATGATGAAGTAGTTAATAATATTGATAAATATGCTACTTATTTTGCGTTGAACGGAGAGAATGGCGCTGCTTTTATTTCTAATTATACTGATGAGATTGTAAAGTTTTCTTATGTGAACACTTATGATAAATTAAGTTTATATAATCAAAAATATTTTCATGCGATACAGAATGACGTATCTTATTTAGTTTCAACGAAAATTCTTAATGATAGAATCAGACTTCCCAAAAAATATAATCATGTTTTTAAAAAAGGAAATTATTTAATTGGATATTTAGAACAAAAGCCACCTTTTAATATTAACATAATTGATGTTAACAGCTTAAAAATAGTTAAAGAATTAAATAATGTTGAAAATTTAAGTTCGTATAAGGTAAGTGGAAATGGTAATGGTAATGTTTATTTTTATATTAATAAAAACCAAGTTATTTTTTATAATGATAAATTAGAAGAAATTGGCAAGATTAAATCTACATTTAGTAAACAAGAAATTGAAAACTATATTGAAAATACATTGAAATTAAAAATAGTAGATGAAGGATTTGTTAGTAGAAATGACACTTATGATACGGATATACCTAAATTTCCTCAAATTGAGATTTTACAAAATGAATCAGATTTAATTAAATGTTTTGTAAGTTATAAAGACGGAAGTAGAATTGAATTATTTACAATCAATTCGAATAATTATGTAGTTGAAGCGAATAATTATTTTAATGAAATTAGTTATCTCGATAAATCTAAAAAAGTGTTTATAAAATTTCATGTAGATCCAAAATCAATGCAAATTTTATTACCAAAAAAGTATTGGAATTTAATAAATTTACAAAAACTATAATATAAATGACACGCCAAATCCATCTAAATTCTACGACGAATCACATCACGCCGAATTAATCAACTATACTTTACCGGAAGATCAGATACCTTTTACAGCATTGCCTCATGAAACATTTGAACGATTAGAAATGCGTACGGATGATTATGCAAAACCAATTACAATTCTGTTAGATAATCAGCCGATTGGTTTGTTTGTCTTGGATTATGGGAATGATAAATTTGAGATGACAGCCAATGAAAATGCTTTGTTGTTACGCTCTTTGTCAATTAATCCGTTGTATCAAGGTAAAGGTTATGGAAAGGTAGCAATGCTTTTGATAGATAATTTTGTAAAAGAAAATTTCTTAACAATTAATGAATTAGTTTTAGCTGTTAATTTTAAAAATAAAGCAGCGTACGATTTATATGTAAAAGTAGGTTATATAGATGATGGTTTGCAGCGTGAATGGCACAATGGGATGCAGCATTTATTGAAAAAAAAGCTGTGATAAACTACAACTTTTCTTTCTCCCAGGCAACAACTTGTACTCCTTTTGAGTAATGAATTAAATCTGGATATGAGTCCAATTTTAAATCATTAATTTGATAATCAATCGCTAAAAAATCTAATTCAAGTTCGTCAATTTCCCATGGTAAATGATGAGTTTCGTAACGAAATAGTTGATTACTTTCTTCTAAATACAAACAATAACGTTCTGTCAAAAAAAGATCTAATTCAGTTTTGTGTTTCAGACTCATTCCGACATGAAAATCTGCTAAAAGAGAAAAATTTCGTTTTTCGTGCTTCGCTTGATACGAATTTTCAGTTCGTTGAATCGTTGATTTTTCATAAGGTAATCCCGAAAGTGATTTTGCAAGAAGTGCAGATAATAATTTTCCAGCTTCAATCGATAGAAAATAAACACCAGCTTTTCCGTCTTTTGTAACATACGTTCTTAAATTGATTTCATCAAAATCTGAAATAGGAGAAAAAGGAGGTAAAAAACGTGGACGAATTTTTTCCATTGTAAAAGCAACCACCGAAATCCAAGCTGAACCATTTATTTCGTCAATTTCTAACTCTTTTGGTACCAATTCTCTCAAAATTTGAGCGTCAATTCTATAATGAAAAAACAACGCTTTATTCCATTCTTGGTAATATTTCCACGGTTTTGTAGGATATTGCCAACTGCGATGTTTCGTTTCTTTTAAAATTTGTTTGATTGTATATTTCACTTAAAAGCTTGTTAAACTTATGATTGAAGATACTAAATCTATTGCGAAATAAAGAAAATTGTAGTTACTTCGTATACCAATTTTTATCATATGAAAAACGTATTTTATATTGTGTTGATTAGTTTGTTAACGTCATGTGCGGCCATTCATAATGTTCCAACTTCTCAAAATCCGAATAATTTTATTCAACCAAATACCACAAGTTCATTTGTTGATCAAAATGGAAATTTTTATCCAGATAATTGGTTGAAATCTTATGGTAAACCTCCTAAAAATGCAAGTCGAAGAGATTATTCATTGATGAAAATTGCGACTGAAAATAATTTTCAGACTCAATTGAGTTCTTACGAAGATTTGCGTTTAAAGAATATCGAAAGTAGAGTTAAGAATAAAAAACGTGTTATCATTTTTGTGCATGGAATCGATAATGATTATTTATTTAGTTTAAAGAATTACAACAAAGCCAAAACTTATATGAATATTAATTCGTCAAACGATGAGGTAATTAACTTTTATTGGGACGGATTGGTTAACGAAAGCCTTTTTGGTGCAGCTAAAGTTTGGGTAAGTGCAACTACAAATAGCCAAATGGCGGGTGTTTTTGGGTTACGAAGAATCTTGAATGTTATTCATAATAAAGATGTTTATTTGATTTCGCATAGTCGTGGAGCTTCAGTTGTATTGAGTGCTTTGGTAAATCCTTCGTTACGTGGAAGCGAGATAAAACGTGCCGAAAATGCGCATCATGTTGATTTTACAAATGCGCAAGCTTTATTAGAAAATAACAACAAAATTTACAGCATTATGTTAGCGCCAGCAATTGGAAAAATAGACTTTACAACAGATGCAGATCAACTCAAAACATTTACACCCCAATTAAAACGAATGCATATTACGATTAACAATACTGATTATGTGTTAGGTAAAGGTAAGATTGGTTTTTTATCACGAAACTTGATTGCGACTGATTTTGGCTATAAAAAAGATTTGTATGACGAACTTTCTAAAAATTATACGTTTTTAGAAGAAACAGATTTTTCAGGTCAAGATTCACATGAATTTAGAGAATATATCACAAATCCGAAATTTGTTTCTATTCTGAAAGAATTTAAGTTGACGAAATAAAGCGAAAAGCGAAGTTTTAATCTCGCTTATTCATTTCGTAAATCGTAATTCATACTTCATACTTCGTAATTATACGTTATTTCTTAAATTCAATAACTTCTAAATTTTCAATTTTCCCATCATTCAATTCAAAACGTAACATTGTACGAACTTTCTGAAAACCATGTTTACCAACAGCGCCAGGATTCATGTGAATTAAATTTAGTTGTTTATCGGGCATTACTTTTAGAATATGAGAATGACCACAAATAAATAATTTTGGAGGATTTTCGGTGATTTCTTTTCGAATTACAGGATTATATTTTCCTGGATAACCACCAATATGCGTCATCCAAACATCAACACCTTCTAAGGTAAATCTATTGTTTAGTGGGAATTCTGCACGAGCTTTATTGTCATCAATATTTCCATAAACAGCACGCAAAGGTTTTATTTTTGCTAAACTATCGGTTACTGAAATATCTCCTATGTCGCCAGCATGCCAAATTTCATCTGCTTGTTGCGCATATTCCAAAATTCTATCGTCGATATAAGAATGCGTGTCCGAAAGTAAAAGAATTTTCTTCAAAAGGTTGTATTTTTGTTGTTCAAATTTACAACAATTGCGATATTTTTTAGAATTAGCATACAACGGAAAAAATTATTTTGGTTACCAAATTCAACCCAATCAAATTTCGGTTCAAGAAGTTATCGAAGATCGATTGTCTAAAATATTAAGAAAAGAAATTTCGATTGTCGGTGCAGGGCGTACAGATTCGGGAGTTCATGCCAAAAAAATGTTTATACATTTTGATTATGAAGAAGTGTTGAATTATGATTTAATTAAAAAGTTAAATTCTTTTTTACCAAAAGATATAGCTGCTTATCGTTTATTTTTGATGGATGATGAAGCACATGCTAGATTTGATGCAACTTCACGTTCATACAATTACTTTATTTCGCCTTTCAAGGATCCTTTTGCTTTTGATAGCGCTTGGATTTTTAATCGTGAATTAGATGTTGAAAAAATGAACGAAGCAGCAAAATTGTTAATTAAGCAAGGAGATTTCGGAAGTTTTGCTAAATTACATACCGATGTGAAAACAAATATTTGTGATGTAAGAGAAGCGTTTTGGCGAAAAAATGAAAACGGACAATTGATTTTTAAGATCACGGCTGATCGTTTTTTACGAAATATGGTTCGCGCAATTGTTGGAACATTGGTTGAAGTTGGATTAGGAAGAATTTCTATCCACGATTTTGAAGAAATTATTGAACAAAAACAACGTTCCTCTGCTGGCGCTTCTGCACCGGCGCAAGGATTGTATTTAGTGGATGTTCAATATCCAAAAGAATTATTTAAAAATGAGTTCAAATAACGAGAATACTTCGTTTGATTTTAATGGATTAAAACGTGTTTTACAAATCGGTGCACAAAGCAAATTTTTGTTTTGGTCGGTGGTTTTTGTAGCGGTTTTTAGTGCAGTTTTTTCTGTTTATCGTCCATATTTAACTGGGAATATTATTGATGATTATATTCAGACCAAAGATCTACCAGGTCTTCAAATGCAAATCGTAAAACTAGCCTTGGTGTTGGTTTTCGAAGGTGTTTTGTCTTTTTTTATGGTTTATCTGGCGAATGTTGTTGCACAGCGAGTTATTCGTTTGTTGCGTGTTCGTTTGTATAATCATTTGATCAAATTTAAACTTGGTTATTTTGATAAAACACCAAATGGAGTTTTGGTAACACGCTCTGTTTCTGATATCGAAACAATTGCTGAGGTTTTCAATGATGGAATTTTAGTGATGTTGGGCGATGTGCTAAAAATTGTGTTCATTGTGGTTGTAATGTATTGGATGAATTGGGTTTTGGCAACTGTTGTTATCATTATTCTTCCATTGATGATGATTATTACACGATTGTTTCAAAAAGCCTTAAAAAATGTTTACCAAGAAGAACGTACCATTGTAGCAAAGTTGAACACTTTTGTGCAAGAGCGTTTGACAGGAATGAATATCATTCAAGTATTTAATCGTCAACAAGCAGAATACAACAAATTCGTTACGATTAACAATGATTTGAAGAAAAATTATCTAAAAACAGTTTTCTATTTTTCACTTTTATTCCCAGTTGTTGATGTTATTTCAGCTTTAGCAACAGGAAGTTTAATTTGGTTTGGAGGATTGAGAACTGCTGTTTATGGAGATGTTTCGGTTGGTGATTTAATTGCTTTTACACAATATGTTACGTTGTTAACAGCACCAATGCGTGCAATTGCAGAACGTTTCAATACGATTCAACGAGGTTTGGTTGGAGCAGATCGTGTATTTAAAATTTTGGATGATGATCAAACTTTGCCAGATAAAGGAAAAATCAAATTAGATCATGTAAAAGGAAAAATTGATTTCGAAGAGGTGAAGTTTTCTTATGTTCCGAATAATTTGGTTTTAAAAGGAATTTCTTTTTCAACAAGTCCAGGTGAAAAAGTAGCAATTGTAGGTGCTACTGGAGCAGGAAAATCGACCATTATTAATTTATTAAGTCGTTTTTATGACATCGATTCAGGAGCAATAAAAATAGATGATGTAGATATTTACGAAATGGATTTGAAAAATCTACGTCATCATGTAGCAGTTGTTTTACAAGATGTATTTTTGTTTAATACAACTATTTACGATAATATTGTTTTAGGAAATAAAGATATTTCGTTAGAAGAAGTACAAAATGCTGCAAAAATTATTGGAATTGATAATTTTATAATGTCCTTACCAAAAGGTTATTATAGCGAAGTAAGTGAGCGAGGTTCTACACTTTCTGTAGGACAAAGACAATTGATCTCGTTTTTGAGAGCATATTTATATAATCCAGAAATTTTAGTATTAGATGAAGCAACTTCTTCAATAGATACAGAATCGGAAGAATTGATTCAGAAAGCAACAGATAAGTTAACGCAAGGTAGAACGTCTATCATAATTGCACATCGTTTGGCAACTATTCAGAATGCAGATAAAATTATTGTAATGGATAATGGAATGATTGTTGAGCAAGGTACACATAGCGAATTGTTGGCAAAACATGGATATTACGCCAATTTATATGAAGTACAATTTTCGAAAGAAAATTAAAAAAATAACAAAAATAAATCATTAGATTTGTTTATATTGAACAATCAATAATATTAACTTTAAAACTCTAATTAAAATGAAAAAATTATTTTTAGCCGCTGCAGTATTAGGTGTAGTTTCTTTATCTTCTTGTAAATCTGAAAAAGAAAAAGTAGATGCAAAAGTAGAAAACACACAAGAAAATGTAGCAGAAACAGTAACTGATCAAGTAGAAGCTGGTAAAGAAACTATGGATAAAGTTGCTGATGTTGCAAAAGATTTTCCAACTTTCTCTAGTCCAGAAGCTAATGATTGGGCGAAAAGATATGGAGAATTAGCAGGAGAAATGAAAGTAGCTGCTACAGCTGGTGACCAAGCTAAATTAGCTGAATTAACTAAAAAAGCAGTAGATTTATCTACAGAGTTACAAAAAATTACTCAAAAATTATCTCCAGAGGATGCAAAGAAATTACAAGAATGGTCTGCTGAAATTCAGAAACAATTAACAAAATAATTAAACTTATTTTAAACGGTAAGCTCGAATTTATTCGGGCTTTTTTTATGATTTATGATATAGATTGATAATATAATAATCCATATCTTTATCACAAAAATTTATAGATATCAATTTTAATATATGACATTAGTACAATTACAATATGTGTTGGCTGTTGCTGAGCATAAGAACTTTACAATTGCTGCTGATAAATCTTTTGTAACTCAACCAACTTTGAGTATGCAAATTCAGAAATTGGAGAAAGAGTTAAATATTGATATTTTCGATAGGACATCACATCCAATCAAAATCACACAAATTGGAGAGAAAATTGTTGCACAAGCAAAAACAATTTTAATGGAAGCTAATCGGATGAAACACCTTGTTAATGAAGAAAAAGGTTTGTTAGAAGGTGATTTTATCATTGGAGTTATTCCAACTGTGTTACCATCTTTGGTACCATTGTTTTATAAAACGTTTCAAAAAAATAATCCGAAATCGAATTTGATTATTAAAGAATTACAAACGGATAAAATTGTAAAAGGTATAAAAGACGGTTCGTTAGATTTTGGTATTGTTGTATCTCCTCTTTTCGAAGATCAAATTATCGAAAGACCTTTATATTACGAGCCTTTGGTAGGTTATGTTCCGAATGGACATCGTTTAGCTGGAAATGAAAAGATTAATGAAAATGATTTAGACACTTCAGATTTATTGATTTTACAAGAAGGTCATTGTTTTAGAAACAATGTGCTGGCATTATGTGATACTACACATATGAAAAATCGACCAATTAAACTAGATTCAGGTAGTTTTGAAGCATTAGTTAAATTAGCAAATGATGGTTATGGAATGACATTATTACCATCATTGGTTGCAGATGATTTACCAGAAGAATATAAACGATTTGTGAAAAACTTTGAATCTCCAGTCCCAACTAGAGAAGTTTCATTAATTTTTCACCAATCTCAGTTAAGAGATTCGTTCGAAAAAGAATTGATGAATACAATTCAGAGTATTTTAAGAGGAAAAATTTTCTTAGAAAAAGATCAGAAAATGGATGCGAACATGGTTTCGTTACCGAAGAAATAAATGATTTAATTTTAATAAATAAAAAAAGCGACTTGAATTTCAAGTCGCTTTTTAGTTTATTGAACTATTTTTATGGGACAATTGTCGTAAATAAATAGGTTGCGAAAAGTGTTAATAATACAATTCCTTGTTGAATATTTGTACGTCCTGAACTTAAGGATAAATAAACAGTAAACAACGAAAGTACCAATAGAATAGAGGACTTTGCATCAATTCCTAAAGTCACTTCCAAACCAGTGAAATAACAAACGATAGCTACAGCTGGAATTGTTAATCCAATTGAAGCTAAAGCTGAACCTAAGGCTAAGTTAAGACTTGTTTGTAAGCGATCTTGTTTTGCGGCTTTGTATGCAGCTAAACCTTCTGGTAGTAAAATAACACCAGCAATGATGATTCCTACTAAAGATTTCGGAGCACCAAGCTCCATAACTATTGATTCAATAGTTGGAGACAATTTTTTTGATAATAAAACAACAGCGACTAATGCAATGATTAATAAAACTAAACTTGAAATTGTAGTCAATAAATTAGGTTTCTCTACATGTAATTCAGAAGCAACATTATCAGCGTTATTTTGTGGAAGAAAATAATCTCTGTGTCGTATTGTTTGTACAGAAATAAAACCTCCATATAAAATAAGAGAAATAATTGCGACAAAGATTAATTGGGAAGAAGAAAATTCACCTCCCTTTTCTGATGTCAAAAAATTTGGTAAAACCAAGGTTAATATTGAAATAGCAACTAACGTAATAAGCGCAGTTGAGACCCCTTGTTTAATAAAATTTTGTTCTCTAAAGCGTACTCCTCCAGCTAACAAACAAATTCCAATTATTCCAGTTAAAATAATCATAACAGCAGCAAAAACTGTATCTCTGGCTAAGACGGATGGAAATCCTGTAGGTTCTGACATCATTAGAGAAACAATGAGTGAAACTTCGATTACAGTAATGGCTAATGCTAAAATAATAGTTCCGAAAGGTTCTCCTACTTTATGAGCGACAACTTCTGCGTGATGGACAGCTGCTAAAACTGCAAATATTAATATGACTCCTAAAGCACCAGAAAACCATACATAATCTTTAAAATTGTCAGCAAGTCCTAGTGAAATTATTGCAATTATTGGACAAATGATTGTCCAATAGGGTAATGCTAAATTGAATTTTTTGGAAATAAAATTGTTTACGTGCATTAAATATATGATTTTGGATGAGTTACAAAAATAATCAATAATATTGATAATTAATATGTGTAATTATCATAAAAACCAATAATTATAGTTGTTTAATGATAAATTTACTGATTTTATACTAATGATTATCATAAATTGAGTATGAATAAAAAATTAAATTTGTAGTATGTTAAATGTATCTGACGAAAAGTTAAAAAAATGGTTTAGTATAGCTTGTGTGTGGGAAACGATAAGTTGTGCACTTTTATTTTTAGTTGCAATGCCAATCAAATATCAATTTGATTATGTGTTACCAATGCCATTTGCTGGCTGTTTTCACGGTTTTTGGTTTACAGCTTACTTGTTATTACTTTTCAAAGTCAGAAAAATATATAAATGGGATGACGAAGATTTTATCATTTATATTATGTATGCATTTGTGCCGTTTGCAACTTTAGCGGTACATAAAGTGATAAAAGAAGATAAAAATAATAATCAATAAAAAAACGGCTTCATATTGAAGCCGTTTTTTTAATAATCATAAATTTTTCGCCATTTGGCAACAGTATTTCTACTGATTTTAAATTTGTCAGCTATGACTGTATTGGTGTAATTATTTTTTTTCTGAACATCTAATATTTTAATAATAGAATCTAAATCATAAGATTTATGCTTTTGATTTTCTGAAGTCTTTCTCGCATTCAAAATTTCAGAAACTTTTATGACATCCAAAAAATCCATGTCTTTTTTTAAAAGCTTTTTGGTTTGGTTGATTTTTTCTGGAAATTTTTTTTGAATAATATCTTCGTAAATTTTTTGGTAGTTAGGTTTTTGCATAATGAGTAAGGTTTAATTTTGTGGTAGGTATTTTTTTATCCAATTATGAATGGTATTTTTAGGTATATTATATTCATTCGAAATCTCCTGAATCTTTTTATTTTCATTGGCGTATAGATCCAATACAAAATCAATAATTTCTTTTGTATAAACACTTTTACGATAATTTGGCAAAGAAGAACTAGTAGAAGAACTTTTCTTAGAAGGTGTTTTGCCAACAGGCGCATATAATATGATATGTTGTGTATAAATTCTAAAAAAATCGTACTCTAATAACTTCGACTATTTTAATAAATCGTCTGTTAAAATTGTTTTACTCTTGTAATGATTTTTTATATCACTTTCTGTGTAAGTCTTAAAGAAAGCGACTATTCTGGATATATCAATTTCCAATTCTTCAACTCTTTTTTGGATCAAAGAGCCTATGTGTATATCTTTCATAGGTAATAGGTTTAGTAGTAAGTAATTGTAAATATAATAAAATGAATATATTAAACCTAAAATATCTTTGTTAAATTTTGTTGATCACATCAAAAAAGAAGGTTTCGTTATATTGAATTTATTTTATAATTTTATGCAACTAAATTAAGTATAATGATTATTCAACCAAGAACAAGAGGTTTTATTTGTATTACAACTCATCCAGAGGGTACTGCAAAAAATGTTCACAATCAAATTGAGTACGTAAAATCAAAAAATATATTAGCCGAAGGACCAAAAAAAGTATTGGTAATTGGAGCTTCGACAGGTTTTGGTCTGTCATCTCGTATTACAGCTGCTTTTGGATATAATGCTGCAACAATAGGTGTTTTCTTCGAAAAACCTGCTGCTCCAAAAAAACCTGGTACTGCTGGTTGGTATAACACGGCTGCTTTCGAAAAAGAAGCGCACGAAGCTGGTTTATATGCTAAGAGTATCAATGGCGATGCTTTTTCTGATGAAATTAAACAACAAACGATTGATTTAATCAAACAAGATTTAGGTCAAGTAGACTTAGTGGTGTATAGCTTGGCTTCTCCACGTCGCACACATCCTAAAACAGGAGTAGCATATTCTTCAGTTCTTAAACCAATAGGTGAACCTTTTACGAATAAGACAGTAGATTTTCATACTGCAAGTGTAACGGATATTACAATTAATCCGATTGAATCTCAAGAAGAAATTGATAATACAATTGCGGTAATGGGAGGTGAAGATTGGAAATTTTGGATGGAAGATTTAAAAGCTGCTGGTGTTTTAGCTGAAGGGGTAAAAACAGTTGCTTATTCTTACATTGGACCAGAATTAACACATAGAATCTATAAAGATGGATCTATTGGTATGGCTAAAAACGATTTAGAAAAAACTGTACCTGTAATCAATGAATTATTAGCTGATTTGAATGGTGTTTCTTATGTTTCTGTAAATAAAGCGTTGGTAACACAATCAAGTTCGGCAATTCCAGTTGTGCCATTGTATGTTTCGTTGTTGTACAAAGTGATGAAAGAGAAAGGGATTCATGAAGGAACAATCGAGCAAATGCAACGTTTATTCGAGGAGCGTTTATATACAGCAAATGGAGAAGTTCCATTAGATGAAAATGGACGTATTCGAATCGATGATTTAGAAATGCGCGAAGATGTACAAAAAGAGGTTGATGATTTGTGGAAAATTGTAACGTCTGAAAATATCAACGAAATTTCAGATATTAAAGGTTATCGTGATGAGTTTTTCCAATTATTTGGATTCAATTATGACCAAATCGATTATGAAGCAGAAACTGACGAATTGGTAACAATTCCAAGTATTTCTTAAGACAAGAATTTTATAATCATATAAAGCCTCGAAAATTTTTTCGAGGCTTTTTTTGTCTCAATAAAATAAGTAAAAAATAATTTTATTCGTATTCATTCAGTTTATTGGATTTGGTTTTGTTAAAAATGTAAATCTATTTTTATGAATAATTTAAAAAAAAACAGTTTAATAATTGTTTTAAATTATATTATTCTTAAGTTTTAAGTTTTCTTTTAGAAATATATCTAAATAATATAAAATTTATTTTTCGAATCTTAAAAATATATCCGAAACACTTTACATTTCGTCAAGTTTTAACACATGTATTTTTATGTCAATTTGGAAAATTAAACCATTAGCGAAATTAATAGAAGATTCGCAAGAAACAGAAGGTGGTTTAAAAAGATCTCTATCTTCGGGAGCTTTGGTCGCTTTGGGAATCGGTGCAATCATTGGTGCAGGATTATTTAGTTTAACAGGAATTGCGGCAGCAGATCATGCTGGTCCAGCAGTTACTTTGTCGTTTGTATTAGCAGCCGTAGGTTGTGCCTTTGCAGGTCTTTGTTATGCCGAATTTGCCTCAATGATTCCAGTTGCAGGAAGTGCTTACACGTATTCTTATGCAACGATGGGAGAGTTTATTGCTTGGATTATTGGTTGGGATTTGGTGTTAGAATATGCTTTAGCAGCGGCAACCGTAAGTGTGAGCTGGTCAGCATATGTCGATAAGTTTTTGCAAGGAATTAATATTCATTTACCTCAAGAATTACTACATGCACCAGCTGATGGAGGAATGATTAATTTACCTGCAATATTTATCGTGTGCTTGTTGTCATTAGTATTAATAAGAGGAACAAAAGAATCTGCGATTATCAATAATATTTTGGTTATTTTGAAAGTAAGTGTGGTAATCGTTTTTATTGTTTTGGGATGGAGTCATATTAACCCTGAAAATCATATTCCATTTATACCTAAAAACATTCCAGGAACTCAATTTGGTGGTATGCCTGGTATTGCAGCAGGAGCAGCAGTTGTGTTTTTTGCTTTTGTAGGTTTTGATGCGGTTTCTACTGCCGCACAAGAAGCAAAGAATCCACAAAAAGGAATGCCGATTGGTATTTTGGGATCTTTGGTGATTTGTACGATTTTGTATGTGTTATTTTCGTGGGTAATGACAGGATTGGTTCCTTATCAAACTTTTAAAGGAGATGCTTCTCCAGCTGCTACAGCTTTTGCAGTAACAAGTTATACATTTTTGCAAAGTGTGTTGATTTTAGCAATTATAGCAGGCTATACATCAGTTATATTAGTGATGTTATTAGGACAAAGTCGCGTGTTTTATAGCATGAGTAATGACGGATTGTTACCTTCTTTCTTTTCAGATGTTCACAAAAAATTTCGCACACCTTGGAAAACCAATTTATTCTTTTTGGTTTTTGTAAGCATTTTTGCAGGATTTGTACCAATCAAAGATTTAGGACATATGGTAAGTATCGGAACTTTATTCGCTTTTACATTGGTTTGTATTGGAATAATTGTAATGCGCAAAAAAATGCCAAATGCAGAACGTAAGTTTAAAGTGCCATTGGTTCCTTTAGTTCCAATCTTGGGAATAATTGTATGTGTTTATTTAATGACATCATTAACGATGGAAAGTTGGTGGCGACTTTTAATTTGGTTAGTGATTGGAATTTGTATTTACTTTTTCTACGGAAAACAACATAGTAAAGTTGATGGTTAGGAAATCATCGTTTTGAGTTTTTAGAAATCCTTTGTCTTTTAGATAAAGGATTTTTTTATTCATTTCAATTAAATAAAAAAAGCTTCAAACAAATGTTTGAAGCTTTTAGCGGAGAGTGAGGGATTCGAACCCCCGGAGGTGTGACCCTCAACAGTTTTCAAGACTGCCGCATTCGACCACTCTGCCAACTCTCCAACACAGCGTTTATTGCCGTATTGCGAGTGCAAATATAGAACGCTTTTTCGTTTTTCCAAACTCTAAAAACAATTATTTTTAAAATAATTTTTAACAAAATGATTATCAGTTGAATATTTTTTAAAAAAATTTCAAATAGTAGTATTTATCTTTGTTACGATTAATTTTTAAGATGATTAGAAGGGTAGAAGATGATGATTTTTCGAGATTGAGAGAAATTTGGGAAAGTTCGGTTTTGCATACACACGATTTTTTAACAGAAGTGGATTTTGAATTTTATAAAGAAAACTTACCTAATTATTTTCCGCATGTCGCTTTATATGGTTTTGAAATTAAAAGTCAATTAGTAGGATTTGTAGGTGTGGCAGAGCATAATCTTGAAATGTTGTTTATTCACAACGATTTCCGAAGAAAAGGAATTGGAAAAGCTTTGTTAGAATTTTCGATTCAAGAATTGAATGTAAAATCAGTTGATGTAAACGAACAGAATAAACAAGCAGTAGATTTTTATTTGAGTCAAGGCTTTCATATAGTTTCACGATCTGAAAAAGATGAAGAGGAAAAAGATTATCCAATCTTACATTTGAGTTTATAGTTTGAAATTAGTGCATTAACTTTGCAGATTATTACATTTTAGCCATGCATTCATCGATCGAATTATCATCTACTCAAAAAAATCGTATTCGTTTCGCCGTTTCGCTTTTCTTTTTTTCACAAGGTTTAGCATTTTCGTCTTGGGCAAGTAGAATTCCAACAATCAAATCAGATTTAGGAATTTCAGAAGGTCAATTGGGAACATTACTTTTAT
Organism: Empedobacter sp. EJD.6dd; assembly: GCF_057369435.1. NCBI lineage: Bacteria > Pseudomonadati > Bacteroidota > Flavobacteriia > Flavobacteriales > Weeksellaceae > Empedobacter > Empedobacter sp. EJD.6dd. The sequence goes on from NZ_CM170667.1 coordinate 3,065,416, forward strand.
TGATGCCAATTGGGCAATTGTGTACAATGGCACTTTCGGGTAAGTTAGTTGCTAAATTCGGAAGTAAAAATGTATTAAAAATTGTTGTATTAATTTATCCTTTAATTCTTTGTTGTATTGGTTTAGCGCAAAACTTTTATCAATTAGGAGCAGTTTTGTTCTTTTTTGGTGTAGTTGGAAATATGTGTAACATTTCGGTGAATACGCAAGGCGTTGAGGTAGAAAAAATATATGGTAAATCAATTATGTCATCTTTTCATGGAGCATGGAGTATTGCTGGTTTTACGGGGGCTTTGATTGGTTTATTGATGATGAATTTACATGTAAATACATTTTATCATTTTGTAATTGTTTATGGTTTAATTGTCCTGAATTGGTTAATTAATAAAAAATATTTGGCCAATTCTACTCCAACAGAAATTAAAGAAAAGAAATCAATTTTCTCTAAACCAGATGCTATTTTGGTTCAACTCGGAATTATAGGTTTTCTAAGTATGGCAACAGAAGGAGCGATGTTTGATTGGAGTGGAGTTTATTTTCAAGATATTGTAAAAGCGCCTCAAAACTTAGTTGTCGTGGGATATGCTTCTTTTATGGTGATGATGGCGACAGGACGATTCGTAGGTGATTATTTTATCAGTAAATATGGAAAGCAGCGTATTATGCAATTAAGTGGTGTATTGATGTTTTCTGGCTTGATGCTTTCGGTGTTTTTTCCTCAATTTATAGTATCTACCATCGCTTTTATGATGGTTGGATTAGGTGTTGCTTGTAATGTACCGACGGTTTATAGTGTTGCAGGAAAAAATAAAAATGTAAATCCAGGTGTTGCATTGGCAATGGTTTCGAGTATTTCTTTTTTAGGATTTTTGATGGGACCACCGTTGATAGGCTATATTGCAGAAGCTTTTGATTTGAGGTTTTCGTATGCGCTATTTGCTTGTTTTGGGTTGATTATGATTTTTATGGTTGGAAGAATGAAAATCTTTAAGACTGAACAGTCTGAAGATTAGTTTTTTGAATCAAGTATGGTTTATGGATTTTTAGATAGAAAATAACTCCAGCAAAATAACTTATACTATCAAAAAAATCAGCTGTATAATCATTTGATATTTTAGGCATTATGACTTCTAATAAAATACTCAAAACAAGTGCTGTAATAATCAAATAACTTGTTGGATAAATATACAATTGTCCGTTATATTTTAGTTTCGAAATGATATAACTTCCCAAGTGCGTCATGGCAGGAACTGCAAAAATATCAGTTAAATAATGATTGAGATACTCAATTTCTATAGAATATAGACGAGTAAGTTTGATGAATATCCAACTCAATAAATAGAAGCAAAAATAAGGGTCGAATAATTTCATACTTACACAACTAACAATATAATTAAGACACAAAAAACACCCAAAATCGCAAGAAATATAAAAAATGTATCGTCTATTATTTTTTGAGTTGGACTTCGTTTGTCTTTATTTTCCATTACCCGAACAAGTTTTTACAAAATTATTTTATTCAATTTGATATAGAGGAGATTAATATCATGTTTATTCTTATATTTAGTCCTATGATTAGCTAAATATGAAGAGTTTTTTAGAATCAAAATGGTTTGATTTTTTTATTATTTGTGTCAGAATTTCAATGATAAGGTTATTTTTAGGCTATGGTTGGACCAAGTTGACAGAAAATCAGTTTGGAGTATCTCCTGAAGTATTATTAACACCTTTAAAAGACTTATCATTATTTCAAGTTGGATGGTATTTATTTGATCATCAACCATTCAAATTTATAATTGGTATTTCTCAAATAATTTGTGCCTTATTATTAGTTTTTAATCGAACAGTAATTATTGGAACGTTAATGTTTATAGTAATTACTTTTAATATTCTGATTATAGATGAAACTATTATGCCCGATGTTATGAGAATTCCATTTAGACATAGATTGTTGACATATATAGCTTTAGCTTTTGTTATTTTATATCATTATAGAGAACGGTTTTTACCAGCAATAAAAATAATACTTAGTAAATATCAACAAAAAATTAAAGTAAAATTTTGGTGGTTTTTATTGATACCCGTAGGATTAATTTTAGTTGAATTGATATCTGTTTTTGTTTCCATAATAATTAAGTTTATTACTGATTATAATTCTGCAGTAAGTTCTGTCTCGGAAATGTTTAACTTTTTATTAGATAAAATAAAATGAAAAAAAATAATACTATTTCTATTCTTTCCAATTGCTCTTTTTGCACAAGAAGTTGCTCAGAATGATCAATTAAAAAATAAGTTGTTGATGAATTTTAGTCAACAATCTGGCTATTTTGATTTTAAGTATTCGCAAGATTTATCGCTCGAAAAGAATAATGAATTGATGCAAGATTATTTTAAAAATTATACAAATCAACAACAAGATGTTTCTCCTTTAAAGCCAGTTGAGAAAAGAATTCCTTATGAATATGATGATTCAAAAACATATGGACAAAATTTAGTAAGAAGTGTTGTACATGAGATGTTTTTTAGCAAGCCATTGAAATTAGGGAAATAAAAAAAGCCCAATCCTTGGATTGAGCTTTAAAATACTATAAAAATATATAAAAATTCTGAGCTTAGAATTTTATATCTTCTGTGGTAGCGATCAAATCTTGAATAGTTTCGCGACGACGAATTAAATAATCTTTGTCGTCAATTAACAAGACTTCCGCTGGTTTGAAACGCGAATTGTAGTTAGAAGCCATAGAGAAGCAATACGCTCCTGCATTATGGAAACATAAAATATCACCTTCGCTAATTTCATTTATTTTACGATTCGATCCAAACGTATCTGTTTCACAGATGTATCCTACAACCGTATAATAACGGCTGCGTCCTTCTGGATTAGAAATATTTTCAATTTCGTGATGAGCACTGTAAAACATTGGACGAATCAAGTGGTTGAAACCTGTATCAATTCCCGCAAAAACAGTAGACGTTGTTTGTTTTACAACATTTACAGATGCTAAGAAAGATCCTGCTTCAGAAACCATGTATTTTCCTGGTTCGAACATCAATGTTAATGGTTTTCCGTACGCTTTTTCAAACTCATTGAAACGAGCTGATAAACGTTCACCTAAATATTCAATATCTGTTTCATCTGCTCCTGGATAATAAGGAACTTTAAATCCTGATCCAAAATCGATGTAAGATAAATTCTTGAATTCTGCAGCAACTTCAAATAAAATTTCAGCACCTTGTAAGAAAACATCAATGTCTAAAATATCAGAACCTGTGTGCATGTGAACACCATCTAAATGTAAGCCTGTATTCTCTACTACACGTTTGATATGCGGTAATTGGTGAATAGAAATTCCAAATTTAGAATCGATATGTCCTACCGAAATATTTGCATTTCCTCCTGCCATAATATGCGGATTGATACGTACACATACTGGGTATTTAGGGAAATCGTGACCGAAAATTTCTAACACCGAAAGGTTATCAATATTAATTCTTACACCTAAAGCAATAGCTTGTTTAATTTCTTCATAAGAAACACCATTTGGTGTATAAATAATTTCTTTTGGTTTGAAACCAGCCATTAATCCTAATTCTACTTCTTGAATAGAAACAGTATCTAATCCTGAACCAAGAGATTTGAAATACTTTAAAATATTAAGATTTGTGTTTGCCTTACATGCATAATTTAACTTTAAACGTTTTACTGTAGAAAATGCATTTGTCATCTTATCATATTGCGATTTTATTTTATTCGCATCATATACATATATTGGTGCGCCATATTTTTGCACCAATTCTAATAGACGTTCTCTATTCAGTTCCATTTTGTTTATTTTTTGTTTAAAGTTAAATTTCAGATCCCAAAATTACGGATTACAAATGGTTTTCTGAAGATAATTCAGAATAAACTTATTAAAAATCAGTAATTTCGAATATTATTTAAACGATTAAAAAGTATTTCGAATATTATTCGGTAATATGAGATTTAATCCTTCCACCATTCTTTGAAGTTGAACACAGAATCGTTCAAATTTAGAGGTTCACCAATCATTGGAGTCAAAATATCGAAGTTATTCTGCTTACCATTCTCCATAATTTTTTCTAAAGGTTCGTCCCAAGCATGTTTTGCTAAAGCAAATTTTGCAGCATGCACAGGAATAATATGTTTAACTTTTAAATCGGTAATAATCGTAGGTAAATCTGTTGGTAAAGCATGAATGTATTTCCAAGCATCGTTGTATTGTCCATTTTCTAGAATCGCATAATCAAACGGACCATATTTATCTCCAATTTGTTTGAAATGTGTGTCATAACCACTATCACCACCCAGAAATATTTTTTGAGTTGGCGTTTCTAACACATAAGATGTCCAAAGCGTTGTATTTCGTTTAAATTTTCGACCAGAAAAATGACGAGCTGGTGTAAATGTAATTTTAAGATTGTTTTTTAAAATTACACTCGCATTCCATTCTTCTTCGATTAATTGTTCTGGTAGATAATTCCATTTCTCAAAATGCGCACCAACACCTAAAGGTAAAATTACTTTATCCACTTTTGGACGCAATTCTTTTACCGTTTCATAATCTAAATGATCATAATGATCGTGAGAAATAACTAAATAATCAATCTTAGGAAAATCTTTTACATGATAGGTATTTGCACCTTTAAATGCTTTATTGAAAATTGGCAAAGGTGAACCATATTCGCTAAATACAGGATCGATTAAGAAATTAATACCGTCTAATTGAATGTAATAAGATGAGTGTCCCAACCAAATAAATACATTTTCTGATTTTGGAATTGATTTAATATCTGTCTGAATATGAGGAATGGAATCTGTTGGATTTAATTTTGGATTTTTTGTGCCAAATAAAAATGAAACCATTTCTTTTTTCATATCGTAACCTTCTGCCAATGCAGGCGTATGATGAATATTTTGAAAATGTCCGTCTTTGTATAATTTAGATTGTTTCATTCGTTCCAATCTTTTTCCAGAAGGTTCGGCACCAAATGTATTCATTTGTAGAACCGCGAAAGTTGCAATTACAAGAATCACAATCAAACTTAATAGGAAGTAAAGCATTCGTTTTAAAACTTTTCGTTTATTGATTTTTTTCATTGATGTTCAAAAGTATAAAATTCTTAAGTAGCTTTTAAAAATTAAATACTTAAATAGTAATGTAACATTTGTAACTTTCAACTTGTATTAATTTTATCAACTTTGTAAAAGAAAATAGAAAAGTAGACAGAATGGAATTTATCTTACAACCTTGGCCGTGGTATATTGGCGGTCCAATTATAGCAATTGTGATGTTATTGCTGATATATTTTGGAAAAAGTTTTGGATTTTCGTCCAATTTCAGAACAATTTGTTCAGCTTTTGGAGCAGGAAAATCATGCGATTTTTTCTCATTTGATTGGAAAGCTCAAAAATGGAATTTATTATTCTTGGTTGGTGCAGTTATCGGAGGTTTTGTATCAGTACATTTTTTATCAAATAATCAAATTCCTGCTATTTCAGAAGCAACAATTACAAAGTTGAATGAAATGGGATTTGAAAGTGCAGGAAAAGCTTATTCTCCAACAGAAATTTTCGAGACGATGTCAGTTAAAAATATTGCTTTATTATTTGTTGGTGGACTTTTAATTGGTTTCGGAACACGTTACGCTGGTGGTTGTACATCTGGACATGCTATTTCGGGTTTAAGTGATTTGCAAATACCATCATTAATAGCAGTTATTGGCTTTTTTATCGGTGGACTTTTGATGGTTCATGTTTTATTTCCTTTAATTTTTTAATCTCATGAGAAGTTTAATTTATATCATATTAGGTGTTATCTTTGGTGTAACCATGTACAAGGCAGAAACTGCTTCTTGGTTCCGAATTTTCGAAATGTTCAATTTTCAATCTTTCCATATGTATGGATTTATCGGTTCGGCTTTAGTAGTCGGTTTGATTGGAATACAATGGATGAAAAAGAAAGAAGCAAAAGATGTCGATGGAGAGAGAATTGTAATTCAACCCAAAGCAAAATCAATTGCACGTTATCTAATTGGAGGAATTTTTTTCGGATTAGGTTGGGCATTAGTTGGAGCTTGTCCTGGACCAATATTTGTATTATTAGGAGCGGGAGTTTACCCGATTTTAATTACAATTGTAGGTGCATTAATTGGTACTTTTCTTTACGGAAAAATTAGAAACAAAATCCCACATTAAACATGATAAAAGAGAAAATAGAAACAACTTATCCATATCAATTTGAAGACGAATTGTTAAATGAAATTGATGAATTAGGATCTTTAGTTGAATTTAAAGCGAATGATGTTATGATTGATTTGAACCAATTTATCAAAGGAATGCCAATTCTTTTGAATGGTGCAATCAAAATTATGCGCGAAGATTTTGACGAAGGTGAATTGTTGTTATATTTTCTCGAAAAAGGAGATACATGTGCCATGACAATGGCGTGTTGTATGGGGGATAAACAAAGCAAAATTAGAGCTATTGCCGAAACAGATGGTGAATTAGTCATGATTCCGATAAATAAGATGGACGAATGGCTAGCGAAGTATGCCTCTTGGCGTCGTTTTATTTTTGATAGTTATAATAATCGTTTAGACGAAATGTTAGTGGCGATTGACAACTTAGCTTTCAATGATATGAACGAACGATTAAAAAAATATCTTTTGGATGTTGCGAGTATCAACAAAGGAAAAGTTGTGGTGAAAACGCATCAAGAAATTGCTTATGAGCTAAATACTTCACGTGTTGTAATTTCTCGTTTGTTGAAAGCGTTAGAAAAAGAAGGTTTCCTTCAACTGAATAGAAACGAAATCACGATTAAGTAAAGAATTATTTTAAAGATATAAAAAGGAATCTCAATTTTTGAGATTTTTTTTTGTTAATCTTGTTTTGTCTAGAAAAATATTCTGTATAAGTGTTTATTTGTAACAAATGTTACAAACCATTTTAATTTACTGATTTACATTTGTTTTGTTATTAAATGACAAAATGATTGCCCGTATAGTTTATTTTAGTTTATTGCTATTCTCATTTTTTTCTTTTTTAGAGTCGTCTTTGGCACTAGTTTTAGGAATTAGTTATGGCTTAATTTTTCGGAATGAATTTTCAGATATCTCAAAAAGGTATTCAAAGAAATTATTAAATATAGCAATCATAGGTTTAGGGTTTGGTTTAAATCTCCACGAAGCAGTTTCGGTTAGTAAAGATGGTTTTTTACTTACTTTTATTTCAGTTTTAAGTGTTTTTGTATTAGGATTTGTATTCTACCGATTATTAAAAATTAATAAGAATACATCGTTGTTGATTACTTCGGGAACTGCTATTTGTGGAGGAAGCGCGATTGCGACCATTTCTTCGGTTTTACAACCAAAAGCCAATCAAATAACCATTGCAATGGCTGTTGTTTTTGTATTGAACGCAATAGCATTGTTAATCTTTCCATTTGTCGGACATTTTTTTCATCTATCACAATATCAATTTGGTCTGTGGTCTGCAATAGCAATTCATGATACGAGTTCTGTAGTGGGCGCTGCAAAACAATATGGTGAACAAGCCTTGGAAGTTGCAACGACAGTAAAATTAAGCAGAACATTATGGATTTTTCCTTTAGCTTTATTCATCGGTTATTTTAATAAAAAAGAAAATTCTACTTATAAATTTCCCTATTTTATTTTAGGTTTTATTGCCTCAATGCTAATTGCTACTTATTTACCGCAAGGTGAAAAAGTTTATCATTTTTTACAAGGTGTTTCAAAACAATTAATGGTAGTCGCTTTATTTATGATTGGCTCATTAATTAATCTACAATCTATTAAACAAGCAGGTTTTAAAACCTTGTCTTATGGTATCTTACTTTGGATATTTATTTCAGTATTATCTTTAGTATTGATTTTAAAATTTTTCTAATTCGTTGACTTTTCTTTGTAACATTGGTTACTGTTCATTGTTTTTTAGCGACTTAACTTTGTATTTATAAATAAAGAAAAGGTTAAACCATTAAAAAAATACACATATGTTTTTTCAACACATTTTCGAGAAGTCTTTAGCACATTCAAGTTATTTAATCGGGTGTCAGGCTGAAGGAGAAGCAATTGTAATTGATCCTAAACGAGATATTGACATTTATTTGAAAATTGCGGAAGAAAATAATCTTAAAATCACGCATATTGCCGAAACGCATATTCATGCTGACTATCTTTCTGGAAGTCAAGAGTTGGCTTATGTAACTGGTGCAAAAATGTATTTGTCGAATGAAGGTGGAAAAGATTGGCAATACGATTTTGAACATATTGGATTGAAAGATGGAGATAAAATAGAAGTAGGAAATCTAATCTTTGAAGTGATGCACACACCAGGACACACGCCTGAAAGTATTAGTTTTTTATTGACAGATACACCTGCAACAACAGAACCAGTCATGATTTTTACAGGAGATTTTGTATTTGTTGGAGATATTGGTCGTCCAGATTTATTGGAAGAAGCTGCTGGTTTAGTGGGAACGAAAGAAGTAGGAGCGAAGCAAATGTTTGAGTCATTGAAAAAGTTTCAAGCTTTGTCAGATTATCTACAAGTTTAGCCAGCGCATGGAGCAGGATCAGCCTGTGGAAAAGCGTTGGGAGCGGTTGCAAGTTCAACAGTTGGCTATGAAAAAATAAGAAACTGGGCATTTCAATTTGATAAAAATGAAAAAGGTTTTATTGATTATTTATTAGCAGATCAACCAGAAGCACCAGCTTATTTTGCCATGATGAAAAAGTTGAATAAAACAAAACGTCCATTATTAATTGAAGTTCCAAGATTAACTCAATTAACCTACATCGAATTTGAAAAAGCGAAGAATTTTGGAATGAAAGTGATTGATACAAGAGCAAAAACAGATTTCTCGGATCTTCATTTGCATGGGACATTAAATATTCAGCACAACAAAACATTTAATACATGGATGGGATGGATGGTCAATTATCAAGAACCAATTGTGATAGTTGTTTCCGAAGGTGAAGTAGAAGAAATGACTCGAAAACTAATGCGAATCGGTTTAGATAATATTTATGGATATATTACGCCAGAAGATTTACTACGCAATATAAATTCGTCAATATCATCTGTTATCATTGATGCTGAAACAATGCAAAATTACATTGGAAATAATGAGGTTCAGATTTTAGATGTTAGAGGAGAAGAGGAGTATAGAGAAGGTCATATTGAAGGAGCGAAGCATATTTTCGTAGGATATTTATCCAAAAGATTCAACGAATTAGACATCAATAAAAAAGTTGTTTTGCATTGCCAAGCTGGGGATAGAGCTACAATTGCGCAAAGTTTTTTAGAGTCTAAAGGATTTGAAATTGAAAATTATAGTGCAGGAATTGCAGATTGGAAATTGAATAAAAAACCATTAATCAAGTAGTATGTTTTTTAAAAAGATTTTAAAAATGTTAACATCAAACTCAAACGTAGAAAATTATTTAAAAGAAGGTGCATTGTTACTAGATGTACGTACAAAATCTGAATTTTTAGTAGGACATCATCTAGATGCTATTAATATTCCGTTACAAGAATTAGAAGCAAGAATGGACGAATTACTGAGTAAAAAAATAGTAACAGTGTGTAGAAGTGGAGCAAGAAGTGCGCAAGCTGCAATTATTCTAAAGAAAAAAGGTTTTGATGCGATAAATGGCGGACCTTGGAATTTGATTTAAGTGTTTAGTATATAGAGTTGGTTAAAAGGGTTTCAATCTTGTGTTGAAGCTCTTTTTTTTCAATGAAGCAAAGACAATATGGTTTATACTACTTCAATATTTTTTATCTCGAGAAAGAAACCGTAACTTTGATTTTTACACGTAACGAAAATTATGGCAAATTATATCGACATATACAGAAGGAACAACCAATCGTGGTTGTTTTTGTCGTTAGCTTATTTGCATGATGATACTTTCTTAAGACGCTCGAAAGAGTTTATCAACTAATCCCTGTTACGATTCAAAACAGGGAACCTCCGTTTATATTATTTATCAATTATTTCAATTTTCCAGATGGAGATTTGTATCAAATTATAGCGTTTTAAACTTTCATATTGATTTGGTATTTGGATCTTTAAAAGTCAACTCTGGATAATTGAAAAATTAACTAAGAATTTATCATAATGACAACAAATATTATATTAACAACAGGATTATACGATTTAATTAAAGACCATTTAAGAAGAAAAAAAGTAACAGCAGAACAAGAAAATATTTTAACAAAAGAATTGAGACATGCAGAACAAATTCTTCGTCGCGATTTGGCTGAAAATATTGTTTCGGTTGGAAAAAAAGTAACGATCAAGGAATTGAATTCGAATCAAGAATATCAATTAAATTTCGTTAGTCCAGAAAAAGCAAAACCTAAGAAGAATCGTCATTCTATTTTAATGGATGAAGGTTTGGCAACAATTGGTTATAAAACAGGTGATGTAATTGAGTGGCCAACGCTAGCTGGAGCAAAAAAATATGAAATTTTAAATGTAGAAACTGTCGCTTAGTTTCTTAATTGAATAGAAAAAACCGAGCAAATTTGCTCGGTTTTTTTATGATTATAAATTAATAATGAATTTTGTACTATAATAAAGACTAGCATTAAAGATATTTTTCTTGTATAAAAAGTTGAAAATTCATAATCGTATTCAATAATCATAATTATTATAGTGTAATAAGTATTTAATAAGTGTCTACAATGAGTCTACATATGAATTATGAGTTCTTTATTTTTTTAATTAACTAACTATTAATAAATACTTTAAGTGTTTATGTCTTGTCTACAATTTGTCACTTTTTGTAGATAGTGTAAAAGGAAGTGATTTTGATGTTATTATAATGTTAATTTTAGATAAACGAAATATTATCAATTTGATAAAATTTTTTTAAATAATAAATCATGAGAAAAAATTACTTTTTACTACTACTTCTAAGTTTTTCTTCAGTCTCAATTTTTGCTCAATCGCCCGCGCAAATTGTTGACGATTTTTTAAATCAAAAACAAAGAAAAGGAGTACTTAATACACAGTTTGATTATGCTGTGATTAATGAAAATGTTATTGGGAATAATGTAGCAGACTATGTTAAAATTCAACAAAAAATTAATGGAATTCCCGTTTATGGAACAATAGGTACGTTTCATGTTCAGAATGGAGAAGTTATTAATCACAATGAGAATTTTATAAATTCAACTGTTGATAAAAATTTATCTGTAACTCCAAAATTAACAATTGATCAGGCTGTATCTGGTTTAGCAAAATCTTTAGGTAAACAGTATATTGAAATTGACCCTAAAAATATTACATCGGAATTTAAACAATTTGCGAAAGGTTTAGAGAATAAAGAATATGTCGCTTTTATAAAAGATTTTCCAAGTTTATTAAACTATTATAATGATAATGGAACAATAAAATTAGCTTGGATTACATTAACTGAGATCAAAAATGCAGATAGCACAGATAAAGATAAGTTAGAACGTGTTTATGAAACTATAATTGATGCGAATACTGGGCAACTTCTAGCTAAAAAATCTATTATTAATAGTTGTAATTTTGATGCTTCTGCGAAAAGTAACAATGTATTTTATAATAATCCAGAAGATTTTAAATGGGTAGAAAGTGCATTTAGTAATCCCGCTTCTTCTAAAGAATCTGCTTTATTAGTAGACGCCCCTTTAAATGCTACTTATCGAGTAATTCCTGCTACTCAACAAAGTCCATTAAAATCAGATTTCAAATTATTAACCAATACCTACGACCCAGTAGCTTCTAAAGAAGGTTGGCATAAATTAATTCCCGAGGCTGCAGAGAGAAATCCTAATCTTACAAAATACCATACAGTAGGTAATAATGTACAAGTAGGCTATGATAAAGATGGGGAATTTAGTGACATAGTTTTCGGAATTTTACAACTTTTTATTGCATCAGGTGATAAATTTGTTAAAAATGAGGCTTATGGAGGTGAAAAGCTTTTGTTTGATTTTCCTACACCTGGAAATTCGATGAGTTATAATCCATTAGATTACACAGAGGCAGCAACAACCCAAATGTTTTATTCAATGAATTCTATTCATGATATTTTACATTATCACGGGTTTAATCCCAAAGCAGGTAGTTTCCAAATGAATGATGGTGATAAAAGTAGAGTAATCGGTTTTTCAACTTCTGGTTTAGGAAAAACAAATACTATAACAAATAATGCTGTAATGGCTTATGCTCCAATTTTAGGTAAAAATCCTGTAACGATGTTTTTTACTTTTAATACGTTGAAAGAAGATGCAGGTATTTTAGAAATAAAAGAAGGCGATTTGAAAGGTATTTATAAAGGTGCAACAGGGAATAATACAGGATTTGTTTTTGGTAAATCTACTCCAGTTACTGCTGAAATGGTTTTAATAGACGATAAAACAGGAGCTGATGTACATGATGGTTGTGAAACGATTGTCAATGGAGATCAATTAAAAGGAAAGTTTGCTTTAGTAAATAGAGGTTTATGTGCTTTTGGTATAAAGGTTAATAATATTAAAGCTTTTAATCCTGCTGGAATAATAGTGCTTAATAATGCTTCTGGAGAATTTACAGGAAGTATAGATATCACAAATCCTGATTTGCAAATTCCAGTCGGAGGAATTTCACAAGATTTAGGTGATAAAATAAAAATTGCTCTTTCTAAAAATGAAAAAATTGTTGGCACTATGCCTTCATCTAATTATGGAGATCGAGTAAGAGATAGTGATTTTGATAGTCAAGTTTTGTTACACGAATATACTCATGCGGTTAGTAACCGTTTAAGTGCTGGATTGATCAGTGGTGAAGAAGGTATGGGTGAAGGATGGAGTGATTATGTCGCTTTAAATTTAACGCAACAAGCTTATCATACTGCTAAAGATTTAATCAATATGGGAGAATATTCATATGATGGTAAAGGGCTTAGAGAATTGCCATATACAACAGATATGAATGCAAATCCACATACCTATGATAAATTAAAACAAATTGGTCCTGGAGATAATAAAATGCATCCAACAGGTTATGTTTGGGCATTAATGCTTTGGGAAATGCATTGGAAATTGATTGATAAATACGGATTTAATCCGGATTTCAAGTCCAATACAGGAGGAAATAACATGGCACTTGATTTAGTTTTAGAAGGAATAAAAATGCAAAAATCAAATCCAGGTTTTGTTGATTGTCGAGATGGAATTTTAATGGCAGATGTTGTACTAAATAAAGGAGAAAATCAATGTTTAATTTGGGAAGCTTTTGCTAAAAGAGGTTTAGGGTATACTGCAGATCAAGGTGATCCACTTTTAAGAGCTGATGGGAAAGAAGCGTTTGATTTACCACCAACATGTCAAAAATTAGCAACCGATGAGTTAGACGTTCATAACGTAAGTATATATCCAAATCCAGTAAAAGATTTAGTGTATATCAGTTCGAAAGATAAAGTAGAGAAATACGAAATTATTGATGTTACTGGGCGTGTAATAAGTTCAGGATCTGTAAAAAAAGATGGGCAAGTAAGTAGTGTGTCTACGGATAATTTGTCTGCTGGTTTATACATCTTAAAGTTGCATACAGATAAAGGAGTTGTAACGAAGAAAATCATCAAAAAATAATTATTAAAACTAATAATATGAAAAAACATCTAAATATCCTTTTCTTATCTCTTATAGGAGGAAGTATGTTTGGTCAACAGTTATCATCTAAAGCATTAGAAAGCTGGCTAAACCAAGCTATAAAACCTATTAAAATTGAGAATCCTATTGCTCAAAATACATTAGTTCAATCAATTCAAAATAAATTAAACTTGACGTATTGTACGCCAGAAGAAATTTCATCGCCAGAAGAAATAACAAGGGTTAGTATTAAAAGTTCAGTAAATACATTGTTAGATCATGCAAGTGCAAATAATACTGCAATTGGTTATGAAGATTTTACAGCTGTTAAACCAGCCGAATTGGGACAAACTTCAAAATATAAATTTAGTTTTCAAGGTGATACAAAAGGAGCTTATTACAGTTCTTTTACTGTCATGATTGATTATAATAATGATGGCATTTTCGGATCAGTATCAGCTGATGATTTTGTTAACGATAGAGAAATCATCAATATTAAAGGCTTATTATATAATTCGAATGGTGTAGATGGGAAATCTGTTTCACAAGAGATAGATATTCCTCAAAATGCTACATTAGGCGAAACAAGAATGCGTATTCTTAAAAGACAAACCGATTATAAGTCAGCACTTCATCCTAAAACAGCTTGTGATATAGGAAGTGTATACGGTCAAGTAGAAGATTATACCATTAACATAGTTCAGCCAAAAGTTTGTACTAATACACCAAATGGAGCAGCTTATCAAGGTACATTTATTCCTACTAATAACACTTTTGAATCTTTTCAAAATGTAAGTTTAGGGAGTTATGTTGATATTTTTGTTTACGAAGGAAATAGTTATGCTTTTGAGCCATCAATTAAGAATGCATATCTTTCTATAAAAGATTTAAAAACAAATACAAATCTAGCTGCAGTAGAAGGTATATTCAATTGGGAAAGCAACGTAACAGGTACTATCAGGTTATATTTGCATGCAGATGAAAATTGTAATGTATCTACAGAGAAAACAGATGTTATGATTTTTGTAACCAATACAAATAAGAATCCGATTAATGAGCCATGTAGTTTGGGTATCCCGTCAGTAGATTTTAATTTGACGAAAGAATTAAATGGAGCTAAAAATCAAGAAATAGCATTTGATATTAATGTATTTGGAGGGAGGTCAACTAAAATTTCTGGATTAAAAATTAATTTACAAGGTGATACAAGTAAAATTGATTTTGAATTGTTAGAAGATGCAAATGGATTACCTTCTACATTGGTTTCAAAAATTGGAGGAAAAATTGTTTCTAAAACATCTCTTGGCGTAATAAATGGTAAACCAAGCTATCAATATGATATAGATTTTGATAAACCGATTGAGTTAAATGAATTAGAAGGGACTACTTCTATTAAGAAATGGTTAAAATTAGTAACTGATGCCCAAACGTTAGAAGTGAATTCAAATTTTGTTGCAGGAAGTAAATTAGCAATAAAAAATACAACAGATAATCAAGGAAAATGGAAAACTTCTTCTAATCTAGAAGCGGTGTATCAATTAAAAGCGGAATGTCTTAGCAATATGTGTAATCAGAGTGTTCCAGAAACACCAAAAATAGAAGGTGTGTCATTACCTGCTTTTGATGGGAGTGCAGCATCTGAAACAGCAATAGATATTGTTGCTGAAAAAGGAAAAAAACTAACGGTTTCAGGTATAGAAATAGATGGGTGGTACATGGGAATATCTATAGATGGTACAATTCCTAAAGACGGATTACCAAAAATGAAATTGAATTTGTTATCAGCAAACTTAGATTTAGATCAACCTGTGAATAAAGATGAAGATAAAAATGTATTGCCAATTGGAATTGAAAAATTGGACACTGTAAATCTTGAAAAACTTTATTTCCCTGGTGATCAATATTCATTAATATTGATAAAGAAAAGAATAACGATTAAATTTGATAAACCACTTACGATAGATGGTGACATTGCGAGTAAATATTGGTTATCATTTAGTGATGTAGGGAATATATTCTCATGGGATGTAAATCCGAATGTAGAAGCAACAATTGGAAGTTTTCCTAAAAATTTTGCTATGAAAGCTAGTCCTCCTTTTATGCCTAATGATTTGTGGATACCATATAAGTCAGAAATAGTTTATAAATTAATTTCTACATGTAATAATCTTGCTACTAATGATCAGGTGAAGTTAACAAAAACAAGAGTTTCGCCAAATCCGTTTACAAATCAAGTAACTATAGAGTCGGCTAATTTGATAAAATCTGTAGAAGTATTTAATATGGCTGGACTAAAAGTTAATTCTCAAGATGTTAATTTGAAAAAGACGAATTTAAATTTAGGACATCTAACCAAAGGAGTTTATTTAATTAGAATTTTAGATGAAAATGGTAATGTAGAAACACAAAAACTTATCAAAAAATAAAATTTCTTATAGTTTCAAGTAATAAAAAAACCGAGCAAATTTGCTCGGTTTTTGTTTGAATTATAGTGAAAAATTAAACTTCTATATGTGATGCTGTAATGGGTTGACCATAAAAAATAGTTGTATTCGCTTCAAAACTTTTTGCATCATCGGTTGTGTAAAATGTAAGATGTCCATTTTTAGAACACTGTGTTTCTACTTCAGCATGATGCTGTAAATAATCTGTCAATTTATTTGCGACCAATTCTCCTTGCGAAAGTATCGTGACATGATGAGGAACATATTCTTTTATAACGGGCAACAACAAAGGATAATGCGTGCAAGCTAAAACAATGGTATCAATTTCAGGTGATTGAGAAAATAAACGTTGAATATCTTTTTCTACAATATCATGAGCGGCTTTACTATCAATTTCATTGTTTTCAACTAACGGAACCCAAAGTGGACAAGCGTGCTGAAAAACATCTATTGTTGGATGAAATTTATTGATTTCGATTTTATATGATTCAGATAAAACAGTTCCTTGTGTGGCTAAAATTCCGACTTTATTATTTTTTGTGTATTCATTAATCGATTCGGTTGTGGGACGAATAACGCCTAATACTTTTTTACCTTCTGGTAAATCATTTTGTTGAATTGTTCTCAAAGCTTTTGCAGAAGCTGTGTTACAAGCTAAAATAACCAAATTACAACCTAAATCAAAAAGCTTAAAAACACATTCTTTTGTGTATTCATAAACTGTTTCAAACGAACGAATTCCGTACGGAACGCGCGCATTATCACCTAAATAGATATAATCGTATTGCGGTAATTTTTTCTGAATTTCTTTGAAAACGGTTAAACCTCCATAACCAGAATCAAAAACACCAATTGGTCCTTGCATTTTAGCATTGTTATTAGAGAACAAAATTACAAAATGTATTGAGAAAATAAGTTAAAACTCAAATTCATCTACCTTGTTTAGTTTACATTCATTGTACACAATATCAAAATCTGAAATATTATCCGCTTTAGTATAATTTTCTTTCCATTTAGTGTTATTTTTAGAAAATTCAAATTCATATACCAAAGGTTTTTCATTAATCATTTTCGCTTTGAAAGAAAACTTGTTTTTAGAAATAGAATCTATTTCATGTTCAGCATAAAAAGCATTTTCACCTAAATTTCCATGCTTAACAAGTTTGTATTTTTGAATCTCTCCATGTTTTATTTTAAGATGAAAATTTTCAATAATCATTTTTCGGTCGTTTATCCAATCACAAGGAGCGTACAAAACATAGTTTTTATTGTATTTTTCAACTCTTAACCATTTAGAATTTCGTCCATTTGATTTATCATTTTTATCAAAAACACTATCAAAATCGGTGAAATCTAAAAGTTGAGTATATAGTTTTGATGTTTTATCTTTAATAAGATATACTTTGTTGTCTTTATTTGTTTGAATAACAATATTTTTATTTTGAGAAAAACATAAACAATAAAGGTTGATTAGGAATAGAGAAGTAAAATATTTCATGATTTTACTGTTTTGAATTAATTTATGAATTCGAATTTTTTTTCTTTTTACTGTTTTGTATCAATTTAAAGATAAATAAAATAACGCCAATTATTTGAATGAAATAAGCTAAGAATAAAACTAAATTTGCTGAAATGATAAAGTAAAAATGTGTTATTTTACATAGAACGCCATAAATAAATATGATTGTTCCGATTAAAAAAATGATTAATGTATGTATTATTTTCATACACATCTAAACTTTTAAAATTCCTCTAAAACCACGTGCTGCATAATAAGATTGTGCACCATTGTGATAAATAAAAACTGTTCCGTAACGATAATCACCAAAAATTACTCCGCCTAATTCGCGAATGTTTTCAGGAGTTTTTAACCAACTCGATGTTTTTTGATCCACAGTTTCTACAGCTTGCAATAAGCGATATTCTTCTTCAGTTAATAAGTCAATATGCATAGATTTTGCAACATCCATCGCGTTATTTTTTGGTTGATGTTCTTTGCGAGAAGTTTGTCCTTCATAATCATACGCCAAACTTCTACGTTCTTTCGGGCTTTCTGCAGAGCAATCTATAAAATGATATTCATCTGTTTTTTTGTCATAAAAAATAACATCAGGTTCACCTCCAGAAATTTCCATTTGATGTAATGACCAAATATATTCAGTGTTTTTAATTAATTTCTCTTCAATATTTTGCCAAGTTAAATCCTTGTGTCGATGTATATTTTTTTCAAAACGTTGTTTTAAAATTTGAATGCAGCTTTGTTGTTCTGAGACCGTTAGTTTATTCATGTGTATTAAATTTAACTAATTTGTATCCATTTTTAGTTTTTAAAAACTCTAAGAAATCTTGTCCTTTTTTATGATGAATTGTTACACTTAATAATGGATAAATCCAATCTTTCGATTGCCCACAATTATCGTAATATTCTTCGAAAGCTGGAAATTTTTTGTCATCAAAAAGATAAGAAGTATCCAGATAACTTTTAGAAATACTGTATTCTGAAGTTGGCAAACGATTCAAAATTTTTATTATTTTCGAATAATTTAACGCTATGTTTTTTTGATTATCAATCAACTCATTATATTCAAAACTATCTATATATGGATGCGTGTTTGCTATAAGATTTTCTTTAGAAGTATTTTTTATAAACTTAGTTTCAAACCAAATTTTAAAGGCTTTTTCATCATTTATAAAAGAATAATATTTTCCATTTTTACCCAAATAATTTTCATGAATACCATCTAAAATTGGTCGATTACTAATCTTAAGAGAAAAAATATCTAACACATAATTATTCTTGAAATTTTCAATCAAAACATTATCATTGGTATCAATAAGTATTTCTTCACCATCAGTCCACCAAAAATGTTCACCATCTTTCTTTTTCTTTGCATTTTTTAGCGCAACGAGTTGACCATTCATCACTTTAGACAAGGTATTGTATTTTGCAGGAATTATTACTTTCCCATTTATGTCGAATAAACCTGTATTTTCTGACTTTTTTTTATTCTGAAATCGTATAAAACCTTCATTTTCGCAATCAAATGAATAATCAAAAATATATGTACTATCTATTCCAAATGAATTTCCAGTTTTTGTGAGAAAATAATCTTTCCAATTATTTTTTGTTACTTCCATCACACTCATAACATGTTCAAATTTTCGATTAGCAAAATTGGGAACAAACTTTGGTTCTATTTTTACAACATTTTTCTCGTCTTTATAACCAATTAATGTAGAATCTTGATTATAAAAAGGATACCAAATATCATTTTTTTGTGCTGTGCAAATGATACACAAAAAGATTAAAATAAATCTCATAATAAGAAAGATTGATTCACTCAAATATATTCAAAAAAAGAGTTCAAATTCTGAAGTTGTTCAGAAATAAATAGTTATTTCTATAGCAATCTGTAAATTTTGTACAAGCTCTTGCAAATTGTATAAATCATTGTAAAAAAAGAAGAACGAAATTTGTAACAGATTAGTCGTAAATTTAAAAGAACTCACAAATAGTAATTCAGATGGAAAATATAAATAAATTATTTATAAAAAATATGGTTTGTCATCGCTGTAAAGTGGTGGTTGGAAGGATTTTAAAGATGAATAACATCGAAACAAATCATATTGAATTAGGAGAAGTTGAGTTGAAAAATTCTATTGATTCAGCACAATTAGAATTAATTCGAAATGAATTAGAAGAAGTTGGTTTTGAACTAATAGATGATAAACGAAGCAAGCTAATCGAGCAAATAAAAACATTAATTATACAATTGGTTCATCAAGAAAACAATGAATTAAAGGTGAATTTGTCTGATTATTTGAGCGAACAAACCAAGTTAGATTATAAATATATTTCGAATCTTTTTTCGGAAATGGAAGGTCAAACCATCGAGAAATATTTTATTCATCAGAAAATCGAAAAAGTAAAAGAATTGATGGTCTATGATGAATTATCCTTGAGTGAAATCGCCTTTCAATTAAACTATTCGAGCGTTGCACATCTTAGTGCACAATTTAAAAAAGTAACAGGTTTAACGCCATCAGTTTTTAAGCAATTGAGCAAACATAATAGAAAAGCAATTGATAAAATTTAATCCAATTAAATGATGAAAAAATATAGTCTATTCATTTTCGTTAATCTTTTTGCTTTTGCGACCAATGCGCAAAGTAAAAATCTTGAAACGAAACAATTTCAGGTTAAAGGAAATTGTAATTCAGCCAAAGAATTAATAGAAAAAGCGGGAAATCAAAATCGAGTTTCTAAAGTGAATTTTGATACAACTTCGCAAATTGCAACAATTTCTTATGATGCAAAAAAAACATCTACGAATGATATTTTGAAGAAAATTGCCTTAGCGGGTTTTGATAATTCAGAATATATGGCGCCAGATGAAGCGTATACGAAATTGGGAAAAGATTGTCAATATCCAAGAGATAAAAAAATGGTGATGAATCATCAAGAAATGAATCATTCTAATCATAATCAAACTGAAACTTCTCAACAAAAGAATCAATTATCAATAGTTTTTGATTCGTATTTTCTATTAAAAGATGCTTTTGTTGCAGGAAATGCAAACGAAATTTCAAAACAAACAACTGCTTTTTTTCAATCAATTTCTAAGGTTGAAATGGGAAAACTTTCGCATGAATCTCACATGATTTGGATGGAAGTCTTGAATAATTTAGAATCAACTTCAAAACAATTAGCGCAAGAAAAAAATATTGATAAACAACGAATTATTTTTTCGAAATTATCCGAACCAATGTACAAATTAGCCCAAAAAGCTGAATTAGGTTACACTGTTTATTACCAAAATTGTCCAATGTTTAATGGAGGTTCAAATTGGTTGAGTAAAGATTCATCAATTAAAAATCCATTTTACGGAAATATGATGCTAACATGTGGAAGTACAGTTGAAGCATTGAAATAATTAAAAAATAGAAGAGAATGAAGATGTTAAAAATAGTTTTAGGGAGTTTGATGTTGAGTGTTTTTGTTTTGACATCATGTCAAAATAAAACAGAAGAACCAACAGTTACAGCTCATGAAAATCATACAACAGAAATGATGCAACCATCGCAAACATTAGCTTATAATGTTGGTGATAAAGTACCAAATAATCAAGTGTGTATGGTAAACAATGCGTATATGGGAAAAGATCAATTCGAAGTTCCATATGATGGAAAAACATATTATGGATGTTGTAATATGTGTGTAGAAAGAATTCCAAACGATGAAACTGCTCGTATAGCAACTGATCCTTTTACTGGAAAACAAATTGATAAAGCAAACGCTTATATCGTTTTGAAAGATCAAATGGGAAATGTTGATTATTTCGAAAACGAAGAGAATTATAAGAAGTTTAGTCAAATAAAATAAATTCCAAACATGAGGAAATTACTTTGTTTACTTATTGTTCCATCTGCAATTGCTTTACACGCTCAAAAACGTGTAGAGTACGATTTGTATGTTCGCGATACCATTGTAAATTTTTCTGGAAAAGATAGAAAAGCGATTTCGGTAAATGGTCAAATTCCAATGCCGACCTTAGAATTTACAGAAGGAGATACAGCGGTAATTCGAGTTCATAATCAATTGAACGAAGATACTTCTTTGCATTGGCATGGTGTGTGGTTGCCCAATAAGGAAGATGGTGTGCCAATGTTAACGCAAATGGGGATCAAACCTGGTGAAACTTACACTTATTCGTTTCCAATTATACAGAACGGAACGCATTGGTATCATAGTCATTCGGGTTATCAAGAACAAATTGGAATGTACGGTTCGATGATTTTGAAAAAACGAGAAAATGACCCAACTTTCCGAAAAGGAATTGATGATCTACCAACAATTCCAGTAATGTTGAGTGAATGGACAGATCTTAATCCAAAAAATATTCAACGTATGTTGCATAACGCGAACGATTGGGCGGGAATCAAAAAAGGTTCTACACAAAGTTACGCAGAAGCAATTCGTGAAGGACATTTTAAAACTAAAATTACCAACGAATGGAAACGAATGTTGGCTATGGATGTGAGCGATGTTTATTACGAAAAATTCTTGATAAATGCAGCGAATGAAAGCCAACTAAAACAATTTAAAGCAGGCGATAAAGTTCGTTTACGTATTTCGAATGGTGGCGCATCAACCTATTTTTGGTTACGCTATGCAGGAGGAAAAATTACGGTGGTTGCAAATGACGGAAATGATGTTGAACCATTAGAGGTTGATCGATTGATTATTGGAGTTTCTGAAACTTACGATGTGGTGGTTACAGTTCCTGAAGGTGGTTTGTCGTACGAGTTTCAAGCAACTTCGGAAGATAGAACAGGTTCGGCTTCGTTGTTCATTGGCGAAGGAAAAAAACAATTGATGGAACCACTTCCAAAATTGAAGTATTTTGAAGGAATGAAGATGATGAACGACATGATGAATTTGGATGGAACGATGAACGATATGGGCATGAAAATGAGCTTGCAGCAAATGGACATGAATACGGTTATGTATCCTGAAATTTCGGGTGAACCTAAAAATAAATCCAAAAAATCGAAGAAAGATTCGGCAGAAAATCATCAAGAAATGAATCATTCGGAAATGAGTGAGATGGATCATTCTTCTCATGGAAATACATCATCAAACATTACTACATTAAATTACGGAGTGCTTCGTGCACCAGAAAATACAACGCTTCCGAAAGATGCGCCTGTAAAAGAAATGCGTTTCGAGTTAACCGGAAATATGAGTCGTTATGTGTGGAGTATGGATAACAAAGTGTTTTCTGAAACAGATAAGATTCCTGTAAAAAAAGGTGAAATTTTACGCATTACGTTGTACAATAATTCGATGATGCGTCATCCGATGCACTTACATGGTTTCGATTTTCGTGTCATCAATAAAAATGGTGAATATTCGCCGTTGAAAAACGTGTTGGATATTATGCCAATGGAAACAAATGTGATCGAGTTTATCGCAAATACAGAAGGAGATTGGTTTTTCCATTGTCACATTTTGTATCATATGATGGCAGGAATGAATCGTGTTTTTGAAGTTGGAGATTATCAAAATCCAAATTTACCAAACAAAAAACATGCGTATAAAATGTTGCAAATGGAGAGTAATATGAAGCATGTAATGGCCGAAAATGATTTTGCATCGAATGGTTTAGACGGATCGTTTATGGTGCAAGATGCACGTTGGGCATTGACTTCTGAATGGGGAATTGGTTATAAACCAGAACATGGCTATGAAGTTGAAACACATTTGAGTCGTTTTATAGATCGCAATCAATGGTTTCAGGTTTTTGTAGGATTTGATTGGAATCAGCACAAAATGTTAGCAGAACATGGAAATGTAGAGAAAAATATTTTTGGTCAAAAAACAGATCGCAACAAAGGTTTATTCAGCGCAGGTTTTGTGTATAAATTACCTATGTTAATCGATTTTCAGACCGAGATTTATCACACAGGAAAAGTTCGTTTGCAATTGATGCGCGAAGATATTCCGATCTCGAAACGTGTAAGAGCAGGTTTTATGTGGAATACCGACAAAGAATATATGGGCGAATTAAGTTATATTCTGAATAAAAATGTGCATATCCGAACACATTATGACAGTGATATGAAATTTGGTGTAGGATTAAAATTGGTGTATTAATTTTGAATAGTAAATAAAAAAAATGAGTTCGATATTTCGAGCTCATTTTTTTATGATATCATTAGAAAATATAAACTTTAATAGGTTATTGTTTGTTAATAATAGAACATATTATTTTGATTTTTAATATATTCGAACGAAGATTTATTTAATATTAAAACTTAAACCATGAATACAGAAAAATTTCTTCCAGAAATAATTGTAGAACATTTTCCTTATATTAACTATACATTTTGTCTCAATAAATATAATTTTATTCAAGAAATTCAGGTTAATCATTTGGATATTGACCTTGAGAATATTGAATTAGAGATTTCTTCAAGCTTAGGAATTATTGATCAATTTCAGATTTATATCGATAAAACAACACAATCTACTTTAAAAATTTATCGTTTCGATTTTACATTTAATCTTCAATTATTAAAAAATCTTACCGAAAAAGATATTGATACAATCAAAATTATTTTAAAAGCAAATAACGAAGAAATCGCCCAAAAACAATTTTCTATTGATGTACTTCCAATGGATTATTTTGGTGGTTTGCAAGTTTTACCGCAATTATTGAGTTCCTATATTATATCTAATCATCCTACTGTTTATGAAATAAAAACTGCTGCGATTAAAATTTTAGAAGACAATAATCTAAAACCTGCTTTTGAAGGTTATCAAAGTCACGATAAAACTCGTGTTTTACAAATTGTGTCGTCTATTTATAAAGCTATTCAGAATCAGGAATTGGTGTACAGTTCTATGCCGCCAAGTTTCGAAAATCATGGACAGCGTATACGATTAATCGATCAAGTGATTTCGACAAAATTTGGAAATTGTATTGATATTTCATTGCTTTTTGCAGCTTGTTTAGAAGCTGTTGACCTTAATCCGATTCTGATTATTACCAAAGGTCACGCTTTTGTTGGCGTTTGGTTAGAAAATCATCGTTTTGATGCAATGACAATTTTTGATCAAACAGCAATTTCAAAACGTATCGCAACAGGAATAAAAGAAATAGCGCTTATAGAAACTACAAATTTATGTAGAGGAGCAAGTATTTCGTTTAGCGAAGCTATGATAAATGCAGAAATTCAGTTGATGAAAGCAGATGATTTTTTATTAGCAATTGATGTTAAAAATTGTCGTTCAAATGAAATTTCACCATTACCGATTATAAAGTCAACAACTGAGATTGGAAATATGAATCAATTTTCTGAATCAGTTGATGATACAACAATTGATGATGAATACGATCTTGGTGAAAGTTATGATAATCTCGAGTTAACCGATTTAACGAATTTAACGAAACAAAAAATTTGGGAACGAAAATTATTGGATTTATCACTACGTAATAATTTACTCAATATTCGTTTTACCAAAAGTATGCTTCAAATTGTTGATTTGAAAATTAATCTTCTCGAAGATACTTTAGCCGAAGGAAAAACCTACACAATACATCCAGATAATAATCAACCAATCACGCGGAAATATAATAATTATAGTGCACCATTGCATTCTTCTTTGCCACTTTTTACCTTAGCAAATGATGAGTTTCAGTACAATCGTTTACTGACAACATATCACAGTGATGATTTGGATATGATTTTGACAAATCTTTACCGCAGTTCGAAATTAGCCGAAGAAGAAAATGGAAAAAGTACGTTGTATTTAGGAATTGGATTGTTAAAATGGTTTGATCCTAAAAATAATCAAATGCGATTGGCACCAATTTTATTGATTCCGGTTGAGCTTTCTCGTAAATCTGTCAATTCAAAGTTTACACTTCGAAGTAGAGAAGAGGAAACTATGATTAACATTACTCTAATCGAATATTTGAAGCAAGAGTTTAAATTAAACCTAAATGCTTTAGAAAATCTTCCGATGGATGATTTTGGTGTAGATGTCGCACGCGTATTGGCAATTGTACGAAACGCCATTTTAAATTTAGAAGGTTGGGATGTTTTAGAACAAATTGTTTTAGGAACTTTTTCGTTTAATAAACTAATTCTTTGGCAAGATATTTCAAAATATTCGGATGAAATACAGAAAAGTTCGATTGTAAAGAGTTTAATTGATGGCAAATTAGCAACAACATTAGAAAGTGTCGAAGGGAATGATGCTGAGTTAGAAACAATGCCTGCAGCAGAACTTACTTTGCCAATTTCTGCGGACAATTCGCAGTTAAATGCTGTAAAAAATGCAAATCTCAACAAAACGTTTATTTTACATGGACCTCCAGGTACAGGAAAATCGCAAACGATTACAAATATTATTGCAGATGCCTTGGCAAATGATAAAAAAGTATTGTTTGTAGCAGCCAAAAAAGCGGCTTTAGATGTGGTGCATCATCGTTTAGAGAATATAGGTTTAAGTCCTTTTACATTAGAATTACATTCAAATAAATCGAAAAAATCAGATGTTTTACAACAGTTTGAGAAAACTTTGGAAACGCCAAAGTATCATTTGAACAAAGATTTTGAAGAAGAAGGAAAACGATTAGATGAGCGTCGAAGTGAATTAAATAAATATGTAACATTATTGCATAAAAAAAATGCAATTGGTTGGAGTTTGTTTGATAGTATATCTTTTTTAGAAAATAATAAAGTTGGTTTTGATGAAAAATACAAAATATCTTTTACGATAGATAATTTAGATACAAATCAATGGAATTTGTGGTCAGATTGGATTGTGCCTTTTCATGCAATAGTGTCTAAAATTGGTCAGCCATCTGCTCATCCATTAAAAAGTGTGAAATTAATTACACATCAATTCGAAAATCAAACCAATTTAATTCTTGCAATAGATCGTTATATACAAAGTAAGCGAAATTCGGAAATCATTTTTTCAGAATATAATATCAATGATAACAATGATTTAAAAGTATATTCGGCTGTTGTAAAATTTATTCAAGAACATACCATAAAACCTGCTTTATTTGACTATTATTTTAATGAAGAACGTTATATTATTTTAAGAAATTGGATAAATCTTCAATTAAAAAAACAAGAAATCGAAACGTTAGTTTTACCAACTTTCAATAAAAATATCCTAACCTATAATGCCGAAAGTTTACAACTTTTATGGAATCAATCTAAGCACACATGGTTTTTGCCAAAATGGTTGAAACAGCGAAAAGTAAAATCTCAATTGCAAGGATATGCTCATAAAAAACTAAATTCTGAACAAGAAATAGATCAAATTTTTGAAAGTTTAGAAGCGTATAAATCGGTTCAGAATAATTTAAAAGAAAGTAATTATCTGCAATTTGAAAGGCTTCACAGGAATTACCTTTTAAATGAACAATTTGATGCAAAAGCTTTAGAAAATGATATAGAAAACATTCATCAACTGAATGAATTGGTTATTAAAACAACGACAGAGAATGCGAAAGAATGGATTGTAACTAATTTTACTGAACAAGATATTTCGAAAAGTACAAGTGATATTTTAGTTTTGTTGAATGATTTAGATGAAGCAAAATCAAATTTATTAACCTATTTGTATGAGATAAAACCGGTTGAAGATTTACAATCAATAAAAAATAACATCCAACAATTAGAAGATTGGATAAATTATAATGCTTACAAATTGAAAGCAAATGAGTTATCATTAAATTGGTTGATAGAAAAATTAGAAAATGGTTTAATAGAATCTAATGCAATTGAATTCGAATTTCAGAAAATTTTGCATCTTAATCATTTTATTCAAAGTATCAATCAAACCGAAGTTTTCAATCGTTTTGATGCTTCTATTTATGAATCGCAAATCAAACAATACAAGGATTTGTACCAAGAATTTATTACGATTTCTAAGAATCAATTAATTGTAAAATTAAGCTCAAATATTCCAAATTTTAATCAAGAAGCTGCACAAAGTTCGGAAATTGGAATTCTTCAAAAAGCGATAAGAAGTCGTGGTAGAGGTTTATCAATTCGAAAATTATTTGATCAAATTCCAACTTTAATTCCTCGTCTAAAACCATGTATGTTGATGAGTCCAATTTCGGTTGCTCAATATTTTGATGTGAATACAGATCATTTTGACTTGGTTATTTTTGATGAAGCGTCGCAGTTGCCAACTTCGGAGGCGATTAGTGCGTTGGCGCGTGCAAAACAAGCAATTATTGTTGGCGATCCGAAGCAAATGCCACCAACCAGTTTTTTTGCGTCGTCTAAAGTGGATGAAGATAATCTTGAAATAGAAGATTTAGAAAGTATTTTAGATGATTGTTTGGCATTGTCGATTCCGTCAAATTATTTATTAAGACATTACCGAAGCAAACACGAAAGTTTAATTTCTTTTAGTAATCAGAATTTTTATGATAGTAAATTATTGACTTTTCCTTCGCCAGATGATTTGAATCAAAAAGTAACCTTTGATTTTGTTGATGGTTTTTATGATAAAGGAAAAACAAGAACCAATAAAAATGAAGCTGCTGAGGTTATCAATTACATCAAAAATCATTTACTTTCAAAAAATAAAAAATCTTTAGGAGTGGTTACATTTAGTCAAACTCAACAAAGTTTGATTGAAGATTTATTGCAGAAATTATACCAAGAAAATCCGACTTTAGAGGAAATCGCATTCAATAATGAAGAGCCAATTTTTATCAAAAATTTAGAAAATGTACAAGGAGATGAACGTGATATTATTTTATTTTCTATTGGTTATGGACCAGATGAAGAAGGAAAAGTATCAATGAATTTTGGTCCTTTGAATCGCGATGGAGGATGGAGAAGATTGAATGTTGCTGTTACGCGTGCACGTTATGAAATGAAGATTTTTTCGTCACTTCATGGTGATCAAATCGATTTGAGTAGAACAAAATCTGAAGGTGTAAAAGGTTTGAAAGATTTCTTGAATTTTGCAGAAAAAGGAAACTTTGTGTTAAAATCGACTAATGAAATTACATCAAATTCATCAATTGTAGATGCGATTGCGAATTATTTTACAGAAAATGGTTTATCTATCAAAAAATACATTGGAACATCAGATTATAAAGTTGATATTGGTATTTTACATCCAGAAAATGATAAAGAATATATTTTAGGAATTTTGGTTGATGGCACTAATTATTATGATATTCACACAACAAATGACCGAGAATTGTTGGTTCCAAATGTTTTAAAAGGTTTAGGTTGGAATATTTATAGAATTTGGACATTAGATTGGTTAAAAAATAAGGACAAAATTGTAGCAAAAATTAAAGAAGAGATTCAAGGAATTTTAAGTCAACCAAAATTTGTTGAGGAAAAATTTGAAGAAAAAATATCTGTTGAAGAACCTTTAAAATCGACTATCGAGTTTTTAGAAGTGACAGAAATTGCATCAAATAATTTTATGATTCCTTACGAATCTGCAAATATTGAAAACTTGTCTTCCGCTAATTCTGAAACGATATATTATCCAGAAAATCGTGTGCTTATTTTGAATCAAATCAAAGAAATTATGAAGATTGAAGCTCCGATAAGTAAAAATTTATTGTTCAAAAAAATATTGAAATTATGGAATATTTCTCGTGCAGGAGCAAAGTTAAATACTTATTTAACTGAAATTGTATCAGCTATTCCAGAAATTTCAAAAACTATTTCGCATCAAGAATTTTATTGGACAAATGAAAAACAACCAAATAATCAAACGACTTATCGAGACAATTCGGTAGAAAAACGAATTATTGATGATATTTCGCAAGAAGAAATTCAGGTTGCAATTCTCGAAATGATGAACGTTAATTTGAGTTTATCGAAACAAGATTTAATACGGTTAATTGCTAAAACTTTTGGATTTCTGAAAGTAGGTTCTCAGATTGATGCTGTGGTAAATCAAACGCTAAATAAATTAATTGAAGAAGGTAAATTGAAAGAAATAGATGACAGAATTACTTTATAAAACAAAAAGCTTCGAGAATTTTCTCGAAGCTTTTTGTTTTTAAATGATGTTGAAGGATTAATTCATCGCTTTCAATTCATTCAGGAAATCAACAATATCTTGTCCAGAATAATCTGCCATTCCCATTGTTGTGTGTGCAATGTTTCCTTTCTTGTCTAAAATAACAGTTGTTGGTAACGAACCATTAAAAAACTCTGTCGGTATAGATGAATTTGGATAAACAACTGGTAACGAAAGTTTTTTACGTTCCATAAATTTCGCAACTTTATCACGTTTTCCTTCTACTTCAACTGTCAAGATCACGATGTCTTTGTCATCTTTTACTTTATCATATAGTTTTTGAATAGACGGCATTTCTGCAATACAAGGAGGACACCAAGTTGCCCAAAAATTCATAAAAACAACTTTACCTTTCAAATCTTCCATGTTTACAGCTTTTCCATCTGCATACACCATCTCGAATCTATAATTGGCTTCAGAAGTTGGTTGAGTTGATGTTTCAACTTTTTCTAATTTTGGTTCAAATAGTCCTAATTTCATCAAGCCTTGCTGCATCATTGCTTTAGCTTCAGGTACAAAAAGTAAGACTAAAGCTAGCGCTCCTACGATTATTGTTGAATAATTTCTTTTTAACATTGTTATAAATTTATTGTTTGTTCCCATTGTAATCCGCTTATATCGGTTAATACTACTTTGTGAATTTTATTTTCTATTTCAAAGTTCAAATTAGCTTTCGCTCCCAAAGGTAGCACCAAACTATGTTTATGTGGTGTAACTTTTGCTACATAATAGTTCGAAATTTGTTGTTGATCTAAACTAGCTAAATCTTTCATATCTAAGGTTTCTACGATTTCATTTTGATGATTATGAAAATCAATTCTGATCAAAAAAGAACCATAAACATCAGCGCCTTCTATCCGCATTACATCAAATGAAACCTTATTTTGATGTTGTTTTAAATTGGTTATTTCTACTTTTGGCTTTAACGATTTATTGTGTAAAGTTCCGTAAACGCCTCCATGAAAAACTTGATTTGTAAACAAAGTAACGAATAAAATGAAAAAACTAAAACCAATAAAATGTGGTGAGTATTTTTTATATGAGATAGAATTCCAATTCTTTTCTTGTTGAATAAATTGATTTTTATTGAAAAGATAATCCAACGAAATTTTTCCAGATCCAGCTTGCATCAAGGTAAATCCTCCAGCCAAACTTAAAACACCAATTTGCCATTCGTCCAAACAAGTTGTACCAATCCAACCCGAGCCAAGTAAAATTCCCATTGCTAAGAAAAATACTCCAATACTCATGATACGAGTTTTGTAGCCAAGGATTAAAAGTAAACCAACTACGCCTTCTATTATCGTGAAAATCCACATGTTCCACAGTAAAGCTTCGGGATTTTCGACTAAATATTGAATAAGCGGTTTGATGAAAAGAGCGTTTGGTAAAAAATGATTGAATTTTTCGCCAATATAGCCTGCAGCTTCCGGATCGAGTTTATTTTCTAAGATTAATCGCCTCCAAAAGGCAGAAAAGTACGTCCAACCAATGACTAATCGCAATGCCAAAACAGCATTACCCATTGATAAAACAGATTTATTTTGCATGAATATTTTATATAAGTTTTTGAATAATTGTTGTCTAATTAATTGTGAAAATTATGACAACAACGAATATTTCAATTGCTTATACAAAAGATAAAAAGGAATTTTAGGTGATTGAATTTCATTTGAATTGGAATCTTCTTCGATTAAAGAAGAGCGAGCAAATTGAATGAAATTAAAAGGTGTTTGTGGTAAATCAAATGTAGAAAAATCAAGTTGTTTTGTTGATTTCTTAATCGTTTCAAATTTAATTATTGAACACGAAGTTGATTTACTCTGAATTGTTTTGCTTTGAGAAGTTTTAGTTTGTTGAACATTTTCAACTTCCAAAATAGTATGAATAGAAGCCTTTATACTACATGGTGTAAGTAGTATAAAAATCGAAGAAATGATTAAAACGAGACTTCTAAAATTCATGAAACGAAACTAATCATAAATTCTCAATTAAAACCAATTTACAATTAAACTTTAAGAAATTATTAGAATTTCTATCTTTGTCTTGATGAAAGAGAAACCACTATTTTTTGTAATGATAATTCTAACGCTTTTACTTTTTGTTTTAAGTTTAAGTGTTGGGAAAGTTTCGATTTCTTTCTCCGAAATTTACAATGTACTTGTAGAAAATTCAGATGAAATAAACCACAATCTCGTGCTCAATTTTCGTTTGCCGAAATCGTTAACAGCATTATTGGTTGGTATTGCTTTGCCAATTTCAGGTTTTTTGATGCAAGAATTGTTCAAAAATCCTTTGGCAGAACCTTCTGTGTTGGGAATTACTTCGATGGCGAGTTTAGGCGTCGCTATTGTGATTTTTCTTTTTTCGATGATTGGTTTCGATGAATTTCTAAATAATCCTTGGATTACAATTATCGCTTCATTCATAGGAGCAATTATCGCTTTGTTGATGGTGATTTCACTTTCTTTTCGTGTCAAATCTTCTGCATCTTTAGTGATAATCGGATTTATGATTGCAGGTTTAGCTGGAGCATTAATAGGAATGATGCAATATTTCGCACCTTCTGATAAAATAAAAGCCTATTTAGTTTGGGGATTTGGCTCATTAAGCGGTTTATCTTGGGAACAAATAAGCGTTTTTGGATTATTTGTTTTGAGCGGAATTATTGTCTCATTGTTTACTTTACGTGGAATTACAGCTTTATTATTAGGTGAAAAATATGCGCAATCGTTAGGAATCAATATCAAAAAATTACGATTTACAATTCTTATTTCAACGGCACTACTTACGGCATCGGCAACAGCATTTGCAGGTCCAATTAGTTTTATTGGTCTTGCTGTGCCACACATTTGTAGAACGTTATTTCGAACTGGAGATATGAAAATTCTTTACCGATGGATTTTTGTTTCGGGTATATTTTTTATGTTATTCTTTTCGATTTTGACAGAGGTTTTTCCATTTGGAACTTTACCAATTAATATTATAACAGCCTTGTTTGGAGCACCGATTGTCATTAGTATTTTGTTGAATAATAAAAATGAAGTGCGATGAAGAATGAAGTGTTGAGATTAGAAAACCTTTCGGTTGGTTATGGTTCTAAAGAAATTGTTTCAACAATTGACGCTACAATACATTCAAATGAATTAATAGCTGTTTTAGGCAAGAATGGAGCAGGGAAATCAACGTTAATAAATTCGATTTTAGGTTTTCAGAAGAGTTTAAATGGTGAAATTTATTTGGAAAATAAGTCACTTAAAAAATTATCTTCTCAAGAAATTGCTCAAGAAATTGCGGTTGTTTTACCACGTTTGTCAATTGTTCCAAAAATTAAAGTTTCGGAATTGGTTGCAATGGGACGTTTGCCTTATCACAAAGTGTTGAAAAAGATTTCTATTGATGAACATAATTTGATTGATGAGGTTTTGGATTTGGTTGGTATTACAAATTTAGCAAATCAATTTGCGAATGAAATTAGCGAAGGTCAGTTGCAATTGGTGATGATTGCTCGTGCTTTGTGTCAAGATGCGAAATTGGTGATTTTGGATGAACCAACGTCTAATTTAGATTTAGCGAATCAATATAAAATATTCAATTTACTGAATGAATTAAAACTGAAAACTGATAAATCATTTTTAATGATTACGCATGAAGTTGATTTCGCGTTAGAAAAAGCGGATAAGATTTGGTGGATAGAAAAAGGTGATTTTTTTGAAGGAATTCCAGAACAAATAGCGTTTGAGCATCAAATTATTCAAAAATTATCCAACCAAAATTTAATTTATGATGATAAAAATAATCGATTTTCTACGCAAAAGAATTTTTCTAAGTCAATTGATGTAAAAGGGAATTCAGAATTAGCTTTTTGGGTGAAAAATGCGTTGATTCGAAATGGAATTTCTGTAGGAAATACTGCTGAAAATCATATTGAAATCACAGAAAATAACATCATCTTTGAAGGACAAAAGTTTGAATCGATAGAACAAATTGTAAATTTTGTGCAACAGTATGAAAAATATAATCGTAACGGGAGCGAGTAGAGGAATTGGTTTTGAATTAGCAAAACAACATTTGGAATTAGGTAATCGAGTGTTGACAGTTTCTCGAAATGTAGATAAATTAAAGGAATTAGAAGTTTTTGCAAAAGAAAATAACTATCAGTTTATAGGAATTGACTTGACAAATTTTGAGAAGATTTCAAAAATTTTAGAAGCAGTAGCTTCTTGGGAAAAAGTTGATATTTTATATAACAATGCAGGAATTTGTATTAATAAGCCTTTTGAAGAAATAAAAGAAGAAGATTTATTGACTTCTTGGCAAGTGAATTTTATGGCGCCATATCGTCTGATACAAGTTTTGATGCCGAAATTTGATACATCATCACATGTTGTAAATATTTCGACAATGGGAGCTGTACAAGGTTCTGTTAAATTTCCAGGATTATCAGTTTATTCATCTTCTAAATCAGCAACAGTTAATTTAACTGAATTGTTAGCGGAAGAATTGAAAGATCATGGTCCTCGAATTAACGCAGTTGCCTTGGGAGCTGTACAAACAGAAATGTTAGAAGAAGCATTCCCAGGTTATATTGCGCCTTTACAACCAAATGAAATGGCTGAGTATTTAGTTGATTTTGGATTGAACGGTTGGAAATATTTTAACGGAAAAATTCAACAAGCATCTATTTCTACCCCTTAGAATTAGAAGAATAAAAAAAATAAAAGTCGCTTTTCAGCGACTTTTTTAGTATATTGTAATTAAATCAACACTTTATGAGATACTTAATTACAATTTTAGCTTTGGTCGTTACAGTTATTAGCTGTAAAAAAACATCGAATTATCTGGTAAAATATAAATTCAATTTTGTTCCAGATTCTTTGAATAAATCGGATGTGAAATCAGATGAGATGATACTCCATACAAATAAATTTGGGTATGCATTTTTATCTAATGACTTGTTTACTTCTGACACAACTGGAGTAGATATTACTACGTTGATTAAAAACAATAAAGTTAGTAGTGATGGCCTATTGGGAACAAAAACTTCTCCGAATAATCATTTAAAATTGTATTTTAGAAAGGATTCTAATCTGTATTATATTAATTCTTCTGTGAATCGCTTGAATTATAGTTTTGAAGATAATGCTCCAGAAATTTCATGGAAATTATTAGACGAAGAAAAGGTAATTGATAATTATAAAGCAAAAAAAGCAACCACAAATTTATTTGGAAGAACTTGGGAAGCTTGGTATACAGAAGAAATTCCAGTTTCTTATGGACCGTATAAATTCCAAGGATTACCAGGTTTGATCTTAGATCTTCGAGATTCTGAAGGATTTTTTCATTTTGAGCCAATTAGTATAAAAGTGAATGAAGATGATTTCGAATATCCTATTTATAAAGATTTTAGTAAAACAAATTCGAATAAATCTGAATTTGTAAAATACATTAAAGAGTATAAAGAAAATCCAAAAGTTATTACTTCCAAAACGGGAGAAAATTTAAAGAATGATGTTGAAAAAAATCTTAAAAAGAAAGAAGAATTAGAGAAGCTAAATAACTCTATTGAAAGAGGTTTGCAATTTAATATCAAATAAATTTTTCAACCTGTTTTTCTCTTATACATTAATAGAAAATTCAACAAGCATCTATTTCTACACCTTAAAATGAGAAGAATAAAAAATACTAAAAGTCGCTTTTCAGCGACTTTTTTATTGATTAAAAACTCGTTTTCTAAAAATATACATCAACGGAAGACTGCGTAAAAACATCCAAATTCCGAAGGCAATCCAAATTCCGTAGATGTTTAAACCGAAATAGTCTGTGATGAAAATAGTTGGTAAAAAGCCCAAAAAAGTAGCGACAATTAAATTGTTTCGAAGCAGTTTTGCATCGCCCATTCCTTTGAAAAAACCATCAAAAATATAGGCAAGTGTGTTGATTGGTTGCATAATTAAAACCATCCAAAAAACAGAATTAAATACGTTTAAAACATTAGGATCTTGATTGAAAATTGTACCAATTTGATTGTAAAAGATGAAACAAATCGCAATTAAAATACACGCAATAAGAACTGAATATTTGGAAATATCTTTACTTAAAATCCAAAGTTTAGGATAGTTTCGTTCGCCTTGTAATCGTCCTGCCATCGCATTTCCTGCACCTGCATATCCATCAATAAAAAAAGAGAAAAACAACCAAATATTCATCAAAATGCTTTGCGCGGCGATATAATCTTTTCCATAATCTGTTGCGTAAGAATTGGCAAGAAAAAATGCGACATTAAGCGAAGCTGTACGTAAAATGAAATTGAAACTTAGGTTTACATATTTTTTGAAAAGTGGATGAAGAGTTTTTCCAGGATTTAAATCAAAAGATGTTTGGGTGAAATAGTAATAAAATGCCATTACAACCATAATAAATTGCGCTATTAGACTCGCATAAGCAGCGCCTTTGATATGTAAAGCAGGAATAAGTCCGTCAACTCCAAAAATTAAAATATAATCTAAAAAAACATGTACAAAAGCTGCTGTCAAACTGCATTTCATTGCCCAAATTGTGTTTTGCATTCCTCGAAATGCTCCAAAAAGTGTTAATGAAATAAGCGTCAGCGGAAAACCAAACGCTCTAATTTTATAATAATCGACAGAAAATTGTAGAACTAATCCTTTTGCATTGTAAAGTTCGAAAAGATTTTGAGCAAAAAAATAAGTTGGAATTAATATTAATAAGCTCAAAAAAACATTGAAATACAAGGCTTGAGGAACTAAGGTTTTTAAACTATCCAATTTATTTGCGCCAAGACTTTGAGAAACCAAAGACGAAATAGATGTTTTGGTTTGTGCAACAATCCAAATAATTCCAGAAAGAAACGAACCTACCAATCCTGTTGCAGCAAGCGCTTCAACCGAAAATTCTTTTACATTACCCACCATTGCAATATCGGTTAATGTAATTAAAGATTCTGCCACTCCCGCAAAAATTGCAGGAATAGCTAATTTATTGATTTGTTTGAAGGTAATTCTATCCGAAACCGAATTCATTTCGAGGGTTTATTTTTTGACGCGTTTGTACGGAGGTTTGTTTTTAATAAGCTGACTTAGCATAAATAAAGTAATTCCAACTAAAGTAAAATAGCTTAAAAGTGGTAAGCCAGGAATGTGATAGTCGTTGTATTTGAACATGAAAATACAAACTAAATAAGCAGCAAAAATTAGATAGTAGAATACTTTTTTAAACGATCCGTAAGTGAATTTTCCACGGATATATTCAATTAAATTAAAGAGAATTAAAACGAAATAAAATCCGAAAAAGATATAACGTAATGGATTTACAGGACGATCTGTTGTTCTGAAATTAACCATTAAGTTGTAATTATAAATACCGTTATAAATTAATAACAATAAGATAAGAACGATGATGATACGAAGTATTTTCATAAAATAGATACGATTAAAAAAAGCTGTTGAGAACAGCTTTTAGAAAATTATTTTTGAGGTTTAAAATCTAAAGATAGAGAATTGACACAGTAGCGTAAGCCG
Organism: Empedobacter sp. EJD.6dd; assembly: GCF_057369435.1. Classification (NCBI taxonomy): domain Bacteria; kingdom Pseudomonadati; phylum Bacteroidota; class Flavobacteriia; order Flavobacteriales; family Weeksellaceae; genus Empedobacter; species Empedobacter sp. EJD.6dd. Next base: position 3,102,652 of record NZ_CM170667.1, read on the forward strand.
GTTTGTGTAGGACCATCATCAAAAACATGACCTAAATGACTTCCACAATTTCCACAAAGAATTTCTACTCTTGTCATTCCATGTGAAGAATCTACACGCTCTACAATTTTTCCGCTTTCAATTTCTTTATCAAAACTTGGCCAACCACAATGTCCGTCAAATTTAGATGCTGAAGAAAATAATTCTTCATTACAAGCAGCACAAGTATATACGCCATTCTCGAAATGCATATTGAATTTTCCTGTGAAAGGACGTTCTGTACCAGCTTCTCTTAATACATAATACTCTTCAGAAGAAAGTTCTTTTTTCCACTCTTCATCTGATTTATTTACTTTAAATTGAGGTTTCTCATTCATCGCAACTGTATTTTGTGGTTGTTCTACTTTTTTTTCATCTTTTTTATGTTGCGATTTACAAGAAGGTGTAAAGCTTATGAGTAACGCTACAACAAAAAAAGATGTATATTTTTTTAGGCAATCCATTGATTATATTTTTCAAAAGCTTGTCTGATTTCTTCTTCAGTACAAACTACATCATAACGACAGTGTCCAATTTTATTAATCAAACTAAAGTTGATTGAATTATTTTGGTTCTTTTTGTCGTGTTTCATCCATTCCATTAAATTAGGGAAAATTTTCATGTCGATTGTATTTAATGCATACATTGACGAAAAACTTTCGCAAACTTCTTCTAAATCAGCTTTAGAAATTAATTCTTGATCATAACTAAGGAATGTCTCAATAATCATTCCGATAACAATTGCTTCTCCATGTAAAAGAGGAAAATCTGTTTCTAAAGATTCACTTTCTATAGCATGACCAATTGTGTGACCAAAATTTAAAATCTTACGTTCGCCTTTTTCGTATGGATCATTGTCAACAACATTTTCTTTGATATGAATAGAATCCATGATAAATGGTGCCAAAGCTTCGGCATCATGTGAAGGTAATTGAACCAAGTTGTCCCAATGATCACGATTTTTAATTAAACCATGTTTCAACATTTCTGCTAATCCTGATTTTACTTGACGTTGTTCTAATGTCAATAAAAATTTTGGATCAACTAAAACCATTTCAGGTTGAGTAAATGTACCAACCATATTTTTCATACCTTCCAAATCAATTCCATTTTTACCTCCTGCAGATGCATCAACTTGAGATAATAACGTTGTAGGAATGTTTATAAACTTTATTCCACGCTTGAAAGTAGAAGCCATAAAACCTCCCATATCAGTTAAAACTCCTCCACCAACATTAATCACTAATGAATGGCGATCAGCACCTAATTCACTAAGAGCTAACCAAAGATTTTGTACGGTATCAATGTTTTTGTTTTCTTCTCCAGAGTCAATTTCAAGAATTTCGTAAGCAGAAATATTGTCCAAATCGGCTAATAATAGTGGTAAACAATGCACATGTGTGTTTTCATCTACCAAGAAAAAGATAGAAGAAAAAGAGTTTTTTGCAAGGTAATCGTCTAAAATATATGCGATTGAACCAAAATGAATCGGAGCTGATTTCAAAATGAAAAATGTTTTTTAAAATGTGCCTAAAATTACGGCGACCTTTTTACATCAACCAAATATTTTGACTGATTTATTTTAGTTGTTGTGTTGAGAGAATCTATATTGATCGTATGGAGTTATAAAATAATTATTTTTAAATTTGCACAAATTCATAGATCAATGAACATAGTTCTTTTTGATGGCGAAGAATATGAAGATTTTTTGCCCCTAACATTTACAAGACCAATTGCAGCCCTTAGAATGGGGATTTTAAGTTTTGCAGAACGTTGGGAAAAAATACTAAACACAGAGGTTTCATACCAAACCAAACCTTATTTGCAAGAAAAATTTCCTGCAAAAATCCAAACCGAAAACATATTTATCAACCCAACTTTTTTTCCGAACGAAAAATTAATTGAAGCGATAAAAAATTTGCAACCCAACCAAACCCTACTTTTTGATAATCATCTTGTAGCAGTTAAATCAACTGAAAATACTCCTCAACTTACAGCAGATACTATTCAATTCGAACATGAAGTTATTCATCTGCAATATTCTTGGGATATGTTTACATACAATTTTCAAGCAATAGAATTTGATTTTGATTTAGTAACAAAAGGAAGAACTTCTCAACCAATATCAACGACGAACCAAGTTTTATCTCCAGAGAATATATTTATTGAAGAAGGAGCTAAGGTTGAATTTTCGATATTAAATGCTTCTGAAGGTCCTATATATATAGGGAAAGATGCTGAGATTATGGAAGGTTCTATGATTAGAGGTGGATTAGCTTTATGCGAGCATGCAACTGTAAAAATGGGTGCAAAAATATATCCTGGAACAACAATAGGTCCTTACAGTAAAGTTTGTGGAGAATTGAGTAATGTTGTTTTAATTGGTTACACAAACAAAGGACACGACGGATATTTAGGGAATTCTGTTCTTGGAGAATGGTGTAATTTAGGTGCAGGAACAAATAATTCGAATCTGAAAAATAATTACGATATTGTAAAAATATGGAGTTACAGAGAAAAACGATTTGTAAAAACAGGTTTGCAGTTTTGTGGCGTAATTATGGGCGATCATGGAAAGGCTGCAATTAATACCCAAATAAATACTGGTACAGTTGTTGGAGTTTGTGCAAACATTTTTCAAGCAGGTTTTCCACCAAACGTTGTAAAACACTATAGCTGGGGAGGAAGTTCAGATGCGCCAGTTTATAATTTAGATCGTGCTTGTGAAGCAGCAGAGCGAATGATGAAGAGAAGAAAAATTGATTTTACAGCTGCTGACAAAAGAATTTTAGAACATATTTTTAATTTAAATAATAACTAATTTGATAAAGAGTAAATACTAAGAATTTTAGCTAAAAATTGTAATATGATTAATTTTACGTGTTAATCTTTTAACAATTAATTAAAAAATCCTTAATTTTGCTTTTTGTTAGAAAAGAATATTTGTGAAATGACTGGTAAATATAAAAACGTTTTAGAGTTAATTGGAGATACTCCATTAGTTCAATTAAACAGAATTAACCAAGACATTCCAGGCGAAGTTTATGCAAAGTTAGAATGTTACAATCCTGGACATTCAACAAAAGACAGAATAGCTTTACATATTATAGAAGAGGCTGAAAAAAATGGTCTATTAAAACCTGGTGCTACTATTGTAGAAACAACTTCAGGTAACACTGGATTTGCTGTAGCTATGGTTGCTATCGTAAAAGGGTACAAATGTATCTTAGCGGTATCGGATAAAACAAAAGCAGAAAAAATTTCATTTTTAAAAGCGATGGGTGCAAAAGTATTTTTATGCCCTGCAAATGTACCTGCTGATGATCCAAGATCATACTACGAAGTAGCAAAACGTATTGCTGCGGAAACGCCAAATTCTCTTTATATTAATCAATATTTTAATCAAGGGAATACAGAAGCTCACTATTTAACAACAGGTCCTGAAATCTGGAAACAAACAGAAGGAAAGATTACTCACCTTATTGGTTGTACAGGTACAGGAGGAACTTTGACAGGTAGTGCACGTTATATAAAAGAACAAAACCCTGATGTGAAAATCATCGGAGTTGATGCATATGGATCAATCTTGAAAGGTTATCATGAAACTGGAAAGGTAGATCAAAATGATATTTATCCATATAGAATCGAAGGAATGGGAAAAAACTTAGTTCCTGGTGCTTTAGATTTTGAAATGGTAGATAAATTTATAAAAGTAACAGACGAAGAATCTGCTTATCGCACACGCGAAATTGCTTTGAAAGAAGGAATTATGGCAGGATATACTTCTGGAGCTGCTACTCAAGCATACAAACAATTGGCTGAAGAAGGAGAATTTGACGAAAATTCTTTGGTAATTATCTTATACCCAGACCATGGATCACGCTATATGACAAAAGTATTTAGCGATGACTGGATGGCTGAGGAAGGTTTTACAAATAGCAGACTCAATGGTTTAGAAGCACGTGCAACTGTTGAAAGAATCAAATAAAACGTATATTTGTAAAAAATTAAATAATAAAGTAGGTAGTGTTAGTTCACTTTCTACTTTTTTTCAATTAATAAAAAATTAAACTAAAATAAAATGGACATTTTTGAACGTTTAAAACAAAACCCTGGACCATTAGGTCAATTCGCTGATTATGGTGAAGGTTATTATGTTTTTCCACAATTAAAAGGAGAAATCGGACCAGTAATGGAATTCCAAGGTAAAAAAGTAATTACTTGGTCAATCAATAACTATTTAGGTTTAGCTAACCATCCAGAAGTTCGTAAAGCTGATGCTGATGCGGCTGCTGAATATGGTATGGCTTATCCAATGGGAGCTCGCGCAATGTCTGGACAAACAGATTTTCACGCACAATTAGAGCAAGAATTGGCTGATTTTGTTCAAAAAGAGTCTGCTTATTTAATGAATTTCGGATATCAAGGAATGGTATCTACAATTGATGCTTTAGTGTCTAAAAACGATGTAATCGTTTATGATGCTGAATGTCATGCTTGTATCGTTGATGGTGTTCGTTTACACTTTGGTAAACGTTTTATTTATCAACACAATAACATCGAAAGTTTTGAAAAAACAATTATTCGTGCACGTAAATTAGCTGACAAACAAGGAGGTGGAATTTTAGTGATTACAGAAGGTGTTTTCGGAATGACAGGTAAGCAAGGTATTTTAAAAGAAATCGCTGCTTACAAAGACGAATACAAATTCCGTTTATTAGTTGATGATGCGCATGGTTTTGGTACTTTAGGTAAAACTGGAGCTGGAGCTGGAGAAGAGCAAGGTTGTCAAGATGCAATTGATATCTATTTCTCTACTTTCGCAAAATCTATGGCTGGTTTTGGAGCTTTTATCGCTGGAAATAAAGATATTATCCGTATTTTAAAATATAACTTACGTTCTCAAATTTTTGCGAAATCATTGACAATGCCAATGGTAATCGGAGGTTTAAAACGTCTTGAATTATTACGTAATCATCCAGAGCTTAAAGATAAGTTATGGCATAATGTAGAAAAAATTCAGAAAGGTTTACAAGAAAGAGGATTTGATATTGGTGGATCTGATACATGTGTTACACCAATCGTTTTAAATGGTTCTCCTATCGAAGCAACTGTTTTAGCGAAAGAAATGCGCGAAGAGTACGGAATTTTTGTTTCTGTAGTAGTTTATCCAGTTATTCCAAAAGGAATGATTATCTTCCGTATTATTCCAACTGCTGCTCACGAAGACGAACACATCGAATATACGTTAAACTCATTTGCTGAGATTAAAGATAAATTGGCAGATGGTTATTACAAAAGAAAAGCTGAAGAATTGAATGTAGATTTCGTTCAATACTAAAATATAATTCAATCAGAATTTTTAAAACCCTAAGCTAAAAGTTTAGGGTTTTTTTGTTTGCAATTGTGTTTAAAAGTTAAACGTTTTAATCCCTAATAAGAATTTTTGATTTACTATATTTGTTACAATTTAATACACACAAACACACAACAATTTTAATTATGAAAATTCACAATTTTAGTGCAGGGCCTTGCATTTTACCACAAGTCGTTTTCGAAAAAATGGCACAAGCTTGTATCGATTTTAATAATTCAGGAACATCTATTTTAGAGATTTCACATCGTCGTAAAGATGCGGTAGAAGTTATTGATACAGCAAGAGCTTTGGTAAAAGAATTAATGCATGTTCCAGAATCGCATGATGTTCTATTTATGCAAGGAGGAGCTTCTCTACAATTTCCTACGGTAGCTTATAATCTTTTGAAAGAAGGAGGAAAAGCAGCGTATACACAAACGGGAAAATGGGCAGAAAATGCTATTAAAGAAGCAAAACGATTTGGAGAAATAGAAGTGATTGCTTCTTCAAAAGATAAAAACTATAATTATATTCCGAAAGGATATACGATTCCAACTGATGTAGATTATTTTCACTGTACATCTAATAATACAATTTTTGGAACTCAAATGAAAGAGTTTCCAAATTCGCCAGTTCCTATGGTTTGTGATATGTCTTCAGATATCTTATCGCGCGATATTGATGTTTCTAAATTTGGAGTAATCTATGCCGGAGCTCAAAAGAATATGGGACCTGCAGGTTCTGCTGTAGCCATTGTTCAGAAAGACTTATTAGGAAAAACAGGACGTAATATTCCAGATTATTTAAATTATGATGTTCACATCAAAAAAGAATCTTCATTTAATACTTGGCCAGTAATTGCAATTTACGGTGTCATGTTAAATTTACAATGGTTAAAAGAACAAGGAGGAGTAGAAGCGATTGCAAAAATTAATACTGCAAAAGCAGATGCAATGTATGCAGAGATTGATCGTAATGGCTTGTTCACAGGAACTGCTGCAACAGAAGATCGTTCTCAGATGAATGCTACTTTTGTGTTAAACAACGAAGATTTTAAAGCAGATTTTGATGCTATGTTAAAAGAAGCTGGAGTTGTTTCGTTAGCAGGACATCGTGATGTTGGAGGTTATCGTGCATCAATGTACAACGCTTTACCACTAGAATCTGTTCAAGTTTTGGTAGAAGTTATGAAACAATTTGAACAAAAATTTGGATAAAAATATGTTTAGTAGTTAGTAATTAGATTTGAGTTCTTAGAGCTATCTAATTACTAATTACTTTTCACTAATTACTATAATAAAATGAAAATATTAGCAAACGACGGAATTTCTAAAGCAGGACAAGAAGCTTTAGAAGCAAAAGGTTTCGAAGTCATAACAGCTCATGTAGCACAAGAACAATTAGAAAATTATATCAATCAACACAACATCGAAGTGCTTTTAGTGCGTTCTGCAACAAAAGTTCGTCAACCATTAATTGATGCAACAAATCTTAAGATTATTGGTCGAGGAGGAGTTGGTATGGACAATATCGATGTAGAATATGCTCGTAACAAAGGAATTCAAGTGATCAATACGCCTGCATCTTCGTCTCAATCTGTAGCGGAGTTTGTAATCGCGCATTTATTTTCTATCGTTCGTAATTTACACAATGCCAATCGTAATATGCCTTTAGAAGGTGATTCTAATTTCAATGGATTGAAAAAAGCGTACGCAAAAGCAATCGAATTGAGAGGGAAAACGATGGGTGTAGTTGGTTTCGGACGAATTGGAGTTGAAGTAATTCGAGAAGCAATTGGTTTAGGAATGAATATTTTAGTATATGATAAATTTCCTGCTACGCGCGATATCGAATTAGAATTTTTTGATGGGCAAAAAGTAAACTTTTCAATATCTTCGGTTAGTTTTGATGAAGTAATAACAAAAGCAGATTTTATTTCGTTACATGTACCAGCACAAGATGGATATATTTTAGGAGAAAAAGAATTTGCTAAAATGAAGGACGGAGTTATCGTAATTAATACTGCACGTGGTGGAGTAGTTGATGAGCGTGCTTTGGTTGATGCAATTGAAGACGGAAAAGTTGCAGGAGCAGCTTTAGATGTTTTCGAAAATGAACCAACGCCAGAAATGGGATTGTTAATGAACGAAGCTTTGTCGTTATCTCCACATATTGCAGGTTCTACAAACGAAGCTCAAGATCGAATTGGAACTGAATTAGCAGCGCAAATCGTAGAGATTTACGGAAAATAATTTAGGTTTTCATTTCATTTAAAGTTAGTTAAAATGCCACAATTTAAACCATTCAAAGGAATTCGTCCAACAGAAGAAACTTCTCAAGAATTTGTTACCCTTGCGGTTAATCAATACTCAAAAGAAGAAGTTGATTATTATATCAATACAAGAGAAAACTCTTTTTTGCATATTATTTTACCAACTTGGGACGAATCTATAACTGATTCGAAAGAAAGATTTAGAAAAGTTCGTCAGAACTTAGAAGAATTTATCGAGAAGAAAATTTTGATTCAAGATAAATCGTCATATTATATTTATCAAGTTATTCAGCCTAATGGTCGCGAGACAAAAGGACTTTTGGGACTTGTGAATATTGATGATTATCGCAACAATAAAATAAAAAAACACGAAGAAACATTGGAGCGTCGTGTAGAATTGTTTGCCGAATATCTAAAAGAATCTCATTTTCATGCAGAACCTGTTCTGTTGACATACAAACCTGCTCAGCGAGTAGATTTGTTAATTGACACAGAAATGAAACGTAAACCGATTCTGAAAATTGAGGAGTCTAACGGGACACAACATTTGTTGTGGCGAGTTGATAATCGATTAAATTTAAAACAATTAAAAGATTCTATCGAGAGGTTAGATGAATTGTATATTGCAGATGGACATCATCGTATGGAAAGTTCAGAGCGTTATACGAAATATGCGTCAGAAACTTCTACAGATGAGGTGTATGGTGATGAAGCGTTCAATTACACGTTAGCACTTTTAGTTTCAAACGAAGAATTGATTATCAATGATTATAATCGTTTAATTAAGGATTTGAACGGTTTATCTACAACAGAATTTATTCAACGTTTAGAGGAATATTTTGAAGTGATACCAAAGAATGACGAATTAGTTGTTCCGACAAAAAAACATCATTTGGTGATGTATTTAGATGGTCAATATTATAGTCTTTATGTCAAAAATAATGTATTAACGACAGAAGGTTTAAGTGAATTGGACACGTATATTTTCGAAGAAACAGTCTTGAAACCAATTTTAAATATTCAAGATTCTAAGAAAGATAAACGCGTGCATTACGAATGTGGAACACGTGATAAAGTTGGAATCGAATCTTTGAAAGATAAAGTAGATCATCACGATTATATCGCTGCATTTGCTTTTTATCCAGTAGACGTTAAAGATTTACAATTGATCTCTGATTTAGGACTTAAAATGCCTCCAAAAAGTACATATATCGAACCAAAACCGTTGAGTGGTTTTGCAGTATTTGATTTGAAAGAATAAAATAAAATGAGTATTCAAGATAATTTAAAAGCAATAGAAGCAACTATTCCTGATCATGTAACACTTGTTGCGGTTTCTAAAACAAAACCTGTAGAGGATTTGCAAGAGGCTTATGAAGCGGGAATAAGAGACTTTGGCGAAAACAAAATTCAAGAAATGTGCGATAAATACGAAGTTCTTCCAAAGGATATTCGTTGGCATATGATTGGGCATGTACAAACCAATAAAGTGAAGTATATGGCATCTTTTGTACATTTGATTCATGGTGTTGATAGTTTGAAATTATTGAAAGAAATCAATAAACAAGCGGAGAAAAACAATCGTGTAATTGATGTTTTGTTACAACAATTTATTGCAGATGAAGAAACAAAATTTGGATTAGATGTAGAAGAAATTCGTCAGATAATGCAAGAAGAAATTCAGCATTTACCAAATGTTAGAGTTGTCGGTTTAATGGGAATGGCGACATTTACGGATGATGAGAATCAAATAAGAAATGAATTCAAAACCTTAAAATCTAACTTTGATTCTTTGAAGACTGCTTTCGAGCATCTAACTATTTTATCAATGGGAATGTCTGGAGATTACGAAATCGCTATTGAAGAAAGTAGTACAATGGTTCGCATTGGAAGTTCTATTTTTGGACACCGTAATTATTCAATTTAAAATTCGTCAATTCGAGTGATTTTTCGAAAAGTATTGTAGAAAAATTGTATCGAGAATAGAATTTTATTTTTCAAAACCTCATTCTCGATACAAAATTCTTTGAGAATTTCACTCGAATTGACAGTTTTGATTAATATTTTAAATAGAATAAATCCCTCTAAAAGTATAATTTTAGAGGGATTTTTATTTTGAACTTCTTAAAAAGGAAGTGTGTCTAAATTGACATTTCCACCAGAAATTATGATTCCAATATTTCTATTTTTATAATTTTCTTTCTCTTTGATTAAAGCTGCAAAAGCAACTGCAGAAGATGGTTCACAAACTATTTTCAATCGTTCCCAAATTAATTTCATTGCTGCAATAATTTCTTCTTCTGTTACCCGAATTATTTTTTCTACACCTTTTTGTATAATCGGAAAATTGATGTCACCTAATTCTGTTTTCAATCCGTCTGCAATTGTATTTGTTGTAGAGTTAGACTCTATTTTTCCACTTTCTAACGAACGATATGCATCATCTGCTTCAAAAGGTTCTCCTCCAATTACTTTACAATTCTTTCCAAAATTTTTGGCAGCAATAGCTGTACCCGCAATTAATCCACCACCACCAACAGGCGTAAAAATATAATCTAACTCGGGATAGACTTCTAACAATTCCTTTGCAGCAGTTCCTTGCCCAAGAATAACATTCAAATCGTTAGAAGGATGGATAAAAGTCGCACCTTTTTTTTCTTCAATTTCTTTCGCTGTTTTTTTTCTTGCTTCTAAAGTTGGTTCACATTCTATAATTTGTCCATTATAACCTTTTACAGCGTCTTTTTTTACTTGTGGAGCCGTTGAAGGCATTACAATAAAAGCTTCGATTCCTTGACTTTTAGCTGCAAGAGCTAAAGCCTGAGCAAAATTTCCTGAAGAATGTGTCACAACGCCTTTTTGTTTCTGTTCATCAGAAAGTAACATCACTGCATTTGTTGCGCCCCGCATTTTAAAAGTACCCATTTTTTGGAAGTTTTCGCATTTAAAAAACAAATTTGCTCCAATCATTTCATTGAGTAAAGTTGAGGTTAAAATAGGTGTATTGTGAATAAAAGATGAAATTCGTAGGTGAGTTTCAATGATTGCTTCTTTGTGCATATTTATGGTTTTGTGATTGCAGTTACTTCAACTTCTATAAGCGCTTCATAGTGCAATTCGTTGGTTGGGACAACACATCGAACAGGTTTGTGATCTTCAAAAAAATCGCTATATACAGCATTTACTTCATCCCAAAGTTGAACATTCGGAATATAAATTCGTACTTGTAAAACATGGTTTTTATCGCTATTTGCTTCGTGTAATATGGTTTCGATATTTTTTAAAACTAAATTAGTTTGTTCAGAAATTGTAGAAGGAATTTTCTTCGTTTCACGATCTATTGGTAATTGTCCAGATAAATATAAAATGCCATTATGTTCGATACATTGTGAGTAATGACCATTAGCAATAGGCATATTTTCGGTTTGAATGATGTTCATTTTTCTATTGATTTTGAAAGTATCTTCACATCAAGATATATTACAAATATACAATTTATCTTGATGTGAAGATATTTTGTACCTTTGTTTTTCATTCAATTATGATGAAAAAAGAAAAAGATTTAATTGATACACTGATTGCAGAATGGAATATTGAACGTCCGGAATTGGATGTTGAAGCGATGCAAATTGTTGGAAGAATAATGAAATTAGGTAAGATTTTAGAGAATAGAGCGAGTTTAGCTTTAAAAGAAAATGGAATTTATTATACCGATTTAGATGTTTTAGCAACGATTCGCCGTTCTGGTGAACCATATCAATTATCTCCGAAACAATTGATGCAATCTGTTGTTATTACTTCTGGAGCAATGACAGCACTTCTTAATCGTCTAACGAAGTTAGAGTTGATTTATCGTGCGCCTGATGAAAATGATGGTCGAATAAGTTTGGCAGGTCTTACAGAAAAAGGAAAAGAAATTATTGATAAAGCGATTGAAAAGCGATTTGATGAAGCCAAAGAATCGATTCAGATTTTGACTCAAGAAGAGCAAGTTGATTTAGCCATCTTATTAAAAAAACTATTGGTTGAGTTGGATCAATAACAGTGATAATAAAAGAAAAACCTGAACAAATAAGTTCAGGTTTTATATAATTCAGGAATAAATTTTAACCATTTCCTCCACCGCCTCCGCCGCTTTGTTCTTGGTTAGATTTAGATCGTTCGATTTTAAATTGTTTTCCGAAATTGTAGCTGATACCAACTCGATACATTCTAAAAGGTTGTCCTACACCAGTATTAATGATATTATTTGAAACACTTGTATAAGTACCATTTTTGTTTTCGAAAAGGTTAGAAACATTGGCAGATATTTGTAGTTTCTTTTGGAAAACCATCGCTCTCAAACCAATATTATGTCGCATGAAATCTCCAAATTTATCCAATCCATCTGTACTTTTTGTGTAATACATAAACGAATAGTTGGCAAAAAGTGTTTTCTTTTTGTTTAGATCTAAATTATTTGTCAATCTAAATTCACCATTCATTCCGTCTATTGTATAATTCATTTCAGGAATTTTACTCGTTGTTTTTCGATAAAAAACATCGGCAGAAGCATTTATTTTCCACCATTTATATGGTTTTACATTGATGTTTTCACTAAAACCAATACTATATGTTTTTCCAATATTAAACGGTTTAGAAAGTGAAATTTTAGTTGCAGGATCATAAATTGTTACTTGCTCAAAAAGATCATTTGCGTTTCTATAATAAATACTCGAAACAAATAAATCTTTGTAAGCATGCTCTAATTCGAAGTTATTCGAATTAGAAGGCGTTAAATTAGGATTTCCTTCTGTGAAATTGTATTCATTTTGTTTAATTGTTCTCGGGTTTAAGTACCATATATAAGGACGATCTACACGACGAGAATAATTTAAAGTAAACGAATGATTTTCTGACGCTTGATACATCATGTAGGCAGTAGGGTATAATCCGTCATATTCTTTTTTGTAATTATCTTTCGGATCTTCCATGATACTTTCTGATTGAGCATGCTCGTATCGTAAACCTACTTTTGCAGTCCATTTTTCGCTCAATTGTTTTTCTATCGAATAATATAATGCATAGACGTTTTCATTGTATTGATAACTATTTGAAAAGTTAGTATCCTCACTAAAATCATCTGTTGGATTTGTTTTAGAAAAACGCTGATTGTCTGCTTTATCAATCGCCCAACGTAAGCGCGTTCCATAATTCATTTTCCATGAATTAATCGGGTGTTCCATGTCAATACTTACATTGAAACGATTAGAAGAACCATCAGTTAAGCTATAATTATTATCATATTTACCATTAATAGGATTCCAATTTGGATCGAATTCGTTACTAATGTTTTTAGAGGTGTTATCGTTCCCATTTTTAGAATAATCGAAATCGAACGTTAATTTTTTTCCTTCCTCTTTAAACTTTTTAATGATGTGATAATTAAATCCAAGATAATCCCAGTCCCACGAACTTCCATCTCGATTAGTGGTCATGTAACGATCAGTTGTATTGTTTATCAAATCAAAAATATTGGTTACAGAAGTTCCTGTGTTTGTTCCATTACCATCAGAATAATCAAAATTAAAACCAGTAATTAAGTTGTCATTTACTTGGTAATCAACTCCAATTCGCCCTCCATAATATTTATTCTTGTTTTTGTTTTCCCCATTTGTCATCCACTTTTGGTCTGGGTAGATAGTTGCACTTTCGTTTTCGTTGTACCAATTACCTAATCCACTGTAAATACTAGAAGTTAATGTCCATTTTCCTTTTCGGTAATTGATGTTGCCATTCAAGTTAAGACCTGGAAATTTTTGTTGGCTATATGATGTTGAAATAGAACCATTCAAACTTTCTTGTTTGGCATTTTTTAACACAATATTGATAATTCCACTATTTCCTGTTGCATCATATTTTGATGGAGGATTTGTAATGACCTCAATTTTGTCAATATCTTCTGTTCGAATAGTTTTTAAATAATTAGCCAATTGTTCGCTACTCATTTGCATCAAACGATCGTTAATCATCACACTTACAGAACCTTTTCCAATGATAGAAATAGCATCTGTAGCTTCTTCTACTTTGATACGTGGAGCAAGTTTCAGCGCATCTAATGCATTTCCACCTTTTGCACCTTCAGCTTGATCGACATTAAAAATGATTCGATCTACTTTTTTTTCAATTAGTTTCTTTTGCCCTGTTACAACAGCTTCTGTTAACGTAACATTTTCAGTTTTTGGAACTAAAATAATTCCTAAATCAGCATTTTTAGAAACATCAACTTTTAATGAATGTAGGGTAGCACCAGCTTCTTCTATTTTTAAAGTATATGAGCCTTCTTCTAAAACGACAGTAAAATGTCCATTTTCGTCAGTAGAAATTTCGTCAACAATCTTATCTCCTTGCGAAATAATTACATCAGCTAATGCAACTGGCGTTTGATTGGTATATTGTAGAGTTCCTTTTATTTCTTGTTGTGCATAAGTTTGAATTGCTGCAAAACAAATAATTGGAAGAAAATATTTTTTCATTTTTTAGGGTTATTTACAAATTAGACGCCCTATTCATTTAAAAGTTACATGGTTAAATGTGAAATATATCTTAAATAATAGTTAATTAACAAAATAGTTAAAAAAGTAAATCCCAATAAGCGGGTTATTGGGATTTTGGTGGAGTTTATTTAAGTTCTTTTTCTAACTGAATTGATTTCGGAAATAAAATATTGTTTTCTATGTGGATGTGTGTATGTAAATCATTTTCGAAATCTTGCAACATCGCATACGTTACTTTGTACGTATTACAAGCATCAGCAGGTGGAGTATAATTATTGGTAAGTTCTGCTATTTTTGCAAAACGATCTCCTTCTGCCGTGTGTTCATGTTCCATCATATGAACCGGATTCTCAACCGAGCCAAATGGTGGATAATCTATTTTTGTACCATTACGTTTACTGTTTGCCATCTCTTTGATAAAAGGAAATAGAATGTGTTCTTCTTTTTTCAAATGTGCGCTAAGCTCTTGAGCAGTTTGATTAAACAAATTATTGATTTCATAAAGTTCTGGATGTCTTTCGCCATGAACTTTGCATAATTTATCTAAGAAAGCTACTAAAACAGGTGTTTTTTCTTCTACATAAACATGGTGTATCTTTTCGACATATTCTGTTAGCAAATCTAACGGCCACGATTTATAATCAATCGATGCTTCTGTGCCTGAAGGTAAATTTTCTAAATCTTTGTAAACTTGTTCTTTATCTGTTGACTTATTTTCACAAGCTTCTTCTATCGTTCTACCTCCACGACAACAAAAATCAATTCCATGTTTTTTAAAAATAGCTGCAGTTCTGAAATCTTCTGAGACCATTTCTCCAATTAAATTTGTTTTTACGTTCATAATAAAATACTTTTTTATCTTTTATTAATTTAAATTTTTTTAAAGCTTATTATATCTTTATATTTTCTTTGCAACCATCACAAAAGCACATAAATGCTCTTCATATTTTTTGAAAACTTTTTTCATTCGTATAACTCTTTCTCTAACTTCTGGTTGTGTTGCAATATTTTTTATAATATTTAGAAAGCCAGAGAAACCTTCATCATCAATTAATCTTGATGGTTCGAGCAAATGCATTTCTGATGTTTTTATTTCGATAATTTCAAAGCCTTCATCTTTTATTAGATTCGTCCATTCTTCTATTGTCAAAGGTCTTGCATTAACATTCATTGTAAGGGCAAGTTCCTTTTGAATATTTTTTTTGATTTCTTCTGAAATATTATTTGGCTTTAATGCTAATTCGTGAATTGCATAATAACCATCGTTTTTTAGAATTCGATGCGCTTCTTTTATTATTTCGCTTTTTCGATGATTGACATGCATGGTTAACATAGCTTCACCAAAAACTTTAGTTTGCGTATTATTATCAAGCATCGTTTCTGCTGCATTTGCAAGCTGAAATTTAGCTTTATTATCATCGAATTTTTGATTTAAATTTTCGATCACTTTTTCATCTATATCTACTCCGGTATATGAACTTGGTTTTTTGTTGAGAACTATAGAAGTGGTATAACCAAGTCCAGGAGCAAATTCTACTACTGTGTCATTGGTTTTGATATTTAGTAAATCAATCATCTCAAGTGTTAATTTTTTACCACCAGGTCTCAAAACTTTTTTTCCTATTTTAGCAAGAAGCCAATGTCCAGACATTTTATCAATTGTATCGTTTTTCATTTTGTTAAGTATTTAATTTTTAATTCAAACAAAAAGACCTTTTTATCTCTTATTGAGTTAAATGATTATTCTAAATTTAGTTTTAGAAATACTTCTTTAGATTCTAATCTATCAACTAACATTGTAAATGTTGTTGTCTCTAATAAATCTTTCAAAGTATTTCGTATTTCTTTAAATTGATGATGTAAAGGACAAGGATTCTTTTCAGAACACTGTTTTAACCCTAACGCACAACCGCTAAAAATTTTATCACCATCAAATTGTCTAACAATAACAGCCAAAGAATTATTTAAATCTTTTTCGCTAAGATGAAATCCACCTGTTGGACCTTTTGTAGACTGCAATAGATTTTGTCGTACCATTTCTTGCAAAATTTTAGCTATAAAATATTCTGGAGAATCAATTCCTTTAGCAATTTCTTTAATTCCAACTTTATATCCTTCTTTTGTTTGCTGAGCAATATAAATTAATGCTCTAATAGCATATTCACAAGTTTTTGATAACATTTACAATTCTTTTACACTACAAATTTACGATATTATTTTTAATAAAAGAGTAAAAGGTGTTTTATTGTTTTTATTTATCTATTTCCAAAATTCATCTTGGTAAGAATCAATCGAGTGTGTATGTATTTTTTTTAATTTTTCACCAATTAGTTCCAAATCAGTTTCTTTTAGATTGTCTTGTAGAAAAGGAAACCAATCTCGTTCTTCGAATCGAATATGTTTTTTTAATAAATGAGAAAAATCTTCTAACAAAGCTTTCTCAGGATGTTTCATAATCTTTTCAACTAAAACATTCAAATCCTTATGCTCTGTTTTAATCTGTAGATTATATGTTTCATTAGAATAAGGAAAAAGAATTTCTTCTTCTTGATTAAAATGATCAGAAAGATGATTTTCCCAGAAATATTCTACATATGTTGCAATTCGTTCTAACGCTACATTTTTAGTTAGTCCTTGTTCTATTTTCCAGCTACAAAGTAATCCGAAATGATGATCTTTTGATAACGGTACAATGTGTTCATTTCTTTTCATAATCAATTTGTTGTATAGTATAAAGGTATGGTTTTTAATTATTTAATAAATCATTCAAACCTTCATTTTCAAATATTAATTGACCAACTCTGATATCAGACCATCCATTTTTTATTTTATAGGTATAAATAGGACGATTTTCTTCTATAACACATTCTAGATGTAAAAATTCTATATCGTCTAGCTGTTCTAATTCCTCTTGTATTTCATAATAATGAGTCGATATAAATGTTAAAGAATTTTGATAAAAACGTAAACCTTTAATTGTTTTTGCTAACAAGTTTGTTGCATCTACAGAATTTGTACCACTGAATAGTTCATCGAAAATTGCAAAGCTATTTACATCATTTTTATTCGAAATTATAAAGTTTTTTAGATTCACAATTTCATTCATAAAATGACTGTAGCCTTTCAATACGTTATCTGTATGATCAATATTTATGCTTATGGTATGATAAAATGGTATTGTTGCAGATTTACATGGAATTGGAAGTCCAAGATTTCCTAAATAACTACAAAAGGAAATTGCACGAAAAAAAGTTGACTTTCCTGACATATTTGCCCCAGTTAAAACAACGACTTTTTTAGAGGTTTTAAAACTATTTTTAATAGGGTTTTTGAGTAATGGATAATAGAAATCCACTAAATCTATTTCATTTTTCTGAGAAAGAATAGGAAAAATAAATTGATGTTCAATAACTTTTAGACTAATAGATATATAAGCTTCGAATAAATGAAATATATCGTAAAATGAATCTATTTCGTGCTTGTTCGCAATTAATATATCATTTGTTTTTAGAATATTTTTGCTTTTAAATGCATTATTTTTAATGATATGATAGGTTTCTTTGGTTTTAATTTTTTGTAACGTATCCATCATTTTATTAATCGAATGCTTAAACTTGGTTGGAAATAAATCGAGATTTAACGTCAATAAAAACGTATTAATTTTATTGAAAAAAATATAAATCTGAGCAAAATTACTTTCTAAAGAAAGTTTAGTAGCTGAATGAAATTTTATTTTCAGATAATTTTCAGGTTCTAACTCTTTTAGTTTTTGATAAACTTCGTTGTAATCTGTTTTTGAATAGTGATAGAGTTTTTTTTCAGGAAGTTCGGCTATAAAACCTTTTATAATGTCTTGTCTAAATGTAATCTCTTCAATAGAATTTGGTTTAGTTTTTAAGAGATCAATTAAAATTGAACGTGAATTATAATTTAAAGTTGCATTAAAAAGAGGTAAAATTTCTTTTTCTATATTCAAATTATCAATGTTGATCATATTTTTTGAGGTTAGGTCTATTTTAAAATTTCAGTCATTTATATATACCAAAACTGCTTTCTAAGATAATCATAATTTAAGTAAATTTGAGATAGGAAAGTTATTAGAAAATAATTATATAGCTGTTTTTTTTAATTTTCTTTAAAAACTCTAAAAGAAGATTTGATAAGTTTACAATTCTATTCAACTCATTAATATTGCTAATTGAAATAACAATTTAAAAACTATAAAAATGAAAAGAGAAATTTATCCGTGTTTATGGTTCGATGGACAAGCACAAGAAGCAGCAAAATTTTATTGTTCCGTTTTTCCCAATTCCAATATTATTAGTGACAATCAAATGGTGGTAATATTTGAGTTAAATGGCAAAAAGTTTATGGGATTGAATGGTGGACCAAATTTTAAATTCAATGAAGCGACATCATTTGTAATTGATTGCGATACACAAGAAGAAATTGATTATTATTGGAATACATTAACTTCCGATGGAGGAAAAGAGGGAAATTGTGGTTGGTTAAAAGATAAGTTTGGACTTTCTTGGCAAGTTATTCCAGTTATTTTACCACAACTTTTGAGTAATCCAGAAAAATCGCAGAGCGTTGTAGAAGCCTTTATGAAAATGAAAAAGTTTGATCTCGCAACTTTAGAACGGATATAATGAACTTCTAAAGTAAATTCTTTAACATGATATTTTTTCTGTTCAACCTACTTTTTAGGATGGTCATATTTGACTAAATTTGAAGTATGAAAGCAAGTTTTGAACCTTATATATTGAAATTCAAAAATCCAAGTGGAACTTCGCGTGGCGTTTTGACAGAGAAATTGACATATCTTTTTACAATAGAAGAAGATGGAAAAGAATATGTTGGTGAATGTGGATTGTTTAAAGGACTAAGTTTTGATGATCGTCCTGATTATGAAGAAAAATTACAATGGGTTTGTGATCATATCGATTTAGGAATTGATGAGTTATGGCGTGAATTACGTGAATGGCCTTCGATTCAGTTCGGAGTTGAGCAAGCTTTTCAGAGTCTTTCTACCAATCGTTACAACGATAATTATACAGATAAATTAAATCCAGATTTATACGAGTCCGCTTTTTCTACAGGCGATAAAGGTATTCAGACAAATGGATTAATTTGGATGGGAACAATCGATTTTATGCGCGAGCAAATCAAAGAAAAATTAGCCATTGGTTATAAATGCATCAAATTAAAAATTGGAGTTGATTGGGAAAATGAACATAAGATTTTACAACAATTACGTGCTGAATTTTCTGCAGAACAATTAGAATTACGTGTCGATGCCAATGGAGGGTTTACGTTCGAAGAGGCTAAAGTAGTTTTACAACAATTAGCAGAATTAAAAATTCATTCTATTGAACAACCAATAAAAGCAGGACAAATTGACTTGATGACAGAATTATGTGCTTCTACACCAACGCCAATTGCACTAGACGAAGAGTTAATAGGAGTTGTTCATCAAGAAGATAAATTTAAGTTGTTAGAAAAAATAAAACCTCAATATATTATTCTAAAACCAAGCTTAGTAGGAGGAGTAAGAGGTTCTTTAGAATGGATAAATACGGCTGATAGCTACGAAATTCCTTTTTGGATTACTTCTGCATTAGAAAGTAATATCGGTTTGAATGCCATTGCACAATGGACAGCAATATTATACCCAGAAATGCCACAAGGATTGGGAACAGGAGGTTTATTTACCAACAATTTTCCAAGTCGATTAGAATTAAAAGGTGAATACTTATTTAGAAACAAATTATGATCAATAAATTATTTATAGCAATTATAACAACGGTTGTGTTAATGAGTTGTCAAACAGCAAAGAAATCGAATGATATAGCTGAAATTCAAAAATATCAGACAGAATTAGCAACTTTTTATACCGATCCTAAAACAACACCATTGATGGACGAAGAGAAAACAAATTTCAAAGGAATTACGTTTTTTCCGATTAGTGAAAAATATCGTGTTAAAGCGAAATTTACACCAATTAAAGATGGAAAAGTGATTCCATTTCCTACTTCTGCAAAGAAAATTAAGAATTATAAAGAATACGGAATAGTCACTTTTACATTGGATGAAGTGCAACAAACGTTGACGATTTATCAATCTTCTCCTATTATGGAGAAATACGCAGAGAGTTTATTTTTACCTTTTATGGACGAAACAAATGGTGTGACTTCTTATGGTGGAGGAAGATATTTAGATTTGAGCACGAAGGATTTTGAAGGAAAATCGAATGAGATTATTTTAGATTTCAATCAAGCATATAATCCATATTGCGCATATAGCAAACATTACAATTGTCCAATTCCGCCAGCTAATAATGTGTTGGATGTTGAAATTAATGCAGGAGTAAGTTACCATAAATAAGATGTTGTATTTAGATTTTTCTCAACCAAATTTTGATGTTAATTCAATTCAACCAACAAATGAATTTGAAGAAACTGTTAAAGCATTTTTGGTTGAATGGTTTTCGGACTCTACGATTATGATTGCGCATACATCTGGTTCAACTGGAACTCCCAAAGAGATTATTTTGACCAAAGAAAACATGCGTAAAAGTGCGAATATGACAGGAAAATATTTGCATTTACAAAAAGGAGATTCTGCATTATTGGTTATGCCTGTTTCTTACATTGCTGGTAAATTGATGTTGGTTCGTGCAGTAGAAATCGGTTTGAAATTGATTTGTATGCAACCTACTTCGCATATTACGTTGAAAACGGTGAATGAATCGATTTCAGAACAATTTAAAACAATAGATTTTGTTGCGTTAACACCTATGCAAGTAGAAAACTCGTTAGTATTTGTTTCAAAATGTAAAAAGTTAATTATTGGTGGAGCTCCGCTTTCTGAGAAAGTGAAACAAGAATTAGCTGCATTTGATAATGAAGTTTACGAAACGTATGCCATGACAGAAACAATTACGCATATTGCTTTCAAACAAGTTTCAAATCGTAAATATCCTGATGCAGAACAAGTATTTGAAGCTTTTGATGAGGTTAATATTTCGCAAGATGATCGCGGTTGTTTGGTGATTAATACGCCTTATGATGATTTACAAGTGGTAACGAATGATATTGTTGAAATCATCGATCAACGTAAGTTTAATTGGATTGGACGAGCAGATAATGTGATTAATTCGGGTGGAATAAAATTATTTCCTGAACAGATTGAAAATAAATTGAAACCTTATATCCATTCAGACTTTTATGTGACATCAAAAGCGGATGAATTATTAGGTCAAAAATTAATTTTAGTAGTGGAAGGTGAGGAGAGAAGTTTAGATTTTTCTTTGGTCGATTTGACGAAATATCAACTGCCGAAAGAAATTATTTTTATCAATCAGTTTCCTCGTACTGAAAGCGGGAAAATAAAAAGACAGCAATTTTAGAAATAGCTGATTTTATTTTGTTCATGCATTTTATCTAAAAATAGCTTAATTTTAGCACTACTAAAAACTTATACTGTGGATTACAATAAACTTTTTAACGATATTTTTTTCTTAATTCTTGATGATGAGATGGATGAAAATCAATATCCAATTTGGAAAAGTTTTTCGTTTATTCACAATCCAATTCAGCAACTAATCAAGGCGCAAGATTTATTGAATCAGTTGTTACATGAATTTCCAAAAGATAAAAAAGCGCTTTTTCTAAAAGGCGTTGTTCAACGAAATTTAAACTTTAACGAAGAGTCAATTTTATACCTTTTAGAAGCCAAGAAAGAAGATTATTATTTGTACGCAACGAATTTTTATATTGCCGAATATTATATCCATAAATTAAAATTTGAAGAAGCGCAGAAGTACCTCAAAGAGCTTGAAATTGTGTATCCAACCAATCAACGTTTTCTTTTTTTATCGATTTTGGTAAATTTAGAACTTTTTGAATTTGAGGATGCTAAGCGTTATTTAAATACGTTGTATCAATTGGTTGAAGATAAACAGGTTTTAGAATTGTTAAGTAAAAATCTTCAAATTACAGAAGAAATAGTCTTGAAAACGACTAATCGTTTGGTGTTGAAAAATTTTAAATTAAGAAGTTTTAATTACAATCTTCAGCTCAAAACAAATCTGATTGCTTTTTATAAAAACTTCGCTGATATTGGTGTTAATTTTAATGGAATCAATTGCTTTATTATGGCGTTAACGTTGAAACAAATTACGTTATATCCTACGTTTCATAATTTTGAAATTTACAATGTACAAACGGTTTTAGATTATATTGATGTTGATAAAAAAGGTGTTCAAATGCGTTTAGATGATATTGATTTTGAACATGATTTTGTGCGAAATTATCATGAATATTTGGAGGTTGAAATTTTATTGAAAGAAGATTAATAGTGTATAAATTATCTTTTTATAAAATAAATAGAATGAATAAACTTGCTCTGTTGAAATTCAAAATAAGTCACTAAAATAGAAACAGACAATCAGAAAAAATATTTAATTTTGTCAAAATTTATAAGATGGAGTTTGTTCAAAATAAAGAAGAAGTTTTTGATAATGTTGAATTGTTTTTAGAAGGTTTGGAGATGGGAACTGAGCAAGAAAAAGCCAAAACAATCCAATTGATTAAAAAATCGAAGACATTTTTAGTAATCGATACGGAAGAGTTAATGGTTTTTGTGCCAAGTACATTTATTGGATATCAAGAAAATACTATTGCAAATTTTTCTGGGAAATTATTGGAACATGAAACAAATCCAGTTTTAACAAAATTATTTGGTTCAACTCCAAAAATAGATAAAACTTTAGACGAATTATTTTTAGATTTTTGCGACGAAATAGAAGTTAATCGCAATGATGTTGGGCTTTCTCGAGATTATTGGATTGTAAAAGATATATAAATAAAAAAGGCTTTTCTAATTAGTTTGAAAAGCCTTTTTTTATAACAAATTTAATCGATCAAATTCACTTCAAGTTTAGAGATAGGCTCTATTCCAGCCAAAACTCCATCAATTTCACATTTCAACAAACCACTTCCTCCACCAAAATGATGAATTTGCTTTACTGAAGGAAAATAGGTGCTTATCCATTCTTCCAAATTTTCTAACTCCGAAGCACCAATTCCGCTACTATATAAAACAATTTGAACATTGTTTGCAGCGATATACCATTTCAATTCTTCTTGCGTACAGGTACAAAATGCCTTCCATTTTTCATTCTTGTTGATCACACGTTCTAAGGTGTCCACAATTTCTTTATTCTTACCAAAAACAGCGATTTGTACTTGCATACTAGATTAATTTATGATGCAAAGTAACGTCACAATAAATAGTTGTACATTGATTTACATCAAGAAAGGAAGAAAAAAACCGTTTCTTTTGAAACGGTTCTATTAAGAATTTTGATTTTCTAATTGTGCTAATCTTTCTGCAGCCAAATAAAATTCTGGATTCAACTGCAATGCTTTTTTGTATTCTTCTACAGCTTCGTCTTTCTTTTCTAATTTCTCAAGAATTGCCCCTTTGTTGTAGTATGATAAGAAATGATTTGGATTTAATTCAATTGATTGATTAAAATCGCTTAAAGCATTGTCTAAATCATTTAAAACAAAATAAGTATTTCCTCTGTTGTAATAGGATAAGAAATGCGGTTTCATTTCAATTACTTTCGAATAATCCTCAATTGCTTGATCAAATTTTTGCAATTGATCAAAACAAAATGCACGGTTGTGGTAACAAGATTCATATTCTGGATTAATTTCTAATGCCTTATCAAAACATGCAATTGCATCGTCATATTTGTTCAAATTCATTAATACATATCCTTTTTGGTGATATGCTACAAAACTATTTGGATCAATTTCGATTACTTTATCAAAGTTTTCTGCAGCTTTTGTTGGATTATATTGATTAAAATTAGCCATTCCTCTATAGAAATAAAAGTTTGGATTTTTATCATCTAATTCAATTGCTTTATCAAAATCTTTGATTGCATCTGTATTTTGTTTCATGTAATATTGGCTCAATCCACGTCCGAAATATGAATTTGCCACTTCTATTTGACGTTTAATCGATAATGTAAAATAATCAATCGCCTTTCTATACTGACCTTTGCGGAGATATTGACTCCCATCTTCATAAAAACTCATAGTTCAATATTACAACAAACTCTTCAAATTTTAAATAAAAATTTTTATAAAAGTTTATCTTTACGCAAAACATCACACATGAAAATAGAACATATTGGCATTGCTGTAAAAGATTTGGGTTTGTCGAATGATTTATTCGAGAAATTATTAGGAAAAGCACCTTATAAAGAAGAAGCGGTAGAGTCGGAAGGTGTGCGAACTTCTTTTTTTGAAATAGGCGAATCGAAGATAGAATTGGTAGGTTCTGAAAAAAAAGATAGTGCTATCGAAAAATATTTAGAAAAAAATAGAGAAGGTATTCATCACATTGCTTTTGGTGTTGATAATATCGAAGATGAAATAGAGCGTCTTAAAAATCAAGGGTTTACTTTTATTAATGATCAGCCAAAATTAGGTGCAGATAATAAGCGTATTGTTTTTTTACATCCAAAAACTACGAATGGTGTACTGGTGGAGCTTTGCGAAGATGTAAAATGATTTTGAAGTTAAAAAAAATAGCTTTAATATTGCAAACGAATTAATCAATAGCTTCATTTTTATTGTTACTAATTCTGGTCCTATAACTCAGCTGGTTAGAGTAGCTGACTCATAATCAGCAAGTCCTTGGTTCGAGCCCAAGTGGGACCACACAAAGCACTCAATTTGAGTGCTTTTTTTTATTTAATTATGCTGATAATTAATGGTTTATCATTTTGACTACATTTTAAAATCACCATTTTTTACTATAGTTTGATACCCGTTTGATACCCAAATTATTTTAGTTATCAATGAAATACATTCTAAGCGAGTATAACAATAGAATTGTTTAAAGTTTAAAATATAAAACAAAATGTCCAGTTTTTTCATTAAAAAACTGGACATTTTTATTCTTTAAATTAAGTTTTAAACATTGGTATTCATTTGTTTAATCCTGATTAATTATTTTTTACCTATTATAGTTTTATTGAATAGGTGAAATTAAATATTCAACTCATATCTCACAGAACGTCCCGCTCCTTCAGTTATCAATACACTTTTTTTAACTAAATCTTGTAAATCACGTGTAGCCGTAGCTTTTGATATTTTTGTTATCGAAATATATTTCTTTGCAGACATTCCCCCTTCAAAGCCTTCTGCTCCTTGATCTAACATTTTTATAACGACTTTTAGTTGACGTTCATTTAAAAGAGTTTTTATTTGATCTAAAAACTTCGTTTTATTTAAAGTAAAATTGGTTATTTTCTTTGACTGAATTTGCGCCTCTAAAATAGTATTAGAAAAATAATAAATCCAATCGGTAATTTCTAATGTTCGCTGTGCATCTTTTAGTGCTTCGTAATAGTTTTTTTTATCTTTTTCAATTGTACTTGATAAACTCATGATTAAAGGACGATTAAAACTCTCTGCTAAACATTTTTCTGCAATAGCACGTCCAATTCGTCCATTACCATCTTCAAAAGGATGTATCGACTCAAAATAAAGATGAGCAATAGAAGTTTTAATCAATGCATTTTTTATATCAATCGATTCAACTTTATAATTATTGTACCAATTAATAAAGCTTTGCATTTCGTTTGGAACAATTTCAGATGGTGGAGCTTGGTAATGTACTTTTTCACGTCCATAAGCTCCTGAAATAATAACCATTGGTTCTTCTCCTACTCTGTATTTTCCTGCATTAATAGAATTTGAATTTTCAAATAATATTTTGTGCCATTCTTTTATTAAATCTTCAGTTAGTTTAGTCTTAAAATTATTTCGAACATCAACCATTAACTCTCCAATTCCACGAGCATTTTTATCTTTTATATGACTAATAGAAGAATGAATTCCAATTTTATTTTTGATTGAAGACATTACGTCCTGACGACTATAAAATTCGCCTTCAATCTCAGAAGTTTTAATGGCTTCATCAATCATAAATTGAATAATCGTTTCCTGTTTAATATCTTCAGATAAAGTATCAATCATCCCTTTTAATTCGCCTGTTTCTAAAGCAAATTTTATAACTATTTGGTCAATTACAGATGAGACATATTCAAAATTTGTCCAATTTTCATATTGCCAATTGTATTTCATGAGCCGATTATTTAATATAATTGGCTCAAATATAATGAAAATATGAGCCGATTAATAAATTTATTTGGCTCATTAAGTTCATTAACATCAATTAAACATTTTAAATTCACTATTTTACTTCATCTTTCTTAGCCCAATTCTAAATAAGAAAAATCATCATTCTTATAATATAGATTTGACTTTTAAAACGGATAATTATGAGTCAAATACAGATTTTGTTGGTCTATAATTGAAAGAATAAACTCAATAAAAATGAAGAATCATTAATTTAGATTTGCTGTTATCAGAATGGAAAGAGAACATATTTTTCGATAGGTCAATTATGTTTAATAAAGTATAATGTTAATAAACCATAATTTATTTCATTTTAATCAAATTAAGGATTTTAAATATTATAATAAAAATACAACACTATTATATTGTAATTGAATTTGTTGTGAAAAATATTAAAATTCTTTTATTTTTAACTTGTTTTTTATGTTTTAGATTTTATATATTTGCATTCAAAATAAAAGGGATTATTCTTTTTATTTTTGGTCCTATAACTCAGTTGGTTAGAGTAGCTGACTCATAATCAGCAAGTCCTTGGTTCGAGCCCAAGTGGGACCACAAAAGCACCTTTTTAAAGGTGCTTTTTTATTATCTTTATATTTATTTATTAATAAGTCAATTAATTAGAAGTATTTTTAAATACAGTTGAGTATTTATTTTTAATCGTATAATTAAAGAATTAATCTTATTTTTTGATGAATTTTGTAGAAACTCTTTTTCCATTTTTCGTTGTAATAATTGCTAAATAAACGCCTGGAGTAAGAAATCCTACTTGATTAATTTCTTTATTAGAATTCATAATATTTTTTCTATGTAAATCATAAACAGACAAAGACATAAACTCAGGTGTTTTTACTTCTAGTATTTGATTTACAACTGTTGTTGCTAAAGTAGGTGTTGCACTATTGAAAATTTCAGTTGTTCCTAAAGTGGTGTTACCTTCAATGCTAAAAGTTAGGTCTGTAGCTTGTTCTGTCCATTTTTCGTTGGTATAAACTTTCGCCAAATTCGTACCTTCTTTTTTGATTGCAGGATAGAAATGCCAATCGGTTAAATTTGAAGGATAAGCAGCATTAATATATGCACTAAAAATAATCCAGTATTTACGATCTGCTTTTAAATTAATAGAATGATTACTTAAATCAATTCAAAACTACTTTCGACAATGTGGCATCAGTTGTTAAAATGAAATCATCAGCGGCATGGATGGTACGGGAAGAAGAGGAAGCACTAATAGCACTTCCTTCAGGTGCTTGTTCTTGTGTGAATAAAATTGTGCTTTGAGCATTAAGGGAATGAGAACTTAACATTAGTCCTAATAAAATAAATGAGTAAACTTTCTTGTTCATATTGTGTTAATTTTCTCTAATATAGTGTTGTTTAACTATTTAACAAAATTTGATCATTTATTTGGCACGGATGATTCTGATCTTTCTTTAAAATTAAAATCAGATAACTTTGAGAGCC
Organism: Empedobacter sp. EJD.6dd; assembly: GCF_057369435.1. Lineage (NCBI taxonomy): Bacteria > Pseudomonadati > Bacteroidota > Flavobacteriia > Flavobacteriales > Weeksellaceae > Empedobacter > Empedobacter sp. EJD.6dd. The sequence continues at coordinate 3,130,525 of NZ_CM170667.1, forward strand.
TCAGGGAACGATCTCTTGGTGGCTGAGGTTCTCGAAGTCACATTTTACGATTTTTTCCTTTCGAGAGTTTGATCTTTTCCCTTCGATTGCCTCAGGTAACGATTGGTTTTTTATTGGTGGCTGAGGTTCTTGAAGTCACATTTTACGATCTTTTCCCTTCGAGTGTTTGCTCTTTTCCCTTCGAGTGCCTCATGGAACGGGTTTTCTAGGGGGCTGAGGTTCTTGAAGTCATACTTTACGGCCTTTTCTTCTCGAGTGTTTGCTCTTTTCCCTTCGAGTGCCTCATGGAACGATCTCTTGGTGGCTGAGGTTCTCGAAGTCACACTTTACGGCCTTTTCTTCTCGAGAGTTTGCTCTTTTCCCTTCGAGAGCCTCAGGGAACGATCTCTTGGTGGCTGAGGTTCTCGAAGTCACATTTTACAATTAACCTATTTCCCTTATCCCTTGGAGTGCCTCAGTGAACGATTTTTTGGTGGCTGAGGTTCTCGAAGTCACACTTTACGGCCTTTTCTTCTCGAGTGTTTGCTCTTTTCCCTTCGAGTGCCTCATGGAACGGGTTTTCTAGGTGGCTGAGGTTCTTGAAGTCATACTTGCTCTAATTATTAGAACTAAACAATTTATTAAATCTAGTGTTCAATGTTTCAATATACGCTTGTTTAGTATCTTTATTTAAGAAGCTAATCTCCACAAAATCGATCCATTTTAGTCTAATTTTGATGAATCTTTTGTAAATAGATTCCACTGATTTATCAGGGATTTTCAGGGATTTAGCTAATTGGATGAAATCTTCTATTTTTAATCTATTTTTTTTATCATTAATTGTTAATGCAGATTCTTCCTTATCATCGGGAATTAATAACAGTGTATTCAATAAATCGTAAGCTGGAGATAATTCGTATTCATTGAAATCATTTTCGATTAATGAATAGTTTTTAAGATGCATATCAGCATTTGCAGTCAAGTAATTAAATAAAACAATTTCAAATAATTTTTGAGCTTCAAAACCACTATTTTTAGTTAGTTGATAGATTAATTTTCCAATTTTTTCTATTGAACCTCGATATTTATGTTCCGTTAAATTTTCAGTCAATTGACAAAAGTCTTCAACAGCAATTTTATCTTCATTTTTTCGATCAAATCGCTTTGTTAAATAAGCCAATTCACCTGATTTAAGCCGAATAAGTGTGTGTGTTGCTGTTTTTATTTTTACCAATTCCGCTAAATGCATGGTTAAGTCTTCATTTTCGGGTAAGTCGATATATTCTTTTGAAGCAGGTTTTAAAATATAATTTCCTTCAAGATCCACAATTGTAAATCTCGATTGTTTATTTATATCGCTTATAAGATTTAAAGATAATTTTGGTTGCACACCTGTAACTGCCACACTTTTTACAATCAACTCTTTTGCTAATTCTTCTAATTGTTTGCTGTCAAAATCAATTGAAGGAGGATTTATTGAACCAAATATTTTTTTAGAACATTTAGAATGAAAATCAATTTCATTTTCTGCTAATTCTTTGTAACAACTAAGGCATTTTTTCATAATTCTTCATTATTTGAAATGATAGAAACAGCTCCAATACAATCTCTGCAAAGAGTTAATAATAAACCAAAACGATCTTTAGAATTTAATTTCCAATTTTTTACTGCAATATTCAAAAGCCAACCTTCTGGTATTAATCCATCAAAAAAAGGAAATAAAATTTTACTTTCATAAGAATCTTGTTGTTTTGGAAGCGTTAAACTAATTGGTTTCGATTCCAAATTATTCAAATATTCTTGATCGTATTTAAAAATATAACCATTTTCATTTTCAGAAATTGTTCCTGCAAATAGATTTTTATAATAGACTAAACCTTTTCTCATTGCTCAATTTTATCAATTACACCAACTTCAGAACCAAATAAAGCTAAAACTTGATTAACTTTATCTAATCTTACAGAAGGTTTTCCTTGTTCTAGTTCGCGAATAAATCTTAAACCAACTCCAGCTCTCTCAGCTAATTCAGGTTGTGTAAGTTTTAATCTTTTTCTTTTTTGTTTGATAAATTCTGCAATTGATTGATTCATATTATACCCTTTGAGGTATAAATATAGTCATAATTTTTATTTTATACCCAAAAAGGTATAAAATTTATTTAAACGTAAGTATTATACCTTTTAGGGTACGATTTTTTCCCTTTGAGAGCTTGAGGGAACTGTTTTTCTTGGTGGCTGAGGTTCTCGAAGCTAAATTTTTACGATCTTTTCCCTTCGAGTGCCTCAGGGAACGATCATTTTTTGGTGGCTGAGGTTCTCGAAATTACATTTTAAGATCTTTTCCTTTCGAGTACCTCAGTGACCGTGCTAAATGTGAATTTGAATATTGGAAAAGAATGACGAAAACGGTATTAAAACACACACGTTAAGAAATGTTTGAATGAAACGTAAAAAGGTATTAGACCGTAGGGTTTTTAAAATCTTTAGTGAAATGAGAACATATTTAGTAGAGAGTTTTACAGCCAAGTCTTTTTTCATTAGTTTTTTTGACTATTCCCCGAAGGGCATATGAATACCTATAATTAAAATAGATAAGCTATGAATAAAAAAGTGATAGAAAGATTATTCTCGTTTTTCAAAACTACCTTCATTCATTTTTACCTTGACGCAAAAACGAACCAAAAACGTCAAGTCTGTGCCTACAAATCGGTCAATAACGGCTATTCACTAAATGCTTTAAATCATTCACATATAAAATGTGAACAGTAAATCATTTTTAACGTTCGCTACGCCGAATTTACACTCGACTCTTCAGCAATGACGGTTTTTAATTCCTTATTAAAAGTAAATTTAAAACTTGAATATTGAAAAAGAAATTAAAAATCCGACGATTTAGTATCGAAATGACGAATTTAAATTAAATTGTTCAGAATTATAAGCAAAGGACCTAAAGTATATTCGAAAGAAAAATTAGTTGAATTGGGTTATACCAATCCTTCTCAACCTGATTATTTAGTTGTAGACATAGAGCCTTGTACAGATTGGGAAGATATAGAAATTGCTTACAAGGAATTCGATTAATATAAAGGTTTATCAGGTTCTATTTACACACGAGTAGGACAACCTTTTGTGGTAATTTTGGATAAGATTCTGAGTTAGGAATTATAATACTTTTTGCTTATTAAACGTTACAATTTGGTTTATGCGTAATATATGTTGTAATTATTTTTGTATTTTTAGTGAATATATTTGATGATATATGTAATGCAAGTAATTAACGCAGTTCAAATAATTGATGTTTTAGGTACAAATAGCATCCCGATTAGGGTTTTAGCTGAGGATACAGAAATTTATTTTGCCAAGACTATTTTTAAAACTCATCCTCCATTAGAGGATATTATTAATGAATTGATTGGTAATTTTATTTATAGTAGTTGGGGAATTCAGGTACCTGAAATCATTGTAATAAAAATTGAAAACGAACTTTTACAGCGTTTTATAACAGATCATAATATATTTACTAAATATAGTGATTATAATTTAGAAGAATTATTTATTATTGGAGTTAAAGAAATTGTTAACCAGATAGATGTAGACATACATAACTTAACCATTACGAATAAAAATGATTTCAATAAATTTTTAAACCCTTATCGATTTTTAGATATTGCTTTTTGTGATATATGGTTAGGGAATAAAGATCGAAGAATTAATAATACTAATCTACTTTTAGTTGAAGATTATGGTAAATTAGATTTTGTTGCTATAGATCATACGCAGCTATTTGCAAATCAAAGCAATTACAAAGGGCTTAAAATTTCTGTCATGGATAGTGATTTATCTAATATGTTAATAACTACCGATTTCACTAAAAAGATTTGTAAATTTGCAGAGAAAGAAATAATTTCAACCTATCATAATAGAATTCTTGAAAAGATTGGTATAACACTTGATGTTTTACCTAACTTCTTAGATCTCCTACCTTCTGAAATAGGACTAAGTAAAGCAGGTAAAAACAAAATTATAGAGGTATTAGAAAATCAAGAAAGAAACAATAGAGTCGCTAACAAATTAATCAATTACTAAGATGAAATCGTATTACAGTTTAATCAGGTATTTTAATAACTCCTTATCAAAGGAGAATATTGTTATTGGGTTAATTGCGATTTCTACAACCAATGTATTTTATAGATTCTCTGAATCTAAAATTAAATTGATTTCTAAATTTTCAGATCATCGAGATGATCTTTTACATTATAATGTAAAAAAATTAAGAGATTATTTAGATGTCAACGTTAAGGATAAATTATTTGTCAAAGAGAATTCGTATAATCTTAAAGAATACATTGATCGTCTTTCTATTTATAGTAATGGTTTGATTCAATTCGATAAACCTGTAGAATTGAATATGGATGTAAACGAAGCATTTTTCAATAAATTTTATGATAAATACATTGGCGAGTTTAAATCAAATGCGAGAAATAGAAAAGTTGATCAAGTATTTGTACAACGTGTAGAGAACAAATTTCGTAAGCCTTTAGAACATATCATTGATATAGATTATAGAATAGAAAAAAAGATCATTCCATCATTATTCTTTGATTATAAATTAAATGGAATAGGGGTTAATGGTTCTGTTTATAGTGTAAAATGTATTGATATCAATTCAAACAGAACACTTGAGAATATTCAGAAAGATGTTTCAGAATTAGAAAGTTTAAGTTATAGACTAAATAAATTTTCTGAAGATAAAGTTCAACAACCAGAAAATAATCAACATTTTTTGGTTATAGATGAATATAAGGGTTATGATGATAAATATGCAGAGTTATATGAAGCTTTAATTAGCCAAGAAAACGATTTATATAAAATTGTCAATTCAGATCAACTAGATAAAATAACAACTAAAATAATCAATTCAGGAGCCACTAAATTTTCTGAATTAATAGAACAATAATAAAATCTAATAGTAAAAAAATCCTCAATCATTAATGATTGAGGATTTTTTTATTAATCGAGAATTGGAAATAGAAGGTATCAATGAATACTTCTTAAAAAACAAGAAAAATTATATTACTAAAGATATTAAGGTGTTTTTGTAATTAATATTTTTTGTAAAATTCAAGAAATGGTTTTTTCTTGATGGCTGAGGTTCTCGAAGTCACATTTTTACGATGTTATTCTTTCGAGAGTTTGCTCTTTTCCCTTCGAGTGCCTCAGGGAACGATTTCTTGTTGGCTGAGGTTCTCGAAGCCACACTTTTACGATATTTTCCCTTCGAGTATTTGATCTTTCCTTTCTAGAGCCTCAAGGAACGATTTTTTTTTTGTTTCAATGAAAAATAATTATGCGATTGTAATCTGTATGCACTAAATTCGTATAATTCTGAAAACTATCCTATGGTTACAATCTTCACAGCATACATCGTCTCCATCTTTTATTAATTGGTTTTCTATATCAATCTCTATGTTACATAAAGGACAATAGATCGAATGATCTGTAAATTTTAGATTAATAGGAGGGTTTAAAACAGTTGGTATTTCTAAAATAGAAATGCTTTCGGTTGTTGTATTTTGTTTATCCAATCTGTTGATTTTATTTATGAGTTTATTAAAGGTAGTGAAATACCTAATTTATAAACTTTGTAATATGCTTTTATTTTTTGTTTTGATTGCTGAATATTATTTAATGAAAAATCAACAATTCCATTCTCCATATCAGGATAAATAATTAAACAATCAATAGTTTTATCATCTTCAATCTTTAGCTTATTGCGTACTTTATTTAATCTTGCATACCCCGCAACCTGTCTAATATCTTCATGCAGATGACCTTTCTTATAATTTAGCTTATACTTTGCATCAATTACCATTTGATAATTAGGGGAAGAAACCAAAATATCTAAAGCATTTCCATACGTGCTAAATTGATAATGAATTTCTTTTTTTAATTCAGAATTACTCTCAATCATTTTACTGTAAACATACAATTCAAATAAACGTGGCATATCAATCCAAAAAGGAGGAGTTAAGATCTTAGAGTTGGATGTTTTTGTTATGTTGTAGGCAAATCGCTTTAAAATATAACTTCCAGTTTCTAAAGCATCTTTATAATCTTTATAGAATGGATTATGTTTTAAATGTTTGATTTCATTTTCTTTTATATCATCTGAAATTAGCTCAAATACTGGACGACAATAATTAATTGTTTCTTGAATTATTTGATAGTTTTGATTTAATAGTACTTTATTATTTTCTACATAACTAATCACAAATTGTAAAACTTTCTTCAAAAAACGATTCTCAAGATGATCTTCACCAAAAACTTGATATTCACAAAATGTAGTAGTCAATCGATTTTTAAAAACATTTTGTTTGATGTTTTGTCCAACTAAAATTTTTCCTTTTACTCGATTATTGAGATTTTCTTGAACTTTATAATAACTCTTTTTTAAACCTTTACGAACGATAGATTTTAAGGTTTGTAAAAATCGAATAATTAGAAATGGAGTTAATTGATCGTCTTTTTGTTCGATTCTTATTTGATTAGCATTCCAATCTATTTGAACAAGTTCTTTCACTTCCAAATTACTTTCTGAAACCGAAGTTACTTGTAACAACATTTTTAAATAATTCAATTCAAATTGTTGATTACTTTCATAATCAATTGTATTTATCGATGAATCATTTTCATCCTCTAATTCTTGAGTAAATGATTGAATAGAAGAAGAATTTAATTTTGGTTCTACATAAATATATTTTCCTGTTTCTCCTAACCAATCAATCCCAATACAATAATCAGCTTTTATAATGTATTGAGATTCTTGTTTTTCAAATAAAAAACGATAACTACTATTATTGAATGATTTAGATAAAACAGTTTCATAGCGTGAAAATTCTAATTCAGAAAGCATTAACCCTTCAAAAGATTGATTAATATTTTCTTCTGAATCATTTCTACGAATAGAAAAAGATTGATGTTCTGATAAACGAATTCCCATTAGATTGAAGCTTCTAATTCTTCTATTTGTTGTTTGATTTCTTCACCAATTAAAACGCCATCTTTTACATATTCTAATAAAATAGGTTTAATTTCATACTCTAAACGAATGTTCATAGAACCACCTTCTTTTGATTTATCAATAAAATAAGAATGCCCTAATTGTACATCCTTTTTCTCAAATTCTGTAGATAAATTAGTTTCGAAAAGTTCAGCAACTTGATGAAATAAAACAGAATCAAATAAAATACCTTCTTCATTCGACAGATCTTTCGGTAACACATCTACAAATGCAAATCTTCTTCGAATAGCATAATCAATATGACCAACAGAACGATCTGCAGTATTCATAGTACCAATAATGTATAAGTTCGGGGGAAGGATTAATTTATTATCTCCGTCTACTTCATACATACTTTCGACAGCTTCTCCGCGATATTCTAAAGCATAAATTAGCTCTCCCAAAACAGAAGATAAATTTGCACGATTAATTTCATCGATAATTAAAACGTAGTTTTGAAGTTTAACTTTTTCCGTTTCAGATTCTGAATTAAATTTTAAATTATTTACTTTTAAATATTCCTGAAATAAATTTAAAACTCTAATAAAGTAGCTTGCATGCTGTCTTGCTAATCCAGAAAGTGTTTGATTTTTTTTGATATCTTGCCTTTCTTGGTTATCATCTAAATATGCTTGAATGATATCTTTATATAACATTCTGTTGCCTCCTTTTAACCAACCTTCCGCCGATCCTTTATACCTAAAAGCATCTTCATCAGTACTTGTTATTAGTCCAACACTATTAGTAAGAGAGTAGAAACCTTCACTTTTTTCGATTTCATCACCAATATAATCGGTAAATAAATCAAAATATTTTTTTACTTGTTTTTCTTTTGAGATTGTAGAAATAGCCTTTTTACTATCGATATAATTATCCAAAGCTTTTTTAGCAAACTCAGCTAAAATTTTATTCTCGGCTTTATACATAATTCCGTCACCTTCTTCATTTGGTTTAGAAACTATACCTCTTACAAAATCTTCATACGTATAACTTGGGTGGAATTGAAGAATTTTGAATTGTTCATTTTTGTCCAACTCCTTTATATCTGATAAATTCAATAATTCTTTAGCAATATATTTAGCTTCTCTTGTTTTACCTGTTCCTGGAGGTCCTTGTAAAATAATTTGCTTTTTATACTTTAATAAATTTATATATTCATTCATTTTTTTTGAATTTGCGTACTTCTTTTTTAGAGAAATAAATTTGTTTCGATAATCTTCACCTTGAACTTTAACAATACCTTGTTGTAAAGGATACGTAAATCGATCATTTTCTAAAATATCGAAAAATACAGCATCATAAACAAAAAGATTATTATTAAATGGAATCTCTAATTCATTAAACTTATATTCTAAATGAGGAAAATCTAAAATTGATTTTCTAGAAGATGTAACTTTTGCTATATCTAGTACTGTATGTCCATCTGTTACTAATACATGAGAATCTAAAGAATAATCTTTATCAACCCAACCTATTAAAATATTTTTTTCTTTTATAAAATTGTAAAACAATGGTGTTCCTGAACCCCATCTACAACCTAATTTCCATAATTCCATTCCTCTATCTTTTACCTCCCAACAAATCCACTAACGTACGTATTCACAAAATCAAATATTTTATGCGTAACACGCTCTATTTTACTACTGCGTTCTTTCAAACTTGGACGTTGAAGCATTGTTCCAACAATATCATCGCGCAAAGGTTGTTTATCAGAAAAAAGATATTCGCCAATTACTTTTTCTAATTTTGAAGGATCAAGTTGTTCGACCTTACTCATTTCTTTTAAAGCATTTTGTCTTTCGATGTAAACAAACTGATCAAATTCTTCTAAAACCTGATCTGCATCTGTAATAAATGGTAATTGTTTTTGTATAAATTTTTCTATCAATTCTTTTTTACTTCTCAGTTTCAAATCACTGTTCAGTAAATCTTGAATCATTTTTTCTTGCTTAGCCTTATCGGTAACTGAAGCTGATTGTAATTTAACAATCAAATTCATGATATAGGTTACATTAATTTCATCACGATGAATTAATTCTAATTCGAAATCCAAATCATCTAAAACCGAATGGCCTTTATCTTCTTCTTTGCTAATCCCTTTTGTTTCTTCGTATAAGTCTAAATATTTACTTTTAAAATCTTCAAACTCTTGGTGAGATAACGGTAAATCAGCAAAAGAAAAATCAGCATATTGCTTCATTTTATTGATTAATCGCATCACATCTCGAAATGCTTTAATGAACTCAGCTTGCTCTTCTTCATTTTTCAAGTCATTTACTGCATCTACATTTGGAACAATTTCAATTAATTCATCATATTTTTCTTGAAAAGTTTCTTCCAATCGTTCAAATGGAGGCTCTATAATATCTTCTATTGCATCTTTGTTGGCAAATAATTCGATCGCTTTATCAGTCGCTTCTTTTAGATTTCGGTAACACACTATATTTCCGTGCGATTTTACTTCATCTAAAATTCTATTCGTACGGGAATAAGCCTGAATTAATCCATGATATCTTAAATTCTTGTCAACATATAATGTATTCAGCGTTTTGCTGTCAAAACCTGTTAAAAACATATTGACAACGATTAATACATCAATCTGTTTCGTTTTTACACGAGCTGTAATATCATTGTAATATTCGTAAAATAATTTCGAATCTTTAGTCGAATAGTTCGTCTGAAACGTTTGATTATAATCGAGAATAAATTCGTCCAAATATTCACGACTATGTTTTGTAGTATACGTTTCTTGATCTTCGGCAACCATTCCTAGCTCTTCATCATCAAACTGCTCTGTAATCGTTCCGGCATCTTTATCTTCTTCATTTGCTTGATAGGTAAAGATTGTCGCGATATTCAGATTATGTTTTCCTTCTTCTTTCGCTGTTTTAAATAATTGATAATATTCAATCGCTGCATCTACATCAGCCACACAAAACATAGAAGTATAGGTTTTATGATGTGTTTTATTTGGATGATTTTGAATAATGTGATTCACTATATTTCGACGACGAATAGGCGAATTCATTACTTCAGCTTCATCTATTTTTTCAATTTCGATGTCCTGAATTTCATCTCTTTGTTTAAACGTTCGAATATATTCTATCGCAAAACGTAAAACATTTCCATCTCGAATTGCATCTGTAATTACATATTTGTGCAAACATTCACCAAACAACATTTTAGTTGTTCGTTTTCCATATTCATTTGTGCCAGCATTATCTATGAAAATTGGTGTTCCTGTAAAACCAAATAATTGAGCACTTTGGAAGAAATTGACAATATTTTCGTGCGTCATTCCGAATTGAGAACGATGACATTCATCAAAAATAAATACAATTCGCTCGTTTTGTAAACTACTCATTTGGTTTTTATAGCGATTACCTGTAATGGCATTATTCAGTTTCTGAATAGTAGTTACAATCAGTTTGTTATCGCTATTTAATTGTTCTACTAACGTATTTGTATTATTGGTAGAATAAATAGAACCTTTCGCAAAACTGTTGAATTCTTTTGCTGTTTGGTAATCCAAATCTTTACGATCAACCACAAAAACGACTTTATGAACTTCAGGAATATGCGTTAAAATTTGAGCTGCTTTAAACGAAGTCAATGTTTTTCCCGAACCTGTCGTATGCCAAATGTAACCGTAATCTTTGGTCGTTTTTACTTGGTTGATAATTTCTTCAACCGCATAATATTGGTATGGACGCAACACCATCAATGCTTTTTGTGTTTCGTTGAGCACAATGTATTGCGTAATCATTTTTGATAAATGACAAGGATTCATAAAATCATCTGCAAACTCAGATAGATTTGTTGTTAATGAATTATCTTTTTTCGCCCAATAAAACGTTTGCTTAAAATTACGTTGACGCACCGAACCATTGCAATAATATTTGGTATTAACACCGTTACTAATGACAAACAATTGAATAAACTGAAACAATCCAAAACCTGCGGTATATGAATGACGTTGATAACGATTAATCTGATTGAACGCTTCTTTCAACTCCAAACCACGACGTTTTAACTCAACTTGTACCAAAGGTAAACCGTTAATCAATATGGTTACATCATAGCGATTGTCGTACGAACCTTTCATAGTGATTTGATTCGCGACTTGAAATTCGTTTTTACACCAATTTTTACTATCTAATAATTGTATGGTTTTATTTTCTCCTAAACTATTAACGTAAGGAATACGAGAACGCAAAGTTTTTGCTCGTTCAAAAATATTTCCTTTGTTGATGTACAACATAATTTGGTTGAATTCTGCTTCTGCTAATTCAACTTTATTGTGCTTCTCTATTTGGCGTTTAAAATTTTGGACTAAATCTGCTTCATCTTTTAATGTTATTGATTCGTAACCCAAAGATTGCAATTGGTCAATTAATCCGTTTTCTAGTAATTGTTCTGGTTGAGCGTTCATTTTTAAACTCTTAACATTTGTGTTTTGTTCTATATACTATCAAACTTGTTGTACAACAAGTACAATATTTGTTATATAAAGTACGTTTTTTGTTATATTTTTTATTATATTTGCATTATAAATTAGTCTTTAAAATAACTAAGATACAAAGGATTGGGGTGTCCCCGGTCGAGCAGAAGCCAGTCGTTTTTGATTGGCTTTTGTTTTTAGGGAAATATTTTAATTCCATACAATTTTCCATTTTTCTTGTAGATTTTATCCTTTACAACTTCAAATGCTGGGTTTGCTCTTTTCTTATCGATCACATAGCGTGCAATAGGATAAGCGACCAAATCGGATAATTGTAAACCATTGATGTTTTCTCTTTTGGATTTGAAGGTTATTTTTAAATAGACATCTTTCAAACGTTCAGGCGAAACATACGATGTCCCTCTTGCCAATAAGCGTTGAAAGTGTTCTTCTAATTTTTTATCTTCCTTTTTTCCACGTTTTTCTATAATGATTTCCAATTCCTTCTGTACACCTTTTATTTCGTCCAAAGAAAAAATAGCTCTTTCTATCACAAAAGACAATGCTAATTCGTACACATCATTAGAAAGCTTACCATACATATTAATGTATTTTTCTTTATTGATTGCCGATGCTAATACACGATATTTAGAAGTTGAAATAACATGATTGATCATTTCATAAAAATCCTTTTTGAGTGCTAAATCAAATAGAACCTGAAATTCTTTTTCGCATTTGCGAATATCTCTGGAATGAAGAATGACATCTTTATCTCCCCAAAATTTATTTTTAATCTGATTGATATTATTCTTTATAGACGCGTAATTTTCTTCGCTTGTGAGTATAGCACACAACAAGAAAACAGGAAATGACGGATCTAAGTTTACCAAACCATGATCACCACTTTCGTCTATAAACAAATAATACTTTTTCATACGCTATTCTTTATACAAGCATTTCATCTCTAATAATTGTTCTGATTTAGCGTTCATACCAATTTATTCAACGTTTAAAATATTTCTGAAATCATTATATTCTGCAACTTTATCATTTTTAAAAGTAACTGTACTACCATCATAGCTCCATATTTCACCTATAGATTCATATTTATTAATTCGAGTTGGTGTTCCTTGTGCTTTTTTAACTTCAAACTTTGTTGCTCCAATAGAAAATCTTGAAATTCCTAAGTAATCTGTTTCGGGAAGAATTTCAATAAATAATTGATCTTGATTATCCGAATATTCATAAACTCTTCCATTTTTAAAAGTAATCGTACTTGAACCATATCCCCAAATTTCACCAATCGTTTCATAATTACTAATTCGTGTTGGTGAACCTTGAATCCTTTTAACCTCTTCTTTACTTGATCCTAAAGTATAAAATTCTTGATTCGTTACTAAATCCTGAGTATCATATGAAGACTGAGCAGTATTCTGATAATTGTAATCATTTCCACCTGTATAAGAAGAATCAACTACACCTGAAGAATAATCTACTACAGCACTACTCACTGAATCTACATAATTATTATCGACAATAGGAGGATAATTTGATCTATTATTAAAATCATTACATTTATATATACCAAAAGCAACCATTGCTCCTATAAAACCAGCAGGTAACCATGATGATTTCTTTTTATTATTCGAAGGTTTTCCAATTTTATTGTTTAGCTCTTTCTCGTATTCTTTCTTATCGAAATCATATTTGTTTTTTTTACGACTCTTACGATACTCTTCTGCTTTTCTTAATAATTCTTCCTCTTCTGCTTTTTGTTTTCTTCGAAATTCTTCTTGTGCTTTTTGACGCTTTAAATCTTCTTGATAAGTATTATTTTGAGTTGATTTATTTGATGAACCACCTCTCAAAAAACTATCAAGCGATGATCGTTTACTATCATCAGTTAAAAAATCATAAGCTTCTTTAAGTTCTCTAAATTTATTCGCAAAAAATTCATCTCCATCATTTAGATCAGGATGAAACTTTTTAGATAGTTTACGGAATGCTTTTTTTATTTCATCTTGCGTAGCAAAATCAGATACTCCAAGTATTTTATAGTAGTTTGTCATGGTTAAATATTTTCTCTACACAAACATTTGCTGTAACATCGCTTTTTTGAAGCTTTGTGTTTCTTTTATTTGTTCACTTACTTTTTCGATATTCTCATCTATGGCCGATAAAAAATCTGCTATTTTTTGTTGTTCTGATAATGAAGGTGTTATAACTGGTAACAATTTTAAATCACCAATCTTTATACTTTTGAATGAACTACCTGTTATATTATTTTCAAAATAACGTTTTGTACTATCATTCGACAAAATATAATAAATGAATATAGGAAGAATAACTTTCACATTTGACCTTATCATAAAAACAGATTCATTAATGTTCCAATTTAATGGATCTTCTTTTAATAAATAAGCTTCACCTATATTACCAATACTAGACATTATAATATCATTCTTAGATAAATCTGAACGCTTCTTAATTAGATTCAAAGCTCTATCATCTATCATTTCACAATTAGAAAAATCTATCCTACCATTAGAGATGTTTTTTATTGTAACATAATAGTTTTTACCTTTTCCTAAAATGAAATTTTGTCTTGGGTTTAATCCTGTTGACATTCTCTCAATTATATCTCCCAATCTTTTCTCTTCCCACTTTGGAAAATCATTTCCCTTATCATCCTTAAAACGTATTTCTTGCGAAAAGAGTTTTTGCATCATGGCTTTTTTGTAACGAGATAGTTCGGTTTTCTTTTCTTCTAACAAGGTTATTTTGTTATCAATCGTTGATAAATAATCTGCTATTTTTTGTTGTTCTAGAAGTGATGGTGATATATTTATTACTACATTACTCAATGTTTCTTGACCAACATTAAATCTTGTGCTTCCTCCACTTTTAGTTGTAATTTCTAATCTAGCTTTAGTCGTTTTTAATAAGTAGTGTAAATAAAATGAATTGTATTCAGAAATAGATTTTCCTCTAATCACAAAACCACCAAAAGTTGCTGGTAAATCATCTAAATAAACATTCGATTGACCAACTTCCTCTCTTGTTTCAGAACTTCTTTGAAATAAAATATCACCATTTTGAACAATATTCTTTTCAAATTCTTTTTCAGTAATATTTACTTCTCCTATAATTAAATCATTTGTAATAATATTGTTATTAATAATATCTAAAACATTAATAAACTTATGTCCAAATCCGTAATTTTCTTTTGATGCATTAACACCATTTTTAAAATTCATTAAATTACCTAATTTATCAGAATACCAATCCTCTTCAAATTCAGGAAATCTCAATTTTGGTTGTAATTGTTTTTCCATACTTAAAAAGGTGTTGGGATATTCAATTCATTACAAAATTCTGTCAACTTTTTGTCTACATCAACCAATTCGGTGTTTATTGCTTTTAGGCGTTCTGTAACAGCGTTTACATCAATAGCTTCTTCTTCCTCAAACGTATCTACATAACGTGGTATATTTAGGTTATAATCATTTTCGGCAATTTCTTCCAACGTTGCTAAATGACAATATTTCTCTATCTCTTGTCTATTTGCATACGCATCTACAATACGTGCAATATCTTGTTCGCGTAATTTGTTTTGCGTTCCTTCTTTTATAAAATTATCATCGCCACTGGCATCTATAAAGACAATATTATCATCAGCTTTTCTGCATTTTTTCAGTACCACAATACAAGTCGGAATCGACGTCCCGTAAAATATATTGGCTGGTAAACCAATTACAGCATCTATAGCATTTAGCTCTTTGATAAAATATTCGCGAATTTTACCTTCTGCTGCACCACGAAACAAAACTCCATGCGGAAAAACAGAAGCAACCGTTCCGTTATCTGCCAATTGGTAATACATGTGTTGCAAGAAAGCAAAATCGGCTTTGGTTTTTGGAGCCAATTTTCCGAATTGTGAAAAACGAGCGTCTTGTGCATTTAGTGGATTGGTATCGCCTTTCCAATTTGCAGAGAAAGGTGGATTGGCAACGATGGCTTCAAAACGTTGTTCGAGATGACGAGGATCTTCTAAGGTATCATCTTGCTCGATATTGAAACGAGAAAAATGTACATCGTGCAAAATCATGTTCATTCGAGCCAAGTTGTAGGTTGTCGGATTTAACTCTTGCCCATAAAAATCGGCTACTTTTGCTTCTTTGGCAACACGCAACAATAACGAACCCGAACCACACGTAGGATCATAAACAGAACGAATTTTATCTTTCCCTAAAGTTACAATCTTCGATAAAATAGTTGAAACTTGTTGTGGTGTATAAAATTCTCCAGCCGATTTCCCTGCCCCTGCCGCAAAGTTTGAAATCAAATACTCGTAGGCATCACCCAATACATCCGATTCGATATCTTCTAATTTGAAATCAATTTCGTTTAGTTTTCCTAAAATTTCTACAATAACTTCGTTGCGTTTATCAGGTGTTTTACCCAATTTTGTAGAAGCTAAATCCACATCTTGAAACAATCCGTTGAAATCTTCTTCAGATTCTGTTCCCATTGTCGATTGTTCGATATAGTTTAATGTTGCTTCTAATTCTTCTATAATAAAGTTATTTTGACCTTTTTTGGCAATCACTTCAAACAACTGATTTGGATCTAAGAAATAACCCAATTGGGCCAACGATTCTTCTTTTATCGCTTGTAACGTTTCATCATCTGAAACCTTTGTATATTCTTTTACATCTTCCTCCTCTAATAATCCATTCGCATACAAATGTTGCTTTTCTGATAAATATTTAAAGAAAATAAAACCTAAAATATAGTTACGGTATTCATCAGCATTTATTCGTCCACGTAGTGTATTAGCTATATCCCAAAGCTTTTGCTCTAGTTGTTGTTTTTGATCTGTTGACATATTTATTTATTGTTTGGTAAAGATACAAATTGGTTTAGTTTGTTTAATGTTTCTTTTAGTTTTGCTAAAGTATTATTGATTCGCGTCATTATGTGGCGTTATAGTTTTCTACTTTTGGTATTATTAACTCTAAATTATTTGACAATGATTTCAATTTTAGCAATCAAACCAGGTCCGAAACCGAAAAAAGATGATGGTTCACCTGACAGAAGAAGAAGGGTAACTCCTGAAACAAAACCGAAGCATCCAGCTTTAAAACCTCATAAACACAAACCTGGAGATTAATTTAAAAAATTAGTATTCGTCACAAAAAAGTGGCGAATACTTTTTTAGTAAAATTACTTTAATAAATCTTTCTAATAATGCGGGAAACCGTAAAAACAAGAATGTTCTAATACTTAACTTTATAAAAATATCTAAATGAATAAAATAATAACAATGCTAGAAGAATTAAAGACTAATTTTTCTGAGCAATTATTTCGTGATACAATTGAGGAAATTGAAAGCATTCATGGAAATGAAATTTCTAAAAATTCAGAAGAATTTTCAGAAGCTATAAATGGACAAAAAGATCAATTCTATGATGAATTAGCTTATAAATTCAAAGAAGATTTTGAATTAAATGCGATGCTGTATTTAATGATTTGGGAGGAATTTCTTTCAAGCTTTAATCAAACATCTTTAGATTATTTTTATGAAAGCTGTAAAGCTATTGATCCAAATACTGATTTTACAGACTTCATAAATGGATTAATGGAATTGAACCAAAATAATTTGGATTTAGCACTTTTACATTTCAATAGAATGGAAGATGAAATAGCCTACTATTTTCTTGGTCTTTGTTATTTTGAATTAGAGAATGATGAAAATGCTATTAAACAGAATTTGTTATTTTTAGATTATATAAATGATATAATTTCTAACTTAAATGAAGAAGAGTTACCTTCTTCTACTTTTGATCTAATATTATGGAATATATATAATGATTTAGCCTATTCCTATATAAAATTGTATGAATTTGAAGAAGCTCTGCATTACTTTGAAAAATCAATTCAATTATTTGATATTAAAAGTAATTTTGAAATTAGATCTAGTATAACATATGAAAATGAGTTAGATGATTTTCAGATTTTTACAAACAATTACTTATTTGCTTTAGAAAAGAATGGAAATTTTAAAAAAGCGTTAGAAGTATTAAATTTTGTATTAGATAAATATCCTTCTTCTGTATATTATCAAAAGTTAAAACTAGATTTCCTTTCGAATGAAGAAAATACTAAAAATACTGATAATATTATTCAACGATTATTTAAACCTAAAAAACCATTTGAAATTTCAAATTTTCAATCAGTTAAACTTTTATCAAAGGAAAAATCCCTTGAAGATATGATTGTAGAACAAATAAAATATGGGATAAATGTTTTCGGAAAAGAACTAGAAATTTATCAAGATGATTTTATTTATGGAAGACAGTACAGAATACCGTATATCAATGGAATATTAGATTTACTTTTAATTGAAAAATCTACTAATCAGTTGTATTTAGTTGAGTTAAAAAGAAATGAAGCTGGAGTAGAAGTTGTTGATCAAATTGAAAATTATATTTCTGCACTTTCAAGTCAATTAGAACGTGAAATAAAAGGAATTATTTGTTTACATCAACCAAATCATGCTTTAATTGATCTTGTAAAATCTAAAGACAATATCGATTTATTCACTTACAATTTTGAATTTAACAAATTATAATGTTGTTTTTAGAAGAGTTTTTACTTTATAATATTTATCAAACATACAATAGCCACTTAACAATAACTTACGGTTTCACGTAAAAACAAAAAACCTCACTTTAAAACTTAGCGAAGTTGTATAGTTTAATTCTATTCAAGATATTGATCCTCAATAGCAAAATTGGGGATTTTTTAATACATAAAATACTGAATTTAGACGACTTATATTAGAGTGATTTTATTCAATAAAAAATTAATTAATAACATCAAAATAATTAAATAATTTATTTACTTAAAAGAAATAAAAAACTATCTATTAATTAATGATTATCAATTAATTAACAACTTGTTGATAATCTTTTTAATTTTTAATATTTTGAGATTTTTAATTGTAAAATCTTGTGTTAATTTTGAAAAACAACTAAGGTAATTATTAAATAAATGAAGACATAATATAAAAAATAGAGGAGAGTTTATTGCATAAAAAAACTCGGAATTGTTTGCCGACGTACCGAGTTTATTTTTGTAATGATTTTCTTAATAATCGAAATCTCTTTAAGAAATATTGATATTCTATGAATCAAAAATAGAACTTTAAATAAGTTTTTAATATAAAACTTAATAGATAATTTCTATAATATTCATATTTCTTTTCGGTTACTACAAATTCAATCCTGATTTGCCTCAAGTGGGATATTTTATTAAAAAAATATTAACGAATTAAAATTTTTAGTAGATGGCTACTAATAGAACACCGGGTGATAATCGACGCCACGGAGCAGTAAGACAATGCTCACAAATTTTTAACCCTAAAACAGAACAATGGGTTAAAAGAGAAACAAATACAGGAAAATTTATGGATGTTAAACAGGATGGTACACCATTCGAAGGAGTTGGAAAAGAGAAGTAATATGGAGCATAATTTTAATACAAAATCGATTACATTTATAGATAAGAAATCGAATAATTCAGTTAGTTTTCAGCAGTTAACTAAGTTATTCAGTGATTATAATGATGAATATTTAAATGATATCTTAAACAGATTTAATCCTGATGGATTGGATTTTAATATTAATATTGAAAATGTAGATATTGCATTTGATGCGGTAAATAAGGCGCTATCAAAATATGAATTTATCGACCATCTATGCAATGGAGAAAAATTAACAACATTTATTCTTGAAAATGAGGATGAAAGTTTAAATGCTAAGGCAAAAGATTTTTATTTTCAATTTAATGATTATAAAGATGCTCCAATTAATGCAAAAGCTATATATAACTCGAAAGATCAATTTTATGATGTGATAAAATTGGCTAACCATATTAACTACCTTAGAAAAAATGGTTTGAATAAAGAATTGCAAGAGATTAATGCAATTTGGCTTACAAAATCAAAATTATTTAAAGACAGAAAATTTAAATTATTAAAATCTAAAAATAATTTATGGTTTTTAAGAGCTGTAAATTCATCTAAATTTAAGGAATATGGAACAGCATTCACTTTCGTGTATACTATTCTATTATTAAATGAATATGAAAATAGAAATAAAGGAAATAACTTTAAAATTGAATCATTGGATATTAATGAATCTAAAATATCGATGGTTATTTCACAAGGTTTAATGAGGAAATTGGGTGATATCGGATTTATAAAATCATCTATTGAGATGACAAATAACGATTTAGGAAAAGAATCTTTCGTGTTTACTCAGAAAATAACATTGTATTCGAAAGATGATTTTAATATTCATTTTCCATTAAATTTTAAAATCCAAAATGCAAAAACTGTTGCTATTAGGGTGTCACATAAAACTGGTATTAAAACATTAGATGAAAAATTCAGTACTCTATTTAATGAATTTACCTCTATAGATGGTTTCGAAAAGGAATATTTTGAATTTTTAAGTTCGAAAGATCCTAAAGGTTTATGTAGTGCAATTATTCAAAAAATTTCAAATAGCCCAAGTTTAAGGAATTGTAAAGAGATTAAAGATTTATTTTTACCCAAAAATAAATTAATAGTGGATAATTTAAGTAAATTAATTAATATCTGCGGTAAAGCGGATCAACTGGATATTGATTATGACTTGAAGTATAAAATTCGAGAAATAATATCTGATGTTATGATTAAGAAAAATAATTAAAAAAATTAAGCACAATCATTGATTGTGCTTAATTTTTAAATGGTAGTTTACAGCTTTATGCATTATCATTCTATTCTTTTTTAATTGCCTATTAAAAGTGTCAGTTTCAAAAACAGTACAACAGCGCCTAATATAAGAATGATAATTTGATCTATTCTTCATCTTATTAGGATTTGGAGGATAATGAACATACTCATAAAATCCTTTTGTTACATTGTATTTTAATAAGCTATACTTGCGTTGAAGATTTTTTTCTTCAATATTTTCTATAGCTTGTAAACGTATAGGAAGAGTGGTTATTTTTCTTAATTGATTAAGATAGATAACACGTTTAATTGCTTCATCTTTTTGATGTAAATGATGGGCTCTTTTAGCTTTTTTCTTAGCTGAAGAAATCATTTTACGATAATATTTAGCCAAATTGGTTGATTTAATACCTGTATGGTATCCTCTAAACTCAAACCCTAAATAGTTTAAGTAGCTTTTAGTTTCAATATTATCAATTGAATGTTTAAAACATTCTAAACGTTTTTGTTTTTCAAGATTATACTCAACCATTTTAAAAACAAAACGCTCTGTTTTTTCTTTACTGATAGTAATTTTATAGTCTTTAATTAAATCATAAAAGAAGGATTCAATTTTACTCATATCACTTCGCTTACAAATTACTAATAAATCATCTGAGTAACGACGATAGACTCCATTATATTGGGTTAAAAAATCAATAATTTTTTGATCGAATTCAAGCAAATAAAGGTTTGCTAAAGTAGCAGATATAGGTAACCCTTGCGGGATACCTACATTTATTTTTCGAGTATTAGATTTATGCTTATTTATGTTTTCTATTTCTCTATAAAATGGATTATTATAAATTTTAAGATTTCCTTGTTGAATTTCATTTCTAAATTCCTCATTATCTTTAAAAAAACATTTGTAGCCTTTGTGTTTACGTATTGAGGCTAACTTAGATTCATTAAATCCATTTCTTCTTCTTCCTAACTGTTTTTGACCAATTCTTAAATCATCTAATAAAATATAATTGAACTTTGTACAAGCTTTAAATACATTGTAATGATCTTTAGGTAATTCATTTTTCCCTAATAATTTAGCCCAAGTTCTTTTTAATATTTGATGGTCTAGGGTTGAGAAAAAGCTTTTTAGATCAAATGCTAATACGCCAACTTCTTCGCAAGTACTATTGTAATTGGTTATAACATCAAAACATTCTTTTGCAAAATGAATATTAGATTTTCCTATTCCAGAACCTTTGAAAGTTTCTATTTTTCTATATGCTAAAACGGCATCATTTAATGCTGGTTGACTGTATAAAATCTTTTCATAACGTTCATTTATTAGTTGAGCATAATATCCATAAATTAACGAATCCATATGACTTGCATAATGCAACGGACGTTCTTTTTGTGTCTTTAAAGTTTGATTGGTTTTTATACAAAGATGAGAATGTCGTCTTCCTACTGTATGATGTTTGCTAGGATCAGCTTGTTTGTATTTACGCTCTTTGATAATTTTATGAATCAAAGGATAAAAAGCAAACTTCGCGACAAAGTTAGGGTTTTTAATTTGATGAATAATACGTTCACTATCCGAAAGCTGTATAGTCGGAGATAAATGCGTATAACCTTTTATTTTAAACCAATCTGGTAATTCTTGTATCATAAATTAAAAAAATCCTTAGGTAGCAATAGCGTTTATACATTAACATACACATCGTTGGAACAGTACCCAATTACTGAGTCATTGATAATGCGATGATCTTTGATAAAACAATTATAACAAAAGCCCAAATAATGGAAACAACCTTATATGTCATAGAATATATGTCAGCTGTTGGTTTAATAGAAACCACACCAGAAGTAGCCTTAATACTGTCTATCTTACCGATTTTCATACAATCTTATGGGGAATTCCCCAGAAGTTGGATGAAAATTGGTATTAACCCACCTCTATAACCTATCTGCTATAAAGTAAATCAATATTGATTCGTATTCCACTAAATGTTAATGAACTCTACCTAAAGGATTCGCTTCAAAGATATTTATTAATTACATTTGCCACAACTAATCGATATAGAAAATAATGACTAATATAGAAAAAGGTAGTATTGCTGTATTTAATACAAACAATTTTATAGATTCTTCAATTTTAATTGGAGCAAATCACGAATACACTTCACCATTTTTAAATGTTTATGAAGTTAAAAAAGAAAAATTTCACTCTTCTATTTCAAGTGTAAATTTAGGAAGTATAGTACATACAATTTACTATAACTCAAAAGCAGGTAAATTTGAGCGTAAAAATTTTAATACTAATGCATTAAATTATGTTGAAAATAAATTAAGTGAAGCTAATTTAACATCTATTGGAATAATAGATATTGATTTAAATAAATTTGAAAATGAATTTTACAACAGCTATTATAATAAATTAGTTATTTTAAAATCAGTTGATTTAGAATTAAAAAAAAGGGCGATTAAAGAAACGAATGATTTAGATAATGCTAAATTTATAACTAGTGCTTATTTAGAGTTTTTACCTCCTGTAATGACAATTATTGGCTATAAGTTCTCTGATGAAAAAAAGAGAATCTGTGAAGATACAGGTGATATAAAGCTTGAATTAAAATGTAAATGGTACAATAGTACTACCAAAACTTTCTCTGAAGAATTTTTACCTTATCAAGTATTAGCTTTTATAGAGAATCATGAAGAATTAAATCAAAAAGTTAAATTATTTCCTGAATTGATCAAGTCAAAAAAACTTATTCAAATAGAATTAGAAAATCCTATTGTTTTTAAAAATAGTGAGGGTGAACTTACAGATGAAATAATTAGTTATGAACTATTAAAACCTCATTCAATTGCTTTTTATCATTATTATCATCAGTTATTAGTAAAATCATTATTTTCTGATAAAATTAGAAAACAAAAAATTGAAATAGATTATAAAACTTGTCATGATGTTTTGGGTGTAAAATATCAAAAAGATGAAGATAGGGTATCATTTTATGATTTTATACCAAATGAATATTATTTGATTAAATACAAAGACAGAAATAACAATATTACTAAACGAATAATAAGAGTAAATAAAGTTGAAGTAGATGGAGGAATTTATTCATCATTAGCTGAATTTAAAACTTTTGTACAAGCTTTAAATCAAGAACAAACTTTAGATATTTATAATAATTTAAAAATTAATACAAATTGTCTACTTCGTCGTGGTGAAATTAGAAACTTCAGATTACAAGGTGTGTTAGAAATTATTCCAATTAATCGATTTGGAGAACAGCAAGAAAAAAGTTTTTTTGAAAGTGAATTTGTGAAAAGTATAGAAGTATCTGATAAATAAGGTGAATTTTCAATCAACATATTGATAATAAATCGATTTAAAAACAAAAATACAATTTAACTAAAATTGATAAATCATTTAAACTATTACCACCAAAATATAATTTAGAAGAAGTTTTTAAATGTGATTAATAACTAGATCTTAATAGTAAGCAAAATCAAAATGCCTCTCAATAAAGCAATTCAAGAAAATAAGATAAGTTTATCTATTCAAAAATTATTTGAATTAAACCTAGATATTCCAGATTATCAACGTCCATATAAATGGAAAGATAAAAATATACATCAATTAATAGACGATATCATTTTCGTAGCGGGTAATAAAAAGAATTATTCAATTGGCTCAGTAGTATTATTTAATGCAAATAAAAAAGAAAAGAGATCGATTAATGATATTTTCGATGTGGTCGATGGACAACAACGTTTAACAACATTAACAATATTATTACACTTGTGTAAAGTAAATATTAATCTTCCTTTATTAAAATCAAATTATAAATCTCCGATTAGTCAGGCTAATATTATTAATACTAAAAAGATAGTTAATTCTAGGAAATCAGAATTAACCAACGAGGTGATACATTATATTATAGATAAATGTTATCTAAATGTATTTATATTAAGTAAAGAAACTGAAGCATTCCAATTTTTTGATTCACAAAATTCAAGAGGTTTAGATTTAATGCCACATGATTTATTAAAAGCCTTTCATTTACGTGAAATGCAAAATAATACCGAGATTGAACAGATTAATATAGTAAATCAGTGGGAAAAATATAATAAAGATCGATTAGATCAATTTTTACGAAGTCATTTGTTCCGTGTAAGAAGACTATCTAAACAAAAATCAGGCTTAGGGTTTTCTAAAGAGAAAATAGAAACATTTAAAGGAGTTAGTTTAAATTCTACAATAATTTCTAATAAACTTCAAAAAGCTAAATTATTAGAGATGGCGTTGCATCATTATAATTCGAATTATGATAGAACATTTGATGCTAATTATATTATATATCCATTTGAAGTTAATCAGGTCATTACTAATGGTAAAAGATTCTTTGAATATGTAGAATATTATAAATCTAGTGAATTCTTATTTAATATATCTAAATATTCAGTAAAAAATGGAGAGAATAGCTTTTTAATTGAAAAGCTAAAATTGAATTCGGACAGCTTAGAAATGATAGGCTATGTAAACTCTTATAATCTTAATCGTAAAGGTGATCAAGCCTTAAGAAATCTTTTTATTAATTTATGTTTCTTGTATTTTGACAAGTTTAATACGGAAAAACTAGATTTAGCAATACAGAAAATCTTTGTATATGTATACACAAAACGTATTGTTAGTATGAATATTGGATGGGAAGATGTAGATAAATATGCTTTAAATAATTATAGCAATTCAATGTTTAGGATAATAGAAGATTCACTTACTGTAAAAGACTTTATTAATATAAGACTTAAATCAAGTGAAGCTTTAGATTTAATTATAAAAAATAATGCTCTAGAAAAAAATCAAAAAAAATTATTAAGAAATAATTTAGATGAACTAGTTAGACTTTACTTAAAATATACATAATGATAGATAGTACTAAGATTGAAGAAATTAAAGTAATTGATTTGTTTAATAAACATAATAAAGAGTTTGTAATTCCTATTTATCAAAGAGATTATGCTTGGGAGAAAAAGGAAATAGTTCGCTTATTAGATGATATATTTTATCATTTTGAGGATGTTAATTCCAAAGACGTAGTGAAATATTATATAGGTTCTATGGTTGTTTATCAGTCTTCTAATAATAAATATGAAGTAATCGATGGTCAGCAAAGATTAACCACATTTTATATTTTATTTCAATACCTAAATCAAATTAGTATTGTAAATAAGCTTTCTAGATTAACTGCTTTAAAGTTTCAGAGTAGACCGAGTTCTATGTATACATTAGGGATTTTAAAAAAGGAAGATATCCAAAAAGATTTAAATGATAGTAATCTTAACTTTCATATTATGGATGGGCATAAGGTGATTCAGAATTATTTTATTGGTAAAGAAGATAAAATAGAAAAATTAATTGAATATTTAAATAAAGTTATTCTTATGCAAGTAATGGTTCCAGCTGATACTGATTTAAACCATTATTTTGAAATTATGAATAATAGAGGAGAACAGTTAGAAGAGATAGAACTTGTTCGTGCAAAATTTTTTGGTCTAGTAAAAAATGAATATCCTAATTTATCAGAATTGTTTATAACAACTTGGGATAAGTTAGCAAATATGGAGGAGTATTTTGAAGTATTGGATAATAATTGGATAGAGAATTATTTCAATTTTCAAGTAAAAGAAAAAAACTTATTAGAGAATTATCTAGAGAGTGAGCATGAATTTACACTAGAATCAATTCTTCAACTTGACTCTTTTGAAGTAATCACTGAAACGGATAGTAAGGCTAAATTTTCAAGTGTATTAAGCTTTGAATATTTTCTTTTAACAGTATATTCTCTCTATTTTGATAAAAAAGTACTTAATAAAAAAGATTTTTTAGATACATTTTATTCTAATAAAGAATTTACAGCAGATTTAGTTATTAATTTTATACAAAAATTAATAATTTATAGAATTATATTCGATCGTTTTATAATAAAAAGAGAGGCTGATGATACAAGTAAAGGATGGGATATTTTAACTTTATCACCAGATCATAGATATTATTATCAAAGTTTTGGTTCTTCAAAAAATATAAGTGAAAATGATACACAAGAAGAATTAGAAAAATCATTAATTCACGATAGAATTAAACAACTTCAATCATTTTTTCAAGTAAGCTATTCAAGTCAAAATTATAAATATTGGCTTTTAGATTGTTTACAGTTTTTAGAAAAATTTGTAATTATAAAGGATAATACGATTGAATTAGTTGTAGAAAGAGTGAAATTCTATGAGTTCATATTTAATTTAAGTGAAAATTATATTTATAGTAAGTTATTGGATTTTGATTTTAAAAGATCTCAGTCAAGTTTGACTAAATTAAGTAATGACCAATTAAAGTCTTTAAAACACGAAAAGTTTACAGATTTAGTTGTTCAAAATCCGAAAAGCTTTGATTATGTAAATAATGGAACAGCTATAGAAGATGATATTTTCAATTTTATTGAATATAAAATTTATGATGATTTATTCTTTAAAGATGAAAATTCATCAGTATTGAAAAAATTTAAATTGAATAAACAGAGTCTTAAATCCTATTATTTTCATTATAATAATTCTGTAGAGCATTTATATGCACAAAATCAAAAGTTGGATCAAGGAAAAATAAATTATTTAAATAACATAGGAAATCTATGCCTACTATCAACGAATTTAAATTCTACCTTAAGTAATGCAACGGTTGAAAATAAACTTAGTTATATTAAATCAAATAATATTTTATCGAGCTTAAAACTATTAGTAATGGATGCAACCTTACAAAATTCAACTGATAAAGTTTGGAATGATAATGTTGTTAAACAGCATTACAGCGATATTATTGAATTGTTAAGAAATTAAAAAATTTATTTTTTGTTACCATTTTGATACCTAAAAATAAATACTTTTCACAAGTATTTGTAATTTAATTAATTATAAAATATTAATTCATACTAAGTGGAACCACAAAAACACCTTTTAAAGGTTTTTTAATTTAAGAAATACTATAACTGCTTAGATATGAATATTTTGAAATTATTTGCTGTTTTGAGCTACATAACGAGTTTACTAATCATAGAAAGTGTAGCAACTTATGTATACTTCAAGAAAAATTAGAAATCGCAAGACAGTTGACAGAGGTTGAGTAAATAAAGGCTTTCATAAAAGAGCCTTTATTCATTATTATATTGTATTAAAATCAAAATCTAAAAAAATTAGCATGAAAATTTAAAGCTATAGGTAATTGTATTTAGAGTCCAATAATAATTTTAGTTTTTCGGTGCTCATATTTGTATATTTTTCAGCATATTTTTTTTCAATAAAAATACTTTCATTCCCATATTTTTGTTTAAGCTGTATTATTAATGTATTTCTGGGTTCTTTTCTTAAAAGATTTGTAATACTAGTTGAGCTTTTTTTCTGAGCATCAGAATTCATTAAGGATAGAAGAAGTTTTGAAGTAATAGGTTTATTTAAAATACCTTCATTTATTAAACGATCAAGTTCTATTGCAAGAATATTAGATTTATCACGGATAATAGAACCTTTTTTCTGTCGTTCTTTAATTATTTTAATAGTTAATTCAGGAAGACTACTTTTTAAAGGTAATTTAAATTTTGGATTTGCAAAATCGTAATATGTAAGACCGAATACAGATGCTATATTAATCATCTTGTTAATATTTAAGCCAACTTCACCATTAATGATACTTCTAATATTGGTAGAGTTTGAATCAATTAATTTAGCTAAATCACCTTCTGTAAGATTATAATAGATTAAAAATTTAGAAACTCTTTTTCCATATTCTTTTTGATAATATTCTTTATTCATATTAAAATAGATTAGTTTATTTTGTTTTATCTATTTTTATTCATATATTTGTTTATGAAAACAATAGCGACAGAAAAAAAGTAAATTATAAGTTACTTTAGACGATGTCACTCGTTCGAAATCCGCCAGATTGCCACGAGTTGACCGAGAGTTTGCCTATTGCTGGAATTTTGTAACTTTGCTAAATATTCCAGTAGGGCACTCCTCGTTAACTTTTAGGCAACTCTGACTTGTTCAGAGACGGTTTCTGGCGGAACCACGAGTAAAAGTTGAGGGTGCTCTATCTGGTATTTTACCATATAATTCCTCTACTTTGTAAGTACATCGTTCCATAAAACCCAACACAAAATGAGAACGAAACAATTTCCATTCATCCGTAAAAAACCGCCAGACAAAGTCTGTTTGTTTTAACCATTCTTTTAAAGAACAAACCTCCGTTTTATAACATTTAACGGAACGTAAAGCAAAGGGCTAACCTTTCTTTACACGCTCTCTATCAGAGCCTCGGTAATGAGACTTTGACAGTTTGGTTATACTTTTATTTTTCGCACCTTAAAAGTAAACCCTTTATTGCCATTTTCCAAATTTATTGAGGTTCTGCTACCTGTTATTTAGATGTGAGACGTGAGAATTGAGATTTTAGAGTTGTACGATGTAAAAAGTACAATGTATTATGTATTTGAGGTTAAGATTAAGGACGAGATTCTGAAACGAGTTCAGAATGACAAAACTCATTGTAGAAAGTGAATTTGAATATTGAAAAAGGATGGAGAAACCGGCATTAAAACTCTCACGTTAAGAAAATGTTTGAGTGCAGCGTTAAAAAGGTTTTAGCCCGTAGGGTTTGTAAAACGTTTAGTGAAATGAGAACATTTTTAGTAGAGAGGTTTACAGCCAAGTCTTTTTTCGTTAGTTTTTTTGACGAAAAAAAGTGACATTAAAGAAAAGGACATTTCGATACTATTTTCTTTTTCTATGAAATGAAAATCACTCAATGTGACAGCAAGAAAGAATAACACGTAAAACATTAAGCGTAAAACTTATAACGTAAAAACAACCCCCTTTCCCAAAAACAAAGTTGGCGCGATGTACAGGAAAAGGAGAGGCTTTTAAAACTAATGTTGAATTAAAAAACTTATGTAAAATTATGAAAGAGTAAACAGATTCACACTCTATCCCCCGAAGACAACACAAAGAGTATAAATGATCTTCATAAAGTAATTAGTGTTAATTTTTAGTTTTCATTTATTAATGTAATTTTTAAAACCTGTCGGAGGGGGAATTTTTAAGGAGGTATAAACAGACGCGAATGCGTGCGCGCGAAAATAGAGCCTGCACTTCGATGCTTCGACAGGCTCAGCAACCGAAACTCAGTGCCCGTATTAAAAGTGATAATGAATTTGAATATTGAAAAAGGATGAAAAACTGGCATTAAAACTCTCACGTTAAGAAAATGGTTGAATGTAACGTTAAAAAGGTTTTAGCCCGTAGGGTTTGTAAAACGTTTAGTGAAATGAGAACATTTTTAGTAGAGAGGTTTACGGCCTTGACTTTTTGGTTACTTTTTAGTCAAGTAAAAAGTGACATTAAAGAAAAGGATTACCTAAGCTATACTATGGCTTCTCCTTTTAATTTCAAATGTTTTTTGCGCTCTTCCCTGTAAGGCATATGAATACCAAAAATTAAAACAAACAGAAAATGAATAAAAAATGAAGAAGAAAAGATTCTTCGACAGGCTCAGAATGACAAAGTCCGTAAAACTTAACAAACACTATGTTTCTATTGTGGTTAAAGATAGAATTGAAAAAAAATACGTAAAACGTTAAGCGTAGACCGTAAAACGTAAAAAAACAAAACCCCTTTCCCCAAAACAAAGTTGGCGCGATGTGCAGGAAAAGGAGTGGCTTTTAAAACTAATGTTGAATTAAAAACTTATGTAAAATTATGAAAAAATTTTACTTCAAACTCAGTAGGCAGTCATTTGCTGTATTATTGGGATTGTTTTGTGCAACACCTTTGTTGGCACAAACAGGTAAAACCGTGACTGGAACGGTAAAAGAACTTCAAATCCCGTTAGTGGGCGTAATGGTAAAAGAGGAGGGAACGGATAATTCTACTTTTACCGATACTAATGGACAGTATTCGTTGATCTTACAACATGATGATGCTAAACTGATTTTTGAGCAATTGGATTTCCCTATTCGAGAAGAAGAGGTATTGAATAGAAGCGTGATCAATGTACGTTTCACAAAAGAAGAGGAGGAGATTCAGCTGAAAGATGTGGTGGTCAATGCAGGATACTATGCTGTAAAAGACAAAGAACGAACGGGATCTATTGCACGTGTTACGGCAAAGGAAATCGAGAATCAGCCTGTGAATAATGTACTTTCTGCCATACAAGGACGGATGGCTGGCGTGAGTATCGTACAAAATTCGGGTGTTGCAGGTGGTGGGTTTGATATCCAAATTAGAGGGCGAAATAGTTTGAGGAGCTTTGCTTTAAAAAGTGGATATGAAGCTAACACTCCTTTGTATGTAGTGGATGGGGTTATTGTAACAGCTGCAGATGAATTTGTATCGGGTTTATCAGGAGCTATTTTCCCTTATCAAGATGCGAATCCATTAAATTTTTTAAGTCCATCTGATATTGAAAGTATTGAAGTTTTAAAAGATGCGGATGCTACAGCTATTTATGGATCACGTGGAGCGAATGGAGTGATTTTGATTACCACTAAAAAAGGAAAAAAAGCCAAAACGACGCTTCAATACGCGACATCATATACTATTGGTGAGGTGGCTAATCTTCCAAAGATGATGTCGACTTCTCACTATCTCGAAATGCGTAAAAATGCATTTGCTAATGATGGTCTTACAACTTATCCAGCAAATGCATACGATATTAATGGAGCGTGGGATCCTACAAAGAATACCGATTGGCAACGCTATTTTGTAGGTGGTCGATCAGCCCGAACATCAAATGAAGTTCGTTTATCAGGAGGGAGTGCACAAACACAATTTATGATAAGTGGTGGTCATCAAGAAGAAACCACTATTTTTCCTGGTGATTATCGGTATAAGAAAACGAAAATAGGGTTGAATCTTTCTCACGAAAGTATAGACAAACGATTAAAACTTCAGTTGAGTGCCTTTTATACATTGCAAAACAATTTTTTACCTCCGACAGATTTTATGCGGATCTATCAATCATTAGCACCGAATGCACCTGAGTTATATGTAGGGAATGGCACAATTAATTGGGCGAATAATACGTTTGCAAATCCCATGGCTGCTGCTACACAGAATTACAAAACCAATCAAACCGATTTTCTTAGTCAACTAAATATAAATTACAAAATTATAAAGGAGCTAGCCTTTCAATTTAATGCTGGTTATACGTCTAATGATGCTAATGAGCGAATGATTTATCCTAAAACTTTATATAATCCTATTTACAATTATGGAAGTGAACGCTCTGCTTTATCTACCACATCTATTCAACAATTGAATTGGATGGTTGAGCCTCAATTGAATTATCAAAAGAAATGGGAAAGACATAAAATTGAAGCGTTGGTGGGGACAACTTTTCAACATACATCTGCTGATTATTTAATGCAAAATGGGTCTAATTTTACTTCAGACGAATTCATTGAGAATATGGGCGCAGCGGCAACTGTTCAAATAACACGTGATGCTTCAACTACTTACCGTTATACAGCTATTTATGGACGTTTCAATTATCAATTCGCTAATCGTTATTACATCAATTTAACTGGACGTCGCGATGGTTCGAGTCGTTTTGGACCAAATAATCGTTTTGCCAACTTTGGTGCTGTAGGTGCAGCATGGATTTTCTCGAATGAAAAATTTTTAGAAGACTCTAATTGGTTGTCATTTGGGAAAATTAGAACAAGTTATGGTACAGCAGGTAGTGATCATATAGGCAATTATCAATTTTATGATACTTATACCACTACAACAGTTGTTTATAATGGAACGCAAGGAATAACGCCAAGTAGATTGTTTAATGCCAATTATGGTTGGGAAACCACACGTAAATTTGAAGTAGCGATGGAATTGGGATTTTTAAAGGATCGTATTCAATTTACTTCAGCCTATTATCGCAACCGTTCAGGCAATCAACTAGTCGGTATTCCATTACCTGGTACAACAGGTTTTACTTCTGTACAAGCAAATTTGGATGCAGTTGTTCAGAATCAAGGAGTTGAATTGACGTTGAGTGCTAAGCCGATAAAACATAGTAATTTCCAATGGGAATCGTCTTTTAATTTTAGTGTTCCTCAAAATAAGTTAATCTCTTTTCCAAATTTAGAAGCTTCTACTTATGCTTCTACTTTAGTAATTGGTCAATCGATGGTCTTAAAAAAGATGTACCACTATTTAGGAGTTGATCCCGTTACAGGTGTTTATCAATTTGAAGATGTGAACAATGATGGGAAATTAGATGCAAACGACCGTACAGTTGTTAAAGAATTAGGTGTGAAATGGTATGGTGGATTTCAAAATACTTTCCATTACAAGAATTTTCAGTTGGATGTTTTGATGCAAGTTTCATCTCAAACCCGAGAGAATTTAATTGTTAGAATGGGTAATTTGGGAACTATAGGAAATTATAGTACTGAATTTTTAGATTATTGGACACCTACAAATACCGATGCTCGCTACCAAAAACCAAGCAGTGGTGCTAGTAGCGTATTGAGTACTGCTAATGCTAATTTCAGATTGAGTGATGCTAGTGTGATGGATTCTTATTACATCCGTCTTAAAAATATACAATTTAGTTATCAACTTCCTCGAAAAACCTTTAAACGTTTTCAAGGAGTGGTCTTTTTTCAAGGACAAAATTTATGGACTTCAACTAATTACAAAGGGCTAGATCCTGAATTTAATCTTTCAGGTTATACACCAGCTTTACGAACATGGTCATTTGGGTTTAACTTAACATATTAACAATGAAAAAAATTATTATCCTACTATTCGTATTATCGTATTCGAGTTGCGAAAAATTTATAGATCTCGATTTGCCACAGGATCAAATTACACAAGAGACCGTATTTAAAGATGGTAAATTGGCTCAGTCAGCTTTAGCAGGGCTTTATCAGTCTTTAAGAGAAGGCGGATTTTTATCTGGTGGATTATTTGGAGGCGGAGTTTATTTAGGGTGTTATACTGACGAATTGGTTTCTTATCAAACAGCTAACTCTACATTAGACCAATTTTATCAGTTAAATTTAAATCCAACTTCAAGCGCTGTCAAAAATTTATGGCAAACAACTTATAATCAGATTTACCAAGCCAATCGGATTATTGAAGGAGTCGAAAATTCGAATTCGATCGAGTTATCTACGAAGAATCAACTGAAAGGAGAAGCCTTGTTTATTCGTGGATTGTTGCATTTGTATTTAGTTCAAAGCTATGGTGAAATCCCTTATATTGCTACAAGTGACTATAAAGTAACACAACATGTTTCTAAGAATACGATTGCAGAAGTTTATCAAAAAATAGAAGATGATGTATTACTAGCTCAGCAATTATTAGCCGTTAATACAGCGGTAGGTAATCGATTTATACCATCAAAAGAAGCAACTCAGTTAATCTTATCACGATTGTATTTGCTTCAAAAAAGATGGGATGATGTGATTAAGGTTACTGCTAATTTAGCTCAAAATGAATCATTCCAATTGAGACAAGATATTAGTAAAGCCTATTTAAAAGATAATGTCTCTACTATTTGGCAATACGCTCCAGCATCAGCGACAGCAACCACATACGAGGCAAGTATTTATATTATGTTTTTTGCACCACCTTATATTGTGGCTTTGCAACCATCTTTTGTCAATACATTTCGTACAGGAGATCTTCGTTTTCAAAACTGGATAGGTACAATAGCTGATTTTACAGGAAAAAAATATTCCTATTCGTATAAATACAAACAATATTCGACAGCAAATGGTCAGAATGAATATTCGATTATTTTACGCAACGAAGAAACGATTCTTAATCGTGCAGAAGCTTATATTCAAAAAGGAGAACTGGCAAATGGAGTAGGGTATTTGAATCAAATTGTAACACGTGCTGGTTTGACAGCTGTTCCAATGGGATCGAAAGAACAATTGTTGGAGCGTGTATTAGAAGAGCGTCAACATGAATTATTTACTGAATATGGTGCACGCTTTTTTGATTTGAAAAGAATGAATCTATTGGATGCTAAAATGATTGGTTTAAAACCTAATTGGAAATCAACTTTTGTATTATTACCACTCCCTGAAAGCGAACTTTTATTGAATCCAAATTTAAAACCACAGAATGATGGTTACTAGAATAATTTTGCAAATTTTACTTCTTTTCTTTGTATTGCTTGGTCAATTAAGCCCTGTTATAGCTCAAACCATCAAAGAGTTTAGTGATTCTTACAAAGCATATCATAGGACTTCGTTGCATACTCAAAGTCCGAATTTGGATTGGGTAGTAGTACGACATGTATATGGAGAAGATAAACCGATGTATGAATTAATTTCACTAAAACATAGTACAACTAGAGTATTACCAGAAGCATCTTTATTTACATTTACATCTGATTCAGTTTTAGTGTATCAATTGCCTAACCAAGAGGTGGTGTTTGAAAATTTGTATACGCAAAAGAAAAAGAAATTTGAAGGCATCGTAAATTTTATTCATTTTCCATCTAATCATATGGTTATATTAAAACCGATTGATCAGACAGAAATGATTATCATTAATGCAAATGGTTTGGTCAATCACCACTTAAAACATTTGAAGAGTAATAGAATCGATTTTACATCCCAGAAAATATATTTTAGAATTGATGCTGTGTGGAATGTTTTAGACCTAAAGCAGAATAGAATGAGTCAATTAATCAATTTTCCTGCTATAGATTGGTTGCATGAAAGTAATTCTGAATGGATAGGGTTGAAGAAGGAAAATGACAAATTGCGATTATTTCAACAAGAAAAAGATTCTCAAAAAATTAATGAATCAATTATTATTCCTCCAATTCAATTTCTATTTACGGAAGATTATGTTACAAATCTTGAGATAAGAGATAATCGTTATATTTTATTTAAGCTTGTTTTAGAAAATAATAAAAATGAATTAGCAGAAATAAGTTATACCAATCAATATAATCCTAAAGCTTTCTCATTTTTGCAATTAGGTATTTATGATGTGCAAGAAAAAAAATGGACTTGGAAACCAGATAAAAAGAAACCCTATCAAACGCAAAAATTTTTAACTAAAGGTGGTGATTTTATGTTGTATGATAACGCATTAAATGTTGTTGATACGTTAACGAATGTTAGATTACCGATGCGATTGGTGAAAGACTATGGAAGACTACAAGAATCGATTGCAAATCAGTTCATACAAGATTATAATTATTATTATGATATAAATACAGATTATATTCTCTATTTTGAAGAAGGAAGATGGAAAAGTGAAAACTTGTCTACACACGAAATTAAAGAAGCTCCATTTGAATCTAATGTACAATTAAGTGACGGAAAATACAATGATTTAGCAGATTTACCGAAGGATAGAATTACACCTACTTTTCAAAAAGGTATTTTTATAGTGAAATCTGAATATGATTTGTACAGTTGGGATATCTTTAAAAACAAAGTACAGTTGTTAACCAATGGAGCTACTGATCATATAAATTATGAGCTGAAAGCACAACCTCTTTGGATTTTAGGGGAATCATTATGGGGGGGTATTTTTCATCGTCCTATAGATTTGAAAAAGCCACTTTTGGTAAGAGGAATTTCAATGAAAGATTATACCACTCGTTTGGGAGTCATCACAGGAAATAAATTGAAAATTATTGCGCAATCTGATTTTACAATCAAAGATTTTGAAGAAAATAAAAGAGTGGTGTATACTACATCAGGCTACAATGAGCCTTTAAAAATTTATGAAGTAAAAGGAAATAAATCCTATTTAAAGTATACAAGCAAAGGCATGAAAACTGGGAGTCGTCCTTTACTAAAAAAGAAATTGTTTCATTACACAGTTGATGGGCAAGAATTAAATGCTTATTTATTTTATCCCATAGATTACGATTCTACTAAAGTTTACCCAATGGTAGTTAGGGTATATGAAAAACTTTCTTACGATTTTAGACAGGACGATATACCTCATTTAATGGATGGAATAGGTTTTAATTTTATGCACTATGTTCACAATGGTTATTTCGTTTTGATACCCGATTTGGCATATAAAGTAAATGATTCACAAAAAACAGCAATTAAAAGTATTGAAAACTTAATGAGTAATATAAAATCTATTCCGCAAATAGATAGCAAACATATCGGGCTTATTGGACAATCTTTTGGAGGGTATGAAGCAGCCTTGTTTATGGGGACAACTAATCTATTTGCAACAGCGACGATAGGGGTTCCTGTAATTGATATTCCTAGAAAATATTTGACACAGTATAAATTTGATAGAAGTTCTTATTCTGATTACGCGAGGGAAGAGCGTCAACAAACACGTATGAATAGTAGTTTATTTGATAATTGGCAAGGTTATTTGGAAGCTTCTCCTATTTACCATGTCAAGAAGGTGCAAAAACCAATTTTACTTTGGGGTGGTGATTTAGATAACAATGTATTACCAGAACAAGTACGTTCTTATTTTTATGGTTTGACACGAGTCCGTAAAAAAGCTGTCTACCTTAATTATCTTGATGAGGGACATAGTATATCGAAAAAAGTGAATCGTTTGGATTTGAATTATAAAATATGGCAATGGATGGAATACTTTCTAAAAGGAAATTCCGCTGCTGATTGGATACAACCAATGTTGGAAGAGTAGAGGGAGGAGATTAAGATTTTAGAATTGTACAATGTCATAAGTATTAAGATCGAAGCTAATTTATTTGATTAGCTCATTTTTTGATTTCTTCTCTTATTTTTAAAATTTAAGAAAAAAGATAGCTCCCAATTGGGAGCTATTTTTTTAAGGTTTATATAACGTAACATTACATGTATTCAGATCGCCAGTGTTTTTTAGACCAAAAACTTGTTGACTATCTTCATTATCATCTATTGTACAGATATCATTTGGAATATCAGAACATTCTCTAATGGGAACACATGTATTTAATGTTGTGTTGTAAATGTATCCCATTTTAGGAGCGCGTTTATTTTCTTTTTGCTTTACTTGATTTGTAGCAAAAGCTGCACCAGTCCCCATCATGATGATGACAGCTGGTAAAATGATTTGTTTGAAATTTGTTTTCATTTTGTATAATTTTAATGTGGTGCCTACGTTAACAGGTTTCAGCAATCCTGCCTCTATTCGTCAATAAAGGGTGTATGCATACGTTTATATTTTATTAGTAAATTATCTTGTAACACATAGAAGTATTTCGAAGTCAACCACATTTCTCTTATTTTTTCTTTTCCTTCTTCGGGTACTGTAAAACTATAGTGGTAACGATTAGCTCGATAATCGTAAACATCAATAATTCGGTTGTTTTTTCGAATGTCACGAGGGTCTAGTTTAGCTTGACTATTAGAATCGTTGAAGAGAAAACCTCCATAGGCGATTTGTCTATTATTTAGTTTGAGAGGAGGAGCATCGAGTTTGGTTGTACCATCTTTGAGATGGATGGTTGATAATTGAGCAGTCGAAATAGTATCAATTGTGTTTCCTCTGCCTTTATCTTGAAGTATAGAGTCTATTATACGGTATTCATTGCGATAGAAATAGGTATAAATAACATTTTTTATAATAGGATCATAAGCAAAAGTACCATCGGTATCAAAGACTACATCCATTTGTTTTTCGAGTATTTTAGTATTAAATGAAATATGATGTGTAGTCGTATTTTGTAATCCCAGAATATTTTCTCCTGTTTGTGTACTTTGGCCTCTAAAAATATAATTTGATGAACTTGTTCTTACTATTCTTGAAAAATAGGCTTGATTTTCGAATTGTCTGTATGCTTTTTTAGAAGGAAGTTTACCTTCAAAAATTGCAGGAACATAGCCGTCAATTAAGCTGTAATCTGGATAATTAACCTGTATACGTGCATTTTGAAAAGGTAAATCCATTTGGTCTAATTGTATAGTGTCTATTTGTAATATATCGTTTTCAGGAAAAATTGTTCCTAATAATAGAGGAGCGGTTGTTACACCTAAGAAAATAGTATCTCCTTGCGCACCTGCAAAATAAAAACCATTAGAAGGTAATGTTATGTTGGTTGGATGATCAATTGCATGTGGTTGAAATTTTCGAATAAAAGGATTGTTGATCTTCATTGTTTTTTCGGAAGAAATATGAAGAAAATAGAGTAATCCAATGCCTATAAAGATCTCAGTGAATAATAGTATACTAATTTTTAACTTCGAATAAGAGGTTTGAATAATAATGGCAATACATGCGAGTAAAACAAAAACAAGATTAAAAACTATGTGTTGTTCCCACGATAATTTTTCGAGAATCCCTCCACAAGAACATGGAATAAAATCGCTGTAATGTAAGATAATGTAAATGTAGGCAGTAAATGCGATCATTATAATGAAAGAGGCATGTAACGCAATTTGTCGTGTAGAACGAAAGCATAATAATAGCGTAATAATGAGCTCTACACTTATTACGGCATAACCAATCCATGTTGCATAAGCTGTAAGAATAGGTGATTGTCCCAATTGCGTTTGAAAAGTCTCAAAATCGATAAGCTTACTGACTGCTGCATAGACAAATAAAACAATAAATAGGTAGCAGATGAGTGTTTGTAAAATAGAAGTTACTTTTCTCATCATTATATGTTTTATGGTTAACGGTAAATGGCTAACGGTAAATGTTATACAAAGTTCAGAGAAGTTATTGAGCAAGTCAATACCTATTTTTTGAAAAAACAGACCAATTTTTGTTAATTCTACTCATATTTTAAAAATAGAACTCATTTTTTTGAAAAACCTCTCATTTTTGATGAGTTTTAGAATTGTTCTATATAAGGTAATTTTATTTTAACCAGATTATTTGAAAACCTTTTTCTCGATACAAAATTCTTTCAGAATTCCACTCGAAATGACGATTTTAAAGTTGAAATGGGCAGAATCTACAACGTGATTGTATTTATTTTAACCACATAGAGGCATAGAAAATAGAAGATTTACAAAAGAGTAATCAATAGTTTACCATAGAGTTTTCATTTTATGAAAACTAGAGTATTGAGAATAGATATTTAATTTGAAAACCTTTTTCTCGATATAAAATTCTTTTAGAATTCCACTCGAACTGACGGTTTTAAAGTTGAAATGGGCAGAATCTACAACTTGATTGTATTTATTTTAACCACATAGAGGCATAGAAAATTTACAAAAGAATAATCAATAGTTTACCATAGAGTTTTCATTTTATGAAAACTAGAGTATTGAGAATAGATATTTAATTTGAAATCCTTTTTCTCGATATAAAATTCTTTTAGAATTCCACTCGAAATGATGGTTTTATTGATTAAGCGTTTTATTTTTTAGATAATTAATCGAGGGATTCCTTTTAAAGGAATTTGGTGTTTCGCAAATGTACGTTTTAAGGTAATGTAAGTGGAGAAACCACTTTGAACGGTAATGTCTTTGAATGGAGCATTGGTAAACATGATCAATTCTAATGCTTTCAACATTTTTAATTTTTGTTCGTATTCCGTAAAGGAGCAGTTGAAATAGTAGTTAAATCCTTTCTGAATTTCATAGTAAGTAAAT
Organism: Empedobacter sp. EJD.6dd; assembly: GCF_057369435.1. NCBI lineage: Bacteria > Pseudomonadati > Bacteroidota > Flavobacteriia > Flavobacteriales > Weeksellaceae > Empedobacter > Empedobacter sp. EJD.6dd. The sequence goes on from NZ_CM170667.1 coordinate 3,170,387, forward strand.
TCGGTGTCTGCTGCAAAAGCATAAAGTGTTTGGTTCTTTTGCAGGCATTCTTTGTAAATTAATTTGAGTTTGTGAATGGGAATATGATAAAATCTTTTCCATTGGCCTTTTAATTCTTGACTTATTACTTGGAACGAAACACAGTAATACGCAAATTGATCTTGTTTGTGTCGGTGTACAAAACCAGCGAGATGATGGTAACCGACGGATAATGCAGAAATATCGATGAGTGCAGGAAAATATTGGTTTTGATTATAGTTGATTTGTGTGTTGTTTTTTAATAGTTCGCAAACAGCTTCTATGTCAACTTTAAAATCTATGGATAGGGTTGGGGGACGGGGACATTCGCAGATATCATTGAAGTAAAAGATTAATTGCGGAATAAACAGAAGTTGTGATTGATAATCTTGTATCCCAAACAAATTGATTTTTTGAATAAAACCAAATGCATATTCAATCATTTGCATATACTGTTTGTTTAGGATATCTTGCTTGGCCTCGATTTGTGGTTCAATTTTTTTGATTACATCCCCATATCGATGAATAAAAAAGTTCAGATACTTGATATATTCTTCATATACTTCAATTTTCATACGCTTAAAATTAAAATTGAAAATGGTTGTAGTAAAGATGTAATTCTCTAATATACAATAAATTATAAAATAAACAAAAATCCCCTCCAAAAAAATAGAGGGGAAGTAATTAAAGTACAGTGACTTGACCTAAATAAACAGAAGGTGCAGCGTCTTGTTTTATGACGGATAAAAAACTCATCCAAACATGCACATCTGTTCCTTGATATTTGGGCAGAAATTGTAGTACATAGGATTCTTCAGAGCGTTTTACCGTTGTTTGTACAACCGTTGATTGTGCTTTTGTATTACCATCTTCTGCATACAATATAACTAAGGTGTCATTTTGATCCACAAGTTCTGTTGCATTATTGGTCCATGTAATCGTTGCCGATAGTGGATCGTCTGCTGTAATATTTACAGGCTGTGGTTCGAGTAAGTTACCTTTTGTGAATTGAATGTTGTTGTACTGAATAGAAAAAGTTAACGTATCCATATCACATAAAATAGCTTGTAATAAATTTGCCATTGCTTGGTTGTAAGGTGATTTTAGTCCAGACCTTTTTCCGTAATAGGTTTTAGCCAATGCTTTATACCCTTGTATAAACTGCACAGCAAAATTGAACCTGTTTTTTATAACTTGTTGTTTTGGCGTTGGTATACGATTTGATTTTCGTGGTCGCATACGAGATATTTCATGCCCTTCGATATTCGAAACAACAATTCGTCCTGTACGTCCTCGCGTACCTGACAATAGAGAATCTGTAATTTTTCCCATTTTTAATAGATTTTAAATTAAACTTTATTTGACTTGGTTCAGCAACAATTCGAATGTAGACTGAATAGCTTTAAGTGATTGAAACCTGACGAGCTGTGAACAAAATTGATGGATGATGAAGGGGAATGATTGGTGTGAATGTAGATGTTAGGTGTGAAATATAGATTTTATTAGCTGTATTACGTGAAACCGTAATTTTTTATTAAAGCCATACTATAAATTTGTTATCTATTAAAAATTAATTAGGAAGGCTTGTAAAATGAAATTGGTAAATAAATTTTTCAGAAGAACATTAGGTTTTGTTTTAATAATAAATGTTTCAAGTTGTAATAGTTGTAATGAAAGAAGTTTTAAGCAAGAGTTAATGACATCTATTCGTGATGATAGAAAAATTGATTCACAAGAATGTATTTCTTTAAGAAATTATATTATTAATAATCAAAGAAAGTTTGAAGATTTATTTGTTGATAATAAGTTAGATGAAAAGTTATTTATTAATTATTTAAAGAACGTTCTCCAAAATGAATTAAAAGGATATTCTGATGTTCAGGTATTATGTAAAAAAGAAGTTCAAACAACGGTAAATGTATATATAGAAAACTCAGGTAGTATGGATGGTTATATAAATGGAAATACCATTTATAAATCAAATTTATCTGATTTAATTGTACAAGTAAGAGGTGTTTTTGGTATTACAAATACAAATACGTTTTTTGTTAACTCTAATGTTTATCAATCGAATTCGGAGGATGTCAAGAATTTTATTTCTAAAATTAATGCAAATAATACCGAATATAAACAAGGAAATACCTCAACTTCTGAATTAAATGAAACGTTAAAATTGATTTTATCTAAATCAAATAATAATAACATTTCAATATTATTATCAGATTTCATTTACTCATTAGACAAAAATCAAAATACACAAGATGGTCTAGGAATAGGAAAATCTTTAACTAAAGATGCATTCTTACAACATTTAAATAAGCATCAAGTTTCAACATTGATTTTAAAATTCAATTCTGATTTTGATGGTCGTTATTATACTGCTAATAATACAATAGTTAATTATAAAGGGAAAAGACCATACTATGTATTAGCAATCGGAAATGATGAGATTTTAAGAAACTTTATAAAGCAAATCCAATTAAGTAATTTAAAAGGATTTGAAAACAGTTACTATATTTCCAATTCTGCTAGTTTTAAGCCAGTTTACGAAGTTTTTGATGCAAAAACTAATATTGGGTCATCACGTGTAGATCGAGAATATACAAAAGACAATATTATACTGAATCAAGTAAAAATGGATAATGGAGTTTTTCAATTTACTATTGCAGTAGATTTTTCTGAAGTCCCAGATCAAAAAATAGTTATAGATCCAACTAATTATAATATCGTTGGTGATTTTAAAATTAAAGCTATTACACCAAGAACTGATGATTTTATTAATGACAATTTCTCATCAGGTGTAGCTAATAAAGTGAAACAATCAAAAGCAACTCATTTTATTACTGTTGAATCAACTCAATCTAATTTTGATAAAAAATTAGCGATTCAATTGACAAATAAAAAACCAAATTGGATTGTTAAATCATCAACTGAAAATGATTCAAATATCTCTTCAAGTGTATTGACAACGTTTGGATTCAATTATTTCGTTGATGGAATTTACGAAGCTTACAATCTTAAAAATAATAATACAAACAACGACTTCATAAGTCTAAACTTTACTCTAAATAAATAATACTATGTTTAATGAGATTTTTGCGTCTATATATGAGACGTTTACGTATTCGAATGAATTTTCAGGGGATTTATACAACGAAAATATTTATCAAATTCTAGGATTTGTTCTATTGCTAACATGTATTCTTATCCCTTTTTTATACTATAAGGTTATTGATAAAGTCCATTTAGCTAAATTGTTTATTTGGGTAGTTGTTGTATTAATTCCTATTTTAATCAACTTTGTGTTTGCGTATAGTTATCCAAATAATCTTTTTGTTGGTTTAGGAATAGAGTATGACTCGAATGATTATTTGTCTTTAGCAACTGTTAATGCAGTTTTCGCATTAGTTCTATCGATATTATTTTCTATTATTTTCAAAAATATCAGTACAAATACAAAGAAAATTCCTTTTTAACTATGCCTAAATTATATATTTTCGGAATCGGAGGAACGGGATCACGAACGTTGAAATCCTTAGCAATGTTATTAGCATCTGGAGTAAAAACGAATTATGAAATTGTTCCTATAATCATTGATCCAGATAAATCTGCTGCAGATGTAAATCGTACGGTTAAGATTTTAAATAACTATTCAAACATTTATAATAAGATCAGTACTAGCGAGAAAAATACTTTTTTTAAGAATAAAATTAGTACACTTGGAAGTATTATTAATGAAAAACACGGTCGTGTAATAGCGGATCAATATGTTATTAATTTAGAAGGTTTACAAGGTGATAACTTTAAAAATTTCATCAATTTTTCAACTTTAGATCCTAATAATTCAGATTTAACATCGCTATTATTTTCTGAACAAAATTTAGATTTAAATCTTGAAGTTGGATTCAAAGGAAATCCGAATATTGGTAGTGTAGTTTTGAATAGTTTTACGAAATCGCAAACGTTCCAATATTTTGCTGATTCTTTTGAAGAAGATGATCGTATTTTTATTATAAGTTCTATTTTTGGTGGAACAGGAGCTGCAGGTTTTCCTTTGTTACTAAAAAATTTAAGAGAAGGAAATATCGGTGGTAAACATCATCAACAAATCAAGAATGCGGTAATTGGTGCAATATCTGTTTTACCATATTTTAAATTAAATACAGATGAAAATTCAGCAATAGATAGTCATACATTTAATTCAAAAGCTAAATCTGCACTACATTATTATTATAAAAATATTTCAGGAAATCAAGCATTAAATTCAATGTATTACATTGGTGATAATGCGGATAATTTATATAAAAATAGTGAAGGTGGACAAACTCAAAAAAATGACGCACATTTTGTTGAGGTAGCAGCCGCTTTGTCAATCATTGACTTTGCAAATGATGAGAATTTATACACATCTGATGGAAAAGCTGAGAATTCTAAGTACAAAGAATTCGGAGTAAAAGTAGATGTAAATACATTAAATTTTAGACATCTTCATGAATCTACACAATTTATTGTTAAGCAAAATCTAACAAAATTGTTCTATTTTAATTTGTTCTGCAATGATGTGTTAAAGGATAAACTGGATCAACGTTTTGCGAGTGATGGAACTTATCGGATTGATACTAATTTTTTAAATCAATCATTTTATACAAATTTAACAGATTTCTTTAAATCATATAGAGTTTGGTTAGGAGAATTGAGTAGAAATCAAGTTTCTTTTAAACCTTTTATAATAGACTATCTAACAGATGATGAAACAAAAGAAGTGACAGATATTTTATACGACAATTCAGATATATACAATTTAATTAATGGAGTAGAAGCAAAGAATTCAGGGATCTTCTCAAAATTAATAGGATCTAAAAATTATGATTTTTATGTTCAAAAATTAAATGAAATAGATAAGAAGAATTCAGCAAATTTCACTTCAGTAGAGACAAAATTTGTAGAATTATTTTCACAAGGGACAGAAGAATTAATAAAAGAAAAATTATTCTAAAATGGCAAAAGTATTTAGATTAACTGCAGGTCAAGATTTAGAACATTGGGCCGATTCAGAAGTGATAGATAGTACTGTAATTGAATCGATATCTACAAAAGATGGAGACAATACAAGAAAAGAACCGACATCAATTCCAAGTCCTTTTGCTCGTTTAGATTTAATTAGAACAGCATTTAAAATTGTAGCTGATAATTATGATTTAGATGGAGATACTGTTCATCATAAAATGGTTTCTGATACATTAGATTTACTAGAGTTATCATTTAATTTTGATAACGTACCTGGTTTAAGTATGTCGTATTGGAATAAAAAAAGCCATCTTAAATTATTGATTGAATCGAATGATCCAAAACATCGTTTATATGGTGAAACTTTGTCATTATATTTAAGTCAAGATAATGAATCGTTTAATTTTAATAATTTCAATGGATTTTATATTTTCAAGTATAATCACCAAGTAATTGGAGGTACTTCTCCATTGACTTTATTTTTTACTTCTGCAAATGATTTATTTGATATTACAAAAGGATTAAGAATTAATAATAATGATGTCCTGTTTGATAATGAATATTGTCCGCTTCATAAAAGAGATGTAGAATTTATTAAATATGTTTTTAGTTTATTTGCTCATTATCCGATGCTTAAGGCTAAAATGGTGAGTTTCTATGATTATTTAGAAGCTACTCGAAAACTATTGAATTCAACAAATTTTGATTTATATAACGAAATCAGTTTATTTACAGAAGGAAATAATTACTTATCAAATTGTAAGACATTAACGAATGGTATTGGAGGGCAAAATGTAGAAATTTTTGGTATCCCATTATACAAACGTAGTGGGGAAATGCCTATCGAATCTGAATCTGAGTTTTTAATTTATTCAGATCGATTCAAAAATATATACCCTGACCAAAAGCAACCTTTAGTCCTACAAAATAATTTCAACAAAGCTTTAAAATACACAAGTAACACTTCAATTTGGGATATAAATTTTAAAATTCCTTATGTCGATGAAAATGCTTTGGAAGAAAGATCTTTGCCAGGAGTAATCGTTAAATATCCATACTTAACGGTAAGTGATTTTTTAGAGCCCGTAATTTTTGAATTTGATTATGCTTTAAATTCGAATGCATTTTACAACGGAATTTCGAAAGATAAAGAAAAATATGATGTTAGTTATGCACTCCCATTAACAAAAAGATTTTTTGATTTTTATACCATTGATGATTTAATGAATAAAAAAATTAATGGTAATCCAATGCTTGAAATTACAGCTTTTTCTGCTAGTGTGGAAGTGGTATTAAGAATTCCTATAAATGCAGGAATAGATGTTATAACATTTACTAGAAAATACGACTCTAAAGAAGCTTCTTTTGATAAAGATTTAAGACCTGATTTAGAAAATAACCAAGGTGTAATTGAAAAATTAGATGCAGCTGTTGCTATATATCCGTTTATAAAATCTGAGTTTATTAATGATTATCGTATAGGGTTATATAAAATGAGAGATTATAATGTAAAATTAAATTATTATAATTCTAATAATATACCTAATCGTATTTTAGCTTCTAAAACAAGAGGTCAAGAACTAATCAAATCGTCATATGATCTTGTAGAAAAATCATTTGACTATATTACTGTATCACAATTTGATTATCAGAATGTAATTGTACCAAAATGGAAAGTTCAAAAAGCAAAAAATGATGTATTTACATTTGCAATAGATTTTGGTACTACAAATACTCATATCGAATATCAAATAAATAATTCTGAACCAAAAGCATTTGAAATTGTAGAAAGAGACATTCAATATCAGTCAACTATAGATCCTGATTTTATTAATAAAGGAGATATTTCAGATGCTTTAGATATGAATGATTCTGCTATATTAATTGAATTAATGCCTCCATTGATTAATTTAGAATCAGATTATAATTTCCCGATAAGATCAGTTTTAACGCATAAAAAAGATTTAAATAAAGCTGTTCCTACATTTTCATTAATGGATTATTCTATTCCATTTGTTTATCAAAAGAAAGTTATACCGTTAGATAATGAAATTAAATCTAATTTAAAATGGAAAAAGCAGACAAATTTAGATGTAGAAAAGTACTTAGAAGAATTAATTTTATTAATAAAAAATAAAGTAATTTTTAATAATGGAGATTTAGAAAAGACAAAAATTAAATGGTCATACCCTTTAAGTATGTCTAAAGCTCGTTTAATTAATTTAGAAAGTGTTTTTGAAAATTTAATAGAAAAACATTTTAGTGATAATGTAGAAATTGAAAAATATTCTGAATCTCTTGTACCGTTTCAATACTTAATTAAAAAACAAGGAATTGTTTCATTGAATAAACCTGTAGCCTCGATTGATATGGGGGGAGGAACAGTTGATATGGTGATTTATTATAAAAATGAGCCACAATTAATAACATCTTTTAAATTAGGTGTTAATACTTTATTCGGTAATGGATTTAATAAATCTAAAGAGTTAAATGCATATAAAAGATTTTATGAAAGGATAATCAAATCATTAATTGATAATAATAAATCTGATTTAGAATCTATTGCAGGGAAATTATTGTTTAACTCAAATGATTTTACAGACTTAGCTACGTTTGCTTTTTCACTTGAAAATAATAAAGAACTAATGGAAGATAATATTGAAATATCATTTAATAAGATGCTTTCAAATAGTGGAGATTTGATTATTGTTTTCTTGTTGTATTACTCATCAATGATATATCATTTAGCCAAAATTATGAAGTTAAATGAACTAGAGTCTCCTAATACTATAACATTTACAGGAAATGGATCAAGAATTTTAAATGTAATTGATTCTTCTAAAAAATCTAAAATTTTATCTGAATTGACTGCACTTATTTTTGAAAAAGTTTATCAACAAGAAGTTGATTCAATTAAAATAGGTAGATATGATAATCCTAAAGAAATGACTGCAAAAGGTATGATTTACGCTATTAAGGATTATGATATAAATGATTTAAGTTTTACTTTGATTGGGGATATCAATAACACTACATCGGATACGTATGAAAATGTAGAGAATTATATTAATGATGTTGAATCAGAATTTTCAAACTTCATTGATTTATTTTTTGATTTAAATAAAGATTTTAGTTTCACAGATAATTTTGAGATTTCTCAAATGCGATTAAATGAATTTAAATCATTTATAAAATCATCATCTAAAGATGAATTATTGTTAGGTGTACACGAAAGGGTTAGTGAACTAAACAATCAGTTAGATACTCCTGTAAATGAATCTTTATTCTTTTATCCTTTAATCGGAATATTAAACAGTTTAGCAACTCATATAATTGAAGATGATTATGAGAAATAAAATTTTTATAATGTTAGTGTTTTTTACGGCAGCTAATTTATATGCTGTAGATCCTGTCGAAAAGAATCAAGATAGTTTTTGGTTTACAGCTTTTATTGTTCTAATATCTTTAAACATTGTTGTATTTGTAATTTTTTTCTTAAAGTATAAGCTTGTAGATAAAAAGTTTATGAATAATAATAATATTTCTGTCAGAAATATAGATTCAAATAATAGAAATCATCATATAAAGGATAATTATAAAGAAACTTTAGATAATTTAAAAATATCATTAAACCAATTTAGTGATTATCTTGATATTGATTATTTAAATAATAAAATTTCCCTTAAAAAAGGAGTAGTTTTTAAGAAAGAAAATGCTGAGGTTAATAAAAATGTTAAGGAAGAAGTAAAAGAGTCTGAAAAATGTAACTTAAAAGAAAAAACTATAAAAGAAATTAAAACAGATCTTTTACTTGAAAAAGAGGAATCTTTAGAAATAAAAAATAATGATACGATATTTTCATCTGAGAATGATAAGTCAAATGTTATTAAAAAATTTTTTGTAAATAAGTTTAATAAAAATGGTTATTTTGAGAATCAACTCTTGAATACACATAATAGTGACGATTCTTTTTATGTGATTGAAATTATTGAAAATAAAGGGGAAATATCTTTTAATAATAATAATTTTACTCTACAAAAAGCTCTTTATTCTCCAGAAAATTATATCAAGCCATTTTGCGATAACCAAAATGCATTTAAACCTAATGCATCTAAAATCATTACAATACAACCTGGTATTGTAATAAAAGAGGGGGATTTATGGAAAATACAAACAAAAGCTCAGATTCGCTATGAATAACATTATAACCATAATAGAGATAATATTAGTTGTAGCTATTATTTTTTTACAACTTAAATTTGGATTAGAAACCAAAAAAACTATTCTAAAACTTAAAACTTACTTACCAAAAATCAATCAATTAGATATTGATAAATTAATCATTTCAACAGATGAACTTTCAAAGAAAAATCCGAAAGAAATCATTGATAAATTTGACGAATTAAAAGATATTGAAAATCAGTATAATGAAGAAATATACTTGAATAATGAGTTAAATTTATTTCATCAAGATAATACTGAATTAAATTTGATAGCACCTACAAAATCATTTAATACTTCTTTCGATTCAATAAAAGAATCTTTAAATATTTATTTAATAAAGAATAAAGGTTCTGTAGCCGATTTTAACTTAATCAAAGATGTTATAGAGCGTAATATTGATGCAGAAGATGATATGATAGCTCAGACGATTAATACACCTTTGTATTTAGGATTAATGGGGACTATGCTTGGGATTATTTTTGGGTTAGTGAATTTATTTATTATTCAAGGAAGTGGACAAGATATTTTTGACAAAGGAATATCAAGTTTTTTATTAAGTGTTGCTATTGCAATGCTTGCAAGTTTATTTGGTTTAGCATTTACCGTTTATAATTCGGTATTAGGTTTTAAAGATGCACGTCGAATAATTGAAACGAATAAAAATGATTTATATACATTAATTCAGACGGAACTGATGCCGTTGATAAATCAATCTGTTACGTCAAGTGTATCTACTTTAAAAGATGTATTGATTAAATTTAATACAGACTTTGGTTCAAACTTAGGGAAACTTGATAAAATGTTTGCTAAGAATTATCAAACAATAACAGCTCAGGCTACGATTTTAAGTTCTTTAGAGTCTATTGATATCAACAATTTTGCAAAAGCAAATGTGAAAGTTCTGAAAGAGTTAAAAGAAACTGTCCCAAATTTAGAGAAGTTTAATGCTGCATTAAATTCATCTGATCGTTTAATTAACAATACAGAAAACTTAAGTAGAGAAATCAATCAAATACTTCAAAGAACGAATGATTTTAGTTTAATTGCTGAAGGAATAGATCAGCGTATTGAGGAAACTCGTACAGTTATGGAATACTTGAAAACACATATTTCTAAATTCGAATCAAGTGATGATTTGTTAATGAAATGGGTGATGAAAGCGGATGATTCGATGACTCGTACGGTTACTGAATACCAAAAATTAATTGATACCCAAAAAGAAGGCATCAAGCAAATGACAATGAAAGAAACTGAGTTGTTAGAAAAAGCTTTTGAAGAAAATAGATCATATTTTGCGAATCTAAAATATCTAGAGGATTTAAAAGATTCGAATAACGAGTTAGCTGATAAATCCAATACTATTGTTGAAATTAAATCAGAATTAGAAGCCTTGAAAATATTCTTTGATCGAACTAATACTACATTAGAAAAAGGTAATGAGTTAGTTAAAGAATCTAAAAAAACTTTAGAGAAAACTTCTGCAGTAATTGAAAAATCTGCTCATGCAGTAGAATCGATACCTAACAGAATTAAAGTTGATGTTATTTCAGATATATTTAAAAATCCTTTTAAAAAGAAGAAAATAAATGGCTAAAAAAAAGGATCAGGGAATGTTCTGGGTAAGTTTCTCAGATTTAATGACCAGTTTATTTTTTATTGTATTAGTCTTGTTTGTTATCACCTTTATTTCTCAACAAAAACAAGTTAAGGATTTACAAAAAAAACTTGAAGTATATGATATGGTGGAGCGTAATGTAAAACCATTAAAGGAAAATAGTAATCTTTTTAAATACGAAGAAGATTACAAGCGTTTTGTCTTAAGTTTTGACGTTAAATATACTCTAGCAAGATATAAAATTGTTGAAGGTGATATTGATAATTATTCATTAACAGCATCCAAAATTAAGGAAGCAGGTTTTGAATTGAAAAAAATTATTGATCAACTTGAAGTAGAAAAAAGAAATAATCCTAATTTACAAAATGTTTCATATATCGTTATTATTTCAGGATATGCCTCAAAGCTGTTAAAACCAGAATTAGATAGGGATTATGAATTAAGTTATTTAAGAGCTTTAAATCTTTGGAAATTTTGGCTAATCAATGGAATAAATTTCGAAGATGAGAAATATAACGGATTGATCGATTTACAAATTTCAGGTAATGGATGGGGGGGAGTTGGTCGACATCAATATACGATTGAAGATATGTCTAATAAAGAACAAGTGAATCAATTTTATCATACCGAAACTAAGAATCAACGTTTTATAATTCAAATTGTTCCAAAAATAACTAAACCAGAAAATGAATAGAATATTTGTATTAATAGGATGCCTTTTAATCTTAAGCTGTTCAAAGTCTGGTAGTAGAAGTCATCAAATTCATAATCTTGAAACTGTTTATGTCGATAAAAAAGAAATAAAATCTAATATTTCCGATGTAAAAGATGTGGTTAAAAAAGAAGAATTAAAACCGATTAGAAACGAAATTGTGTTGCCTTTTGAAACAGAATGGGGTGTTAAAATTGTAAATATTAAAGTAAATAATATTCCTTTAGATTTTATTTTTGATACAGGTGCAAGTTTAATTTCTATTTCAGAGACTGAGGCAAGATTCTTAGTAAAACAAGGCACTTTAACTGAGGAAGATTTTTTAGGTGTTCAAGAATTTATTGATGCAAATGGTGATATTTCAGAGGGGGTATTAGTTAATCTAAGAGAGATTGATATACAAGGCTATAAATTATATAATGTAAAGGCTTCTATAGTTCAAAATGCTAATGCACCATTACTTCTAGGACAATCACTTTTAGAAAAATTTGCTCAAGTAACCATTGATAATAGAAATGAAAAAATCTTATTGAAATAATGAGAAAATTATTAATTATCACTTTATTATTATCGATTATTTCTTGTCAATCTAAAAGCTCTAAACGAAGTAATAATAGTAACAAGTATAAAGAAAATAGAGAAGGTGTTTTTATAGATGAAAATATAAATCTTTCTCTAGCATCTGATTTATATTTTGTTTATAAAGTAGTTGATGGAGATACTTTTTATTGCTATGATGAGAATAGAAATGAGGTGAAAATCCGTCTGATTGGAATTGATACACCTGAAACTAGTAATCGATTTAAAAAAAAGAAAGGGTATTATGGAATTGAAGCAAAAAATTACTTAACAGAATTGATTTTAAACCAATCAGTTAAATTAGAATTTGATTTAGATAGATACGATCAATATAACCGTGTATTAGCTTATGTCTATTTGGATGATAAATTTATTAATGCTGAATTAGTAAAAAATGGATTCGCGAGAATAATGACTATTCAGCCTAATTCAAAATATGCTGAATTATTTTATGAGCTTCAAGTCAAGGCGAGAGAAAATAAAATTGGACTTTGGGCTTTAGAAGAATATTAAATATGAAAAATACAAATCGTTTTATTTTTAATAATAAAAAAATAAAGAGCTTATTTTTAGTAAATAGTATAGTTCTTTTTATTGCTTGTTTACCAATGCCCTATGGTTTTTATCAATTTATAAGAACGGTAGTTTGTTTAATTTTAATATTGATCATTTATAACTACATTCAAAAGAATAAATCCTTTGATCAAATTATTATTCTTGGGTTGATTGCAGTACTTTTTAACCCTTTGTTTCCAGTTTTTTTAAATAATAAATGGTTATGGGTTTTGATTGATATAGCTTTTGGATATTATTTCTTTAAATTATATAAAAAAAATAATTGATATGATTAAGTTGTGTGACAGCATTAGTTAGAGAAATTAAGTGTTAAAAAGTGTTAAATTCCTGTATCGATGTATATCGAAAATGACACTTTTCTGTATCGGTTGTGTATCCGCGCTGTATCCATTCTGTATCCATTGTATATCCGTTCCGTATGGTTTGTTCGGTGTTCGTGTATCGGTGTTTAGTTGTAAAATGTAGTATGTATTAAGTAAAATGTACAGATTAGATGTGAGGGTTGTATTATGTAAAATGTATTAAGTAAAAAGTAGATGTATTTGAGGTTAAGACTAAGGTTGAGAAAGAGGATTGATTTTAGATGTGAGAATTGAGATATTACAATTGTAAAATGTATAAAGTAAAAAGTATGATGTATTTGAGATTTACGAGTTACAGGAGAATAAATTCTTCACCCTAGCTAAGAATAGTATTTTAGATTTTGTTTAGGCAAAAGCAAAAAGAGAAATAAATGGTTTATTTCTCTTTTTTTTGTTATTTCACCAAATGGGTAAGAATACCTCTTATAATATCGTGTTGTAAATATAGGTTTCGCTTGCCTATTTGATACACATTAAAATACTTTTTTAAGCGATACCTTCGTAAGGTGGATTTTGAAATTTGTAATAGGGTTGTTACTTGATGTTCTTCCATTAAAATGGAATCGCTGAATTGGATAATATTATTTTTCCAATCTTGTTCTAATTCATCTATTTTTTTGATAATAGAATTGAACCATTGAACCGAAAATATAGTTTTATCGTTCATAATTTTTTGTTTTTAAATTGATTCTTGAAAATCGAGAGGATTAATGTTGTACACGTCGCAGAACTCTCTTAGACTTAACATGTCGTCTTTTGATTTACCTACTTTATGTTTGGCTTTTTGTAATAAGCGAAGACTTTGCCTGTAACTTCTTCCAGTGGCATTTTGTATGTCTTTCGCATAAATGATCATTCGTTTGTTTTTTTTCATATTTCATCTTTTTAGTTGTCGAATTAAATTAAGTAGAACTCAATAGCTTGTTGTGCCTGATGGTTTTATTTGTTTAGTTTTTTTAGAAAATGATCTATTTTTCTAAAAATCATTGTTGTTGTATGACAAAAAGGGATAAAAATGTTTTTCATTGATTATAAATGACATCTGGTTTATGGTGATTTGTTTTATATGGAAATAGATTAGAATTTTATGAAAAGTTTATGTTGAGGTGACTTATGGTTAAACGATTATGAGATGAGGAATGTGAAGATAGGCGACAGATAAAATGACTAACAACTATAAAAAAATAGAAGATGGATTTAGTTTTAAAAAGAAAGTATTTACCTGACGGAACCAATGGACAGCTTTGGTTACAGCAACAACTGATTTGCATGACAATTGAATTACCATGGAAGAACAACTTGAAACGCAAATCATGTATTCCTGAAGGTAAATATCCACTAAAGAAGCGATTTAGTAAACGTTTTGGGTGGCATGTATGGATTGATTTGGTTCCGAATCGGTCGTTGATTTTGTTTCATCCAGCGAATGATGCGCTAAAGGAGCTGAATGGATGTATAGCTCCAGTTACTTCTCTTCAAGGAGAAGGAAAAGGTATTGATTCTCGTAAAGCATTTGAACGACTGAAAACAATCGTTTATGAGTATTTACAGAGAGGTGAAGAGGTATTTTTACACATTAAAAAATAAACGTTATGAATATAGTAGAACGTTTGCAATTGCCAACACCTAAGTTATTTCAACATATTCGTACAATAGGATTAGTCGCTGCTAGTATTGGTGGTGTATTGATTGCCGCTCCTGTTGTTTTACCAGCACTATTGGTGCAATTAGGTGGATATTTGGTTGTGACGGGAGGTGTTTTAACAGCCGTAAGTCAATTAACTGTTGACCATGATGTTGTTGATGAATCCGATGCCGCCTCACGATCACACGAAGTTTAGTGTGATTTGTGGTGCTATATGCGGTATGTATGCAAGTATACAATGGCAGGATATTATTTCGACAATTTTACTTTCGCTCGTAGGGGCATTAAGTAGTTTTTGTTTGTCTTTGTTGTTGCAAAAATTGAAGAATGAAAATTTTATGTAATTGTTAAAGGCTACCCAGTGATGGGTAGTTTTTTTGTTATGTAAAAGTAGATTTGAGAAGTGAGAAGTGAGAAGTAAAATGTATTATGTAAAAAGTAAAAAGTAAAAAGTAGATGTATTTGAGGTTAAGACTAAGGTTGAGAAAGAGGATTGATTTTAGATATGAGAATTGAGATTTTAGAGTCGTAAAATGTGTTATGTATTATGTAAAAAGTAGATGTTAGATTTGAGATATGAGTATTGAGAGGGTTGTACAATGTACAGATTAGATGTTAGATTTGAGATTTGAGAAGTAAAATGTATTATGTAAAAAGTAAAAAGTAAAAAGTAAAAAGTAGATGTATTTGAGGTTAAGACTAAGGTTGAGAAAGAGGATTGATTTTAGATGTGAGAATTGAGAATTGAGATTTTTGAATTACTAATTACGGGTAGTATCACACAAACTGTGTAAGAAGAAAAGTTATTCTGAAAAATTATGAGCCTTACAGCTCAAATAATTTTTCGGAGATAACTTTTTATTATTTTTAAACGTTACATAGTTATGATCGACAAAGAAGATTTATTAAACAGTAAGGATTTTTACAAGTCCTTTAAGAATGGAGAGGATTTAACATCTTTCTTCAAGGAGCTGCACAAGAAAGCAGTTGAACATATGTTGGATGCTGAACTAGATAGTCATCTAGACAATGAAAAACATGCCAGAAGCAAAGATGGAAATTATCGAAACGGACATGACTCCAAGAAAATAAAATCCGCTTTTGGTGAATCAGAAATTAAGGTTCCTCGTGATAGAAAAGGCAGTTTTGAACCTGCTTTAGTTCCTAAAAGACACAATATTATCGATGGTTTAGAAAATATTATTATTTCATTTTATGCCAAAGGAATGAGTGTTTCGGACATCGAAGAACAGATTCGCGAGATGTACGATTTTGATATTTCAACATCAACAATATCACGAATTACTAACGCTGTTGCTAGTGAAGTTGTTGCTTGGCAAAACCGACCGTTAGACGATTTATACTTGATTGTTTGGATGGATGGAATTGTTTTTAAAGTTCGAGAAAATTCAAAAGTCATCAATAAAACCATTTATTTAGCCGTTGGTTTAAACCGAGAGGGAAGAAAAGAAGTGTTAGGCATGTGGCTTGGAAAGAATGAGAGTTCCAGTTTTTGGATGAGTGTTTTGACCGATTTAAAAGCTCGTGGTGTTGAAGATATTCTCATTACAGCAACCGATAATTTGAACGGATTTACCCAGACTATTCGCTCTGTTTTTCCAGAATCGCAAACTCAAATTTGTGTAGTTCATCAGATTAGAAACGCTTGCAAATATGTGGTTTGGAAAGACAGAAAAGAGTTTTCTGCCGATATGAAACACATTTATACAGCACCCAACAAAGACGCCGCAAAAGCTGCTTTGGACGATTTTGCAACAAAATGGGAAAGTAAATATTTGTACGCCATTCAATCCTGGAGAAATAATTGGGATGAATTAACCGTATTTTTTGAATTTCCGCTAGAAATCCGTAAAATCATTTACACCACTAATTTAATTGAAAATCTAAACGGAAAAATTAGAAAATACACTAAAAATAAAATGTCATTTCCTACCGATGATGCTGTCTTAAAGTCTGTTTATCTGGCACTCAAAGAGTCCACTAAAAAATGGACTATGCCAATCCATAATTGGGGAATTGTTTTAAACCAATTTATGCTTATTTTTGAAAATAGGCTCAGATTATAAAATCTAAGCCCTAACTTTTCTACTTACACACTTGATGGGATAGTGTCTAATTACGAGTTAAATAGTTACTTATTTATTACACATACTAAAAAGTCCGATAAACAGTATGTTTATCGGACTTTTTTATAGGAAGTTAGTTAGGGGAGTGTATATAATTCAATTTATTTTTAATGTCCATGATCTCCTGTATTACTTAGTTTCGCATTAATAAAAAACGCTCCTTTGACAACAATTTTCGCTTGATGATCGATTTCTTTAACAGGTGTAATTGCCGTATAACCAATATTTGAAACTCCTTTTACAACTTCTATCTTTTCGAAATTAATTTTCTTTTCAGTATGATTTTCCTTTGTCGTTTCTTTGTGATCATGTGTATCTTCTCCTTCTTCTGCATGTTCAGTAGGTTTCTTATCTGTTTGAATAAAAATATAATATTTTCCATCTGCTTCTACAATAGCTTCGTCAGGAACAGCTTCTGTCAACACATTCGATAAACTTACGTTTCCTGTAATATTCATTCCATTTATCAATCCCGTTTTGTTTCCACGCACTTTGCTATGTACAGCAATCGTTTTACTATCATTCTCGAAAGATGAACCAATACTATAAACAACGGCTTCGTAACGATTTCCTGGATTATTCGTTAATTCGAATTGAATGACTTGACCAACTTTCATTTTTGGTAAATCTTTCTCGAAAACTTGTAAATCCAAGTGAATAGAATTGTTATCAATAATTTCTGCAACTGGTGACGAAACATCGACATAACTTCCTATTTGTGCAATAATTTTACTCACCGTACCACTAATCGGCGCTGTTATCACCATTCCATTTCTCAGATTTGCATTGGTAACTTTAGAAGGATTGATTCCCATCATTTGCAATTGACGTGACAAAGAAGCTTTCTGAGAACGTAAAGTTTTCAACTCAGCAGAAGAATTCTGAAGATTCTTTTTTGCTCCAGCATCGTTATCAAATAATTCTTTTTGTCGTCTAAATTCTTGTTCAGCATAGGTAATTCGACTCAGAACAGTTAAGTATTGTTCTTGTGTCAAAATAAATTCTGGATTAGAAATCGTCGCAATTACCTGCCCTTTTTTTACATAAGAACCTTCCTGAATTGGTAATGTTTGAACCAGTCCTCCAAACATCGACGCAACACTTGCCATGCTACTATTAGGCACATTCAACAAACCATTTGCTTTAATCATCGACGTTAATTCTTTCATTTCAATTGAACCCAATTTTACGCCAACAGAATTCATTTGTTCTTCTGTTAAAGTCGCAATTGTTTCTGCAACTTCATCATGTTGTTCTTCTTTTTCTTCTGTCGGTTGTTCTGTTTTAACTTCTTTTGTACAACTATTCAGAAATGATAAAGCTAGAATGCTATAGATAAGGATATTTATTTTTTTCATTTTATTGATTGATGATTGAATTAATATTGACCACTGTTTGATTAACTTGTTGGATTGATTCAAGATATTTTAACTGAATATCTGTTGCTGTTTGTAAAGCAAAAAGATATTCGATGTACGATATTTCTCCTGTTTTATATCCCAACTGAGCTGCTTTTACAATTTTTTCTGCATTTGGAATAGCTTGGTTCACATAATATTCATATTGATCCAAATCTTGCTGATATTGATTCGTTGCATTTTCTAATTGAACTTTCAGTTGTTGTTTTTGATAATTTGCATTTTGCTGAATCGCTTGTTTATCATATTCCAATGCTTTTATTTTTGCTTTTGTTGCACCAAACGTCAGTGGAATAGCCACTCCAAGATTTACAGAAGTAAAACGATCAAGACCATTGTAATATCTTTCCACGCCATTTTTCTCGTGCATACCAATCATCGACAAACTATTTACACCAAACGAAAACTCAGGCAAACCTTCTGCTTTTACCACTTCTTTATTTCGCTCAGCAATTTCCATTTGTTGATAAAATGCTTTAATTGTTGGATTATTATCTATTGTAGAACCGTCTAAAATTCCACTCAATTTTAATGGAATATAATTCGTCTCTTTGGTAATTGTAAAATCCTCTTCGGTATTCAATAAAACGTTTAGATTTTTGTACGCATTATTCAAATAGACTTTATTTTGTTTCAACAATAAATTAATTTCTCCTTGCTGTGTTTCTGCTGTATTAATTTCGATTTTCTTAATATCACCAGCCTTAAATCGAACCGAAGCAATTCGAATAAATTCTAAATAAAGTTTATTTAATTGCTCGAGTTGATCATGGTTATATTCTAAATATTCGATCTGATAGAAATACGTTCTCACTTGTTTCAACAATTCGTTTGTTGTCACTTCTTTTTGTATCTTCTTACTATTTACTTCTGATTCTAAAACTGCCTTTCGGTGTTTAAAAATAGTTGGGAATGGAATACTTTGAGAAATAGATAAACCATAATCGAATTTTGGACTCGCATATTGCCCAAGTTGCGCTTCCACATTTAATTTTGGTAATTCATTTGCGGCTCCTTTTAACGCTTCGCTCGACGAAATACTTAATTCATCTGCTTTAATTAAAGGATTATTTTCAATTGCAATTTGTTGTGCTTCTTGAATATTAATTGAACGAGTTTGTGCTTGAGTAGATTGTCCCATTAAAAACATTCCGATTACAAGAAATGGAAGTGTATTTTTTGAGTTCAATTTTATTTTCGGAAGTTTTGAATTGAATATTAAATATAACATTGGTAAGACAAATAAGGTTAAAAAAGTAGCGGTGATTAATCCTCCAATGACAACTGTTGCCAAAGGTTTTTGTACTTCGGCACCTGCGCCTGTGGAAATTGCCATCGGTAAAAATCCTAACGAAGCTACTGTTGCAGTCATTAATACAGGACGCAATCGGATATTGGTTCCTTCCATTATTCGTTTTAGAATGTTTTTCTCTCCTTCTTTTTCTAATTGATTGAATGTTCCGATTAATACAATTCCATTTAAAACAGCGACACCAAATAAAGCAATAAAACCAATTCCAGCACTAATACTAAATGGCATATCGCGAATAATTAATGCAAAAATACCTCCGATTGCACTCATTGGAATTGCTGTGAAAATTAAGGCTGCTTGTTTGAATGAATGGAATGTAAAATACAACAACATAAAAATTAACAACAACGAAATTGGAACTGCAATCAATAAACGTTGACTAGCTGCTTGTAGATTTTCGAACTGACCTCCATAGGTGAAATAATAGCCAGAAGGCAATTTGATTTCTTTGTCTAATTTTGTTTGAATATCTTTTACAACCGACTCTACATCGCGATCTTTTACGTTGAAACCAATTACAATTCTTCTTTTTCCTTCTTCGCGACTAATTTGTGAAGCACCCAATTTATAACTCACATTGGCAACTTGAGACAATGGAATTTGATTGCCAGAATTTGTCGGAATCATTAAATTATTAATGTCATCTATGCTTTTTCGATGCACACTATCCAAACGAACAACTAAATCAAAACGTCTTTCATTTTCGAAAACTTGACCTGCTGTTTTTCCTGCAAAAGCTGTACTTAAAATATCATTCACCTCTTGAATATTCAATCCATAATTTGCCATTCGAATTCGATCATATTCAACATTTATCTGAGGTAAACCACTTACTCGTTCCACTTGAGGTTGCGTAACACCTTCAACAGATTGAATTGCTTTTGAGGTTTTATCTGCATAATAAGACAATGAATCTAAATTCTCACCAAATATTTTGACCGCAAC
This sequence comes from Empedobacter sp. EJD.6dd, assembly GCF_057369435.1. NCBI lineage: Bacteria > Pseudomonadati > Bacteroidota > Flavobacteriia > Flavobacteriales > Weeksellaceae > Empedobacter > Empedobacter sp. EJD.6dd. Next base: position 3,190,947 of record NZ_CM170667.1, read on the forward strand.
ATCTTGTCGAATTCCTGTCATCAACTCATTAAAACGCATTTGAATTGGTTGATTTTTTTCGAAGAAAACACCAGGGATAACTTCTAATTTTTCTAACATTTCATCGCCTAATTCTTCATAAGAAATTTTTCGTTTCCATTCTTCCTTAGGTTTCAGAACGATAATCATATCCGATGCTTCTGGAGGCATGGGGTCTGTTGGAACCTCGGCTGAACCTGTTTTTCCTACAACCATTTTTACTTCATCAAATTCTTTTAAAATACGAGAAGCTTGCATGGATGTTTCTAAACTTTGAGTTAACGAACTTCCTTGTGGCAAAATACAGTGAAAAGCAAAGTCGCCTTCTTGTAATTGAGGAATAAATTCTCCTCCCATATTTCTAAATTGAACAATAGATAGTACAAAAATTGCTACCGTAATTCCGACTAACCAGTATTTAATTTTGATTGCTTTTTCTAATAATGGTTCATAAACCTTGTGAATTTTCACCATCATTTTATCTGAAAAAGAAGCTTTCAAAACTGGTTTCTTTGATAAGAATAATGCACTCATCATCGGAATATAAGTTAACGAAAGAATCAATGCACCTAGGATAGCGAAGCCAACTGTTTTAGCCATTGGTGTAAACATTTTTCCTTCTACACCAACTAATGTAAGAATAGGAATGTACACGATAAGAATGATAATTTCTCCGAACGCTGCCGAATTTCTAATTTTTGAAGCTGAAAGAAAAACCTCTTCGTCCATTTCTTTTTGAGACAAACGATGCGTGGATTTTCTAAGTCCAAGATGATGTAAGGTAGCTTCTACAATAATCACAGCTCCATCGACTATCAATCCAAAATCAATAGCTCCCAAACTCATTAAGTTTGCACTAACACCGAAAACATTCATCATTCCCAAAGCAAACAACAACGATAGCGGAATTGCAGAGGCAACAATTAATCCTGCTCTTAAATTTCCAAGAAAAATAACCAATACAAAAATGACTATCAATGCGCCCTCTATCAAGTTTTTTTCCACTGTACTAATTGCACGGTCAACTAAGTCTGTTCGATCTAAAAAAGGCTCAATGACTACATCATCGGGTAAAGATTTTTGAATAGTTGGTATTTTTTCTTTAATCAAATTTACCACTTCATTACTATTGGCTCCTTTCAGCATCATCACGACACCACCTACGGCATCTACTTCGCCATTATAAGTTAAAGCTCCGTATCTGATTGCGTGACCAAATCTTACCTCAGCAACATCTTTTATAAAAATTGGAACTGTTCCTGTATCATTTTTAACTGGAATTAACTTTACATCATCCAAGGAAGTCACCATTCCAATTCCACGAATAAAATAAGCATTTGGCTTCTTATCGATGTAAGCTCCTCCTGTATTTTGATTGTTTTTTTCTAAGGCATCAAAAATATCTGTTACACTAATTCCCATTGCGCGTAATCTATTCGGATCTAGAGCAACTTCGTATTCCTTTAATTCTCCACCAAAACTATTGATCTCAGCAACTCCAGGCGTTCCGTTTAATTGTCTACGAACAATCCAATCTTGCATTTCGCGCAATTGCTTAGAATCGTATTTTTTCTCACTTCCTTTTTTAGGATGCAGAATATATTGATATACTTCGCCAAGTCCTGTACTAACAGGAGCTAACTCTGGTATACCAACACCTTTGGGAATATCTTCTTGTGCTTCTTTTAGTTTTTCGTTAACTAATTGACGAGCAAAATAAATATCAACATCTTCTTTAAAGACTACTGTAATCACAGATAATCCGAAACGAGAAATACTTCGTGTTTCTTCGATATCAGGAATATTTGCAATACTTTGTTCAATTGGAAAAGTCACCAATTGTTCCACTTCTTGGCCAGCCAATGTAGGACTGACCGTTATAATTTGAACTTGATTATTTGTAATATCTGGAACAGCATCTATTGGCAATTTTGTTGCACTCCATACGCCCCAGATAATCCATAATACAGTCATTATTCCAATAACAATTTTGTTTTGGATACTAAATTTTATGATTTTATCTAACACAGATAATTTGATTAATTGCATTAACATTACCCATTTATTATCGAAATAAATGAGCACAGAAAAGGGATAGAATTACAGTTTTGATAATTGAATTCTATTAATTGACGAAAAAAGAAATCGTCTCGTTAAGCAAGATTTATCTTGGGAGGTTGCCAGATATCGGCATACAATTGATTTTTAATTGTATTTTCCTTGAATTGTATTTTTTTGGAAGTATTTGGTTCAAATACTTTCGGAGTCTTTAGTAATCGTGTAAATTTTATAGAAGAAATTGTTATTTGACAACAATTGCATGCACACAAAGGACTACATTTATCTTTATGATTAGGTTCTTCATTTTCACTATGTACCATAGAAGTTAGTGATCCATTATTATTTGTATCCTGACACGGAATAAATGATAGAACATTAACATATAAAGCGATTATGAAAATTATAAATTTCATTGTTACAAATATAAAAACATTTTTTGAGTATAATAATTTTATGATGCAGTACGAATTACGAGTTTCGAATTACGAATACAAAATGAAAATTACCTGCTATTACGGAGTTATAAATTCTTTACTCATTAAAAACTAGAAACAATATAATTATTAACTATTTAATATATATACTTTATAAAATAAATTGATTGATTGATAAAACAATTTGATTTTTAATTAATAAGACAAATTATTATATTTATGATATTTACAAAACAAAATAATAAACATAAAATAATCATTAATGGAAAATCAAGGAGGAGACATCTCAAAATGCCCATTTCACAATGGTAAAGTAGCGACAACACCTGTTGCTGGTGAAGGGACTCAAAATAAAGATTGGTGGCCTAATCAATTAAATGTTAGTATTCTTCGTCAACATTCAAACAAATCAAATCCTTTGGGAGTAGATTTTGATTATGCTGAAGAATTCAAAAAATTAGATTTAGAAGCTGTAAAAGCAGATTTAAAAGCTTTGATGACGGATTCGCAAGATTGGTGGCCAGCAGATTTCGGTCATTACGGACCATTTTTTATTCGTATGGCTTGGCACAGTGCTGGAACTTATCGTGTACAAGATGGACGTGGAGGAGCAGGTGAAGGGCAACAACGTTTTGCGCCTCTTAATTCATGGCCAGATAACGTATCGTTGGATAAGGCTCGTCGCTTAATTTGGCCGATCAAACAAAAATATGGAAATAAAATTTCTTGGGCAGATTTAATCGTATTAACAGGAAATGTTGCGTTAGAATCAATGGGATTCAAGACACTTGGTTTCGCAGGTGGTCGTGCAGATGTTTGGGAGCCAAACATGGATGTGTATTGGGGATCTGAAAAAATATGGTTAGAACCAAGTGGAGGAGAAAATAGTCGTTATTCTGGAGATCGCGATTTAGAGAATCCTTTGGCTGCTGTACAAATGGGTTTAATTTATGTGAATCCTGAAGGACCAGATGGAAATCCTGATCCATTAGCTTCGGCTCGAGATATTCGTGATACGTTTGCACGTATGGCAATGAATGACGAAGAAACTTTAGCATTGATTGCTGGTGGACATACATTTGGTAAAACACATGGTGCTGCTTCGGCTGATCATGTTGGAGCTGATCCAGAAGCTTCTGATCTTGAAATGCAAGGTTTGGGTTGGAAAAACTCGTACGGAACAGGAAATGCAGGTGATACCATTACATCTGGTCTTGAAGTAACGTGGACAAGTAAACCAACAGAATGGTCGAATTTATTCTTAAGCTATTTATTCGGTTTCGAATGGGAATTAACAAAGTCTCCAGCTGGAGCTCATCAATGGGTGGCGAAAGATGTAGGTGAAATTATTCCACATGCTCATGATGCTTCTAAAAAATTAAGACCAACGATGTTGACTTCGGATATTGCCTTACGTGTTGATCCGGCTTACGAAAAAATTGGTCGTCGTTTCTTAGAAAATCCAGCAGAATTTGAAGATGCTTTCCGTAAAGCGTGGTTCAAATTGACACACCGTGATATGGGACCTCAATCTCGTTATTTAGGTGCGGATGCACCAAAAGAAACGTTTACATGGCAAGATCCAGTTCCAGCTGTTACACATGAGTTAATTGATGAAAATGATATCGCGAATTTAAAAGCTCAACTTTTAGATTTAGGATTATCTGTTTCAGAATTAGCAGGTACAGCTTGGGCTTCGGCATCTACTTTCCGTGGATCTGACAAACGTGGTGGAGCGAATGGCGCGAGAATTCGATTAGAACCAATGAAAAATTGGGATGTGAATAATCCAATTCAATTAAATAAAGTTTTAAAAGCTTTAGAAGGTGTACAGGCTTCATTCAATGAAGCAAATACTTCTAAACAAGTTTCTTTAGCAGATTTGATTGTTTTAGGAGGAAATGCCGCGATTGAAAAAGCCGCGAAAGATGCTGGAAAAACAATTACAGTTCCTTTTGCAGCTGGACGTACTGATGCATCGCAAGAACAAACAGATGTTGAATCTGTTGCATGGTTAGAACCAATTGCTGATGGCTTCCGTAATTACCGCAAAGGAAAACGATTAGGTGTTTCTACTGAAGAATTATTAATTGATAAAGCTCAATTACTAACATTAACAGCACCAGAATTAACTGTTTTAATCGGAGGTTTACGCGCAATTAACATTAATTACGATGGTTCTAATCACGGAATTTTAACAGATCGTCCAGGTCAATTGACAAATGATTTCTTTGTAAACTTATTAGATATGGGTACACAATGGAAAGCGAAAGACGAATCAAGAGAAGTTTATTTAGGTTCTGATCGTAAAACAGGTACACCAAAATGGACAGGAACTCGTGCTGATTTGGTTTTCGGTTCTAATTCTGAATTAAGAGCTGTAGCTGAAGTGTATGCGCAAGAAGATGCACAAGATAAATTTATCAATGATTTCGTTGCTGCTTGGAACAAAGTAATGAACGCAGATCGTTTTGATTTGAAATAATCTTAAACATTATAAATAAAAAACGAGCGTCATATGATGCTCGTTTTTTATTTTTGCTTTACGCTTTACGCTTTACGCTTTACGCTTTACGCTTAGAACGGATATCCAATGGCGATGTTTAGAATTAAATTATCTTTTCGCCATGCTTTGTCTCCAAAATCTATTTTATCAAAAGTCCAGCGGTCATTCTTTTCGTAATAAGGAACTCGAAGTGGAGTTGCTAAATCTAATCTTAAAATTAAGATATTAAAATCTAGACGTAGTCCTAAACCAGCTCCAACTGCAATTTCATTCATAAACTCTTTTGAAAACTTAGCACCTGGACGTGTTTCATCTTCGTTGATTAACCAAATGTTTCCAGCATCAACAAACAAGGCGAGATTAAGAAAGCTGAATAATTTTTGTCTAAATTCTGCATTTACTTCTAATTTAATATCACCTGATTGATCATAAAAGAAATTTGCATTTTGGTTACGTGGATCATAACTTCCTGGTCCTAATGTTCGCGCTCTAAATGCACGAATACTGTTGCTTCCTCCGACAAAGAATTGTTTCGAGTAGGGAACAAATTCTGAATTTCCGTACGGATAAGCGATGCCACCAATAAATCGTGTGGCAATTGATGATTTATCTGAAAATTTATGATAAAAACGGAAGTCGTGTTCCATTTTTGCGTATTGACTAAATGGGATTTTGAAAATCTCTTTTTCTTTGTCTTTTTTTACGTTTGCACCTGTAATCAATCCAGTTAAATTTCCCGCTAAATCGACAGATCCACGGTAGTAGAATGTACTATTTCGTGGTAACATTGTGGTTGTATACGTGTACGAATATTGTGGTCCAAAGATTAATTGTTTGTCCACTACACGTTTTAAACTTGGGTTGATGATATTTCCAATTGAATCGTAAATTTTGCTGTTATATTCATCTGTTACTTTTTCTGGGAACAATAAAGTCGCACTAAAAACTTTTAAATTGTGCTCTTTTTGAGCATTTTCTTTCCAAACATATCCAAATGATGTATTGAAATTATGTAAGGTATATAATTTTGATCTGTTTTGATATTCGTAACCAATTTCAATATTTGTTCTTGGTACAAATGCACTCGATGAATGAAATTTGAATGGTGCTACAATTCTTGGAATCGAAAGTTGTGTATTAAAACCAGCTCTAAAAATGTTGTTGGCATCTTTTTGCCCTCCTAATTGCATATCAAAAGCACCATACAAAGCCATTTTAAGCTGTTCTGCTCCTTTAAATATATTTCGGTGTGTCCAGTTCAAGTTTAATTCACCACCGCCGTAATTCGCCGAATTTGTTCGTCCTAAAACTTCTAATCTCAATGATTGGAATTCGCGTGGTGTTAAGGTATAATACACATCAAATTTATTATTAATAGAATCAGAGATCACGAAATCATTTTTCACAAATTTGAATACACCCAAATTAATTAATCGATTTAGGGTTAAATTATGATCTGCTCGGTTGTAAATATCTCCTGTTTTAAAATATAACGCGCGGTCAAAAACTTTTGGTTTGAAAATCTTTTTAGAATCGACCATGTAAAAACCATTTTGCTCATATTTCGCTAAGAAGTCGTTGTTCATGGGCATATTGTAGATTCCTTTTCGAGCATCACGAATGTTATAATCTGGGAAAACAATTACTTTATCTATACTATACTGTTGTTTGGCTTGCTCTGGTGTCTTATCTTTTAATTTTACAAAAAGTTCAACATCTTGTTTATTTGTAACTGTACTATCCGCTTGTACAATAATGTTATCGGGATGAAAATAATAGAATCCATTTTCTTTTAGTCGCGCATCTATTCGTTCTCGTTCGGCTTTTATAACATCTAAATCAAAAGGCTGTTTATCTTTTAGTAAAGTGTTAGCTTGTGTTTTTTTAATTTCTTTGTTGACCGCTAAAGTGGTGTCTTTTGGGAAATTAATTTGGTTGATGTAATAACGTTTATGTGGTTTTAAAACATAATGTACTTCTGCTTTTTTGTTGTTACTTATTGTATCACCTTGTGCTTTGGCATTGAAATATCCTTTGTTTTCAGAATAATTAACTAAAATATCTTTATTGAATTCGATGTCTACATCTCCCAATAAAACAGGTTTTTCACCCACTTTATATTTTAACCAATATTTCAGTCCTTTTTGCTTTTTAGGTTCGCTGGTGATGTTGTAAATGTACAAACGCGGACGAAGTCCAAAAAAACTTGAATTAGGTTTTGGAATGATATTTTTTTCGAGATTATCTTTTAGTTCAGCTTTGTCTGTTTTGCTTAATGAATCGCCTTCTATTGTTAATTTAGAGCCCGTGTAAAGCATTTCACCTTCTTTGAGAAAACGTGTATTGCTACAAGAAGAAATACCTAAAATAGAAATTGAACAAGTTATAAATTTGATATAGGTTAAAACTGATTTTTTCATGGTTTCACTTCTTGATTTTGTGTATTTCTATTTGCTCTGTTCGTTCTATTTTTTCTTCTTTTCTCGAAAATTTCTTTGAATTTATCGTAATCTAATGTGATGATAAATCCAACACCTGTTTCTACAATTTGTCCTTGTAATGCGACTTGGTATTCATCTTTTCGATAAGCTCTCAACATGTATCGACCATCACGAGATAAGCTATAATCAATTGTGATATCACCCGCAATATTAGTCATGTTTTCATTTTCTCGTGCATCACCATCTAATCCAAAATTACTTCCAACCGAAACTTTCAATCGGTCGTTTAGTAATCGTTTGCTCACGGCAACATTCAGATCAGTACGTGTGTTTTTAGATCCTGAAGAATAATCGTCTTGCGTATCTAATCCCAAATCGATGTCAATTCCTTGGATTAAATCATCCGCTAAATTATTCAATTGCTGAGATAGAATATTACTCACACTTTGTAACGCCATTGTTTCTGCAGATACACTTGTTTTACTTTCGAACGGATTCTCGCCAATAAAACGATTCAATAATAATAGCGCAAAAACTTGTTTGTTCATTTCGGCTTCATCATTTTTCAACTGATCCAATTTCGATTGTGTATTTTCTATCACCGCAGTTGCAATGGACGGATTGTCTTTATCCATTGAAATATTGAATTTAATATCAGGCTTTAATAGTTCACCTTTTAAAATTAATTCAGTATTGAACGGAATTCGTTGTTTGTACATGTTCATTTCTGCTGATGAATAACCTGAAATTTGTTGTTCGATTAAATCAATGGGAGCAGCTTTTGTTTTGTAAATCGCCGTAATGTCTAAATTGGCTGTAGTTGGCTCACCAGTCCATGTAATGGTACTTCCTTTCTGAATATCAAAACGACGTTTTAACATGCTTACCGAAAGTTCGTACGCACCTTTTTCTACTTGATAAACGCCAACCAACGTCATTTTTCCTGAAGGATCCATTCCGCCTGTTAATTCTGCTTCACCTTGTATTTCAACAAAATCTCCGTTTGCTTTGTCGATGATAATAGATGTTTTAGCTTCTTTACTAATTTCAATATTGACACTTACATCTAACCCTTTTATTTTAGATTCGGCTATTAATTCATCTGTTTTAATCGTTTCTTGAAGCGCCACTTGATCTTGATCGATAAATTCGACAATTCCTTCGCGCTCTTGTAAAGAAGGTGAAGATTGTGGTAAAACAAATGTGAAATTCGTATCATCAGTCACGGTTAAGCTTCCGTTTACTTTCGGTAAATCTAAGTCACCTTTTATCGTTAAGTTTGCATTAACAGCTAACTTTCCGTACATGATGGCGTCGTTCGATTTTTCTGAATTTACCACATTGAAATCTCGTGCATTTGCTGTTAAATTGAAAGCGAAGTCACGATACGTTTCGGTTAAAATTTCTCCTCTTATCGTTAATGAATTACCATCATTATCATTAATTTTGAATCGATTGAACTCAATTCCTTTGTTCGTGAAATCAATCACGTCATCAATTTTTCTGAAATTACTTCCTGTTTCAGCAATCGTTAAACCTACTTGATTAAATTTGACTTGACCTAAAATGCTCGGCTTATCCATTGTTCCAGCGATTTTTAGATTTCCAGAAATATAACCTTCTGTGTCTTTGATTTGATTCATTGTAAATCCTTGCACCGATTTCATTTCTAATCGATTGATATCTAAAGCTAAATCAAACGCACTTTCTTTGGTGTTATAATCTCCAAAAATCTTCATGTTGTTGCTGTTTCCATCTAAGGTAATGTCAGCGTTAATCATGGTTGGAGAAGTGTTTTTTACTTTTGCTATAATATTTCCAATAGGATTTCCAAAAGCTTTTAAATCTGAAACGGTCAAATCAGCATTGAATGTCATTTCTTTGTTTAAATCTCTAATTTGAGCTGTTCCATTGATTGTTCCTTCGGCAGGTAAATCCTCTTTTTTAATGATTTCTGCAATGGTTTCAATTTTGAAATCTTTAATGGTAATATTCAGTGGACTTGTTCCTTTTTCCGATTCAGATTGCAATAAAATTTGACTTCCATTGTTCATCAAACTGAAATTATTTGCAACAATTCCATCTTTTCTTAACTGAATTAAATTTCCTTCGCCAACTTGCCATTGATCGTAGTTTAAAACCAATCCATTCGGATTTAGACTAATTTCCGTGATATCATTCAACGTTTTTAGATTTCCAGCCAGCAAAAATTGCGTTACATCTTTCACATCCTTTGTCGAAACGTTATAATTGATAACATTATTTGTAATATCACCATTCAAATCAATTTTTTGTAATTGAAAACTTTCGCTTTTTAACGCATCCACATTCAACGAATACAACAAGGCTTCATTTTGGTTGGATAATTTTATCAATCCATTGTTAATCGTATTTGTTCCGTACGTTAAATTTGGGATTTTTCCATCAACATTGATTTGTTTTGAATCTGCATCATAGGTTGCGTCAAGTGTTATGTTTTCAAAGTTTTTCAAATCTGGAACAAATCTTCGAATCAATTCATCATCTTTAATTTTTGCATTCAAAGTAAAGAATTGATGAGGTTCTATTTTTTCGTCTTTATTTGGTTTCTGAAATTCATAATATTGGTTAATTGTTGAAGTTAGCGAACCAAAAATTTGTGTCAATTTAAATTTTCCTTTCATATCCAAATCGGCCAATTGTGAAGTCAAACTAATTTGATTTGAATCAGCAGTTGAAGTCGCAATCAAGCTTACTTCTTGCATTGGAAAAATATCTTTTGTATTGGATAATGCAAAGTTTTTCAGGTACAAAGAACCATTTAAATAATCTGGATTTAAATCAGCAAAATTGGCATCAATTTCACCAGCTACAATCATTGGTTCGTTGTAAAAACCAAGCTTTTGAACATCTAATTTGACAATATTTCCGTTCAATTTTACATCAGATAAATCTTTTTTGTACACGCCAGAAGCAGTCAAATTAAGATTCGCGTTTGGATCTTTTGAGAAAACATGCGCATCAAAGGCACCATGATTCACTTTTGTATCGAGTGTTATATTTTGATAAGTATATTTATTGTAATAAGCGGATGAAACGGTTCCCGAAAGTTTTGTAACCATTTTTTCAGGGTTGAAACTTGTTCCAACAGCATTAATTTTTCCAGTTATTTTACCTAAATCTTTGTTGCTAATAAGCGTTCCAATATCCAAATTTTGTAGATCTGCTTTGACATTATATTTTTCTGCATCCTTTTTTTGCATGTCCACAATTGCATCAATTTTCGCATTTCCCAACGTAGAATTTATTGCCAATTGTGTATTGATAATTTCGGTTGTTCCTTTTGCATTTCCTTTGACAGAAAGCTTTGAAGGAATTCTAATGTTAGTTGGAATGGTATTTTTCGGAATTAAATTGTAAATCGTTTTAGATGATGTCGAAAAGTTTTTGATGTTCAAATCATAAAATAAATTCTTCGGATTCATCGCATTTTTCACTCTTCCTGAAGCCGAAAGTTGCAAGTTATCTAAACCAGAAACTTGTAAATTATTAATCAATAAATCGTTTACTTTTCCTTTTACATTGGTGTTAACACTCAGAATGGCGTTTGGATATTTGTCGAAAGGCGTCGTATTTCTAAGCGTTGGAGCAAGATTTAAAATATCTGCCAAACCAATTTTTGAATTTTTGATATTTGCATTAACCAAAACATTTTCTGGATGAGAAGTTAACTCATTAATCGTATTGTAACGTAAAATAACTTCGTCACGAAGAACGGTTCTTGGTGTTTGTAAATAAAGGTTTTTCAGATACGCTTGTGTATCTGCGTACAAGAAATCTGTTGTCAATTTCTGAATATTCAAACCTCTTGATTCCTTTATTTCAGCACTTTTTACTTGTCCAGCAAATGTATTATTGAACATTTTGAAATCGCGCAAATCAAGATTTAATTTAGAAAAATCTAAATGGTTAAAATCCATTCCTTGCGCAGTTCTACGCTCTGCTGTATTGTTATATTTTACTTTTACATTTTCTAAAATTGTTTCATTCAAAACCAAATTCATTGGAGTAGATGTAGAAGTTTGAGGAGATGTCGAATTTTTAGAAGAAAGATATAAATTGGCTTCGATGTCAGCGTCTTTCAATAAAATATTTTCAATATCAAAAATTGAATTTTCAAGATCAAGTTTATTGACTTTTGTTTCAAATTCATTCAGGTTGATTTTTGCAAACGTTTTCGAATTTTCGTCACCGTAATTAACTTTGATATCATTCAAATTAATTTTGTTTAATGTAATTTGAAGAGGATTTTGTGTTGATTTTGAATTGATTTTATCAACATTATTTTCTTGAATTTTTTCAACCATTTTTTGATTGAAGTCAACCCATAAACCATTCAATAAAATATCATCAATGGCATAAGAATTCTGTTGTAAATCAAGTTTTTTGACTTTAGTTTTGAAATCTTTGAATTTTACTTTTGCAAACATTCCAGAATTATCATCACCATAATCTACATCAAAATTGGTTAAATTAATTCCATTCAATTCGATTTTCATTGGTTTTTGATTATTCAACGAATCAACTTTTTCTTCAACTTTTTGTGAAACTTCTTTTACAATATCTTGTTTTAATTTAAGTTTTAAACCATCTAAATTGATATCACCAATCGCATACGAATTTTGTTCTAAATCAAACTTTTTGATACGTGTATCAAACGAATTTAAATAAACATTGATGTTGTTTGCAGATTGCTGATCGATGAATGAAACCTTGATATCTTGAAGTTTTATTTTATCCAAGGAAACAATAAAAGGTTTGGAAGTACTTTCTTCTTTTTCGTCGGTAGCAAAAGCATTCATAATGTAATCAAAATTAAATTTTCCGTCTGGTTTACGAATTACATTTGCTTTTAAACCATCCAAATCAACAGATTTTATATCTGCTTTACTCTTGGTTAACTGCCAAATATCAAGACCTACATCAAATTTTTTGACGTACAATAAGGTGTCCACATCTTGTCCTTGTAGAAAAAGATTTTCCATGACAAGGCTGTTAGGAAAGTCAATATAAACTCGATCTAATTGAACTTTTGTATGGATTTTATTTTCAAGGTAATTGACTAATTTATTTTTAACAAAATTTTGAACAGCAGGAAATTGTAAGCTGAAAACAGCAATGGTCAACAATAAGATTATTGATAAAAGCGTAAGAGAGAAATATTTGAGTATTTTCTTTGTGTTGAATTTCAATTGGTTAGATTTTATTCGTTTTAGTTGGATTTAAGATACGAATTTCTAACAAGGATAATACCAAAAATATTGTTTTATAACTACTTGATCTAAAATTTACGTTTTATTTTGTTATCAAATCACTTTTCATGACGGCATCTTTTATCAACTTTTCATAGAAATAGTAGTCTTCTGGTTGATCAGGCATAATATTTTGTAAAACAACTAAACTAACTTTTGACTTAGGGAAATAAATATTTATAGCAGAGAAACCGTCTCCTAGACCTGTATGCCCAACGTAATTGATATTATTTTCAGTAACATTTCGTATATTATATGCATATCCATGAGGAGTTTTACCAAAAACATTATGTTGTGATAGAGTAGAAGGTGTTATTAAAAGTTGATAGGTTTCTTGTTTTAAAATTTTTCCATTATGTAATAAACTATTCCATTTTGCTAAATCTTTTGCTGTCGAAATTATTCCATCTGCAGGTAAATTTTCTTCGTTAATCAATGTTTGGTGATTTAGAATTAGCGAATCATTTTGATAAAAATAACCTTGTACGAGTTGATTTTTTTCCTTTTCAGAATATACAAATGTTTCGGTAAGGCTAGTTTCTTTAATCAAATTCGTGGCTAATTCTCTATAGGTTTTATTGGTTACTTTTGTTAAGATTTTACCTAAAAGAACACACGAATAATTTCCGTATTTGAATTCTGTTCCTGGTTTGAATAAAAGCGGTTGCGAAACATCTTTTATCCCATGTGTATGATTTAATAATTGATGAACGGTAACAGAATCTGCCCAAGTTTGTGTAATTTCAGGTAAATATGTTTTTATAGATTGTTGTAAATTTATTTTTCCTTTTTCGACTTCTTTCAAAATTAAAACAGAAGTAAATAATTTTGAATTGGACATGATTTCAAATTGATTTGTTTTTTTTAGAGGAGTTTTATCTTCTATATTTTGAAAACCATAGACTTTTTCATAGACAGTTTTTCCATTTTTAGAAATTAAAATAACACCATTAAAAGGAAAAGAATGTTTTGATGTAATAATTTCTTCAATTTGTTGATTTAATGGGATAGATTTTTGAGCAAAACTTTGTTTGCTGAAACAACAAATTAATGTTAAAGTAATTATTTTTAGAAGAGTTTTCATTTTTTGAATTGGTTTTACACAAAAGTAAAATTTAATTTGTTTCGATTTTGAGGATATTTTAAAAAACTAGCAAAAGTTTTTAATTTTCATTGGTAAAACAAATATTCTTTTATTAAATTTGAGTCAAACAATTGAAGCTATGAGAAGAATTTTTTTTGAAAAAGATAGCCACAAAGATTACTTATTTGTTATAATTGATCATGAAAGAGAGTTAGATCAAGTCTATAAAGTGGATAATTTTACTGATGAAACAGGTCGAGAATATGTATATACCTTGATTGGTGAACGAAAAAAATTAACACCAGATTTGTTGAAAGCTCATGTTGTTGCGCAAGAGAATGGAAGTTATGTTGATTATAACGGAAATAATGTGCTCTCAGATCCGCATGCTTGTATAGAAAGTATGATTGATAACAGAGAATTGAATCGAGAACAAGAAATATTTGTTTATGTTCGTAATAAATAGAAAATAGAAAAGGCTTTGAAAATAAACTTCAAAGCCTTTTTTTATTGTATTTCAATTTGATTGAATATTAATTTTTGTACCACTTCATCTAAATACTCTTTGTGTTTTGCAACAAAGTCATTTGCTACATCTAATAATGTTTTGATATTGGTATTTGAAACATTTCCTAAATCTAAAGCAGATTCAGGAATTTCTGGATTAAAACGATAATAATTTTGTTGATACTTTGGTTTCAGTAAAGCGAACATACTTTTCATTTCTTGGTCAACCATATCAACACCAGTCGAAATAAAAATATCAACCAAAGGATCTACCCATTTTGATTTTGAAATTCCACTTAAATGTTCATGTTTATAGGATTTTGCTCTTGAGCCATTACCAATGGAAATAACAACAAATTCTTGTAAAGAAGCTGTTCCGTTAAATTTTAATTCATCTTTGAAGTATTTGTTGAAGTTTATTTTTTGTGTTTCTATAAATCCGACAAATGTTGGATTGTTAGCAAAAACACCACCATCAATACAGCAAAACTCTTGGTCTGCAAACGATTTTATTTTTGCTGGTTCAAAATAGGTTGGTGCAGCCGAGGATGCTCTACAAACATCTTTTATATAAAAATTTCTAAAAGGCGAAATTCCATCAATTGAATTGAAAATTTTAGGTTTTTGATGTTCTGTATCATACGCAAGTAAAGCGCAAGGACGAATTAAATCTTTTAATTCTAACTTTCCGAAAACAATTTTCAATTGTTCTTCTAAAACCAATGTCGGTAAATTATCTTTTAAAACACTTAGAGGATTATTGAGAATTGTCCAAAACGTTTTCGAGAAAATATTTTTTCCTTCTCCCAAATAAATATTGAGTGCATCTGTGATAGAATGTTTTGCTTTCTTCGGATTATCGTCAGAAGGTGAAAGTAACAAAGCGGCAATTAAAGCACCTGTACTAGTTCCTGCAATAAAATCAACATAATCGCCAATTTTAGCATTTTCATCGTGCAATTCTTTCAGTTTATCTTCGATGTATTTTAGAATGACACACGAAATAATTCCTCTAATTCCTCCGCCATCCAATGAAAGTAAAATAATTTTTTTCTCTTTAAATTCCATTTTTGATGTTCTATTGCTTAAAGTTAAACTTTTCAGTCCAACTATTAGCAATTGTATTTATTTTTACATCTGATAATTCACTCCATTATGACAAAAAAACTATTTCCGACATATGATATCTGTAATTTGAACACAGAAAAGAACAGCAACGAATTGTTTTCTGTGGATCGATTTAGAGGTTATGTGGATAGTAATCCGCATTTACAGGAAGTTCATAGCCATAATTATTACCATTTGGTTTATTTTACAGAAGGGAGTGGAGAACATTTAATCGACTTTGAAAAGTTTGAGGCAAAATCTGGAACGATGTATTTTATGAAGCCTGGACAAGTGCATCAATGGTATTTTAAAGAAGAATATGATGGGTTTGTTGTGAATTTTTTTGATAATTTTTTTGATTGGATTGGGATTAATTCGTCTATTTTACAAAAGTTCAGATTTTTGCAATCAATTTTAGTAAAGGAACATGTGGTAGAAATTCCGAAAGAAATTCAACAAAAAATTGCACATTATTTTGAAGAAATGATGAACGAAAATCATCAAAATAATCAGTTTTCAAATCTAAAAATTGGGTTTCATTTAATGAGTTTGTTCATTGATATCGAAAGAAGTTTAGAAGTGAAAAAAGTGAATACAACTGATTACCAATCGGTGTTATTGCATAATTTCCAAACGCTTATTGAGCAAAATTTTAAAACGAAAAAATTGCCAAAAGAATATGCAGAACTTTTGTATATCACGCCCAATCATTTGAATGCACTTTGTAAAGATGTTTTGGGTAATTCCGCAGGAAAGTTGATCAGAAGTCGTGTGGTGTTAGAAGCAAAACGTTTGCTGGTTAATAAAGAAATTTCGGTGACAGAAATAGCTTATTTACTTAACTTTCAAGATGCTTCTTATTTCGTAAAATTCTTTAAGAAATATACCAATTTTACACCAGAGCAATTTCGAAAACAATATTACGCTTAGATTAATTATTACTATATCGAACAGGAATATTAAAATAGACTTTTACAGGATTTTCGTTAATTAAAGCAGGTTTTATTTTAGTTGAATTTTCTTCTTGTTCTCTATTTATTTTATACAAAATTTGTGTAGCAATTCTTCCTAATGTCTCATTTCCTTGAGAAGTTATGTTGGAAAAGTATCCATTTTCATCAATTATAAAATTTAATTTCGCAAAATAATCACCAGATTTTTGGAGTATTTTATCCAGTTTTATTTTGGATAATCTTTCTTCAAGATCATGATTCAATTTCGTATTAAAACATTCTACGTAATCATCTGTCTTTTCTTCACATCCTGGATAAATTGCAAACTGACTCACATTTTTTATTGTGTAAATTTCTTGCGAAAATGTAAAAGTACAAATAGAAAATACTAGTAGTTTTAGTAAGTTTCTCATAATAGGTGGCTTAGGTTATGGTTTGGTAAATATTTATAAATTAATGATTTATATCAATCCATAAATATTACCATAAATACCATAAATAGTGCCAAACTCTAACTTGATTGTAGCGGTAAATTTGCATAGATATTAAGTAGAAGGTATATGAGTGATATAAAACAAGATTCAACGCAACTTGGTTTTGAAAAAGAGAATGAACAATTCAGAACAGAAGTCGCAACAATGGATAAAAAAGGAACTCGAAAATGGGTGTATGCGAAGAAACCTTCTGGAAAATACACTAATTATCGTACAATTGTTTCTTCGGTTCTATTGATATTATTAGTTGGGTTACCCTTTATAAAATTACCAAATGGAAATCCTATTTTCAAATTTGATGTGTTTAATACGAATTTCATCCTTTTTGGTTATCCATTTTTTACAACAGATTTTTTCTTACTTGCTTTCGGAATGATTGTAAGTGTGGTTTTTATTATATTATTTACAACTGTTTATGGACGATTGTTTTGTGGATGGCTATGTCCGCAAACCATTTTTATGGAAAGTGTTTTTCGTAAAATTGAATATTGGATAGAAGGTGATAGAAGTAAACAAATTCGTTTAGATAAACAAGATTGGAACGAAGAAAAAATTCTGAAGAGAGGAGGAAAATGGACGATATTTTACATTATTTCGTTTTTCTTTTCGAATATACTTTTAGCATATATCGTTGGAATGGATGAATTGATTAAAGTAATTACCGAGGGTCCATCAGAGCATGGAGGTTTATTATTTGGAACATTTATTTTCAGTGTTTTTTTCTATTTTGTTTTCGCTTGGTTTCGTGAACAGGTTTGTACGTTGGTATGTCCTTACGGAAGATTTCAAGGAGTTTTGATTGATAAAAAAACAATTCAAGTTTCGTATGATTTTAAAAGAGGTGAAAATACAAATGGACGCTCTAAATTTAGAAAAGGTGAAGATCGAACTGCTGTAGGAAAAGGTGATTGTATAGATTGTCGTCAATGTATAGCGGTTTGTCCTACTGGAATTGATATTAGAAATGGTTCGCAATTAGAATGCGTAAACTGTACTGCTTGTATGGATGCTTGTGATGATATTATGACGAAGATTAATCTTCCGACAGGATTGATCCGTTATGCTTCTGAAGAAAATATCGAACAAGGAAAATCATTTAAGATTACAGCGAGATTACTTGCTTTTACATTTGTATTGGTTGCAATGATTGGTGCGATGACAGTATTTATGTTAAATAGAAGTGATGTCGAAGTAAAGTTTCTACAAGTTCCAGGAAAAGATTATGTCGTAGAAGGTGATTATATCATTAATACGATGCAATATAGTTTGATGAATAAAACCAATGAACCATATAAATTAGTTGTTCATGTAAATGGTTTTAAAGGTGGAAAAACTGTTTTGTTAGTAGAACCAAACCAATATATACAAATAAATCAAGGGCAATTAAAGCAAGGTTTAATAGATATTAAAATTCCTAAAAGTGAACTAAAGTCCTACAAAGTTCCGGTTATTTTAGAATTAAAAGATTTAAAGGGAAAAACCATCGATCATTATACGATTAGTTTTATGGCTCCTTTTTAGTTGAATTAAAAACGTCTTACAAAATGTAAGACGTTTTTTTAAAAAGTTTATTTTTTTGACAGCACTTCGTTTTCGAATGTTACACCTTTCCATCCGTTTTGCATAAATTGACGAATATTATTGTGATCATTTCCTTCTGGCGTAGCTAATACAGCTTGATAATGTTCTGCAAATAATTTTAATGTATCATCTTGAGACAAACCATTCAATTTTGCAAAAGCAAACACCTTTGCACTACCTTGATTTTGATCTATAGCATTCTCTTGATTTCCATTTACAAAAGCAGATGGTGTATAGTTATAATTTTCTTCAATATGCGTAATAACATCAGCAAAATTTGCTTCGTTTTGGTTTAATTTTTCTAGAATCATTGTATCTTTTTGTCAAAAATAAGAACTTATTTCGAATACAATAAATCATTAAGTATGTTAATTTTTTTTCTTGATAGAATAGTTAACGAATGTTTAACAAGTTTCTGTATATTAATTGATTAGATTTATAATTATTAACCCACAAAAACTATTTTTATGTTCGAAAGAAGGCAATTTAATTATGAAACTTCAAGCGTAGCGCTAAAGGAGTTGGCAGAAAAAGGATATCAAGAAGATTTTAATTTATTAGAAAGTGATTTGATTGATCATCCTCACGATTTTAAAATTATTTATATCTATCGTTACGAAGGAAATTCGAATCCAGAAGACGAATCAAGTGTTTATGGAATCGAAAAAATATCGACAGGAGAAAAAGGCGTTTTAGTTGCAGGCAATTTGGGATTTGTACAAACAAATTTAGCATCGATACTTATTCAATTAGAAATTGAGGGTAGAGGTAGAATTCTGAATAACTAAAAACAAAAGCATGAATCAACTACTAAATATTACCATTAAAATATGAAAAAGCGTTACCAAAAAATTTGATAACGCTTTTTTAATTGTATATATTTTCATTAGTTTTTTTGAAACTAATTGTCTTCTATTTTTAAAAGTAATCTATATTCTGCAAAACGATGTTCACGAATTGGACGAACAAAAGGTTCTGTTTTGAAATATAAAACTAAGCATGGAGAAATATTTTTATATTTTTCTACAAATTCATACGAAATTAGTTCTCCATTATTTATTCGCTGTTTTATTTTATTGTGATAAGGATACATTTTTCATTCAATAAACAATTATTTTGCCTTTCTACATAAAACTTTGAATGGAATAGAAAATGCGCTATTGTATTTCGATTTTAAACGACGAATATCTCTTGATGCCGATGCTCTTGTAAAGTAATCGCCAACTAAAACTCGGTAGTCTGGAGAAAAATAGGCTGTTTGAGATGATAAATCTGGAAAAGAACGCGAGAATTCATTTCTTACTTTGTCTGCATCATTTCTATCTTTTGAATAATAAATCTGAATTTTGAAACCATTTACTTGTGGAGTTCCTGCACATGGATCATTCGATTGTACGATAGGTTTTTTTTCTGTATTTTTTTTGATCGGAGCAGTGTATGTACATACAGCATCTTCTTTTGCTTTTAACACAGTGTTTATTCTACTATCAATTTCCATATTCAATGTACCATTGTTAATAATTTGAACAGTGTCAATTTTATCTTGTGCAAAAACACATGACGAAAATGTAATAAGGAATAAAAAGATAAATTTTTTCATAGGATGAAATTAATTTGTGCAAATATACTTTTTACAATTAAGTTATTAAATTTTATAGACTTTTATTTTCCTACAACGAATATTGTTCCAAATTACTTTAAATTTCAAAATAATCTGGTTTAATCATTCTTTTATTGATGACTGATTTTGATAAAATAGAAAGTAATTATTTTTCAGATTGTGTTAAATAGTAAATCATTTCAATGAAAACCTCTAATCTCAAACCGAATAGATAATATTTATAGCTTCATTTCTTTTAACAATTAATTTAGAAACGTTTTAAATTAAGCTGAATGACAAAGTTCAGTATGTAAACTTTATGATTTTATTAAGTATTGAAGCTATTTTTGCTGTTAGTTAAGTGTTCAAATAAAAACGAGTTAAAAGAAACAACGAACTGAGATTATTTAAGTAAATGAAGGCAAGATTTCTAAAAAGAATACGTTTATGGAGCTGCGCGATAATACTATCGACGTTCTCCTTAGCAAATGCCCAAGATGCAGGTAAAGGTTACGAGTTATTCGAAGCCAACTGTACTGCTTGTCACCAGATTGATGGTAAGTTAATTGGGCCGGAATTACGTGGTGTAGAGAAACGCGTACAAGAAGAAGCTGGACTTGGAAAAGAGTGGTTACACGCTTGGATTAAGGACAACAAAGCTTTACGTGCGTCTGGAGATGCGTATGCAAACAAAATTTTCGCTGAGTACAATAACACGGAGATGTTAGCTTTCCCTAACTTATCTGACGGTGATATTGATAATATCTTAGCATATACTGCCGATCCTGATGGTGGTAAAAAAGCTTTTGATGATGCAAAAGCTGCAAAAAAGAAAGAAGCTGCTGCTGCTAAAGCTGCTGCTGCCGGAAACGGAGGTGGTGCTGGTACAGGAGTTATCGCAATTGGATTTGTTGTATTAGCTGCATTATTATTGTGGATTTTGGTTCGCGTAAATGCATTAGTTAAAGCAACAGCTACAGAAGATTTAAATTCTAAAGAAGAAAAAGCTGCTTTTTCTTTCGCAAACTTCTTCCAAAAATACCAAAAAGTTGGTGGTGTGTTAATCGCAGTATTAGCATTCTTTGCATTGTACAATGTGTATTGGGGATTAATGGGAATTGGTGTTGATAAAGGTTACGAGCCAGAACAACCAATTTATTTCTCTCACAAAGTTCACGCTGGTGTACAAGGTATCGACTGTCAGTACTGTCACAGTTCAGCTAAATACGGTAAAGTGTCTGGAATCCCTTCACCAAACGTATGTATGAACTGTCACAAAACAATCAAAGAATACAAAGGAGATTACTTCGAAGAAGAATTAATCACTTCTGGTAAATTCTCTGATGAGGAGGCAGTTAAGAACTTCTATACAGGAGAAATCCAAAAAATGTATAAAGCTATTGGATGGAATACAGAAACGAACAAATACGATGGTCCACAAAAACCAATCGAATGGGTACGTATTCACAATATGCCAGATTTCGTATTCTTTAGCCACGCGCAACACGTTGTAGCAGGAGAGAAAGCGATTAAGAAAGCAATTAAAGATGGAACTATTCCAAATGCTAAAGAATTAAACATTGGATCAGGAGACCAAGTTTGTTTCGCATGTCACGGACGTGTTGATGAAATGAACGAAGTAAAAATGGCGAATGATTTCACAATGGGATGGTGTATCGAGTGTCACAGAACTACTGAGGTAGATATGGACAACGAGTATAACAAAGAATATTACGCAGAACTACACGAAAAATTGAAAAAACAGTACGGTGACGCAACTAAGATTACAGTTGATGCTATCGGAGGTTTAGAGTGTGGTAAATGTCATTATTAATATAAAAAAGAGAGGAGTATAAATGGCTTCGAAGAAAAATTACTGGAAAAGTTTTGAGGAGTTAACTGACAATACATTAAATGAAAAGTTAACTACCAACGAATTTGCAGAAGAAATTCCCGTAGACAATTTCTTAGGGAATGACAACGCCATGGAGAATAGTCAAACTTCACGACGTGACTTTTTGAAGATTTTAGGGTTCAGTACAGCTGCTGTTACATTAGCAGCGTGTGAAGCTCCAATCGTAAAATCTGTTCCTTATGTAGTAAAACCAGAAAACATTATGCCTGGTGTACCTACATATTATGCATCTACAGTTTTTGATGGATACGATTATGCGAACGTATTAGTACGTACAAGAGAAGGTCGTCCAATTAGAATTGATGCAAATAAAGGAGCAAAATATTATGGTTCTACAAATGCACGTGTTCAGGCATCTGTATTATCATTATACGATTCTGATAAAATAAAATCACCTTTAACAAATGGTGGTGAGAATTTCAAAGCAACATCTTGGAAAGATTTAGATGCACGTGTTTCTAAAGCATTAGCATCTGTAGGAGGAAAGAAAGTAGTTATTTTAACTCCATCTTTACCTTCTCCAACAACTAAAAAGTTGATTGCAGAATTCGCAACAAAATATCCAACTACTCAACATGTAGTATATGATGCAATTTCTTATTCGAATGCATTAGACGCTGCACAAGAAGTATACGGAAAAAGAGAATTACCATTCTACGATCTTAAGAATGCTGAATTGGTTGTTTCTTTCAACGCAGACTTTTTAGGAGATTATAATGGTGGTGGAATGGAAGGTGATTATGGTGTTGCTCGTAAACCAGGAGCGAACATGATGCGTCATATCCAAGTAGAATCTATCTTATCTTTAACAGGTGCAAATGCAGATACACGTTATCCTTTAAAACCAACTGATACTGAAAAAGTATTGGCTGAAGTTTATCAAGGATTAACAGGTGGTTCTGCTGCTTCTAAAGAAGCGAAAGCAATTGTTACTGAATTAAAAGCGAAAGGATCTAAAGCAGTTGTAATGGCTGATGGTTCTAAAGAAGCTTACGCAATTGCATTTGCAATTAACCAAGTTTTAGGATCGGCAGCAGTTTCAGATAAAGCTGTTTTATTAAAAGAGTCTAACGATACTGCATTCTATCAATTCGTAGCAGAAGCAAAAGCTGGACAAGTAGGAGTTTTATTAAACTTCCAAACAAATCCAATTTACAATGCTAAAAATGCGAAAGAAATTGAAGCAGCATTCAAAAACATTGGACTTAAAGTTGGTTTAGTTGAAAAATTAGACGAAACTGCATCAGTAATGGACGTTATTGCTCCGGTTACTCATGGTTTAGAGTCTTGGAATGATTTCAATCCATTAACAGGAGTATATTCATTACAACAACCAACAATTCCACGTATTTTTGATTCTCGTCAATTCCAAGATTCATTAATTGCTTGGATGACAGGAGTAACTAAAGTAACTGAAGTAGAAGATCCAAATGACCCAATTATGGTGATGGCGGTTTCTGCTACAAGACAAAAAGTTTCTCCATTCTACTTATATGTAAAACAAAACTGGGAATCAGCTATTTTACCTAAATTAGGTGTAGATTTCAATAAAGCGTTATACAATGGTTATAATGAAGCTGCTGAAACTTCTGCATTTACTGCTAACACAGGTGCTGCTTCTGCTGCTGCTACAAAATTAGCTGTAGGTAAAGCAACAGAATGGGAAATTCAATTCTATTCTAAAGCTGGTTTAGGAGATGGTACACAAGCAAACAATCCTTGGTTACAAGAATTACCAGATCCTATTACTCGTAACTCTTGGGATAACTATTTAACAGTTAATCCAAATGATGCGGAGAAATTAGGAATCAAAATTCAAGATAACTACAACGTTACGAACGGAAGAATGCAATTTGACGGTGAGTATGTAAACTTAACTGTTAATGGAGTAGTTTTAGAAAACGTTCCAGTATTCATTCAACCAGGTCAAGCAATCGGAACTGTAGGTTTAGCTTTCGGTTATGGTCGTACAAAAGCTGGTAAAGTTGCAAATAATGTAGGGGTTAACGCTTACACATTATATAACGGAACTGTAGGTGTATCTAACGTTAAGATTGAAAAATCTTCTCGTACAGATAAACACGAGTTTGCTAACATGCAACAACAACCAACATTGATGGGACGTTATGAAATTGCAAGAGAAGTTTCTTTAGCAGATTTTATTAACACAGATCGTCAAGAATGGAATCCAGTTGCTAAAATGCCAACATGGAGAGGAGATTCTCCTGTAGGTGAAGTTGATTTATGGGCTAGTTTTGATCGTTCAACAGGACCTCACTTCAATTTAACAATTGACATGAACTCTTGTACAGGATGTGGAGCGTGTGTTATTGCTTGTCAAGCAGAAAACAATGTGCCAACTGTAGGTAAAGAGCAAATGCGTATGTCGAGAGATATGTACTGGTTAAGAATTGACCGTTACTACTCTGATGTTACTTACAATGATCCTGAAGGAAAATTAACTCAAAAAGTTGCTTTAGAATCTGATCCAGATAACGAACCACAACAATATACACGTTTAATTAAGCCAGAGGCTGAGAATCCAGATGTGATTTTCCAACCATTAATGTGTCAACACTGTAACCACGCTCCTTGTGAGACCGTGTGTCCAGTAGGTGCAACATCTCATGGTCGTCAAGGTCAAAACATGATGGCGTATAACCGTTGTGTTGGTACTCGTTATTGTGCAAATAACTGTCCTTATAAAGTACGTCGTTTCAACTGGTTTAACTGGGCGAATAATGACAAATACGACTTCCACATGAATAATGATTTAGGTCGTATGGTACTTAATCCAGATGTTGTTGTACGTACACGAGGAGTAATTGAGAAATGTTCATTCTGTATCCAACAAACTCAAGCTGCAATCTTAAAAGCTAAGAAAGAGAACAGAGTAGTTAAAGACGAAGAGTTTATGGCTGCTGCTGCTTGTGCTGCTGCTTGTGGAACAGGTGCGATGAAATTTGGTGATATCAATGATGATAAATCAGAAGTAAGACAAGCATCGAAAGATAAACGTTCTTATGTTTTATTAGAAGAAATTGGTACAAAACCAAATGTTATCTATCAAGTAAAAGTTAGAAACAGAAAAGAACAAGCTTAATTAAATTAGTAAAGAATTAATAAGGTAAACAAATATGTCACATTACGAATCACAGGTAAGAGAACCCCTTATTTTAGGACATAAAACCTACCACGATATCACAGTAGACATTGCACGTCCGATTGAGACGCCTGCAAGTAAGCTGTGGTGGATATGTTTCAGTATTGCAATGGTTGCTTTCATTTTTGGTGTTGGTGCAATTGCATATACAGTTGGAACTGGTATTGGTGTTTGGGGATTGAATAGAACGATTAACTGGGGATGGGATATCACCAACTTCGTATGGTGGGTAGGTATCGGTCACGCTGGTACGTTAATCTCAGCCGTTTTATTATTATTCCGTCAAAAATGGAGAATGTCGGTAAACCGTTCTGCGGAAGCCATGACTATCTTCGCCGTTGTACAGGCAGCGTTATTTCCTGTAATCCACATGGGTCGTCCATGGTTAATGTACTGGGTATTCCCTATTCCTAACCAATTTGGATCTTTATGGCCTAACTTTAACTCACCATTATTATGGGACGTTTTTGCGATTTCTACGTATTTCTCTGTATCAACAGTTTTCTGGTTGATGGGATTAATTCCTGATTTCGCTATGGTGCGTGACCGTGCAACAAAACCATTCGCTAAGAAAATCTACGGAATCTTATCATTCGGATGGGGTGGTGGAGCAAAACATTGGCAACGTTTCGAAGAGTTATCTTTGGTATTAGCTGGTTTATGTACACCGTTAGTATTCTCGGTACACACGATTGTATCTTTTGACTTCGCTACATCGGTGATCAAAGGATGGCACTCAACAGTATACCCTCCATATTTCGTAGCCGGAGCTATTTTCTCTGGTTTCGCAATGGTACAAACATTATTAAGTGTAATGCGTAAAGTTTTACACTACGAAGATTATATCACACGTAAGCACATCGAGTACATGAACATTGTAATCGTTGTAACAGGTGGTATGGTTGCTGTAGCTTATTTAACAGAGTTATGGATCGCTTGGTATTCAGGATCTCGTTACGAAGATTTTACATACTTCTCTCCAGGAGCTGCAACAGGACCTTATTGGTGGGCATTCTGGGCATTAATTATTTGTAACGTTTTAGTACCAGGATTATTATGGATTCGTCCGATTAGACGTTCATTCTTCTGGACATTCGTTATCTCTATCGTAGTTAACATTGGGATGTGGTTCGAGCGTTTTGATATTATCGTTATCAACTTAGCGCGTGACTACTTACCATCGAGCTGGACAATGTTTATGCCTTCATGGGTAGACGTAGGTATCTTCTTAGGTACTATGGGATTCTTTTCTGTGTTATACTTATTGTACGCACGTACATTCCCAGTTATTTCACAATCTGAATTAAAAACTATTTTGAAATCATCAGGCGAAAGCTATAAAAAACATCATACTGAAGATGAGCATCACGAACACTAAAATCGTTTATGGTCTTTACGGAGACGATGATGATTTATTAAAAGCAGTAAAATCTATTCGTAAACAAGGTATTACGATAGATGAAGTATATACACCTTTCCCTGTACACGGTTTAGATAAAGCGTTAGGATTAAAGAAAACTCGTATTTCTGATCTTGCTTTCTTCTATGGTGCATTTGGAACAACGTTAGCATCTTTGATGACATGGTTTATCATGAACCATGACTGGGCTCAAGATATCGGTGGTAAACCATCTTTCTCTTGGGGACAAAATATGCCAGCTTTCGTTCCTATTATGTTCGAGTTGACAGTATTCTGTGCGGCACACTTTATGTCATTAACGTATTTAGTACGTAATAAAATGTATCCAGGTGCAAAAGCAAAAAACCCAGATCCACGTACTACAGATGATAAATTTTTAATCGAAATCAGAACTGCTGATGTAGAGAAAATCAAAAATGTATTTGTAGAAACTGGTGCTGAAGAGGTAACTGTAAAAGGTGATGTAGTCGTAGAACCAAGTGTTAACAATTTAGTACAAGAAGCATAATGAAAAAGATAGCATTACTTATAGGATTAGGAAGTATTATTATCACTTCTTGTTCTGATAAAAAACGTCACGCAAGTATCGTTTATATGCCAGATATGTATTATCCAACAGCATATGATCCTTACGAAAAGGCAACTTTTGGTTATCCTCATGACGAAGAAAACTCTGAAGTTCCAGTAATGAGTAAAAATCACAATATGTCTGCTTTAGAATCTGTAGAAGGTGCTGTAGCAAGAACAGACGGTGATATCTTACCATGGACTTACAAAAACAATAATGCTGGTTATGCACAAGCAAAAGCAGTAACTGTTTCTCCATTAAATGCAGCAAACAAAGTAGCAGATTTAGAAAGAGGTAAATTATTGTTTGGTCAAAACTGTGCAGTTTGTCACGGTGACGCTGGTGATGGACAAGGATCAATTGTAAAATCTAAAGCTTATTCAGGAGTTCCTAATTATAGCGAAAGAGATGTTACTGTAGGATCAGTTTATCATGTAATTATGTATGGAAAAAATGCGATGGGTTCTTACGCATCTCAATTGACTCCTGCAGACCGTTGGAGAGTTGCTGAATATGTAATGAGTTTGAAAGGTGGTTCTGCTACTGCTGCTCCAGCTGGAGAAGCAACTGCTGAAGTTAAACCTGCAACTGAAGAAACAGCAACTAATAAATAATAAAATAAGTTAATTATTATGCAATATACATTTTCCCCAAGATTAAAAAATGCATCACTTATCCTAGCTGTGATAGGTGTTGTACTTTACGGGATAGGATTTTTCTTACATCAACAAGATGTTGCTAATTCAACTGAATATATTAACGGTTTGATTGAAGCTCACCCAACACAATTTTTTGGTGAGTACATTTCAGATTCATATGCTGCTATGAACACTGATCATGCAGGTCATATGGAGCATTTAACAAATTTATTGAAAAACAGACCTTGGGCTGCTTTCTATGTACCAGCTTATTTATCGTTTGGTATTGCAGCATCTGCATTGTTTTTCTTATGTATTCAGTTTGTAGCAAATGCAGGTTGGTCTATGGTAGTATCTCGTGTTATGGAGGCTATCGCATCATTTTTACCAGTTGGTTCTGTTCTTGTTGGTATTATCGTTTTAGGATCTTATTTTCACATGAATCATTTATTCCACTGGATGGATGCTGATTTAATCAATCCAGATAGTGAGAAGTATGATATTTACATGGCAAACAAAGCTCAACTTTGGTTAAGTCCAAACTTCTGGTTAGTACGTTGTGTTATTTACTTAGTAGTATTATCTTTAATGTTACCAGTAATTAAAAATGCAACACGTAAATTAGATGAGACAAACGGAGACTTAAAAGTTTACGCACAATTGTATAAAAAATCAGTTATTTACTTAGTGATTTTTGCAATCTGTTCTGCAGCTTTTGCATGGGATTTTGTGATGTCTTTAGATCCACACTGGTTCTCTTCATTATTTATGTGGTACGGAATGGTTTCATACTTAGTTTCTGCGGTTTCTATTATGGCAATTATTTCTATCTACTTAAAAAGAAAGAACGCTTTACCATTATTCAATGATAATCACTTACATGATTTAACAAAATACATGTTTGGTTTCTCATTATTATGGTCATATTTATGGTTCTGTCAATTCATGTTACAATGGTATGCAAACATTCCTGAGGAAGCACAATACTTCCAACAACGTATGGCGCAATATCCATTATACTTCTGGATGTTGATCATTAACTTAGTAGCTCCATTCTTGATTTTAATTTCATCAAGCATGAAACGTCGTTACCAAATCGTTTTCGCGATGGGATTCGTTATCATCTTTGGACACTACTGGGATTTCTACAACCAAATTATGCCAGCAGCTGTTGGTCCGTTCCACAACTTCGGATTAATGGAAATTGGAGCATTAGTTGGAATCGGAGGATTATTTACATTCGTAGTAATGAATGCAGTTTCTAAATTAAACTTAGAAGCAAAAGGTCACCCTTACTTCCACGAATCTAAAATTTATGAATATCCTTTCTAATTAGAAAGATGTTATAAAACTTAAAAAGCTCGATGCATTAGCATCGAGCTTTTTTTATTTTAATCAAATAAATATTATTGTATTGTTCTGCGTTTGATTTCCAAATCAACCAAAAAATGATCTACATCGTCATCAGTCGATAAATTTCCAACTACATATACACCTTTCTCTCCATTTAGATTATTGATTATTCCATAAACTGATGATTCATCATCAGGATCAGACATACCTTCGTATCGATAAATACATACAATATCAAAATTCTCTGAATGTTGTTTTAATTGATCTTTTTCAATATTATAATCAATTGTAAATCCATTAGTATTTAATTCTGTTAAAGCTTCGTTAGTTGTTTTATAACGGTATTGAATTTTTTCTTTCATAATTTTAATAGTTTAAGAATTGATTCTCAAATACTATTCCATTAAAGCTCTTGATATATCAAGAAATAAACTTTTTTGGTAAGGTTCTTGTCTTATGTTAAGTTAGATTATATTATATTATATGAATGTGATTATGAAACTAACAGTATTAAAGAAAATCAATTTGGTTGCAATTTTTGCACTTGCAGCTTTATTTTTAACATCTTGTGATGGTTCTACTACAATTTATGGTATTGAGCATACAAATCGTAAGAAAGGTAAGTACAAAAAATATCCTAAATATGAAGTAAGATATGATGATCATAGAAGTTTACCTCCAGGACAACATAAGAAAATTCATGGTGATAAATCCGCGAAGCGTTATGCTCCAGGTCAGCAAAAGAAATACAATAACAAGTATTATAAAAAGAAAAATCATCACAAACATCACAATGATTAACATAAAAAAGGATTGAACATTGTTCAATCCTTTTTTGTTTAATATCTAAAAATTGTTTTAATCTACAACTTCCATTTCTACGTTCAATGTTCCAGAACTTGTAGAACCTATAGACGAAAACGCCGCTTTACTTAAATCTAATAATCTTGATTTTGTGTGTGGACCTCTGTCGTTAATTTTTACAACGACTGATTTGCCATTATTTGTGTTTGTAACTTTAACTTTTGTACCAAATGGTAAGGTTTTATGTGCGGCTGTGAGGTTGTTTTTATTATATAATTCGCCGCTCGAAGTTTTTTTGCCATGAAATTTGTCTGCATACCACGAGACAATTCCACTTATTTTGCTTCCTGCTTTTTCTACAATTTCTGCAACAGTAGTATTTTCTACTTTGTTCAAATCTGCAACTTTATTTAAGATGGTTGATTTGATATTTTTTGTATAAACTGATACTGGTAAAGGTAAAGGACTAACTGTCGAAAAATTTGATTTTCCCTTAGCCTGAGCCATCGGAATAATCATCAGCATTACTAATAATGTTAAAAAATTCTTTGTCATTCTTTAGTTTTTTCTGAATCTTTATCTAAAATAAGCATTATAGATTTTGTTTAGACATAAGTTCCTTTTTCAAATGGTTTTAAGAAAATATTTGGCGTCTAAACCTTTATATTCAGTACTGTTATGAATGATTGTTAACGATAAGTTAAAAATATGATTACTTATTAAATTTTTTAAGAATATTTTTTAAATAATGTATAACTGATAGATTGTTAATTTGTTACATATGTTTTAACAATTTATTGAATTATATGACACGATTGAGATGTTGATTTAAGATATTTTTTAAACCCGTAAAATGCATGATTTGTTGAAGAATTTGATTGGTTTCCTCAATAGGTAATTCAGGATTTCTGGTTTGTTGCATCAATTCTTTAATCATATTATCAATATAGATAATTTTGAAGCGTAGTAAAACATCAAACAAATCTTTGTGTACAAACTCTTCTTTCTTTTTGATATTAATTCCTTGCTTAATCGTCCAGTTTTCGCTTAAACTATGTTTATCTATCATCATTTCAGAAGCTAAGTTTACAATTTCAGGATTGGTTAAACGCGAGAAAAAAGTCCCAGTTCGCAATTCATCGTTTTCTAAACCATTTTTTACATCTTCTATAATTGATTGATAAAGCGGATTACTCAATTGCAGTTCATTTTCTTCGAATTGAGAAATAATTTCCTGATTAACGGTAGTTTTATATAGTTCGTTGTTTTCGTTCTTTAAATCAACCTCTAAATCACCAAATTGCATAATCAGCTTGATGATTTCATTTTCTACAGTTTGTTGAACATTGATTACTTCTTTTGTCGACGGAATAACCGAAATAGAAGGTTTTTTAGTGCGTGCGCTATCTGTAATATGAGAAGATGAAGAAGTTGATTTGTCATTAGAATTTTGTAGTTGCGCCAATTCTTTGAACAAAACTTCTTCTCGAATCTCCATAATTTTAGAAGTTTCAGCAATGTAAACCTCTTGTTTGATGATATTCGGAATTAGAGAAATTGATTTGACAATTTCTCTAATTAATTCAGCTTTTTTGATTGGATCATTCTTCGCATCTTCTAATAAAACATTTGCTTTGAAACGAATAAAATCGGTTGCATTCTCTTTTATATAGGCTTCAATTTCTGTTGTTGAATGTTTTTTAGCAAATGAATCTGGATCTTCGCCTTCTGGTAACAAAAGAATTTTTACGTTCATTTCTTGTTCCAAAATCATATCTATTCCTCGGAAAGATGCTTTAATACCAGCATTGTCGCCATCGTACATGACAATGATATTTTCTGTCAGACGCTTTACTAAACGAATTTGCTCATTTGTAAGTGCTGTACCAGAACTCGCTACGACATTTTGTATTCCAGCTTGATGTAAAGACAAAACATCTGTATATCCTTCAACTAAAAAACATTGATCAGCTTTAGTAATATGTTGTTTTGCCTGAAATAAACCATAAAGTGTTTTACTTTTGTGGTAGATTTTATTTTCTGGAGAATTTAAATATTTAGCAGCTTTAGCATCATTTCGTAAAATACGTCCACCAAAACCTAATGTTCTACCCGAAAAACTATAAATGGGAAACATTACACGTTCGCGAAACTTGTCGTATTTTTTATTATCTTCCTTAAAAGTTGCTAAACCTGCTTCTTCGATTAATTCTTTCGAATAGCCATTTTTTAAGGCATGTTCAGCTAAAGCATCCCATTGTTTTGGAGAATAACCAAGCTCAAACTTATCAATAGTTTCTTTGGTAAAACCACGTTCGCGAAAATAGCTTAAACCAATTAAATTTCCTTCTTCTGAGTTGTGAAGCTGATTTGTAAAGAATTTTTTAGCAAAATCCGTTAAAATGTATAAACTTTCTCGGTCTTTTTCTTCTTGTTGTTGTTCAAAATTATATTCCCCATCTTCTTCAATCTCGATATTATAGCGTTTCGCCAACCAACGTAATGCTTCTGGATAAGTAAATTGCTCAACTTCCATCAAAAAAGTTACGACATTTCCTCCACGCCCCGACGAAAAATCTTTCCAAATTTGTTTGGCAGGTGAAACGACAAAAGAAGGAGTCTTTTCGTTACCAAAAGGTGAAAGTCCTTTTAAACTAGAACCGGCACGTTTTAATGTAACAAAATCACCAACAACTTCTTCTACACGAGCTGTTTCGAAGATAATATCTATAGTTCTTTGAGAAATCAAATTGAAATATTTTTTGAGAATTGAATAAACTAATTATTTATCAAAATTAAAACAAATTCTTTACATCAATTCATCTTTTCAAATGCTTTGTAGAAAAGATTTTTAACATTTATGAAAATTGGTATGATATTCGTGTATTAAGTAGAAACTTGAAATTAAATTTTATGAAATCAACAATTTTGAAAATATCTTTTGCTGCAATATTAGCAACTGGTTTTTTATCATCTTGTTCTACTGTAAATAATGTAATGGGTAATACAGAATCTAGTACAAATAGCACTTCTGTTTTAGGAAAATGGGAGTTAAGCCAAATTAATTTTATGAAAGCTGGTTCTATTGCTGAAGCTTATCCAATGGGAGTACCTTACCTAAATTTTGTTTCGAATAGTATGTTAAATGCTTCTGATGGTTGTAATACTTTAAATGGAGGAGTTACGATTTCGGGTAATGAAATTACGTTTGGAAACATGATGTCTACAATGAAAGCATGTCAAAATGTAGAAGATGCAAATTTTAGTTCAAAATTAAACGGAAAGTTAAAATATTCAATCTCTGATAATAAATTATTATTAATTCAAGGCGATATTGTTATTATGACATTTGTTCGTCCTGGAACTTTAGCAGGTTCTTGGGAATTAGAAGAATTTATTGGAAAAGATAGAAGTGCAAAATCTTTAGATGATCGTTTCCCAAATCAAAAACCAACTTTAACATTCCAAAATAATAAAGTTTCTGGTAATGATGGGTGTAATAACTTAACAGGAGCATATGTTGCAATTGGTAATTCTTTAACTGTTAAAAATATTGCAACTACACGTATGGCTTGTCAAGGAGTCGATTCAGATGCGTTTGGAGAGCGTTTTAATAATGTAAACAGATACGAAGTTCAAGATGGAAAATTAGTTTTGTTTGCGAATGATGTTAAAACAATGGTTTTCAAGAAAAAATAATTTGATTCTATTCAAAAAATCATAAAAGCTGTCATTTTTTGACAGCTTTTTTATTTTTATATTTGTAGACTTTTTAATAGAAGAAAAAGATGAAATTTCCAAATACACATAAATTAAAAGAAATTGCATCAATAATTGATGCAAAATTTATTGGAGACGAAAATTTTCCAGTAGAAGGAATCAATGAAATTCACCGTGTAGAAGCGGGAGATATTGTTTTTGTTGATCATCCAAAATATTATGACAAAGCATTACAATCTAATGCGACAATTGTTTTGATAAATAAAGAAGTTGATTGTCCAGAAGGAAAAGCATTGTTGATTTCTGATGATCCTTTTCGTGATTTTGTAAAAATTGGTCAACATTTTTTACCATTTCAATCATCAAACAAGCAAATTTCTGATTCTGCAGAAATAGGGGAGGGAACAATTATTCAACCAGGTGCTTTTATTGGAAATCATGTGAAAATAGGAAAAAATTGTGTGATACATTCTAATGTTTCAATTAACGATCATGCAATTATCGGAGATAATGTAATTATTCGTTCGGGAACTGTTTTAGGAGCAGATGCGTTTTATTACAAAAATCGTGAAACTGGTTTTGATCGATTAAAATCTGTCGGAAATGTAATCATAGAGAATAATGTAGAAATTGGTGCAAATTGTACGATTGATAGAGGAGTTTCTGCTTCTACGATTATTGGAGAAGGGACAATTATGGATAATTTAATTCAGATTGGTCATGATACAATTATTGGAAAAAAATGCTTGATAGCTTCTCAAGTTGGTGTTGCAGGTTGTGTGATTGTAGAAGACGAAGTTTCTATTTGGGGACAAGTTGGGATTACAAGTGGTGTAACAATAGGAAAAAAAGCAGTATTGTTAGCACAAGCTGGAGTAAGTAAAACATTAGAAGGAGGTAAAACGTATTTTGGTACACCTGCAGAAGAAGCACGTGGGCTATATAAAAAGATCGCAGCCACAGAGATAATGGTACGCGATTACAGAAAAAAATAATCTAAAAGAATATATCATAAGAAAAGCTGAGCATTGCTCGGCTTTTTTTATGATAAATATCTTATGCTTTTTTGTCCTATTAAAATAAAGACTTAGTGTATTTTTTACATTGAATATTTTTTAAAATGCAAAAGTCCTTTTATATTTGTGTAAATTAAAAATCACAATGTCTGTATTAGTAAACAAAGATTCAAAAATAATCGTTCAAGGATTCACAGGGAAAGAAGGAACTTTTCATGCTGAACAAATGATTGAATATGGAACTCAAGTAGTAGGTGGTGTTACTCCAGGAAAAGGTGGGCAAACTCACTTAGGATTACCAATTTTCAACACAGTTAAAGATGCAGTAGATCAAGCAGGAGCTGATGTTTCTATCATCTTCGTTCCACCAGCATTTGCAGGAGACGCTGTAATGGAAGCTGCTGAAGCAGGAATTAAAGTAATTATTTGTATTACAGAAGGTATTCCAGTAGAAGATATGGTAAAAGTACAAGCGTATGTTGACCAAAGAGATGTAACATTAATTGGGCCTAACTGTCCAGGTGTTATTACTTCAGGTGAAGCAAAAGTTGGTATTATGCCAGGATTTATCTTCAAAAAAGGTAAAGTTGGTATCGTTTCTAAATCAGGAACATTAACTTACGAAGCTGCTGATCAAGTTGTAAAAGCTGGTTACGGAATTTCTACAGCTATTGGAATTGGTGGAGATCCAATTATTGGAACAACAACTAAAGAAGCGGTAGAATTATTTATGAACGATCCAGAAACGGAGTGTATCGTAATGATTGGTGAAATTGGTGGACAATTAGAAGCTGAAGCTGCTCGTTGGATTAAAGCGAATGGAACTAAACCAGTTGTTGGATTTATTGCAGGACAAACTGCACCAAAAGGTCGTACAATGGGACATGCTGGAGCTATCGTTGGTGGAGCTGATGATACAGCACAAGCTAAAATGGCGATTATGACAGAATGTGGAATTCACGTAGTGTCTTCTCCTGCTGATATCGGAGCTAAAGTTGCTGAAGTTTTAGGATAAGAAAATTCTAATCAAAATAATAAAGGAACTCAAATAGAGTTCCTTTTTTTATTTAAACCAATATTTACTCATTTCCTCTAAGAAAATTGGATCATTAATTGGAAAATTATTATCAATAATAGCATCAATTCCACATTTTGGACAAACTGCAGTTGCATCTTTTCCTTCAATTTCTTCAAAATAGTCTTTAATTTCTGAAGTAGAGAAAATTTTTTTACAACAAAAACATGCACAATTATTACTATTCAATATTTTTGATTTATTAAATATAGATTCTTGATGAGCCTGTTTTAAAAATTCAATTGTATATTTCATATACTTACAAAAATTCATCGTCATCATCAAAATCATCCTCTGTCTCGTCATCATCAGGAGAATAATCTTCAATAAAAACTTTGAATAATCTTGGGCATATAACTTGTAAATTAGTCAAGTTTTCATCATCCCAATCAAAGTCAGGTTTTGGAGATTTTTCAGTAAAAAACTTAAGACATTCTTTGTCTACAAACTCAATAATATTATGCTCAAATTTTGCATAGAAAACGTTATTAGCAATTAAATGAAAATCTTCAAATTCGTATAAATCATCTTCGTTAAATCCATCATTAAAATAATCTGCTAAATTATCAGGAGCTAAAATTGCTTTTTCAAATAATTCTTGTCCTTGAGAAATGATCCAATTTTTAAAATAAAAAAAATGTAGAGGATCTGTATCATCATTCATAATGCAAGCTGCACACCAAATTTCTGGAGTATGAAGGGAGTATGAATAAAATTCTAAACGAAGCTGAAAACCAATCATATCTTCGGCAGTTAGATTTTCAAGTTCTTGTATTAAAGCTAATTCTTGATCTTGCAGATTATTGGCTTCAAGCAAAGAATTTTCTATAATTTGCCAAAATAAATCTTCTTCGAGCATGCGTGTAATACGTTCCGAAGGTAGAGTCGACGAATTAAACAAATCATCTAAAAAACCCATATTTCTACTTTTTAGTTTTTAATTAGTTGGTTTTGATTTGCTAAAATTTTCATAACGTTTTATTTCTTAAATCTTTAATTATTTAAAACTTTTAACGAAATCTTTTTAAAATTTATAAATAATAAATGATGAAACCAATCAATTTTTGAACTATTTATATTTTTTTAGTTAAATAAATGATTTAGTTAGAATTATAAAAGTCTAATTCGTTGAGGAATTAGACTTTTTGGTTATTTAATTGAATTTTTTATTTAGCGTAATAATTCCAAACTGCTTTTGTAATATCTACAATTACTTTTTCTGTTTCTACTCTTTCTTCTGTGATATTTTTTAAATAAATCGATAAAATAATTGGTTTATGATTAATTGGTTTAATTATTCCAACATCATTCAATGCAACTCTTAAATTTTGGTTATTAGTACCACTAATTCCAGTTCTATGAGCCAATTCTGTATTTGCAGGTAAGCCAGCTTTCATCCATGTTAAACCTCTGGATGTTTCTACCATTAATTGATATAAATACGCTGTAGAATTTCCTTTTAGAACCTTTTTTGCATAAAAATTCTCAAGTAATTGTGTGGTAGAGTTTGCGGAAGTTATATTGAGATATAAATTATCCCAAGTCTGCATTTGTTGTTCATTTACTTTTATCACAAAATCTTTAATTCCTTGTTTACGAATAAAATTTTGTACAATTTTAGTTCCTCCAATAATTTTTAAAAGTATATCACAACCATTATTATCGCTATGCGAAACGGTATATCTTAAAAGTTGATCAAGTGTTAGATAGATATTTCCATTTGGATAATCTTCAAGAATCGGACTCCAAGTATTAGGTAATAAATCTTCTTTTTTGATGAAAAATTTTTGGTTGAGTTGTAATTTATTTTGATCAACTTCGTGTAAAACAGCTAATGCAATATGAAATTTGAACACACTCATCATTGGCATCATTTGATTACCATTGATACTTAGCGTATCGTTATTCTGAAGATTTTTTAATGAAATTCCAACTGTAAGATTTTTTGAAGAAATAAGTTGATTGATTTCTGTTCTTAAATTTTCAATGGATTGAGCATTTAAACAAAAACTTGAAAGGATAAATAGTAAAGTAAATATTAGTTTGTTCATATTAGAAATTAAACTTTTAACCAAATTAGTTATTTATTTGGTTAAAAATTTAATTATATAAATAAAAACTCTAATTCGTTGAGGAATTAGGCTTCTATAAGATTTACGAATGCTGTTAGTATTACTCAATAATATGGGGTACAAAACGGCTTTTGTCTGTTGTAATAAATTGATCACTTTCGCGAACAGTAATTCCGCACGATTCTTGACCAATTATCCAGCTTCCGATAATTGAATAACCTGTTTCTTCACGATGTAAATTTGCCAAAGCTTGGTAAATAAAACCTTCTTCGCCATATTCTCCAGAAGTTTGTTCAGAGATATTTCTGTCTTTTACAACGTCTACATTTGCGCCCTCGCGCGATAGAAGTGGTTTTTTTACATAGTTTTTCATCTCTTTTGGCGAATCTGTGTATGCTTCTAATAATAATGGATGATTTGGATACAATTCCCACAAAATCTGTAAAATTGCTTTGTTTGAAAGAATCATTTTCCAAGCAGGTTCGATCCAATTTGCGTTAATTTCATCATTTTTTATGTTGTATGCAAACAATTCATTCACGAGCCATTCCCACGGATAAAGTTTGAAAATATCTGTAATTGGTTCTTCTTCTAAATCTACAAAATTGACATTATTCCAACCGATTTCATCAATGTAAATTAATTTGGTATTGATACCTGCTTGTATTGCACAATCTCTGATATATTCGATATTTGTCAAATCTTCTAACGATTCTCTCACACAAGAAAAATGCAATGTTTCGCCTTTCAAATAAGGTTTTAGCATTTTCCAAGTTTCAATTAATTTATCGTGAACAGAGTTGAATTGATCCTTTGTTTCCCCAAAATAATTTTCCATCCAAAGCCACTGTACCACACCACATTCAAACAACGAAGTTGGTGTATCAGCATTGAATTCTAATAATTTTAATTGACCGCTATCGTAAGCAAAATCGAACCGACCATAAATACTTGGTGCATCATTTTCCCATGTATCAATTAAATAAGGTTGAATAAATTTTGGAATTTTAAATTCGTCTAAACGATTATTCTGAATAACATGTTCGACAGCATTTAAGCACATTTGCCATAATTCGTTAGTTGCTTCAAAAATTTGATCCGCTTCTTTTTCCGAAAACGAATAGTAATAATCTTCTACCCAATAGGTTTGTTTATTTTCGTCTGTATGATAGCCAAAGCCAATGTTTTCTAACCTTTCTTGCCAGTTTTCATCAGCTTTTATTTTTTTTAATTGCATAATATTTTTTTAAGATGAAACTGAACGAGATGAAGCAGATTTACCAAATCCACCACGAACAGTTTGACTTTTATAGGCTTGCGCTTTAGCGGTATTTGTTCCTACATTTGATTGTTGATGCAAACCTTGACTTGCATAGCCCATTCCTCCGCCAGTTAAGCTACGAAAAGCCATAAACCAAAGTAACGAGCTTCCCATTCCACCATGATGTGAACCGCCTGAATGCGAAGCATAATTAGAGGAAACATCTGTATAAGGAGCAGTAGAGTCTGCACGCATATAAACTTTTTGAGCGTTGTTTGTAACTGGTGCTTCTTCACGATTCATACACGAACTAAGAACTGAAGAAATCAACACTAACGTCACAACTTTACTTGCTCTTTTTTCTTTTTTATTCATCATTAATTATTGAATAGTTACGTAAATAGGAATTTTTGTAGAATCGGTAGGTGTATATTGTTTGTGTGTAATCAATGTATCTACTTTTTCTGCGATCATCAAGTCATTTGACCAAATTTTTTGTTTGGTAATATGTAAAACAGAATCGCCTTTCGTTTCGGTTGTCAATACAACTTCACGAGCCGACTTTTTATCTAGCTGTTCTAAATTTTGATTTTCGTTTTGATTAGATTGACACGCAAAAAAAGTTATCAATGGAAGTGTTACAAAAAGTATTTTTTTCATCTAAGTTATTTTGTTGTTATAATTAATAAATCACCATTAAATTGTTTTCCAAATGTCTGGTTATTCATTTTCTTTTGAGGAACAATATTTATGGATTTTATTGCGTTAGGATCAATTTTTATAAAATTTTTGAGACTGTCGGAAATAGATTTACCATCAATAATAATTAAATCAATTTTCTTTTTATCCCAACCTCTTCGATTGTCGATATTAATATCACTTAATTTAAATAATTCATTGATTTTTTTTAGTGTAATATTTAATTCTTTAGATTTTTTATTAATTGTAATATTTTCAATATTGTCTCTATCTAAATAATTTTTTTCGAAATCAGTTATTTCATTGTTAATAAATATACTGTATTCTTTAGAGTATTTCTTAAGTATTTTGTCTCTGTTATAGTGTATATTATTTGTTTTACAACTAAAAATTAATATTATAAAAATAAAAGGGAAAATTAATTTCATATTTTTATTTTAAAATTATACTTTCAAATATACAAATAAGAGATTAATTGGAATTATTTCACAAAAAAAGCACAATCCGAAATTTTCGAATTGTGCTTTTAGAAAAAGTATAGTCTTATTATTTATTATTTCTAGTTATTCAAAACCAATAAATCTTCTTTTTTCATAGAACCTGTCGTTTTCAATCTTGTGTGCCAAGAAAACGCTTCTTCTAAGATGTGTGGCGTTTGACCACCTCTTTCTGCACAAGCTCTTTCAAAGTAAGATAATAATTCGCCTTTATAATCTGGGTGAACACAGTTGTTGATAATTTCGATAGCTCTTTCGCGTGGTGCTAAACCTCTCAAATCGGCTAAACCTTGCTCTGTAACAATAATATCTACGTCATGTTCTGTGTGATCGTGATGAGAAACCATCGGAACGATAGAAGAAATATTTCCACCTTTTGCGATAGAAGCCGTAACGAATATTGAGATAAATGCATTACGCGCAAAATCTCCAGAACCTCCAATACCATTCATCATGTGTGTACCAGAAACGTGAGTTGAATTTACATTACCATAAATATCACATTCTAAAGAAGTATTGATTCCGATAATTCCTAAACGACGAATAACTTCGGCAGAGTTAGAAATAGATTGTGGACGTAAAAGGATTTTACCTTTATAGTTATCAATATTTCCAATTACACGATCGTAACATTCTTGAGAAACTGTCATAGAAGATGCCGAAGCAAATTTCATTTTTCCAGAGTCAATCAAATCAAATGTAGAATCTTGTAATACTTCTGAATACATTACTAAGTCTTCGAAATCAGAATGTTCTAAACCTCCTAAAACAGCGTTTGCAACTTTTCCAATTCCACATTGTAATGGCATTAATGATTTTGTTAAACGACCTTCTTCTACTTCATTTTCGAAGAATTTTACAATATTTTGAGCGATTGCAGCAGTAGCTTCGTCAGCAGGTTGTATATCTCCAGGAGCATCTTGAATGTCATGGAATACAATACCAACAATTTTAGAAGGATCTAC
The DNA here is from genome assembly GCF_057369435.1 of Empedobacter sp. EJD.6dd. NCBI lineage: Bacteria > Pseudomonadati > Bacteroidota > Flavobacteriia > Flavobacteriales > Weeksellaceae > Empedobacter > Empedobacter sp. EJD.6dd. Next base: position 3,232,190 of record NZ_CM170667.1, read on the forward strand.
TTTAATAGTTTCCGTACCTATTTTAGCATCACAAGTTGTAATGTTAATTGGAGTACGTTTTCCATATTCTTCTACACTGTAAATATCGTGGATTCCTTTTATATTTGTAGGAATAGATGTGTTAATCTCTATGATTAATTTATCTGCATTTGCAGCAATTTCTGCATTATTTCCGATTGAAGTAGTAGGAACTAATGAACCATCTTCTAAAATCTCAGCAACTTCTAAAACACCTAAATTAATTTTAAATTGTCCATCTAAAATATGTTCAGCTGTTTCTCCTAAATGTTGATCTATAAATAATACGTTTCCTGCATTAATATTTTTACGCATTACAGTGTCAACTTGGAATGGTAAACGTTTTTTTAATGCTCCACTTTCTACCAAAGCAGCATCTGTTCCATGTCCTAATGAAGCGCCTGTAACTAATGTGATTTTTAAATTCTCAGATTTGGCACGCTCCGCAACAGCTTTTAATACTACTTTTGTATCGCCTCCTCTTGTAAAACCACTTGAACCAACAGTCATTCCATCTTCAAAAAATTTGGCAGATTCTTCTGCTGTCATTACTTTTGACTGTAAGCTAGTTAATTTTATTCTTTCCAACATAATGCAACTTATTTTCTAATACTTTTCAATAATTATTCCCTTCTTAACAGAGGGAATTACAAATATTGAATTATTTAATAAAATGTTAATATCAAAAAAAGTCAAATAATTATTCATTTCAGACACTTTTATTTGTGTACTTTATACATTATATCAAATAAATTGTTATATTAGTTCAAGATTAAAAAAACTATGAATATACATTTGGATAATAAGTTCGAAACACGATACTACTTAACCGAAATTGATAAACTACCAACATCTATTTTCTGCTATCACAAGGAAATTTCGGAGGCATACGTTGTAGAACACAAACATAATAAAGCGCAATTTCTTTATTGTGAGGGTGGAATAGTGTATGTAAAAATTGGAAAAGATACTTTTTATCTGCCTGCAAGACATTATATGTGGATACCTCCTCATGTAGAGCATAGTATACACCCAAATACACCAGACTTGATAATGAGAAATTTATATTTTCCAATTAACGAAGGTGATAATTCATTTTATAAAAAAGTAGGAATTTATCCTGCAGATGGTTTATTATTAGAACTTTTATTGTTCACTAATCAATGGAAAGGAGATATTGTTCCAGAAAATAGGAGCGAATATGTAATAGCTCAAGCATTTAAAGAAATTCTGCCAAAGGTGAGTAAAAGTAGTTTGAGACTTGCATTACCACTTCCTCACGATGAACGTTTGAAAAAAATTGTACAATTCTTAGATGATAATATGGATTCTTCGATTACAATGAAAAAGATTACTGCAGAGTTTGGATTTTCTGAACGATCGTTGTCTCGATTATTTCAAAAAGATTTGAATATGACATTTGTGCAATATTTTACAATTCTAAGAATGTTACGTGCTTTACAATTATTAATAGATAATACGTATTCTATTAGTGAAATATCGACAATGGTTGGTTACAATAGTTTGCCTACATTCAGTAATACCTTCCAAAAAGTGATTGGCGTACGCCCTACAGATTATTCGAAAAAGAAAGATATATTATAATAAGGTATGAAAATTTATCAAGTAAGTGGATTAGGAGCAAATGGAAATGCGTTTAGAAATCTACACTTGGAAAAAGATTTTGAGCAAGTAAATATTCCTTGGTTAACTCCTGAGAAAAATGAAACATTAGCTCATTATACAGAAAGAATGTTAGAAAGTATTAATCCCACAGAAGATTTTCTTTTGATGGGATTGTCTTTTGGTGGAATAATTGTACAAGAAATGAATCGTTTTATCGATCCCCAACATACATTTCTTATTTCGACGGTTAAAAATAGAACTGAAATCCCAAAACTTTTTCGTTTTTCTGCTTCAACAAATGCTCATAAAATAATTCCGATGAGTTTCTTGACATCAGATCGTACTTTTTCATACATGATGATGCGTAAATTATATTATACCGATAAACAAAAAGATAGTATTGATGATATTTTTGATTTTAAAGATCATTATTATTTGAGTTGGGCAATTCATAAGATTGTTAATTGGGAACATTCATCTGCTTATCACGAAAAAAACTTAACGCATATTCATGGAACCAAAGACATTGTTTTTCCAATAGAAAATATAAAAAATGCGATACAAATAGAAGGTGGAACACATATTATGGTGATGCAAAAGCCAAGACAAGTAAGTGCAGAAATAAATAAAGTATTAATCACTTTATAAAAAATAAAAGCTTGAACATTTGTTCAAGCTTTTATTTTTTATATTTTTTCAGTTGTATTTCCTTCTTCAAAATAACTCTTTTCTAAAGCAAAATTTTCGGAGTTGATTACATCAAAATCGCCAATTTTTGTACGACGAAGAGCGGTTAAATATCCGCCTGAATTTACTGCTTTTCCAAAGTCAAAAGCTAATGAACGAATATAAGTTCCCTTGCTACAATTTACTTCAAAATCGACAAGAGGTAAATCAATCTTCGTGATTTTAAAATCGTGAATAGTTATTTTACGTGCTTTACGCTCTATTTCTTGACCTTCACGGGCTAATTCATATAAACGTTTTCCGTCGACTTTAATCGCCGAATGCATAGGAGGAAATTGTTCAATCTCTCCAATAAATTGTTTTGTTGCTTCGCGAATAATTTCTTCTGTGATATGTTCAGTAGGAAAAGTTTGATCCTCTTCCGATTCTAAATCATAGGTTGGCGTTGTAACGCCTAATTTGATAGTACCTGTATAGGTCTTTTCTTGCGCCTGAAATTCATCAATGCGTTTTGTCCATTTTCCGGTACAAACCAATAAAAGTCCAGTCGCTTTAGGATCTAAAGTTCCAGCGTGCCCAACTTTTATTTTCTTCAAATTATATGCTTTTCTAATGTTCCAACGAATCTTGTTTACGACATCAAAAGATGTCCAATCAAGAGGTTTATCAATCAAAAAAACATGACCTTCTTGTATTTTTTCTACATTCATTTTATTTGTGCTGAATCATTGTAGTTTCTACTGAAGCGGCATTATCTTTTTCTACTTGTGTTGGAGAATTGTATGAGAAATAAATCAGTAAAATAATACCGATTATAATTCTGTACCAACCCCAAAATTTGAAACCGTATTTTGTTAAAACTGCGATAAATGTTTTTACTGCGATTAACGCCACAATAAATGCGACAACATTACCAATTACGAATAGTATAATATGGTTTTGATCTTGCAAAATCATTTCGTAACCTTTCATTGGTGTTGTAGTATCTTCTCCCCAAGTTTTTACAAAAACAGAATAAACTGTAACCGCTAACATTGTTGGAACCGCTAAAAAGAATGAAAATTCTGCAGCTGCTTTACGCGATAAACCTTGTGTCATACCACCAATAATAGAAGCAGCAGAACGAGAAGTTCCAGGCATCATCGCTAAACATTGCCAAAAACCGATAATAATTGCTTGTTTTAAAGAAATGTCTTTTTCATCATTAATTTTAGGATTTTTGAACCATTTGTCTACAAATAATAAAATAACTCCTCCGAAAACTAACATTCCAGAAATAGCGACTTGATTTCCTAAAACTGCTTCAATTTTATCATCAAATAATTTTCCTAAAACCAAAGCAGGTACAACAGCACAAGCTAATTTGATGTAAAAATTGATGTTGAAATTTTTGAAGTCAAAGAATTTTTTCCAGTACAAAACAACGATAGATAAAATAGCTCCAAATTGTATCGAAACTTGAAACATTTTTAAGAATTCGCTTTCTGGCATTCCCATCAACGCAGCAGTAAATCCCATGTGCGCCGTAGAAGAAATTGGTAAATATTCGGTAAGACCTTCTATAATAGCAATGATAATTGCTTGTAAAGTATTCATTATTTTTCTTTATTCGGATTGATTAATATGGCATATACTTCGACAATAAAACCAACGACAACTAAAAATGGCGCTAATCTAATTCTACGGAAAGAATAAATCTCGTCGTTCCAGTAATTAGCATCCCATGTCCCATCTGGTCTTGTGTTTGCATCGTGACCTGTCATTAATAAAAATCCAAGACCGATTAATGCAACACCAATTGCCATGAAAATATAGTTTCTTTTTCCAAATAAAAAAGTAAAACCAGCATCATTTGTAGATGCTGATTTTTTTGTTGTATCGATAGAATTTGATTTCATTAATAAAGTTGATCAGTTTTTAATCTTAAATAACGCCACGCAGCAAACAATGTACTAAATACTGCGATGATAACTCCAATTCCTATAAGAACAAGAATTAAAGGAGTGAAACTAGGATTCCAAAGTACTAATCCAACTTTTGTTGCTAATATGTACCATAAAAATCCTAAACCAATTACAGCTATAAATGCTGCTAAAAATCCTAAAATAGCTGCTTCTATTAAGAAAGGTTTTACAATAAAACGTCTGCGCGCACCTACTAATTGCATTGTTTTGATGCTGAAACGTTTTGCGTAAATTTTTAAGCGGATAGAGTTATTGATTAATACAACAACAATTACCAAGAAGATAACAGCAAAAATCATAATCCAAAATGTGATTTTGTTGATGCTGTGGTAAATTGTTACCATTGCTTCTTTATCACTTTTTACTTCGTCTACAATTGGATTTTTTGCTAAAACTTTGTTGATCGAATCAATTTGTTCAACAGATTGTATTAAAGCAGGATTCAACGTAATTTGAACCGAAGCCGGGAAAATACTTTCTTCGAAGAAATCGCTACCATCTGTTCCCAAATCTTTTTTCGCAATTTTAGCTGCATCCTCTTTACTGACATACTGTGTAGCTTCAACAAACGGGTACTTTACTTTTAACGAATCGATATAAGATTTTTGTAAATCAAGCTCCTTATCTTTTAATTTCGGATCTTCGACATCTTTAAAATATGCCTCGATTTTTAACTCTCTTTTTAGATGTTCTGCGTAACTTTGTGCATTAATGACAATTAAGCCGAAAATACCTAATAGAAATAAAACAAGCGAAATACTAATCACAACAGTAATGTTAGAAGATCGCAGTCTTTTTTTCTCAAATTTATCGTTCGTTTTTGACATTTGGGTTAATTTTGGGGCTAAGATAAAAAAAACTTATTTCGCAAGAAAGATATTCCGTATATATTCTACGATAAGTTGGTTAAAGAAAACATAAAATTTAGAATTTTTGAAAGTAAAAGCTAAAAAACATTTAGGTCAACATTTTTTAAATGATGAAAATATTGCACGAGACATTGCCGAAGGTCTTACTTGGCAAGGGTACGATCGTGTATTGGAGATTGGACCAGGAATGGGCGTGTTGACAAAATATATTTTACAAGCTAAGAAAAATATAGAGGTTGTAGAGATTGACACTGAATCGGTAGAATATTTGAAAGAATATTATCAACCATTTTATCCAGGATTTAAAATTCATTCCGAAGATTTCTTGAAAATGGACTTTTCATCAAAGTTTGATGAACAAATTGCTATTTTAGGAAATTTTCCGTATAATATATCTTCACAAATTATTTTTAAAGCATTAGAAGAGCGTTACACAGTTCCCGAAGTTTGTGGAATGTTTCAAAAAGAAGTTGCCGAACGTATTGCATCTAAAAAAGGTACAAAAGATTATGGTATACTTTCTGTATTAGCGCAAGCTTATTATCATTGCGAGTATTTGTTCACTGTTCCAGAACATGTTTTTACACCACCACCAAAAGTGAAATCGGGTGTCATTATTATGAAACGTTACCGTACAGAAATTGAAGGAGTTGATCAAAAAAGATTCTTTCAAGTAGTAAAAGCTGGTTTTGGACAACGAAGAAAAACACTTCGTAATTCGTTGAAATCATTAGGGATTCCTGAAGATTTAAACGATCACGAATTTTTGACTATGCGCGCAGAACAATTATCTGTCGAAGATTTTATTGAGTTAACGAAAAGAATGAAATAGATTATGGAGGTAAAAATTACAAAAGATTTTATTGAACTTTTAAATGAAAGAATAACCACTCAAAATGCAAAAGAGGTAAAGGAAATGTTGCAAGATTTGCACCCTGCCGATATTGCAGAATTGTTTGATGAACTTTCGACCAAGGAACAATCTTTTGTAATTGATTTACTTGATAATGAAATTTCTGCAGATATTCTTCTCGAATTAGAAGAAGACGACCGTCGCAAATTCCTTAAAACACTTACAGCAAAAGAAATTGCTGAAGATGTCATCAACGAAATGGATACGGATGATGCTGTTGATGTCATTAATGAGCTTTCCGATGAAAAGAAAGATCAAGTTATTGCGCAATTAGAAGACCAAGAACATGCCCGAGAGATTGTAGATCTTTTGCGCTATGACGAAGATACGGCGGGTGGTTTAATGGGAAAAGAGTTAATCAAGGTTAACAAAGATTGGTCAGTAATTACTGCAGTTAAACAAATGCGTAAACAGGCAGAGGATTTTGAAGAAGTTTTTTCGATTTATGTAGTGGATGAAAATGATAAATTACTTGGAACATTAAGTTTAAAGCGTTTGTTGACAACTTCTGCAAATTCTAAAGTAGCTGATGTTTACAACGAAAAAATTCAATACGTAAAAACGTATACCTCTGATTTGGATGTTGCAAAAGTGATTGAGAAATATGATTTGTACGAAGTTCCAGTTGTCGATGAATTAATGCGTTTGGTTGGAGTAATTACGGTGGATGACGTGATTGATGTAATTCGTGAGGAAGCAGAAGAAAATTATCAATTAGCTGCTGGTATTACACAAAATGTAGATTCGGACGATAGTATTTGGAAGCTAACAAAAGCACGATTACCTTGGCTTTTATTGGCATTGGTAGGTAGTTTTGTAGCGGTTAACGTATCTCAAAGTTTTAGTGATGCAATGAATTTGTATCCACAACTGTTCTTTTTTACACCACTTGTTGCTGCTATGGCTGGTAATGTAGGAGTACAATCTTCTGCGATTATTGTTCAAGGTATTGCAAATGATAATATTTCGGGATCAATTTGGAAAAGACTTGGAAAAGAAATGTTATTAGCCTTATTAAACAGTACTTTTTTAGCAATAGTATTGCTTTTAGCAACACATTTTATGATGAGTACCAGTTATGAAATTTCTTCTACAATCGTCTTAGCATTAGTTATTGTAATGATTTTAGCAAGTTTAATTGGAACTTTTATTCCTATTATGTTACATAAATATGGTGTAGATCCGGCAATTGCAACAGGACCATTTATTACAACAAGTAATGATATTTTTGGTTTGTTGATTTATTTTTCTATAGCAAAAATGATTTTAGGATTTTAAAAATAAAATAAATGAACACATTAAAAATAATAGGAATAGCAACTCAAACGACTAACAATAATAGTCAGGCAATTGAAGATTTAGGAAAATTATGGCACCAATTTTTTGCTGAGAATGTTATTGCCAAAATTCCGAATGCTATCAGTACAAATATTTATTCATTATATACAGATTACGAAAGCAATTATACAGGAAAGTATACGACAATTATAGGTTGTGAAGTTTCTTCTTTAAATGAAATTCCAGAAGGTATGGTTGGAAGAGAATTTCAATCTCAAACGTTTAAAAAATATGTTGCAAAAGGAGAATTACACGAAGCTGTAGGAAAAACTTGGTCAGAAATTTGGAATGATGATGCAAATTTAAATCGTACGTATATGTATGATTACGAATTATACACCGAAAAAGCTCAAAACCCAGCTGATGCCGAAATTGAAATTTATATAGGAGTCAGAGATTAGTATGAAATAATTCTAAATTCAAGAATAAAAATAAAAATGAGCTGAAGGTTTACCTTCAGCTCATTTTTATTTTGGATATTTTGTAGGATTTTTATGCGTATTAAAAACGGCTTTTATAAGAATAATATTTTGTTGTTCATTTAATGTAAAAAAAATAATATAAGGAAATTTCTTCATTGGTTTACCTCTGAAATTTTTATAATAAATGCTATAAAATGGATTTTTAGTAATCATTTCTACATTTATTTCATAATCTTTCAAAAAACTTTGCGCGATTTTTAATGACACATTTTCTTTATAATAAGTAATTGCTTCCCTGATATTTGCTTTGGCTATTGGAGAAATAACAATTTTATAACCCGTATTCATTTTTAACTTCTTCTAAAAAATCAGCATTATCTTGGTATTGAGTTAAGGACAGATTCTCTTGGTTATCCAATATTTCTTTCTGTTCATTACTTAATTCAAATTCTGTTTCTTGATTGTGCTTATAAGTCAAAAAATCAATATAACGCTCAACTTCTTCCAAAAGTGATTCAGGAAGTTGTTTCAATTTAGAATTTACTTGTTCAATAGATGTAGCATTCATAATTATTAATTTTACAAAACAGTTGTCGTTCTAACAAAGTTACAAAAAGTATACCTTATATATTATTAAGCTAAAAACTTTGTGAATAGTAGCTTTTTAGCTATTTTAGAAAGTAAAATTTTATAACATGTTTAAAAAAGAATTTTTTATTATTAAAGTTTGGTTATCAACTATTTTATTTTCTCCTATTTTAATTTTTTTATTTTCATTGATTTTATTTAGAAAACAAACTGATGCTATTTTTGAGGCATTAAAATATTATTTATTGTATGCCGCAATTGGTTTCTTATTTTCAATTCCATTAATAATTATATTTGGATATTTATATCGTTATTTGACTAAAAGAAAAATAAGTTTAGCATTATTAAATTTATATTTATGTTTATTCTCCATTTTTAGTGTTTTTACTAGTTTTTATTTTCTTGGTAAAAATTTTTTATTTTTGAATATAGTATTTCCAATAAGCTATTGTATCGTAAGTTGTCTTTCAATAATATTTATTAATAAAAATTATTCTATCACTTCTTCAATAAAATCTTAAATTCAGTTCCTGTTTCTTTAGACGATTTGGCTACAAATATTTTTCCTTTGTGATATTCTTCTATAATCCGTTTGGCTAACGATAAACCAAGTCCCCAACCACGTTTTTTTGTTGTAAATCCGGGCTCGAAAATCTTTTTTTGCAATTTTGTAGGAATTCCAGAACCAGTATCTGCAATAGAAATTTCAACAAATTTATTCTTCGTCGTAACCGAAATCTCCAATACGCCTTTATTTTGCATCGCATCAGCAGCATTTTTCATCAAATTTTCGATAACCCAACTGTATAAAGAAGCGTTGAGGTTGATGTTAAACTCATCTACATCGGTTCTGAAATTGACTTCAATTCCTTTCGAAATTCGTTGAGAAATATAATCAACGGTTTGTTTAGAGGTCGAAATTAAGTCGATTTGTTTAAGCTCAGAAGTTGAACCAATTTTAGAAAAACGTTCTGCAATATGTTTTAAGCGGTCTACATCTTTTTCAATTTCGATAACAGATGTTTGATCAATATCTTCTAATTTTAATAATTCGACCCAACCCATTAACGAAGAAAGTGGTGTACCAATTTGATGTGCCGTTTCCTTTGCCATTCCTGCCCATAAATAACTTTTTTCGGTGTCGCGAATTGTTTTAAAATACCAATACGAAAAACCAAAAAATAGTAAAATCAATACGATAATGATAAGAGGATAATATTGAAGTTGATTCAATAGTTTCGAATTTTTGAAATAAACGTAATTTTTTGAACCAATTAATTCGACCTCTATACTTTGTTCAGAAATTTTCATCCTATTGACATACTTTTTTAACTGAGCTGAATCTTTTACAATCGATTCATCAATGTTTTTTGTATCTAGAATAGAACCTTTTTCGTCTACAAGAGCAACAGGAATTGATTTATTATCTTCAATCAATTTAAATAAAAAATCTTGTGTTTTAGAATCTAAAAATTCCGAAGAACTAATCAACTCCAATGATTTTGCGTAATTCTCTACACGCTTGTGTTCTTCACGCTTCAGCTCTTGTACAATTTTGTTACTTGACCAGATAGTTATGGCAAAAATGACAAAGATGATAAAGAAGCCAAACCAACGCTTATTTATTTTTTTTGTTAGAAAATTTCTCATCTAAATGTAAAATCTTTCTTAAATTTATATCAAATGTAATGATTATTTGACTATAATATATTTTTATGGCGAGATAAGATAAATATGATGAAAGTAATTTTTTTTAAAGCCTTAAATAGTTTATTTTTGTAGCTAAATCTCATAGAGAGTAAAATTTATGGATCGTTTTTCGTTTTTAAATGCCGCTCATTTAGAGTTTATAGGCGACTTATATGATCAATACGTCCAATATCCGGATAGTATTGAACCAAGTTGGAAAGCTTTTTTCCAAGGGTATGACTTTGCGAATGCAACATATGATGGAGAGCCATTATTTGCACCAGCACCTCAAGCAGCACCTAACAAAGGTAGTCAGACAACACAAGCTGTAGTAAATCCTGCAGTTGTTTCTCAAGTTCCAGACAATGTTCAGAAAGAGTTTAAAGTTATCAATTTGATTGATGCTTATCGTACTCGTGGACATTTGTTTACGAAGACTAACCCCGTTAGAGCGCGTAGAACTTTTGAACCTTCATTAGACATCAAAAACTTTGGTTTGACAGATGCTGATTTAGGATTAACATTTAACGCTGGTGAAATTTTAGGTATCGGTGGACCAATCACTTTACGTGAAATTATTGGACACTTAGAAAACATGTACTGCGAATCTATCGGAATCGAGTATATGTATGTAAGAGAACCTCAAAGAATTAATTGGATTCAGAATTGGTTAAACCAAAATTTGAATCAACCAAAATTATCTAAGGAGGAGAAAGAGCGTGTATTAGAAAAGTTAAATGAAGCAACTGCTTTCGAAAACTTTATGCACACTAAATATGTTGGACAAAAACGTTTCTCAGTAGAAGGAAATGAATCATTGATTCCTGCTTTGGATACATTGATTAATCGTTCTGCAGATCACGGCGTACAAGAAGTTATCGTAGGGATGGCTCACCGTGGACGTTTGAATGTTTTGGCTAACATTTTTGGAAAATCATATTCTCAAATCTTTTCAGAATTCGAAGGGAAAGCTTTTGATACAGATTTAATGGCTGGTGATGTTAAATATCACATGGGATCATCTAATCAAATCAAAGCATTAAATGGAAAAGATATCTTAATCAATTTAGCGCCAAACCCGTCTCACTTAGAGACTGTAGATGCAGTTGTAGAAGGAATTACACGTGCAAAAGCTGAGGAAGATTATAAAGATGATTATTCTAAAATTATTCCAATCTTAATTCATGGTGATGCTGCTGTTGCTGGACAAGGAATCGTTTACGAGGTTGTTCAAATGGCAGGATTAGACGGATACAAAACAGGTGGTACAATACACGTTGTGGTAAATAACCAAATTGGGTTTACAACAAACTATTTAGATGCGCGTACTTCTACATATTGTACAGATGTTGCAAAAGTAACATTATCTCCTGTAATGCATGTTAATTCTGATGATGTAGAAGCGGTAGTTCATGCTTTCCGTTTTGCTGCAGATTACCGTGCAGAATTCGGTTCTGATGTATTCATCGATTTATTAGGATACCGTAAATATGGACATAACGAAGGTGATGAACCAAAATTCACTCAACCTAAATTATATAATTTAATCTCTAAACACCCAAATCCTCGTGAAATTTACAAGGAAAAATTATTAAAAGAAGGTGTAATTGGAGAAGAAATTGTTAAGCAAAAAGAAGCTGAATTTAAAGCTTTATTAGAAACAAACTTCGAAGCTTCTAAAGAAATTGAGCGTAATCACATTTTCCCTTTCATGCCAGAAGAGTGGGAAGGATTTGAAATTGCTGATGATGCAAAAGTTTTCGAACAAGCAAATACAGCTTACGACGAAACAAAATTAAGAGAAATTGCAAAAGCTGTTTCTACTGTTCCAGAAGGTAAAAAATTAATCAAAAAAGTTTCTCGTTTAATTGAAGGACGTGGAAAAATGATTGATGAAGATAAAATCGACTGGGGATTAGGAGAAGCTTTAGCTTTCGGTTCTATTTTAACAGACGGACGTAATGTACGTGTTTCTGGGGAAGATGTAGAGCGCGGAACATTCTCTCACCGTCATGCAGTTGTAAAAACTGAGGACACAGAAGAAGAAATTATCTTATTAAACCATATTAATGATGAGCAAGGTCAATTAAGAATCTACAACTCATTATTATCTGAATATGCAGTTTTAGGTTTCGATTATGGATACGCAATGGCTAATCCAAAAGCGTTAACAATTTGGGAAGCTCAGTTTGGAGACTTCGTGAATGGAGCGCAAATTATGATTGACCAATACATTTCTGCAGCAGAAGATAAATGGAAATTACAAAACGGATTAGTAATGTTGTTACCTCATGGTTATGAAGGTCAAGGAGCAGAGCACTCTTCAGCACGTTTAGAGCGTTTCTTACAACAAGCAGCAAGCAACAATATGTTTGTAGCAAATATTACAACTCCAGCAAACTTTTTCCATGCATTAAGAAGACAAGTGGTTACAAATTTCCGTAAACCATTAATTGTAATGTCTCCAAAGTCATTATTACGTCATCCTTCAGCTGTATCAAAATTAGAAGATTTCTCTAAAGGAGGTTTCCAAGAAATTATTGAAGATACATTTGTAGATCCTAAAAAAGCGAAAAAAGTTGTTTTCTGTTCTGGTAAAATTTACTACGAATTAGAGAAAAAACGTCAAGAATTAGGTGATACAACAACAGCTATTGTACGTATTGAGCAATTATATCCACTACAAAACGAAAGAGTAGAAGCGATTATTGCAAAATATGGAAAAGCAGAATTAATTTGGGCTCAAGAAGAACCTGAAAACATGGGAGCATGGAGTTACATTTTACGTAAATTCCGTAAACTTCCTTTCGAAGTTGTTTCTCCAGCAGAAAGTGCTGCTACAGCGCCAGGTTCAAGCAAACGTTGGGCTGCTATTTACGAAGAGGTAATTAATAAAGTATTCAATTAAAAAATAAAGCTAATAGATATGTTAGAAATGAAAGTCCCATCACCAGGGGAATCAATCACAGAAGTAGAGATCGCTACGTGGTTAGTAAAAGACGGTGATTACGTAGAAAAAGACCAAGCAATTGCAGAGGTTGACTCAGATAAAGCAACATTAGAATTACCAGCAGAAGAAAGTGGAATTATTACTTTAAAAGCGGAAGAAGGTGATGTTGTAGAAGTAGGACAAGTTGTTTGTCTTATTGATACATCAGCTGCTAAACCAGCAGGAGGAAGTGCTCCAGCTGCAGAAGCACCAAAAGCTGAGGTTAAAGAAGAAGTAAAAGCTGCTCCAGCTCCAGTTGCTACACCAGCACCTGCTGCTCCAGCTGCAACTTATGCTACGGGAACTCCATCTCCAGCTGCTAAAAAAGTTTTAGATGAAAAAGGAATCGATGCTTCTCAAGTAAAAGGATCAGGACGTGACGGACGTATTACTCAAGAAGACGCTGTACGTTTTACTCCAGCTATGGGACAAGCTCCAATTTCTGGAAACCGTGCTCAATCAGAGAAAAAATTATCATCATTACGTCGCAAAATTGCACAACGTTTAGTTTCTGTTAAAAATGAAACTGCAATGTTAACTACATTCAACGAAGTTGATATGTCTGCAATTTTCGAATTACGTAACCAATATAAAGACGAATTCAAAGCTAAACATGGTGTTGGTTTAGGATTTATGTCTTTCTTTACTAAAGCAGTTACTCGCGCATTAGAGTTATACCCAGATGTAAACTCTATGATTGACGGTGATTACCAAGTGAAATTTGACTTTGCTGACGTTTCTGTTGCAGTATCAGGACCAAAAGGTTTAATGGTGCCAGTAGTACGTAATGCAGAAAATTTAACTTTCCGTGGAGTTGAGCAATCTATTAAAGATTTAGCGATCAAAGTACGTGACGGAAAAATTTCTGTTGATGAAATGACAGGAGGTACATTTACAATCACAAATGGTGGTGTATTTGGATCTATGATGTCTACACCAATCATCAACCCACCTCAATCAGGTATCTTAGGAATGCACAATATCGTTGAGCGTCCAGTTGTTAAAAACGGACAAATTGTTATTGCTCCAATGATGTATGTTGCTTTATCTTATGACCATCGTATCATTGACGGACGCGAATCTGTTGGATTCTTAGTTGCAGTTAAAGAAGCGGTAGAAGATCCATTAAATGTATTAATGGGAGGTGATGCTAAAAGAGCTTTAGAATTGTAATACAAAAAAACATTCTAACAATCCATAAATTGAAAGCCATTCGAAAGAATGGCTTTTTTGGTTTTATATAACCTAATTTATAAGATATCCTTTATTGTGTAATTAGAATTAATGGAGTAATTTAGTTGGTTAACAAACATAGAAAGAAGATAAAAAATCTCCTTTCAAATTAACACAATTATTTATTATGCTAAATTCTTTTAAAAAGAGAGCACTCTTTTTCTTATTCTTACTCTTTTTTGTATATGCGCAAGCAAATGCTTCTAAAGTTTATGATTTATCCAAGTATGGAATCAAACCAAATACTGGAGAAAATATAAGCTTGGTAATTAATCAAGTTATTCAGAAGATAGTAAAAGATGCAGGTACAGACACATCAATTGTTCTTAAGTTCAAGAAAGGACGTTATGATTTTCATACTGAAGGAACACAGTTAAAAGAATATTATATTTCTAATCACGATCAAGAGAATCCTAAAAAAGTAGCTATAGCATTAGAGAAATACAATAATATTACGTTAGATGGACAAGGTGCCGATTTTATATTTCATGGACGAATTTTACCCATCTCATTGATTGAAAATAGTAATTTAACCTTAAAAAATATCAATATAGATTTTGAACAACCACAGATTTGTCAAGTCAAAATTTTAGAAAATAATATTGATAAAGGTACTATTACTTATCAAGTTGCACCTTGGGTGACATATACTATAAAAGAAGGTAATTTTTTTAATACAGGAGAAGGTTGGGAAATGCAACCAACTGCTGGAATTGCTTTCGAAGAAAATACAAAACGAATTGTTTACAATACGAGTGATATTGCAGTTGGAACGAAAAATGTTGAAGAAATTTCGAAAGGAATTATTAAAGCTAAAAATTGGAAAAATCCTAAATTAATTCCAGGAACTGTTGTAGCAATGCGAAGCTGGTATAGACCAAATCCAGGAATTTTTGTTCACAAAGGAAAGAATATTAGCTTGGATAATGTGACGGTACATTATTCCGAAGGAATGGGCTTGTTAGCGCAATTAACAGAGAATATTCATTTAAATAAATTCAATGTTTCGTTAAGAGGTAAAAATGATCCAAGATATTTTACAGCTCAAGCAGATGCCACTCATTTTTCAGGTTGTAAAGGTGTGATAATTTCTAACAACGGTTTGTACGAAAATATGATGGATGATGCGATAAATATTCACGGAACTTATTTAAAAGTTTTGAAAAAAGTGGATAATAATACAATTATTGCAAGATATATGCATGATCAAGCATATGGTTTTGATTGGGGATATAAAGGAGATTCGGTACAATTTATTCAATCAAAAACGATGGAGTTATGGGATTCTAAGAATACGATAAAATCAATTGAAGTTATTCGTAAACAAAGTACAGATCCAATTAGAGAATTTAAAATTATTTTTTCTAAACCTTTAGATAATTACATTGATCCAACAAATTTAGACATTGGAATAGAGAATTTAACTTGGACACCAAAAGTAGAATTTAAAGGAAATATTGTACGCAATAATCGTGCGCGTGGAGCTTTATTCAGTACGCCTCAAAAAACTATTGTAGAAGACAATATCTTTGATCATACTTCAGGTACAGCTATTTTATTATGTGGAGATAGTAATGGTTGGTATGAGACGGGAACAACGAGAGATATTACAATTCGCAAAAATAAATTTATTAATTCGCTTACAAATATGTTTCAATTTACAAATGCTGTGATTTCAATTTATCCAGAAATTCCAGATTTGAAAAATCAGAAAAAATACTTTCATAGTGGAATTAAAATCGAAAATAATTATTTTGAAACATTCGATAAACCAATTCTCTATGCGAAATCAGTAGATGGAATTTCCTTTACGGATAATAAAATTAAGACAAATTCGGCTTATCCAGCATTTCATTGGAATAAGAAAGAGATATTTTTTGAACGTGTAATTAACGAAAAAATTCAAAACAATACAATTGATGGAAAACCATTGATTTATTCGTCTAATTAAATTTTAGAAATCGGTTTTTGAGTTTTAAAATAATACATCCAGAGAGTTTTTCTTTGGATTTTTTTTATATTATTTTTATATTATTTTGATAGGAATATACAATACTAAATAATGTGAAATTATAATAAATATAGAAAGTTATTTTTTCTCTTCATAATAAGTTGACATCCAAAAAAAATTTAATGAAAGAATTTGAGTTAGTAAACAAAAGTCTATCTAACACAATTATACCTAAAAGCAAGTATGACATACTTATTGTGGAAAAACAAAGGTAGGGTTTCGATTTTGTTAAGAAAATATGGTAACATAGTTAATATAGATCAAGAATCTATTCTAAAAAATCAAAAGAGAGATCATCTCAAAAAATAAATATTAGAAAGATATTAGCTAATGAAAAGAGGAAGTTTAATATTCTCAATAAGTTGATTACAATGTCAGATGGACAAAATAGTTATTGAAAATTTTATATGATTTTTATAAATAAGTGATGTTTTTGAAAATATTTAAAAAGTAACAAAATTTATAAAGCCCTAAACATAAGTATTTAGGGCTTTATCAGCGGAGAGTGAGGGATTCGAACCCCCGGAGGTGTGACCCTCAACAGTTTTCAAGACTGCCGCATTCGACCACTCTGCCAACTCTCCAAGACAGCGTTTATTGCTGTATTGCGAGTGCAAATATAGAACGCTTTTTCGAATTACCAAATTATTTTTTCAAACTACAATTTTACGAAAACGTTTTCGTGGTTAATTTTATTGAAAGTATTAAAGTTTAATTCATTTATATTCTGACAAATAGGTTGTTCTTGTAATTATATTTTTTTTTAATTTTTTCTAAATTTATATTATATTACTATTGTTTTCATGAAAAAACATGTATTTTTATGACAATAATTAGTTTTTGAAAAAAAAATGTACGAAATCGTTATAATTGATTACTTTTGCCAAGAATTAAGTAAATAAACACAAATAAACATTTCTAAAATGAACCACTCTTCTTATGATCAGCAACTTGCATCTTTCAATGAAATGAGCAAAAAGGTTGTAGAATTCATTAAAATTGTTTCAGATTTATGGTACGATCAATCAATCGAATTAGTTATTTTTCGTAATCAATTAGTGGATAAAAACGTTAGCGATATCGTAAATCTACACCAATATGCAGAAGAATTTGTAGAGAAAAAGATTGCTATTGATGATACGTTAGCGATTGCAAAAGCTATTTCGCAAGCAAATTTACCAGCTTCTAGACTTGACGTCGGAAAATTGGCGAAAGAATACGTTTCTGGAAATTATGCTTCAGCTGAGGTTTTTGTTGAAGAAAAATTAGGAGAAAGTAGAAATGTAAAAAATGTAGAACCAAAAGATGTTGTTTTATACGGATTTGGTAGAATTGGACGTTTATTAGCTCGTGAATTAGCTTCTCAAATGGGAAAAGGTCAACAGTTAAGATTACGTGCCGTTGTTACGCGTGATAAAAATGATCCTGTTTTATTAGAAAAAAGAGCTTCATTATTACGTCATGACTCTGTTCATGGTGATTTTGATGGAAATGTAGTTGCAGATCACGAAAATAATACTTTAGTTATTAACGGAGTAAGTGTTCATATGATTTCTGCTGCGCAACCAGAGGATATAGATTATACTACATACGGAATTAATGATGCGTTAATTATTGATAATACAGGAGTTTTTAAAGATGAAGAAGCTTTATCTCGTCATTTAAAATCTGTTGGTGCTGATAAAGTATTATTAACTGCTCCTGGGAAAGGTGTACCAAATATTGTTTATGGAGTAAATCATGAAGAATATAGTCCAGAAAATGTAAATATTTTCTCAGCTGCTTCTTGTACTACAAATGCCATTACACCAATTTTAAAAGTTGTAGAAGATAATTTGGGTGTTGTGAAAGGACACTTAGAAACGATACACGCTTATACAAACGACCAAAATCTGGTTGATAATATGCATAAAAAATACCGTCGTGGACGAGCTGCTGCTTTAAATATGGTAATTACCGAAACTGGTGCTGGTAGTGCTGTAGCAAAAGCTTTACCAAGTTTAGCAGGAAAATTAACTTCAAATGCAATTCGAGTTCCTGTTCCAAATGGATCATTAGTTGTTTTGAACTTAGAAGTTGGTAAAGACACTTCTGTAGAAGGTGTAAACAAGATTATGAAAGATGCTGCATTGAACGGAGAATTAGTTGAGCAAATTAAATACTCGTTAAATAACGAATTAGTTTCTTCTGATATTGTAGGAACTTCAGCTCCATCTATCTTTGATAGTAATGCAACAATCGTATCTGCAGATGGTAAAAATGTTGTAATGTACGTTTGGTATGATAACGAATATGGATATAGCCACCAAGTAATGCGTTTAGCAAAACATATTGCTGGTGTAAGACGATACACATACTATTAATAGTATTTTTTCCCTTTATTTAAAATTAATCCACTAGCCTTTTGGTTAGTGGATTTTTTTAATATATTCATTTAAAACCGATTAATTAATTATATAGATTATCTTTGTTAATATTATATTAATGTAAAATATAAAAATTAACATTATTTTTGAAGAACTTAAAAAAAACATTTTATTTATGAAGAAATTTTACTTTTTTAATTGGATATTTCTCTTGCTAGGATTAATATCTTTTACTGCTTTTGGGCAAAATTCAGAGTTAGTAACTCCAAAAAGAGATCAAGTTACAGGTTTTCCTACTTGGACAGATACTAATGTAACAGGTTCAGCTTATATTCAATTATTACAAGCAACATCAAGTATTGTAACTCCTACTTTAAATCTATCATCATACGAATCTATTAAGATAAATTTTTTAGCTAGAAGTTTTGGAGGAACTAATGTTACTGAAAATACTATTTATATAGCTATTTCAAATGATAATGGTAATACATGGACAGATTTGGCTTCGAGAGTTCCAAGTAGCTCAAATTTAGCAGCTGTAACTGAAATATCAACAGTAAATAATAACACTCAAGTTAAAATAAGATTTTCTGTTAGTGGAACAAATAACTCTATTGGAGCGGGGCTTGATGATATTGAAATTGTGGGTATGAAGCCTAACAATCTACCTCCTGTAGTTTCTCCAAAAGCTATCACAGGAACTTATGGTGTTTTATTGACTAATGGAACTATTACAGCAACAAATAATCCTACATCTTGGACACAAACAGGAGCTTTACCATTAGGTATTACATTTGACAATGGTGTTTTTTCTGGAACACCTACACAAGCAGGTAGTTTTATAGCACAAGTTAATGCTACAAATGAGTTTGGTACTTCTGCTTCTGCTAATGTTACATTTGTGATTGCAAAAGCTAATCAAACTGTAAATTATACGTTCAATAATGTGTCACAAAATCAAGGTACTACGTTTTCGGAATTACCAAGTCAGACAGATCAAGGACAAAATATTGTTTACTCATCTGCAGATAATTCTATTGTTTCTATAAACGGAAATACATTATCTTTTGATGGTATTGGTTCTACAACTGTTACTGCTACTGCAATTGGAGGGGATAATTTTAATGATTACACAACTGCCTTTAGTGTGAAATCTAAAGATCCTAATGTAGTTACATATAATGGACAAGGAACATTTGTTAAAGTAAATAGTTTGGCTGAAGTTACAGATGGGTATTATGTGATAACAAATGAGGCTGATCTTTTTTTAATGACAAATAATTTATCATCGAGTGTATTACAATCTGCCAATGCTAATGTAGTGAATGGAGAAATTATTAATCCTTCTACTGCTAATGTATGGAAGATAGAAACTGATGGAGCTTCTAAAACAATCTACAATGAAGTTGTTGATAAGTATGTAGGTTGGATGTCTGGAAATTCAGCAGCTTTATCGTCATCTTTATCTAATAACTACAGATGGTCTTTTACTTACGCAAGTAATAAATTTACAGTAAATAATGTTGCTACGCCATTAAGACAATTGTCTTACAATGCTGCAGCTCCTCGATTTGCCTCATATGAAGGTGCTGGACAGCAAGAGTTGCAATTCTATAAATTAATTCCTTCTCCATCTACAACTTGGGATGGAACAACTTGGTCTAATGGAGAGCCAGATCTTACAAAGGATGCAATTGTTAAAGGAGAAGTTGTTATTGATTCGAAATTAGAAGCTAAAACACTTACAATTTCAGATGCTGGAGGTTCAATTTTATTGAAATCAGGAGGCTGTTTAACGGTTGATGGAACAATAGATAATCAAGCTGGATTAACTGGTTTAATTATTGAAAATGGTGCTAATTTAATTCAAAATCAAAATGTAACGAATACTGGAGCTATTACTGTAAAAAGAAAAAGCAACTCTATGGTACGTAATGATATGACATTTTGGTCTTCACCAGTGGATGGACAAGTTATTCGATCATTTTCTCAAGAAACATTATATAATCGTTTTTGGACATACAATGAAACAGCAGATGAATTTAGCCAAATTTTAACATCGGATACAGATTCCAAATTATTTGAAGCTGGTGTAGGAGTTGCAATTCGTGTTAAAAACACTTTACCTACAGGACAAAACACAATTCATAATGGAGAATTCTTAGGAGTTCCATTTAACGGAAATATTGAAGTTCCTGTTCAGTTTACTACAAACGGATATAACCAAGTTGGTAATCCTTATGCTTCTAATATTAATGTAGAGAAATTTTTATTAGCAAATGAACATGTTAATTCATTATATTTCTGGTCGCATCAATTCCCTGTCGGGTCTCCAGAATATGCCAATAATTACATCGCATTCAATGTTGTAGGCGGAGTTATTCCTAATTTATCTAATATATCTGTTGGACAAGGATTTATCGTAGGTCTTTCTCAAGCAACACCTACAGTTAATTTTAATAATGCTATGAGAACTTCTCAAGATGCATTATTCTACAAAAATTCTAACGTAGAAAAAAATAGAATTTGGTTAAGTTTATCAAAAGAGAATAAAACAATTAGCCAAATTTTATTAGCTTATATGGATGGTGCAACAAATGGTCTGGATAATCAAATTGATGCGAAGGTTATGCAAAGAGGTTCTTCTGCTATTTATTCTTTAATTAATGATGAAGCTTATGCAATTCAAGGACGTAGTTTACCTTTTAAAACTGAAGATGCTGTGAAATTAGGCGTAGAAGTTTTAGAGCAAGGAAATTATACAATAAACATTGAACAACTAGATGGTCTATTTGAAAAAGGTCAAATTATTTATCTAAAAGACAAAGAGCTAAATAAAATACATAATTTATCTGAATCAGTTTATTCTTTCGCTTCAAAAGAAGGTGTATTTAATGATCGTTTTGAATTAATTTATTCTGAAAAAACTTTAGCTACAAACGAATTAACTAAGAATGATATTACGATTTATAATTCAAACAATTCTATTGTTATAAAATCTAATAACAGTAATATTGTTTCAATACAATTATTTGATATTCAAGGAAAAAAAGTAATGGAGAAAAATAGTATCAATTCACAATCGTTCAATTTAGAATCTAAAGAAAAAGGAGTTTTAGTTATAAAAGTTTCTACTGAAGACGGAAAAATCAAAACACAAAAAATTGTAAATAAATAATATAATATGAAAAATATAAAAAACATTTTATTAATAGCTGGTGCTTTATTATGTACCATTAATACATCAGCGCAGGAGGAAGAAACGTCATTCTTTGGTTCTCAAAGTTTAGCCGGACCTAATACTGGTGGAGGTACTGATGATGCAGATCCAGATCCAAACCCTGCTGCGCCAATCAACGATTATTTACCATTATTGGTAATTGGTGCTGGATTAGTTGCTTTACGCTATAGAAAACAATTGTTAAAAAACTAACTTACAATAATTTTTGAATAAAAAAGCTTCTCAATTTTGAGAAGCTTTTTTTATTTAATCTGTTCCAAACTATTAGCAATTGCTTTATATAAAATTTCACCCATTGTTTGGCATTCCTCATAAGATTGATCTTTGTAGAATTTTGCGAAACTTTTTCGTAATTGCTCAATATTTTCTGTTTTAGAAATTTTATCCTTTTTAATAATTTTCATTAAATCACGAAAACGTTTTGAACTATTGGATATTCTTTTCGAAGTAAGCGATTTTACTTCTTTTCGATATTGGTCTATAGAATTTGGTTTCAAACGATTATTCACTAAATCTACCATTACACGATTTTCTTTAAAATATTGTGGTCGATAAATCTTTAAGTTACCTTCATAGCTTTGTTGATCAAAATCTATTGGTCGAATTCGATAAATAACTTGATCAAAATCGTGAATTGGTATAATTACATAATTATATGAACGCATATCACCCAAAAGACCAATAAAACAACGTTCATTAAACTTTACAAATTCTTTTGCGATTTGATTTTTTTCTAAATCATTACATTTATCCAAGTAATTTTTAATAAAAACATCTCCAGGTATTCCTAAAATATGCTCTTCTATTAACGTATTTTTATACACCAAAAAATTGATGCGGTGTGGTGACAAAATATCTTCTAATTCTAATCCATAAATACGCGACGCATCTGCTTTCTTAATATAAAAGTTCGTGTAATTATCATTCAAAATATTACGAACTCTAATTCGAAAAGGTTTCGAATTCCCGAACGTACAATAATCAATAGAATCTACAACAAGATATGGCAAAGACTCTTCATCTCCATCAGAATGTAAAAAAGTATAAATACGATTTAAACTATCTTGAATTTCCTGATGTTCGGAATCTGTATAATAAACACCTAGCCAATGCGTGTCATTTCCTTCTTTATCTTCCAAAGTAACACAGCCCGAAAAACGCATCAAATCATCATATTCTATACTCGCTTTTGTTTTACGATGATATTTTTCCAAATAAAGATTTAATTCTTTATTTACAGGATAAATAGGTTTTTTAAATTCTATTTTTACATCTTTCATTTTCGCATTTATCTACTTACGAAGATAAGTTTTAATTTATTTTTTAAAATTGTTTATTGGATTAATATTTGCTAAATTCAAGCATAATCTAAATCTAAATAAAATGAATATTCAGGTCAGAAACTTGACGCTTGAAGATTACAGTGATTTGACAGAATCTACAAAAGAAGCTTATCACAATCAACTTGGAACTTGGACTGTTAACGAAATAAAAGAATTATTAGCAATTTTTCCTCAAGGACAATTTTGTGTAGAAGTTGATGGTAAAGTTGTAGCTTCTGCCTTAAGTATTGTAGTAAATTCTAAAAAAACAAATATCGAATCTAATTATGATACAATAACTTCTAATGGTAAGTTTTTGAAACATGATTCCGAAGGTGATACTATGTACGGAATTGAAGTTTTTGTGCATCCAAATTATCGTCAACTTCGCTTAGGGAGGCGTTTATATGATGCAAGAAAAGAACTTTGCGAAGAAATGAATCTAAAATCTATTGTAGCAGGAGGACGAATACCAAATTATTACAAATATTCGCACGAATTATCTCCACGTCAATATATAGAAAAAGTAAAAAGTAAGGAAATTTACGACTCTACTTTAGCGTTTCAACTTTCGAATGATTTTAATGTTAAAAAAATCTTGAAAAATTACCTTAAAGATGATAAAGAATCATTAGAATATGCCACTTTATTAGAATGGAATAATATCTATTACGAACCAGAACTGAAATCGAATTCACCAACAAAACGTACAATTCGACTTAGTTTGGTACAATGGCAGATGCGTTTATTTAATGGATTACAAGATTTTTATGATCAGATTGAATTCTTTGTAAATGCGGTGAGTGATTATGGTTCAGATTTTATTATGTTTCCAGAATTTTTTAATACACCATTGATGAGTCCTTATAATCATTTAAAAGAGATTGAAGCAATGCATCAATTAGCAACGATGACAGAAGATATTGTAAAGAAAATTCAGGAATTCGCCATTACATATAATATCAATATTATTTCAGGTTCTATGCCTCATTTAAAGGAAGGAAAATTGTATAATACGTCTTTTCTTTGTCATCGTTCAGGAAAATTAGATTCCTATAGTAAAATTCATATTACACCAAATGAATTCAAATATTATGCATTAAATGGTGGTGATGAAATCAAAGTTTTTGATACAGATTGTGGTAAAGTTGGTTTATTGATTTGTTATGATGTTGAGTTTCCAGAATTGAGCCGAATATTAGCTGATCAAGGTATGGAAATTTTGTTTGTTCCATTTATGACAGATACGCAAAACGGTTATACGCGTGTAAGAAGTTGTGCGCAAGCTCGTGCGATAGAAAACGAGTGCTATGTAGCTATTGCGGGTTCTGTTGGTAATCTACCTCGTGTAAATAATATGGATATACAATATTCGCAATCCGCTGTTTTTACACCTTCCGATTTTTCTTTTCCAAATAATGGAGTAAAAGCAGAAGCAACGCCAAATGCAGAAATGGTGCTTGTTGCCGATGTTGATCTTTATCTTTTGAAAGAATTACACGAATATGGAACAGTAAAAACAATGAAGGATAGACGTAAAGATTTGTATCAAGTTAAATTAATGAAATAACATAAAAAAAACCTCCAATTTTGGAGGTTTTGTTTTAGTTCTTATCCTTGTTGGTTAAACTTGAATAAGAACAGTAATCTAACTTTTTCTTTAAGTATAGAACCTTAGGTTCGGTTAAGAATTAGTATTAAATTTAGAAAAAATTTTTATTTGAAACAAATATTTTTCATCAAAATATAAATTTTAACATTATTAGAACAAATGATTTATCTCCAATTGAAAGATTTGAATATATTTTTCATTAAAATTATTCGGCACAAACTGATTAAAATAGATTTTTTTACTATTATTTGAAAAATGAGGAATTCCTGTTAATTCATTATTGAATAATTTTGATTGATATACTTGTTTAGATTTTTTTTCGGATAAATTGGTAATAAATATTTTATCTTCACTAATGTATACAACTAGGTTTCCGTCTGTTGATAGAGTAAATGGAGAATTTATTGATTGATCTAAAAAAGAATATTGAATAATTTCATTAGAAACTAAATTCACTCCAAATAATTGAGTAATTTCAAATTGATCTTCCATTAAAAAATAGATAATTTTTCCATCATTTGATGAACGTAACCAATGACGAAAATTACTAATTCCTTTTTCTGTATACGTTAATCTTTTTTGCGAAATACATTTCGGAACATCAGGCAAAGTTAACTCCGAACCTAATAAATTATCATTTTCATCAATTGTAATTTCATTCGGAATTTCAGCAACAAAAATTTCTGTTTTTAAATTTCCTTTTTCATCACGTACATGACCTTGAAAAGCAATATTATTAGACGAGTTTATCCAACATTCATCAAACGCTTTTTCTATTTCATCACTTCCGAAAATAGGAAAGCTAACAACCTTTGAAAGGATAATAGAAAACATTTCTCCAGAATTATTTTCTAATGTTTCATCAAAATCTATCTCAACTTTTTTAGGAAACATCATTCCAACAACACGTTGATCTTTTATTGATGAATTGTTAAATGATTCTTGTTCTATAATAAAATCATTGTATGTGAAACTTATCCAATCCTTATCTTTTTTCCATGAATGAGAGTGTGTTCCTCCTCTTAAAGCACCAGTTGTAAAAGGGAAATTTATATTTCTTGCATCCATGAAAATTGGTTGATTTGGATGATTCAAATCAATTGCAACACCAGTTCTTCTTGTTGCTGAATATGGTTTTTTTTCATCAGCATTTCGAATTCCATGAATAAAAATAACTTTATTTTCTAACTGCGAAAAAGAAGCAGCTCCTACTCCTGGTCCAAATTTCGTTTGATTTGAAGTTGTGTAAATCGTTTCACTTTCAAAAGTTTTTGTATTCAATAAACAAATAGATGATGTTTCTGAAATTTTTGTATCGTCATTCCGAGTGTCATATAACAAATATTCACCATTAAGCGACTCGATTTGAAAATGATGTAAGGTATGTCCAAAATCTCCAAATGTTAGTTGAAGAGGTGCAATTGATTTGTTTGAAATTGTCATAAAAGCAAATTTAAAAATTGATTTTATATGATGTTCATTTGTAGGAAATAAAATAGCCTTTTGAAGCTGATTTCAAAAGGCTATTAGTTGATTTTTTATTTTACTTTGAATCGTGTATTCGGATTAACCAATATTTTTTTCAAATAACTTGAAATATAAATATCGTCCTCAGATTTACATCCATCTGAATATTGAACATCAACTTTAAATGTTCCGAAACCTGTTTTTCGTAAATCAAGATAATTATCAGTACTAATTACAGTTTGATTACCAGTAGAAGTTCCATCTATTTTATACCATTTATACGTTGTATTTGCATTACCATAAAATTTTGATGTAGAAATAATGTATGTAGAAGGATCATTTGCAATAACTCGATGTTTTAACCAGTCAGGACCTAAACCTTCAAACGCACCTGGATTGTAAGTATCATAGTTAATGTTATTATTATTCTGATTTGCAATGGTACTTTGTTCACCAAAATGCAAGGTTTTTCCTAAAGCATTAATATCTCTAAGATTGCCAAAATTGAAACTTGTGTTATCTCCTGTTATTTTTACATTTGATTTTATTGCATTTGTTTCACTTTTTACAAAGGTAACATTACATGGATTTCCTCCTAATGTCCAATTCTCAATAGTTTGCATTGAATTATCTTGAAATGTATACGTTTTTCCTGCTGTGAAAATAAGATCTTTAAACGTGTTATTTCCTTTTATGAGAGCATCTCCTTTTAATTCAACTTTATTAAAAGTCGCGTTACCATTATTATACATATATCCTCCAGTATTTTCAAAGCTTAAGTCATGATAAGTTTGCTCATTATTAGCATAAAACCCATATGGATTATTATTATAATCTTTAGTAAACTTAGTAAAATGAATGTGAGAGGTACCAGCATTTACAATTGTTAATAAAGAATTTGTTTTAAAAATGGCTGATATAGATGATAAATAAATGTTAGAACTTCCAAGGTTTAATGTTTTGGTTTTATCATCATTAGAAGCATCGAAGATATTCATTATGTATACATCATGATTACCTGTATTCCATGATCCTGCAGATAAAGTAAGATTATAAGTGCTAAAATTGTCTAATAACGTAATTGAAGTTTCTTCCTCTAAAAAAACATTATAATTATTATTTGCACTAAATGTAACACCATTACTTTTTATCGTTTTGTTTTTTCCTGTATGTCGATAATAGATATTGAAAATATTAACATTAGGCATTCCAGTTTGCCATTCACTTGATCCGTAAATATTGAATGTTTGATTACCATTTTGAGTAAATGTAGGAGCTACAGTACTACCCGAAAAAGTAATATCTTTGGTATAAGACATATTATCTACAGTAACTGTTTTATTATTGTTTAGAAAAGCTGAACCAGCATCAAAAAAAGTATTATCGTTTGGACCTGGAACGCAATAGCCACCAGATCCTCCAGAAGTTTTTGACCAATGCAATCTATCATTCCAATTTCCTGATGCACCTACCCAAAATAAATCTTGTCCAATAGAAGC
Organism: Empedobacter sp. EJD.6dd; assembly: GCF_057369435.1. Lineage (NCBI taxonomy): Bacteria > Pseudomonadati > Bacteroidota > Flavobacteriia > Flavobacteriales > Weeksellaceae > Empedobacter > Empedobacter sp. EJD.6dd. The sequence continues at coordinate 3,260,044 of NZ_CM170667.1, forward strand.
TGGAAATTGCCAACCCATATTATTCCCATTATCTATCGAATTATTTGCTATAAAATTAGCCCCACCAGCAGCATCAATATTTTGCATAACAACTCCTGATAGGTCTATTGTTGTGTTAGATGAAGCAACTATATATGCCTTTTTACCAGCTGTTGTAGAATTAATTGTTGACCATCCCCCGCATTGAGCTGTATGTGCTGAAAACAGATCATAAATAGTCTGCGTAGCCCCTTCTTGAAACTGATAGGTTTTTGTAGGAGAAAATATTAATTGTTTAAATTTATTAGAACCAGCTATTCTTCCATCTCCTAAAAAAGTAACTTTGTTAAAAGTGACTGAATAATTTAAAGAGTTATTTATTATTCCTCCTGTTTTTTCAAATGACACGTCATAATATACTTGTCTATCATAACCTTTTAAACCGTAATCTCCACTATTGTAGCCATTTAAAAACTCGGTGAAATGAATATGAGAAGTACCAGCATTTACAGTAAGATAAGGCGAGGCTGCATTAAATTTTGCGTTAATAAGTGTCATATAAATATGAGAGCTACCTAAATTAAGTGCTCTTTTTTTACTCCCTATAGTAGCATCGTATCCATAAGTTATTGTGACATTGTTATTATTCGTATTAAAACTTCCAGCTTTATGATCTATATAAGTTGTTGAAAAATTATCAAGTAAATCTATACTTAATTCTTCTTCTAAAATCAATTTATCAAATCCTGTTTTAACCCCATTACTCTTTATTTTTTTTGGTAAGCCAGTATTTCTATAATACAGATTTCTAATCGTAATAATTCCCATTCCTGTTTGCCACTCACTAGAACCATAGATATTAAACTCTTGATTTCCATTTTCGTTTAATATAGGTGCGACAGGACTTCCTGAAAAAGTAATATCTTTAGTATATGATGTATTATCTATTGTTACAGTTTTATTAGTGGAGGTAAAACCAGAACCAGCATCAAAAAATGTATTATCGTTTGGTCCAGGAACACAATAGCCTCCTGCATCTCCAGAGGTTTTTGACCAATGAGCTTTATCATTCCAATTACCAGAACCTCCAACCCAAAATAAATCTAAGCTGGTAGATGCTGGAAATATCCAGCCACTATTGTTCCCATTATCTATCGAATTAACCGCTGTAAAGTTTGCAGTTCCACTTGCATTCATATCTTTCATTATAGCTCCCGAAACATTAATAAGGGTTGCTGAACTGGCATTTATTGTTGCTTTACTTCCTGTAGAAGAAGAAGTAATAGTAGTCCAACCTCCACAAACAGGAGTGTTTGCAGTAAAAGATTCTAAAATCGTCTGTGTTTTCCCTGCATCTAAAACATAGGTTTTAGACGGTGAGAAAACTAAGTTTTTAATTGTAGTTGTTCCTGTAATTCGACCATCACCCAAGAATGTAACTTTATTGAAAGTTGTATTACCTCCATTCGAATTAATGACACCTCCAGTTCCTTCAAAAGATACGTCATAAAAAGTCTGATTAACATAAGTTATCAAACCATATGCAGTACTATAATTATAATCCCTATTAAAATTAGGGAAATGAATATTTGAAGTACCTGCATTTATTGTAACATTAGCTGAATTTGTATTAAAGCTTCCATAATTTAGCTTCATATAAATATGAGAACTTCCCAAATTAATTGTTCTCGGTAATGTCCCTTGACCAACACTAAAACTATAAGTGATGGTAACATTATGTCCATTCGTATTCCATACTCCTGCATTATGATATAAGAAATAAACTTGAAAATCATCTAATAAGTCAATTTTATTAGTCTCATTAAAATTAACAGTCGCATTATTTGAACCCGTTTGTACACCGTTACTTTTTATAGTTTTAGCTTCTTTTGTATCTATATAATTGATCGTCTTAATATCTATGATTCCCATTCCAGTCTGCCATTCACTAGAACCATGTATATTGAGGATTTGAGATGTATTTTCTTTAAACGTTGGAACGACTAAACTTCCCTTAAAAGTAATATTATGAACGTTTGCTGTGTTGTCTAATGTTACAGTTTTACTGGCTGTTGTAAAACCAGAATTTACATCAAAATAAACATTATCAATAGGTCCAGGAATTACAGAAGGAGTTAATGAACCTCCAGATGTCGTTCGCCAATGGCTAATATCTGTCCAATTTCCAGAACCACCAACCCAATAGTATTCTGCTGCCCATGAGAAACTCATAAGCAGAAGCGCTAAAAAGCTTGCTATTTTTTTCATAAAAATCTAAGAAATGTATTATTTCACTTTGAAAATAATATTCATAAAAGTATCTTCAGAAATCATGGGGTTTGCAACAATTTTGTAAGAAAGTATACCATTGTCATCCAAAGAAATTGTTAATGGATCAAAGACTTTATTATCAAAATATGTCACAAAATAATCCAATTCTTTTGCTGTCACACGTGGCAATTTATTAGCAGAAGGATTCTTTAGCGCAGTTCTTGTATTTCCAGTAATATCACCAGCTAAATCAAACTGTTGTTTGTAGATTTCGAACAATCTTGCACGAAATGTTTGTGTAGACGACTCGTACCAAATTGCATCCGCAGAATTAGTCGAAACTCCGGCAAAATCTGTTGGTAATGCAATAGAGGGCGCATAAAAATAAGACACAACCGTTTTGTGACCTAAGTTTAAAGGTTCCCATTTTTTTATGTTATCACCAGTCCAATACCAATATCCCATATCATTTACATCGGGAGTACTTGCAGTAGAAACAGTTGTTGAATAAAGAAGTGTTCCTGCTTTTAAATCAGACGTTTTCATCGCTTCAATTTGATCTGCAGTCATCATAGGAAATGCAATTCCAGCACTTTCTCCATTTATGTAATTGGGATGAAGTGCCACATCTAATGTCGCTTTTGGTTTATCCGTTCCAATTCCAACTTGAGCCAATGCACTCAAAGAGAAAAAATGTAAAAAAAAGGTTGGTAAAAATTGTTTCATTTTTCTATATAAAAATTAGAGCGCGAAGATAACTAATTTACTCATATACAATTATGTAAAATATATAATTTTTATCATGTTTTAGTAATGTTGTTTGATTATATATAACAAAGTTCTTTTTATAGAATATAAGCAGTATATATTATTCAAAACAAGGTGTTTAATTTAAATAGCATAAATACTGTTGGTATAGTTTTAAACATTCATTTTTAAAGTTAAATACAAATGTTTTAATTATTAAAACCAGTCAAATTTATCAAATATTTCTTGAGAAGTAAGTGTTTTATTTAATGATTATTTTAAGAGAATATACGATCACTTTGCTTAATTTTTCTCTTACATAAAATGCTTAAAATCGTTTTTTATTTGCGCCGGTTTCAAGTATTTTAGATTTAATATTTAAAACACTAACAATGAGTTGGTTAAGTATTTTGTTGTTGTTTTTTGTGTCCGAATTTGTCCACGTTTGTCCACATTTGTCCAGTTCTGTCCATATCTTTTTTACACAATTATACTTTTGCGCAAAAATAAATTCCTTTCTAAGCTACTGTTTATAATAGTTAGAGAAGAAGTGAGTTTTTAGTCAATTTTGACTTTGTTCGACCATCGTTCGAGGATTGTTCGACAAACCTCACTAAAACTGCACCTTTTCTCGAACAATTGTCGAACAAAACACGAACAAAAGTAGAAGCAAAGTGGTGTTATTTTAATTTAACAACAATTGTTATAGTTTGTCATTATTCTTCAGGATTTTAATTTTATAAAATACAGATGTAGTTTAATTATTGTAAAATAGTTGCCTGTTTAATTTGTTAAAATGTTCTGGGTAATAATTAAATTTAAAAGTTATTTTAGGACTAGTCATTTTTTTACTGTTTATCGAATTCGCGTGTCATCTTCATTCACTTTATTCTCTTTGTAAATCGATTTATTTAAACGACCAAAATTATATTTTACAGCAATTGAAAATTCTTGATTATCGACGATAAAAAGATTTTTCGAATCAATTTTCTCATAATTTAATGTTTCGCGAAATTTCATTTGTTTAAAAACATCATTGAAACGTATAGTAAAATCAAAGTTTTTGTACGATTTTGTTAACCCTAGATTAACGATAGTAAAAGCATTTCGTTCATAAATTCCTTCTATTCTCTTCGTTAACCAATAACCATCCAATAAAAATTTGAAATCATTTCCCAGTTGAAAAGTATGATTAGCGTATAAATATAAATAAGGTATAGATTTTCTTAAAATAGCCTTTTTATCATTTATTTCATTGTAAATTAATGATAAACTAATTTGTGTTGACCAAAATTTGTATTCGAACGGAACATCTAAACCAATTGATATATTTTTCTCTTTTTCGAAATTAACAGTTGTAAAGGTTGAGATATTTCTAAAATCATCATATATCAACGTATAATTCATTGGATTTTTACTTTGGTAATACGTAAAAATTACAGCCCATTTTTTATATAAATAATTTACAGAAAATGTATTGGTATAGGTTGGTAAAATATCAAAATTTCCTGCATATTCTACATATGGACTTCCGTACAAATTTCCTGAGGAAATACTACTATAATTTGGTCTATCAATTATACGTTTATAGAATATAGTGAAATTATTATGATCATTCAATTTATAATTGATTTCACTTGTAGGAAACCAATCAATATATTTTTTATCAATATCTATTAATCCTTTTGTCAGATTAGTTCCTTTCGAGTCTGTCGATTCGGTTCTTAGTCCAACTTTATAGTCCCAATTTTGGTATTTTTTAGAATATTGTATGTAAGCTCCCAAATTAAGCTCATTGAATTTATATTGAAATTTTTCTGACATCGAATTTGCAAAAACAGTTTGGTTGTTTGTCTTAGCATCAGCATTTGTTAATCGTGCTCCTAGTTCAAATTTTTGGTTATTTTCAATGTTTTTTTCAAAATCAATTCGAGCAGCAAAAGCATTAATTCTATATTTTTGATCACGAGATTGATTATATTCTAAACCATTTTGATTGATTGAATTATAAAAATCATAAGATCTTCCTTCGTTGTAAATTGTATATTGTAAACCTGTAAAAAGTGTTGCGTCAATTGGTTTTAATACTTTATAGTAATTTATGATCGAGTTCACCGAGTTTCGATGATTTTCATTGTGATTTAATGTTAAAATAGATTGTTTTAGATCATTTTCGCTGTAATTTGTTTGTGTATCAATGAGTCCTTTATCTTTTCTGAAATTAGAATTAATCGAAAAAGTTAGATAATCACCAATCTCATTCAATTCTTGATAAAAACTTGAATTTATAATAAAGTGAGGACGTTTTGTTTGAGATTTGATAAAATAATCTGAAGTTATGTTTTTATTTTTTACGTTATAATCAAAACCATTTCCTTCCCAAGGATTAAGTTGATTATATGAGGCATTTAGTTTAAATTCACTTTTATTTTTTCGAAATTGTAACGTACTATTCAAATAATTATTTAGTTTTCTTTTAAATGATAAAGTTTCTTGAAAAGTGAATTTTAAACCTTCTTTTTTACTTTTTTTAAGCGATATTTTAACAACAACTTTACCATTCGATTCATATTTAGCAGAAGGGTTTCTGATAATTTCTATTGTTTTAATATCCTCTACAGCTAAACTACTAATTGTGGTAAAATCTACTTGTTGATTATCTAAATACAACAAGGGATTTCCTTTTCCAATAATAGATAAGGATTCTTTGTCAGGTCCCAAAATAACAGAAGGTATTTTAGATAAAAGTTCTGTTGCATTAGTTGTTTTATTAAAATCTGAATTTGCAATATCTATAATTAAATTACCATTTTCTACTTTGAAATTTTGTTTTTTAGCGTTGATGATAACTTCATTTATTTCTATATTATCATGAAGCTGTATAATAAAATTTCTGTCTTCATTTAATTCAAAAATCGGTTCATTTTGAACAATACTCGATGTAATGATTGAAATAGAATACTGACCAGGTTTGACATTTTTGAATTCGAAAAGTGATTCATTTGTTTCGGTAGAATAAATCGTATTCTGATTTTCATCTTGCAAAATTATTTCTGCATGTGTAATTGGTTGATTATCTTGATTAATTATTTTTCCATGTATTGTATAAGTTTCTTGCGCAAATAAACTGAGATGTAGCAAAAAGAAAAAAAAATTTAAAAACTTCATAATAAATATGTGTTAAGAATTGTTTTACTTTGAATAAATGATTTATTATCACAAGTTTAAGTATAAATGTTAATGAGTTTTTGTTTAATAGGTGTGAAATGATAATTGGTTACCATGATTTATAAAATAAACAATATCAATAAAATAGGTTTTAGAATTCGAGAAAATAGTTTTATTAAATCTATCTTAATGATTCTCATTTTTTTCGTTTCAATTCTTGTTGAAGCCAAAAGTCAACACGAAAAAGCTGAATTCCTAAAACAAAAGAATAACGAATTAATAGAAGAAAATCTTCGTGTTTTAGATTCAACTATTGCTACTGCTTATCGTTTGGGGGATGAATCATTGTTGAGTGAAGCTTATTTAGAGAAAGGAAATTATTTTTTGCAGCAACGTAATTATAATAATGCGCTAAAAAACTTTATGATTTCAAATCAACTTTCAACAAAATTAAAAGATGAATTCAATTTATTCTCTTCGTTTTTGGGTATTGCAGAAGCAAAAGAAAGTTTTAATCAAATCAACGAATCAATAGGTTTATACAACAAATCGTTGACCTATTTTGAATCTCATAAATCTGATCCAAAAGCATTCAAGAAATATCTATTTATTTTAGGAAAATTATCCTACTTAAATAGTAAAACAAACCAAATAGAGAAAAGTAAATTCTATAATGATTTAGAACTTAAAGAAACAATTGATACTGTAAATTATCAATATGCACTAAAAAATAAAGGTATAATTGATTTTTATAAAAAAGATTATTCGAATGCTTTTATCACTTTAAAACATTCTCAACAAACATTTATTCGTCAAAATGACGTGGATTGGTATATTGTAACCGAACAATATTTAGGTGAAATTTTGTATCAACAACGAAAGAAAAAAGAAGCGATAGTTTATTTTGAAAATGTCGTAGAAATGTCAAAAAAGTATAAAATTGTTAAAGACGATTTGCGACTTTCTTATGAGCGAGTACTTGAATATTATGAAGAATTTGGAAGTAAAAAAGAGCAACTAAATGCAATAAATAATATGTTATCTTTTGATAGTTTGTTTTATACGAATGATAAAATTGTTTTAAAACCAAATGTTGTTAAATATGAAAATGTTGTATTGAAATCTGAACGAAATCAATTAACTGAAAAGAATAAAACGATTACTTATTCTGCTTTTACTGGTTTTGTTTTGATAGTATGTTTTGGAGGGTTTTCAGTGTATAAAATCAATCAAAACCATAGAAGTAATCAATCAAAACTATTGAATTATATTGATGAATTGAAGTCAAGAAAAAGTGTTTCTCCATTAACTTCATTACCTCAAAAGAATAAAAAAAATATCGAATTTGATTCAACTTTAGAAGCAAATTTGAAATCTTTCGAAGAAAGAAAATTATATCTAAATTCAAAAATTTCGCTGATTGATTTAGCAAAAGAATTGGACACAAATCGTTCTATTGTTTCAAATTATATAAATCGTTCAAGGCAAAAGAATTTCAATCAATATATTAATCATTTGAGAATAGATTATATCATGCAACGATTGGTAAATGAGCCTACTTTACACAAATATACGATTGATGCATTAGCTGAAGAAACAGGATTTAATTCAAGAAAAACATTTTCAGATGCTTTTTTAGAGCATACAGGTTTTCGCCCTTCAGATTTTATTCGAAAATTTTCTATATAAAAAAAGCAATCCAATTGGATTGCTTTTTTATTTACAATTGATTCAAGGAAATTCAGTTTATTAAACAGTGTTTAAATGGAGTTTAATTATATGAATTTAAGTTGTTTATGTTTGTGTTTTTAAGAATTTATTTTGATATTTTTTTACCTTTTAATATGTATTGATATAATGTATAATTTTAAAGTAATGAATTAACACTTTACAATTATGAAACAAATTTACTTTACTGCATTATCACTTTTAATGCTTTCAGAATCAAATGCTCAGGTTTATGATGTAGGGACATGGGCCCAAGTTACTGATATCTCAAATAATGGTGTAGCTGTTGGGAATGCTGCTGGTGTTTTACATTTTAAATGGACAAAAGAAGATGGTCCTTCTGTAATTGGAGAATTATCTGGAAGTGATGATTATATTTCAGGTAATACAACTATTTCTGCTGATGGGACTTTGGTGTCGGGAACTATGACAAATCCTGATACAGGAAATGATGAATTGGCGCTTTATAATATTTCTAACAATAAATGGGAATTTATAGGAGGGAAGGATACCTCTGCATGGGGTATGTCAAGTAATGGTGAAACTTTAGTTGGATTAAAATTTTTAACAGCTTCACAAGCATTACCTATTGTTTGGAATAGAAAAGATGGAATAAAACAATTGCCGTCAACTTTCTCAGGTAAAAGCGCAAGAGCTAATTCTGTTAACAACGACGGAACAATGGTTGTTGGTTGGCAAGATGGTGAAAATGGTTTTCGTAAAGGTGTGTATTGGAAAAATGGAGTACAAACTCATATAAAAGATTTACAAGGAAATGAAGTAGGGGAAGCATTGTCTGTTTCTGCTGATGGTAATATAATTGTTGGATTTAATGATCCAGAAGGATATATCTATAATGTTACAACAGGTGTTTATACAATGGTAGAACATCCAGATCCAGAATATGTATCATCTATAATTGCGGTTTCAGATGATGGTAATGTTGCTGTTGGATATTCAAGATTATGGTATGCAACAAATACGGACGGAGAAGGTTTTATCTGGTTTAAAGATAAAGGTATGGTTAAAATTGAAGACTATGTAAAAGAAGCTGGATTTGATGACAAAAGCTTCACTTTTGTATTACCAACAGGAATTTCTCCTAATGGACAATATATAGGAGGAATTGGAATTAATTGGGATGAAATGGATTTGAAAGGTTTTGTCATAAAATTGAAAGATAATTTAACTGTAACAGAAAACGTTATAGAGAAAAATATCACAACGATTTCGCCAAATCCTGTCGTTGATGAAATGACAATAAACTCAAAAGAGAAAATTAATACAATAGAAATTTATAATTTAGTAGGTCAACAAGTTTGGAAATCAACTAAAGTTACAACTAATAAAATTGATTTAAATTTCTTAAATAAAGGAGTTTATATGATTAAAATTAATACAGATTCTACTAACGAATCAATTAAGTTTATCAAAAAGTAATACCATCTAAATAACAAAAAAGTCGCTCATTGAGCGATTTTTTTTTATTCTACTTTATAATCCATCGGAACCATATTGGCAATCTTTTCCCAACTCCAATAACCTTCTACAATTAAATTTGCAGGATGATAATACGTTCCATTTTCTTCTATTTTAAGAATATCATCTTTCAAGAAAAAAATAGATGATTGAAATGAAGAATATTGTAATCCCATTTGTTTTATATATTCAGGTTCCTCTTTTTCTTTCGTGTAAACAACAGAATATAAACCTTTAAAGTTAATATACTTACCATCATTTGTTATTGTTCTAAGACTATCTATCGGAACTTTTTGGTCAACTAAATAAGTTATAATTTTTGGAGGGACTGATCCTGCAGTTATTTTTGCTCCCAATAACATTTCATCTTTGTATTTTTGATATGCAGGATTTTCTTGTCTAATTATTCTTTTTACATCATATCCTTCTTCAACTATTTTATTATCATAAACCGCTTTTATAAAATGATTTACACTTCCTAAATATGATTTTTTACGATTTTCTTTCCATTTTTTAGATACAGAATTATCATCATTTAAATCACTAAACAATGCTGTTCCAAGAGTTAGCGCATAATTTGATTTAAAATCAACATTAAAATCAATTAAATCATATTCTATTTTATAACCTAAATAATTATTTGTTAACTGTAAAGGATTACGAGAAGAAGCTGTCAAAATTTTATTTTTTTTATCATAAGAAAATCTTAGATCTTTCGAATTTTCTATTTTAGTCTTTTTTGCAGCTTCGTTTGTTCCCAAAAATAATTTTAAAAATACACTATAATAATATTCCCAATCTTTCTTAGATATTGCTTTTACTGTAGCTTCTTTCAAAGAAATTTGTTCAGGATCTAAAATTATTTTATGAATTTTTTTATCTGAAGATGTAACGCCTAAAATAAAATTTTCATACAAATTAGCTCGAATAATTAAATTGTATTGACCATTTGGAAGATTTAATTCAAACTCACCTTTTTGATTAGTTTCTGTTTTCAACGTAGAGCCATCAACATAAATTATCGCATGAACAATTGGTTTAAAATTTTCATCAGTTACACTTCCTTTCACTATATTCTGAGCATACATTAATGAAAATAATAAAACAAATACTACAGTAATGTATTGTTTAAAAATCATTTAAATAAAATTTTCAAACAAGATAATAAAAAAACCGCTTAATAAAGCGGTTTAAAATTATTTAAAGAAATAAGTAAGTCCTAATGTTAAGAATGAAGAGCGATTTGTTCCATTGTCCCAACGAGTATAGTCATAGGTGTCAATTAATCCATACTGATAGCGTAAATTGATTTCATATTTTCTATCAATAGAATAACCTCCACCAATATTAAAAGCTAAATCAAAAGATTTAGGAACATTATTTGTTCTTTCTGGTTCATCTTCATCAAATTTCTCAGAAACTTTAAATCCTAATTGTGGTCCTCCTTCAACAAAGAAATCTTTTCCTTGATCATCAAAATAATATTTATACATAATTGGAATATTGATATAGTTCAAGAACGCTTTATATTTATCGCCACCTTCTTTATATAATGAATATTCTCCTTGAGTAGTATATAAAACTTCTGCTTGTAAATAGTGGTTTTCATTTCGTGTTGTTAATTGATATTTCGCTACACCTCCAGCTAAAAATCCAACTCTTTCTTTAGAAACTCCATGAACAATAGTTGTATTACTAAGTCCTACACCACCTTTTACTCCAAATTCAACTTGAGCAAAAGACATAGTAGATAAACTTAATAAAAATAAACTTAATAGATTGGTTTTTAAATTTTTCATAAGTTATTGTATATTTTTTAACAAAATTAAAGATTTTTTTAATACAATTTTCATTCTACAAAAAAAGCTCTTCATTTGAAGAGCTTGTATGATATAATAATTAAAATTATTGTTTTGGTTGCGGTGGAAATTTAGCTAAAATTTCTTCAATTGCTTTCGGAATTCTTTCTGCTTTTGCGCTAATATTACTTAAGTTTAGATCAGAACCAACTCCTTGCCATACTAATACATTACGCTTGTCGTCAACAATGTCAATTACAATTGTTCCTGCTTGATAAGATGAAACATTAGATGGTCCATAGTATCCGCCATAATATCCGTAAGGTCCATAACCCCAACCACCATTATTTACAGAAACCTGTTCTTTAGAACTTGTCAATATATTAATCACTAAATCTGTATCAGAGCTAACTTTAGTAAAACCTTTTGCAGTCATTTGCGTATCAATTGCTGTAATTAACCTATTCTTATCCAAATCGTTCACTTTCAACTTATCTAACCCTTTTTGATGGAAAGAATAAGTTTTATACGTTGCGAAATTTGCTGATCTATCATAATCTGTACTCACCTGTACTGTACCACAGCTTGTTACAAATAAAGACAACAAAATTATAAAAGTAAAATGTATAATTTTCATGACCTTAATTTTTTTATTTAAAATTACAATTATTATTCCTAAATGTAAAGGTAAATCAAAAAAAAGAAGCTCAAAATAATTGAACTTCTTTTTAACTAATATTTACAATACTTATTTTGCTAATTCTAACTCCTGAATTTTCACTTCAACGATACCATTATGATTGATTCTTATTAAATCGACAATTTGCGTCTCGTTGACTAATTCAGGATTAAAATCTGTCTGAACTTTTACATAATTTTCTGTAAAACCAAACATTTTTCCTCCTTTATTATCATGTTCCCAAAGCACTTTTTGAGTTGAATTTAATTGAGATTGATAAAAAGCCTGACGCTTTTTCTCTGATAAAATACGTAACATTTTATTACGACGTTTACGTTCTCCTTGATCAATAACACCTTCAAATTCGATCGCTTCTGTATTATCACGTTCCGAATATGTAAAAACATGTAAATAACTAATTGGTAATTCGTTTAAGAAATTATATGTCTCCATAAACAATTCTTCCGTTTCACCTGGAAAACCTACAATTACATCAACACCAATACAAGCATTCGGCATTACTTCGCGAATTTTCGTTACACGATCTAAATAAAGATTCGATAAATAACGACGTTTCATTTTTTTCAAAATTTGGTCGCTACCAGATTGCAATGGTATATGAAAATGAGGAACAAATCGGTTGCTTTTTGAGACAAAATCAATTGTTTCATTTTTCAGTAAATTAGGTTCAATAGAAGAAATTCTGATTCGTTCTATCGCTTCAACTTGATCCAATTCTTGCACCAATTCCAAGAAAGTATGCTCGTGTTTTTTATTTCCGAATTCACCTTTCCCATAATCACCAATATTTACACCCGTTAATACAATTTCTTTGATTCCTTTTTGTGCAATCTCATTCGCATTTTTGATGACATTTTCAACTGTATCCGAACGCGAAATTCCACGAGCCAAAGGAATTGTACAATACGTACATTTATAATCGCAACCATCTTGCACTTTCAAAAAGGCACGTGTACGATCACCGATAGAGTAAGAACCAACGTAAAAATCGGCCTCTTCAATTTCACAAGAATGTACAATTGTTTCTTCTTTTTTATTGATATCGTCTAAATATTCAGCAATATTAAATTTTTCTGCAGCTCCTAAAACCAAATCAACACCTTCCATTTCCGCAATTTCTTGCGGTTTCAACTGCGCATAACAACCTACAACGACAACAAAACCTTCTGGATTTGCTTTCATTGCATTTTTCACAATCGTTCTGCACTCTTTGTCTGCATTTGCGGTTACCGAACATGTATTTATTACGTACACATTCGCAGAATCTGTAAACTCAACTTTCTGATAGCCATTATCTTTCAAGTTTCTTGCGATCGTCGAAGTTTCAGAAAAATTAAGTTTACATCCCAATGTATGAAATGCAACTGTTTTAGTTTGATTATTCATAGCTGCAAATTTAAGAAATTATCCATAGTTTTGAAACATAAATAAATCAGCTATACAAAATGACTAAATACTTTATCTACATTATGTTATTCGTTTCAGTATTTTCGTGCTCTAAGAAAATTGAAATTGATGAAAGCAAAGTATTTAAATTAAATCGTTACGATAATATTTCTTCTTTAGATCCTATCAATGCGCGAACACAAGCTAATAACTGGGCGTGTAACTTAATGTACAATAGTTTAGTAAAGATTGATAATCAATTAGAAATTCAGCCAGATATTGCAAAATCTTGGACAATTTCTGAAGATGGAAAAACCTATTCTTTCAACTTAAGAAAAGATGTTTATTTCCACAAACACGAAGCTTTAGGTAAAGATTCGACACGAATTGTAACCGCTTCAGATTTTGAATATAGTTTTAATCGATTAAAAGATCCGAAAGCTGGTGGTTCTGGTGGTTGGATTATGAATAATATTGATTCGTATAAAGCAATTAATGATACAGTTTTCGAGATTAAATTGAAAGAAGCTTACCCTGCTTTTCTAGGTCTAATTTCGATGAAATATGCTTCGGTAGTTCCAAAAGAATTGTTCAAGAATGGAAATGAAGATTTTTTGAAACATCCTATCGGAACTGGTCCTTTTCAATTTAAAATTTGGGAAGACAATGTAAAAATGGTTTTCAGAAAAAATCCAAAGTATTTTGAATTTGATGAAAAAGGACAACGTTTACCATATTTAGAAGCGGTAAATTTATCTTTTTTACCAGAGAAAAATTCAGAATTTTTAGAATTAATTAAAGGCAATTTAGATATGATGGCAGATTTGGATCCATCTTATAAAGATGAAATTCTAAATCCTATTGGAGATTTGAATTCAAAATATTCGAATGTTTTAACAATTCAGAAAGTTCCTTATTTAAGTACGGTTTATTTGTGTTTTTACCTTGATGCGCCCAATGCAGTTGATTTGAAGTTGAGACAAGCATTAAATTATGGAGTTGATAAAAACAAAATTATCAAATACATGATGAAAGGACAGGCTTTTTCTGCAGATGGAGGTTTTATTCCGAAAGGTTTACCAGGTTATTCTGCAGAAAGTGGTTATGTTTACAATCTTGAAAAAGCACGTGAATTAATCGATACCTATAGAAAATCAAAAGGTAAAATAACGCCAATTGAGTTGACAACAGTGCAAGAATATGTGGATGTTTGTGAATATATTGCTGCTGAAATGGCTAAACTTGGTTTACCTATAAAAGTGAATGTTGTACCAGGACCAACAATGCGAGATGGTAAGGCTACTGGTAAATTTACACTTTTCCGCGCAAATTGGGGAGCAGATTATCCAGATGCAGAAAACTTTTTGTCGTTGTATTATTCGAAAAACTTTGCGCCAGAAGGTCCAAATTATTCACATTACAAAAATGTAGTATTCGATAAATTATATGAACAAGCTTTTTTAATAAATAATCCAGAAGAACGCGCCAAAATTTATCAAAAAATGGATGCGTTAATGATGCAAAATGCGCCTATTATTCCATTATTCTATGATCAGACGACGTTGTTTTTGAATAAAAGAGTTAAAAATTTTTCGATGGGACCAATCAAATTGTTAGATTTAACGAGAGTTTACAAAGAATGATTCCTTTAACTTTTTGTGAAAAGTTTGAACATCTTTTAAAAAAATCTGAATAATATTTCATTTTATTTCACGACATTAGATAATTGTTAACTTATTTGAAATAATTGGTTTTCTCTAACGTTTGAAATCAATCTATTAAAAGAAATAATTTCAGAATTAAAGCGACTAAACCGAGTTTTTTTAGATATATTTGACACCAAATTTTTAATCAAAATCATTTAAATTTTTACTTATGAAAGTAAGACAACTTTTCGTAGTAGGATCTATCATTACTCTCGTTGCAATTGGAGTAATCTCTTATTTTTGGCCAGGTATTTTATGGTCTTTAATAATTATTCTTCCTTTAATTGCTTTAGGAATTGCGGATATCACGCAAACAAAACACGCTATCAGAAGAAACTTTCCTATTGTAGGACACGGACGTTATTTACTAGAAAGTATTCGTCCAGAAATCATGCAATATTTTGTTGAAACAGATACAGAAGGAAAACCGATTGACCGTTTGATGCGTAGTATGGTTTACCGTCGTGCAAAAAATGTAATTGATACTGTACCTTTCGGAACACAATTAGATGTTTACGAACCAGGATATGAATGGTTAAACCATTCGATGTATGCAGGAAAAATCAAACATGCTGATGATCCTCGTGTAAAAGTTGGAGGAAGCGAATGTAAACAACCTTATTTAGCAAGTTTATTAAACATTTCTGCCATGTCTTTCGGTTCTTTAAGTGAAAATGCTGTATTAGCGATGAACAAAGGAGCTAAATTAGGAAACTTTGCACACAATACTGGTGAAGGAGGTATTTCTCCTTATCACTTACAACCAGGTGGAGATTTAATTTGGCAAATTGGTACTGGATATTTTGGATGTCGCGCAAAAGACGGAGGATTTGATCCTGATAAATATGTAGAGCGTGCAAGTTTACCAAATGTAAAAATGATTGAATTAAAAATTTCTCAAGGTGCAAAACCAGGACATGGAGGAATTTTACCAGCAAATAAAAATACACCAGAAATTGCGGCAATTCGAGCTGTAGAGCCATATACAACTGTTGATTCACCTCCTTCTCACTCAGCTTTTTCTGATGCTGAAGGAATGTTACATTTCATTAAACAATTAAGAGAATTATCTGGAGGAAAACCAGTTGGTTTTAAATTGTGTATTGGAATTAAACGTGAGTTTATCGAGATTTGTGAAGCTATGATCAAAACAGGTATCAAACCAGATTATATTGCGATTGACGGTGGTGAAGGTGGAACCGGAGCTGCTCCTGTTGAATTCTCAAACTCTTTAGGTATGCCTTTATTAGATGGTTTAGCTTTTGCAGTTGATACATTACGTGGTTATGGTCTAAAAAAAGACATTCGTGTTGTAGCTTCAGGAAAAATTATTTCTTCTTTCCACATTGCTCGTGCAATGGCTATTGGTGCTGATTTAGTTTATTCTGCTCGTGCTATGATGATGGCTGTTGGATGTATCCAAGCATTACAATGTAACACAAATACATGTCCGGTTGGAGTTGCAACTCAGGATCGTGAGTTAATGAAAGGTCTAGATGTTGAAGATAAAGCAACACGTATGTATAACTTCCACAAAAAAACAATGCATATTTTATCTGAATTAATTTCTGCTACGGGAGTTAAATCACACAGAGATTTTAATCGTTCTCACGTTAATTTACGTATTGATAATACACGTATTATGTCTTATGATCAATTATATCCTATCGTAGAAGAAGGTGCATATGTTGGTATGTCAGTTGAAGATGTTTTACAAGAAATTAGAGTTCGTACACTTAGTAAAGTAAATTAATAAAATTGAAATAAATTTTAAAAGCAATCCAATTGGATTGCTTTTTTTATATTCCTTTTCCTGTTAATCATTATTAGGTGCATCATGAGAAGGTATGTCTTCTAAATCGAGCATTTCTTTTGCAAGTGCAATCATTCTTGGAGTTCCAGTGTGTTTGTTTTTTTCGTCTGAAAGTTTAACAACTCCTGTCCATTTAATATCTATTGAAGAGATTTCAGTTAATTTCATTACTATATTCATAGGTCGAAGATTGGTATCATTTGTTAAATCTGTTCCAATTCCGAAAGATAAACCAATTCGCCCTTTAAATGCATTTGTTATCATTTCTACTTTTTCTGAGTTTAATCCATCTGAGAAAATAATAGTTTTGAACAAAGGATTGATGCCCATTTTTTTATAATGTGCAATTGTTTTTTCTCCAAATTCTATTGGATCTCCAGAATCGTGACGAACACCATCAAATAATTTTGATAATTTTTTATCAAATTGTCCAAAGAAAACATCAGAAGTGTACGTATCTGTTAAAGCAATACCTAAATCGCCATAGTAGACTTTAACCCAGCGGTCTAAACTAATGGAATTAGCGATTTTGAAACCATAACGAGCACCATGAAACATAAACCATTCGTGTGCATGTGTTCCGATTGGTTTTACACCATATTTATGTGCGAAATGTACGTTTGATGTCCCTACAAAACTTTTTCCCTTATGGTTTGTTAGTTCTTTCATTACCGTATCATGAACTTCGTAGCTATGTCTGCGACGTGTACCAAATTCTGCAACCGTTACACCAAGTCGATTATATAAATCGACTTTATCACTTGTACGTTTGGTAATTTCTTCATTTGAAATTCGTTGAGCATTTGTCAATTTGTAAAAAATCTCACTAATTAAGCAAAGAATAGGAACTTCCCATAAAATTGTACGGTACCAATATCCCTCAACATGAACTTCTACATCAGATCCGTTTTGAGAAATCTTTACTTCAGAAGGATCGTAACGATAACCTTGTAAAAAATCTAAATAAGCAGGACTAAGATAGGGACAATTTGTAGAGAAGAAATCTTTTTCATCTTTTGTTAAGGAAAGTGAAGCCATTGCGTTGATTTCGTTTTGTAGTTCCTCTGCAAAACCTTGTGGAAATTCATGTTGTCCTCGATTGATAAATTTATAGCGCGCCATAACATCTGGATATAGTTTTGTAACGCCAAATTGCATGGTGAATTTATAGAAATCGTTATCTATAATAGATTTTATAATACTCATTTTTTAGGTTTAAATTCTAATATTTTTGAAAATTAAAGATAAAAAAAAACCATCAATGAAGATGGTTTTTAAAAGAATATCTTGTATTTGAAATTATTATTTTGTTCTTTTTTCAATTTTAGGTAATTCAAAATTGAATACAATAGTTGCATCTCTAAAATAATATGTATCAGATAATCCTGTACCAGAAACATAGTATTTATTTCTTGCATAAGCTAAACGAGAAGGTAAGATAATAACTCCTTGAAAATTATATAAATCATTCGCAGAACGTTCTGTAGTTTTGAAATGCTTTAACCCTTCAATAAAGTTTTTTAATTCTAAATGCTCTCTTTTTACTCCGTTTTTTACTTCAGTATCTGTAGGAATAAAGTAATAAAATGTAGGATCTTTTACAGCAGAACCATCACCTGTATTGATACTTGAATAATAAAATTGATTTAAAGAACCATATTTTCTTTTGTAATCTTTACTATTTGTAGCAACAAAATAGGTTGAAACTGAACTAAGATAAATAGAGGAACTATCATTAGATACTATAGTTTGTCCAGTTCCTTTATGATTAGGATTTTCTGCATACCAAATTCCTAAATTATCTTGTTTAGCCGAACTTTTTAAAGTTGGATAAGCATCATCTTCATTTCCTTTTATGGTATCAAACTTTGTAAGAACTCCATTTTTTGGATTAAAATAAAAGTCTTCCATATATTGTTGAATTGCTTCGTCATCTAACGCATTACGTTCTTCAACTGGAATTTTTGTTTCTTTATCTACACCGTTATCATCATCATTATTACATCCTACTAAAACAGCAGAACATGCAATTAAAGTAACGAAGAATTTCTTTATCATGTTATTTCGATTTATATTGCGAATTTAGAAAAAATATTAATTTATCCTAGTAAATATTAAGTTTTAAATGAGATTAGATAAATTTCTTTGGAGTGTTAGGTATTATAAAACGAGATCATTAGCTGCAGATGCAGTTAAAAAGAATCGTATAAAAGTGAATGGAATTGTAGCAAAAGCATCTCGAGAAATTATTCCGAGTGATATAATCGAGGTGCGAAAAGATCAGATTAATTTGTCGTTTAAAGTATTACAAATACCGAAAAATAGAATTGGAGCCAAGTTGTTGACTTTACATATTGTTGATACTACTCCAAAAGAGGAATATGAGGTATTAGAGCTTCGTAAGCTTTCTCAAGATTATTACCGCGAAAGAGGAGAAGGTAGGCCTACGAAAAAGGATCGTCGCGATTTGGACGATTATTTAGATGAAGGTGCAGAAGAAATCATTATAAAAGGAGAAGATTTGGATTAATTCCAAATTTTCTCCTTTTTAAGATGATTCATTATTTCGTCTAAAATTTCTAAAGTACTTTGATTCGAAATACTGATTGTGTATTTTGCTTTTTCGTAAAATTGATTACGCTCAAACAAATGTTTGGCAATAAACTCTGTCATTTCTTCATTAGATAAATGGGCTATTAACGGACGAGTTTCTTTTTTGTTTTCAAGTCGTTTAACTAATTGAGGGAGTTGAACACGCATAAAAATTGAAACAGAGTTTTTAACAACTTCGTCCATATTGTCATAATAAACTGGAGTTCCTCCGCCCAAAGAGAGTACAATATTGGTTGTTGTTAGAACTTCTTTTAACGCTTCACGTTCCTTTTTACGAAAACCTAATTCGCCTTCTTTTTCAAAAATAGAAGTAATTTTGGTTTGATATTTTTGTTCGATAAAATCATCCAAATCGATGAATTCAAATCCAAGTGCTTTGGCTAAATCCTTTCCGGTAGTCGATTTTCCACTACCCATATAACCAACTAATGAGACTATCATTTGTTTTGTAATTTATTTAATCTACAGGTAAATCTTCAGAATAAAAGATCGTTAATCTTGCATAACCATCAAACGAATCAATTTGATAAGAATAGCTATTCTCTAACCTTCTTGCATCATAACGCTCTACATTATACGTTACTTTGTAATCTTCGTTCGTTACAATTGAATTAGAATGATGATATTTAGATTTTGGAGCATCTTTTTTGATTTCAGCTCTATATTGATTCAGAAATTTAATAGGAAAAGAATACGTTAACTTATAAACAATCTCCTGCGAAATTTGCATAGCAGTAATCTTATTCAAAAACATTGTTCCTTGATTATTATTTTTAATTTTCAAAGAATCTACACGATCTACATTTTGGATGTATAAATTTTTACCAAGTTTCGAAACCTTAAAACAACGATCATTTAATTTTTGATGAATAGATTGTGGCTGTTCTTTTATCAAAGTTTTTAATTCCTTTAAAGAAAAGTTAGCTAAATGTGCATCTTTTGTTTCTTGATTACAATTATTCGCATACTCAGAATCGGGTACATCTGCCTCTGGATTGTCAGATTTTTTACATGATACTACCGAAAACAAAGCAATAATAATATAGATAATATTTTTTTTCATTCTAAAATTTCAATCTTTAATTGCTTTTCCGAATACAATTCGGTTAACATAGATCTTGATTTGTTGGTTGACAAATATAGTATATAAATCATTTATCAATTACATAAAATGATGTTTCTGTCACTTATTTTTTCAGTTTTTTGTTCCTGAAATATTACTTTTCAAAAAAAACGAAAATATTATCAATTTTTAAGTTCTTAAAACCGAAATGTTTAATTAATAAATTGGAAAAAACTTCACAAAACGTTTGTTAAATTAGTATTAAACACCCTATATTTGCACTCGATTTAAGAAACCGACCTGGTAGCTCAGTTGGTAGAGCACAACACTTTTAATGTTGGGGTCCTGGGTTCGAGCCCCAGCCAGGTCACTTAGTCAAAACGTTCTTTTAATATAAGAAAAATAAAAAACAAATTTCGTTTTGTAAACTCAGATATAGTCGTATATTTGCAGTCCGAAAAAACGGAGACCTGGTAGCTCAGTTGGTAGAGCACAACACTTTTAATGTTGGGGTCCTGGGTTCGAGCCCCAGCCAGGTCACAAACTTCACGTTATTGAGAAGTATAAAAACAATAACACTCCAAAACGGAGACCTGGTAGCTCAGTTGGTAGAGCACAACACTTTTAATGTTGGGGTCCTGGGTTCGAGCCCCAGCCAGGTCACAAACTTCACGTTATTGAGAAGTATAAAACGATAACACTCCAAAACGGAGACCTGGTAGCTCAGTTGGTAGAGCACAACACTTTTAATGTTGGGGTCCTGGGTTCGAGCCCCAGCCAGGTCACAAACTTCACGTTATTGAGAAGTATAAAAACGATAACACTCCAAAATGGAGACCTGGTAGCTCAGTTGGTAGAGCACAACACTTTTAATGTTGGGGTCCTGGGTTCGAGCCCCAGCCAGGTCACAAGAAGCCAAACAGAAATGTTTGGCTTTTTTTTATGCATAATAATTGAGGTAAATATGATAAATATCGCGGTAAATAGAAGTTTTATTGCTTTCTATTCATTCATATTCTCAGTTACTTTGCTCAACCGATTGTAGTAATTATGAAAAAGAAGAAAACGATTCTTACGAAAGTAACGAAAGTGATGAAGATTACTGGAATTTCTTTGGGAGGAATTGCATTGGTATTATATGTTTCACCTTATTTTTTTAAGGAACAAATTAACGAGGGTATAAAAGAAGTCGCTAAGAATTACATCAAGACAGAAGTTGATTTTAAGGATTTAGATATATCTTTTTTTAATCATTTTCCAAAACTTACCGTAACACTTGCAAATTCGTCAATCAAAGGTTCGATCCCTTATCAAACAGAAAACTTAATCTCAGCAAAAGAAATAGCGCTTGGTGTAGATGTTAAAACGTTATTTGAAGATAAAATTATCTTCAACGAATTGTTTATTACGGATGCAAACATCAATCTAAAAATAGATAGTTTAGGGCGAAATAATTTTGATATCACTGTTCCGTCTGATGAAGTAGAAAAAGAAGAAAAATCGGGGGTAGGATTAGCATTAAATAACTTTAAAATTACTAATTCTAACTTTTTATATGACGATAAATCATCAAAAACATATTTGAAGCTGGATAAATTTGACTACGATGGATTAATAGATTTAACGAAAAATCAATTAACGCTTAATGCTGATACAGAAATTAAAACTGTTAATTTTAGTTTTGATGAACAAAAATATGTCAAAAATTTACCGTTAAAAGGAAAAATAAATTCGAGAATAGATTTAGAAAATTTAGCATTTTATTTCACAGAGAATAATTTAGAGTTAGGTCAATTTCCATTTTCTTTAAAAGGTTCTTTGTTGATGCCAAATGAATCACAAGTTTATGATTTGACGATTTCTTCCGAAAAAAACGATTTAAAATATATTCCAGCAATTATTCCTGAAGCGTATCAAAAGTGGGCAAAAGATGTGGAAATGAAAGGTTCTTAGACGATTTTTTTCACGATGAAAGGAATTATGAATGCAACCACAAATCAAAATCCTGATATTCATATTGAAGCAAAAATAGCTGATGGATCACTAAATTATAAGAAATCATCATCCCCAATACAAAACATAAATCTTATTTCTACAATAGATTTACAAGCGTTAGATCCAGAAAAAATGCGTGTAAAAGTAGAAAATCTTGATTTTAAATTGTTAGATGGAACAACGAAAACTAACTTTACATATTGGTCTGGAAAAACAATGTTTTCTGAAGGTGTTATAGAATCAAATGTTGATTTAGAGGCTTTGAAAAACGCTACAGGTTTTAGTCAATTTGATGCAAAAGGTATTCTAAATTTAGAAGGAAATTGGAAAGGTTCAATCGTTCAGAATGTAAAGAAATCACAACAAAAAATTCCGACATTTTATCTAAAAGCAAATTTAGAAAATGGTTATTTCAAAATGAATGAAATGCCTGCGGCATTGGAGCATATCAATTTGAATATGACGATGAAAAATACAGATGGAAACTACAAAAACACTTCTGTTTTGGTTCATCAAATTGATGCGAAAGCTTTGGATAATTTTATAATTGGACGTCTTGAGTTGAAAAATCTTAACAATTTCCCGATTAATGCTGATTTTGCTGCGAAAATTCATTTAGAAGATATTTACAAAATTTATCCTGTGCAAAATATTGAAATGCGCGGAGATTTGTATGTAAAGATGAAAGCAAACGGAACATATGAGCCGAAAAGAAAAAAAGTTCCTGTTTCGAATACAGTTCTAAAATTGAAAAACGGTTTCATAAAATTGAATGAATATCCAAATTTACCTTTAGAAAATATTACAGTAGAAACGCATATTAAATCGGGTAGAGGTTCGTTTAGTGATTTGTCAATAGATGTTTTACCAATTTCGTTTACGTTGGCTGGAAAACCTTTTAAAGTGAATGCAAACCTTAAAAATTTAAACAATTTAGATTATCGTATTCATTCGAAAGGGGAATTGAATTTGTCGAATTTGTACAAATTATTTCCAATCGAAGGATTAGATATTGATAGATTAATTGAAACTAATTTTGGTGTAAAAGGGAATAATGGTGCACCTTTAGAAAGTTTTCAAAATAAAGGTTATGTGAAAATTGAGAATATCAAAATCAATACAAAATTCTTTCCAAGTAAGATTGTGATTAAACAAGGAGATTTCAGATTTGAGGGAAGTCATTTAACGTTTAAAGATGTAAAAGCGCGTTATAAACGCAATGTTTTTGTGTTTGATGGAGACGTTTCGAATTATATCAATTATGCCTTAAAAGAGAATGAAACATTAAAAGGGACGATTAATTTCACAACCAATCGAGTTAATATTGATGATTTTATGGCGTTTAATTCCGGCGAAACTTCCTCTAATTCGGTAGTTGCTGAAGAAGGAGTGGTATTGTTACCTAAAAATGTCGAATTATCAATAAAGGGGCAAGCGAAAGAAGTATTGTTTAAAGATATTACACTTCAAAATTTTACTGGAGATTTAGGATTGAAACAAGGAAATTTAGAGCTTCAAAATACCAAGTTTAATTTGATTGGTTCAGAGTTTTCGATGAATGGAAATTATGTACCAACAAATGCGAAAAAAGCAAAGTTTAATTTTAATATAAAAGCCAATAATTTCGATATTCAGCGTGCTTATCATGAAATTACACTTTTTAGAGAGTTGGCAAGTGCAGCAGAAAAAGCGCACGGAAAAGTTTCGATGGATTATCAGTTAGAAGGAGATTTGGGAGCAGATATGTTTCCGAAGATGAAAACAATAAGAGGTGAAGGGAATTTTACATTAGAAGATATCAAATTTTTAGGATTCAAAGTGTTTAATACAGTTGCTGAAAAAACTTCTACAGACGCTTTGCATGATGCAAATTTGAAAAAGTTAATTTTAAAACGAAAATCGAGAATAATGTAATCACGATTAATCGTACGAAATTTAAAATTGCAGGTTTTCGTCCTCGCATAGAAGGTCAAGTGACTTTAGATGGTTATATGAATCTTGGAATGCGTCTTGGTTTGCCACCTTTTGGTATTTTCGGAATTCCGATCAAAATTACTGGTCCAGCCGATACGTTTGAAGTTGAAGTTGGAAAATATCATAAAGAAGATTTAGACGAATCAGATGACGAATTTGGTGAATATCAAAAGTCGTTAGAAGAGGAGAAGGTCAAACAAGAAATGGCACAAGTGAAATAATAATAAATAAAATCCTTCAGAATTTCTGAGGGATTTTTTTCATCATAAATAGTGATTGTAAATTAATTATAAAAAGTGTATTTTTAAAGTATAAAATCAACCTATTCTGAAACTTACACATCCTATAAAAAATATATCGTGGTGGAAAATGCTACTTTTTTTCGTTTGGCTTTATTTCTTCGGATTAATGCTCGAAATTACATGGCGTTATGTTCCAATATCTTCAGATGTATCTTTTCTAGCAATTAAACAAGATGAGGTGACGATGGTTCCACTTTATTTAACGATATTTTACATACACGTCTATTCATCCATATTTACCTTGTTTTTCGGGATTGTACAATTCGTTAAAATCACTAATCCGCAGATAAGAAAATTACATCGTCTTTTTGGTAAATTCTATTTCTATATAACTGTCTTCTTAGCTGCTCCGAGTGGAATCTATATCGGATTTTATGCAAATGGAGAATTAATTGCAAAAACAGCTTTTGTTATTTTAGGAATTCTATGGTGCATTTTTACTGTACTAGCTGTTATTAAAATTAAGCAGAAAAATATCGTCGCTCACCGAAATTTTATGCTTCGTAGTTATGCGTTAGCGATTTCGGCACTTACGTTACGAGCTTGGAAAGTGATTTTGGTTTTCTTGTTTCATCCTGCGCCAATGGATGTTTATCAAATTATTGCTTGGCTAGGATTTGTTCCAAATCTATTACTTGTAGAATTGTATATTTATAAAACTAAACAATCTAAAATATGAAAAAACTTACGTTAATTATGTGTTCTATTATTGCACTTTATAGTTGTAAAGAGGAAGAAAAAACAAAAACTACAGACGTTAATACTGTAAAAAGTCAAGATATAAAAGAGTCTTCGATTTCAGATTTTGATAAAAAATATGGCTTATGGTCAGGTGAGTTTGTAGCTGATATTATTAATTATGAAGCTGGCGAAAATTTTTCTAATATTAATCGGATGACATTAGTTATTCAGGATATTACAGATGACAAAATTGAAGGTTATAGTGTTTCTGCTGGTAATATCAGACCATTTGTAGGAGAGATTAAGAAAACTGATTCCACTAGATATATTGTTGCAAAAGAGCCTGGAGATCATAAGTATGACGGAACATTTAAATTTAATATAGCTGATAATAATGATTCTATTTTTGGTGAATGGATTTCTAACCGAAAAGATTTACCAGTTTTAAGTCGTAAATTTTCAATCAAGAAAAAAGATTTTAAATATAACCCTAATAATATGTTGGACGAAGAAAAAAATAGCGATGGTTATGACGATCTTGGAGTTGTTGATTGGGTAAATGGCAAAAATAAAATAATGAATTATGAAGGTGAAAAATACGAATCTTATGTGAATAGAGCCGCTTCCAAAGATATATTCTCAATTAATGGTTCTACAAGAAAACTAACAGAAAAAGAATTGAAAAATCTACACAAATTAGATTTAGAAATCATTAGAAATACAATTTATGCACGTCATGGTTATTCTTTTGCGAATCGTGGCGCACGTCAATATTTTGATAACGTAGATTGGTATATTCCTTTGTATGATAATGTTGAAAATGAATTAACTTCAACAGAAAAAGAAAATATAGCTTTGTTAAAGCGTTTTGAAAAATATGCAACGGATAATTACCAACAATATGGTCGTTAAAATTTATTCATTAAAAAAGTAATATCTACCTATATAAAATCTGTTATTCTGTTGGATAACAGATTTTTTTATTGTGTTAAATTTTATATTTTTATTAAAATTACACAAAAAAAATACACATGAATTTCATTAAATCAGTTTTAACTCTTACTATTCTTTCTTTTGCATCTTTTTCTACTGCGCAAAATATTACGACTATCGATTATGATAAAGGTGAATTTTGGTGGGGTGGAGTTGTGGCTTATGGTTCTAAAATGCCATATATACAACCTATAAAGCAATTTGATTTAGCGTTGCAGAATAGTAATAATCAAGTTGTGCCATTATTTTTATCAAACAAAGGACGTTATGTTTGGAGTGATAAACCTTTTAAGTTCGAAATCAAGGATAATCAATTAATAATAGATTCTAAATACGAAAAAATAGAGATTCAAAAAGTTGGAAGTACATTAAAAAGTGCTTATTTAGACGCAAGTAATCAACATTTTAAGTCAACTTCAACTCTGCCAAATGAATTGTTGTTTGTAGAACCACAATACAATACATGGATCGAGTTGATGTATAATCAAAATGAAACTGATATTCTAAAATATGCCAAAGCAATCAAACAAAATGGATTTCCAGAAGGTGTGTTGATGATTGATGATAATTGGCAACGTTATTATGGAAATTTTGATTTTAGAGCAGAAAAAATTTCTAATCCAAAGGCAATGGTAGATGAATTGCATGCAATGGGATTTAAAGTAATGTTGTGGATTTCACCTTTTGTTAGTGCAGATTCTCAGGAATATAGAGCGTTAGAAGAAAAAGGATATTTAATAAAAGAAAAAGGAAGAAATACACCTGCTATTATTTCGTGGTGGAATGGTAAAAGTGCTTGTTATGATTTGACGAATCCAGAAGCTAAAGCTTATTTCATAAAACAATTGAAAGATATGCAGATGAAATATGGAATTGATGGATTTAAATTTGATGCAGGTGACAACGGGTTTTATAATGAAAAATACATCGATAGTTACGATAAAAATGCTATTTCTGTAGATCATACAAAAGCATGGAGCGAGATTGGATTAGAATTTCCGTTCAATGAATATCGAGCTGGATGGCAATTAGGTGGACAACCGTTAGTACAACGATTAGGAGATAAGCCTTATTCATGGAAAGCTGTTCAAATGCTTGTGCCAGATATGATTTCTGCAGGTTTATTAGGTTATGCATATACATGTCCAGATATGATTGGAGGAGGATCTTTTACTACTTTTTTGAATATTAAAGAAGATGAATTTGATCAAACACTTATAGTTCGTTCTACTCAAATTCATGCTTTAATGCCAATGATGCAGTTTTCTGTTGCTCCTTGGAGAATTTTGAGTAAAGAAAATTTAGAAATTGTAAAAGATGCAGCAAAATTGCACGAAAAATTTGGGAACTATATTTTAGAATATGCGAAGATTTCTTCTAAAACAGGAGAACCAATTGTACGTCATATGGAATATGAATTTCCAAATCAAGGTTTTGAACAAGTGATTGATCAATATATGTTAGGAAAAAAATATATGGTTGCACCGGTTGTTACGGCTGATAATAGACGATCTATAAAATTACCAAAAGGAAAATGGAAAGATGATTTAGGAAAAGTACATCAAGGAGGAAAAACTATTGAGGTAGATGTTCCATTAAATCGAGTACCATATTTTGAAAAATTAGATTAATTAAAATTATATCAGCATTTAGGTATAATAAACTAATCAATCTGCAAATAAATCGACGTTTTACTAAAAAGTATTCATTAATATTAAATTTTTCTAAATTAATTATTGCTAAATTTAAATAAAATCAAAAGTATAGTAATAAAAAATAAATTTGTCGTAAATTTGCACCCATAATTTTCAAGGATGCAAAACATTAGAAATATTGCGATTATCGCACACGTTGACCATGGTAAAACTACATTGGTTGACAAAATTCTTCACAGCGGAAACGTTTTTAGAGAAAACCAAGAGTCTGGTGAATTAATCATGGATAATAATGATATCGAGCGTGAAAGAGGGATTACGATCTTCTCTAAGAATGCATCGGTTGATTATAAAGGTGTAAAAATCAATGTAATTGATACTCCTGGTCACGCGGATTTCGGTGGAGAAGTTGAGCGTGTATTGAAAATGGCTGATGGGGTTATCTTATTAGTGGATGCTTTTGAAGGACCAATGCCACAAACTCGTTTCGTTTTAGGAAAAGCGTTAGAGTTAGGTCTTAAACCTTTAGTTGTTATTAACAAAGTTGATAAAGAAAACTGTCGTCCTGACGAAGTTTATGATAAAGTATTCGAATTATTCTTTAATCTTGATGCAACAGAAGAGCAATTAGACTTCCCAGCATTCTATGGTTCTTCTAAACAAGGATGGTTCAATACAGAAAATGTACGTGTAGATGATATCACACCTTTAATGGATGGTATTTTAGAGCACGTTCCAGCTCCAGAAGCACAAGAAGGTGCTTTACAAATGCAAATTACATCTTTAGATTATTCTAAATTCTTAGGACGTATTGCTGTTGGTAAAATAACACGTGGTGTATTAAAAGAAGGTGATTGGGTTGCTTTAGCAAAACCTGATGGAACTTTCAAAAAACATAAAATTAAAGAGTTATTTACTTTTGCAGGTTTAGGAAAAGTAAAAGCTTCTGAGGTAAAAGCTGGTGATATTTGTGCTGTTGTTGGTATCGATGGTTTCCAAATTGGAGATACAATTGCAGATGCAGAAAATCCAGAAGCATTACCAGTAATGCATATTGACGAACCAACGATGAATATGTCGTTCGGAATTAACAATTCTCCTTTCTTTGGTAAAGACGGTAAATTTGTTACTTCTCGTCACTTAGTAGATCGTTTAACAGACGAATTAGAGCGTAACTTAGCTTTACGTGTAGAGCCAACAGACGATTCTAATACACAATTAGTTTACGGACGTGGTATTATGCACTTATCTGTATTAATCGAAACAATGCGTCGTGAAGGTTACGAGTTGACAGTTGGTCAACCTCAAGTAATTTTCAAAGAAATTGACGGTGTTAAATGTGAACCATACGAAACATTAGTAATTGATGTTCCAGATGATTATTCTTCTAAAGCAATTGACTTAGTAACTCAACGTAAAGGTGATTTATTAGTAATGGAAGCAAAAGAAGGTATGCAACACTTAGAATTCGAAATTCCATCTCGTGGATTAATCGGTTTACGTTCTTTAATGTTAACTAACACGGCTGGTGAAGCTGTAATGGCACACAATTTCTTAGAGTATAAACCTTTTAAAGGTGCTATTGCTGGACGTTCTGCAGGTGTTATTATCTCTAAAGATCAAGGTGTTTCTACTCCTTATTCTATCGATAAATTACAAGATCGTGGAAAATTCTTTATCGAACCTAGTGAAGAAGTTTACGAAGGTATGATTATTGGTGAACACTCTCGTAATAATGATTTAGTTGTAAACGTTGTTGAAGCTAAAAAATTAAATAACATTCGTGCAGCTGGTAAAGATGATTCATCTTCTATTGCTCCTAAAATTGAAATGACTTTAGAAGAATGTATGGAATATATCCAAGCAGATGAATGTATCGAGGTAACTCCAAACTTTATCCGTTTACGTAAAATTCATTTAAAAGAAAATGATCGTAAACGTTACGAAAAATCAATGAGTTAATCAGTTGAAATTATATAAACAAAAAGCCAGAAGAATTTTTCTGGCTTTTGTTATTTTAAATAGATTCAATTCTATTTTTTGAGCTTTTTAATTGCGAAACTTAAATCATCTTTAGAAGCAGAATATTCCAAAATTTGACCTTTCGATTTATACCTCGAAATGTTAAATCCTTCTTCGATGTCATTGTACCAAATTACATGATTTTGGTAGAGTGCAACTGCCCAAAAGTTATCTTCTATAACATCTGTACAAATCCAAATTTCTGGAGAAATTTTAATTTGATTCCAAAATAATAGAATTTCTTCATCCATATTTTGCTCGCCAAAATAAATTTCGAGCAGCAAATCCTTTTTAGGAAAGTTTATCAAATTGTTCGCAGAAATTAATTGAACCGAAATTTACCCTATTTTTCCTAAATTTTCTGCAATTGTTTCGATAAAAGAAGTTAATGGTTTTTTTGCCATCATTTCGATCATCATATTAAAGTTTCCATCAAAATCTAACGTAACATCAGATGAATGATCATCAACTGCATCAATAGAAATTGTCAATGTATATTCAAAAGCAGGAGCAGGAGATTCGAAAATAATTTGAGAAGGCTCAATTGTTTCTTTCAAACGCATTCCAACTTTTGGTAAAGCACCAACACCAACCGTAAATCCTTTTCCAGACTCGTGGATTTCGAATGATTTTGTATCTTCTGGCATCAATTGCTCATAATTCTTCATATCCAACAAAAAATTGTACGCATCTTGTTGATTTTTTTCAAAACGGACTTTATTTGTATTTACCTTCATATCCTTGTGAGTTTTTTATAAATTTGTATCAAATCGTTCAAATGTACAAAGTTTTTTTTAATGAAAGTTTGTTAACTTTCAGCAACCAATCTAATCCTGAAGCAAAAAATATTTTGTTTCAAAATGAAGCTCAATTCGATGAATCTTTTCATTTATTATCTTCAAAAGCGGCAACTTTAGTAAATATTTTTAGTGAAGATATTGAAACTGTTTGGACGAAATTTTTAAAATATTACAAGCATATACAAGCTGCTGGTGGTATTGTTCGCAATCCAAAAGATGATTATTTATTCATTTATAGACTTGGTAAATGGGATTTGCCAAAAGGGAAAATGGAGAAAGGAGAATCGAGAGAAGAATCTGCAATTCGAGAAATAGAAGAAGAATGTAGCTTGACGAATTTGGAATTGAAACGATTTTTGATGCCAACTTTTCATATTTATTTTTTGAAAGAATATATCATTAAAGAAACTTTTTGGTTCGAGGTTTATTACAATGGAGTTGAATTGCCATTACCACAAACTGAAGAAGGGATTGAATCTGTAGAATGGAAAAAGGAAAGTGAAATTCCTCAGTTATTAGAAAATTCATACCCAAATATAAAATTGTTAATGGATAATTATTTAAATTTGAACTAAATAAGACTCTTATGAAAAAATATATTTTAACTTTTTGTGCTTTAACATGTTTAGCATTGACAACAAATGCGCAAGCAAAAAAAGAAAACAAAGCCAAAATAGAAAAAGCTTCGAAAGTTCAAACAAAAATTTTAGATAACGGAACTGCAAAAATTGATGATTTATATGCGTATCAAGTGTATGGAGAATCTTTTGATATTAAAAATACATTGACAAAAAACGAACTTGGAAAGTTATACGATAACATGAAAAGTGGAGATTCTTTAGAAAATGTACAATTTGTTTCGACAATAGAATCGGTTTGTAAAAAGAAAGGTTGTTGGATGAAAGTTGATTTAGGCAAAGGTGAAGAACAATCTTTTGTTCGTTTCAAAGATTATGGATTTTTTATGCCTTTAGATGGTGAAAAAGCGAATGTTGTCGTGCATGGAAAAGCTTTTGTAAGTGAAATTTCTGTAGAGAAATTACGTCATTATGCTGAAGATGAAGGAAAATCGAAAGAAGAAATAGCAAAAATAACAAAACCTCAGTTGCAATATAATTTTGAAGCTGATGGAGTTTATTTGAAAGAAAACTAATAATTATTATTAATCGATAATACATCAAACCTTTCTAATTTTGGAAAGGTTTTTTTATGAAACCAATTTTAATATAAAAATGACAAATTTATTTCAAGCCAATCCTAATCAGTATTTTTCTTTAATTGGAAAATCAGAAAATGACGAATTATTTCAAAAGTTTCAATCAGAATTTGATTCAGAAATTTCTGAACAAAATGTTTTGAATGAAAAAATATTACTTTATAAAAACGAAGGAATTTCGATCAAAATTGTAGAAGGAATTATTGTTGTTATAAAATTTTATCTTTCTCCGAATCCAATTTCTAAAGTTTATGAAGGTCAAAATATTTTTGAGTTGAAACGAATTACAGATGAAACACAAATTCGAAAAAATGATCTTTATTCTCGTATAAAAAATACTGATCCTAATCGTTTGACAAATGATTATAAACGAGATAATTGCTTGTTTTCATTTGATTCGATGACAGGAGAATTTTTATCCATCGAAATTTTAAATGAAATTCAGTAAGATTTATCAGCTAAAATGTAGATATTTATAGTTTAATAATAAACCTTAAATGAAAAAATATATACTTTTAGTTTCTTTATCTTTCTCCCTATTCGCCACAGCTCAGTCTAATAATAACAAATCTTTCGTAGTAAACGATTCGCCCATTTCATATTCGTATAAAGCTGTTTTTGATTCTAATACAAAAGACGAGGTTATTCAGAGAATTTCTTCTCAATTTAATCAACCAAAAGTAAACGAAGGAGATTTAGTTTGGAATTTAAATGGAAGTTATGAAATTGTAGTTTATGAAAACAATGTCACAATAAACTTTGGGAAAAGTAGTGATAATCAACATCTATATGAGAAAGTAAAATCCCTAGGACAAGATTTATCGACGATTGTAAATCAACAAGTTTTTAAACATAGATTGATTACAAACAAATTTTATGTAATTAATGATAAAGCGAGTACGTATTCTTATCGCGGTGTTTTTACATTAAATAAACGCCAAAACATGAAAAAAAGTGTCGAAAAATACTTTGGAGAGCCAAAACTTGTTGGCGATAGTTTTATTTGGACTTCTCCTGATTACGATGTAAAATTGAAAAAAGATCAAATTGAATTTTTTTTGATGAAAGATCAAACGAATAATTTGTATTATAATCAATTTATTGCATTAGAAAATGATGTAACAGAGATTATTGTAAATCCTGGACCAAAAAATACATTGATTACAAAGAAAAATTATGCGTTGAATGATAATCCACTTTCTTATACATACAAAGCAGTTTTTCAGCCAAAACAAAATGAAAAGGTAAAAGAATTAGTTATCGAACAATTTGGAGATCCAAAAATGTATGAAGGCGATTTGGTTTGGAATACAAATGAGAGTTATGAAATTGTTTTATCAGATGATCAAATAAAAATTAATTTCGGAAAAAGCAGTGATACTGAAAGTGTTTATCAACAAATAAAAGAACTTGGATCAATGATTACAAAAACATTAAATTATTAATTTAAGTATTTAATAAACGAGTAAAAATTTATTTTTGACGAAATTTAATTCTCTAAAATAAACTACTATGAAAAAATATTTATGCTTTGTTCTATTTTTGTTTACTTTTTCTGTTTTTGCTCAGTTGCAAGTAAATAATACAGAATCTTATTATTCGATGAAAGGAATTTTTAATTCTGATAAAAAAGATAGTGTAAAGAAAGCGATTGTCAAAGAATTTGGTGAACCAACGACTGAAAATGGAAATTTAATTTGGACAGGAAGAGGAAGTTTTGAAATTATTCTCAATGAAAATTCAATTAAAATGGAAATTCAGAAAAGTAATGACAACCAAGAAGTTGTAGATAAAGTTAAAAATTTAGGAGATAAAATTCTCGCAACAAGACATATAAATAAAATCAATTCTTAAAAAATGAGCTGCAAAATTATTTGCAGCTCATTTTATATTAACCCTTCGTTAACCGTTTATTAACCAATATAAATTAATCTTTTTTAGATTTTTATAAAAAATAAAAACATGAAAAAGATAATTTTAATCGTATCCGTTTTTTGTACTGGATTAGCTTATGGACAAACAGCCAAATCATATGTTACTTCAAAAACATCTGGTTCTACAACACATTCTAATGTTTCGGTTAGTGTGAGCGATAGTAACGAAGTTTATTCGTATTCTGCAATTTTCGATAAACCAAAATCAGCAAATGCAATTAAAGAAATCGAAAAAGTATTTGGAAAGCCAATAACAGAAGGAAAAAATTATGTTTGGCGCGAAGGAAATTCATTAGAAATAAAAGCGCGCGAAGGAAAAGTTTCAATAGAATTTGAAAAAGGTTCTACAAAACTGTATGAGAAAGTTAAAGAATTGGGCGAATCTATTTCTGCTGTTATAGGAGAGAAGTAATAAATAAAATGATTTCAAAATAAAAGGTTTAAATATTTTTTAAACCTTTTATTTTGAAAATTAATTGTAAATCAAATATTTTGCTCTTATTTTTTTGAAAGCTTCCAAATCTTTTTGCCAAGTTGCTTTTATTTCTTCTTCCGATAAACCAGCTTCTATCTGCTTACGCAATTCATCTGTTCCAGAAAGTTGATCAATCCAAAGCTTTTTACCATTCATCGTCCAAAAAGGTTGTTTCGTATTGTTTTTGTATGCATTGATTAACCATTTCAAATTAATGGAAGATTGATACGGAGCATCGGACAAATCTTCACCATAACAAACTTGATCTTTAAACTTTGGGCTTGTAGCACCTGGTTTTGAAATTGGCGTATATTGAAAAGGCATATTTTTTAGGAATGGAGAACCATAAACTTGAAACTGAATATCTGTTCCACGACCTTCGTTTACATTTGTACCTTCAAATAAACAGGTGCTTGGATACAAATTAATCGCGTGAGCATTTGGTAAATTAGGCGATGGTTTTACAGGTAAATTATACTTAGATTGATGTGTATAATTGATTAATGGAATAATTTCTAAATCAGCTTTTACTCCATTTGCCAACCAACCTTCACCATTAATCATTTGCGCGTATTCGCCAATCGTCATTCCATAAACAATCGGAACATTGTGCATGCCAATAAAGGATTTGTACTCGTTTTTCATCACAGGTCCATCTATATAATGCCCGTTCGGATTTGGTCTATCCAACACGATTATTTTTTTTCCATTTTCAGCCGCAGCCTCCAAAACATAATGTAACGTAGAAATGTACGTATAGAAACGTGCACCAACATCTTGCATGTCAAAAACCAAAACATCAACATCAGAAATTTGATTTGCTTTTGGTTTTTTATTATCACCATAAAGCGAAATAATTGGCAAGTTAGTTTTACTATCTATACCAGATTTTACTTTAGCACCAGCATCAGCATCTCCTCGAAAACCATGTTCAGGCGAATATAATTTCACAACATTGATGTTATTTTTTAATAACAAATCAACTGTATGCATCGTTGTTCCATCAATTGTTGCAATTCCTGTTTGATTAGAAATTAAACCAACTTTTTTCCCTTTTAATTTAGAAATATAATTGACTGTATTTTCTGCTCCAATAATAATATTAGAATGGTTTTCTTGTATTTTAGAGGTGTTATTTTGAGCTAAAATTGGTGTAGAAAAGCCGAAAAAAATAACTGAACTAAGTAAACCAATTGAT
The DNA here is from genome assembly GCF_057369435.1 of Empedobacter sp. EJD.6dd. Lineage (NCBI taxonomy): Bacteria > Pseudomonadati > Bacteroidota > Flavobacteriia > Flavobacteriales > Weeksellaceae > Empedobacter > Empedobacter sp. EJD.6dd. The sequence goes on from NZ_CM170667.1 coordinate 3,295,741, forward strand.
GTATATTTGACAAAGTTTTTCATTTCGTTTTGAATCTTTTGAGTTTAGGCGAAAATAAAGCCTAAAGTTAGTTTTAATCTTATAAAAAATATATAATTTGAGTTTTTCTTGGTGGTTTTCAAAAAAAATTGCGCTTGGTAAAAATACTAAAAATAACTTATCGAGTATTATTATTCGTGTAGGTCAAATTGCAGTAGCATTAGGTTTGATTGTTTCTTTGGTGACAATTTCGACAGGTGTTGGGGCAAGAAAGGCAATCAAAGAAAAGTTAGCCGATTTTAATGGTCATATTACGATCAGAAATTACAATAGCAACACATCGCTAAACTCGGATTCGTTGTCACTTCATCAAGCTTTTTATCCTAAATTTAAATCAATTCCCGAAATTGAACATGTACAAGCAATTGCAAATAAAAGTGGAGTAATTCGTACCAAAGAAAACTTTAGTGGAGTTGTTTTTAAAGGAGTTGGGACAGATTATGACACAGTTCGTTTCGAGAAATTTATGGTAAAAGGTCATTTTCCACGAATCAATAAGGATTCGATTATGGATGAGGTTTTATTATCTGAAAAGATTGCCAACGAAATGAAATTGGATGTAGATAGTTCGTTTGTGATGTATTTTATTCAAGAAGATACAAAGCCAATTTATCGTCGATTTACTATTTCTGGATTGTTTAAAACTGATATCAAAAATTTTGACGATCAAATTATGTTTGGCGATATCAAACATGTGCAACGTCTTAATCGTTGGGACTCGACTACAGTTGGTGGTTTTGAGTTATTTGTAAACGATGTCGAAAACATAGATCCCGTCGCAAAACGTGTGCAAGAAAATATTCCATACAATTTATATGCAGAATCAGCTACAGCTTCATTTGCGCAAATCAATGATTGGATTACAATTTTTGATAAAAATATAATCATCATTGTTTTTATTATGCTTTTTGTAGTGGTAATTAATATGGTAATGGTTTTATTAATTTTAATTTTAGAACGAACTCATTCCATTGGAATTTTAAAGGCATTTGGTGCAACAAATTGGCGAATCCGAAAATTATTCATCAATTACGCTTTATTTATTATGTTACCTGGATTAATTGCAGGAAATGTAATAGGACTTGGATTATTATTCATTCAGAAATATTTCGGAATTATCAAACTTCCAGCAGAAAATTATTATTTATCAACAGCTCCGGTCTATTTAGATTTTGGCACAATTATTTTATTAAACGCAGGGGCTTTATTAGTTTGTGCAATTGTATTACTTTTGCCATCGTATATGATATCTAAAATTACTCCAGCAAAAGCGATTAATTTTAGATAAAATTTAATCATTTAATTTAAAATTTAGAAAAAAATGAAATACGCAAATAATATATTAGAAACGATTGGGAATACTCCTTTGGTTAAAATCAACAAGATTACAAAGGATTTACAATGTACTGTTTTAGCTAAAGTAGAATATTTTAATCCTGGTCATTCTTGTAAAGATCGTATGGCGTTGAAAATGGTAGAAGATGCTGAAAAAGATGGTCGTTTAGTTCCTGGAGGTACAATTATCGAAGGAACTTCTGGTAATACAGGAATGGGATTGGCTTTGGCTGCAGTTATAAAAGGATATAAATTAATTTGTGTTATTACAGATAAACAATCAAAAGAGAAAATGGATATTTTGCGCGCTGTTGGTGCAAAAGTTGTGGTTTGTCCTACGGATGTTGAGCCAGATGATCCACGTTCATATTATTCAGTTTCGAAACGTTTAGCACAAGAAACACCAAATGGTTGGTATGTAAATCAGTACGATAATCCATCAAATGCAATTGCGAATTACGAGCAAACTGGACCAGAAATTTGGGAACAAACAGAAGGAAAAGTAACGCATTTTATTGTTGGAGTAGGAACTGGAGGAACAATTTCTGGAGTTGGAAAATACTTAAAAGAAAAAAATCCTAACATTAAAATTTGGGGAGTTGATACGTACGGATCAGTTTTCAAAAAATATAAAGAAACCGGAATTTTCGATGAGAATGAAGTGTATTCTTATGTAACAGAAGGAATTGGTGAAGATATTTTACCAGAAAATGTTGATTTTGATATCATCGATGGTTTTACAAAAGTGACAGATAAAGATGCAGCGGTTTATACGCGTCGTTTAGCTTTAGAAGAAGGTTTGTTTGTAGGAATGTCATCAGGATCTGCAATCAAAGGATTGTTACAAATGAAAGACGAATTTGGACCAGACGATGTTGTGGTTGTTTTATTCCACGATTCAGGTTCTCGTTACGTTGGAAAAATCTTTAATGATGATTGGATGCGCGATAGAGGATATTTGGACGAAGAAATTAAAACTGCAGTCGATTTAATCAAAGAACATGTAGATAAACCTTTGGTTACAGTTCGTACAGAGGAATTAGCTTCTCATGCGATTGATCGTATGCGTCGTTTCAAAATTTCTCAAATTCCAGTAATGGATGTAAATGGAATTGTTGGTTCTTTAGATGAATCAGATTTGTTTCAAGCATTTTTAGAAGATAGAAATGTTGCCGAAAAACCAGTTCACGAAATTATGGGAAAACCTTATCCAGTTGTAAAAGCAGGAACGTCTATCGAAGAAGTTTCGAAGTTAATTACAAAGGATAATCAAGCTGTATTAATAGAATTAGAAAACGGAAAATATCATATCATCACAAAATATGATATTATTAACTCGATTAAATAACAAAAATCCTATCTTTGAAGCGATATGGGAATTGTATTAAAAGGTCAGAATTTAGTAAAAGATTACGGTAAAAAACACGTTGTTAAAAACGTATCTTTTCAAGTAGAACAAGGAGAAATTATTGGATTATTAGGACCAAATGGTGCTGGTAAAACAACTTCTTTCTATATGATTGTTGGTTTGGTAAAAGCAACGCAAGGAAAAGTTTTTTTAGATAAACAAGATATCACAAGCGATGCGATGTATAAACGCGCGCAAAAAGGTATTGGATATTTAGCGCAAGAAGCGTCTATTTTTCGTAAACTTTCTGTTGAAGATAATATCAAATCAGTTTTACAATTCACAAAACATTCGAAAAAAGAACAACAAATGCGAACAGATGCTTTGATTGAAGAGTTTTCTTTAGAGCATGTACGCAAAAATCGTGGAGATTTACTTTCTGGAGGTGAGCGTCGTCGTTGCGAAATTGCACGTTGTTTGGCTACAGAGCCTAATTTTATCTTATTAGATGAACCTTTTGCTGGAGTTGACCCAATTGCGGTAGAAGATATTCAGAAGATTGTACGTTCGCTAAAAGAGAAGAATATTGGAATTTTAATTACCGATCACAATGTATCGCAAACATTAGCAATTACAGATAAAACCTATATCATGTTCGAGGGCAAAATCTTGAAAGAAGGTTCACCAGAAGAACTTGCAAATGACGAAGATGTTCGTCGTGTTTATCTTGGTGAAAATTTTATGTATCAGCAGATATAATTTACAATATGGTATTTTTGAAACCACTCTATTTTGAGTGGTTTTTTTGTTTATGTTTGTAGAAGAATTAACTACTAAAAATTATTTATGAAAAGATTAAATTCCATTTTATTATTTTTATTAATGATAAATATTCATGCTCAAATACGTTTTGAACAAGGATATATTATTGATAATAATGATCAAAAACAAAATGTATTAATTAAAAATATTGATTGGCTTAATAATCCAAAATCAATTGAATATAAAAATGATGAAACTTCTAAAGTTGAAGTAGTAAACATTAATCAAATTAAGGAATTTGGCGTTGATAATCAATCAAAATATGTAAGAGCAGATGTTAAGATTGATCGATCTTCGGAGGATTTGAATCAAATAAGTTCAACTGTAAATCCTGAATTTAAAGAAGAAAAATTATTTTTAAAGGTTTTAATTGAAGGTGATGCAACGTTATATGGTTATACTGATTATAATTTAAAAAGATTTTTTTATAAGACTAACAATGGAGATATACAACAATTGGTGTATAAAAAATATGAGACATCTACAAACCAATATGCTTATAATAGGACGTACAAAGGTCAAATAGCACAAAATTTTAAATGTCAAACTATTTCAAATGAAAGAATAAAAAAGGTAAACTATAGAGATGTGGAACTTATTAAGCTTTTTACTGAAATTAATAAATGTATGGGATCAGATGTAACTTTTAATGATAATATTGAATCAAAAAAAGTAGATTTTAATTTATGGTTAAGACCTAGATTGAATAATTCTAAATTAGATTTGACAACAGATACTGAATACGCAAAATTTGATAGTAAAACAGGAATAGGAGTAGGAATTGAGACTGAATTTGTTTTACCATTTAATAAAAAGAAATGGAGCTTGATAGTAGAACCAACTTATCAAAATTATAAGGTAGAAGGAACAAAATTATCAGGTGGAGATGTTGTAAATATTGATTATAAAAATATTGAAGTTCCTTTTGGTGTAAGACATTATTTCTTTTTAAACCATACATCTAAATTGTTTGTTAATCTTCAATATATGATTAATTTAAATTTAAACTCAAGTATTGAATTTAAAAGAGGTGAGTATACTTATTGGGATTATAAAATAAATAGTAGAGGTAATGTTGCAGCAGGTATTGGATATAATTTTAAAGATAAATTTAATGTAGAGTTTCGTTATCTTTCTGATAGAAAATTATTGGATGAGTTGAATGTTACTACGAAATATTCTACTATTTCATTTGTATTAGGTTATAACGTTTTTTAATGCAAGATTAAGTAAATCTTAAGTTTGTATTTGATTTATTGTATTTATATTTAAGTACTAAAACAAATCAAAAAAATGCTTAAACTTAATTGTTATATTATTTGTTTTCTTTCAATTTTTATCTTGAATAGTTGTACACATGAAGATGAAATTGTAAATGATACAAAAAAAGATAATCAAAGAGGTGGGGTGGTGCTAACTTTTGATGACGATTATGTAGATGAATGGTTTAATGCGAATATAAAATTAAAGCAATACAATTGGAAAGGAACTTTTTATGTAACGCATTTTGATAAGCTTTCGGAGAATCAAATTCGTGAATTAAATTATTTGCAACAAAACGGAAACGAAATTGCAGCACACGGATTAAATCACGTGCATACAACACAGTTTATCAAAGATTTTGGCGAGAACGAATTTATCAATAAAGAAATAAATCCAATGTTAACAATGATGAAAAACAAAGGATTGAATATTTCAGATTTTTCTTATCCATATGGAGATCGAGATGTAAAATCTGATCAATTGCTTTTGAGTCATTTTAAAACGTTGAGAGGAACAACTTACGGAAACGAAGCACCTATTTATCAGAATTGTTATTATCAAAATAAACCATTGTTTTATGGATTAGGAATTGATAATAGCTATGCACATTTTAGTATTCCGTATTTTATTTCGTTGCTGCAATATGCGAAAGATAATAATAGAATAGTTGTTTTTTATGCGCACAAAACGGTAGCAAAAGCATCTAATAATTATGAAACAGAGTTTAAAACCTTAGAAGAAATATGCAAATTTGTGAAGGATAATAAAATGAAATTTTATACTGTTTCAGATTTACATAATAAATTAAAATAGGCTCAATTAATTGAGCCTATTTTAATTATAAATCAACAAAAAGTAATTTTCCTTTTTGATTAATTGTATTTTTGAAATGTAAAAAAACATCTTGAATATCAAATCGTCTAAAATGAATAGTTTGAGAAATGTTTTCATTTGGAAGTTGATACGTCATCTCAAAATTCAACATGCTACCAAAACCTGAACTTTCAATTTTCTCGACTAAAATTCCTAAAGATTCTAATCGTTCTATCAAACGGTTAATTTCCAAATCATTATGTTTCATACTACCTAAACCTACCAAATTATAAGGCTTCAAAGCTAAAACATAATCATTTAAAAAAGAAGTTAAACTTTAAAATAATCCACAATTTACTTCAATTTAGTTTTCAAAAACAACAACATATCTTCGATAGAATCGTATTGTTTTACACCATATTTTTCTGCTGTTATATCAACATTTCCTTTTCGCCAAAAACCTTCTGGACAAATAATTAAAAGCTTTCCGCTTCGTGCATATAATCTCATTTCTAATAAACTAATTGGACTTTTTGAATCTTTTCCAAAATACATAATAATATAATCAGAATTCTCTAAAGCATTTAATTCCCATTCCACTTGTTTTCGAAATTCAGGCTCTTCTTTTACAGGTTTCCAAGCAATATTCCAATCATCTCTTCTCGGATTGAATAATATTATCGATTCGTTTTTTAATTCTCTCGAAATTTTAGCTTGCCAATCTTCCGAATTTCCCATATCAATCGTTCCACCCAAAAAAACTTTTAATCGGTTATCCTTTTTCGGAAGTTCATTTGGTGATTTTATTTCAATAAATTGAGCAGAAACAGAAAAATTTAGTAGTATAAAAAATGTAAATAGAATTGCTTTCATTTGAATTGTTTCGACAAAGATAACAATGCTATATAATTTAGTTTTGATGATTTCTGTTAGCATTGACTTGAAATATGGAATATTTAACATAGATTTTATACGTTTTAAATTGATTTGAGGTTATTTAGTATAAATAATAATCATACATGAAAAAGCTATTATCTATTTTTGTTGCTTTTGTAATCTTTTCTTGTCAAGAAGACGAAGTGATAATTCCTGTCAAAGAACAACCTACAAATCCACAACCAACAGAAACTGAAATTTTCCAATTCGATAAAAATGTTTCAATTTTAGATGCATATTATTACAAAGGACCAGACGGAAAAGATTATCCAGCCGAAGCCGAAACTTTCTTCAAGAAAACTTGGACGCTTTATGAAGATCCTTCTATCAAATCTATTGAATTGAAAAAAGATTCGATTATAATCAATGAAGAATTGAAAACGTCTAAATATAAATCAACTGTAGAGGAAAATAATCTGTATGTTACTGACGGTTCAAGAAAAATTTTGTTAGGTAGAATTGATAAAACAACAAATTCATTTTATTTGTTTAAACATTTTGAGTCTTATACTGTTGTAGATACTGAAAATGGAAGTTCGTTTTCAGGTAAGAGTTCTGATTTTGGAAAGATTACAAAAGATAATATTTTTCTAAGAATTATTGAGAAACCAGAAGATTTAAAGCAAAATGGAGTATATGTATTCTGGAATAATGTAGAATATAAATTTAAGAATAAGTAACATCAAAAAAGCTAAGTATCAATTGACGCTTAGCTTTTTTTAATTTAAATATTTGGATGATATTGATGTGTCAACTATTTTGTTGGCTCTTTGTGAGTCGTAGGAGTGTGAACGATATCAAAGTAAACAGATTTATCATCGTTAGAAGGATAGATTCTGTATGTAAATTCTTTCTTTGTTAAAACTGTTATATCAACAATTCTTGTAAATAAAATCTGTCCAGCATCATTTTTAGCAACGATTGTTCTTGTTTTTCCATCTTCAGAAACAGACCAATCTCCTTTCATTTTTGGTGTATCATCTAAGTTGAACATTGTAAATGTTCCATCTTTTTTGAAATAAGCAAAACCAACAAAATTAGAAACATTAGCATCTGATAAGGCAACATTTTGTCCTTTGTTGTTTAAAGCGTTTGTTGTTTCCCAAGAAGTGAAGGATAAAATTTCGCTTGGTGTTAATTGCTCTTTAATAGCAGAATCGTCATCATTGTTACAGTTGAAAAGCGTTAAGCCAACTAATAATACAAAAATGCTTGCTGTAATTTTTTTAAAAATGTTCATCTTTTAATTTTTTGATACCACAAATAAACTCAATATTCAATGGCTTTAATTGTGAATTTTATTCCCATTATTGTATAAATTATTGTAGATGAAGTTGAAATAAAAAAGCTGAAAATCATGGTTGATTTTCAGCTTCAAAAATTACTTTTTCGCTTTTTTTGCAGGTTTTTCTTCGATAACTTCTTCCTCGTAATAATATTTCTTACGCTGACGTTTTACGCCATAAGAGCCATTGACAATTTTTCCTCTTCTCGATTTTTTATCGCCTTTTCCCATTAATAAATGTTTTAAAATTAATAAATTCGATTACTTTCCATCCAAGTTAATAAATCTAACTTAGATGAACAAAAGATTTACAATTCTTTATGAATTAAACTAACTTTGCGACATAGTTTGACGTGAATAATATTTAATTTAGAAATTAAAATCATGAGTAGAAATACAGAAGCAAATAAAAAAGCTGTAAAAGCAAAAAAGGCTCAGAAGCGTAAGAAGGAAAAAGATGCAGAAGCGGAACGCAAAGCACGTTTGAAAGAAATAAGCAAACAATTTAATCAACAAAATAATTCTGAAAAAGAAGAATAAAATATGAAAATTTTGCATACAGCCGATTGGCATTTGGGTAAAAAATTAGATAGTTTTTCGCGTTTAGAAGAACAAATTTTAGTGATGAATGAAATTGTCGAAATAGCAGAACAAGAGCAAGTAGATCTTGTGCTTGTGGCGGGCGATTTATTCGATAATTTTAATCCAAGTGTAGAAGCTGTAGAATTATTTTATAAAACATTAAAAAGACTTTCTAATAATGGAAAACGTCCTGTTGTAGTGATTTCTGGTAATCATGATTCACCAAGTTTGATTGACGCGCCAGATCCTTTGGCAAGAGAATGTGGTATTATTTTGATTGGTTATCCAAATGCAAAAATTCAGGAATTTGAACTAAATGATTTTAAAATTTTGAAATCTGTCGCAGGAATGATCGAATTAAAGTTAAATTCTATTGATTTTCCTGTAAGAATTTTACATACGCCTTATGCAAACGAAGTTCGTCTCAAGCATTATTTGGGAGAGAATAAAGAAGATGCTTTGAACGATATTTTAGCAACAAATTGGAAAAATATTGCAGAAGAATATTGTGATATAAATGGAGTGAATTTATTGATGGCGCATTTGTATATGAATCAAAAAGGATCCGAAATTTTAGAAGAACCAGAAGGTGAAAAACCAATTAAAATAGGAAATGCTGATATGATTTTTTCGGAAGCAATTCCATCTCAAATTCAATACACGGCTTTGGGACATTTACATGGTTTCAAAAATATCGGGACAGAAGAAAAACCTGTTGTTTACAGCTCTTCGCCTTTATGTTATAGTTTTTCTGAGGCTGGTCAAACGAAATATGTTTCTATAATAGATGCAGAACCTAATCAGAATGTTTCTTATCATAAAATCGAATTGAAAAATGGAAAACCGCTTATGCGTAAAACATTTGATTCTGTAGAAAATACGGTAGAATGGTTAAACGAAAATAAAAATGCGTTGGTCGAATTGACCTTAGAAAGGGATACGTTTCTGAAAGCAGAAGATCGAAAACTTATTTATCAATCGCATGCTGGGATTATTCATTTAATTCCGAAAGTAAAAAATCAAGAGATTGAAACTGCAGAATATCAATTTGCTGATCAAACAAAAGATATCAAAGAATTATTTGCTGATTATTTCAAATCAAAAAATGGAAATCAAGAACCAAACGATGAGATGAAAGATTTGTTTAATGAAATATTGAATAGTTAAATTTATCTTCTTCATTTCGCTAAAGCTACATTCAGAATGACAGACTTTGATGTAGTTGTCATTTCGAGCTTGTCGAGAAATCTATCATAGATATTGTATGAAAACACTAGGTACTCATAATTATTTTGTCTATATTCTTACGAATAAAAATAAAACTGTATTATATGTCGGCGTAACAAATAATTTGAAGTTAAGATTATATCAACATTCAAACCCTAACATTTTTAGTAATGCATTTACGATGAAGTAAAATTGCTATTTTTTAATTTATTATGAGTGTTTTTCGGATATTAATATAGCTATTTCAAGAGAAAAAAAGATTAAAGGTTGGAATAGAGAAAAGAAAGAATCGCTAATTAATAACTTTAATTCAGAATGGAAATTTTTGAATGACGAAATTGTATAATAGATTAATAAAATGTCATTTCGAGCTTGTCGAGAAATCTTTAATTAAAAAATTAAACAAAAAATGATTCCAGTAAAATTAACAATAGAAGGACTTTATTCGTACCAAGAACGTCAAACAATTGATTTTTCTCAATTAACAGATGCAGGATTATTCGGTATTTTCGGAAATGTAGGCTCTGGTAAATCGTCTATTTTAGAAGCAATAATGTATGTTTTGTATGGCGAAACAGAACGTTTAAATTCTAAAGATAAACGAGCTTATAACATGATGAATTTGAAATCGAATTTGTCTTATATCGAGTTCGATTTTTATAATTTCGAACAAAAACTATTTAGAGCGACACGAGAATTTAAACGTAATTCGAAACGTTTTGAAGATGTGAAGTCGCCAACAGTAGTTTTTTATGAGCAAAAAGAAGGTGAATGGGTTCCACTTAATCATTCGAAAGCAGAAGAAATAATTGGTTTAAGCTACGAAAATTTCAAACGAACAATTATTATTCCTCAAGGACAATTTAAAGAATTTATTGAGTTGGGAGCGAAGGATCGTACGCAAATGATGAAGGAAATTTTTGGGCTTCATCGTTATGATTTACAAGACAAAGTTTCGTCATTAAACGCTAAAAATTTAACGAATCTAAACCAATTAGAAGGAAAATTATCTGGTTTTGAAGAGGTTTCAGAAGAAAAAATAAAAGAACTTGAACTGAATTTGATTGAACAAACTAAAGTTGCAAATCAAGTTCAAGAAAAATATAGCGAAATCAATGAATCTTTTCAACGTTTAAAAGCTTTGAAATCAGATTTTGAAAGTTTGCAACAAAAGAAAATTGATTTTGAAAAAGTATCAATTCAAAAAGTTGAAATGGATCAGCGTAAAGTTGAAATGGATCGATACGAATTGATTTTTAATGTTTTTTATCAAATTTTACAAAGTCAAACAAAAGTCAAAAATCAATTTGTAGAAAAATCGAATTCTATAGAAAATCAACAAAAACAATTAGTCTTAATTGAAAATCAAATCAAGGAAGTTTCAACTAAAATTGAATTGATTAAAACTGATTACGAAGCTTTACCAACAAAACGAAAAGAAGAAATTGATTTAGAATTAATTGTTCAGATTTTAGAATTTTCTCAAGAAATAGAAAAGCTAAAAGATAGAACAGCAAATGGTTTGAAAGAGGTTGAAGAAGTTCAGAAGAAAGAACAAGAAATTGAAAACTCAATCAAATTATCTGAAAAAGAGTTGAAAACTTTATCAGAATCAAAAATAGAATCAAAAACATTGATGGAAGTTGGAAATTGGTTTGTGCAAAATCAAAATTTACATCAATCGATTCAAAAACAGCAAACTAAAATTGAAGAACAAAAACAACAAATAAATAGTTTCGAACTTCAGTTAAAACAAGAAAATATAGCTATTTCTACATTCGAAAATTGGTTTAATTCAGAATTTGAAAAGCTTGAATTATCAAAAAAATCCCTTGAAAAAAAGAAAAGTGAGATAGAAGTGCAAGAAAAATTAGCACATTTTGCACATAATTTACATGATGGCGAATCTTGCCCGCTTTGTGGAGCTTTAGAACATCCAAATATTATTGAAATTGATGATGTGACTTCAAAATTAGGAGTTGTAAATAATGAATTAAAACAGATTGAGGAGCAATTAAAATTACTTCAGAAAAAGCAAAATGAAGTTCAGAAAATAATTGATCAAAAATTATTTATAGAAAAACAAATAGAACAAGAGGAAGTTGTTTTAAATGAATTAAAAACTCAAGAAAAAGAACATTTAAATTCATTTGTTTGGAAAGATTTTGATCCGAAAAATATAGGGCTTTTTGAGGAGAAAAAACAAGCTTCAATTTCTTTAGAAGAATCTATTTCAGAAAAAAATAAACAACTTTCTTTAGATAGAGAATCTTTAGAAAAAGAACGCCTAAATTTATCGAAATACAAACAGTTTTTAGAGAAATTTAAAGTAGAAGAAGCTGAGAAAGCATCTCAAATCAAGCAAAATGAAACGAATTTGAAGGTATTGAAATTTGAAAATTTTCAACATAATACGATTGAAAACGTTCAACAAAATTTAATTGCTTTAAAATCTAAAAATGCAAAAATTGAACAAGATTATCAACAATTTTCGGAGAGTTTAAATCTTTTGAATCCTAAGTTATCTTCTCAAAAAACATCAATCGAGTTGATTGAAAAACAGATTACTGAATTAAATGAAGAGTTAAAACACTATCAGAATCAAATTGAAAAATCGTTAGAAATTCATCAAATCGATTCTGTGGAAGTTGTTCAGCAAATTTTGAATCAAGAATTAAATGTTTCTAAAATTCGAAAAGAATTAGAAGAATTTACAATTGAGTTCGAAACATTGAAAAGTTCAATTCAAGAATTAGAACAAAAATTGAATAAAGTTTCTTTTGATGAACTAGTTTTTAAAGCGCAAGAAGAACAATTGCTTTTGATTACTAATCAACTGAAAGAGTCAACTGAAATTGTAACCAAAACGAAAACTGAAATTGAACGATTTACAAAATCTTTTGTAGAAAAGAAAGATTTGTTAACAGAGTTGGATAAATTACAAAAACGTGGTGCTAATTTACAAACGATGCGAAATTTGTTTAATTCAGCTGGATTTGTGCAATATGTTTCGTCTATTTATTTGAAACAATTATGTGATAACGCAAATGTGAGATTTCATCGTATGACTCGAAATCAATTAAGCTTACAAATGAATGAAAATAATGATTTTGAAATTATAGATTATTTGAATGAAGGTCGTTCGAGAAGTGTGAAAACTCTTTCAGGAGGTCAATCTTTTCAGGTTTCATTGAGTTTAGCTTTGGCTTTGGCCGAAAGTGTACAAACGAATGCGAAGTCGGAAAAGAATTTCTTTTTTATTGATGAAGGTTTTGGAACACAAGATGCAGATGCTGTAAATATTGTGTTTGAAACGTTGATGAGTTTGCAAAAAGAAAATAGAATTGTCGGAATTATTTCACATGTAGACGAATTAAAAGATCGAATTCCAGTCGCTTTACAAGTGACAAAAGACGAAGAAAAAGGTAGTTTGATAGAAGTTATTTTATAAAAAAGTCCTCAGTTGAGGACTTTTTTATATACTTTCTATTTTAATTGTTTTCAGTAATTCTGGTAAAACAGTATTCGAAAATTCCTGTTGCGCTTCTATTAACAAAGGTTTGTAATCGTGGTAACGATTAGAAAAATGTCCTAAAATTAACTTTTTTACATTCGCTTGTTTGGCAATCATTCCAGCTTCTTTTGCTGTTGTGTGTCCTGTATAAACAGCCAAATCTTTCAATTCATGTAAGAAAGTAGATTCATGATATAGCAAATCGACCTCTTTGATGATTGAAACAATATCTGGTTTATATTTTGTGTCAGAACAAAAGGCATAACTCAATGATTTTTGTGCAGAAAAAGTCAAATAATCATTCGGAATTATTTCTCCAGATTCTAATGTGAAATCTTTTCCATTTTTCAAATTTTGATAATCACAGATTTCAATTTCTGAAAATTCCTGAATAGTATCCATGTTCAATTTTCGAGGTTTTGGTTTTTCTCGAAATAGATAACCATTTGTATAAACACGGTGATTTAAAGGAATAGAATAAACTTCTACTTTATCATCTTCAAAAACTAAAACGGATTCTTTCGTGTGTAATTCATTGAAGATAATCTCGAATGAATTGTTAGATTCTGTTAAACGTAATTGTGTTGTAATAAATTCTTCGATTCCTTTTGGACCATGAATATGCAAGGGCATATCACGCCCAAGTAATTGAAATGTAGAAATTAATCCGATTAAACCAAAAACGTGATCGCCATGTAAATGCGATATGAAAATATGATTAATTCGGTTAAATTTTGCTTTTGCTTTACGCAATTGTACTTGTGTTCCTTCACCACAATCAATTAAAAAATAGCGTTCTGCGATGTTTAATAATTGTGCAGTTGGATGTGTGAAAGCAGTTGGTAATGCCGAATTAAATCCTAATATAGTTAGTTGTAAACTCAATTTACGTTTAGATTAGTTAAAAAATCATTTAATTTTTCGACAGCTTTTCCTCTATGACTAATCGCGTTTTTTTCTTCAGCTGTCATTTGAGCAAATGATTTTGAAAAACCATCTGGAATAAAAATTGGATCGTAACCAAAACCATTGTCACCCATAATTTCGGTTGCAATTGTTCCATTTACTCTACCTTCGAAAAAATATTCCTCTCCATTCAAAATTAAACAGAAAATACTAATAAAGTAAGCTTTTCGGTTTGTTTTTCCGTCTAATTCTTTCAAAGCTTTTGCAATATTATCTTCGTCCTTTCCAGTTCCGGCATATCGTGCTGAATAAACTCCAGGAGCTCCGTCTAAAGCTTCGATGACTAATCCAGAATCGTCAGCAAAGATATTTTTACCAGTTTTTTCGAAAATTGTTTTTGCTTTTAAAAGTGCATTTTCTTCGAAAGTTTTCCCTGTTTCTTCAATTTCTTCGAAAAAATTAATGTCAGTTAAAGATTTCATCGTTAAATAAGAAGGTAGCATTTTTGTAACTTCTTTTACTTTATTGTTGTTATGCGTGGCAAAAATTAATTCCATTTATATTGTTTTTTGTTCTGTTTTTTTGATTAATAAGTACACCGATAAAAGTCCAATAAGTGTCATTCCTCCAATTAATAAATAATCTCTTTGAGCAAAAACTTCTCCCTCCATATCGCCTTGTATTAACATTAACGAATAGGAAAGTGTATTATTAAGAAAATGTAATAACATTGGTAAAAACAACGATTTTGTACGATGATAAACAATTCCGAAAATGATACCTAAAATTCCTGCACCAATAAATTGCCAAGGATTCATGTGTGCCATTCCAAAAACAAAACCATTGATTACTATCGCAATCGTTGGATTGACATTGAAATTCAACATTCCTTTTAAAATAATTCCTCTAAAAATAATTTCTTCGAAAATAGGCGCAAAAAGGCAAACCATTATAAAACCAGCAACTTTGTAATCAAGCATCATTTCGAAAGAACTTTGAAAGATTTTATAGATACCTTCTAAAGGTCCAGTTGTTGGTATTAAGCTTGTAAAAACTTCTGCCAAAGGCAAAAGAAATAACCAACATGCTATGGATAGAATAAGTTGAATTGCTGTAAAAGGATGTTTAATTGCTTGTAAAATTATAGCAAATTTTGTTTGTGTTAACATCAACAAAATGACAATTGCACAAACAGTTCCTGTTAAAAACCCTAAAGGTAAAAGAACGTGATTTAGTGGTAAGTAAAAAAATGCAGGAGCAGAAACAATTCCGCCAGCAAATTGCATAATAATTACCGCTACAGCACTGTATAAAATAGCTTTTCCAATTCCAAAACTCAATTTATTATCTTGTTCTAAGTTCAAATTTTCAAACTCTTGAAAATGATTTTCGTTATTCATGGTGATAAGGTTTACCCTTCAAGATACTAAATCCGCGATAAATTTGTTCTGTTAAAAATAAGCGAACCATTTGATGTGTAAAAGTCATATTAGATAAAGACATTTTTTTGTTTCCGCGATTGTAAACAGATTCGTCAAAACCATAAGGTCCACCGATTACAAAGACAAGATTTTTGACTGCTTGATTCATGTAATTTTGGATATCGTCAGCAAATTGTTTCGAAGTGGGTTGTTTTCCTTTTTCATCTAAAATGATAACAAAATCTGTATTGACGATTTTGGTCAAAATTTGTTCAGCTTCTTTTTGTTTTTGTTGAATTTCGGACAAATTTTTACGATTTTTGATGTCAGGAATTTCAATTCTTTGATAATTAATATGCGAAGGCAATCGATTTTCATACTTTTGTAATAGCATTTCGATGGCTTTTTCGTCAGTTTTACCGATACAAATGGTCGTAATATTCATTCAAAATTATTTATTGAGACAAAAATATGCGCATTCTACAAGATTTTAAAACATATACAGGAATAAATTATTTTCGAGATTGGTCGAAAACAAAATTGATGAACAAAAATACGGGCATTACGGTATATGATTTTTTGAAAGTTTTTTGGATTCGCGTGATGAAAGGTAATTTTCCGTTGCGTTCTGCAGCAGTTTCGTGGATTTTATTTTTTAGTATGTTTCCTTTTCTACTTTTTTTGTTTAGTGTTTTACCGCATTTGGCTTATTACGAAGAAATAAAAAAATTATTGTTTACACAGCTACTCCCTCAGCTTTTACCAAAGCATGTGAGTAATGAAGTGATTTCGTATATCGATAAAACGACAGCTTTACAAGGAAAGCGAAAAGTAAATTATGTGTTGATTTTGATTACAATTTTTATGTCGTCAAATGGAATACAAGGAATTATTAATGGATTTAATGTTTCGTATCAAGATGTATATGTGAAACGAAAAAACTCAAAATCGAGAATGATTTCGATTATTCTGACATTATTTTTTACAGCTTTTATTGTATTGCAAGTGTTTTTATCATATTCGACATCAATTATTTGGAAATATTTGTCTAATGTTTCTTTCTTGAGTAAACTTGGTCAATTTTCATATCTCATCAATTATTTTACTGTATTTATGTTTTACTTCGTCTCAATGTGCATGTTGTATTATTTCGGTCCGAATCACAAAAAATCGCGTAGTACAGTTTTACCTGGAGCATTATTAACTTCGGTATTGTTTTTATTAACCGTAATAGGATTTAACACGTATTTAAGCTACTTTACAAATATTGATTTGCTGTATGGTTCGCTTGGATTAGTAATGATAATGATGATTTTTGTATACATCAACGTAATATTGATGTTGGTTGGTTACGAATTGAATATGTCAATTAATTATACTAAAAATTACGAGCATGTGAATCATATTGACAATAACCGATTCATTAATTTAGATAAAGATTAATGTTCGTTTAGTTTGTGACCACAAGTTTTGCAATAAATAGAACCATCAAGGTGATAATCATCTCCACAATTTCTACAACGCTCTGTATTAGTAGGGATATCATCTTTAATTTTAGAGGCTTTATTCATTTCCATTGTTACAATACTCGTTGGAACAGCAATTACACCATAACCTATAATCATTACAACAGAAGCTAAGAATTGTCCTAATCCAGTTACTGGAGATATATCACCATAACCAACTGTTGTTAAGGTTACAATTGCCCAATAAATACTAATTGGAATACTTGTAAAACCAGATTCAGGATGGTCGTGTTCGACCATATACATCACCGAACCAATTACGACTACAATCAACAGAACGAACGATAAAAAAACAATAATTTTATCTTTACTTTCTTTTAATCCTAGTACCAAAACATTTTTTCCACGTGTAAAGCGAGTTAAATTGAATATTCTGAAAATACGTAACAAACGTAAAATTCTGATACTTGATAAATACTTGCTTGTTGGGAAGAAAAGACCAAGATAGAATGGTAAAATTGACAATAAATCAATAATTCCATAGAAACTAAAAATATAGCGCCAACGATTTTTTACACAATATATTCGCAGTAAATATTCAACCGTAAATATACTGGTCAAAATCCACTCAAGTGTTACTAAAACCGAATGATGACGAGCGTTTATGGCAGGAATTGATTCTAACATTACCAAACCAACGCTTATTAAGATTAAAAATAATAAAGAAATATCGAAAAGTTTACCATAAGGAGTATCAGCTTCAAAAACGATATCGAAGATTTTTTGTTTTAATTTTTTTTCTTCATCCGCACCCATTTTTTTTAGGAAAGGAAATCGACCTTTAAACATTGGTTTATATTTTTGGAATGAGCTAAATTAGGAAAAAAATTTAGTATGAATATTCTTCTAACTGGTGGAAGCGGTTTAATTGGCTCTGAATTATCAAAAATTTTAATTGATAATGGACATCAAGTGCGTATTTTAACAAGAGAAAAAGAGATTGAACATCCTTTTTATCATTGGGATAAAAATAAGATAGACGAAAAAGTTTTTGAAGATTTAGACGGAATTATTCATTTAGCAGGGAGTTTAATTGCAAAAAGATGGACAAAATTTTACAAAGAAGAAATAGTATCAAGTCGTGTAGATACAGCAAATTTACTTTTTGATTATGTAAAAAAACTGGATATTCAACTAAAATTTTTTATTTCAGCTTCGGGAACAGCTTACTATGGTCAAATTACTTCGGACAAAATTTTCAATGAAACCGATGAACCAAATACTGATTTTTTAGGAAAAGTTTGTGTGGCTTGGGAAAATGCGGCTTACCAATTTGAAAAATTAGGTGCTAGAGTAGCCTGTTTTAGAACATCATTGGTTTTAGCAAAAAATGGTGAAGGATTTAAATTATTGAAAAAACCAATTCAATTAGGTGTTGGAGCAAATCTTGGAAACGGAAAACAATGGATGCCTTGGATACATATTACAGATTTGTTGCAAATTTATGCATATGCAGTCGATAACGAAACAATACAAGGAAGTTACAATGCTTCCGCGCCAGAACATGTAAATCATTCAACATTCAATCATATGTTAGCGAAAAAATTGAATAAGCCATTTTTTTTACCAAATATTCCCGCTTTTGTGATGAAAATAGCACTAGGTCAAATGAGCGATTTGGTTTTAAAAGGTTCTCGAATATCTCCACAAAAAATAGAAGAAACAGGTTTTAAATTTCAGTATCCAACATTAGAAAAAGCTTTTAGTGAATTATTAGAAAAATAATCTTTAATTTATTTTAAGTGTTATTGTATTGTGTATTTTTGCGTCAAATTAAACCAGCATGAAAATAAAAATTACTTTACTCTTTTTACTTTTTACATTTTATATAAATGCCCAATCGAAAGATTTAAAATTAGGAAAAATATCTGAACAAGAAATTAAATTAACTCAAGTTCATTTTGAAAAAAATGCAGACGCAGTCATTCTTAGTGAAGAAGGGAAAATGGATTTGACAGGAGCTAATTATTATTTAACTGTAAAACGTAGAATAAAAATTCTTACAGAAAAAGGTGTTGAAGAGGCGAATGTACAATTGAATTATTATAGTAAAAATAAACAAGAATCTATAATTGGAATAAAAGGAAGTACAATTAATATTGTAAATGGAGTAGAACAAATTACTCCAATTGATGAGAAAGAAATTTTTGAAGTTTCGTTAAATGAACTCTATTCTGCAAAACGATTTACGTTTCCAAATGTTAAAGTTGGCTCTATAATAGAATATACATATGTAAAAGGAAGTGAGCATAACTTCTCTATCGATGCGTGGAATTTTCAACATGATTTACCAACACTTTCAAGTAAATTTAGATTAAACAATCAAGCTTATGGTGCTTATTCTATCATTACAATTGGCGATGCATTAAATGCTAAATATAAAAGTAAATCAACTTCTACAGAATGGTCATTGAATAATATTCAGAGTTATAACCAATTAAAATATGTTTATAATCCAGAAGATCAAAGTGAACGTATAAAACTTCAGGCAGATAATTATCATACAGATGGAACTAAAAAGCCAACGTTGAATGCTTGGAGAGAGTTGCTTCAAGATATTAATGCACAATATGAAACATATAGAAACCCTTCTGCAATAAAGGATGTTGCACAAAATATTCCGAATGGAAAAGATGAGATAGAAACGTTGAGAAATGTGATCGAATATATTGATACAAATGTAAAATGGAATAGATTTTACAGCATTATTCCATCCCGATCAAACAGAACATTACTGAAAGAAAAAGTAGGTTCTACAGCAGATATGAATCTATTATTAAATGAAATTTTAACAGCAAAAGGCTTCGAAACATCAATGGTTTTATTTAGTAGCCGTCATCATGGACAAATTTTATTTTCTTATCCAATTGTTAATCAATTTAATTCTGTCTTGACCGTTGTGAAATTGAACAAAGGCGCTTCTAATCTTATTTTAGATGCTTCAAAATTAAACAAAGAACAAATAGAATTTGGACCTTTAGATGTGTTTAATTATCATGGAGTAGTCATTAAAAAAGGAGAACCTTCTTTTGTGAAACTAAATCAAAAGTTATCTTATTACGAATCATCTATAAAATATGATTTCATGAACAACGGAAACTTGGTTCTTTATAAAAAAGATAAATTTAATGGATATTTTTACGATGAAAAAACTGATGAAAAGAATGTATTGAATCGATTTGTAACAGAATCTTTAGAAGCACGTTTGGATGAAGAATCGAGTGATAAAATGATTTTTGAAACAGATTCTTATGTTAAATCATATAAATCAAAAACTACAATTCCTAATGCTCCTTTTTATACATTTATTAATCCTTTGCGTGAGTTTTTGAAGCAATATACTTTTGAGGATACAAATCGACAACGTAAAATAGAATTTGATTATCCTTATTTATTTAATATTCAGATAAAGTCTAAAATTCCAGAGGGTTATCAAGTGGTGATTGATGAAAAATATAAAGCGCATCATAAAATAGAACTTGGTTTAGAATATTATCAAGAAGCCAAAGTAAAAGACGGACAATTAATTTTAGCTATTCAATTTTTATTACCAGAAGGCGTATACGAAGCCGATAAATACAACGAACTAAAACATTTTTTTGAGAAAGTAAAAACAGAATCTCTGAAAGAAGTTTTAATGAAAAAGAAATAACAAAAAACCGCACTGATTTTCAGTGCGGTTTTTTTTGTATATTTATACAATAACACTATATATAAAATTTAAAATTTATTTTCTTTTCAGTTTTTTATTGACTCAACTAATTTTTGGTCAATTAAGTAAGTTTGAATTTGGAGTAATTTCAGAAGAAGAATATAATTATGAAACAGTTCCGTTCGAGCCAGATGCATCTGCAGTAATTTTATCTGAATATGGAGAGTTACAGATGAACAATAATGGATATGAGCTAAAACAACATATTCGAAAAAAGATTTTAAAACAAGATGCTGTTGATGGAAATGTATTAAAATTTACGTACAATCCAAATAATAAATATAGTCGAGTTAAGATAAATAATGTACAAGTTTATAATAAGGTGAATAATGAAATTGTTATCACAAAATTGAATAAAAAAGATATTCTTGAAGAGTCAATTGACGAAAATACATCGCGAATTATATATATTATTCCAAATGTTAAAGTCGGTTCTATTATTGAATATGAAACAGAAGAAGTTCGTACAGCTGATTTATATGCTACTCCATGGGCTTTTCAGAATGATTACCCGACATTAAAATCGAAATTAGATCTTAGAATGTATACAGATTTTGATTATCGAATTTATTTGATTGGTCAAAAATTAAATGAAAAATATGGAAATAAAAAGGGTAATAAATCTTGGGAAATTGAAAACGTGCCAAGTGTTAAAAAATACGACAAAATATACAATATTCGTGATTTTAAAGAAACAATTGGATTTCAATATACCGCTGAAAAAGATTGGCATGGAACTATTTTTTCTTCTCCAACTTGGAGTTCATTTCGATCTGTTTTTATTAAAAAAATTGAAGCTAGCATAAGAGGAACCGACTTTAATGAACTTGCTTTAAAAATTAACAATGGTACTTCGCAATTAGAAACATATAAAAATGTGATTCAATATGTCAAGCAAAATTACAAAGTAGAAAAAGAAAATATAATAGATAAGATATCAAACTTTAAATCAGGAATTTTAAGAACTAAATCAGGAACAAATTTAGAATTAGTTATTTTGGTTAACAAAATACTGAAATCTAAAGGGATAGAATCACATTTAGTGATTAATAGTTTTAGAGGTAGAGGGAGATTAATTATAAATTTTCCTATTGTATCAAGAATTTCTAATATTCAAACAATGACAATTTTAGATAATCAAATTTATCTTTTTGACGAAAATATTTTAAAAATTGCTGATGATAGTTACAATGAAAAAATCGTTTTTCCTTATTTAGATTATTATAACCAACTTGTATTAAAGCTTGAAACCACTTCCGATGAATTCTTATATATCAATCCACCATTGTCGGAAAGTTATTTAATCAATGAAATAGAATTTAAAGGAGATGATTTCAAAATGAAATCTTTAAATAAATTCAAAGGTTATTTTAACAAAGAAAATCAAAAGAATTATGATTTTCCAATGTTTAATGAATTAACATATTCATCAGATGATTTAAGTAATAAAGGAGATTATAGCACAATAAACAAAATTTTTGCAAGCAAAGAAAAAACGATCAACTATTTTGGATTTGAATTTCCGTTTAACGAAGCATTAAATTTTTTAAGTATTGAAAAAAACAGAAAGTATCAAGTCGAATTAGATTTTCCATTTCAAAAAGTTGTGCAATTCAAATCTAAAATTCCAACTAACTTTGTCTTAAAATATGATGATTTTAATATTGAAATTAAAGCTTTAGGAAATAAATTACAATACAAACAACAAATTGAAGTTAAAAATAACGAGTTTGTAATAACTTATATTTTATTGCTTAATCAAGCAATTATAAGCAGTAAAGAATTAAAAGAATACTCAGAATTTCTTAGTAAAATAGCTGAAAGAAATAAAGATACAGTTCTTTTAATGAAAAAGAAATAACAAAAAAGCTCTGAATTTTTTCAGAGCTTTTTTATGATTCTATCACCATCAAATTACAACCTCTAACGTCGGAATGATCAAAACGACCTAAGATTTCAAATTGATTTTTGGATATTTTTTTACCTAAATCATCAGTTGCAATAAAACTGATTGAATTGTAATTGGCTAAATCAATCACATTTACACCTCCAGTTTTCCCTTCTTCAACATATTTCAGTGGATCTTCTGTTTCACGGATCAGAATTCGCATCCAATTTGGCGATTTAAATGTCAAATCTCCACGAGAATAACCTTGCGAAAGCAATTCCGTCATTCCGTATTCGGAATGAATTTCATTAGTTCCAAAACCATCTTTCAAAATAGTGTGTAATTCTTCACGCGTAATTTCTTTCTTACGACCTTTCATACCACCAGTTTCCATCACAATTGTATGTTGCAAATTCATTTTATAATTTTCGACAAAATCTAATAAAGCAAACGAAACACCAATCAAAATAGCTTTTTTACCAGTTTTTTCATGTGCAATAAGGTTTTCGTATAATTCATCGTGATTATATAGGTAAAATCCGCTTTGATCGCTCTCAGATTTTTCAATCCAATATTCTACCATATCAATCAGCGATGAGCCAGTACGTTCTAAATACGAAGGTAAAAGTGCAAAAATTGTGTAATCGGAAAGTGGACCGTAGAACTGTTCAAAACATTTTTCTAAACTATAATGATACAAAGCCAAATCCGTAACCAAATGCTTGCTAGTCGACATTCCTGTTGTTCCAGAACTTGTAAAAACCTTCTCTACAGCTCTATTTCCAGAAATAAGATCATATTTCTTAAAAAACTGAATAGGTAAAAAAGGAATTTCGTCTGTATGTTTTATGGTAGAATAATCAACTTTCAAGAAGTTTAAGAAGTTTTTGTACACTTCATTTTCTTGCGCTTGATAACGGAAAACTTCCAATGCAACGTTTTGGAAATCTTCTTCGGATTGAATAGAAAAAATTTGCTTTGAATCAAACATTTTGCAAAATTACAAAATAGAGTAGAAGTGAGCGAATTTAGAAGTTAAAACCATTCAATTAATTTTACGAAACCAAGTATAATTAGTAGAACAATAAAGAGAAGGAATCCAAAAAATAAATATTTTATTAGTTTGTCTTTGATAGTTTCTTTATAAATATCTTTTTCAAGATAGTTTTTCTTAGGTTGAAAGTTGGGAATGTTTTTAGTCTTTTCGAAGCTATCTTTTTCTAATTCATTTAAAGTTGATTGTAGATGAAATGACAATTTGGTTTTATCTCCGCGGAAAACAATATCTTTTAAAATTTGATTTCCAGAATTATTAACAGAGTTTTTATAAATTTCGATACATCGGTTAATTTCAGAATTTCTATTTTCTGATAGGATCCAAAATTTACCAGCTTCATCCAGAAATCCGCTTTCGTAATAAATTTCTGCAAGTTTATTTCTTAATGTTAAATCATTAGGGAATTCATTGATAAGATTTCTTAAGCGCAACGTTGCTTTATACTTTCTACCTTGCTCTAAATCATAATTTACTTTTTGTGACGAACTTCTATGCATAGGTTAAATTTACAAAATAGAGTAGACGTGAGCGAATTTGATTGAAATTATTCTACTCATTAATAATTTTATCTATAAAACCTTCAATTCGAGTGAAATTCGTTTAGAATTTTGTATCGAGAATAAGGTTTTAGAAAATAAAATTCATCTTAATTCTCGATACAATTTTTAGAAATGTCTTTCTAAAAATCACTCGAATTGACGAATTTTAGCTCAAGATGGATTATCATTTAAAATATTCATCAAAATGATGTTTGAATAAGCTTGACATCGTTTCTGATATAATACCAGTAAATGTAATTTCAAATTCAATTTTATTATCTAAAAGTTCAGAACCAGTAATTGAAGCTCCCCAACCAATTAATTCATCATGAAAATTATTGTAAAAAACTTTCAGATTTGGAAGAATAGCTGTAGCAATCAGTTTAATATCTTTTGTATCACTATAAATTTCAATATTATTTTTTAAACAATAATTTTTGAAAAATAAGTAAGGAGATTCAATATTAATAAAGTTTATTTTACCGAAAACAACTCCCATTGTAACATCTGCAAACTCAAATTCAGTTGTTCCTATGATTTGTTCTTCTAGTTTTATTGTGAAAATTGTAGACAATTAAATATATTTTTACATAAACTTACAAAAAAACTACTGATTCTTTAGCTTTACGATTGTTGCATTGGCTTTGTATAAATGATCACCAAGAATTTCATAATTCTGAATTAAATCTTTGTAGAAAAGCGCACTTGTCGTCAAAAGCTTTTCTTTATCAATCGTTTTCATCAAGTTTGCCTCTGCTTCTTTGTAGATTGTATTGATCGTTTTCTCGATAAATTCTGCTTGCTTAATTGAAACTTCTTCTTGTGTTTCGTTCAAATTTTGATTTAAAATTCGAGTCGTTTGATCCAGATTACTTTGAAATTCTACCAAATAAGTTCTCATTTTAGGCGTAAAGTAACTATTTGTCATACGACGACGACGATGTATAGACGAAATCTTAATCGCAATATCGCCCACACTTTCTAAGTGATGACAAAGTGTTATTAATTGATGAATAGCAATTGTATTTTCATTTGGTAAATCTAAATCAGCAATTTCGTTCAAAAACTCATTTACTTCTCGTTCCAATTGATCGCCTTCTTTTTCGAGCTCTAAGATACGTTCGCGAAAAACTAAAATCTTTTCCTCATCACTTTCGGTAATCATTCGTCCAAGCGTATAAATTGTCTGTTTGGTTGTAGAAGCAAGTTTTAGTAATTTTTTGTTTGCTTCATTTTTATATAGATCCGAATTTGTTCCGAAAGGAATTGCATAAAATTCTAATTTATTATCTGTAGGTTTAATTGAAAAATACTTTTTCTGACAATAAAAAGCCAATTTATTAACGAAAGGAGTAAATAAAATGACACCAACCAAATTTGTAATGGTATCAAATGTGATAAGTTGTACAGCAAAATTCGTAGAAATTGTAGAACCTATAAATTTCAATAGAATACTTCCAATTAACATAAAAATAAATGCAATCACTAGATTGAAAAATGTATGGAAAGCAGCCACAACTTTTGTGTATTTATCGCCAATTGCAGCAACTAAATGTGCTGTAAAAGTAGTTCCAATATTTGCTCCCAAAACAATCATCGCAGCAAGTTCAATTGGTAAACCTTTACTTGCTAATAAGATTGCTATAGTAATAGAAGCAGATGAAAAGTGAACTAAAACCGTTAGTAATATACCGAAAACGATAAACAATAAGTTGGTCAAAAAACCATAATTCGATAAATGTTGAAAAAACTCTTGTAGCTTTTGATGACTTTCTATAGAAGGCAAAAAGGTTTTTAAGAAATATAAAGCAAGAAAAAGCAATGAAAGTGAAAAGAGGATTCCCCCAATTTTTCTTTGATTACGTTTTTTAGATAAGTAAAAAGGAAAAGCAATTAAAATAAGTGGCAAAGCAATTTGTACCAAATCGAATTTCATTCCGAAATACACGAGCCATAAAGTAAGCGTAGTTCCGATATTTGCACCCAATATCAAACCAAATGCTTTTCGTAAATTAATTAATCCAGCATTTACAAATCCCAATATAAATACACTCGCAGCCGACGAAGATTGTATGGCTGTTGTAAAAAGAGTACCTGTAACAATTGTCGAGAAATTGTTTTTGGTTAATTTATTTAATGTACGTTTAAAATTCGATCCAGATAATGCTTGTAAATTTTCGCTTAATAATTTTATCGCAAAAATGAATAACGCAATTGCTCCGAAAAGTTGCAAAATTTGTATGATAAGATGCATTAATGATTAATTGACCACAAAAATAAGTACTCTTATGTAAATAGAATATTATCTTTTTTACTTTTATTGAAAAAAAGTTTAATTTTTTTTTGAATTCTAAAATTCTGATTTTCAAAATTGAAGTAAAAAATTATTAAAAACTTCTAATTTTTTTTCAAAAAACATTTGCGAGATTCGAAAAACTGCCCTAATATTGCACCACGAAAAAGGAACAACACTACTTCCGAGAAGTTAACTTCCTGTTTTCATTTTGAAATATTCAAATAACAAATATTTTTGCCGATGTAGCTCAGCTGGCTAGAGCAGCTGATTTGTAATCAGCAGGTCGTGGGTTCGAGTCCCTCTATCGGCTCAGTAAAAATATAGGTTGGGGAGATACTCAAGCGGCCAACGAGGACGGACTGTAAATCCGTTGGTTTCACCTTCGCAGGTTCGAATCCTGCTCTCCCCACAAAAATGCCGATGTAGCTCAGCTGGCTAGAGCAGCTGATTTGTAATCAGCAGGTCGTGGGTTCGAGTCCCTCTATCGGCTCCAAAAAAGTTTATATTTTACTTTTAAAACAAAAATAACAAACGCCGATGTAGCTCAGCTGGCTAGAGCAGCTGATTTGTAATCAGCAGGTCGTGGGTTCGAGTCCCTCTATCGGCTCTTCTTTTTTGAAGAATACTTTATTATTAGGCGGGGAGATACTCAAGCGGCCAACGAGGACGGACTGTAAATCCGTTGGTTTCACCTTCGCAGGTTCGAATCCTGCTCTCCCCACAATCCATTTTATTATTTGGAAAATGAATCACCAAGCAATTGATGATTTTTTTTATTAATGTGTACATCAAAAAAAGCCCTTTTAAAAGGACTTTTTACTTGATGATGTTTTTGATAATCTCTATCGAATAAACATTTGATATTTTCTCAATAAAACTATTAAAATCTATTGTAGAATGATCATCCGCATCGTCTGATATTGTTCTGATAATAATAAAAGGAATCTCGAATTCGTAACAAACTTGTGCTACTGCAGCTCCTTCCATTTCTACACAAAGAACTTCTGGTAATTTTTGTTGAAGCTTTTCTTTCTGAGAATTTGTCGAGAAAAATAAATCTCCAGAACCGATTAAACCTGTGTGTAATTTTGGAGCATGGATATTAAATTTATTCAAATCTTTTTCTGAAATAACGTTGTGAAGATGTTGTTCTTGTAACAAATCTAAAATAGCAGTTGTTGCGACTTGTAATTGCGAGGAATCTGCTTCAAAATAAGCTTTTCCTAACATTGGAATTTCATATGCGGGAAACAAAGGTTGTGCATTCATATCATGTTGAATCATGCTTTGTCCCAAAACAATATCACCAATTTTTACATCTGCATGTATTCCACCAGCAACACCTGTGAAAATTAATTCTGTAATTTTAAACTCTAAAATAAGTGTAGAAACAGTAGTTGCTGCTGCAACTTTACCAACACGAGAGTAAACAACAACAACTTTTTGGTTGTTTAATTCTCCGGTATAATAGTTTCTTTGACCGATTTTGAATTCTTGTTTATTTGATAATAAGTTTACTACACCATTTATTTCTTGCGGTATAGCGCCCATTATTCCAATTATTTTTTGGCTCATTTTTTTAATTTACGAGCGAAGTTACCAATTTATTTTTTGTATTTATAAACTGTACAATAAACCTCGTAGATTAAAATAAAAGGCAAACAAATGATAATCAAACAAGTGTTTAAAATATTTTTTATCATGATACAAAAGTAGACTTTTTTTAGAATATGTTAAAAATCAATTGTGAATTAGAGGAGGCTTGTTGTACTTTTGTAGTATAAAAGTTTGAAATGAGAAAAATATCTACAGCACTTGTATGTTGTATGTCTGTAATGCTGATAAATTGTACAAATAAGTCAGATGAAAAAGTAGTAGAACAACACGAAGTTAAAACGGAAGCAACGCTTGAAGAGCCAACAGAAATAGTAGAAGGTGTAATTCGTAAGTCGGGAGTAGAGTGGACAGCTTATAAAACGACAGATAAAGTTGCTGTTTCGGGACGTTTTGATGTGGTTTTGGTAAAAGATGCGAAAGAAGATGGGAAAACACCACAAGAAGTTTTAGAAGGCGCAAATATTATAGCCTCTGTTGCGACTTTAAATTCTGACCAAATTGATCGTGATCAAAAATTGAAGGACATTTTGTTTGGAAATATGATTAATACAAGCGAAATCAAAGGTCAATTACATTTCAGAGAAGGTAAAACATTTTTGAATTTGACGTTGAACAATGTGTCAAAAGAATATGAAGTAAAATCAGCTTTCGAAAATAAAACATTTACTATAGAAGCTGATGTAGACTTGATGGATTTTAATACAGCAAAAGCGATGGAAGCTTTAAATCAAGCTTGTTTAGAATTACATAAAGGAGCAGATGGAATATCTAAAACATGGAGTGAAGTTCATATAAAAGGACAAGTAGAATTTAGCGATAGTTTCGGTAAATAATAAAAAATAATTAATATTAAGGCTACATTTTTGTAGTCTTAATTTTTATAAATCAATCAAAATAATGAACTGGATTATTTTACTTATCGCAGGTTTATGCGAAGTAGGTTTTGCATCTTGTTTAGGAAAAGCAAAAGAAGCAACTGGAAATGATACGTATTTATGGTATGGCGGATTTTTATTTTTCTTAACTGTAAGTATGATTTTGTTGGTAAAAGCAACACAAACGTTGCCAATTGGAACAGCATATGCGGTTTGGACAGGAATTGGTGCTGTCGGAACTGTATTAGTCGGAATTTTTATTTTTAAAGAACCAGCAAGTTTTTGGCGAGTATTCTTTTTAACAACCTTAATTTGTTCGATTATCGGATTAAAGTTTGTTTCAAATTAATCGATTAAGTATAAAAAAAATGTAAAATTAGTGTTGATATATGGAGAGTTTTAATGTTTTTGATCAAGAGGAATTTATACAACAAACAGTAGAGAATAAACGGTTGAAAAAAGATTTGATTCAAACGATTTTTATTCGAAAAGGAAGTTTAAAAATTTTGCAAAATGATCAAGAAATTAATCTCAATAAACACGATGTTTTTTTTCCAGAGCCAAATAAATCGTACCAAATTATTTCTAAATCGACTGATCTGGAATTGTTGAGTTTAGTCTTAACAAAAAAGATTTTAGATACTTCTATTATCGATTTGAGTGGTTACGAATACAACCAATTTTTTGCTTCGAATAAAATTAATAATTATCATTTTAACGAAATAGAATTTTCGGCTTTGGTAGAACTTTTGCTGCAATTGAAAAACCGTTTAAAAGAAAAACCGACTAAATTCGTACGTTACATTCAGTACAATTTATTTTATGCAATTGTTTACACAACGTTTAGTGAATTATCTAAACAACAAACAATAATTGTAAGAAAAGGTACACGTAAAGATGAAATTGTAAAACGATTTTTAGTAGATTTAAATCATTATTACACCGAAAATAGAGATGCAAAGTTTTATGCAGACAAATTGAATATCACTGTGCGTTATTTGACAGAATGTTGCAAGTCGATAACTGGTAGAACCACAAAAGAGTTGATAAGCTCTGTGGTGATTCGCCAAGCAAAAGTTTTGTTAAGTGAAACAACAAAAACAATTTCTGAAATTTCAAATGAATTAAATTTTTCTGATCAATATTCGTTTGGAAACTTCTTCAAAAAACAGCTTAAAATAAGCCCAACTCAATTTAGAAAAAATTTACAATAACTTCCGTTTTTTACATCTTTAGACTACTTTTTAAACTTTTTGACAAAAGTTTTTTTTACAACTTTGTATGTATCAAAAGGGTCACTATAATTTTCTAGTGTAAAACAGGGGTGATATTTTTGCAGGTTCAGCCTACAAAAGTGAGTAGAGTATTGTATTGCTAATATGGTTATATCACCTCTGTTTTTTATAAAAAAAAATAATGTTTTTAAAATTTAATAGTTCCGAAAAAGTTTAACAAAGTTTATAAGTTTACTAATATTGAAAAGAAGTAATCCTAAGACGCAATTTATTTTGACCAATTGAAAAAAATAAAAGAGAACCTAAATTAAGTTCTCTTTTTTACATTTATAGATATTTTAAGTGAAAATCACCAATCGTAAATTGGTGATTTTTTTATGCTTTAAATAATTCATTTAAGTTCACTCCACCAAAGTTACCAGAACTCATCATCAAGAATACTTTATCTTTTTTATCTAAACTTTCAATATACGTTTGCAATTGTTCCCCATTTGTAAATACCAAAATAGAATCATCTCCAAAAGCATTTTTGATATCTTCTGGCGAGATCATAGGCATACGTTTTATTTCTAATGCTTCGGGGCTATACATCACAATTTTAATATCAGCTTTATCCAAAGCTCCTTTGTATTGAACCAAAAACTCAGGATTTAAAGATGAATAGGTATGAATTTCTAAACATCCTACAACTGTTTTCGATTCATATTGCTCTTTTACAGCATTTGTCACTGACGTTACTTTACTTGGAGCGTGTGCAAAATCTTTGTACGCAACGAAATTTGACGTTCTATTGATTAATTCTAAGCGTTTTGATGCTCCCTTGAATGATTGAATTGCTTCGTTAAAATCATCATCCATTACACCTAATTGTTTACAAATAGCACGAGCTCCTTCTAAATTCATTAAGTTGTGATTACCAAAAACTTCTAATGGAATTGGACCGTCTTCTGTTTCGATAAATGTAATTCCATTGTCAATAAAATGTTCAGGTAAGTGATAAGGGAATTTTTTGATTGCTTTTTCGGTTCCTTCTACAACTTTTACAACTTCTTCGTCTGTTTCGTTATAGATTAAAGCTCCTCCATTTACAATAGATTCTACGAATTTTGAGAATTGAGAAGTATAATCTTCAAAGGTTGGGAATACATTGATATGATCCCAAGCAATACCAGAAATCAAAGCAATATTTGGTTGATACAATAAGAATTTTGAACGGTGATCTAAGGCAGATGATAAATATTCGTCACCCTCCATAATCATAAATTCATTGTCGTCTGTCAATTTTACCATCACATCAAAACCATCTAGTTGTGCACCAACCATATAATCAACATCAATGTTGTGGTAGTGTAAAACATGTAAAATCATTGATGTAATCGTAGTTTTTCCATGAGAACCACCAATTACAACACGAGTTTTATCTTTTGATTGTTCGTATAAATATTCAGGATATGAATAGATTTTTAATCCTAACTCTTGCGCACGTAACATTTCTGGATTATCGGCATGAGCATGCATTCCCAAAATAACAGCATCTAAATTTTCTGTAATTTTTTCAGGAAACCATCCCATTTCTTCAGGTAAAATACCTCGTTGAGCCAAACGAGTTTTCGAAGGTTCAAAAATTGCGTCATCAGAACCTGTTACTTGATATCCTTTTTCGTGCAAAGCAATCGCCAAATTGTGCATTGCACTTCCGCCAATTGCAATAAAATGAACTTTTTTCATTTTGTATGTTGTATTCTTTTAGTCTTTTTTATTTTCTTCGTCGTAACCCATCTCTTCGAAATCATCAAACTCTTCATCATCTTCATTTAGATAATCGTCTAATGATTTTTCACTATTTTCTGCAAGGATTTCGTTCATTGGTCGAACTTTATTAAACTCAGGCGATTGTTCGATTGCGTTCATAATTTTTTTCATGATAGCATCGCTCGAATCATTTTCATAATCGATTTCTAATGGTTCTTTGAATGTCATTGTTGCATTGATACCACGTTTTTTGATACGTAAACCTTTTTTATCAAAAGCTCTACGAAAACCATCAATTACAACAGGAATTACAATGGGTTTATTTTTTTTGATTAAATGCGCAGTTCCACGACGACCTGGCGCAAATGCAGTTGTAGTTCCTTGTGGAAATGTAACTACCCAACCACTTTGCAACGCAATATCGATATTATTAATTTCTGATAAATCAACTTTTCTATTTACATTTTCTCCTTTTGCACGCCACGTTCTTTTCACCGTAACCGCTCCTGTATACGCGAATAATTTAGTCAAAAGATTATCTTTCATCGTTTCTTCTGCAGCAACGTAATAAAAATCAATTTTAGGATTTAGTAAATAAATCGGATTTTTAATGGTGTCAATAAAACCATTTTTTACACTACAAAAAACATGATACATTGCAAATACATCAGCAAAATAAGTTTGATGATTTGAAACGAATAATACATTTTGAGCAGGTAAATTAACCAAATTTTTTGTTCCAGTTACTTTTAGTTTATTAAAACCATTATAACGGTTATAGGTAAATGATCCTAATAGAAAAATCAACGTTCTTTTTAGGAAATATAGATGTCCAAATGAATCGCGAAATGCGTTCTTTTTCTTTGCTTTTTGAGACACGAGTTCTTAATTGTTTAAGTTACAAATTTAATACGATTTTTAAATAATCTTTGAATTCTTCTAAAATCATTGCAGTTGCACCCCAAAGATATTCATCATCACCAATATTATAACCAGGAATTTCGACTACTTGACCAGAAAATTCTCGTTCAAAAACTTCGTAATCAGCATTTAAAAAAGCTTCTAAATTTAATGGAACTACATATTGTACTTCACGTTCATCTGGATTAAACTGAGGTTCTCCATGATAAATTCCGATGTAAGGATAAACCAAAAAGTTACTTGGCGGAATATACATTTCACTCAATTGTCTAATTACTTCAATATTTTCATAATCAATACCAAGTTCTTCGACAGTTTCGCGAATAGCTGTTTCATCAAAACTAATGTCTTGCTCCTCGAATTGTCCGCCTGGTAAAGAAAACTGATGAGAATGTGCACCTTCGTACGAAACACGCATTGTTACAGGAAACTCTATTTCTCCATCTTCATTTTGATACAATAAAATCATCACAGACGCACTTCTTGGATTGGTACGTTTTACGTATTCTAAATCAAATTTTTGACGATATGGAGGCGAAAGTTTTTGATGCGATTCCCAATTTGGTAATTCTTCTACACTTTCGGCTAATACATATTTTAATTCTTCTAAATCTAAGTACAAAATCTAAAAATTTTAGGGTAATAAAAAAAGAGTGAACGACTCCACTCTTTTTCAAAGTTAACTATTTTTGTTCAAGAAAAAACAAGCTTTTTATTTCTATTTTTTATTCTTCAATTTTATAAAAAAGAATAAGATTAAAATCAATAAAATAGCAGCAGAAATGTATAAAAAAATGTGATTTTTTTGAGATGAATTATCACTTTTTTGATCTAATTTTTTGACATATTCAATTGCTTCATTTACAGATTGATTTCGTTTTAGGTTCAAACTATCTTTGTAAGTTAAAAATAATGTATTGTATTCTGTACTTTTTGGAGTATCTCCTTCATTTTTGTAAGCTTCGGCTAATACTTTATAACTTTCGGCAGTCAAAAATTTATGTTCACTTTGTATCAAAGTTGGAATTGATTTATTTAATAATTCAATCGCTTTTTTATTATCATTTTTCGCAACATAATAAGACGCAAGATTAGTATCTAAATCAGCTAAACCTCTCGCATCGTTATTGTCTTTGTATTGATATGCTTTCTGAAAATAAACAAAAGAAGAATCTACATTTACATCTTTATAAGTTCTTCCGATATTGTTGTAAAGAGAAAGTAGATTTTCGTTTTTTTCGTAATTATTTTTAAACTTGAATAGTTTTATTTCGTTTAGAGCCTGAAAATAAACCTGTAAAATTTGTTTTGGTTTAACTTCTTTTCGTCTTAACAAAGAAGCTTCACGATACAATTTTTTAAAAAGCAGAAAATGTTTGTCATCTCCTTTGTATTCTGCTAACAATGCGTCTATTTTAGTTAAAGTTATTGTTGCTTCATCATAAAATCCAATGTAAACATAAGCCCAAGCTAATAATTCGCTTGATCTAATTTCGTATTCAATATTTTCTGCTTTTTTAGCAAATTCGATAGAAGTTGTGGCGTATTTTATCGTTTGCAAATAATTTTCTTGCTTCTTAAAAATTTTAGCCAATAAGTAATTTGCTTTAGCAATTTTGTACGCATCATTTTCTTCAGAGCCGATACTTTCTAAATTTAATGCTTGATCAAATGCTTTTGAATACTCGTTTTTATCTACCAAATCAGAAGTCGTATTGTATAATTGATCGAACTTTTTTTCTGATTGAGCATAGCTAAAAAGAAATAGATTGAAAAATAGAATCAAAAAAGCAAAGTATCTTAGCTTCAATTTCATTTGTTTAAGTGGTTTTTTGACGGACAAATGTATAGAATCTTTCCTAATTATTGATGAAAAATGAATTAGAATTGTTTTACAACATAGGTTATCAATATTAAGCAGATAATTTGAAACTTTGCTTTATAAGTTTTAACTTCGTTAAGATTAAAAAATATAGAATGTTCAATAAAAAACTTTTTTACGGAATGATGGTTGGATCGTCAATCCTTGCCACTTCTTGTAGCGAAAAGTCAACAAATAGTATGTGGAACGATAAAAATCCTTTTTACGAGGTAAGTAATTTACCCTATCACACAGCTGATTTCTCAAAAATTAAAGATGAAGATTTCAAACCGGCTTTGTTGCAAGGAATGATAGAGCAATTAGCTGAAATTGATAAAATTGCCAATAATTCTGAAGAACCAACTTTTGAAAATACATTGGTTGAAATGGAAAAATCAGGGCAATTATTGTCTAGAGTTAGCCATGTTTTTAATTTACTAACAGGAGCAAATACAAACGAAACATTGCAAGCAGTAGAGGAGGAGATGTCTCCTAAATTTGCAGCTCACAGCGATGCAATTTATTTGAATGATAAATTATTTCAACGCGTTAAAAAGTTACATGATAGCAAACAAACGTTGAATTTAGATAAAGAATCTTCTCGTTTATTAGATGTTTATTATCAACGTTTCGAGTTGGCTGGAGCTAATTTATCTGCTGCTCAAAAAGATGAATTGAAAAAATTGAATGGAGAAATCGCTTCTTTAGAAACTAAATTCTCTAATCAACTATTAAAAGGAACAAAATCTGGTGGAGTAAAGTTTACGAAAGAAGAATTAGCAGGTCTAAGCGAAGCT
The DNA here is from genome assembly GCF_057369435.1 of Empedobacter sp. EJD.6dd. Classification (NCBI taxonomy): domain Bacteria; kingdom Pseudomonadati; phylum Bacteroidota; class Flavobacteriia; order Flavobacteriales; family Weeksellaceae; genus Empedobacter; species Empedobacter sp. EJD.6dd. The sequence goes on from NZ_CM170667.1 coordinate 3,331,308, forward strand.
GATTTAGAAGCTTTCAAACAAGCTGATGGTACATATTTAATTAGTTTATTGAATACAACTCAACAACCAGAATTGCAAAATATGACAAATGCGGCATCTCGTAAAAAGTTATTTGATGCAGCTTGGATTAGAACAGAGAAAAAAGACGAAAATGATACGCGAGAAACGATTTTAACATTGGTTAAAAAGCGTGCTGAGAAAGCGAAATTGTTAGGGTTTAATAATTATGCTGAATGGAATTTGCAAGACCAAATGGCACAAAATCCAACTGCTGCAAAAGGTATTTTAAATCAAATGATTCCTGCTGCAACTGCAATGGCGCAAAAAGATGCGAAAGAGTTTGAAGCTTTAGCGAAGAAAGAAAATCCATCGAATACGTTAACAGCTGCTGATTGGAATTATTACGCAGAAAAAGTTCGTAAAGAAAAATATGACATCGATGAAAATGAAATGAAACCTTATTTTGTTTTAGATTCAGTTGTAGAAAACGGAATTTTCTATATGGCTAAACAATTGTATGGAATTTCGTTTAAAAAACGTACAGATATTCCTGTTTGGCACGAAGATGTAAAAGTCTATGAATTGTTTAACGAAGATGGTACTGAATTAGGGTTATTTTACACAGATTATTTCAAAAGAGATTCTAAACAAGGTGGAGCTTGGATGAGTAATATTGTAGAGCAATCGCATTTATTAGGGACAAAACCTGTAATTTACAATGTTGGTAATTATACAAAACCTGCAAATGGTCAACCAGCTTTAATTTCATATGACGATGTAGTGACAACTTTCCACGAATTTGGACATGCATTACATGGTTTCTTCGCGAATCAAAAATATCCAACTTTATCAGGAACAAATGTATCAAGAGATTTTGTTGAGTTTCCATCTCAATTTCACGAACATTATGTAACAGAACCAGCAGTTTTGAAAAATTATGCGAAGCATTACCAAACAGGAGCTACTATTCCTGATGCATTGGTAGAAAAAATGAAAAAAGCATCTAATTTTAACAAAGGTTATACATTAACAGAAATGCTTTCTGCGGCATCTTTAGATTTGTCTTGGCACACAGTTGGCGTTGATAATAATATTACAAACGTAGATGAATTTGAAAAACAAGCGTTGATTGATAATAAAACCAATCTTCCTCAAGTTCCGCCACGTTACCGTTCATCATACTTTAGCCATATTTTTGGTGGAGGTTATGCAGCTGGATATTTCGCTTATATTTGGGCAGAAATGTTAGATCATGATGCATACGAATGGACATTAGAAAACGGAGGAATGTCTCGTAAGAATGGACAAGTTTTACGTGATAAAGTATTTTCTCAAGGAAATTCAGACGATTTGAATACGATTTACAAAAACTTTAGAGGTAAAAATCCGTCAATCGAACCAATGTTAAAATACCACGGATTGAAATAATCAGTCTAAAATAATAACATCTTAAAAATCCAAGACATAGTTCTTGGATTTTTTTCGTTTTATGAATAAATTTGCAGCTATAAAAACAAGTATAAATGGGAAGAGCATTTGAATTTAGAAAAGGACGTAAAATGAAACGTTGGGCGGCAATGTCTAAAGCGTTTACTAAAATTGGGAAGGATATCGTAATGGCAGTAAAAGCAGGAGGACCTGATCCGCATTCAAATTCTCATCTTCGTGCGGTGATTCAGAATGCGAAGGCTGTTAATATGCCGAAAGATAATATCGAACGCGCAATCAAAAAAGCATCTGATAAAAATACAGAAAACTATAAAGAAGTTATTTTTGAAGGTTACGGACCTCACGGAATTGCCGTTTTAGTTGAAACTTCTACAAATAACAATAACCGTACAGTAGCTAACGTTCGTTCTTATTTCAGTAAATGTAATGGACAATTAGGAACGCAAGGTTCTGTGGAGTTTATGTTTGATCATATTTCTAACTTCAAAATTCAAAAACCAGAAGGTTTTGATATGGAAGAATTAGAGTTTGAGATGATTGACTTTGGAGTAGAAGAGATTTTTGAAGACGAAGATGGAATTGTATTAATTGCTCCTTTTGAGAATTATGGAACAATCTATAAATCGTTAGAAGAAGGTGGATACGAAATTATTTCATCAGAGTTTGAGAGAATTCCTCAGACAACAAAAGAGTTAACGGAAGAACAAAAAGCTGACATCGAAAAATTGTTAGAGAAATTTGACGAAGATGAGGATGTAAATAACGTATATCACACGATGAAAGAAGACGAAGAGGAGGAAGCATAAACTTTTCTTTTGATAATATTTAAAAACCGTTCAATATACCTTGAACGGTTTTTTTATCTTTAAGTTTTTAAATAAAATCTGAATGATAAAAATCTTTACACTATTAGGTTTGGTTCTACAATTTCTTGCATTTTGGATGGCTGCACCAGAAATTCTTGGCGTAGATTGGTTAAGAAAAACAGAAGAAATGATTCGGAAAGTGATTAAACAAATTCCGCAATTTATATTAGCTGTATTAGGAATGGTACTAGGAATGATGTTTTATCACTCCACAGATTCTTTATTTTTATTTATTCTTATCATTATTTTGGTTGTATTCATGTGCGTTTTTTATAAGAAAATAGGAAGTGTTTTAGATGATAAAATTTCTAAACCTCTGATAGAAAAATTAATTATAAATGATGCTTTCCGATTCACTTTATTGAAATTTGCAGCCTTGTTTTTTACTCTTGGTTTCGTTGTTCAAGTAGCTTTGGTACTTTTAGTATAATTTTTTTTAAAAATATTTCTTTGATACTGAATTAACTAAGGTTTTATGTGAAAAAAACTTTAAATTATGATTTGGTAATTCGAAAAAGCGTTCTATATTTGCACTCGCAATACGGCAATAAACGCTGTGTAGGAGAGTTGGCAGAGTGGTCGAATGCGGCAGTCTTGAAAACTGTTGAGGGTCACACCTCCGGGGGTTCGAATCCCTCACTCTCCGCTAAGAAAACCCAATAGAGTAATCTGTTGGGTTTTTGTTTTTTTGAAGTTGTTGAAAATTCTATTTTTATAAAGCTGAAAGGAATGACAAAAAATAATAGATGCGAAGTATGTAGAGTTTTATTAGAATTTCGTTCTTTTCTAGGGAACATAAAAATAATCCCTCACTCTTCGCTGAAAGGGATTCTATTATTTAGAATCTCTTTTTCTGTATAAATAAGTAAGTTTTCTTCCATCATTTCAAGTGATTAATCGAAAATAAATCCATCATTGTAGGTGTTCGATAAATACCTTTTTCATAGTATAAATTACTGTTGAACACTATGTTTACAAATTCTCGTTTTTGTAAAGTATTAGCTTTAGAATAAACAAACTTCATATCGTTAGTTGATTCAGATTCTTTTCTAAGATTTAAAAGTAAACTTCGCATAAAAAAGTATAAATGATATTGTATATTCTAATGTCTTACGCAAAAAATAGTAGACTAATTATAATGTATTTTTTATCTATCTTCTTCGACAATCCTTCGACCGTTGTTCGACTGTTGTTCGACAAAACATACTTTTTCTCGAACCATTGTCGAAGGACACTCGAACAAACCCCGAAGAAATAGACTATTTTGTCTTTCAAAAAAATAGAGATAAAAATAAGAGATATACCTTGTTGTGTAAAACAAAAAACCTCGCTTAAAACACTTAGCGAGATTTTATATTTTATTGTTATTACACCATCTCATGTGCTACGAGCAAGACAAAAGCTTAGTTATTAACGATAGTTTTTTATAAAAATCCACTATATATACTTGGACTTGTAAGAATATTTGCAACTATGTTTGATAAAACATCTCCACCAAAACTTTTTATTTTGTCAATAATCTTTGTTTTAGTCATTTCTGGTTCAGATTCATAATCCTTCATAATTTCTTTTAATTCTTTTACTTGTTTACCTGTTAACTCATCTTTAATAGCTTCTAAAAAAATATTCAAAGTTACTTGCTGAGAAACAGTTTGATTGTTAGTGATTTGAATACTATTTGTTGGATTATAAATTTGTGATTTTATTTCAGGTTCAATAGGTAATAATTTTATAGCTTTTAGTATACCTAAAATTTTTCTATGATTTTTATTGCTTAATTTTAATGAAGCCTCTTTTAAATCTTCTAAATCGCTTGGGTGATAAGATTTTATGAATCGAGTGACAGATGCTTGCCAATTTTCATATTTTTCAATTTCTGTACTTGTATAAACAGAATAAGTTCTAATAACATTATGTCCTGATGGGACAAATTGGACAGTTTTAGTTAAATATTCTCCTTCGGAAATTAAGTTTTCTAAGATTTCAAAATTCATTATGAGGTTCTGTTTTTAAAATTACCACTAACATTGTTTTTTTACAAAACTACTTAGCTGTAGTTTCGTATAAACAATAAATATATTAATTAATGTAATTCATAAACATTATTGTATAATTATAGAAAATAGCTTTTTCACCTTTTCTTTAACTTATTAAGAAGTATTAATCTATTAATTCTTTAAGACTAATATCTAAAGCGTCACAGATTTTTAATAGAGTAGAAAATAAGAAATCTTCTTTACCATTTTCTATATCGCTGATTTTTGATCTATCAAATTTTGAAATTTTTTCAGCTACTTGTTGTTGAGTAAGTCCTTTTTCTTTTCTCTTTTTCTTTATTTTTTCACCGATTATCTTATAATAAGTTGTATAATTTTCGTTCATTGTAAAAAAAAATAATTGTGGTTTTATTGCCACATTAAAAAATATTGTTATATTTGTATAAGCGAATTGATAATTAGACTTTTAATAGTCATAATTAAAACGATGTAATCTCGAACCGTAACGACCAATTTTATCTTCGAGAGTATCGTGAAATCGCTCCATGTCTCAAAAGTTTTGTACTTTCGCATACGGCATGGGCGGTTTTCACATATGCTTTAGGAGATAACTTTTAAACTTTAGAGTTTTTAAGCAGGGTTTGGTCGCCCTCGGTACTAAAGTGTGGAGCCGCCTTGCTTTTTTGCAAGTATTTCTTCATACACGAGAAACATCGTTCCATAAAACCCAACACAAAATGAGAACGAAACAATTTCCATTCATCCGTAAAAAACCCCCAGACAAAGTCTGTTGGTGTTACTAATTCTTTTAAAGAACAAACCTCCGTTTTTATAACATTTTTAAAACACGGAACGTAAAGCAAAGGGCTATCCTTTCTTTACACGCTCTCTATCAGAGCCTCGGTAATGAGACTTTGACAGCTAGGTTATACTTTTATTTTTCGCACATTAAAAGTAAACCCTTTATTGCCATTTTCCAAATTTATTGAGGTTCTGCTACCTGTTATTTAGATGTGAGACGTTAGATTTTAGTATTGAGAGGATTTATTATGTAATAAGTACAGATTAGATATTAGATATGAGAATTGAGATATTAGAGTTGTTGAAAGTGATAACGAATTTGATTATTGAAAAAGGATGAAAAACCGGCATTAAAACTCTCACGTTAAGAAAATGGTTGAGTGTAACGTTAAAAAGATTTTAGCCCGTAGGGTTTGTGAAATCTTTAGAGAAATGAGAACATTTTTAGTAGAGAGGTTTACGGCCTTGACTTGCTTGTGCTGAGCCTGCCGAAGTATTGGTTACTTTTTAGTCAAGTAAAAAGTGACATTAAAGAAATGGAATACCTAAGCCATACTATGGCTTCTCCTTTTAATTTCAAATGTTTTTTTGGATGAGCTTCCCTGAAAGGTATATGAATCCAATATTCATAAAATAATAAAGAGCATGAATAAAAAATGAAAAGAAGATTTCTTGAAATGACAAAATATTAGAGAAATAATGTGTTAAAAAGTGTTAAAATCCTGTATCGGTGTATATCGAAAATGACACTTTTCTGTATCGGTTGTGTATCCGCGCTGTATCCATTCTGTATCCATTGTATATGCGTTCCGTATGGTTTGTTCGTGGTTCGTGTATCGGAAGGGATTGTTAGGATGTACTATATACTAAGTAAAATCTACAGATTAGATGTTAGTATTGAGAATGAAGTTGAGATTAAGGAAGAGACTGAGACTCTGAGACAAGCTTAGAATGACAAAATCCGTTTTTAAAAATGACAACGAATTTGAATATTGAAAAAGGATGAAGAAAATGGCATTAAAACTCTCACGTTAAGAAAATGTTTGAATGGAGCGTTAAAAAGGTTTTAGCCCGTAGGGTTTGTAAAATCTTTAGTGTAATGAGAATATTTTTAGTAGAGAGGTTTACAGCCTTGACTTGCTTGTGCTGAGCCTGCCGAAGTATTGATTACTTTTTTGCTCTCTTCCTCGAAGGGCACATGAATACCGATAATTAAAATAGATAAGCTATGAATAAAAAAGTGATAGAAAGAATTTTACATTCATTTTTTATTCATGAGTTATTATTATTTCAAATGAATTCATATGCCCTACGGGGAACCTTGATGAAAAAACATTTGAAATTAAGAGGAGAAGCTCCAGTGGAGCTTAGGTACATTTTTAAACTTTTACCTTAATGCAAAAGTTACAAAACATCAAGTCTGTGCTTACAAGTCGGTCAATAACGGCTACTCGCTAAATGCTTTAGAACATTCGCATATGAAATGCGAACATAAATCATTTTTAACGCTCTTTACGCCGAATTGACACTCGATTTTTCAGCAATGACGGTTTATAAATTCATTGTTAAAAAAGGATTTGAATATTAATAAGAATAAAAACACGTCAAACGTTAAGCGTATCACGTCAAACGTAATAAAAAACCCCTTTCCCAAAAACAAAGTTGGCGCGATGTACTGGAAAAGGAGTGGCTTTTAAAACTAATGTTGAATTTAAAAACTATGTAAAAACGTAGAACGTCATACGTATCACGTAAAACATAAATAAAACCACCTTTATTATGCTAGAAAAAGAATTTGAATTATTAAAAAAAAGGTAATTCTATTGCTTTGGAACGTATTTATGTCAGATATAATAAACGCATCTTTTGGTTTGGTAAACAAATAATTGAGGATGAGTTTGTAGTAGAATGTTTGGTACAAGATGCTTTTCTTAGATTATGGGAATATCGTGAGAAGATTGAATCTCCCGATCATATCTTTTTCTTTTTGAGACTTGTAATGAAATACAGTTGTTATTCGCATTATACTAAACCGAAGAATAAGTTTTTTAGAACTGTGAGCTCGTTAGAGAGTTATGAGAATTATCAAAGTTATTTGGCAGGATATGATCCCGCTGATGTAATAGAAAACCTGAACGACCATGATAGGCAACAACACTATTTTGATGAAATTATAAAAGTGTTACCCTTATTAAGTGCTGAAAGAAAACATTTGATAGAACTCTGTTTAAAACATGGATTTCGGTACAAAGCGATTGCTAAAGCAATGGGAAGAGGATTAACTGAAACAAGTAATGAAATTAAACATGCTATAGCGGATCTTAAGAAGATTTTAAGTCACCAAAATAAGTTAGTAATTAAAACCAAAACAGTCTCTACAGAAGAGAAACAAGATCAAATATCCGAAACACAATCGTTGATTTTAAAACTTCGATGTAAGCATAAACAATCTTTTGCCAATATCGCTGAAGAATTACAACTGTCTCAAAAAGAAGTACACAATGAGTTTATAGTCGCCTATAAATTTACCCAACAAAATATAGTTCAATCCCTAAACTATTGATGATGGAGAAATCTACTTTAATACTCACTCGAAAAATACAGTTAATTGTTGATTTACCTACCCAAGAAGAACGTAAAGAGGCATTAGACAAGCTTTATATATGGAGAAACAGATGTTTTAGAGCAGCTAATTTGATCGTTTCTCATTTGTATATACAAGAGATGGTGAAAGAGTTTTTGTATCTCTCAGAAGGGATTGTACACAAGTTGGTTGATGAAAAGAAAGATGAAACTGGAATCTTACAACGTTCGCGAATAAATACCACTTATCACGTGATATCAAATCGTTTTAAAGGTGAAATTCCGATGAATATATTATCGTGTTTAAATAGTAGACTCCACAGTACGTTTAACAAAGATTACCAAGAATATTGGAGAGGAGAAGCTTCTTTAAAAAACTTTAAACGAGATATGGCATTTCCTTTTGGAGCAGAAAGTATTAGTAAATTATCTTATCATCCCGAGAAAAAAAGTTTTTGTTTTCGGTTGTTTCAACTTCCATTCAAAACCTATTTAGGAAAAGATTTTACAGGCAACAAAAAACTATTGGAACAGGTAGTAAGTGGTGAAGTTAAACTTTGTACGTCCCAAATAAAAATAGAAAAAGGAAAAATATTTTGGTTAGCTGTTGTTGAAATTGAAAAAGAAAATCATCAATTACAACCCGAAACTATAGCAGAAGCTTCCTTATCATTAGAATATCCATTGGTTGTAAAAGTGGGTAAATCTAGACTTTCTATCGGAACCAAAGAAGAGTTTTTATATAGAAGATTGGCGATACAAGCGTCCCGTAAACGAACGCAAGTTGGAGTAGCCTATGCGAAATCGGGCAAAGGAAGAACTAGAAAACTAAAAGCGCTTGAAAAAATGAGTCAAGTAGAACGTAATTACGTGCATAATCGATTACATGTTTACAGTCGAAAGTTAATTGATTTTTGCATCAATAATAAAGCAGGAACACTTATATTATTGGATCAAGAAGAAAAGATGGAGCTAGCCAAAGAAGAAGAATTTGTATTGAGGAATTGGAGTTATTATGAACTGATGACTAAAATAAAATACAAAGCTGATAAAGCAAGAATAGAGCTTATTATAGCATAAAATACAATTTTTGAGGGTGATTGTACACCCGTAAGGTGAGGTTGATTACGAACACTCACTAAATGTAAACAACATATACAACGGTTCGCTACTTGTTATTTCATCAATAGATAATGGTAATGTACTGGTTATAAGATGGTGTAACGATTTTATAGTTCAAGTGCTGTGATGCTAGTATAGTTGTTTTTATACAAAACAGTATTTGTTTTACTTTTCACAATTTGTAAAGTAAATGTTTTAAAATTATTCAAAATATTAAAACTTATTTTGACCATCGAAAATCAAAAAACTCAAGTCTTTGATTTTAATGAATAATAATACTTCCTATATAAATGCAGGATATAGGTAATATAAACACGTCTGCAACTTGGGATTCTGTCTTAAAATTGGTTAAAAAAAAATGAATTTTGAATATTGGAATAACATTTTTTATCTGTATATGTTCAACTTAAAATAAAGAATTTATTAGAGGTTTAATCCTCAAAGTACTATAATTTTGAGGGTGATTGTACACCCATAAGGTGAGGTTGGTAACGAACACTCACTAAATGTAAATTACATATACAACGCGTGAGCTCACTTACTTTCATCAATAATTAATAGCAGATACTCTTTGATGTTAAAAGCAAGACAATGAGAACGTATATTTGTCTGAAACTAGTCTTTTAGAATTGGAGTTCGTTTACAGAAAAGTGAATTTAAATGTTGGTAAAACATAGTTCATCTATATATATTCAACTTTAAATAAAAAAATTAATAGAGATTCAATCCTCAAAACTCTATTGTATAGTAAATTTAGGATCAAGTTTAATTGGTGTATAACTATAACAGGATTTATTTAAAAACATGTATAGTTATTTTAGGACGGGTCACATCTATAAATAGTAGCAGGATACTCCCAACATCAAGGCAAGATGAAGGCAACATAGTGGCAGTAGAATGTATGTAAACGATTTTTGTAACTCAGATGTTGTTAAATCAGTCTTGTATTTATATAAAAAGACAATTCAAAGAGTTTAAAAATTAAACTCATCTGCTATACTCTTAAGTCTGTTTTATCTATCTAAAAAACTAGAAAAGACAATAAATATTCGAAAGAGGTACCTGTCAGCCCGCTGATAAAGCCCTAAACTTTTATGTTTAGGGCTTTTTTTATTTTATAAAATGATAAATATTAAAAAAGACCAGAACTCGTCTGATCTTTTATTTTTATTTCAAATCTTTATATACTTTTCGAATAATACCGTCCGATAAACCAATTTTTGGAACATGTATTTTCTTCGCATGTGACCATTTTAATACATTATTGTAGATTTCTAACGCGTAAACAACAACATCTGCACGATCGGGTTTCATATTAAAATTTTGCATACGTTCTTCGGCTGTCATAGTTTGTAAAATTTGATAATGTTTTTTGACATAAAGACTACTCAAAGGCATGCCTAATTTTACTCCAGAATATTTGTAAACATGGTTAATGTTTCCTCCCGAACCAATTAATTCTACTTCATCGTGACCAATATTTTCATGAATCCATTGTTTCATTTCATTAAATGTAGTAGGTGCAACTTTATTTTCTAATAAACGAACAGTTCCGACTTCAAATGATTTTGAAGTAAAAACTTTATTATCTTTCAATAAAGTTAATTCGGTACTACCACCACCAACATCTACATATAAATACGTTTTATCATCTTTTATAAAAGCTCCTAATTCCGTATTAAAAAGTAATTCTGCTTCTGTTTTTCCATCTATAATTTCGATGTTGATCCCAGACTTTTTTATTACTTTTTTTACAACATCCTTTCCATTTTTTGCTTCGCGCATGGCAGAAGTTGCATAAGCTTTGTAAATCTCAACATCATATACTTTCATCATCAACGCATAAGACAACATAGCGTCGCAAATACGTTCGATATTATTTTCACAAATTTGTCCATCAATAAAAACATCATGCCCTAAGCGAATTGGCATTCGGACAATACTTGTTTTATTGAAAATTGGTGCACGACCTTCTTCCTCATAAACATAATTAATCAACAATCGCATGGCGTTAGACCCAATATCTATTGCTCCTAATTTTCTAATCTTCATTTTCTTGTTCGTTTAATTTTTTTAAATATTCGTATGTTGTGTATTGAGATCGGTTAGGTTTTTTATTATTGCGTTTATATTCTAACGAAGATTTTGCAGTAATTCTGCGTCCTTTCACATTATCTTCAAAACTAAGGTTAAACGTATCCATTACAATTTTCTTAAATTTATGATCATAAATAGGGCATGCAACTTCTACACGGTTATCCAAATTACGTTCCATCATGTCTGCAGAAGAAATATAAACTTTATCATCACCTGCATTTTTGAACCAATAAATACGTGGATGCTCTAAGAATTTATCAATAACGCTGACGCATTCTATATTTTCGGATAGATTTTTTACTTCAGGAATTAAACAATTTATTCCACGAACAACCAAACGTACTTTTACACCTTTTTGGGATGCTTTGTACAATAAATCGATGATTTGTTTGTCGCTTAAACTATTCAATTTCATATTGATTTCCGCAGGTAAACCAGCTTGATGATTTTTGATTTCTCGTTTGATCATCTTTACTATTTTTTTACGTGTTCCGTAAGGCGAAACCAATAAATGATTATAAGTTAAGTTCAAATAATTTGCTCCAAAGAATTTAAAAATCTGTTCAACATCTTTTGTAATTCCAGGATTTGTCGTGAAATAAGTATAATCTGTATAAATTTTTGCCGTTCCTGCATGGAAATTTCCTGTGCTGATAAACACATATTTTTGAGCCAATCCATATTCAGGTTTTCGTTCGATGTATCCAATTTTAGAATGCACTTTCAAGCCTGGAACACCAAAAATAACATTTACACCAGCTTCTTGTAGCTTTTTTGACCACATCGCATTGTTCGATTCATCAAATCGTGCACGAAGCTCTAAAACTGCTGTTACTTCTTTTCCATTCATAGCAGCATTTATCAACGAATGCATGACTTGTGAATCTTTTGCAACGCGATAAACTGTGATTTTGATTTTGGTAACCTTTGGGTCAATCGCTGCTTCTCGCAAAAATTTCAATAATAATGAATAATCATGATAAGGAGCCATCATCATTTCTTCGTTTTCAGAAAAAGCCTGAAAATAGCTATTGTAACTAAAAGGTTTATTCTGAATGATTGGTTTGATTTTTTCGTAAGTTAATCCTGGGATATCAAAACTTGGAAAGCTCATCAAATCTCGTTTATTGTGGTATTTACCTCCAGGATTAATACTATCATATTCATCAAGACGTAATTTTTTTAAGAAAAATTTCAACGTATCTGGAGCAATTTCAGCATCGTAAACTAATCGAACTGGAACACCTTTTTTACGGTTTTCTAAACTATTGATTACTTTTTCTAATAAACTATGTTCAAGGTCATTATCGAAATCTAATTCACTGTCTCGCGTAATTTTAATAGAATGTGCTTCAATCGTTTCGAAATCAAACATCTTGAAAATATCTTTCAAATGATAACGAATAATATCTTCTAAATACATGACATATGTATTTTCGTCAAATTTTGGAAGAACAATAAAACGTGGAAATAAGTGAGTTGGAACAATTAAAAGTGCATATTGAACTTTATCTTTTAATTGCATTTTAACTGCTAAATAAAAAGAGCCATCGCGCAATGGAGGCGCTTTTTTGATATCATCTAAAATAAAAACTCCTACAGTATGAATGAATTCGTTGTAAAAATATTCTGAAATAAATTCTAAATAACTTTCTGGAATCGAAGTATCATCAATCACAAAAATATTGTAATTCTCTAATTCTTTGAACAATTGATTATGTAAATCATCGTACTGAACACGTTGTTGACGGACAATTTCATTGATTTCATCAATTAATTCTTCATCAGTTTGATCGGGTACAATATTTTGATAAACAATTTCAACGTCTTTAAACTGAATAGAACGTAAAATAGTGGAATAGCGAACAGAATAAAATTCATCTAAATTGTTAGAGTAAATTCCTAAAAAACGGATTCTTTCTAACAAAGGAACAGTTTCGTCAGAAGCTTCTTGTAACACACGTGCATTGAAAGAAAGCCAACTGATTTCTCGGTTTATATATTTTTTCATTTAATTTCTTTAGGTGTAATAATTTTCATGGTTTTACCTTTTGCAATCGTTTTCCAGTTATCTGAATCGAATTGTATCCAAACAAAACCAGAAGTAGAGAGATTATAAATCATTTCGTTTCCTAATTGATTGGTGATATCAGTAAAAGCAGGATTATGTCCAAAAATAAGAACATTTTGCAATTGATTATCCAAATTTCTGATCCATTTATCTAATAAATAATGCGAAAAAGTATACAATTCATTTTCGATATGAATATTTTGAGTAGGAAAAAGGATTGGCTTTACCAGTTGAGAGGTTTCTTTTGCACGAACTGCTTTGCTTGAAAAGACTTTGTCAAATTTCAATTCAAAATTTTCGTGGAGATAGTGCGCAATTTTTTTAGTTTTAAATTCACCAATCTCTGTAATAGAACGAAATTGATCAGATACATTTTCGTTCCATTTACTTTTTGCATGACGCATTAAAAACAAATTTTTCATAACGCAATTATTTAAAAAAGAAACAGTAGTTAAATCTACTCATTATCTAACGAAAAGACTTAACTACTGCTAATTTTTTTTAGGTGATATATTAAAGATTTCCTTCGTAATTTTTAAAATCATTTTTTACCCAATCTGGTAATTCCATTGATTTTTTTGCTTCCATATCGTACATTACTTGCGTACTTTTTCCGTTGCAATGAATCAAATCTTTACCATTTTCGTCTTTACTTGTTACAATATACTCGAAATCGAAACTTTTGTTACCTAATTTAGAAACACGAACTCCAATACGAGGTTCTATAGCATCTGGTCGCAATTCTATTTGATAACTTGCCTCTATATGCGCAATCACAAACATATGTCGAGTCCATTGCCATTTTTTACTCGAAGCTAACATATAATATGCCCGACCAATTTGAAAATATTCGAAATAAAAAACGTTATTAACATGACCAATTGGATCAAAATCGCTCCAACGAGGTTCTAAATTTTTAAAGAATTTAAAATTTTCTAAGTTCATTTTTTAGTGGTTTTAATTTTATTTAATCTTCAGGATTTGGATCAATAAATTCATATTTGTATAATTTTACTAACCAAAAGAATACTGAAAATAAGATAGGTCCAAATATAATTCCGATAAATCCGAATAGATTTAAACCAACGATTACTCCAAAAATAGTAATTAATGGATGAACATCTGCCATTTTTTTTTGTAAAACTAAACGGATTAAATTATCTGAAAGCCCAACAATTACAAAGCAATAAATTAATAGTCCAACAGCATGTCCTGTATCTCCGCTTGCAAGTAAAAATAACGCAAGAGGTACATAAATAAGCGCAGCGCCAACGACAGGTAACATTGCAGCAAAAATTGTTAGAATAAACCAAGTAAATGCATCATCTACTCCAAAAATAAGATAACCGATATAAGCAATAACAGCTTGTATAAATGCTGTTAAAGGCATTCCTATTGCATTTGATATTACCAAATCTTTTAAATCTTTATTCATCTTGACTAAATTGCTCGTTTTAAGAGGAATTGTTTTGTAGAACCAATTTTCAAGCTTTTGATGATTCATCAACATAAAGTACAAAATAAGAAAAGCAACCCCCAATTGAACTGTCATATCCATAGAAGCATTCAATGTTTTTTCTAATAATTTTCCTCCAACTTGCGTAATTTTTTCAATATTAGTTGCACTAAAAACATCGATATGAAATTTGGTTTGTAGCATTTCGATAATTTTATTGACGTCAGTTTTTATTTGTGCTGTATCGTTCAACAAAACCATAACTTTATTCGTTAACATTTGAATGAGTAAATATAATGGACCGATGATCAATATTGCACTACTTATCATCAATAAAATTACACTTGCCAATTTGTTCCATTTTTTTACTTTAACCATCCATTGTAAGGGGTTAAGAAGTAAAACATACAAACATAAAGCGCCAAGGAAACCAGGAAAAAATGCTAAAAGATTTTTGGTAATTAATCCAAAAACCAAAAGTATAATTGCAATAAATGCTAACTGCAATAAAACATTATTAGAAAGATAGTGTTTATTCGAATTCATAGGTGTTTATTTGTTTAATAACAGTTGTTGATAATTTTGCTTCTATCAAAATCAATGCTAAAAATAGTTAAATTCTATAAACTTTTTTATTTTTAGGCGTTGATAAAAAAAATTACACATGAAAAAAATAATAGGTTTACTCTTTTCAGTTCTGACAATCTCTACATATGGACAGACTAAGCAAGATAAAGTTGTTTTGGTAATACATGGCGGAGCAGGAACGATTTTGAAGAAAAATATGACGCCAGAGAAAGAAAAAGCTTATCGTGAGGCGTTAGAAGAATCTCTAACGAAAGGTTATGAAGTTATAAAAAAAGGTGGAGAAAGTGAAAATGCTGTAATAGAAGCGATAAAAGTAATGGAAAATTCGCCCTTATTTAATGCTGGAAAAGGAGCGGTTTTTACACATGAAGGAAAGAATGAATTAGACGCTTCTTTGATGATTGGAAATACGATGCAGGCTGGTGCTGTAGCTGGAGTAACAACGATTAAAAATCCAATTTTGGCTGCAAAAGCAGTCTTACAAAATTCAGCTCATGTAATGATGGTTGGTAAAGGAGCAGAAGAATTTGCGCAAAATCAAGGTTTAGAAATTGTCGATCCAAGTTATTTTAAAACTGAGGAACGTTGGAATTCTTTGCAAAAAGTTTTAGAAAAAGATAAAGAAAAAATGGAATTAGATCATGATGCAAAAACACAAGCTTATGTTCCATTTAATTTTGTAGATGAAAAATTTGGAACTGTTGGAGCGGTTGCTTTAGATAGCAAAGGACATATTTCTGCGGGTACTTCTACTGGCGGAATGACAAACAAACGTTTTGGACGTATCGGAGATTCTCCTATAATCGGGGCAGGAACTTATGCCAATAACGAAGTGGGTGTTTCAAGTACAGGTTGGGGCGAATATTTTATAAAAGCTGTTGCTGCTTATGATGTTGCTGCTTTGATGAACTACAAAAAACTTTCATCTAAACAGGCAGGTGAAGAGGTTATAAAAAAGATTGGACAACTAGGAGGAGATGGCGGAATGATAATTTTAGATAAAAATGGTCAAGCAAGTTTTCCGTTCAACACTGCTGGAATGTACCGCGGAAGTATTACACAATCAGGTAAGATAACTATCGAAATTTATCAATAAATTTGGAACGCATTTTAAATTAAAGAAATACAATACATGATAAAACAAATTTTACTAACAGCCACTGTTGTTCTTGCGAATTTTGCAACAGGACAAGTAACATCTATGATTAATGATAAAAATGTAGATGCTTCGACAAAAGTATATGGAATGGCGCCTTTAACAGATGCAACGAAAGCCTACGAAAAATTTAACTTTATGTTAGAAAACTCTGCGGCGATTCAGTTTGCAAAGCCACTTTTAGAATATGGATATCAATCGTCTAATTTTCAGGCACAAGAAAATGGATTGATGATTTACATGGTAAAGGACAAAAAAATAGTGGACCAATGGTTAGTGAATCCAGTTTTTTATAATACATTTCATGACGGTACTCCTTACTCGTATGATGCAGATAAATTGGCTGTTCTTGCAGAAAAGTACCCGTTGTTGTACAAAGAAGAAAAACGTCAATATAAAAATGAAAAAGAGTATCAAAAACAACGTCAAGCATTGTTTGCAGATCCTTATAACTTGATTATTACTGAGCCAGATTTTACTTACGAAGGATATTTTGATGTTCAATTTCCTCAAAACGAACAATTCAAAAACCCAGAATCTGTAATTGCGTATTTGAAACCAATTGTAGAGAAATTAACAAAAAAGAAATTTGATATCAGCTATTCTATTTCAGAGAAAAATATTTTAGATCGTACGCAATTCACGGTTACTGTTGCTGGAGAAGAAAATATCCATAAAAAAATAAAATTAGACAATGTGCAGAAAGGAGATTGGCAGTCATTAAGTTATGAAGCTGTAATTTTCAGAAAAGCAAATTAATAGATAGAAAAGGTTTTTGAAATATTCAAGAACCTTTTTTTTTGCGTAAAAGATTTGTAATTTCAGTTTTTAACCAAAATAATATGAACTCAAATTTCTATAAAATATTACAAAAATCAAAAGAAAATCAATCTATTATAGCTATTTATAATGACCCAGAAGGAGATAATTTTTGGGCTGGATATATTTTAGATTTTAATGATGAATTTTTTACCATGCAACATATTTCAAAATATGGAAAAAAAGACGGAATTTTAATTGAACCTTATTTCAAAATTAGTCGAATTGATGTAGATGATTATTGTAAATGTCTAAATTATTTGAAAGAGCATCATACTGATTTGGATGAAGAAAAATTAGTGCAATTTAATACAACTACAGAAGAGAATTGGATGAATCAAATTTTGGGACAAATAAATAATCAAACCGATTATGTTTCGAGATTACAATTCAATAATAACAGTCGTTTTGCAGGATTTATTCGAAATTTAACAGAAGATGATTTTGAACTTAAATGTATAGGTTCTGAAGGAACAGATGAAGGTTCTTTGTATTTTCAGATTGATGATATTTCATCTATTCGGGTAAATGATTTAGAAGCAAGAAGAAGATTATTTTTATACAATTATCGTCGTTCTATTGACTTTTTTGATGAGTAATCGAGAGATTTTAAATAAAAAAATCCAACTCATTTGAGTTGGATTTTTTAGTATTATGTGTTTAATTTTATCCATTAACAGCTTCTACATTGTCTACAACATCGGGCATCATTTGTTTTAAAATTCCTTCGATACCATTTTTAAGTGTAGCTGTAGAAGAAGGACAACCCGAACAAGCTCCTTGCAATAACATTTTTGCAGTACGTGTTTCTTCATCAAACTCAATCAATTCAATATTTCCACCATCATTTGCAACTGCAGGCTGAACATATTCATCTAAAATAGCTTTTATTTGTTGCTCAACAGAAGAAAACTCTTCAGCAGATTTTACAACAATATGTTCAGGAGCATCCGTTTTAAATTCATAGAATTCTTCAAAAACTGGTCCACCAGCTTGTAAATAATTTGTGATAAATGAACGAACATCCATCATCCAAAGTGACCAATCTTCTGAATCATTTTTAGTTATTGAAACATAATTATCAACAATAAAAACTTCTTCGATAAATGGGTATTCTTGATATAAAGCAACTGCTAAAGGAACACCTGCCGCTTTTTCTTTCGATTTTATTTCGATAATTTCTGGTGCTAACATAGAGTTTGAAACGAATTTCATCGCAGCAGGATTTGGCGTCATTTCTGCATAAATAGAAATTGGAGCCTTTTTCATTGGCGCTAAAATTGCGTTTTCTTCTAAATGTTCGTTGATAATTTCTTTCAAATCTTCTGTAACATCAGCCCAATCAACAGCATCTATTTTTTCTATCGCTACAAAATTCGCAGTGATAAATATTTTTTTAATAAATGGTATAGTTAATAAAACTTGTGCTAAAGGAGATTCGGTAGCCGTAGATTCTTTGTCAAATTCAACGCCACCTTGTGTTAAAGTCTCGTCACAAACGAACTTCATCACATTATTATTTGGTGTAATTTCTTCGTATACTCTCATAATGATACAAAAATAAGCTATATTAATGTATCTTTATCATTAGAATTATAGATTTTGTTATGGCAATAGTAAAAGAATTAAATGGGCATACGCCAAAGTTCGGTGAAAACTGCTTTTTAGCAGATAATGCAGTTGTAGTAGGAGAGGTAGAAATGGGAAATGATTGCTCAATTTGGTTTTCAGCTGTAGTGCGAGGAGATGTTCATTTCATTAAAATGGGAAATAAAGTAAACATTCAGGATAATGCAACGATACATGCGACGTATCAAAAATCACCAACTATTATAGGAAATAATGTTTCAATTGGACATAACGCAATTGTACATGGTTGTACCATACATGATAATGTACTTGTTGGAATGGGCGCAATTGTAATGGATGATTGTGTAGTAGAATCTAATTCATTGATTGCTGCAGGAGCTATTTTAACGAAAGGAACGCATGTAAAAGAAGGAGAGCTATGGGCTGGTATTCCTGCAAAAAAAATAAAAGATGTTCCAAAGGAACTGAAAGAAGGCGAAATAGAACGTATTGCAAATAATTATTTGATGTACAGTAGTTGGTATAAGTAAAATCTTATCCAAACAAAAAAGTCATCTAATTTAATGGATGACTTTTTAATTTCTACATCAAACTAAATTGTTTGAAATGATGTGTAAAATGTTTTTTATGAAATGTTTTCCAATCTTCGTAGCCAATTTCAGCTAAAACAGGATTCGTAATTTTTGCTTCAGGGTTTTCTTCAAAATAAGCATTAAACTTATCTATTTCTTCTTCTAATTTTTCAATAGAAGCCTCTAACGAAGCATATCTTAAATCTAACAAGCCTTCCATTCCATTTGCTTTTATTCCTTGTCGCATTTCTTGATCAGATTCTAAAATAAACGCTTTATATTGTGGGATTTGCTCTGCCGGAATTTTACAAGGAACACTCAAACCTCCATTCGAAATTTTAGTTGTTACGATTAAATGTTCAACCATATGTTGAGGGGTCATAATACCCCATTCTGGCTGTTGATCAACTTTTAAACTTTTTAGTTTAGATAGAAGTTCTGCTTTATTTTCAAAATTTAGAAACATATTGTTTTTTTAACTTAATAGAATGGTAAGTTAATTTTTTTAATCCATTATGAGAAATAATTTATATCCCTTTTTTAGGTTAAGATTAAATATGAATTGATTAAAAAAACTTTTGTATTGTTATTAAATGTTTTTTAAAGTGATGACTATGCGTGTAATAGCTTGTTAAATACGATAATAAATCTTGTAAACTAAATCAAAATATGCAACACGAACAATTATCAAAATATTAATTATTTGTTGTTAGATTTAGATAAATTAGTCTTGTATTAAACGAAAGAAATGATAAATATTCAGCCTAAATTAGAGAACGATTTAGTTCAGCTACAACCATTGGTATCAACCGATTTCGAAGAGTTGTATCTTGCAGCTTCAGATCCCAGAGTTTGGGAACAACATCCAAATAAGAATCGTTGGAAAAGAGAAATTTTTCTCAATTTTTTTGAAGGCGCAATCCAAAGTAATGGTGCTTTTAAAATAATTGACAAAGAGACGAATAACGTGATTGGAAGTACTCGTTTTTATGATTATAATGAGGAAGATTCATCTATTTTAATTGGCTATACTTTTTACAGTACAAATTGTTGGGGAAAAGGCTATAATCCGTCTGTTAAAAAGTTAATGTTCGATTATATTTTTCAGTTTCTAGATAAAATTTATTTACATGTAGGAGGTGATAATGTGCGGTCCCAAATTGCTGTAGAACGCTTGGGATGCAAAAAAATAAAAGAAGAAGAAATCGAATATTTTGGTGAAGAACCGAAATTAAATTTTATTTATCAGTTAGATAAAAATGACTGGTTTAAGTAATTGATAATTAAAACGAATTTTTAAGGACAGAATATTTCTGTCCTTTTTTTTGAAAAAAAACTAAAATTATGATTATGCTTTTTTTAATAAAAACTACTTTTACTGAAGTTTTCATAATAATGAATGAGTAATATTACATTAAACCCAATTTATGAAAAGATTATTGATGACTTATCAAATCAAAAATACTCTATTTCAGACTTTTTTTTCTCAACAGAGGAAACGAAGCAACTTCGCGAAGCAATAATTCGAAAAGAAGATAAAAAAGTTTTTCATCAAGCAGCCATTGGAAGTTCAGTAAACGAACAAGTTGTTAAATCAATCAGAGGCGATAAAATCAGATGGATTGATGAAGAAAATAAAACCGAAACAGAAGAAATCTTCTTTCAGAAAATAGATGAATTTATCGATTATCTAAATTTAACCTGTTATATGGGAATTGAGGAAAGTGAGTTTCATTATGCAATTTATCCAGAGGGAACCTTTTATCAACGACATGTCGATGCGTTCAAAAATGATGATAGACGAACATTGTCGATCGTTTTGTATTTAAATGATGAAGAATGGAAAGACGAGTACGGTGGGCAATTGACACTTTATTTACAAGACGAAAATAACACCGAAAAAGAACTTAATGTTTTGCCACTTGCTGGTCGACTTGCTGTTTTTGATAGTAAAACTATTCCGCACGAAGTAAAAACTGTTCATCAACCACGTTACAGTATTACGGGTTGGTTAAAAACAAGAGGTCATATTTTGACGTATTTGTAATAAAAATCTGTAGTTGTTTTGTAGTCATTTCTTGTGATTATTTGTAGGATTATTGTAGTGACGAAAAATTTATATCATTTACAATAATCGATATATTTGATGAATAACTAATTTAAAATACAACGAAACACATATGAGTTTTTTAAAGAATATTTTCGGGAAGAAAGAAGAGGTCGTAAATAGTTACGAGACTTTTTGGAAATGGTTTCAAGAAAATGAACATAAATTTTTTGAAACGGTCAAAAATCAACGAAATATAGAGAAGGATTTTTTTGATAAATTATCTCCTCAATTAGATAAAGTCAAATCAGAAATTTATTTTTTGACTGGAATGGCTGATGACAATACAGTTGAACTGATTTTTACTCCAGATGGTATTATAAAAAATATTGTTTTTGTAGAAGAACTTGTTGCTGCAGCACCAAAATTATCAAATTGGAAATTTACAGCTCTAAAACCTGCAACAGGAAAAATGGGCTTGCATATGGGAAATTACACTTTTGCAGAAGAAAATCTTTCATTTTATCCAATCATTCACGAGAATTATCCAGATGAAATAGATATTGTAATTGCTTTCGATCAGTACAGAGAAGAAGATAATGGGCAAATCTTCAATGGAATTTATATCTTTTTAGACAATTATTTAGGCGAGTTGAATACCGTTACGATTATTGATAATCTTACAGTTATCGCGAAAGATAATGCTGAGCAAGAATTGATTCCGATGGGAAAATTAAAAGACTATTTAATTTGGCGAGAAAAGGAGTTTGTAGAGCAATATGTAGCAACAAAATATGATACGGAAAATGATAGTTATTCTATGCTCGAGGCAAAGCTGGAAAGTGGAAATATGTTGTTAGCCGTTATTAATACGAACTTGCTAAATTGGGATTCAAAACCTTCGCATCCGTGGATGGCTAAATTAATTTTAAATTATGATGGAAGCGAAACGAATGGTATGCCAAATGAAAGTGATTACGAATTATTAAATGCAATTGAAGACGAATTGATGGAATCTTTGGTCGATGTAGATGGTTATTTGAATGTTGGGAGACAAACTGTAAAAGGTGAAAGAGAAATTTATTTTGCTTGTAATGATTTCAGAAAACCATCAAAAGTATTTTATGAAATACAGCAGAAGTATAAAAATGTTTTTGAAATCAATATCTCTATTTTCAAAGATAAATATTGGCAATCATTAGATCAATTTAAACAATAAGAATAAAAAAACTCAACCAATTGGTTGAGTTTTTTTGATATGTTATTGAAAATATAATTATGCTTCAAAAAATTCTGCAACATAACGTTCTGCATCTAAAGCGGCAGCACATCCAGAACCAGCAGCAGTAATTGCTTGTCTATAAACAGAATCTTGTACATCACCAGCAGCAAAAACGCCAGGTACATTTGTTTTGTACGAACGATCTTGTGTAATTAAATATCCAGTTTCGTCCATATCCAATTTACCTGCAAATAAATCTGTATTTGGTTTGTGACCGATTGCAATGAAAACTCCATCGACAATCAATTCACTTTCTTGATTTGTGATATTGTTGATGATTTTAGCTTTTTCAACTACATTATTTCCTTCCAAACCAATTAATTCGTGGTTATATAAAACTTCTAAATTGTTTGTATTTGCAACACGATCTTGCATGGCTTTAGATGCACGCATTTCGTCTTTACGAACCAATAAATACACTTTGTTACAAAGTTTTGATAAATAAGTAGCTTCTTCCGCAGCTGTATCTCCACCACCAACTACTGCAACATCTTTACCGCGGTAAAAGAAACCATCGCAAGTTGCACAAGCCGAAACACCACTACCAGCGTATTTAGTTTCGTCGTCTAATCCTAAATATTTTGCTGTAGCTCCTGTAGAAATAATGATAGAACGCGCTTGATATTCGCCATTATTTGATTTTACTGTATGTACATCACCTTCTTTTTCTCCAAAAGTTACTTCTGTTACATATTCGTATTTTATTTCAGTTCCAAAACGTTCTGCTTGTTTTTGTAAATCAGCCATCAATTCTGGTCCTGTAACTGCTTCTGGATAACCTGGAAAATTCTCAACATCTGTAGTTGTTGTTAATTGTCCACCTGGCTCCATTCCAGTTAAAATCAACGGATTCATATTTGCACGTGCTGCATAAATTCCTGCTGTATATCCTGCAGGACCTGATCCTATGATGATGACATCTCTTACGTTATTTTCCATTATGTTGTTTTATTTTGTTACAAATTTAGTATTTCTTATTTAGTATTTTTGATAGATTGAATAGATGAAAATTATAGATTCATAATTTTATACACTAATTCTATCAGCAATTGACTTGGAGTTACATTTCCAGTTGTTCCTACACCTTTACCTTTTAAATCATATTCTCTGATAAATGAAATAATTCTCGTTGCTTTTTTTAGTGGATAATTATTGGCAGCTGTCATCATTCCTTGTACAAAATATGGATTTATTCCCAAGACTTTTGCTAAGTTTTGTTTGGATTTATCAGGTGTTACATGGATTTGAATGATATTGGTAAATAGATTGAAAATCGTGGTAATTGAAACAACGTACGGATTGTCTTTCGGATTTTTTTCGAAATATTTGATGATTTTAAATGCTTTTTCGATGTTCTTCGTTTCGATTGCATTGCGAAGTTCAAAAACATTATAATCTTTACTAATCCCAATATGTTCCTCAATATGATTTGGTGTAATGGTTTTATCTGCGCCAACTATTGTAAAGAGTTTCTCTAATTCATTATTCAATCGAGATAAATCTGCACCTACATATTCGGTCAATAAAAACTTTGCTTTTGGTTCAATTTTAAATTGATTGGCAGTAACTTTTTGTTCTATCCAAGCAGGTAATTCGCTTTCGTAAATCTTTTTGAATTCGTGGTAATATCCTTTTTCATTCAGAATTTTATAGATTTTCTTACGTTTATCAAGCGAATTTCCTTTGTAATTGATGATTAAAACCGTCGAATCTTGTACTTGATTGGCATACATTTCCAATTGATCTATTGAACGACTAAGGTGTTGTGCTTCTTTTACAATAACAACCGATTTTTCTGCGCCCATTGGATATTGACGCGCCATTCCTATTAATTGTCCAACTTCTAAATCTTGTCCATAAACTATTGTTTGGTTAAAACCTTTTTCTTCTTCTGGTAAAATATTTGCTTCCAACAAATCAGTTACCTGATCGATGAAAAACGGCTCGTCGCCCGCCAAGAAGTAAATCGGTTTATAGTTTTTGTTTTTTATATCTTTGATCAAAGATTCTACAGGACTCATACAATGACTGAATTAGTACAATTAAATTTTTCCGAAAAATACCAAATAAGATTGAAACAAGCCCAAGATAAATTGTATATCTTTTGTTTGATTCGAAAAAAATGGTTGGTCTATACGCCCGAAGAATGGGTTAGGCAACACGTTCTGAATTATTTAATCAACGATTTGGGTTATTCAACTTCTGCAATAGCTTTGGAAGTGCCAATTGATATTACAGGAATGCGAAAGCGTGCGGACATTGTAGTTTATCAGCAAGAAAAACCTTGGATCATGGTAGAATGTAAAGCGCCACATATTGCAATTTCTCAAGCAACTTTTGATCAAATTGCACGATACAATATAGTGTTAGGTTCTCAATTGTTGATGGTAACAAATGGTGTTAATCATTTTTATTGTATGATGGATTTTGAAAATAAACGATATAATTTTTTGAAAGAGTTGCCGAAGAAGTGGTAATTTGAAAATGAGCTAATGTGTTGATGTGAAAATTTGTCAATTCGAGCGATTTTAATGGATCTTGATTACGTCCCGAACGTAGTCGACGTGGTTCTGAAGCAAGCAGACTAGGTTCCAAAGTAAGCTAGCTTAGTATTTTAGTAAGCTGATGAGGTTTTGTACCCAGTTGATTAGGTTCAGAACCTCGCTGACCATGTAAGGAGCGTTATATTTGAGGTTAGATAACCTCGTTTTCTTGGTTCAGAACCAAGCCAGCTAGGTAAAAGAGACCGTCAGCTTAGTTAATTTGGAAGCTGACTAGGTTCAGAACGTCGTCAGCTAAGTCTTTAAGTAAGTTTGCTGAGTAAATTAGGTAGTTAGCTTAGTGTATTACATAGAAAATGTAGTTTATTTTGTGAAATGGTTTAACTTTATTAACAAAGAAGTAATATGTTTAATCCTTCGAGAAGAAATAGAAATATAGGTACTGCCAAACAGGGTTTTAGTCAGAATAATAAGTTGACAATTTCTACTCCATATGGTAGTTACCAATCTTTTTATGAAAAACTAACAACTTATAAAAAAGAGAGTAGGATTATTAATAATCATGAATTTGTATTTGTAGTGGAAGATACAAGGCTAAATTCTGTTCATGCCTGTTCAATAAATGATATTGTGGAAATTATTTCAAATATACCTGTTGAGGATTATGGAGAATTAAAATTTATAGTTTTGAGACAATCAAAGCGAAAGGAGCAAATTATTTCGAGTGTTTGGGGGAGATTAGTTTATTTATACGAATTCGAGAAAGAAGATTTTCCTGCTATTATTTTAGAATCTATAGATAAAGATTCACAATTGATTTGGAGTAAAAAACTTTCAGTTGATGAACGAAAAGAATTTGAAAGACTTAAAAATGATGGACATATATTTGAAGAAAGTAATAAATATTTTACATCTAAAATAGAACCTGAATTTGCAAGAAATACACAGTTATATAGAACATTACTACACGAATTTGGTCATTATGTGCATTATTTAGAACAAGTAGAAAAACCAGGTCATGAGGATGAAGGATTTGATGAATGGGAGAAACGAAATGATATTCATGTAAATCTTCCGAAAGAGGAAAAAGAAAAGTTTGCGAATAATTATGCAGATAAAATAAAATCTGAACTTATTAAGAAAGGTGTGATTCCATTCAATCAATTATAAATAAAAAGCCACTCAAATAGAGTGGCTTTTACATTACTAAAAAATATCTAAAGAATTAATTGTATTATAACCAAGTTACAACGCCTGAATCTACACAGTAGTTAGCACCTATTATCTTGATTTTCCCTTCTTTTTCTAAATTATTCAAGGTTGCGCTTTGATTACGAATATCTTCTATGGTTTGTATAACGTTTTGGTGATTTAATCTTTCTAATAAATCTGCATTTTTAGAAGAGCGTTCTTCACCTTCTTGAATGATTTCGTCGATAATTGGATTGAAATGATCAACCAAATGACACAAATTATTCATTCCAGTTTTGTGAATTGCTTCAGCGTCTAATCCGCCTTTCAAAGCGCCACATTTAGAGTGTCCTAAGACAACAATCAATTTAGAGCCAGCCACATTTGTTCCAAATTCCATCGAACCTAAAATATCTTGATTAACGAAATTACCAGCAATTCGTACACTAAAAATATCTCCTAAACCTTGATCGAAAATAAGTTCTGCAGAGGTACGGCTATCAATACAGCTCAAAACAACGGCAAACGGCCATTGTCCCTCTCTTGTGTCATTCACTTGTGAAAGTAAATCTCTGTTCGCTTTTAAATTTTGAACAAATCTTGCATTTCCTTCTTTTAAAAATTCTAACGCTTTATCTGGAGTTGTTGTTGCTTGAGTTTCTGATGTATGTGCTTTCATTATATTTAATTTTATTGTGTGTGTTTTAATTTTTATATGTTTTTTACAGATTAATGAGCTCCGGCAAACAATACGTAACCAAAAAACTCTCTGAATGATGGGGGATTATCGACTGTTCCACGTTCGGAAATTAGTCGAATATTAATGTTATTATTTTTTGCTTTGACCTTAAATTCATCTAAATATTCGATGATATCGTAATCTAAAATTCGAGTTTTACGAACATCTAATTCTAAATTAGATCCAGGTTTCAGACCATCTAATTCTTTTACTATTGCACCACGATTAACAAATGTTACTTCTTCAGCAAAATTCATATGGAAAATGTTTCCTTCTTTTACTAACATCACGTGCGAATTGTTGTAAGATTTGATTAATGAAACCACAACACCAACGATTAAACCTATGATAATACCTTTTAATAAATCGGTTGTAAGAATTGCAATTACTGTTACTGCAAATGGAATTAATTGATCTTTACCTAATTTTTTCATGTCCAAGAATTGCTTTGGATTTCCTAATTTATAACCGATAACCAATAGGATAGAAGCTAAAACAGCATTTGGAATTAAGTTTAGAAACATTGGAATAGAAATTACACTCACCAATAATAATAAGCCATGGGTAATTGTAGAAAGTTTAGAAAGTCCACCACTCATTGCGTTTGCAGAAGAGCGAACAATAACTTGTGTTACGGGTAGACCACCAATTAAACCTGATAAAGAATTCCCAATACCTTGAGCAATTAACTCTCTATTTGTAGGCGTTTGACGTTTTAATGGGTCTAATTTATCTGTCGCTTCTACGGATAATAAAGATTCCAACGAAGCCACAATAGCAATTGTAAATGCAACTTGCCAAACCAATGGATTTGTTAGCCCACTTGCAAAATCAGGGGTTGTAAATTGGCCAAGAAAGTCAGAAATACTCTCTGGAACAGGAACTTTTACTAATAAGTTGTGATCAATAGAAAATACTTCGTGATTTGTATCCCCAATAGTAATTTGGTATAAAATACCAACTAAAACAGCGACCAATGAACCTGGTAATAATTTGAAAAAGTTTGATTTCTTTCCTAATATATTATCCCATACAATCAAGATGAATAAAGATATGATGGTAATAATAATAGCTCCTGGGGTAATATTAGAAATGCTAAAATCACTAATCGAAAAATTACCTTGATAACCGAAAGCTAACGGAATTTGTTTCAAGAAAATTGAGATACCAATTGCACACAACATTCCTTTGATCACTGATGATGGAAAGTAATAACCGATAACTCCCGCTTTGAGAATTCCTAAAAGTATTTGAAAAATACCTGCAATAACAACGGCAACTAAGAACAGCTCGTAGGCACCAAGATCTGTAATTGCAGTTAATACAATTACAACTAAACCAGCAGCTGGTCCAGAAACGCCGATTTCTGATTTTGAAATTAAGCCGACTACAATTCCTCCTACAATTCCGGCAATAATTCCGGCAAATAGAGGCGCACCACTGGCTAACGCAACACCTAAACATAAAGGCAATGCAACGAAAAAGACAACAATACTCGCTGGTATGTCCTTTTTCCAATTTTGAAAAAGATTCATAATGGTTTTAAAATGAATTATTTAATTTTTTAAAAAATGAAATGAGGTTGCTTTTCTAAATCAAGAATTGAAATAGAATGTGCAAAAAATCTAAATAAAAAATTAAGCTAATTCAGGAGGTGGTGTAGTTACACCATTATTCAAAGAAGAGTATTTCTTAGAATGATGAAAATCTGAAAGTGGATTTTGTTTCGCTTTGTAAAACGTAAACAATTTGATTACATGAAAGTAATGTATTTTCTCAGTAATTTCTTTCGAAGAAGTTTGTTGATTATTTTCTTCTTCTGTTGAAGTTTGAGAAAATAGAGCTTTAGTTGCGTCTTTTGTAGAATCTTTGCAAGCATTTTGCTCCATTCTCATCTGATAATCCAAATACCCCGCAAGCCCTTGCATGTTCGTACTGAACACCAAAAGTAGCGTGAAAAAAATTCCAATGGTATGTTTTATCAGGTAGTCTTTCATTGTGTCACAAAAATATATTTTAATTTTTAATTACAAAATACTTAAAAGAATTTTTAATAAATATTTATCATTTTATTTTATAAAGCTTTATAAAGTTTATTGATTAAAAGTATTATGGAGATATGAAATTGATATCATAAATCATTTTTACTCAGTTTTTTTAAGAATAAATTTGCAAAAAATATAATTTTGAGAAAGTATATAAGTGTAATGTTTTTAGTTGTATTAGTTGCAACTACTTTCGGGCAAGGAAAAAATAATAAAGGTAAATTTTATATTTATTGGGGATGGAATCACGCGCAATATACAAAATCGGACATTCAATTTAAAGGTGAAGGATACGATTTCACTTTAGATAATGTAGTGGCACATGATCGTCAAACATCTTTTGGAATCAAGTATTTTAATCCAAGTTCTATGACAATTCCTCAATATAACTTCCGTTTAGGTTACTTTGTTTCGGATAATTGGAATATCTCTTTTGGTATTGATCATATGAAATATGTAATGGATCAAGATCAAGTGGTGAACATGAATGGATCAATTAATACAGGATCAGAATTTGATGGAAACTTCAATAATGTTGATAAAAAATTAACAGAAGATTTTTTAACATTTGAACATACAGATGGTTTAAACTATGCAAATTTAGAGGTTCGTCGTTTTGATAATATTCAACATTTTCCAATTACAAAAAATGGAAAAGGAATAGATGTTAACGTAACAGCAGGTTTAGGAGTAGGTGTTTTATATCCACGTTCTAATGTAAAATTAATGGGTAACGAGCGTTACGATGAGTTTCATTTAGCAGGTTTTGCAACGGCTGCTATGGTAGGGATTAACTTTACTTTTTGGGATTATTTCTTTGTACAAGCAGAGATGAAAGGAGGTTACGCAAATCTAAATGATATTCGTACAACTGCAGATAAATCTGACAAAGCAAAACAAGATTTTTTCTTCTCTCAACAAAACTTAGTTTTTGGAGCTATTATTCCAGTTTTTACTCATAAAAATAAGTTAAACTTTTAATTAAAAGCTTAAATATAAAATATATAGCCTAATTTTAAGGATCGATTAGACGATTTGAAAAAATTATTAGCGGAGACATCATTTAAATACATTTTGTATTGAATGATGTCTTTTTTTATGACCAATAATTATCGTTCTCAATAAAGAATTGCTATTTTTACAATGAAATTGAATAAAATTAGCATGAATAGATTTTCTATATTGGTTGCAAGTATCTTGATGACGACAACAGCAATGGGACAAAAAGTAATGACGCCAGAATTGTTATGGCAAGTAAAAAAAGTTTCTCCAGTTGGAGTAACTAAAGATCAAAAAAATCTTATTTACAAAGTAACTTCTACAAACGTTAAAACGCAAGAAGACACATCAAAAACATATATGATTTCGTTGGCTGGTGGTAAAGCTTCGGAAATCGAAGAATACAAAGCGCTTTTGTCTGATGTTTCATTAAATAAATCTCAACAATATAAAGCAGAAACGGATAAAGTTAAATTACAAAAAGTTTTTGGTTCAGATTATTATCCAGAAATGGACAAATCGAATGTGCAGATTTACAATGAATTAAATTACAGACATTGGGACACTTGGAACGATGGTAATTTTGATCACTTATTTGTATCAGAAAATAAAGAAAATTCAACTAAAATAGATGTTTTAAAGGATGAGCCTTATTCAGTTTCTGAATTTGTTTGGTCACCAGATGGAACAAAAGTATTATACGTTTCTAAAAAGAAATTTGGTACAGATTACGCTTTAAGTACGAATACAGATATTTTTCAATACGATTTAGCAACAAAGAAAACGACAAATATTACAGAAGGAAAAATGGGTTATGATAATACACCAAGTTTTTCTTCTCAAGGAGATTTTGCGTTTTTGAGCATGGAGCGTGATGGTTACGAAGCAGATAAAAATGATTTGATTGTTCGTCGTGGTGATATCGAAATGAATATTACAAAACATTGGGACGGAACTGTTCAAAATTACAAATGGAGTAATGATGGAACAAAAATCTATTTTAATGCACCAGTTGGAGGAACAATTCAATTATTTGAGGTTGATGTAAACTTCAAAATGAGAAAAATGCCTTTTATCAAACAAATTACAAAAGGTGATTTTGATATTGCAGATATTAAAGAAGTCGTAGGAAATAAAGCAATCGTAACTAAAACAGATATTAATCACGCAGCAGAAATTTATGTGGTAGATTTAAAATCTGGAGCGTTAACGCAATTAACAAACGAAAATAAAGATATCTTCGATAACATTGCATTAAGTGATGTAAAAGCGAGAAAAATCAAAACAACAGATGGAAAAGACATGCACGCTTGGGTTGTATATCCGCCAAATTTTGATCCAAATAAAAAATACCCAACTTTATTATATTGTCAAGGTGGACCACAATCTGCTTTAACTCAATTTTATTCTCCTCGTTGGAATTTACAATTAATGGCTGCTCAAGGTTATATCGTTATCGCGCCAAATCGTCGTGGAATGCCAGGACATGGAGTAGAGTGGAATGAGCAAATCTCGAAAGATTGGGGAGGACAAGTAATGCAAGATTATTTAGCTGCGATAGATGATATTTCAAAAGAATCTTATGTAGATAAAGATCGTCGTGGAGCTGTTGGTGCGTCTTACGGAGGATATTCTGTTTATTATTTAGCAGGTATTCACGAAGGTCGTTTCAAATCATTTATTTCTCATAACGGTGTATTCGATTTGAAATCGATGTATGGAACAACAGAAGAGATTTTCTTTACAAACTGGGACGCTGGAGGTGCTTGGTGGGAAACAGATAACAAAGCAGCCCAAAAAACATATTCTAAATTTGATCCAAGTAGTACAGAATTAGTAAATAAATGGAATACACCAATGTTAATATATGTTGGTGGACACGATTATCGTGTGCCAATGGGACAAGGACAAGAGGCTTACCAAATTTTACAATTGAAAGGTATTAAATCTCGTTTCATTTATTTTCCTGAAGAGAATCACTGGGTGTTAAAACCTCAAAATTCAATCATTTGGCATACAGAATTTTTCAAATGGTTAAAAGAAACATTATAATTCAATTGAATTAAAATCATAACTAAAATTTAAAAGTGTAATTTCTATTGAAATTGCACTTTTTTTATTTCTTTGAAAATCAATGACAACATTCAATAAGCGAGTCAATTATTTTTTAAAATTTTGTAGAGTAGAATAATCGTTGTAAATTCAAAAACAGAAGTCAAAACCCAATTTATGAGTAAGGATAATAACAAAATATATTTTTCGAATAGCCCATTTACTAACGGTCACAAAGTAATAGATTTTGTTTGGAGTGCTCGTCTTGATGAAAATTTTGATCTCTGGATGGATCTTCATTTAGAATCAGACAATTACGATGAAGAAGAGGAGTATAAGGACGATTTGGATGAGATAGATGACATTTCGCAAGAAAATGCTGAAAAGCAACTTTGGATTAATTATGATCATGCTATAATTTCGAGTACATATTGGAACAATAAAGGAATTAAGATAAATAATTCGGAGCAATTAGATTTTAATCAACTCAATAAAAAAGTATTTGACATAGATCCTCTTCCAGTTAATCTTGAAGAAACTGAAGAATTAGCATTTGGTGTGTCGATGTTAGGGAATGATACAGTTGCACAACACGAAATTACTTTTTTAGATACTGAAGAATTTGGTGTTTTTGATATCAAATGGAAAGGGAAAATTGCCAACACCTATTTAGGTGAAACTGATTTTAATTATGATTTTTATGTATACATGAAGAACATAAAATTTAATGGAATTAAAGTACATCCATCTCTTGAAAAAGAGAAAGTAACAGATTTTTTTGCATCTCGTTTAACGCATTACAATGATTTTGAATTGGTCGATACAGATGAATTAGAATTAGAAAATTATATTTTAAAAATAAAAAGACAAGAAGATTAGAAATACACGTAAATTAGAATGATTTTTTACGGTGAATTATTAATCAATCTCTAAGCAACTAAATAATATGATCAACCAAATCATCAAAAACTGTGAAGACGAGGAAATTCAATTTCTTAATGAAATTCAATCTTTTGGATATTTAATAGGAATTCACAAGAATACTCTAAAAATTGAATTTGTCTCTCAAAATATTGATGAGGTTTTTCATACTTCTGCGAAAGAAATGCTTGGGGTAGAAATACAAGAAATCTATGATTTCGAAATAGATTTCGAAGAAGTTTTAGCCTTAGACTTGGGCGATTTTAATCGTTCTCATATCACTATAAATTCAGAAGGTTATCACGTCACAACTTTTCATACAAACGATTTCATTTATTTAGAATTAGAAACTTTACTAATCTTAGAAAATAGATTAGCATTTTATAAATATTCTGAACAAATTTTATATGCCAAATCAATAGAATCTACTTGGGATAATTTAGTTTCTTCAATCAAGAAATTGACGGAATATGATCGCGTTATGCTGTACCAATTTTTAGAAGATGGTAGTGGAATTGTAATCAACGAAAAAATTGACGAAGGATTAGATTCTTATTTGGGATTACGATTTCCGGAGTTTGATATTCCAAAGCAGGCTCGTGAATTGTATTTAGATAAGAAAAGTAGAATGGTTTCGGATGTTGATGGACTTAGAATTCCACTTATAAGTTCTAATCATCTAAAAATAGATTTGAAATTTTCATCTGTGCGAGCACTTTCGCCAATTCATTTACAATATCTTCGAAATGCCAATTGCTCTGCGAGTTTTTCAGTTTCGGTAGTGATCAATGAAAAATTATGGGGAATTGTAGCTTGTCAAAATACAGAACCAAAATATATTCCAAATCAAGTTCGTTTGCAATGTGAATTATTAACACGTTTGGGAAGATTAACGTATGTAAATTTTAAATCGAGCGAACGTCTAAAATTTCAAAATCATTTCAACGAAATAGCTATAAAACTCAAAGAAAATCTTTTGACAGAAGAAAATCTTGAGAATTCGATGAATAATAATCTTCATCAAGTTCTACATCTTACAAAAGCAGATGGGATAGCTTTGGTGAATTATGATAAAGTTTTTAGAGAAGGAGAAACACCAAAAGAAGATGAAATTATTCGAATAAAAGAATGGGCGTCAAATAATAATTCGGGTGAATTATTTACGTCCGATTCCTTTTATATGGATTATGGTGAAGAACTAAATATAGGAGTAAAAGCTGCTGGAATTATGTCTTGCTTTTTGGGACAAGGTTCTAATCATTTCATTATTTGGTTTAAAAAAGAACAGCTTCAAAAATTGAATTGGGCAGGTGATCCAACTAAAGTAAAGAAAGTAGAAATCATTGATGATAAAGAAATTCATTATTTATCACCAAGAACATCATTTAAAATTTGGCAAGAAAATATAAAACATAGATCATTTATTTGGCTCGAAAAAGAAAAATATGTAGCCAAAGAAGTGGTCAAATTAATCATAGAAACTCTTAATTTACAATCTTTCAAGATTCATAGTTTATACGAACAATTAAAAGAAATTAATGATGAATTAGATTCGTTTTCTTATACTGTTTCGCACGATTTACGAACACCTTTGTCTATCATGAAACTAAATTGTCAAATGCTTCAAAGAAGTTTGAAAGATGATCAAATGAAGAATGATCGCCTTAAAAGTGTGATTGAGGAAATTGATCGAATGACAGAAATGATGCAAGATCTTTTAGCATTAAGTAAAGCAAAAAAAGGTGATATTACATTATCGACTATTGATACAAAACCTATTATAGATAAAATAGTACATGACGTTTTGTTGTATTATAAATCGACAAATACAGAGGTTGTTGTAGAGAATGTCAATAATGTTTTGGGAGATAAAACAATGTTTTACGAAGTGTTACTAAACGTTGTAGGAAATGCAGTAAAATATTCGTCTCAAGAGCAAAATCCAACAATCAAAATTTCATCAGAAATAGTTGATGAACATGTTATTTTTAAGGTAAAAGACAACGGAATTGGTATAAAAGAAGAAGATCATGGGAAAATGTTTAAACTTTTTAGTCGTATGTCCAATACAGGTAATATTTCTGGAAATGGAGTAGGACTTTCTATAGCGCATCGCATGATGAATAGAATGAATGGAAGTATAAATTTTGATAGTAAAATAGGAGAAGGAACGACTTTTGTATTAACATTTAAAAAATGTAACGATGTTATCTGATTATTTAAAAGAAAAAACAGCAAATTATCACCAAGAAATTGAAGAGAAATTAGAGTCGAATAAATTGTTTAACAGCACGTTTACCGATAAAAATTATTATAAAATGTTGCAGGTTAATCATGTCTTTTTAAAATCGTATGAAGATTCGATTAAACAATTTTTGACTGAAAAAGATTTAGAAAACTTAGCTTTAACAAAATTGAATAAATTATCGCTGATAGAAAAAGATATTCAAGAGTTAGGAATTGATGAGTTACAGGTTAATAAACAATATGAATTAGCAAACAGAGCCGAAGCTATTGGAGCTCTTTATGTGATAGAAGGATCTATGCTTGGAGGAAATGTAATTGCGAAAACATTAAAGAAGTACCCTTTTCTAGAAAATAAAAGTTTTAATTATTTTGGACATTATGGAGAAAATCTTGGATCAATTTGGAAGACGTTTATTAATTATATCAACCAAGAATTTACTACTGAACAAGAGCAGCAACAGGTTTTTGAAGGTGCAAAAAAAGCCTACGAAGATTTGATACGTTTTGCTTAGATCATAATTATCATAAAAAAATCGCTACAACATTGTAGCGATTTTTTTTATGATAATTATTTTTTAGAAAGTGATCCAAAAACTTGTTGTAATATCGAGGTTGTTTGTAAAGCCGAATTATTTCTAATACCGTTTTCTTTTTCAGCAACCATATTGAAAACTCCATTAATTGCTTGTTGAGTTACATAAGCATTTAAATTTGGTTCAATTTTATTTCCTGTCAACGTATTATATTTTGTAATCAAATTGTTCCAAACTTTGTCTGCACCAACTTTACCTAAAGAAGCCTCAACTTTTGGTTGAAAAGCTTTCGTTAAATCTGTGTTTGTTTTTAGTTTTAAGTAATTTGTAGCCGAATTATTTCCGCCTAATAAAATATCTTTGGCATCAGTAATCGTCATCGATGTTAAGGCATTTACAAAGATTGGTGCAGCTTCTGAAACCGCATCTTCAGCAGCAGTATTCAATAATTTTACACCTTTATCAGCTAAACTTCCCATTCCCAAAGAGCGCAAAGTTTTTTCGACAGTTTGCAATTCTTCAGGCATTAAGATTTTAGCGACAGAATTATTGTAAAAACCATTTTTTTGACTCAATGATTTTATTCCATCATTTAATCCAATTGATAAAGCTTCTTTTAATCCTGATGCTACAGTAGAATTAGATAAACTATTAATTTTAGTTAATGATGCAGCAGATAATGTAGTAGATTCTGCAGAGCTATTTACTACTTTTACTGAGTCTACTTTTACTGTTGAATTATTTTGATTAGAAGTTGTTTGATTATTTACTTTTTCAACTTCTTTTTTTAATGTTCCAAAAATTGATTTCAAATCTTGTGCTTTTGAATTTACTGCAAATGCTGAAATCAAAGTTATACTTAAAATGATCTTTTTCATTTGATTTTTTCTAAATTGTTTCAATCACTATTCAATTTCCTGACCAAACTTTAAAATTCACTTACAAAATGTAATTTTACTGAAGGAAATTTATCTTGTGTCATTTGAATTGTGAAAGCAGAATCTGCTAAAAATACCAGTTGATTGAATTTATCTCTCGCTAAATAACGTTGTTTTACACGTTTAAATTCTAAGAATTCTTCAGATTTTTCATCTTCAACTTCAACCCAACACGCTTTATGTACAGAAAATGGTTCGTAAGTTGCTTTAGCACCATATTCGTGTTCCAAACGATATTGAATAACCTCGTATTGTAATGCTCCAACGGTACCAATAACTTTACGATTGTTCATTTCTAATGTAAATAACTGCGCAACACCTTCATCCATTAATTGATCAATACCTTTTTCCAATTGCTTAGCTTTCATTGGATCAGCATTGTTGATGTAACGGAAATGTTCTGGCGAGAAAGCTGGAATTCCTTTGAAAGAGAATTTTTCACCTTCTGTCAATGTATCACCAATTCTAAAGTTTCCTGTATCGTGTAAACCAACAATATCACCTGCAAACGATTCGTCAACGACTTCTTTTTTATCAGCAAAGAAAGCATTTGGCGCGGCAAATTTCATGTTTTTACCTTGACGAACATGGAAATAGTTTGTATTACGCTCAAATTTTCCAGAAACGATTTTAATAAACGCTAAACGATCGCGGTGTTTTGGATCCATATTTGCGTGAATTTTGAAAACGAAACCAGAAAATTTATTTTCGTAAGGTTCTACAATTCTCAAATCTGTTTCTTTAGATTGTGGAGTAGGAGCTATATCTACGAAAGCATTTAGCAATTCTTGGACACCAAAATTATTTAAAGCAGAACCGAAAAATACAGGTTGTAAATTTCCGTTCATATATTCTTGCATATCAAACTCAGGGTAAACACCATCAATCAAATCAATTTCATTACGCAAGTTTTCTGCATAAGAAGTTCCAATTAGTGTGTCTAATTCTGGGCTTGCTAAATCCTCAATCTTCGTTGTTTCAGAAATTTTTTGTTTATTATCTCCAGAAAAAATATTGATATTTTTCTCCCAAATATTATAAATCCCTTTGAAAGTAGCACCGATACCAATTGGCCAAGAAAGTGGTGTAACTTGTAAATCTAATTTTTGTTCTACTTCGTCCATCAAATCGAAAGCATCTTTTCCTTCGCGGTCCATTTTATTAATGAAAACCAACATCGGAATTTTGCGCATACGACAAACTTCTACCAATTTGATTGTTTGTTCCTCAACCCCTTTTGCAACGTCAATTACAACAATTGCAGAATCTACAGCAGTTAAAGTACGGAAAGTGTCTTCAGCGAAATCCTTGTGACCAGGTGTATCTAAGATATTAATTTTTTTTCCTTTGTATTCGAATGCTAAAACCGAAGTTGCAACAGAGATCCCACGTTGACGCTCAATTTCCATAAAATCGGACGTGGCACCTTTTTTAATTTTGTTACTTTTTACAGCTCCAGCTTCTTGAATAGCTCCACCAAATAATAATAACTTTTCTGTTAAAGTTGTTTTACCAGCATCGGGATGGGCAATAATACCAAAGGTTTTTCTTTTATTTATTTCTTGTTCTAAAGACATCTTAATCAAATTTTCAGGTTGCAAAGATAGTTTATCTCACGAAAATTAGAAACATTATGAACAATAGAATATTCTAAACTAAATTGCG
This sequence comes from Empedobacter sp. EJD.6dd, assembly GCF_057369435.1. NCBI lineage: Bacteria > Pseudomonadati > Bacteroidota > Flavobacteriia > Flavobacteriales > Weeksellaceae > Empedobacter > Empedobacter sp. EJD.6dd. The sequence goes on from NZ_CM170667.1 coordinate 3,369,635, forward strand.
TTATTTTAAAATAAAGATGACGAAGAGTTATGAAAAAGATATTTTACTTTTTATTGTTGATGTTAAGTGAGTTTGTTTTGGGGCAGATTAGTCAATTTAACAATTTGTGTAAAAGCAATTCTGATTTAAGTTTATCTACCGCTTATCAGAATATCGAATTTAAAACAGCTATAAAAGATGGAAGTAATGGCATTTCTTGCAGAAGTGATGAAAACGATAGATACAAAAGTGTAAATTATTATAAAGTTGTTTCAGGAGGAAAGTTTGTATTTAATTATACTGCAAGTAGTAATGTCAATTTTCATATATGGGTCTTATCAGAAAGTGAATTGAATGATTTTTTCTTTAATAATAAAACACGTTATGAATCAATTAGGTCTTCTTATAGTTTATATACATCAAATAAAGGCTTATATAATGGGGTTTCTGACGAATGTGAATATTATGATTATATAAGAGGAAATGATGCAGATGGTAAATTAAAACCAATCGATGTAGTTGCTGGACAATATATTGTAATAGGATTTGTAAGCCGTGATTCTAATGCAAAAATTAGTTTTGTTACTCCAGGAGGTACAGCAATTGTTTGTGAACCAGAGCCAATTAGTGGAAATACAGAGTTGTCAGGTAAATGTTTTAATGAAGTTTATACCATTTCAGGAATTAAAGATAAAGTTAAATCACAAATTTTAGTAGATCATTCACAAATAGTTGATGCAGATAAAATTAAAATATACAATTCAATTACTTCTGTAGATGAAGTTACAACTGATATTACTTCTTCTATAGGATTAGGACAAACTTATATAGCCAAAATTTTTGATGATAGAAATGTTGAGATTTATAGATACACAGTTTCTATTAATTTTAAAGCAGGATATAATTTTTATTTTACGGATTTTACTTATGAAGTTTGTGGAAAAAATTACATAGTTGATTATGAAGATATTATCGAGAAACATGTGACGAACTATACTGATGTGAATAATTTTAGAATTAATTATGTTGAATACGGAGGTGTAAGATATTCTGATGGTCAAACAATAAATTTTAGTGATGATTTTGTGAGAATGAATGTTTCTATTACGTATATAGGAACTGATTTATGTGAGAGTACAGATGATTTTCAAATCGATATTCGAGATGTTAAACATTATAATTTATATACACCAGAAATTATTACGACATGTAATTCTAAATTCACGATTAATAAATTAGATTTAAGAATTAAAACTCAAGTTATTAATGATGAAGATTACGATTTAAAATTTTATTTATTTGATGGGACAGAGGTTTTTGAGAATGATGAAATAGATATAATTTCAGGTCAATTAAATTTAACATATCAAGCTGTTCATTATAATACTGGATGCCTTGGAGAGAAAGGAACTTTAATAATCAAGCAAACCTCACAAGCAAATATTATTACGAATGAGATAAAAGATATTTGTCTTTCAGATTTTAATCAATCAAATATTGATAATTCAATTTCTATAATTCAAAATGGAAATTCTTATCAATTAAGATTTTATAAAACAGATGGAACAGAAATAATTGAATCTAATTTATTCAATTATATTAGAACAACTTTAGACGGTAAAATAATTGTAAAAGCTTTGGCAGCTGATAACGGAAATACAATTTGTGATACAGTTGTTGAGTTAAATTTTTCTTTGGATGAATCGGATGTAACTCTTCCTACTACAATTCCAGTTTTTGAAAAAAAATGTATGAATGCAGCTTCAGTTACAAGATTCGAAGTTTCTGAAATCGAGAAGTATTTAGAAGATAATGTTTATTATCAAGATTTAGAGTTTAGAAATTTTGATTTATCAGGATATTCACTTAATGAAAATTCTGAATTAGAAATAGCGTATGATTTAAGAAAAACTGGTGAATGCTGGACTTCTTCTAAAATAATTATTAAAACTATTAATCAACCAAATGTAGATGATGAAATTTATTCTATTAAATTTTGTGAAGGAGAATCATTAACAATTGATGATAATTTATTAAAAAATACTTTTGGAAATAATGTCCTTAACTATCAAATAAAAATAGATGGAGTGAATTATGTTGTAGGAACTTCAATTCAAAAAACATTAAATTTTGAAACAAATACTTCTTTGAATATTCCGATTGAATTTATAAATAATGGATGTTCTAAAATTGTAGATTTAACGATAAATAAAAAACAAGATTTAATTGTTGATATTCCTGCTTTAGAAACGTATACACAAGATCATGAAATCATTTATTGTGAAGATAGTTCTCCGGTAGCGAAAACTAAAATTCAAGCAATTTTAGATTATATCAAAATACAATATCCAACTTTAGTTGCGCAATCTTCTGTTGACGAAATTTATGCAAAATTTATGTCTAATGATGATTTTGTTGAGGTTGTTTTTAATGATCCAAATTATTGTGGTATCGCAACGATTAAATTTTATTATAAAATAAATACTTTGCCAACAATAACAGTTCCACCAACGGGAGATTTTTGTTCAGGAGACTTGTATCATTTAGATTTTACAACTCAAACAGATTATGATAAGTACTATTATGAGGTAGAAAAAGATGGAGTTAGAATTAACGGAATCTATAATTTTTCTCTGGATGTTGGTACATATAAAATAACAATAGAAGATAAATTATCAGGTTGTTCTATTGTTAAAACTTTGGTTGTTTCTCCTTCAGAATTGCCAACAATAGAAAAAATTACAATCAACGAAAAAAGTATAATTGTTTCTGCGAAAGGAAAAGGAAAATTGGAGTACGCTTTATTTGATTCTAAAGGTGATATAATTATAGATTGGCAAACCAATAACGAATTAATTGTTCCAGATGATATTAAAAATAATGATTTTACAGTAAAAGTAAGATTGAACGGTTGTGGAGTTTTAGAAGAAGAGGGAATAATATTTTTAGATTTGCCTAATGTTGTAACTCCAAATAATGATGGTTTTAATGATGTTTGGAAGCCAAGAACAAGAAAGGGACAAACAAACGATTTAGTTAAATCATATAAATTACTTATTTTTGATAGATATGGAAAACAGATATTAAGTAAAGAAGGAGTTGGTATAATAGAATGGGATGGAACACTAAATGGAAATACTTTAGCTGATGGAACATATTGGTATACACTTCAAGGTTCTAAATCAGGAAAATTAGAAGTTTTATATTCTGGAAGTATATTAGTAAAACGTAAAATCAACTAATTGATTGAAAAATATTTATGAAAAAAACAACACTAATCATATTCGCTTTATTCTCACTTTACAAAGTAGAAGCACAACAAGGTTTACCTTTTTATAATCATTATTTGGTGAGTGATAAAATGTTAATCAACCCATCGTATGCGGGACAAGATCCAAATGTGATTTCAATTACAGGGACACACCGTAATCAATGGGACGATTTGCCTGAAAGTCCAAGTACACAAACGGTAAGTGCACACGGAATTATTGTCGATCGTTTGGCGTTAGGAATGCAGTTTTTTAACGATAGAAATGGAGCAGTTAAAATGACTGGATTTGGAATTAATGCAGCATATCATATTCCAATCGATGACAGAAGTTATGATGGCGACGAAATCAATGTGTTTTCTTTTGGTGTAGGTGCTTCTAACGTTTCGCAACGTTTTGATTATTCTAAAATTATTGCAGAAGATCCTTATGATCCTGCTTTACAAGAAGATAAATATTCAACTTATTTTGCAAATTTGGGATTGTCTTTCAAATATGCAGGTTTCTTCGGTGGAGTTTCTGTTTTGGATATTCCGTTGAGCCAAAATGTCTATTATGTAAACAATGTAGAACCTTTGCCAACGTGGTATTATTTCAATGTTGGATATAAATGGAATGTTGCAGATGGAATTGCGTTAGAACCTTCTTTGGTGTATAATCTTAATTCTAATTCAGAACGTCATTTAGATATCAATTTAATGTCGCATATTGGTTTCGGAGATAATAATCAAGGTGTAGATATTGGAGTAGGTTATAAGCAAGGAATGGATGCTAAAAACAGTAATCCATTATTTATTTCTCCAATTCTAAAGTTTAAAGTAGGAACGTTAAAAGCAGGTATTTCGTATGATATCGGTTTATCAGATTATCAAGTAGATGGTCGTAAAAATGGAATGTTATTTAGTTTAGGTTTTGATTTGCAAAATCCTTGGGGAGCAAGATTTGATTAATGTTATTAATGATGAATAAAATTTTACTTTTAGTCTTATTTATTGTTGGTTGTTGTTTTTTTAGTTTTTGTAAGTCAAGTCCTGAAACTAATTTTTGGAATTGGTTTAAAAAAAATGAAAAATATATTTATGATAATATAGATAACAAAGAATTACAATTAGAATTGTATGATAAGATTAGAAATGAACTAGTAAAGGTTGATTCAAACTTAGTTTTTAATTCAAGTCCAATATTAGAAAATGGGAAAAGAGAATTTACGATTTCAGCTGATGGTTTAAAAGAGAGTTTTGCATCAGTTGAGAAACTAGTTAAACAATCTCCGAAATTTAAAAATTGGAATATTATTGCTTTTCGCCAAAGAATTGATAATGATAATTTAGGAATTCGTTACAATGATTATGAAATATCTTATGATGATTTGTATTATAAATCATCTATGAACGAAGGTTTATATGGAATAGATTTATACATCAAGAATTTTGATGGTAGTGGACAAATGCAAAATACAATTTATATTTTACTTGATGCTTTGTTAGGAGAATATGACACAACAATGCGTATTGATTGGATTGAATGGCATAATTTGAATAACGAAGATCTATCTAATTTTAAACATATAATAGAATTAAGAAAAGAGATAGATAATAGGAAATAAAACAAAAAAACCTTCCAATTCGGAAGGTTTTTTGGGTAGTATCACACAAACTGTGTAAGAAGAAAAGTTATTCTGAAAAATTATGAGCCTTACAGCTCAAATAATTTTTCGGAGATAACTTTTTATTATTTTTAAACGTTACATAGTTATGATCGACAAAGAAGATTTATTAAACAGTAAGGATTTTTACAAGTCCTTTAAGAATGGAGAGGATTTAACATCTTTCTTCAAGGAGCTGCACAAGAAAGCAGTTGAACATATGTTGGATGCTGAACTAGATAGTCATCTAGACAATGAAAAACATGCCAGAAGCAAAGATGGAAATTATCGAAACGGACATGACTCCAAGAAAATAAAATCCGCTTTTGGTGAATCAGAAATTAAGGTTCCTCGTGATAGAAAAGGCAGTTTTGAACCTGCTTTAGTTCCTAAAAGACACAATATTATCGATGGTTTAGAAAATATTATTATTTCATTTTATGCCAAAGGAATGAGTGTTTCGGACATCGAAGAACAGATTCGCGAGATGTACGATTTTGATATTTCAACATCAACAATATCACGAATTACTAACGCTGTTGCTAGTGAAGTTGTTGCTTGGCAAAACCGACCGTTAGACGATTTATACTTGATTGTTTGGATGGATGGAATTGTTTTTAAAGTTCGAGAAAATTCAAAAGTCATCAATAAAACCATTTATTTAGCCGTTGGTTTAAACCGAGAGGGAAGAAAAGAAGTGTTAGGCATGTGGCTTGGAAAGAATGAGAGTTCCAGTTTTTGGATGAGTGTTTTGACCGATTTAAAAGCTCGTGGTGTTGAAGATATTCTCATTACAGCAACCGATAATTTGAACGGATTTACCCAGACTATTCGCTCTGTTTTTCCAGAATCGCAAACTCAAATTTGTGTAGTTCATCAGATTAGAAACGCTTGCAAATATGTGGTTTGGAAAGACAGAAAAGAGTTTTCTGCCGATATGAAACACATTTATACAGCACCCAACAAAGACGCCGCAAAAGCTGCTTTGGACGATTTTGCAACAAAATGGGAAAGTAAATATTTGTACGCCATTCAATCCTGGAGAAATAATTGGGATGAATTAACCGTATTTTTTGAATTTCCGCTAGAAATCCGTAAAATCATTTACACCACTAATTTAATTGAAAATCTAAACGGAAAAATTAGAAAATACACTAAAAATAAAATGTCATTTCCTACCGATGATGCTGTCTTAAAGTCTGTTTATCTGGCACTCAAAGAGTCCACTAAAAAATGGACTATGCCAATCCATAATTGGGGAATTGTTTTAAACCAATTTATGCTTATTTTTGAAAATAGGCTCAGATTATAAAATCTAAGCCCTAACTTTTCTACTTACACACTTGATGGGATAGTGTCGTTTTTTGTTTTATTGTAATGGTTTTTCTAACGTATTAATTTGAACTTCTCTTTTGAAAATAAAATACGGTTGAAGACTTTCACGTGTTACAATTTTTTGTCCACGTTGCGAACCTGCAAATCGTGAGAATCCTGCTCCAATTCCGAAACCAACTTCGTTTTTCAAAATGTAAATTTGACGATAAAAAGGATAAACACCATATTTTAAGTTCGGAATAGTTGGTAATGCTAAGTTTCCTTTATCATCTGCAATAGATAATATTTTTACCTTTTTTAGATATTCTTCAACTTTTGGATTTCCTTTGTCACTCAAAATGTTCAATCCAATAATTCCGATTGCTGTTTTATCTTTTTGTACAAAATCTATTACTTTTTCAGCATCACCCATCGCTGTTACTTTAGCTCCATTTTCTACAGTTAATTTCAGTCTTTCATTCACTGTATTGTAATTGGCAGAGTTTGGATGATCAAATATAAAGGTCATTTTCGGATCATTTTTATATAAATTATCCTTTATATCTTTCATCGTGATCGAATTGATAGGATTATCTACAGAAGTGATAAAAACTGCTGCATCTAAAGCAATAACAGACGAAATATATTTGGTTGTTGTTTTATTAAATAAGTGTTCTTGTTGTGCTTTTGTTAAAGGTTTACTTGCCATCAACAATGGAATTTTACCTTCATAAAAATCTTTGATTGCTTTTTCTTCAATCTCTTCATTTATTGAGATTTTTACATCTGGATAATCGACCATATACATATCTGCCAGCGATTGCGCCAAATTTTTAAAACTTGGATCTACTGTCATGGTTAAATTTCCGTATTCGTGTAAAGCACGTTTAACAGCAGTTTTTTGTTCTGCTTTTGTTTGTTTTTCTTTGTCTTTACAGCTAAAAGTAGAGAAAATAAGAAAGGCTGAGAGTGAAAGTAAACTAATTTTTTTGATCATTTTTATAAGATTTTATACCGCGATAAACACGAAAAGCGCCATAAACAATAAATAAAATACCCAATAACATCGCTTTTGTTTCGTCTAATTTGACGATGAAAAACTGATATTTCCAAGTAAAAATTCCGATCAAAAAATAACCGAAACCAATCAATCCGTAAACAATATTCTTATTCATAATTCGCGACGAAGTTACAATTTTATTGTGTTAAGATTGACTTAAAACTTAAATTTTATACGATAAATCTGCATTTAATAGAACTTTTCTGAATAGATATTCAATTTCTTAAACAATAGAAACCATCACACTCATAAAATAAATGCAATGGTTTCAGAAAGAAAAGTATTATGTTTTATTCTGCTGTTTGAAATTTAACAGGAATAGAGAAAATTAAATTTGCATCAGAACCATCTTCTAATTTTGCAGGTGTTATTTTTTTACCTTTTCTTAGAATTTGTTTGTTGATTCGTTCTAACGCAGATTTAGCTTCTTTTCCTAAATCTTGATTACTTCCGCTTAATGGTTTTACTTGTGAAATTTCACCATTTTTATTCACGATAAATTGCATTTTAGCTACCGCACTTCCTATATTGTTTCGCGATGCTGTTTCAGCAAAATCAGTTAATTCATTTCCTAATTCTTTCGAAATTTTATCACTCATACATTTTGTTAAAGCAGCATTTCCTTTTTTACTTTCGCTTTCACAACCTGGATAAATTGCCATAACTGCAGCGTTTTTAGCTGTAATTGTAGCATTTGAATTAATGACAGGTTTAACTTCTTTTGGACCATCAGGTATTTTTGTGTTAGGTTCACCAATTTTGTTTCCTGTATCACTCACTTCACCACCACCAACTTGACCAGTAGAAGCTATTCCATCTCTATTTTCTGTTCCAAGATCCGCTTTTTTCAACTCATCAACTGGTTTTATAGTTTCTTCAACTTTAGGATTTGTAGTTGGATTAGGAATAATGTGCTTTACTTGTTCTGTTTTTAATTGAATTGTTTTTTCTTCCATCGGAGGATCTTCTTTTGGAGGAATTACCTCTTTTTTTTCTGGAGGCTTTACATCATCAATATCCGTAATATCTACTGTCACTACGTGTTCATCAATAATTGTTGTATTTTTCATTGCTCTATTGTTTGCATAGATAGTTCCTCCTGTCACTAATACAACAATACCAATCCCTACAAAAAGAGATTTCATCAAATCGTGGTTTGCAACTTGTCTTAGTTGGTATGCACCATATTCTTTGTTTCGATTTTCGAAAAGAATGTCTAAAAAAGCTTTGTTACTCATATCAATATAATTTTAAGGTTAATACTTGTTTTTTCTTTATAGATTCATCTTTTTGCAAAAAGGTTGGTTGAGGTTTGAAAAATTTTCGAAAAAAGTTTAATTTTATTGAAAAGTCAATTTTATGCAACTACAAATAGAGAAGAAATGTAAACAGAATTGGATGGAAATGAATTCAGTTTCTGATCAACAAAAATTTTGTGAAGTTTGTTCTAAATGTGTGCACGATTTGGATCATTATTCGTTCAAAGAATTAAAAACTTTTCTGAATGAAAATCCTACTGCTTGTGTAAAAATAAAAACAAGGAATTTAGAACAGTTTAATTCTTATGAAGCTTCTCATTCAATTGCTAATCAATCTAAAAAATGGTTGCAATTTTCATCTTTAGTGGGGTTTTTAAGTTTTTCTACTTTAGCAAAAGCTCAAACAGAAAATGATTCGATCGTTGTGCAAGGAATTATTAATGATAATAATGGTTTTCCTTTAGTGGATGCAGAAGTTAATTTAAAAAATTCAAATAAGATAGTTTATACAGATGAAAATGGAAAATTTGAATTGAAAGCTTTAAAAGGTCAATCTACATATGAAATTGAATATTATTATGTTGGGATTGAGAAGCAGGTTTTTGTCATTGATAATCCGTCTGTTTGTCAAATTATAACTGATAAACAAGAAGTTAATTATTTGGAATTAGGAGGTCCAGTTATATTTAGAAAAAGAACAATTGTAGGCAGAACTATAAGAACAATTACTTGGCCATTTCGCCAAATTGGAAAATTGTTTTAAATAAAAAAAAACGAGAAGTGATGAGCCTCTCGTTCTTAAAAATTAATTATTTGCTTTGAAATTATATCTGAGTGTAATTCCATAAGTTTTTGGATCAGCGACAACACCTGCGTATTGTCCGTAACTTCCGGGTGCAGCAAGTAATTGTTCGTAATAATCTTTGTTGGTTAAGTTTCTACTCCAAACAAAAATTGAAATTCCGTTTGTAGCTTTGAAGCCTAATCTTGCATTAAGTAAAGTGTAACCGTCAATGTTTAAGTATTTTGAAGGTGAAGAACTCGATGAAAAATCTGAACGATGAAAAACATCAGCTCCAATAAAATAAGAACCTTCGAGATTAAGAAATTTACCTTTTTGAGTAGCTTCTGCGCCTAATGACAAAGACCATTTAGAAACGCCAGGTAAAACGCCTCCCGAAACATCTTTGAAGGCTTGTGCGCCACCAACTTCTTCTAATGGAACAGGTGCGTTAGTGAATTTTACATATTTAGCGTCTGTATACGCCAAAGCTCCAGTTATTTTAAGAAATTTCTGAATCGATATATTACCATCTAATTCTACACCTCTAACTCGTACTTTTTCTGCATTTGCTAAATATCCTCTGTTTACACCAGGTTCTGGCGTTTGTACTTGTGTTTGATAATCTTTTATATCAGATTGATAAACGGTTACATTAAGCAAAGTGTTTTTAGTAGGATTAGATTTAAAACCAATTTCTACATGATTAACAGCTTCCGGTTTTACCTTTGCCAATTCCAACATTACTTGTCCATTAGCAGTAGGTAATCCTCCCACATTTACACCGATTGGTTTATAACTAATAGAATATGTTGCATAGGCATTCCATCTTGGATTAAATTTATATTGAACTGATAATTGTCCCGACCAATTTCCTTCGTTTGCATCTACATCAAAAGTTTGATTGGTATAAACTCCATTTTTTAAAGCTATTAAAGCTGGATCTATTGTCTGTAATCCACCATAAGTTTGACGATCGTAATGTGCTTCTTTTTTATCGAAATTGTATCGAATTCCAGGAAGTACATGCAATTGATCTGTCACGCTCCAATCAATTTGTGTATAAGCAGCTAAACTTGTACTTTTTATTCCATAAATAGTTTTAATTCCAAAATTATCAAACAAACCAGGAGTACGCCAAAGTGGACTTGTAGAATTCTGTTGAAAACGCCACAAAGCAGAACCAGCTTCTTCTGTGTGAACAGGGTCTGTAGATAAATCTTGCCATAGACCAAATAAACCAATAACACCACTTATATTTTCGCTAATTTTACCTGAATATCGAAATTCTTGCGACCATTGATCATGAACAGAATTTCCAGAAGAAATAGTGTAAACAGGTATTCCAAGATAATCGCGATCATTTAAAGGAACCCATTTCCAATGTCTCCAAGCAGTTGTAGAAGTTAGTGTTCCATTTCCAATTTTAATATCAGCATTTAAAGCAACTCCGCCTAATTTATTGTCTGCTTTAGACTGTGTGTCTAAGTCAATTTTTCGTTCGAAAGCACTTTTGTATGGAATTTCGTAACCTAAATCTTTTATGATATTATCAAATTGCCTGTATTCTGCACGTTGAGTTCTTACAACACCAGCAACAGCCCATCCATATCCATCAGGTTTTTGAGCAGAATAATCTCCCGAAAGTAAAATCTTTACATTTTTTGTAGGAGTAAATAATAATTGTCCTCTAAATCCTTGATTATTTACATCGTTTATTTTTCTATTCGTGTGTACATTGTATAGATTTCCATCGCGTTGTGTTCCAGAAAAAGAAAATCGAGCAGCTAAATTTTTTGCAATTGGTCCAGAAATAGATGCTTTAGCTTGAATAAAACCTAAATTCCCATAACTAACTTCTGCATTCGCTTCTGGTTTAAATTGTAGTAAACGAGAAGTAATATTAAAAGCACCAGCTGTTGTGTTTTTTCCAAACAAAGTTCCTTGTGGTCCTCTTAATACTTCTATTTGTTCTATATCGATAAAATCTAACCAAGTCGCCGCTGGTCGAGCAATGTAAACTCCATCTAAATAAAAACCAACACCAGGATCTATTCCATCATTCGTTAATCCGTAAGTAGAGCCTAAACCTCTTATATTAAGAGTTGTATTTCGTGCATTAGAAGCATACAATTGTATAGTTGGTACAAGTTCTTTTATACGATTTACATTAAAAGCTCCAGCATCTTCTAAGACTGCTCCTCTAATGGTAGAAACTGGAATCGGTACTTCTTGTATTTTTTCTTTTCTTCTACGAGAAGTAACCAAAACTTGGTCTAAATTCTCAGATGGTACATTTAGTTCTATAATTGTATTTGTATTTTCTACAATAACATGTTTTGGATCGTATCCAGATAGGTATACTGAAAGATTTACAGGTAATTTTTGTCCAGTAATAAATTTAAATTGACCATTGTAATCTGTTTGAACTTGATGTGTAACCCCATCCAAACTCACTGTTGCTCCGGCTAAAGGTTCTTTAGAGTTAGCATCTATAATTGTACCTGTAATAGAATCGTTTATAATAGGTTTTGGAGTTGGATCTTGCGCGTGTACTTGCGATATTGTTAGTGTATGTATAAGAAAGACAAGGCTAATTCTGAATAGTGTTTTTTTCATAATTTTTATTTGTAAAATGTGTTGTTATTTTTTTTAAAATGATTAATTAAGTCATCATTCTTTTTTAAAGCTGATTTAATCAGCAACACATTCGTCCAGAATAAAAAATAATAGGTTGTCGTAATAAATTTTTCCTTATAAAGAGGAAGTTAAATGTTTTTAAGTAATCTTTCATTTTAGTTTTTAATTTTATCTATATAAACTCTATCGATTTAATAGAGTTACAAATGTAAAAATTAATTTCATAATTAAAATTAATTTTTAAAATAAATTCTAACATCTATTTTTTTAAGATAAACAATGAGATTAAATGAAATAAACTTAGGGTAAGATTTAGTTCAATTCGTCTATAAAGTATATCTTTGCTTCTTAAATTTTTTAAACAAATGCCAAGAATACTTACAGGAGTTCAAGCAACTGGAACTCCGCACTTAGGAAATATTTTAGGAGCAATTTCACCTGCAATCGAATTAACAGAGAAAGAGGGGAATGATTCATTCATTTTTATTGCAGATTTACACGCTTTGACGCAAATAAAAGATGCAGAAGTGTTAAAACAAAATACGTACGAAGTGGCTGCAACATGGCTTGCATTAGGTTTGGACCCATCAAAAGTGGTTTTCTATCGTCAATCAGATGTAATCGAAACAACTGAGTTGACATGGTATTTATTAAACTTTTTCCCATTTCAACGTCTTACATTAGCTCATTCTTTCAAAGATAAACAAGATTATTTAGCAGATGTAAATGCTGGATTATTTACGTATCCAATCTTGATGGCTGCAGATATTTTATTGTACGATGCAGAAGTGGTACCGGTTGGGAAAGATCAACTACAGCATTTAGAAATTACGCGTAATGTTGCCGAGAGATTTAATCACCAAATGGGCGAAACATTTGTTTTACCACAAGCAGCAATCGACGAAGATATCATGTTGATTCCTGGTACTGATGGAAATAAAATGTCAAAATCAAGAAACAATTTTATCAATATTTTCTTACCAGAAAAACAATTGCGTAAGCAAGTGATGTCGATAGAAACAGATTCTACTCCATTAGAAGATCCAAAAAATCCTGATACAGATAATGTTTTTGCATTGTATAAATTATTAGCTACACCAGAGCAAATAGAAGAAATGCGTCAAAATTATTTAAATGGAGGTTACGGATACGGACATGCGAAACAAGCTTTATTCGAATTGATTTTAGAAAAATATGCAGATGCAAGAGTTCGTTTTGATGAATTGATGAGTGATAAACCTACTTTAGATGCTTTCTTAGAAAATGGAGCATTGAAAGCCAGAGTCGTAGCACAAAAAGTAGTGAAACGTACACGAAATAAATTAGGTTTAAAATAATTAACTTTTTTCTATTCGACTTCCTATCTATATGGGAATGAATGACTGCAAAAGGTTATAAATTATAAAACTTAAGCGATTGTTAATATTTATATCGTTCATTATTTGAAGTCATTTTAAATAAGTATCTTTGCAATATAAAATTAGAATCAAATGATTAAGGTTTCAGAATCAGCAAAAAATAAAATAATTTCACTTTTACAAGAAGAAGGAACTTCTATCGAAGAGTCTTTTGTTCGAGTAGGAGTTACAAGTGGAGGATGTTCGGGATTAAACTATAATTTAGAGTTTACGAAAGAACAAGGAACAGATGATAAGTTGTTTGATGACAATGGTGTTAGAATTTTGGTTGATAAAAAATCATTTCTTTACCTTGTTGGAATGACATTAGAATATTCTGGAGGATTGAATGGAAAAGGATTTGTTTTCAATAATCCAAATGCGTCTCGTACGTGTGGTTGCGGAGAAAGTTTTGCAGTATAACATGAAAAAAATTGCTTTATTCATAACACTTTTAATTGGTTTTGTTGCTTTTGGACAAAATACAATTGTAGAAAAAGATTTGATGGTGTTTCAGCCAACAGAAACTTCAAAAAAGTTAAATAAAGCATATTCAGAACATCTATTTTTTGGTTTGTTTAATGTAAAACCTTTTATCAAGGCTTTGGAATTAAGCGATTCAAAAATAAAAACGATGACCATTACCAATGCGTCAAATAAAAAAGTAGTTTATAAAGCGAATTATGACGCAACAGAAAATCTTCTTGATTTCGAGTTAACAGATGAGGTTGCAAAACCAATAAAAGTGAAATATACCTACAAAGATGGTGTAATTTTTTCTGAAACAATCGAAAGAAAAGGAAGTGAACCGAAGACAAACCAATTTTTTTACGACCAAGATAAAATGTATGTCAAAAATGGAAATAAACTTTTTGATATTGTTTGGTTAGAAGGAGATGTAATGTTGAAGAAAACCTATATGGAACAAAAAATAGGTTTTGAAGATCGAATGATGCATGATTGTAGAATAACAAAGTCATTGGGTCAAGATATTAACAAGGTTTGTTTTAGTAATTCAACATTCAAAGTGCCATTCAAATTGAATGAATATACGCCAGATGTTGTACAAAAAACGGAGAAAATTAATTTACAAGAAGGACCTTGGTCTGAAATTAAATTAGTTTCATCAAATAAATATCAGATTTTGAAAAATAATTTACCACAATTTGAGGTAATTTTAGATCAAAATCAACGATTAAAAGAATTTAAATTTTTAGGGAATAAAGCTGATAAGCAACAACCTTTACAGTTTAATTTTACCTATACATTTTATAAATAATAAGATGAGTAACACAAAATATACAGAAGACGATCTACGTGAAGATCTTGCCAGCCAGAAACAATATGAGTTTGGTTGGACGACTGAAATGGAATATGAAGAATTCCCAGTCGGATTGAATGAAGATATCGTGCGTGCTATTTCAGCCAAAAAAGAGGAGCCAGAATGGATGACAGAATGGCGTTTGGAAGCTTTCCGTGCTTGGCAAAAGATGGAAGAGCCAGAATGGGCTAACGTAACTTACGAAAAACCAGATTTTCAAGCAATACAATACTATGCAGCTCCAAAGCCTAAAAAAGAATTAGCAAGCTTAGACGAGGTTGATCCTGAATTATTGAAAACATTCGAGAAATTAGGAATTTCTTTAGACGAACAAAAACGTTTGTCTGGAGTTGCAATTGACGTGGTTTTTGATTCAGTTTCAGTGAAAACAACTTTCCGCGAAACCTTAATGGAAAAAGGAATTATTTTCATGTCTATTTCGGAGGCTATTAAAGAGCACCCAGAATTGGTAAGAAAATATATTGGACGTGTAGTGCCACCAACAGACAACTTTTATGCAGCTTTAAACTCTGCGGTTTTTTCGGACGGATCTTTCTGTTATATTCCAAAAGGTGTTCGTTGTCCAATGGAATTATCTACATATTTCCGTATCAACTCAGCAGGAACAGGTCAGTTCGAACGTACTTTATTAATTGCGGACGAGGGATCTTATGTTTCATATTTAGAAGGTTGTACAGCACCAATGCGTGATGAAAACCAATTACACGCAGCTGTGGTTGAGTTAATCATTATGGATGATGCAGAAATCAAATATTCTACCGTACAAAACTGGTACCCAGGAGATGATAAAGGTAAAGGAGGAGTTTTTAACTTTGTTACAAAACGTGCTGTTTGTGAGAAAAACGCAAAAGTATCTTGGACACAAGTTGAAACAGGTTCTGCTGTTACATGGAAATATCCGTCTTGTATTTTGAAAGGTGATAATTCGGTAGGTGAGTTTTACTCAATTGCTGTTACAAATAATTACCAACAAGCAGATACAGGAACGAAGATGATTCATATTGGTAAAAATTCTAAATCGACAATTATTTCGAAAGGAATTTCTGCTGGTAAATCTCAAAACTCTTATCGTGGTTTAGTGAAAGTTCATAAAAATGCAGATGGAGCGCGTAACTTCTCACAATGTGATTCATTGTTGATGGGTAACGAGTGTGGAGCACATACTTTCCCTTACATCGAAATTGATAATAAATCGGCACAATTAGAACACGAAGCAACAACTTCTAAAATTGGTGAAGATCAATTGTTCTATTGTAACCAACGTGGTATTGATACAGAGAAAGCGATTGCATTAATTGTAAACGGATTTAGCCGCGAAGTATTAGATAAATTACCAATGGAGTTTGCTGTAGAAGCAAAAAAATTATTAGAAATCTCATTAGAAGGTTCTGTAGGATAGTTTTTTAGAAGCTAGAAATTAACAATAATAAATAGATAACATAGATGAAAGATTTTGAAAATCTGACATCTATGTATCAAAATCAAGATAATTAGAGAATTATCACATTAACTAATTTACAAATTAGATTATGTTATTAAATATAAAAGACTTACACGCTTGTATTGAAGAGCGCGAAATTTTAAAAGGTTTAAACCTTCAAATTAATCCAGGTGAAGTTCACGCGATAATGGGACCTAACGGTGCTGGAAAATCAACTTTATCTAATGTTATTACAGGTAAAGAAGAATACGAAGTAACAGGAGGAGATATTAAATTTAAAGACGAATCAATCTTAGAATTAGCTCCAGAAGAAAGAGCACAAAAAGGAATTTTTATGTCTTTCCAATATCCAATTGAAATCCCAGGTGTTTCTGTAACAAACTTCATCAAAACTTCTATCAACGAAACGCGTAAAGCACAAGGTTTAGAAGAAATGGGAGCTTCAGAAATGTTGAAATTAATTCGTGAGAAAGCAGATTTATTAGGGATCAAAAAAGATTTCTTATCTCGTTCTCTTAACGAAGGTTTTTCTGGAGGTGAGAAAAAACGTAACGAGATTTTCCAAATGTTAATGTTAAATCCAACATTAGCAATCTTAGATGAAACAGATTCAGGTTTAGACATCGACGCTTTACGTATTGTTGCGGATGGTGTAAATGAATTCAAAAATGAAAACAATGGAGTGTTAGTAATTACACACTACCAACGTTTATTAGACTATATCGTTCCTGATTTTGTACATGTTTTAGCTGACGGAAAAATCATTAAATCTGGTGGTAAAGAATTAGCTTTAGAATTAGAAGCGAAAGGTTACGATTGGGTTAAAGAAGAAGCAGGAATCTAAACATTTTGTAAAATGTAAAATGTATTAAGTCCAAAGTACTTTTTACTTCTTACATAATACATTAATACAATATCTAAAATGATTGATTTAAAAGAAAATTTAGTTTCTCGTCATTTAGTGTTCAACGAAAAAAATAAGGTAAATAAAGGAATCGAAGGTCTTCGTCAAGAAGCAATCGAAATCTTTAACCAAAAAGGTTTTCCGACACGTAAAGACGAAGAATGGAAATATACAAATCTTGCTCCTTTGTTAAAAGTGGATTATAAATTATTCCCAGAAGACGAAGTTGCAGTAGAGTACAAAGACATTAAGAAATATTTGATTAATGATATCGATACATACACAATCGTATTCATTAACGGAAAATATTCTTCATTTTTGTCAAATACAACACATGATGAAGCTGATATTTGTGTATTGTCAAGTGCAATGCATAAAACAACTCATCAAGCTGTAATCGAAAATTATTACGGAAAAATTGCAAAGAAAGATGAAAGCATGGTTGCTTTGAATACTGCTTTTGCAAAAGATGGAGCTTATATTTTTATTCCAAATAATGTAATTTTATCTAAGCCAATTCAAATCGTATATTTTTCTACAGGAGCTTCTCAAGAAGCAATGTATCAGCCTCGTAATTTGGTTGTCGTAGGTGATAATGCACAAGTGCAAATCATCGAAAGACATCAAACATTAGATGAAAAAGCAAACTTAACAAATGTTGTTTCTGAGGTAAATGTTGGTCGTAATGCAGAGATTCATTGGTACAAATTCCAAAATGATTCTCACGATGTTTCATTGGTTGATAATACATACATCAATCAAGAAAGAGATTCTCGTGCAAATGTATTTACGTTTTCTTTTGGAGGTAAAATAGTTAGAAATAACTTAAACTTCTTCCAAAATGGAGAAAATTGTAATTCTGTAATGGATGGAATTACGGTTATTGACGGAAAACAACATGTAGATCACCATACTTTTGTGGAGCATAATTTCCCAAATTGTGAATCGCACGAGTTGTACAAAGGAATTTACGATGAAAAAGCACAAGGTGTTTTCAATGGTAAAATCTTTGTTCACAAAGAAGCACAAAAATTGAACGCTTTCCAACAAAATAATAATGTATTATTATCAGATGGAGCTTCAATCAACACGAAACCTCAGTTAGAGATTTTTGCTGATGATGTAAAATGTTCGCACGGATGTACAGTTGGGCAATTAGAAGAAGAATCTTTATTCTACATGCAACAACGCGGTATTCCGAAGAAAGAAGCAAAAGCAATGTTATTGTATGCATTTGCTGCAGACGCTTTACGTCATGTACAAATTCCACAAATTTCTAACCGAGTAAACGCCATAATTGCAAAAAAATTAGGTGTTAGTTTAGATTTCGAATTATAAAATATAGTTCTGAGTTATACGTAATAAGTTTTAAGTTGAACTTATTTTGAAATATAAAGTAAGTATTTGAAACTATTTTGAATACTTACTTTTTTGTTACAGATAACTCGCAACTCAACACTCAAAACTAAAATAAATGTCAATAGATATTCAACAAATAAGAAGTCAATTTCCAATTTTAGACAGAGAAGTCAATGGAAAACCATTGGTTTATTTAGATAATGGAGCAACTTCTCAAAAACCGAAAGTTGTATTAGATGTTTTAGACGAATATTACGAGAAATACAATGCAAATGTGCACCGTGGAATTCATACATTAAGTCAAGAAGCAACTGATTTGATGGAAGAATCTCGTCGTAAGATCCAGAAATTTATCCATGCGAAACACGATTACGAAATCATTTTTACTCGTGGAACAACAGAAGGAATTAATTTAATTTCTAATTCATTGCGTAATGTTTTGACTGCTGATGACGAAATTATCATTACCGAAATAGAACATCATTCTAACATCGTTCCTTGGCAATTATTATGTCAAAGAACAGGTGCGAAACTGAAGTATATTCCTTTGTCAGAAGAAGGTATTTTGGATATTGATAAATTAGATGATTTATTGACAGATAAAACAAAATTAGTTTGTGTTAATCAAGTATCTAATGCATTAGGTGTTGTAAATCCTATAGAAACGATTATCGAGAAAGCACATGCTAAAGGAGCTTGGGTTTTAATTGATGCTGCACAATCTGCACCGCATACAGTTATTGATGTACAAGCAATGGATTGTGATTTCTTGGTTTTTTCTGGGCATAAAATGTATGGACCAACAGGAATTGGAGTTTTGTATGGAAAAGAAGACATTTTGAATGAATTACCACCTTTTCATGGAGGAGGAGAGATGATAAAAGATGTTACGATGGAAGTTTCAACTTATGCTTGTTTACCTTTCAAATTCGAGGCTGGTACTCCAGATATTTCTGGAATTATTGGACTTGGAGCTGCCATAGATTTTATCAATTCCATTGGAATGCAAACTATTCACGATTACGAAAAAGAATTAGTAGATTATACGATTCAACGTTTATCAGAATTTGATGAAGTTGTAATCTATGCAAAAGATGCAGAGCATTCTGGAGCCGTTTCATTCAACTTAAATTTTGATGGCGTTCATTCGTCAGATGTAGGTATGATCTTAGATAAAAAAGGAATTGCAGTGCGTACAGGACATCATTGTGCCCAACCAATTATGCAACATTTCAATATTCCTGGAACAGTTCGTGCTTCGTTTGCAGTTTATAATACAAAAGAAGAAATTGATACATTTATCCAAGGTCTAAAAACCGCGATTAGAATGTTAGGATAAATTGTCATTCCAAACTTGATTTGGAATCTCATATCAGAATAAAAAATAGAAAAGGATTTCAATATGAAATCCTTTTTTTATTGAATTCTAATTTTATTTTTGATAATTATTAAAAAGATATTTGTTTTAATTTGGTAAGATGGCTGTATTATTATTTTATAGAATTACCAAGTTCTTTAGTTGGAATAGAAGGTTGGATTTTCATTAACATAGTTTCATAATCTTCTCTTGAAATTATTTGACCTTTTGTAGGTTTACTAAATACAAGTTTGCTTTTGTTATCTATTTTTATAGCTGTATAGTGAAAGGATTCGAGAGGTACAGCATTTAGAATGGTATAACTTACCTTAAGAATTTGTCCCGGTAACCCAGAATATTCATCAGGACCATTCTGATAAGGAAGAGCTGGAGCATACCATGCCTCAATTAAAATCCCATTTTGCATATAGGTTGCTTTTTTGATTTCATAGCCTAATAATGTTGATGTTTCATCTATAAAATTCCAAAGTTTTTTATCAATTAGATCTTTAACCAAATAAGTTTTGTTTTTATATACTTCGGTTGTTAACGTATAGCTTTCAGTTAAATTTTTATATAAAGTCAAATTAAAGTTAAGTAGACCATTATCAATATATTTTGGTGGTTTTATGTCTTTTTCTCGATTAATTCTTTTAAAATTTGATTCATTTTTCGAAGTAGTTAATTGAAATGTCAGGTGTACAGAGTTTTGAGCTTGAAAATCTTCTAACATTTCGGGATTTGTTACTCCAGTTGTATCAATTTCATTTCTAAATTCGTAGTTAATAGTTAACTTTTCTTGAGCGGATAATGTAACGCAATTGAGTAGAATAATAAAAAGTAAGTTTTTCATATAGCATATTTTGAAGTAGTTAAACTAATTAAAATAAATTAGATGAATACAAATAAAAGGGAAACATCACTGTTTCCCTTTTATTTTAAACGCTAAAGAAGCACAATTTCATCTAGTATAATCTCAGTAATATTTTTTGTGATTCCTTCTTTATCTTGATAATCACGATAAGTTAATTTACCTGAGAGCGCAAGTTGTTTACCTTTTTCAACATGTTTTTCAATAATACTTACAATTGGACCATATGCAACGATATTATGCCAAACTGTATTTTGTACTTTTTCGTTTTTGTTGTTTGTGTAACTTTCGTTTGTTGCTAGACTAAATTTAGCAAGTCTCTTGTCGTTTTCTAATGTTTTAATTTCAGGATTGTTTCCTACATTCCCAATTAATTGAACTTTGTTTCTTAATGTACTCATGGCGATAAATAATTTAAAATTAATGTATTACCAAAATTAAGAAATAAAATTAAAACATTCGTTTTTAATCGTTTAACTTTTATAAAACATGTTCTTTAAAGAGTTTATCTAATGTTTTATCCAAATTAAAAGTCTTTCCTGGATGCGGACGAGATGATTGTATAGATGAGCTACGAACTGCTGTTAACCATCGAAATCGTTCTGGTGTTTCAAAATTAGAAACTGCTGATTCAGGATGAATTCCTTCTGCAATTTTAGATAAAGCATTCAAGTTACTATCTATAAAATTAAGGTCTAATTCGTGACAGAAAGCATTAATTCGTTGATCATTGATAAAATACTTTACTTTCAAATAATCTTGTTTTTTCGAAAATAGAATTACACCAATATTTATAAATTCTTCGCGTTCAACTTTCGGAACTAAACGAAGAATTGCATACTCATATAAGATTTTTTCTGGCATTGTTTGCTTCGTTTATAAAAAGTTCGGAATGTTGTAGACGTGTTTTGATAAATGTTTTGTAAACTGTTCTCATTTCTTCAAAAGTAGCATGTGTAACTTCTGTTTCTAACCATTCATCTGGAATTAAATCAACAATTTTATCGATAATTTCATCATTTAAAATAGCTTTAAATTCTGCGTCAACTTCTTCAAGCTTTGTTGCATTTTTCAATAAAACATGATCTTTAATTGGTGTAAATGGAGCTAAAGCAGCCTTTTCCCAGTTGTCCCATGAATGATGGAAATAATAAGCAGCACCATGGTCTATTAACCACAATTCTTTGTGCCACATTAGCATATTTGTATTGCGAAATGTACGATCAACATTTGTTAAAAAAGCATCTAACCAAACAATTTGAGAAGATAATTTATCATCGATTTTCATGACAGCAGGGTCATAATTGATTGCGCCAGATAAATAATGCAATGCTAAATTTGTTCCTTCGCTAAATTTTAACAAATCTTGAATTTCTTCATCTGCTTCCGATTGTCCAAAATATTCGTCCAATAAAGCAAAAACCAATTCAGGAACTTTAAATCCTAAAACACGTGCTATTTCACCACCTAACAACTCGGAAATCAGCATTCGAGGCCCATGACCTGCGCCTTTAAACTTCAAAACATATTTAAAACCGTCATCTGCATCAGCCAATGCTGGCAAAGAACCTCCTTCTCGCAAAGGTTGTAAATAGCGTTCAACGGTAACTGTTCTTAAATCAAACTCATTCATTGTCTAAAATTACGATGAAAAATTTAAAATAATTTTCACATTTATAATTTTTAAATATCACTAATCTTATAGACTTTTGGGTAATAAATATTTTTAATTGGAAAATAGTTGAGTAAAATTGTAAAAATAGGAAGATTTGTCATGCGCAAAAGTTTGTTTATCGCTGGGTTAATAGCGGTTTTTACTTTGATTGTAGCATTGATTATTCAGATTTTTACATCCTATTTTATTTACAATTATCAAGGAAATATTCCGCAAGATTATCGTGTTGCAGTTGTTTTTGGTGCAAAAGTACAGGCAAATGGCCAACCAACTCGTTTCTTGAAAGACCGTTTAGATGCAGCAATTCGGCTTTATAAAGAAGATCAAGTAGATGTTATTTTACTTTCTGGTGAAAAAATACATGAGAATTTTAATGAAATCGATGTAATGGAGAAATATCTCTTAGATAGAGGAGTTAAAATTGAAGATACTTATCTTGATGGAGCAGGTTTGGATACATATAGTACAATTTATAGGACAAAAAATATTTTTCAGTTTAATAAAGTGATTTTGATTTCTCAATCCTATCATCTTAAACGTGCACTTTTTTTAGGAAAAGTATTTGGATTAGATTGTATTGGATATAATGCTGATAGTGGACCATATAAAACAGAAGGAAAACAGAGTTTCAGGGAAGTTTTAGCGAATATTAAAGCCTTATTAGATATTGGGAAGGATAGAGCTCCTGAAGTGATAATAGCCCCAAAAAAATAAAAAAAACTCCGACCAAAATTTTTGAGCGGAGTTTTTTATTTAATATTCAGTTAAAGTAACAATATCTGTTGTAAAAGATGTTAACTTATCTTTTCCATGTAAAAAAGTTAAATCAACAATAAAAGAAAACTGCGTCGTTTTTCCACCACATTTTTCTACCAATTTAGCACAAGCTTCTGCTGTTCCACCAGTAGCTAAAACGTCATCATGAATTAAAACTCGTGCACCATCTTTTATATAATTCGAATTTACTTCGATAGTTGCTTGTCCATATTCTAAATCGTATGATTGGCTAATTGTAGGAGGAGGTAATTTACCAGCTTTACGAATTAAGACAAAAGGAACTTTTAATTTTTGCGCAATCTGAATTCCGTACAAAAATCCACGGCTTTCTATTCCACAAACAACATCTACTTTTCCTTTTGCTTTTTCTACAAAAGCGTCTACAATTTCGTCCGAAAGTTCAGGATTTAAGAACAATGGAGTAATATCTTTGTATACAATTCCTTCTTTTGGAAAATCGATAACGTCTACAATCGTTTGATTGATTTTTTCTTGAAGTGTTGACATTCGTTTTTTATCATGTTTTGTTAAGAGACAAATTTAATGAGAATTCATTTGCAAGAATTTGTTTTAACGAATAATTAATGATTCTAAATAATATTAAAGACCTAAACTTGTCCAAATACGCTCTGGAATTCGAACAGGTCGGCGAGTTTCGGCATCAATACAACATAAAATCGTATAACCTTGATTAATTATTTTTCCAGCTTCATTGTAAATGTTATAATCAAAACGAATACGAACACCTTTATCTCGTTCGGGAACTGTTGTTTCAATTTCGATTAATTCATCATACAACGCACTACCAATATATTTTGTATGCATTTCGATGATGGGCATCTGAATTCCCATTGCCTCTAACTCTGCATAAGGAAAGCCTCTTTTGCGCATCAATTCTACACGACCAATTTCATAAAACTCGGGATAATTTCCGTAATAAACCACTTTCATTTGATCAGTATGTTTATAAAGAATACGAGTTTTGGTACGAAAAACATTTAACTGTTCAGTTTGTTCTATCTTCTCCATAATTTTCTAAAACATCATTTAAACTTCAAAAATAGAGAACAAAAAAAAGACTTTATCATTAATTTTATAAAAAATGAAAAAGTCTATTCAGTAATTTTTTTGTAATCCATCCAACTAAAAGATGTTTGCGAAGAATCTTTTTGTTCTTCTTTTAAGAAATCATATTGAATTTGAATAATTGTTTTAAAAGTAGGATTTGCAATTTCATAACAAAAAATCCTTACATTTTCATCCTCACTTTGTTCAATTTTTAGAAGAGAAAAATTATTTTTAATACCCAAATCATTTAAATGATTTTCTACTTTGATAATGGCAAAGTCAATTTTTTCTTGTGTAATTTCCATAGTGATACAAAAATAAGAAATATTAGTTTTATGAGCCAAAATATGTCTGAAAAGATTATCTTTGCAGTACTTTTATTTTATCTAAAACTACTTGTTGAATTTTCCGAATTATACAAAGTATTTTTTAATTTATCAATACCCTTTTCATTTTTTTTATTCAAAATTTGTTCACAATTTTGTAGAGAAGCTTTTGTTAAAAAACTTCGCTGTATATCAATAATTTACATTAAAACTTAAGCACTTTTGGACAATATTACAATGATAACTGCAAATTCT
>NZ_JBXYAV010000002.1:0-7538 GCF_057369435.1 Empedobacter sp. EJD.6dd
ATGATAATAAACAATAAAGAAGTTTTACAGTCCTATATTTTGACAACTGCAAAATATGATTATTCTGTTTATGAAAAAAGAATCCTCTATCGAATTATTGAACTAAATCAAAGTTTAATTGAAGGCAAGAAATTAAATCAAAACTATTCAATAGAAAAAGATATTTATGACGATGTTAAATACACATTACCTGTATCTGCTTTTTTAAACAATAAAGAAGATTATGAAGATAAAAATCATGCAAGAATAAAAAATGCTCTTCGAAGCTTACAGAAAAAAATAATATCATACGATGATGAAAAAGAATATAAAAGTGATGGTATAATTTTCAAAGTTAGAATTAATAAATATTCTCAATCTGTTTCTTTTTTTGTTACAGATTGGATTTATCAAACTTTAATGGATTTTTCTAAAGGATTTAGAAAGTATGAACTTGAAACTGCTATGAAATTTGAAAGTGTTTATGCAATGCGTTTTTATGAATTGCTTTCTGAACAGAAAAAACCCATTAATTATTCTATTGAAAATTTGAAAGAAATGTTTGGTTTATTAGACAAATATAAATTGACTGCAAATTTCATCAATAAGGTTATTATTCCTGCAAAAAAAGAATTGGACGAAAAAAGTCCTTATACGTTTAATTACGAAAAACTCACTGTTGGAAAAAAAACTACTGGGATCAAATTTATACCAATTTACCAACCACAATTTGAAGATAAAGAATTGAAGAAACAGAAATTAATGAAACAAATTTCTAAACGTTGGTTTATTCCTAAAAACATAGAGGATTACTTAATCCATAATTTTGAATTTACAGACAAGGAATTGAAAAATAATTTAAACTTATTTGAATCACTTTACAATTATTTATCTGAGGATGAGTTGTTAGATTTTTTAGTAGAATTAAGAGAACCTTCTGTCTACGCTAATAATCGAAAAGGATTTATTATTGGAGCTTTAAAGAAGAAATTTGAACAAATTTTTGAAGAAAAAAATATCTTAAAAAAATAAAATAGCGACACATAAACGACAGCTTAAAACGTAATAAATTATTTGTATTTCAGATATTTATAAAATAATTAAATAATTTTAGCGACAAGCAAACGACAAATAGCGACAAGTAAAATGAATGAAAAATACACTTCTGAAAATCTTGCAGAAATATTAAAAATAAGCAAACGTACTGCTCAGAGATATATAGATAAACTTTTAGATAAAACAGGTAAAGAGGTTTCTTTCAATGAAGATGTTCTTAATTTGTTGGTTCAGCGACACAATAACGACAACATAACGACAGATGACGACAACGGAATAACGGAATATTTCACAGAAGATGAATATCAGGAATTCCAAAAAAGATTAACCGAATACCCTTTGCTAAAACAACAACTAGAAGAATCGAAAGAAAATCTTAGTACTCTTCTTAATGAGATGGAATATCATAAAACTGCATACACAAAACAATTGCTTTTACATGAAAAACTTATTGATTCTATAGCAGAAAAAGCAATTAATGAGCGAATTATGTTAGATTCAATACGCCAACGCAATTTTATTGAAGCAAAAGAAAAAGGGTTAGATCAATAATTTCTCCAGCTATGAAAAGAAAATTAATTGATTTGGATTTAGAAACACAAAGACGTTTATCTATCCTTGCTTCTGCAAACGGAATGAGTTTAAAAAAATATATCGAATATATACTTTTCCAACACGGAAACGATCATTCCATTACAATTGAAAAAGAAATTAAAAAACAAAAAACTGCATCTAAAAATCAATTATCTATTTTAGATGAAATAAATAAACAAGTAACTCAATAAAAATAACTTGTACAGTTTTTGTATTTTTGTTTTCAGATTAGTTACGTTCATTATTAAAGAATTAAAATATGACAACACAAGAAATCTATATAGTAGAACCATCTACATCAGAAGAAGCTAAGGCATTAAAAGCATTTGCAAAAGCTTTAAAAATGAAAATTACAAAACAAAATAACTCAAGTAATATCAAAGATGAAATTTCTCAAGCCGTTAATGAATTGAATTTAATAAAGGACGGTAAATTAAAAGGAATTTCGACTAAAGAGTTACTAAATGAGTTATAGTATTATTGCTGTTCCAGAGTTTCTAAAACAAGCGAAAAAATTAGGAAAAAAGTATCGCTCCATTAAAGACGATCTTTCTTCTCTATTTGAGGAGTTAGAACAAAATCCTACTCTTGGAACAAACTTAGGAAACAACTGCTACAAAGTACGCTTAGCTATAAAATCTAAAGGAAAGGGTAAAAGTGGTGGAGCAAGAGTTATTACTCATATCTTAATCGAAAACGAAACTATTTATCTACTATCTATTTATGATAAAAGCGATCAAGATTCTATTTCAGATGAAGAAATAAAAGATTTATTAAAAAATATAAAATAAAGCCTTAATATTTGAAATACTAAGGCTTTATTTTGTCTGCTTTGGATATGCTGTTTCAACGCAAAAATGCGGTCTACAGAGTATCCCTAACTACAAAATCATTTATCCAAAACGGCACTCTCACAATATCAATATTTTAGCCTAAATAATTTAGGTAGATAATAATGTTTATGTTAAACAAAATATAGAAGTGTAAGGCTTTATAAAATATAAAATCCACAATCTAATTGGTTGTGGATTTTTTTATATATATCGTATATACTTTACATAACAGTTTTTATGTAAAATATATAAAAAGGCATGATCTAATAAATCATGCCTTTTCTAATTATAATATTATTTCTTTAAAACAATTTTTCTATTGTTAAATAAGTTGTTTTAGAAGGTCTTACTTGATAAGTATCTGCAACAGTTAAAATACTAATAGCACTACTAATCTGAATTTTTAATAAATCATCCTTACTAAATTTACCAACAAATTCCATTGTTCCTGTTCTATTAGCTCCAGCTGTAATTAATATAGCTTCGTTTAAAGGGATATCTTTTCTTGCTAAGATATAGTTGTTTTTCAATGCTCTTATTGATATTACTGGAGGCGTAACATGAATTCCAGAAGTCTTAATACCTAAACTAACTATAACCCTATATAAACCCGATTCTTTAAATGTAAAATTACTATAGTCAGCACTGTTTAATGTCCCTTTTTGATTAAGAATACCTAATTCATCTAAATTAGAATCATTACTTGTTAAGTCAAAAGGTACGTCATCAGATCCACAACCTACAAGAAAACATCCAATAGTGGGGTAATTTGAATCAGATAATTTAGGATCTAAACTTACATTTGTATATTTATTATGCCCTTCAAATAAAGTTTCTTTCCATTTTTCTCCATCATAAACCACAATTCTTTTTATATCTTCTTGATATAGAATCATTCCTTCCATAGTTGAATCATCATTAAAAAAATCGATTTCATTTGGATTATACAAAGGTAATTCTGTTTTATTTTTTACAGAAGGAAGTTTTATTCCTTTAGAATCTTCTGAATTATCATTTTTATTAATTATTCCTAAAATTGTATTTTTATTATTAAAGTTATCATCTCCAATTATAACTTGTGCATTTACCAAATTAAACATAAAAAGGTTGGCAAATATTATATTTTTTAATATTTTCATATTAATCTAATTTTTCAATATATAAAAAGGTATCTTTGTCATTCATAACAAAAGTTACTCCTGATCCTAAATTTACTCCTTGATCGGCCTGTATTCCTCCTTTTAATCTTATTTTATTTCCTTTTTTTAAATACTTAGTAACGGAAAAACTATTTACAGAATTTGAACTACCTGCCGTGACAACTAATCCTGTTAAAAGATAATAATTTTCATAAATTTTTTGCCAGTCGTCATTCTCTAAAAATTTGGCTTGTAAAGATAAAACTATGGAATTATTACCAACGGACAATCCTCCTGCGCTATTTATTTTAATAGAAGGATTTATACGATAATAACCATCTTCTTTAATTTCAATTTCACCTTCACTTAAATTTAAATTTAAATTATTGATTGTACTTTTATCAATATCATTGGATATATTAAAAATAAGAATAGGTCTTCCTGTTATCCCTAAAACATTAGCTACTGTTGGATTAGCACTATTAGAAGAAAAAATACTTAGGTTTTTATAATTTAAAATGCTTTTTTCTTGACCTGTAATCCATTTATAACCATCATATTTCATAATATCTTTAGATTCTTTACTATAAATTAATAATCCATTATCATCTGGATTATTATTATAGAAATCTTCTTCTGAAGAATTATAATTAGGTAAGTCATTATTTTTATTTACAAAAGGAATTATTATTCCTTTGTTATCAATATTTTCCACTTCAAAAAGAGCTTTTGGGTGTATATCTTTGTCCTTACCAATTTTAATTTGAGAATAAACCTTATTATGGTTAGCCATCATAAAGATAATCAATATAAAAAATAATTTTTTATTCATAATTAATCACTAATTTTTGTAAACATTATTTCTCGAGGATAATTTTCTGCTATTATTTCATCTGAAGCAGCTGTCATAGTTACAACAACAGAAACTGTTGCTCCAGGAGAATCAATGCGAGGTATAATATAATCTCCTTTCTTTAATCGTATTTGAGTAGAACTATATGCACCTGTTTTAGTATCCCCTCCAATTCCTAAAACACCATAATAATCTGGTGCAAAATCCGTTAATTTACTTTCTTGGAAATTTCCATTTTCATCTTGAAGATATCCTCTTAATTGATACCTAGGTCCAGCTGTAAGGCTAACAGCACCTCCTGTTTTAGATGGAATACTAATAGATATTTCATATACTCCAGGTTCTTCAATAATAAATTTTGCATTACTAAAATTATATGTTATTAAACCATATTTTATACTTGCAGTTTCTGTTTTAATATTTAAATTATTATACGATTTTTCTCCATCTATTGGTGCACTAAATTTTAAAGCTACATGTTCTCCACAACCTAATAACACACAAACTACAGATTGTTGATCATCTTTATTTGATAAAAATCTAGATTTATTGAGTTTAAAATTTTCTTTTGACTTCTCATTGATCCATTTTTCTCCATCATAAGTGTAAAATGTAGCGTGTTTATTTTCATACATTAACATACCTTTCATTGTTTCGTCTTTATCAAAATAATTAGTGCTTAAATTATTATATAAAGGTAGATATTCCATTTTTGAAACACTAGTAGGATAAAGCCCCATAGCTTTATTTTCTGGCGCTTTTATAATTAAAGATGCCTTTGAATGTATATTAATTTTATTATCTACTGATATACTAACTTGAGAATATATAGAACTTGAAAGTAATATAAGTATAAATTTTTTCATAAAAGATAAATATAATTACAAATCTATGCCTTTTTTTAAAAACAATACAGTGTTTTTAATAAGTATCTAGAATGTTTATTAGTATGAATAATATTGAATTAACATAATTGTTATTATAGAATAACCTTTATGTAAAATAGGACTTAAAATAAAAGAAGTCTATCAGAATATTTTTGATAGACTTTTTTATTTGTTGTTCAGTTGCATAGTTGCATCTGCTTTTCTCTTTTTTTAAAAATTTTGATTGCGACTTTGACGAGCAATCAATTCCTTATCCCGTAGGGCAAGGTCATTATTTATTTAAAATACTGTAGTTTACGGAGGTTTTCTGAATCAAATAACACACCTTGCTATTTTCTGATTTTAGCATAAAAATTAATAAAACAATGTGTTTTATACTACTTGCTTATTTCTGTGAAATACTACTTTTGAAAAGTATCTAACTATACTACATATCAATAAATTACAACAATAATTACTACTTTATTTTAGCTAAATTAGTAATTATATTTTATAATCAATTGAATATCATAGGAATATAAAACAAATCGGGTTATCCCCGATTACTGCTTGCTATTCCTACTTTCATTCGGAATACTATTTTTTCATCTCAATTTAATAGTTTAAACTATCGATTTAAACTATTAATAATTCATCGAAAATCACTTCCCCTACATTATACTTTTTCCCTTTTTTAAAATTCCATCAATCATATTAAAATTTTAAACATATTACATTATTGTATTTTATTCAAAAAAAGCTTATTTTATGTTAAAAACTGTTAAATGTTCCATTTTTAAATATTGATTATCAGCTACTTCCTTAAAAAATGTTCCATTTTTGTGAAAACTGCAATTTTCAACACATTGGAAATTAAGTAAATACCGAACCTTGTTCGGTATCCTCTTGCTTTTTTTCACTTTTTTTCAAAAACATAAAAACGATGGTTTTTGATCACTTAATTTTGATTGATTTTTCTCCATTAAATTGAAAATTAGAATCGTGTATAAAGAGTAAATTTCAACTCTAAATAATCACCTTAAAAAATGCGTAAGTAAATACAAATCACTTAATTAAAATAAAAATAATTACTCAATAATAACAGAAATAATTATTTACAAAATCAATAACATTGATAATCAACCAAATACATATTTGTATTCCGTAGGATACAAGCACCCTCTTGCTACTCACTATTTCGATCAAATTTCACGTAAAAAAGAGTTCCGATTTTTACTTTCCTTTTTTCTAAAAAGGCAAGTTGTTATTTAGTATGTACGTGCAAATCCACATCTTGCATCTAATTGAAATTTTAAGAAATTTTTTAAGAAAAAAAAGCTTACAAAAAATACATTTTAGAAAAGAAAAAACGAAAAAAAAGAAAGCCATTTCAACAAGTGCAGCATCACTAAATTTTATATAAAAAGGAAACGGCTTTATGCTAAAATTTAATGATGCGAAACTTACCTTTGTTTTCTTTTGATTTGTTTTACTTTGGTCATTCTTCGTTGTTATTTTATCTAATAATTAAAACCCCACTTGTTTTTAACTCAAATTAAGGAGTGAATAAGCTTGTATATAGTTATTTTTTAGCTTTAAACAGCTTTAAATATTTTTTATTATAATTTCTGAATGATTAAAAATAAAGTGTCTTAAAACGCAAAAAAAAACGACCTCAAAAGAAGCCGTTTTAAAATCGTTTCGCTTTCAAATTTATGGTTAAACATTAAATTTGAGCAACAAAAACACATTAATGAATTAAAAATCAATTAATTAAAGTAGATAAATTTTATCAAAAATAAAAATCCGCCCCCCCCCTTGGTGCGACCTGCGGTCTGCTATTTCCTTTTTTTTGTTTTTGTTTTTTTCACTCCAACGAAAACAGTGAGATTCAAACGAACTCCGAAAAGTCAATTTTTCAAAGAAAAATGACTCCTTATAAACTTAAAAATTACAATGTTTTTGTATTTAATAAACATAACTTATTATACATTACTTATCGGCTTTCGATAAAAAACGGATATATATTTGATATATATATATATTACAAAGATTTTCAAAAGTCTTATTATTACTTTTTGAATACCTTACTATTACTTTTTGAATACTTTTTTAATTTCCTATTATTACTTTTTGAATACTTACTATTACTTGTGTTTTGTAAGTAATAATTAGTTATATTTGTATTCATGAAGTAATAATAACGCAATTCTAAACG